>CAWJXD010000016.1:0-672894 GCA_963846785.1 uncultured Alphaproteobacteria bacterium | reverse complement strand
GACCTATCACCTTGGACTGCAAGGCAAGGGCACACCCCGCGCCAATCCGGATGGCAAGGGTCTTGAAGGATTCATCGCCATCGCGACGGAACTCAAGGCAGGAGTTCTTGAGATTTTCGATCCGTGGCTTGCTGAGTTGTCGGACGCACAGATGCTGTCACTCAAGCAGCGCCTTGCCGATCTCGCCATGACACCCGTCATCAGTGCAGGCCTTAACATGATGGGCCCCATGGAAAGCGCACTTCGATCCGCACGCCTGCTGGATGCCAAAGTCATCCGTCTTGGGCTGTCACCGGTGTTGGAAGGGAGCCGCAATGCCTGGGGGCCAAAGTGGTTCGAGCTTCAAGCAACGATTCGTGAAGGGTTGGGCAAATATGCGCCCATGGCACTGGCCGAAGGGCGCATTCTTGCCATCGAGAACCATCAGGATTTTGGCAGCGAAGAGCTGGTTGATTTTTGCCGCGAGTTTGGTGCCGCCATGGGCATCACCCTTGACATGGGCAACACGTTCCCCGTGGGCGAAGCGCCCATGGATTTTGTGCGTCGTGTTGCACCCTTTGTGCGGCATGTGCATCTCAAGGATTACCGCGTGCAGTTCACCGATGAAGGGTATCGCCTGATCCGCTGTGCCATCGGCGATGGTGCGGTTCCGTTGAAAGCCATGTTGGACGAAATTGGCAAGCACCACGCCCACATCAATGCAGTCCTCGAACCGGGCGCCTTGGACGCCCGTCACATCCGTTTTCTGAACCCGCAGTGGTGGCAGGGCTATCGGCCCATGGATGCGAAAGCCTTTGCCGCAACGCTGGCCGCCGCCCGCATCAACCGCCTCGGCGATGATGCAGATGTCCGCACGCCATGGGAACGCAACGCCGACCACGAACTTGTGGATTATGAACTGAAGATGATCCGCCGCAGTGCCGCAAACATGCGCGCCCTTGGCATAATGACAGAGAGGACAGCATGACAAAAGAACTCGCAGGCAAAATTGCATTCGTCACGGGCTCCGGTCGCGGCCTTGGCAGTTTCATGGCAAAGCGATTGGCTGAGCTTGGTGCCCATGTGGCCGTCCATGATATTTCACAAACCGAACCCTCAAAATATGGCGAAGGTCCATCACTGGATGACATGGTGAGATCAATCGAGTCTTACGGCGTTAAATGTGTGGGCGTCACCGGCAACATTGGCGACAAGGCCGCTGTTGCCCGCATGAAAGAAGTGATTGAGTCAAAACTGGGCGAAGTCGAAATTCTGGTGAACTGCGCCGGTGGCGACATTGGTGCGTCGGGTAACAAACCAAAACCCAACAACGCCCTCGACATTTCCTTCGAAGACATCAAGGTCCTCACCGACAACAATCTTATTGGCACCATGCTGGTGTGCCAGGCCTTTGTGCCACCCATGGTGAAGCGCGGTACCGGCAGTGTCATCAACATTGCATCCGCTGCCGCGCACATGGGATGCTCGCCGGAAGTTGTCTATTCAACACTCAAGGCGGCCGTCGTCCATTACACCCGCTGCCTTGCCAAGGAACTCTATCACGATGGCGTGCGCGTCAATGCCGTAAGTCCGGGTCCGGCAAAAACAGCGCGCTTCCAGAACACCCGCGTGGTCGATCCTGAAAAAATGAAGTCCGACAAAAAATCATTTGATCGTTACGCCGAGCCCGGTGAAATTGCCGATGCAGTCGCCTTTCTCGCAGGGCCCGGTTCAAAATTCATCAACGGCCAGGTCATCCGTGTCGATGGCGGCCTGACACTGTTCCCGGGGTGACGGTATTCGCCCCTCTGGGGAGGCAGTCTTAATTCGCCTCCCCTCTGGGGAGGCAGGGGCCCACCATCCTGAGCATGGCGAAGGATCGTGGGAAGGAGAGGTACCATCCACTCTGATCACGCATCTTTGGTAGAGATTTCGGTGGATGATTTCAATGACAGGTGATTTCAGTGGTATGGTGGACGGCGCTCGCTTGCGGCATCTAGAGTTCATTTCGGTGACAGTGCATGGAATAAAAACAGGATGCCTCCGACTGCGGACCCTACGGCCTGCCCACCAACACGTCCGGCACCCTGGCATCGTGGATTGCTTCAGGTCCGCATGACGAACTCATTGCCGTCAGCCCGAAGGTTCATGTCTGGACTGTGCCGGACAACATTCGTGATCGAATCCGAAGCATTTTTCTCCACGCCGACTTGCTCATGGTGGAAAGTTGATGGGGTGCCGGGTGTAGCGCCCATTTCCTTCCCTATATCGCAAAGTTCAGAATGCCGGCCCCTGCCGCCCCAAAGGGAGGCGAATGCAGGTTCATTTTCACCATCCCACGAATCTTTTCTCTTGACTTTTATCCTATAATGTGCCTATATCCTCCTTGCCCCTGTCCACTCGGGGTCCGGTGTACGACGGTGCAATTGGGCGGGTGGGGGTGACAGGTCTGCGGTGCGGCTTAAACGTGAAGCTTTCACCCCGGACCCCTGGCGACCCCCCGGCGGAGTACTACGGCTCCGCTTTCCTAGTGGAGGGCCAAGGTGTGGAGTAGGGTTCCTCAACGGGTAACGCCCCCAAACACACAGGCTGACAGAGGGCACAGGGTGCAAAACCTGCCGGTGTGAGCGCTGCAAAGCGCATCAACCAACCAGCGACTTTAAACCAGTCGCATTCCGCGTCGAGCAGCGCTCACGCTTCCCACTTTTCCCATCCGGACTTGACCGGGTGAACAAGGGCAGAGATGTGTCCTGATGGCCGTTATACGTCGCGCCGTCGCGCGGCCACAATGTCCATGGCGCGGGCAATGGCCTGTTCGCGGTTCATGTCCGATGTATCGATGATCACGGCATCATGGGCGGGCAGAAGGGGCGCGACAGCGCGGTTGGTGTCCCGTTCATCGCGGGCCCGGATGTCGGCCAGAATAGTGGCGCGTGTGACCGATGCATCCTTGGCGCGCAGCTCTTCGAAACGCCGCATCGCGCGCACTTCGGCAGAAGCGGTAATATAGAGTTTGATGTCCGCTTGCGGACACACCACCGTGCCAATGTCGCGGCCATCGAGAACGGCCCCCGGCTTGCGCGCGGCAAAGTCACGCTGGAACGACAACAGCTTTTCGCGAACCGCAGGATAGACCGCGATGCGCGATGTGGCACCGGCCACTTTTTCTGACCGAAGGTCAGCGTCGGCATAGCTCTCAGGGTCAAGCGAAGCAGCGATGTTGGCAGCACGGTCTTCATCGGCAAGGTCCGAATGCGTCTGCAACATGGCAAATCCCACCATGCGATAGAGAGTCCCCGTATCGAGAAAATGATATCCCAACTGATTGGCAATGGCCCGCGCAACCGTACCCTTGCCGGCCGCTGATGGACCATCAACCGCGATGATCATCCGGCATCCGTCAAGGTTGAAATCCGTGCACCCAAGCCATTCATCAATTCGGTGAAACCCGGAAAGCTGGTGGCGATGAAGCGGCTGTCGTCGAGCCGTGTGGCGTGGCGCGACGCCAATCCCATGACGAGGAAGGACATGGCGATGCGATGATCCATGTGGGTGATGACAGTACCACCGCCGGGAGCCGTACCTCCAGTGACTTCCAGCCAATCCCGGCCGGAACGCGTCGGAACACCATTGACCTGCAGGCCTGATTCCACAGCCAGCAAACGGTCGCTTTCCTTGACCCGCAGTTCCTCAAGCCCTTCCATGCGGGTCGTCCCTTCGGCGAAGGACGCGGCAATGGACAAGATGGGATATTCATCGATCATCGATGGCGCCCGCTCCGGCGGCACGCGAATGCCGTGCAGGCGCGATGACCGGACGCGAAGATCGGCCACATCTTCCCCGCCCGCACTGCGGCGGTTTTCGTAAGCAATGTCCGCACCCATTTCCTCCAGCGTCACCAAAAGACCAGTGCGCGTCGGATTGAGCATGATGTTTTCAATGACGATCTCGGAGCCTTCCGTGATCAGGGCCGCCACAACCGCAAAGGCGGCTGACGATGGATCGCCAGGAATGGCCAGATGCTGGGCGCGCAAGTCCTGGCGTCCGGCCAATGCAATATGACGCGTGCCGTCTTTCACGGTAACCGTCAAATTGGCACCGAATGAGGTCAACATGCGCTCCGTGTGGTCGCGGGTCGGTATGGGTTCAATGACAGTGGTCGTACCGGGCGTATTCAGGCCGGCCAATAAAACAGCCGACTTCACTTGGGCGGACGCCACGGGCAAAGTATAGGTGATGGGCGTGGGGGTCGCGGCACCATGCAGCACAAGGGGCAGGCGGTTACCTTCGGCGGTGTCAAAGCGTGTGCCGAAACCTTCAAGCGGCGTGGTGACCCGGCCCATGGGGCGCTTGGAGAGCGAGGCATCGCCCACACAGCGCGCCGTGAGCGGGGTCGTCGCCATCAATCCCATGGCCAACCGCACGCCCGTCCCGGAATTGCCGAAATCGAGATCACCCGAAGGCGATTGAAGTCCGTCAACGCCAATACCCTCGATACGCCAGATGCCACCAGACGCGCGGGTTGCACGCGCACCCAGGGCCGACATGGCCTTGGCAGTGTTGATCACATCTTCGGCCTCGAGCAGGCCTGTAACCGTGGTTTCACCTTGCGCCACTGCGCCAAACATCAGGGCGCGGTGCGACATGGACTTGTCGCCAGGCACGCTGATGCGGCCTTTCAGGGCACCGGAAGTGCCTGACGTGAGTGGAAGGGCTGGCAAGGGTGACGACTGTGATGACATGGCTCCATCCGTTACAATGGCGCGGGCCGTGCTGCCATGTTTTTTTGCATCAAAAACTGGCGTCCGGTTGTTTTTGACATTCCCGTCAAACTTTGGCATGGACACCCCCAATCCCTCACTCTCAAGTGATTTTGAAAGGACCCATTCGTGGTGAAGCCTGAACTTGGTACCAAACGGACCTGCCCCAATTGCGCGGTGCGTTTCTACGATTTGTTGAAAGATCCCATCACCTGCCCCAAATGCTCAACCAGCTTTGTGGCCATGGCGATCCTGCCATCCAAGACCGATTTCCCCGGTGCCGTGCCGCCGCAGCCTGCGCCAAAGCAACGTGATACCGAGGATGCCGAAGAGGAATCGGATGTCGAACTGGTCAGCTTGTCCGAGGTTGAAGAAGACGAGAAAGCCGACGACGAAACCGCAGGCATTCCCGACGTTGATCTGGGTGAAGACGCCGCAGATGCCGACGACGAAGAGGATGATACATTCCTGGTGGAAGAAGAAGAAGGTTCTGGCAGCCTGTCCGACCTGGTCGAGGGCGGTGGCAAGGAAGACGAAGAAGAGAATTGATATTGCAAAGGGCGGGCAAGCGAATTAGAGCTTCCCGCACCTGAAGGGGCAGCTTTCCAGCCTGCCTCTTTCTCTGGATTGGCATAGGGGTCATAGCTCAGTTGGGAGAGCGCTTGCATGGCATGCAAGAGGTCGGCGGTTCGATTCCGCCTGGCTCCACCAATCCTTTCAATAACTTAGCGGTTGGTGCCGAAGCGGCAAAACTGCCCTAGCAACCAACGAGCACGCTGACCTATGATCCCGATGGCGCAGGGCCGGGCCAGGTGCGCACCTTCTCTTACGACGCCGAAAACCGCCCCGTGTCGATCACCTCGCAAGGGTCGATCTCAACCTTCCAGTATGGCCCCGATGGCGAGCGCTCACGCAAAGTCACTTCGTCCGGGGGCTCGGCCACCTCCTGGTATCTCGGCGGCGACCATGAGCTCACGGTCAACCCGGCCAACCCATCGGGCCTGTGGAACACGAACATCCATGGCGATGTGAAGCGGGTGGGCGCGCTGACCTCGTTCCAGTCCCATGACGGGCTGGGCTCCATCCGCGTGAGCTTTGCGCCCGAGGGGCAAGCGGGCCCCAACCTCTCCCATGATTATGCACCCTTCGGCATGCCCATCACGGCCCTTGGCCTCACCGTGCCGCAGGGCAAGGGCTACATCGACGAGCGCTTCGATCCCGAAACCGGCCTGCAATATCTCCACGCCAGATACTACGATCCCAAGCTCGGCCGCTTCCTCTCGCCGGACACCTGGGACCCGACCCTGCCCGGCGTGGATATCAACAGATATGCCTATGCGGCGAACGATCCGATCAATGGCAGCGATCCGTTGGGGCACTGTGGCGGCGGCAGCATAACCTGCATCAACAGCGACGGTTCCAACAATCCCAACAATCCCGACGGCAGTCCGTCCACCCCGACCACACTGACAGGTGTCGCCACTGGCGGCAGTGGAGATGAAACTGGTACTGACAATGGCAATGGCTATGGCGGCAGTGATGTCGGAAGTGACGGGGGAAGTGATGGGGGTGATCTTTCGGACAATGAGCGCAAGGCAGATTCAAGCTCACTGGCGCTACCCCTCTTGCTTACGAATGCGGTCAAACTTCATCCATATGTGCGCGCTGCTGCAGTAGGTATTGTAGTCATTGCCGCTGGCATAGATTGGTACAACTTGCCATCCACACCCGGCGATGATGACGCAGCCGATAGCGGAACAACACCACCGACCGCTGATCCGGCGGACCAAGCCGTGAACGACTTAGTTAATGGTTTGCCAAACGAGACGGATTCAAGGGGTCGCGTAAAGGCAGGCCAATATGTCAGTGACAGTGGAGATGCTCAGTCGACCCTAGACGGATTGCCGGGTACGCTTACCGGAAACGGGCAAAAGTTATTATCTGACGGGAGCATCGCAGGGGTGCATATTTCAACTACAACTGGGTTGCCGACTGTGCATATTTCGCGACCTCCCGGCAAACAGAATATTAAAGTACGCTTTCCGCAGTAAGAAGGTCTTTTCAGTATGAAGCGCGTCACGGAGTACGAAATTTGGTCAGAACCTGGCAAACTTTTGTCTGATGGTTTTGGGAAAGACTTCGCGGAAAAATGCCATATTCTCGGAATTCCGAGTGATGTCGTCATTGGGCTATATTCTATTCCGGATCACGCTGGTGTTCAAAATTTGAAAATGGCAATTCAAGATGGAGAATTCTTGGTCTCGGACTTTCTTTCATTTTGCGAGATTCATAGATACCAGCCCGAAGTTTCAAATCAAGAATCTGCCAGCAAATTTCTTGAGTATAGAAATGGTAGATGTTTGGCTTGGGTGCATTTCCCAGAAGGCGGACCCGACGAACTTTTGCAGATAATCTCAACTATTGTGACAGAGCATGATCTTCGTCTGATTGGCCCAGTATGAAAAACACTGCATCGACCGACAAATAAGTAAATTCTTTAGAACTTTACGTTCGATGGCTTTGACCGGCTTACGGCCGCATCGAGGAGCATTCTCGATCTGCGGGGTGGCCAGCGACCTACGATGCCAATGGCAACACCACGAGCTATGACCCCGATGGTGCAGGCCCCACGCCAGCGCGCTCCTTCACCTACGACGCCGAAAACCGCCCCGTGTCGATCACCTCGCAAGGGTCGACCTCAACCTTCCAGTATGGCCCCGATGGCGAGCGCTCGCGCAAGGTCACTTCGTCCGGGGGCTCGGCCACCTCCTGGTATCTGGGCGGTGACCATGAGCTTCTGGTCGATCCCGCCAACCCCGCCGGCCTGTGGAGCACGAACATCCATGGCGATGTGAAGCGGGTGGGTGCATTCACGTCGTTCCAGTCCCATGACGGGCTGGGCTCCATCCGCGTGAGCTTTGCGCCAGTGGGCCAGGCCGTGGCCAACCAGTCCCATGATTATGCACCCTTCGGCATGCCCATCACGGCCCTTGGCCTCACCGTGCCGCAGGGCAAGGGCTACATCAACGAAAGGTTCGACGCCGAAACCGGCCTGCAATATCTCCACGCCAGATACTACGACCCCAAACTCGGCCGCTTCCTGTCGCCGGACACCTGGGACCCGACCCTGCCGGGGGTGGATATCAACCGATATGCCTATGCCGGGAACGATCCGGTGAATGGCAGTGATCCGGGCGGGCATGAGGCGACGTTTGTCAAGGATGGCAACAGCGTTATCCACCCCACAGGAAATACAGTCCTCAACGGCACAGACAGTGACGGCAACACAGTGCCCGGCATCAAAGTCGACAGTCCCAAGGGGCAGTTCGTCACCATTTTTGGTCAAAGCGTCTACTTGACGACCGAACAGATACAGAGTGGGATTGTAAATGGGACGGTTGGGTTGAACAGGCATGCAGGTTTGAGCAATGGCCTTTGCAATGACGTATGCATCCCCGGTGTGGCCGACTATTTCCGCGTGTCAGACGGAGCATGCTGTTTTCCTACCCGGAAAATGACGGCCTTGGCATTTGCCAGATTCGTTCAGAGTTACTTTGCAGGGACAACTCCTGCATTTGAGCTGGTTTCGTACATCTACGAGAAGAGAAAAACACAGAACGACAATTCGCCTTACGGCTACGGGCCGATTTACACTAACAAAATCCGGGGCAAAGTGCTCAGCAATGCAGCTGACGCTGCCAATTCCCAAGCAAGCAATCTTGGCTTTCCTGTGGGAAGTATTCATAATCATCCAAATAATGATCTGAATCCTTCAAAAGAAGATCAATTGACCTATGACTTGATAGATAGGATTGGTGGATTCATTGTTGACCAAAAAGGTAATGCAGGAGGACCATATTGATGGGTTATTCGAAAACGATGGATGCATGTCTTTCCCAAATAATTAAGTTGGCAATGATCCGTTCATTACACAAAGTTGCCATCCGCGGTGTCATCACTTTACTGATGTTTGCCCTATTGTTTTTCCCGATTGCGTTGGCTGCTGAATTCGAAGAAGCATTATTCGAAGACGCATTTCTCTCTGATCGAAACGGTAGAAAAGTGCTGCATCTGACTTCCGGTGCCATTGAAGCGCTGAAAATCGCAGAGGCAGAAGCACAGAGTCAAAACGTGGATGTCAAGCAATTGAAGAGTTACATGTTCGTCTTTGAAAAGGACAGAATTTATGTGTTTTTCGCGCCGCCTTATCGCGGAGGACTTGATGGGCCTGAATTCCGGGTAGAGATGCGCCGCTCGGACTTAAAAGTTTTAAGTGTTATAAACACACTTGAGGTCAAGTAATTATCAGTGAATTGGAGAAACGGTGACGATTAGATTATTGATTATATGGTGTGTACAAGAACAGTAATCACCTGACAGTTGCCGCTCGCGGATTGTGTTAGGCTGCGAGCTGGTTTTCGGTTTTCTGTGGCGGTGATTTCTCCTTTTTCTCTGTTGGCTTTTGCGGTGTTGTTTTTGGCAGATCGGCCTTGAAGACAGTGATGGGTGTCCTGCCGTTCATGCCGCGTCCCTGATGGGGTCGCTTTGTGTTGTAGGTGACGAGGTAATCGTCCAACACCTTTTGCATTTCGAGAATCGGTGACATGAATCGAATCGGTGACAGTGCTGGACTGCACCCCATAACTGAGACACGGTAATTCGGTTACAGTGGTTGCCATGGTGCATTTTACTTGGGTTTATTTTGAACGAAGGCAGTTTCAAATTCAAGCGGTGAACGGTAGCCAAGGGCAGAATGTAGCCGTTCACTGTTATAAATGTTGGCGATGAAGTCATCGATGCGGGTTCGGGCATCTGTGATGCTCTTGAAGGACCGTGCATTCAGCTCTTCGTATTTGAGCGTCTTCATGAAGCTTTCGGCCTTGGCATTGTTGAACGGGTTGCCGGGCCTCGACATCGAGACGGCGATGTCATGATCGGCGAGACGCTGCCGGTAGTCGTTGGACGCGTATTGGATGCCGCGGTCGGAATGATGGATGAGACTTCCCTTCGGCGGCCTGCGGGCTTCAAGGGCCTGATCGAGGGCATTCATGGCAAGTGACGTGCCAAGCCCTTCCGCCAAGGCCCAACCCACTGCGCGTCTCGAGAAGGCGTCAAGGATGACGGCGAGATAGGCAAAGGCGCGTGCCAGATGCACATAGGTGATGTCAGCAACCCAGATCTGGTCCGGTCCTGATGGCACGAGACCGCGCACCAGATTGGGCACGATGATGATGTCCTCAGGCTTGCCTTTGGGAGGCACGAGAAACGGTGACACTGCATTAATTATCGCGGTGGTGACTTGAAGGGTAAGTTCTGGCCAACCCCGCTGGCCTGTGGAGTGCGAACATCCATGGCGATGTGAAGCGGGTGGGCGCGCTGACCTCGTTCAAGTCCCATGACGGGCTGGGCTCCATCCGCGTGAGCTTTGCGCCCGAGGGGCAAGCGGGCCCCAACCTCTCCCACGATTATGCACCCTTCGGCCAGCCCATCACGGCCCTTGGCCTCACCCAGCCCCAAGGCAAGGGTTACATCAACGAGCGCTTCGATCCCGAAACCGGCCTGCAATATCTCCACGCGAGATACTACGATCCCAAGCTCGGCCGCTTCCTCTCCCCCGACACCTGGGACCCGACCCTGCCGGGGGTAGATATCAACAGGTACGCCTATGCGGCGAATGATCCGATCAATGGGAGCGATCCGGGCGGGCATGCGAGCCGGATCGTTGGTTGCACGTGCAGCAACACGATTTCCCATGAGGATGCGAGCAAGGCTTACAGCTATTCGTGGAGCACCCTTGGCACTGGAACAGAAAATCACGTTGTGACCAATGGGCTGGGTACCATTTGGCAACCAGAAAAAAGTCAATCCGCCTCAATCCTGACTGCCAGCCTGATGAACGGCGGCGGCCCTGTGATGGTGAAGGATTTTACTGGCAGCGGACAAGTTGGTGGCGGCGTTGGGTCAGCGGGAGGGGCGCAAAGTCCAAGTGGTGCAGCTGGCCAATCCAATCAAGGAATCACAACCAGACCAAAATTCCGAATTGTATTGACACCAAGTGGACCCGTGGTCGTCCCAGCGTTTTATTCGATAGATCCTGCTTGCTGCGATCTATACGGTGGACCTTTCCCTTCGCCACCGTCAGCGAACAAAACTGGTTTGGATCCCACGATTTATACAGAAGATTCCCGTGACCTAATTGTCGCTGTCATGAGCGGGGTACTTGGTGGGTTAGTCGGCGGGCCAAGCTTACCTATTTCAATTGGAATTGGGATTGGTGTAACTCGTATACTAGATCATTCATTGCCAAATCCGACTATTCCTTTGACGCTTGAAGACTTAAATTAGGCCGTTATGAAGTATTGCTCATGAGTAATCGCCAATCCCTGTTTGCACTTGTTCTAACACTTCTGATTGGAACACTTGGCATCATCTATAGTGACTATGCGATATTCAAGTATGTCGCAGGTGGATCGCTTGCGGGTATTATCAGCATCTATCTATGGACATTGACTTGAAGGATAAGTTCAGAATTTAGATTTCAACACAGACTTGCAGCTGTGAACAGGCCGTGCTACGATGTAGCTACATCAGCAGGAACCATCCGCAAATGACCACAATCAGCAAGTCAGACGTCGTCCGCGCCCGCATTGAGCCAAAGATCAAACGTGACGCGGAGAGCATTCTGAAGCGCCTTGGTGTTTCGCACAGCACATTCATCAATATGAGTTATCGGGCTGTGGTGGAAGCGGGTGGCATTCCATTGTCATTGCATGTGCCCAACAAGAAAACAGCAAGTGTTCTGCGAGATGCGCGAAAACCCCTAAAGCGCCGTGCTTACAGCCGTGCCGGTTCCCTTGAAGAGTTCAGGGCAACGCTCAATAAGCCTGCCAAGCACTAAGCCATGCGGCGCATTGAGTTTGGTGCGGCTTTTAGAAAAGACCATAAACGCATGCAGAAGCGCGGTGCTGTCATGTCCAAGCTTGATGGTGTCGTTGACCTGCTCATGACTGACCAGCCCCTTGCGGCAAGGCATCGTCCGCATCGCTTGTCCGGAGAATGGAAGGGATTCTGGGAATGCCATATCGAACCAGATTGGCTTCTCATTTATGATCTGGATGATCCACAGGTTGTTGCTTTGCACCGCACGGGCACGCATTCCGATCTGTTTGAATGATGATAGCCGAGCCAGCCCCGCTACTGGGGCTACACCTTCGATGGATTTGACCGGCTGACGGCAGCCTCGAGTAGCGCTGGCACGTTCACTTACGCCTATGATGCTGCCGACAACATGACTTATAACTCGGCGCTGTGTGCGGCGAACCCGAATATGAGTTATGGCACGGGGCAGATGTACAATCGTCCGCTTGGGCAGACGTGGGGCGGGCCTCATGCGCCGTCGTCCATCTGCAGCGTTGCTCCGACCTATGACGCCAACGGCAATACGCTGACCTATGACCCGGATGGTGCAGGGCCGGGCCAGCCCAGAAGCTTCACTTACGACGCCGAAAACCGCCCCGTGTCGATCACCTCGCAAGGGTCGACCTCAACCTTCCAGTATGGCCCCGATGGCGAGCGCTCGCGGAAAACGAACGGCTCGGCCACATCCTGGTATCTGGGCGGCGACCATGAGCTTCTGGTCGACCCCGCCAATCCCGCGGGCCTGTGGAGTGCGAACATCCATGGCGATGTGAGGCGGGTGGGTGCATTCACGTCGTTCCAGTCCCATGACGGGCTGGGGTCCATCCGTGTGAGCTTTGCGCCTGTGGGCCAGGCCGTGGCCAACCAGTCCCATGATTATGCACCCTTCGGCCTGCCCATCACGGCCCTTGGCCTCACCGTGCCGCAGGGCAAGGGCTACATCGACGAGCGCTTCGATCCCGAAACCGGCCTGCAATATCTCCACGCCAGATACTACGACCCCAAGCTCGGCCGCTTCCTGTCGCCGGACACCTGGGACCCGACCGTCGGCAATGTCGGCACCAATCGTTACGCCTACGCCATGAATGATCCCATCAACATGTCCGATCCCCTCGGCAACGAGCCGCACGGCGGCGTCAACGACAGCTGGTACAATCCACCGGATGATGACGACAACACGTCATCGACGTCCAACGGCTGGGGAAATGGCCCCGGCACCAGTGGCGGCAGTAGCTTTACAAGCCAAACAAACTCCAGCGGCGGCACCTGGAACGGCAATGACAGCGGGAATGATGGGGGTGGGAGTAGAACTTTACTGTCTGGGACCGCTATAGCCGTGACAGAAATTACAGCGGGAGAAACGGCTGCGGCAGGTGCCGGAGCACTTGTGTCTGTACCCGCAATCGTAATTGGCGCGGCCCTTGTTCCTGCATTCACAACTCCAGTTGGAGACGCATCTTGTTCAAGCAACAACTGTGCGATGCTTAATGCTGGGGCAATTGATCCGGGAAACCTACCTGATCCGTTGGCCGGAACTACAGCAGGCACGGGAGATACCAGTGACGCGGATCGGCAGTTTTACAACAACCTTAAGAATAGCACGCCAAAAAAACCAGGTATGTCTTGGTGCCGGCGGACCAGAGCCTGAACCCAAGACCATTTTCCAAAAAGTTTTCGATATTGTAAGAAAAGTCATCAATTTAGGTGTCCCAGATTGAGTACGCACATGAATCCGATAATCTTCATAAAGAATTACAAATGGCGCGATGTCCTTGCAAATTTTAGGTACGCCGTGAAAATGGAGAAGGCTTTTGCGCAATGCGCAGAGAAAGATTATACTGGTTCACTTTCAATTATTTCATCCTTGGTGCATCCAAAAGCGAACTACGCTCTTGAAGCAAAACTACTCGAAGGCCATTGCCTGTTTAAAATGGGGAAAATGACTGAGGCCAAGGAGGCGTTTGAAATTGCTGCCCGACAATTAGATCAACTCGATAAACTTAGCCCCGATGACAGAAGGTACTTGCGGCAATTCATGCTTCAGTACTTCCTTCCAGCTGAACAGATAGTTCCTGTTTTCATTGATCGAAAACTGACCACCAGCAGATTACTGCGGCAATTTCCTATTCATAAGGATTTTATTAGCTCTCGCCAATAACTGGCTTCGCAAGCAATATTTAACTATTTTCCGCTCCCCAGCCAGCCCCGCTCTGGGCCTACACGTTCGATGGCTTTGACCGCCTGACGGGATCGTCCAGTGCAGGCTGGCACGTTCACTTACGCCTATGACGCCGCCGACAACATGACTTATAACTCGGCGCTCTGTGCGGCGAACCCGAATATGAGTTATGGCACGGGGCAGATGTACAATCGTCCGCTTGGGCAGACGTGGGGCGGGCCTCATGCGCCGTCGTCCATCTGCAGCGTTGCTCCGACCTATGACGCCAACGGCAATACGCTGACCTATGACCCGGATGGTGCAGGGCCAGGTCAGGTGCGCTCCTTCACCTACGACGCCGAAAACCGCCCCGTGTCGATCACCTCGCAAGGGTCGACTTCGACCTTCCAGTATGGCCCCGATGGCGAGCGCTCGCGCAAGGTCACTTCGTCCGGGGGCTCGGCCACCTCCTGGTATCTGGGCGGCGACCATGAGCTTCTGGTCGACCCGGCCAATCCATCGTGGCCAGTGGAGTGCGAACATCCATGGCGATGTGAAGCGGGTGGGCGCGTTGACCTCGTTCCAGTCCCATGACGGGCTGGGCTCCATCCGCGTGAGCTTTGCCCCCGAGGGGCAAGCGGGCCCCAACCTCTCCCACGACTACGCGCCCTTCGGCCTGCCCATCACGGCCCTTGGCCTCACCCAGCCGCAGGGCAAGGGGTACATCGACGAGCGCGAAGCCTCCCTCCGAAGGGGGACCCGAAACCGGCCTGCAATATCTCCACGCCAGATACTACGACCCCAAACTCGGCCGCTTCCTGTCGCCGGACACCTGGGACCCGACCCTGCCGGGCGTGGATATCAACAGATATGCCTATGCGGCGAACGATCCGATCAATGGCAGCGATCCGGGCTGGCACTGTGCGATTGCGGCGACAGTGCACGAAATTGGATTAGCATCGACCATCCGAAAACCGCCCCGTTCCATCACTGCACAAGGCACCAGCAAGGTCAGAGCCGACTTGCGGTTCATGTCTAGTACAAAAGCTGCCAGTCGGAGATTTGCAACACCTGCTTCTTAATTCAGAATGCGCAACAGCTCCTCTTGGGGTGACGTTTCCGCGCGACGGACTCTCGGAGAACGAACGCTCAGCTCTTCCCGAAACTCCTTTGTAATCCTGCGCGCTTCAGCCATGTCGCGGATGACGCGTGGTCGAATAAAGATGATAAGTTCAGTACGATTAACGCTGTTGCTCTTTTGCCGGAACGCATTGCCAAGCAATGGAACATCCCCAAGGACGGGCACCTTGGACTTGCCCGTGATTTCCTTCTCCTGAATCAGGCCCCCCAGTGCAAGTGCCTCACCATCCGTTACAACAACCGAAGTCTTGATCTTGCGCTGGCGGATGGTCGGTGAGTCAATTCCGGATGTTGTCGTCTTGACGACACTGCTGACTTCTTGCTCGATGTCGAGGATGACGCGGCCGCTGTCATTGACGCGTGGTGTGACAGACAGGATTACCCCCGTGTCCTTAAGCTCGACATTATTCACAATTGGTGCACCCGATGCTGACGTACCCTGTGCACTTTGTGTGACAATTGGCACTTGATCGCCGACCTGCAGTGTAGCCGTCTTGTTGTCGAGAACAACAAGCGACGGAGAAGACAGCACTCTGACGTCTGTCACGCTGGCGAGGGCATTGAGAGTAAATGAAACATCATTGGCGCGCAGAAAGTAAGAAAAACCAGGAAAGCTGGATGCAATCAAGCCACCTGAAAGATCCGTAAAACTTCCCTTTTGCTTGTTTTCGCCAAACAACCAACGCACACCGAATTTGAGATCGTCATCTAGCGAGACCTCGGCGATCACCGCTTCCAGCAAGACCTGGTTGGGTTGCGAGTCGATCTCTTCCAATACCTGTGCAATTTTACGATATTCATTCACCGTGGCAAAAATGAGCAACGAATTGTTGGCATCATCAGCAACAACACGAACATTTTGTCCAGCTCCATGACTGTCGGAGCTGCTATCGGTGGATGTGTCTTGTGCCACTATTTTTTCATTGGAACCCAGCCCAGTCTGCGGCGTCTCGGGACCTGACGTCGGTGGGAGGCCTTCGGAAATTTGCTCCCGACTTTCACTGGTGGTGCTTGCGCTGTTTTCAATTGCGCTCACTCCCGCTTTTTCAGAGCTCAACACTGACTGTAACACTTTTGCAAGTTCGGCGGCAGTTCGGTTCTGCACCTTGTAAACATGCAGACTTTGTTCGTTTGTGGCTGCCAGCTTGTCGAGCTTTTTGATCCATTTTGTTGCTTCACCCAGATACTTGCTGCGCGAACTGATGATCAGCACGGATTTCAATCGACGATTGGGAACGAACTTCACCACGCCGCGCAAGGGGCCGTTTTTTGTGTCGTAGATCTGTTCCAGATCGCTGACGATCGAAGCGGGATCAGATGACTGAACAGGGACCAGCCCGAAACTCATGCCACGCATCCAGTCAACATCGAACACTGCAATGGTTTCGCGAATTGAGTCAATCTCACTCGATGTTCCTGACAGAATGATGACGTTCCGCCGTCCATCCACTTTTGCAATCATGCCTGGCGGAACGAGAGGGTTGATGACCTCAGCAATATCGCCCGCAGAGACGAATTTCAGCGGAATTACTTCAGGATGACGACCGATCGTTTCATATTTGTCCTCAGGCGTTTTGACAGGGACAACAGCATGTGCAGCCTCTTCGAGCGGTATAATTCGGTACGATTCGCCTTCACTGATAATTCCAGCACCAACGCCCCGAAGCGCACCTTCAAACATGCGCAACACACTGACAGCCGAAGTCGGCTGGCTGGTCTGTACCGTCAAATTGCCTTGAACGCGAGGGTCCACGGTGTAATTCAAAGACAGGATATCACCCATGACGGATTTTGCCACAACAGCAACTGGGACTTCCACCAAATTAAGTTGCACATCGTCTCCGCCATCACCTTGTTCGAGGGCAATTTCCTCGATAGCCGCGGATCCAATCAGCTGGTCGTTGCCAGGCAATAGAAACCCCTCGTTCTGGCGAGCATCATGACTTGAGACATACTTTTGCAACTGCGCCTGTTTGGAATTTTGTAGCAACTTTTGGTCCAGCTTGTCTTCAAGCAACCGCGCACCGTCTGTGCCTGCAGAGCAGGCTGAAAGAGCAACGCTACCTGCCAAAAACAGATGGCGCAGTATCAAACGAAATGTGCGCAAAATGGAATTCCTGCAAATTACAGCAAGAACGCTACTGGCTCGCTCCCCCACTTCCCAGCCCGACTTTTCGATTGTCCACATATAGTTGTAACGTGTGAACATGCTCGTGCTGGGCCAGGATCGCGTCATTTGGAGAAATAAGTTGAATTTTCCAACCCGATATCGCTTCACCAACAGATAACCAGTCGCCTTCCGGAGATTGTGGCGAAGTGATCAGCGCTTGCCATTGCCCATCCTGTTGCTTGGTGCCCTTCATGGCTATCAGGCCCACGTCGAACATCGGCTCGACGGGTGGTGCTGGCGGGGAGGGTGGCACCACAGCGACTGGCTCAACAACAGCGACTGGTTGTGCAGGGCTTGGCGGCGGTGTGAATGGTTGGCGCGTCGGGCTGAACAGCGGCTTGGCAGTTAAAACTGAGAAACGATCCGGTTTGATGTCTGCTAAAGTCGCTGACGACTTATGAAGCTCGATCGCTGGATCCCAACTCAGAATGGGTCTGGCTGAGGGCTCAATGTGCGGCACAGCAAAACGGGTGTAGATCGAAAACAACGCGACTGCGCTTGATGTAAACAGCATGAGTGCGAGTAGTTTGGAGAGCGCTGTATTCATTGTGACGCGCCATCCACAGTGTTTTCGGATACACCCCAAACGTCAATGCCAAGGGAAATGGGAGGCTCCGTTTGTGTCAGCTGGCCAGGAATTTCATTTGAACGCATGGTAACATTATCTGCATAGAGTATTGGAACATATGACCTGATTGCTTTTAGAACGGCAGCGACACCTTGCACGCCACCAACCATTTCCAACCGAACACCGAGTTTCTTCAATCCATCTTCGGACACTGCAAAAGTTAACTCGCTTGCTTGTATCACCTCGACATTGTTCTGTGCGGCCACTGCCCTGAGTTTGGATTGCAAGTCAGATGTGATGACTGAGCTCGACGCGCCTGAAAGAAATACTGTCTCCAATTCAGGTTGTGCGAGGTGTTTGCCGAGTTGTTCTAGCTTCAGTTCCGAAACTGATCGTAACCGGTCGTACTTGTCAATCAGCTCGAGCAGTACCTCTTCACGTTGAAAATAGGCATTTCGCAGCAAAGCCATGAGCACAAGGGCGGGCAGGACGATCAACGCCAACACGAGCACTCTCTTCAAGCCAAGTAACATCCGTTCATTGTTCCAATTCGGCTGTAAGTGAAAAGCGCATTTTATCCAGCATAGGATCACGAAACACCGGGGCAGAAAACTTGACGGCTTTAAAGCGTGGCAAAGCCTCAAGTGTCTTGATAAGGACTTCAGCATCGGTGGCAAAACCGTCTACTTTGACACCAGACCGACTGATCTGAAGGTTCTGCACCCATGCCTGCTCAGGAAAATGTTCAGTCAGGTTAGTCCACAATTCGAGTGGGTCTATGGATTGCTTCCTTAAAGCGGAAATGGACTCTGCGCGTGCATGTTGCAATTTGAGAGCATCGATTTTCGAGCGCACCACGCGCGCGCCTTCTTGTACGAGCACAGTTTCCGCCACAAACTGCTCAATTAATTGCGATTGCTTCCAGAATGCATGCGCTGTCAGTGTTGTAGCAGATGTCAGACAAAGCATTGCTGCGCACGTTGCCACTCTATTCCAAAACAACCGCGAACGCTCTCCAAAGACCCGGCCATCTGGCTCGAGTGCAATCGGAAGGGGCGTTCCATCTTCTCTCCGAAAGGCAAATGCGACCACACGGCTCCCAGCTTGCTTTGCAGCGTTCAAGACAGCATGAACATCGGCCCGCCTAATGACAACTTGTAGCACCACGCACTTGCCGGATTCGTTGAAAATCAACGGCGTCCATCCCGTGAACAGTTCGTTTGTCGAAAGGTGGATCAACCGGCCTAAATCCAGGGAGAGGATCTTTTCAATTCTCCTGAATGCTGACTGAGGGAGTGAGACCTCACGCATGAAATAAACTGCTTCATCAAAACAGACGACCAATTGCTTCTTGCCTGCCCCAAGTCTCGCAAAAGCATCAAGACTTTCAAACTGCTGTAAGTGTCTATGTGTCTTTGAAGGTGCCAAGGGAGACGATGTGCTATAGAGATCGATGCGATCTCGACTAATCCGCAGCTCGGTACTTACATCCTTTCCCCGGACAAGCTCCGCACTGTCAGCAGGCGGGAAGAGGACCGCGAGCTGATTAGTCAACCAATGCCAAACTGTCCTCATTCGGCCCAACCTGCCTGTGAATAAGCTACTCGCAACTTTAGATTTCCACCCAGAAATCAGGTAACGCTAGAGCACATGCAAGCGTTTTTGTCGGCTTTGCACATGTTTTGTAGGTGCTTGGGTTCATGAAGGAGCATATAATCGGCGAACCGCCAGTTAACTTGGGCAGCACCACCGAGCCATCATTGGCTTTCCTTGACTATCTGGAACAATCAGGTGTTCTGGACAGGGCCAGTGCTAATCGTGTGCGCATAGCCCACAGCACGTCCGGCCAGGCGGTGGACGTCATTCTGCTCGAACTCGGTTTGCTACCAGAACAGCAACTCGCTGACGCCGAGGCCAGGTTTCTCGGATTGGAGCGCGCGCATGTGCTTTATTTTGCCGATGAATTTGACACCGGACAGGTTCCTCGAGAATTTTTCAAGAACAGCGGCATAGTGCCACTTTCGGTCACAGAGCGTGAGTTGGAAATTGCGACTGCTCGTCCTTTTGATGTTGATCCCATCAACGCGCTGAGATTCACGCTTGGCAAGACCGTTACCACCAAAGTCGCGACCGCCAGTGATGTCAACACCTGCTTTCTAAAGTTGCTAGGCGAAGAACCAACCAAGGACGTTGAACTGCATGAGGCGCATGAAGAAGATATTGAACGGTTAAAAGACATTGCCCGTGAAGCGCCAACCATCAAGCTCCTGAATCGCCTGATCAGTGCTGCAACCGCGCAGAAGGCGTCCGACATCCACGTTGAACCACTCGAAGATCAAGTTCGCGTGCGCTTTCGTATTGATGGGGTTCTGCAAGTTGCTGAGATGTTACCCAAACAGGCCGAGTCTGGTCTTGTGTCCCGGATCAAGGTCCTGGCAAAGCTCAATATTGCGGAAAATCGTCTGCCACAAGATGGCAGGATCCGGCTCCCTGTCCGTGGCCGCAGCATTGACCTGCGAGTTGCAACGACTCCGACGATTTACGGCGAGACAGTGACCATGCGTATCCTGGACAAGCAGGATTTGCCGCTGAACTTCGCCGCACTCGGTTACTGCTCAAACGCTGCGGAGTTATTATTACGGTTGTGCAATTCTCCCAATGGCATAGTACTGGTTACCGGACCTACCGGAAGCGGGAAAACCACAACACTGTATGCAGCATTGCACGCGCTGAACCGCATTTACGCAAAGGTTTTCACAGTCGAAGATCCAGTCGAGTATCATCTCGCGGGGGTCAATCAAATCAATGTCAAACCACAAATCGGTTTGGGATTTGCAGAAGTCTTGCGGTCGATACTCAGACAGGATCCGGACATTGTACTCATCGGTGAAATGCGCGACTTGGAAACAGCGCGCATCGCAATTCAGGCTTCGCTGACCGGTCACCTCGTTCTTTCAACACTTCATACGAACTCAGCAACCGAATCAATAACCCGGCTGCTCGATATGGGAATCGAACCTTACCTCTTATCTTCGTGTCTTCGCGGTATTGTCGCACAGCGCTTGCTCCGGAAGCTGTGTGACACATGCAAGACGCCCGTTTCATCACATGTTTCAGGCGCTGAGCACGTGGACAGCGGACCGACCTTTACAGCAAACGGTTGCGAGTCCTGCCACGGAACCGGCTACAACGGTCGAACCGTGACTTATGAAATTCTGGAATTCACAGATGAACTCCGCTCCTCCATGGGCGGAACAGGAACCACAGCCGATCTCCTCGAAAAGGCTCGACAATCAGGTTTCCTTGAAATTGAGGCGCACGCTCTCACTTTGGTGCAGGCTGGCGTGACATCACTTGAAGAGGTACATCGCGTTCTTGGAGGCACAACAGCGCGATGAAGTTCTCCTACAGCGCCTATGACAGAGACGGTAAATTGGTCTCGGGTACACTCGAGGGTGTGGACGAACGTGATATCGTGGCACAGTTAAACCAGAGTGGCCTTCATATTTTTCAGGCAACGCCCGCGACAGAAAAGGGCCGCTTCGCAGAAATCCTCCGCAGTGACATCGGCCGCAAGAAAGCTTCGCTTGCGCATCGGGCACAATTTTCCCGTTCGCTCCATGCCCTAGTTGCTGCACGTGTTCCGATCGACAGGGCACTCTTCATCTTGTCAAATGGAAAACAGGGGCGATGGATTGCAAAAGTTGCCAAGAACGCTCACGAAGCCATCATTTCTGGAAGTAGTTTGTCAGATGCGCTGAGTGCCAGCAGCGCTGGATTTTCTCCCGACGAGGCAGGTCTGGTTTCGGCAGGCGAACAAACCGCTACGATCACTGACTCACTTGATGAATTGTCCGGGCTTCTAGAAAATCGGCTGCAGATGCGCCAGCGCATCATATCCGCACTTGTCTATCCGAGTATTTTGATTGTCATGGCGCTCGTCTCACTAGCGATTATTGCGACGGTTCTGATACCAGCTGTTGCTCCGCTTCTGACGCAATCCGGCGTAGAGCTACCGCTCATGTTCCGATTTTTGATAGCTGCGCAAACGTTGTTTCAAGAACATGCTGGCGAGTCGTTGACCGGACTACTTCTTGTTCTGGTCTTGATCACTGTTATGGCTGTGTCGCAAAACTCTGTTCCATATAGTCACATTATGCTGACCAGTCGTTTAGGAAAGGACATGGAGGCTGCGCGCATTTTCAGGACGCTTGGCTCACTTCTCAAGAACAAGGTGCCAGTCCAGCGTGCAGTTCAACTGACGGCAGCAGCTGTAAAAAGCAAACCTGTAGCAACCGACTTGCATAAGGCAGCAGAAGCGGTGATGACTGGGAAGTCCTTGGTCAAAGCGTTGTCGCATGTGCGCGTCATTGATGAGTCTGCATCTGCTCTTGTTGCTGTTGGAGAGGAGACCAATCAAGTTCCAGAACTTCTTTTGCATCTGGCAAAACGGACTGAAACGGATGTAGGGCACCGTATTGACCGTTTCCTGACTATCCTGACACCCGCACTGACCATTGGACTTGGCCTCCTGATTGGCGGGCTGATCGTGAGCGTGATGCGTGCGATCATGAGTATCAATGATGTGGCAGGTGCATTGTGAAGAGCAATGATGGCTTCACGATCGCTGAAATGCTAGTGGTTCTGGCAGTTCTGGCATTGGTATTTGGTATCAGCATGCCATTCTTGGGGGGCAATGCGCCCCCTGTGCCTGTTGAACAATCCTTGCAAGAGATCACCGCCCTGCTGCAGAGTGCACGTTTGAAAGCTGTCCAGGCCAACCGTCTTGTCTCAATTGACATGGGAGTTTTGAAGGTGAGATCTGCAAGTATCGATGTGGTGATCGAGGGAAAGCAGGGATCTGTGCTGTTCTTTCCAGACGGATCGTCGTCTGGGGCAAAGATTGCAGTCCAGCAAGACGGCCAGACCGGGATAATTGTCGTGATGGGCAGTACTGGTTCAGTTGTCATCCAGAAGGATGCAACCAAGTGAGCGCCGACTCCTCGGAAGCGGGTTTCATGCTCGTTGAACTTCTTGTCTCCTTCGCCATCTTGTCACTGGTTGTCATCACCGGCCTGCAGTTGCTCAGCAACTCCGCGTCGCGAACCAATTCCGTCGAGCAAAGACGACAACAAGCAGAGACCTTGCGGGCAGCGGTAGCAGGTTACACGTCGGGGCAGGTGGGCAGCGGGGATGTGACGTTCGAGGTCCGCAATCTCACATCAGAGGAACTTGCTTGGTCAAGAATGAAACCTGTTCTGGTGCGGGCGACACTGGGGGGCGCCATCCTAGAGACGATTGTACTTGCTGATGTCACGGGACAATGAAGGGTTTACGCTGATCGAGATGCTTGTCTCGCTCGCGTTATTGTCAATCATGTCGGTATTCTCGGTGATGGCTATCTCCAGCATGTCAGAGATCAGACGCGTCGAACAAAGTATTGACAACCGATCTGCTCAGAATGTGGCAAGGCGTTCGATCCACGACACCTTGTCAGATGCCAGGCTGCTTTTTGTTTTTGCCGATAATGGTCAACCGGGTCTCGATTTTTCAGGTACAGCATCCAGCGTCAAATTTGTTACACTTCAAAATGACTTGGTTGCGATGGGCGGCCTGTTCCGCATGGAATATGCGCATGACAAAGCCAGAGAAACTCTGGTGCTATCAGCAACCGCACTACGGCAACATCCAAATGAAAGTTGGCGGCGTCAAACGGTTCTGCTGCACGATGTAAACGAACTGACGTTCCGGTACTTTGGTGCAAAATATGCGGGTCAGCCTGAGGTTTGGCACAACACATGGCACGATGTCGGGACTCTGCCGGAGAAGATCGAAATCAGCCTCACTTATTCGAAAGGCAAAAACGATGCGTGGCGTGACCTCGTCGTTACGCTACAGAACAGGTAGAGCGCTACCAGTTGAAGAGATCACGATCTTCTCCTTCGCCGCTTTCTTTGCCATCGCGACCAAACGAGAAAACATCATAAGTGCCATGCTCGCCGGGAAAACGGTAAACATAGGGTCTGCCCCATGGATCAAGCAGAGCGTCGCGCTTTTTGAGATACGGTCCTCGCCAGTTCGGCACGTTGGCTTGCGCTTCGACAAGAGCACTCAGTCCTGTGTCGGCCAAAGGATAAGTACCATTATCCAGATAGTAGAGTTCGATGCTGCCTTCAATATTCTTAAGCTGCGCGACAGCTGTCTTGCTGCGCGCGTCACCTAAATAGCGCATCACCTGTGGTGCCACGATTGCAGCCAAAAGTGCGATGATGCCAAGAACCACCAGCAGCTCCATGAGCGTGAACCCCGCCTCATGGCGCAGGTAGGCGCGCTTCTCCCGCAATGTCATTCAGATGTATCCCAACAGAAGGCAAAACCAGGTAGCAAACAGCGCGGTGGACAAGTGCGGCCCAAAAGCTATGCGAGTATGCTGGGTCAGCCCGCCAACCGTCAAGTGAATGGTCGAAATCATCAGCAAGGCCGACACTGTTGCAAGCAAAACCAGAATTGGAATTCCTTGCAGACCGACCCAGCTGCCTGCAGCAACCATGAACTTCACATCCCCCATGCCCAACCCGTCGACGTTCCGCAGCAGCCGGTAGCTCTCTTTTGCGATATAGAACACCAGACCGCCAGTCAGGGCTCCTGCGAGTGCTTGAACAGGCGAGATCACGCCCAAAACATGGCTTTGAAGTAGTCCGCCTGCAAGCAATGCGCCAACTGCGTAGTTAGGTATGATCTGCCGACGCGCATCAATTACAGAGACCGCCGTAAGCAGTGTCATCATCCCCAAGATAAAGATACCCTCAACCAACACCAATTGCCCCACCTGCCGCGACGCAACTGGATCAGTTGCAATTTTTCGATAGGTTTCTACCAATCATCAGTTTACGCAAACACAATTTTCAGCTGTGGAAAAACTCTGTGTTGTTCTGTGTTGTAATGTCAATATCGAAGAAGTCGGTCTCTGCCGAAACTGTGAAGGCGCATTATTGAACCGGTTTTCAATTGAAGCAGGGGGGAATTGAAGTGTCTTGCGGGGGTTCTTCATTCCAATCCAGTCTGTTTTGCCACGCCATAATCGCAAAGGGGCGCTCAGGTTGTCGGACCATAGAAACGATGGCGTACCTCCTGTAACGACCGCCACTGTTGGTTTTGACCCGGATATCCAGGCCAAAAATTTTGCCTTGAGGTGGGCCAGAACGATCTTTCAGCTCACCTGTGAATTCACCTGGGGTGATCTCGCCAAACATCTTGCGCAAAATGTCGGGTGCAGTGAATTGATCGACTCCGGGTTGTGCGGCGTGAACGGTGACCACGGGCAATATGGCGCGATAGAGCTGGTCAGTCATGTCTGGCAACTGGGCAAGTTCTTCGATCGCCTGAAAGGGCGCATTCTTCGGGCCGAATCTCTGTCCAGGATAGGTCTGCGGTTCCGCTAGGCCTTCGGTGTTCAAACTGTCTAAATCGCGAAAGTCCTGAAGTGCGGAGCTCAAAGAATGAGCAAATTCAGTCGCTGCGCCCAGCTTTTTGAATACCCCTTCAAAAAAGGCAGCATCGGTTGTGTTCAGATCGATCAATCCGGCCTGGTCCTGCACACGAATGTCAACAGTGGCCGCAGTGCTCCAGCGACAAAGGGAAGGCGAGCCATTGGCACGCAAAGGCTGTTCGCCTGCCAGACGCAACGCCACCAACTTTGCAACACCATCCGCAATCAGTTCAGCTTGCGAATTGTGAATGACATTCGCGGTGGCCAATGTGTCCACGCGCACCTTTAGAGCCAACCCTGTTGCAGCGGCTGCGATCAGGCCTGCAAGCCAGATCACGGCGATCAGAACAAATCCGTCTTTTTTGGTGCGTGCGAAGTTCATGCCGATTTCGCTTAGACACTGCCATAAAGCAGCGAATTATCAAAAAGGGTTTTCAGATGACCATTTTCACCTAAAGAGCGTCCACCGTTTTGGGGATGATTGACGCACTGTTTAAACACGGCTCTAAATTGGCTTTTAACCCCCTTCGAAGCCATTCAGTTTGGGATCGGGTTTCGGGCCATCGACAATTGCACATAGCATCGAACAAGGCACCGAAGCCAAGTCAACACCTCAGTAGCGCAAGCGATTGCCGGTCTCGCCGTCAAACAGGTAAATCCGGTCGCGCAGGAACTTGAACGAAATGGGCGTGTCGACGGCTTGGCGGAATGTGCGCGGTCCCCGTGCAACGACCAACTGTTCCCCCGCCCACGATGTGACCAAAGTCTGGTCGCCAGTGGGTTCGAGTGAATAGAGCTTGGATGAAATGTCGCTTCCCTTGGCAGGGCAGATTTCCATGTCTTCCGGCCGAATGCCCAACGTGACATTCCCGTGGCTGTCTTTGCCAAGGCCGCTGACCCGGGTGTTGGCACCGCTGAAAACGCCGCGCTCCAGCGATCCCTTGATGAGATTCATGGGCGGAGATCCGATGAACCCCGCCACAAAAATATTTGCAGGATCGTTGTAGACCTCATCCGGCGTACCCAGCTGTTGGATCTTGCCCTTGTTCATGACAGCAATGCGGTCTGCCAGCGTCATGGCTTCGATCTGGTCATGGGTCACATAGACAGTGGTCGTCTGCAGTTGCCGTTGGATATGTTTCAATTGCCCACGCATCGACAATCGTAATTTCGCATCCAGGTTCGACAGCGGCTCGTCCATGAGGAAAATTTTCGGTTGCCGCACAATGGCACGCGCCAGAGCGGCCCGTTGCCGTTGTCCGCCCGACAGCGCCTTGGGCTTGCGATCCAGGAGATCACCCAGTTCCACCATCTCTGCCGCTTTGCGCACCAATGTATCGTGCTGCTCTTTGGCTACACCGCGCATCCGCAAGGGAAAGCGGATGTTTTCATAGATCGACATATTGGGATAGAGGGCATAGGACTGGAATACCATGGCGACGTCGCGGTCACGCGCGTCGACATCCGTCACATCTTCACTGTCGATGCTGATTTTTCCCGCTGTTGGTTCTTCCAGCCCCGCAATCATGCGCATGGTGGTCGTCTTGCCGCAGCCCGACGGGCCGAGAAACACCATGAATTCCTTGTCCTTGATCTCAAGGTCAATGTCATCCACACCCACGAAACTGCCCCAGGATCGTGTGATTCCATGAAGATTGATGTTAGCCATAAGCCTACCCTGCGTTTCCCATTTTCTGTATATCCATATACGCCACAGTTTCAAATGCAACATTTTTGGAATAATGAAAGCATAAGTCACAGAACGATTGCGCAAACCTCCCGCATTTTATGACCGATTTGCCGGTCCAGACTGCAGAAAAACTGCGATATGCAGTAATAAGCTACAGTTTCAATGGTTAATCCTGAAATTCTGCAACAATACATATTGACATCTGAAAGTATAAAAGTATCTATATGAACACACTCATGGAAAGTCAGAGGCATACACGGTGACAAACTTTGTGAACCCGTTGACGGGTCTGGCTGTGGATCTTGCGAGACGACAAGAAGAATTGGGTCGTCCCATTCGCATTGGTCTCATTGGTTCTGGTGAAATGGGCACCGACATTGTCACGCAATGCCGTTTCATGCCTGGCATCACGGTTGCCGCGATTGCGGAGATCAATACCCAAGCCGCCGCCAAGGCGATGCGCATTGCAGGGCGTGAGGATTATGCCGAAGCTGATACGACTGCGAAAATTGATGCCCTGATTGAAAGTGGCAAAGCGGCGTTGTCTGGCGATGCCATTGCCGTCTGCAAGAGCAATCACATTGATGTGGTGATCGACGCCACGGGCCGCCCCGGTGTGGGCGCCGAAATCGGCATGGTCGCCATGGAACACGGCAAACATCTGGTGATGATGAATGTCGAAGCGGATGTCACCATCGGTGCATTGTTGAAGCACGAAGCCAAGCGTCTCGGTGTTGTCTACACGTTGGGCGCAGGCGATGAGCCATCCTCCTGCATGGAGATCATCAACTTCGTGGCGGCTCAAGGTTACGAAATTGTCGCTGCCGGGAAGGGCAAGAACAATCCGCTCAACATCGATGCGACACCTGATGCCTACATGGACGAAGCCAAGCGCCGGAACATGAATCCCCGCATGCTGGTGGAATTTGTTGATGGTTCCAAGACCATGGTGGAGATGGCGGCGATTTCCAACGCAACTGGATTGGTGCCAGATATTGCTGGCATGCACGGACCTGCCGCCACGCGCGAAGAACTGGCGACAGCACTCATTCCGAAAAAGGATGGCGGATTGCTGTCACGGTCCGGCGTTGTTGACTATTCCATCGGCAAGGGCGTGGCCCCCGGTGTGTTTGTCGTGGCCAAAGCGCCGCACGAGCGCATCCATGAACGTCTCAGTGATTTGAAAATGGGCAAGGGTCCCTATTTCACATTCATCCGCCCTTACCACCTGACATCACTCGAAGTGCCGTCATCCTGCGCGCGCGCAGTACTTTACAAAACCGCCGACATGCAGCCGCTGGATCGCCCCGTGTCGGAAGTTTGTGCAGTTGCCAAGAAGGATTTGAAGGTCGGCGACAAGCTCGATGCCATCGGCGAATATACGTACCGCGCCTGGATCATGACGGTTGGTGATGCCAAACGCGATCACGCTGTGCCGTGTGGTGTGCTCGATGGTGGCAAGGTGACGAAACCGATCCGCAAAGGCGAATTGCTGACGGTCAACAATGTGGCCATCGATGCCAACGCCAAGATTTCCCAACTGCGCAAGCGTCAGGATGAGATGCTGGCAAAAGGATAAACATGACGAAGTCTCCCAGCAAGGCCGGAAAAAATGTCCGGCCATTTTATATGAAATACAGCAAGGATGAACTGCGCGAAGCATTGCGCAAGATGTATATCATTCGCAAATTCGAAGAAGGTGCCGAAGATCTGTACCAGCGCGGGTTGTCCTACGGTACCATGCATTTGTCCGTGGGCCAGGAAGCCTCAGCCGTCGGCGCCACCATGATGTTGCGCAAGACAGATTACATTACGTCCACCCATCGCGGCCATGGCCACTGCATCGGCAAAGGTGCGGAAGCGAAATACATGTTCGCGGAATTCTTGGGCATGGAAGAAGGCTATTGCCGCGGCCGCGGCGGATCCATGCATATTGCTGATATGTCGACAGGCAACCTCGGGGCCAACGGCATCGTTGGCGGTGGCATTCCCATCGCAGCAGGTGCGGCCATGGGCATCAAGCAAATGAAACGCGATGACGCGGTGGTGTGTTTCTTCGGCGATGGTGCCAGCAACGAAGGCGCATTCCATGAAGCTCTCAATATGGCTGCGGTGTGGAAGTTGCCCGTGGTTTATGTGTGCGAGAACAATCAGTACGGCATGTCGGTTTCTTCGGAACGCTCCATGTCGGTGAAGGATGTGGCCACCCGCGCTGTTGGCTACAACATGCCGGGCGTTGTTGTGGATGGAAATGCGATTGCTGAAGTCGCCGAAGCCGTGGATGAAGCGATAGCACGTGCGCGACGTGGTGAAGGTCCATCACTGGTCGAATGCAAGACCTATCGCACCAAGGGCCACTCACGCTCCGATCGCAATCGCTATCGCACCAAGGAAGAAATCGAAATGTGGAAGGCCCGCGATCCCATTCCAGCATTTGTGCAGGAATTGATCGACAACAACATTCTGAGCCAAGCTGAAGCTGAAGCAGTAGACACTGCAACGACGCAAGAGATTGCCGACGCCATCACCTTCGCCCAGAACGGTACCAAGCCCACACATATAGACATTGAGTCTGAAGTTTACACACCGGTCGCATCATGAGAGAGCTGTCCTTTGCCCAAGCCATTCAGGAAGGCCTCGCCCAGGCCATGGAATCTGACGCCCGCGTCTTCATCATGGGCGAGGACATTGGCGTTTACGGCGGTGCCTTTGGTGTCACCGGCGACCTCGTTCACCGCTTCGGTGAAGACCGCGTCATCGATACACCCATCGCCGAGTTGGGTGGTGCAGGTGTAGCCGTTGGTGCGGCCCTTGCAGGCGCGCGACCCGTCTACGAATTTCAGTTCTCGGATTTCATGACACTTGCCATGGAGCAGATCGTCAATCAGGCGGCGAAAATCCGATTCATGTTTGGTGGCAAGACGTCTGTACCCGTGGTGTTCCGTGGGCCCTGTGGTTCCGGCACAGGTGCTGCGGCCCAACATTCACAGTCATTGGAAGCCTGGCTTGCCCATGTGCCCGGCATCAAGGTGTTGCAGCCATCCACACCGGCTGATGCCAAGGGCCTGTTGCTGGCGGCCCTGGATGATCCCGATCCGGTTTTCATTTTCGAACACAAGTTGCTCTACAAGATCAAGGGCGACGTACCCGAGGGCATGGTGCGGACACCGATTGGCAAGGCAGTGATCCGGCGTCCCGGCAAGGACGTGACCATTGTGGCCTCTTCCATCATGATGCATCGGTCCATGGAAGCCGCCGAAGTTTTGGCGCAGGAAGGTATTGATTGCGAGATCGTTGATCTTCTCACGCTGCGGCCGCTTGACATGCCCACCATCATCGAGAGCGTGAAAAAAACAACACGTCTCGCATGCGTCTATGAAGGCGTGAAGACGCTGGGCATGGGTGCGGAAATTTCTGCAGCAATAGCTGAAAGCGAAGCCTTTGATTATCTCGATGCGCCGATCCTGCGCATGGGCGGCATGGAAACGCCCATTCCCTATTCTCCCATTCTCGAAAAGACAGTGGTGCCGCAGGCTGATACGATTGCTGAAGGAATTCGCAATCTGGTGCGTGGACGGATTTAAGCAATGGCCACTGAAGTCATTCTCCCCAAGGTCGACATGGATATGGCCACCGGCAAGGTGAACCTGTGGCATGTCAAAGACGGCGATACGGTGAAGAAGGGACAAGTGCTCTTCGAAATCGAAACCGACAAGTCAGCCATGGAAATCGAAGCACCCAGCGACGGCATTGTGCGCGGACTCGCAGCGACGGGTGTGGATATTCCGGTGGGCAGTGCGGTGGCCCATATTCTGGCGGTGGGTGAAACGCTGGACTCCATCAAACCAATCTCTACTCCTGCAACCATCATCCCGGCGAAGGTCGGGACCCAGCGAGCGACAGGCGAGGTTATTGAAAGTATGGATTCCCGCTTGCGCGGGAATGACGGGAAATTGCGAGCCACACCCTTGGCCCGCCGTTTGGCCAAACAAAAGAACATAAATCTCGCAACCATCAATGGCTCCGGCCCCCATGGGCGCATTGTTGCAAGCGATGTCGAAAGCTCAAAGCCTGTTGCCACGACAGCCGCACCACAATCTGCGGCAACGCCATTATCCGCAGTCAGTACAAATTATGCCGAAGGCAGTTATTCGCTGAAGCCCCTCGACGGCATGCGCCGCATCATTGCGCAGCGGCTGGTGCAGTCGAAGCAAACTATTCCGCATTTTTATCTCAGCGTATCCTGTGTGCTTGATGAGGTTCTGGCCGTGCGTGAACGGCTGAATAACCATGCGCCGCGCGACGCAGAGAAAAATCCCCTGTGGAAACTCTCGGTCAATGACTTCGTGATCAAGGCACTGGCGGTGGCGTTGCAACGCGCACCATCGGCCAATGTCACTTGGAGTGATGATGGCATCTTGCAGCACACAGCCAGCGATGTCGGTGTTGCAGTGTCAGTTGAGGGCGGCCTGTTCACACCGGTTGTGCGTTCGGCTCATGCCAAGACACTGTCGCAGATCTCCATCGAAATGAAAGACTTGGCCACCCGCGCACGCGCCAAGAAACTCAAACCCGAAGAATATCAGGGCGGCACGACAGCTGTTTCAAATCTCGGCATGTTCGGCATCGAAGAGTTTTCCGCCATCATCAACCCGCCCCACGCTACCATTCTTGCCGTTGGGGCTGGCATTGAGCAATTTGTGCCTGTCGACCGCAAACCAGTATTGAAAACCATCATGAAATGCACGCTATCCTGCGATCATCGCGCCGTTGATGGAGCGCTAGGTGCGCAACTCTTGTCAGTGTTCAAACAGCTGATAGAAGAACCGGCACTGATGCTGGCATAAATGGAGTGGGAGAAGAGGGGAAAATGCCGCGCTACGACTACGTCTCCATGGGCTTCTACACCTTTGACTGCCTGGGTTGGCCCTTCACCGAGGTGCCTCCTGGTGGCGGAACAGTGTTCATCGATGAACTGACACTCGCTGTCTCTGGCGCTGGCGGTACGGCTTCCATTGCAGCAGCAAAAATGGGCCTGAAAACTCTGGCACTTGCTGGTGTGGGTGAAGACCTGATGGGCGACTGGGTGGTGCAGCGGCTGCAACATTTCGGTGTCGACACCTGGGGTGTACAACACAAGCCTGGTTGGAAAACGTCATCATCGATTGTCACAACGCGTGCTGATGGGTCTCGCCCCGCATTGCACATGAAGGGTGCGACGGGTAATTTCTTCATTGATGAGAGCATGTTCTCCCGCGCCACTGACACCACGGTTTTTCATGTGGGCGGCGTTGGTCTCATGGACGCCATGGACAAGGGTCAAAACGCAAAAGTCATGAAAGCGGCAAAGGCGGCAGGTGTCACGACAACAGCAGATGTGTTTGCCGCTTCACCCAAAGACATGAAGGCCGTTGGCGATATTCTCCCCTACACGGATTACTTCATGCCGTCGATTGAAGAGGCCATGGCCCTGACCGAGCGCACCACGCCCGAGGATACGGCCAAGGCGTTCTTTGACCTTGGCGTCAAAACATGTGTTTTCACCATGGGCGGTGATGGGGCCTATTATCACGCCGCTGACGGTGTAAAATTCAAAATTCCAGCCTTCGATATCAACGTCAAATGCACCTGCGGCTGTGGTGATGCGTTCAATGCCGGCTTTGCCGTGGGACTGGTGAAGGGCTTTGACGCGGAAACTTGCGTCAAGATGGCTCAGGCAACGTCAGCCCTCAATGCCACCGGACTTGGATCACAAGCTGGTGTGATTGACTTCGACCACACCCTCAATTTCATGAAGAGCCAGAAAACCAAGGGCTGATCAATACATCGCCCTGATGGCGTTGAGTTCGCGGGCCAGACCCTTTTCATCGGTGGTTTCTACATAGGCAGCGATGGCAGGAAGGCGGGGGCCAATCAATGCGCCTGTCACCTCGAAGAATTCGTCCTCGTCCATGGCATCGCTGGGCTTGCCCTCTGCCGCGAACAAAAGGGCTACGGCGGCAATGGCGAACACTGCAACATTGGCATCAACGGCTGCAAAGAATTGATGGCCGGGCTTGATGTCTCCCGTACGGGCCACAGCGCCATGCCGTGCCAACGCAATCAAGGTGCGGGCGAGAAATTCAGAAGCATTGGCATCGCCTGAATCGAGCGCCGCCAAGTGACGCCGTGCCGCATCGACGCGGTGTTCCAACACAAGATTGGGCTGGTCGCAAAAGCGCTCAAGAATGTGGTTGGCGGCCCGAAAGAAATAGGCATTGAATCGTGGATTGTGCCTGAAACTGTTGCGGCTGATGGCCGTAGCGACATCGTGAATGACACCAGGAGCAAAAGGCGAAGGCATGCTGCGCCAGCTGGGCAAGAGCAGGGCAATGAGATGACGCGAACCCCAAGTCATGAAATCATCGGTCAGTCGCGCCAGTCGCCCGACCAGCCGCGACAGGAAAGGCGCGGCTTGTTTGCCATCGGCATGGGCCAGATCGCGGGCATAAAATTGCGTGGCCCGCAAGCCGTCGCGAACGCCTGCAGCCATGCAGACACCATGGGCAGCAAGTGAATTATGACTGAGGACAGATGCTTGGCTCATATTGCCATTTCACCCTTTTACGGCCCCCATGGTCAAGCCCCGTGAGAGATGATTCTGGATTAGGATAACAAGGAGCAAAGCCGGGAAAAAAGCGAGGAAGCCGACGAGTGCAATTGCATTGTAGATGATGCCGTCAGATCCACCCGAGAAGTTGGCCAACGCCACCGACAAGGGATAGGCATTTTTCGAAGCGATGATGAGCGTGAACAAGTACTCATTCATGGCGAAAATCGCGGCGATCACAGCTGCCGTGATAATACCCGGCAAGCACATGGGGATGATGATTTCCCAGAGGATGCGCAGATCTGATGCGCCATCGGTGCGGGCAGCATCTTCGATGGCGGGAGGAATATCCACCATGTAACTGCGGATGATCCACACAACGATCGACAGGTTCATGGCCGCATAGACCAGCATCAAGGCCCAAACCGTATCGAGCAACTTGAGCTGCCCGAACAAGACAAAAATGGGAATAGCCACGGCGGCGGGTGCCATGAATTTGGTCGACAAGATGTAAAACCCGATGTCTTCGCGGCCCTTGAAATCATAGCGGGCCAGCGCATAGGCCGCAGGGATGCCGAGCAGAAGACAGACGAACACACTGCCGGAAACGGCAAGCATTGAATTCATGAAGTAGTTGCCGATGGGCCATTCGGCGAAAATCTTGGCCCAGGTTTCCATGGAGATGGTCGGGAAATAGATGGGTGCTGGGGCGATGATTTCATTGCGCGGGCGCAAAGCGATGGTAGCGAAATAGAGGATTGGCAGTAAGCAAATTGCTCCCCAGAGTGTCAGGATAATCAGCCCTGTGACGGACCGTTCGCTTTTTTTACTCATTGCAGTGCACTCCCAGAAACCATCACGCGTCTGTTCCTGACTTGAAGAAGCGGCGCACCAGCGTCTGCGCCATAATGATTGTGACGATCAGGACAAGCACTGATGCCGCTGATGCATACCCCTGCTCGAAGCTTCTGAATGCCGTGCGATAGATAAAGTAGCTCAGGGTTTCTGTGGCCCCGCCCGGTGTTCCTTGGGTTATGATGTTCACGGCAGCAAGATTGTTGAGAATGTCAACGCCGCGCAAGACAAGCGCAATGGCTATGACGGGCTGCATCATGGGCAAGGAAATGCTGAAGAAGATGTTGCGCCAGGATGCGCCATCCAGCCGTGCGGCTTCCTCGATTTCCTTGTCCTGGCCTTGCAAGCCCGCAACAAAAATAATGAAGAGAAACGGCGTCCATTGCCACACGTCGGTGACGACGAGAACAAAGCGCGCGTTAAAGATGGAACTCATCCAGTCGATGTTGCCAACATCAAACCCTGCGCGGCGGATAAGATCGGCGATGACGCGGCCATCATTGAACAAAAGTTTCCACAGGTATGACACGGCGGACGGCATGAACAACATGGGCAGCGTGAAAAGGATGCGCCAGCTGCGGGCCCAGCCGCTGCGATAGACGAAAGCGGCCAGCGTCATCGCGATGACAAATTCAATTGCGAGCGTAATGGAGCCGAGAAACAGCGTATTCCAAACGGACACCCAGAATGCATTGTCCACGAGCAACTCGCGGTAGTTTTGCAGGCCGACCCATTCGAGCTTGAATTTGCCCATGTAGAACGAGCGATACACCGCATAGATGCCGGGCCAAAGCGTGATGCCGAGAAGATAAATGACAGCGGGAGCGACAAGGAAATAGGGAAAGGCCTTGCGCATTCCGGCGGAACGTCGGCGAATGGGAAGTGTTGTGGCGGACATTGCGAACTCGTTCCCACTGGGGCCCACTGAGGGCGGGCAAGTGAATAAAAGTGGCCGGAGTTTCCCCCGGCCACATCGTCGTTACATCAAAACGGAGCTGTTTTGCCTTTACCCATCCAGAAACCGGGTTCGGTCGCAGCATAGTTCATGGGGTCGGCACCTTTGTAGAAGCCGTTCTTTTCCATGATAGATTTTACCTTCACCGCTGCTTCATCAAGTGCGGCTTTCGGCTGCATTTCACCTACAACAACCTTGTTGATGAGGAAGCCGATTTCCTGATCGATCTGGAAGCCCTGCGGCAAGCGTGGGGCGCACCAGGCGTAGTCAAGGGCTTCAGACCAGACTTTTGCAGGCTGCGATACAGCGCGCAATTTCTCGTTCTTCAACACCGATTGATAACCAGGGGCCACGCCGTTGGCGTTGGCTTCGTTGATGGCCATGATTGAGGCTGTTGTCAGATAAGCCAACATGAGGAATGCGGCTTCTGGCTCTGGCGAGGTTACAGCTACGCTGCTCGTAGAACCAGCAATGTTTGGTGGCGCATAGCGGCCACCGGCGACGCGGGGTTCATAAATGGTGAGGACGTCTTCACCAATCTTCGACTGATCGGCGCGTGTGGCCTGCGTGCCCGAGTCCTGCCACGAGATGTTGCACGCGACCTGGCCACCGAGCCAGGCGGCGCGGTTGGTTGGCCAATCAGCAGCGGCAACGCCTTCGATGGCATGTTTCGAAAGGGCAACGATGGTTTCGAGGCCTTTCACACCAGCATCGTTGTTGAAGGTCGGTTCCCACTTGTCGTTGAACAGTTCGAGGCCATACTGGGCGGCAATGTGCTGCCAGGTATAGGTGGCCCAGAAGCCGCGGCCGCACATCATGCCGATGGCGTTCACGCCTTTTTCGACTTTGTTCAGTTCCGGCGCGATGCGGATCATTTCATCATAGGTCGGAATCGACTTGACGCGATCTACATCGCCACCGAGAACTTTTGAGAGAATCGAAGGGCGGACATGCACTTGCTGGATATCGCAATCGAACGGCAGGCCGAGGACGCCCTTGTCGGCCCAGTTTCCATAGTTGGCCTGATAGGTCGGATAGAAATCTTCAAACGGCACTTTCCACTTGGCGACATACTCATCAAGCGGTTTGAGGAAGCCTTGGGCACCGAAGTCGCCCAGCCAAGGTGAGAAGTACTGTACGGCATCGAAGGAAGCAGTGCCGCCGAGGAATTCAGCCACAATCTTGTCGTACATGGAGTCATCCGGAATGGCCACAAGGTCAATCTTGATGCCGGACAGGGCTTCAAAAGGCGCAACCTGATCGGCAGCGGCTTCACGGTCAGCAGCACCGACGGCAAAACGAACCGTCTTGCCGGCATGTTCCTTGCGGATGCTTTCCCAGTCAGCGGTGCGGATCCAGTCTTTCGCCGGATCCCACAGCTCATCGTTATCACCAAGCTTGTACTGCTCGCGGTATTCTTTCTTCACCATCTTGCCGACGCTGACCTGCTTCAGCACTTCTGCTGGATCGACCATGGCGGCAAATGCGCCGTTGATATTGAACATCGACACACCGCCAGTGGCGAGTGCCGCACCCGTGGCTGCTGAAGACTTCAGCAGCGAACGACGGGTGAGAATTCCAGTCTTCTTATGCATAGGAACGTTCCTCCATTTGAATGGCCCGTATTGAAAAGGTTGCGCGCCATCAGGCCAGTCTGCCCGCAACTGGTATTTCAAGGGATGATGGCGAAGTCAGGGAGCGGAGGTGAAAGCGAGGGAGCGCACACAAACGACCGCGTCTGAATTCCAACCTCCCTTGCAAAGCTAAAACGTATTGCCTCAGAAATGTACATTAGGCTTTTTCAAAATGCAAATGTTTCGTTTAAATGGTGTCAGTTGGCAGAAAATTCTTGAAAATCGACGGCCGCAGCTTCTCGCAAGCGCAAAAGATTCGCAATTATCGGCGCTTACCAATATGTACAAAACCGAACGTCGAATACGTTTTGTATCTTTTACCGTCTATGCTAAAATAAGGCGGCAACCCGGAAGTGGAATTATGATCGGTCGCGCCGCATCTCGCAAGAACAATAGCGTTGAATCGGACCATAGCACTGGCCGTATCGCCCGCAATCGAATCCGCATTGCGTGGATGTATTATGTCGAAGGCCTGACCCAGAACGAAATCGCGGAAAAGCTGGGGATTGGCCGTGTCACGGTTGTCCGCAACATCAATGAGGCGTTGAAACAACGCGAAGTCAAAATCTTGATCGAAGGCGAGATTGCGGAATGTTTTGCACTCCAACAGCAATTGAAGGAAACCTTTGGTTTCAAGGATGCAGTAGTCGTCCCCGAGCCAGCCGATGCAGGAATGGTCACAAAATCCATCGGTGTCGCGACGGGAATGTACATCACCGATAACATGACTGATGACATGTCGATAGGTGTGGGTTGGGGGGCAACACTTCATCAGTCACTGCAAACCTTGGCTCCACGCGAGTTTGAAAATGTGCAAGTGATTTCGCTGTTGGGCGGCGTCGTTCAGGCGCGGCGCAACAATCCATCAGAATTTGCATGGCAGTTTGCGCGAACAGTTGGAGCCGAATGTTACTTGCTGGCAGCCCCGGCGGTTGTTGATTCGCCTGAAACCAAGGAAGCCCTGATCGAACGCTGCGGCCTCAGTGATGTGCTGCGACGCGCCGAGCGCATTGACATGGCGGTCTTGAGTGTGGGCACCATGGCACCGGATTCAACGGCATTCCGCTTTGGTTTCAGTTCCGAGGAAGATCGCTCGGCCCTCATTCGCATGGGGGCCGTCGGTGATTTGCTCTATAATTTCTATGATGCAACTGGCACCGTCGTTGATCACCCCCTCAACCAGCGGGTCATGTCCATTGCGCTCGATCGCTTGCGCAATGTGCCAACACGACTCATTGCCTCCGGCGGGCACGAAAAGGTGGAATCGATATTGGGTGCCATCAAATTGGTGAATTGTAATGTTCTGATCACCAATGAAGCCACAGCCCGTGAATTGTTGCTACGGCAAGGGTGAAAAAATAATCCATGTTGACGCCGATCACGACCGATGCATTTGAACTGCGAGATTTGTCTCACGAAGCCCGTCGCTTTCGGACCATTCTGTCGTCCTTTGAAAGCACGATGGATGTCCTGTTCAAGAATTCGAAATTCAGCGCAAAACTTGATCATGTGGCTTTGGCTGAAGCCTTCACCCGCTGGCGCGCTGCGTTTGACAAATCCAAATATCTCGCCACCAAGGATCGTCGCGATTTTGTGATCTTTGCCGCAGGAACCATGTTGAAGGAGCTGATTGCGGCAGCGCCGTTGAAGGCCACGCAAGGCGCAGGCGAGCCCGTGCCAACATTGCCCCTCGATATTGATCACCAGTTGAAACGCTGGCCTGAGGGCTATGCCTATACCGTTTTTTGTTTGTCGGTGGCGTCAGCGATCCTCAGGGAAATGGGAGAGGCCGAACCCGTTGTGACTACCAAGACGGAAGAGACTGCATTCTGGGATTCATTTCGTGAAAACACCTTGGAATCCCCCCATCTGGCGGTTGCCTTCTTTGACGTTGTCTGCGGCCAGCAACCCAACTGGGACGCTCCAGGCGTGCCTTGGTTGCGCCATGCCTACGAGAACCAGAAAAAACTGTCGTGAATTGAGATTTAAGGCTTGAGGCCGCGCAGCAGAATATCCAGCACGGCTTGTGTCGCCTCTTCGCGCTCGGGTTCGCGTTGCAAAACCGCTTCAATCTGTACACCAAAATCTGCATAATGCTGCGTGATCGACCACATTGAAAAAATCAGGTGGTACGGATCAACCGGTTTCATGCGGCCTTCATCCATCCATCGGCGCAAGATGCGGACTTTCTCGTCCACGGTCGTCTTCAGTGTACTGATCAAAACCAGTTTCAGGTAAGGCGCGCCGTTGAGAATCTCCATGGCAAACAGCCGCGATGCGAGGGGGTTGTCAAACGACAGATCCATTTTGGCGCGGATATAGGTGGTAAGCTCTTCAATCGGATCGCCGTCAGGATCAATGGCGTTGAGCGGATCAAGCCAAACAAGCAAGGTGCGCTCCAGGACGGCCGTGTAGATGTGCTTCTTGTTCCTGAAGTAGTACAGGATGTTGGGTTTGGACAGTGAAGCCTTTGCTGCAATCTGGTCGAGAGTCGCCCCATGCAGTCCCAGTGTCGCAAAAACCGAGAGTGCGCTGTCGAGAATCAGCTGCATCCGCTCCTGCTGGATGCGCGTCTTGCGGACATCGGTGAGTGTGTCGAGTGAAGTCATGTCACGCGTTTCCCGGTAAACTCAACCACGAGTGCAGAATGATCGGACAACCCCTCGTCCCGAACCCCGTGATCATAGCCCACTTTCTCGATCCTCGCATCAAAAACCGGTGATGCCAGTGCGTGGTCATAGCGAAATCCATGCTTCTTCACGGAAGAGAACCACGTGTATTCCGTGACTCCCGGGTGGCGCGACCGCCAGGCATCAATCCAGCCCAGACCAAGCATGTCCTGGAAATACTGCGTTGCAAAAAACGTCTTGGTCATGGAGTCTGCGAACGGGATTCCGCAATTGAGATCGCCAATCAGCAGGCACGGTCCGTCAAGAAGCAAGTTTGTATCGCCAATCAGTTGTTGAAACAGCGGAACTTGCGGATCTTTTTGTGGAAAATGCACGCCAAGCAGGGTGAACGGAAATCCAAGTTGCAGCGGATTGAATGCGGCCTCCAGGATCGACAGGGGACGAACCTCCTCGGGCATGAAATCACCGGCATCAAATCCAAACCGCGAGGCCACAAGGATAGTGTGTTCCGTCGGCGACAGGGTTTCGGGGATATGGACATAGGTCAGCCCGCAGGTTTTCAATGCGGCCAGAATGACATCCGAGCCAGCACCCAGCCGAAATTCCTGCAAGGTCACGATGTCTGGTCTTGAGCGAACAATGTAGTCGGCGATCCCCGCCGCGCGCGAGCCACCACCTTGCAAAATATTCCACGACAGGAGTTTCAATCGGCAGATCCCAAGCGGTCTACGGAACAGTCTTCCAGCCGCTCACAAAAAGTTCCTTTGTAAGGGCTTCAAACATCTTGTCAGCCTGGGCCTTGGACTTGGTCACCCGCAAATCCAGTTCCATGGGCGTCTTGCGATTGGCCGAATAATTGGTCACATGAATGACATAGGCCGGATAATCCCGTGAAGCTTCATCCTTGTTGGTTTTCCACAGCACAACCTTGCGCACCATCTTCGAGCCTTTGGCTTCTTTCACCGCAACTGCCCGTGATAGAAGCGTGCTGGGCGGCAGCTTGATTTCTTCCGCCGCCCGGTGCACTTCCGGAATTTCCACAAGGTCAGAAAGCTGGCTCATCCGCACGTCCTGTGCTGTAGCCTGCTTGTCATCTCGAAATCTTTTGAACTGCGGCGACAGGATCGAACACAGCGGCATCGACCGCACGCCTTCCCACTTGCTTTCAGTGCTGTTCCATTCCAGCACCATGCGGTCAATGGTATTGTCCCGGGACGTCCGTGAAACGAGATCGAGGCATTCGATTTCACAGACAAGCCCGGGCCGGATCATTTGATAGGCCACACGGTCAGAGTTCACTTCACTGAAATCGCTTTCAGCGACCATGCCTTTCAGCATGTTCAGGAACTCGCCGCGCTGCTCTTCCGAAAATCCGCCGCCCACACGACTGACAATCTGAAATGTGCCGTCGTCGCGCACCACGGCGAGCAACATGTCATGCAACAGCCCTTCGCGCTCATTGATCGATTCCGTAAATCCGATGACCGCGAGATCCAGTGAGTGATGCGGCTTGATTTTGAACAACCCGGCGGAATCCGAACGCGCCACAACGCCCTCTTCGCCTTCCTGCTCCACCCATTTCTCGTAGTGTTTGATGATGACCTTGGCGTCCTCGCCAACCACGGTTTCAATGGCATGGGCCTTTTTGCATCCGGCAAAGAGACCCTCTAGTTTGGACACCACATCGGCAGATCGCATCGAGAGGTCCGCACCATCGAGATCGTAAATGTTGAAAAATCCCATGGCGAGTTGAGCGACCTCGCCAGCGTCTGCTGGTGCCCGGGCCACGCGCACCACATCATGCACGCGGGGCCGCTTGCCATCGGGACGCTGCACATAGAGTTCGCCACCCAAAATGGCGGATTTTACACCAGCCTTCTTGAGGGCAGCTGCGGCTTCCGCCATGAATGGCGCATTGGCCCTGAGAGTGCCACCGGGATTGAGTGTAACGGCCTCGCCATCGCGATAAATCAACAACGTGTATTCGCCATCAACTTTACGCGAGATGTAAAAACTGGCCTTCGGCAAGCGCTTTGAGACCATGGATTTGTCGAGAGCCACAATCATCTGGCTGTGCTGACGCCGCCGGGTGCGGGCAATCGAGATCAACTGCGGATCGACGAGGGCCTCATGGTCACCGACAAGATAACCGCCAGCCAGCACGCGCATCGCGTCCCTGTTGTAGAAATCAGCCATCAGCTTTGTGCCTCATCACTGGCAGGTGCCACGTCAAGTGTTTTTGGTTTGATCATTTCCATGTTCGACAGATGCAAAAGGAGAATGTATTTTTCGCCGTCGACCCGGCCTTCCAGAAAGCCTCTGTAGGGAATGGACCTCCGCCGGAAAATCAGGGGCTGTTTGCCCTTGGGACCAGCACCGATAATCATCAACACTTTCTGTGTTGCCAATTCCTTGGCCATCTCAAACAGGAAGTCATAGGTGAGTCCATTGATGTGCACGATCTGCAGCTTGGCCCGGAAGAGATACTTGCGAATAGCCTCCGCCTTGGGAATGGTCTTGCCTGTCCAGGTGAGGGGGATGTCGCTCTCGACATTGGCTTCAAGTTCCCGTTTCGGACGCCGTTCTCGCACCTGGCCTTCTGGAGTCACCACAACCTCATCTTGGCGGATGTGGAACACAAGTTCTTCTTTCGGATTCATGAACACCCGTTGCATGTCCCACAGGAACATGCCTTCGCGTTCCATATCAACTTCCGGATCGCCAGCAAGCAACGCCTCTGCAATGCCGTCGGGTGTTTTGTGCGTTTCGAGCAAAGTCTGATAGTCATGTTCGACTGTGCCATTGAGCATCCGTCGTGTGTAGGCGGGCTTTCCCCCAGGACTGACGTAGCGCACCGATCTGTAACTGCGCGTGCTTTCACCCTTGACGACGGCATCGCGACCACGGGCATCAGAGATATTAATATTGGGCACGGTTCAACTCACAGCATGTCAAAATCAAAATCATCGCCACCCTCAGCACCGTCTTCGGTTTCCGATTGCGCATTGGCAGCGCAAATGGCGGCTTGCGAGAACGACACATATTCCACGTCTCCCGGTTCCCCGATCATCAGCCAGACCGTGTTGTCGTCGCCACCTAGTACGAACGCGGGATCGGCAAAACTTCCGCCACGATACGAGAAGTCAATTTCGAAAATGGCACCCGCCTTGAGGGCATCTGCAAAAGCGGGATTGAGTGACCCTTCAGCTGGTTCCAGCAGGTATGAAAGCCGGATCTCATGGTCGAGATAGTCTTCGATGCTGATTTTTCTGGACAAGGTTGTTGTCAGGTCAAAGGTCGACGGCACCGTATTGAGTTTGTCACCCTTGGCATTGACCGCCGTCAGTTCCTCGCGTTCCACCCACAAGCCATCTTCATCAACATAGCCCAACGCCGTACCACCAGCAGCAATGATGGTGCGTCCATCCCGCGCCAAGGTCACAAGCTCGCATTTCGTGCCCTTGTCATCAAACGTTTCAAGCACAACATCGCCATAGAGTTTCGACCTGTCGATCTTGAACAATGCGAGTCCAAAGCTTTGCCCCTCAAACTCGAAATTCAGGCTGCGCACCATGATGCCAAACTCTCCCCGTTAGGACGTTACAACAGTTTTTCAACGCCAGCCAGAGCTGCGCTGAAAGCCTGCACGCCATCCTCCTCCGGTCGGCAGGACACGCCCCGATCATCGACAAATGCCACAGCCAATGGCTTGCCGTTACCGGTATGGATGTCATCAAACGGCATGCGATGCTGCTGCAGCCAGGCTTCAATCAGTTTCGCAATGCGGATTTTTTCAGCAGCGTCATCCGTGGCAAGCCGCGCCGTGTAGATGACAACTTCCGCCCGGCTCGCCAAATCAATCATGAAGTCAACGGCACCATCAAACGGCATACCAAAACTCTCCGTCCGGCTTCCGCTGGCCCGTTGGCACAGCACGCCGTCAAGATCAACGCAGACCCGCGCCTTGCCGCTGCGGTCAAAACGTCGCTTGCGCTGGGCCGCAGTCGGCGTCGTCTCTGTAGCATCCGGCACTTTTTCAGTCGTGCGCAGGGTGACCCGCGACCGGTGTTCCCCGAGATATTTGTCATCGCCCTTGGGCGGCGGCGGTCCGGGAACGCAACCCAGCATCACGTCGATGGCGGCATTGCCCACCAGCCACGGATCTTCCAGCCAGTCGTCACCGCTCCACAAGGCGGCGTAATGGAAGTTTGTGTGATGCAACCCCGGCAGTCTGAACCAGGCCCCGATACTGTCATCCCTCGGCTGCTTTGGAAAAGTCTCGGGCTCTTCCGACAGGCCGTTGCCTGCCCAGCGCTCGGCCATCTCTTTCACCATGGCATACACATCCTGTGCCGGGGCAGGGTCCTGAAACAGCACCCACAAATGATATCCGCCGTTGCCGTTGGTATCAAACAGCATGGGATCATATCCCTTGGTCTGCAACTCGCGCCACCAATTGATGGCACCGTTCAGATTGCGCCGTCCGTGATCCTCAGCATCAGTCTTGCTGTCATCATGCATGTCAATATCGATGCCGAACCATTTGCAGGTTCTTTCCTTCGATGTCGTATGCAGTCCGATGATCTGGGGTTTGCGGTGATGGCGACTGGCAAAATGGCGCGTCAGCTTGTCAATGGTCACCATGTCATGGCCGCGCATTTCAGGCCGGGGCAGCGTCATCGCCTTGTAGTGCTTGCCTTCGCGCCGCCGTTCGGCGGGCGTGAGCACAGTATACTGGCCCCAAACGTCCTTGCGGTTGACCAGACGCTCCATGGCCCAGGCTGCAAGATCAGGCGCACGCGCCAGCCATTCCTCGCCGATGATTTCGTGCCGTGTCGTCATTACACAAACGCCATTGACCTATGATGCAGGACTATCCGTCGGCTTGAAAATACAGCGTCGCCAGCGGCGGCAAAAGAATCTGCGCCGAGGCTGGTTTGCCGCGGCTGCCCTGAAGTGTCGCGTCAACACCTCCTTGATTGCCTTGCCCTGATCCCCAATACGCCTTGGCATCGCTATTCAGAATTTCGCGCCACCGGCCGGCGTGGGGCAGGGGCAGCGTGTAGTTTTCGCGCACCACCGGTGTAAAATTTGTCACCACGGCAACGGGTGGCGACCCATCGTCTGATTTTCGCAGCCACGCGTAAACTGAACTCTCCGCATCATCGACCACCAGCCATTCAAATCCAGCCCCGTCGCAGTCGAGTGTGTGCAGTGCGGCCTGGGCGCGGTAGACCTTGTTGAGATCGCGCACCATGGACTGCATGCCACGATGCGACTCATGATCAAGCAGGTGCCAGTCAAGACTGTTCGCGGCATTCCACTCATCGCGTTGGGCAAATTCCTGCCCCATGAACAGCAGCTTCTTGCCGGGATACCCCCACATGAAAGCCAGATAGGCCCGAAGGCCTGCGAACTTCTGCCAGTCATCGCCGGGCATCTTTGACAGCAAGCTGCCTTTGCCGTGGACCACCTCATCATGCGACAAAGGCAACACAAAGTTTTCCGAAAACGCGTAAAGCAATCCAAACGTCAGCTCATGGTGATGGTGTTTGCGATAGATTGAATCGCGCTGAAGATATTTCAGGCTGTCGTTCATGAAACCCATGTTCCACTTGAACCCGAATCCAAGTCCGCCGTCATGGGTGGGCTTCGACACGCCCGGAAACGATGTGGACTCTTCCGCAATGGTCATGACACCCGGAACCTGCCCATAAACCTCATGGTTCATGCGTTGCAGGAAGGAGATGGCTTCAAGATTTTCCCGACCACCGTACTGGTTGGGAATCCACTCGCCTTCCTTGCGTGAATAATCGAGGTACAGCATGGAAGCGACAGCATCCACCCTGAGGCCATCGATGTGATAATGCCCGCACCAGAACAGGGCATTGTTCAACAGGAAACTGGCAACTTCACTGCGCCCAAAATTATAGATCGCGGTGTTCCAGTCCGGGTGAAACCCCTGCCGCGGATCGGCATGCTCATAGAGCGCCGTGCCATCAAAATGAGAAAGTCCATGGGCATCTGTCGGAAAATGCGCCGGCACCCAATCGAGGATCACACCAATATCATTGTCATGGGCAATGTTGACGAAACGGGCAAAACCATCCGGACTTCCAAAGCGGGCGGTTGGTGCAAACAGTCCCGTTGGCTGATAGCCCCACGACGGATCATAGGGGTGCTCACTGACCGGCAGCAGTTCAATATGCGTGAACCCCATGTCTTTGACATAGGCGATGAGTTTGTCCGCCAGTTCATCATAGCTCAGGAAGCGGTTGCCATCCCCGCGCTGCCAGGATCCCGCATGCACCTCATAAATCGCCATCGGCGCACGTCTGTGGTCACGCTCCTGGCGGGTCTGCAAATAGGACCCGTCGGTCCACTGAAATCCGTCGATCGATGCAACTTTGGACGCCGTGTTGGGGCGCAGTTCCGAGGCAAAGGCAAAAGGATCGGCCTTGAGCGGCATGAGTTGGCCATCGGCCCCCAGCAGTTCAAACTTGTAGCCTTGGCCGAGGATCGCGTCCGGTACAAAGATTTCCCAGATGCCAGTGCCGAGGCGCTTGCGCATGACATGGGTGCGCCCATCCCAGCTGTTGAAATCACCGATCACCGAGACGCGACGCGCATTGGGTGCCCATACCGCAAAATGCACACCACTGACGCCGTCATGCACCATCGGATGTGCGCCGAGCTTGTCAGAAAGGCGCAAATGATTGCCTTCGCCAATATAGTAGTCATCCATGGGCCCAAGAATCGGCCCAAAGGAATACGCATCCCACTGTGTCCACTGGTGATCGTCTTTGCCGCAAATGTATTTCAAGGCCAGACGGCCCTTGATTTTGAGTTCGCCTTCGAAGAATCCGGCCGGATGGCGCAAGCTCAACTCGCCCAAGGCAGCGCCTTTGGCATCACTCACACGAAGGCGCGTAGCACCCGGAACAAAGGCCCGTGCGACCCAGATCTTGCCAATCTGGTGCAAACCCAAAACATCAAACGGATTGTCATGCTGGGCAGTGACGATTGCCTCAACTGCGGACGTTGTTGTCTTCCAGTCGGGCTTGGCCAAGGTCTACTCCTGGGAAACGGGGACACCCCAAATATCTGTGGCGTATTCCCGTATGGTACGATCAGACGAGAACCAGCCCATACCCACGGTATTGAGGATTGCGGTCCGCGTCCAGTCTTTCTGTGCAGTCCAGAGGTCGGAGACTTTGCTTTGCGCTGCAACATAGGACTCGAAGTCGGCACCCACCATGAAATAGTCAGTGTGCAGGATCGAATCGACCAGTGGCCGGTATCGCATCACGTCCCCGCCGGAGAATTGCCCCGTCAGCAACGCGTCGCAGACCCGTTTGAGTGCTGGCGATATCGCAACCACGCCCTTTTGGCTGTTCACGACCTTGCGCCGGGCCTCAACTTCCGCCGCCGTAAGCCCAAAGAGAAAGAAGTTCTCTGGCCCCACATGGTCACGGATTTCGACATTGGCGCCATCCAGTGTGCCGATGGTCAGAGCCCCGTTGAGCGACAATTTCATGTTGCCCGTCCCGGACGCTTCCATCCCGGCTGTTGAAATCTGTTCAGAAAGATCGGCAGCCGGAACGATCTCTTCAGCGAGGCTCACGTTATAGTTTGGAATAAAGACGACCTTCAGTCGGCCTTTGAGCGCGTGATCTGAATTGACCACGTCGGCGACATCATTGATCAACTTGATGATCAGTTTGGCCTGCGCATAACTGGCAGCCGATTTGCCTGCGAAGATTTTGACCCGTGGTGCCTGGTCCCGCTGCGGTCCATCACGCAGTGTCTGGTATAGCGCGATGGTTTCGAGAATGTTGAGCAATTGCCGCTTGTATTCATGGATGCGCTTGATTTGCACGTCAAAGAGCGCATCGGGATCTGCCATGATGCCAAGGCGCGCCGCAATCAGGTTGGACAGGGACGCCTTGTTGGCACGTTTGATGGCCATGAATGAAGCACCAAACGCCGCGTCTGTGGCAAACCGCTTGGCCGACGAGATTTTGCTCAGGTCATCGAGAAAACCATCACCAATGGCTGACCTCAACAACGTCACGAGTTCAGGGTTGGCACTGTGCAGCCAGCGCCGGGGCGTAATGCCGTTGGTCTTGTTGTTGATGCGTCCCGGCAACACGAGGTTCATGTCGCGAAACACGGTTTTCTTCATGAGGTCGGTGTGAAGCGCTGACACGCCATTGATGCTGTGAGATCCGGCATAGGCCAGCTGTCCCATGCGCACCCGGCGCTCGCCATTCTCGCTGATCAGGGAAACGGACGACACCAGGCTGGCCGACGTTGCCTTGTGGGCGCGGGCCATCAACAACAAGTCGTCATTGATGGCATAGATGATCTGCATGTGGCGCGGCAGTGCCCGCTCCATGAGACCAACGGGCCAGGTTTCCAACGCTTCAGGTAGCAGGGTGTGATTGGTATAGGACATGACCTTGCGGGTGATGTCGAAGGCCGTTGTCCATTCAACGTGATGCAGGTCGACCAGCAACCGCATCATTTCCGCAATCGCGATCGCCGGGTGTGTGTCGTTGAGCTGCACGGCGGCAAGGTCTGCCAAGTTGAGGAGATCTGGATAACTTTGCAAATGGCGGCGCAGAATGTCCTGTAGTGAAGCTGATGTAAAGAAGTACTCCTGCCGCAGTCGCAGTTCCTGACCTTGCGGCGTGGAGTCAGCCGGATAGAGCACCCGCGTGATAATTTCGGCCCGGTTATGGTCATTGAGCGCACCAGTATAGTCACCGGCGTTGAAAGCTTCCAGATGAATGGGATCAATCGGCTTGGCCGACCACAGGCGCAAAGTATTGACGCGCTTGCCCCGCCAGCCGGTAACAGGCGTGTCGAAAGCCGATGCAAGAATGGCCTCACCCGGATGCCAGTGAGCCCTGTGCCGGAAATCACCTGACGCATCCTCTGTCACATGGCCATAGAAACCAACCATGTAAGCAGATTCCCGCCGCGGAAATTCCCATGGGTTGCCATTGTCGAGCCAGGTTTCAGGTCGCTCATTTTGCCACCCGTCCTGGATCGTCTGCCGGAACAGGCCATGGGAATACCGGATGCCATAACCGTAAGCGGGAATATCAAGACTGGCCATGCTCTCCATGAAGCAGGCCGCAAGCCGCCCCAAACCGCCATTGCCAAGGGCTGCGTCAGGTTCAAGCTCCTCCATGAGTTCGACGTCGACACCAAGGGCAGTCAACGCTTCTTCAAAGCTCCGCGTCAAATCCAGATTGCTCAACGCATCCTGGAGCAGCCGGCCAATCAGAAACTCGAGCGACAGATAATAAACCCGTTTGGCCTTCGCCGTATAGGCAGCGCGTGTCGAGGCCATCCATTGATCGATGATGTGGTCACGCAATGCGAGGATTGTCGCATTCAGCCAATCATGACGTTTTGCCATCACCCGGTCTTTGCCGATGGCATAGGTGAGTTTGCTGAGAATGAGGGACTTGATGTCGTCAGATGACAATGCGATTCTTTCCATGATGCACAAGCGTTTAAGCAAGCCTGCGCAGCGGTGCAAGAAACTTAAGGCGCAAGATTAACGGACCCTTCTGAAAGCGAAATCCGCTAGGCCGTTCCAATCAGAACACCCGTCAGGAACACCAGAAAGCCACCCAACGCGACCTGCAGCGCGGCCCGCAGGAACGGCGTGTCCATGTAGCGGTATCGGATCCAGGAGATGACCCAAAGTTCCACAAAGACAACCACGATGGCAATCCACGTGGCCGTTTGGAAATCAGGGATCAGGTAAGGCAGCGCATGGCCAAGTCCGCCAATGGTGGTCATGATGCCAGCGGCCAGCCCGCGGATCAGCGGATGTCCGCGCCCTGTGAGCTTGCCGTCATCTGAGAGCCCTTCTGCAAGCCCCATGGAAATACCGGCCCCCAAACTCGCGGCTGTGCCCACCAAAAATGTCTCCCAGGTGCTCCCCGTTGCGAAGGCTGCTGCAAACAACGGTGCCAGGGTGGACACCGAACCATCCATCAACCCGACGAGTCCCGGCTGCACCACCTGCAACAGGAACAGGCGACGTTCCGCCTCGCTCTCGTCCGCCTTGGCGTCAGCCGTCACATGCTGCAAGCCAAGCTTGGCCGCCAGCGATTCATGGCCTTTCTCCGCAGCAGCGAGATCGGCCAGTAATTTCTTGACGACTGGGTCTGTGGCCCTTGCCGCCGCCTGTGTATAAAATCGGCAGTTTTCCGCCTCAATGACCTCAGCCTGTCGCCGCATGGCATCAATGCCAAGCTTGGTGAGTGTCCACGCCGGTTTGTGTTTGACAAACCCGTTGACGTCGGACCTGCGGATCAGCGGGATGAAGTCACCAAATTTCTTGCGGTAAAGCGCTGTCAATCGATCGCGGTGCTCGTGCTCCTCCGCCGCCATGTCCATGAACACCTTGGATGACGCAGGGTAGGTCGTCATCAGCGCATTGGCAAAACCCATGTAAGCCCGGGCGTCGTCTTCTTCTGACGCGATGGCCAGCGCAATGACTTCCTGTTCAGTGAGATCTGAAAATGTCTTCATGATTTTACTTTAGAACGATTCCAGACTGTGTCCAGATCACTTCAGGCAACAGACTTCATGGTGTTGAGACCGGACTCAAAATCCTTGCCGATCATGTTGTCCATGCTGGTGAACAGGCTCATCACTTTGAACATGAAGGGACTGGACCCGGTCATTTCCCAGCGCACGCGCGTGCCGCCATTTTGCGGTGTCAGGGTAAACACGGTCTTGTTGCGGGCTTCAAAGGGCTTCATGAAATGCAGATCAATATCAATGCGCGACGGTGTGGAGCCGGTGATGTCCATGCGGCCCTGGCCAACTTTCTTGTTGCCCGTCCACTCATAGACCGCACCCGGGCCTGACGCAGTGCCGGAATATGTGCGCACCAGATTGGGGTCCATCTTTTCCCATGGTGACCATGCCGTCCATTCATGAAAATCATTGATCAACTGATGGACGCGCGCCGGAGGTGCATTGATCTCGGCCTCCCGAACGACGCTGAATGTGTTGGGCTTCATGGCTGCAAGAATCAATAGAGCAAGAACAGCCAAAACCAAAACTATGACGATCCAGTAGATCATGATTGCCTCCGCACAAGGTCAGCGATTTCACCCAGATTTTGTACCACAAAAAACCGGGGATGTCCTGTTGGTTCCGCATCATGCTCATACGCCCATGTCAGATCATGGGGCACATGAACGCCGATGGCACCAGCAGCAATGGCCGGCAACACATCTGACTTCAGCGAATTTCCGGCCATGAGGGAATGCTCCGGCCCGTCTCCATGGCGCGCGAATACCGTGGCATAGGTTTCAGGCGTCTTGTCACTCACAATCTCGATGCCATGGAACAAATCGCCAAGGCCGGATTGCGCGAGCTTGCGTTCCTGATCAAAGAGGTCGCCCTTGGTGATCAGCACCAGCCTGTAATCTTCGCGCAACGCTTCAACAGCCTCTCGCGCGTGAGGCAACAATTCCACCGGATGGTGCAACATCTCGCGACCACATGCGAGAATATCTGCAATGACCTTTGCTGTCACCTTGCCTTGCGTCACTTCGATGGCCGTTTCGATCATCGACAGGGTGAAGCCCTTGATACCAAAACCGTAGAATTTGAGATTCTTTTTTTCCGCATCCAGCAATCGTGCCGCAATGTGGTCCGACGGCCCATGATCAGCGAGCATGTCCGCGAACTGCGCTTCCGTAAATTTGAAGTGCTTCTCATTGTGCCACAACGTGTCATCCGCATCGAGGCCAACGGTGGTAATGCGTGTCATCGCTTCTCTTCAATCGCGTCCCAGATCAGCGCCGCAATATCAGCGCCACCAAAGGCTTTCACCTGCCGGATACCGGTGGGCGATGTCACATTGATTTCCGTCATGAAGTCCCCGATCACGTCAATGCCCGTAAACAACAGGCCGCGCTTTTTCAGTTCCGGACCGATGGCTTCACAGATCTCATGTTCGCGCGTGGTGATGGTGGTGGGCAAAGCCTTGCCGCCCACATGCATGTTGGAGCGATGGTCATGCAGCGCCGGCACACGGTTGATGGCACCCACCGGCTTGCCATCCACGAGAATGATGCGCTTGTCGCCTTGGCGAACCGCTGGCAGGTACTTCTGCGCAATGAAGGGTTCCTTGAACAGGCTGGTGAACATTTCAACCAGCGAAGAAAAATTCTGGTCGTCGTGTGCGGTCTTGAAAATGCCAGCACCGCCATTGCCGTAGAGAGGTTTCAGGATGATGTCCTTGTGCTCTCGCCGGAACGCCTCAAGTTCATCTCTGTCGCGCGTGATCAAGGTCGGCGGCATCAGGTCTTTGAACTTGAGAATGAACAGCTTCTCTGGTGCATTTCTGACCTCGGCCGGATTGTTCACCACCAAAGTCTTGGGGTGGATCATCTCCAGAAGATGCGTCGCCGTGATGTATCCCATGTCAAATGGCGGATCTTGCCGCATGTGGATCACATCCTGTGTCGACAGGTCGACGCGATGCATGTCTCCTGCGGTAAAATGCGCACCCTTCACATCGTGCACAGCCATGGTCTGGCCCGTCGCCATCAGCGCGCCATCACGCCAGGCCAAGGTCTTCACATGATAGTGGAACAGCGCATGCCCGCGCCGTTGTGCTTCCAGCATCAGGGCGAAAGTGGAATCGCCGCTGATGTCGTAGGTCTCGATGGGATCAGCCTGGATTGCGACATTGAGTGCCATCAACGGTCTCCGTAAAATGCATTCTCGATATGGGTTGGCCAGAGGTAGGAAGGAACGGCAACAATGTCAAACCGGCAAAATCCCGTGTTGGCTGATGGGTCGCGAACCATCCATGCCGCCGAGGCGGCAGCAATGCGTCTGGTCTGCCAATGGCTCACCGAAAAGATGGCGTCATCGACCGAACGGCGGGCCTTCACCTCGATGAAGGCCGTCGTTTCACCCCGTCGCATGATCAGGTCAATCTCGCCTTGCGCCACCTTGAAACGCCGCGCCAGCAGACGATAGCCCTTGCAGCGCAAATACCACAGCGCGACGACCTCGGCCAAACGTCCGCGCCGTTCGGCAGCTTCACGGGTCTTCGACATGCTTGCGAACCAATATGCGGCCATAGACATAGTCACGGGTGAGATTCAGCGTCTTGGCCACATGGGCCGCCGCCTTGCTGGCAGATAAGGTAAGCAGGGCGTCATCAATAGCCGCGTCAATCACCTTATCGTCCGTAGACGGAGCATCAATGATGGCAGGCGCAATCGCCAAAACAAACTCACCCTTGATGGCAGCCCGTGCGGATAAAATCGCGTAAATGTCGGTCGCCGTGCCGCGCAGGATTTCCTCATGCAGTTTCGTAAGCTCGCGCGTGGCCGCCATGGTGCGCGATCCAAATACGACGGCAATATCCTGCAAGGCATCCAGCACACGGTGCGGGCTTTCATAAACCACAATGGTGAAGGGGTGGGCTTTGCAGTCTTCAAACAGCTTCAGGCGGTGGGATTTTTTCTCCGGCAGGAAGCCGAGAAATGAAAACCGGTCCGTCGGCAAACCGGACAATTGCAGTCCCGTCAAGACCGCCGAGGCCCCAGGAATGGAAGTGACAGAGATGTTTTCCGCAGCACAAGCGTCCACCAATTTATAGCCGGGATCAGAAATCAACGGTGTTCCCGCATCACTCACCAGAACCACCGACTTTCCCGCATGCAGGGCCGCTATGATTTCGGGCCGGGCCCTGGCCGCATTGTGCTCGTGATAGTTTTTCATGGCATTGCGAATGCCATAGCGCTGCAGCAACACACCTGTGACCCGTGTGTCTTCGCAATAAATCACATCGCACGCGGCCAGTGTTTGCAGGGCGCGAATGGAAATATCACCGAGATTGCCGATGGGTGTTGCAACAAGATAGAGAGCAGGTGCAAGTGGCGGAGCATCGTAGGGGTGGACTCCGATGTGAAAACTCTTGGTCATGGACAGACGCTAGCCGACTTCGCCTACTCCGCCAATTCCCGAATGACGGCATTGAGGATCGCCCGGCCAGACCGCGTGGCACAAAGCCTGCCTTTGCGGCGCTCGACATAGCCCAGTGTTTCCATCGCATCAATCTTCGCTGGGTTGATAGTGAATGCCGCAAGGTCAATGCCCTCTGCAATCCGCATGCCCATCAACAAGCGTTCGCGCTGTTGTTCTGCAATTGTGATGGCCTCTTCCGACACCATCCCATGACCGCGTGCGGCAACTGCTGCGCGCCATGTTTCAGGGTGCTTTTCAGCAACCAACCCCACGCGGGCATCGCCGTTGATCAACCGCGAATGGGCACCCGGACCAACGCCAGCATATTCGCCATAGCGCCAATACAAGAGATTATGCTGGCTCTCATGGCCGGACGCGGCATGGTTGGAAATCTCGTAGGCTGGCAGTCCGGCTTTTTCCGTCAGTTCCTGCGTGATGTCATAGAGATCAGCCGCCAGATCATCCTCTGGCACAACCAACTTTCCAGCTTCATGCAGATCAAAGTACCGCGTGTCTGGTTCGATGGTGAGTTGATACAGCGACATGTGGCCCTGTTGCTCGGACAAGGCCCGGGACAATTCTGCAGTCCAGCTTTCGCAACTCTGGCCTGGCCTTGCATAGATCAGGTCAAACGACACACGCCGGAAAAATCTGGGCGGCCAGGCGAAACGCCGCCAATGCTTCGTCCGGTGTATGTTGCCGCCCCAATGCGGCGAGGTCTTTCGCATCCAGTGACTGCACGCCAACGGACACACGGTTCACACCCGCAGTGCGATAGCCCAGGAAGTTGCCAGCCTCGACACTGGTTGGATTTGCCTCGAGTGTAATTTCTGCCATATCAGAAACCGACCAGAGCTTTGCCACATGATCGAGCACATGCTGAACCGCCGCAGGCGGCATCAACGATGGTGTGCCACCGCCAAAAAAAATGCTGGTGACGATGCGCCCCGGCGTGCGTTCCTTCATCCACGACAGCTCTGTGGCAAGGCTCCGCGCAAATGACATCTCGTCCACGGGCTCATGCCGGACATGACTGTTGAAATCGCAATACGGACATTTCGCCTTGCAGAAAGGCCAATGGATGTAGACACCGAAACTCACAGCAGCGCCTTCACCATCAACTCCACAGCCCGTGCCCGGTGCGAAAGTGTATTCTTCTTCTCATGGGTCATTTCACCAAATGTGTATGTTTCACCTTCGGGCACAAATACGGGATCATAGCCATGGCCCAGCTTGCCGCGTGGTGGCCAAGCCAAATGACCGGGCACCCGCCCAACAAAAAACATTCATCACCATCCGGCCACATCACGCACAGTGTTGCCATGAACTGTGCGCTACGCTGCACCGGAGTATTGGCACCGGCTGCTTGCAGCTTTTCCTCAACAGTGCGCATCGCCATCATCCAGTCCCGCGCTGGTCCCGCCCAGTTCGCGGTGTAAACACCGGGATCACCATTCAACGCATCAACACAAAGCCCTGAGTCATCGGCGATGGTGATAAGACCTGTGGCCTCACAGGCGGTCTTCGCCTTGATCCGTGCATTACCTTCGAATGTGGATTCAGTTTCATCCGGCTCTGCCAGTTTGAGTTCACCCGCACTCACGACGTCGACGCCATGGGGTGCGAGGATTTCGCGGAACTCCTCCAGCTTGCCAGCATTGTGCGTGGCAATCAGAACTTTTTGCCCGCGCAGAGTTCGGCTCATGCAATTGCTTTCTTCTGCAAATCAACAAGTGTGGTGACACCATTTGATGCCAGCGCCAGGAGTTTCAAGAGCATGTCCTGCGAAAAGGCTTCGCCCTCGGCTGTGCCCTGGACTTCAATGATTCCGCCTGATCCTGTCATGACGAAATTCGCATCCGTCTCTGCCGTCGAATCTTCCGCATAGTCGAGATCAAGAACGGCATCACCACCGTGAATGCCGCACGAAATTGCCGCCACATGATCCTTCAGCGGCCATTTGGAAAACATCGAGCGCGCTTCCATCCACTTGAGGCAATCGTACAACGCGATCCATGATCCCGTGATCGCAGCGGTCCGTGTGCCGCCATCAGCCTGCAGCACATCACAGTCGAGCGTGATCTGCCGTTCACCGAGCAACTTGAGGTCGACCACGGCGCGCATGGAGCGCCCGATCAGGCGCTGGATTTCCTGGGTGCGCCCCGATTGCTTGCCTGCCGCCGCTTCGCGCCGTGTGCGCTCATGGGTCGCGCGTGGCAGCATGCCATATTCCGCCGTCACCCAACCCTTGCCCTGGCCTTTCAACCAAGGCGGCACTTTTTCATCCAGCGACGCCGTCACCAGCACGTGGGTTTCACCGAATTTAACGAGGCAGGAACCTTCTGCATGTTTGGTAAAACCGCGCGTAAACGAAACGGCGCGCATTTGGTCAGCCTTGCGGCCTGATAGACGAGTCATTTTTCAATCCTTTGATTTTCGCGCCCTATAACATACATTGGGTCCATGTCGATCATCCCTCCAAAACCAGTGGAAGACAAACTCGCCGGCGTTGCGGGCCTCGACCAACGCTCCCGCGACATATTCCGCAAACTGGTCGACACCTACCTCGAAACCGGCGAACCGGTGGGATCGCGCACCATTTCGAAAGTCTTGCCGACATCACTCTCGCCAGCCTCTGTCCGCAACGTCATGATGGACCTCGAAGATGCCGGCCTCATCCATTCACCCCACACATCTGCCGGTCGCGTACCCACCGATATCGGTCTGCGCTTCTTTGTCGATTCACTTTTGGAAGTGGGGGCCATCAGCGACACCGAGCGGTCGCACATTGATTCCCAGATCAAGGCCACCAATCGCAGCAGGCGCTTTGAGGACGTGTTGGGAGAAGCGACAACACTGCTTTCCGGCCTCTCGCAATGTGCAGGCGTCGTCATGGCTCCAAAATTGGCACAGCGCCTGAAGCACATCGAATTTGTAAACCTGTCGCCAGGCCGCGCTTTGGTCATTCTGGTCAGCGAAGATGGCAATGTCGAAAACCGCGTGATTGATGTGCCACCCGGTCTTCCGGCGTCGATTTTCATGCGCGCCACGAATTATCTGTCCAACGCCGCACAAGGCCGCACAATCGCGGAAGTGCAGTTCCTGATTGCGCGTGAAGTGGAAAAACTGAAATCCGAACTCGACGACGTCTCGGCGCGCCTGGTCCAGGATGGCATGGCCGTGTGGACCGGGGACAACAATCCTGATGCCAGGGCGCTCATTGTCAAAGGTCAGGCCAATCTTCTCGAAAACGCCACTGCTGTTGCCGATCTCGATCGCATGCGCAAACTGTTCGAGGACATCGAGAACAAGCGCGAACTGGTGGATCTCTTGGGGCTGGCCGAAAGTGCCGAAGGCGTGCGCATCTTCATCGGCGCGGAGAATCGCCTGTTCTCACTCTCGGGCTCTTCACTGGTTGCCGCACCGCTCAAGAATGATCAGGAAAAAATCGTTGGTGTGCTGGGCATCATCGGGCCAACGCGCCTGAATTATGCGCGGATCATCCCGATGGTGGACTATACGGCGAAGGTTGTGGGGAAACTCATTTCGTGATTGCATAAGCCTTGTGCAGTGCCTTGATCACGCGCTCGATCAAGTCATACGGCGTGCCGTCCTTGTATTGAAATTGCAGATTGCCCTTGGGCCCCCGGAAAGGTCCCAGCTGCTTCACCAAGTCCGCAGGGGCGTTCACCGGCGGATAGATTCCGATGTGGTTCTTGAACGCGGCGAAATAGAAAAACACTTTACCCTGTCGAAACGCAGGCAACCCGTAACTGATTGCTTCTTCCGCATCGGGGTAGAGTTCTGCAGCCATTTGGCGCAGTTTCGCCAAAATCGGACGCGCCTCCTCAGGTGCTGCCGCGATGTACCCGTCAATTGTCATAAACTGAAGATAGGATTGACCTTTCAGCGTGTCACTTGATTTTTGCTCCGCGATTGCCGATATGCAGGCCTAGAAACCCCGCATAACCCGATATCGAAAAGTAGACCTGACATGAGCCCTGCTGACCCGAAGTCCCCCGACAACCATTTCGACGATCCCGAAGCCGTTGAACTGGAAGAGATGGCGGATGAGTTTCTGGAACAGGCGGAACCCGCAACGCAAGGCGATTCCCGTGCTGCTGAACTGGTCACTTTGAAAGAAGAAGTGGCCGCCTCCAAGGACCGTCTCCTGCGCCTTGCCGCGGAAATGGAAAATCTGCGGAAGCGCACCGACCGCGAAAAGGCCGAAGCAACACTTTACGCCGCATCCAATTTTGCCCGTGATCTTTTAAGCGTGGCCGATTCGCTCTCCCGTGCGCTGGCCGCCGTTCCACCCGAGGAACGCGACGTCATCGACGATGTGATGAAGAAGTTTCTTGATGGCATCGAGTTGACCGAGCGCGAACTGCTGTCCGTGTTCCAGCGCCATCACATCCGCAAGATCGACACCGTCGGTCAGAAGTTCGATCCCAATTTCCATCAGGCCATGTTCGAAATCCCGACAGCGGAAAAACCGCCGGGCACCGTGATGCAGGAAGTACAGTCCGGCTATGCCGTGGGTGAACGCTGCCTCAGGCCAGCTTTGGTTGGTGTGGCCAAGGCTGCTGAATAAAAATACCTATACAGGAAAATAATGCTTGACACCGTACGGTGCTTGTGCTATCTATCGATACAATGGCCGTATCCAGCAACAGTCTTGAGCCCATCATGAAGACGACGTGGAAACGGACCAGTTGAGAGCTGGCACCTTTCAGCGGAAATACTTCAACGCGACCTGCGCCGGGTTAATTTCAGCCCAGACCAGTCCGCGTCGACGGCACAGACTTTGATGTCGACCAAACCAGCCGCCAGCGCCGAATTGCGTATTTCATCTTCGCTCAGACCTCGCGAAAGTGGTGATGTTTTTTTTGGCCACGAGACCCACAGCATGATGGCAGGGGGCATGATTTTCGCGAGCATAGATATTTCCGTGAGTTCATTTTTGTCGACGATAAATAAATGCATCGCGTCAGCGTCCTTGGGAACGTTCACCAACATCCAGTCATTCGGACCATCGATCAACTGTGCATAGTGCCCCGGTGCATTGATCGCACAGACTTTCATGCCCGCCTTGAAACCGAGCTTCTTCCATAAGGGAGTGCCGGAGTAGCCGTTTGAATGAGGTCCTGTTGCCATATTGCTGTTATGCGCCAGTAACTCTGTGAAAAGTGCCATGAAGTGAACAAGGACTTGGAGAAAGTGGGGTCATGCCGAAATTCATTTACTGGATCATTGCCATAATCATTGCGCTGGCGGCACTGTATTTCTTCAAGCCGGGCAGCGAGAGCGAAAAGCCGCTAGGGGTCCTGTTGATGGCGGGCGATGTAAGCGGATGCGATCCTGAAGAAATCGAGCGAGCGACCAAAACCGGCCAAGTGCTGGGCCGTGAAATCAACAGTCTGAAACGGGCCTCGATTCCGGTGCGTATCGTGATTCTGGGCGATCTCGCTTACGAGAGCGGTACAAGTGCCGAATTCAAGTGTTATGACAAAGCCTGGGGGGAGATGTTGCGACGAACACTCGCCGAACCCCAAACTGACGTGATGCCTGTACCCGGGAACCATGAGTATGAAACAGAGAAGGCCGCCGGATTTTTTGAAGCGTTCAAGACAAATACGTGGATCAGCGCAGCACCTGACGCTTACTTTCAAGCTGCATTCCCACAAGGGTCCCTAGGGGCCTGGCGGCTTTTTGGGCTCAACAGTGAAATCGACAATGCGGCCGCAAGCCCGCAATACAAATGGTTGGCCCAACACGTGGGTGCGTCGAGGGAAAACTGCGTTCTGGCGTTCTGGCATCGCCCCGTGTTCAGTTCAGGCAAACACGGACACGAAGGCAGCAAAACAGACGCACCTGTCAAACAACAGGCCATGGCTGAAATTGAAGAATTGCTGGCGCGCAATGGAGCATCGCTGATCACCAACGGGCACGATCACAATTTCGAGGAATTGGCACCCCATGACGCGAATGGGAAGTTCGATGCGCAAGGTATCCGGTCTTTCGTTGTGGGAACCGGTGGTCGCAAACTACGCAAGCTGAAAGGGCAGCGCTGGAAGGACATCAGCCGCGTCTTCGATGCTGAGACCTATGGCATCCTGCGTGTGGAGTTATTTGCCAATCGCTACAGCTGGGCATTCTTGCCATCTGGTGACGCGTCCAGGGCCAAATACGCCGGCACAGCACCGTGCAGAAAGCGCAATATAAATTAGTGCACCTTCAATTTGGCGACGGGATCAACCACCATCACCAACAAGTCCGGCACCCGTGACGCCCGCAAGCGCTGCGATCTCGTCATTGTCCGACGTGTCACCGGAAACACCAACAGCGCCGAGGATTGCACCGTTCTTGTCCTTGATCAAAACACCACCAGCCACCGGCACGAGGCCGCCGTGAATGGCCGACACCGCACCGGCAAAGAAATGCGGACGATCCTTGGCAAGTTTTTCTAAACCCCGCGTGCCCATGTTGAAGGCCAGCGCACCGTGCGCCTTGCCCCGCGCAATATCAAAGCGGGCGAGTGATGATCCATCCGCAATGCTCGCAACCTTCACCGTGCCCCGCGCATCGAGAATGACAATGCCGAGGGGTTTGAAATTGGCGGACTTTGCATGGGCGAGGGCTTCGGCGATGATGGTGTTGGCGGACGAGAGAGTGAGGGACATGGCTATCTCCGTTGTTGGCGGGTGATTAGCATGGGTATATTGATAGTGTCGTGAGGCATTATCGTCGCGTCAGAAGGTGGAGAAAGCCATGGCTGGAATATTGTTGCACCATATTTCGCTTGTATCGAGAAACCTCGAGGCTTCAACGGCGTTTTACCGTGATGTTTTGGAACTGAACGAGGTGAAAAGGCCTGATTTTCCGATTGCAGGTCGCTGGTTTCGGTCAGGGACGGTTGAAATTCATTTGATCGACAGGCCAGACGGAACCTTTAGACTTTCAAAGCTTATCGACCACAATGATGTGCACTTTGCAGTGCGTGTCCCTGATTTCGAATTGGAAATTGCTCGGCTCAAGCAGCTTGGATTTCGGGAAGAGGAAGACGGCAGCGGAGACAAGCTCTTGCGTATCAACCGGCATGGCAAGGCAGGTTATCCGCAGGTCTATATTGTTGATCCCGATAACCACGTCATCGAAATTAATGCGGAAGGGCCTTAGGAATTATCACCCGCCTCAGCGTCAAATTAATCCGCCCCCCGTCCTTCAACAATGTGCTCGTTCCCGGCAACACCCGGTCCACGCCATGAAAACACAGCCGCGCCTCACCGCCCATCAACAGCACATCACCGGACTGCAACTTGATCGTTGATGTCTTGCCGCCGCGTTCCGTGCCGCCAATCCGAAAGACCGCCGTATCACCCAGTGAAATCGAAACCACGGGTGCTGCAAAATCTTCTTCGTCCTTGTCCTGATGCAGGCCCATCTTGGTGCCCGCAGCGTAGAAATTAACGAGGCACGCTTCGGGCTCATGCACGTAGCCTGAAACGCTGCGCCAGATATCCATCACCATCTCTGGAATGGCGGGCCAGGTCTTGCCCGTATCAGGATGCATCGCCTGATAGCGATAGCCAGCCCGGTCCGAAACCCAGCCAAGCGCTCCCAGATTGGTCATCTTCACCGAAAATGGCCTTCCTGTGCGTGGCATCAGGGGCTGGAACAGCGGGGCCTCGGCAACAGCGGCACGAAGCTCTGTCACCAACGCCTCTTGCGCTGCCCGGTCCAAAAAACCCGGAAAATGCTTTAATCCGTTCATACTCTCATTTTCCCCTCACGAATCCTTGAACGCCCGTATCCACCCCCCTATATACGCCTCGAACACAGGGGTGGCGGAGCGTTCAATTCTCCGAAATCCCGAATTATTTCAATCGGAGACGGCAAACCGGCAGCGCCTTCAGGGGCTGCATCCGCTGTCTGCCACAGGAGGTATTTATGGGAAAAGTTATCGGCATTGACCTTGGCACCACAAACTCGTGCGTGGCCGTCATGGAAGGCAAGACCCCGAAGGTGATCGAAAACGCCGAAGGGGCCCGCACCACGCCCTCGATTGTCGCCTTCACCAAGGACGATGAAACGCTGGTCGGTCAACCCGCCAAGCGCCAGGGTGTGACCAATCCTGAAAACACCTTCTTTGCCATCAAGCGGCTGATTGGCCGCCGCATGGATGACCCCATGGTCGCCAAGGACAAGAAGCTTGTTCCCTACAACATCGTCAAGGCCGACAATGGCGATGCCTGGGTCGACAGCCGTGGCACGAAGTACGCGCCATCCCAGATCTCGGCCTTCACCCTCACCAAGATGAAGGAAACCGCTGAGCGTTATCTCGGCGAACCCGTAACCCAAGCTGTCATCACGGTGCCTGCCTATTTCAACGACTCGCAACGTCAGGCCACAAAAGATGCAGGCCGCATTGCTGGTCTCGAAGTGCTGCGCATCATCAACGAACCCACAGCTGCTGCCCTGGCTTACGGATTAGATAAAAAACAGGCTGGCACCATTGCCGTTTACGATCTTGGTGGCGGCACCTTCGACGTCTCGATCCTCGAAATCGGCGACGGCGTATTCGAAGTGAAGTCCACCAACGGCGACACCTTCCTCGGCGGTGAAGATTTCGATATGCGCATTGTCGATTATCTCGCAGACGAATTCAAGAAAGAGCAGGGCATTGACCTGCGCAAAGACAAACTCGCTTTGCAGCGCCTGCGTGAAGCAGCAGAAAAGGCCAAGATCGAATTGTCAGCTGGCGCCCAGACGGAAGTGAACTTGCCGTTCATCACCGCTGATGCCTCTGGTCCAAAACATCTCACGCTGAAACTGACGCGCGCCAAGCTCGAAGCCTTGGTCGACGATCTCATCCAGAAAACGGTTGAGCCGTGCCGTCAGGCGTTGAAGGATGCTGGCGTCACCGCCGGACAGATTGATGAAGTGGTCCTCGTCGGCGGTATGACCCGCATGCCCAAGGTCATCGAAACCGTGAAGTCGTTCTTCGGCAAGGAACCACACAAGGGTGTGAACCCGGACGAAGTTGTGGCCATCGGTGCTGCAATTCAGGGCGGCGTGTTGAAAGGCGAAGTCAAGGACGTGCTGTTGCTCGACGTGACGCCATTGTCACTCGGCATCGAAACCCTGGGCGGCGTATTCACCCGTCTCATTGACCGCAACACCACGATCCCGACGAAAAAATCGCAGGTGTTCTCGACTGCCGACGACAATCAGACGGCCGTCACCATCCGCGTGTTCCAGGGTGAACGCGAGATGGCCGCTGACAACAAGATGCTCGGCCAGTTCGATCTGATGGGCATTCCGTCGGCACCACGCGGCATTCCACAAATCGAAGTCACCTTTGACATTGACGCCAACGGCATCGTCAACGTGTCCGCCAAGGACAAGGCGACGAACAAGGAACAGCAGATCCGCATTCAGGCGAGCGGTGGCTTGTCTGACGCCGAGATCGAAAAGATGGTCAAGGAAGCCGAAGCCAACGCCGCCGACGACAAGAAAAAGGTCGAATTGGTGGAGGCCAAGAACAAGGCCGAAGGCCTCGTCCACTCCACCACCAAGACCATTGCTGATCTGGGCGACAAGATCTCGCAGGCTGACAAGTCCGCTGCTGAATCAGCCATGGCGGATGTGAAGGCTGCAATCGAATCTGGCGACGTCGAGGCCATCAACGCCAAGACAACCGAGCTTGCCCAGGCTGCCATGAAAATTGGCGAAGCCATGTACAAGCAGTCCGCCGGTGCTGATGCACCCGACGGTTCGGCTGACAACGACAGTGGTGATGAGAAAGTCGAACGTGACGAACTCGATGACATCATGGATGCCGAATTTGAGGAAGTGAAAGACGACGACAAGAAGAAGTCGTAACCTGAAGCAATCTTTCTCCATGGCCGGGCTTGACCCGGCCACCCAGAGACTTCAGATGTCTAACTTGAAGACTGGGTGGCCGCCTCAAGAACGGCCATGGAGAGTTTAGGGCAATCCAACATCACCATGGCCAAGCGCGACTACTACGAAATTCTGGGTGTGCAAAAAGGTGCCGACGAAAAGGCGCTGAAAACAGCCTATCGCAACCTTGCCAAAAAATATCATCCCGATGCCAACCACGGCAGCCAGGAAACCGATGCCAAGTTCAAGGAATTGAACGAGGCCTATGACGTTCTGAAAGATCCCCAGAAAAAGGCGGCCTATGACCGCTTCGGCCATCAGGCCTTTGAAAATGGCGCAGGCGGCAGGCCCGGTGGTGGCGCAGGCTTTGGTCCCGATTTCAATTCGTCCATGTCGGATATCTTTGAAGACCTGTTCGGCGACTTCATGGGCGGCGGTGGCCAGGGTCGCGGCCGTCAGCAACGTGGGCGCGGCGGGTCCGGCGCCCAGCGCGGCAGTGACCTGCGTTACAATCTCGAAATCAATCTGACCGAAGCCTATGCGGGCAAATCCGCGCAAGTGCGCGTGCCATCATCGGTGGCGTGCGACACTTGCAAAGGGTCCGGTGCAAAACCCGGTACCCAACCCAAAACCTGCGGCACCTGCAATGGTGCAGGGGCTGTGCGGTCACAATCCGGATTCTTCACCGTCGAACGTGCCTGCCCCACCTGTCAGGGCCGGGGCCAGGTCATTGCCGATCCCTGCAATGCGTGTTCCGGTCAGGGTCGCGTCACCAAGGAGCGCAATCTCTCCGTCAACATTCCGGCAGGCGTGGAAGATGGCACCCGCATTCGCCTCGCTGGCGAAGGTGAGGCGGGATTGCGCGGCGGTCCAACGGGCGATCTTTATATTTTCCTGTCCTTGAAACCCCATGAATTCTTCCAGCGCGATGGTGCAGATCTGTTCTGCAAGGTGCCGATCAGCATGACAACAGCGTCACTTGGTGGTGAAATTGAAGTGCCCACCATCGACGGCAAGAAAGCCCGCGTCACTGTTCCTGAAGGCACGCAGAACGCCAAGCAGTTCCGCCTGAAATCCAAGGGCATGCCGGTGCTGCGCTCATCGCAACATGGCGATATGTACATTCAGGTGAGTGTCGAAACTCCTGTAAACCTCACCCGCCGCCAGCGCGAACTGCTGAAGGAATTCGACACCGACGCCCGCAACAACTCGCCTGAGTCAGAGGGCTTCTTCGCCAAGGCGAAGGCCTTCTGGGATGGTTTTGCGGGGTAACAATCTACCCTTCATCGCCGCAAACTCGGCGGGCGGGCGTCCGTCCAGACCCCACCAGCCTTGGCTGATTCAACCGAGGCTTTGATCGCCGCAATGGAGCGCAGTCCATCCATGGCCGTTGGAAAGTGCATGGCATGAGGACTGGGTGTCGTACCTTTGCGCCGCGCGTTGATCACGTCAGCAAGGTCGGCATAAATATTGGCAAAGGCCACCAGCATGCCCTCCGAATGTCCCGTGGCGATGCGCGTGGCGTTCTCTGCGTCAGGGGAAAGTCCACCGCTGCCGCGCTCGATCGTTTCCGTGCGCCCATTGAGCGGCGTCCATTGCAATTGGTCGGGCCACTGTTGCGCCCAGCGAAGCCCGCCCTTTTCACCAAACACGCGGATGTTAAAACCGTGAAAACTGCCGACCGCAACGGAACTGGTCCACAGCCGCACGGTGGTACCGCCGTCCATGCGCACATTGACCATGGCATCGTCTTCCAGTTTGCGGCTGGTAATAGTCGAAACAAAATCCGCTGAGAGGTCGCGGGCATTCTGGCCCGATATGAAACTCGCCATGTGCAACGCGTGAATACCGCAATCCGCGAACTGGCCTGAAATGCCGGCTTGCGCTGGATCATAGCGCCAACGCATGCGCGGATTGTCAGCATCAGCGGCATCAGCGTGAAAGCCATGGGCAAACTCCACAACAATCAGGCGCACCTTGCCGAGATCACCTCGCGCCACCATGGCCCGCATGTGACGCACCAATGAATAGCCGGTATAGCCATAGTTGACGGCACAAATGCTGCCCGTGCGGTGTGCGGTGGCCGCAATGTCTTCGGCCTCATCGACTGTCACGGTCATCGGCTTCTCACACAAAACGTGGATGCCCGCTTCAAGAAATGCTTTGGTGATGGCATAGTGAGTGGAATTGGGTGTGGCGACAGTGACGAGATCAATGCGGTCAGCCCGGTCTTTTTCACCTGCCAGCATCTCTTTCCAATCACCATAGGCGCGATCTTCGGCAACCCCCAGGGTCATGGCAAAGGTGCGGCCCTTGGCGGCATCAACATCCAGCGCACCAGCTTTCAAATCGAAATGTCCGTCCATGGCAGAACTGATGCGATGCACAGGTCCAATCTGGCTGCCTTCGCCGCCACCAATCATGCCCCAACTCAATCGTGCCATTCATGACTCCAATACATCTTAGATATCTGCAACATCAACCCAGCATCGCCCCGTGTGTGAACGCCAACCAGCCTCAATGATCTGGCTGACCAACACGCCATCGCGAAAGCTTGGCCACTTTTGTTTTCCCATGTGTATGGCGTCTAAAAAATCACGCGCTTCGATGATGACCTGGTCTTGAAAACCCGTGCCGTGTCCAGGCCCCAAGCAGAAATTTTTGTAGTCGGGGTGCAACGGGCCTGTCAGTATTTTGGTGAAGCCGCGCCGGTCTTCGTTCCCCTCTGCGCGATAGAGCCACAAGGCATTCTGATCCTCCTGGTCAAAGCGGATGGACCCTTTGGTACCGTAGATCTCATAGGCGTAGCCCATTTTGCGACCCGTTGCGACACGGCTGACAAACAAATGTCCCATGGCACCGTTGGCAAAGCGGCACATGATGGAGCTTTGATCATCGTTTGTAACGGCAACGCCACCGCGTGTTGCGTGGACTGTTGCAATATCAGCAGTGAGTGACGTGATGGGCCCCGCCAAGGCCAAGGCAGCATTGATGATGTGGGGTGCCAAATCGCCCATGTTGCCATTGGCACGGCCTTGGGTGCGCCAATCTCCGGGGATTGACGCGTCACTCAGGAAATCTTCAGTGTGTTCAGCGCGCAAGAACGTGATATCGCCAATTTCCCGGCGCGCAATGATGTGCCGTGCCAATTGTGATGCAGGGGTGCGAATATAGTTGAATCCCATCATATGAATGCAGCCACTGCGTTCAGCCGCCGCCAGCATCGCGCGGCTCTGTTCGAGGTCGAGTCCCAGGGGCTTTTCACACAGCACATGCTTGCCGCGCGCGAACGCCGCGCATGCAATGTCGTGATGGGTTTCTTGCGGACTGGCAATCACAATGGCGTGCACCGCCGGATCGTCAACCAGTGTTCGCCAGTTTGCGGTTGACCGCTTGAACCCGAACTGCCGCGCCTTGTCGGCGGCACCAGTCTCCGACGTTGTGCAGATCATTTCGAGCGAAGGTCGAAGAGCTGTGTCAAATACGGCACCAACAGCGGCCATTGCGACAGCGTGGGCTTTGCCCATGTAGCCACCGCCGATTACGCCTATTCCAATTTGAGTCACGAATGATCCTTGATGTGCAAACGCTTGCAATGAAAATAGACCGCACCTAGGCTGCAGCGTCAAGTCTTTGCGAAATTCCGCGTCAGACTGTCGGGGTCCGATGAGTATGTTTGAACGGTTGCAAAAAAACAACTTCATCGTGGTTGGTCGCGCCGGGCTTGATCTCTACGCCGATCCGCCGGGCAGCGAAATTGAAGAGGCCCATGCCTTTAGCGCGGCACTGGGAGGATCGGCTGCCAACATTGCTGTGGCCATAACAAAGCAGGGAGGCAAGGCCGCGCTGTTGACAGCGGTTTCCGCTGATGCAGTGGGACGATACACATTGAAGGCCCTTGCCTCCTACGGTGTGGGTACTCAATACATCAAGACAGTGGGTGGCGAGGCGCGAAATTCCCTCGCTGTTGTTGAAACGCGCGCCGAGAATTGCCAGTCGGTGATTTATCGCAATGGAGCAGCTGATTTTCTTGTCACATCAGCGGACGCTGATGCGGTCGACTATGCCGCCTTTTCAGCATTGATCGTCACTGGAACATCGCTCGCACAAGAGCCGTCTCGCAGTGCGACATTCAAGGCTATGGAGTTGGCGCAACAATCGGGGTTGGTCTTGGTCATGGACGTTGACTACCGTCCCTATTCTTGGGCATCGACATCAGAAGCCCGGGAAATCTGCTTGCGTGCCGCCAATATGTGCAACATCATCGTTGGCAACGACGAAGAGTTCGCAGTGCTCGCAGGTGCGCAGAGTGGGTTGCAGTTGGCAGAGCGAATGTCCAATCACGCAGACCGCATTGTTGTTTACAAAATGGGTGGCAAAGGTTGCATCACATTCAGTCGCGGCCAACACTTTGACACCCCCGTGTTTGCGGTGAAGGCATTGAAGCCCACAGGCGCAGGTGATGGTTTTATGGGTGGATTGATGGCAGGTCTCGTTGCAGGTTCACCGCTGCCGGATGCCCTGCGTCGTGGTGCCGCAACCGCAGCCCTTGTGGTGACGCGCGTTGGCTGTGCCACCGCAATGCCGGACTCCGATGAGGTCCATTCATTCATGTCAAAATTCAAATCCTGATGGAAATCAAAAATGCACATCCCGCCCCATGACAATAAAAATAGTCCGATCATAGATCGTGATGACGCACGCGTACCACTCAACTATTTTAACATCGTGAAGTTGGTCGCAGGCCAAGTATTTGAGTATCAGGTGCCGGGCTACGAAACTGCAATTGTCCCGGCCACTGGAACATTGGATGTCACCGTGGGAGGCGAAATATTCTCGGGCCTTGGCCAACGCCGTGTCGACGTGTGGGATGGCGAACCCGAAGGTGTTTATGCAACAACGGCCGCAAAAGTAAGCATGATTTGCAACTCGGAAACGGCTGAAGTGTTTGTGGCAGGTGCGCGCTTTGAGGGCGAGCTTGCGCCATTTGACGTCCGCGCTGCCGACATTGATAAAATCCAGTATGGATCCGACGACACCAAAACTCACCGAAAAATAAAACACATTCTTGGTACCAAGTATCACGGCCGTGTTGGACGTCTTCTGGTGTCGGAATTGTTTACGGTGGGCCAGGGGGGCTGGTCGGGCTTTCCACCGCACAAACACGACACGGACAGGCTTCCCCTCGAAACGCGGCACGACGAGACTTACAATTTCCGCTTCCGGCCCAATCATGGTTTTGGTTTACAGCTGGTGCAACGCGAGGATGGCAGGATTGGCGAAGCCTATCACCTCATGGAGAGCTCGACCGTCGTGCTTGCGAATGGCTACCACCCTTGCGTCGCGGCCCCCGGCTATGAAATGTATTACTTCACCATTCTGGGTGGCTTGACCCAGCGCTCGCTGGTCCAGTTCTTCCAACCCACCCATGCCTATCAAGTTGAAACCATTCCGGGAATCAAAGACATGGTTGCAAAATTCAAATGACACTTGCGACACTCAATGATGTGTTGCGTCCGGCCATGGCCGGTAACTATGCCGTTGCAGGACTTGTCGTTTTGGGCTGGGAGGATGCCAAAGCCTATGTTGAAGCGGCGGAAGAAATTGGCGTGCCCGTGATCCTTCAGGCAGGACCGGGTTGTCGCCAACACACACCAGTTGCCATTCTCGGTAAAATGTTCCGACACCTGGCGGAGTGCGCATCTGTTCCCGTGGTCTGCCACATCGATCACGCTCGCACCCTTGCTGAATGTCGTGAAGGCATCGAACACGGTTTCAGTTCGATCATGATTGACGGGTCCATGTTGCCCCTTCCTGATAACATTGAGCTGACAGCACGCGCCGTTGAGTTGGCAAGACCATCAGGTGTATCCGTGGAAGGTGAAGTTGGTGTGGTGGGTTACGCCAATGGCGCAGCGTCTTTGCATACGTCCCACGTGGAAGCCGCACAGTTTGAACGCGAGACGGGCGTAGATGCATTGGCCATTTCAATTGGTAACGTGCACCTGCAAACAGAGAAGTCGGTCGGGATCGATCTGGCTGCACTTCAGGCGATTGAATCTGTCACCACGGGTCCGCTTGTGCTCCATGGCAGCAGTGGCATTCCATCATCGCTACGCCATAAGCTCGCCACCACCAGCCGGATCAAGAAATTCAACATCGGAACAGAACTTCGCGTGGTCTTTGGCCAAGCCTTGCGAACAGCACTTGCCGAGAATCCCGATGAATTTGATCGCAACAAGCTGCTGGCCGCAACAATGTCATCTTCCCGATTGGCGGCGAAAGTGGCGATGTCAGAACTTTCATCCGGGTTGGTCTCAACACGGGACTGACGAAAACATCAGTGCGCAGCGATGTGGTCCGCAAGATATTCAGCATCACGCCACACGCCCCAAATGAACGGCGACGCGCGACACGACAACCACGGAAGTCCCAGGAAATAAAGACCCTGGATTTTGGCAACACCACGATCATGTTCGGGGCGACCCTGCGCATCGAAAGCATCAACTTTAAGCCAGCTGAAATCCAGTGCATAGCCCGTCGCCCAGATGATCGACGTGATACCGGCATCGCGAAGATCAAGTTTCAAAATTGGATTGATCATGCACTCTGGCGCTGGATCAATGATCCGTGCCAACGGCTCCAGCGGAAAATTGAGACCATTCTTGGCGATGTAAGCATCAGCCGTGTCCAAAATCGCAAGATAATTCCTGTCACCGTCTTCAATGTTGCGCGCGAGATCAGGCGCGACGTGCAAGACACCGTCACGATGTTCGCCAATACGACCCAAGAGTGTCATGCCACGCGCTGCAAAATTTCGAAAATTGACAGTGTTGCCACCACGTGCGCCACTGACTGAAATTGTCACGTGTTCCATGCCGGGTTCACGGGTTTTGGCATCCCACTGGCCGAGCACACCAAGCCACCAGCAAAAATCCTTGCCGCGATAGCGAATGGGTGGACGGCCATGCGGACCAACCGAAAGATACACGCGCTTTCCGGACCGCAACAGTTCGTCAGCGATTTGTCCGCCTGATGAACCGGCCCCAACCACCAAAACTGCACCCTCAGGAAGCTGCGCCGGATTTTTATAGGAGTTGGAGTGGATTTGCATGAGGCCGGTGTCTTGCGGCACCAAAGTGGGGATCAAAGGCCGCTGAAACGGCCCCGTGGCGCAAATCAGTTTCTCGGCTTCAAACACGCCGTCCGACGTTTCCACCTGAAATCTCGCATCGGACTTGAAGGCAGATCGAACCTCAACACCACACTGAACAGGCGCATCGATTTGCTTCGCAAAACATTCAAAGTAGTCCACAATGCGCTCGCGCGACGCGAAGCTGTTTGGATCGATATCATCAAACGCCAATGCAGGAAAACGGTCATGCCAGGCAGGGCCGTTGGCCACAAGGGAATCCCACCGTTCCGAACGCCAACGCTCCGCAATGCGCTTGCGCTCAAGCACAAGGTGCGGTCTGCCACGACTTTTCAGATGGGCACTCATGGCGAGGCCAGCTTGACCACCACCCACGATCAAGGTTTCGATACGCTTGGTCATGTTGATTTTGCGTTCACGTTGAAAACATCACAGATGACATATACAACTGATAAAATATGGGGAGTAAAGGAAAAATGACGCATCAACGCATTCGCAAGTTCAACACCAAAGTCACGTACCCTGAACAGAACCTTGACAATGATTTGTGCCAGGCTGTGGTCACGCGCGGTGGACGAACAGTGTATTTGCGCGGTCAATGCCCGCAGGATTTGGACACGGGAAAAAACATCGACAGCCACGACGCGGCGGAACAGACCCATAAGGTGATGCAGAACATCAGGCAATTGATTGAAGAGGCGGGTGGCAGGATGGAACATCTGGTGAAGATCGTCGTCTACATTACCGATGTCAGAAACCGCGAGGCCGTCTATCGCACCATGGGGCAATATCTGAAGGGCGTACATCCGGTCTCGACGGGTTTGACTGTGGTGGCGCTGGCACGACCCAACTGGTTGGTGGAAATTGACGGCACAGCAGTGATTCCTGACGAGGCATGATCCCATGACATTTTCAATCGTCGCACGCTGCGCCAAGACAGGTCAATTCGGCATGGCCATTTCATCGTCGTCCCCAGCTGTCGCCGCACGCTGCGCCCATGTGCGCGCAGGCGTAGGCGTGGTGGCCAGCCAAAACATCACCGACCCTGAATTGGGTGCTTTGACATTGGATGCAATGGCGACGGGATTGACCTCCGAGGACGCTATCGCAGCGGCGCTGAAGGACCGTCCGTATACTGATTATCGCCAGCTGCTTGCGGTTGATAAAAACGGCAACGTTGCAATTCATTCCGGCGCACAAGTCTTGGGCACATGGAGCGAAGCCAAGGGGATGGACTGCGCCGCCGCTGGCAACCTTTTGGCCAATGCGAAAATCGCAAACGTCATGGTCAGGTGTTTTGAGGACGCACGAGGCCAACTGGCGGATCGTTTGCTGGCTGCATTGGAAGTAGCTGCAAAAGCTGGCGGCGAAGCAGGTCCCGTCCATTCGGCCGGACTAAAAGTGGCCGACAAGCTGAGCTGGCCTTATGTTGATTTGCGCAGCGACTGGTCGCAAACACCCATTGAAGATGTCCGCGCCGCATGGGAAGTCTACAATCCGCAAGCCTTGGCCTACGTTCAAAGGGCCATCAACCCGACCCAGGCACCAAGCTACGGCGTACCTGGAGATCTCTAAATGCGCGATCCCCGTTACGATATTTTGTTTGAGCCCGTGGCCATTGGTCCTGTGGTGGCGAAAAACCGCTTCTATCAAGTGCCCCATTGCAACGGCGCAGGCTATCGTGACCCTTCTGCTGCAGCTGAGATGCGCGGTGTCAAGGCGCAAGGCGGCTGGGGTGTCATTTTCACCGAACAAACAGAGACGCACCCGTCATCTGAAATCACGCCCTTCATCGAGCTGCGCCTGTGGGAGGATCAAGATATTCCCTCGCTTCGCCGCATGTCAGAAAAAATGAAAACCCATGGCGGATTGGCGGGCATTCAACTGGCCTACTCCGGCATCAATGGTCCCAATTTTTACACCAAGGAAGTGCCACTCGCACCCACCGCACTTCCCATCCGCACCTTCACCAATGACCCTGTGCAAGCCCGCGCCATGGACAGATCCGACATCACCAATTTGCGGCGCTGGTTTGTGAATGCGGCGAAGCGCTCGCGCATCGCAGGCTTTGATTTGATCTGCCTCTATGGTGCCCACGGATTTGGTATTTTCCAACATTTCCTGAGTCGCGCCACAAACCACCGCACCGACGAGTATGGTGGATCGCTTGAAAATCGTTCCCGCTTTGCCAGAGAAGTTGTGGCTGACATGCGAGATGCTGTCGGCGATACAATGGGGCTCACCATGCGCGTATCTTTGGACGAAAACATCGGTGCGCTCGGGTTTTCCAATGTCGAATTGCGCGAATTCATCCACATGAATCGCGACCTGCCAGACTGTTGGGACTTGGCGCAAGGCAGTTGGGACGAATGTTCGGGTCCTTCCCGTTTCAAGGAAGAGGCCGCACAAGAAACCTTGGTGAAAGGTATCCGCGAACTCACCACGAAGCCTGTCGTGGGTGTGGGGCGTTTCACCAGTCCTGATGTGATGGCCCGCATGGTCAAACAAGGTGTGTTGGATTTCATCGGCTGTGCGCGTCCCTCGATCGCTGATCCGTTTCTGCCCAATAAAATCAATGAGGGTCGCGTTGAAGACATTCGCGAATGCATTGGCTGCAACATATGCATCACCGGAGACATGACGCAATCGATCAGCCGCTGCACGCAAAACCCGACCTTCATGGAAGAATGGCGCAAAGGCTGGCACCCCGAGCGCATGAATGCGAAAGGTGCAAGTCAGACCGTGTTGGTTGTGGGTTCTGGCCCTGCAGGTTTGGAAGCAGCCCGCGCTCTTTCACTGCGTGGCTACGATGTAGCGCTTGCTGAAGCGAGTAAGGAAATTGGCGGTCGCGTCGCACGTGAACGTTGGTTGCCCGGCCTTTCCGCGTGGGGCCGTGTTGTTGATTATCGACAGTATCAACTGAGTCAGCGCCCGAACGTTCAAACCTATCTCGACAGTCGATTGGATGCCGACAGCGTGATGGAATTTGGATTTGAAAACATCTGCATTGCCACAGGGTCGAGCTGGCGGCGCGACGCTGTTGCTCGCCAACATGTTGTATCCCCGCCCATGGATGCAAAAATGCCCCTGTTCACGCCCGACGACATGATGTCTGGCAAGCTGCCAAAGGGTGATGTGGTGGTCTATGATGATGATCATTATTACATGGGTGGCGTACTCGCCGAGTTGCTGGCACAGAAGGGCTGCAACGTGACACTGCTCACGCCCTCGGCTTTTGTTTCCGATTGGACGCGCAACACGCTGGAGCAAGGTGCCATTCACCGCAGGCTGATTTCAGCGGGGGTGAAAATTGTGCTCAATCGTGGCCTTAGTGCAGTGTTGAACAATTGTGTCGAAACCAACTGCTCATACACCGGCACACTCGAACAGTTGAGATGCGATGCCGTTGTTCTCGTCGCTTCACGTACCAGCAATGATGCACTTTATCACGTCTTACGCGCGCGCCAAACTCAGTGGGCGGATGCGGGTATCAAGACGGTGACCCTGATCGGCGATGCCGCCGCCCCCGGCCCCATCGCCTGGGCGACCTATGCCGGGCACCGTTATGCCCGTGAACTCGATGAACCGGATCGCGGCGATGCCTTGTCGTTCCGCCGGGAGGTGACGGCACTTGCGGCGCGATAGAAGTATCAATCCTGCAACTGAGTACTCAGCAAAGATGGATCAATTGCATCCACAACATTCAAATCAACGATGAGAAGAGCCTCGCCCCGTCCGGCCTTGGCGAGAATTGCACCGTCAGGACCAACGATCACGGATCGCCCACCGTAGGTCAGTCCATTTTCACTGCCGCAGAGATTGGCATAAGCGATGGTCATGCGGCTTTCAAATGCGCGCGCGGGAACCAGTGTGTCAGAAACGACGTCGAAGGCGACGGGGTTTGCAGTGGGAACCAACAAGAGTTCCACGCCGTGCTCATGCAACGCGCGCACCCGTTGTGCAAACTCAACATCATAGCAAATGAGCAGAGCTGTCTTCTTGCCATTGAACTCAAAAATGCAATCGCTGTCGCCTGCAACGAATACAGATTTTTCCGTAGCGCCATAGGGATGTTGTTTGCGATAATGCGCCAGCTTTTGCCCCGCTGCATCAAAGCAACTGGCGGCGTTGAAGGTTTTTCCATCAGCGCGTTCAGCCCAGCCGATGCACAATCCGCAGTTTGCTTTCTTAGCGAGACGCGAAAAATCCTTCTCCCAGACACCACCTTGCACTTGCGCAACAGCGTCATGCGACTGCATTTGATTGTAGCCGGGCAGAAACAGTTCGGGAAACACAACCATCACAGCGCCAAAACGTGCAGCCGAAGAGAGTGCTGTCTCAACTTTTTGCAACGCTTCAATGACATCACCCTGCGGTGATGGACCTTGATAGATGGCAATTTTCAAGTCGTGTTTCCCTGTCGCGTCACTTCTTCAAGTTGGTCCAGATCGCATCGTAGTTGGCTTGCACATCTTGTGGGCAAGCCAAAACGAATTCCCCTTTTTGCCCGGCAGGCGGGTTGAGTTCTGGTGCAGCTTTGACGACATCGCTGTAAAATTTGTCGGCTCCCGTAACGCCTGAAATATATTGCGCATAATTGGTGACGGCCGCTGCGTTTTCAGGTTCCAGCAGGAAGTTCATGAATTTGATGGCATTGTCGCGGTTTGGTGCGTCTTTCAACAGCACCACACTGTCCATCCATAAGACATAGCCTTCCTTCGGGTAGGCATATTCCAGTTTGGCATTTTCGCCGCGCGCCTTGGCACCAAAGCCGTTGTAGATCATGCCGGCGGAAGCGTCGCCGGACACGAGAACATCCTTTGCGACGTCAGAACCAAATGACGCCCAGCTTGGTTTGGCACCGACGAGCAGCGCGTTCAGTTTCTTTAGCTGTTCCTTGTCCGTCGAACATTGGGGAATGCCTAAGTATAAAGAAGCAAGTGCCAGCACCTCACCTTGGGCATCTAACACATTGATCTTGCCCTTGAGTTCAGCAGGTGGATCGAAAATCACGCCAAGTGTGTTGATGTCTCCCTTGAATACATCGCGGTTGACCATGAAGGCTGTGGTGCCGATTTGATAGGGAATGGAGCTCTTGCGGCCATCATCGAATGGCACATTCAACCATTCCTTGGCAATGTTGCCCTTGTTGCTGAGTTCGCCATCCTTCAGCGTATCAAGCATGCCTTCGCCTTGCATGATTTGCACCATGTAGTCAGTTGGCACTGCGACGTCATAGGCACCGAGCTTGCCCGCCTTCAAGGCAGCAAGCATGGCTTCGTTTGAGTTGTAAGTGTCAATCGTGACTTTGACGTCGTGCTCTTTGGAGAACTTGTCCACCAGTTCTTGCGGAATATATTCAAACCAATGATAGACTGACAAATTGCCAGCCGCCAGTGTCACGGATGCTGAGGCTGTCACAGCCAAGGCGGCAATTCCGCCGGATAGAATTTTTCGCATATTAGTCTCCCTTGTTGAGTTGTTGTTTTGATTTTTCGCCTGATTTTCCGACGAAATATGACATGGTTACAAACACGACAGAAACCGCCAGAAGAAGCGTGGATATTGCCATGATATTAGGTTGAATGCCACGGCGCACGGAACCGTAAATGGCCGTTGGCAACGTCTCGACGCCTGCTCCTTTGACAAAATTCGTGATGATAAAATCATCAAGCGAAATGATGAAGGCGAGCAGAAAACCGGAAATAATACCGGGCGTCATGAGCGGCAACAGCACCAGCTTGAAGGCCTCAAACCGGGTGGCATAAAGATCTTGTGCGGCCTGTTCGTAAGTCCGGTCAATACCCTGCATGCGCGCTGCAATCGGCAAATAGGCAAAGGGTATGCAAAACACGATATGAGCAATTACAATTGTCAAATAGCCCGGTGTGAAGCCGATGGTTGAAAAGAAAATCAACGTCGCAACAGCTGTGACAATTTCTGGCACCATAAGAGGCAGGTTGATCAGCGCGAAACTTAAAGACTGTCCGCGAAATCGGCCCGTGCGCACCATCGCCGTGGCGGCCATCACGGCGATGACTGTGGCAATGCAGGATGCAACAATGGCGATGGTCAGTGAGTTGAAAGCCGCGTCCCTGAATTTCTGCGCCTCCAGTCCAAAGAACACGTCCCTGTACCATCGCAACGAAACTCCGCCCCATGTGGTAATCGAGGTGCTGTCATTGAACGAATAGATCGTCACAATGATCAGGGGGGCATAAAGCAGGAACAAACACAGCCAGGTGACAGGCGAAAAACCTGGAAAATATCTCAGATCATTCTTCTGTGCAGTCATCGCGCCCCCGCCTTGCCTTGTTCACGGGCATAGACAGACAGCACAATAAGAACCAGCGTCAGCAAAATCATTGCACAGGCTGCGCCAAACGGCCAATTTCCGGCGTTGCCCTTGAACTGCTCTTCAATCAGCGAGCCAATCATGAAATTCTTTGCACCCCCCAAAAGATTGGGCGCAAGGAAAGAACCAAGGCTTGGCACAAACACCAAAATGCAGCCTGCAATGATGCCTGGCTTCACAACGGGCAAAATCACGTGGCGCAGCGTAACCCAACGGGACGCATAAAGATCAGCTGCCGCTTCAGAGAGCGCAAAGTTGTACCGCTCCACACTGGCGTAAATCGGGAGCACCATGAATGGAAGGTAGGAGTAGAAGAGCCCCAGCATCACCGCAAAGTCTGTGTTGATCATGTGGATGGGTTCGGCGATCACGCCCCAAGCCAGCAAGAATTCATTCACGGGGCCATTGTCGCGGATCAAAAATTTCATCGAAATGGTGCGGATCAACAAATTGACCCAATAGGGTACGGTGATCAGGAATAGCCAAGCCGAACGTGTCTTCACGTCACGCGTGGCGATGAACCATGCCGTGGGAAAGCCAATGAGAAGGCACAACAGTGTTGCCAACGCGGCCTGCCAGATGGACCTCCAGAAGATGGTGATATAGGTCCATTCCAGTGTGGGCGCTTCATCACGAAACAGTCCGCGGTTGAAGAAAAATTGGTCATAGGCCGCGAGCGAAAATTCCCAAATAACGCCGCCGCGAAATTCCTTCGTCAAGAAGGAATAGATCAACATGATGACAATGGGCAGTGCGAGAAAAAGTCCGATCACGATCCATGTCGGCAACATCAATCGCGGACCCAGGCCTGCATAAATGCCATCAGCTGATTTCGACTGGACGGCAATGGGCCCCGCCATCAGTCTGCCAACAGGCGTGCCGCACCCGCCTCAAAACTCAAGCCAACATCCCTGCCAACATCTGGAACTTTGGATTGCTCCGTATTCTGAACCCGAACTTTCACCAGCTTGTTATCGGCCAAAAGCACTTCGACATGAAGGTCGGTGCCGAGATAGATTTGTCGCGCCACCCGGCCCTGTAAAAGGCCTTTGCTGGCAGCGACGAATTTCAACCGCTCCGGGCGGATTGAAATATGGCCGCTACCATGTGCAGAAGCTTGCGCCGCCGGGCAGAGCAAGCGCTGGCCAGTCAGTAAACGGCAATCAGCCTTGCCATCCACAACACTCTTGACTGTAACATCGATCAAATTGGTCTCGCCAATGAAGTCAGCGACAAATCGGTTGTGCGGTGCCTCATAGATCTCGCGACCACTGCCAACCTGCTGCACCTTGCCCTCGCGCATCACGGCGATGCGATCCGACATGGTCATGGCTTCTTCTTGGTCGTGGGTCACAAAGATAAAAGTGATGCCAGTTTCGTGTTGGATATGCTGCAGCTCCTGGCGCACGGCCTGACGCAGTTTCAAATCAAGTGCGGAGAGTGGCTCATCAAGCAACAAGACCTTTGGACGTGGCGCTAAAGCCCGTGCAAGTGCCACCCGCTGTTGTTGGCCACCTGACATTTGTGCGGGCATGCGATCCGCAAAGGCTGTCAGTTGCACCAGATCCAGAACGTCAGCTGTCCGCTTGCGTGCAGCACTTTCCTCAACCCCCAGCCGCAACAACCCAAACATCACGTTTTGTGTCACATTCATGTGGGGGAAAAGCGCGTACTGCTGAAACACCGTATTCACCGGGCGCTTGTTGGGCGGCAGTTTTGAAATGTCTTCGCCAAACAGCAGAACGGCTCCCTCGGTTAAATCCTCAAAGCCCGCAATAACGCGCAGAAGCGTTGTCTTCCCGCAGCCGGAGGGACCGAGGAGCGTGAAAAACTCGTTGTCTTTGACCCCCAACGAAACTTGGTCAAGAGCGGTAAATTCGCCGAACCGTTTCGTCGCTGATTGAATGTCGACTGCAAGTGTGGATGGTGTCGCAGGCAAGATAAGGTATTCCAAGCCAAGGTTTGAGCGAGCAGGCTGAAATCAAACTGACACACGCAAAGATCAAGCGCAAGTGGGGCATCTGTCTGAGTGGCTTGTCAGTAAGTAACGATCTGGTTATAATTGAAGGCTGATCATTCAGGCTTATAATTGTGATATCGAAAGGGAAGAGATGAACATGTCGCTTGTCAGATTGCCAACTGCACATGGCGTCGAAGACTATAACCTCGCAGTGCCTCGGGATTTTTCCGCTCCCAATGTGCCCTTTAACAGAATTGCATTTGCGGCTGCCCATGTTGTGGTCAATCCTTTGGCTGACAACAGTCCATGGCTGGACACGAGTGTGGATTGGGACAAGACCATGGCGTTTCGACATCACCTGTGGTCGCAAGGCTTTGCGGTGGCCGAAGCCATGGATACAGCCCAGCGCGGCATGGGCCTTGATTATCCCATGGCATTGGAACTCATCCAGCGCAGCGTGAAGGAAGCACGCAACACCAAAGGCGCCGTTGTGTTTTCCGGTGTTGGAACGGATCATCTGGCACCTTCGCCTGCAGCAACACTCACGCAAATCCGCGACGCCTATTTGAAGCAGCTTGCAGATGTCGAAGCAGCCGGAAGTGGTGTTATCCTGATGGCGAGCCGCGCACTCGCAGCAACCGCGCGGGGACCTGAGGATTACGCAACGGTTTACAACGCGGTTTTGAGCCAGGCCCGCGAACCCGTCATCATACATTGGCTGGGAGACATGTTTGATCCTGCCCTTGCAGGCTATTGGGGTTCAACAAATGTTGCCCATGCCATGGACAGTTGCCTCGCCGTGTTGAAAGCAAACGCGGCCAAGATTGACGGCATAAAGATTTCGCTGCTGTCGAAAGACGCAGAGATTGCCATGCGCCGCAAATTGCCAAAGGGAATTCGCATGTATACGGGCGACGATTTCAACTACGCTGAATTGATCGAGGGTGATGCCCACGGATACTCCGATGCCTTGCTTGGCATATTTGATGCCATCGCACCGGCAGCAGCTGCGGCCTTGAAACATCTGGCGGTCGGCAATACGCAGCGCTTCAACGAAATATTGGCACCCACCGTTCCCCTGTCGCGCCATATCTTCCAGGCGCCAACGCGGTTCTATAAAACCGGGGTTGTGTTTCTGGCATATCTCAATGGCCATCAGGATCATTTCACCATGGTGGGCGGACAGGAATCGACACGGTCCACGTTGCATCTGGCTGAGCTGTTCCGGCTGGCTGATCGGGCCGGCTTGTTGGTGAACCCTGAACGTGCCGCACAACGCATGACATCCGTCATGGCAGTTCGTGGTGTGTCATGACACCTGACATGTCGCGGCTGGCCATCAATCTGGCAACGGTACGCCAGCGCTACACATTGACCGAAGCACTGGATGCCGTGGCGCGTCATGGCATTACGGCAGTAGCGCCTTGGCGTGATCAAATTGCTCAAGCAGGCCTGAAAAATGCGCGTCGCCACATTCGTGATCTTGGTTTGAAAGTCTCTGGATTGTGCCGGGGTGGCATGTTTACAGCCCCTGACAAGACAGGTTTTGAGATTGCACTTGCTGACAACGCGCGCGCCCTTGACGAAGCAGTTGAACTGGAAGCGCACTGCCTGGTCCTTGTGGTGGGCGGCCTGCCTGAAGGATCGAAAGATTTAAAGGGTGCACGCCAGCAAGTGCACGACGCCATAGCCTGGCTTGAAGAGCGGTCGCGGCCATCGGGCATGAAAATCGCCATCGAACCCTTGCATCCCATGTACTGCGCAAGTCGCTCCGTGATAAACACACTGGCGCAGGCCCTTGATCTCTGTGATGCCATAGGCGGCAATGTGGGTGTGGCCTGTGATGTCTATCATCTGTGGTGGGACCCTGACCTTGAAGCGCAAATCAAGCGTGCCGGAAAATCGCGGCTCCATACGTTCCACATCAATGACTGGCTGTGGGATACAAAAGACATGCTGCAGGATCGCGGCATGATGGGCGATGGTGTCATCAATATCCGCGCCATCCGCGCCATGCTGGAGGCTGAGGGTTATGCGGGCTTCCATGAAGTGGAAATATTTTCAACGGACAATTGGTGGACACGCGACATCGACGATGTCCTTGCCACATGTATCCAGCGCCATCGCGAATTCTGTTAAAGCAGGAATTACCCGCCCGTCACACTCATGTGACGGGCCACCGCAGGTTTGTTGTGCTGTCGGTCAATGATGAAATCATGGCCCTTCGGCTTGCGGGAAATCGCGTCTGCAATGGCCACCTGGAGCAGTTCATTGCCTTCTGAGGCACGCAACGGTGCACGCAGATCAGCCGCATCATTCTGCCCGAGGCACATGTAAAGCGTACCCGTGCAGGTGAGCCGCACCCGGTTGCAGCTTTCGCAAAAATTATGTGTCAGCGGAGTGATGAAGCCCACGCGGCCACCCGTTTCCTGCACCTGCACATAGCGCGCGGGCCCCCCCGTCTTGAAGGGAATATCCTCGAGTGTGAAAAGGTCCATCAGTTGCGCCCGCAGAACCGACAACGGCATGTATTGGTCCGTCCGGTCTCCGTCAATGTCACCCATGGGCATGGTTTCAATGACAGTGAGATCCATGCCTTCGCCATGCGCCCAACGGATCATCTCGGGAATCTCCAGGTCATTGAAACCCTTGAGCGCCACCGCGTTGATCTTGATCTTGAGGCCAGCACGATGTGCAGCGGCAATCCCGTCCTTGACCTTGCCAAGATCGCCCCAGCGCGTGATGTGCCGGAATTTGGCAGCGTCAAGCGTATCGACCGAAACATTGATGCGTCTCACGCCATGCTGCGCCAGTTCACCCGCGTACTTGGCAAGTTGGCTGCCATTGGTTGTCAGCGTCAACTCGTCCATGGCACCGGATTTCAAATGCCGAGACAGGCTCGCCACCAGTGTCATGATGCCCTTGCGCACCAGCGGCTCGCCACCCGTGAGGCGGATTTTCGTCACACCCTGTTCAACAAACGCCGACACCAGGCGGTCCAGCTCTTCCAATGACAGGAGATCCTGCTTGGGCAAAAACGTCATGTCTTCGGCCATGCAATAGGTGCAGCGGAAATCGCACCGGTCGGTGACCGAGACGCGCAAATAGGACACATGGCGTCCAAAGGGATCAATCAGCTTGGGAGAAACGTTGGGCATATCCGTAATGTGGGCGGTCATCAGCGTGCCGTCAAGTCACACAAAACGCACGGCTGCAGCTCCCGCCACAATCAGACAGGCTCCCAAAATGCGCGTCCCCGTCAGCCGCTCTTTCAGCACCACAACCGCCATGATCAACACAATCAGGATACTGGATTCACGTAAAGCAGCCACGGTTGCAATCTGCGTCTTGGTCATGGCCCAGATCACAATGCCATAGGCCAGCGACGCAAACAGCGAGCCCGCAAGCCCGCGCCAGAAAAAGGGCAAGACCTGCGTGATGATGGTCCTTCCGCGCGACGCAAATCCAAAAGCCAGCAGAAACAGGCCATCGAAGGCAAAAATCAAACCGGCATAGGCCATGGCATTGCCCGACACGCGAGCCCCCATGCCATCCAGCACCGTATAGATCCCGATAAAGGTCGCCGTGGCAAAGGCGTAGAAAAGTGTTTTGCCGTCGGTTGTCAGGCGTTGTTCCCGGCCAAAGGCAACGAGCCACAACCCGCCGATCAACACGCCAAGGGCAGCAAGTTCGGCCGACGAGACACGGTCTCCGGAGATGGCCAAACTGAGCAAAAGTGAGACGATGGGTGCAGCACCCCGTGCAATGGGATAGACAACACTCATCTCACCGGACTGATAAGAGCGGACCAACAAGAGATTGTAGGCAAGGTGGATGGTGCCTGAAACCAAGGCATAGGGCCAACTGGCGGCAATCGGCAGACCTGTCCAGGCGAGCAAGCCAACGCCAACCACACCCATCAGCACATGGATGAGAAACATGACCAGGAACCGGTCCAGGTTGATCTTGACCAGGACATTCCATGATGCATGCAGGAAGGCCGCAAACAGGACGGCAATGTAAACGACAGGTTCCAAAATGATCTCGCAACCGCTCTATAGCCGATCCCAGCCGTGGCACCAGTGAGATAACCAAACACACTTCAGCCCCCAAGGTTTGACCTTGGGGGCTGTTATGAAAACAGGCAATTGGATCGCTAAAGTCTTAGCAAGCCGCAGTGTTGGTGGCGGTCTTTTGGCAGTCGAGTGTGGTTCCGGAGCGCACAGCCTGATGCGACACATCTTCCAGCAAGAAGCTGGTCTTGCCGAGAAGTTTTTCACCAAGGAACGTTGCAATCCTTGGAACATAATTCATGCACGTACGGCCAACGACGAGGTCTTTTCCGGCCGAAACCAAAGGCATGAGACTGGCAGCTGTTGGCATGGGGCCGCAGGACGGACCACCGCCATTGTCGATGCTCCAAACCTGGACAACCGAGCCGCCTTGAGGGCGATAGCCGAAGACTTCAATGTGCACGCCCGTGACCGGCGTTGGTTTCATCACCATTTCAACCGCCTTGAAGTAATCGTTTGCGGCAGATTCAACAAAGTTGCCTTTATTCTGGGCCACGAGGTCCGCCACGATATGGGCCGACGCCGTCACTTTGCGGCTGTTGGTGATGAGGCCGGTCAAGTCCACCATGCCGAAGAACAGGAACAGCATGAATGGCAAGATAAAGGCGAATTCGATGGCCGCAACGCCAGCGTCTGCTGCCCGGAAAGACGAAAGTTTTTTTCTAAGATTTTGCATTTTGCTCTCTCAAAAAGGCTCGTTGCGGAACATTGCGAAGCCGACAAGGCGGCGCTGTGTGCCACCCTCAAGGTTACTGAAGATCTTCATAAAGGGCAGGGCGAAGCTCCAGTCATAGGTCAGCACGATGGATGTCGCACCCGACGTGCCACCCATGTTGAACGACGCGCCGGACGATGGGCCAATCGAAGTCATGGCAGGGGAAGAACTTGAAAGGGTCGCGAAGTTGGCGTTGGAATTGACATAGAGTGTGGCGTTACTCGTGCAGTTGATGATGATGTTGGCATGTTTGCAGGCCTGCGCCTTGAAATCGGCAGCAGACATGTTTTGGTTCTGGGCCTGCCCGGTCTTGATGAGGCGCGCCGCATCCTGCACGGATGCCTGGAGCGTATACTCAGTAAACATCATGAGCCCCACTTCGAATATGGCACCAAGCACATAAAAGAAGGGGAAACCGACCATTGCAAATTCGACAGCCGATGAGCCTTCGTCGGCCTTGTTGAAGCGCTTGACGGACATTTTTAGTTTGCGCATCGATGAGCGAAGCATTGCGGTCTTTCTCCAAAACAGGAAGAGTTGTTTGTCTTAAAATCAATAACACAAATGTCTTGCATCGCTCTCAAGGCAATGATTCAAATTTTAGCAAAATAAAAAGCGGGACCAGAGCCCCGCTTGAATGTCGTAAAACTCTGGCTTTGCCTGGAATTATTGTGCCGCCGAAGGAGCTTCTGCTTCGGCAGTCTTGCTGCCGGTGGCGAGTTCGTTCTTGGCCTTGTTTTCTTCCGATATCAGCTTGAAGTAATCGGCATTGTCACCAATTTGCAAGGTCGCCTCGCATGTCGGTGCGCATTGATACGATGATCGCATGATTGGCAACCCCGTACCCGTGCGGGCGGCAAGAATGGTCACGGCTTCCGATTGTGCTTGCTTGATGAGCACATCGAAGTTGGCCAACTGCTGGCCTGTGACATCAAGAACAATGATGTTCGTGTTGCCAAAGCCACGACCATGCAAGAAAATTGTTTTGCCATTGATGGAGACGTCCGCAATCGCTGGATTGCCGACAACAACAGTGCCCGGCCTTTCAGCCATGCTCACCATCACCGTCTTGTCAGACTCGAGGACGACGCTTTCGGCAGAGGCGGTTACAACGCATGCGCTGAGTCCAGCTGCAACCACAACGGTCTTCAAAATATTCATATTGCATTTCCCACTCAAAACGTCCCGAAGGCACATCAACAGGGGCTGACACTGCCATGGAGTGGTGAACGATACGTTACTGCCACCGTCCAATCACCAGCGCAATGTTGACACCACTGTTAACCACAAGTTTACGGCAACCATGGGAAAGAGACAGGTCTGTGAGTGCGAGTGTACGCGAGGTTTGAGTCATGTTGAAATTATTGATGACCGCTGTCCTGCCAACGTTGATGATCGTGGCCGCGGCAAGCGATGTAACATCATACCGTATTCCCAATTGGCTGACAGCACTGACTGCAATTCTGTTTTTCCCCATTGCCTTTCTGGCTGGCATGCCTCTGCATGAGTTCGGCTACCATCTGCTGGGCGGTCTCGCCTTGTTCGTGTGCGGGTATGCACTTTTCACGTTTGGCGTCTTCGGCGGAGGTGATGCAAAGCTCATGGCCGCCGCGGGCCTATGGTTCGGAACCGCGCAAACATTACCGTTTCTGGTCATGACGGTCATTGCAGGTCTGTTCCTGACCCTCACAGTTGCAGGATGGAGTGCCTTCAACATGTGGGCAGATTTCAAGGATCTGGCCTTTCATAGCAAGCTGTCAAAAATCAATCCCAAAGTGCCTTATGGCTTTGCTCTCGCTGTCGGCGCGATCATGGCTTTCCCGGAAAGCTGGTGGATGCAGCATGTCGTGTGATTCTAGACATATGGTTAAGGGCCTTAACACAAATTTGACCATTACGTCCGATTGTAGGCGGAACGTATTCGTGCCCGTTGCGGCGAAGTGAGGACTATTCATGAGTAAAATTCGCGTTTTGAGTCTGGGTCTGGCAGTGGGTGCAGCTGTTGTAGCCGCCTTCTTGGCCAATGGCATGGTTGGGCAAAAGCCAAGCAAGGAAGTTGTCGAAATCAACAAGGTCAAGACCACGGATGTGCTCGTCGCCATCAAGGACATCGGCATGGGCGAAAAACTCGCCGAAGGCACCATTGAGTGGAAGGCCTGGCCCGCAGACAATGTCGTCGAATCGATGATCACCAGGGATGAAAGCCCGGAAGCACGCGAAACCATGAAAGAAGCCCGTGCGCGGGTTGGACTGTTTGAAGGCGAAACCATCATCGACAAGAAGCTCGTCACCCCCGGTCAGGGCGGCTTCATGAGTTCAATTCTCCCCAAGGGGATGCGCGCCATCTCGGTCGCCATCTCTGAACGTTCGTCCGCCGGTGGCTTCATTCTGCCAAACGATCGCGTCGACGTGATTCTCACAAAGAAATCCACCGGCAAAGACAGCCAGACCATCGTGCTGAGCGAAACCGTTCTGTCCAACGTGCGCGTTCTGGCGATCAACCAGACCTACCAGCAGGATCAAGAGGAAGACAAGATTTCCGTCGCCGAAGGCAAAACCGCAACACTCGAGTTGACCTCGCGGCAATCTGAGATCATGGCCCTTGTTGAATCCAGTGGTGAATTGTCTCTGTCGCTGCGGTCCATCGCCGAAAATGAAGGCAAGACCCTCGAACAACTTCAGCCCCAAACGGCCGAGAAATATAGTGGTTCGGCTAAGGCTGGCAACGCTGCGGACACACTGTTTGTGCGTTACGGCATCGAAACCTATGCGCAGAATCGCTGAGAGCAGGACATGATGATGAAGATCACCACAACCATGAAACAAGGCGCCAAGATGAAACAGAAATCACTCGCGGCCTTGCTGATTTCCGCATTGCTTTACAGCGTTACGACCCTGCCGGTGTTGACGCAGAGCGCGTCCGCTGCCGATGAATCAGCAGCGATCGAAGAGTCAAACAGTCAGTTCGCTCGCATCGGACTGAACAAGTCGATCGTCGTGAAACTGCCGGGCAATGCCCGCGATGTCGTGGTCGGCAATGCCGACGTAGTCGATGCGGTCGTGCGTTCGAAGAACGTCGCTTACCTCTTCGGCAAGCAGATCGGCCAGTCCAATGTGTTCTTCTTTGATGCCGACGGCAATCAGGTATTGGCCTTGGATCTCGAAGTTTCCTTTGACACGCTCGCACTCAAGAAATTGTTGAACCGTGCCCTCCCCGGCAACCACATCACGGTTGACTCGGTTGGTGAAAACATTGTCCTCGGCGGCACGGCAAGTCCGGGCGATGCCAAGATTGCTCAGGATCTCGCTCAGCGCTCCACCGGCAAAGGAAGTGGCACGAGTCAGGTAGTCAATTCGATCAAGCTCGACGGTGAAAACCAGGTCATGCTGAAGGTCAAGGTTGTCGAAATTCAGCGCGATATTCTCAAGCAATTCGGCGTGGATTTCCAGGCTCTTTTGAAGATGGGCGAAGTTGCGTTCAACGTTGCCAGCGTCAATCCGATCGCCAGCTTGTTGAGCCCCGACGGCGGTTATGCTGCAACAGACAAACTTGGAAACTTTCAGTTTGACTCGGTCATTCGTGCCATGGAAAGCGACGGACTGCTGCGCCTGCTCGCCGAACCAAACCTCAGTGCAGTTTCTGGCGAAGAAGCCAAATTCCACGCCGGTGGCGAATTTCCCTACCAGGTGTGCGACGTGTCAACCACAGGCCGGTCTTGCGACATCGAGTTCAAGCGCTTTGGTGTTGAAGTCAATTTCCGGCCAACTGTCGTCAGTGACGGTCGGATCAATCTGAAGCTTAAGACCAATGTGAGTGAACTGTCGTCCATCACCTCAGGCGCGCAGTCCATTCCAAGTGTAAACAATCGTGAGGCTGAAACCACGGTCGAATTGCCAAGCGGCGGATCCATGATGATTGCAGGCCTCATTCGCGAAAGCACCCGGCAAAACATCAACGGCACCCCCGGCCTGAAAAAACTGCCGATCCTCGGCAATCTCTTCCGCAGCCGGGAATTTGTTTCGAACGAAACCGAACTGGTTGTGATTGTGACACCCTACCTGGTGAAATCCACATCGGCAAAGGATCTCGAAACACCAGATAAAAACCTGAATCCCGCAACTGAGCGTCAGGCGTTTTTCTTTGGCAAACTCAACAAGACATATGGCGCGTCTGGCAAGGCACCAAGCGGTGGCTACAACGGCAACGTCGGTTACATCGTAGAATAACGGGGCAGAAAATGAAAATGCAAAACACACTCCGTACAACAACCCACGCGCTGCTGCTTGCTGGTATGACTGTACTCGCTGGCTGTACCAATGAAGAATTGGCATTGGAACACGAGTATGTGCCCAACAGTGGATCGGAACAGTATGCGATCATTGCAGAGAAAGGTCCACGGACCCTCACCATCGCCAATGGAGGATCGCTGACCCCTGGCCAAATCAATGCCATCGGAAGTTTTGCGCGAAAAGCGGCAACCAGTGGCACACCAGTCACAATCAGCAAGCCCCACGGTGCCAACGCGCGCCTCACCCATGAGGTTGCGAATCTTCTGGCCCAACAGGGCGTATCAAACCGGTTGATCAAGATTGGATCCCACAAGGGATCTGCAAAAGGCCCGGTCAAGATCACCTACACCGCCATGCACGCCCGCACCGCTCCGTGCGGCGAGTGGCCCGAAGACATGAGCGATACGCGCATGAACCACTTGAATTTCAATCACGGTTGCGCGGTTCAGACCAACATCGCCGCCATGGTGGCAGATCCCCAGGATTTCGAAACGCCAACACCGGTTGATCAGCCAACGGCAGCGACCAGCGCCATCGCCATCAATAATCTGGATGGAACGACTCTGGCCGGCGCATCAACGACAGGTTCGGGCAGTCTCGGCGGTGCTTCAACAGGTGGCGCAGCTGCGCCGAAACCGTGATCGATTTTGCGGTTTAGGAATGACAGGACAGGAATGATCATATGAATACCAATACGGCAACAATCGACTCAACGTCCTCCCAGTCCTATCCGGTGGCGCTCATACCGCGTATCAACATTCACGTCTTTGCCGACAACCAGCAAACGGGCGAGATGGCACAGATTGCCAGTGTTGACCGCCGCATGTCGCGGGCCCACGTCACAATCCAGTTGGGTGGCATCTTGGGCGCGGCCCAGGTATTCCAGTCGCAACCGACGCCGAACCTCCTGATCGTGGAGACCCACGGTGGCCGCGAGCAAGTCATCGCCGAATTGGCGCAACTGGCGAGCGTGTGCCAAGCAGAAACCAAAGTTGTCGTAATCGGCCACGTCAACGACGTCATTCTCTATCGTGAACTGGTGCGTCAGGGCATCAGCGAATACTTGGTGGCGCCGATCACACCAATCACCCTGATCGAAACCATTTCAAATCTTTATTCCGATCCAAAAGCAGCTCCATTAGGTCGCATTGTCGCCTTTGTCGGTTCGAAAGGTGGCGTTGGTTCATCCACCATTGCACACAATGTCGCCTGGCAACTGTCTCAAAAACACTCGATCGAAACCGTGATCACCGATCTCGATCTGGCTTTTGGCACAGCATCCCTCAACTTCAACCATGATGCGGGCGGCGGCATATTCGAAGCCTTGTCCCAGCCTGATCGTGTTGATCCGACACTGATCGATCGCCTGATGACAAGATTGGGCGACAAACTGAATCTCCTCAATTCGATTTCCGGTGTTGAGCGCGATTTCTTGATCGACGCCCATGCTGTGGAAACTGTCTTGAGTACGGTCCGCCAGTCGGCACCGATGGTTGTTGTCGACGTTCCAAACATGTGGGCGCCATGGATTAAATACACGCTGCTCAATGCTGACGAAGTCATCATCACGGCAACACCAGAGCTTCCAAGCCTGCGCAACGCCAAGAGCATGATTGACCTCTTGAAGCAGCACCGCCCGAACGACAAAATGCCGAAACTTGTACTCAATCAAGTGGGTGTGCCCAAACGTCCGGAAATTCCACCGATGGAGTTTGCCAAGGCCCTTGGAATCGAACCGACTGTCATCATACCCTATGACACCCTGTCGTTTGGCACAGCGCAAGGCAATGGCCAGATGTTGTATGAAGTCGCACCAAAATCCAAAGCGGCTGAAGCCCTCCAGCAGTTGGCATTCGAATTTGCTGGCGGCGTCAGGGTCACCAAGGCACCAAAAGTCAGCCTCGCGGGCCTGTTCAAGAACCTTTCGCTGAAGAAGAAAAAGTAAGGACACCTGAATGTTCGGAAAAAGAAGCGATACCGTCGCACCGGGCTCCCTTGTGCCCCCGACGCCATCGAGGATGGAAGGCGCAGCACCTGCTGCCGCCGGAGCGACATTCGTGCCCGAAGTGCGGGCAGCACAGGCAGCACCTGTTCCGCCGCCACGTCAGGCACCTGAATCTGGGCGCAAGTCTGAAAACTACTATGACATCAAGAGCACCATTTTCAATGCGTTGATTGACGCCATTGACTTGACCCAGCTTGCACAGCTGGATCGCGACGCTGCCCGTGATGAAATCCGTGACATCGTCAATGAAATCATTGCCATCAAGGATGTGGTGATGTCGATTGCCGAGCAGGAAGAGCTGCTCGAAGATATTTGTAACGACGTCTTGGGCTATGGCCCCCTTGAGCCACTATTGGCGCGCGACGATATCGCCGACATCATGGTCAACGGTGCCAATACGGTGTTCATCGAAGTTGACGGCAAGATGCAAAAGACCGGCGTCCGCTTCCGCGACAACGGTCAGCTTCTCAACATCTGTCAGCGCATTGTGAGCCAGGTGGGCCGCCGCGTCGACGAAGCAAGTCCCATATGCGACGCGCGTTTGCCTGATGGGTCGCGCGTCAACGTCATTGTTCCGCCATTGTCCATCGACGGACCTGCCCTCACCATTCGTAAGTTCAAAAAAGACCGTCTAAAGCTCAGTGACCTGACCCGTTTCAAATCAATCACCCCTGAAGGTGCAGTGATTCTTGAAATCGTCGGGCGTGTTCGTTGCAACGTCCTGATTTCTGGTGGTACCGGTTCCGGCAAAACCACGTTGCTGAACTGCCTCACCGGACACATCGACCACGACGAGCGCATCATCACGTGTGAAGACGCTGCCGAACTTCAATTGCAGCAGCCTCACGTCGTGCGGCTTGAAACCCGTCCACCCAATCTCGAAGGCGAAGGCGCAATCACCATGCGCGACCTCGTCAAGAACTGCCTGCGTATGCGTCCAGAACGCATCATCGTCGGCGAAGTCCGTGGACCTGAAGCATTCGACTTGCTGCAGGCCATGAACACGGGTCACGACGGCTCCATGGGCACGCTCCACGCCAACTCTCCGCGCGAAGCAATTTCGCGTCTTGAATTGATGATCACCATGGGTGGCTTTGCCCTCCCGTCAAAGACCATCAAGGAGATGATTTGCGGCTCGATCGACGTCATCGTCCAGGCTTCACGTCTGCGCGATGGTACACGTAAAATCACCCATGTTACCGAAGTGGTCGGCATGGAAGGCGATGTCATCATTACCCAGGATTTGTTCATCTACGACATGGAAGGTGAAGACGCCCAAGGCAAGATCCTCGGGCGCCACCGGTCGACAGGCATTGCGCGACCCCATTTCTGGGATCGTGCACGGTATTACAACGAAGAGCGCAGACTTGCCGAAGCCCTTGAAAAGGCCGAGATGCGCGAAAAGAGCGACGTTTGAGAAAGTAATCAACAGTGTTCGGGATAGACATCGCAAATCTGGCATTCATGTTCATGGTCGCCATCGCCGTTGGCGCAGCCGTGATCGCGGTCATCTACCCCTACTTGAATCGCTCACCCGCAGAATCCCGCATTGAATCCGTGGCCGCGGGTGGCAAGTCGGATTCAAAGATGAATAATTTGCGCGCCAAGTTGAATGAAGATTCAAAAGACTCGCGGCGCAAGCAGATTCAGGAATCCTTGAAGCAAGTCGAAGATCGCGAAAAAGAACGCAAAAAGAAAGTCACGTTGCGGTCACGCATCGAACAGGCGGGTCTCGATATCACAACCCGCATGTTTTGGACCATGTCGGCGGTCGCTGGTCTGGCCTTTGGCATTGCCCCGATTGCCTTGGGGGCACCTTGGTATGCGGGCGCAATTTCGGCATTTGTTGGCTTCCTCGGATTTCCCCGCTGGTTGTTGGGCTATCTGTGCCGTCGCCGCCAGAATATATTTCTCAATGATTTCGCCGATGCCATCGACGTCATGGTGCGCGGCCTGAAAGCCGGCTTGCCAATAACGGAAGCCATGAAAATCATCTCGACCGAACAGGGCCCCCCTGTAGGTCCGGAATTCCTGGAAGTTGTTGAAGGCCAACGCGTCGGCATCGCCATCGATCAAGGCATTGAACGGATGACCGATCGCATGCCATTGGCCGAAGTAAACTTCCTTTCAATCGTCATGGCCATTCAGTCGAAGACAGGTGGCAACTTGTCTGAAGCCCTGACCAACTTGTCGCGCGTGTTGCGTGATCGCAAAAAAATGAAATCCAAGATTCGCGCCGTCAGTCAGGAAGCCAAGTCATCTGCCGCAATCATTGGCTCATTGCCGATTCTTTTGCTGGGCGGCATGTCGCTCATGAATCCGGAGTATCTCAATCCGCTTTTCAACACGACAATGGGTAACATCTGTTTGGCCGGCAGTGCCGTCTGGATGACAATGGGCGTTTTGGTCATGAAAAAAATGATCAACTTCGATATTTAAGGACCGCAGCCATGATGGAACTTGCAAAAAGCCTGCTGCGCATTGATGTGATCTTCACCATTCTGGTGGGTTTTGCCGCTTTCGGTACTGTTGTGACGCTGGCCGCTCCGTTCTTTGAGAACGATAAACTCAAGGCCCGCATCAAGTCGGTGGGCGTGGAGCGTGAACGGTTGCGCGCCCAACAGAAGGCCCAGTTCTCCAGTGAAAGCCGGCTGCGTGACAAGAAACCCGGTGGACTGGTCCCGCAACTTGTTGAACTTCTCAACTTGCGCAGAGTGTTTCAAGCCGATGAGTCCAAGGATCTCTTGCGCCAGGCCGGGTTCCGCAATGATGGCCAGATGACAACATTTTTGGCTTTGCGCGTCATTTCGCCAATTCTGGTCTGCATCATCACATATATCTATTCATCGACCGTGTTCGCCGATCGTATTCCGCCACAGATGCGTTTTGTAACAGCCTTTGTGGGCTTGTTGCTGGGCTATTACCTGCCGCTCATCATTGTGAAGAACTATGTGCAGAAGCGTCAGGCGTCCATCAAGCGAGCGTGGTCAGACGCCCTCGATCTTCTGCTGATCTGCGTTGAATCCGGCATGGCGCTTGAACCTTCGCTGATCCGTGTGTCCCGCGAAATCGGCGTGCAGTCTGTCCCCTTGGCCGAAGAGTTGACACTCACTGTGGCCGAACTGTCCTACCTCCAGGATCGCCGCAAGGCGCTCGAAAATCTGGCCAAGCGCACCGGCCTCGAAACGGTCCGTTCAGTCGTAACCAGTTTGATCCAGTCAGAGCGCTACGGCACGCCCTTGGGCACGGCTCTGCGCGTCCTCGCCCAGGAAAATCGCGACTCACGCATGTCTGAAGCGGAACGCAAGGCTGCAGCCCTGCCACCAAAGCTGACCGTGCCGATGATCCTGTTCTTCCTGCCCGTGATCTTCGTCGTCATCCTTGCACCAGCAATGATTCAGGTCTTCGGTTATCAGTGATTGTGCGTGGGCCCGCGTCGGCCTTTGCATGACCGTGTGATGTCTTGCGCCAGTGAAATGGTTTGACCACAAAATCCCATAGGGCAAGCCATGCCGCCGGCATCATCATGAACCAGTAGAGCGGCAACGTTGCGATCGTGAACCCGTGCTTGTCGATCCCTTGCTGTTCCAGCGCCTTTTTTCCAAGCACCATGGAAACTCCGTATCCGGGTAGCAGAACCGCCAGATTCAACCCGGCCATGGCGGTGGACAACAGCGACTGTGTGTCCAGAAAATGCCCGGTGAAAAGAACATAGAGTGCAATCCCCAACAAGATCGGATGCAGCAGTGCCGATAGGAAAACCCCCATGGTCACCGCTTGAAACACCCAGAATCCGGCCAACCCGAGATCACGGTACGTCTGCACCGGGTTGCGCATGTGAACCAGCCAGGTTTGCAAGAAACCTTTGAGCCAGCGCGACCGTTGTTTGATCCAGCTCAGGGGATCATTATTCGCTTCTTCCCATGTATCGCTGTCGATTGTCGCGGTCACATACCCGTTTCGGGCCAATCGCATGCCAAGATCAGCATCTTCAGTCACATTGAACGGATCCCAACCACCGACGCGCTCCAGAATGGAAACGCGAAAATGGTTTGACGTCCCGCCCAGCGGCAACGGCAACTCTTCGCGCGCAAGAACCGGCAGGAGAATGCCAAACAGGGATGCGTATTCCACCGCAAACTGCCGCGTCAGCCAGCTCTCGTCAGCATTGAAAAATGTCAACCGCGCTTGCAAACAGGCCAAGCCAGGTTGCGCGGCCGCGAAGGTTTCTGCGGCTATTCGCAATTGCGCAGGATCGGGCATATCTTCCGCGTCATAAATGCAAAGCAAAGAACCGCGTGCAAAATGCAAGGCATAGTTCAAGGCGCGCGGCTTGGTCTGTGGTTTTCCCGATGGTACGACCACAATCTCAAAATGCGACGGTAATGCAATCTGCGCCGTGGCCCGGTGCATTTCCACATCTTCTTCTTCCAGGATCAGTTTGATGTCGAGCTTGTCGGCCGGGTAGTCGAGTTCAGTCAATGCGCCAACAAGTTGGTCAAGAACCCCTGTCTCGCGGAACAACGGCACCAACACGGTATAGACCGGCAATTCCTCATCCGCGAGATTGACGCGTGGCGGATAGGAAAAATCTGAATCCGGTAACAGGCACATGATGCGCAAGGCAATCAAGGCCAGGAAAAACGAACTGAACAGCAGGCTTCCAGCAATGAAAAATGGATGCGGCACAAATATTCCGCCAACAGCAATCGCCACGACGAGCAGAATGGCAGCTGCCGACTGAGTCGCCGTCATCCGTTCCGAAGCCGAATAATGCGGCAAATAATGCGAGAGAAAATATGTTGCGTGTTTGACCAGCTTGGGCCCGAGTACACGTTTGACCGCCCGCCTGTAATCATGGACAGCCACTTCGCCAACAATCCTCACCTGCCGGGCATCGGCTTCCGCCTCTGCACACCGTCCAGCCGACGCGTAATAAACAACATTGGGAAGCCACGCGGTTGGAACGAGCTTGTGGCGCAGCGCATCGCGCATTTCAGGGACAGTCATGCGCATAAAAACACTGTCGACCACATGCGATGGCAAAACGGGCAAGACAGGCGGCTCGTCCTGAGCTACACTTGACGCCACACCAGGGGTGTTGCTCACGCTGCACCCCGCTCAAAAAATGTCCACCAGAAACGCAACGCCATACACACCGTGCCCCAACTCATCAAAGATGAAAACACAACCTTTGTAAAGCGCACAACCAAGTGGCGCGTCAAATTTCTGGCTGCAATATTATCTTTGCTTGTAGCACTGCCACTTGCAGCCACAGCCCAATCCAACTCACAGGTTCCGCGTTATCGCCATATTGATCCGGCGATTGAAGCTCCGGCAGAACTCCCACAAGGCATTGTTCGATTATTGACGGACCGCGATTTCGCGCCGTTCAGCTTCCAATCAACCGACGCCAGCCAGACGGGCTTGTCTGTCGATCTCGCACGATCAGCCTGCGCGGAGCTTCGCATTGCCTGCGAAGTCGTACCCCTGCCATTCGCAGAGCTGTTGCCAGCACTGGAGCGCGGTGAGGGAGATGCCATCATCAGTGGCGCGCGGCTGGACGCGTCAATCATTGCCAAAGTGGACACGACACGCCCCTACTTTGTATCCACGGGCCAATTCTTCATCAATCGCGAAACCAAACTGGTCGACACGTCTATTCGCACGCTGGCCGGCAAGCGACTGGGCTATGTGCGCGGCACGCTCTATGGCGCGTTTGTCGAGAAACATTACGCCCGCTCGACGTTGTTGCCATTTGAGTCAACGGAAGCCATGTTTCGCGGCCTTCAGGCGCGCGAGCTTGACGTCGCTTTTGCCGACACGCTCTACTCGCATTTCTGGTTGAAGGGACCGGATTCTGCAGACTGCTGCGCTCCCTTGGGCGCGGCCTTTGTGGATCGTGAAACGTTTTCGCGGGGCCTTGCATTTCTGGCCCGCAAAGACCGGACGAATCTTCGTGAGTCGCTCGACTACGCCTTGGATCGCCTCGAGGAAAAAGGCACAACCGCGAAATTGATTGGCCGTTATGTGCCAGGCCCAGTTTGGTGAGCCAGGCGTTCCGCATCACGTCCGATCAAGTCTGAAAGAGATGACACTGTGTGCTGTTGCATCGCGGCGGCAAGACCATTGACGATGGACTGGATCAGCTCTGGTCCCTGATAGACAAGTGCGCTGTAGACCTGAACCAGACAGGCACCAGCCCGGATTTTGGTCAGCGCCATGTCGGCACTGGCAATGCCACCAACGCCAATCAGCGGCAGTCGACCTTCGGTGAGAACATGAAACCGCGCCAGTTGTTGCGTTGAAAGATCAAACAACGGCGCGCCGGAAAGTCCACCAGTCTCGGTCCCATGTCGTGAAGTCAAGGCAGGTCGGCTGATGGTAGTATTGGAAATGATCACGCCATCCACGTGGCCCATGCAGCAGGCGGCAATGTCGCCAAGTTCATCAGGTCCAAGATCAGGTGCAATCTTGAGCAACATAGGAACAGGTTTCGTAAGTTTCGCCCGCGCAGCATTGAGGTGCGAAAGCAAGCGAGCAAGCTCGTCACGCGACTGCAACCCGCGCAGTCCCGGCGTATTGGGCGAGGAAATATTGACGGTAAGATAGTCCGCAACATCACCAAATCGCCGCACACCAGACACATAGTCGGCAATACGGTCAGGGGCATCTTTATTGGCGCCGATATTGACGCCCACAAGACCGCCACCACGCCGTGACATCAGCCTGCGGTACATCACATCATGACCGTCATTGTTGAAACCCATGCGATTGATGACGGCCTTGTCCTCGGCAAGGCGAAACAACCTGGGACGTGGATTGCCAGCCTGCGGCAAGGGCGTTGTCGTACCCACTTCCACAAAGCCAAATCCGAGCGCCAACATGGCGTCAGCAACCTCGCCGTTCTTGTCGAAACCAGCGGCCAACCCAAGTGGATTGGGGAAATGGAGACCAAAGACATCCGTGCCAAGCCGTCGATCTGGCGCAGGGACAGCGTGCCGAGGTGAAACTTTCAAGGCCGCAATGGTGGTGCGATGAGCCGTCTCTGCATCCAGACAATGGAGCAGGGGCCGTGCCACTTGAAATCCCAAACGCGCCAGGCTCATGCAGCAAAACCGCTTGGAAAAACGTGGGCTGTGCCATCCCACGCGAGTTCGGCAGCTGTGCGTGCAAGGGTGGTGCGCAACGGTTCGTACAGATGGGGGAACAACGCGCCACCGCGCGACGCCTCCCATCGCAGGTTCTCACCAAAATCAGTTGTGTCAAATCCAACCAGAAGGAGGCCGCTTTGGCCGTGGAAATGCCGGGCTGCCGTTTCAACCACCTGTTCAGCAGCGGAAAAGTGGATAAAGCCATCCTTGAGGTCGACGACAGACCCCAGGAAGACACCAACGTTACAGGCCAGCGCCCAATCAGTGGCGGGAACAATCTTGTAAAACATAACCATAGTCACTTTATTGCGCCTTCTGAAAAGATTCGCAAATTCCACTGGACATGAAAATCTTCAAGAGGTATTAGTTCCTACAGTTCATAGTGAGAAGTCAAAGGAGAGGTCATGTTCAGCCACAAGCAGGTTTGGGGTGCTATCGACACGGTTGCGGAGCGCTACGGTTTTTCCGCGTCAGGTCTGGCAAAGAAAGCGGGTCTTGATCCGACATCTTTCAACCCGTCAAAACGCAATGGTCCCGATGGACGGCCGCGCTGGCCCACCATGGAGTCCATTGCCCGTGTCTTGAATGCGTCAGGGGCATCGGTGGAAGAATTCATGGATCTCCTGACCGGTCGCAAAGGTCAGCCACCCAAGCGCAAGGTCATTCCCATGCTTGGCTTCGCCAAGGCGGGCAAGGGCGGTTTCTTTGATGACTCTGGTTTTCCTGCTGGGGCCGCCTGGGAGGAAATTGACGTGCCCGGTGTCACCGACACACAAGCCTACGCTTTGGAAATCACCGGCGATTCCATGCAGCCTGTGTACCGCGAGGGCGATACGATTATTGTCTCGCCAGCTGCCACGATCCGCAAAGGTGATCGTGTTGTGGTCAGAACAGCGGACGGACAGGTGATGGCCAAGATCATGCACCGACAAACGGCAAAGACGGTCGAGCTGTCGTCATTCAACCCGGATCATGAAACCAAATCGCTGGAATTGAAAAACGTCGACTGGATGGCGCGGATCATCTGGGCCAGTCAGTAACGTGCCAGTAACGTGCAAGTAACATGTAGGCAAAGAAAAACGGCGATCGGTCAGATCGCCGTTTGGTACAATCGAAAACGGCCTTAGCGCTTCTTCTTCACGGTCTTTTTTGCTTTTTTCTTGGCTGGCTTCTTGGCCACCTTCTTCTTCACGGCCTTTTTGGCCTTCTTGGCTTTTTTGGCTGTCTTGGCTTTTGCAGGCGCTGCTGCCAGCTTGCCAAGCGTTCCAGTTTCCTTGGCCAGCAGATAATAAACCGTCGTGCGCATTTTCGCGCGCTCGTCCTTCATGACCGAGCCGACTTTTTTCAATGCGGTCCCGACAGCGCTGGCTGACAATCCAAGTTTCTTGGCACCAAAACCGTCTGCCACGCGCTTGACTTCTGCTGGATCGGAAATGGACACATACTGCGCATCGAGTCCCCGCAATGCAATTCCACAGGCCCGGATGATGGCCTGCAATTTACCCTTGTCGACTGTCTTCACATACTTGGAAATATTCTTCTCGTAATCTGTCCGAATCATCTTGATCTCCTTGTTTGCTCAACGAATCGATGTGACGGCAAAGTATTGTGCGAATTTCACACATAATTCAACCATGGCGATGAATTGTTGAGCAACTTCAATCAGGAATGAGCCAACTCTCCGCGCAACGCCTTCTCAATCAGCGCTTTAGTATTTGCCACGCCATACAGTGCTGCAAAAGATCCAAACCGTGGCCCCCGTTCTTCACCAAGCAGCACCTGATACAACATGTTGAACCATGTCTGCGCCACGCCGATGGAACCATCCTTCTGCGCCGTCGTGTAAGGATCGCGACGGCCAATGTCATAGACTTTCTGCTGGATGTCTTCCGGAGAAGATCCTTCCGGCAACGTAGCGATGGCCGCTGCAAGTTCGCTGAGCGCTTGCGCCTCAGCTTCAGTCGCAGCGCGATACTGCTTCTTTGGTTTCACGAAATCCTGGAAGTAGCGGATCGCATAACCAACGAGCGCATCAAGCCGCAGATGTGTGTCCGGCGACAAGTCAGGCTTGTAGCGTTTCAAGAACGCCCACATCACGGCTTTGTCTTCCGTATTGGCAACAGCCGCCAAGTTCAACAGCAGTGTAAATGTGACACCACCCGTCTCCGGCACCGGGGGCTTGCCACCGTGAATGTGCCAGACCGGATTCATCAACATGTCTTTGGCGCTGCTGGTCTGTCGCTGATAGGCACCCAGAAACTGGTCATATTCATCGACCGCGCGTGGGATCACATCGAAATAAAGCTTCTTCGCTTCCCGTGGGCGATTATACATGTAGAGCGCCAGCGAATTGGGATCTGCATAGGTCAGCCACTCATCAATTGTCAGTCCATTGCCCTTGGACTTGGAAATCTTCTGCCCCTTGTCGTCAAGGAATAACTCATAGACATAATGTTCCGGTGCGCGTGCCCCGAGAATTTCTGAAATACGATCATAGATCGGCGCATTGGTCTGGTGGTCCTTGCCGAACATCTCAAAATCCACATCAAGCGCCGCCCACCGCATGCCAAAGTCCGGCTTCCATTGCAGCTTGGTGCGTCCACCACGCACGTCCAGCGTCACGTCTGTGCCGTCTTCATCAGCAAATGTGATGGTGCCTTGCTTGGCATTCACGGCCTTCATCGGCACATACAACACCCGTCCTGAAATGGGCGAAATGGGCAGAAACGGGGAATAGGTGGCCTGCCGCTCTTCACCCAGCGTCGGCAACATCACGGCCATGATGTCATCGAACTTTTCCAGCGCGTGGATCAGCGCATCATCAAACTTGCCGGACTTGTAATAATCTGTGGCGCTGGCGAATTCATACTCAAAATGGAACGTGTCGAGGAACCGTCGCAGCATGGCATTGTTGTGATGCCCGAAGCTTGCGTAGTCACCACCAAACGGATTGGGTACGGATGTGAGTGGCTTGTGCAGATGCGGCTCAAGGAATGTCCGGTCCGGCACATTCTCGGGAATCTTGCGCATGCCGTCCATGTCATCGGAGAAACACAAAAGCCGCGTTGGCAAATCCGACATCAGTTCGAATGCCTTTCGCACCATGGTCGTGCGCGCAACTTCACCAAATGTGCCGATATGCGGCAATCCCGACGGACCATAGCCAGTCTCGAACAGCACTGACGTCTGCCCTGATTTCTCCGTCCGCTTCAAAAGTTTCCGGGCCTCCTCGAAAGGCCAGGCTTTGCTTTCAAGTGCGGCGGCGCGAAGTGCGGGATCGATGGACATCAGAAATTCCTTTGAATATGCGTGCCTCTTTAGGGACGCACTCCAGTGAGGTCAATCTGCTCAGATATTCGCCACAATCAGGGCGACTGACAGGATCGCGCCCGGCACGCCAATCCAGCGCCAGCGTTTGAGATAATGCGGCGCATTGGCCCGCCCACCAATGACAACAACGCTGATATTGACCAGCGCATAGATCAACAAAACGGCGCCACTGGCATATTCTGCCAGATCAACAATCGGCAGTGTAAGTCCAAGCAACACAATCGCCAGTCCCATGAACACGGTAGCCCGCACAGGAGTTTGCCGATGGTCATGCACGGCGGCCAGATACTGCGGCACCATCTTCTCCTCCGCCATGCCGTAGATCACCCGCGAACCCATGATGATTTGCACCAACAGTCCATTCACCATGGCAATCGTCGCCATGGCCGCGATGATCACGCCAGATCGGCCAGTCACCGTTTCGAACAGCAGGGCAAGAGGAGACGCATGGGACGTGAGCGCTGCGCGATTGCCAAAACTTTCCACAGCCAGCGCCACCAAGATATAGATCGCCAGTGTGATAAACAAGGTCCAGACAATGGCACGCGGCACAGCCCGTTCCGGGTCGTGGGCCTCCTCCGACAGATTGGCTATGCTTTCGAATCCGATGAACGCAAAGAAGGCGAGCAGCGTGCCCTGAATCGCACTCGACCACTGCATGGCGTCCTGGGGCAACGCCAGGGCGGACACATCGGCGTGCCCAAACATGAACGCCGCTGCAATGACGATGAGCAGAGCACCCACCTCGACGCAGGTGATCAAAGCCGCCACACCCACACTCTCGCGCACGCCAATCGCAGCGATGGCACACATCAGACCGACAATGCCGACGAAGCAAACTGTTGGATCAAATCCCCACGCACCACTGAGAAATCGCGCAAACGCCAACCCGATGACGGCACTCGACAACACGCCGATCAACACGATGGCATAGCCGACGATGCGTCCGGTCAGGTGGCCCAATCCATGCCGTATGAAAATCGCGGCACCCGCTGCCTTGGGATAAGCCCGCGCCAACAACATGTAGGAGAACGCAGTGGCGGACGCCACGATCGCCGCCATCAGGAACGCATAGGCAATCCCGTCACCAGACCGCCGCAGCACGTCGCCAATCAACGCAAATATGCCAGCACCGACGGTGACGCCGACGCCATAAAACACCAGCCATGGCAGGCTGAGTGACCGCTTGAGGATGGGACGAGGGGCTGACATGTTTTGACCGGGTAAGAGCCACTATGCCATCCCCAATCGGCTTTGCAAGCTGCGGTTTAAGCTTGTCCCTCAGTATGCTTTTTCAGAAACGCCACGGTCCGCCCCCATGCCAGGTCAGCCGCATCCTTGTTATAGCGTGCCGCATTGGTGTCATTGTTGAAGGCGTGATTGGCACCCTCATACATGTGGAGTTCGTATGTTTTGCCAGCAGCTTTCAGGCGACCCTCAAAATCTGCAATCCCGGCATTGATCCGCTCATCAAGCGCAGCATAATGCAACAGCAACGGAGCCTTGATCGACGATAACATCCCCCTTGGCCTGGGAACCATAATAGGCAACGCCAGCGGACAGGTCAGGTTCAGCGACCGTCAAGGCATTCACCTGGCCCCCACCCCAGCAAAAGCCCATGGCACCAACCTTGCCGTTGACTTTCTCATGGGCGGCCAAACCCGCACGCACGGATTTTGCCATCCCCAAAACATCCTCCGGCTTCAATGTGCCAATCATGTCGCGCGCCTTGTCGGCGTCATCTGGCGTGCCGCCCAGGGGCGTCAGAAAATCCGGCCCAAAGGCCACAAACCCTTCCAGTGCCATGCGCCGGGTCACATCTTTGATATGGGGATTGAGTCCGCGGTTCTCGTGGATGACAATGACCGCACCGAGCTTGCCCGCTGCATCCTTTGGCATGGCAAGGTGTCCTTTCACACCGCCAATTTCGGCATCTGCTACAACAAGCCGCGCATCATCAGTCGCCACCATTTCGGCAAAGGCATAATTGTTTTCGAGAACCGGCAGGATCGTCGTTGCCACCGCCGTGGAACCCGCAAGCAAGGTCAGCTTGTCGAGAAATTCCCGGCGCGACATGCCGCCGTGGGTGAATGTGTCAAACAAAGTGATGTATTTCTGGTCCATGAAAGTCTCCGTGTAAACGCAATGCGGATCCGCCATTCCAATATAGCACTGAATCAGGCAAAGGCATGGCCATGGAGTTGGACCATCCCACAGCAATCGGCACAGGACTTGGCGCAGCACTGAACGGTGAAGTGCTTCTTCCCGCCCAGGCCCTGACCCGATTGGTCGCATCGCCCTATCTCACCTGTCACACCGGCTTTCTGGTGGAACGTTTGGGACAGGCCGCCGGATCAGCCCGCAAGGATGTGCGCGCAGCATTGGAACAGCGCCATTTTGATGTTGCTGAACTTTTTGCATTCGTGTGCCCGGCGCTGACAGCTGTTCCAACACCACGCGGATTGGCGCGCATTCTCGCGAGTCCAGCACGTCAAAGACGATGCCATCACCTTGCGTGCCGTTGCCGATGAATTGCTCCGTAGGCTGAGCAATCCGAATTTTCCGTACCTTCGCGAAACGGCGGAACACGCAACATTCCTCGCCCGCGCCAACTGGCCTTGGGCGAAATCGGTGATGACGGCACTGCTCAAGGCCAATCCGAAAATGGATGTTGGCACATTCGCCACCGGCCTCAATATTTGGGATCGGCTGGACGAATGGGAAGATGAATCAGTGCGCCCCCAAGGCCGCAATGACGCCGTCACACCGGAAGAGGCAACGGCTATTCTGCGCGAAGCCTTGGGCAGTGATGCCGAACTGCGCCCGTCGCAGCGTGCCTATGCCGGGTCTGCCACCCACATATTTGCCCCCCGCGAGGCCCCCACCTACAACAACATCCTGCTGGCTGAAGCGGGCACGGGCCTCGGCAAGACCCTTGGTTATCTGTCGCCCGCCTGGGGCTGGAGCAAAAAGAATGCCCGACCAGTCTGGCTATCCACCTATACAAAAAACCTCCAGCGCCAGTTGGATCAGGAAACCGCCCGCGTTGTACCCGATCCGGAAGAGCGCCGCTCCAGGGTCGTGATCCGCAAGGGCCGCGAAAACTACCTGTGTCTCTTGAATATGCAGGAAACATTCGGCCGCATGCAGGCGGCAGGACCGCGCGGCGCTTTGCTGGCGGTTCTCGTCGCCCGTTGGGCACGTCACACCCGCGATGGCGATTTGATTGGCGGCGATTTTCCATCGTGGATTTTTTCACTCTTCGCCGATCAATCCGTCGACGGTGAAACCCGCTATCCGTCCCCCCATTCCTTGGGACTGACAGACAGGCGCGGCGAATGCATCTATGTGGCGTGCGCGCACTACAAGCGCTGCTTCATCGAGAAAAACATTCGTGCTGGCCGGCAGGCCAACCTGGTCATCGCCAACCATGCCCTTGTATTGCAACAGGCAGCCGTTGATTTCGCACTGGGGCAAACAACAACGAACGAGGAAGAGGCCGCTCCCGGTGGCTTGAAGCGCATCATTTTCGACGAAGGTCATCACTTGTTTGATGCCGCCGACAGCGCATTTTCTTCGCACCTCACCGCCATGGAAACAGCAGAGCTCCGCCGTTGGATCAGGGGACCGGAAACCGAACGGCGCCGGGGCCGGGGCCTGGCCGATCGCATCGGTGACCTGTTGCTCGACGATGACCGCGGCGAAAAACTGTTGCAGGATGTTTTGCATGCCGCCAACGCTTTGCCGTCCGCAGGCTTCATGCGCCGCATCGCCGATGGCCAGACCCACGGCGTTGCCGAAACATTTTTCGCCAAGGTGCGCCAGCAGGTGCTGGCCCGCAATGAACGGGAATCACTGCACGCCATTGAAACCGATTGCCTGCCGCTGGTGGACGGGCTTGAAGCAGTGGTGCGCCGTTTTACCGACGTGCTGAATGATCTCAAGGAGCCCATGGCGCAACTGGCCAGGGCCTTGGCACAAAAACTCGATGACGAAGCTGATGAACTGAACACCAACGAGCGGGGCCGGATTGAAGCTCTGTCACGGTCTCTGAAACGCCGTGGCGAGATGATGTTGGGGGGCTGGATTGCCATGCTGCAACGTCTGCTGGGCGACCGCGATGTCATGTTCATTGAATGGTTCGATCTCGAACAGTCTGGTTCGCGTGAATTCGACGTGGGCTTTCATTCGCACTGGATCGATCCCACCAATCCGCTGGCTGTTGCCGTACTCAGGCCCGCTGATGGTGTCATGATCACCTCTGCCACCTTGAAGGATCGCCCGCCGGAACTGCCCGATGATTGGGAGAACGCCGAAATGCGAACCGGCGTGGTGCATCTGCCCTATCCCGTGCGCCGCGAACATTTCGACTCGCCTTTTGACTATGCCAGACATGCGCGGGTCATCGTGGTCAATGATGTGGGCCGTGAGAATATGGACCAGATTGCAGCGGCCTATCGCGAACTGTTTTTTGCAGCACAAGGTGGCGCACTCGGATTGTTCACTGCGATTTCCCGGCTGCGTGCTGTGCACAAGCGGTTGCTCAGGCCCATGTCGGAAAGGGGTTTTCCCCTCTATGCCCAGCACGTCGATCCCATGGACACGGCAACCCTGGTGGATCTCTTCCGCGCCGAACGCGATGCCTGTTTGCTCGGCACCGATGCGGTCCGCGATGGCGTGGATGTGCCAGGTGATAGCTTGCGGCTGATCGTCATGGACCGTGTGCCCTGGGCCACGCCGACGATTCTCGAACGTGCCCGCAAGGAAGCCTTTGGTGGGTCTGTCTGGCAGGACATGACGGTGCGGTTGCGTCTGCGTCAGGCCTTCGGCCGCCTCATCCGCACCGAGAAAGACCATGGCTGCTTCGTCATCCTCGATCCACGTCTTGCGTCGCGCTTTTCCACAGCTTTCCCCAACGGCGTCAAGATCGAGCGCATGGGACTGGTTGACGCAATCGAAACAGTGGCGGGTTTCTGTAAAGCCGTTTAAAGTTATCGAACAAGGAGAAAGACATGTCCGGCACCATCAGCAATGAACAAGCCCTCATCTATGTCATGGTGATGATGTCGGGTGTGGAAGGCAAACTCAAGAAGGAAGAGCTTGCCGAAATCGAACTGTTGGTGCGCACCCTGCCAGCCTTCAAGCACTTTGACCGCACGCGCATTGCAACTGTGGCCCAGGAATGCGGCGACATTCTGCAGGAAAAGGAAGGCATGCAAACCGTGATCGGCCTGGTCAAGGACCAACTGCCCCTGCGCATGCGCGAGACGGCTTACGCCTGTGCCGTTGAAATCGCCGCATCCGATTTGCTGGTCGGCAGGGAAGAAATGCGGTTTCTCGCAATCCTGCGGGACGGGCTTGAGCTTGACAAGCTGGTGACGGCCGCCCTCGAACGGTCTGCCATCGCAAGATATCAATCAGCGTAGGGTTACCCAAACGCACGCTGCGTGATCGCTGGCATTCGGGCCGCATAGGTCACACCCCGCACGACAAAGAAAATGCACAGCGCAGCCCACAGACCGTGGTTGCCATAGATCGGTTCAAGCCACCACCAGCACGCCAGATAAATCGCCAGCGACAGCACCATCATGTTGCGCATGTCTTTCGTGGCCATGGCGCCGGTGAAAATGCCGTCGAACTGGAAACACAGCGTGCCAAGCACAGGAGCAATCGCAGCCCACGGCAGGTAATTCAGGGCGACTGTTTGGACATCGGCATTGGTCGTCATGAGTGCGATCAACTGAGGTCCTGCAAACCAGATGGTAAGTCCGCATATCACGCCCAACACGCCAGCCCAAAGCGTTGACAGCGCGATGGCACGGTTAAAGTTCTGGCGGTTCCTGGCTCCGATGGACTGTCCCACCAGCGCTTCGGCGGCATAGCCAAAGCCATCAATCATGAACGCTGAAAGTTCAAACATGTTGAGCAACACGGCATTGGCCGCAATGGTGAGATCGCCAGCCCGTGACCCGCGCGAAACAAACCACCCGAAGGCGAACACGAGACAAAATGTACGGATCATGATGTCGGTGTTGGCGCCGATCAGTGCGGCAAACTTGTCTCTTTCCAGAATGACGGACCATTGTGTCGCCACACCCAACGCACGTAAGCGCTTCACCACCAACGTCAAGCCCAGCACAACAGCAGCATATTCCGCGATAACGACGGCAAGTCCCACTCCCTCCGTCGCCATGCCAAGAAAGATCACAAAAAACACGCTCAGCACCATGTTCGTGATGTTGAGAAACAGTTGCGTGATGAACGCCGTCGTGGCCCGGCCCTGGCCGATAAACCAGCCGAGGATGGCGTAGTTGCACAGGGCCGCCGGTGCTGTCCAGATGCGGTAGGTAAAGTAGGTTTGCGTCTCGCGCATTACGGCATCGGACCCGCCGATGAGTCCAATGGCGAATGGTCCAAGCCAGGGTGCCAAGGCAATCAGGGCAACGCCGATGGCACAGGCGATGATGATGCTGCGCCAGATCAGCACCGCGATCTCGCCCCTATTGTTGGCACCTGTCGCCTGTGCCGCAAGCCCACTTGTTGACAAGCGCAGGAAGCCGAAACCCCAGAACAGAAACCCGAAGATCAAGGTGCCAATGGCAACCGCACCGATGTAATGCGGTTCCGGCAATCGCCCCATGACAGCGGTGTTGACCACGCCGATCAAGGGCTCCGACACGTTGGACAGCACAATCGGCACTGCGATGCGCAGGACCGATGTGTGACTGATGACCGGTGTCGGCGTCAGGCTGTTAATCTGCAGTGCGCCCCAGCAAGGTCCAGACGGCTGGCACACCAAGCCCGACAATCACAGCCTTGATCACATCACCGGCCCAGAACGGCAGGAAGCCATAGGCGAGCACCTTGTCAGCGCCGAACAACTGGCCGAGCCACAACAACCCGGGCACATACAAAACGGCGGCACCCAAGAGGCAGGCAATGACCAACTTGGCATTGCGGTCCCAGCCACGCTCCGCAAACCAACCCACCACATAAGCGGCCGGAATAAAGCCAACCACATATCCAATGGACGAGATCATGGTTCCGTCAGGTTTGAACAACCCATTCATCTGCGCAAAGACCGGCAGTCCTAGCGCTCCTTCAACCGCATAAAGCGCCAACGTCAACGCACCAAGCCGCGAGCCATAGGCAGCGCCAACCGCCAACACAGCCATGGTTTGCAACGTCATCGGCACAGGAATCATCGGAATGCTGATCTGCGCGGCCAAGGCGACAAGGAGACTGCCGGCAATCGCCAAGACAATATTGCGCACCAGATTTGCATCTGCTGCCACGGGCCATAGTCGGTGAGAAAGAGTCGTCTTGTTCATGTTGATCCCCATTTTGCGTCCCCCGACCTGACCCGTGTAGCGGCTCATGCGATTCTTGGCAACGGCCCATGGCCACGTGTGGTCTCATGCAGATGGCCGCACTGGTGCCGTTGCGGTGCTTGGCCCAGGCGGCTAGATTGGCATTTTTGGAGTGAGCATCATGAACGCACCCGTCTTCACCCCCGAACCCGCTGGTTCCAACAAGGCCTGGGTCGAACGCCGCAGCAAAGCCGTCTCGCGCGGCATCGGCATGGGTGCAGGCGTCATGGCAGCACGCGCCGAGAACTCGGAGATCTGGGATATCGAAGGCAACCGCTACATTGATTTCGGCGGCGGCATTGCGGTGGTCAACACCGGGCACCGCCATCCAGCCGTCATGCGCCGCGTTTATGAGCAGCTCGAAAAAGTCACGCATACTTGTGCGATGGTCATGCCCTACACGCCCTTCATCGAAGTGTGCGAGAAGCTCAACGCCGTGGCCCCAATCAAGGGCGAGGTGAAAACCGCATTGGTCACAACCGGTGCAGAAGCTGTCGAAAACGCCATCAAGTTTGCGAGAGCTTACACAGGCCGCAGTGATGTCATCGCCTTCCACGGCGGCTTCCATGGCCGCACGTTGCTCGGCATGGCGCTCACCGGAAAGGTGCTGCCCTACAAGGCCAAGTTCGGCCCGATGCCTGCCGGCATCTGGCATGTGCCGTTCCCGGTGGAGCACAAGGGCATCACGGTGGAAGATGCGATCCACGGCATCGAGCTTCTGTTCAAATGCGATGTGGAGCCACAACGCGTGGCCGCCATCATCATCGAACCCGTGCAGGGCGAAGGTGGATTTTACATCGCACCCAAGGAATTGATGGTGCGCCTGCGCAAGCTCTGCGACGAGCATGGCATTCTCCTGATCGCGGATGAAATCCAGTCCGGCTTTGGCCGCACCGGAAAATTCTTCGCCATGGAACACTATGGCGTGGAGCCTGACTTGATGACCGCAGCAAAATCATTGGCGGGTGGCTTCCCGCTCGCCGCTGTCGTCGGCAAGGCAAAGATCATGGACGCCCCAGATCCCGGCGGCATCGGCGGCACCTACGCCGGCAACGCCATTGCCTGCGCGGCGGCCCTTGGCGTGTTCGAAGCCTTCGAAACCGAAGACCTGCTGGCAAAGGCCAACAAGCAGGGCGAAATCATCATGAAGAAGCTCAACGCCATCAAAGCCAAAAAGAAGGGCATGCCCATCGGCGACATCCGTGGGCTAGGTGCGATGTGCGCCTTCGAAATGGTCACCGAACACGGCGGCAACAAACCCGACGCAGGCGGTGCCAAAGCACTCGCCGCCAAATGCCTCGAACGCGGCCTCCTCATCCTGACCTGCGGCGTCTACGGCGACGTCGTCCGCATGCTCACCCCGCTGACAGCGAGCGAGATGGTGCTGAATGAGGGGCTGGATATTTTGGAGAGCGCGGTACTGGGGAATTGAACGAGTGAGTTGTGAGTAAACTTGCTGAGGGCATGATTGTATGGGGCTGAGTATTGTAGTGGGCGTGCTGACTCAACAAAAGGCAGATCTCGATCCAGAGGAATTCCGAGAGTTCGCGTCGATTTTCGAAAATTTGAACACGGTTCTTTTGCAGAATGGACGGTCACTCCACAATGAGCCATTGAACTTAGTCGAGGAATATCACTTCGAAGCTGATATGATGGGATACGGTGGACTGCACTATATCCGTCGTTTGGCATCGCATTTGGCGATCAATGGCAAGCTGCCTCCGCCAGCAGCAACTTATGAAATATCCGATACAGACGATCCTGTAACAGAGGAGCTTAATGCACTTATCGAAAAAAATGGATATAAGTCAAAGAAGCAAGGACTCTGGCAAACTTGCTGCATCGCAGATCCGAACTGTATGCGCATTTGATGCTGCATTGGACAGTGAGGGTCTTATGTCCCACAGGTTTTTGAGGAAGTTGCTTTTGATGGCAACGATCCACAGCTTGGAGGGCTGGGCGGCATGGTGGGCTCGTCAGTCCAACTACTACGCGAATGCGAATTGCTGGCGAGAAAAATCGATCTACCACTTGATCTTCATTGGGATTCAGAAGAACTCTGGGAGTTTAGCGAGTCACCAGCTGACTTTGGCCCACTTTGGCAAATTTACGGCATTGAGTCGGTTGGACTGGCCCGCTTGATGCAGGCTTGTCGTTTATCAATTCGATCTGGTGCTGCCGTCGCATTTTGTTGAAGCACAAAGCGCAACATCCCCGCCCCCGATTGAGGGGATTACGGTGGCGTTGCATTAAATTACCGTAGCGGTGACAGCAGTAACAGTGACGGGGTAACGGTGCCAGTGCATTCAATTAAATTATAACCCGATGATCGAGCGTGACCGAAATGACGACTCGCCCCCTCAGCCCTTCGGGCAGCTCCCCCAGCGAGCTGGGGAGCGAATGTGGAGAAACCTTCGCTCCCCCAACTTGTTGGGGGAGCTCCGCGCAGCGGTGAGGGGGAGCGATGCTGAATTGCAGTTGGAATCTTTCCTAGATAACGGTGACAAATAACGGTGACAGTGCATTAAATTATATAACCCGATGATCGAGCGTGACCGAAATGACGACTCGCCCCCTCAGCCCTTCGGGCAGCTCCCCCAGCGAGCTGGGGGAGCGAATGTGGGGAAACTCCCGTAACCTTCGCTCGCCCAACGTGTTGGGGGAGCTCCGCGCAGCGGTGAGGGGGTGCAATGCTGAATTGCAGCTGGAATCTTGCCAGCTCTCACAGCCTCCCAATCTCATTTTGAATTGTTAACCATGAAAATCTGTGCTATGCCTTCCCCACTCAATTGACTTCAGGGGGCAAGAACCACAGCACCGAATCAAATCGGCGCCAGCGGAGGAATTGCCATGCCCTACTTTGCGAGTTTACCTGTCAATTTAGTCAGCCGTTTCTTGCACAATCTTCATGCCCGGCACGTGGCCCAAGACCTGTTGCTCCGTGACAATCATGTCCTGACCGACATTGGCCTGACCCGGGCAGATGTGGAACACGCCACACATTTGCCGATTGCCGATGATGCCATTGTGGAACTGGCAGATGCACGAACGCACCATATTGAAGACGTGGAGCAATCAGTTCGCTGCAATTCCGGCGAAGCAACGCCGCATGGCAGCAACGGCAGCTGACGGAATGTGAACGCCTCCTATTGATCAGCCCCCTCAGCCCTTCGGGCAGCTCCCCCAGCAAGCTGGGGGAGCGAATGCGGGATTATCGCTCCCCCAACTTGTTGGGGGAGCTCCGCGCAGCGGTGAGGGGGTGGTGATAGCAGAAAAGATTTCTTTCCCATCTCAAGATTCCTCTTGACATCTCTCCGAATATATGCCTATGGTGGGATGATGGTTCTGGAAAGGAGGGACAATGTCGACAGTGTACCGAAATTGCCAGAACCATGGGCAGCGCCTGCAGGAAAAAGCTTCCACACAGCCTTGATCCTCCGGGAGCCAGAGGCGAGACCCTTGGGCACTAGGACCCGAGCGCCTTCAGTGGCTACTCATGTCTGGGAGCATCGTCTTCCAGGCCTCTGTAAGAGCAGACCAAAGGCCAAAATCGCTGCGTTTCTGAATCAGGCTTCGAGCCAAACCACCTTTTTCCACCACCACATGCGCAGGCTTGAAGCCAGGGCGGGGACATACCCTCCTTCTTCCCTCCAGCGATCGCGGGCTCCACCCCTGTGACAGTCCCACATTCGGGCTGAACCCACCATGCGTCGCGCAATAACAATTGGCGGGCGTGAGGCCGCACGTTATGACGGTTCTTCAATTCGGAGTAAGTCATGTCCTTCATCCCCACCGCCCGCACAGCCATCCGCAACACCAGTCTTGCCATTCCCGCCATCTGCTTCGGCACGTCGGCCCTTGGCGATATGCCGGCGACCTATGGTTACGCCGTTGACGATGCGCGCGCACGGGCCACGCTGGATGCGATCTTCGACAGCGAGATCAAGTTTGTCGACACCTCGCGCAACTATGGCATGGGGCGCTCGGAAGCGCGTATTGGCGATGCCATCCGCGCGCGTGGTGGACTGCCGAAAGGCCTGGTGATTTCATCGAAGCTCGATCGCAACATGGACAACAATCTGTTTGATGGCGACTGTGCACGGCGATCCTTGGAAGAAAGTTTGAAAGTACTCGGAGTTGATCACATTCCGTTGTTGCATCTGCACGATCCGGAATACGCCAGCGATCTCGCCGATGTGACGAAGAAGGATGGCGCCATCGCCGCCCTCATGCGCATGAAGGAAGAAGGATTGGTGACAGCCATCGGGCTAGCCGCCGGTCGCATCGACATCATGATGCCGCTGCTGCGCGATTTTGATTTCGACGCGTTGATCAGCCACAACCGCTTCACGCTGCTCAATCGCAATGCATCAGAAATGTTCGACCTCGCACACACAAAGGGCATGGCAATTCTCAACGCGGCACCTTACGCATCAGGCATCCTCGCCAAGGGCGTGGTAAAAGCGCCACTTTATTCATACATGCCGGCGAGCGACGACATCAAGTCCCGCGCGATCGCCATTGAGGCCCTGTGCTCACAACACGCAGTTCCCGTGGGTGCGGCAGCGTTGCAGTTCTCCATGCGCGACCCCCGTATTGCCTCCACGATCTGCGGCGTCTCATCACCAGAGCGCGTGCAGCAAACACTGGATTGGGCCAATTGGAAAATTCCCGATGAGCTGTGGGTTGCCCTCAAGGCACTGCCCTTCGACACCACGGATCCGGAAGCCACGCGGGTTTATAACCCTGGGTGATGGCTAAAACGTACCTCCGAACCTCTGGACAATTACCCGGACATAAATTATTCTTACCTTTCTACCATCGATCAGGAATCGTAAGAATATGAATGCCGTCACTTTGTCCAGCAAGTTCCAGATTTCCATCCCGAAAGAAGTGCGCGAGCAGCAAGGCTGGAAAGCCGGGCAGAAATTGGCCTTTGTGCCGCATGGGAAGCACTATGTCCTTGTCCCTGTTCCAACCATGGATGAACTTTTTGGCAGCATGAAGGGCGCGAATCCTGAAAATTATAGGGACCGGAAAGACCGTTATTGATGATGGTTCTGGACACGTCCGCCTGGATTGAAATGCTGTTGGGCAGTCAGACAGGATTGCTGCTCAAGAAACGGATCAAGGATGGTGTTGGGATAATTGTTCCGACAATCGTGCAACTCGAGCTGGCCAAATGGGCGTTGCGTGAAGACGGTGAAAAGAAGGCTGAAGAACTCGTGGCCTATACAAGCGAGTTTCATGTCGCAGACCTGACGACGGCAATCGCTTCGCTCGCGGCAACATTGGCACGAGAGCACAAGCTCCATACTACTGATGCAATCATTTACACGACAACGCAGGTGAACGAATCATTGCTGCTCACCTGCGACGCCCATTTCACAGGTTTGCCCGGGGTTGAGTACTATGAGAAATAAGGCCCGTCTGTTCTTGGAAGGCAATTTTGGATGACCTTAGACCGCTACACTAAAACCGCCATCTGGCTGCACTGGATCACGGCGGCCATTATGCTGTTCATGTTGTTTCTCAGTGAGGACCTGATCCGCATGCCGCGCGGCGCTGCAATTGGGCCCCTGGATTGGGGACCGACGGCACACGCATCGTTTGGCATGCTTGTGTTGTTGTTGGCGCTGGCAAGATTGTTCTGGCGCATTGGCCACACGCCACCACCTGATGTGCCCATGCCGCGCTGGCAACAGATTGCATCACATGCCACGCATCATCTGTTCTACGTGTTGATGATCGCTATTCCGGTATTCGGCCTGCTGGCTTTGGCCCCCTATGGCACTGAACATGCAGGCACGGAGAATGTGGTGTTCTTCAACCTGTTCAGCCTCAACGTCATGCCGAATTTGGGAGACTGGACGAAAGACGCACATGAGCTACTCGGCAAGCTGGCGCAGATTTTGGTGATCATCCATGTGATCGCCGCCGTGAAGCACCAGTTCTGGGACAAGGATGGCTTGCTGTCGCGCATGTGGCCCTTCTAAGCCATGACCGCAACACTGCATGCGATAACCGCGCGTTCAAAAGATCATCCGGCACGGCGCGCACAAACAATCGATTTTGTTCTGGATGCTGGGGTTCCCGCTTCACCAGAGAGGGTGCTGACGCAAACCGGGTGGTCACTCTTTTGTTTGGACCAGCCGACACATCGGGCAGTCTTTGTGCGCACACCAGATGGCTGCGATCTGTCCTCGGCACCGTTCCTGCGCATGGCCCAATTTGAGCACGCAAGCCATGTGCTGTTCATTGCATGGGACCAACTCGAAGCCCTCGCCGAACAAATCCCCGTGCCGTCCAACGTGATCTTTGTCTTCGGCATAGGACGAAGTGGCACAACGTTGGTCAGCCGCATGTTGGGACAAGTGCAGGGTGTCCACAGCCTGTCCGAACCGAATGCACAATTCGATGCCACCATGCATCGCGCCAGCAACGGACCGGAACTGACGAAAAAGCTGATTGGCGTTTGTACGCGCCTTTTGTGTCGGCAACCGGATGGCACAGTGCCAAAAACCCTGGCCTTTAAACTCTACAGCCAGTCGCTCTTCAACTGCGCGGACTATCACGCCGCTTTTCCCGATGCCAGGTATGTATTTCTCTATCGCGATGGATTGGGCTGGGCCAATTCTGTCTTCAAGATGGCAAGGGGCTATGGCATGGCTGAAAGTCTCAATACGACTGGCCGCGACGATGCATGGCGCATCATCTCTTCCGGTCATGACATCGGTTACCTTGAAAAGTTCGTTCCCACGGTGGCTGACACCTGTTTTCCCTCAGTCATTTATGCCGCCGCCTGGGCCTTGCACATGGAAACCTATCTGGACCTGTTGACAACAGGCGTGCCTTTCCTGGCGCTACGCTACAACGAAATGAACAAGGATCGCGAAGCCGCGACCAAGCTCTTGCTGACCCACTGCAACTTGCCGGAAATATACGTGTCGTCTGCCATGAAAAGTTTTGATTACGACGCGCAGGAAGGCAGCGGCATAGGTCTGGACAATCGTACCGCAGGCTTCAGCTCTGAAAGTATAGAGCGCTTCCACGCCGCAATGGCACGGCGAAAGGCCTTCAAAGACCCTGATGTTCGATTGCCGGATATGTATGATCGCGGCACATGATGCGATGCAATTAACCACAGACTAACCGTAGCATCGCTTGCCTGAGGGCTGTTAAGTTTTCCGTCAGAGCCCAATCATAACCTTCGAGGCCTCAATGCCTGCCGGAGTGGAACCACATGCCAAATCGCTTTCCAAATACCGTTCAATCAGCAGTGTTGTTTGAGAAGCGAGGGTTTTTCAGCCGCGGAAGTGGCATTCAGCTGGAAGAATTGGCAAAGGCCTATTTCGAACTGCAGGCCGCGCGATCGGGCCACCGCTTTAATATTGTCGAACATGACGCGGGCAAGGTCATTCAGTTCTACGGCGGGACTGACCTGATGATCAGACTTGAGTTCATGGCTTCGCCCGCCAACGCTGCAGTGTTTGCCGGAACATTGTCGTCCCCGTTCACGCGCATGGCCCTGCCAGAGGCCGGAAAAATTATTGAAGCGCACGGAACACATCTTTTGATCAATGTGCGCACCGGCGTTCTGCCGGAGCTTCCACCGCATTTGGCCGCGATGGTAAGCGAAGCAGGCATCAAGGAGGGATATTCATTGGCGCAGTTCAGACAGCGCCTCGAAACCTGCGCCACCTTGACAAGTCTGGCTCACAATATCGGAAAATCCAGCCTCGTCCATTGGACGCAAAGCAACATGCTGTTGAAGCCGTCAGTAGTCGAATCCATGGCAAACGAAAAGGTTCCAACTCTCTTTCACGTGCACCCTCGCTTATACCAGGAAGGGGAAGCCAATGGTGCGCCAAATGTCGGTTTCATGACCCATGGAGTGCAGCACTTTATTGGTCGTGAAATAGTCATGCAGGCCAATCCAATTCCGTGGGTTGAAAACTATCAGGCGGCGCTGGCATTCTTGTCTTTGGCTGTCACAGAAAACGGTTACATCATTCCTGACGGAGACAATTTCGGCGTCGAAGGCGGTGATTTCTCCTACAAGGTGAAGCATATCGCGGAGACGAATTCAGGTGAGGCCGCAACGCCCGGACACTTTGAGCTGGACTTGCGATATTCCCAGAAGCACAAATATCAGTCCCCGCGTCACGCAGTGAATGGACCAGTCATCGACACGGCCAACCCGCCTTCTGATCTTGTCAACACCGCAAACCCGACTGATCAAGAGATGATGGAAGAGTGGCAACGCAAGCGCGCATTGGCCGAGCGAGTTGGCGGGCAGTTTCAGGTTACGGCACCTGCAAGTGTCGCAGCCAGTCAGGCATCAGGTCCGCGCGTGTTCGGCAAGCGCACACTCAACTGAACCTCAGTAATGCGGTGGTTTCTGGTTGGTCGGAGCATCACCTGAATCGAGCGTCTGCAATTCTTCGCCGAAGCGTCGCAACTGTCGCTCCAGCATTTCGATTTTTTTCCATTGCGCGGTAATCACATCATTGAGCTCGGCGATGGTTTTTTCCTGATGGGCCACACGCACTTCCAAATCGTCCATGCGATGTTCAATGCCGGTCATGCGCAACTCCTGTGTGATATTACCCCGTTGCGCATTCCTCTCGCCCGCGTCAAGTTGCAAATCCATGGCCGATCTTCCAAACGTTTTCACAGACTGGTTTGCAGCGCGCAACTGGCAGCCGCGCGCTCATCAACTCGCCATGCTGCAACAGGCGAGAGCCGGGCAATCTGCCTTGCTGATATCCCCCACAGGGGGAGGCAAGACCCTCGCAGGATTTCTGCCAACGCTCGTTGAACTTCACCAGCCCCATGATCACAGTGGCATTCACACGCTCTATGTGTCGCCGTTGAAAGCTTTGGCCGTCGATATCGAACGCAATCTTGCCATTCCTCTTGCCGAAATGGCACTGCCAATCACCATGGAAACGCGAACAGGTGATACGCCCCAGTCAAAACGCATTCGTATTCGCACCCATCCGCCGGACATCCTGATTACCACGCCAGAACAGGTATCCCTCCTCGTGGCCGACCCACAGGCAGCTCACCTTCTCCGTCATCTCAAATGTGTCATCATTGATGAACTACATTCGCTGGTGCATTCCAAGCGTGGCGTTCTGCTATCGCTTGCTTTGACGCGGGTTCGAACCCATGCGCCGGAGGTGCGCTTTGTCGGCCTGTCCGCAACCGTTGCAGATCCGGACGCAATCCGGGCCTGGCTTGCACCAACAGGATCACCACCTGTTCCGCTGATCACTGGCAATCCCGGTGCGCCACCCAACATTCACATCCTGGAGTCCAAGGAACGCGTACCCTGGTCCGGCCATTCCTCGCGTTATGCCGTGCCTGAGATTTATGAAGCGATCAAGACAGCGAAACTGGCACTGCTCTTTGTCAACACGCGCTCCCAGGCAGAACTCCTGTTTCGCGCACTTTGGGATATCAACGACGATACTTTGCCCATTGCTCTCCATCATGGATCCCTGGATGTACAACAACGCCGGAAAGTGGAAGCTGCCATGGCAGCCAACAAATTGAAGGCGGTGGTCTGCACGTCAACCCTTGATCTTGGCATTGACTGGGGTGACGTGGATCTTGTGATCCATGTTGGAGCACCCAAGGGTTCATCACGCCTGTTGCAGCGCATAGGCCGCGCCAATCACCGCCTTGATGAAGCATCCAACGCCCTGCTCGTGCCGTCAAACCGCTTTGAAGTTCTGGAATGCGAGGCAGCCGTCGAAGCAGCCCGTGAGAACGCTCAGGATTCCGAATACCCGTCTGTCATGAAACTCGACGTCTTGGCCCAACATGTGTTGGGCCGGGCCTGTGCTGGTCCATTCCACGATGATGAACTCTACGCTGAAGTCACATCCGCATTCACATTCCGCCATCTCACCCGCGAAATTTTCAACCAGGTCATCGACTATGTTGCCACAGGTGGCTACGCGCTGAAATCCTATGAGCGTTACGCCAAGCTGAAACGTCAGATCGATGGCCGGTGGCGACTTACAAACCCGCGCATGATCATGCAGTACAAGCTCAACATCGGCACGATCATTGAAGAAGAGATGTTGAAAGTGCGCCTCGCCAAGATCCGTCGCGTGATGGGAAAGCGCATCGCCACCGGAGGCTTTGTCATTGGTGAACTCGAAGAGTATTTTCTGAGCCAGTTGGTGATCGGGGACACCTTCATTTTCGGCGGTGAAGTTCTGCGCTTTGAAGGCCTTGACGAGTTTGGCGCTTTGGTCACGCGGGCACCGGGCCGCGACCCAAAAATTCCCTCCTATATGGGCGGCAGGTTTCCGTTATCGACATATCTATCCGCTCGCGTCCGCGATATTCTTGCCGACCCAGCGCGATGGAAGGAATTGCCGCAGCAAGTGGTTGAGTGGCTGTCGGTACAACGCTTCGCCTCTGTGCTGCCAAAGGCCAACGAAATGTTGGTCGAAACCTTTCCACGGGCCGAAAAACACTATTTGGTGTGTTACCCGTTCGAGGGCCGACTTGCACTGCAAACCCTTGGCATGTTGCTGACCCGCAGGCTCGAGCGCTGGGGTGCAAAACCACTGGGGTTTGTTGCCTCAGAATATGCGCTGGTCATCTGGATGCTGGAGGATATGTCGCATCTAATCGCCTCGGGACGAATCCCGTTGGCAAGGCTCTTCGACGAAGACATGTTAGGCGATGACCTTGAAGCGTGGCTCGCTGAATCATCCTTGATGAAGCGCACGTTCCGCAACGTCGCCATCATCGCCGGGTTGATCGAGCGTCGCATGCCGGGGCAGAAAAAAACCGCCCGGCAGATCACTGTCAACACGGACCTGATCTATGATGCGCTGCGCACTCACCAACCCGATCATGTTCTGTTGCGCGCCGCCTGGGACGATGCAGCGGAAGGCCTGATCGATGTGCATCGCCTCGGTGCCATGCTGAAGCGCATCAAAAACCAGATCGTGCATCAACCTCTCGATCAGGTATCGCCGCTTGCCATTCCCGTGATGCTGGAAATTTCCAAGGAATCAGTTCAAGGCGAGGCGCGTGATTCCCTTCTCGCCGAAGCCGCTGAACAACTTGTCTCCGATGCCATGTCCGTCCGGAGCAAACGGCTTGTCTAGGGGCCATGCCATCATCGTTGGTGGCGTCACTTTTGTTCCAGACCACACTGGCGCACTTTACGCGCCAGATTTCAAGACCTTGCTCATTGCCGACCTTCATCTGGAGCAAGGTGCGAGCCTCGCAAGGCGTGGCATTCACGTCCCGCCTTTCGACACGGAAGCAACTATTGCACAGCTCGAATCCGTCCTGGCGAAGACGAAGCCCTGGCGCATGGTGCTGCTGGGCGACTCGTTCCATGACCGCAAGGCTCACACGCTATTGCCCGGTCCATTGCATCAGCGATTGCTGCAGATCACGGGTGAAGTTGAAACCGTCTGGCTCTCAGGCAATCACGATCCCGAAGCCCCGTTGGGTTTTGGCGGCGTTTGCTTGCCAGATCATAAGCTCGACGGGATTACGTTGCGTCACGAACCAACGCCATCATTGACCGGTTTCGAAATTGCTGGCCATCTTCATCCCGGTGCAACACTGGTCCAGCGCGGGATAGCCATGCGGTCGAAGTGTTTTATTGCTGACGATCGCCGCATCATCATGCCGGCATTTGGCAGTTACACAGGCGCCCTCAGCGTACGATCAAAACCCTACTGGAAACTGTTTGACGAAGACCGAACCCAAGTGTGGATGATTGGCAAATCAGCCATCCATCGCTTCCCGTTGCAACGCATCGCGTAACGTGAGGGTATTAACCGAGGCGCACTTCCAGTGACGTAATGAGATCCGGCGTCAACCGACCATCTGCAATCAAGCCATGTTCGATCTGGAACAGCTTGATGGCATTGGTTGTGCGCACCGACAATTGCCCATCAATCTTGCCAACATTGAAACCGAGTTGCTTGAGCATGTCCTGTGCCCGGCCGACGAGAATTTCATTGGGGCCGGATGGTTGCCCAGATGGCTGCAACGTGGCGGCATCATCATTGTAGGCTTTGCCATCGACGAAGAAACTGTTGGCGTCCTTCGGTGCCACTTGCGGCTTCCAGGCGCGCAAACGCTCCTTCACAGCTGCCGTATCAGCTGCCGACAGGGACGCACCCAAAGTGTCAGCGCGCCGTTGTGCATCCACATCATTCTGCTGGCCTGCGACTGCATACCAAAAAATGGCCTCGGTGAGGTTCGCCTTGGTGCCGAGCCCACGCTCCAGCAAAACAGCCAGGTTAAATTGGCTATCCTTCAGGCCATGCGACGAGGCCAGTGAAAACCACTTGAACGCCCGTTCATAATTGGGTGGACCAGCTTCATTATTGGCAGAAATCACCGCCGCATTGTGCATCGAGCGGATATTGCCGAGTGCGGCCGCGCGTTCGTACCACCCCAGTGCAGTCTTCACGTCCTTGTCAACGCCTTGGCCACGCTCATACATGGTCGCGAGGCGGTATTGCGCTGGTGCCAGGCCACTGGCTGCGGCCTTGCCAAACCAGTAGGCAGCCTGCGCCATGTCCTGCTTGACGCTCTTGCCGTCGAGATAACGGGTGGCAATGATAAATTGCGCATTTGAATCGCCAGCCGTGGCTGCTGCTTTCAGTTTGGCCGATCCAATATCGGCAGGGATGGCAGCGACATCATCAACCGGCTTTTCGTCGGCAGTGACAATCTCTGCAACGGATGCTGCGCCAGGACTGGTCACCGACCCGGTGAGAATCTCATCGCTTTGAGCAACATCAGAGCTTTGAACAGCGGGAGCAACAACCTGGCTTTGCTTGCCCAAAGTTTCGGCGGGGGGAGTCTGTTGGGGCGCTTCGAGTGGCGTAACTGATGTCGGTGCCGGTGCATCTGGCGCTTTTGAGGAACCACCAAAGTTCATCAACAAGGCTGGCACAGCGGCCAGCAGTACAAGACCTATCAACATGAGACGGCGGCGCTTGCCTGCTTCAACAGTGGCAATGGCTGGCTTGATTTCCGGCATGGCCTTCGGGCGCATTCACCAGTGTCTGCAAGTCAGGCTTTTTGGCTTTGCCTTTGGCGAATTTCTTGAGGAATGGAAGGTTGGGCAATGCGCCCTGGACCTTGTTCAAAAGTTTGCGCGAACTCTTTTCGCTGAGTGTCGCGGCTGTTGGAGAAAGTCCGGCGAGCACGCTCTTTTGTTGTTGGGCGGCCTGTGCGGCACGACGCGCTGCCGCAATGAAGTCATCTGTCCCGCCACTTTTGGTCTCGACGTCCGCCGTGAAGGCATCGTCAACTTGTGGCGCAACATCAGCGGACAAGACGGGATCGTCCTGCATTTGCGGCACGCTGAGTGTGAATGAATCCTGTCCAACATTGAGGTAAGGAGACTGCACCGATGTATGAAGCTCGTGATCTGGGCTGTTGTTAGAGAATGCCTCTGGCTCACTATGGGTGCTGCCGGGTCCGACATAAGAAGATCGAACGTCTTCATTTTGAGCTTCGTGAACGGAAGAGACTGGTGCAGCGACCGCTGCTGCCGCCAACCGCTGGCCAATGGCTGCTGTTTCAAGCTCTGCCAGTTTCGAAACGATGTGCTCCAGCGTGTCGTGAACCGCCACCAGTGTTTCCTGGTTGCGTTGGTCAGCACCGTTCGTGCTCTCGCGCAGGGCCTGCAGGCCGTGTTCGAGGGCAACAATTTCAGGCGCACCTGTGAGTGAAATACTTTGCGCCAGAGGTTGCTGCTGTGCGAACTGTGCCGCCACGCGGCTCGCGGCATCTTCCGCAACCTGTTTTGCGGAATTGCGCGTCTGTTCAAGTCCTTCATAAAGCTGGGTGATGGCCCGCTCAATGGTTTCAAAGTGTGATACCTGACGTTCCGTCCTGTCCATCCGCTCGGCAAATTGTGCCATTTGGTGTTGCAGGGCATCTTGCACCTGCGTATCGGCTGGTACGCGGACAGCCTCATGTACGCGGGCTTCCAGATCTGCAAAACGATGCTCAAGTTCGGTCGAAAGTGGCGCCGACTGCATGGTCTGCATACGTTGGGCAAGTTCAACAATACGCTGGTCCATTTCGACAAGGGGGCGTGAATCTGCGGTCTGCTGGACTTTGCCTGAGAGGTGTTCGACAGTCTGTCGCAAGGCTTTGACATCATGCTCAGACGCAACACCGCGCCGCGCATCATCTATGCGGCTGTTCGTGTGTTCAATGTCAGCGCGCAGCTGTTGGATATCGACGGGATTTGCGCCACCTTGAAAGGTGCGCTGGGCGTCGTTGAGCAGTCCAAGAATGCGCTGTTCAATCGTCCGGAGTTCTTCTTGGCTGGCTTGAACGGCCTGGGTTTGCGCCCGGCTTGCCAAGTGTTCAGCTGTATCGCGAACCGTGTCGATCCGCCCCACCAGTTCGTCCAGTTCTTGACGAACAAGGTCTGGCAATCCGCGCGATACGCTTGATTCTGTTGAGTCAACACGGCGCGCCAATTCATTGAGGCGCAGCTCAAGTTGTGAAAACGCAGGTGCCTGCCGCAACACGTGATCGCTCGACGCGGACGCCACCTTGCCTGACAAGTCTGCAAAACGGTCCTGCAAAGACCGGAAGTTATCCCGGTTGCGTTTCTCGCTCGCTTCCATGTGCTCGATGATATTGCGCACCGCCTTTTCCATGGTTTGGTAGGCGGTGGAGTCTTCTGAGCGGGCGCTGTTCGATTTTGTGGCTTGGGCAAATTGCCGTCCCAAGACCGACAACCGCTCATTCACGGCGGAAAACGCTTCCACCGTTTGGCGTTCATTTGCTTCAACCCGGTTGATGATCCGGTTCAAGGAATCTGTGTCACCACGTGCTGGCGCGGCGTGTCCATAACTATACGTGCTCGCGGCATCTGTCTCTTGGCGCGCAATCCGTGCGAGTTGTTGTGCGATGTCTTCAAGCCGCGTGGTGGCGCGCTCAAAAGAGTCGATGGATTGTGAACTCGCGGATGTTGTCATGGGCCCTACTGTTTCTCTGTCTTCAACCATAGTGTCAGACTGTTCACTGATCACGGAATTGAGCCACTCACCCAGTGTCATGCCTGACTTTCGTGCCGCATGTTTGGCCATCGTACGTGTTTGGGGTTCAATGCCCTTCACGCTCCATGGCCCGCCTGGTTTCATTCGACTTACCCCGCAAGATCAGGCGCAGCTTGTAACGTTGCCTGAATCCCGAAAGCCCGCAAATCACGCGGGCCTTACGCTCGGACCCCAACTTTTACTTTTTTGGTAAAGATTCAGTTAACCCCAGCCTTTCCACTTTAATTATCTGAGCCAAATCGTTAGGTGTATCGCGAATGACCCTGGCTTTTGTAGATTCTCCCCTCGATCGAGCTCATCTCATTCGCACCGATGACAATGCTCTCTCCGCTCATCGTGGCGACGCGGCATCACGGTTGGTCCGTGTCAATGGCGATGCGGTACTCTTTGACCAAGGCGAACTGCACCTTGATCACGGCGGCATACCTGACAACAGTATTTTTTTGGGATTGGATGCAGAGCAGATTGCGTGGTTCGCAACATCTGTTGCGGCTTCAGAGAGCCTGGTTCCCATTCGCTCCCTGATGGTAGAAGCCTCACTGCCGGATGCAACCCTGTCGATCCTGGCGCAAGCGCGAAGCCTGTCAGGTTGGCATGATCGTCACGGTTTTTGTGCCAGTTGCGGACGCCCAACGCACTGTTTGGATGCCGGCTATCGGCGGCACTGCACAGCCTGCGGCACCGATCATTTCCCTCGCACTGACCCGGTCGTGATCATGGCGGTCAGGTATGAACAGAAGTTTCTTCTCGGTCGCCAGACTGCTTGGCCACCGAAGATGTATTCGGCCCTGGCTGGATTCATGGAACCGGGTGAGACCATTGAGCAGGCCGTGCGCCGTGAGGTGCTCGAAGAAACCGCAGTGCGTGTCGGCAAGGTGACGTACGTTGCCAGCCAGCCGTGGCCGTTTCCATCAAGCCTGATGATTGGCATGATTGCCGAAGCTGAAACCGATGCCATCACGATTGACCCGAAAGAACTCGAGTCCGCACGCTGGTTTGATGCCTCTGAAGTCAAACAGATGTTGCAGGGCAATCATCCGGACGGCCTGTGGGCATCCCGTCCGCAGGCCATCGCTCATGTTGTGGTCAGCGAGGCGTTACGCAGCCTTGCCCTTGGGTGAAAGGATCATGATGATCTGGCGGCCTTCCGAACGCGGCTCCAGTTCCACTTTCGCAATGTCGACCAATTCTTGTTTGACGCGGATCAGCAACTTGTAACCCAGATCCTGGTGATCCATTTCGCGGCCCCGGAAACGCAGTGTCACCTTCACCTTGTCGCCTTCTTCAAAGAAGCGCTTGGCAGCCCGCATTTTCACGTCATAGTCGTGATCATCAATCATCGGGCGCAACTTGATTTCCTTGAGCTCGATGACCTTCTGCTTCTTGCGCGCTTCCGCTGCCTTCTTCTGTTCCTGGAACTTGAATTTTCCGTAATCCAGGATCTTGGCCACCGGCGGCTTGGCATCGGGAGAAATCTCGACGAGATCAAGACCGGCTTCATCAGCCATCGCAATGGCCTGTCGGGTGGGCACAACACCAACATTGGCACCATCGGCACCAATCAGGCGGACCTCGCGGGCTTCAATACGGTGGTTGATGCGGTGTGCTTCTTCCTTTTGTTGCGGTTGCGCACTGCGGTTAAAAGAGGGGCGACGTGGTGGTATGCTCAAGTGACAGATATCTCCAAATTGTTGTGCGCCAGTCCGCCACATGAAAATTGCGAATCCGGCCTTTCTCCGTTAGCAAGCTTTGACACTGAAATGAAGGGGCTTCCGGATGCCACAGTTGGGCTATGAATTAACGCCTGCAGGCCAAAAGCTCGCTTTTCGCAAGGACGGCAGCCTCGACGAACAGGGTCCGGCAGGTTTTTTCTGGCTCGGGGGCTTCATGAGCGACATGGAGAGCTCCAAAGCCCAGTCTTTGAGTAATCTGGCGCGTGCCACCCGCCGCAGTTGTCTGCGCTTCGATTACGCTGGTCACGGGCAGTCCTCGGGCACCTTCACCGATGGCACCATCAGCGCCTGGCTCGAACAGGCCACCCATATGTTTCTCCGCCATGCCGCCGGTCGCCGCATTGTGGTAGGGTCGAGCATGGGCGGATGGCTTGCCTTGTTGCTGGCCCGCAAGCTGGCCGCCGAAGATCCGCCTGCGTTTCGCAGGATCGGAGGTCTGGTCCTGATAGCCCCTGCAACCGACATGACCCGCGCCCTGATGTGGGACACGTTTACGGTCAATCAGCAGGCATTGATTATGGAAATTGGTCAGATCGCCTTGCCCTCTCATTATGGTGATCCCTATCCCATCACCCGAATCTTGATCGAAGACGGCGAGCATCACTTGATGTTGCACCAAGACCTGGCACTTCCATTTCCGGTGCGTATCCTGCAAGGAACCCACGACGTCGAAGTGCCCGTGTCCCATGCCGAAAAGACCTTCCACATGTTGCAAGGCGATGACATCACGTTGACACTCATCAAGGACGGCGATCATCGCCTGTCGAAACTGGGGCAACTCCGCATCATCAACGAGACGGTCTTGCGCCTCGCCGAACGCTGCGACGGAACAGAAAACTAAAATTCACGGATCATCTTGCGCCAACGCCGCCAACCCTTCTCGATAGGTGGGATAGTGCAATACATACCCCAGTTCAGACTTGATCCGGGCATTTGAAACACGTTTTGATTCCGCATAAAAACTGCGTCCCATGTCCGAAAGTTGCGCATCGGAAAAGGAAATGTCAGGCGGTATGGGCAGGCCCAGCAAGGTCGCACCATAAGCCACCACGTCTTGCGGCGGACATGGCTCGTCATCAGCACAGTTGTAAGCCCGTCCAGGCTCCGGTTTCGCCATCGAAGCGAGCAATATCCCTGCAATATCGGCAACATGAATGCGGCTGAAAACCTGACCGGGCTTGATCACCCGCTGCGCCTTGCCTGCTTGCAATGATAAGAGTTGGTTCCGCCCCGGCCCGTAAATACCCGCAAGACGGAAAACATGAAGTGGCAAGCCCTCAATGTTCCGCCACGCGGTTTCGGCAGCCACGCGCCTGTGGCCACGCTCTGTGGCCGGTTGGAATGGCGTGTCCTCGTCAACCCACCCGCCCTCATGGTCACCATAGACACCCGTCGTCGACAGATAGGCAACCCATCTGAACTGTTTGGCTTGCGCTGCCAGCGCGGAGCCAAAGCGGCGCAGCACAGGATCTCCCAAGTCATCGGGAGGCACCGATGACACCACATGCGTCACACTCTCTAGAAACCCTGCCAAGGCATCAAACCGTACGCCCTCATAACCGCGCGCGGCGATGGCGCGAACCCCGGCATCACTGCGACTGGTACCGGTGATCTTCCACTGCGAAGGATCAAGCCGATCCGCCAACGATTGCGCTGACAAGCCAAATCCCAGGCACAACAAATGCTTCATGCCGCCACCCACTCTGCCACCACATCTGCATCTGCTTCATCTGCACTGCGATACGCCTGGGCCTGGTCAGACAGGCAGCGCAAGGCCCACACGGCCATGGCACGTACCAGCGCTGAACCATCTGACAGCCGGGCAATGACGACAGGAACAAGCTCGGCATCTCCGCTGTTGCCTGCGGCGATCAGGCAGTTACGCACAAAACGGTCGCGGCCGATCCGCTTGACGGGTGAACCCGAAAACAGTTTGCGAAAGGCTGCATCATCAAGCGCGATCAAGTCTGCCAGGGCAGGAGTCACGAGGTCGGCCCGCGCCTTCAGTTTTGTGTTATGGGCAACAGCAGCAAACTTGTTCCATGGGCAAACCGCAAGGCAATCATCGCAACCATAAATCCGGTTACCCATGGCACGACGGAATTCCGGCGCAATGTGTCCCTTGTGTTCAATGGTGAGATAAGAAATGCAGCGCCTAGCATCGAGTACATGGGGTTGTGGAAAGGCCTGTGTCGGACACACATCGAGACAGGCCCGGCAACTGCCGCAATGATCAGTTTCTGCAGCATCAACCGGCAAAGCCGCATCGGTCAGAATGACGCCGAGAAAGAACCATGACCCCAATTCCCGTGAAACCAGATTGGTATGCTTGCCCTGCCAACCGAGCCCCGCTTGCGCCGCCAACGGCTTCTCCATCAAAGGGGCCGTGTCGACAAAAACCTTGACCTCTGCACCATGGGTTGTCGCAAACCACTGCGCCAGCTGCTTCAACTTGCCCTTGATTACATCATGGTAGTCACGGTTCAGCGCATAGACCGAAATCACACCAGTCGACGACTTCTGCAATCGTTCCAGCGGATCAAAATCAGGGCCGTAAGTCATGGCCAGAACAATGGCAGATTTCGCCCGCGGCCACATGAGATCTGGTGATGCGCGACGCCCTGTGTCCTCGAGCCATGCCATGGTGCCGGCATGGCCAAGGTCGACAAACTGCGCCAATCGCTGTCCAATTTCAGGTGGCAGATGTGCGGACGTCACCCGCACAGAACTGAATCCCAAAACGCGAGATTGTTCAGTCAGTCCCTGTCGGTCAAAAATCGAGATTGGCATAATGTGGAGAGGGCGAAATCCCGGGCATGGTGTCTGCGAGCAGGGTCCGGAACGATGGTCGGGATTTGACCCGGCCATACCAGGTCTGCACCACAGGGTGTTCAGTCCACGGAATATCTCCGAGATAGTCGATCACTGACAGATGTGCAGCCGCCGCAAGATCGGCGAGCGAGAACTGTTCACCTGCGAGATAGCTCCGTTCTTCCACCAGCAGCGAAACATAGGCCAGATGTGCCATCAACATCTCGCGCGCGCGGCGCACGCGGGCCATATCCGGCGATCCTGATCGGTGCCCGCTGGGCATGAACCGGCTGATCACTTTCTCGGTGAGGAGTGGTTCCGTCACTTCCGTGTAGAACTTGATGTCAAACCACGCCACCAGCCGTCGGACTTCCGCCCGTTGCAAAGGATGACCCGGAATAAGTTGAATGTGTTCTGAACGGGTTTCTTCGAGATACTCCGTAAGTGCTTCTGCACCACAGATGGCCAAGCCTGAATCCTCCAGGAAAACAGGTGTCAAGCCTGTGGGATTGACCTCCACCAGCTGGGCACTTGGCGACCACGGTTTTTCCTCTTGATACTCGCTCACAACGCCATACTCTGCCAGCGCCAGTCGCATGCGCCTGCAGTAGGGATCCAGTGTGAAGTGCAGCAGTCTTGTCATAAAATTAGCTATAGTTCCGAAAGGCCGCGTTTACCCCAGTTTCGCCATTGCCGCACGCCACTTCTGCAGTTATGAGGCGGGGTGCAATCAGACGTCTGCGAATCGTGTCGTCCGCACTTATGGCAATCTTATGTTTTTAGAGCAAATTATCGTCCTTTCCCTGATCCAGGGCATCACTGAGTTCCTGCCGATTTCGTCTTCAGGCCATCTCATTTTGGTTCCGGCTCTCACGGGATGGAAAGATCAGGGCATCGTCACCGACATGGTAACCAATGTCGGCTCTCTGCTTGCAGTCATTATTTATTTCTGGCGCGATGTCGTGGCCATGGCCAAAGGTGCTTTGGATTTTATCGCTCGCCGCAAGACGCCCAATTCGCAATTGGTGTTCAATGTTGCCATTGGTACAATTCCGATTGTCATCGTCGGACTTATCATGAAGGCCACTCATCTCGATGACCATATTCGAAGTGCAACGCTCGTCGCCTTCAATGCCATTTTCTTCGGTCTGATGCTCTATATCGCCGACACTTACGGACTTTTGAAGCGCTTCGTGCGCGACATGGATTGGAAATCAGCCTTGATGATCGGTGGAGCCCAGGCTCTCTCGCTCAGTCCCGGCACCAGCCGCTCCGGCATCACCATGACCGCAGGCCGCGCTCTTGGGTTTGTCAGACCGGAAGCAGCGCGCTTCTCGTTTCTCTTGTCTATTCCTGCCAACGGCGCTGCGTCCGCTCTGGTCATTGGTGATGCACTGTCCAGTGGCGAAACCCTGTCAGGTGCCGTCATTCTGACAGGTGTTTTGACGTTCTTCATTGCACTCGGAACAATCACGGTGCTCATGCGCATGTTGCGCACCATGAGCTTTCTACCGTTCGTGATCTATCGCGTCGTGTTGGGAGCCGTACTCTTGGGAATGATCTATTCCGGCATGTCCTTGGCGGTCGTAAATTGACCAGCCTTGCGGTAGCGGTAAAGATAACTTGGCACGATTGAAGCCACCGAACGCGCCCTGACACCGAGGCCTTCCAAAGTACGTTTGTCGGCAATGGCCTCGCCACTCACCACATTATCAGACCGCAGGGTCTCCACCTGATCGAGCGTCAGTTTGGGGCTGGGCAAAAGACCCAAAACCGCAGCCAATCCTCTAGAAACCAGCCATGGCACGGGGACCAGCAAGCGTTTGCGCTGAATCGTTGACAATATGAATTTGAAGATGTCCTTGAAACTCATCTTGTCGGGCCCGCCCAACTCATAGGTCTTGCCATCAGCGACACCACGGTCGATCAACGTTGCGACAGCCTCAGCCACATCGCCAACAAACACTGGCTGGAAAATGGTCTGTCCACCGCCGATCATTGGCATCACCGGGCTAAAGCGCGCCATCTGGGCAAACTGGTTGAAGAAATTGTCATCTGGCCCAAAGACGATGGAAGGTCTGAGCACCATCGTTCCGGGAAAGGCTGCCTTGGCCAGAACTTCACCCTGTGTGCGGGTTTTGCCATAGTCACTGGTGGCATCTGGTCCAGCTCCCAAAGCCGACATCTGAATGTACAGCGTCGCACCGGCGGTCTTGGCAGCTCGCGCAGCGGCTTCGGCACCGAACACATGCAGACCATCAAATGTCTGCCCGCCGGCATTAAACAGGACTGCTGCGAGATTGATGACTGCATAGGAATCGGCACAGGCCGCAGCCAGAGATGCCGGGTATCTTACATTGACCTGCACCGGCATGATTTGGCCCGGTGTTCCCAGAGGCTGCAAATGGCCCGCAAGATCGGGACGCCGGCACGCAACCCGGAGACGATATCCGCGCCGGGCGAGATTGCGCACCACATGGCGCCCGACAAAGCCTGATCCGCCAATGACGGTTATAATTTTCTCGGAATTGGAAATTTGCACTGGCAAGCCTCTGGATCGTTGATGAGCGGCCATTTAGCGCGGCCCGCAAGGTTTTGCCAAGCTTCCACTTGCTCCCTCAAAGCCTGTGTCTTGGTTGACAGCAATGTCTCTGCCCGCGTAAGAGCCCAGCCGGGCCCTGATGGCGGAATTGGTAGACGCACTAGTTTCAGGTACTAGCGAGTAACATCGTGGAGGTTCGAGTCCTCTTCAGGGCACCATTTTTTAAACATTTTGCAGGCGCAATCGCATCCCATGGCTATCAAACTCTACCGGGGCGATTTGCCCGCCGACTTCAAGTCAGGTCCATCGGTCGCCATCGACACAGAAACCCTCGGCCTCAATCCCCTGCGGGATCGTCTCTGCGTCGTGCAACTGTCAAGCGGCGACGGCGACGCCCACATTGTGCAGATCGACAAATCCATGCAGGCCCCGCGCCTCAAGGCTTTGCTCGAGGATCCTGCGGTCCTCAAGATTTTCCACTTCGCAAGGTTTGATGTCGCCACCCTCAATCATCATCTGGGAGCCAAAACCGCCCCCCTCTACTGCACCAAGATCGCCTCCCGCTTGACCCGCACCTACACCGATCGTCACGGCCTGAAGGACTTGATCAAGGAACTCCTCGGCATTGAACTCAACAAGCAGCAGCAGAGTTCTGATTGGGGCAGCCATGTCCTGAGCGATGCCCAAAAACAATACGCAGCCCAGGACGTCATCTATCTGCACGAACTCAAAACCCGTCTGGACCAGATGCTGGACCGCGAAGGGCGCACCGATCTCGCCAAGTCGTGCTTCGGGTTTATTCCAAGTCGCGCCGCGCTTGATCTTATGGGGTGGTCTGAAGAGGACATCTTTGCGCATTGACGGCCAAGCAGCAGCGTACCGACTGGAGCGTGCCAGAACCCGGTCGCGCTTTGCGGGCTTGCTCCAAAAAAGCATTGTCGCAACTGTCGCCTTGGTCATCGTTGGGTCTGGCCTATGGGTGTTGGCCCCGAACCGGGCGGATCAGCCCGTAGTGCAAAAACAGCAACCCGAGTTCCCCACCCAGGTCGCGGCCACGGGCGCTGAAATCACGGGCGTGGATCGCGACACGTTGCCGTTCACGATCAAGGCCAGCAAAAGTGTGCAGGACAAGAAATTGGCCGATGTCGTTCACCTCGAGGTCGTCGACAGTACATTCGCAAGGCCTGCCGGTAAGATCTATGCGGTCACGTCTGACCGCGCCACCTACAACGACAAGACCCGGTTTCTGAGTCTGCAGGGCCAGGTCAGGATCACCGATCAAGCCAGAATGGTGGCAACCATGGACGGTGCTGAGGTTGACACAAACACACGCAGTTTCATTTCCACGACACCCGTGTTCGTACAACTGGAAAATGGTACCGTGACAGCCGACCAACTGGTCTCTAAGAATGACGGCGAGCGGCTGGTGTTCAAGGGCCGCGTCAAGGCAATATACAAGAATTGATCAAGGCCGGGTGGAGAGAGTGATGCGCTGTGCAAATGTTCTGAAAATCGCTGCAATGGTGTGCGTGTTGGGGATGCATCAGGCCGTGGCCCAGGAAGCATCGGGCGAAGTGACCATTGAGGGTGATGAACTTGAGGTCATTGATGCTGAAAACAAGACAATCTGGCGCGGCAATGTCATAGTCGTCCGTCAAGGCACGACAATCAAAAGCAACGAATTGATTGTCAACAGTGTCGATGTCAAACAACCAGACGGCACAACCAAAAGCGAAGTCGATGTGCTGAACGCCAAAGGCAACGTCTTCATTCAAACGGAAAACGAAACCATCACCAGCGAGACGGCCAACATCTATGAGCGCGAAGATCGCCTCGAGGCATTTGGCAACGTGAAGCTCGTCCAGTCCAGGAATGTGGTGCGCGGCGAGAAACTAAACGTTAACCTCAAAACCAAAAGAACCGTCATGTCAGGCGGCAGGGTGAAGGGAAGCTTCGTTCCCAAGTGATGTTTTCATTCAAACTTAACATAAATGGTTCGTAATCAGGTGGCGCAACATGGTGCAAATCATTCCAGGCCGATGGCCGGGAGGGCTCCCATGGCTCCGCGAGTTACGGCCATAAGGCTCGACGATCAGACCCGAACTGCAAGCCGGGAAGGATCGCGCGGACTGGAAGCCGTCATGCTCGCCAAGAGCTACGGGAACCGGCCCATCGTCAGGGATGTATCTCTCTCCGTGCGGCGCGGTGAGGCTGTTGGCCTGCTTGGGCCCAATGGGGCTGGCAAGACCACTGTGTTCTATATGATCACAGGATTGGTTGCGCCGGACCGGGGCACAATCGCGCTCGACGGGGTCGATATCACGAGGCTGCCCATGTATCAGCGGGCCCGCCTTGGGATAGGTTATCTGCCGCAGGAAAGTTCTATTTTCCGCGGACTCACAGTTGAACAGAATCTGCGTGCGGTGTTGGAGCTCCACGAGCCCAATAGATCCGAACGCGAGCGTGTGTTGCGTGAGTTGTATGATGAGTTCTCAATTTCCCACCTCCGGCATTCGCCGGCTGTTGCGCTCTCTGGCGGGGAGCGGCGGCGCGTTGAAATCGCCCGAGCGCTCGCCGCCAAGCCAGAGTTCATCTTGCTCGACGAACCCTTCGCTGGCATCGATCCGATTGCAATCGGTGATATTCGCGCCCTGGTGCGAAAGCTTACCGCTCGGAAAATCGGGGTGCTTGTTACGGATCACAACGTCCGCGAAACCCTCGACCTTATCGATCGTGCCCTCATCATACACGAAGGCCACGTTCTGACCGAGGGCAGCCCCCGCGACATCGTCAATCATCCGGACGTGCGCCGCTATTATCTCGGCGACGAATTCAGCCTGTAGAAAACATGCTGAATAATCGGTAAATAATCACGCGATGCAAGCCGTGGGCATCGTTCACCACATGTTACATGTCTTGCGCTAGCAAGGCAGTCATGGCGCTCAGTCAAAAACTCGTACTCAAACAGGGTCAATCGTTGGTGATGACCCCGCAGCTGCAACAGGCCATAAAGCTGTTGCAGATGTCGAGCATGGAATTGCAGTCCTTTGTCGAAGAAGAACTCGAGCGCAATCCACTGCTGGAACGCGACGACGTCAGCGAGACGGCAAAAACCGTCGAAACGTCTGAACCCGATTCCCTGGATGCGACATTTGCCACGCCGGGAACCGGTGGCGACAGTCCGACAGAAAACATGGACGCCGGGACAGGCGACGGTCCCGCAGAAGCTGGCGCCCTTGACATGCCGGGACAGCAGGATTCCAACTGGTCCAGCCTGCGTTCAACCGGCGGCGGCAGTTTTGGCGATGGCGACATGCAAGACGCTGCGGCGTCTGTCACGCGCGAAGAAACCTTGGCCGAACATCTGACCCGCCAGCTCAACTTGCATTTCACAAACCGTGCCGACCAGGCCATCGGGCAGTATCTGATTGGCATGGTGAATGAAGCGGGTTACCTGAGCGCCGAACTCCCCGCGGTGGCTGAACAACTCGGCTGCAGTCAATCAGACTTGGCTCGTGTTCTGGCCGTGCTCAAGACATTCGAACCCACAGGTGTTTTTGCGCAAGATCTTGTGGAATGCCTGACCCTGCAGTTGCAGGAGAAAAACCACTTTGACCCCGCCATGGCAACTTTGATTGCCCATCTGCCGCTGGTTGCCAAGCGCGATTTCAACCAGTTGAAGTCCCTGTGCAAAGTCAGTCTTGAAGATGTCCACGACATGGTGACGGAATTGCGCGCGCTCAATCCCAAGCCCGGACTGGCCTTCGGCTCCGAACCCATAGCACCCGTCATCCCGGATGTGTCGGTACGTGCCGCACCCGACGGCAATTGGATTGTCGAGCTCAATTCAGATGCATTGCCCCGCGTGCTGATGAACAACCGTTATGCGACAAAAGTGGCCCGTGGCGTCCAAACCAGCGACGACAAACTGTTTTTTACGGAAGCCCAGGCGCAAGCCACCTGGTTGATCAAGAGTCTGGACCAGAGGGCCCGCACCATTTTGAAAGTCGCGCGCGAAATCGTTGCCCAGCAAGATGCATTTCTGATGCATGGCATACAACACATGCGCCCACTCACCTTGAAAACCGTGGCTGAAAGTGTCGCCATGCACGAATCAACTATCAGCCGCGTCACCGCCAACAAATACATGACGACGCCGCGCGGTGTCTTTGAATTGAAATTCTTTTTCACCAACGCCATCGCATCAGCTGACGGCGAAGGTGACGGTCACAGCTCCGAGGCTGTGCGGCATCGCATTCGTGAATTGGTGTCAAAAGAATCGCCAGACGCCGTCCTCTCCGACGACACGCTGGTCGATGAACTGCGCAAGGAAGGCATTGAAATCGCCCGTCGGACAATTGCTAAATATAGAGAATCATTGAATATTCCATCATCTGTCCAGCGTCGACGCGAGGCCCGGAGCAAATTCTGAGGCACGGCCAAAGAATTGATCAAATCGGGGTGTTGACGGGACGACAGCCCATCCCCAATTGTGCTAAGCACTTTGAAACAGGGAATCACTCGAAGATGTCCAAGTTCAACTTCAGGTCTAAGCGTAAGCGAGCCCGGCCCCAATGTGCGGCCGCAACTGCGGCTGTCTAAACGTTCAGCGGAAATTCCAAACATGAACCTTGCCGATATTATTGACTCACGCTTCGTGCTGGCCAAGCTGAAGGTACAAAACAAAAAACAGTTGCTTCACGAGGTGGCGCAGACTTTTGGCGGCCTCGTCGCCGTCGACCAGCGTGTTATTTTTGAAGTCTTGAACACGCGCGAGAAACTGGGCTCGACAGGATTGGGGCAGGGCATCGCCATTCCCCACGGACGAATTCCAGGAATCAACCGGGTTTACGGCCTGTTTGCCAAACTGGCGCAACCCATTGCCTTTGACAGTGTGGATGGTGAACCTGTCGACCTGGTATTTGCGTTGCTGGCACCCACTCATGCCGGTGCCGATCACCTGACCGCATTGGCGCGTATTTCGCGATTGCTGCGCGAACCCGGAACCTTGGCCAAACTGCGCGGCACTGACACGGCCGAAGGTCTTTACGCCATCCTGACCGAACCGACATCAACGGCATCAGCAGCCTGATTCTCCTAGTGCACACTCGCGGGAATCAGATCGTGTTCCAACGCATCGCCAACCGCCGCTTCGCGCGATCCTGATATCGAGATCGGTGTCCCATCCGCATTGTGCAGGCAATACAGCTTGGCGTGGGGCGGAAACTTTGACTTGCCGCCGAGCAACTGCACAGCTTCCGTGTTTGCGATTTCGCGCACATAGGCCAACACACCACCGCCCAAATGAGCCAGTTGTTGTTCGGTCACTTTCAGAGTTGTCTTGTTCATGGTCACTCTCTTATGTCAATGCGCCGTACCACCCGGTCAGGGGCAGATTTACGCAGGTCAATTGCTAACAAACCGTTCTCAAGCCGGGCTTCTCGCACAATCATGCTGTCGGCCAGCAGGAAAGTCCGGCTGAAATGACGTCCGGCTATGCCCCGATGCAGAAAATCGCGCTCTTTGTCATCCAGCTGTCGCCCGCGAACGGTGAGTTGACGGTCTTCAACTGTGATCTCAAGGTCGGCCCTTGCAAAACCGGCAACGGCGATCGTAATCCGATAGTCTTCACTGCCATCGGCAAGTGAATCAGACCGCTCCACATTGTAAGGCGGATAGCCGTCATGCGTGGCTTTTGTTGCGCGATCGAGCAACTGCTCAACAGCCTCAAAGCCCAGAAGCAAAGGTGATGAAAACACCTGCAACCTTGTCATTCAATGCCCTCCAACAAGCAGCATCCAGCACCAACGTCCATAAGGCCCGGCGATAGCTGGTAGGTCAGATATGTGATCGACCGGCGCACAGTTCAAGGCGGCTTGCAAAAGCTGCTGATTTGTCGTCAATTGGGCTCAGGCCAAAGAACCGGTCAAACCGTTTGCCAGACCTAACAAGGAGAATATCATGATCAAGAAACTACTCGGTGCCGCAGCAGTCACAGCCATGATGGCAGTATCTGCATTTGCCGCCGACGACAAACCGGCCATCGTGTTCGATATCGGCGGAAAGTTTGACAAGTCCTTCAACGAGTCCATGTTCAATGGCTCTGAGAAGTTCAAGGCCGATACCGGCGTGCAATATGGCGAATTTGAAATCGCCAATGAAGCCCAGCGCGAACAGGCGATCCGCAATTTCGCCGACCAGGGTTATTCACCCATCATCGCGGCAGGTTTTGCCCAGGCAGCTGCTGTAGAAAAGGTTGCAAAGGAATATCCGGAACTGAAATTCGCTATCGTTGACATGGTTGTTGACCTGCCGAACGTTCAATCGATCGTGTTCAACGAACATGAAGGCTCTTATTTGGTCGGCGTCTTGGCTGCCATGGCCTCGAAGTCCGGCACCGTTTCCTTTGTCGGCGGCATGGACATTCCGCTGATCCGCAAATTCGCCTGCGGTTATGCGCAAGGTGTGAAGGCCGTCAAAGCCGATGCCAAGGTCATCCAGAACATGACCGGTGATACGGGTGCCGCCTGGAACGACCCGGTCAAGGGTGGTGAAATCACCAAGGGCCAGATGAGCCAGGGCTCTGATGTTGTTTATGCCGCAGCCGGTGCCACCGGACTTGGCGTTTTGAAGGCGGCGTCTGAAGGTGGCGCATTGTCCATCGGTGTAGATGCCAACCAGAACTATCTCTATCCCGGTAAAGTGCTGACCTCCATGCTCAAGCGCGTCGACGTTGCTGTCTATAACGTGATGAAAGCTGGCAAGGATGGCACCTTCAAGGGTGGCGTTGCCAACTTGCAGGCCATGGGTCTTGCCCAAGATGGCGTTGGTTACGCCATGGACGACAACAACAAGGCGCTGGTGACAGCTGAAATGTCAGCTGCCGTTGAAAAAGCCAAGGCCGATATCATCGCCGGAACCGTGAAGGTTCACGATTATATGTCGGACAACAAGTGCCCGGTGGAATAATCACCTGAATCAGAGTTTGCATGACGCCCTCTCTTGAACAGAGAGGGCGTTTTGTTATGGTGGCATTCTAGCGAGGCACTGATTGTCAACTACTCCAGCCATTGAACTCATCAGCATCGACAAGCGCTTTGGCGCTGTCCACGCCAACAAGGACATAACGCTGTCGATCAACAAGGGTTCGATCCACGGCATCATTGGCGAAAACGGTGCGGGCAAATCGACACTCATGTCGATACTGTTTGGCTTCTATGCGGCCGACTCAGGTGAGATCCGCGTTGACGGCAAACCTGTCAGGATCAAGACATCAACTGATGCAATTTCGCACGGCATTGGCATGGTGCATCAACATTTCATGCTGGTTGATCCGTTCACGGTGCTCGAAAATGTCGTGTTGGGGGCAGAAGGTGGCGCACTGATTGGGCCAGCTCTCTCGAAGGCGCGCACCGAACTCACGCGCCTCGCCAAGGAGTATGAACTCGATGTCGACCCCGATGCGGTGGTCGGCGAGCTGCCCGTTGGCCTTCAACAGCGCGTTGAAATCCTGAAAGCGCTTTACAAGGGTGCGCAGGTTTTGATTTTGGACGAACCAACAGGTGTACTGACACCTGATGAAGCCGATCACCTGTTCCGCATCCTCGGCACATTGCGCGATCAGGGCAAGACGGTGATCCTGATCACCCACAAGCTGCGTGAGATCATGGCGATCACGGACCGCGTGTCTGTCATGCGGCGCGGCGAGATGGTGGCAGATTTCGAAACGAAGAATACATCTTTGGAGCAACTCGCCGAAGCCATGGTGGGCAGGCGGGTGCTGTTGCGCGTGGAGAAAGGCGCAGCCCATCCAGGTGAAGTTGTGCTCGATGTGAAAAACGTTACATGGAAAGACCGCAAAGGTATTGCGCGGGTCGACAACGTATCGTTCCATGTGCGCAAGGGCGAGATCGTCGGCATTGCGGGTGTGTCAGGCAACGGCCAGTCTGAATTGCTCGACTGCATCGCTGGCATCACCAAGCCCGCTTCGGGGCAGATTATTTTCGAAGGCAAGGACATCGGCATTCTCGGCGATCCGGCACATGTGCGCGCCGAAGGCCTCGCCCATGTGCCGGAAGATCGGCAACATCGCGGGCTGATCAAACCGTTTGATGCCAGCGAAAGCATGATCCTGGGGTGGCATCACCAAGAGGCATTGGGCCATGGCTTCCGGCTGGATCGTGACAAGGTGATCGGTCGGGCAAAAACCGAGATGGGGGCATTCGATGTCCGCCCGGCTGATCCGTTCTTGACGAGTGGTAAATTCTCGGGCGGCAACCAGCAGAAAATCATTCTGGCGCGCGAAATGATGAGCAATCCTGACCTGTTGATCGTGGGCCAGCCGACGCGCGGCGTTGACATTGGCGCCATCGAATTCATTCACAAGCGTATCATTGCACTACGTGATGCGGGCAAGGCGATCCTGCTGGTCTCGGTGGAACTCGACGAAATCCGCTCGCTGTCCGACCGCATCATCGTGATGTTTGCAGGAAAAGTGATGGGCGAGCGTGCTGGCGATGCTGATGAGCGCGACATCGGTTTGTTGATGGCCGGTGTGCAGAAGGAAGCGGCGTGATGGTCAGGTGCCCCCTCAGTCCTTCGGACAGCTCCCTCAACAAGTTGGGGGAGCGCGGCTATTCACTCCCTCCCCCAGCTATGCTGGGGGAGGTGCCCGAAGGGCGGAGGGGGTGCGTCCCATGAGCACCCGTGGCGAACTCCCAACCTGGGTAGATGTCGGTCTCATCCCGCTGCTCAATCTTTTGCTTGCGCTCATCGCAACCTCGATCATCTTTCTGGCGATAGGTGAAAATCCGATTGAGGCGTTGGGCATTATGATCAAGGGTGCGGTGGGTTCGGTGAAGGGCTGGAGCTACTTGCTCTATTACGCCACCAACTTCATCTTCACGGGGCTGTGTGTGGCAGTGGCATTTCATGCAGGCCTGTTCAACATCGGCGGTGAGGGTCAAGCGTATTTCGCAGGATTGGGTGCTGCAATGGTGGGGCTCAGTCTGGATTTTCTGCCATGGCCGCTGCTCATTCCGTTAGCGATAATTGCATCAGCTTTGTTCGGTGCGTTCTGGGGCTGGGTGCCGGGTGTGTTGCAGGCCAAGCGCGGCAGCCACATCGTCATCACCACCATCATGTTCAACTTCATTGCCTCAAGCCTGATGGTCTATCTGATCAATTATTGGTTCCGCCCTGTCGGCAAGATGGCGGTTGAAAGCCGCGAGTTGACAGTCGCCTACATCCCGACCTTCCGCGAATTGGCGCGCATGTTCTTCGATTACCGCCTGCCCGCCTCGCCGTTGAACCTCACTGTGTTCCTCGCTTTTTTCGCAGCCTGGGCTGTTTGGTATTTTCTATGGCGCACCAAGCTTGGTTACGAAATCCGTGCGGTTGGTTTGAACACGGAAGCCTCCGTCTATGCGGGCATCAAACCAGATCGCATCATCATCATTGCGATGGCGGTGTCGGGAGGACTGGCGGGACTCGTTGCTGTCAATGAAGTGCTGGGCGCGCAACATCGCTTGCTGCTTGAATATGTGCAGGGTGCGGGTTTTGTCGGCATTGCAGTCGCACTCATGGGCCGCAATCATCCTGTCGGCATTGTGTTCGCCGCATTATTGTTTGGTCTCTTGTATCAAGGCGGCACTGAACTCTCGTTTGCCAAGCAGCAGATCAACCGCGACATGGTGGTGGTCATTCAGGGCCTGATCATACTGTTCATGGGTGCATTGGAGCAGGCCTTCCGGCCATGGCTCACAGCGCTGTTCTTCAAGGCGGAGGATTGACGCCATGTTGTTCGACATTCTCTTCAGTCCGGAATCACTGTCATCCACCATCCGCATGTCGGTGCCGCTGATATTTGCCTGCCTTGCAGGCCTGTGGTCGGAGCGCTCCGGCATTGTTGATATCGGCCTTGAAGGCAAGATGCTGGCGGCAGCCTTCACCGCAGCGGCGGCTGGTGCCTACTATGGTTCGCCATGGATCGCACTGCTGATGGCGATCGTCGTTTCAGTCGGCTTCTCATTGATTCATGGTTATGCCTCGATCAATCAACGCGGCAATCAAGTGGTCTCAGGCGTTGCCATCAACATGCTGGCGGCGGGCCTCGCCGTGGTGCTGGGCAATGAATGGTTCAAGGAAGGCGGACGCACGCCACCACTGCCACTGGATGCACAGTTTCCGGTGTCTGAATATCCCCGGCACCGAGGTGTTCTCATATCTGAAAATCATCTCCGGTCATTCGGTGCTGGTCTATCTCGCCTTCGCGTTGGTAGCACTGAGCGCTTGGGCCTTGGCGAAAACGCGTTTCGGATTGCGCCTGCGTGCGGTCGGTGAAAATCCGCATGCCGTCGATACGGCGGGTATTTCGGTTGCCAAACTTCGCTATCAGGCCGTGATCATTGCTGGCGTGTTGTGCGGCTTTGCCGGAACCTATCTGTCTGTCGCGCTGCAAGGGAGTTTCGTGCGCGACATGTCGGCGGGCCGCGGCTTCATGGCCTTGGCCGCTCTGATCTTCGCCAATTGGCGGGCATGGCCTGCCATGTGGGCATGTCTGCTGTTCGGCTATTTGCAGGCCGTTGGTTTGCGCATGCAGGGCTTCAAGCTTGGTACAATTGAAATTCCCGGTGCAGTTCATCAACATGCTGCCCTATGTGATGACGGTCGTGTTGTTGGCGGGCTTCATCGGCAAGTCCATACCGCCAAAGGCCAGCGGCATTCCTTATACGAAGGACAGATGATGCGCGATCTCATTGACGCAGCCATTGCCGCCCGCGCCAAGGCGCATGCTCCTTACTCGAAGTTTTATGTTGGTGCAGCGATGCGCGATGAGCAGGGCCGCGTGTTTGGCGGGTGCAACATCGAAAACGCCGCCTATCCGCAGGGCTGGTGCGCCGAACCATCGGCGATTTCTGCACTCATCATGGCAGGAGGAAAACGCGTCACCGAAGTTGTCGTCATGGGCAATGGTGATGCACTGTGCACGCCGTGTGGGGGTTGTCGCCAGAAAATCCGGGAGTTTGCCGCCGCCGATGTCAAGATACATTGCTGCACAGAACATGGTAAGCTCATCCGCAGTTTCACCTTGGATGAACTGCTGCCCGCATCCTTCGGACCGGAGAACTTGTCATGAGCACATTGATCAAAGCCTTCGGAAACCACTCACCCAAAACAGCAATCCTGTTGGGGTCGGCCCTGGGCGATGTCATCACAGCTGTGGAGAGTCCGACAATCACGCCCTACACGGAGCTTCCGGGCTTTCCCGTACCTAAAATTTCCGGCCATTCCGGCAAGCTCGTTGTTGGCAAACTTGGCGACAAGGATGTGGCGGTGCTTGGCGGCCGCGCACATCCCTATGAATCCGGCAACGCTGCTGTCATGCGCCCTGTTCTGGATCAATTGAAAGCGGCGGGCATCGAAACCCTGATCCTCACCAACGCCGCAGGCTCTCTCAAACTCTCCATGCCGCCAGGTTCGATCATGATGATCACCGACCACATCAACTATTCCGGCATGAATCCCCTCATTGGCCAGCACGGTGATGAAAACTTCGTGCCCATGACCAATGCCTATGATCCGACGCTTCGGAAGTCACTCGTTGCCGCAGCGAAGAAAGAAAAGATCACACTCAAGCAAGGCGTCTACTGCTGGTATTCGGGCCCATCTTTTGAAACCCCTGCCGAGATCCGTATGTTCCAGATCATCGGCGGAACGGCGGTCGGCATGTCGACAGTTCCAGAAACCATCATGGCGCGACGTCTGGGCATGCGTGTTGCAGGCCTCTCCGTCATCACCAATCTGGCGGCTGGCCTGAAAGGCGCATCGCCAAGCCATGAAGAAACAAAGCGCGAAGGCATGAAGGCGGCAGACAAGATGAAACGGCTTCTCATCCGCTTCCTCAAGGAGATGAAATAATGCTGCCACAGGAAGTCATACGCCGAAAGCGCGACGGTGCACGTCTCAAGCGCGAAGAAGTCCAGGAATTCATCCGTGGCCTGACAGATGGGTCAGTCTCAGAAGGCCAGGTCGCCGCTTTTGCCATGGCTGTGTATTTCAACGGCATGAACAGGGAGGAGGCTGTTGGCCTCACCCTCGCCATGCGCGATTCTGGTACCAACCTGAAATGGGACCTGCCAGGCCCAGTCGTCGACAAGCATTCTTCGGGCGGTATTGGCGACAATGTTTCGCTGGTTCTTGCCCCCATGCTTGCGGCATGCGGTTGCTTCGTACCCATGATTTCCGGTCGCGGCCTCGGCCACACTGGTGGCACACTTGACAAGCTCGATGCGATTCCTGGCTACAAGAGCCAACCTGATCTTGAGTTGTTCAAGAAAGTCACCCGTGAAGCAGGGTGTGCGATCATCGGCCAGACAGCCGATCTCGCCCCCGCCGACAAACGCCTTTATGGCATCAGGGACGTAACCGCGACGGTTGAATCCATAGCCCTGATTACCGCCTCCATTTTGTCCAAAAAATTGGCCGCCGGTTTGCAACATTTGGTACTCGACGTGAAATGCGGCTCCGGTGCGTTCATGGCAACCGAGGAACGCGCTACCGAACTCGCGGAAAGTCTGGTGTCTGTAGCCAATGGGGCAGGCCTGCCCACAACAGCATTGATCACCGACATGGACGAACCACTGGCCAGCTGTGCGGGCAATGCAATCGAAGTGTTGAATGCCATTGATTATCTGACGGGCAAGAAGCGCGATAAGCGGCTTCATGAGGTAGTGCTGGCGCTGGGCGAAGAGCTCCTCCTCAACGCCCGTCTCGCAACGGCTGCAGACGTGAAAGCCAAATTGCTGGGTGTTTTGGACAATGGCAAGGCCACCGAGCATTTCGAAAAGATGGTGGCGTTACTGGGTGGCCCAAACAATCTTTGCAGAAAACCAGCCGAACATTTCAAATCAGCCCCCGTTGTAAAACCGGTTTATTGCGATGTCGAAGGTATCGTCCACACCATTGATACCCGTTTCCTTGGCATGGCTGTGGTGGAACTGGGTGGTGGTCGACGGACGACGACAGACAAGATCGATCACGCTGTTGGTTTGACTTCGCTCGCAGGCAAGGGTGCGAAAGTGGATTCGAAAACCCCGCTCGCCATTGTCCATGCGAATTCAGAAGCAAATTTTGATCAGGCCGCTTTGATTATCAAGAAATCCTATCGCCTGGGCCAGACGCCCCACCGCAGACCCATGATCATAAAGCGTATTGGCACCCAGTAATATGTCGCGGGTCTTTCTGGTCATTCTGGATTCATTCGGTATTGGCGGCGCACCCGATGCCAAAGCCTTTGGCGACGAAGGCTCCAACACGTTAGGGCATATCTGCGATCACATGCCACTCCATGTGCCTCATATGGCCTCACTTGGATTGGGCCTGGCCGCAGAAAGTGCAGCGGGGCGAAATCCGCTGGCTCCCGCAAAGTTGATCGGAAAGTGGGGCCATGCAACGGAAATCTCCATCGGCAAGGATACGATAACAGGTCACTGGGAAATTGCCGGTGTGCCAGTACCATTCAGCTGGCACTACTATCCTGAAACACAACCGGCATTTCCACGCGAACTGACCGACGCGATTATATCTCGCTGCAAGTTGCCAGGCCTGCTGGCACTCAATCACGCCTCAGGCACACAGGTAATTGAAGATTTCGGGGAAGAACATGTGCGCAGCGGTAAACCCATTATCTACACCAGCACTGATAGCGTGATTCAGATTGCCGCCCACGAGGAACATTTCGGCCTGCAACGCTTGTATGATGTCTGCAAAGTTGCGCGCGATCTCACCTACGACATCAAAGTCGGGCGCATCATCGCCAGACCATTTCTCGGCGAAACCGCAAAGACATTTGAACGCACCGGCAACCGCAAGGACTATGCCGTCACGCCCCCTGCGCCAACGCTGCTCAAAAGGCTGAGCGACGCGGGTCGCGAAGTGATTTCCATAGGCAAGATTGGCGATATTTATGCCCATGTCGGCACCGGCGAGGAAGTAAAAGTATCAGGCAATGCCGCCATGATGGCGAAACTGCTGGCAACAATGCCGCGCCTTAAGCAAGGCGGTTTTCTGATGGTCAATTTCGTCGACTTCGATACACTCTACGGCCACCGCCGAGATCCGATTGGATATGGAAAACTGTTGGAATCCTTTGACGCCGAACTGCCAAAGCTGTTCGCTCTCATGCAAGACGGTGATCGGCTGATCCTCACCGCCGACCATGGCAACGATCCGACCTACAAAGGCACCGATCATACGCGCGAGCGAATTCCGGTCTTGGTCTACGGCAAGGGAATTTCCCCCGGCACAATTGGCGCGCGTGAAAGCTTTTCTGACATCGGTCAAACAGTCGCGAGCTATCTCGGCATCAGTCCGCTCGGCAGCGGCAAGGCCTTCTCACTCTGAACGTTTCAATACCGCCTGCAAAACATCACGCACACCAATGGCACCCGCAAAGGTGTTGTCATCGTTGAACAACGCAACAGGTGCAGTATTGGATTTATGCATGGCAAGCATGACGGTTTTGAGCGGCGTGCCGGGAGTAGACCAGAAAACCGGATTGGATTTTTTGTCAAATGATTGCTCGGCATCTGCGCACGATACCCAATTGGCCTCCACACCTTCGCGTTCAACGACGGTAACCTTGCCGTCGCGGTCGAGCTTGCAGCGCGTTGTTTTGCGTCGGTCCAGCCAGATCCAGCCACTTTTATCAGTCTCAAGCTCCGCCCTGTTGCGCATCACGTTCCAGGCCGTGAGCACCGACAGCGGATTCACGTTGGCGATGAAATCGCGCACATAATCATTGGCAGGCCGCAACACGATGTCTTCAGGCCGACCTGACTGCACGATACGACCGCTTTCCATGATCGTGATCGTATTTCCGATCTTGAGCGCTTCCTCGAGATCGTGGCTGACAAAAATAATGGTTTTTCGCAAAGTCTTTTGCAACTGCAAGAGTTCATCCTGCAACTTGGTGCGGATCAAGGGATCAAGCGCCGAGAAGGGCTCATCCATCAGCAGGATTGGTGCTTCAGTTGCAAACGCTCGCGCCAGCCCAACGCGTTGTTGCATGCCACCTGACAATTCATGCACCTGTTTGCCCGCCCACTGATCAAGACCCACGAGCTTCAGTTGCTTGTCGACCCGGACGTTGCGTTCAGTCTCCTGAACACCTGAAAGCTCCAAACCGAAACCCACATTGTCGCGAACCGTACGCCACGGCAGCAAGGCAAACTGTTGAAAAACCATGGCCACAGTTTTCTGCCGCACCGCACGCAGTGTAGCACTGTCGCAGCTGGCCACATCGATCATGCGGCCATCATGATTGACATGAACCTCGCCCCGCGTCACGGGGTTGAGCCCATTGACCGCGCGCAGCAACGTGGATTTGCCAGAACCCGAAAGCCCCATGAGCACAGAGATTTCACCCTCATTCACGTTGAGAGATGCTCCAGCTGCACCCAGCACATTGCCAGTGGCGTCCAGAATCTCGCTACGGGTTTTCCCGGCGTCGAGCATGGCCATAGCCTCGGCTGTCTTCATGCCGAAAATGATGTCGACGTCCTTGAAGGCAACAGCAGTACTCACTTTTTGGCCCCCGTTCTGACAGACAGCACGCGGTCGAGGATGATCGCAAGTATGACGATGGCGAGACCCGCTTCAATCCCCAGCGGAATGTTGCGGTTGTTCAGCGCGCGGTTCACCGGGTTGCCAAGGGAGGGCGCACCAATCAGTGTGGCAATCACTACCATTGAGAGCGACAGCATGATGCATTGGGTAAGTCCTGCCATGATGGTGGGCAGGGCCGCGGGCAATTCCACTTTCCACAACAATTGCCGCTTCGTCGCACCAAAGGCCTCACCCGCTTCCAGCATCGGTTTTGGAATGGACGTGAGCCCAAGGTAGGTCATGCGCACCGGTGCGGGCATGGCAAAGATGATGGTGACAATGAGAGCTGGCGCCGCACCAAGACCGAGCAATATGAGTATCGGAATGAGATAGACAAATGTCGGCATGGTCTGCATCAGGTCCAGGATCGGCTGCAACGTGTGCCACACACGTGGTCGATGCGCCGCCCAGATACCCAGCGGCACGCCAATCACCATCGACAAGGCGGTTGCATAGAGGACAAGCACCAGCGTTTGAACTGTTTCCTTCCACAACCCCTGGTTGATGATAAAAACCAGTCCCAGCAAGACCCCAAGCGTCAGATACTTTGATTTCTGCAAGAACCACGCTGCAGCAGCCAAGACGATCGCCAACACCACCGGCGGGCACCAGAGGAGTATTGCCGTCGTACCTTCCACCAAACCATTCAATCCCGCCTTGATGGCATCAAACACCGGTTCAAAGTGATCAGTAATGAATGTGATAACGGCTTTGCCCCATGCACCCACAGGGACTTTCCAGCCGGTCAACCAGGTTGAAAGTGGATCAGTCATGGTGTGAGAGAGTGCAACGAATGGTGCAAAAAGGAAAGATGGAAACTTAAGCCGTTTTCAGGAGATGCTTCTCTGCGGCGGTCGTTTGGGCCACAGCGAAACCTGTTAAAATCGACGTTTTTTCTCAAAGTAAACCTCTCCCGCTTGCGTGGGAGAGGCCGTGTCAAACTACTGAATTGCCTTCTGCACGGCGGCCTTGGCATCGCCACCATCAAGAGTGGTCACGCCTTCAAGCCAGGCATTGATCGAATCTGGATTGGCTTTCACCCAGGCAAGGGCAGTGGCCTTCGGATCAGCTCCGTCTTTCAATACAGGCGCCATCATCGCACCTTCCATCGCCAGATTGAACTTGAGGTTCGACACCAGTTTGCCAGCATTGGGGCATTCGCCGACATAACCGGCGCGCACGTTGGTGTGGACGGTAGCAGGGCCAAAGCCATAGGAGTCAGCACCCGACAGATAGGCCAATTTCATCTCGCCCATGATAGGGTGTGGTGTCCAGCCGAGGAACATGATCCACTCATTGTTCTTGATGGCTTTTTCGGCTTCTGTCAGCATGCCAGCTTCGGAACTTTCAACCAGTTCCCAGCCGTCAAGCTTGTTGGCAGGATCCTTGATGATATCGCCAATGATGCGGTTGCCGTCATTGCCAGATTCAATACCGTAGAACTTGCCACTGAACTTGTCTTTGTTGGCCGCGAGATCGGCAATCGACTTGACACCGGCGTCAGCCACATACTGCGGAACAACAATGCCATAGCCGGCACCTTCCAAATTGGGAGGAAGCTGTTCAACCGACTTGTCATCGAGATAAGGCTTGATGTCGGCCGTCATGGACGGCATCCAGTTGCCAAGGAATACATCGATATCCTTGTTCTTTAACGATGCGTAGGTGACCGGCACTGAAAGTGTTTTCACTTCCGATGTGTAACCCAATCCATCAAACAGGATCGAGGCAATGCCAGTGATCACCTGAATGTCTGTCCAGCCCACATCGGCAAAACGCACGGCTTTGCAAGATGCCGGGTCAGCAGCGATTGCTGTGCTTGTGAGACTGATCAAACTTGCTGACAGTGTGAATCCTGCCACCAAATTGCGCGAAAAGTTCATGTATGCTCCCTCCAATTGTGGTGTCTGGCCAATTGGATCGGCCTCCACCGTTTTCATGCGCCACCCACGCGGGCGGCTGGCGCTGGTTTGAATAATAGCCGTCTACGCACAAAGAGTCACCCATGTGCGACATTACAATGGTGTAAGCGACGCCGCCTGGCTCTGGACACTGCACTGATATTGCGCCAACCTTCCCGCTTGAAATCCGGCAAACGATGGGAGTGGGCATGGTTCACAATTTCTTTGGTTTCGTAGCAACTGTATCAGCAGCAGCACTTCTGGTCGGCTCCGCCGTCGCAGCTGATCTCAATGCATTAATCTGGTGCGATCATGCTGACCCTGCATTGCTCAAACCATTTGAAGATGCCAATGGCATCAAAGTCAACATCAAGGAATTCGAAGGGACAGGTGCGGGTCTGGCCATCGTAGATCAGTCTCAACCTGGCGACTGGGATGTCATGGTGATCGATTCGATTGATGTGCGCCGCGGCGTCGAAAAAAATCTCTTTGACGCACTTCCAGAAGACAAACTGCCCTTCGCCGACTTGTTTGCCGAAGTGAAAATGGATTCTGCGACGGTGATAGATGGCAAGCGCTATGGTATTACCGAGAAATTTGGCTACAACACGATTGGCTTCAATAAGTCGAAGGCCTCGCCGGAAGACATGCAAACCATGCAGTCGCTGCTTGGCGACAAATACAAGGGCCGCATCGCCATCTATGACTATTATTTGCCAGTGATTGGCATGGCCGCCATGGCCATCGGCAAGAAGACCTCCGGGATCACTGAAGCTGATCTGCCAGCGATCAAGGAAGTACTCGTGAAGATGAAAGCAAATGCCAAGGCTGTCACAGATGTTGCGGCGAGTCAGACGGCAATTGCCACGGGCGAGGTTGATATTCTCGTTGGTGGTGGTGAGTGGGTGACAGCAGGTATTGCCAAAGACAATCCTGATCTTGATTTTTCCATCCCGAAAGAAGGCGCTGTGGTGTGGTCGCAGTCGTTGGCCATGTTCAAGGACTCCAAGAACAAGGACATGGCCCTGAGGTTCATTCAGTATGTCATGTCACCTGAAGGTCAGGCGCGACTTGCGACATCAGCTTGCTATTGGGGCATGCCCGCCAACACCAAGGCTGCTTTGGATGAAGGCCAGAAGAAAATTCTGCAATTTGACAAGCAGAAGGATTATCTCAGCCGCGCTCAGGCCTATCCAGCGCCCAGCGAAGACCTCGACAAAAAGATGCAAGACATGTGGACAGACGTTCTCCAGGCTCAATAACGGTCTGACGTGATGTCGCGATTGAACATGCCGGGTTGGATCAGCGCCAGCCCGGCACTGGTCTTTACAGGTCTGTTCTTCATCGTGCCATTCATTGGAATGGCGGTCATGAGCCTCACTGTGAAAGGTGCTGACGGCTTCACGCTGTCAAACTACGCCCAGTTCTTCAACAATCGCAGTTACTGGCAGGCGATGATAAACTCCCTGCAGATCACACTGCTGGTTACCGCACTGTCAATCCTCATTGCCTATCCCTTTGCCTGGATACTCGCCAATGTCATCCCTGAACGCTGGCAACGCCTCGCGTTGCTCACCGCAGTCTTGCCGTTCTGGACGTCCTATGTTGTGCGCTCCTATGCGTGGCTTCTGGTGCTGGCCGAGAAAGGTGTGATCAACAACGCGCTAGTTGGCAGTGGGCTTGTCGAAACCCCGATTCAGATGGCCAATACGCGATTTGCAACGGTCACCGGGTTCACCCATTTCTTCGTGATGCTCCTTACACTGACGATCTACGCCAACCTCAAACAGCTCTCCCCCAATTATCAAAAAGCCGCCGCCGATCTCGGCGCATCGCCCCTTCGCGTATTTCTGCATGTGATCCTGCCCCTGTCCTTGCCGGGAATCATGGTCGGCGCATTTCTTACATTCGTCCTCGCCATCGGTGACTACATCACCCCGCAGATCTTAGGCGGTAACAATGAACTGGTTCTGCCTCAGGTCATCATGATGCAAATCGGCAGGCGCGGTGATTTTCCGTTGTCATCCGCACTCTCCATCATTCTCATGGGTGTGATCACACTCGCTTATATCGCCTGTGCGCGCTGGCTGAAGCTGGAACGCACATGAGCCGAACGATTGCCATGATCTACGCCGCGCTGGTCTATGCCTTCATCTTTTTGCCCGTCGCCATGCTCATTCTGTTTTCATTTCAGGGATCGCAGGTTCCGGTTCCACCATTCAACGGCCCATCGTTGAAATGGTACACGGCAATTTTGGGTGACGCCCGCATCAGCGCTGCATTGCTCAATTCGGTCATCGTTGCGGTTCTCTCCTCATTCGTCTCCACGCTTATGGGCTTTCTCGCCGCCTGGGGGTTTGCGCGCCACACGTTGCAATGGTCAGCCTTCTGGAAAGGCGTGATCACACTGCCACTCACCGTGAGTTACTTGATTATCGCCATGGGCCTTCTTGTGTTCTTCAATGGCCTCGGCTTGCCAAAATCACTTTTCTCCGTCGGCATCGGCCACGTGGTGATCAACTTGCCCCTGTGTTTTGCCATCATCCTGTCGCAGATGACGGCGAACCAGGCCAACATCGAGCGCGCCGCCCGTGATCTCGGCGCCAGGGACTGGCAGGTGCTCGCACTCGTTACCGCTCCCATGCTGTGGCCTGCACTGTTTGCGAGCTTCTTCTTGTCGGTCACGTTTTCCTGGGATGAGTTCGTGATCTCATTTCTGCTCACGCGATTTGACACAACCCTGCCGGTCGAAATCTGGAACATGTTGCGCGGGGGTCTGAGTCCCAAAACGAATGCCATCGGCTCGCTTGTCTTCGGCGTATCAATCCTGTTCGTCATCCTGTTTGAAGTCTTCGCCTTCCGGAAACGCCCCGTATGAGTGCTCTCGCATCAATTCACAATGTCACCATGCGCTATGGCACCACGGCAGCCCTTGATGACGTGTCACTTGCCATTCCACCGGGCAGTTACACCGTGTTGCTCGGACCATCAGGCTCGGGAAAGACGACACTGCTCTCCATTCTGGGTGGTTTCCTGGAGCCGACATCCGGCACTGTCACGATTAAGGGTGCCGACTGCACGTTCACGCCGCCGGCAAAACGTCCCACTGCAACCGTGTTTCAGGATTACGCCCTTTTTCCCCACATGACGGTTGCCGACAATGTGGGTTTTGGTCTGCGCATGCGTGGCATTGACAAGGCTCAACGCGATGACAAATCACGCGATATGTTGGCAACCGTCGGCCTCCCCGATGCGTTCACCAAGAAACCGCACCAACTCTCCGGAGGGCAAAGACAACGCGTCGCACTCGCGCGCGCACTCGTCGTTGAACCGCAACTGTTGTTGCTTGATGAACCACTCGGTGCCCTCGATCTCAAACTCCGACGTCAGATGCAGGATGAGTTGAAAGCCTTGCAACAGCGCGTCGGAACAGCATTCGTTCACGTCACCCATGATCAGGAAGAAGCCATGGCCTTGGCTGATCATATCGTGGTCATGAACAAGGGTCGCGTCGAAGACGAAGGGCCACCCCATCAAGTCTACAGCCACCCAGCAACCGAGTTCTCCGCATCCTTCATGGGCGAAAGTACAATCATCCCCGCCAAAATGTGGGGCCAACCAAACCGCATTGCCATCAGGCCGGAACATGTAGTGATCGTGCCCAAAGAAGGTAACTTCGGTGAAGCAAGAGTGCTCTCCGTTGTCTATCAGGGAAGTTTCAAACGCGTGTTGGCTCAATCCCTCCAGCAGCCCGCCATCACGTTCAACATTCGTACCGATGTCACGAACTCAATTGCACCGGGAGACTTTGTTTCGCTCGACGTTGAGCCCCGGCACAGGATCGTGCTACGCCATAGCCCATGAGCGAAATCCGTGTGTCTGCTGATCAATGGTACGAAACCATCCGGTTCTCCGATGATATCACCCTGGTTCACGAACCCTGGATCAAGCCATTTTATCGCTGCAACATGTGGCATGTGCGTGGCCGCGACCGTGATCTTTTGTTTGATACCGGGCTCGGTCACTTTTCATTGTGTTCACATGTGCAACTGGTGACACAACGCCCGCTGACCTGTGTGGCGAGCCACACACATTTTGATCACATCGGCTGCCATCACGAATTTCCCCATCGTTGCGTGCATCATGTCGAAGCCCATATCTTGGCAGACCCGCGCAACGACCTGACCTATGCCGACCGATACGCCACAGACGATATGTTCGACCGCTTGCCTGCAGGCTGGGATGCAACGCACTACCGCGTCAAACCAGCACCCGCTCAAACGCTTCTCAATCATGGTGACATCATCGATCTTGGCAACCGCGCCTTTGAAGTCGTGCACACGCCCGGTCATTCACCCGGCGGCATCGGCCTGTTTGAAAAAAGCACCGGCATCTTCCTCTCAGGCGATGTGATTTACGACGGGCCGCTGATTGATGGCGATGTGCCAACCTATGTGAAGACCATGGATGCACTTCGGTCTTTGCCAGTCACTGTGGTGCACGGCGGCCACTACCCCAGTTTCGGCAACACCCGCTTCCATCAAATCATCGACGAGTATATTGAAGGCAAGCGCAAGGCTGGCTGTCACCTCGCATAGGAGAATCGCATGAAGAAGATCAAATGGGGCATCATTTCCACAGCCAACATCGGCCTGGCAAAAGTCATTCCGGGCATGCTGAAATCGAAGCACCTGGAAGTCGTCGCCATTTCGTCCCGTGATCTTAAAACTGCCAAGGCTGCGGCAAAAAAATTGGGCATTCCCAAAGCCTATGGCTCCTATGAGGACATGCTGGCTGATCCTGAAATCGAAGCCGTCTACAACCCGCTGCCCAATCACCTCCATGTGCCCTTGACACTTGCGGCCGCAAAGGCCGGCAAACATGTACTGTGTGAAAAGCCCATGGCCATGGACGCCAAGGAAGCGGCCAAACTCAAAAAAGCTCCGCGCGGCATCTTGATATCCGAAGCGTTCATGGTCCGCCATAATCCACAATGGATCGAGGCCCGCGAACGCGTGAAAAAAGGCGAGATCGGCGACGTCCGCGCTATTCAAGTCATGTTCTCATACTTCAACGCCGACCCCAAGAACGTGCGCAACAACGTCAAGATCGGCGGCGGTGGCCTCATGGATATCGGCTGCTATCCCATCACCATTGCCCGCTTCATTTTTGGCGCAGACCCGAAACGTGTCACCGGCACATTTGACCGCGATCCCAAATTCAGAACCGACCGTCTGATGGGAGGCCTCGCCGATTTTGGCAAGGGCCGCCATCTCACCTTCACAATTTCAACCCAGCTCGCACCCTATCAGCGCGTGCAGATCATGGGCACCAAGGGTCGTATCGAAATTGAAATCCCGTTTAACGCGCCGCCCGACCGACCCAACCGTTATTTCGTGCAAGGCATGCAGATGAATGAAGGTTTTTGGCGCACCCTTCCCGTCGCCGACCAGTACCAGCGCCAGGCCGAAGCCTTTGGCCGCGCCATCCGCAAGACCGAAAAACTGGCATGGGGCGTGGACGACGCCATCACCAACATGAAAATCATCGACGCCTTCTTCCGCAGCGAAAAGTCGGGCAAGTGGGAAAAGGTGTAAGCATCGGCGATGGTTTTTTTGATCACCGTTTTCGCGCTAATCCTGTCCACTGTAGCGCTCAGGAAAATCAGCAAGCTCGATAGTCTGCTGCGCCGCACCCGTACGCAACTGGACAAGCTGGAAGTCGAGAGTGACGTATCTGCGGCAAGCCAAGCCGTCGCAAAACGAAACATTTGCACAAACGCCAATCCAGACGCCCGCAGAAGCGCAAGTTAAGGCGGATGATGTTGCTGAAGTAAAAGCGGCAGCTCTCGATGCCGCCGATACCGCAACACAGGACGCAGAAGCCCGCACCCGCTCAACGGCTCAAGCACCACAGGCACCACGCCGTGAAAGTCGCTCCGGTGGTCTCGAGCAGGCGCTGGCCGGTCGATGGTTTGTCGTTATCGGTGGCATTGCTGTGGCGCTTGGCGGTTTGCTCTTCGTCAAATATGCGCACGACAACGGCCTGATTCCGCCAATCCTGCGCATCATCATCGGTTACGCATTTGCCGCAGCACTTGCCTACGCAGGCGAAAACGTGCGCCGCAATCGCGCCGATGGCGTTTCCGATCATGTTCCCGCGGCCCTGTCGGCAGCTGGCCTCGTCATCGCTTTTGGCGTCACTTACGCAGCTTACGCGCTTTATGGCATATTCTCGCCCGCCGTTTGTTTCCCGTTGCTCGTGGCCATTGGCCTTGCAGCCTTGTGGTTGTCACGTCGCCAGGGTCCACTCATTGCCGCACTTGGCCTCATCGGATCTTTTGCAAGCCCGGCGCTGGTGCCGTCCGAGCATCCCAATGCCTGGGGCTTTTTTGCCTACCTCATCGTCATCGTCTCAGCCTCGTTTTATGAGCTCCGCCTGCGCCCGTGGTGGTGGCTGGGATACGCCGCCATCGCTGGCGCTTTTGCCTGGGGTCTGCTGTGGATGCATGGTGGCCTGTTTGAGCAATCACATGTCATTCCGGCGGCCATTTTTGCCTATGCCCTGGCTTTCGCAGCATCATTCCTGCCGCGCGGATACGCCATTCTCAAAGATGATGTCGGCACATTTGCCGCTTTAAAATCCGTCACACCACCATTGCAGCTGGCCGCCGTCGGTGTCCTCGCTGCAGTGCTCATCCTCGCCTCGGTCGTGGTCAACGCCAGCTACACAACCGCAGCCCTCGCACTTTTTCTCATGGCAATGGCACTGCTCAGCGCCTTTGGCTGGTTGAAACCACAAAACAACATCGCTGCTGCTTTGGCTGCAGTGCTCACGCTTCTTCTCTTCATGGCATGGCCCGATGTGTCGGAGTTTGTTCCCGCCTTTGATGAACGCGGATTCTGGGTTTTGGTGCCGCAACTCGTGGAGCCATCACGCTTCGTCAGCTGGATGATTGCCGCCGGAACCGCCTTCACGGCACTCGGCATACTTGGCGTCATCAAAAAACCGGGTATCCGCTACTGGGACAGTCTGACGGCTGGCGCATCAGTGCTTTTTGTTTTCGGGGCCTGGGCCAAGGCTGAGTTCGCGCTGTCTGAAACAAGCTGGGCCGTGGGTGCGGCTATCGCATCCGCCCCGGTGTTTTATGCCGCCTGGTCGTTGCGCGCCCGTGTTGGCGAAGCAGCTGGCACCCAGGCGATATGGAATTTGCTGGTTGCAACTGCTCTCCTCGCAGTCTTCGTGGCCGACCGCCTGTTCGATCATGTCTGGTTGACCTTGGCGTTGGCCGCTCTGGTCCTGGCCTTTGCCTGGCTAGCCCGGCATTTCGACAGTCGTGCCCCCGCCGCAATCGCCGCGGCACTGGCCAGTTTCGTCGCACTGAGGCTTTTCTTTGGCCGCGAATTCTGGTCCGACCAGCCGATGCTGCCCTTGGCTGCCCATTGGCCGATCTATGGCTATGGAATCCCCGCAATCCTGTTTTGGCTGGCATCCCGTCAACTGGCATCACCGCGTGACGACAAACCCAGGGTCGCCCTCGAGGGTCTCAGTCTCGGCTTGCTGATTTCACTGATCTCGCTCGAATTGCGGGTCGTGATTGGCGGCGGCATCACGCGTGAGAAATTCACCGTTGCGGAATTGGGTTCCCATGTCGTGGCCTGGCTCGGCGCCGCATTCGGCCTTGCTTATCGGCAGAAACTCTATTCAGGGTTTGTCGCACGCTGGGGCACGCTGGCGCTTGTTGCCGCATCAACCCTCGTTCTTCTGGCCTTGCTGACTGGTTTCAACCCAGTCTTCACCGGCGATCCCCTTATTGGTGGCATCTTTGTCAACAGTCTGTGGCTGGGCTTTCTCTTGCCCGCCGCCCTGTTGGCCGTCATCATCAATCGCGATGGCTGGTTGTCGCGGGCCCCGCAACGCACCGCTTTGGCAGGTCTTGCAATGGTGCTGGTCATGACCTTCGCAACCCTCATGGTAAAAAACCTCTACCACGGTCCGCGCCTGGTGCCTGAATTCATCAGCGATGCCGAAAGCTATACGGTGTCGCTGGTCTGGCTGGCGATGGGGGTGGCAGCCTTTGTCGCCGGATTGCGCATCGACCGTCAGAGCGTGCGGTTGGGCGGCATTATCGTGTTGATCCTGACAGTGCTCAAGGTTTTCATTCTCGACCTTTCCGGTCTGACCGGCCTGTGGCGGATCGCCAGCCTCATGGGGCTGGGCTTCTGCCTCATTGGCATAGGCTGGCTCTACACGCGCTTTGCCGTGCACAAGCAACAGGCTGGAAAACCTGCCGATCCAGCTTGAATGTTGCGGTCGCATTTGCCAAACTCATGAAATCATGCCCCCGTCAATCCGGGGGCTTTCACATCTTGTCAGGCGTCTGATCCCATGCGTGTCACAATCGAACGGTCAAATTTCTTGCGGGCTCTCACCCATGTGCAAAGCGTCGTCGAACGCCGCAACACAATCCCCATACTGTCCAACGTCCGTTTGCAAGGGGCCAACGATGTTGTGAAGCTGACCGCCACCGATCTCGATATTGAAATCGTGGAATCAGTTGCCGCAGACGTCAGTCGTGAAGGTGCAGTCACCGTGCCTGCCCACATGCTCTACGATATTGTCCGTAAACTTCCCGACGGCAGCCAGATTGAGCTGGACACCGGATCAGACAAGTCCCGCGTTGCCATCATTTCCGGCAAATCCCGGTTTGCCTTGCAGGCCCTGCCGGCCGAAGATTTCCCCGATTTGGCAAGTGGCGACTTCAGCCACAATTTTTCATTGCCCGTCGCCCATCTCAAATCCCTGATCGAGCGGACCCGGTTTGCCATTTCGACGGAAGAAACGCGCTACTATCTCAACGGCATCTATCTGCATGAGGTCTCAGCCGGTCCGACGTTGCGCGCCGTGGCCACCGATGGCCACCGCTTGGCCCAGTCTGAAGTTCCGCGCCCCGAAGGTGCCTCCGGCATGCCGGGCGTCATCGTTCCGCGCAAGACCGTTCTTGAAATCACCAAGTTGATCGAAGGCAGCGAGGCGGATATCGACGTCTCTCTCTCATCCTCAAAGATCCGCTTTGCCGTAGGTGCCATGGTGGTCACATCGAAACTGATCGATGGCACGTTCCCGGACTATGAAAGGGTCATTCCACGCAACAACGACAAGGTGCTGGAAATCGAAACCAAATCCTTTTCGTCCGCAGTCGATCGCGTCTCCACCATTTCCCTGGAAAAAAGCCGCGCCGTGAAACTGGGATTGGCTGAAGGTCGCCTGACATTGACCGTCAACAATCCGGATTCAGGGTCTGCCGAAGAAGAACTGCCGGCCAATTACTCGCAGGATGCCATCGAGATTGGCTTCAACTCGAAGTATCTCATGGACGTGGCAAACCAGGTCCAGGCGGATACCATCCGGTTTGAATTGCAGGATGCAGGCTCGCCAACCATCGTTCGTGATCCCAAGGACCCGCAATCACTCTATGTCCTCATGCCCATGCGCGTGTGATATGATTGCGGCGTGACCACAGCCAAGCGATTTGCCATCACCCGACTGACTTTGACGGACTTCCGCAATTACGAACAATTGCGCTTGGAGCCCACGTCAAACATGATTGCGCTGACGGGACCCAACGGCGCAGGAAAAACCAACATCCTTGAAGCACTGTCGCTATTGACACCGGGCCGGGGATTGCGCGGCGATGAGTTCGCAATGCTGGCTCGCACGGGAGGCAGGAACCAGTGGGCCGTTGCTGCTGAAGCAGTTGTACCTTCAGGCACGGTGCAATTGGGCACGGCTTGGGGTCTCAACGACGGTGAGAGCGCGTCCGCCAACCGCCAGTCCATGGTCGACGGCATACCCCACAAGACCGCTGGCGCACTCGCTGGACAGTTGCGCCTGCTCTGGCTGACCCCTGCCATGGATCGCCTGTTCTCAGGCTCGCCCGGCGAGCGCCGCCGGTTCTTTGATCGGCTTGTGGGCCTGTTCGATCATGAGCACGCAGCCCGCGTCAATCGCTTCGACAAATTGCTCCGCGAACGCAACAAGGTCCTGGAGGATGTGGCAAGCGACGTCGTGTGGCTGGCGAGTCTCGAAGCCCAAATGGCAGAACATGCCGTGGCCATTGCCGCAGCGCGCAGCAACGCCGTGACTGTCATCGCCAAGGCCTTCACACGCAATGAGGCGGAAGGGCCGTTTCCATGGGGACGCGTGACCGCCTTGGGCGAGTTGGAGTTGCTGACAGCTCATTTGCCAGCCGTGAAAGTGGAGGATGATTATCGTCGCATCTTGCACGAGAGCAGGTCCATTGACCGGGCGGCGGGTCGGTGCTTGCGCGGACCGCACCGCAGCGATTTCGAGGTCATTCACGGACCCAAAGACATGTTGGCCGACGCCTGTTCCACAGGTGAACAGAAAGCCCTGCTGCTGGGTCTCATTCTGGCGCAAGCGGAAGCCGCCAAATCGGTCCTCGGAGCGGCCCCCATGCTGCTGCTCGATGAAGTGACGGCCCACCTCGACAAGACGCGCAGAGAAGGCCTTTTTGAGCTGCTGCAAGGTCTGGCCGGCCAGGTCTGGATGACCGGGACAGATCGTGTACTTTTTGATGGTATTGGCACTGCAGCAGTGGTTTACAGGGTGGAGAACGGTCACATTTCCGAATCACAATCAGCATCATGACAACTGAAGATACAACCACGCCACAAGCCCAAATCTATGGCGCAGAGTCAATCCGCGTTTTGAAGGGTCTCGATGCCGTACGCAAGCGGCCGGGCATGTACATTGGCGATACGGACGATGGCTCAGGCCTGCACCACATGGTCTATGAAGTCGTCGACAATGCCATCGACGAGGCCCTCGCAGGCCACGCAACTCTCGTGACAGTGTCGCTGAATGCCGAAGGTTCGGTGAGTGTGACGGACAATGGTCGTGGTATCCCGACCGGCATCAAGCAGGACGATGACCAGGAGCCAAAGCGGTCCGCTGCCGAAATCGTGATGACCGAGCTGCACGCCGGCGGCAAATTTGACCAGAATTCCTACAAGGTTTCAGGCGGCCTGCACGGCGTCGGTGTGTCGGTCGTAAACGCCCTGTCGACGCGTCTTGAGTTGACCATTCATCGCAGTGGCAAAACCCATTTTATGTCGTTCACCCACGGCGTGGCCGACAGTCCCTTGCAAGTGACAGGTGACAGCGGCGGCAAGCGCGGTACGGAAGTCACCTTCCAGCCTTCGCCGGAAACATTCACCAAGGTCGAATTCGATTTTGCGACACTTGAACATCGCTTGCGTGAACTTGCCTTTCTGAATTCCGGTGTGCGCGTTGTGCTGACCGACAATCGCGGTGTTGAACCCCACGTCGTCGAACTTTTCTACGACGGTGGCATCACCGCTTTTGTGCGCTATCTCGACCGCGCCAAACAGCCCCTGATCAAGGATCCCATTTCGATCAGCGCTGAGCGTGACGGCATAACGCTTGAGTGCGCCCTGTGGTGGAACGACAGCTACCACGAAAGCATGTTCTGCTTCACCAACAACATTCCCCAGCGCGATGGCGGCACCCATCTCGCAGGCTTCCGTGGCGCACTGACCCGCGTCATCAACAATTATGCCGCCAGTGGTGGCGTGTCGAAAAAGGAAATGATCGCGGTGACCGGCGACGATGCGCGCGAAGGCTTGACCTGCGTGCTGTCAGTCAAGGTACCCGATCCGAAATTCTCGTCCCAGACAAAAGACAAACTCGTCTCATCCGAAGTGCGCCCCGTCGTGGAGAACTTCGTCAATGAAACGCTGGGCTCATGGTTCGAGGAAAATCCGTCGGACGCGAAAATCATTATCACCAAGATCATCGAGGCCGCAGCAGCCCGCGAAGCCGCCCGCAAGGCCCGCGAACTCACCCGGCGCAAGGGTGCACTCGATATTTCATCGCTCCCCGGGAAACTGGCCGATTGCCAGGAGCGCGATCCATCTCTGTGCGAACTTTTCATCGTCGAAGGAGACAGCGCCGGAGGATCTGCAAAACAGGCCCGTAACCGGGAAAATCAGGCGGTATTGCCCCTGCGCGGAAAAATCCTCAACGTCGAGCGTGCCCGTTTCGACAAGATGCTCTCGTCAACAGAAATCGGTACGTTGATTACCGCCCTCGGAACCGGCATTGGCCGTGAGGAATTCAACCCCGACAAACTGCGGTATCACAAGATCGTCCTGATGACCGACGCCGACGTCGACGGTGCGCACATCCGCACCTTGCTGCTGACCTTCTTCTATCGCCAGATGCCGCAGCTCATCGAACGCGGCCACCTCTATATCGCACAACCGCCGCTCTACAAGGTAAAGCGCGGCAATTCCGAGCAGTACCTCAAGAACGACAAGGCCCTCGAAGCAAACCTGATTGATTCAGGGCTAGAGGGTGTGAAACTTGTGCTCGGCGACAACAGCGAACGCGCCGGCAGCGATCTCAGGGCAGTTGTCGAAGAAGCGCTGACCATTCGCGGTATCATCGAAGGACTGCACTCGCGCTATCCCACTTTGGTCATTGAGCAGGCGGCCATTGCAGGCGCTCTCAATCCCGATGTTGTGTCGGTTCCTGATCAAGCTGAAGCTGCCGCAACCTATGTCGCAAAACGCCTTGATGTGCTGTCCGACGACACCGAGCGCGGCTGGACCGGGAGTGTTGCCTCTGACGGTGGTCTGATTTTTGCGCGCTCCCTGCGCGGCGTGAAGGAAAGTTGGCACATCGACAACCGCCTCATCGGGTCATCGGATGCCTTGCGCCTCGACAAGCGCACACCCCATTTGCAGGAAATCTACGCGCGGCCCGCCAAGCTGAAACGCAAAGACTCCGAAACCCCCATCAACGGACCACTCAGCCTGCTCGCGGCCATCTTTGCCACGGGTCGCAAAGGCGTGTCCCTGCAGCGTTACAAAGGGCTTGGCGAAATGAACGCCGATCAGCTCTGGGAAACCACGCTTGATCCGAACGCCCGCTCGCTGCTCCGGGTGCGCGTCGCCGAAATCGACCAGGCCGACGATCTCTTCACCAAACTGATGGGCGATGTCGTCGAGCCCCGCCGCGACTTCATTCGCGAAAACGCCCTCAACGTCGCCAATCTGGACGTGTAATTCCTTTTATAGGAAAATAGTGCTTGACACCGTACGGAGCCTGTGCTATGTCTTGGCAAGATCGCCAGAGAAGGGCAGATCACGGACCCCACAATCAACAGTCTTGAGCCGCAATCGACGGGCGCACGCGCCGGGCACGAAGACGACGTTGTGAGACGCGATCCAACCTACTGCGCGGCGACCATCCGCATCGGAACGGCATCGAACTTTGAAGCGTTCTCTGCAAACAACCCAACGAGCCGTTTGGCTGCCGCATCATAGGAAGTGGCGTCAGTCCAGGTCTTGCGCGGATCGAGCAGTGTGCTTTCGACACCAGCAACAGCAACCGGAACTTCAAAGCCGAAGTTTTCATCGACGCGGCACCGGGCGGATGCAAGTTCACCGCTCAAGGCCGCGGCAACCAGCGCCCGCGTGATTTTGATCGGCATGCGGTGGCCAGTGCCAAAGGCTCCACCCGTCCAGCCGGTATTGACCAGGTAGACCGGAACGTTGTGCTGTGCGATCAGGTCGCGCAATAATGTTCCGTACACAGATGGATGGCGGGGCAGGAAAGGGGCACCAAAACAGGCCGAGAACGTGGCTTGGGGTTCGGTGATGCCGCGTTCGGTTCCTGCAACCTTGGCCGTGTAACCGGCAAGGAAGTGGTCCATGGCCTGGTCGGCCGTGAGCTTTGCAATCGGTGGCAACACGCCAAAGGCATCAGCCGTCAACATGATGATGGCCTTCGGTGCGGCAGCCATGCCGGTGGGGTCGGCGTTCTTGATGGCAGACAAGGGATAGGCAGCGCGTGTATTTTCAGTGAGCAGGGTATCGGAAAAATCAGGTTGGCGCGTCACCGGATCAACCATGACGTTTTCCAGAACCGTGCCGTGCGCAAGACTTGCCGTATGAATGTCGGGTTCGTTTTCGGCTGAGAGGTTGACGACTTTGGCATAACAGCCACCTTCGATGTTGAAAACACCATTGGGCGACCAGCCGTGCTCGTCATCGCCGATCAAGGCGCGCTGCGGGTCTGTTGAAAGTGTGGTTTTGCCTGTGCCGGACAATCCGAAGAAAATGGCAGTGTCGCCTTTTTCTCCCACATTGGCTGAGCAATGCATGGGCAACACACCCTGCGTTGGCAGAATGAAGTTCATCACCGTGAAAACCGCTTTCTTGATTTCACCAGCGTATTGTGTGCCACCAATGAGCACGATGCGGTTCTTGAGATCAAGGGCGATAACAGTTTCACTGCGCGTGCCGTGCCGGTCTGGATCAGCTTTGAAACTTGGCAGGTTGATGATCGTCAGGGCGGGCACAAAATCTTGCGGGGTTGACGGCACACGCAAGAGGTGACGGATGAACAGGGCGTGCCAGGCAAATTCCGTGATGATCCGGGTTGGCAACTGGTAAGTGGCATCGGCCCCGGCAATGAGATCCTGGACAAACAGTGATTTCATCCGGGCATGAGCCATCATGTCAGAACGCAATGTGTCAAAGGCTTTGCGCGACATGGACTGGTTATTGTCCCACCACACGGACGCTTCGGTGACATCGTCGCGCACCACAAACTTGTCTTTGGGGCTGCGGCCTGTGTGGGGTCCGGTTGAAACCACAAGGGCACCGCCATTGGCAACTTGTGCCTCACCCCTGTCGATCACGTGCTGATAGAGGACGGTTGCGTCAGCATTCCATGACACACAATTGGCCCAGCGCAATCCGATGCGCGCCAGCTCAGCTCTGATGATGTGGTCTGACTGTCCGTCCATGTCTTCCTCCCGGTTTAGGTGAGGTCAACATACCTGAAAAATGAATGACGTAAAGAGGTAATTACATCATAATTAAGCGGTATCGTACATCAAATTTTGAGGTGTTATGTATGTTTGTGAACCATGAAGTCATCATGGAAATGCTGGCCAACCCAACTGAACAGTCTGCTTTGCGCCATTCATTTCCATTTGGGCGACCAATCTAAGTTGTGCCTATGGTTACTGCGGAGGGCCAAACTCAACACCCTGGCCCCGTGTCCGAGATGAAAGTTCATTTTTTCGGTTGCATGAAATCGTTTCTTAATATTTTTGCGCGACGATGCAATCCAAGATGGGCTTAAGCGCTGTGGCGCAAATGCCCCTTTGGCTGCATAATCGACGTTCCGGGGGACTGCAGCCCGTACGTGTTGAGTATCGACGACGTGCCAGGATAGGCACGTGTGAAGACCGGGAATACCAGAAGACCAATTCGCGTAGGCAAGTTGCGCACAAGACAACGGCTTATCGACCAATAGCCTCCCCCGGTATTGGTGGGTAAGGTTGTGAACCCTGCTGACCAGAAGCCAATAGGCTCGGGTTGGTGGGGTTTTTTTTAGATCCTGTGAAGTCAGTGTTTTTTCGCACAAGGCCGCGAAGGGACCTCTCCCGCCCCTGCGGGGCACCCTCCCCAGAGGGGAGGGGAATATCCACATTTCTATTTCCCCTCCCCTCTGGGGAGGGTGGCGCGAAGCGCCGGGAGAGGTCCCTTCCCCTGATCCGCTAGTATAGACCGTCTTCGGCTGAGCCCGAACGCCGTCGCGGTGCTGGCGTGTCATCACCAAACAAATAATCGAGGAGGTACTTCTTTTTCTTGCGCGGGATTTGCTCTGTGACAACAATTTCATTCTGGTCCTGCAGTTCAGGGCCATCATTCGAGTTGGCCACCAAGAGATCATCCATGGTGGGTGCGATGTCGCCTGGAAGTGGTTGCGATTCCAGATTGGCGTGGGCCAATTGCATCACATCGCGCCAGATCAACGCTGGCAGCGAACCGCCTGTCACTTTGTTGGTCGGGGAATTATCATCATTGCCGACCCACACGCCCGCCACATAATAGGATGTAAATCCGACAAACCAGGCATCGCGATAATTCTGGCTGGTTCCCGTTTTGCCGCCAATGTCAAAGCCTTCGAACAGCGCCTTCTTGGCTGTGCCCTGTTGGACGACGGATCGGAAAAGCTGGTTCATGCTACCGAGATCATAGTCGGCCACCACCTTGCCGAGGCCCGACCCCACACGCTCATAAAGCACGTCGCCATCGCGGGTCGAAATCTTGGTAACGACAAAGGGTTCAACGGCTTCGCCGCCATTGGCAAACGGCACAAAGGCCGACGAGAGTTCGAGGAGTGTCACCTCCGATGTACCAAGGGCGATCGAAATATCCTTGCCAATGGTGGATGTAATGCCAAGCCGGTGCGCCACATCGGCAACCGCAGCCGTACCGACGTCATTGGCAATGCGTGCCGCCACTGAATTGAGGGATTGGGCGAACGCGGTTTCAAGTGTGACCTCGCCAAGATAGGTGTGGCGGTAGTTTTCCGGTGTCCAGTTGCCAATGCGAATGGGTTCATCAACCGTTCTGGATTGTGGTTTGTAGCCTTGTTCAAGGGCGGCAAGATAAACAAATGGTTTGAACGCCGAACCCGGCTGGCGCTTGGCTTTGGTGACGCGGTTGAACTGGCTGCCCTTGTAGGATTTACCGCCGACCAGTGCGACAACAGCACCTTTCGGATCCATCACGATCATGGCACCTTGATCGACCTTGAGTTTCTTGCCGTTGGTCAAAAGCCGTTGCCGCAGCGCAGTCTCGGCATCGGACTGCATCACAGGATCGATGGTGGTCTGCACAATGATGGACTGATCGTAGGATTTGACCAGTTGCGGCAACTGCTCATTGATCCAGTCGATGGCATATTGCTTGGCTGGAATATAGTCAGCTGCCGAAACACTTGCAGGCGCTGCGAGGGCCGCATGGGATTCTTCTGAACTGATGTAACCCTGATCCAGCATCGCCTGGAGCACAAGTTTTGTCCGCGCCTCAGACCCTTCCGGATTGCGCGCCGGATGATAGGTGGTGGGTGCTTTCAATAGCCCGGCCAATGTAGCGGCTTCCTGCAAGGTCAAATCCGCAGCCGTTTTGTTGTAAAGCGATTGTGCGCCCCGTTCGATGCCATTGGAACCACCGGCGAAGTAGACGCGGTTCAGATAGAGTTGAAGGATTTCATCCTTGCTGAATTTGCGCTCCAACCAGACAGCGAGCACGATTTCTTGAATTTTGCGCCAGGCCGTGCGCTCTGGTGTGAGAAACAGGTTTTTCGCAAGTTGCTGCGTGAGTGTTGAGCCACCTTGCAAGCCTTGCCTTTCGCGCAGGTTGTTGACGATGGCCCGCGTCATGCCGATGGGATCAATGCCGGGATGATAGCGGAACCGGCGGTCTTCAATGGCGACGATTGCATTGGGGACATAATCCGGCAGAAGTTCGAGCCGCGCCTCATCGCCATAGAAGGCTCCCTGTTCCGCCAGCACGGTGCCATCGCTGGCCAGCATGATAATGCCGGGTGCTCGCTCCGGAATATTGAACAGGCCCTTCTGTTCCAGCGTGAACCACGCAAAGCCAAACACCATGGCAAGGGCAAAGGTTGCGAATATGCCGATCTTGAACAGCTTGCCAAAGATCCACCGCGAGATCGAACGTCGCGGACGCCGTTTCTCCGGCACGGCCTTGCGCTGCGCAGGTGCAAAAAGCTGGGGTTCTTTACGCGTGTTCTTACGGGTTTTCGGCTTGGCCATCAGGTCTTCGTATAGGTGTCAAACATGGATTCTTCGTGGCAGGTAAAAAACACCTACATCACCGCTCCAATATACCATGGCACATATTCGTTTTCGCCATAGCCGAGTTCTTCCGATTTCGTTTTCTGTCCCGATGCGGTCTTGAGAATATGATCAAAAATCTCTTGGCCTTTGTCGGCCAACGAAACACCTTCAATGATGTCCCCGCAGTTGATGTCCATGTCTTCGATCATTTGGGTATAGACGACCGAATTGGTGGCGAGCTTGATGGACGGACACGGCTTGTTGCCATAGGCCGATCCCCGACCCGTTGTGAAACACATGATGTTGGCGCCACCTGCCACCTGACCTGTGGCACTGACAGGATCATAGCCCGGTGTATCCATGAACACGAAGCCCTTGGCCGTGACGGGCTCGCCATAATGATAAACAGCCTGCAAGGTCGTCGTACCGCCCTTGGCGGCAGCACCCAATGATTTTTCAAGAATGGTCGTCAGGCCACCAAGCTTGTTGCCGGGCGACGGGTTGTTGTTCATCTCCATGTTGTTGCGCCGGGTGTAGTCTTCCCACCACGCGATGATATCGACAAGCTTCTGACCAACTGCGGGGCTTGCCGCACGTCGCGTGAGCAAATGCTCCGCCCCGTAAATCTCTGGCGTCTCTGACAGGATGGCAGTTCCACCATGGTGCACAAGGAGATCAACAGCAGCACCCAGCGCCGGATTGGCGGTGATGCCGGAATATCCGTCAGATCCGCCACATTGCAGGGCGAGGATCAGCTCAGATGCATGGCAGGTTTCCCGTTTGACGGCATTGACCACGGGCAGCATCTCGCGGATTGCTTGAAGTCCGGCTTCCACGGTCTTGCGTGTGCCTCCCGTTTCCTGAATCGTCATGGTGCGAAAGGTGTCGCTCTCTTCCACCTTGTAGGCTTCCTTGAAGCGCGGGATTTGGAAGCCTTCACATCCCAGCCCCACCATCATCACGCCACCCATGTTCGGGTTTGTTGCATAACCCCAGGCCGTGCGTTTGAACGTATCGAAGATCACGCCACGGTAATCGATGACGCAGCCATTATCCTGCGTCAGGGCAACTACACCATCAATGTTGGGATAGTCCTTGAGCAGTCCTTGTTTCTCAACCTCTTTGGCGATGTGGGCGGCAACGGTGGCAGAGCAGTTCACCGATGTCATGATGCCAATGTAGTTGCGTGTGCCGACTTTGCCGTTCTTGCGCCTGTAACCTTGAAACACGGCCTGCTGTTCCAATGGCAGGACGATATCCCGGGTGACACCTTGTGAAAAGGCATAGTCATGAGCCAGCGCTCCCATCTCCACATTGTGCTCATGAACCCAATCACCTGGTCCAATGTCTGATTTTGCAAACCCGATGATCTGGCCGAACTTGCGGATGGGCTCACCTTTGCCAATTGCGGTGTTCGCCATTTTATGGCCCCGCATGATCCGCGCCGTCGTGACTGTTCCTGAGCAGACCTCACCCTTTTCCACGATGCGGGTTGAAACAGACACATTGTCACTGGTGTGCAACCGCAGAAGGGCTGGAGGAGGGAGTTGGGACATCTTAAACCTTGAACTGACAACAAACGTGAAGCTTAAATCGTGCCGATAAAGAAGTCCAATGGCACCACGCCTGGTCCCGGTCAGGAAATCAAGGGATTGCGTGATTTGAGCAGAGGAAACCGGGAAAAATCGCGATCCGCCGTCCACAGTTCGGTGACCCCGTGTTGCATGCAGATCGCGGCAATTCTGGCGTCATGCACACGCGGTCCAAGAATTTGACCAGCCAGTACAAGCTCTCGCAATTCGACCCAGTGGGAGTCTGTTTCCGCCAACAGTTGCAAACCCGGCACGTCCATCCAGGCATCAACCTGATCAACGGCTTCCAAAAGCGTAGTGGGCGGTACGTATATTCTCGGATGGGTGGCGATGCTGAGAAATTCATGAATACAGGGCCACGGTATGGCCCACCGCACGCGGCTTTCAATCAAAGCAAGGAGTTGTCGTTTGGCTTGCGTGTGCCAATCCGAATCCCGCCGATGACAATAGACAAGAATGTTGGTGTCAATGGCAATCAACCGCCGCGACCTTCGTAAATGATAGATGCAATGTCATTCCAGTGAGCGCCCTTCACCTCTGGGTTCAAACCGGATCCGGCCACGGACGCATCCCGAAGCTTGAAAGGCACCTTCTTCCCGTGCCGGGCAACGACATCTTGCAAGCCCTCTTGGACGAGGGCCTTGAATGTAGTTTTCTCCTTCGCTGCAATCCGTTGCGCCGCAGCAAACAATGCATCTGGAATATGTACGGTTGTTTTCATATGGCTAGCCATATCACACTTTATGGCTAGCTGTCAAAGCTGCTATCACCCCACCAGATGCAGGCTCTTGCCATTTCGCTTGAGCCAGTCCTTGGCGCGTTTAGTGTCCTTGCAATGCGTGAGCACCAGTCGCCAGAACCGTGGCCCATGATTCATTTCCCGCAAATGGGCGACCTCGTGGGCTGCGACGTAGTCGAGCACATAGGGTGGCGCCAGGACCAGCCGCCAGGAATAGGACAGGGCCCCGGTGGACGAGCACGATCCCCATCTGCTTTTCTGGTCGCGAACCGCAACTGATGTGACTGTCACTCCCATGCGTCCAGCATAGTCATGTGATGCGGCCAAAAGATCGCGTCTTGCTTCTTGCTTGAGCCAGTCGGTCAATCGCCGCGACACATGCGCTGGCATGCCAGGCACGTGGAGTGTGGATGCGGCTTCGTCATGGTGCACCAGCCCACGAGTTTTGCCAGTCAATGAGATGGTGTGGGGCGCACCACGCAGCGCTATTTCGGCACCATGGGTGATGGCAATGGCATGCCCGCGCGAGGCAAGTTGTGTCGCAATCCAGCTTTGCGATTTTTCCGCAAACCGTTGCGCTTCGGCGCGGCTGGCGCGCGGCGGCAGCGTCATGACAGCCCCGTCACCATCGCGCGCAATGCGCAATGTCAATCGTTTGGCATTGGCCCGGCGTTGCAAGGCAACGGAAAAGTCGCGGCCATCAACCGACAGCTGAAGGGGCGGCAACACACGCGGCGCTGAAGGCCTGGCATCGCGAAAAAGGGAAATGATGGATCGCATGAGTCGGTGGTCATGTTACCAGCGATCTCACACCGTCGCCAACAACTCCTGCGCATCATAAGTAAAGACCCGGCCAAATCCCGCAACAACATAAAGCTTCAAGGGCTCCATGACCCAGAAGCCAAAATCGCCAAACCCGGCATAGACGTCGGCATAGGGATGGTGCGCAAGATAGGAGTCGCGCACATCCTTTTCAGCGCGACGCGAAAACCGGCCCGTAAGAGACGCCCGAAACCCGGTCAGGGCATCACCCTTGGCGGGAAGTTCACCCGTCACCAGAAGGCTGCCGCGCGTGTCACGGTCAAGACACTGCGTATGGCGCGACAGTGTTGAAGTGAGAATGATAGGCAGAAATTGTGACGTGATAGCGACATTGACCAGCGCACACAGCGGCCCGCCCGTCTCATGATCAAGCACACCGAGACTTGCCGTGCGTGCGTGTCGAAGCACAAGGCGTGCTTCCACAAGGCCGGCCGCTTTTTGTTCTTCATTCATGCCCAAACCCCTTTGCCACAATTTGTTCCAGTTTTATCCTTAGCTGAACTGCAGCACATACGAAAAGGACTCCCATGCCAACAGTTGCCCTGGTCGATGACGACCGCAATATTCTGACCTCTGTCGGCATGACGCTGGAGGCTGAAGGCTATACCGTGCAAAAATATGGCGACGGTGCTGCAGCCCTCCAGGGCCTGCAGGATACACCGCCGGACATTGCGATTTTTGACATCAAGATGCCGCGTATGGATGGCATGGAACTGCTGCGCCGGATTCGTCAAAAAACCGATTTGCCCGTGATTTTCCTCACCTCCAAAGATGATGAGATCGACGAGTTGTTCGGCCTGAAAATGGGGGCCGATGATTTTATCAAGAAACCTTTTTCGCAACGTCTGTTGGTCGAACGCGTCAAGGCTGTGTTACGCCGCGGGGCTGCCAAGGATACATCTGGACCGCAACAAGAAGCAGCTAAGGTCATTGAGCGCGGCAAGTTGGCCATGGACCCGGAACGTCATTCCTGCACCTGGGACGGCAAGCCCGTGATCCTGACCGTCACGGAGTTCCTCATATTACAGGCCCTGGCCCATCGTCCGGGTATCGTGAAGAGCCGCGACACGTTGATGGATGCGGCCTATGACGATCAGGTCTATGTCGATGACCGGACCATCGACAGCCACATCAAACGCCTGCGCAAAAAGTTCAATCTTGTGGACGAAAGCTTTGACGGCATCGAAACGCTTTATGGCGTCGGATATCGCTTCAAGGAACAGGCCTAAGTAGAGTAGCCTGCGGTCTGGAAAACAGGATACCCATGCTGGACCGCAGCAAGACCGACGACACTCTGCCATCGACCGAACCTGATGACGCAGGGACGGACCCGGTCGAAAACACGTTTCTGGCCTCAGGTTCGAACTGGTTTCAGCGCCTGTCACCCGCCAGCTTGACGGGCCGCATTGGCCTGATCAATCTCCTGGGCCTCGCCATCCTCACCTCGGGCATTCTCTATTTCAATCAATTCCGCCAAGGTCTCATTGATGCACGTGTGCAGTCTCTGATGACGCAGGCCCAAATCATCGCCGCTGCAGTAGCAGGCTCCGCCACAGCTGACACCGGCAACATCGTCATCAACCCCGACACCTTTCAGGATTCAGATGAAGCACTGCCCGACTCGGATCAACTCTCAGGCCTCGACTTTCCCATTGATCCAGTGGCCGCCAGTTCTATTTTGCGCCGTCTCATCACCACATCGTCTGTGCGGGCCCGCATCATGGACCAGGATGGCAACCTGATTGTCGACAGCAAGTTTGCCTTCAGCGGCAGCGATATCACCCAATCTGATTTGGTGCTGGATGCAACCCAGCGTGAGGGGTGGGTGGAATGGAGCCGCCGTCAATTCGACAGTATTTTTTCAACGTCTTATCCGCCCTATCAGGAATATGGACCAGACAACAACCGCCAGCATCCCGAAGTTGCAGCGGCATTGAACGGTGCCATGGTCAGCGTCGTCCGCCAGAGTAAACTGCGCGAAACCATCATCCTCGTTTCCGTGCCGGTGCAGCGCTTTCGTGCGGTCTTGGGGTCCCTTGTGCTGTCGACGGAAGGTGGCGAAATCGACCGCGTGCTGCGGGCCGAACGCAACGTCGTTCTGATGACATTTGGCTTTTCATCACTCGTGACATTGTTGCTCTCGGGACTTCTGGCCGGAACGATTGCAACACCCATTCGCCGATTGTCTGCAGCAGCTGAGCGTGTGCGGCGCGGCATTTCCAGACGCGTGGAGATCCCTGACTTTACCACACGCAAAGACGAAATCGGCCATCTTTCCGGGTCCCTCCGCGACATGACCGGAGCACTCTACAATCGCATTGACGCCATCGAATCTTTCGCTGCTGACGTCAGTCACGAATTGAAGAACCCCTTGACCTCGCTGCGCAGCGCCGTTGAAACTCTCGAGTTCGTCAAGCGCGATGATCATCGCCAGCGCTTGATTGAAGTCGTCAAGCACGACGTCAGACGCATGGACCGCCTGATCACCGACATCTCTGATGCCTCCCGCCTTGATGCGGAATTGGCACGCACGGAAGGAGCACCAGTGGATATTGGCAAACTTCTGGGCACAATTGTTCTGATGGCCAACGAAACAGCAATTGCCGACCAACCTGAAGTCTTGCTCACGGTGCAACCCATTACCAATGGCCGCGATCAACTGCGCCATTTCACCGTTCTCGGCCAGGATTCAAGGCTGGGTCAGGTCTTCCGGAACCTGATCGACAACGCCAGATCCTTCACCGCGCCGGGCACGAAGGTCCATGTGCGTTTGCGGCGTATTGGTGATCACGTGGAAGTGCGTGCTGAGGATTTCGGACCAGGCGTGGCACCGGAAAATCTGGAACGCATTTTTGATCGCTTTTACACGGACCGGCCCGAGGATTCCTTCGGCAAAAATTCCGGACTGGGTCTTGCGATTTCCCGCCAGATTGTTGAAGCCCACAAGGGCCGGATTTGGGCCGAGAACAAATTGGGCAAAGCCGACGACAAGGGCGAAAAACCTGTCACGGGTGCACGATTGATTGTGCGACTTGTCGCTTTGCCGGAAGACTGGGAGCCACCGCGTAAATCATGACGCGCAGTCTGGTTCATGGCACAGCAGTCCGGGTCGGAAACGCCGGCGTCTTGCTGCGGGGAAAACCTGGTGCCGGAAAGTCGTCACTGGCATTGCGACTGATCGACCAACCGGGTTACGGTTTGGGGGATGCGTTGGTTGTGACCAAACTCGTCGCCGATGATCAAGTTGAACTGCGCCTGGAAAACGGGACGATCCGGATGTCACCGCCGGTGGCGCTGGCAGGTCAATTGGAAATCTGGGGATTGGGCATTGTGGCGCTGCCCTACGTCTCTGATGTTGAGTTGCGGCTGGTGGTCGACCTTGGTCCTGTTGAGTACTTGAACCGAATGCCAGAAGATATTGATCGAAAAGTGGAAATTCTGGGAATTGAGGTCCAGCGGCTGCACCTGTCTGCAACTGATATGGCAGCCTGTGCCAAAGTGAGGGCAGCCCTTGCGGGGTGAGGTTGCATCAGGTCTCGGGGAAGCGTAGAGAGGCCCGTCTGTCACCCACGGGATCGCATTTTCGGCAATCATGATTGGCCTAGTTTTAGTTACTCACGGGCGTCTCGCCACAGAATTTGTCCATGCTGTCGAGCATATTGTGGGGCCGCAAGAAGCAATCCGTACGGTTTGCATCGGCGCAGACGACAAGATGGAATCTCGCCGCATCGACATTGAAAATGAGATCAAGGCCGTCAACTCCGGCTCAGGCGTCATCGTCCTGACCGACATGTTCGGTGGCACGCCGTCCAACCTGGCAATTTCTTTGCTGCAGGAAGACCAGGTGGAAGTGGTGGCCGGATTGAACCTTCCTATGCTGGTCAAACTCTGCCGCATCAGGAAAGACGCAACACTCGAAAAGGCCGCCGCTGCAGCCCAGGACGCCGGTCGTAAATATATCAATATTGCAAGTCAGGTGCTGGGGGACTGAATTGGCAACATTGACGCGTGAGCTCGCGATTACCAATCAGCGCGGTCTGCATGCTCGCGCATCCGCGAAATTTGTGAAATGTGCGGAAAGCTTCGACGCTGCCATAGTGGTGAGCAAGGATGGCCAGACTGTTCCCGCAACATCCATCATGGGATTGATGATGCTGGCGGCATCCATGGGAACCTCTATTACGGTTGAGGCCTCCGGTCCACAGGCCGAAGTAGCACTGGGCGCCCTCGAACATTTGGTCGTATCGAAATTCGACGAAGACTGATCCTTGAGCTAGTCTAAGGCCCATGGACTTGACCCAGATCACCTTTAAACCAGACGGCCGCCAGTCCGAAACCGCACTCGCTGTGCAACGTGGTGTATGCCGGTTGCTGCGCTCTCACGGATTTGCCGTATTGCCGGAATTTACCCTTGCTTCAGGCCGCCGCGCCGATGTCCTTGCACTAAAAGATGACGGCACAATCTGGATCATCGAAATCAAGTCATCCCTCGAAGATTTTCGCGTCGACCAGAAATGGCCGGAATACCGCGACTACTGCGACCGCTTTTACTTTGCAATTCCGGCATCAATGGAAGCCGCCATCATTCCTGATGAAGCGGGCCTGATCGTGGCGGACAGTTACGGTGCCGAGATCATGCGCGATACGGGCGCCCACCCCATACATCCATCACGCCGCAAGGTTGTGACACTGGCCTTTGGCCGCACTGCTGCCCAACGCCTGCACGTGCTGTGGGACCCTTGAAAAGAATCGTTACTTAGGTGCGCGCTTGGCCAGGATACGCTGCAGGGTGCGCCTGTGCATGTTCAACCGGCGCGCTGTTTCAGACACATTACGATTGCATAATTCAAAGACCCGCTGGATGTGCTCCCACCTGACGCGGTCAGCCGACATGGGATTGTCGGGCAAGGCGTTACGGCTATCGGTGTTGGAAACGAGCGCTCCATAAACGGCATCTGCGTCTGCAGGTTTGGCCAGATAATCGATTGCGCCAAGTTTGACCGCTGTGACCGCCGTGGCAATGTTGCCATAACCCGTGAGCACCACGACACGGGCATCTGGCCGTGCAACATGCAAGGCCTCGATCACATCAAGACCTGTACCATCTGTCAGTCGCAAGTCGACGACGGCGTAGCCCGGAGCCTTGGACTTTACGGCTGCAATGCCTTCCGCGACGGTGTCCGCAATGCGCACATCGAAGCCACGGGTTTCCATGGCGCGACCAAGGCGAGTGAGAAAAGGCTTGTCATCATCAACAAGCAGCAGCGTTTTGTCAGTGGGAAGGTCAATCATATGTCACCTCTTACGGTTCTGCGACGCCCTCGGTTCAGGGTCAAGAACTCTTTGCGACGTCAACAGCCTCACGTGGCCATTGAATGCTGATTCCGGCGCCATGTTCTGGTTGTTGGCGGTTGAAGACGCGGACATCAGCACCCGATCGCTCCAGCAGGGTTTTGGCGATAAAGAGCCCAAGACCCATGCCCGGCCGCTTGCCGGTTTCGGCACTATCGTCAGCGGCGACATCATAGCCGGGGCGGGTCGTCACAAACGGATCACCCAGCCGGTCTAGGATGGCGCTGTCAAAGCCAGGACCATCATCAGTGACCGCAACCCGCACAAATGCCAGGTCCCAACGGGCTGTAACAGAGACCTCGGTCTCCGCAAAGTCGATGGCATTTTCCAGGAGATTGCCCAACCCATAAATGATGCCGGGGTTCCGCAGAAACGTCGGTTCTGCGGCATTGGCACTCTCACCAGCAGCATCAATTTTGACGACAACATCCGAACCGCGCAACGGGGCCACCAGATCTTCGATCATGGCTGTGAGTTTGACGTGGCCAAAGATCTCATCGGCAGATTGTTCCCGCGACGACAATCGCGCCAGGATTTCCCGGCATCGAGCTGTTTGGCTGATCAACAGGTCAAGATCCTCCGTATGCGGAGTATTATCCGGAAACTCTCGTTTCAACTCCCTGGCGACCAGGGCAATGGTGGCCAGTGGTGTACCAAGTTCATGGGCGGCGGCAGCTGCCAGTCCATCAAGTGCGGACAAACGTTGTTCACGCGCCAGCACCAGTTCAGTGGCCGAAAGGGCGCTCGACATTTGCCGCGCTTCAACAGCGATGCGCCGCACATAGATGGCTGAAAAGACGGCTGCAGAAATCAATGCGGCCCACATGCCAAAAACATACGTTGGCGGCAGGAGCAGCGGCGCCTCAGCACTCCACGGCAGTGGCAGGTGAAAAAAGGCAAGCACGGTTGCGCAAATGAATGCAAATATCCCGAGTGCCACGGTCCACGCCAATGGCAAGGTTGTGGCCGACACCGTGACGGGTACAAGGAACAGGAATGCAAAAGGGTTCTGCAATCCACCCGTCAGATAGAGAAGGCCGGCCAATTGAACGATGTCATAACCCAACAGCGCGGCCGCAGGTCGGACCGCTAGCTGTTGTCCACCGCGCCAGCGCCAGGCCAGCACGGTGTTGATCCAGGCTGACAGCGCAATCAAGGCAAGGCAGTAAGCCAGGGGCATGCCAAAGCCCAAGACCCAATACACGAACACCACCGCAATGGACTGACCAACCACGGCCAGCCATCGCAAGCGCACCAGTGTGCGCAACCTCAGCCCTTCACTGTGGGTTCCGGCGTAAGCGGGCCCGCGAACCGATGGTGTCGAGCCTGACTGCAATTCAACCTGTGTCATGGTGTCATTATTGTTCCTGAGCTAACCATAGGCTACACTTGGATGATGCAAAAGCCCGCTGGCGCGCCGCAACGCCGCACATTCGTCATCGCAATCATCTTGCTCGCCGCCGCCCTCGCTCTGGGCTTGGCATCGCTGTTCCTGATCCGTGATCAGACGCCGTCTGGCACAGGCAAAGCACTTGTCGGAGGGCCCTTCACCATGATCAATCAAAAGGGCGAAACCGTCACGGAGAAGGATTTTGCCGGCAAATATATGTTGGTTTTTTTTGGCTTTACCTTTTGCCCGGATGTCTGTCCCACTGAACTCCAGGTAATGGGTGCAGCGCTCGATCAATTGGGTCCGGATGCCGATAAAATCACGCCGGTATTTGTGTCCGTTGATCCCGAGCGCGACACGGTCGGCGTCGTGGCCGATTATATTTCAAATTTTCGCCCGGGCTTCGTAGGCCTGACGGGCTCCATGGACCAGGTGAAGGCCATGGCCAAGACCTACAGGGTCTATTTTGCCAAGGTTGAAAACAAGGAACGGCCAGCCGACTACCAGGTTGATCATTCATCGATAATCTACCTGATGGGCCCAGATGGAAGCTTTGTGAAGCATTTCAGCTACACAACGGATCCCAAGGCCATGGCTGATTCCTTGCGTCAAGCCATTGCAAATTAAGGATATTCCTCTGAACACGTAACTATTCTGCCAGACAGCACTTGTAACTGGCGTGAACCTGTTGTTAAATTGTGCGGTGCAATATGCACGTCCTGCAAGGAACCCGGTTCATCATGCTGTACCACGTCTATGAAATGAACCACGCAGCCATGATGCCATTGCGACTGATGGCGACGGCTGGGCTGTCATTCTGGAAAAATGAAACCAATCCGATGGCGCAGTCCTATGCGGGTCGCGCGGCGTCTGCATCACTGGAATTGTTTGAGCGCCTGACGCGTCGCTACGGCAAACCGGAATTCGGCATTACCTCCACTGAAATTGACGGAAAGTCAGTCGCTGTTTTCCAGCAGACAGTTCTTGAAAAGCCGTTTTGCCGACTGCTTCGTTTTGGCAAAATCGGCAGTCCCGCTGACCAGAAGAAATTGCTGCTTGTGGCTCCCATGTCAGGTCACTACGCAACGCTGCTGACTGCAACAGTCGAAAGTCTGCTGCCGCACTATGATGTTTATGTCACCGACTGGATCGACGCCCGCATGGTGCCGTTAACGGCAGGTGGTTTCGATCTCGATGACTACGTCGATTACGTCGTGGACTTCTTGCATCACATTGGCGAGCGTGCCCATGTGATGGCGGTATGTCAGCCGTCAGTTCCGGTCTTGGCCGCAGTCTCCTTGATGAGCGAGCGCGGCGACAAGTTGGTCCCCAAGTCCATGATCCTCATGGGCGGACCCATTGACACAAGGCGCAACCCGACAGCTGTCAACAAGCTGGCCGAAGAAAAAGGCAGTGACTGGTTCCGCCAGAATGCTTTGATGAAAGTCCCGTTTCCACATGTGGGCGCTGGCCGTGACGTCTACCCAGGATTCTTGCAGCTGACCGGATTCATGACCATGAATCTCGACCGCCACATGGATGCCCATCGCGATTTATTCTGGCATCTGGTGGAAGGCGATGGCGACAGTGCCGAAAAGCACAAGGACTTTTATGACGAATATCTATCCGTGATGGACCTGACGTCCGAGTTCTACCTGCAAACCGTTGATCGTGTGTTCGTACATCACGATTTGCCAGGCGGCACTTACCGCCATCGTGGCGAACTTGTGAATCCGGCCGACATCACCGACACTGCGCTGATGACCATTGAAGGCGAGCGCGATGATATTTCAGGCGTTGGCCAGACCGAGGCAGCACACGACCTGTGCACTGGAATTCCTCAGGACAAGCGCCAACACTATCTGCAGATGGGTGTGGGGCATTACGGTGTTTTTTCAGGCTCACGCTATCGCAACGAAGTGCTGCCCCGCATCGTCAGCTTTATCGAGCAATCACATTAGCCAATTACATTAGAAAGTGATGGTTTGATCTGCTGCGGCACTGTTTTCAATGACGTCACGCATGTTGATGAGGTCATTGGATTCAATCCAGTGCTTGGCAAAAACTGCGTCATGACCGTGTGACATGATGCGACGCGTCAGCCGTTGGACCAATTCATCTTCGGGCACTGACAGATAGATCGTGTGATCAAAGAGCGCCTTGAGATTGGACCACGGCGCTTTGTTCAGCAACAAATACAATCCTTCCACAAGCACAAACCGGGTTGTGTCATTCACCACATCCGCCGCAGCACGCGACAGTTCCATGGTGCGGTCAAACACCGGGATGGCAATGTCTGGCTCGCGCGCCTTGATGCGTTTGATCAGGTGAACGAATCCACGGCTGTCGAATGTATGTTCAGCACCTTTGCGGTCACGGTGGCCACGCGCATTCAAAACAATATCATCGAAGTGAAAGCCATCCATCGGAACCACGATGGCGGATTCACCGGCCTTGATCAGATGCTCGCACAGTTCCTCGGCCAATGTCGTCTTGCCAGAACCGGGCGCGCCGGCAATGGCGACCATGTAACGCCATGTGCTGCCTGCCCGGTTGCGCAGGTCCTCGGCAAGTTGCGCGGCATTCGCCACATCAGGCCGCCATGAGTTCGGCAGGTGGGGCCTTGGCACCGGTCATGAAAGCAACGGCATCCGACATGGTGAAGTCCTTGGACTGGATGGTGCATAGCCTCGCGCCGAGTCGATGGATATGGATTCGGTCGCAGACTTCGAATACATGCGGCATGTTATGCGAAATCAGGATGATCGGCAGACCGCGTTTTTTCACGTCGCGGATGAGATCGAGCACGCGGCGGGATTCTTTGACACCCAATGCAGCTGTCGGTTCGTCCATGATGACAACCTTGGAACCGAACGCCGCCGCGCGCGCCACGGCCACACCCTGGCGCTGACCACCCGACAAGGTTTCTACAGCCTGATCGATATTCTGGATGGTCATCAGACCAAGCTCAGACAGTTTGCCGCGCGCGAAATTCTGCATGGCGGGGCGATCCATCAAGCGGAACACGGATCCCAATGGTCCTGGCTTCTTGATCTCGCGGCCGAGGAACATGTTCTCAGCAATCGACAGTGCTGGTGACAGAGCAAGGTTCTGGTACACGGTTTCGATGCCGGCTTTGCGGCCATCCTGTGGCGAACGGAAATGCACCACCTGGCCATCAAGCTTGATCTCGCCGTGGTCGGGCGTGACCGCACCGCACAGCGCCTTGATCAGGGTCGACTTGCCGGCACCGTTGTCACCAATGACGCCGAGGATTTCGCCTGGATAAAGATCAAAGTCGGCGTGATTGAGGGCGACGACGGTGCCATATTTTTTGGTCAATCCGCGAGCTTGAAGAATGGGTTGGCTTTCCATGATCATGAACCTTGTTGAGACGCCCAGTTATTGAGAAGCTCTGCGCAGCCACTGATCGATTGCGACGGCACCAATCAGAAGACAGCCCATGGCAAACCATTGCCAGTAACTCTCGACGCCGACGAGGGCGAGGCCGGTGAAAAACACACCAACGATCATGGCCCCCAGAACCGAGCCAGCGATGGAGGCGCGGCCGCCGAACAGTGACGTGCCGCCGATCACAACGGCAGTGATTGAATCCAGGTTGACGGTTTCAAAGGCGATGGGGGACATCGACCCCACACGGCCCAGCGCCACCCAGGCACCAAATGCGCAAATGAACCCCGCAAAGGAATAGACGGAAATGAGCGTTCGGTCGATTTGCACACCAGATAGCATTGCAGCGTCTGGATCGTCTCCGACAGCGGTGACATGCCTGCCCCAAGCGGTGCGGTTCAGCATGTACCAGACGACGACAGCCAGTGCGATCAGGGCAAATGAACCATAGATGAAATTTGCGCTGCCGATGTTGAATGCCTTGCCAAATATCAACAGTTCAGGTGCTTTTTCGTTGAGAGCTGCAGGCCGCACGGATTCTGATCCTGTGTACCAAAAATTGAGCGCCCTGAACGCATAGTAAGTTCCAAGGGTCACGATCAGCGGAGGAATTCGCGCCTTGGTGATGAGAACACCGTTGATGGCACCCATGGCCGTACCAATAGCAAGTGCGATGGGGATGGCGAGATAAAATGGAAAATCGTTCAGCGTGGTCAGCCTACCCATGACCATGGCGCAGATGACCAGGATAATACCCACCGAAAGGTCAATGCCTGCTGTCAGAATGATAAGGGTTTGTGCAATTGCGATGATACCAACGACTGTCACCTGCTTCAAGATCAGCGAGAGTGTGCTGGCAGTGAGAAAATTGTTGGGGATGATGAAGGTGGCAATGAAACCAAAGACAAAAATGCTTGCGAAAAGAATGATGGCCGGAATCGCCGTCGGATTGGCGCGCAGGAAGCCGCGGGCTTTTCCCAGCAGCGACTGGTGCGCCTCGTCGAAGCTTGCGACACTCTTGTCGGCCTCGGCAAGTGAGGCTTCGAAATCTGAAATGGTTTTTATCGGTGCGTTTGCACTGCCGCCGTCGTTGCTCATCGTCCCCTCACCAGTACGTTCCTCTACTTACATCACACTTCTTAGCGAGCGTTAGATACACAAAGGGCGACATTACTGTCGCCCTTCGCATAGTCAAGATATCAGGAAGCGATTAGCCCCAGCACTTGGCTGTGCCTTCCTTCGAGTCGAGCGAAGGGACGCCTTCAGCTGGCTTGTCGGTGATCAGGTTGACACCGGTGTTGAAGAAGGTGAGACCGTCCGAAGCCTTTGGCTTCGTGCCGTCCTTGGCGAATGCAGCAATCGCGTCAATGCCTTTTGAGGCCATGAGCAGTGGGTACTGCTGCGAAGTTGCACCGATGACGCCTGAAGCAACCGAGGCAATGCCTGGGCAGCCGCCGTCAACGGAAACGATGAGAGCCTGCTTTTCCTTGCCGGCAGCCTTAAGTGCTGCATAGGCACCTTCAGCAGCTGGTTCGTTGATCGTGTAGACAACATTGATGTCTGGATCCTTGGCGAGCAAGGTTTCCATGGACTTCTGGCCGCCTTCTGGGTTTGCACCTGAAGATTCGTGACCAATGACGCGTGGATCCTTTTCCGAACCCATGACCTTGAGGTCTGGAACTTCGATGCCGAAGCCAACGAGGAAGCCCGTGTCGCGCAGAACGTCGACCGAGATGTTGTCCTTGTTGATGTCGAGCATGGCGATCTTGGCCGATGCAGCCTTGTCGCCGAGCTGGGCCTTGGCCCATTTGCCGATCAGGAGGCCAGCTTCGAAGTTGTCGGTTGCAAAGGTCATGTCCTGTGCATCAGCATCGCTCAGTGGCGTGTCGAGCGAAATGACGAGAATGCCAGCAGCGCGAGCAGCCTTGAGAGCTGGACCAACGTCGTCGTTCGATGGCGTGATGAGGATACCCTTCACGCCCGAAGCAACGCAGTTTTCAATTGCGGTGATCTGTGGAGCGGCATCGCCGTCCTTTTCACCGGCGAATGACTGGAGCTCAACGCCAGCAGCCTTTGCACCTTCTTCGGCACCCTGCTTCATCTTGACGAAGAAGGGGTTGGTGTTGTTCTTGGTGATCAAGCATGCGCCGGTGGCGGCTTGAGCAACGGTTGCGAAGCCGAGCAATGCAACTGCGGCAACGGCTGATTTCAGAATTGTCTTCAAGGTAGTTCCTCCCATGATGCGCCCTCAATCGGGCAAGTCTGATTGAATAACCAGGCAAGAGAATGCACGTAGTCTCACCCTCTGCTGCGGCCATCATGGATTCATTTTTGCGCACCTGTCAATAAGTAAATCGGAATGATTTATTTATTGACAGGCTTTCCCCTTGAGTGTCAGGTTTGGCGCAAGATGAACGGGCCAGGGACCTGACAGTGAGAGCAGCAGAGGCCATGACGAAGCTTGAAGACGAAGTGCCGCTGCTGTCGCGCGGCACGACGCAATCGGGCGTTCGGGCCTACAACGAGCGCCTGGTTTTGTCTTTGATCCGGCACCATAAAATGCTGCCAAAGGCTGAAATTGCAAGGCTAACGGGGCTTTCACCCCAAACCGTCTCGGTCATTGTGCGCCAGTTGGAAGCTGACAACCTGGTCATCAAGGGTGCCTCGGTTAAGGGCAAGGTAGGCCAGCCTTCACAACCCTATTCTCTGAACCCGGAGGGCGCCTTCTCCATCGGGTTGAAGGTCGGTCGCCGCTCAGGTGACCTGACACTCCTGGGATTGGATGGCGTGGTTCAGAACGCTGTTCACCATCCTTATCATTTTCCGTCACCCCACGAGTTCATGCGGTTCGCCCGCAATGCCATTGATGAATTGACGCAAGGCCTGGGCCCGTTGCTCAAAAGAAGGGTCTCGGGGCTCGGTATTGCGGCCCCCTTTGAAATCTGGAAGTGGGAGGAGGAGGCAGGCGCTCCCCATGACGTCATGAGCGCCTGGCAGAGTTTCGATCTCACCAAAGAGGTTGCCGAAATCAGTGAATGGCCGGTCTTGTCATGCAATGACGCCTCCGCAGCCTGCGCGGCCGAACTGTTTTTCGGCAAAGGTCGTCAATATCGCGACTTTGCCTATATCTATGTGGGTTATTTTGTCGGAGGTGGAATTGTCATCGACGGTCGCCTTCACCAGGGACCCACCGGCAATGCAGGAGCCATCGGGTCATTTCCAGTACCTCGTCGCGATGGCGGTACCGAACAGCTGATCCGCTCTGCATCGTTTTACCTTCTCGAAAAAGCACTGCGCCATGAGAATATTGACCCCAGCATTCTGTGGTACTCCGGCCAGTCATGGGGGGGAGCTGGCAAGGCACTCGATCATTGGATCGAGCAGGCGGCCGATGGCCTGGCCATCGCGGCCGCCAGCCTTGCCAGCACACTTGATTGCGAAGCCGTCATTATAGATGGTGCAATGCCGGCCGACATTCGCGCCCGTCTCGTGGCCGCCGTGCGTCGATCCTTTGCGACCATCAAGAGCGACGGCATCAGTCCGTTCACGATCGAGGAAGGCTCGATTGGTTTTGAAGCCCGCGCCCTTGGCGCTGCGAGCTTGCCTCTCGTTGCAAATTTCATGATTGACCGCGACGTATTGTTCAAGGAGGCGCACTGAATGTTAAAAGGGATCAATCCGCTACTGGGGCCGGACCTCCTGAAAATTCTGCGGGCCATGGGGCACGGTGACGAGATCGCCATAGTCGATGGCAATTACCCGGCCGACACCGATGCAAAGCGGCTGGTCCGCATGGATGGCCATGGCGTTCCTGCCATCATGGATGCCATTTTGTCAGTGATGCCGCTCGACGAAATGGTTCCCGAAACAGCTTTCCGGCCTGCGGCTTACAATGACCCGTCGCGCATCGAGCCAATCTTCAAGGAATTTGATGCCATCGTTGCGAAGCACGAACCGAAGTACAAAGTCACCGTTCTGGTAGGGGCAGATTTCTACAATCGGGTGAAAGGTGCCTATGCCCTGATCGCCACGACCGAAGCCCGTCTCTATGGCAATATCGTATTGCGCAAAGGCGTCATTCACCCGCAGTCTTAGGTCCAACAGTCACTGACGTGCGGAATGTACTCGCAGGATAAACGCCGAGTACCCGCACGTAAGATGTGAAAAATGCCAGTTCTTCCATGGCCAGTCGCACCGACGTATCTTCAGGATGGCCGTCAATCTCAGCGTAAAACTGTGTCGCGGAGAATTGCCCCTCAAGCTGGTAGGATTCAAGCTTCGTCATGTTGACGCTGTTGGTGGCAAATCCGCCCATGGCTTTGTAGAGTGCTGCCGGAACATTGCGCACCCGGAAAACAAAACTGGTGACCACACGTCCGCCCGGTTCGGCATCAACGCGGGTTGGTGACAGGATGACGAAGCGCGTTGTGTTGTTGACGTGGTCAGCCACATCGCGTCGCAAAATTTCAAGCCCGTACATTTGTGCCGCAAGCTCGGTTGCCAGCACGGCTTTGCTGGGATCCGGATGTTCAGCCAGGTCCTTGGCAGCACCTGCCGTGTCATGGGCGACAACGGCATTGGCTTTGAGTTCACGGATCAGCTTGCGGCATTGCCCAAGGGCATGGACATGACTGTGAATGCTCGTGATCGTGCTGATTTTTGCGCCTTTGTTGGCCAGCAAATGAAAGTGGATCGGCAGGAAATGCTCACCGATGATCGATAGCTTCGATTGCGGCAACAAGTGATGCACATCTGCAACGCGACCGGCGAGAGAGTTATCGATCGCAATCATCGCGAGTGCAGCCGTACCATCATCCAAAGCCTGGAAGCAGTCTTCAAACGTCCTGCACGCCATGGGGGCGTAGTCCGGTGCGGCTTCAAGACAGGCGATGTGGGAGTTGGCGCCAGGCTCGCCCTGATACGCAATGTTTGGTTTGCTCATGCGGACACCTTTAACGTGCGACGGGCGACTTCAAGATCGTCCGGGGTGTCGACTCCCAAGGGCACACTGTCAACCCGCACAACTGCGATTTTCATGTCGTTGTCCAGGGCGCGCATCTGCTCCAGAGATCGTTCCTTTTCCCGCGTACTGACCGGTAACGAAACAAACCGCTCGAGAGCTGTTCGCCGGTAAGCATAGATGCCGATATGATGCCAATAGGGTGGCTGATGCTGGGGTGAGAGCACGCGCACAAAATCCCGCGCATAGGCGACGTCCCGGTCGTCTTCAAGATTGGCTATGGCTTTGACCACATGGGGGTTGGCGATATCACTGTCGTGCAAGGGCGCTGCAAGAGTCGCAACGTCCACAGTTTCATTCATTAATCCGGCGAGGCAGCGTTTCACGGCCAAAGGGTCAATTGTCGGCAGATCACCCTGAAGGTTGACCACATGCCGAAAGACCTTCTGCGGATCGCGCAACTGCAAGGCCTCCGCAACCCGGTCCGACCCTGACGGCAGCTGCGCACCCGTGACAATGGCATCACCACCTTGCGCCCGGATGGCTTCCGCGATGGCATTTTCGGCCGCCGCCACCAGCACATGGCCGACCCGCGACTCCACGGCCCGGCGCCAGACATGGACTATCATGGGCAAACCGTGGATATCAGCCATGGGCTTTCCGGGAAGCCGCGTTGAGGCCATGCGGGCCGGGATGACGACGATGGTATTTTGGTTTTCTATCATGGAGTTAGCAAGGTTTTTCAGCAGGTTTCATCTGCGACCTTATAGATATTGCGACGATTGATTCAAACGATTAGTTTCCGCCGCGATTTCGCGACCACGAGGATTTCCCGACCATGGACAGTTTTGAATTGAACAAGATCGCAGGTGCAGTGCTGGGAACGGCCTTGTTTGTGTTTGGCCTGAACGTGGTAGGCGACAGCATTTTCCACGATGAAAAGCCTGAAAAACCGGGTTTTGTGATAGAAGTTGCCGAGGCCTCCGATGGCGCAGGTGCGGGCGGCGAGACGGCAGAAGCCAAACCCATTGGAGTGTTGTTGGCAGCGGCCGACGCAACAAAGGGTGCAACGGGTGCCAAGGCCTGTGCGGCCTGCCACGACTTCACCAAGGGTGGTCCAAACAAGACGGGGCCAAACCTGTGGGACGTTGTTGATCGTTCAATCGGTTCCCATGAGGGCTTCGGCTACTCCGAGCCCATGGGTGCCCTGAAGGACAAGAAATGGACCTACGATGAACTCAACGCCTTCATCACCAATCCAAAGGCCCATGTTAAAGGCACCAAAATGAGCTACGCCGGTATAAAGAACGACGCCAAACGTGCAGACCTCATTGCCTATCTGGCGTCCCTCTCGGACAGCCCAAAACCATTCCCCGCACCCTAAATTGGGCGCAATCTAAATGAAATTTAACACCGGCTGGCAGCAGCCGGTGTTTTCTTTTGGGCGCGTGCCAGCGTATGAAAGAAGGACGAATCACGGGAGTTGAATGGTCCATGACCCTTAGTCGCCGCACTCTGATGCAACTGGCAAGCTTGGTGCCTGCCGCAAAAATCATGGGCATTTCAGTAGCAACGGCGGAAGACCAGAAATTCGTCCATGCCTTTTCCAATTTCGGCGATATCAAATATCCCGCAGACTTCAAACAATTTGACTATGTGAACCCCGCAGCGCCCAAGGGCGGCAAGGTCAGACTGGGTGTCGTGAGCACATTCGACAGCCTGAACGCACATACCATCAAAGGCGACTCCATTGGCGTTGAAGGCATGGAAACGCTTTTGGTCAGTTCACTCGATGAACCCTTCACCGAATACGGTCTGATTGCCAACACCATGTGGCATCCCGAAGATCGTTCGCGCGTCGTCTTTCGCTTGCGACCCGAAGCACGGTTCCATGATGGCAAGGCCATCACCGTCGAAGATGCCATCTGGTCCATGGAGACCCTGAAAAAGAATCTCCCCAGCGTTCAGCAGTATTTCCAGAACATCACGAAGTTTGAGCAGAGCGGCGACCACGAAGTGACCTTCGTGTTCGACAAGGCCGGAAACCGCGAGCTGCCGTTGATTGCAGGCCAACTGTCTGTGCTGCCAAAGCATTGGTGGACGGGAAAGGACGCCAACGGCAAGCAGCGCGACATCACCACGACGACCATGGAATTCCCGTTGGGCTCTGGCCCCTACAAGTTGGCTGATGCCAAGGCCGGACAATCGATCAAGCTGAAACGCGTCGAGGACTATTGGGGCAAGGATCTGCCCGTCAATGTCGGTCAGAACAACTTCGATGAGATTGAGTATGTGTTCTTCAAAGATGCGCAAGTCGCCTTCGAAGCCTTCAAGGGCGATCAATTTGATTGGCGCCGCGAGTCCAGCTCGAAGGGCTGGGCAACGGGCTATGACGTTCCGGCCGTAAAGGAAGGCCGCTTGATCAAGGAAGAAGTGAGCTTGAAGCAGAACCAGGGCTTGCAGGCCTGGGTTCTGAATTTGCGCAAACCCAAATTCCAGGACGAACGTGTGCGCCGCGCCCTCAATCTCGCGTTTGATTTTGAGTGGTCAAACAAGAACCTGTTTTATGGACTCTACACGCGCGGACGGTCGATCTTCAACAATTCCGAAATGGAAGCCAAAGGCCTGCCGTCACCGGAAGAACTGGCGTTGCTCGAGCCATTGCGCGCGGATTTGCCCGAGGCCGTGTTCACGCAGGAATATGCAAACCCCTTGAATGACACGCCGCAAAATCGCCGCAAGAACTTGCGCGAAGCCCAGAAAATCTTGGGTGAAGCCGGATGGAAGGTGACGAAGGATGGCGGGAAAAGCATTCTGAAGAATGACAAAGGTGAAAAGCTCGAGTTTGAAATCCTGCTCGACTCACCATTGTTCGAACGCATCGCACTTCCCTATCAGCAACAATTGGAACTCCTCGGCATCGGCGTCACCATCCGCACGATTGACGCCGCCCAATACGAGCGCCGCACTGAAACCTACGATTACGATATCATCTCAAACGTGTGGGGCCAGTCCCTGTCGCCAGGCAATGAACAGCGCTACTTCTGGGGGTCAGCGTTTGCTGACACGCCAGGTAACCAGAATTACGCCGGCATCAAGAGCAAGGCCGTCGACGCACTGATCGAGAAATTGATTTTCGCAAACGACCGACCCGGACTCGTGACCGCTTGCAAGGCATTGGACCGCGCCATCATGGCGCACAACTATGTCATCCCCATGTGGTTCAACCCCCTCGCCTGGACTGCTTACTGGGACCGGTTCGGCAAGCCCGAAATAAAGCCGGACTACAGTCTCGCGTTTCCAGGCACCTGGTGGTGGGACGAAGACAAGGCCAAGAAGCTCAAAGGCTGATCACGCCACGTCATGTTGAACTACATCCTGAAGCGCATCCTGCTGATGATCCCAACCTTGGTCGGCATCATGCTGATCACATTTGCCGTCATTCAGTTCGTTCCGGGCGGTCCTGTGGAACAGATTATCGCGAAGTTGGAAGGCGCAAATACGGACGCCACAGCGCGCATCAGTGGTACCGGGAGTGAAACGGGTGGCAACACGGGCGGCGAAGATGTAACGGCATCAAAATACCGCGGTGCGCAAGGGCTCGATCCGGAATTCATCAAGTCGCTGGAAAAGCAGTTTGGCTTCGACAAGCCAGCCCCTGAACGCTTTCTCTTGATGATGAAGAATTACGCGACCTTTAATTTTGGTGATAGCTATTTTCGCGACCGGTCGGTGATCTCGTTGATCATCGACAAGATGCCAGTGTCGATATCGCTGGGTCTTTGGCTCACCTTGATCACCTATCTCGTGTCAATTCCGCTCGGCATTCGCAAGGCTGTGAAGGATGGCACGACATTCGACATCTGGACCTCTGGCGTCATCATTGTGGGTTATGCCATTCCGAGTTTCATCTTCGCGATCCTTTTGATTGTTCTGTTCGCCGGTGGCAGTTACTGGAACTGGTTTCCATTGCGTGGACTGACATCCGACGGGTTTGAACAGCTCTCCTTCTTTGGAAAGATCGCGGATTATGCCTGGCACCTCGTGCTGCCGTTGACAGCCATGGGCATATCCGGTTTTGCCACCATGACCTTGCTCACCAAGAATTCATTTCTGGACGAAATCCGCAAACAATATGTCACGACAGCGCGCGCCAAAGGCCTCAGTGATTCCGGCGTGCTCTATGGTCATGTGTTTCGAAATGCGATGTTGCTGGTCATATCCGGTTTCCCTGGCGCATTTCTCGGGGCATTTTTCTCAGGAGCACTCTTGATCGAAACAATTTTTTCACTCGATGGTCTGGGCTACCTCACGTATACCGCTGCTTTGAACCGTGACTATCCCATTGTTTTCGCCAATCTCTACATCTTCACGCTTGTGGGGCTTGCCGTGGCATTGATAAGTGACCTGACCTACACATGGATTGATCCGCGCATCGATTTTGAGGCGCGAGAGGTATGAAACTTTCCGGACTCAATCGCAGGCGTTGGGAGTTGTTCAAGGCCAATCGTCGTGGCTATTGGTCATTCTGGATTTTTCTGGTGTTGTTTCTGATGTCAGTGTTTGCGCCGCTGATCGCCAATGATCGTCCCATCCTGGCATCGTACAAAGGGGAAATGCTCTTTCCCACCTTCGTGGATTACCCGGAAGAAAAATTCGGCGGCTTTCTCGCCAAGACGGATTTCCGCGACTCTGTGAATCTCGATGAGATCAACGCTAATGGCTGGATGATCTGGCCGCCAATTCGCTATTCCTACAACACCGTCAACAATGAACTGCCGTTTCCAGCACCATCGCGACCCGCTTTTCGCATGACCGCCGAACAACGCTGCGCCAAGTTCCCCCTGGGCGTAAATGATCAAGGGTGTGTCGTCGGAAATATGAATTGGCTGGGCACAGATGATCAGGGCAGGGATGTCATCGCACGATTGATTTATGGCTTCCGCATATCTGTGGCATTCGGACTGATACTCACACTGTTCTCGTCGGTCATCGGTGTATTGGCCGGAGCTGTACAGGGATACTTCGGTGGCTGGACCGACCTTCTGTTCCAGCGGTTCATCGACATTTGGTCATCAATACCGACACTTTACCTCCTCATTATTCTGGCGGCCTTCATCACTCCCACGTTCTGGATTCTGCTGTTCATCCTCGTAATCTTTTCCTGGACTGGACTTGTCGGCGTCGTACGCGCCGAATTCCTCCGTGCACGGAATTTTGAGTATGTCCGCGCTGCCCGTGCCCTCGGTCTTTCGGACTGGCGTATCATGGTAAAACATCTCTTGCCCAACGCTCTCGTCTCAACCGTGACCTTCATGCCGTTCATATTGTCGGGCTCCGTAACAACACTCACGTCACTCGATTTTCTGGGCTTCGGACTGCCCCCGGGGTCGCCGTCATTGGGAGAACTTGTGGCCCAGGGAAAAAGTAATTTGCAGGCTCCGTGGCTCGGATTGACGGGCTTCTTTGTCGTGTCTGTCATGCTCACCTTGCTGGTTTTCATCGGCGAGGCAGTGCGGGATTCCCTCGATCCGCGGAAGACCTTCGCATGACGGCCCCTTTGCTCGAAGTCAAAGACCTGTCTGTTGCTTTCACGCAAGGGGGCAAGCAGACGCTTGCCGTTGATCATGTGTCGTTTTCCCTCAACAAGGGTGAGACGTTGGCACTGGTCGGAGAGTCAGGTTCTGGAAAGTCAGTCTCTGCCTTGTCGATCCTGAAACTCCTGCCTTACCCTGCAGCGTCGCACCCATCCGGTGAAATCTTTTTCAATGGCCAAAACTTGCTTGATGCCGATGAGCGGGATTTGCGCAAGGTGCGCGGCGCCGATATCACCATGATTTTCCAGGAGCCCATGACATCGCTCAATCCGCTGCATTCAGTGGAAAAGCAGATCGGGGAAATTCTCGAACTTCATACTGGTCTTCGTGGCAACCAGATTCGCGAGCGCATCATTGACATGTTGACCAAGGTCGGCATCCGCGATCCCGAAACACGACTGCAGGATTATCCGCACCAACTCTCGGGGGGGCAGCGCCAACGCGTGATGATTGCCATGGCCTTGGCCAACAATCCTGATCTCCTGATCGCAGACGAGCCGACAACCGCACTTGATGTCACGGTGCAGGCGCAGATCCTCAAACTTCTGCAAGACCTGCAGAAGGAATTCGGCATGGCACTGCTTTTGATCACCCATGATCTCGGCATCGTCAAACATATGGCCGACACGATATGCGTCATGCGTGGTGGAAAGATTGTGGAAGCAGGTGAAACAAAAGCGGTGTTTGCCAATCCGCAGCATGACTATACCAAAATGCTGTTGGCCGCTGAGCCCAAGGGCAAGCCACCAGAAGTCATTCCCGAGGCCGAGGAAATCGTCAGTGCACGGAATATGAAAGTCTGGTTCCCCATACGCCGTGGGTTCTTCCGCAAGACAATCGGCCATATCAAGGCTGTGGACGGTGTTGATTTCGGCATCCGGGCGGGCGCGACCTTGGGCATTGTGGGTGAATCAGGGTCAGGCAAGACAACTTTGGGTCTGGCAACGCTGCGGCTCATATCTTCACAAGGTGAAATCAGTTTCCGTGGACAGCGGATTGACGGCCTGAACTCCAAGGCCATGCGCCCACTTCGCAAGGACATGCAGGTCGTGTTCCAGGATCCCTTTGGCTCTCTGTCGCCACGGCTCTCGGTTTTGCAAATTGTGGAAGAAGGCCTTCAAATTCAGAACCCCAACCTTTCTGCCGACGAACGGCGGGAGCGGGTTACAAAATCGCTTTCTGAAGTGGGTCTCGACCCTGCGACCATGGACCGTTACCCCCACGAGTTTTCTGGCGGACAACGTCAACGAATCGCCATTGCCCGAGCCTTGGCACTTGATCCCAAATTTGTGATGCTCGATGAACCAACGTCAGCTCTTGACATGTCCGTACAGGCGCAGATCGTTGATCTGTTGCGGGCACTTCAAGCCAGGCACAATCTGGCCTATCTCTTCATCAGTCATGATTTGCGAGTGGTGCGCGCCCTCGCCAACGAGGTGATCGTGATGCGCAATGGTGTTGCTGTTGAAAGAGGCCCATCCGAGCAGATTTTCAATAACCCTCAATCGGACTACACCCGTGCCTTGCTCGCAGCGGCATTTAACTTGAAGGCCGACGAAGCAGCGACAAAACAATGAGCGCCTTTGTCTTCATTACACCGACCTGGGATGCGATAGCCTGGGCCGCTGCCATGCAAATAGCCATGCCCGGCCGAGACATCCGCGTCTGGCCGGAGATGGGGCGGCTGCAAGATATAACTTACGCTGCAGCCTGGTTGCCTCCGCCGGATGTTGTCAAATCCCTGCCTAATCTCAAGGTCATTTTTTCTCTGGGCGCTGGTGTTGATGCTATCCTCGGCGATCCCACCTTGCCGCCAGAAGTTCCGATCGTGCGGGTAAACGACAGCGATCTCACCAACCGCATGTCGGAATACATTGTCATGCATTGTCTCATGCACATGCGCCAACAGCGTCGCCTCGATGAGCAGCAGCGCAAAAAGATTTGGAACAACTTTGACCAGCATGCCGCAAATGCGATGACAGTAGGAGTTATGGGACTCGGTGTACTGGGTACAGATGCGGCCAAAAAACTGAAGATGATGGGGTTCAACGTTGTTGGCTGGAGCCGCACACCCAAGCGCATTTCTGGTGTCACATGCTACGCAGGAGCAAGTGAACTCTCAGCTTTTCTCGGCGAGGCAGATATTCTTGTATCGCTTTTGCCCGCAACCCCGGAAACAGACGGCATCATCAACCGTGACCTGATCAAGAGATTGTCGCGCAACGGCCCCTTCGCAGCCCCAATTCTGATAAACGCAGGTCGTGGCCGACAGAATAATGAAGACGACATTCTATCTGCCCTCAACGCCGGCGAACTCTACGCCGCAACACTCGATGTGTTTCGCAATGAACCCTTGCCACAGGACCACCCGCTTTGGTCGCACCCCCGAGTGACCGTCACACCACACGCCGCCGCAGACTCCGAGCCAGCCGTCATTTGCAGCTATGTTGCCGCGCAGATCGCAGACTATGAAGCGGGCAAGCCACTTCAAAATCTCGTGGACCGCAAACGCGGTTATTGAAGGCGTTTCAACATCGAAACTGGTGAACCTGTGTTCGCGATGCGCGCAATGGCCGTCCGCAGCGGTTCTTTCACCACGGCCATGTGATACCCATTGGCGTGAAGCAAAGTGTCAGCGTCGCTCATGATTCCCACATGTCCTTTCCAGAACACCAGATCGCCGCGCTTTAGGCCGTCAAGATCGTCAATGCGCAGCGACTTCCCTAAAGTCGCCTCTTGCATATCTGTATCACGCAGACAGGTATGACCTGCAGACTGCAGTGCCACTTGCACAAGGCCAGAACAATCAATGCCAGTGATGCCCTTGCCGCCCCATAGATAAGGGGTGCCCAGAAACTGTTCTGCTGCCGAAACGAAATTGGGGTCGAATGCGGATAATTCAGAAACATGACGCGCCAAAACAAAACCGCCGGTCGCCAGTTCCAGGTAGTCCCCAGTTGTTCCGGCAACGCGCAATGTGCTGTTGAATGTCAGATGTTTCACAGGCTGGGATTTCAGGTCAGCACTTGGAAACAGGATGGTAGAAGCAACACAAACGCGATGGGTTGAAGTGGTGATCGTCGCAGTCAAGTCGCGCTCGCGCACATACCCGACATAGCCATCCTCGTTAAGTTGCACCCACGCCCACCCGTCGCGCACTTCGAACACATGCACGGTCTCACCCATCAGCGCTTGCGTAATCTGAATTGCAGTTTCGGACGGCGCGGCATGAACATTGGCGAGGGGCACACTCACTTGATGACGTAACACCTTGAACATATCGCAGTGCTTCAACTTCTTCCCGCAGAGCCACAGATGCGAGATCAGCACGATACGCATGGATGCGTTGATCAAGGTTAGTCATAGCGCCCCCGACTTCGCAACAATGATGTCGGCAAATCGCTCAACATGCAGTGCACCTTTGACAGTTCGTTTGATCAATACATTACGCTTGTCAGTGTCATCGCGCCGTCGTGTCAAAAGTCCGGCTTTCCCCATCGTATCGAGGGCCCGGGTGATAACCGGCTTGGAGACGCCAAGTTTGGTTGCAAGCCCGCGCACCGTGTGCGGCGGTGCTTCCATATAGACGGTCAACAAAATCGTCATTTGCCGCATCGAAAGATCAGGCTCATCTTCGAGAACCTGTGCAAGATTGACGTCATGCCAAAGCGTAAGCGCATGGGCGACGGACAGGGGCTGAACCATGGTGTTGCAATCCGATCGTTACGGGTCCGTTCCATTTTGCCCGAACGCCGCGCAGTTGCAACCTATTTGCCATATCGATTTTTCAACAGCGAAAAGACAGCCCGCATGACCTGGGCTTCGCCGCCTTTGGGCCTGCCGGCCTTGCTGGTCGGCACCCAGCCAAAGATGTCAAAATGCACATAGTGTTTGGCTTTCTCAACAAATTTCCGCAAAAACAGCGCCGCCGTGATCGAACCCGCAAATCCGCCAGCTCCAGAATTGTTGATATCCGCAACAGGAGACTCAATCATCGCATGATAGGGACGCCACAACGGCAATCGATAGACAGGATCGTTTTCGGTAGCTCCGTGATTGTGAATCGCCAGAGCCAACTGGTCATCGTCCGTGTAGAATGGCGGCAGATCTGGTCCCAGCGCCACGCGCGCAGCCCCCGTCAACGTCGCCATGTCAATCAGCAATTCTGGTGATTCTTCATCTGCGAAAGCCAACGCATCAGAAAGGATCAACCGTCCCTCAGCGTCTGTGTTGCCGATCTCCACCGTTAGTCCCTTTCGTGATTTGAAAACATCACCAGGCCGGAACGCTTCATCAGAGATGGAGTTCTCGACGATCGGCAGTAACACGCGCAAGCGCAACTTCAGTTTTGCAGCCATGACGAGTTGGGCAAGTCCAAGCACAGTGGCAGCACCGCCCATGTCCTTCTTCATCAGCAACATGCCACTGGCAGGTTTGATATCAAGTCCGCCCGTATCAAAACAAACACCCTTGCCAACAAGCGTGACCTTCGGATGTCGCGGATTGCCCCAGGAGAAGTCAACCAATCGCGGATACTGTTCTGCCGCGGCACCCACGACGTGGATGAGTGGAAAACCGCGCTTGAGTTTTTCACCCTTGATGACGGCGGCGCGCGCCTTGAATTTGCGGGCGACGTGCAGCGCTTCCTTCTCGAGTTTGTCCGGGCCAAGAATGTTGGCTGGCATATTGATGAGATCGCGCACTAGAAATGTGGCATTTGCCTGTTGAACAATGGACTCACGATCAACACCGCGAGGGCATTCCAGTGTAACCGCTCGAATGCTGGTCCGCCGATGGGGGTCAAATCGATAGAGTTCAAGGCACCACCCAAGCGCTGTATGCGCCGCGTGCTCAAAGGGTAATCCAAAGGCATAATGTCCGGGGGGCAACTTGCTCGCGAGCGAGCCGAGTTGGAATGGTTCGGAGTGGGGAAGGGGCGCGCCAACATAGACAGCGCTCAACGCACCTTTGCCGTCGGGCGCCAGTAAAACCTCCATGGGTGAAGCTGCAAAGCCAGTCGTTGCCGCAAACACCTGAACAGTCCGTCCGGATTTTTTCAGTGCGGATTTCAGAGTGGCAGGTGTCACAACGTGGATCTGCAAAGTCTTTTTTCCACTGCGTGCGAGAAGCACTGTGCGTGCATCAATCATGAGAACTCCATTTCGAAAACTCCTGTCCTGATACGTCATGGTTAATGATTTATTGACGATTGGAGGGGCATGGTCGTTCAAACGAATTGTTAAGACTTGGGGTACTCATCGATGATTGCTCAGCCCGTTGTGCTGCTCAGAAAAACGCTGGTTGCAGCTTCAGTTTCCTTGGCCGCGATGAGTTTGGCAGCATGCCAGAAGCAAACGGCAGGGCTCGATGCTGATCCCATGTCAACCGCAAGTACAAGTGGCGATCAGCCATCATTCAAACGCACTGAAGAACTCTCCAAGAAATGGGCAGCTGATCAAGGCAATGTGCAGGTCGGTCTGGATTATGCGGCCAATCTTGAAAAGTTGGGCCAGATCGATGCCAAGAAGCAAGTGTTGCGAACCCTTGCCGCAAAACATCCTCAGGATGGCGAAGTTCAGGGCCAGCTTGGCAAGCAGTTCCTCATCAGTGGGAATACATCTGAGGCGATCGACGCCCTCGAGAAGTCTGCGGCAGCACCTGGTGCGACTTATCAAGTATTCTCAGCTCTGGGATCAGCTTACGACCAGCAGGGACGCTATGAAATCGCCCGCCAGAAATACGCTGTTGCCCTCAAGATGAAACCGGACGACGTGTCCGTCACCAACAATCTCGCCATGTCTTATGCATTGGAGGGGCAACTGCCGCAGTCAGAAAAACTGCTGCGCAAGTCTTTGGCCCAGCCGGGTTCAAAAGACGTTCCGCGCGTGCGTCAGAATCTGGCTCTTGTTGTTGGACTCCAAGGTCGCTTCGATGAGGCTCGAAAAATTGCCAGCGAAGATCTGCCACCTGATCAGATCGAAAAGAACCTCGCCTATCTCCAACAGATGTTGTCACAGCCAAACACGTGGCAGCAACTGACTGACAAGGAACAGCAGGGTTAGGGCCTTTCGCTTACCCACTGTCCGAAAGCCTCGATCCACGCTCGCAGTCGCTTGCGGCTGTCATCATCCGTCAGATTACCTTGCGCATCAAACTTCTGGCTTGCATTCCCGGCAAAAAACTCTGGCTTCGGCATGACAATGGCTTCCAACGCCTGTAGGTTTTGGCGCAAGTGATACTGTGATCGCCCCGTTCCGAGCGGCCCATCCGCCGCACCAATGACGCCCACACGTTTCCATTTGAAAGGCGAGCCGCCCCGCGATAGCCAGTCTGTCGCATTCTTCAGAACGCCAGGCACTGAGAAATTGTACTCCGGCGTGGCAATCACCACGCCATCCCCAGCGCGAATACGGGCATCCAATTCCTTGACCGCAGCAGGCTTGCCATCCGCCGCCTCAACGTCGCCGTCATATAATGGAATGCCATGCAACGTGACGAGCTCAATCGCAATAGTGGACGGGGCGATATCCATCAGTGCACGGAGCAATCCGGTATTTGTTGATGCTTTCCGCAAGGCACCGCTGATGGCGATAATTTTCATGACGCACTTTCCTTCTTGAGAGATTTGTAGGCTGCAAGGGCCCGGTCGCGGGCACCACCATGATCAACCATCCGCGCCGCATAAGCTGCAGGCGGCACGTCCATGTCCCATGGCGCATGAACATGCTCAGTGGGCACATCGCGTAACTCCGGCACCCAGCGCCGCACATAATCACCCTGTGGATCAAATTTGAAACCTTGCAGCACGGGATTGAACACGCGAAAATAAGGTGCAGCGTCCGCCCCACATCCCGCTACCCATTGCCAACTGGCTGAATTGCTGGCGATATCGGCATCCACCAGCGTATCCCAGAACCAGCGTTCTCCCATTTGCCAGGGCACCAGCAGGTCTTTCACCAGAAACGATGCAACAATCATACGCACTCTATTGTGCATAATGCCGGTGGCCCACAACTCGCGCATGCCGGCATCCACAATGGGATAACCCGTTTGGCCCCTTTGCCAACGCTGCAAGGAACCAACATCATCGGCCCACGGAAAATCAGAAAACTCTTCCCTGAAAGGCTGATCCGGAAAAGTTGGGACGTGATGCAGGAGGTGATAGGCAAATTCGCGCCAAAGAATTTCCTTGAGGAATTTCTCACCGCTGCGGTCCAGCCGTCCACTGGCTTTGTTCATCGCCACGCGCGCAGCGTGCCACACTTGGATAGGGCTGATCTCGCCCCAGTGTAAATGCGCTGACAACCGCGACGTAAAAGGCTTGTCGGGGCGATCCCGTCCATCGGCATAATCAGCAAGACCCGTATCAAGAAACTGTCGCAATAGTGATTGCGCACCCTCTTCGCCCGGTTGCCACGCATCCGCAAGTCCACCGGCCCAATTCGGTCGCGTGGGGAGCAAGTGCCAGTCGTTGAGTTTTTCAGTTGCAACGGTTTCCGTCGCCATACTGAATTGTGCCGCCCCCTTTGGCGGGCGCGGTTCGCCTTTGCCAAAACACGCCCGCGAAAATGGCGTGTAGACCTTGAAGAAACTGCCAGAGCCATTACGAATGCTCTCCGGCTCGTGCAGCAGAAATCCGCCATATCGGTGACAGCCAACATTCATTTCATCGCAAAGAGATTTGATACGCGCTTCAAGCTCACCCGACCACGGCGCATAGTCACGGGTGAAATGCACACTCCCCGCACCTGATTCCTTTATCAGGGCATGCAAAACGTCGTCTGCGCGACCGCGCCGCAATACCAAGGGCACTTTGGTTGAAAGGGAAGCTAGCGACTTGTACAACCACCAGCGACTGGCACCGCCCCAGCGCCACTCCCCTGGCGTCTCGTCATCAAGAATGTAGACGGGTATGATGGGCCCTGCTGCCGACGCAAGCGCAAGTGCGGCATTGTCATTGATCCGCAAATCCTGTCGGAACCACATAATAACCGGTGTCGTCATGAAATCTCCCAGGCCGCCCCAACCGTATTACGGTCAATGAACAAGCTGGATCAATCTCTTATTGTCATTCTGGGGGACCAGTTGACAACTCGCATGTCCAGCCTGCGCATGGGCAATAAGGTACTCGACATTGTTCTGATGGCCGAAGTTGCTGATGAAACCGCCTATGCCCGCCACCACAAGAAGAAACTGGTGTTTGTGCTGTCGGCCATGCGCCATTTTGCTGAGCAGTTGCGCAAAGAGGGCTGGCGCGTCGACTATGTGCAGCTCGAAGATGTCGGCAACACGGGCTCGCTATTTTGTGAAATCAATCGCGCCAAATCCCGGCACGGCATCTCCAAAGTCGTCATGACCGAGCCTGCCGAATGGCGCCTGCGGGAAGCTCTATCCGCCTTTGAACAGCTGGAGGACAATCGCTTCATTTGTAACCACGCTGCATTCCGCCAGTGGGCGGCAGGTCGCAAGGCGATGCGCATGGAGTATTTCTATCGAGACATGCGGCATCAAACTGGGCTGCTGATGAATGGGGATCAACCCGAAGGCGGAAAGTGGAACTATGATTCCGAGAACCGCAAACCTGCCAAGGGTGAATTGTTCATGCCCCGTCCACCTCAGTTTGAACCTGACGCCATAACACGTAATATCATTGCACTCACCGAACGCCGCTTTGGCCAAAATTTCGGAGCCCTGGAGCCTTTCTGGTTTGCGGTGACAGAAGAACAGGCGCAACACGCACTCAGGTATTTCCTCGATCAGGCGCTGCCACGGTTTGGAGAAACCCACGACGCGATGTTGGAAGGCGAACCGTTTCTCCATCACTCGCTTCTCTCAGGCTACATCAACATTGGTTTGCTCGATCCTTTGCAAGTGTGCCGGCAAGTGGAGGAGCGCTACAAGGCAGGCAGCGTGCCTTTGGCGTCGGCTGAAGGTTTCATCAGGCAGATCATTGGGTGGCGGGAATACATCAGGGGAATCTATTGGCTGAAAATGCCAGACTATGTGAACGCCAATGCCTTGGACGCACATCGGGACCTGCCAGACTTTTACTGGACCGCAGAGACCCAAATGAACTGCATCCACCATTGCGTAAAGCAGACACGCGATGAAGCCTACGCCCATCATATCCAAAGACTGATGGTGACGGGCAATTTCGCCCTTCTCGCCGGCCTTGACCCCAAGCAAGTGCATGAATGGTACTTGGCGGTTTATATTGATGCTTTTGATTGGGTCGAAATGCCCAACACAATTGGCATGGCATTGCACGCCGATGGTGGTTTGCTGGGCTCCAAACCCTATGCCGCAAGCGGCAACTACATCAACAAGATGTCCGACTACTGTAAATCCTGTGCCTATGACGTCAAACAGCGCACCGGCGAAAAGGCTTGCCCATTCAACGCACTATATTGGGATTTCATCGCGCGCCACCAAAAGCGATTCTCCAGAAACCCCCGCATGGCAAATATCTGCCGGGTTTACGACAAGTTCAGTATCGAAGAAAAAAACCGAATCGCCGACAGCGCCGCAACGTTTCTCGCTGGGCTTAAGCCTTGGCAGCTCGCTGTTTCAACAACTTTGTGAGCCAGTCTGGATCCATTTGTGGAACCGACGACAATAACAATTCTGTGTATGCCGGATAAGGTGGATTGAGCACCTTTGACTTCAGTCCCTGCTGCACCACCTGTCCCTTGTACATCACCACAATCTCGTCCGAAATCGCCCGTACCGTGGCGATATCGTGTGTGATAAACAAGTAGGTGACATTCGTGTCCTTCTGCAACTTCATCAGCAGCTTCAGGATTTCTTCCTGCACGATTTGATCCAGTGCCGATGTCACTTCATCGCAGATGATGACTTCCGGTTTGGCTGCAAGGGCTCGTGCAATTGAAACCCGTTGTTTTTGTCCACCAGACAATTCGCCCGGCAAACGGTCCGCGAAACTTCCGTCAAGCTCGATCTCTTCGAGCAAATCTTCAACGCGCCTCTCTTGCACAGAGCCCTTGAGACCATGGTAGAATTCCAGCGGCCGCCCGATGATGTCGCGCACTTTTTGGCGGGGATTGAGTGCTGTATCGGCAGACTGGTAAATCATCTGGATTTGCTGCAGCGTCTTGCGGTCACGGTCCTGCAGGCGTGGCGGCAGAACCTTGCCATTGAACGAAATCTCGCCCTTGCTGATCGGTAGCAACCCGGTGATTGCCCGCGCCAATGTGGACTTGCCAGAGCCTGACTCGCCAACCACAGCAACCGTGCGGCCACGCGGAATGTTGACGGATACATTGTCCAGAACCTTGATGCCGCCGCCATAGGCACCGTCAATCCCGCTAACCTTCAATACAATGTCAGTGCCATGGTCTTCCGGCTTCTCCAGGCTCCGCACCGCCCATAGCGATTTTGTATAGTCTTGTGTCGGCGCCTTCAGCATCGCGCGCGTTTCAGCCTGCTCGACAAGATTGCCGTAGCGCAACACCATGATCCGGTGCGCCATCTGCGCCACCACGGCAAGATCATGCGTGATATAGATGGCCGCCGTGTCAAATTCCTCGACGATCCGGCGCATCGAAGCCAAAACTTCAACTTGTGTGGTCACGTCAAGTGCGGTCGTAGGCTCATCAAACACAATGAGGTCAGGTCGTGAAGACATCGCCATCGCTGTCATCGCGCGTTGCAACTGTCCACCCGATACCTGATGCGGATAGCGGTCACCGATCGTGTCGGGATTGGGCAGCTGCAAGCGGCGGAACAGGTCCTTCGCATCTTTGATGGCTGCGGCTTCATCGGAAATGCCATGATTGACCGTGGCCTCTACCACCTGTTCCATCAAGCGGTGCGCCGGGTTGAATGACGCTGCAGCACTTTGCGCCACATACGTGACGCGTGATCCCCAGAAGGAGCGAAGGAAACTCGGCTTTGCAGAGACCAAATCTATACCATCAAAACTGATAGACCCCGCCGAAATTCGGCAGCCGGGCTTGGTATAGCCCATCGCTGCAAGACCCAGTGTGGACTTGCCCGCACCTGATTCACCGATCAGCCCCAGCACTTCGCCGCGCTTCAGGTCGAGATCAATGCCCTTGATGATCGGATGCCATTTATCATCTGAAAAACCATCGATTTTCACGCCGCGCATTTGCACCAACGGCGTGCCCTTGATGCGCTTGCGATCACTTTTCATCGCGCAACCCCGATGTCTTGTGCAAGAACCAGTCGACGACAAAGTTGACAGCTACAGTGAGAAGCGCAATCGCTGCCGCCGGAATGAGCGGTTGCGGTTTGCCAAAAGTGATGAGTGTCTTGCTCTCTGCGACCATCGACCCCCAATCCGCTGTCGGCGGCTGGATGCCAACGCCGAGGAACGATAGGGCCGAGATCGTCAGAAACACGAAGCAGAAGCGCAGTCCGAACTCGGCGATCAGTGGCGGCAGGATATTGGGCACGATTTCGCGGATCACGACCCACCACAGGCCTTCGCCCCTGAGGCGCGCAGCCTCGACGAAATCCTGGACAGCCACACTCAGCGCCGTGTTCCGCGCCAGACGGAAAACGCGCGTGGAATCGAGCACAGCGAGGATGAGTATAAGATTCCACACCGACTTTCCGGCCATGGCGAGCAGCATAAGCGCGAAGATGAGAACCGGGATCGACATGAGCACATCAACGATGCGGCTCAGCACCTGATCCAGAACACCGCGTGTAACCGCCGCATAGATGCCAAGGATGCCACCGATGAAGAATGAGATCAGCACGGTAATCAGCGCAATTCCAATCGTGTTGCGTGCGCCATAGATGACGCGGGAGAACGTATCGCGCCCGATCTGGTCCGTTCCGAACCAATGCTGCCAAGACGAAGATTGGTACTGCTTCCCGATAATTTCCGCCTCGCCATAAGGCGCGATCCACGGTGCGAACAGCGCACAAAAGGCGTAGATTGCGATGACGATCATTCCAAAAATGGCCGTCGGTGGAGCCGAGCTCAGCGTGCGCCAGACGTTCTGCGCAAAACTGCGGCGCGTGCGCATTGTGCGGACGCCTGTGTTCTCAGTGGTCATTTGGGGTGCAAGAGCCGTGGATTGGTGACGATGGCCACGATGTCAGCCAAAAGGTTCAGGAGAATATAGGTAGCGGCAAAAATCAGCGCGCAGGCTTGGGCCACGGGCATGTCGCGCTTGCTGACGGAATCCACCATCAGCTGCCCGATGCCGGGATAGGTGAACACCACTTCGACAACAACAACACCCACCACCAGATAAGCGAGATTGAACGCAATGACCGTGGCAATTGGCGCCCAGGCATTGGGCAATGCATGCTTGAGGATGACCTGTTTTGGCGACAAGCCTTTGAGCTTGGCCATTTCGATATAGGGGCTCGACAGGAGCGAGATGATTGAGGCACGTGTCATGCGCATCATGTGTGCCACGATGACGAGTGTCAGCGTGAGAGCAGGCAATACAGCTTTGTAGAGGTGTTCACCAAATGGCGTTGTTGGAGAGACTGTTGAAAGCGGTGGGAACCAGCGCAATTTCACGGCAAGGAAAAACACCAGGATATAGGCGACGAAAAATTCAGGAGACGCGATGGTCGTGAGTGTTGTCGCGTTGGCGATGCGGTCAAACCAGCTGTTGCGGTACAATGCGCACAGAAGCCCGAGCGCCAGCGCAATTGGCACCGCCACGATGGCTGTCATCGCTGCGAGGAAGAATGTGTTTAGAAGCCGCGGACCGATAATGTCGGAGACGTACCGGACATCCGCCGATCCCCATCCCCTGCCGGCACCGGCAAATGATCGTCCGAAGTCACCAGTGAGTGCGCCAATAATCCACTCAAAATACCGGGTGGTTGCGGGTCGATCCAGGCCAAGTTCCTTGTTGAACACAGCGACCGTTTCGGGCGTGGCACTTTGGCCGAGCATGGCCTCTGCAAATCCGCCGGGCAGCAATTCAAGTGACGAGAAGATGATGACAGACACCGCCAGCAGCGTCAGCAATCCCAACCCAAGTCTTTGCAAAACCGTTTTCAAAACCGGGTGCAAATTTCGTCCTTCCCAACTTATCTGTGAGCTTCTTTTGGCTCAACTGTGAACGATGCTAGCAGACCCTCGGCACAGCGCAAACAAAAACCCCGCCAGCAAAGGCGGGGTTCCAGTTGTAATATTGTGAGAACTTATACGAACCACCAACGGTCGTACATATAGCCGCCGTCGCTGTCGAGGTCGGAGTTGAACTCGCCGTGGCCGATCTTGGTCGACATCGCGCCCACATAGTTGGCGTACATCAGAGTCATCCAGCCACCATCATCGTGCAGGATCTGCTGCATTTCGGCATACATCGCAGCACGCTTTGGATCGTCGGTTTCGCTACGGGCTGTCAGAAGCAGCTCATTGAAGCGAGGGTTCTTCCACTTCGTGTCGTTCCATGGCGCGTCAGCGGCCATGGCCACACTGAACATGGCATCCGCCGTGGGGCGGCCACCCCAATAGCAGTGGCACCAGGACTTCTTGAGCCAGACGTTGCTCCAGTATCCATCGTTGGGCTCGCGCACAACGTTGATGGTGATACCGGCGGCCTTGGCATGCTCCGCCATCAACAATGCGGCATCAACTGATCCTGCGAATGCTGCATCAGCTGCCGAAAGGTCAACCGTGAGATTTTCCATGCCAGCCTTCTTGAGCAGCGACTTCGCTTTCTCTGGGTCGTAGGAATAAACGGGCTCAGGAGTTGTAGCGAACTGCATTGTGGCTGCGAGCCCGTTGTCGTTGCCAGGCTTGCCGTAACCGAACAGCACCTTGTCCACGAGTTCCTGGCGGTTGATAGCCCACTTTAAGGCTTGGCGCACTTCGACCTTATCGAAGGGGGCCGTGTCCGCGAACATCGGAGCCGTCAACTGTTCCCAACCCGAAACGTTATAAAGTGCGGTGTCAGGTGCAGACTTCAGGAGATCAATGGTCTTGAGGTCAGCACGATCGATGAAGTCCACTTCGCCAGCGAGATAAGCATTGGTACGCGCCGCCGGGTCGATGATGGAAAGCTGTGTCACTTCGTCGAAATTGCCAGGCGCGAATGCGTTCGGATTTTTCTTGAAGTGCACACGGACACCCGGCTCGAAACCATCGAGGATGTAGGCACCAGCACCATTGCCGCTGAGGTCAACTTTTCCGTCGGCCGAAGCGAGGATAGGGAACTGGTAGTTGGCGAGGTTGGCCGGGAATCCGGCGTCGCCACCGTTCAGCTCAAAGACCACCGTGTCTGGACCATCTGCTTTGACAGACTTGATGCCAGTCAAATAGGCTTTGCCGGGCGACTTTGAGTCCGCGCCATTGTGGTAGTTGATGGTTCCAACCACGTCTTCCGCTGTGAGTGATTTGCCATTGTGAAAGGTGACACCTTTGCGAATCTTGAAGACCCACTTCTTGGCACTATCAGAAGGCTCAAAGCTTTCGGCGAGATAGGGATCAACGCCACCTTTCTGGTTGATGCGGACCAGCGGCGCGCCCGAAAGGCCCTTACCCCAGGCGAAGTCCATGCCGTTTGCGAACTTGGCAGGATCCATGGAGTCGGTTGTGGCACCATGGCCGAGACCCGCGCGGAAGTGACCGCCGGGCTTGGCCTGGGCGCGCGCAGCTTGCGTGAACAGCGTGCCAGCAGCAGCCAACGTCATGCCGCCGGCCATGGCGTATTGCATAAAGTCGCGACGCGACAGCTTGCCCAGCGTCACAGCCTTCTTGGCTTGCGCCAGTTTGAATTCAAATTCAGTCATGTGTTTCTCCTAGACATTTGATGATTATACGAGAACGGATACTCAAACACCGCGACAAGTCCAGCAACTGCTCGCCCGTGTCATCACACTCCCTTTGCCATTTGCGGCAATCTTTTGTTCGCCAGAACAGCGAAGTCTCAATTAAACTCGCATGAGACCTTAGAGACGTCAAATTTTATTTCGGGGAAACCAAGTCGCAAATTGATCCAAAACCGTCCGATTTGTCGTATGCTGCGATGCAGCTACTAAAAAGGAATAATCTTTGCGTCCTCTTCAAATCGCCGTGATTGGGTCTGGAATATCCGGCTTATCCGCCGCATGGCTCTTGTCCCAGAGCCATGATGTGACAATCTATGAAGCTAGTTCTCGCCTCGGCGGACACAGCAATACTGTCGACGTAACACTGACTAGCGGTCAGCGCGTGCCTGTGGACACTGGCTTCATCGTCTCCAACACGTGGACCTATCCAAACTTCACGGCCTTGATGGACTACCTCGATGTCGAAATGACCGATACCCGCATGACCTTTTCAGTATCGCTAAAGGGCAGTCAGTTGGAGTACAGTGGTCACAGCTTGGCAACCATGATGGGCACAGCTCGGCAGTGGCTGGCACCATCCCATTGGCGAATGATCGCAGATTTGGTGCGGTTCTACCAGACCGCCGAAGCGCGTGCGCCATTCGCGCCCCATGACATGACACTTGGTCAGTATCTGAAGCACTACAATTATTCGTCAGCGTTTGTGAATCACCATATTCTCCCAATCGCGGGTGCTATTTGGTCAACAAGGACGGACGCGATAGCTGACTATCCGTTCCGCGCCTTTGTCGATTTTTTCGCCAACCATAAGCTCTTCATGCTTGGTGATCGTCCGCTTTGGCAGACAGTCAGGGGTGGGTCACGTGAATACGTTCGCAAGTTGGTCGAAGACAGCAAGTTCACAGTGCGCATGGATTCAGAGGTAGCTCAAGTCATGCGAGGGCCATCAGGTGTCGTAGTCACCACTGCAGATGGCAGCACCTCAAGTTACGATCATGTTGTGATTGCAACCCATGGCGATCAGGCATTGGGGCTTCTGGCTGATCCGAGCCACGAGGAAGACGCTCTTTTGTCCACCTTCGCCACTTGCGAAAATCGTGTCCTATTGCACCGCGACCAACGGTTGATGCCCAAGGGGCGCCGCTTTTGGTCGGCCTGGAACTATGACGGTTCAGCTGAAGCAGGCCAGATTAGCGTGACCTACTGGATGAATGCATTGCAGAAACTCGACTCGCCCGAACAACACTTCGTCTCTCTCAACCCCGCTCGCGAGCCGGCACCAGAGACGGTGGACCGTGAACTGGTTTATCGCCATCCAGTTTTCACCCCTGAAACCCGAAGGGCGCAACAAAATCTCTGGAACATCCAAGGGCGCAACCGCACGTGGTTTGCAGGAGCCTGGTTTGGGGCAGGCTTCCATGAGGACGGGCTGCAGGCAGGTCTGGCAGTTGCCGAACAGCTCGGTGGGCTATCAAGGCCATGGTCCGTCAAAGATCCATCAAGCCGGATTGTAATCAAACCTGTTGCCCCGCCAGCAACAGTCGCAATCACCGAGGTTGCTGAGTGAACCGTACGCACAATGCGATCTACTTCGGCACCGTCACCCACCGCCGACTCCGGCCCGTCGTACATGTGTTAAACTATGACGTTGCTGCTGTTTTGATCGACGTTGACGCACTGACCCGGAAGGAAGTTCCAAGTTTGATGAGTTACAATTCCTGGAATCTGTTTTCCATTCGCGATGCCGACCATGGTGAGAAAGATGGCCGCACGATTTCAGAATTCGCCTGGGCAAAAGTAAATGCAGCAGGTGGTGCTGGTGTTATCCACCGCATTTATATTCTCGCGTACCCAAGGATACTTGGTTACGGATTCAATCCACTGACCACTTATTTTGCCATGGATGCGGATGGTCACACGCGCATGACAATCTATGAGGTGCACAACACCTTTGGGGGACGTCACTGCTATGTTACCCCGCTTCTCCAAGCCGCCGACATCAACGTCCACAAGACTGAAAAAGTCTTCCGCGTTTCACCCTTCAACGGCGTCGACGGAAACTACACATTGCGGGCCACGGAACCGGTTGAATCGGTATCTCTGGGCGTGGCACTGTCAACAGCGGAGGGCCCTCTTCTCAACGCATTTTTTGCAGGAAAACGAAAACCACTCTCCAATGTCCAGCTTGTTCGTGTTTTTTTTGGTCTCCCCTTGATGACTCTGAAAGTCGTAGTCGCAATACATTGGGAGGCCTTGAAACTTTGGAAAAAGGGCCTCAAGCTGCACAGTCAGTAAGGGGTGGACACGATGGGTAACGGACTTCTGGATAGTTTGATTGTTGCTGTTGCGACCCGCTTGTTGCCATCAGACATCACGGGTTCGCTGACGGCGACACTACCATCTGGACGCGTCGTCACGCTGGGCCGCAAGGGCAACGGCATCGACGCTGATATTGGGTTCAAAAATTTCAGCGTGATCTGGGCATCAATTAAGCGGGCCCAACTGGGATTCTTTGAACGCTATATGGCGGGTGACATCGAGAGCTCTGATCCCACCAAACTCTTCAAATTCTACCTCCAAAACCGATCCGGCTTTGACAAGGCGTCGACGGGTGTTTTCCATCCGGGTTTTATCGACAAGCTGTGGCATCGCAGCCGCGATAACACCAAAGCCGGCTCGCAAGACAACATTGCCGAACACTATGACCTGGGAAATGAGTTTTACAAGCTGTGGCTGGATGACACCATGAGCTATTCATCGGCAATTTTTGACAGCACCACCAACAGTCTCGAAGCGGCCCAGCGTCTGAAACTGAAGCGCGTCATGCAGGCAGCTGAAGTGGCACCAGACAAGGACATACTCGAAATTGGCTGCGGTTGGGGTGGGTTTGCCGAAGAGGCAGGAAAGTCTGGCGCAAGTGTGCGCGGCATCACGCTGTCAGCCGAGCAATTGAAATTTGCCCAAGACCGCATCGCACGCCTGAATCTGAACGAGCGCTGTACATTTCATTTCGAGGATTATCGTGACACCCGGGGTGTCTTCGACTCGATTGCATCAGTGGAAATGATTGAAGCGGTTGGCGAAGCTCATTGGCCAACGTATTTCCGCACCCTGTTTGACCGCTTGAAGCCGGGTGGTGTTGCGGCCATTCAGGGAATTACAATACTGGAGAACAACTTCGATGCCTACAAAAACGGCGTCGATTTCATCCAGCGCTACATTTTTCCAGGTGGCATGTTGCTCACCAAGGACATCATGCGCGAACAGGCCAGTCGCGCCGGACTTCTATTGGAAAAAATCGAGTGCTTTGGTCAGTCCTACGCGGAAACAGTAAGGCTGTGGCACCAACGTTTTGAGGCGGCATGGCCGAAGATCCAGCCCTTGGGTTTTGACGAGCGCTTCCGCCGCATGTGGAAGCTCTACCTGTGCTACTGTGAAGCGGGTTTTTCAGAAGGCATTATCGACGTCGGAATCTACAAACTTCGCAAGCCGGCTTGACCCTCTATTTCTGATCCAGCCGCCGCATCAGGAAAAAGTAAAATTGATAGGGCAACACACGAGCGATTTTGAGTATGGCAACAAAAGGTGTGGGATAAGCAACCTCGAAAGCACCTTTTGACAATCCAGCGATGGTTTTTTGCGCTGCATCTTCAACATCCATCAGAAATGGCATTTTGAAATCATTGTCGGCCGTCATTGGTGTTTTGACAAACCCCGGGTTGATGACGCTGATGGTGATGTTGTCAGCTTCAAGTTCCGGTTTCAGGCTTTCCGCAAGATTGATGAGAGCCGCCTTGGTAGGTCCGTAAGCCGCCGCTTTGGGTAAGCCACGATAACCTGAAACCGATGCGATCCATGATATATGTCCCTTGCGGCGCGTCCTCATGACAGGAAGGGCTGCAGCAAGCATGTTGATGACGCCAAGATAGTTTACCCGAAACATTGCATCGAAGTCCTTGGGATTGATGTCTTTGGCGGCAACAGGTTTATATAGCGCTGCGCCCGCTATAATCAGATCAATGGGTCCAATGTCCTTCTCTATCTGCCTGAATGTGTCAGCGACGGCCACCGCGTCTGTCACATCGAGAGGGTATGGATAAATCATGGGACTCTGAAGCGCTTGCTGGTTTAGCAGTTCTTTCCGTCGGGCACTTGTTGCAACCTTGACACCAGCATCAGCGAGTTGCCGCGCGACTGCTGCACCAATCCCGGAAGATGCGCCCGTGACCCAAACCACCTGCCACGGTAGAGCCATCAGATCCCGACAAAAGGTTGCGCCAACCGCGCCCAGAAAGACTTGAACTTCGTTTGCGATTCGATGGCGATCACGCAAATGCATCCTTCAACGGGGTCGGTCACCGGCGTGTGTTCTGATTCCTCGTCGAGATCAGCGATATCGCCTGCGCCAAACCGGCCAAACTTGTCCGAGTACGCACCCTTGAGGACCAAAGTCAGTTCTTCGCCGCCATGACCATGTTCGGGGATGGAACGACCAGCCGCGATCTTGAGCATCATCAACTTGCCGTCAGCCCGTGTCGCCATGGGCACATCATGCACAAAAATGCCAGGCCCCTTCATTTTCCAGCTGATCTCTTCGAGGTTCGATGTCTTGAGTAATCTCGCCAAAGGCCGCGGCAAGTCACTCGCAACGGCAGGCATTTCTGATCGCGCACCATGTCCAGCACCATCAAGACTGGCAAGTGTGGCAGCCCGGCACAAATCAGACACCGCTGTTTCGGGTTGGTCCATCAACAGCCCTCCACCAATACCTTCGGCAACACGAACTGCTGATCGGCAAGCCGGGCACGTCGAAGCGTGGGATGCTGCGACAACAGCCAAGGCCCCCGGCAATGTCCCCGCGGCCAAAGCCACAACTGTTGCATCATCAAGATGGTGGGAAATCGTCACGACATGGTCTCCAGAAGTTTTTGTAACCGGCGATATGCCAGCCTCATACGGGATTTTACGGTGCCAAGGGGGATTTGGAGCTGTGCTGCAATGGCACTTTGCGGCATGTCCTCGACATAACTAAGGAACAGTAACTGCCGCTGTTCCTCGGGAATGTTCAGCAACGCCTTGGCAACCAGATCATCCTCCTGGTTGCGCCCCAAGGTTTCTTCCGCAGAAGCATCGCCTGACGGCGCATCATAATCTTCAATATCCGAATAAAGCGCCGACTTCTCACGCCGCAAGCGGTCAATGCGAAGGTTGCGGGCTATGGTAAATATCCAAGTTGCTACCGATCCCCGGTCACTGACAAACAAGGAAGCCTTCGACCACACGGCAATCATGGTTTCTTGAACCAGGTCCTCTGCCTGCTCAGCCGTTGCGCCTTTTTTCATCATGAAACTTTTGACGCGGGGTGCAAAATGATCAAAAAGTCGCGCAAAGGCCTGCCTGTCTCGGACTTCCGCAACCTTGCGCAGCATATGCACCTGTTCGTCACGGTCCATGTCAGACCTATGCATGGTGCCAACGGGAAAAGTATGAACGGCGAGCATTGATTCTCCACATGGTCTGGTCCGTCTTACGTCTGAAGAACCTGAATGGATTACTGTAGCTTACGTTCAATCTCCTCATTGAATTCCTTTGTAAAAACACATTTCTTGCCCTCATAGGCTTCAATTTTTCCCCAAATTTTCCAATGAGTCGCAGTGGCCGTCAAACGACCAAACGTCTCAGTCCGTGTTTCCCATGTGCCCCGTTTACGAGCCTCTGTCCAATGGGTTTCCATGATGGCAGAGAGTGGATCATCCGGCAGGATCGAATAGCTCTCTCGCCCCACAGACGAAACGATCAGCCCGTGCGGTTTCAACTCTTGTTCGCCAAAATCATCGACAATCTCAAGCCGTCGTGCCCCTGTTTTGGGATCATCGCTGACGTCTCGTTTATGCCAACCCTTTTTCAGTTCTTTCATGGCAATTGGCGCAGCAGACGCGGGCTCTTGCCAGACGACGGGCTTGTCCGCAGGCGATGGGGTTCGCACAGGTACTTGGATTGTCGAAGCGCCAGTATAAACTGTCAGTGTCACAGGCTCCGGTGCCGGCCACATCATCGGGAAATAGCTGGTCGAAATGGCAACCCGCAGACGATGCCCCTTGGGAACGCGCCAAGCGATATCATCCAACTTGATCTTCATCCGGTAACGTTTGCCAGGTTCCAAGGCAGTGGGTACTTCCCGGGAGTCGCGCATGCACAGATTCTGCAAATGATAGGTGATGCGCGACACCTCGCCGCTTGGCCAGACATCGTTCAAGCGGATTGCAATATGCGCTACAGGTTTGCTGACCGTGAATGAGAGATCCAGAATCGGTTGCCCAACCACATCCATATGGTCCGTCAGCAAAGGTGAATCGAATGTGATTGACTGGGTGTCATCAAGCAGTTGGTTTCCAGGAAACTCAGGTCCAAGCCATATGATGCAATACTCGCCGCCGTCAAATCCCGTCGTTTGCTTTGAAGAAATTGACAAACCACGCTCAATTCCCTTGTCGGCTGAAATGCCGCGTGTGGTCAAATGCCAAGTCTTGCTCGACATAGTGCCGAGCCCCCAGTGGCTGTCGCCAACCCACCGTCCGCCAATTGCATCGGGTAATGCGTCAGGCTTGTAGGCATCCATGATATAGTAACGGTAGTCAGGTTCATTCATGACCCCCGTGACCTGGTCTTTCAGGTGATTGTCCCACCATCGCAACATCTCTTGCAAAAAACCAATGGCCGGGCCTGGCACAGCAAAATGCGGGTATTTATGGGCCCAGGGCCCGATGATCGCTTTGCGCGAGGTGCGCAGATTCTTCATCATGCGGGGGATGGCGTTGGAGTAGGCGTCATTCCACCCACCCACAGCCAGCACTGGAATATTGATCTGCGACCAGTCTTCACAGATTGATCCATGCTTCCAGTAGGCATCGCGATGCGGATGTTTCAGCCAGTCAATGAGCAGGAACGGTTCGTTCTTAAGCCGCTCCATCCACATCTTGCGCCATTTGCTGCCGACTATTTTGGGATCCGGTGGTCGCGATGAGTACGCAAGCATGGTTGCTGCCCACCCCAGGTTCTCATTCAGAAGCGTTCCGCCCTTATAGTGGATATCATCTTCATAACGGTCGTCTGTAGAGCACAGCGTAACAATGGCCTTGAGGGCAGGGGGTCGCAAAGCCGCAACCTGAAGCGCATTGAAACCACCCCACGAAATGCCGAACATGCCAACTTTGCCTGTGCACCATTTTTGTTTCGCCAGCCAGGCAATCACCTCCACAGCATCATCAAGTTCCTGTTGCGTGTATTCGTCCCGCATCAGTCCATCGCTGTCTCCGTTGCCGCGCATGTCGACGCGCACGGCTGCATAGCCATGCCCCGCGAGATAGGGATGCGTCAGCGCGTCCCTGACAACAGTCCCGTCACGCTTGCGGTAGGGAAGGTACTCAAGCAGGGCCGGAACTGGGTTCTTGGCAGCATCCGTAGGGATCCACATGCGCGCAGCCAGCTTCGTGCCGTCCTTGAGTGTGATGAAAAAGTTGTCAACTTCTTTTGTCTTGCGTGGGTAACCAGTCACCGTCTTGGACGCCATCATTTAAACCCCTAGCAACACGTCGCGGCGAGCCGCACCATAAAATTTTCACAACTTTTCAATTGATCGTTGTCAACATACTCATCAGGCTTGTGGGCTTGCTCAATACTGCCCGGACCACAAATCACGGTTGGAATTCCAATATCCTGAAACAGGCCTGCTTCTGTGCAATATGACACCGCATGGGTATCGTTGCTGCGTGAGCATTGCAGGGCCAGGTGTTCGGCGGGTGAATGGAGTTCGGGCGCAAGCCCCGGCACATCATTCGCCTTGATCGTTGTAATACCTGCCTCGGCGGACACAGCCTTCATTGCACGTTCAAGCTTCTCCTGCAGCAGGGCGATGCGGTGGGGTACGAATTCGCGGTCGGCGGTCGGAAGCAACCGGGTCTCCCAGCCAAAGGAACAGTGCAGGGGTACAATATTCTGTGCAGTGCCGCCTGCAATGGTGCCCACATGAATGGTTGAATACGGTGGATCAAACCGGCCACTCGGATCGCCAATCTCGATCAGTTCCTCTCGCAGCTTTGAAATCTCGTGAATGATTTCACCAGCAACCATGATGGAATTGACACCCCTGTTTGTGAGCGCCGAATGGGCTGAATGGCCATGCACATCCGTTGCAAATCGCGTTGCCCCCTTGTGGGCGTTGACAACTCTCATGCTTGTGGGTTCGCCCACAATCACGGCAGCAGGTTTCTTCAGGTGATCCCGCATGTGCTGCACCAAGGGCCGCACCCCCTTGCAGCCCACCTCTTCATCACATGAGAACGCCAAGTGGATGGGTCGTTTCAAAGGCTGCGCCAAGAAGTGTGGAACCTTTGCAAGTGCAACAGCAAGAAACCCCTTCATGTCGCATGTGCCACGGCCAAACAGTTTCTCACCACGCGAAGAAAGGTGAAACGGCTCGCTCGCCCACTCTTGCCCATCGACCGGCACCACATCGGTGTGGCCTGAAAGTACAATTCCGCCAGCCTGGTCCGGCCCAATCGTGGCGTAGAGATTGGTCTTGCGATGAGCCTCATAATCAACTCGGATATGGGAAACACCAAACTGAGCAAGGTAGCTCTCCACCCACTCAATGAGCGGCAAATTACTCTCGCGACTGGTTGTATCGAATGCCACTAGCGTGGCGAGAATCTGTTCGGTGGAAAGTGAAGTCATCAATTTACGCTGCGCCTGTCATAAGGTGAATCGAGTGAAAATGCAGGAACATCGATGTCAAACTCTTCGCCTTTGCTGGTGACCATGCGGTAACTGCCAACCATCACACCCGAGGGTGTATTGAGAGGACAGCCCGACGTGTATTGAAAACTGTGGCCAGGCTGCAATGTCGGTTGCTCGCCCACAACACCGTCGCCGCGCACCTCCTGTTTTGATCCGACGGCATCGGTGATGTGCCAATGGCGCGAGCGGAGCGTCACGGTGTCGGGTCCATGGTTTTCAATCGAGATGGTATAGGACCAAACATACTTGTCTTCCGCAGGCCGGGATTGGCCATCCAGAAACTGCGGTCGCACCGTCACCCTGATTCCCCGTGTTGTCTTTTCGTACATGGCTGTGAACTTAGACGAATTTGGCAGGTTTTCCACTGCCATAACGGAGCGCTTGCAACGGAGTGGCCGATGCAGCCAAAAGACCCCCATGACCGACCCCATCACCAAGCTCACATCCAAGCCAGTTTATCCCATGGGCGTCTTGACGGCCCGTGCCATATCCGAACTCTGCCAAAACGGCACAATTCTCTTGGCGCGCACCGTTGACGCCGATCAAATCCAGCCTGCCAGTCTTGACTTGCGCCTCGGCCCGAAGGCCTATCGCGTGCGGGCCTCCTTTTTGCCAGGGCCGAAATCGACCGTCGCAGAAAAGCTCGAGCAAGTCGCCCTTCATACGTTTAACTTGTCTGAGGGAGCCGTTCTGGAGACGGGATGCGTTTACATTGTGCCGTTGCTGGAAAGCCTGGCGCTGCCACCGGGAATTTCAGCTGCGGCAAATCCCAAGAGCTCAACCGGGCGCCTCGACATTTTCACGCGCATCATCACCGATTACGCCCAGGAATTCGACAAGGTGCCCGAAGGATACAGGGGGCCACTCTATGCCGAGATTTCCCCCCGCACCTTTTCAATTTTGGCGCGCGAAGGATCGCGCCTGTCCCAGATCAGGTTTCGCTCAGGACCCAGTGCGGCCAATGACGCAATCATCCACGCCCTTCACAACGTCGATCCACTCATTGCATCAGGCGAGATCAATGTCGACGGTGGTCTGGCTCTCACCGTCGATCTTACGGGCATGGTGAAAGACGGTCCCGTCGGCTTCCGCGCCAAGCGCCATTCCGCCCTTGTGGATGTTGACAAGAAGAATGCGCTGGAAGTCCTCGATTACTGGGAACCCATTTGGCAAAAAGGGTCGCTCATCCTCGATCCCGACCAGTTCTACATCCTGGCATCCAAAGAAGCCGTCCGCGTGCCACCCACCCACGCCGCCGAAATGGTGCCGTTCAATCCGTTGGTCGGTGAATTCCGCGTGCATTATGCTGGTTTCTTCGACCCCGGTTTTGGTCATTCATCTGGAGGCGGCGAAGGGGCCCGTGCCGTGCTTGAAGTGCGCAGCCACGAAGTGCCGTTCATTCTTGAAGACGGCCAGATCATCGGCCGCTTGATCTATGAACCGCTAACGGAAAAACCGGACAAGGTCTATGGCCAGGTCGGCTCGAACTATCAAAAGCAGGGCCTGAAGCTGTCGAAGCACTTTAAGTCGTTTGATCTTTGAAAATCCGCGCCATCACCAAAGATGATTATCCCGTGCTTGGCCGTATGTGGGAGGAGTTCGAACTTTTTATTGCGTCCTTGGAGACCAAGGCTGCAAAGTCGAAATCAATTGACGGCACGGCCGCGCTGAAACGCCTCGATCTTCTCGAACACGGAGGGGCCGGATTGATCGCCGAACAAAATGGCAAAGCAGTCGGATATCTGCTCTATTTTCCGTCAGCCAGCATGGGGACGTTGGAGCGAACCATGTACATGGCGGATTTTTTTGTGCGCTCAAAATTTCGCGGCAAGGGTATTGGCAAAAAACTGATGCTGGCCTTGTGCGAAAAGGCCAAGGACCGTCGCGTCACGTCCCTCATGTGGACAGTCTACGACCGCAATCCAAAGGCCATGGAATTCTACTACAAGCTCGGCGCTCACGTCATACGTGACGACATGATCATGGCCTGGGAAGTGCCAAAGGCTGGACGCAAGCGCACATCTTCCGCTAAGTTAAAAAAATCGCGGGCGTAGTTCAATGGCAGAACGGCAGCTTCCCAAGCTGCATACGAGGGTTCGATTCCCTTCGCCCGCTCCAAAATCCCGAAGCCATAACAGCTGGTTACCGGTCTACTGTGTATGGCCTACAGCACCGCGAATGAGTGCAACGGGCCTGGGTTTGTCAAAACGGCGACGTGTGATTGTCATTTCAAATCCTCAAAAGCGCGTTGTGAGTTCCGTCAGCCAGTCAGGTGATTTGTCAACCAGATAGGCTTCTGCTTGCTTGTCATACCCACTGAGAACGAGCGTCCCGCTGACCAACAGCAGCAGGCCCAGCACTGACTTCATGCCACCACCCAGGGACAGCATCGTGCCACGCCAACGCATCAGCACTTCGCGAGACAAAAGCCCGAGCAACAAAAGCGGAAGGGCGGAACCAATACCAAAAAGGATCATGGTCAAAGTGACTTCAAGAAGGTTCTCACTTTGCGCAGCCATGACGGAAGCGGCACCCAATGTCGGCCCGACACAGGGCGCCCATATTGCACCCATCAAAAGGCCAAGCCCAAAAGGGCCACCATTTCCGGTTTCACTGTCTCCTGCAAAGCGGTCGTTGATCCAGCCACCTAATGGGCCGCCTGCAGTGGCAAGGCGCGTTTGGATCGCCGGCATCAACAACACAACGCCGACAACAATCATCAGCACGGCAGCAACCTGGCGGAAGACACCTTCATCCAGACCGATTGCAAATCCAAACAGAGCCACAAACATGCCGATCGTGACGAATGATAGGGTGAGACCCAATGCCAGAAACACCGGGCCTGCGCGGCCTTTGGAAGACGCAGCGCCCAACACCATGGGCAGGACGGGCAACACGCAAGGCGACAAGACCGTCAATGTGCCAGCCACGAACGCAAAAAACAACGTCCCCAACATCAAAGGCCTGCGAACCAATCCAGTGCTGTTCCAGCCCAGGAGCGGGGAACGGAATGGCCGCCGGGATGCATGACAAGCCGCAGGCTGCTGCTGCAACCCTTCCACCTTCGGGTTGTTGCGGATTTCTGATCTGCATCATCGCACCCGCTGGCGCGCGCAAATTTCGCCATTGATTCCAGAAGGTTGGCTTGCCGCATGCCTTGGCCAACACTGCGCCCGGCAATCGGCATCGTGGTATCGGTGGAGCCGTGGGTGTGCAGATAGTTCACCGGACCCGCACAACTTTGTGGTTCCGGCTTCCAGAAATTACCGGACACAGGCGCATAGGCCTTGAAAGCGCCGGGGCTGCGGCAGGCAACATAGGCTACCATGGAGCCACCAACGGAAAACCCTGCCAACATCATACGGCCACGCGCGATGTTGCCACGTTTGGCAGCATCGTCAGCCACGGCCCGAATGAAAGCCACATCATCGCGTCCGCCACCTCGAAACTGCCAGCTTCCGTTGATTCCTTCCGGTGTTATGACAGCATAGCCACGCGCCAGAATGGCCTTCACCATCTTGCCGCTTTTGATCAAGCCGAGGCCGGAACCTTTGTAACTGTGCAAGGCCACAACAGCGGGTACAGTCTTGTCACGCGGCACACCGGGAGGCCAGGCCACGTGATAACTGCCACCGGCAATCTTGCAAGCGCCAGCAGACTCGAAGCACGCAGCTTTGGCAGATGGCGCAATAGATGTGAAAGCGAGCGCCAGAAATGCAAAAGTTTTAAACCGTTTCATTGTGAAAACTTAGAATGCCTTGTTGACAAGACTTTTGATGCCGTCTGGACTTGTTTCGCCGACGGCGCGCGCGACTTCTTCCCCATTTTTGAACACAATGAGCGTGCTCTGGCGGCGAACAGTAAAGCGCTCCAGCAATGACTGTTCGGTGTCAAAGTTGACGCGCAGGATGACAAGGTCCTTGTACTCTGGATTGTTTCGGAACGAATTGATAACTTTCTCCTGGGCCCTGCAGGTGGGGCACCAATCAGCATGAAATTCAACAAGCACGGGCTTGCCTGACGCAGCAGCAGATTCAAATGCGGAATCGGAAAAACTATCGCGGGCCAGGGCAGGCAAGGGTACGAAGGTCGCAGCCAACGCAAGCAGCATAACAGAACGGCGGGAAATCATGATGAACCTCTAAGTTTAAATGCTAGAGTTATCGCAACGACAGCCGAAACCATCATCACAAGGGCGCTGCCGCGTTCAATTCTTCGTGTGCAAACGCTGGAGCAGTGCTCGCGGCAAACCATGAAATCAGCGGCGTGAACGCGAGACACACCGCGAGGGGCAAAAACCAGGTTGTGAGATAACCGCGCTCGATAGACGCAAGCAGGCCGAGGCCTGAAAGCACTTCAACCCCATGAAAGACAAAATAGTCCACCAAACTGCGGGTTGACTTTTCAAACGGCGCCCAACTCGGCCTTCGGCTTGCAAATACCTTCCCGATGATTTTCACACGTTGCAGCATCAATGAAGGCGCTAACAGCGACGAGAACAGCGTCTCGGTGATCGCAGTTTTGACGACAGTCCACGAGTGATCTGGCTTGCTCCGGATTGCATGATGAACGCCCAATACGCGCGGCAGAAGCAAATTTACGGCAATCAACACAAATGCCAAAGATGCGAGATTGCCTCCAACGCCGGTGTGAGTGCTGTCGAGCCTGGCCCAAAGCACGAGCGTTGCCAACCACAAAGCACTCGATAGATATGTGAAAATACCGCTGATCAAATGAAACCGCGACACAACGTGCAATCCGGCAGTGGTCAGAATGCGGCTGTGCTGGAAGTTTCCAAGGCACCAGCGGGCATCTCGCTCCAGGTGTGCAATGACATCAACGGGAGCCTGTTCAAAACTCCCCAAGGTCGTGGGTAAAAGCCGCACGGCCCAGCCTGCCCTTCGCAGCAATGCCGCTTCGACAAAGTCATGGCTGAGAATGGGGCCGTTCCAAGGGCTGCGTCCTGCGAGGCGTGGAAGCCCTGCACAGGACGCGAAAGCCTGTGTGCGGATGATGGCGTTGTGACCAAAATAATTCGCCTCATCGCCCATCCAGACTGAGAGACCCTGTCCCTGCAACCCCCCATAATTGTGGGAAGCAATAGACTGCATGCGCTGCCAGCGCGTGTTGCCTGGCAAAACAATGGGTGTTGTCTGGATCAAGCCACACGCCGGATCAGCGGAAAGGAAGTCTGCAAGTGCAAGCGCTGTGCTGCGGTCAAGTTCACTGTCAGCATCGAGAATGATGAATGCGTCATAATCTGCACCATGGTTGCCAATCCAGTTGCGTATGTTCCCAGACTTGAAATCAACGTTGATTGGTCTGTGATGGTGAAAAACTGGAAGCGGGAACGCAGTTGTGACCAGATGTTGCTCCTCCGCAACCCTGGCCAGCGATGTACTATCAGAGAGAATGTGCAAGACGAAGCTGTGGCGGGAATTGTGCCGGAGTGAACGCAACAATGAGAGCTTTCCAGCAATCACGTCATGGGCGTCCTCGTCCCTGATGGTTACAAGGACCGCGACTGTCAGACTTTTCACCGATGCGAGCGGTTTTGACTTCTGTTCCGCGACAAGACCGATGATCGCGTTTACACTTGGTACGGCCTCCCAACCAGCGAGAAGCGACATCAGTGTAATCAGAAATGTCTCGGGCAATGTGAACCGGCCGTCACTTTGAAATGCCGTCACAAGAATAACCGCAACCACAATAGAAAACACGAATGGAAATCCAAACAACACGGCGCGCGCAACTCTCGGAACATCACGGTGGCCAAGATCAGAGGCCATGTCATCCACAAATGGCGCATGGAGAATCTGATCCGGCATGAACAAGGTTTCGGACGAAACCTGCTCGCGTTGAAGGTGGTTCAACATGCTACTTCACAACCACCAACTTCGGGGCAGGCCGTTGCGTCTCGTCTGCTTCGACATGTTGTTGCAGTTTGGTGGGCAACTTCTTCCAGGGTTCTGATTTGGAAAAAGCCGCTATGTTTGCAACAGCATAGATGCAGAAGAACCCTAGCACATTGACGAATGACGACGCCCAGAAGCCCGAACCAAGCTCATTGAGAACAGCACCCAGAACACGGGCGAGCACAATTGATGAGGCAAAAACTGCCAGGGACTGTTGGCCAACACGGGTGAGGATGCGAGACAGCCCCTGCATGAAAGGTGTGCGGGTCAGATTTTCTCCTGCTGCTCCTGCAGAAAGCCATGCCAGATAGGCCAGCGCCAAAAAATGCAGATAGCGCAACAAGCCGAAATCAGTTTTGTCGATGAGTATGCGCCAATCCTTGCGCCATGTCTTGATGGCATCAAACTCACCGATGGTGACATGCCAAGCGAAGGGCAGCGATATCAGAACAAAAGTCACAGCCGCAATGGCAAGGCTGCGGCTGCGTGGTGGCGCTGGCAACCATCCGGACATGAACGCAAAACCAGTGAAGAACACCAGTTGCCAGGCAAAAGGATTGAAGAACCACTGCCGCGTGGAGTTGTTGGAGAACCAGTATTCTGCCGGCAGATTGAGGTTGGTCGTGTTGGCCACAAGCCACAGCAACACACTTGCAGTCAGTGCCAAATAGACGTTGATTCGGGCCAGCACCATCATCACCGGCAGCAAGGCGAGGATGACAATGTACATGGGCAGAATATCGAAATAGTTGGGCACGTAGGTCAGTGTGAAGAGCCCGATGACTTGATTTCCCGAGGCCTTGAGAAAAGGCACGAGATTGAGTGTGCTCACTTCATCCCGGGAAAACAGACCCGTGCGGTTGATGATAAACATCGCAGCCAAGGTGAGCATAAACGTTGCGATGTGAACCCAGTATATTTCCCAGATGCGGAAGACTACGCGAAACAGTCCCATGAAGAAACCAGCGCGCGCGAACACCGAGCCGAATGCAATAGCGGACGCCATGCCTGAGCAGAAGATGAACATTTCCGTGGCATCTGAAAATCCAAAGCGCGCCGGTATGTAGAGCGTCCAGGGATTGTTGGTGATGTGGGCGATCAGGATGATGAACATGCCAAGGCCACGGAAGAAGTCGAGGCGGACATCACGCTGCCTTTTTGCCGGTTCTTGGAGGGTCGCTGCGGTCATCATGAGCCTATAGCCGCGCCGACCTCAGACAACAGACTGTTTGGCACGCTGGATCAAATCCAGGCGCCGCAAAGCATAGCCATCCATTGTGGAATTGCGTTGGACCGAACGCTCGGACAGCAGTCCTTCTGCCGCCTCAAGATAGCCACCACGAACGGCCGCCTCAATGCAGACACGCTGGAATACATCGCGTTGCGCGTGACTGCCGCCGATGGACTGAAGGTCACCGCGAGCATCGCGCAGATTTAGCCAGGCATTGGCATATTCACCCGACGCGAAGGCATGCATGCCCCTGGCCAAGCGCAGGCCCGGGTGCGCGATAATGCGTTGTGTTTCACAGAGTTCGGATTTTGCTTTTGACATGCGCGTGATCAGGCCAACAGCAGCCTCTTGTCGCTCACCCCCGCAAAGTGAAAGCATGTAGTGCAGGTCGGCAAATGCAAGACAACCATCCGTGGCCCGCTTTTCAGAGAGATCGGCCAGTTCAACCCAGCGCTGGCCAACATCAATTCCCTCAAGATCGAGCCGCGACAGCAGAGAAGCCGCATTCGCAATGTCGCGGTAGTCATCCGTTTTATCGGCGCGAATGTCACGATCATAAAGCTCCAGTACTTCAGCATAGTTACCCATGTCGAGATGCATGAGCGCCTTGTGCCACCACACGTGGTAACGGAAGTTGTTGCAATGGGCCCAGGAGGCTTCGCGTCCCTCAAGCCATTTTAAGCCCTCGCCCGCACGCGCCGTCATATCATAAACATGCGCCACAGCGTGAAGGCCCCAGGCATCGTCAGGCGCCAACTCAACACCTTTCCGGCCCATCAACTCTGCGCGCTCGTACTCGCCAGTTTCTTCAAGTGTAAACGCATGGCAGCCCAGAAGATATCCTCTGGCGGGATGCTCATCCCAATATCGCATCACGCCTTCAATTGAGGCCCGCATATCCAGCGGACGCCCCATCATGAAGTGAATACCTTGAACGAGTTTCATCGCCAATGCATCGCGGGGGGCACCGTCAAGCGTTGATTGAAGTCGAGCCGTGGCACGCGTCGGTGCGCCCTTGATCCAATCCTCCAGGGCAAGCACAAAACTGTTTTCCCGTGTTGTCCCCGGCGGACAGGCCTTTGCGGTCGCGAGCGAAGCTGCGGCTATCGCATCCATTTCGGTACGCGCTAAAAGCTTGCACGCAAAACCGCGAATGGCGTGCCCCAAAGCGAAATCAGGTTGCTCGGCCAGCAGCCGAACAAGGTCGGGGCCTGGCGTGGCGCTGTGGCTGAGGATACCGAGGATGATTCCATTCCACAAAGCGATGTGGGATTGAGGAAGGCTGGTCGGTTGACCACTAAGATCTGTTGCTTGCATGTCGCCCGTTACTTGTTTGTAGCTTGAGCAAACCATGGTCCGCAAAAACCTGAAATGCACAATACCACTAGCAGCAGGAAAACTTTCGTGTGCTCAACTCCGCGTGAAATCACGTGGCTGTGAACAGAGTTGAAGTCAGGAGATCAGCATCGGTGGAATTCAAATGTAACCGTCGTAGGCACGATGTGGAATGTGGATGGCGATGACTGAGAAACAATCGCGTTTCAGTGCCTCGCTCAACTCCAGTGTCAGTTCAACTGACGAAGAAACATTCGCACCACAACCACCATAGGCCCCCGCCACCCGCGCAAAGTCTGTCTTGCCAAAGGTCACTCCGACAGATGGAAGCTGGCTCTTGCGTTGTTTCAGGTCAATCAATGCCAGAGACTCATCCACCAAAACGCAGATGATGACAGGCAATTGCAAGTCTCGCAGCGTCGCAAGTTCACCCACCGCCATGTCGAGTCCGGCGTCACCCACAACACAGACAACTGGCACGTCACCGCGACCCAGTTTGGCACCAGCAGCCAGGGGCAAGGCACAGGCCATGGTGCAAAAGCCAGAAGATTGCAGCAACGTTCGAGGTGCACTGCACGCCCACATCTGGCTCAGCAAAATGCGGTGTGCACCTGAGTCTGCTGTGACCACAGCGTCTTCAGGCAAGACGTCGCGTAAAGCACGGAAAGCAGCATGTGGCCCCCATGCTTGCGGTCCAGAGAAGTCATTCTGAAGGGCAATCCTGGCTTTCGTGAGCTGATTATCGGCCCAACGGTCAGCGGTGGCGTGTCGCAGTAAACGCAAAGCTGAAGCGATCTCGCCAATCATGGAAACAGAAACAGCATGCATGCCATGATCACGTGCAATCGGCGCAATCTCGATGACTGTCTTGTCTTTGCCCCACGGATTGCGCCAGCCCACACGCATTTCAATCGGATCATACCCCAGAAGCAGCAGGCAATCAGCCTGTGCGATCAAGGGCATAAGGGTCTTGTCGGCAAGCGGTGAAAGGCCAGCGGCACCAAGGCACAACGCATCACTTTCCCGCATCAGCCCCTTGCCTTTGTATGTCGTCACCAAAGGTATTCCATGCTGTTTGCAGAAGGTACTGATCGCAGGGCCTGCACCTTCAAGCACAGCATCCACGCCTGCGATTGCGAGTGGTCGCTTTGAAGCGGTGAGCAAAGCAAGCGCTGCCGCAACTTCCTTCGGGTCAGGTGCGTTGGCTACAGCTCCCGAAGTGGACGTTAACTCACCTTCGTCGGATTCCAGCTCCGCCACATCAACAGGCACATCAATGTGCACCGGACCGGGCTGACCAGACTGCGCGAGAGCAATCGCCTTTCGCATGACGTCGCCGATCTTCCCACGCTCCAGCTTGAAAGTTCCTTTGACCACGGGCCGCAGCATCGCCTGATGGTCTACCACCTGATGCGTGAAACTGCCGATCAATGACCCTTCAACACAGCCTGTGAGGAAGATGAGTGGCACGCGGTCCTGCATCGCATTGGCGACAACGTTGATCGCATTAGCCACGCCCGGCCCAAGCGTTGCGACAAGCACAGGCAACGCACTTGTCATGTGCCAGTGCCCCTCGGCAATAAAGCCACCGCTGTTCTCGTGCTTCACCAGAATAAAGCGGATGCCCGAGACGTTAAGGCCATGAATGAGAGCCAACACCTCGCCGCCGGGGATGCCAAACGCATGTGTCGCCCCGGCTTTCTTCAATTCGCGGCCAATAATATCACCACCTGTTCGTGATTGAGTCATGGCTTGGTCCCCAAGGTGCCGTTTCCTCTCATTGTTGCGATGTCTTGATCGCTGAAATTGAAGAGTGTTTTTAGAACTTCGTCCGTGTCTTCACCCAAGCGCGGTGGGCCTTTCCGGTAGTGAACTGGCGTTTCGCTGAGCTTCAATGGATTGCCAATCAGGTCGACAAATCCAGAGCCAGCACTTTCGTTGGCCACGCGTATGCGCATTTGCCGGGCGGTAACTTGTTCACTCTCAAATACTTGGTCCAGGGAATTGATCGGCCCCGCCGGAACACCTGCAGCTTCCAGAACTTGCATCCAATCTGCGATCGATCTCTTGACCGTCAGTTGGCGCAGAATCGGAATCAACGAAACCCTGTTACGGACACGATCTGCGTTCTTCGCATACAGTGGGTCTCCTGAAAGTTCGGCCGCACCTGCAACCGACGTAAACCTGAGGAACTGTTGATCATTGCCAATGGCAAGTATGAAATCTCCGTCAGACGCCGGAAAGACGCCATAGGGCACAATTGTGGGGTGATCATTGCCACGCCGGGGTGGCACCTGACCATCTGTCAGATAAGCAACACCCTGATTCACAAGCAGCGCCACTTGCGCATCCATCAAAGCGACATCAATAAATTGACCTTTGCCGGTTTTGTGGCGCGCCTCAACTGCAGCAAGAATGCCAATCGTGGCATAGAGCCCGCACACCACATCGGCGACGCCAACTCCTGCCTTCAAAGGAGTCTCTTCACCCGTGAGGGACATGAGTCCACCCTCTCCCTGGATGAGAAAATCATAACCTGCACGACGCTTGTTGGGGCCGCTGCGGCCAAAGCCGCTGATGGAACAATAGATCAGTTCCGGATTGAGTTTGCGAAGGTCTTCATAACCAAGACCATATCGGTCAAGGTCGCCCAGTTTGAAATTTTCAACCAACACATCGGAGCTTTCAGCCATGCGTCGAATGACAGACTGGCCTTGCGATGTTGCGATGTCGATTGTGACGGAGTGTTTGCCCCGATTGGATGACAGATAGTAAGCACTCTCTCGCGTCTCACGTCCATTCGCATCTTTCAGAAACGGCGGCCCCCAGCCGCGCGTATCATCACCACGTCCGGGTCTTTCGATTTTGATGACTTCAGCGCCGAGATCGGCAAGAAGTTGTGTTGCCGTTGGTCCCGCAAGAATTCTTGAGAGATCAAGAATACGGAGACCTGAAAGTGCTGCTGGTTTTTGCGGTTCAGTCATGAAAAAGGGCGGAGAAGAATCTTCTCCGCCTTGGTATCGCATTTTGCGCTGACAACAAATCTCAATTCGGAGCTTTTGAGCTGAAGGCCGGAATGGGTCGCTTCGATGCGCTTTTTGACGCCAGCTTCTTCCAGTTGAGCGTTGACTTTTTGAGATTTCCAGGGATGTCGGCCTCCCAATCGCCTTGCACGGACTGTGTGATGTTCAGGTAAAGCTTGCCACTCACGATTTTCCACAGCTTCGGATTTCCGGGCACCTTGCCGCCTTGGGCCACGCCAAAAGCACAATGGCCATCATAGGCGGGTGCATATTTGCCGGGGCTAGCCTGGAATGTTGCGAGGTTTTCTGCCGTTGAAAAAGCGAACTTCGCCCCGTTGTGGGTCGTTGTAAATTCCTTTTTCCCGGGCTGCGGCCCTCCATTGAAGTAAGCAACAGCATCGTAACCGGAAATGGCATAGCCTGTGCTGTCAACATATTGAGGACCAGCAAAGACATTACCCGCCAGTCCAGCCAGGAACACGAGCGATATCAGGGAGCGTTTAAACATGGGATTTTCCTTTCAAAGACCTTCCGCCTATTACCGCATCACTGCAACACACGGCATTGACGAGTCCGTGAACTCGCGAGCTTGTGATTGCCCGTGATGGACTTAACCTGCCAATTCAGCCTTAAAGGCACTACAGAGCGGGTCCTTGATCAGTGACAGGAATTCGCGCGCGGAATTCTCTGTGGGGTGGTAGGGGTCTTTCACAGTACCATCCGGCTTCAGGCGGAATTTGCCAGCGTTGCCTTGGTTCGCAGCAATGGTGGCTGGCGTGTAACCTTGAACGAAAGTGCAGCGCTTGCCAGCCGTCTTGAAGGCCTTTTCAATATTATCCTGCGCCCTCTGCCGCTCGCCATTGATCTTAGCCGTGTAGCCAGGCGCTGTTGTCATGAAAATGCAAGGCAGATCAGTGGGGATATTCTGCATCGTTTGCCTCACATCATCCAAGGCATCAGCGTCGCTCTTCGCCCAGCGCTCCGTCGCGTTGCCCAAAAAGGCCATGACGAGGATTTTGGGGTCATAATAACCCCCGTTAAACATGGACTGAAAAGGCGACTGTCCACCTTTGCAGAACTGGTAAGCGTCACCTTTTCCGATCTGCACATACTTGTTGCCGGTGTTGTTGATGACACCGAACGAACCGGCGTTGACCTTCCATTTTGGATCAACGTCACAAATGGCCTTCTTGCCAGCACCGTCTCTCGCAGTCCAGGCGCGGAGCGAACTCGATCGAACACCGAGCACACCAATGGACCAATCAGGATTGAGCCCACAAGCCTTGCCATTCTTTTCAAGGAACTCGATAAAAGCGACGCCCGCACCAAAACTGAGTTGAGAGTCACCGAGCACAAAAACATCAGGCGATTGAAATCTGTCTTGCGCCTCTGCGATCGAACCAGAGCCCAGAGAAAGACAGAGCGCCAGAACTGCAAGACAGCGGTGCATTACAAGATTTTCTACCAAGACGCTTTTGCTCCATCCGATGATTCGATTGGCAGCTTGATACGCTGAAAGCTTGGTCGGATTCCAGTGATGCCGGCGAATTCACCCGAAAGTGACTGTCTTCTTGGTGACGTACATCGATTTTTGAAGCGTGTTAAAACTGACCGCCTTCTATGAAAGCCGGAAGTGACAGGCCACTTTATGAAAAGTGCCGATCTTTTCTAAAGTTGGAACTTGCCCGCACTTATCCTGAGCAAATGAACACCGCGTTCTGAACGCACATCCAGATGGCGGATCAATGGGCGACGGCAGTTCCCCTTTCAAGATAATGCGTCGGGATTTGTGTTTTGGATCTGGCACGGGTGTGGCTGACAGCAAAGCCTGTGTGTAGGGGTGGCTTGGCGTGTTGAACACATCGTCCCGGCTACCCTGCTCAACGACGCGGCCCAAATACATTACCATCACATGGTCTGCGATATGGCGCACGACGGAGAGATCGTGACTGATGAAAACGTAAGCCAGCTGCAGGCGCTCCTGTAGTTCTGCCAGTAGATTGAGGATCTGAGCCTGGATAGAGAGATCAAGTGCTGAGATCGGCTCATCCAGAATGAGCACTTCAGGTTCAAGCATCAAAGCGCGCGCGATGGCAATGCGCTGGCGCTGGCCTCCTGAAAACATGTGGGGATAGCGGTCATAATGTTCAGGGCGCAGACCCACCAATTCCATCATGGAGCGCGCTTTGGCAGTGCGGGTTACGGCATCGAAGCGTTCGTTCACCAGCAACGGTTCTTCCAGTGCGCGACCGATTTTCTGGCGCGGATTAAGCGAACCGTAGGGGTTCTGGAAAACGATTTGGACCTTCGAACGCAGCGCCTTGCGTGTTGCTGCCGAAGCGCCGACTACTTCAGTGTCTGCGATGTTCAAAGTGCCCGAGGTGGGCGGCTCTATCATTGCCAGCAAACGTGCCAATGTTGATTTGCCACAACCTGATTCACCAACAACTGCGAGCGTCTGGCCACGGTCCAAGGTAAAGCTCGCGCCGTCCAAAGCCTTCAGTGTGGCAGCTTGCGCAAACAAACCACGACTGACTTCGTAAGAGCGCCGCAAATCACGGGCGGTGAGCACGGTGGTCATGCAACATCTCCGCTTGAAAGTGGGAAATGACATAACACGTTTGATTTAACGGGAGGCGGTGTTGCGCAGATGCCTTGTGCCAAAGTGCAGCGCGGCGCAAACAAGCAACCTGCAGGGCGGTTAAATTGGCCAGGGACCGTTCCTGCGATAGACGGCAATTGGCGCCCCTTGGCCCGCTCGGGTAGTGCGGCCAACAAGGCTGCCGTATAAGGATGACGCGGGCTTGCAAACAAGTCAGCAACTGTTCGCTCTTCTACTTTTTGGCCAGCGTAATGCACGCTTACAGTTTCTGCCGTTTCAGCGACCACGCCCATGGAGTGGGTGATGAGAACCAATGCTGTGCCGAAGTCTTTTTGGAGCGTGCTGAGCAAGTCAAGAATCTGGGCCTGTATCGTTACATCAAGGGCGGTTGTGGGCTCGTCAGCGATGACCAGTTTTGGTTTGCAGGCCAGCGCCATGGCAATCATCACGCGCTGGGCCATGCCGCCTGAAAACTGGTGCGGAAAAGCCCGCAAGCGTCGCTCGGGATCAGGAATACCGACAGCCTGCAAAAGCTCGATACTATGTGCGCGCCGTTCCGGTTTCGACATTCCAAGATGTATGGCCAATGCTTCGCCCACTTGGTACCCAACCGTGAAACACGGATTGAGACTGGTCATTGGTTCCTGGAAAATCATTGTCATGTCTTTGCCAATGATTTTACGCCGCTCGCGGTCTGGTAAGGTGAGAAGGTTGTGGCCGTCAAAGCTGATGTGCTTGGCTGTGACGCGCGCTGATTTTGGCAGCAACCCCATCACCGCCAACATCGCCACCGATTTCCCCGAACCAGATTCACCGACGATGGCATGAATATGCCCTTGCTCGACTTGCAGCGACACATCGTCAACGGCGCGAAAATAGCCGGAAGACGTATTGAATTCGACTGTGAGCTTCTGGATGTCGAGGAGCGCCATGCTGTTAGCTCTTCCTCAGGCGAGGATCAAGCGCGTCGCGCAACCCATCGCCCATGAGATTAATGGCCATGACAGTGATCAAGATGCAGAGGCCGGGGAGCGCCATCACCCAGGGGTGTGACAACATGAGGTCACGCGTATCGGCCAACATTGCACCCCATTCCGGCGTTGGCGGTTGTGCGCCAAGCCCGAGAAAGCCAAGGCCCGCAGCTTCAAGTATTGCGTCGGATACGCCAAGCGCACCTTGAACAATGAGAGGTGCGAGACAGTTTGGCAGCACTGCCGTGGTCATCAACCGGAACGGACCTACACCGGCAACCTTGGCCGCTGTCACGTAGTCCTTTGACAATTCGGCGAGTGCCGACGCGCGCACGAGCCGCACATAGCGTGGCATGTAGACGATAGTGACGGCAATGATGGTGTTGGCAAGACTAGGCCCGATGATGGCGATAATCAAAATGGCCAGAACCAGCGACGGGATTGCCATGATCAAATCCATGATGCGAATGATCACAACATCCACCAGACCACCAAACCAAGCCGCCGCAAGGCCAAGCGCAACACCGACCAACATTGAAACGAGCATGACCGACAGGCCAATCAACAGTGAGATGCGCGCGCCAAACATCAAACGTGACAGCATATCGCGACCCACGGCATCGGTACCGAGCAGAAAGCGCGGATCAGCACCATCACTCCAAAACGGCGGCAATCGGGTTGAGCCTTTGAATTGTTCAATGGGGTTGTAAGGTGCAAGAAGTGGCGCAAACAGCGCGATCAAAGCAACAACACAAACAACAACCAGCCCCATGACCGCGCCGCGGTTTTCGCAGAACGCATTCCAGAAGGACCGCCAGGGACCAACTGGTTTGAAGGTTTCAATCATGGTCGCTTCACGTGGCATGACGGATCCTCGGATTGATCAGGCCATACAGCAAATCAACCGCGAGATTGACGACGATGACGCAAGTCGCAATCAGCATGATGCCGCCTTGCAGCGCCGGGTAGTCACGACGGCCAATCGAATCGACCAGCCATTTGCCCACACCGGGCCACGAGAAGATGGTTTCAGTAAGCACAGCACCTGCCAGCAAAGTGCCGACCTGCAAGCCAATCGATGTGACGACAGGGATCAATGCGTTGCGAAGTGCGTGGATGCCGATGACGCGGGCTGCAGACAGTCCTTTGGCACGGGCGGTACGCACATAGTCTTCTTCCAGCACTTCCAGCATTGAAGAGCGCGTCATGCGGGCGATCACGGCAAGTGGAACGGTGCCTAGTACAATGGATGGCAAAATGAGATGATGCAGCGCGTCCTTGAAGGCGCCTTTTTGATCTGACAGCAGTGAGTCAATCAGCGCAAAACCCGTGACTGCGGGATAATAATATTTGATCAGGTCAACGCGGCCTGAGACAGGTGTGAGGCCCAAGGTGTTGGACATCAGCAAGATCAAAATCAGGCCCCACCAGAACAACGGCATGGAGTAGCCAGCAAGAGCCACACCCATCAAAGTCTGGTCATAAATACCGCCACGCCGTGCGGCTGCAAAAACACCCGCTGGCACGCCAATGAACGTGGCAAACAACATGGCAAAAAAGGTGAGTTCGAGCGTGGCAGGAAAAAGCGTCAGAAATTCATGGGCTACGGGTGTTTTGGAAACGATGGAAACACCAAAGTCGCCATGAAAAACACCACTCGCATAATCAATAAATTGCTTCCAGATCGGTTGGTCAAGCCCCATGTCCTTGAGAAGTTCAGCGTGGCGTTCTGGCGAGATGCCTCGCTCACCACGACGTGCTTCCACGGGATCTCCCGGCACCAAGCGGATCATCACAAAAGTGATGAACATCAGGGCCAGAAAAGTTGGCAGCGTCAGAGCCAGACGTTTAAGAAGAAAGCGAAACATGAGATGTCAAAAGGGCGGATCGCTGAGACCCGCCCTTTCTGAATCGTTTTATTCTGCGACATCCACGGCTTGGAACTCATGGGCGCCGAATGGGCTTATTTTGTAGCCCGATACGGATTTGCGCACAGGCTCAAACACCGTCGAGTGAGCGATGTTTAACCAAGGCACTTGGGCAGCCACGATTTTCTGTGCGTCCATATACAGTTTGGTACGTTCAGCTTGATCGGTGATTTCAGCGGCCTTGTTGATTGCCACTTGGAAGCTTGTATCGCACCATTTTGGAATGTTGTTGCCGTTGGGTTTTCCCTCAGCGTTGCAGCCTAAAAGCACGGCAAGGAAATTGTCTGGGTCGCCGTTGTCACCTGTCCAACCAAGGAAGCCCATCTGGTGTTCACCCGCTTGCATACGCTTGCGGTATTCACCCCACTCGTAAGACACGAGCGATGTCGTGATTCCGACTTTCGCCAAATCCGCCTGGATCATTTCGGCCATGCGCTTGGCATTGGGGTTGTAGGGCCGTTGCACCGGCATCCACCAAATATCTGATTGCAGATTTTCTACGCCTGCCGCTTTCAGCATTTCCATGGCTTTGGCCGGGTCGTAAGGAATATCGACCGTTGATTCATCATAGGACCACATGGTCGGCGGGATCGGATTTTTGGCTTTCTGGCCAGCCCCTTGATAGACTTCTTTCAAAATTGCATCACGGTCGATGGCCATGGCAATGGCCTTGCGCACTTCCGGTTTGTCGAAGGGTGGTTTTTGCGCATTCATGGCCATGTAGCCAATGTTGAGGCCAGCCTGCGACAAGAGATTGATATCTGCATCCTTGCTCATGGCATCAAGATCGGCCGGGTTTGGCGCAATCATGATCTGGCATTCATTGGCCTTAAGCTTGGCGTAACGCGCAGTTGCATCAGGCGTGATGGCATAAATGAGATCGTCTACTTTTGGCTTTCCCGCCCAGCCGTCAAAGGCTTTAAAGCGGATCACTGCGTCCTTCTGGTACATCTCAAACTGGAAGGAACCTGTGCCGACAGGAATCTGGTCGAACTGTTCTGGTGTGCCTTTGTCCATCAGATATTTTGCGTATTCCGCGGAATGGATCGTAGCGAAATCCATGGCCAAGTTCGAAATGATGGGAGCGTTCGGCTTGTTCAATTGGAAAATGACTTCGAGGTCGCTAGAGCCTTTTGTGATCGACGCCAGCAAATCCGGCATGCTCATGTCATTGAAGTAGTCATAGGCCCCGCCCGAAACCTTTGCAAAGGGATGGTCTGCTTTCCACATCCGCTCAAAAGACCAAATAACATCTTCAGCATTGAGATCGCGCGTCGGTACAAACCCGTTGACGCCTGAATGCACTTTGATACCGGAACGCAGTTTGAAGGTAATGGTTTTTCCATCTGGCGAAACCGTCCAGCTCTCTGCGAGTCCAGGTTCAACTGTTGTGGCACCCGGAGTGAATTGTACAAGTCGATTATAGACGGGGCGCGCAGCATCAAAGCTGGTGCCAGTTGTATTGATTGAAGGGCTGAAGTTTTCAGGTGACCCTTCAGAGCAATAAACCAATGATTTTGCTTCAACGGCGACCGTGCTTCCAAGCAAAGCGACTGTGAAGAGGGCGGCGTATTTAATCTGTTTAGACATCATTTTCACTCCCTGTCCCGCCAAGTACCAACGGGAATGCATTGGATATAATCAGGTTTTGCGTCCCACAGGAAGTGACAAGTGAAAACAGGCATTTCCACATTCAGTTCCCCCAAAGGTGGCGTCACCTCTTTCTGCCTTAATTAGCTATGTCAGCTCCTCCACTTTCACCACCCGGTATGTCTGCAACTCGTCGTCCTCTGTTACAGACACGTATTCGCCGGGCTTGAAGATGTGATCACCAAAACGATAGCCAGACTCGTCATCTTCTTCATCGCTGTGGATGTCATAGTGGAATGCCCAAGAACCGCCGGGCTTTCTGACGAGGTGACCGATGTCATCCTCTTCTCCCGAACGAAACCGCCGCACGCGGCAGCGCTCTCTGGTTTTGTGCCAAAATTCCGCATCAATGTGGCCCGTGCCGTCAAGCGGGGCTGTGAATTCATAGCCAATTTTGCTGTCACCTTGCGGATACTCATGCGTCCGCGCCAGTTCCAGGCGGATTTTGCTTAAGGTGGTCATTTCAGTGGCTCATTAAAACGGGTCGATCAAGATTGTGGATCATCTGACGTGTGGCCCCGCCAAAAACAAACTCAGTAAAACGGCCATGTCCATAGGCACCCATAACGATCAATCCTGCCCCTTGCTCCTTTGCCGTGCGCAACAATGCGCCACCAATTCCCGACCCATTCGATGTGACAGTGATTGTTTTGGATTTGACGCCGTGGCGGTCGAGTGCTTCCGCAATGGCAGCTCCAGGCACCATATCGGGGCTATCAGGGTCGATAGTCACGATATGGGTTCTCTTGGCTTGTTGCAGGAAAGGTACAGCATCAAAAGCAGTGCGTGAGGCCTCTCTGCTATCGTCCCAGGCTAAAACCACGTCTTCCATTTTTGGCCAATTGTCGCCCTTGAAAGGAAGCAGCAGAATTGGTCGTCCAGTCGCCATCACCAACCGTTCGACAAAGTCATACCCGGTGCCACTGACATTTTCGCGGTTGGTTGCGGACGCGACAATCAAGTCAACGGCGTGGCTCTCCTCAAGCACATCATTAACGATGCTCGGATAGACAGAGTCCACGTCGTGGAAGTCGAAGCTCAATCCGTCTTTCTTCATGGCGGTTTCGAACTCTGCGCGGACTTTCGGCAGTTCTTCCTGATAGTAATGTCGGTTTCCGTCATAGAAATTTGCCCCCGCCGCATAGGCAGAGGCTGGATAAACCTCAACGCCGGGGATGACAAAGAGCCCGGTGATATGCGCGTCAAACTTTGTCCCAAGACTGCGCGCAGCAGCAATCAGCTGTGGCAGACGCGCAATTTCATTCAAACATACCATGATTGTTTTATAGGCCATGAGCGCTCTCCTTCATGCAGTTTTGCGGAGCAGTTTAGCCTTGGATAGCCACAAGAAATTGACCGTGATCATGATGAGGACCAAAGTCTCCAATTAAGATCGAAGTGTTCAACACAGTGTTGCTGCGTCTAAAATCGTGCTTAACTCATCGTCATGACTGCAGCGACTTTGTCATCACAGCATTCAGTTGAAGACTGGCCGTGGCCAAAACTCACCGCCGTGGTGGCAAGCGGCTTGGCACTCTATGGCATCAGTCAATGGTTGGCTTTTGCGACCCGCATTCAACCCGCAAATGTTGCGATCTTTTGGCCGCAGTCAGGAGTCATCTTGGCCGCGCTTGTTGCAGCACCTCGGCGCCATTTTTGGATCGTGGCACTCGCACTGGCGGCCGCCTCGTTAGCATGCAATCGCATTTTAGGTCGAGATTTGGGCATCAATGCCTTGCTGACGTTGAATGATATCGGCACTGGTGGGGTCACTGCTATGGCTTGTCGGAAATGGCTCGGTAAATTTTCGCCAGTTGCCAGCACAAGGTCCTATAGTGCGTTTCTAGCCATCATTGCATTTTCAGCAGTCCTGTCGGCCACGCTTGGCAGTCTGATGATGCGCTTTGCGTTGGACATCAGTCCGTTTGAGATCTGGCATCACTGGTTTGGTGCCGTGGTGCTCGGCCTGTTTGTGGGAACACCACTCCTCATTGCAGTGCGCGCGCGCAACGGGATTTTGCAGTCTATAAAGTTCGATACTGAATTTCTGGTGATTGTTATGCTGGCAATTGTACTTCTCACTTCGGCGCACACGGCTTTTGTAACATCGCAACCTCTTCGCCTCGCAGCCTTCATACTTATAGTTCCGTTGTTGCTTTGGGTTGCCGTGCGCCGATCATCCCTGGAAGCCAGCGTCTTTCTTTCCATAGCGACGACAATCAAGATCCTGGCCTTGGCCTGGGAGACTGGACCTGTGCGTCCGCAACTGTGGTTGGTTCCAGAAAGTGAAGCTTGGGTCTTGGCGGTTTTTGCAGTGCAGTGTGGCGCTGTGCTGATGCTTGCTTCCAATCGAAGTGAGCAAGATGTTTTCGAACATGACAAATCAGAACAGGCTGCGCGCATGCGTTCAATTGTTGACGCTGCAACTGACGGTATTGTCTCGATTGATCAAAAAGGAATTGTCGAGACCTTCAGCAAGTCGGCGGAGCGCCTCTTTGGCTACTCCGCTGATGAGGTAATTGGCAGCAATGTTAAAATGCTAATGCCTGATGCTTATCGCCAGCATCATGATGGATACATGAACCACTACCTTGTTACGGGCGAGAAAAAAATTATCGGCATCGGCCGGTTGGTCACGGGTTTGCGCAAGGATGGAACCGAATTCCCCATGGAGCTTTCGGTAGGCGAAGCGCTGAACGGCGATCAACGCGTGTTCACAGGGTTCATCCGTGACGTGACGGAACGGCAAAAGACTGAGCAGCGGTTATACGAACTGCAAGATGAACTCCTTCATGTTTCACGATTGAGTGCGATGGGTGAGCTCGCATCTGCATTGGCCCATGAGCTCAATCAACCACTAACTGCGATCAAGAATTATGCGCAAGCAGCGAGTATCATACTGAAGAATAATTTGAACCCGTCTGAGCTGCCGGGCATCCTCGTAAAGACGACAGAGCAAGCCGGTCGCGCGGGCGATATTATCAAGAGACTGCGAAGTTTTGTGACCGCACGACAAGTTGAGAGATCATATGAGAAAGTGAGCCAACTGATAGAAGAGTCCTGTGCGCTTGCGTTGGTTGGCGCGCGCGAGGATGGTGTGAAGGCCAAGATTGTCCATGGTAAAAACCTCCCCGATATCCAGGTTGATCGAATCCAAATCCAGCAAGTGCTGATCAATCTGGTGCGCAATGCTTTTGAAGCAGTGCGACAGGGTCAGGTGCGTGATGTTATAATCGTATCAGAACGACGAGAAAACTCCGTTGCCATTAGCATTTCTGATAGTGGTCCGGGCCTGTCACCAGAGATAGAAGCCAATCTGTTCAAGCCTTTTGTCACAACAAAGCTTGGCGGCATGGGCATCGGATTATCCTTGAGTCGCAGCATAACCGAAGCGCATGGTGGAACATTAAGTTATGAACGCAACCCGGCAGGAGGGGCAACCTTTGTGCTGTCGTTGCCAATCGAGGCAGCGGCAGATGTCGAAACACGTCACTAATACAGTTCATATCGTCGATGATGATGCTGCGCTGAGAGATTCACTGACTGTGCTCTTTGCAGCCCGCGGCATTTCTGTGATGACATACATCGGGGCTGAGGCTTTTCTGCTGGCCTTGCCGAATATACGTCACGGTTGCGCTTTGATTGACGTGAACATGCCAGGGATGTCGGGCATCGAGTTGCTTGCCCGCATTCGCTCTGCAGGAAGTTCAATTCCCTGTATCGTCATGACAGGATTTGGTGAGGTTTCCCTTGCTGTCAAAGCCATGAAAGCAGGGGCAGCTGACTTCATGGAGAAGCCGTTTGAGGATGATATTCTGTTTGAGACGATTTCTCATGTTCTGGCGGAACAGAGCCAAAGCGAGCCGCCCTTGGACAAGCGCGTCGCCAGGCTTACAGCGCGGGAACGCGAAGTCATGTTGGCAATAGCCCAAGGTCATCAAAACAAGGTAATTGCCAGCGACCTTGGTATCAGCCCCCGGACAGTTGAAATTCACAGGGCGCGCGTCATGACGAAGCTTGAAGTTTCGAATGTCGCGGATCTTGTCAAAATTGCAATTGGTGCTGGCCTCTAGATGGGCTGAACAGAGGCTCAGCGCTGTGACCAAGATCAATGCGGTGCATCGAGGTTTGCGTAGAAATCTCACAAAACAGCAGGCTCTTGGGATGATGCGCAAGGATTGCCAGATATTCGTGGTTGATGATGATGATGCCGTACGGGACTCATTGTGCGTGATGCTGCGAACATCTTACCCCAATGTCGTCGCTTATGCTTCGGGACCTGAATTCCTCTCAGGCCATCAGCTTCGTCATCGCAATTGTCTGATCATCGACATCCATATGCCAAATATGACGGGCATTGATGTTGTTGATCGACTTGCCGGAATGAATGTCCGCATTCCGGCCATACTGATGACGGGACGCGTCGATTCTGTTTTGCGTGCACAAGCGGTCGAGTCTGGTGCCTATGTGCTTCTCGACAAACCCATTGATTTTAATGAATTGACGATCGCAATCGATCGCGCTTTTGCCACATCAAAACTGCACTGATCCTCACACATAGGTAGTTCTACCTACGTATTCTCCCGAACTATCGGCAATCCCGGTTGCGTTCTAACGTCTCCAAATAAACTTGGAGGTTTTCAATATGCGACAAGCAACAGGCTATGCAGGTGATCTCAGCAACAGCGCCATTGCAGTCCGAGGATCTTTTGGTCTGCAAGATGAAGACACAACTAATCTCACGGCCACCGACATCAGTATGTTGTCCAGTGGTCGGCGTTTTATCCGAAAACTTGAACCCGGTGCCGCATTGTTTGACCAAGGCTCGCACAGCGACAACGTCTATATTCTTCTGGAAGGGTGGGCATTCTGCTTTAAGGTTCTGGAAGATGGGCGCAGGCAAATTCTTGACCTTGTCCTGCCCGGTAGCATTCTTGGCTTCGGGGTCACGGAATTTATGCATTATGGGGTCGAGGCCAAGACCGACTGCAAGCTCGCTGTATTCAACCGTCAAAGCTTCACAACAACTTTGTTGCAAAGCCCAAAGCTGTGTTTGAAATGTGCCAACCTGTTCGCCCAGGCCGAAACCCGGGCATTGGAACGCTTGTCACGTGTTGGACGGCTTTCAGCTGTTGAGCGGGTTTCTGGTCTGGTTGTTGAGTTGGCGATGCGTTTGCATGCGATCGGTGCGTCGCGCAAAGGAGCGCTCAAACTCATGCTTACGCAAGCTGAAATCGCCGACATGCTTGGCCTTGCGAAGGAAACAGTATGCAGGGCTTTGATGGCACTCCGCCGCGCCGGGCTTGTAGCCATGGAAGGGAAAGTGCTCGCCATTCTGGATCTCGATGGTCTCCTCAATGCAGCCGGAGACGACAGCGAAGACATTTACGACGAGTGCCCAAGAAACACCGAAGTCGAGCCCGCCAAGCTTGCGGCGTGATACTCTAATTCATCAGAGACTGATCAGCCAGCGTCACGGGTACGCTGGCTGAATTCTGCGCTCAACGGCTGCGAGGTAGACTTGTTGAGCATGTGCTGATGCCCAAGACTGAGTAAACCGGACACGTGCCAAAGGCCGCCGTCAATATTGGCACGATGCCAATCCAACCAAGCCAGCTGTATGGTAATGATTGATAATACAAGGCGAAGCCGATCAACAATAGTCCAACGATGACGCGCACGTAACGATCAACGCTTCCAACATTTGTTGTCATGGAATCCTCCATTGAATTTCGCTCATCTTATGTGCATCAACAAAACATGAATTGATCGCAATCAATCTGCAGCCTCCAAGTTTCGAATGGATACACTCACACCATCGATCACTTGGTCACTAGGGTGAACGACAACAGTGTCGCCTTCTGCAAGTCCTTTTGTGACTTCCGCCGTTTGAGTGCTCATATGTCCGATTTCAACTTCTGTGAGGATGACCTTGCTATCCGCAATTTTGAAGATGGCCCAAATACGGCCTTTTCGCACCAAGGAACTGATTGGAACTTGCAAGGCAGCGGAACTCTGCCAAACGACAATATCGGCAACGACGCGGAACTGATGGCCCAATTGTTGTCTGTCACCAACAGGCCCTGTTAATTCCAGAATCGTCTTGACGCGCTGTTCTTCGATGCCGAGGGCCGAAATTTTTGTGAAGGCCGACGGCTCAATTTTCGTCACGACTGCTGCCAAGTCACGACCACCCCATCCGCGAATGCGCGCCGCCGTGTTTGGCTTGATATTGAGAGCGTCTGTCGACAACAGATCGACAACGATTTCCGATTTCAGTTTGTCGCCAATTTCGAGGATTGGGGTACCAGCCTGAACCACACCTTCGCTTTGAAGCAATTTCGTGAGTATGATGCCGCTTGCAGGTGACTTGATCGTAGTACAGCACCCTTTTGCTGCATCGGCTTCAGTTGAAGTTTTTTCCAATCGCACCAAAGCAATCTCAAGATCATGTTCACGCATTTTCAACTGCGCGTTGGCGGCCATAAACGCTTTCTCCGAAATGTCTGCTTCGAGAATGCGTTGGTCAAGTTGTGAAAGTGAGATGATGTGCTGCCCCGCCAGACGCTGGGCTTTGAGCAACTCAGAACGAGCGAACGCCAGTTCCCGCTTGGCTTTGCTTTCCTGGATCACTGCGACTTCCCGGGCGTCACGCGCACTCTCGAGTGCAGCAGTCAATTCGCGCTGGGTTCGAACATCAAGCATCACAGGGTCGATCGGCGCTATTGTCGCGACAATTGTTTCACCAGCCACCACCCGATCTCCAGTTTCAAGTTCAAGCCTCAAAAGTTTGCCGGATACGGGAGAGGAAACAATATACACATCGCGAATGCGATTGATGCCCTCCTCTTCGACGATAGTTTCCATTGCGCCAAGTCTTGCGCGAGCAGTATCAACAGAAACGGGCTTGGGCCATAGCAACCACGTGAAAAGGCCGACTAAGAATAGACTGACGAACGTGTAGATAATCCGCTTAAACCAAAGTTTGAGCATGGATTCAGTCCCTCGTTTTGAGTACACGTATCAAATCAAGTTTGGTCACTCTGCGTTGCACAATAAGGGCTGAAGCGCACACAGCGATGATCACGATCAAGGCCGCGTAGGCATAAGTCGAATGTTCGATGACGAATGGAATGCGGTAAAGATCGCTCTGAAACCCTTGGACCAGAACCCAAGACAGATAGTAGCCGCTCAACCAACCCAATGGTACGGCAAACAGCGTCAGTACGGCATACTCCAAAAGGAGAACACTCGAAACTTCGCCGTTCGTGAAGCCGAGAACACGCAAACTGGCAAGTTCGCGCGCCCGTTCTGAGAACTGTATGCGCGCACTGTTATAGACAACGCCGAATGCAATGATAGTGGCCAGGCTGGCGAAGACGATAATTTGATAATTTATGTTCTGGGCAATTGTCTCGCGAAAGCGGGCAAGTGAAATGCGCTGCAATGCCAGTGCTGCCAGCGCCGGGACCTCCTTCACGCGGGAGAGAAAGTCAGATGTCGTTTCCGGATCAAGCAAGATATCTGCACCACTGATAACAGGGCCATCCCCGCGCACGCGATTAAGTGCATCAATTCTCATAACTGCTAACAGCCCGATGTAGGATTGGACGATTGCAACGACGGGCAGGTCCGTCGACTTGCGCTTTGCCCCGAGAAATTCGATATGAACGGGATCGCCTTCGGAAACCTTGAGATAGTCCGCAAGCGTGTCGCTGAGCAGAAGTCCTGATGCGGGGATTGTGACTTGCTCGAACGTGCCGTCCAGAACGCGGCTGATATCGGTTCGTTCTTCCTTGCCTACAATTGCCGTACGCTTTTTCCGGTTGCCATTGGAGAGCTCGACTGAGACTGACCGAAACGGCTCTGCGGCGAGGACACCAGGCAAACGTCTGATGTCGTAGATAGTGCGAGCCAATTTGGTCTCGCCAAGGAATACCGTGGCGTCAGCGCGTTCCATCCGGTCAAAAAAGACGTCAATCATGAAGTTCACCGAACCTAATGAAACCAACGATGTCACAAGCAGGCAGACTGACAGCGCAATGCCGGATGTGGTGACGGCAGATCGAAAAGGCCAGCGCAGGATGTTGCGAAACGTCATGATCGTGAGTTGGGACAAGACACGTGAAAGATCAAACCATGCCGGCATGATTTTTCGATAACTTGGTGGGGACTGCGGTCGCATGGCAATTGCTGGAGAGATGTCAGCTGAGTCTACGATTGATTTTGCAGCACCAACAAAAGCCGAAGATAGAGCGATAACTGCTGCTGCAGCATAAAGCCAACCGGAAAACACGAAAATCTCATACGGAAAATGAAAAAACGTTGCGTAGAGGCGGGTGAGCAGAACGTTCAACACCGACCCTGCCAAATATCCAATTAATATCCCGATTGCTGTGATGAGTATCACCAGTTTTGCATAATGAGACGCAACCTCCCCAGAGGAGTATCCCAATGCCTTCAAGAGGCCGATTTGTTCACGTTCGAGGCCGATCAAGCGCGACAGAACCATATTGACCAAAAACGCCGTGACGATCAAAAATGCTGGTGGAAGCAAGCGGCTCATCGCCCATAGTTGTTTCAGCTCAGCGTCCAGAAATGCATGGGATTGCTGGGTTTTCCGTAAATATGATTTCTCGCCGCCATATGGCGCAAGAAGTCGGTCGAGTTCATCTGCAGCGAAAAGAGCGTTTGCACCCTTTGCGAGTTTGATCGAAACACTATTGAATGCTCCATTGAGGTCAGTTGCCGCCGCCAGAACAGGTTCGCGAATCCAGATGACCGCAAAGCGACGGTCATCGGGCATCATGTCGCCAGGGCCAATCGCATAAATATATTCTGGAGAGAGCGCAGTGCCTGTGATCTTGAAGCGGCGCTTAGCTCCGTTGAGGACGGCATGAAACTCAGAGCCAACCGCAAAGCCATGCACTTTGGCAAAGCCGTCAGATACCAAAACCTCATGGTCCGAGTCGGGCTCTGGGGTTCGGCCAGATTTGAGATACAATTTGTTGAGGTGGTTCTCGCCGAATGCAGGTAGTGAAATGAAAACGCCCGTTGCAGGCACGGCAAATCCTTCAATGTCGAGAATGGCAGATTTCGTGATACGGGCTTCGGCTGTTGCCACTCCGTTGATCTGCGCTATTTCCTTCATGAGCGATTTTGGTGCGCGTATGGCACTCGCAAACACATCAGCGAACTGCGACCTATCATAATAGGTGCGTCGGGTTTCATACAATGAATAGTACGCGCCAAGGCCGATCAGCAGTGTTGCAATGCCTGCAGCCATGACCAGTGCAACAGCCAGTGATTGCGCCCAAAGTCGGCGCATGTCGCGAAGTAACTTCTTGTCGAGTACCTTCATGGGGTCACCACGTGATTGCTGATGGTTTGACGCGTGTAGAGTTGGTATGCATCGCGACAATTTTTCCATCACCAAAGTTGAAGACCCGATGCGCCATTTCGCGTATCGAGACATTGTGTGTGATGATAGCTGTTGTTGTCCCAAGCTCGCGGTTGACCAGATTGAGTGCTTCCAAAACGAGAACGCCAATCTTGCTGTCAAGCGCACCGGTTGGTTCATCACAAAGAAGTACGTCAGGTCGTTTGGAAATTGCACGGGCGATGGCGACGCGCTGCTGTTCCCCACCTGACAACTGTGCCGGAAAATGATCCATCCGCTCCTGAAGGCCAACAAGTGCCAGTGCTTCCATCGCATTCATGGGTTGCTTCGAGATCTCAGTGACCAGTTCGACATTCTCTCGAGCCGTGAGATTTGGAATGAGATTGTAAAATTGAAACACAAAGCCGACATGATCGCGACGGTAGCGAGTGAGGTCGCGCTCACTTGCATTGGTCAAATCATGATCAAGAAAGCTGACCGTGCCACGGGTGGCTTTGTCGAGGCCGCCGAGAATGTTGAGAAGCGTCGATTTGCCTGATCCTGACGGTCCTAGCAGGACAGAAATTTCCCCCGCATAAAGATCAATATCAGCGCCGCTCAAGGCCTGCACTTCAACATCGCCCGTCTTGTAGATCTTGGTGAGCCCGCGTGCGCGGAAAACTGCTTCTGCCATCGGGAAATGTTAACCCTTGCAGACCCGAGGGAATTGATCGCAGTCAATGCATGCAATCTTGGCAAGTCATAACCTTCACGCACAATCAACCTAGGAGGTTCAAAATGGAGATGAAGTCCCTCATACCAACGCTATTCAGTAGCGCGTCGGAACGGGATCCATTCCGATCATTACAAAAGCAGATTGATCAGGTGTTAAAAGAGTTTTCCCGCGACCTGCCTGCGGTCGGCTGGACGCGGAACGGCGCACTGGGCTTGGCAGTGGATGTCGTCGAGACTGAAAAGACACTCGAGGTTACCGCTGATCTTCCCGGTGTGAACGAAAAAGACATTTCAGTTACTCTGTCTGGTGACACGCTGACGATCAGGGCCGAAAAAAAGTCAGAGAAAGACGAAAAAGGCAAAGACTATCGGTTGTCGGAGCGCAGTTACGGCATCTATGAACGCAGCATGGATTTGCCGTTCAAACCAGAGTCTGCAAAGGTCGATGCGAAGTTCGATAAAGGCGTTCTGAAGGTCACGATCAACAAGCCAGCCGAAGTGCAAGCTTTGACACAGACGATTCCAGTCAAGACTGCAGCATAAGCATTCATCCGTGCTGATCCCGCCCCGGTTCAGCCAAGGTTGATGGGGCGGGTACATACAATTGGTACCCGCTCAAGTGTTGTGAAACATGGAGCACTGCAATGAAACCACTTCGACTTTGGGTGCTTGTAGCCGACGGTGCACAAGCACGGTTCTTGAAATATGTTGATCGTAAGACGGGCGCGTTCACAATCGAAGATCAAGTTTTCCGTTCGCATGCAGAACCCTCGCGGGAGATTGGCAGTGACAAACCAGGCCGCGCGTTCGACTCCAAGGGCCACGGGAGGCATACCATCGAGCCGCGGGTTGACCTACACGACGAAAAAGAAAAGCAATTCCTCGCAGGCGTTGTACGCAAGCTGGAAGAAGCGTTTCACAACGACGCATTCGAAAATTTGTTTGTCATAGCGGCGCCGCGCGCACTTGGCGTTGTCAGGAATTTGGTGTCAGCGCAGTTGCGTGCGCGGGTGAGCGGAGAAATATCTGGTGACTATACACGTTACGATGATCGCCATATATCTCGTTTGGTAACGGAAGCATTGCCAAGCGCCACCAAGGTTCGTGCCTGAAGGTGGTGATGTGATGATATCCAGGCGCAATCTTTTGATTGGTGCAGGCACCGCAACGACGATAGTCGCAATTGGGGCTGCCTCCGTATGGCCCAGCTTTCAGGCGTCGATCGCCTTCCATCGCAAACGCGTATCGAGTGGCAGTGAGCTCTTGAGTTCAAAATTCGGGAGTATCGAATATGCAGTTGCGGGTTCAGGTATTCCCGTGTTGGCCATTCACGGATCGGGTGGTGGCTTTGACCAGATGATCGAGAATTCACGCCTTCTCCACAGCAAAGGTTTCCAGGTTATTGCACCTTCGCGCTTTGGTTATTTGCGATCATCAAATCCGCCAAGCGCCACACCGGAAATGCAAGCAGATGCATTTCTCGAGCTGCTTGATCATCTCAAACTTGAGCGTGTAGCTGTTCTCGGGATTTCGGCTGGCGCGGTGTCGGCTGTGCAGTTTGCAGCGCGCCATCCAACCCGCTGTTTGGCCTTGGCCCTTTTTGTTCCCGCTGTCACGGCGGCGGGGCCAGAACTTGGTGCGCAAGGACCGTCACCAAAAGTAGGGCCCGTGGCCAAGGCACTGGTTGAGTATGCTGTAAAATCCGATCTTCTGTTCTGGTTAGGTTGTAGGTTTGCGCCAGGACAGATGTATGGTTCGGTACTGGCAACGAATTCTGCCTTGGTCGCTGCTGCAAGTGAGGCCGATCAAACCCGCGCGAATGCCTTGATGTGGAACATCTTGCCGATCAGCCAGCGAGCAGAAGGTCTTGCCATTGATGTGCGATTTACCAGTACATCAATGCAGTTAGACTTGAAGACAATCACTGTGCCAACACTGACAATTTCACTTGAAGACGATCTCTATGGTACTGCAGAAGCAGCACGCTACATCGCAACCCACGTGCCCGGTGCAAGGACGGTGATTTACCCGACAGGTGGGCACATATTCATGGGCCATGAGGCGGACGCGTTTTTGGAGATCAGCACATTTTTTTCCACGCACAATCGACTCAGTGGATGAACCATATAACATTGACGCCAGTGAACTCTGCTATTTGCGACCGCGTGTGGTGGACGGTACGCGCGATTTGATCGCAACAGGTTCTATTGTCAGTGCAGTAGCAGTAATAACAGGCTCGTCACGAGCGATAGAACGTGCAGCACGCATAACGATACTGCCCAGTCCCAGGAACACAACAACGAGATTGATCAACCACCCTATGACTGGGATGAAATTGAGCAAGGCCAGAATGATAAATCCCAAGACCAGGCCAAGCACTTTCGAACTCATGGATAATTGCGATGGACGGAAACCGTCAATCAAGCGGGTCGTCAATGCATAAGTTCCGATGATGTAACCCAGCACCCAGAACACAATGGCGGCCAGCAGCGCGAAAGGGATCAACGGGATTCCAATCAACGTCATCGCACCAACGGGTATCAAGCCGATTGACATGCTCAAGCCCAGCACGCCCAAGGCCGTTGTTTTTACCGGCGCCTTGAGTGCCTCTGTCTTCAGTGCTTCCAAGCGCTCTGGCATAAAAGCAAGCAGAGCAGCAGCAAGTGCCGCTAGAAAAGCAACCGAAAGGGCAAAGGCAATAAGAGCTCCTGTCAAGCTCCACCAGATTGTTGGAACCGACTCCCGAATGGTCTCACGCGCAGTCGTCGCGCCATTCTGTGTGGTCAATTGTTCGAAGGTGACACGCGCCGGATCGGTCACAGATGCGGGGATAGTGATGGGTTTGGCAGCTGAGTAGGTCAGCTTGCCAATGATTTTTGCATTGCTACCGAATGTCAGATTTCCGACAACGAGTTTGGCGTCACCTGCAATTGGGCCGTTGATCATCAGTGTTCCTGCTGTTGCAACGAGGCTTCCGGCGATAGGGCCGTCGACCGTCACAGTACCGCCAGCAAGGCGGGCATTGCCGCTGATTGCAGCATTGGGGCCAACGCGAATGTTGAAACCTGCAGCGGTCAAGTCTTCAGCAATGGGTTGGTCGACATCAATGGAAAATCCACCAAGATAGGCATCGCCACCGACGGCCGCACTGACATCAACATCAAAGGCCGCAGCACTGACATCATTCTGCACCTTTTGTGAAACATCGACGGCAAATCCAGTTAGAAAAGCATCGCGTCCGGCGGGTACCGTCAACGCAGCGTTTGCGCCCGACACATAGGTGTCGCCCCCAATGACGGTTGCGTCTTGGGATTGTGCAGAACCGGTCAAAGTGCAACTTAACAAAAGAATTGGGAGAAGTTTATGGGCGAGCATGGGGTCAACCTCCAATTGGTCAGAGAATGAGCCTCGTTAAAAATCATGCATTGATCAGTATCATCGTGAATTCTACTCAGTTTGTGATCAGCAATGTAACATCAAGCTATCGCCCCCGAGGATTCCTGATATCCATCGGGGACGATCAAGATACCTCAGTTGATCTGAATGCGATCTTCGACCGCTGTGACGCCTGGCGCTGACCACGCCGTGCGTTCTGCGAGATCGCGCTCGTACCATGCTTTCACTTTTCCATCGAGGGTAACGCGCCCATTGAACACCTCAACCTTTATCGAGTCCGCTTCCACATCCGCATTTCGCTTTAAGGCTTGTTCAATTTTCAACTTGATATCCCCAGCCTGTGGTCGCTGCTTGATCTTGATGTCATTGACAACAGCGCGCACGCCCGAGAGTTTGCGCACAGCGTTTTCGGCATCATCTTTTTGATAGTACCAATCAACTTCACCAGCCAAAGTAACAATGCCCTGCTGCACTTTGATTTTCACAGCAGCTTGCGGAATTGTTGATGCCCATTCGATCACATCAAGCGCGCGCTTGGCGATTTGGTCGTCGGCTGTTTTTTTGTCGCCCGCAAAACGAACCTCGATTTCTTCGGCGATTCCGCGCACGCCTTTCACACGTCTGACGGCGGTTTCCGCAGCCATCTTTTCGGCATAACTCTTGACATGACCGGACAGGGTCACAACGCCATCATCCACAGCCACCCCAATGTGTTCAGCACTGATGCTGGGTTCCCATTCGAGTTCCTCAAGTATCGCATTTCTTACGTTCAAGTCTTTCATCACAGACCTCCAGTGGGTTCATCCCAAATTGTATGAACTCGAATATCGTGGAATGTTCATGCCGCGCATTGATTTGAATCAGCCTTGAGCGCTCTCACTTGAGGCTGTTGAGATAATCAACGATGTCCATAATCTCATCTGGTTCGAATATGAACTCAGGCATTTCGTTGTGCCCAGTTACAATTCCCTCGCCGAGCGCTTCAATCAAGTTTTCAGGCGGATAACGCTTGGCGATGTCGCGAAAAGGCGGTGATTTCGGATTTGGACTCTCGCCCAGGTGGCCAATTGCGTGGCAACCGCTGCATTCCGCCTGAACAATGGATCGTCCAACCTCTTGTCCATTGGCCTGTGCAGTCGAAGCGGTCCACCAAATTGCGAGTACAATGAATGACTGGAGCATTTGCAGTGAATAGCGGCTCGCAAGTGAATAGCGTTGACTTACATCAATGCACTGCTTCGGCGATCACTCGAATTGGTGTTATGGCCATTGTATCTCAGATATTCTGGAGGCGCACCATGACGTGGTTGATGTTGTCGACTGCCATTGGATTTCTTGCTTTTGGTCTTCTTCTGGTCGTCTGGAGTCCCGGGCAACCTGCACCTCTGGTTGGTCGCAACAACCAACTCATCAGCGGCGGCATTTCAGAGCGGGTCTTCATAAACGTCAATGGCACCCGGCAAGGCATGTTCATCCAGAGTGTCGATCGATCGAACCCGGTGATTTTGTTTCTGCATGGCGGCCCCGGAATGCCCACGTTCTTCCTGAACACAACGTATCCCACAGGACTGGAGCAAGATTTCACCGTTGTCTGGTGGGAACAGCGCGGCGCCGGTCTGTCCTACAGCCACGATATTCCGACTGACAGCATGACCACCAAACAACTGATTGCCGACACGGTGACTGTCACGAACTATCTGCGACAGCGGTTTGGACAGGGCAAAATTTACTTGCTCGGACATTCGTGGGGAAGTTTTCTGGGAATTCAGGTGGCAGCTGAGGCACCAGAGCTTTTTCACGCCTATATCGGTATGGCGCAGATTTCACATCAATTGCGGTCAGAGGTCATCGCACACGACTATCTGCTGAAACAGTATCGCAGCTTTGGCGATGATAAAATGGTACGAAAACTGGAAGCAGCAAAGGTCAGTTTGGAGGAGGGCACATCTGATGAATGGATGAGCATCCGAGACGAAGCGATGCATAAAATGGGCGTTGGAACGACGCACGACATGCATTCGGTGATCACGGGCATATTCTTTCCAGTGTGGCGCTGCCAAGCTTATACCATTCGTGAAAAAATCAATATTTGGAGAGGCAAAGCACTGTCCAGAAGTTTCCTATGGAACGAAGTTCTACACACGGATCTTTCCACCAAAGTGAACCAGTCAGAAATTCCTGTTTATTTTTTTGTCGGCTTACATGACTACACAGCTAATCGTGAACTCGCCCGACAGTATTTTGACAGGATCAAGTCACCACTGAAAGGCTTCTATACGTTTCAGAATTCGGCCCACAGCCCATTGTTTGAAGAACCAATGTTAGCACGAAAGATTTTGGCGCACGATGTTCTGGGGAAAACCAATCAGCTTGCCGATAGAGACTGGAGTAAGCGAGAATGATGCTGCTTTTGCAAATCGCACTTCCCGTAACTTTGCTGGTGTGGCTGCAGTTTTTCCCGATGACAACGTGGTGGGCGCTTGTATTACAACTGCTCGCGGTTGGCGCAAGCCTGCTGGGTCTGGCTTTTGCAATGCCGTGGATATTTCCACCATGGTGGTTCCCCTATGCCTGCATGTCAGCGTTTCTCATTTTATCCGCAATTCAGATAATGCGCTTTCGTCGTCGTGTCGCTTTGCGAGAAGGTCTTCATTGGCACAAAGGCCTACCGTTGCTGCTAGTCACCATGCTCGGAGCTTATGGAGGCGTGCTGACCGTGCAATCGGTGATGGGCCGCACGCCGCCTCGAAATGTCAGCGTCGTCAATATCGCATCACCATTTCCTGCAGGGCTCTATCTTGTTGCACATGGCGGTTCGAATTTGGCGACAAATGCACACCTCAAAACGCTGGATCCCGCAGTCGAAAGATTCAAGCGCTGGCGTGGTCAAAGCTATGCGTTGGATATTGTTCGCATTGATCAATTCGGGTTACGGGCGATTGGCTATCAACCCACTGATCCCTCAACCTATTTCACCTATGGAACACCTGTCTTATCACCGTGTCATGGTTCCGTTTCCGTCGTAGCTGACGGCCTTGCCGACATGGAAGTCCCCCTCGTTGATGCCGTGAATCTTCCTGGCAATTTCATTATCATTGATTGCAGTGAAGTCTTTGTTGTTCTTGCCCATCTTCGAAAGGACAGCATTATTGCCAAGGTTGGGCAGGCTGTGACTCTCGGCGAAAAACTCGGAGAAATGGGAAACTCAGGCAATAGCTCTGAACCGCACCTTCACGTGCATGCACAACGTGATGTGCCATCGGATTTTCCACTGGGCGGTGAACCGCTGGTGTTGACCATTGACGGACGTTACTTGGTCCGCAACGACAGAATTAATACTGAGAGGTAAGGCAAGTCCTCAGTTCGACATCAGCATCGGAACAGGGCTGTCTTGCAACATGTCGCGTGTAACGCCACCAAAAACAAGTTCGCGCCAGCGCGAATGTCCATAAGCACCCAATACGACGAGTCCAGCAGAAAGAGATTGAGCTTTCTTGATGAGGGTGTCCGAAACTGTTTTGCCGTTTAGTTCTAGAACAGCGATTTCAGCTTTTATCTTCATTCCCCGTAAGGACTCGGCCAGCTCTTCCGTGTGGCCATCGGCTTCAATGGCTTTCTCACCTTTGACGCAACAAATCACAACGCGCTTGGCAAGCATCAAGACTGACAGGGCATTCCACACGGCCCGCGTCGCATTTTCTCCGCCATCCCACGCGACTAAAATTGTCTCGAGGGAGAATACCTTCTTGAATTCACGAGGGACCACCAGAATGGGCCTGCCACTTTCGAAAAGAAGTTTTTGGATGACCTCAAACTCCATCATATCAGCAGCAATGCCCGTTTCTGTTACCACGATGCCATGCACCTTCGCGCGTCGCACAAACATTTTCTCGAGTTTGGGCAATTCGCCAAAGGCGACGTCACAAGTCAGCTGCAGTGAAGAACTATTTTCAGCCTGTTCGGCGTTCTTGCACACAGCTTTAGCCGCGTTCTTGCGTCTCGCATTCTCCGTGGCAACCATGTTTTCAACACTGGTGGGAGCGATGAGACTTGAAACCATAATCGCGATTGCGCCCACACAAATATCCAGTTTTGAATGCATAAGAGTTGCTAAGCCTTGGGCGACCTTTATGGAGGGATGTTCCAAACTCTCAGTTTCGCTATCTGTTCTGATGAGGCATGCGTAAATGGGTTGGGATGACATGAGAACACCTCAAGACAATTCGGTATAGCTTCCTGCAAGCGCAAAGCTATCACCTTGATCTGGATCATGACATTGACCAGCAGTTATCGTGTTTAAAATCGGATTGCGTGGCTTCTGGGCTGGAAAGGTCCCACTGTCCTCAGTTGCTACATCATGCCCATGCCGAGGATGAGTTCGTCGGCCTTCTTCTTTTGGGTATCGTCAAGTTTTTCGTAGAGTGCCAGAGTGGCTTCGCGCACCGCTTGCATGCTGGCCTGATGCAACGCCATAATGTTTTCCTGCGCACCAAGTCGTTCTGGCAGCGTTTTGAGATCGGATTTGTCCATCATGGATTGATGCGACTGCCGCATGGCATCACTCGCCGTTTCGATGGCCGATACATAGCTTTTCCAGACATCTTCTTGTGCCGATGTAATGATCAACTCGGCTTTGAGCGCCTCTAGCCGATGTTCGCTGAAGCGCCGACCCATCATCATGTGTCCTGGTCCATCACCTCCGCGCCACATTTCACCGCGAAACCAATCGCCCATGTGGCCCCGTCCCCAGAACCAGCCATCAGAATCGGCCATGGCTACGGGTGAAAGAAACAACACGGTTGCGGCGATAATCGAAAACGTAAACCTGCGGGTCATATCAAATCCTCCAATTGCGTGAGTGGCATTTTGATCCGACTTGATGGCGGCTAAATTGATCAAGATCAGTTTGCAGGCCCATGGCCCCAATTTGCAATCCGATGTGCGCGGTAGATCCCGCATTGCGATCAAGCCGACGAAATGTACGTAATCGTCACGCGATTTGGTCTGTATCCGAAAATTGCAGCAAGAACGCCTGTTGATGAGGCCGACGGTGACAAATTTATCTGTGCCTCCAGAGCAACCAATCCAGCGACAGTTTGCTGCCTCCTAGACCAAGCGCACCCAGCGCCATGGCAGCCCATGTGAGATGCAGTGGCCAGCCATCGGGGAACGTGAGTTGTATGATGATGGTCATCAGCAACAGCCCGAAGGCCGCAAAGCGTGTGAACAGGCCAAGCACAAGTAGGATCGGCAAGACGATCTCGCCAACACTTGACGCCAGTGCCATCAGGTAGGGAAATGGAAACCCGTACTCTTTTCCGAGAATATGCAGCACAAACTCGTTTTCAAACAACAGCACCGGCGTTTCCGAAAGCACTCCAAAGCTGTCCCATTTAGTCAAACCGGATTTCCAGAAAGGAACTGCAAGGCCAAAGCGAAGCGCCAAACTTGCGAGCCAATCCGGGGCGCATTTTGCCAGCAGGGATTCAGTGCGGCTGATCAGGGTCATGATTTTGGTTTTCCAGATGATGGTTGAATGGATTGAAACGCCCCTGATTGCAGGAGTAACGCCAGAGATTCCGCGAGATCAAAATTCTCGTCATCAGTTGCCGCAGCATCCAGGGCGACATTGAGTGTACCGCTTTTCTGCAAGGCCGAAAAAAACGCAAATTGCGCAGGCGAAATTTCAACAACGCCCACCTCGAGCAGGGGTCGCGTGATGAGTACACATTGTGGTGACAACGGATCAACAACTAAACTGCTTTCGGTAGACCGGTTCGCCGCAAAGATGGAGCAAACCGCAAATGGTGATCTCATTAGGCGAGAGGCCGGATGAGGGACGAGACGACACTCGAACAGAAGCTCAGGGTCAACGGCCGCAAGTGTGACAGCAGAGAGCGGGGCAACATCGGCTGCGTGATAACTCTGTCGCCACAGGATTTCGAGTCGCGCCACATCAGCAAGATATGGAAACGGGCTCAGATCGTGCGCTTGCTCGAGGGCTTCCGGAAAATCTGCTCCATAGTCAAACATCAAGGGAGACTGCGGTGGATGCATTTGGGAAAAAGCCCGTGCAAAGCCGGCAAAATATGCATCGCCCAAAAGCCTGCGCACCGCCGGGAAGTTTGCTTCCAGCCCTCGGATCAAACCGACCGTGACATTGTTGCGATAAACGTCATAGCGGCGTTTCGCGCTGCAATTGACCAGATTTGGAACCGGCAACTCTGGTCGCAGCAGTCCGGTCGCAAATTCAGCGGTGTCGGTCACGTCAGCTTGCTCTCAACAAACCCGGCAGGTCACCGCGTGAATACCGGGAGATGATCGCATCAGCCTTGCGGGCCTCATCTTTAAGAACCCTCCAGGCGGGCAACTCATTGTCCCATTCCACAAGTGTGAAAACAGGCCCGAGTTTTGCGATGACACTTTCATAAATGGCCCAGACTGCGACTGACACTTCGCGGTCATGGGTGTCGATCAGCAGGGGTGCACCATTTTCATCTTCTTCTGTGGCGTGTCCGGCGAGGTGAATTTCACCGACGTGCTGCAACGGGAAATCCGCAAGATACTCTCCTGCGCTAAATCCGTGGTTGGTCGCTGAAATGTGGACATTGTTGACATCGAGCAGGAGGCCACAGCCTGTACGTTTAACGATTTGGCGCAGGAACGCGGTCTCACTCATGTCACACTGATTGAACGCCACATACGTCGACGGATTTTCCAGTAAAATCGTACGGCCCAGTACTGCCTGGAATTGGTCAATGTGGGATACCACGCGATCCAACACCACCTCCGTATAGGGAATGGGGAGCAGGTCGTTGTAATAGGTTGTGTCGTGCGTAGACCAAGCCAGATGTTCAGATATGACAAGGGGCTCATACTGTGCCGCAACGTTTCGGAAGCGTTTCAGGTGCTCCGGATTGAGAGGTGTTGCGCCACCCAAGGACATGCCCACACCATGCAGGAAGACAGGATAGTCCTCGCGCAACCGCCGGAGTGCTGCATGTGGTGCGCCACCGTCACCCATGAAATTCTCGGCATGGACTTCAAAAAAACCGACCTGACTTTTGTCAGAAAGAATATCCGCGAGGTGGTCATGCTTGAATCCAACGCCAGCTCTCTGTGGTGTTGGAAAAATTGGCAGTCGGAGTTGCGATTGTGAACGGATTGATTTTGGAGACATCTGCTGATTTTGCTTGGGTTGAAGTATAGAATGCTGCATTGATCGAAATCATATACAGAGTTGTGTAAATGTTTGGAAATCAACTCGACTTCGCTCTGTTCACAAACAGGTGACGAGCAGCATTGCGGCATGTGGTAAACAAACCCTTGATTCTGATTGCACAAGTCCCAGGAAGGCCTCAAAATGAGTAGAGATAGGTAGACAAAAATGACAACTGAATTCACGCCTTTGGCCTCTTTGGTGGGCGGCGCCATGATCGGCGCAGCCGCTGTCCTTCTCATGGCAACCCATGGCCGCATTGCTGGCATCAGCGGAATCGCCGTGCGCATGTTTCCCCCATTCATCGACAAGGACGCGGCCGGACGGGTGCTTTTTATTCTCGGCCTCATAGCCGCACCCGCGGTGTATGCAACGGTGACCGGTGCCTGGGCACCCATGAAAATTGCCGGAAGTTCCGGCATTCTTGTCCTGGCCGGTGTGTTGGCGGGCTTCGGCTCTGTGTGGGGCAATGGCTGCACATCGGGTCACGGCATCTGCGGGTTGTCACGGCTTTCCGTGCGCTCGCTGGTCGCCGTTGCCATATTCATGGCCACCGCCATCATCACTGTTTTCATTACCCGTCACATGATCTGAGGCCGCCCCATGTCCCTTATTGTTCAGTTTCTGATTGGCCTTCTCTTTGGAACAGGTCTCGTCGTTGCGGGCATGTCTGATCCGGCAAAGGTGTTGAACTTTCTTGATCTCGCCGCCATTCCGTCCGGCGGCTGGGACCCGTCGCTGGCCTTTGTCATGGGCGGCGGCGTGCTAGTGACGTATTTTGGATACAACTATGTGTTCAAACGCAAGCAGCCGATCTTTGACACGCAGTTTCACATGCCAAAGAAAATTGCCATTGATGCACCCATCGTCGTCGGTCCCGCTATTTTCGGTATTGGTTGGGGCCTCGGTGGCTTTTGCCCAGGCCCTGCCTTCACAGCGCTGGGGACCGGTTCGAGCCAAGCCGTAATTATAGTGATCGCCATGCTTGTCGGAATGGTCGCTGCCAGGGTGTTGGCCCTGAAACAAATAGCGGCTGCCGCGGCAACGTCGGGTATCTGAGGAGGGTCCAATGAAGGCGGTTCCATTTCAACCAAATCTTGCCGTTCAGCCGGACGTCACCGCGTTCTTTGACGCGCCGACAAATACCGTCACCTATGTGGTGCAAGACCCGCAATCAAAATCCTGCGCCATCATCGATAGCGTGTTGGACATCGATTACGCGGCCGGTCGCATCTCCTATGGCTCAGCTGATGCCGTCGTCGACCATGTGATGAAACATGGTTTGACCGTCGAATGGCATATCGAGACCCATGTCCATGCCGATCACCTGTCGGCCGCTCCCTATTTGCAGAAAAAACTCGGCGGCAAAATCGGCATCGGCAAAAACATTATTATTGTTCAGGAGACATTCGGAAAGATCTTCAATGAGGGCACGGAATTCCAGCGCGACGGCAGCCAGTTTGATCGCCTGTTTGATGATGGCGACAGCTACCAGATAGGCACTCTGACAGCCCACACAATGCATACACCTGGCCACACGCCAGCCTGCATGACCCATGTGATTGGGAATGCCGCATTTGTGGGCGATACATTGTTCATGCCCGATGGCGGATCGGCCCGTGCCGATTTTCCCGGTGGCGATGCGCATGTGCTCTACCGCTCCATCAAGCGCGTACTCGCATTGCCTGGTGAGATGCGGCTGTTCATGTGTCATGATTACGGTCCGAATGGTCGCAACATCAAATGGCAAACCACTGTTGCCGAACAGCGCGAACACAACATTCATGCCAAGGACGGCATCAGCGAAGAACAATTTGTCGCCATGCGCGAGGCGCGCGACAAGACACTTGGCATGCCGGCGCTGATTATTCCGTCATTACAGGTCAACATGAAGGCAGGCGAACTGCCCAAGCCTGATGCAAATGGCCGACGTTATCTGAAGGTACCGCTCAACACGCTCTGATAGGGCAGTCTGGTTGATCTCTTTGCAAAAATATCTGCCACTGCTCAACTGGGCGCGCCATTACACGCGCACTACACTTGTAAATGATCTCGTGGCTGCCGCGATCGTCACCATCATGCTTGTGCCGCAGTCCTTGGCCTATGCCATGCTCGCAGGTTTGCCGCCGGAAGTAGGCCTCTACGCCTCCATGGCACCACTGGTGGTCTATGCAGTGTTTGGCTCCAGTCGCACGCTTGCCGTTGGGCCCGTTGCTGTCATTTCACTGATGACGGCGGCAGCCTTGGGCAAAGTCGCAACGCAAGGATCTGCGGACTATAGCGCTGCAGCCATAACGTTGGCAGCATTGTCGGGAGGCATATTGTTGGTGATGGGGATATTGCGGCTTGGGTTTTTTGCCAATTTCCTGTCACATCCTGTCATCGCCGGATTTATTTCGGCCTCTGGTATTCTGATCGCTGCGGGTCAGCTCAAGCATCTCTTGGGTGTAAAGGCTCAGGGCGAAACGCTTCCCGATATTTCAGGAAGCATTTGGAGCAAGCTGTCTGATCTGAACCCAACAACGCTCGCTCTCGGCCTTGGCGTCACGATTTTTCTTTACTGGGTACGCTGGGGTTTGAAATCCTTCTTGATCTCGCTTGGTTTGAGGTCGCGCACTGCGGATGTGCTGGCCAAGGCAGGTCCGATATTGGCATTGGTTGCAAGTTCATTGTTGGCCTGGGGTTTTAACTTGAGCGCCCAAGGTGTAAAACTCGTCGGTGCAGTTCCGAAAGGTCTGCCGTCTTTGGGATTGCCAAATCTTTCGTTGGACCTTGTGCAGTCCTTGGCACTCCCGGCGCTTCTGATTTCAGTCGTTGGTTTTGTCGAAAGCGTATCTGTCGGCCAGACACTCGCAGCCAAGCGCCGACAACGCATCGAGCCAGATCAAGAACTCATCGGCCTGGGGGCGTCCAATATCGCGGCATCCCTGACAGGTGGTTTTCCAGTAACGGGCGGCTTTGCGCGTTCAGTTGTGAATTTTGATGCGGGCGCAGAAACCCCGGCGGCGGGAGCCTTTACAGCCCTGGGTCTTGCCGTTGCAACCATGTATTTGACGCCGCTCTTGGCCTATCTGCCGCAAGCGACGTTGGCAGCAACGATTATTGTGGCTGTCCTTTCGCTGGTTGACCTGTCAATTCTGAAACGCGCTTGGAATTATGCAAAAACTGATTTTGCCGCTGTAGCCGCCACCATTCTTGTCACTCTTGGATATGGTATAGAACCCGGCATTGTCACCGGCGTGCTGCTGTCGATTTTTGCCCATCTGTATAACACTTCGCGTCCACACATTGCCATCATCGGGCGCATGCCAGGCACTGAGCATTTCCGCAACATCAAGCGCCACAAGGTCGAAACACAATCACAAATCCTGTCGATGCGCGTGGATGAGAGTCTGTACTTTGCCAATGCCCGCTATCTCGAGGATCAGGTTTACGCCAGACTGGCGGAACAGCCCAATGTGAAGCACGTGGTTCTCGTGTGTCCTGCAGTCAACGATATTGATCTCAGTGCCTTGGAAACACTTGAGAGCATCAACGCCAGACTGAAAGACGCAGGCGTCATTTTTCATTTGTCAGAAGTAAAGGGTCCGGTCATGGACAAGCTGGAGCGTTCAGGTTTTCTGCCTCATCTCACGGGTAAAGTGTTTCTTAGCCAACACTTGGCCATTCGGGAGTTGGAATAACAGCTTCCCTCATCAAGACGTACTGGCTATGGTGCACCAGCCAAAACACGCGATTGTCGCGTCGAGCAAGAGCAAAGGAGCGGCATATGGCACGCATGATTAAACGGCTGATCGGATCAGCAATGGCACTGACAATTTGGACGGCTGCTGCGCAGGCACATACGGGGCATGGCGAGGTGACGGGTTTTTCCAGCGGATTTGACCATGTTCTTGGCGGACTGGATCACTCTGTGGCCATGCTGGCTGTCGGTCTGATCGCAGCCCGGCTTGGCGGCAAGGCCTTATGGCTCGTGCCGGCTTCATTCATTGGCATGATGGCAATTGGTGCCGTCCTCGCAATCTACGGCGTTTCTGTACCGTTTGTCGAAGCTGGCATTGCAGCCTCAGTGATTGCCTTTGGCCTCGCGGCTGTCCTGCAATTGAACATGTCTTCACTGGTCGCAGCTTTGTTTGTTGGCACCTTCGCTGTATTCCACGGCCAAGCCCACGCCGCAGAAATGCCCGCTGCATTATCCGCACTGAATTATGGAGCGGGCTTTACGCTGGCCACCGGCGTTTTGCATGTCGTCGGCATGTCACTCGGCCTGGTTTTGCGCAGAGCAACCAGCTTCACACGTCGGATTGGGGTGTCCCTGTCTCGTCAGGTCTGAACGTATAATCTGTCGAACAGAATTCGCACGTCACTTTGATGGCACCGTTCTCGACCATGGCTGCACGCTCTTCGACTGTGAAGTTCTGCAACATGGCCAAGACGGCTTCCCGCGAACACGTGCAATGCCGTTCAAGTGCGATGGCAGGATAAACCGTAACGCCATCCTCGTGGAACAGCCTGTACAGTAACTCTTCTGAAGACAGTGTTGGGTCGAGTAGCTCGTGATCTTCTACAGTATCAAGCAACAGCCGCGCTTTCACCCAGTCGTCATTTTCTGCTGGCTGCTCTTCGCCCTCCGGCGCATCTCCTGAAGAATATGCCACAGACGAAATTCCGCCATCGCGCGGCAAATGCTGTACGACAATCGCACCCGCCCGCCAGTGTGAACCTTTTTCGCCGCGAACTTGCAACGGTCCAGCAGCCACGCGCAATCGTGTCGGAATTTGTTCGGACTGCTGAAAATAATTATGGGCTGCGTCGGCAAGCGTCGCATCGCCCAGTGCAACGATACCCTGGTAGCGATCCATGTCAGATCCCTGATCGACAGTCATGGCAAGGTGGCCTTCGCCGAGAAGGTCTTTCTCCGAATGGGTGGTGAGATGCGCCAGTCGGTCCTGGTCGAACTTTGCCACACCGCGCACTCCATTGGGCGAAACAAAATCCGCAACCAGCATGGAAACGGGACCCGAGCTTTTGGTTTGCAGGATGAACTTGCCCTGGAATTTGAGCGCCGTTCCCAGCAAAGCGGCAATGGACACAGATTGAGCAACCAGGGCAGATACGGGAGGCGGATAGTCATGCCGGTTCAACATGTCATCGATAACGGCTCCCATGCGCACAATGCGTCCGCGCACCCCGAGAGGTTTCACTTCAAATGGAAGAACAAAATCACCGGTGCGCGTCATGACTGGTGGCCAAGGCAATGCAACAGGATGGCCTTCTGGACGTGCAGACGGTTTTCAGCTTCATCAAACACTACGGAGTGCGGGCCATCCATCACCTCATCGGTAACCTCTTCGTTGCGATGAGCAGGAAGACAATGCATGAAAAGCGCATCAGGTTTTGCGCCTTTCATGAGCCGTGCATTGACCTGGTAGGGCATCAGCAGATTGTGACGCCGCTCCCCGTCTGAGTTGTGCATGGAGACCCACGTGTCCGCAATCACGCAATCAGCCTGCGCCACAGCTTGCTCAGGCGATGTCACATGAACAATTTTCGGATTGCGCTTGCTCGCCCATTGCATCACTGGCGCAGGTGGTGCCAGTTCCTGCGGACACCCCAGCATAAGTTCTCCGCCCATCACGCCAACCGCGTGGATCCAAGATGCTGCAACATTGTTGCCATCACCAACCCAGGCAATCTTCTGTTCCGCAAGTGGTTTTCCGCGCTGTTCTTCGAGAGTCATCACATCGGCCATCACCTGACAGGGATGTGTTTCACTCGTGAGGCCATTGATCACCGGAATGCTGGCATGAGCCGCCAATTCTTCCAGTGTCGGATGCGACGCCGCCCGCAACATGATGCCGTCCACGTAGCGCGACAACACGCGCGCCGTATCGGCCACACTTTCACTGCGACCCAACTGCATTTCACTGGCCGTGAGCACGATGACATCACCACCCAGCTGACGCATGCCCACCTCGAATGACACGCGGGTCCGCGTCGAAGGGCGCTCGAAGATCATGGCCAGAACTTTGCCTTTGAGCGGTGCATCAGCATCGACAATGCCCTTTGCCAATCCGGCGCGACCGGATTTCCGCTTGCGTGCCGCTGCGATGATTCCGTCCAGCGTCGCCTTTTCAAAGTGATGCAGATCGAGAAAATGGGAAACCTGTGTCATGCGGCAGCCTTTCTGAGTGAGCGGCATGTCTGTTCGAGCTTGCCAATCGCCTCATCAATGTCATCCGGCGTGACAACGAGTGGTGGCAACAAACGCACCACATTGTCACCAGCACCAATGACCAGAAGTTTTTCGGCAAGGGCTGTCGCCTGAAATTGCGTGTTCGGCACCACGCATTTCAATCCCATCATCAGCCCTTCACCGCGAACATCGGATATGATGTCAGGATATTCATCCTTGAGTCGCGCCAGTTTCTGTTTCAGCGCCAGCGCCGAACGTGAGACAGTGTCGAGGAACCCTGGCGCCATCACGACATCAATCACGGCGGCACCGACGGCAGTTGCCAGCGGATTGCCGCCGAATGTCGAACCATGGGTGCCAGCCGTCATGCCCTTGGCGGCACGTTCCGTTGCGAGGCACGCGCCCACGGGAAATCCGCCCCCAAGTCCCTTGGCGATGGCCATGATGTCTGGGGTGATTCCGGCCCACTCATGGGCAAACAGTTTGCCAGTCCGTCCGATGCCGCATTGCACTTCGTCAAGCACGAGGAGAATGTCGTGCTTGTCGCAAAGGGCTCGCAGTCCCTTCATGCACTGCACAGGCACGGGGCGGATACCACCTTCGCCTTGCACAGGCTCGATCAGGATTGCGGCTGTCTCTGGCGTAATCGCATTTTCAAGTGCGGTGTGATCTCCAAAAGGCACCTGGAGAAATCCCGGTGCCCGCGGCCCAAAACCGTCGAGATATTTTTCCTGCCCGCCAGCAGCAAGTGTGGCCAGTGTTCGCCCATGGAACGCACCTTCAAACGTGATGATCACAAATTTTTCTGGATGTCCCGAACTCGCATGAAACTTCCGCGCCATCTTGATCGAACATTCCAGCGCCTCGGCACCTGAATTGCAGAAGAACATCGTCTCTGCAAAACTGTGCGCGATCAATTTCGCGGCCAGCGCCTCTTGCCCCGGACTTTGATAGATGTTGGACGTGTGCCATATTTTTTGTGCCTGATCCGTCAACGCCTTGACCAGGTGCGGATGCGAATGACCACAGCTGTTGACCGCAACGCCAGCACCGAAATCGAGATAGGCGTCTCCGCTTTCAGTGTAGACGTGACAACCTTCACCGCGCACAAATGAAACCGGAGCGCGATTGTAGGTCGGCAATACAGCAGCAATCATGACACTCTCCAAAAATCAAAAGCGCCGGAGTGAGACCGGCGCGCAACAGTTCAATCTATAAAGGCAGCTTATCCACCGGTCAAATCGCACCTGAGTCAATTCAGCGCATGGACGCGCGTGCTTCGAACCGCTTAACGTTTCATTAACTGATGGTTTCTGGGGAAAACGTGGCAAGTATGGCCGCAATTTCTTGCTGTGTGACAAGGAGCCATAGTAGTGAGTGTGTACCAGCTACGGTGATGTAGCATTCCAGTAAACGTGTGTAACTGAAGCAAAGACACAAATTGCGCAGGCAATTGTGCTATATGGGGGATGCTGACTGTGAACGAGACGATGGTCCAAACCGCTTTGTCGGAAAAAATGCCATGGACGGACGAGCGCGTTGAAGCGCTCAAGAAACTATGGGCCGAAGGTCACAGCGCCAGCCAGATCGCTGCGCGCCTTGGCATGGGTGTCACGCGCAACGCCGTGATCGGAAAAGTTCATCGCTTGAATCTGGCAGGCCGCGCCACTCAGCCACGCAACGCGCCGCGGGCACCCCGTGAACCACGCCTCACAACACAGCGCACCCACGCACCATCCATGCCGACAGCCGGAGCAACAGCGCTGCGGCCCATGCCACGTGCTGAAGCGGCACCGCGACCCTTGCCATTGCCCGAACCCAAGCCCTTGCGCTTGGTTGATCTTTCCAAGGACGGACGTCTCACGATTTTGCATTTGTCAGACAAGACGTGCCGTTGGCCCATCGGCGATCCAGGCACGGAAGAATTCTGTTTCTGCGGCCACGGTCCGCGCGATGCCTCGCCCTATTGCGAATACCACGCCCGCATGGCCTACCAGCCCGCCCAGGAACGCCGCATGCGCCGCGCAAGTTGAGATCAGACTAGGTGTAAAAACCTAGGATTGAAATCCTCAAAACGCCACGAATTTTGCATCAGGACGCACGTCTGAAAATCCGGGTGGGGAGATAGCGCCCCATCCCTGAATCATGCCCTACGGCTCTGGAAATGCGTTTTTAAGCACACCAAAGGAATGTAATCGCTTTCCGGCGATTAATGGGTTGGCCACACGTCTCAGCCAGCGCCGAACGCCAGTGCTTGCATAATGTAGCACGTGGTGCTATTGAATATCATGGCTGGATTTGAAGAAGTGCGCATTTTCAAATCGGCGTGGTTCGCCAAAGCCGCAAAGAAATCCGGAATTTCGGATCATCGCGCTCGGCAAGGCCATGCATCAGTCTTGGCGGGTCAGGCGGATGATCTGGGCGGCGGCGTTTACAAGAAGCGGCTGGCCAAAAATCTCTATCGGTCAATCATTCTGGCCAAGGCAAAGGACTTCTGGGTTTTTGAGTTTCTCTACGCCAAACAGGATATGGCCAATATCTCAGATAGTGAACTGCACGCTTTCCGGCAATTGGCCAAAGTTTACGCAAATCTCGAAGTCCTCCCAGATTGACGCGATGATTGCGGCGAAACACTGGATCGAAATCCCGAAACCCAAACAGGATGAACAAGCATGAACAAATCAACATACAAGAGCAAAGCCTTCGCCGCCATTCACAGTTCTGCCCGGGCGTTGCGAAAAGTAGGAGCCATCGACAAGGCCACGATGCGTGATTTTGATGCCACCTGTCTTGCCGTAACGCCACGTTTTGCGGCTCGTGACATCAAGCGTTTGCGCGAAGCGAACCATGTAAGCCAACCTGTCTTCGCACGCTATCTCAACACCAGTGAATCAACTGTCGAAAAATGGGAAACGGGTGCCAAGCGCCCGAGCGGCATGGCGCTCAAACTTCTGGCCGTAGTGCAATAAACACGGGTTGCAAATCTTAATCAGTTGGCCAAAAACCCTGACCCCCGTGGTGTTGGGTTAACCACGCAAGAAAATGTCAACGATGCATGGTGTGTGGGAAAAATCCATGCATATGAAAACTGGATGAGCAAGGGCCATCCCCCCAACGCCAGCCCTCAAACCGCAATCTGCTCCACCGCAGCCCGAAACGCAGCAATGTTTTTGCCGTGCTGCCCCTTGGCGAAGATCGCTGATCCTGCAACCAGCACATTGGCTCCGGCCCTCACCGCCTGCGGTGCGGTCTCCAAGGTTATCCCGCCGTCAACTTCAAGATCGATATCGCGCCCTGCGATCAGGGCTTTCGCCTGCCGGATTTTGTCCAGCGTTGCCGCGATAAATGACTGTCCGCCAAATCCGGGGTTCACGGTCATGATCAAGATGAGATCGAGGCGGTCAATCACATGCTCCAGGACTGAAACAGGTGTTGCCGGATTGAGCGCCACGCCGGCCTTCTTGCCAAGCGCGCCGATGGCCTGCAACGAGCGGTCAAGATGTGGTCCCGCTTCCGCATGAACCGTGATGATATCAGCACCCGCCGCTGCAAACGCACCCAGATACGGATCAGCCGGCGCGATCATCAGGTGGCAGTCAAACGGCTTCTGGGTGATTTTGCGGATCGATTGGATGACGGGCAGGCCGAAACTGATATTCGGCACAAAATGCCCGTCCATCACGTCGATGTGGATCCAGTCCGCCCCGCCCGCATCAATGGCCTTCACCTCCTCGCCGAGGATCGAAAAATCCGAGGCCAGAATGGAAGGCGCAATGCGCAAGGGGCGGGTTTTCACGAATTAGGCAATCAACTTGCCGAAATGCACGGCGGTGTCGCCCATGCGGTTCGAGAAGCCCCACTCATTGTCGTACCAGGTGAGGATGCGCACGAGTGTGCCTTCAACGACCTTGGTCTGGTCCATGTGGAAGTTCGACGAAGCCGGATTGTGGTTGAAGTCGATCGAAACATTTGGATCGAGCGTGTAGCTGAGAATGCCCTTGAGTGGACCTGCTTCAGCAGCCGCCTTGATCGCAGCGTTGATCTCTTCCGTCGTTGTTGTCTTCTTGGCAACGAACTTGAAGTCGACAACTGAAACGTTTGGCACAGGCACGCGGATCGAGGTGCCGTCGAGCTTGCCCTTGAGTTCAGGAATGACAAGGCCAATGGCCTTGGCCGCGCCGGTTGATGTCGGGATCATCGACATCGCAGCAGCACGCGCACGATAGAGATCCTTGTGCATCGTATCCAGTGTTGGCTGGTCGCCGGTGTAGGCGTGGATGGTGGTCATGAAACCGTGGCTGATGCCAACCGCATCGTTCAACACCTTGACGACGGGTGCGAGGCAATTGGTGGTGCAAGAGGCGTTCGAAATGACCATGTGGTCCTTCGTCAGTGTGTTGTGGTTCACACCGTAAACGATGGTGTTGTCAGCCGCATCGCAAGGGGCTGATACGATGACGCGCTTGGCACCGGCGGTCAAATGTGCCGAGGCTTTTTCCTTGGAGGTGAAAATGCCGGTGCACTCGAGAACGATATCAACGCCCATGTCCTTGTGCGGCAGTTGTGCGGGATCCTTGATCGCCGTCACCTTGAAGGTGTCGGTGCCGATGGAGATTGAGTCACCCTTGACCGTCACCTCATGTGGAAAGCGGCCATGCACCGAGTCATACCGCAACAAATGGGCGTTGGTTTCCACAGGACCAAGATCGTTGACCGACACAATATCAATGTCCTTGCGGCCTGACTCGTAAACAGCCCGGACGATATTGCGCCCAATGCGTCCAAATCCGTTGATTGCAACCCGTACCTTTGCCATGTCTTGCTCCTGTTAACTTTGAATTGGGGCGCTTTATAACGCCTTTTCGCCTTTGCGAAAGTTGAATTTGTGGGCGTACCTCAAAACCTGCGGCAAACTGATCATGCCTCAGCTGCGCTGGTAGGCATCATCATAGCGGACAATGTCATCTTCTCCCAGATAGTCGCCAAACTGCACTTCAATGATGTCGACCTGGTCTGAGCCAAGATTTTCGAGGCGATGCTTGGCACCCAGCGGAATATCAATGGAGCGTCCCCGCGCCAGTTCGACAACGTCTGCGCCCACGGTCACGGTTGCAACACCATTGACCACGGTCCAATGCTCACTCCGGTGCTTGTGGCTTTGCAGCGACAACCTGCCGCCGGGGTCAACCGAGATGCGTTTGACCTTGAATCCCGTCTTTTCCTCCAGCACATGAAATGTGCCCCAGGGACGGGTTTCACTTTTAGGTTGGGACATTATATCTTTCCTCGTAATGGGGGGTGTACCAAGGGCCGGGAAATGCAGCAATCCACCATTTTGTGAAGCAGCATGTTGGAATTTGACTGTTCCCGCACTTCATGCTTATAACCCGGCAAATTCAGGCTGTGGCATCCCACGGCCAAGACTCATTTGATTTAAAGCAGGAAAAACCATGGCCAATACCAAATCCGCCAAAAAGGCGACCCGCAGCTCTGCCCGCAAGGCTGTTGTCAACAAGAACCGCACCAGCGCCGTGCGGTCTTTCGTCCGCAAGGTGGAAGAGGCCATAGCATCTGGCAAGAAGGCTGACGCCGAAGTGGCCCTGAAAGCCGCAACCCCGCAATTGATGCGTGGCGCCCAGAAGGGCATCATGCACAAGAACGCCGCCTCGCGCAAAGTCTCGCGCCTCACCCAGCGGGTCCGCGCCATCGCCAGCTGACAAAACACCACGTGAATTGAATTTTGGACGCCGCAGCTCAGCCTGCGGCGTTTTTGTTTGTCCGAATACGGATTTATCCGCCACAAAAAGTATCCATATTTCAATACGTTGTCAGATTTCGGATAATATTCCGATCTGAGTCCCGGCAAAGCCGAGGCTGGCCGCCGGCCTTTCGAAGTTTAAATCGACTTTGGGCAAGAACTTTGGTGATCCACGCAAATCCCGATTCCCAAAAGAGATTCATTAACTTATCATTAAGACTTGTCACAACCCGCGTCTCCCCCGCCTCCCGTCGGCATCCTCCGTGTACGGAGAAAGCAATATTTGTGTTGCGGGGGTGCGAGGCGGTTGACTAGCGTCACATCAAGTTGCCAGACAAAAACAAGCAACAGGGTAGGCACCGGACGCGAAAAGCAGAAGGTCATTTTGAGAAACGACAGAATGTTGGCGCGCAATTGCGTCTGCATGGGGGAGTGCGATGTCGACGGGGGTCAGGAAGTTGGAGATGGAAAAGTGGGCATCTCCCGGCTGTGAGCGTACGCAAGCGTATTTGCGTTTGGACTGTTTGAAAATCTAGAGAATTGGGTAGCGGGAGGAAAGGGTATCGGTGCTTGGCATCGCATACTGCAAAGAATTGTGTGCGCCGATGCGGCGTTGATCAGACTTAATCAAGGCGGGAAGTAATGAAGAATTCAGCAACTGAAATTTCCACACATTGGGCGAGAATTGCCCAGCGCATGCGGGCCGAACTGGGCGAGGATTTGTTTTCCAGCTGGTTTGGTCGCATGGAACCCGAAAGTTTTTCAGATGGGCGTCTGTGTGTTTCAGTTCCCACCCGTTTTCTCAAGAGCTGGATTGAAAATCACTACGTCCAAAAACTCCATACCATTGCCGCCGCAGAGTTGGGCAAACTCGACCACGTGGTGGTGAGGGTCCGCACCACGGTTCCGGCACCTCGGCAATCCACCATACAGCCCACCCAAATCCGTGAACCCTCGGCCATGCCGGACAAAGCCGGACAACAGGTGTCCGGCGCAGCGCCCGCCGCATCAATACCTTTGACTGAACGGGGCGTAACGCCCGATGAAAACCTGTCGTTTGAAACGTTTATGGTTGGTCATTCCAATCAACTCGCCCATGCTGCTGCCAATCGTGTGGCCAATGCCGCCGCTGGCTCAACAGTGACATTCAACCCGCTCTTCCTTCATTCTGCTGCGGGCCTTGGCAAGACCCATTTGCTCAATGCGGTCCTCAACAGGGTTCAACAGGCCACACCGGGTCGTAAAGCCCTGATGCTGACAGCAGAACGCTTCATGTACAGCTTTATACAAGCCTTGCGAAACCGCGATACATTGGCGTTCAAGGATCAGTTCCAATCCATTGATGTCCTGTTGATTGACGACTTCCAGTTTCTGCAAGGCAAGACCATGCAGCAGGAGTTCTGCCACGCATTCAATTCGCTGGTGGATTCAAAACGCCAGGTCGTTATTGCCGCCGACGTGCCGCCCGCTCAATTGGATACCATCGACCATCGCATGCGTTCACGGCTCATGGGCGGCCTCGTCATTGACATCGAAGCGCCCGATCATGACATGCGTCGCCGCATTCTGGAGTCACGGCTGGCCATCATGCGCAAACAGGATCAATCCGTGTCTGTGTCGGATGACATTCTCGACATGATTGCCAACCGCGTCACCGGTGGCGGACGCGAACTGGAAGGCAGTCTCAATCGCATTGTTGCCTATCAGCAGTTCAATCACGCGCCAATCACACTTGACCTCGCTGGTATGGTCTTGCGTGAAACGACGGGTGCCGTTGATCAGGGCCGCATCAAGATCGAAGACATTCTGAAAATTGTGGGCCGCCATTACAACGTGGCAAAAGCTGATCTTTTGTCGCCGCGCCGGGCCCGGACCGTTGTGGTTCCCCGCCAGGTCGGCATGTATCTGGCCAAGAAGCTGACCAGCCGGTCGCTCCCTGAAATCGGTCGCAGGTTTGGCGGTCGCGATCATTCCACGGTGTTGCACGCCGTGCGCAAGGTCGATGATCAGATTCGCAAAGATGACAAGTTGGCCCGCGAAGTGGCATTGCTCATCAGGCTTGTCGAGCAGCAGTAAGGCGTTGAGAGGTGTGCGATGGTTGACACCAACCATCGCACGAGAGGGTGTGATTAGTTCTGGGCGCGGAATTCCCACGGCGACACCTTGCCATCCTTGTCCGTGTCAAGGGCCGCAAATCGGGACTTTGCATCGGCGAAGAATTCGGCCTTGGTCACCTTGCTGTCCTTGTCAGCATCAAGGGCCGCAAATTTTTCCTTGCGAACCTTCACAACTGCATCGGTTTCAGCCGCTGACCAGTTGAACCAACCGCGGTGGCCTTTGCGCACCGTGGTGAATTCAGTTTCGGTCAGGGCACCATCATTGTCAGCGTCGATGCGGCTGAACATCCGGTCGGCTATGGCAGCGGCTTCTTCATCGCCGATAACACCATCACCATTTGCATCGATGATGCGCATGCCGCGACCGCCGTGGTCGTCACCGTGTCGCCCATGTTTGCCGCCGCGATGGCCCTTGCCATCACCGTGGCCATCGCCGTGGCCCATGCCGTCGCCGCCCTCAGCAACTTGTGTCTGCTCCTGCGGATCTGCGGTCTGCGCCATGGTCGGACCAGCAGCGCCAACCAGCAAAGCAGCAATCGATGATGCAATTATAAATGTTTTCATAGTCAGTCTCCTGTGTTTCAGATGCACATAAGACGACGACCGGGAACAAATCCGTCGGTCTGACAGATTACGCTTTTGTCATGTTGGCAAGTGCTTGTTCGATATCAGAAATCAAATCGTCCACATGTTCGATGCCGATCGACAGGCGCACCAGATTGTCAGCCACCGGACTGGCAGCCCCTTCCACCGTCTTGCGGTGTTCGGCAAGACTTTCCACCCCGCCCAGCGAGGTCGCCGGGATAAGCACTTTCAGATTGGTGCAGAAACGCTTTGCGCCCTCAAAATCCGTTCTCAGGAGCAGGGACATCATGCCACCAAATCCACCCGACATTTCCCGCGCCGCAATGGCATGTCCATCATGGGACGATAACCCGGGGTAGAGAACGCGTTCGACGGCAGCGTGTTTGGAAAAATGCCGCGCGATTGTCAAAGCGCTCGATGAAGCCTGGCGATAGCGCACAAACAAAGTGCGCATGCCTCGCATCAGGAGCCACGCTTCAAATGGTGCCATGGGATGACCAATCTTGGTCCGCAGATACCTGATCTCATCCCAACGTGATGAGGGGGCAGCAGTGACCAGTGCGCCACCCAGCACATCCGAATGGCCATTGAGATATTTGGTGACGGAGTGAAAGACAAAATCCGCACCCAACGAAATCGGATTGGCAGCAACCGCACCCAGCATGGTCGCATCAACAGCCAGCTTGGCCCCGGCGTCATGCGCAATCAGGGCGCTGGCCGTCATGTCTGTCACGATCCAGTTGGGGTTGGATGGTGTTTCAATCCACACCAGATCGGTTTGCCCCTTGCGCATGGCGGCCCGCATGGCGGCGAGATCACCCGCCTTGAACAGGCTGAGGGAAATGCGCCCTTTCTTTTCCAGCCGCTGCAACCATTCGCGCGTATTGTAGTACATCGAATCCTGCGCCACGACGTGCCCGCCTTGCGGCACCGTTTCGAAAAGCGTGGTAATGGCAGCCATGCCCGACGCAAACAACATGCAGTCGTGGCCGCTTTCGAGTTCCCTGATAACGGCCTCGGCCTGATCCGTCGTCACATTGCCGCTGCGCAAGTAATCCTGCCGCACCTTGAACTGGTAGGACTCGTCCCTCGCATGGGTGGTTGAAAAATGAAGGGGCGGCACCACGGCACCGGTTGCCGGATCAGTGGATTGTAATGCGTGCGCCGCAAGTGTCTCAGGCCTGGATTTTGAATTAGACATGCTGCCCGCCATTGATGTGCAATTCCGCACCCGTCACATAGGACGATTGCTCCGTACACAGAAAATAAATGGCCTTGGCCACTTCTTCCGGCTGACCCAGACGCTGCAAGGGCAAGTGCTCCACAATTTTTTCAGTACCCGGCGACAGGATTGACGTTTCGATTTCGCCCGGTGAAATGGCGTTGACGCGAACACCCAGCGGTCCGAAATCGCTCGCCATTTCCCGTGTCAATGCGGCCAGTGCCGCTTTCGACGTGGAATAGGCCGCACCCGCAAAAGGATGCACGCGCCCACCAGCAATTGACGTGACGTTGACCACGGCCCCTTTGGCTTTCGTCAGTTCACTGATCAATCCGCGCGCCAGCATGATGGGGCCGAAGAAATTGACCTGGAAAACTCTCATCCAGTCCGCAGCATCAGTGTTGATGGTATTGAACCTCCCGCCGTCAGGCAGTTTGGGGCTGATGGCCGCGTTGTTCACCAACGCATCGAGGCGTGAGCCGTGGTCTTTCAGTTTTTCACGCATCAAAGCGATTGCGGTGGTTGTGTCTGATGAAGATTCAAGATCAAGCACGATATGGTCTTCCGGCCCGGCATCCCAGGGACAGTCGTCCGGAAACGGATGGCGCGAGCAGGTAATCACACGCCAACCCGCTGTGGAAAACCGTTTGACGGTGGCGTGGCCAATGCCGCGCGATGCGCCGGTGAGGACAAGGGTTCGTTTTTGCGATTGAGGCATGATCAAGGATACAGGCGATCTTTTGACCAACCACTCTCCAGCGTCGCGCGCCGAAACACCACGCGGTCATGCAGGCGGAAAGGGCGGTCATGCCAGAATTCGATTGCGACGGGACGAACGCGAAAGCCAGACCAGTTTGGCGGGCGCGGCACGGGCCCAACGCCGAACTTGGCAGTGTGGAGTGCGACCTGGGTTTCCAATTCGAATCGCGTCGTCAGGGGTCGCGATTGCTGGGAGGCCCAGGCCCCGATCCGGCTGTCACGCGGGCGCGATTCAAAATAGGCATCCGCCTCTGCTGCGGTCACCTGCTCCACTGGCCCACGCACCCGCACCTGCCGACGCAGCGTCTTCCAATGAAACAGCAAGGCAGCCTTTTCAGTCGCGAGAAGTTCCTGGCCCTTTTGGCTTTCATAATTTGTATAAAACACAAACCCGCGCTCCGAATAATCCTTCATCAGCACCATGCGCACGTTGGGCAGGCCCGTCTCATCAGCAGTAGCCAGCGCCATGCCGTTGGGATCATTGGGTTCAGATTTTTTCGCGTCTTCAAACCATTCGGCAAACAGTTTGAAAGGGTCATCGCGCTCGGTGAAACCCATGGAGGCAGTGAGGATGGGGAATTCAGAAATTTTCATGGGCCCAGTTTAAGCTACGCGCCGCCATGCGCAAAGGACCAGTTGCAGGCAATTCGTGCGTGGGCTTACAAATCAGTAATTTCCCGCTAAAACAAGCTAAATTCACGGCAGGACGGAAATAATAATGAACAAAACCAAAGGGATAATGTCAGGCAAGCGTGGCTTGATCATGGGTGTGGCCAACAACCGCTCGATTGCCTGGGGCATTGCCAAGTCTTGCGCAGATCACGGGGCGGAACTCGCCTTCACCTATCAGGGCGATGCGTTGAAAAAGCGCGTCGAACCACTGGCGGCAGAAGTTGGCTCGGAAATAGTCGTGCCCTGCGATGTTTCGGACATGGCCTCCATTGATGCCACGTTTGAAATGATCCGCGAAAAATGGGGCAGGCTGGATTTTCTCGTTCATGCCATTGCGTTTTCCGACAAGGATGAACTGGAAGGCCGCTACGTTGATACGAGCCGCGACAATTTTCTCAAGACCCATGACATCAGTGTTTACAGTTTCACAGCCGTCGCCAAACGCGCCGAGTTGTTGATGACTGATGGTGGCTCCATGGTCACACTCACTTACTATGGATCTGAAAAATGGATGCCGCACTACAATGTGATGGGAGTGGCAAAGGCGGCCTTGGAAGCCTCGGTGCGCTACATGGCGGCCGATCTCGGGGCCAAGAACATTCGCGTCAATGCCATATCTGCCGGTCCGATCAAGACACTTGCGGCATCCGGCATTGGTGATTTCCGTTACATGCTGCGCTGGAACGAATACAATTCTCCGCTGCGCCGACTTGTGACCATTGAAGAAGTGGGCGATGCGGGCATGTTCATGTGTTCGGATTTGAGCCGTGGCATCACCGGCGAAGTCACCCATGTGGATTCCGGTTACCACATCATCGGCATGAAACATCCCGATGCGCCCGACATTACAGTCGACAAGCCAGTGGAAAAACCAGTGGACAAGCCAATGGACAAGAGTGGTGCCTGACCATCCGCCGATCATTTACATCCGGCACGGCGAGACTGACTGGAACCTGAACGGTCTCATTCAAGGGTCGGTTGATACCGACTTGAATGCCACGGGCCGCAAGCAGGCCCAGCGGCTGGCCGATGCATTGTACGACATTCGCGCGCAGTTCGACGGATTTGATCTTTATGTCTCACCGCAAAAGCGGGCGCGCCAGACCATGGCACCGATTGCCGCTGCTCTCGGCCACAGCGATGATGTCATCACCTTCGAGCCAAGGGTGCGTGAACTGGCATTCGGTGTGTGGGAGGGTAAGCCCTTCTGGGAACTGAAGGCCTCGCCTGTTTATCCGGCCCATCCGGAAGATCGCTTCTATTGGCGCCCCGAGGGTGGCGAAAGTTATGAAGACGGCGTGGCCCGTGTCGCTGATTGGCGCGCCGCTTTGCAACGGCCAGCACTCGTTGTCGCCCACGGTGCTGTGGGACGGTGCTTGATGGGGTACACAGCGGGTCTGGGTCCCCGCGAATTGGTGTCGCTGAAAACACCGCAGGGCAGTTGGTGCCGGTTGAACGATGGCAAGATCGAGTGGTTTGACGCCACCGGTGATCAGGAATAAGCCAAGCCCATGTCACACAATACATTCGGTCATCTCTTCCGTGTCACCACCTTCGGCGAAAGCCATGGGAAAGCCATTGGCTGCATCGTAGATGGCTGCCCGCCCAATATCCTGCTCACCGAAGCAGATATTCAAACGTTTCTCGATAAGCGCAAACCGGGGCAATCGCGCTTCACCACCCAGCGCCAAGAACCGGACGTGGTGAAAATCATGTCGGGCGTTTTCGAGGACGAGCGCACAGGCGGCCCGAAAACCACGGGCACGCCGATCATGTTGCTGATTGAAAATGTCGATCAGCGCTCCAAGGATTACTCTGATATCCGCGATACCTATCGTCCGGGCCATGCCGATCTCACTTATGATGCAAAATACGGCATCCGCGATTATCGCGGTGGCGGACGTTCGTCGGCACGCGAGACGGCGGCACGCGTCGCCGCAGGTGCGGTGGCACGCAAGATCATTCCCGGTGTCACCATTCGCGGCGCACTGGTACAACTGGGCCCTCACACCATTGACCGCAAAAACTGGGATTGGGCCGAGGTCAACAACAATCCATTTTTCTGCCCGGACGCGAAGGCCGCGAAAGCGTGGGAGTCCTATCTCGATGGCATTCGCAAGGACGGCTCATCCATCGGTGCGGTGATCGAAGTCACGGCATCGGGCGTTCCTGCTGGTTGGGGCGCACCTATCTACGGCAAACTCGATAGTGAACTGGCCTCCGCCATGATGAGCATCAATGCGGTGAAGGGCGTGGAAATTGGCGCAGGCTTTGGCGCGGCATCCTTGCGCGGCGAAGACAATGCCGATGAAGTCCGCATGCGCCACGGCAAGCAGGAATTTCTGTCCAATCACGCCGGTGGCATTCTGGGCGGCATTTCCTCGGGCCAGGACATCGTCGTGCGCTTCGCCGTAAAGCCCACATCTTCCATCCTCACGCCACGCAAGACGGTGACCGCAAAAGGTGAAAATGCCGATGTCTCGACCAAAGGTCGGCACGATCCATGTGTGGGCATTCGCGCCGTGCCAGTCGGTGAAGCCATGATGGCCTGCGTGCTGGCGGATGCATTTCTCAGGCACCGTGGGCAGGTAGGATGATGAAACTGGGTTATGTCATACTCTACGTAGAAGACGTCGCCGCAACGGTGGCCTTCTATGAAAGGGCTTTCGGCCTCGTCACTCGTTTCGTCCACGACAGCGGCACCTATTCGGAAATGGAAACCGGCGCAACCGTGTTGTCTTTCGTGCAGGAAGATTTCACCCCGACCAGCGGCCAGTTTCATCTCAATCGCAGCAACGCGAAATCCGCAGGCTCAGAAATCGCGTTCGTGACAGATGACGTCGAGGCAGAATATCGCCGCGCCCTGAACGCCGGAGCCCAATCCACCATGGAACCCACAAAAAAGCCCTGGGGCCAAACCGTCGCCTACGTCAAAGACAATAACGGCTACCTGGTTGAAATCTGCTCGCCTGTGGGCTGAGTGAAAACAACGACATTGAGTTTTATCCTATAAATAGGAAAATAACGCTTGACACCGTACGGTGGATGTGCTAGTTCTCGATATGATCGACAACAGTGGGTGAGAACGAAATGGGCAATGGAGCATCGCGCTCGGCTGGCCCGGAAAGTTCAAGAACTCCGTCGGAAATCCAACGAAACGTCACCGAAATCAAATTCAATCAGAGTTTAGCGCGCCTCTTGCGAGACAAGGCGAATTCCAACATCTTCATTACTTCCTGAGTATGATGTGCAATGCATTCTCTGTGATAACGTGTTCAGTGCAGGCATAACCAAGCTTAACGAGGTCTATGCCATTGAGGAGATGCGCGCCGGAGCCGAGGAGCACCGGAGAAATCACGACATGCATTTCGTCGACAAGGCCCGCTTTCAGATATTCACGAATTGTGTCCGCACCGCCAACGATGCGCACGTCTTGGCCATTGGCCGCAGCCTTCGCCTGTTCAAGTGCGGACTGAATTCCGTCGGTGACGAAATGAAACGTGGTGCCCCCCTGCATTTCAATGGACGCACAGGGCTCATGCGTGAGTACAAAAGTGGGAGCATGATAGGGTGGATTTTCACCCCACCATCCCTTCCAGTCGGGATTTGGTTTCTCGTGTCGCTCTGGCGGACCGAACATATTGCGGCCCATGATCCACGCGCCGATGTTCTTGAAGCCGCGCGCCGCAATGCCATCATCAACGCCCGTTGTGCCGTCCTTGCCAAACAACATGGATTGCATGGTGTGCGTTGGAAACAACCATTGATGCAGCTGCCCACCACCTTCGCCGAGCGGGTTTGCAGCGCTTTGCTTCGGCCCCGCACCAAAACCATCAATTGAGATCGTGAAACTGTGGACGATGACCCTGGACATTGCGATAACTCCCTGCACGCAGGCTGAATGATTGCTATGATTGCACAACGGTGGCAATTGTGAAATTCTGGTTCAAGCCACTCAATGGAGTACACGGCCATGACAAAAGTTTCCATGACTTTCATCAATTTGCCGGTGACCGACCTAAAACGCACGATGACTTTCTATGAGACGCTAGGCTTCACCTTCAATCCGCAGTTCACGGATGATACGGCGGCGTGCATGATCATCAACGAGACGAGCTATGCCATGTTGCTCACCCATGAGAAGTTCAAATTCTTCACCAATGCGCCGATCCCGGATGCGAGGGCAACGACGGGCGTGTTGGTGGCCCTGTCACTCGAGAATCGCGATGCCGTTGACGCGTTTCTGAAAACGGCGTTGAATTCGGGCGGCAGCGAGCCGCGCCCCGCCAATGATTTTGGTTTCATGTATCAACGCACCATGGCGGACCCCGATGGCCACCGCTGGGAGCCGTTCTTCATGGATATGACGCAGATGCCGAAAAGCTGACAGGAGAACCACAATGTCCAAATTCATATGGCACGACCTGATGACGCCCGACATGGATGGCGCGCAGAAATTCTATGCCCAGGTGATCGGTTGGGACATTGTCGATGGCGGCATGCCCGATGGCAATTACCGTGTGTGCAATGTGGGCAAAGCCTCTCCAGACGGCATGAATGGCGTTGCAGGCATCATGGGTTTCCGACCTGAGGACGATAAAAACATACCGCCCTTCTGGTCTGGTTACATCCACACGCCGGACGTGGGCGCTGCCGCCAAGCAGGCCGAGAAACTTGGCGGCAAGATTTTCAAGGAGCCGCAAACTGTGCCTGGCGTGGTCGAGTTCGCCATCCTCACCGATCCTTCGGGTGCCATGTTCAATATCATGCGCCCCATCCCGCAAGGCGACGCTCCGAAGTTTGCGCCCGGAACACCCGGCACCATGGGCTGGAATGAATTGCTCTCCGGCGATTGGAAGCAGGCATGGGATTTCTATCACGCCATGTTTGGCTGGGAGAAGCACCAGGCGCTGGAGATGGGACCTGTGGGCACTTATCAAACCTTTGGACTGGAAGGCATGTCCTTCGGCGGAATGATGAACAAACGACCCGAAATGCCGATGGCCTACTGGAATTACTATTGGAACGTGGCGAGCTGCGAGAAAGCTGTCGAAAAACTCACCGCGGCTGGCGGCAAGGTGATGTTTGGGCCGATGCAGGTGCCGGGGGGATCGTGGATAGCCAATGCCATGGATGCGCAAGGGGCGATGTTCGCCATCACCAGCATGGCAAAGTAGGAGGTCGACATGAATGGTTTGAGCACAGGCGCAAAAAAGACGTCAGCTGTCAAAGCCATGAATACCGCAGCCATTGCCGAAGCGACAGGCATGAGCTGGGCTCAGTGGTGCAAGACACTTGATGCGGCGGAAGGCAAGTCACTTAGCCACAATGAGATTGTCAGGGCAGCACGACGCGTGAAACCCATCACCGGCTGGTGGGCGCAGGGCGTTGCCGTCGCCTACGAGCAGCATATTGGTCGCCGCAAGCCCGGGCAGGTGAGCGACGGCACTTACTCCGCATCGGCCAGCCGCACCGTGGTTGGCGCGACCGGAGACGTGTTTGAAAAGTGGTGCACATTTGCTTCGTCACTTCATGAATGCGCCGGGACGAACTTTGCAGATGAAGCAAGCACCAGTCATACGCCCAAGCGATCATATTGGCGGCGCAATTGCGAAGACGGCAGCAAAGCCGTCATCTCAGTTGAAGGCAAAGCGAATGGCAGGACGCTTGTCGTTGTCGAACACCAGAAGCTCAAGTCCGAGTCAAAACTTGCAAAGACAAAAGCGGCCTGGGTGAAAACGATTGCGGCCTGTTTTGATGAATAACTGAGAGGAGATACCTATGGGAAACACCGTTACACTCCATCGCGTCGTCAAGGCACCGCCCGCGCGCGTCTACAAGGCATTCACCGATGCCGCCGCCATGGCGAAATGGATTTCACCGCGCGGCTTCACCTGCACCGTGCACAGCATGGATGCGAAAGTGGGTGGGGGCTTTCGCATGTCCTTCACGAATTTTGACAATGGTCAGGGCAATTCGTTTGGGGGCACGTTTCTTGAATTGAAGCCCAATGAGAAATTGCGTTACACGGACCAATTTGATGACCCAAATTTGCCAGGCGAGATCATTGTCACTGTGCTGATCAAGGAAAACCTGTGCGGTTGCGATCTCAACATCACGCAGGAGAACATCCCCGACGTGATCCCGTTGGAGATGTGTTATCTCGGTTGGCAAGACTCGCTGAACCAGCTCATTGATCTTGTCGAAACAGCAGCACCCGCAGGTTAAGTGCCATGGCCATCAGCTTTTGCCCGTTCATCTGGTACACCAAGGATGCGGAAGGGGCCGCACGCCTCTATACGTCTGTTATTCCAAACTCGCACATCGATAATGTTTGGGTAATGCCAGTGGATACGCCCTCAGGTCCACCGGGTTCCGTTGTCGTTGTCGATTTCACGCTGGCGGGTTCACGCGTCATGGCCATGACGGCGGGGCCGCATCATGATTACAACGACTCCATCTCGCTCACGCTGGAATGTGACAGCCAGGCGGAAATTGATGCCATGTGGGACGGCCTGCAACAGGGCGGTGGCAAGTCCATCGCCTGCGGCTGGATGCATGACCGCTATGGTGTGCGCTGGCAGATCACGCCGCGCCAGATGGGCGAGTGGATTGGCAGCAAGAACCAGGAAAGTGCCAAGCGCGTGGCCCTTGCCATGATGCAGATGGTGAAGCTCGATGTGGCCCTATTGGAGAAAGCATTCAAGGGATAACCGCGACGGTCAGAATCGTAGTATTCTAAGCCATCGGCCTACATTGATGAGACTGATCAGCGCGCCAGCCACATAAGTAAACGCCGCCGCACGCAGCACCTTGCGGGCACCCGCCATGTCACGTTCGGGAAGATAGTGCGTGAGCACAGGCAGGGCGCGATTGAAACTCGCGTCAAATTCCGTCGGCAATGTAAACACATGGATGACGATGGTGGACGCAAGTATGCCAAGTGCCGCAACAATTTCAGCAACCAGCACAGCCGGCGAGCGCGTCAACGCAAACACCAGCGGTGTTGCCATCAACAGCATCGATCCGGTGCGTTCAATCACCACGCACGTCTTCGCCAGTTTTTGCCGCAGTTGCAAAGGCCGGTAGCCGTCTCTGTCTTGAACGGCATGCGCACATTCATGTGCGGCAACTGCTGCTGCCGTCACTGATCGTCCCTTGAAATTGCTTTCAGATAATCGCACTGCCTTGTCATCTGGAGAATAGTGGTCAGAGCGGGGCGCAGTCATTTCAACTTTCACATGCTGCAACTGTGCCTTGTCCAGCAGTTCCCGCGCCAGTTCCGCACCCGTTCCGGGGAAATCCTCCCGCGTCACGGCATGGGTGGTCATTGTCCAATTGATGAGAATCTGCGGGCCAAAAATGAGTGCAATGAACGCAAGAAGTCCGACAAGTGAAATGATAATCATGGGGCGAGGCTAAACTAAACAACTGAAGGTGCCAACACGTAAGCATGAGCTGCAGAAATTGCAGCAGCTCTGACCCTCGGCATACGGGCCTCCACACCAGGTTCGGCACGACGGTCTTCCATCCAGCCCAAATAGGCGAGATCACGCAGTGTCAAAAACAGTTCGAGGGATTTTTCATCAAGTGCCGAGAGACGCCGCCGCGCACGATAACCTTCAAACAGCGATGCCTTGATGGTCTCATAGTGTGGCTCGTCACGATTTTTCACAAGTGCTGTTGCAAAATCATACATGCGAAAGCCAAATCCTGAATCATCAAAATCGATGATGCGGATGCGCCCGCCAGAAACCAGAATATTCTGCGGCATATAATCCGCGTGGATCAATCCGTAATCAGCCCCGGCCTTGCGCAGTGCGTCGAGTTCGACGCCCGCTTTCAGGCGGGCCTTCTCTAAAATTGCCCGGTCCGCATCGCTGATGTCATGCACGTTCCAGAAGGCCCCCCAAAATGCATGGTCGCCCACAAAACCGTCGCGATCCCAGGCATGTCGCTTGAAGTCGGAGGGAATGGCCCATGCATCCGTAACGGTATGCATCTGGGCAATGCCAGATCCGAGATTGAAAAAAAGTGTTCGCAATTCGCCTTTGTCAAATGCCAGCGGCTCCGTGGAATTGCCAAGGGGAATGCCATCGAGCCATGTCAGCAGGTCTACGACGTAAATCTTGTCGTCGTCGTCAACGTCGGCGAGATAGGTACCATGTATGTTGGCCAATGGGGCAGGCACCTGCAGATCATGCGCCGCCAAATGAGCCATCCATTTCAGTTCAGACAGAACTGACTGCCTGTCATGATAGCCATGACGATGAACGCGCAACGCTGCCGCACCAGTCGTCGTACCGACTTTGAACACTGAATTTTCGCGATGCATGAACAGCTGCGGGGGTGACGTGATGCAGTCCCATTGGTCACAGGCACACATCGCAATGCGCGTGGCGATGGTGATGGTATCAGACACGGTCAAAGAGCTGCCAAACAGTCTTCGAGGGCGTTGAGCATGATGTCTGCCTCTGGTTTGCCGAATGGCATGGGAGGCCGGATCTTTAAAACGTTGTAAGAAATTCCGTTGCTGCCGAGCAAGACGTTCCTGTGCCGCATCATGTTGACGAGGCGATTCGTTTCCGCTGTCGCTGGCGTCTTGGTCTTGCGGTCCATCACCAGTTCGGCACCAATGGCAAGACCATGGCCCCGCACATCTCCAATGATAGCGTGCGTTTCGGCGAGCTTGCGCAAACCTGCCTTGATATAGAGGCCTGTCTCCAGTGCTTTCGTCATCAAGTTCTCTGCCTCCATCACATCCAAAACGGCATCGGCTGCGGCACACGACACGGGGTTTCCGCCAAAAGTGTTGAAATAGCCAAAGGCATTTCGAAAGGCCGTCATGATCTCAAGTGAGGTCGCAACGGCGGCAACGGGGTGGCCATTCCCCATGGGCTTTCCCATCGTGACGATATCGGGAGAAAATCCCGCAACATCGTGTCCCCAGAAAGCTTTTCCTGTGCGACCAAAACCAGGTTGCACTTCATCCGCGATGATTACACCCCCGGCTTTGCGTACCGCCGCAATGGCACCATCAAGATATCCGTGTTGGAGTTCGGGGAAGCCCTCGTTCACAAAAGTGGGACAAACAATCATTCCGGAAACGCCGCAGCCATTTTCAATCAAGGACTCGCAAGCCGCTGCAACGTTGGCGGTAAACGCATCTCCAGTTGGTCGATAACTGTCTGGCGCTTTCACATGACGGATGTGCTTTCCAAATCCGCCAATAGGCGGCTTTGTTGTGGAAAGTTGTGAGACTGCAGACGTATTGCCGTGGTAAGTGTGGTCCGTGGCGATGATGCCGGTTTTGCCAGTCACGGCTTGAGCCATGCGCAAAGCGATGTCGTTGGCCTCACTGCCCGTGCATACCATGATGGCCGATGTGATGTTGCCGTTGAAAGTAGCCATCAACCGGTCGACATAGTTGAGAATCCCCTCATGCAAATAGCGGGTGTGGGTGTTGAGAGTTGTCGCTTGTTTGCAGATGGCCTCAACAACATGGGGGTGACAGTGTCCCACATGGGGCACATTGTTGTAGCAATCGAGAAAACGCCGTCCTGATACGTCGGTTAGCCATACGCCGGATCCGCTCACCAGATGGACTGGATCGTCGTAAAACAACCGCACATTGGGGCCGAGCAACCGCTCGCGCCGTGCCACGAGTTCAGCCTTTGTCATCTACAGGTCCTTTATTCAGTGCCGGGCCACCGCAAGATGCCTGAGAACTAGCCCTTGCCGCAATTGGAAACTCGTGAATATGATCGGTTTCTGAAAGGCGTGGGTGAATGACCGGTTCGGCAACATTTGATTTTTCTGGCGCACATGTCCTGGTGGTTGGAGCGAGCCGGGCCGGTATTGGCGCAGCCATCGCGCGTAGCTTTCAGGACGCAGGCGCGACCGTTACGATCACGGGTGCAGAGCTTGAACCTGCCGCAGAAGACAAGGCGCGGTTTTCCTACATCCAACTCGATGTCACAAATCTTGACGCCGTGCGGGCGCTGGCCGCAAAGACTGCGCGTCTAGATGTTCTGGTCAATTGCGCGGCCATCACTTCGCGCGGTGAAGAAATGGCGCCGGCATTTTTTGAGCGCGTTGTTGACGTCAATCTGTTTGGCACCTTTCGTATGGCGGAGGCCTTTCACGCGCACTTGAAGGCGCAGAAGGGTGTGTTGATCAACATCGCGTCCATGTATGCATCGTTCGGCAGCCCGCGCAACCCGGCCTATGGGGCAAGCAAGGCCGCTGTCGCACAACTCACCAAGTCGCTGGCAATTGCCTGGGCGCCAGACGGCATTCGCGTCAATGCTGTCGCACCCGGATTTATCATCACGGAACAATCTGCAAAGAGCCGCTCCGATCCCAATCACGTGGCCGCTGTCAATTTGCGCACACCCATGCAACGATGGGGCATGCCAGACGATATTGCCGGGCCTGTCTTGTTCCTCGCATCGAAGCAGGCTGGCTTCATGACGGGAACCTGCCTTGCCATTGATGGAGGATATTCAGTGTCATGATGGGTGCAGCTGTCATCGGAACGGGTTTCATTGGCGCAGTGCATATCGGAGCACTCCGGCGGTTGGGCATCGAAGTTGTTGGCGTTCTGGGGTCCAGCGCGTCACGCGGCGCAGAACGGGCAGCAGCACTCGGCGTGAGCAAGTCCTATGACTCGCTTGAGCACGTGTTGGCGGATCCGAAGGTGCAGGTCGTCCACGTCACGTCGCCCAACAAGGCGCATTATCCCCAGGTGATGCAAATTCTGGCGGCCGGCCGTCACGTCATCTGTGAAAAGCCGCTGGCCATGACGTCGGCTCAATCCGCTGAAATGCTGGCCATGGCAAATGCGACGGGACTCGTCGCTGCCGTGTGCCACGAACTGCGCTTCTATCCGTTGAACCATCAGGCCCGGGGCATGGTGGTGAACGGTGAACTGGGCGACATTCGGTTGATCAGCGGGTTCTTCCATCAGGATTGGCTGGCACGGCCCACGGACTGGAACTGGCGGTTGGAACCGGAAGAGGGCGGCGCACTCCGTTCAGTTGGCGATATCGGCACCCATTGGGTCGACCTCACGAGTTTCATCACGGGTCTTCGTGCCAGCGAAGTCATGGCCGAACTTTCAACATTCATAAAGGAACGGGAAAAGCCCATAGGACCGGTTGAGACCTTTGCGAAAACAGGCAATCAGAAAACCGAACGGCGCACGATTTTGACAGACGATGTGGCAACGATAATGCTGCGTTATCCCAACGGCGCACGCGGTGTGATGTCGACCAGCCAGTTGAGCTTCGGAAAGAAATGCGCGCTGCATTGGGATATCACGGGGTCTGAAGCCAGCGCCACCTGGCACATGGAAAACCCGGAGCAATTGTGGATTGGCAGGCGCGACCAGCCCAACCAGATTCTGCAACGCGATCCGGGATTGATGAACCCCTTGGGGGCATCCGCGGCGAGTTTGCCGGGCGGCCATGCTGAAGGCTATGCCGACAGTTTCTTTGCCTTTTTCCGTCAGGTGTACGGCGACATTGCCAAGGGCAAGCCGTCATCAACATCGACGTATGCCACCTTTGACGATGGCCATTATGAAATGCAATTCTGTGACGCAGTGCTCAAGAGCGCCAAGACGGGCACCTGGACAAAGTTGGGGGAAAAATGAAACTCGGCATACTCACCGCCCCATTTGCTGAAACCAATCTCACAGACGTGGTCGATTGGACGGCATCCGCAGGCTTTACCGCCATGGAGATTGCCTGTTGGCCAGCATCCGGGGGCGAGGCGAGGCGCTATGCCGGCACATCGCATATTGATGTGGATGGCATGACAAAATCACGCGCGTCGGAAATTGCAAGTGCTGTGCGAGACAAGGGCATCAGCATGTCCGGTTTGGGCTATTATCCCAATCCTTTGCACGCTGATGCTGACCACCGGGACCGTGTGATCGGCCACCTGAAGAAAGTGATTACTGCTGCCGGAATGATGAAGGTGCCGGTCGTCAACACATTCGTCGGAGGCGATCGCAGCTTGACGGTCGATCAGAATTGGGACCGAGCGTCAGCGATATTTCCAGACATTGTCAAACACGCCAGAGACAGCGGCGTCATTCTTGCGTTTGAAAATTGTCCGATGATCTTTTCCACAGATGAATGGCCGGGTGGACATAACATCGCCTATGCGCCGAAGATTTGGCGACGCATATTCGAAGCTTGGGGCAATGATGTCGGCATGAATTATGATCCCAGCCATTTGGTGTGGCAGATGATTGACAACACGCGCTTCATCAGTGAGTTTGGCTCGCGTATGGTGCATGTGCATGCCAAGGACCTGATGATTGACCGCGACGGCCTCTACGAAAACGGCATCATGTCGGTTGGCATGGGATGGCAGGTGCCGCGCATGCCGGGCCTGGGCGACCTCAAATGGAACGAAATTTTTGCTGGGCTCTATCGTGCAGGCTACGATGGGTCCATCATCATTGAACACGAAGACCGGACGTTTGAAGGTTCAGACGAGAAGGTCAAAAGGGGATTCCTGTTGGCGCGGGAAGTCTTGAGCCCCTTCGTGAAGTAGCGCCAGAGTACAACCAGAGTAAAATTAGAAACCCCTCGGAGGACGTCATGAAGAAATTTTTGTTAGGATCAGCCGCACTGGCACTTGCAATGAGCTTTGCAAGTCTGGCGCAAGCCGCTGATTACAAGATTGGTATTTCAAACACCGTGCAGGGCAACGGCTGGCGTGAAGAAATGGTCTGCGCCATGAAAGCCGAAGCGCTCGCTTCGGGCAAGGTTGCGTCACTGAACATCGCCCATCGCAACACAGATGCGGCAGGCCAGCTTGAAGATATCCGCAATCTCATCCAGGCCGGCGTCAATGCCATCGTGGTGAACCCTGCCAATGCCGAAGGCATCAATGCCGCCATCAAGGAAGCGACTGACAAGGGCATCGTTGTTGTGGCCGTTGACCAGGCTGTGACCGAACCATCCGCCTACATCCTGTCCAACAATCAGGAGCAATATGCATACCTTGGAGCCAAATGGCTGTTTGACCAGCTCGGCGGCAAGGGTGCGGTTGTCTACATGCGTGGAGCTGCAGGCGCGGGTGCTGACAATGATCGCGACAAGGGCTTCAAGCGCGCCATGGCTGAAGCGCCCGGCATTACGGTTCTGAAAGAAGTCTTCACAGGCTGGCAACAGGATCAAGGCAAGCAGCAGATCAATGACATCATTGCCTCAGGTGCCAAGTTTGATGGTGTGTGGACCTCCGGCATCGACAACGTCATCGTTGACGCCTTCGTCGAAGCAGGCGCTCCGTTGGTTCCGATTGTGGGTGCTGACAACGCGGGCTTTGTGGCTCAACTCGCCAAGGTCGAAGGCTTGAAAGGTGCAGCTGTCACCAATCCAGGTTCCGTTGGTGGCGCTGGTGTTGCCCTTGCGATCCAGATTCTGGATGGCAAGATGCCGGCAAGCAAGACCGTACTGGTCGACCCCGTCGTATGGGACAACACGTCTGATGCAGGTAAGGCCTTGATTGCGGCCGGGCAGAATCCAAAGCTCAGTCCAGAATGGCCTGTCAGTGTTTCGATCCCCGGATGGACAACCTACAGCATGGATCAGGTCATCGCCTGCAAAGGCCCGGGTGAATGACAACGAGGGCTCCCGGAGAAATCCGGGAGCCCATTTTCTATAGTGAACTGAAATGACGACGAACGACTTCGACGCGCCGATACTGGATGCAACTTCGGTATCCAAGCGCTTTGGTGCGGTACTCGCCTTGCGCGATGCGTCGCTGCGCGTGCGCCGCGGTGAGATCGTCGCCCTGATGGGGGCAAACGGCGCAGGAAAATCGACCTTCGTGAAGATCCTGACCGGAGTTCTGAAACCCGACGGCGGACACGTTCGCATTCGTGGAGCCGAAGCCCATGTTGGTTCACCGGCAGAAGCCCGTCGATCCGGTCTGGTGCCAGTCTATCAGGAGCCGTCGCTCATCCCCGATCTGAGCGTTGCGGACAATCTTCGCCTCGGCAACACACCACCTGAAGCGTTTCAGAATTGGGTGCGTGAACTGGGGATTGCTGATCTCAATCTTGACGAGACGATTGGCCGACTGCCACTGGCAACGCTGCGCATTCTCGATTTGGCCCGAGCCCTTGCGAGCAAACCCGACGTCCTGTTGCTCGATGAAATGACGGCTGCCTTGCCGACGGACCTTGTTGAGCGCGTTCTCGCTGTGGTGCGCCAACAGGCCGATGATGGATGCGCGGTCATCTACATCTCCCATCGCTTTACCGAAATCGCAAAAATCTGTGACCGCGCGACGATTCTGCGCGACGGTGCAACAGTAGGAGACATCGCCATTGAGCCCGGTGTTGAAGAGCGCGCCGTTGAGTTGATGTTGGGCAGCGCCGTGTCGCAGGCGGCAGTGTCAGCAGGTGCAAGCCACCGCGATGGAACAGCATTGCCGCGCCTGCGCGTGCGCAATCTCAAAACCGGCACACGTCTGGTCGACGTCTCGCTCGACTTGCATGCGGGTGAAGTCCTTGGCGTTGTTGCCTTGGAAGGGCAGGGACAGGACGAACTCTTTGAGACGCTGGCAGGGGATCGCCAGAGCCAGGCGGGTACCATCGAAGTCAATGGCCAGGCAGTCACATTTCGCCATCCCGCCGATGCCATTGCGGCAGGTGTTTCTCTCGTTCCCGGCGACCGGGCCCGTGCACTTGCCATGTCGCTTTCGGTGCGTGAGAATATTGCCATTCCGCAATTCACCCAGTTGAGAAACTGGGGAGCCATCAACATGAAAGTGGAGGCTTCTCGCGTCGATGCAGCCATTGAACGGATGCAGATCGATACGCGGGCTCAGGGCGAGGTGCGTCGCCTCTCTGGCGGCAACCAGCAGAAGGTCACGGTCGCGCGGTGGCTTGCGCACGGCGTTGACACGCTTTTATTGTTCGATCCCACGCGCGGCATCGACGTGCGCACCAAGCGCCAGATTTACGATCTGGTGCGCGACCTGTCGTCACAAGGTGCCGCCATCCTGTTCTACACATCCGAGTTGAACGAGATCCAGCAGGCCTGTGACCGTGCTATCGTCATCTTCAACGGGCGTGTGGTTGATGTTATCGAAGCCGGAGAGGCCACAGAACAAAACCTGTTGCGGGCGGCCTATGGCTTGACCGACCAGAAGCTGGCGATGGCATGAACCGTTTCATCTCAAAAAATGGCTGGACACTTGGTCTGGCAGTGATTTTTGCGCTGCTGCTTTTTGTGACCCGGCTTTTGCAGTCCGACTTTGGTGTTTCGGGACTCGATTCCCTTGCACGTGCAGCGCTGCCCTTTGCGTTGGCCACCGCAGGCATGACAGTGGTCGTGATTGCGGGCGGCATTGATCTCTCCATTGCGGCGATGATGGCGGTTGCCAGTGTGACGGCCGCTGTCCTGATGAATGGCAGCAGTGATGGCCAGTCCATCGCGGTCGTAGCCGCCGTGCTGGTGTTGGGTTTGGGCATGGGCGCTATCAACGGCACGTTGATCGTGCTGACGCGGGTTCCCGATATCGTGGTGACTTTGGCCATGCTCTTTGTCTGGCAGGGTGTTGCTTTGCTCATCCTCAATGCGCCCGGTGGCGGGGCAGCGCCGTGGCTGCGCAACATGATTGTGGGCGGCGTCACAGTGCCGGGTTTCCCTGTTGCACTTACAGAGTGGGTGCCGAAAGCCGTTGTCTTTTTGGGGGCCTGCGTTGCTCTCATCTGGGTCCCCATCAGAAGGTCCAAGCTCGGACTTATGTTCTATGCCATTGGCAGCGACGCGCTCGCGGCTTTCAGATCAGGCGTGCCAGTGGGGCCGGTACGCATCGCAGCCTATGCCATCGCTGGCCTCTTCGCAGCCTTGGGAGGCCTTGCTTTAACCATGAGCACGGGAATCGGTGAGCCTATTCCGGGTCCATATTTGTTGGCAAGTGTCGCTGCTGTTGTATTGGGCGGTGTTGTTCTGGGGGGCGGGCGCGGCGGAATTCTGGGACCTATCCTGGCCGTCTTCATATTGCGGTTGGTTCGCCTGGATTTGACGCTGCTTTCCGTCGATCCCAATGTCACAACGATCATTGAGGGTGTGATCATGGTTGTCGTCGTTATGCTTGGTGCTGTCTTGATGGCGAGGACGCAACGACGATGACATCGATTGCCGACCACACGCCGCTGCCGCAGCGTCTGCGCGAAATCGTCAGCGGCAATCCGTTGCTGCCGCTGGTCTTCCTTCTGTTTGCGCTGATTGCCACTCTGGAATTCATGCAGCCCGGCATTCTGAATTCGCGCTGGTTGGGCAATACGGTGAAATTTGCAATTCCACTGGCCATGCTGGCCGCGTGCCAGACTCTGACCATGCTTACGGGCGGTATTGATCTTTCAGCGGGCACAGTGGCAACCATTGCGGCATTTGTGACGGCAACGCTCAGCCCGCACGTAGGCGTGCCCGCTGCCATCATCATCGCTCTGGGATGCGCACTCATGGCTGGCATGATCAATGGGTTTGGCGTTGCGATCTGTCGCGTGCATCCACTGATCATGACACTGGGAACGGGCCTCATCAGCATGGGTTGTCTTCTGGTCTATCAGCGTTTTGTGATTTCGACAGGAACAAAGATCCCTGACTTTTTGGTCTGGCTCGGCACAGGCCGCACATGGGGTTTGCCCAATGGATTGGTGGTGTTCGTGCCCTTCGCCGCACTGTTGGTTTGGGGGCAGAAGCACACAGGCTTTGGCCGTCTGCTCTATGCCGTAGGCGCCAATGAAACGGCGGCCCGGCTTTCGGGCGTACGCGTGTGGCAAGTGCATCTTGCGCTGTATTCGCTATCAGGAGTCATCGCCGGGATCACGGGCCTGCTCTACCTCGGCCTGGTCAAGACACCATCGCTTTCCTTGGCCCTGCCGTTGGATCTGCCTTCGGTTGCAGCAGCAGTCGTCGGTGGCACATCGATCTTTGGTGGCCGGGGTGGATATGGCGGCACCATTGTGGGCGCACTTATCCTCACCGTGCTGTCAACCATGTTAACGTTGCTGCAAATGCCTGAAGGTTCGCGACGCATCATTTTCGGCCTGATCATTTTGCTGGTCACGGCCATCTATGTGCGCTTGACGGAGAAAGGTTGAACCATGGCCAAGATTCGCGTTGTCGGCATCAGTTTTGATCATATGCACATGGGCGATCTGTTGCGCCTCGTGCATGAACATCCGGACGCAGAAATTGCAGGCATATTTGATCCCGATCGTAGCAAGATGCAGCGCGCGGCAGAAAATTTTGCGATTCCGCCACAGCGCGTGTTTACGGATTTCGATGAATGCATGAAGCTGGCCAAGCCCGATCTCGCGATCCTCTGCGCGGCAACGGCAGACCACGCGGCCTATACGGAAAAACTTGCAAGCTACGGCGTTCACGTGCTTGTCGAAAAGCCCTTTGCCGCCTCGGTCGAGCATGCCCGGCGCATGATTGCGGCCATGAAGCCCACCGGAAAACTGCTGGCGATCAACTGGCCGCTGGCCTGGGTCGAAAGTCATGTCACTGCCAAACGCCTTATTGTTGAAGGCAGGATCGGAAAACTGCTTGAGTTCCACTCCTACGGCGGCAACCGTGGACCGCTGTTTCATTTGGCGGACAAGGTTGAGGTGACACCGGAAGATGTCGAACGGCAAAAACCTGCCTCGTGGTGGTACAAGAAAGCGTCGGGTGGAGGCAGCCTGCTTGACTACTTGGGCTATGGCGCAACGCTTGGCACGTGGTATCGCGACGGCGAAGCACCGCTGGAAATAACATGCACGGTGGATCAGACAGCCGGTATTGAAGTTGACCAGCATTCGATCTCGGTGTGCCGCTACGCGTCCGGACTCTCAAAAATGGAAACACGCTGGGGCACGTTCACCGATCCCTGGACCATTCAGCCGCAACCTGCGTGCGGCTTCACGTTCGTCGGCACAGAGGGCACGATCATCAGCCTCGACTATGCAACCCATCTCACAATTCAGACTCGCGCTGTACCGCAGCCAACGTCCATCCCGGTCGATAAATTGCCTGCTGGCCGCCGCAACGCCATCGAATATGTGTTGGGCTGCATCAAGCGAGGCGAAGCAATATCAGGCCCGCTTGACCCTGAACTCTGTCTCACCGCCCAACGCATTGTGGATACAGCCGCACAGTCAGCCAAAGAGAAACGCACTTTTGATTTGCTGCCGTGATCGGTCAAATCTGGAACGGAGAATTTCCTCTTGTATTTTCGTTGAATTTCATCTTGCGCATCATCGGCGGAGCAGCCCTCTGCGCGCAGTCGGGTCGCTCGCAGAGACGGCAATTGATGCCGATAGGTATGGCGGCATGAGTCTTGAGATCGATATCTTTGCCATAAATCAGGCGCGGGGCATATTTCAGTTCACATCCCAAGCCGATGACAAACTGGGTCCCAGGTTCGCCCCACGCAGTCGTTCGTGGCTGGACCATGCGCGAAATTGACAGCCACTTCGTTCCGTCAGGCATCTCGACAAGTTGGCGTTCAATGCGGTCGGGGCTGCGGAAGGCATTGTGGATATTCCAGCGTGCACATGTTCCACCAAAACGCGAGAAGGGAAACGAACCCGAAGAAAACCGCTTGGAGATATTGCCAGCCGTGTCGACGCGCACCATGAAGAAAGGCACGCGTCTCTGGGATGGCCTTGCCATGGTGGTTAACCGGTGGGCCACCTGCTCGTAACTCGCACCGAAACGCGCACAAAGAATATCGAGATCGTATGAAAGCCCATCTGCGGCTTCGGCAAACGGCTGGTAGGGCATCATGAGGGCTGCGGCAAAATAGTTGCAGAGAGTAACCTTCCCAAGTTTCCATGCATCGCTGTCGGGGGAGCCAAATTTTCCCGCAAGCTCTTCAATCTCGGTATTGGCTTCCAGCAATGCAAGCTGGAAAGCGGTTTGAAACGTTCTGCCACTGGCGTCCAGGAGTTCGGAAATCATCAGCTTGCGGCGATGACGATCATAGTGTCGCGACGCATTCCGCATGTCTTCGATGGGCACGATCTGCACGCGAACACCATGCTGCTTCTGAATGCGTGTTGCCATGGCATCGAATGGAGCACCGCCTTCGCAACCCATGTCTTTCAAGATGCTTTCAGCCTTGGTTTCCAGCTTGTCAAAATAGTTGCTGGCTTGCTCGAGGAAGCTCCGCACCCGTTCAACAGGGTCATCGACTGACTGTGACATGTCGTTGCGTTCAACGTCTGACACCGGACCAGCCTTGCCGGACTGAAATGCACGAACCTCGACATAGTTGCGGTACAGGCGCTTGACCGCTTCAGCCATCCCGGGGAGATTTTCCACAAGAGACCTGATGTCACCTTTTGCAACGGTGACATCGCGGAATAGAGCGTCAGCAAAAACCTCTTCCATCTCTGCGGTCGCCCGCATCTCCTCTTCAAAGGCAAATGAACTTGGGTCGATTGCATATGTTTCCGAGAGTTTGATCAGGAGCTGCGCCGTGAGGGGCCGTTCGTTGCGTTCAATGAGATTGAGATAACTCAACGAAATCCCCAACTCTCCGGCCATGGCACTCTGCGAGAGGCCAAGCTCACTCCGCAGGTTTCGCACTCTGCTCCCGGCAAGGATTTTCCGTCTCGGTGTGGTGTCCATGTGCAACCTTTTGACAACAATTGACATACACACAAAAACATACTTGTGTATAATTTACAAGAACTCCTTTATTTGGTTTTGTCCGTCTTGTTCCCATCCGCGACGCGGCTGATGATGGTCTCAAGAACACCGGAAAATGCAGTGTTTCCCGTCGAAAAGGACCACCAAATGGATACAGTCACATTCAGTCAACTCGTTCAAAACGCCCCCAAGGGACGGTTTGACGGCATTCACCGTCCTTACACTCCGGCGGATGTCCTCAAACTCCGGGGCAGTATCACCATCTCGTGCACCTTGGCGGAACGCGGTGCCAACCACGTTGTGGAAGCTCTTGCATGATGAACCCTACGTTCATGCCCTGGGTGCCGTAACCGGAAATCAGGCAATGCAAATGGTACGTGCCGGTTTGAAAGCGATTTATCTGTCCGGTTGGCAGGTGGCAGCCGATGCCAACACGGCTGGTGCCATGTATCCGGACCAGTCTCTTTATCCTGCCAACGCAGCACCAGAACTATGCCGCCGGATCAACAGGACATTGCGCAGGGCCGATGAAATTGAGGTCGCTGAAGGCAAGGTTTCACGTGATTGGTATGCCCCAATTATCGCGGATGCCGAAGCAGGTTTCGGTGGACCTCTCAACAGTTTTGAGATCATGAAGGCGTTCATCGAGGCCGGTGCATCGGGTGTTCATTTTGAGGACCAACTCGCGTCCGAGAAGAAGTGTGGTCACCTGGGGGGCAAGGTTTTGATCCCGACGGCAGCCCATGTTCGCAACTTGGTATCAGCCCGGCTTGCTGCCGATGTGATGGGCGTTCCAACATTGACCGTGGCACGCACTGATGCTGAATCAGCTCAACTCCTCACCTCCGATATCGATGTGCGTGACCGGCCATTCATATTGTCGGGGGATCGCACGCCAGAAGGCTTTTACCGTCTGAAACCAGGTACGGGCCTCGACCATTGTATCGCGCGCGGTCTGGCTTACGCGGATATTGCTGATCTGCTGTGGTGGGAAACATCTCATCCGGACCTTGGCGATGCCCGAAAATTTGCCGAGGCAATACACAAGAAGCATCCCGGAAAACTCTTGGCATATAACTGTTCACCGTCATTCAATTGGAAGAAAAAGCTCGATGACGCAACGATAAGGAAGTTTCAGCGCGAACTCGGTGCCATGGGTTACAAGTTCCAGTTTGTGACATTGGCTGGCTTCCATGCGCTCAATCACTCCATGTTTGACCTTGCCTCGGGGTATCGTGATCGCGGCATGGATGCTTATTCAGAACTTCAGCAGGCCGAGTTTGCGTCTGAGGCAGCGGGCTACACCGCCACACGTCACCAACGCGAGGTCGGTACAGGTTATTTTGATCAGGTGGCCCTGACCATCAGCGCCGGCCATTCGTCAACGACCGCCATGAAGGAATCAACCGAAACGGCGCAATTTGAAGCAGCATAAGGACAACAAAGCCATGTTAACGACCCACGTGAGAGACCGTGCTGAAGCACAAACAACCACCATGAATGAGCGCCAGAAACAAGCGGTGACGCGCTTGGCAAATGACTTGCATCGACTGAACAACGCGGTTGTCAACGCTGTGGAATCAGGCCTGTCCGTTGAATTGCAGCGCGCCGCAAGACATCACGCAAACGGCGGTTTCTGGGGTGATTTGATGATCCCTGTTGTCGTCAAGCAAGGCACCCAAAGCGCCGACGAAAAGATATCGGCGGCCTGACGCCAAGGAACGGGTGACGTGCACGACAAGACCAGAGTTGGTGCCGCAATGACAAGGTGCGGCACAACCCTATCAATATCTCACGGTCAACAGGCCGCCATCCGCCTGGATGGCTTGCCCGCTGGTGTAGGGCAAAAGGCCTGAAGCCAGAGTGACGGCAATCCGCCCGACTTCCTCAGGTTGTCCGAATCTTTTGATGACCGTCAATCCGTCTTCGATCATCTTGTCATACTTGGTTTTTGATGGTGCCGTCATATCGGTCTCAATGAATCCAGGTTGAATCTCGTAAACACCAATGTCTTCATCAGAGAGCCGTGCCGCGAACAATCGCGACATCATGGATGCGGCGCATTTCGACATGCAGTATTCGCCACGGTGTATCGATACCCCCGAGACATTGGCAGACGTGATCGTGACAATGCTCCGGTGGCACTCCGTAACCGTGTCCCGCACACGGTGCGCAAAGGCCTGAGTCAAAAAGAAGGTTCCGCGTGCATTCACGCTCATGCACCGATCAAAACTCTCTGGCGTGACATCCAGCAAATCACCGCGGGACAGCACTGAAACACCCGCATTGTTGACCAAGGTCGTAAGCGGTCCAAGTGCCGCTTCAGCTTCATCCAATATCCGCTGGTGCGATGTCAGGTCTGCAACATCTGCCTGTATGGCCACTGATTTGTACCCCATGTCTCGAATCTGGGATGCAACAGCCTTCAACTCCGCGCCTGCATCGATATCCGCAACGGCCACATCAAAATCAGCTTTGGCAAGTGCCAGCGCAATGGCTCTGCCAATGCCACGCCGAGCACCTGTCACCAGCACCTGTCCCATCATGTCAAGCTCCCTGAGTCTTCCATCCGCAGGATTTCATCATGCGTGCAGACTTGTCTCAAAATCGTTTCAGTATTGAAGGCAAGCCGGGCGGCAAGCGCTGCCGGGCTCATTAAATCGCGCTCATAGACGATTGTGCCAGTGTGTTGGTTCGTCAGATAGAAATAACCAAGTGCAGAAATCGAAATAAGTACCTGCACAGGATCAAGTCCCGGGCGAAACACACCTGCAATGACACCGCGATCCAGCAGATCTTGCATGCGGCCAACAAACTTTCGGCTCATTTCACCAGTCAGCGGTGAGGCCTTCAGATGCCGTGCCTTGTGCAGGTTCTCGCTGTTGACCAGTGTGATAAATTCCGGGTTGTCGAGGTAGTATTGCCAGGTAAATGCAATGAGTCGCTTCATCGCCGTCACGGGATCATCCTGTTCGATGGCAAGCTGTGCCTCAGCAGTGCGAAACTCTGCATAAGCCTGGTCCAAAGTGAAACGGAACAAGTCGTCTTTGTTGCCAAAATAGTGATACAGCATGCGCTTGTTCGATTTGGCCCGCTCTGCAATGCTGTCCACCCGAGCGCCACCCAGCCCGACCCGCGCAAATTCCTTCTTCGCCGCTGCCAGAATGCGGGCCTTTGTTGTTTCCGGATTGCGCGTCTGGCGTTTTGCAACTTTGGCCACGTTTAAACCTGTAAATAACTATATGGTTATTTATAGGTCTGCCGTCTACCAAGATCAAGCTGGCAATATGCCCGATGCCCTGACGCATTGGCGCAGGCAACGCGAAGTCATTGCCCATTGTAGAGAGGTTCGCTATAGCAGCCACGCGATTGACAATATTGGGGCGTCGCCAAGCGGTAAGGCACCGGATTTTGATTCCGGCATTCGGAGGTTCGATCCCTCCCGCCCCAGCCAATCCTAGTCGAGACAGGATGCCATGAAAAAAGTCTATGCGACGGCCAGTAAAGCTCTTGAGGGGCTCTTGCACGATGGGATGCTGATTGCCGCAGGTGGTTTTGGCTTGTGCGGCATTCCCGAATTGCTGATTGCGGCCATCCGCGATGCAAACACCAAGGATCTGACAATTGCGTCGAACAATGCAGGCGTCGATAATTTTGGCCTCGGCATGCTGCTGCAATCGCGCCAGGTGAAAAAAATGTTGTCGTCATACGTGGGCGAGAATGCGGAATTCATGCGCCAGTATCTGGCCGGTGAGCTCGTGATCGAGTTCAATCCGCAAGGCACCTTGGCCGAACGCATGCGCGCTGGCGGAGCAGGTATTCCAGGATTCTACACCAAGACGGGTGTGGGCACGGTCATTGCCGAAGGCAAAGAGCACAAAGACTTCGACGGCGCGACTTACATTTTGGAACGCGCCATCGTCGCAGACCTTGCCATCGTCAAGGCCTGGAAAGCGGACGAAACCGGCAATCTTGTGTTCCGCAAGACGGCCAGGAATTTCAATGTGCCTGCAGCAACATGCGGCAAGGTCTGCGTGGCTGAAGTGGAGGAAATTGTGCCGACGGGATCCATTGACCCCGACCACATTCATCTGCCGGGCATCTATGTGCACCGCCTCATTCAGGGCACGCACGAAAAACGTATTGAGAACCGCACGACGCGCAATGTTGAGGGGAACTGACATATGCCATGGGACAGGAACCAGATCGCCGCCCGCGCCGCCCTTGAGCTCAAGGATGGAATGTATGTCAATCTTGGCATTGGTATCCCGACCTTGGTGTCCAATTATATTCCCAAAGGCATTCATGTGACCCTGCAGTCCGAGAACGGCATGCTCGGCATGGGGCCGTTTCCACTTGAAGCAGAAGTCGACCCCGATCTCATCAACGCGGGCAAGCAGACGATCACTCAGTTGCCACACTCTTCCTACTTTGACAGCGCCACCAGTTTCGCAATGATACGCGGCGGAAAAATTGCCATGGCCATTCTGGGTGCCATGGAAGTGTCAGAACAGGGTGATCTTGCCAACTGGATGGTTCCGGGAAAACTGATCAAGGGCATGGGCGGTGCCATGGATCTGGTCGCCGGAGTGGGGCGCGTTGTCGTCGTGATGGATCACACGGCAAAGACAGGTGAGTCCAAACTCTTGAAACACTGCACGTTGCCACTGACTGGCAAGGCTGTCGTCAATCGGATCATCACAAACCTTGCGGTACTCGATGTCGTGAAGGGCGGACTGAAACTGGTGGAGTGCGCCGATGGTGTGACAGAAGCAGATGTCCGCGCCAAAACCGAAGCCACACTTGTTTGAAATTGATCCACAGATCGGGCGTGACTCGCGCTTGATATGCGATCTGACGCTATCCCAGCTTCGCTTGCTCAATGATAAGCGGTTTCCATGGCTTGTGCTCGTGCCAAGAGTGCCGAATGTAACTGAGCTGTTTGAGTTGGATGAAGATCAGTCCCGTCAGTTGCTGTCCGAAATTTCCCATGTGTCACACACGGTGAAGAAACTGTTTGCGGCGGAAAAAATGAATGTGGCTGCCATCGGCAACAAGGTCAGGCAGCTTCACGTCCACATTGTTGCGCGCCACGCGACTGACATCTCCTGGCCGGGGGTTGTCTGGGACAAGGGTCCGGCCGAACACTATGATCAGGCTCTTTACGAGCAACGCTGCAATTCTGTTGAAACTGCTTTACAGCAATCCACGACTTGAAAGGTTGCGCATGAGTTCGGCCACGCCAAACGTCCAAGGTTCTGCCTTGTCCGTCGCAACAACCCGGTTGCGAAGTGTTCCCAGCCCAGGCGCTGAAACACTCACAATGTCCCCGGACTTGTGTGTAAATCCCTGACCCTTCACATCACGATCAGCAATGGGCGCAAACATGGTGCCTAGGTAAAGCGCAAAACCATCCGGGTACTGATGATGTTCGTTGATCGTTTGCCCCGCCAGGTCTTCAGGATCGCGGCTGATGTTGCTGATCGAAGAACCGCCCTTCAGCACAAAGCCATCTTCGCCTTCAACGGTCAGTGACACATCCATGACGCGCACGTCATCAAGTGTAAACGTGGCGTCGAAAAACCGGATATAGGGACCAACGGCAGCGGAGGCATTGTTGTCCTTGGCTTTGCCAAGCAATAAAGCCGAGCGACCCTCAACATCACGCAAGTTGACGTCATTGCCCAATGTAGCACCGACAATTGTGCCCCTCGAATTGACGATGATGACGACTTCCGGTTCTGGATTGTTCCATGACGACTTGGGATGAACCCCGACGTCCATTCCTGATCCCACGGTGGAGAGCGGTTGGGCTTTGGTGAATATCTCGGCATCCGGTCCAATGCCGACTTCCAAGTATTGGCTCCAGGCACCATTGGCAATCAATGTTTGCTTGAGATGCTCAGCTTCGTCTGACCCCGGCCTCAGCTTCTTGATATCGCGTCCGACAAGACTTTCAATGTGCTGCCGAATGGCTTGCGCCGCCGCCGGATCACCTTTCGCCTTTTCTTCTATGACCCGTTCGATCATTGACGTCGCAAAAGTCACGCCCGCCGCTTTGACAGCCTGGAGATCAAGGGGAGACAGCAACCAAGGCTGTAAAGGGTCTCGCCGATCACCAGAGGCATTCGCTTCCAGTGCCGATAGTGCACTGATGACTGGTCCCTGTGCTGCCCGCAGCGATGCCACCGGGTCTTTTGCTTCACACAGGTCACGCATGGTCGCGAAGTGAGATGTAATGTCGGTAGCGGTCCCATTCTCGATGCGGATCACCGCAGGACCTACACCTGGCAGATAAGCACGGCCCGCCAACGCTCCTGACGTGTCTGACATTTTTTGACCTTCAGTCATCTTCAAGCTTCCACATGAGGCGGTGCTGTCGAGGCGCGTACGACCAAATCAACCGGCCACACCTCTTGTACCAACGGTGCCTCCTTATCGCGCAGGTGATTGATCAACAGTTCAACCAGCCTCTTGCCTGCCGCACCAATGGACGATTGCGTCGCCGTCAAAGGTGGGTCGAATGTCTCGGCGCGCACTTCATGCAAGCGGTCATCATGAGCAATCAGCGCTACATCACGACCAATCTTGAGGCCAAGTCCGTCGACGACGGATCGCACACCGAGCGCCTGTGAAATCGACGAACACAAAAATGCAGTTGGCCTTTGCCCAGGCGGCAGTGCCAACAAACGGCTACAATTCACGCGTCCGTCCAATTCATCCATCAAACCGCCACTGATGTATGTAGGGTTCACCTCAATGCCATGGGCGGCCAGTGCTTCGCAGTAACCCAACTCACGATCATTCGCAAAGTTATAGGTTGATATGCCATTCAATAATGCAATGCGGCGATGGCCATAGCCACACAGCAACATGGTGCCTTTGTGAAACGCCCCCCGATTGTCGATATCGAGAAATGGGTAGGGACGGGAATTGTGTGTTCGGCCATGCAAGATGAATGGCATCTTGATTTCGCGGAGCAAGTCTATGCGTGGATCCTCAATCAGCGGACTTGACAGGATCATGGCATCCACGCGGGCGGTCCTGACGGCGCGGCGATAAACATTTTCCTCTGTTTGAGTGCCGCGCGCCATGGCGAGAGTGACGTCGTAACCCATCTCTGCCGCTTGCTCCACGCACTCACTGAGAAATTCAGTGAAGCGCAAATCCACGAGAAAGTTGCGTTCGCGCGGAAACACAACACCAAGAGTGCCCGACTGACCAGTCGCCAGTCGGCGCGCGGCAGCACTGGGGCGGTATCCGTGCATCTCTGCTGCCGCTCGCACGCGCGTACGCGTATGTTCCGAAACTTCCGGAAAGCCGTTCAAAGCCCGGCTGACGGTCGTTTGGGAAAGTCCAAGTGTTAGCGAAAGCTCTCGCAGATTCATGTGTTTGCACGCTCTCACAAAATCAAAGCGCTTTCAATTTGTTTGTCGATTGAACATCAAATCATTTCGCAAACGCGAAATTTATTCTGCTGCAGCGCATCAAAACCACTGCAAAATCCGCTGTTAATTCATCGTTGTATTGACTCTCTCTCAAAACGCAAATATGCAAAGTACCCAAAGCGCTTTGGAAGACGCTGCATAAGGCTTCGAAGATTGCGCTTTGAACTGTCAACCAGGGAGGAAGACCTATGAAGAAGTATCTATTGGCTGCAGCAGCAGCCTGCGCCATGCTGGCGTCAAACATTGCACTTGCAGCTGACCTGTCCTTCGTGTCCGGCGCAACCGGCAAGGACATTGAAACCCTCAAAGAATTCCTGAAACCATTTGAAGCGAAGACCGGTCACAAGGTCAACGTTGTGCCAATGCCCTCGTCAACCACCGATCAGTTCGGTCAGTATCGCCTTTGGCTTGCTGCCGGAAACTCGGACATCGACGTCTACCAGACCGACGTTATCTGGGCACCACAGTTGGCTGAACAATTCCTCGACCTGACAGCGGCAGCCGCTGGTGTCGCCAAGGATCACTTCCCGTCAATCATTGAATCACAGACTGTGAACGGCAAGCTCGTTGCATTGCCTGTCTTCACAGATGCTCCTGCGCTCTACTATCGCAAGGACCTTCTGGAGAAGTACAAGCAGCCAGTTCCAAAGACATGGGCTGAAATGGCCGCCTCCGCAAAGATTGTCATGGATGGCGAACGCGCTGCCGGCAACAAGGACATGCAAGGCTTCGTCTTCCAGGGCAACGCCTATGAAGGCTTGACCTGCGATGCCCTTGAGTGGGTGAAGTCCAATGGCGGTGGCCAGATCGTGGAGCCAGATGGTTCGATCTCGATCAACAACGACAAGGCAGCAGCAGCACTTGAAACCATCAAGGGCTTCGTCGGCACGATTTCACCAGCAGGTGTTCTCGCCTACCAGGAAGAAGAGTCACGTGGCGTCTGGCAGACCGGCAATGCCGTGTTCATGCGCAACTGGCCTTACGCTTACGGCCTCGGCAATAGCGATGACAGCAAGGTCAAGGGACTCTTTGACGTAACCACCTTGCCATCTGGCGGCGAAGGTACGACATCCGCTGCCACCTTGGGCGGTTGGAACGTAGCTGTTTCGAAGTACTCGAAGAACCCTGATGCAGCGATCGAACTCGCGATGTTCCTGGCTTCAGCAGAAGCCCAGAAGATCCGCGCTGTGGTCGGTTCGCAATTGCCAACCATCGTGTCTCTCTATGACGACGCGGACATCAAGGCAAAGCAGCCCATCATTCCACGTTGGAAAGATGTGTTCTTGAACGCCGTTCCTCGTCCATCGGCACCAACCAAGGTGAAGTACAACGAAGTGTCGTCGCTCTTCTGGTCGGCCGTCCATGACACGCTCTCGGGCAAGGGTTCCGCCAAGGAAAACCTCGAGTCGCTGGAAGCAAAACTGACTGAACTCAAGGGCGAAAGCTGGTAATCCTCCACCAGCTTCCGTTTGGACCCTCAATCTGAGGGGGTTAGAGGGTCCATAAAGGGGTGACCGGAGCCGGGGGTTTCGGTCACCCATTTTTTAAGCTACGAACTGTTCTGGCTGCGTGGGGTGCGACAATGAGCGACGCAAATTTGGTGAAGCCGAGGGGCGGACTATCCGAACTCCGTGCCGAACGTCTGCGGGCCGCAAAGCTTTACCTGATCCCCATGTTGGTGGCCCTGACGCTCGTCGCAGGCTGGCCACTGTTCAGGACCATCTATTTCTCTTTCACAAATGTATCCCTGAATGATCTCTACAACGCCAAATTTGTAGGCTTTAACAACTATTTCAAGATGACCACACTGAAGAGCGGCAAGACCCTCTATGGCGGCTTGCTGGCTGACCCCGTGTGGTGGAATGCGCTCTGGAACACAGTGCGGTTCTCCGTCGTATCAGTCACACTCGAAACATTCTTCGGCATGATCGTAGCGCTCGTGCTCAATGCCAACTTCAAGGGCCGTGGCATCGTTCGCGCTGCTATTCTCATTCCTTGGGCCATCCCGACAATTGTTTCAGCCCGCATGTGGAGCTGGATGTTGAACGACACCTACGGCATCATCAACGATATTCTGGTCCGCGTGGGTCTGCTGGACCATCCCTTGGCGTGGGCCGCAAGTGCCGACACCGCAATGATCGCAGTCTTGATCGTCGATATCTGGAAAACCACTCCATTCATGGCGCTGCTGATTCTGGCAGGACTTCAGATGATCCCCAACGACATCTATGAAGCCGCTAAAGTTGATGGCGTTCACCCTGTCAAAACATTCTTCAAGGTCACTTTGCCCTTGGTCAAGCCGGCATTGATGGTGGCGGTGATTTTCCGCATGCTGGATGCCATGCGCATTTTCGATTTGATCTATGTGCTCACGCCCAACAGTTCTTCGACCAAAACGCTTTCCGTGTTGGCCCGTGAAAACCTGTTTGATTTTGACAAGTTTGCGCTGGGCTCGGCACAGTCCACAATGCTTTTTGTAATCCTGACCTTGCTCACCATCGCAGTCATGTGGATCGGCAAAGTGCGCTTTGACGGAGGGCAACGCTAATGGTGTGGGACTGGGCCAAAACGATTTCTTTCTATGCGCTGGTATCTGTCATCGTCGTGATTGCGGTATTCCCTTTTTACTATGCGGTTCTTTCAAGTTTCGAAACCGGCACCGCAATTTTCGAAATCAACTATCTGCCTGTATCTTTCGACATGCAGAACTACAAAGACGTGTTTCTGTCTGGGCCATTTGCACGCAACTTGCTGAACTCATTGGTGGTATCATCTGCCGTTGTGATACTGTCACTCCTGATCGCAGTATCGGCAGCGTTTGCATTGTCACGATTTGAATTCCGTGGTCGCTATCTTTTGTTGATGACAATTCTGGCCGTATCGATGTTCCCGCAGATCGCGGTGCTGGCTGGTCTGTTTGAATTGGTTCGAGCCACGGGCTTGCACAACACAATGTGGGCGCTGATCTTCTCCTACACCATATTCACGCTGCCCTTCACAGTTTGGATGCTCACAACATTCATGCGTGACCTGCCTGTTGAAATCGAAGAAGCCGCCATCGTTGATGGTGCAACACCGGGCATCATTATCCGCAAGGTCTTCTTGCCGCTGATGTGGCCCGCCTTGGTGACCACAGGGCTACTCGCGTTTATTGCGGCCTGGAACGAGTTTCTCTTCGCACTCACCTTCACATCGTCAACCGAAAAACGCACTGTACCCGTTGCCATCGGCATGTTGTCCGGTTCGTCGCAGTATGAAATTCCCTGGGGACCCATCATGGCAGCGTCTGTTGTCGTCACTGTTCCCCTCATCATTCTCGTGCTGATCTTCCAGCGCAAAATTATTTCCGGCCTCACGGCTGGCGGCGTCAAAGGCTAGAGGAGTTCCACGTGGCATCCATCACTCTCAAGGAAATCCGAAAATCATTCGGTTCTGTCGAAGTCATCAAGGGCGTTGATCTTGAGGTCATGTCCGGCGAGTTCATGGTCTTTGTCGGCCCGTCGGGTTGCGGCAAGTCTACATTGTTGCGCCTGATTTCCGGATTGGAGGACATTTCGTCCGGTACCATGTCTTTCGACGGCGAGGTGGTCAATGACCTCGCACCGTCAAAGCGCGGTATCGCCATGGTGTTCCAGTCCTACGCGCTCTATCCGCACATGAATGTCTACGATAACATGGCCTTCGGCATGCAACTCGCAAAAGCCTCGCCGGAAGAAACCAAGGCCCGAGTCCATAAGGCTGCGGAAATGCTCCAGCTGACACCACTGCTTCACCGGTTGCCCAAGCAACTATCCGGCGGCCAGCGCCAGCGCGTCGCGATTGGGCGCGCCATTGTGCGCGATCCGAAAGTGTTCCTGTTCGACGAACCGCTCTCCAATCTTGATGCGGCACTGCGCGTCGCCACCCGCATTGAAATTGCCAAGCTGCACGAAAACATGCACGGCACCACCATGATCTATGTGACCCACGATCAGGTCGAGGCCATGACGCTGGCCGACCGCATCTGCGTACTTGACCATGGAAAAGTGGAACAAGTGGGAACGCCCATGGAACTCTACGATCGTCCGCAAAACATATTTGTCGCGGGCTTCATTGGCTCACCCAAGATGAATTTCATCACTGGAGCACCTGCCGAAAAAGTAAAGGCACACACACTCGGTGTGCGTCCCGAACACTTCGAAATTTCCGGTGGCAAGGGTACCATCAAGGGCGTGGTCGAATTCACTGAAATCCTCGGCAGCGACAGCTTCATTTACGTCAAGTCCGAACATGGATTGTTGACCGCCCGGCAAATCGGCAAAACCGGCGTTCTCAAAGGCGAGACCATCTACTTGACTGCTGATCCAAAACACCTCCATCGCTTCGACGAAAAAGGCAAGAGACTGAACTGACATGACCATCCGCACATTGATTTGGCACGAACACCGTCACGAGAAAACCAACAAGCTTGTTGCATCTCTGTATCCCCAAGGCATGCATGGCGCTCTGAAGAACGCCTACAAGGGCGAGAAGGATTTTTCCGTCAGCACAGCGCTACTCGATGATGATGCCGAACACGGCTTGTCGCAAAAGCGCCTGGATGAAACCGATGTCCTCCTGTGGTGGGGGCATGCGGCCCACGGCGACGTGAAGGATGAAATTGTCGAGCGCGTGGCCAAGCGCGTCTGGGAAGGCATGGGACTCATCGTTTTGCATTCCGGCCATTATTCCAAAATTTTCAAGAAACTCATGGGCACGCCCTGTTCTTTGAAGTGGCGGGAAGCTGGAGAGAAGGAACGCGTCTGGATTGTCAATCCGAACCATCCCATCGCCGCGGGCCTGCCGGAGATGATCGAAATTGAAAACGAGGAAATGTACGGCGAACCGTTCTCGATTCCAGAACCGCTGGAAACAGTCATGATCTCACACTTTGAAGGCGGTGAAGTTTTCCGCTCGGGTGTCACCTATCAGCGCGGTGCCGGGAAAATATTCTACTTCCGACCCGGCCACGAGGCCTATACGGCCTATCATAACCCGCAAGTGTTGAAGGTCATCAAGAACGCCACACGCTGGGCTTACAACCCGGCAAAGGCTTGGACTGGCATTCATCCGTCCCCCAACGTACCTCACGACAAGGCACCCATTCCACTTACTGTGAAGGGTCCGCGTCTGCATGAAGACGGCGAAGAGGGTTTCAGATAAGCATGAAAAAAATTCGTCTTCTCGTACTTGGCACGGGAGGCATGGCAAAAGCCCATGCCACTCACTTTGCAACCGATCCTCGCGTCGAACTCGTCGCCGCGTCAGATGTTGTGCCGGGTCGTGCTGCAGAATTTGCCAAGTCTTTTGGCATGAAGAAGTCTTTCACGTCGTTGGAAGACGCATTGGCATGGGGCGAATTTGACGCTGCCACCAATGTGACGCCTGACAGCATTCACCATCCAACCACGATGAAATTGCTTGCGGCCAAGAAACACGTTCTCTGTGAAAAACCCTTGGCTGAAAACTTTGCCCTCGCCAATGAAATGGCCACTGCGGCAGAGACATCTGGTCTCATCAACATGGTGAACCTCACCTATCGCAACGATGCAGCACTCCACGCCGCAAAGAAACTTTTTGATACGGGCGAGCTGGGTGAATTGCGTCACGTAGAAGCCACCTACCGCCAAAGCTGGCTGGTTGGTGATCACTGGGGCCATTGGGCCGATCATCACATGTGGCTGTGGCGCCTGTCCGAAAAACACGGTTCCAAGGGGGTTCTCGGCGACGTCGGAATTCATATCCTCGACTACGCAACATTCGTTACAGGTCAACTGCCGCTGAGTGTGCAATCCCGCCTCAAGACTTTCGACAAGGCTCCGGGCAACACGATTGGCGAATATGTTCTCGACGCCAATGACACGGCCATGATGATGGGCGAATTCCCCAATGGCGCACAGGTCATGGTTCAAGCCACGCGCTTCATGACGGGCTATGACAATGTGCTCGATCTAAAGATCTTCGGCACCAAAGGTGCTGTGGAGGTCCTGCACCGCGAAGGTTGGAATGAGGTCCGGTGTTGCATAGGTCCCAACATTCACACCATGGCATGGCAGACCCTGAAGCCTGAGCCCGTTGAAACAAACTACCGCAAATTCATCAACGCCATTGCGTCCGGTAAAAACGGTGACCCCGATTTCCGCCGGGCTGCCGACCTGCAGAAGATCTTGGACACCTGTTACGACGCAGCTTGACAGAGCTTGGCTGGCCGTGGTCCGCCATAGGCCCAGTCAAGCAACTCAACAGTATGCAGAACAGGGACCGATGCGGCCTTGCCCAACTGTGTAATGCAGCCAATATTTCCCGTTGCAACATAGTCCGGCCGCGTTGTCATGATGTTCGCGATCTTGTTGTCCCGCAATTGCTCAGCGATTTCTGGCTGCAGAATATTGTAAGTGCCCGCTGAACCGCAGCACAGGTGACCATCCGGCACTTCAAGCACCTCGAATCCTGCGCGTCGTAAGAGCGCAACAGGCTGTGCCTTTACCTTCTGTCCATGTTGCAGGGAGCAGGCTGAATGATAGGCAACGCGTCCATGCATTGAACCCTGGGGCAGGTCCAACTTTGCAAGAAATTCCGTCACATCGACAGACATGGCACTGACCTTCGCCGCTTTGTCCGCATACTGATCATCATGGCGCAACATGTGGCCATAGTCCTTGATGGTTGTCCCGCAGCCTGAAGCCGTCACAATGATTGTATCCACTCCAGCCATGATCCATTGGTCAACCGACGCCTTTACCTGCTGCAAGGCATCACGTTCGCGTCCCATATGGTGAACGATCGACCCGCAGCAAGACACTGCTTCAGGTTCTACGATGTTCACGCCAAGTCGACCGAGCAATCGCACTGTCGCTGCATTGATGTCGGGATCAAGGATACTCTGAACACATCCCTTGAGCAGACCCACTGTCGCATTTGACTTGGATGTCACTGCCACTGGTCGCGGCAGGTCAACTGGCGTCAAGGCAATCATGGCATGCAGCCGTTTGAAACCAAACGCATGCAACGCTGGCAAAAGCGGTTTCGCCATGCGTGCGGCAATCAAGGAAACGCGAAACAGGGCAGGGCGCGGCATTACAAGTGCCAGCAAACGCCGTAATAATCTTTCACCCAAAGGACGCCGATATGTATCCTCAATGTGTACCCGAGCCTGATCAATCAAGTGCATGTAGTTCACGCCGGATGGACACGTTGTCATGCATGAAAGGCACGACAGACATCGGTCAATATGTTTCACAGTGCCTGTATCTGCAGGTCGTCCGGATTCCAGCATGCTCTTGATCAGATAGATACGTCCGCGCGGACTATCGAGTTCATCACCCAATAGGACATAGGTGGGGCAGGTGGCCGTGCAAAACCCGCAATGCACGCAACTCCGCAAGATGCCATTTGCCTCAGCGATTTTGGGGTCAGCAAGTTGTGCGGATGAAAATAGCTGTCTGCATCAAAGGCTTTCATACATGCGGCCGGGATTGAGCCGTCGCTGGGGATCAAATGCATACTTTACACGCGCACTTAATGCGGTGAGAGAGGGAGGCTGCGGATTGAAAACGGGCAAGCGCAGACGCATTTCGTCAGGTGCATGGAACAGCATTGCGTGTCCATTGATCAAAAAAGATCGAACATCGAGATTCGCGTCGTCAAGCCCCAACCAGATCAAACCGCCCGCCCAATCCAAAACAATGGATATGTCAGCGGCACCACTGACAGCTGAAATAAAGCCAGGTGCATCACTGGGTGGCAGAGAAATCCGCCACAGAATGGGGTGTTGAACATGTTTGCGCTCTCGCATCGCATACCAGAACGCCTGCGACGGGATCTCGCTCAATGCCTCACAATCACCAAGAAGCTCAACCAGGCGCGTCACCCGCACTTTCACCGAAGATTCAATGCCTTCAATGCGAAGACCAACACCCATGTGCGGGACATAGGCAGCACACGACACGGACAGAGGTGATCCCATTGCACGCGACATGATCCTGACCGCATGTGCAACATCAGTTGCAGGCACCAAAACTGTGGATTCGGTCTCAGGCAGTGGAAGCACTTTGAAGACCAGCGCCGTCACAACAGCAAGCGTGCCATAAGAACCCGCAACAAGTTTGGACATGTCATAACCTGTTACATTCTTCACGACGCGCCCACCTCCCTTGAATGCCACGCCGCGTCCATCGACACAGTGCACACCCAAAATATGATCGCGCGCTGCCCCGGCAGAAAGCCGCCGCGAACCAGAGTGGTTGCGATTGAGAATGCCGCCCATCGTGCCACCTGATGACGGCTCGAATGCCAACATTTGCCGACGTTCCTTGAGCAATTTCTCCACCTGATCGAGTTTTGCACCTGCCTCGACTTCAAGAATAAGCTCTTCTGGCTCATAGGCAATCACCCGGGTAAGCCCCGAGAGATCCAGTGTGTGATCGAGTTCAACGGGTCGACCTTCTGCTCTCCTGCTTCCAGAACCAACAACGTCGAAACATCCTGTTTGTGATTTCAGTATTTCAGCAACATCTTCAGTTTGCTTGGGGCGATGGATTGCCATTTTTCAGAACCGTGGCAAATCAGGAAATGGAAGCGCACCACCGCTCACGCGCATCATGCCAAGGTCGGCACAGCGGTGCAGTGTGGGAAATACTTTCCCCGGATTCAGCAAACCAAGGTCATCGAATGCGCATTTTACCCGCATCTGTGCCGCAAGGTCGTCTTCAGAAAACATCACCGGCATCAAGTCCCGCTTTTCGACACCAACACCGTGTTCGCCCGTCAGCACGCCACCAACACTCACGCAAAGTCGAAGAATATCCGCGCCAAAATCTTCGGCGCGCTTGAGTTCATCCGCCTTGTTGGAATCAAAGAGAATGAGTGGATGAAGGTTTCCATCACCCGCATGAAACACGTTTGCGACCCCAAGTTGGTATTTGACTGACAATTCCGAAATACCCCGCAGGACGTACGGCAATGCTTTTCGCGGAATGGTGCCATCCATGCACAGATAGTCAGGTGATATGCGACCCACTGCAGGGAAGGCAGCCTTGCGCCCCGACCAGAACAAAATGCGTTCTGCTTCGCTTTCTGAGACGCGCAGGGACATGGCGCCATTGGACTTGGCAATGACAGAAACACGGTCGAGCAAATCATTGACTTCGATCTCTGGTCCATCCAGTTCAATAATCAATAAAGCAGCGACATCTCTCGGGTAGCCCGCATGTACAAAGTCCTCAGCCGCATGAATGGCAGGGCGGTCCATCATCTCCATGCCCCCCGGAATAATACCCGCAGAGATGATGGCGGCGACACATTCGCCAGCACTTTCACTTGTCGCAAATCCAGCGAGCATGGCTCGCGCCGTTTCAGGCTTCTGCAAGATGCGCACGGTGACTTCAGTGATAACGCCGAGCAAGCCTTCCGATCCCGTCATCACACCGAGCAGGTCATATCCCTCGCTGTCCAAATGCTTCCCGCCCAGTCGAATGACTTCGCCAGTCATCAACACCATTTCGAGACCCAAGCACATTGTTGGTCGTCAGCCCGTATTTCAGGCAATGCACGCCACCGGAATTCTCCGCAACATTTCCACCAATCGTGCAGGCAATCTGGGAGGATGGATCAGGCGCATAGTAAAATCCGTGCTGTTCAACGGCCTTGGTAATGGCCAGATTGGTAACTCCTGGTTGAACAACGACACACCGATTGTCATAGTCGCAATCCAGCACCCGGTTGAATTTTGCCATGCCAAGCAGGATGCCGTCACCCAGTGGCAATGCACCACCTGACAGTGACGTGCCCGCTCCGCGCGGCACAATCTTGATGGCGTTTGCATGGGCATACTTGAGAATGCTTGCGACCTCGTCAACGGTTTCCGGCAAAACCACAACGAGTGGCATTTGCTTGTAGGCCGTTAACCCATCGCTCTCATAGACACGCATTTGCGTCGGAGTCGAAATAACATGTGCGGACCGGACAATGCCGCGCAAATCTGACGCAATGCTTTGTCGACGCTTCTCAAGTTCGTCTAAGGTTGGACTGTTCGGCATGTCACTCAAAAGGGATATTTCCCCGCACTGTATCAACAGTCTTCGCTTCATGCCAGACTGCACGACAGTTTATTGAGGATATGATAGTGCCGCCAATTCCCGTGTTCAGATGCCTCGCCATGGCGCTGGTAGGTGTTTTGACCCACTCAGCCACCCTAACCTACGCGCAAGTCAAACCCGCAGTAGACCTCGCACTTGTCCTTGCCGTCGATTGCTCGGGGAGTGTGGATCCCCAGGAATTTCAGCTGCAACTCGATGGCATTGCGCAGGCATTTCGAGATCCTGAAATTGTAGCAGCCATTCAGGCTGGCCCCCACGGAAAGATTGCCGTTAATATGCTGCTGTGGGCCGACCCAGACGAACCAAAGTTAACCACCGGTTGGCGCATTATCGATTCAGAACAATCGGCCGCCCGATTTTCGTCCGAAGCACGGAATTTCAATATTCGCATAGGCGGTGGCACTGGCCTAGGTGTTGCAATCGGCTATGGCCTCTCACTTCTGAGTAGCACAGAATTCAATGCAACACGGAAAACAATTGACGTGTCTGGTGATGGACGGGAATCGTGGGAATTACGTGAACCTCGCTTCAAGCTTGCTCAGGCCAAGGCGCTGCGTGCAACAAAATCGGTCACCGTCAATGGCCTCGCCATTTCCAATGATGATGACGAACTTCTTGCTTATTATCAGGAAAACATCATAGGCGGCCCCGGTGCCTTTGCCATGGAAACCAAATCCTACGAAGACTTTGCCGACGCCATGCGGATCAAGTTGTTGCGTGAGATTCTCCCGAACCTCGCAATGCTGGAGCGTGAATAATCAATTTCACGGGGGTCGATTTGGTGCTGGTCATGGTCAGTTGGCCACCACAAATGTCGTACGCCAGGGTTTCTCCTGGGCCAACCATGCGCGCCACATCATGAGTCAGTGACTTCATCACGGAGGATTGCGACAACTGCATCAGCAACACGCCATCATCGTCTTCAACAACCAAAAGATCGCTGCAATTCCGTGCGCGAACCAGCAAGGTGGTACTTCTCAAATAGCTTGAGTGGCAGTGCAGGGCTTGCACCATGCCGGACACATGATTTCCCCGCGCGTCCTGTCGTTCAGCTGCATGGACGGCGGTCCAAGTACCCAAGTCCCTCCAGTCGAATGTGGCGTTTATACCAGCGATTGAAGGGCTTTTCTCCATGACGGCATAGTCGACGCTGATCTTGGGCGCGTTGCGAAAAGCATCACCCATCTGCCAAACTTGGTCATCAACCTGGGTAGAACCCGACAATTGACAAACCTCTGCAATATCATGGGCGAACATATCAAAGCTCTCCAAAAGAGTTTTCGCTGTCGCCACAAACATCCCGGAATTCCACTTGTACTGCGGGTTTTCATACATCGTCTTGGCGACATCGAGGGCGGGCTTTTCGATGAAAGAAACAACCTCACTGAATCCCCGTGAAGCGTCATGGTCTGTGTTGAACTGCAAATACCCGTACTCAGTTGCTGGCCTGTCAGGTTTGATACCAAGTGTTGCGATGTATCCCAATTTTGCAGCACGTGAGGCGCGTGAAACACTGTCCACAAATGCGGCATGGTCTTCAATGAAGTGGTCTGCTGGCATCACAGCCAAAACCGCAGATTCCCCAAAGTGGTCTGCACACCAGATTGCAGCAGCGCAGATCGCAGCTGCAGTGTCGCGTGGTTCCGGTTCAAGGAGAAGTGAAATCTCTTCGACGCCTACCTGTTGGAGTACCAAATCGCGATGCAATGCGTTGCAGACAACAAGTGGTCGCACCCCTGGAGAAAGCACATGCGCGCGAGCCATGGTTCTCTGAAAGAGGGTGCCGCTATTCTCAAAAAGTGCGGCAAATGGTTTGGGTCGACGGGAGTTTGAAACAGGCCAAAGCCTTTGCCCAACACCGCCCGCAATGATAACTGGCAAAACGACCATTTGCACCCCCGAGACACTGACTCTTGCATCTTGACCTGTCGCGCGCCACTGGCGCAAAAGACAGGTAGGGAGAACCCAATGTCGCGTGTAATGGTTTCAGGCTTGCAAGTTTCGCAGGATTTGTATGATTTTGTCGGCGGTGAAGTGTTGCCCGGCTTGGATATCGACGCGCAAGATGTCTGGGCTTCGGTTGCCAAGCTCATAGAGACATTCGCGCCCCGCAATCGAACGCTTTTACAAAAACGTGATGAAATGCAGGCCAAGCTCGATGCCTGGTACCGCGGCAACGGTGCGCCAGCAGACTTGGGTGAATACATCGCCTTTCTGAAAGACATTGGCTATCTGGTGCCTGAGGGTCCGGATTTCAGCATTAGCACGAGTAAAGTTGATGCCGAGATTGCCACTCTTGCCGGACCGCAACTGGTCGTCCCCGTCATGAATGCCCGCTACGCCCTTAATGCTGCCAACGCGCGCTGGGGTTCGCTATATGATGCGCTGTATGGCACCGATGCAATTTCGGAATCCGATGATTGCGAAATGGGCAAGTCTTACAATCCGAAGCGTGGTGCCAGAGTTATCGCCTGGGCCAAGACGTTTCTGGATGAAGCAGCGCCGCTGGCGAATGGCTCGTGGACAGATGTCAGGGCGCTCAAAGTTGAGAATGGCAAGCTTGCTCCAGCACTCAGGGATCCAGTACAGTTTGCTGGATATCTCCAAGGTGATTTGGGTGAGTATCAGGTTCTGCTTCGCAACAACGGTTTGCTGATTGAAGTCATGGTTGATTCAAAAAGTGAGATCGGCAGGCAGGACCCGGCGCATATCTCTGATGTGTGGGTCGAATCGGCACTCACGACAATCATGGACTGTGAAGATTCGATTGCGGCGGTTGATGCCGAAGACAAGGTTCTTGCATACCGCAACTGGCTTGGCCTGATGAAGGGCTCACTTACTGAAGAGGTTGCAAAAAGCGGCAAAACCTTCACCCGCAAGCTTAATCCCGATGTTGAATACGTTGCACCGGATGGCGGCAAACTCCATGTGAGGTGCCGTTCACTAATGCTGATCCGCAATGTCGGTCACCTCATGACCACACCTGCTGTACGAGATGCAAGCGGCTCAGAGATTCCGGAAGGTCTAATGGATGCAATGATGACGTCTCTCATCGCGCTGCATGATGTCAAAGGCAAGCACATGAATTCGCGCGCGGGATCAATTTACATCGTAAAGCCGAAGATGCACGGCCCCGAGGAAGTGGCGTTTGCCAGCGAGGTATTCGATTTTGTTGAATCAGCCCTTGGCCTCGCGCCCAATACCATCAAGATGGGCATCATGGATGAGGAACGCCGCACCACGGTGAATTTGAAGGAATGCATCCGTTCCGCAAAAGACCGCGTCGTCTTTATCAACACCGGCTTCCTTGATCGCACGGGCGACGAAATGCACACATCAATGGAAGCGGGTCCCATGATGCGTAAAGCTGATATGAAGGCAGCGCCATGGCTAGCGGCTTATGAAAACTGGAATGTTGACACAGGCCTTGCCTGTGGCCTGCAGGGTCGCGCACAAATTGGCAAGGGCATGTGGGCCATGCCGGACCTAATGGCAGCGATGTTGGAGCAGAAAATCGCCCACCCGCGCGCCGGTGCCAATACTGCCTGGGTACCATCTCCCACGGCCGCCACATTGCATGCCACGCACTATCACCGCGTCAATGTGCAGGCGGAGCAAAAGACAATCGCAACTCGGACCAAGGCGAAACTCGCGGACATTCTCACTATTCCCGTCGTCAACCGCCCGAACTGGTCAGCCGAAGACATCCAGCGCGAACTCGACAACAACGCACAAGGTATTCTGGGATACGTTGTCCGCTGGGTCGATCAGGGGATCGGCTGTTCCAAGGTGCCCGACATCAACAATGTTGGCCTCATGGAGGATCGCGCCACCTTGCGCATCTCCTCGCAACACATCGCCAATTGGCTCCGCCATGGCATCGTCACCAGCGATCAGGTGATGGAAACCATGAAACGCATGGCAGCAGTGGTCGACACCCAAAACAAGGGCGACGCCCTCTATTGCCCCATGGCCGGAAATCTCGAAACCTCACTGGCGTTTCAGGCGGCGTGCGATCTCGTCTTAAAGGGTGCATCACAGCCAAATGGATATACAGAACCACTGCTCCATGCCTATCGACTGAAGGTGAAGGCGGCGCTGAGCAACAGTGATTGAGGTCACATCTCCGGCGCAGCAACACTCTTGATTGCACACGCCGCACGCACGGTGTTGTAGAGCAAACACGCAATGGTCATCGGCCCCACGCCACCCGGCACAGGTGTAATTGATCCCGCCACCGCCTCACATGATGCAAAATCGCAGTCACCCACAATCCGCGATTTGCCATCGCGCTCGATTCTGTTGATGCCAACGTCGATGACACAAGCACCCGGCTTGATCCAGTCACCCTTCACCATCTCGGGGCGACCGACAGCCGCAATCACCAAATCAGCCTGGCGCACAATGCCCGGCAAATCTTTCGACTTCGAATGGGCGATCGTCACGGTGCAGTTTTCTGCCAGCAATAATTGCGCCACAGGCTTGCCCACAATGTTGGAGCGGCCAATCACCACGGCATTCACACCTTCAAGCTTGCCCAGTGCATGTTTTGCCAGCATCACGCAGCCCGTCGGCGTGCAGGCCACCAGCGCATCCTGTCCCGTCGACAAGCGCCCCACATTGATCACATGAAATCCGTCCACGTCCTTCGCCGGATCAATGGTATTCAGAACCTTGGCGCTGTCGATATGTTTTGGCACCGGCATCTGCACCAATATTCCGTGCACGGACGGGTCGTCATTGAGTTTTTGTACCAACGCCAGAAGCTCGGCCTCGGGAGTATCAACCGGCAGCCTGTGCTCCCATGAATTCATGCCCACTTCCACCGTCTGCTTGGCCTTGTTGGCAACGTAGACTTTCGACGCCGGATCCTCGCCCACCAGCACCACCGCAAGCCCCGGCGTGAGACCATGCTTGGATTTCAATTCCGCCACAGCCGTGCCAATCCGCTTGCGCAAGCCTTCCGCGAAACCTTTGCCGTCAATCAGTTTGGCCATCATCGTTCCTTCTTAAAATGTCATTACGCAGCTTGGAAACAGCATTGGCGTGCCCGTCAAAGCCTTCGTATGCGGCGAAGACTTTCGCGTGAGGTGCCAAGATGCGGTAACCTTCGGCTGTTACATTTGCAATAGATGTGCGCTTGAGAAAGTCATGGACCGACAAGGCAGAGCTTGTTTTCGCCCATCCTCCCGTCGGCAGCACATGGTTTGCCCCAATAACGAAATTACCCAGTGTCGATGGGGTATGAACGCCAAGCAGAATTTCACCTGCGTGCAACACACGGTCGACATACTGTTGCGGATCAAGAGAAAGTATCTGCAAGTGTTCCGGCGCATAGTCATTCACAAAGGCCAGGGCCTCATCTTCGTCACGCGCCAGCACAATGCCACCCTGTGGCCCCGATAAAACCGTTGATGCAAACTCAACCCGCTGCGGCGACATGTGTTTATAAAAATCTTCCAACGCGCGCAGCGCCTCATCCACCACACGTTTCGACCAGGTGACAATATAGCCCGATGAATCCGGCCCATGCTCACTCTCAATCAGGATATCGAGTGCCGCCAGCCTCCCATTGACGGTGTCATCCGCCAGCACGATGGATTCACTTGGCCCCGCCGGTGTGCCAACATCAACCCGATCAGAAACAAGGCGCTTGGCGGCCGCCACCCAGGGTGATCCCGGTCCCACAATCTTTTTCACCGCTGGCACAGTCTGCGTGCCGAAAGCCGCCGCCGCAATACCCTGCGCACCACCAGCTTTATACACCCGCGTGACACCTGCCATCTGCGCCGCCACTAACGAGGCATCATCAATCTTTCCATCCGGCCCCGGCGGCGTGATGATGATGACATCTTTCACTCCCGCCACATGAGCCGGTATCGCCGTCATCAATACAGCCGACGGAAACGAACCCTTGCCGCGCGGCACGTAACACGCAACCGATGGAATCGCCGAAACACGATCACCAGCAAACACGCCGGGCCGCACTTCCATCTGCCAATTCCTTTCCGGTAACTGCCCCGTATGAAATTTGCGGATCGAGTGAGCCGCAAACGCCAGCGCCTCTGTCACCTCGGGATCAAGCGATTTTTCAGCCGCCGCAAAATCCGCTCCCGTCGCCGCAATTTCATGGGGCTGTACCGGCGCCTTGTCGAATTCCCGCGCAAACCGCGCCAGTGCAACATCACCCTCGCGCCGCACAGCTTCAATGATCGGCGTTACCTTGGCGATGAATGGTGCAAGGTCTGTCTCAGCCCGCGCCATCAACGCCGCGCGTTGACTGGCCGACAGGTCAGAAAGGATATGGAGATTCGGTTTGGCGGGCATGGCCGTTTGCCATAGCGCCCCTGTGCCTATCCGACAAATGCCTTTTCAACCACAAAACTTCCGGGCTGGCTGTTCGAGCCTTCTGCAAAACCCCGTGGTTCGATGTGGGCGCGGATATCGCGGATCATGCCAACCGAGCCACACAGCATGATGCGGTCCTGCGCTGGATCAAGCGGGGGGATGTTCAGCGTCGTGAAGAACTCGCCGGATTCCAGGAGATGCGTAATCCGCCCCTGATGTTCTGCCGCCTCGCGCGTGGCTGAAGCAAAATGCAAGAGCCTTCCCTGTGCCAACTCTCCGACCAGCGGATCATCCAGGGTCGACTTCACCGTGTCATAGCCATATTTCAGCTCATCACGCGTACGGCAGGTGTGAGTGACCACAACCTGCTCGAATTTCTCATAAGTCTCAGGATCGCGCATCAGCGACGCAAACGGCGCAAAACCCGTGCCGGTCGATAAACAGAACAGGCGCTTTCCCGGTATCAAGGCGTCATTGACCAATGTTCCTGTCGGCTTGGGGCGCAACAGAATTTGATCGCCGGCCTTGATTTTTTGCAAAGCCTCGGTCAAAGGCCCGCCCGGTACCTTGATGGAAAAGAACTCCAGTTCTTCATCCCATGATGGCGAAGCGATGGAATAAGCCCGCATAACGGGCTTATCTTTGCCGGGAAGTCCCAGCATCACGAATTCGCCGGACCGGAATCTCAGGCTTTGTGGTCGCGTCACGCGGAAACGGAACAGCCGGTCAGTGTAATGCTGCACATCAACGACACGCTCAGCCAACATTCCGGCAGGTACCACTGCTGACTCTCCAGCGCTTACGACTTCGCTCATGACTTCCTCGTTCGTTAAAACGAACGAATTGTTATCATCGCCGAACGAGGACTTCAAGCATCTTTTTAGCCGCCGCGTCGGATGGCCTTTTCGACAGAATTCAACATATCGTCGGCCATGTTTCCAGTCGGCGTGCCCCCACCCGTCATGTCCTCAATGGTGCGACGGCCACGTTTAACAGCCTCTTCGCTGGGTTGAGGCCGCTGTCCTTGGTCGGGGAGCTGAACGCCGCCCGGAAAACCACCGCCAAAGATGTCCTTGAGGATTTCACCCATTTGTTCTGGCTGGATTTGTTTGACCACGACGCCACCGTTTTTGCCACCCTTCAGGATTTCGCCAAGAATGTCTTCGAGGGGGTTGCCACTGCTGCCGCCACTCGTTGTGCCGGGGTTGCCCAACGGCCCGTCCAGCGGTCCAGCGTCTTGGGGAGAAGCCTCGCGCGGCATGGGCGCAGGCGCTCGCTGCTGGGGAGCGGGCATGGCACCGCCACCACCCAGAATGTCTTTCAGAATATCACCAAGACCACCCCCACCCGGTGCGGCATTTGCAGATCCACCAAACCCGCGCGCCATTTTGCCGAGAACCATGGTCGCAACAATTGGCAAGAGCTTTTTCAAAATGGCGGCACCAATGCCTGATGTCGCAGACAGCTGTTGCGCAACACCACGGCTCACGTCTTTGCTGCCAAAGACCTGACCAAGAATGTCGTTGCCTGCAGCCTGGGCCGAGTCAAATTGCACGGCATCAGGATCAGCAAGTGATCGGTCATGACCACCGGTCAAAACCGAACGGAAAACATCTTGCAATCCGACAGGGGTTTGGGCGTTGCGACGAACGCCTGCAGCAACAACGGGCGTCAGCGCTTCAAGCGCCGCACGGGTTTGTTCTTCGGAAAGGCCAAACTGCCGGCCAAGTGCTGAAAGATCCATGGGGTTGTTCCTTATGTTAGCGGCGTGATGTGCCGAGGATGCTTTTGAAAACGTCATCGAGCCCGGGGCGACGCGTCCGCCGCCGTGGGCGTCGCCGCGTTCCATAGGCATAAGTTGAATATCTCCGCCGCCGTCTGCGAGGAGCCAGTTGCCGTGCCGCACCCTGCATCAGCCCTTTCATCACAGCCGCAATGATGACGCTGATGATACCGCCGCCACCACTTGCCGGTTGCCCGGCAGGATCTGCAAGGGTGTTGGCATTGGTCGCCGCAAGGGAAGCAAGGACACTGGTCGCGGCGATGGCGCTGATTGTATCCGCAGCATCACCGCTGACGTCTGGCACCAGCTTGGCTATCGCAGTGACCGCCTGTGCGCCATAGAGGTCGGCAAGGATCGCCTTGCCGTCACTGATGGCCTCGGCACCAGTGACACCATCTACATCATCCAGATCAGAACTGTCGCCGCCCTCTTCCAGAAGGTCGAGCAATTGGTCAAAGGCATCAGGATCGGCCGCTGCCTTGTCTTTCAGCTTATGCGCGATGGCAGGAGCCAAGACTGCTATTGCGGATTGCGCGGCACCGGCCGACAGGCCCGCAGCCTTTCCGGCATTGGCAAAAAAGGCACCACCCTGTGCCGCCCCCAGTATTTCAAGTATCGCCATTCTTCACATCGCCTTGAGTTTTAAGTTGTCCACAATCTTAAAGGCCAGCCATATTGATGCAACTCCAAATATGACTGCACCCAGTGCAACGCCTGCCATGAGACCTTCCGCACCGGCCCAGGCAGCGCCGGCAATCGCAAACGGGATTGTTCCAAATGTCGCTTTGCCCCAGTTGGTCCACGTTGAAAGGCTGGCCCGGCCCAAATTGTTGAAAGCGGCATTGGCAACAAACTGCGCGCCCGCAAAGGCCCACGACACGGCAATGAACGTGCAGAAGAACAGGATCAGGTCTTTCGTGCGCCCTGCCGCCAGGAACGCATCGGACAGTTGATGCCGGAACAAGAAAAGCAGCGACGATGTCAGGAGTGTGTAGACGGCCGAAAATTTGAGGCCATCAACCAGCGCCTGACGCACGCGACCCATGTTACCTGCACCAAAGTTCTGCCCAATGATGGGACCAACCGACCCTGACAGGGCGAAGACGATTCCGAATGTCACAGGCACGATCCGCCCAACGACAGCAGTTGCCGCCACAACCTCGTTACCAAAGGGCGCGACAGCATAGGTGGTGTAGGCACCGGCAAAGGGAGTTGCGAGCTGGGTCAGTATCGATGGAAATGCGATGCTCCAAATATCGCGAAAATCGCGCCGGAGCCCGGCAAACGACAGGCGCCCGATGAACTTGTGAACGCCCACCAGCCCGTGCAGGCCGATCCCAAAGGCAACTGCATAGGCAATGACATTCGCAACGGCGGCCCCCTGGATGCCAAGTCCGAACCAGAAAATCAGGATGGGATCCAGAATGGCCGTCATCACAGCTGTCGAAAGCGTGATGTACATGGCCCGCATGGGGTCACCAAGGCCACGCAAGCAGAATGAGCAGTTGATAGCACCTGTCAAAAGGATGAAACCCGGCGTCAGCGTCCAGATAAAACGTGTCGCGAGTTGGAGCGCTTCCCCCTGCGCACCCAACAGGGCGAGGAAGGGCTTCGCGAAAATCGCAACGCCAATGGTGTAGGCTGCCGACACGAGCAGTGCGAACAACAGCGTGCTTGTCGCAAACTCTCTCGCCCTTTCAGGCTGTCGGGCACCAAGATTGCGCGCCACAAGGGCCGCCGCCGCAATACCAATGCCAAGTCCCATCGAAAGATTGGCAAACACCAGTGTGCCCGCAAATCCAATGGCCGCAGTAACATTGGTGTCATTCAGCAACGACAGAAAATAGAGGTCCGCCAGATCAACGGCAAACATGGCCATCAATCCGATGGCACCAGTCAGCGTCATTGTAACGACATGCTTCCAAATCGGACCAGTCAGGAATTTTGCTCTTGAGGATGCGCCTTCAGGTGGACTCAAAACGTAAACCCCAGCGCTTCGGCATCTTGTCGCAACAGCTCAACATTCCGGAAATGATGCCCTTTGAGTCCGGCAATGAGTGCGCCTTCCACGTTTGATTTCTTGTCATCAATAAACCAGCATGTGTCAGGCCGCCGCCCCAAGGACTCAAGCAGCCGAGAATAGCTCGCGGGATCCGGTTTTTTCGTCCCAAATTCATAGGAGCAATAGAGATTTTGAAAAATCGGTGCGATCTCCGGCAACAAATCTCTGAAGTGCTCTTTTACCATCGGTCCGTTGTTGGTGTAAATTGCCATTTCAGCTTGGTGTGACAAAGCCTCTGCGAAGGCAATGACGTCTTGTTTTGGCGACATGGCATCGCGTCGGGCATCAATCCATTCCGCCCGGCTGATGGGATAGCCTAAGCGCAAGCCAAATTCCGTGAGATAACTGTCGGAGTCAGGATAGCCGCCAGCGTCAACCTGGTCTTCAAAATCGGAATCCCAGACTGCTGCGCGCACATCCCGCGCTGTGGCACCTGACATGGCTGCAAGTTTCCGCAAACGACGTCCCACTTCATAGTGGCACAACACATCATCCATGTCGAAAATGACAAATTCCGGCCGCATGGATTACGCCGCCTTTGCCGCCGTACCGCCCACTGTCAGGCCATCGATCCGCAGACTGGGTTGCCCGACACCAACCGGCACACCTTGACCCTGCTTGCCGCAGGTTCCGATGCCCTTGTCGAGCGCCAGGTCATTACCAACCATGCTGATGCGCTTGAGTGCTTCTGCACCTGAACCAATGAGCGTTGCGCCTTTCAAGGGACGGCCAAGCTTGCCGTTTTCGATGAGATAGGCCTCGGTCACGGTGAAGACGAATTTTCCGGATGTGATATCGACCTGACCCCCGCCAAAGGACTTTGCGAAAATGCCGCTCTTCATGGAGGACAGTATGTCTGCGGGATCACGCGTCCCATTCAGCATGTAGGTGTTTGTCATGCGCGGCATGGGCGCATGGGCATAGGATTGCCGACGGCCATTGCCCGTAGGTTGAACGCCCATCAGGCGCGCATTCAGGCGGTCCTGCATGAAGCCCACGAGAACACCATTTTCGATCAGCGTCGTGCAGTTTGAAGCGGTACCCTCATCATCAATGGTGATCGATCCCCGCCGGTCAGGCAACGTGCCATCATCCACAATGGTCACACCGTCAGCGGCAATTTTCTGACCCATCAACCCGGCAAAGGCCGACGTGCCTTTGCGGTTGAAATCACCTTCGAGGCCGTGGCCAATAGCTTCATGCAGCAAGATGCCGGGCCAGCCGGGCCCCAGCAAAACATCCATTTCACCAGCAGGTGATGCTTCAGCCTCCAGAGCCACGAGCGCCTGCCGCAGCGCTTCGCGCGTGGCAGCTTGCCAATTGTCCTCGGTCAAATAAGACTGAAAAGAACCGCGCCCGCCAAATCCATCATTGCCTTGGCCCTGTGTTTTGCCATTGTCGGTCACAACGCCGACATTGAACCGCATCAGCGGCCGCACATCCTTGTAGATGGAGCCGTCGCCCCGAATGATCGTGACCAGCTGCCATTCTGCGGCAATCGACGCTGAAACCTGTTTGACCTTGGAATCCAAGTCCCGCGCATACGCATCAACCTTTTGCAGTAACGCCACTTTCTCTGCAAACGACGCACCCTCTGCGGGATTGGCGTCAGAATAGAGCCGCGCGTTGGTGCGCTGCGGTGGTGCGAGGGAGCTCGAAGCACCGTGTCGCAAAATTGTTCTGCAAGTGCCACCGGCGCGCTTGAGCGCTGCAAGAGAAAGTTCAGTCGCATGCGCATAGGCCGCAGTTTCCCCGGCAATGGCCCGCAAACCGAAACCTTGTGATTCATCGTAGGTGGCAGATTTCAGGCGACCATCATCAAAGCTGAATGATTCACTCAACCGCCGTTCCACGAACAATTCGCCATCGTCAGCTTTTGCAAGCGCGTCACGGGTGAAGTGTTGGGCTTGCGCTTCATCAAAATCGGCAAAATCAGAAAGGGCAGGGATCATCAATTGGTCCTCAATGGAGTGATCCTAACATAGGTGGTTTGGCTGTGCCCACAAGGCCCCCGTCTTCGAGGTCCCAGTCTTAAAGCTTGTCGAGTTCTGTCAACGCTGCCGCAAAGCCTTCAAGGGAAATTTTCATGGGATAACCATTCCCCGGCCGGTCATAGAGATAGAAGATCGCGTCATTGCCTTTTGTGAATTTGGCGAGCGATTCAGGAGACGCCTCACCAAAGGCCTCGCAGAAACGCGGCAGGCATCGGGTGAACACCAGACGGCTGGGCAGCGCTGCACCGTCAATCTCGATGGGAATGCCGGTTGGTAGATAGACGCCGATTGGTGCCATCACCCGCATCAGTGTTTGTTCATTTCCGTCCCGCTTCATGCGGTTTACAATGACGGAAAGGGCGACCTTCTCATTTTTTTCGCTGATTGTATTCTGTGTCATGCCGCAGCCGCGGCTGGCAGGTTGCTCACCCTGAGCCGGAATGTTCGTGCATTGCACCTGCCACTTGCCATGGGTGGCGATAATCTCTGGCTTTGCGGCAGCCGCGTCCGCTTGGGCACCTTTACGGGGCCCAAAGTTCTTGGTGCCAGGTGCCGGTTCCTCGTCCTGGGCAAAGCCCAACGTTGGAGCAAGAGCCAAGGTGGCCAGCGCCAAGAGAGAGGCCCGGAAGGTGGATTTGAGGGAGAATTGGATGCGCACGTCTTTCAAGTCCTGTTTGTTGAAAGGCTCATAAACACCGCGGCAGTGATTCACAAGCCGCCGTCATTGCGGGTTAAAACCCACGATTGGACCGCGATTGGACTGCGAATGAGGCAAAATTCGGAACCGGCAAACCGTCATTGCCGCCACGACGTTTTGCCGCGCTTTGCAAGGTTGCCGGAACGGTTCATATGTGGTTCACAAGCCGACAAAATCGTGAGTCCGTCAATGCCGTCCGGTCTCAACAAGTAGCCAAACGAGGTTTCATAGATGCGAGTAAATTCAATGGTTTATCGGACGGCCCTAGCAATCGCCGCCAACCTCGCATGCGCCACCGCAGCGTGGTCGGCCGCTGGCCAAGCCGAACCTTGGCAGATGGGCCTGCAGGATTATGTGACGCCGGTGGGCGAATACATCAACTGGTTCCACAACTGGCTGATGGTGATGATCACGCTGATTACGCTCTTTGTGTTGGGGCTGCTGATTTACGTCATGGTCAGGTTCAACGCCAAGGCCAATCCTGTTCCGTCGAAGACCACGCACAACGCCTTCATTGAAGTGGTCTGGACAGTTGTGCCGGTTCTGCTTCTCTTGGTGATCGCCATTCCGTCTCTGCGCCTGCTCTATTTGCAGCGTGATATTCCAGTGCCTGACATGACAATCAAGATTATCGGCAACCCGAGCTGGAACTGGACTTACGAGTACCCTGATTTGGGCGTGAACGAGGATGGCTCGGCGAAGGTTTCGTTCACGGCCTACCTGAAGCCGGAAGACGAGGCCAAAAAGGATGGTGTACCCTATCTCCTCGCCACCGACGTTCCTGTGATCGTACCCGTTAACAAGACTGTGAAAATCATTGTGACGTCGGACCCCGAAGGCATCATCCACGCGTGGACCATCCCGTCATTTGGGTTGAAGATTGACGCCATTCCCGGTCGCTTGAACGAAGACTGGTTCAAGGCCACCAAGGAAGGCGTATACTACGGCCAGTGCTCCGAGCTCTGCGGCAAGGACCACGCCTTTATGCCCATTGAAGTCCACGTCGTGTCCGATGCGGATTATGCCGCCTGGACAGCCAAGGTGCAGACGGCAAGCGTCGAAGAAGCCCGGGATTTCCTGTTCGCCATGTTGAAGGCCAAAGGCCACCTGGCGTCGAACTGAATTGAATTGAGGTAACACAACATGGCAAACGCACACGCGGCCCACGATGATCATGAGCACCACCCGACGGGCTGGAAGCGCTACGTCTATTCCACCAACCACAAGGACATTGGAACAATGTACCTGTGGTTCGCCATTATTGCAGGTGTAATCGGCGGCATTCTGTCGGTCGTCATGCGCATGGAATTGCATGAACCCGGCATCCAGATTTTCCACGGTCTGGCGCAAATTGTTTACGGCGTGCCAGAGGCCGCAGCTCTCGATAACGGCAAACACATGTACAATGTGTTTGTGACAGGCCATGCGTTGCTCATGATCTTTTTCATGGTCATGCCCGCGATGATCGGTGGTTTTGGCAACTGGTTCGTGCCACTCATGATCGGAGCACCCGACATGGCATTCCCGCGCATGAACAACATTTCGTTCTGGCTTCTGGTTCCTGCCATTCTGTTGTTGCTGATATCAATGTTTGTTGAAGGCCCAGCGGGCATGATGGGTACGGGCGGTGGTTGGACCATCTATCCGCCGCTTGTCGACGACAGGCCAGCCAGGTCCGGCCATGGATTTTGCAATTCTCTCGCTGCATATCGCAGGCGCGTCGTCGATCCTCGGTGCCATCAACTTTATCACGACGATTTTCAACATGCGAGCACCCGGCATGACCTTGCACCGCATGCCACTCTTCGTGTGGGCCGTGCTCGTCACCGTCTTCTTGCTGTTGTTGTCTTTGCCTGTATTGGCGGGTGGCATCACCATGTTGCTGACCGACCGCAATTTCGGCACGTCTTTCTTCGTGCCCTCGAAAGGCGGCGACCCGATCCTGTTCCAGCACCTCTTCTGGTTCTTCGGTCACCCTGAAGTCTACATTCTGATTTTGCCGGGCTTTGGCATCGTAAGCCAGATCGTATCCACCTTCTCGAAAAAGCCGGTCTTCGGATATCTCGGCATGGCCTACGCCATGGTGGCGATCGGCGTCGTGGGCTTCATCGTCTGGGCCCATCACATGTACACCGTCGGCATGGATGCTGACACACAGGCCTACTTCGTTGCGGCAACCATGATCATCGCCGTTCCAACCGGTGTGAAGATCTTCTCGTGGATTGCCACCATGTGGGGCGGTTCCATCGAATTCCGCCCGCCCATGGTCTGGGCCATCGGCTTCATCTTCCTGTTCACCGTCGGTGGTGTCACCGGCGTGGTCCTGGCGAATGCTGGTGTCGACCGCTCATTGCATGACACTTATTATGTCGTCGCCCACTTCCACTACGTTCTGTCATTGGGCGCAGTCTTCGCCATCTTCGCAGGCTGGTACTACTGGTTCCCGAAAATCACCGGCTACATGTACAACGAAACCATTGCCCACGCTCATTTCTGGGTGACCTTCGTTGGCGTGAATCTCGTGTTCTTCCCGCAACATTTCCTGGGTCTCGCAGGCATGCCGCGCCGCTACGTGGACTATCCGGAAGTCTTTGCCGGATGGAACGCGGTGTCGTCCTACGGGTCGTATCTCTCAGCCTTTGGCGTGCTGATCTTCCTGTATGGCGTGTTTTCTGCCTATGCCAAGAAGGTGCCGGCCGGGGATAATCCATGGGGCATTGGTGCAACCACCCTGGAATGGACACTCTCGTCACCACCGCCCTTCCATCAGTTCTCCACGCTTCCCGTCGTCAAGGGCAGTGGTCACTGACGGCGGCTATGAAAAGGGCTGACATCACGGTGCCAGACATGAACCCACCAATGGGCTCACCAATGAGTATTGTCCAAGGTGGTCAAGGGTCTGTTGCCGACTATGTGGCGCTTCTCAAGCCGCGGGTGATGTCGCTCGTCATCTTCACGGCCGTCGTTGGCCTCCTCGCCGCACCCGGACACATCCATCCGTGGCTGGGCTTCGTGACCATTCTCTGCATTACTGTAGGGGCAGGTGCCTCCGGCGCGCTCAACATGTGGTACGACGCCGATATTGACGCGATCATGACGCGCACCGCCAAAAGGCCCGTGCCTGTCGGTTCATTGCTGCCTCAGGAGGCCTTTGGATTTGGCATGGCCCTCGCCGTCGGATCGGTTCTGGTCTTGGGGTTGCTGGTCAATCTCGCCTCTGCAGCCCTGCTGGCCTTCACCATCTTTTTCTATGTCGTCATTTACACCATGTGGCTCAAACGCCGTACGCCGCAGAACATTGTCATCGGCGGTGCGGCGGGGGCTTTCCCGCCCATGGTCGCATGGTCTGCTGTCACGGGTGGGGTAGACCTCGGTTCCCTGTCCCTGTTTCTTCTGATCTTCATGTGGACGCCGCCCCATTTCTGGGCCCTCGCGTTGTTCCGCGAAGGGGACTACGCCAAGGCAGGCATACCCATGTTACCCAACGTCGCCGGGCGCGCCGAAACCCGAAAACAGATTTTGATCTACACGGTGCTCCTGTTGCCAACAATTGCGTTGCCCTATCTGACCGGCACCGCAGGTTTGGTCTACGCCATCGGCGCAACCCTGTTGACGATCAAGTTCCTCATGGATGCAATCGCTGTTTATCGCGCTGCCGATGTAGCTGCAGAAAACAAGGCGGCAGGCAAGCTGTTCGGCTACTCGATTGTGTGGTTGTTTGCCGTCTTTGGCTTGATCCTTGTTGAACGCCTGGTTGGTCTGTCGGGACTGCTGCAATGACCGAAAAGACACCCGTCGTTGCGTTCTCACCAGAAGACATGGCGCGCCGTCGCAAGCGCTCAATTGTACTGGCCATAATTCTTGTCGGCCTCATGGCGATTTTCTTTGTCAGCACACTGGTGCGCCTTGGCGCGAACATCACGGGGCGAACATTGTGATGCGCCAACCCGTCGAAATCAATCCAGCCAAGAACCGCCGTGTGGCCCTTATGGCTGGCGCATTGGTCGCAAGCATGGTCGGCCTCGCCTATGCGTCTGTCCCGCTCTATGCACTGTTCTGTCAAGTCACAGGCTATGGTGGAACCACTCAACGGGCCGAAGCGGCACCATCCCAAATCACGGATACAAAGATCACGGTACGGTTCGATGCCAACATCGCTCCATCCCTGAATTGGACTTTCAATCCCGTCCAGCAGAGCGAGATCGTGAAAATCGGCGAGCAGACACTGGCCCATTATGAGGCCCTCAATTTATCGAAGGAAACCTTGACCGGCACGGCCGTGTTCAATGTAACGCCACCGGAAGCTGGCGCCTACTTTTCCAAGATCCAGTGTTTCTGCTTCACTGAGCAGACCTTGAAACCGGGTGAGCGGGTCGACATGCCAGTTGTCTATTTTGTTGATCCCGAAATTTTGCGCGATCCTGACACCAAGTCCATTCGCGAGATCACTTTGTCCTACACATTCTATCCGGCTGATACAAAATCCGCCGCAGCGAAATTGAACTGAGGAGCACGACGACGATGGCTGACGCCCACGCAAAAAATCATGACTACCACCTGGTTGATCCGTCACCGTGGCCTTTTGTCGGCTCGTTCTTTGCTTTCGTTTTGGCGGTCGGTGCCATCATGTGGATGCATGGATCCAATCCCGCGGCGGCCCTCATCGGTTTTGCCGGTGTGCTCTACACCATGTTCATGTGGTGGCGCGATGTCATCAACGAAGCCCACAAGGGCGATCACACGCCTGTCGTCGGCATCCACCTGCGCTATGGCATGTTGCTGTTCATCGTGTCGGAAGTCATGTTCTTTGTGGCCTGGTTCTGGGCCTTTTTTGACGCATCACTGTTCAGCGGCGAACCCATTCAGCAAGCCCGGTCGCTGGCCACAGGTGGCGTCTGGCCGCCGGTCCCGGTGATCGAAGGCACCGCGCATCCCACACCTATTTTTGATCCATTCCACCTGCCGCTGATCAACACTCTGATCCTGCTAACCTCCGGCACCACCGTCACGTGGGCCCATCACGCACTTCTCAAGAACGACCGCAAGGGATTGATCTGGGGTCTGGTGCTGACCATCGCACTCGGCATGTTGTTCACCTTCGTACAAGCTTACGAATACGGCCATGCGGCATTCGGTTTCGATCGCCTCGGCGAAGGCGAACATCCCGGAGACATCTATGGCTCCACCTTCTTTATGGCGACCGGCTTCCACGGCTTCCATGTCTTGGTCGGAACCATCTTCCTGACCGTGTGCCTGTTCCGTGCCCTGAAAGGCCACTTCACGCCAGAACAACACTTCGGCTTCGAAGCAGCAGCCTGGTACTGGCACTTCGTTGACGTGGTCTGGCTGTTCCTGTTCGCCTGCATCTACATCTGGGGATCCTACGGCGCAGTGATCCCCACGCACTGATCTTGAAAATCAGCGACGAAATTCCACGGGCACGGCTGCCGCTGGTTTGACCGGGCGGTGCCCGCGATCGCTGGAGGGAAGAAGGAGGGTATGTCCCCGCCCTGGCTTCAAGCCTGCGCATGTGGTGGTGGAAAAAACGGGTTTGGCTCGAAGCCTGGCATCCACTCACGCCCTTGGCGCGTTTCCGCGCCAAGGAGAAGCGTGCAGTGGTCTTTTTCAAGAAGAACGCAGCGATTTTGGCCTTTGGTCTGCTCTTACAGAGGCCTGGAAGACGATGCTCCCAGACATGATTAGCCACTGAAGGCGCTCGGGTCCTAGTGCCCAAGGGTCTCGCCATCGGCTCCCGGAGGATCAAGGCGTGTGGACCTTTTTCCTGCAGGCGCTGCCCATGGTTCTGGCAATTTCGGTACACTGTCGACATTGTCCCTCCTTTCCAGAACCATCATCCCACCATAGGCATATATTCGGACGGATGTCAAGAGGAATCTTGAGATGGGAAAGAAATCTTTTCTGGCGTCACCACCCCCTCACCGCTGCGCGGAGCTCCCCCAACAAGTTGGGGGAGCGGTAGTCGCTCCCTCAGCTTGCTGGGGGAGCTGGCCGAAGGCCTGAGGGGGCGAACACGGGAAACCAAACCACCTAACCTGAGACGGTGTCGTCTTTCAAAGGCCGCTTGGTTTTGCGCCGCGAGGTTTTTTTCTTGGCGCGCGGCTTCTTCTTGTCGACCACCGAGAAAATCGACGGCAGCTGTTCTGGCTGCAGCTCTGGCAGGTCTTCAGGTTCAGCACGCGCAACCCGTGGAGCCATGGGAGCAAGGCCCGGAGCAGGTTGGGGGAAGGGATCTGTGCTGAGAACCACCGACGCAAAGACCGGTGTTGGTGAAGGCAAGCTTTGCGCTGGTGGCGCAAGCATGGCGTCAATGTCCTTGGCTGAAACAGGAGTGCCCAACAGAAACCCTTGGCCATAGTCACAACCCAGAGCCGCCAGATTATTGATCTGCTCCTGTGTCTCAATGCCTTCAGCAACGACTTTCATTTGCAGATTATGCGCCAACTCGATCATCGCCTCGACAATGCAGGACGTGCGCACGTCGATGTGTTCACCCTCAACAAAACTGCGATCAAGCTTCAGGGTATCAAAAGGCAAATCGCGCAACGACGAGAGCGACGAAAATCCGGTGCCAAAATCATCGCACGACAGCCCGATGCCCATGGCCCGCAAATGATTGAACAGGCCTTCAACCCGCTCCGGATAACGCATCACCACGGATTCTGTGACTTCGATTTTCAGGCTTCCCGGTGCCAACAGCTCACGCGACAGGATGTGTTGGATGTGCGATACAAAATCGGCATCGAGCAACTGGGACGAAGAAACATTGACCGCAACAAAAATGTCGCGGTTGCGGAACAAGGTCCGCTGCCACAGGCCAAGCTGCCGAGAAGCTTCCGCCAGCATGAAGTGCCCGATATCTGAAATCAGACCCATCCGTTCTGCCGCATCGATGAAGTTTTCAGGAGCGACAAGACCAAGCTGCGGGTGACGCCATCGGGCCAGCGCTTCAAAGCCGACGATGTCGAGCGTTGAAAGTTGCATGATGGGTTGATAGTGCACCTCAATTTCGGCCCGGCTGATGGCCCGGCGCAAATCTGATTCAAGCGCCACTTCCGCCGCCCGGTCATCGCGCAGCGTTGGATCATACATGACGATGGAGCCCAGTCCCTTGTCCCGTGCTGCATGCAACGCACTGGCGGCTTGCGCCAGCAGTTCTGAGGCTTCCGTTCCATAGGCACTGCGCAACGAAATGCCGATGCTGGCCGTCATGTGATGGGGACGAACGCCAATATCAATGGCCCCGGCGAGGTCCGCACAGATTTGTTCCGCTAGAGGAATGGGATCAGCGGTCTTGCCAACAACCGAGAACAACACGGCAAACTGGCTGCCGGACATGCGCGCCACGGTCGCGTCCTCGCCTGCGGCTTCGGCAATGCGGCTGGCTGAAATGCGCAACAGCTGATCGCCGATATCGTGACCCAATCCGTCATTCAGGTTCTTGAACCGGTCGAGATCGATGAGCAGCACATGGATGGGCAGGGAATTCTTCGAAGCCGTGCTGCGCTCCAACCGGTCCATGAAAATGGCGCGGCTAGGCAGGCCGGAAATCGGATCATGTACGGAATCTGTCAGCAAGCGCTGTTCCAGCTCCTTGGATTTGGAAATATCAGTCAACGTACCGATGCAGCGCAGTGTGGCCGTGCCGCGCCCTTGCAGCGCCCGCGCCCGCAATGCGAACCAGTGATAGTAACCGTCAGCCGCCTTGAGTCTGATCTCCTGATCGATCTGTTTGGCGGAACCAGCCGCAATGGCATCGGCACTCGCAACAAAATCGGGGCGATCCTCAGGGTGCAGGAGTTCAATGAAGAGATCCTGCCCGCCATCTTCCAACACGTCGCCACGGTACCCCAGGAGTTGCTCAAACCCTTCGCCGTAATCAATCTCGCCATCGCCCGGTGACCAATCCCACAAATGATGGCGCGCACCTTCAAGGGCCAGACTGCGCAGCACCTGGTCGGTCAGGTGGGCTTTTGCCAGATAGCCTTCACCAAAAGCAAAGCGCACCAGGATGTAGGTCAGGGCGATCAATACGCAACACAACGTCATCAACAACAGGACACTGAGACGTGCATCGTGAAATGTCACCAACGCGAGGATGCAGGCCAGCAGACTCCAGGCCAAAAGCGTTGACCAGAACAGCAACCCGCCGCCGATTTCGTTTGCCTGTTCAGTCCGCGACATCATCATGATGGGAAAACCGCCAACGGCAACAAGTGCAAATCCGACGCGCGCCACACTCAACGCACGGTCTGGCTCAACGAAAGGCCAATACAAGATTGGCAATACCGATACCGGTCACAGCCAGTATTGCAATGCCATAAGACGGCTGCACGCGGTCAACGCCGCTGAACGCATTAAGGACAAATGCTGCGGCAATGAGCATGAGGGTTTCAATCACGGCACGCAGCGTTGGTAACGAGAAGTCATTGCCCCAGAACTGTTCAAAGACCTGCGTCAGAATCCCGCTTTCAAAGGCAATGAACAACACGGACGTGACCGCAAAAAAACCACCCGCAAGTGTCACACGGTGCGGTCTCAGCGAGAGCAGGGCGAGGCACGCCAAAGCTGTGAGCAAGGCAATCCCCAACATCGCGCCGCGTGCGAATGACAGTTGGCTGATGCGATAATCAAACGCTGACCGGTCCCACAAGACTGCGGGTGGCGTATCGGCAGTACCCTGGATCGCTATGGAAAACAGCCCGCCGGCTGGCAACGTGAACGAGACGGCATCCGCATGCAAATTGGGCCGCGATTGCAGGGCCACGTCACCTGTACTCGATACAAATTGTTGGACAGTGCTACCCGGCATTTTGAAGCGAAGCACACCGGAACCTGGAAACTGGCCATTGGGGACGGAGAGCACCCCATCCCATTGGTCCGTGCCGCTGTTGCGCAATGAATAAATGTACCAGTGGTAGGTGGGGCCCGAGCCCTTGCCATCAAGATTGAGCGCGGCCTCTTTGCCGTCAACCTGCGGCACACCGACGGCGATTGCGGCATGGGGTTGAACAATTGTTCCGCGAAACGATTCAAGGTTCGTTTCCGCAGCCAGACTGGCGGCGTCAAAAATCGGCTGCTCTGCCTGCGCCACAACGCAATACAAGAACACACTGACAACAAGTGCCAATATCCGGTTGAATCTCCGCAAACGCCTGCCTCTCACGAATCAGCGCTGCATATTAGTGCGAATAAGGTCAAAAATGGACCAGCAAATCCAAGTTCTACACCAGTGTTGCAGGGCTCTTGAGTTTTGCAAACAGCAGATGGTCTTCCCATCGATCGGCGATTTTGAGATAGGCTCGGGCCTGGCCTTCGTGTTCAAATCCACATCGGGCCAAGAGGCGGATCGACGCCTCATTATGCGGAAGGCAGGCCGCCTCCACGCGGTGCAAGTGAGTTCATCGAATGCATGGCGCACCAGCGTATTGCACAGCATCGGACATCAGCCCTTGCCGCGCATGGTCTGCACCGATCCAGTATCCCAGTGTGGCCATTTGCGCAACACCGCGCCGGATGTTGGACAATGAAATGCCGCCACACAAGGTGCCAGAGTCCTTTCTGAAAATGTAAAAGGACAGCGAACGGTCGCTTTCGGCAAGCTTGCGATATTGGCTGACACGGTCCCGGAACGACGCGCGGGAATAATCAGAATTGGCCCATGCAGGTTCCCAAGGTTCCAGGAAAGACCGGCTGGACAGGCGAACATTGCTCCATTGCTCAAAGTGTTCGAGCGTCGGCACCCGCAGCACAACCCGCTGACCCATGATCGAATCTTGATCGCCTGAAACCCGCCATGGCAGCAGCAGTCCCATGTCTATACTTTGACAAACCGTGCGGCGATGGCCGCATGGCTCCCGAGAAAACTGAGTTGTCCGACGGCACTGAGCGCCGGCTTTGTGTTGCTGAAAATCGATTCAGCCAAATTCCGGACTTCGTCTGGAACAACTTTGTCAATGCGGTCGATGAGTGTTTGCATGTCCGGTATTTCGCCAAAGGCGAGGAATTGCCGGGCAATCTGGTCGGCCCGCGACGCAGCCGACTCCAGGTTCATGACGAGGCTGGCCTTGAGTTGGGCCTTGGCCCGGGCCACTTCCTTGTCGGTGACCAAATCGATCATCGACAACATGACATCGGTCGTGACATTGACCAGCTCCGCCGTGTTTTCAGGCGACGTTGCGGCATAGACCCCGAGCTGCCCCACATCTTCATAGGACGTGCCAAACGAAAACACGCTGTAACACAGGCCCCGTTTCTCACGCACATCCTGGAACAATCGCGATGACATGCCGCCACCCAGAATGCTGGACAGGATTTGCATCTGATAGATCCGCGGATCGCGATAGTTGGGTGCGGGAAACGTCAGCACAATGTGGGTTTGGTCAAGTTGTTTCTGTTCGGTCTGCGAGTCATGGGCAAAAACCGGCGGCATGCGCTGCGGCATGTGGCCTTGCGGCACCTCTCCGAACAGCTCATTCACGGACAGTGTCAACTGTTCATGATCGATGTTTCCGGCGGCACTCACGACGATGCGCGACGCCCAATAGTTGCGGCTGCGCCACGCCAACATTTGCTCGCGCGTGACAGTCTCGATGATGGACGTTGGCCCAAGGATCGACCGTCCCAACGGATGGTCGCCATAGCAGGCCGCCTGCGCCAGATCAAAAACCAGATCATCGGGTTGGTCTTTGGCCGCCGCAATTTCCTGCAGGATCACATCCCGTTCCCGTTCCACCTCGTCCGGGTCCAGCACGGAATTCAGGAAAATATCTGCGAGAATATCCAACGCTCCCCGCCACTCCGTCTTGAGGACACGGGCGTAATAGGTCGTGGTCTCCATGCCAGTCGCCGCATTGATCTCGCCACCTGAGTTTTCAATGTCTTCTGCAATCTGTTGGGCCGTGCGTCGTGATGTTCCCTTGAAGGCCATGTGCTCCAGGAAATGCGCAATGCCGTTTTCTTCCAGACGCTCGTCCCGCGCACCTGCTTTGACCCATATGCCAAGCGCAACGGTTTCAATATGCGGCATGTGATGAGAGACCACATGCAACCCGTTGGCGAGTCGTGAAACCTTGACCGACATATACGCTCCCTTATTGGCGGGCGAGGATATGGTCCTTCACCGCCTTATCGTTGTTGGGAAGCACTGTGAAACTTTCTTGCGCTTTGAGCAAGTGCTGCAATCGGGATGGTAAAGCAGGTCTGACTCCGGTGGCGGCTTCGACTGCATCCGGGAATTTTGCCGGGTGGGCAGTTGCAAACGCCACCATGGGCGATGATGTATTGACCTGCCGGGCCACCGCATAGCCGATGGCCGTATGGGGATCCAGCAACTCGCCAGTGTGTGTCAGGGCAGTCCGAAGTGCCGCTTCAACGCCGGACTCTGAAACCGATCCAGACAGGAACTCCGAGCGAATGACGGCCATCGCCGGTTCATCCAAAGTGAACGCACCAGATTGTTTGAGACTGTCCATGAGCCGTCGCACGGTGTCCGCATTCCGGTCATGCGCCAGATAGACCATCCGTTCAAAATTGCTGGAAATCTGGATATCCATGGACGGGCTGCTGGTGGCCTGGACCCCGGTCACTTCATAACGCCCTGTCTTCAGCGTCCTGTCCAGAATGTCGTTGCTGTTCGTGGCAATGACCAGTTTGTCAATCGGCAACCCCATGCGTTTGGCCACAAGCCCGGCGAAGATGTTTCCGAAATTTCCGGTTGGCACGGTAAACGACACGGCCCTGTCCGGCGCACCCAGTGCGACCGCTGAAAAGACATAATAGGAAATCTGGGCCATGACCCGCGCCCAATTGATCGAATTGACGCCAGCAAGCTTCACCCGGTCGCGAAACGCAAGATCATTGAACAGGGCTTTCACAATGGCCTGGCAATCGTCAAACGTGCCCTCAATGGCAATGTTGTGGACAGTGGCACTGGTGACCGTCGTCATCTGTCGCCGCTGAATGTCGGATACACGCCCATGCGGATGCAGGATGAAAATCGACGCGTGCTTGCTGTGCTGAAAGGCCTCGATGGCTGCACTCCCGGTGTCGCCCGATGTTGCACCAATAATGGTGGCCCGGGATTTCTGCCGCGCCAGCGACCAATCCATCATGCGCGACAGGAGCTGCATCGCCACGTCTTTGAACGCGATGGTGGGACCGTGAAACAGCTCTACCAGAAACAGGTTCGCATCAAGCTGCTTGAGCGGCGTGACTGCCGCGTGCGCGAAACTGCCATAAGCCTCATCAACCATCCGGCGAAGGTCCTTGGCCGGAATTGCCTCACCCGCAAAAAGTGTCGCGATGGCAAATGCCACATCGGCAAAACTCTTGCCCCTGAGCTGCTTGATGTCGTGTGAGCTGAGAACCGGAAAAATGTCCGGCAGGTACAGGCCGCCATCACGGGCCAGACCCGATAGCATGGCACCTTCAAAATCGAGCGCGGGCGCTTGTCCCCGTGTGGAAATATACTGCATGCCAGAGCGCTTAGCCGCTCAATGGTCGTCCATCAAGTAGTGCGGTTGCCGGGCGCGTTGCACCATCAGGGTCGCAATCACAGCCAAGACGAGGGCCAGACCAAACCAGGTGATGGCATATCCCATGTGATTGTTGCGCAGCTCCGCCTTGGGCTTGGGTGCAATGGGTGGCGTTGTCTCCGTGACCCGTGGCACCCGGTGCAGAATCACGTCCATCACGCGCACGTCCGGCGGCGCCTTGACCGCCCCCAACATCGCCGGCACATCCCACCAGTACCACTGGTTTTGCGCCGGAATATTGTCAGCATCATAGGCCCCTTGCCCCTTGTCGTGGACGCGAAAATATCCCGTGACGCCCCGTGGTAGAACATCGCCGCGCTTGGCCGGATCGGCCAACTCGACCGGCACGGTACCCCGGTCAACCAGCACCAATATTCCGTCAGAACTGATGAAAGGCGCGATGACGGAAAATCCGGGCCCACCCTCATGGGTCGTCAGCTTGTGCAGTTCCTGACCCTCAAGGAATTGTCCAATGGCTTGAACAGCAACATAGTCCAAGTCCCGGCCACTCTCGTGTTGTTTGAGGGCGAGATCGAGGCTGATGGGGCGAGCAGTCACGAACCGGTCGATTTTTTCGATCAACTCATTTTTTTCCGTGAGCCGGAACAACTGCCAGAACCCAAGCCCACAGAGCAAGGTGAAGCCGAGTAAACTCGTCATCACGATCGGCCAGATGCGCTTCTGTTCGCTCATTCAACGGTCCCGCGCGCACCGGTTTTCCACTGTTGGCACAACAAGACACCTTTGACAGGACGCAACATCAGCAGCGGAAACACAATAAGGACTGGAATGGCCACCAGCACATGTATCCACCACGAGGGCGAATACGCAATCTCAAGCCCGAGGATGGAACCGACACCAACCACACAGCTAAACAGCATGACAAACCATGCTGCTCCATCGCCTGCATCTGCAAATGAAAAATCAAGTCCGCAACTTGAGCACCGCGCGGCGACACTGAGATAACCGGAAAACAATTTGCCCCGGCCACAGCGGGGACAATGCCCGCCCAACCCCGTCTTGATCGGTGAAAGGGGTGGATAATAGTTTTCAGACGTCATGCATGCCCGAAATCGGACGAAAGCATGCGCGGGTCAATCCCGATCTTCTTCATCGCCGCCTCATGTTTAGAATCAAGTGCCTCACCGAAGATGATATCCTCATCAGCATCACAATGCAGCCATCCATTGTGTTGAATTTCATCTTCCAGCTGCCCCGGTGCCCAACCGGCATAGCCCAGAGCCACAAGTCGTTTGTTTGGTCCCCGGCCATTTGCGATGTCACGCAGAATATCAATGGTTGCTGTCAATCTATAGTGTTTCGCAATGGTCATCGCCTGGTCATCAGTCGGATAGTCTTCACTATGCAGCACAAACCCGCGTACCTGTTCCACTGGCCCACCCAGTCGCACCGGTATCCGGCGGATATCCTCGGGAATGTCACTTACGGGCCGATTCAGGTCCACCCTGTCGAGCAGGTCGGCGAAATACATCAACGGTGCCGGCTTGTTGATCACCAGCCCCATGGCACCCTGATCCGTATGCGCACACATGAGTACGACCGAGTGCTCGAAATTCGAATCCCGGATACGCGGCATGGCGATCAGCAGTTTTCCTTCAAGTGACGTTCCGTGAAGCATGTCCAAACCATAACGTGGATGACACCCAAATCAAAAGTTTTTGTGAGTGGATCGTGAACCTGTTCTGCGGCAATGATAGGGCATGAATGCCGATCTTTCTCGCCGTCGATTTCTGCTAACAGCCTTGGCCTTGCCGGGGTTGACCTTAACGGCCACTGCGGCCGCACCTTGGTCGTACCGTATCTTGAGCGGTCCAAAAGAAGCCGACATCCACCATTTTGGCCTTCACTTGCAAATGGCAAAGGGTTGGAAAACCTATTGGAGAGTGCCAGGTGATGGCGGCGTGCCGCCGTCGATCACCCTGAAGGGAACGGGTGTGAAATCGTTTGAGTTTGACTGTCCGCTTCCCACCCGGTTTGAAGGGGCGGACGGGGAAACAATCGGGTACAAGGACGATGTGGTCTTTCCGATAAGGCTCACAACAGACGGCGTAATAAAAGCGTCTGACGTCAGCATCGACGCGTTCTTCGGCGTGTGCGAAACAGTATGTATTCCGGCACAGGTTCAAGACCGGTTGCCCGAAGCGGCCGCTGCATCAGATGCGGACACACTTCAGCAGTGGCAAATACGTGTACCCTTGAAATCACCCCACGGGCCCGTCGGTGAAGCCAGTTTCAACGATGGCCATCTCCACATGAAACTGGCAGGCCCGGTGACGGAGATTTTTGTCGAGTTCCTCGACGGTGTGCCCCACTACGTCAGCAGGCCCGACTTTGGACCAGGCACCGCAAAATTGCCGGTCCGGGGTCTTGCCGGCTCCGATTCCCTCAAGGGTCGCCAAATCCGGGTGACATCTGTTGTGGGTGGCGCAGGGGTTGAGCAAGTGGTCAGCGTCGTCTAAGTCTCTTTGCAAATCACGGAGAATGACATGACCATTAAGATCGGCGACAAGATGCCCGCCGCGGAACTTTTGACCGCAACAGCCGACGGCCCCTCAAAGATATCAACTGACGCCATTTTCAAAGACAAAACGGTCGTCCTGATTGGCGTGCCCGGCGCATTCACACCCACCTGTTCCATGAACCACTTGCCCGGTTTTCTCACCCACTTGGATGAGATCAAGGCCAAAGGTGTGGATACAGTGGCCTGTGTGTCTGTGAATGATGTGCATGTCGTAAAGGCCTGGGGCAAACACGCAGGTGCCGAGGATAAGATCCTGATGCTAGCCGACGGTAACGGAGACTTTGCCAAGGCCACCGGCCTTGCCGTCGATCTCAACGTCGCAGGCATGGGCATGCGTAACAAGCGCTATTCCATGCTCGTCGAGAACGGCATCGTGCGGCAATTGAATGTCGAGGACAAATCCGGTGTCAACGTCTCGGGCGCCGATACGATTTTGCAGCAACTCTAGGATTAAAGAATGTCGATCCGTCAAACGATTTTCATGGCCGCCTGCGTGCTGTCGGGTGCCGCCTCCGCTGGCGCGGCCGACTGCAGCAACACATCCGGAAGTTTTGCGACCTGGAAGAAGGCATTTGCAGCCGAAGCCAGGGCCGTCGGCATCAAGGCGCGCGGACTCTCGGCGCTGGCATCAACCCAATATGCCACGGCCACGATCAAGGCCGATCGCAATCAGAAGAGTTTCAAGCTCAGCCTCAGCGCCTTTATGCAAAAGCGCGGTGCGCCCACGATCATCGCGCAAGGCCGCAAGCTCAAGAAAGCCAATGCCGCACTCTTTGCCCGCATTGAAAAAAAATACGGCGTGCCACCCGGACCTCTGCTGGCCATCTGGGGTATGGAAACCGCTTTTGGTCGTTACGGGGGAAATCAGAACACGGTGTCCGCCGTGGCAACCTTGGCCTATGATTGCCGTCGCACCGAGTTCTTCACAGAACAGCTTTATGCAGCCCTCAAACTCGTGGATCGCGGCACACTGTCCTCATCCACCCGTGGAGCCATGCATGGCGAAATCGGCCAGACCCAGTTCATGCCCAAGAGCGTGTTGCTTTATGGGGTTGGAAGTCTGAACTCAAAGGAAGGAGCGCTCACTTCCACCGCGAAATTCCTGGTCGGTCACGGCTGGCTGCCCGGTGAAGATTACCAGCCCGGCGATCCTAATTTCGGCGCAATACAGGGTTGGAATGCGGCGACTGTGTATCAAAAGGCCATAGCAATCATGGGATCCAAAATCGATGGCGACTGACGTCAGTAAAGTGCTTGAACGCACACCGGAAGGCTACCGCACTTTGACGTGGGTGCTTTACCTTGCATCGTCTGCCATTGGCATTGCCACATTGGGCGAGTTTTCAGGCACATTGCTGATGGTGGGCTGCGTCATTGTCATTCTGCTGGCCCGCTCCAGAATGAAAGACGCATCGCAAACCATCCATGGCAGTCACCTCGCCAAGATCGCCCGCACCATGACCATCAGTCTGGTCGTTGCAATCGTGCTCATGGTCATCACCATCGGAACCCTGGGCATCGGTATTATCATCACCTGGCCCTTGTATCTTGTGTTTCTGCTCTGGCTGGCCTTTGTCCTCGTCCGCGGCATGATCAAACTGAACGACGACCAACCTGCTTGACCACGCTATGACTATCCACCCGGTATGCGCGGCATGAGGTAGATTTCGGCATCGTCCGGCAACACCGTATCCCACTGGTCGCGATAGATCTTGCCATCAATGGAAACCGCCACACCGCGTTTGATATGCTGGTCCATGCCAGGATACTGATCACTCAGTACACGGAACAGTTCCCTGATCGTTGCAGCCTCAACCAAAACAGAAGAGGCGCCGCCAGCCAGTGGCCGCAGCGCCCCCCAGAGATGCACGTCGTGTGTTTTCATCGACGGCTTATTTTTTCTTGCCCTTCAGCGCTTTCAGAATGCGCGGCGGAGACATCGGCACATGTGTCATCCGAACACCAGTGGCATTCGAAATCGCATTGCCAATGGCAGCGAGCGGCGGAACGATAGGTGTCTCGCCAACGCCACGCATGCCATAAGGGTGGTTGGGATTTGGAATTTCCAGAATCTGCGTGTCAATGAACGGCAAATCCGAACACACAGGGATGCGGTAGTCGAGGAAGCCCGCGTTCTGCAGCCGCCCGTCCTTGCCGTAAATATATTCTTCATTCAGCGCCCAGCCGATGCCTTGTGCCGCACCACCCTGGTACTGGCCCTCCACATAGGCCGGATGCATCGCCTTGCCCGCATCCTGGATCACCGTGTAACGCTTGATCGTGGTCTTGCCTGTTTCAGGATCTACTTCGGCATCGCAAATATGCGTCCCAAAGGAAACACCAGCTCCATCCGCAACAATCTCGGAGTGACCGGCAACAGGCCCACCTGTGTTTCCGGCACTTGCTGCCAGATCTTTCAGCGTCAGCGGTCCGAGATTGCCATGGCTCTCGCCAGTGGCACGGGCTTCGCCGTCAACCCACTCAACGTCATCGACGGAAATCTCCCAGGTCTTGGCTGCCCGCTCGCGCAATGTGTGAACCGCCTTGCGGGTCGCATCGATGGCTGCAAGCGAGGACGAGAAGGTGCCACGGCTGCCGTCGGTCATGTCGTTGTGTCCAAGCGAAGACGTATCGGCAACAACGCAGCGCACCTTGTCGTAGGCAATACCCAATTCTTCGGCCACTGCCATGGCCAGCGACGCCCGCGATCCGCCAACGTCGATGGTGCCCAACGCAACAGTGGCATTGCCGTCTGGCGTGATGTTCACATCCACGCAAGTCTGGCCACCAAAGTTGAACCAGAATCCGCACGCCATGCCGCGCCCGGTGTTTTTACCCAAGGGGGCCTTCATGTGTGGATGATCTTTGGCCGCCTGCAAGGTAGCACCTATCCCAATCGGCCCGAAAACCGGACCATAAGACGATTTCGTCCCTTCCTTGGCGGCATTCATGATGCGGAAATCGAGTGCGTCCATGCCGATTTCCTTGGCCACCAAGTCCATGGTGCTTTCCACTGCAAACGCCGCAATCGGTGCCGATGGGGCCCGGTAGGCCGCGCACTTCGGACGGTTCAGCACCACGTCTTTGCTCACCGATTTCACATTCTTGAAATCATAGCAGGCAAACGCGGTCATCGCGCCAAACTCGGCCCAGGTGAATGGAAACGCTCCATTCTGATACCGCAATTCCGCAAATGCCGCCGTGACTGTACCGTCACGCTTTGCGCCAATTTTCACGTCGATCGACGACGATGACGTTGGTCCCGTTGCCCGGAACACGTCTTCACGCGTCATGGTCACTTTCACCGGACGATTGGCCTTGCGCGACAACGCAAGCGCCACCGGTTCCATCCAAACATGGGTCTTGCCACCAAACCCGCCACCGATTTCCGACGCTGTGACGCGCAGTTTGTTCGCGTCCATGCCCAGCAACGTGGCGCAGGTATTGCGGTACACGAAGTGACCTTGCGTACACACCCACAATTCCGCCGTGCCGTCTGGTGACACATTGGCCAGACAGGAGTGCGGTTCAATGTAACCCTGATGGGTCTGCTCGGTCTTGTAGGACTTGCTGATAATGACATCGGCGTCCTTGAAGCCCGCTTCAATGTCGCCGTGGCCATACTCTGCAAATTTGCAATAGTTGGACGACTTGGTTGGCTTGGGCTCTATGCCGTCTGTAAAGATATCATCATGCAGCAACGGCGCACCGGGCTTGAGGGCCTCATCCACTTCCGTCACATGCGGCAAGATTTCATAGTCAATCTTGATCAGTTTAAGCGCGGCTTTCGCCGTGGCCATGTCAACCGCGGCAACCGCAGCAACCGCATGTCCGTCATAAAGCGCCTTCTTCCGCGCCATGCAGTTTTCAAGAATATCGCGCATGCCACGATCACCTCCTGTGTGATCAGGCAGATCAGCCGACGTAACGACAGCTTTCACACCAGCCAGCTTCTCAGCCTTTGATGTATCGATCTTCTTGATCCGCGCATGCGCATGCGGCGAACGCAAGATCAACCCGACCAATTGCCCCGGTGCAAAGGCATCAGCACCATAGCGGGCCCGGCCCGTAACCTTGTCAATGCCATCGGGCCGCAAGACGCGTGTTCCAACGACTTTGAAATTCATGACCTTTTTGACAGTGTCGAGCATGATTAAGCTCCTCTCATTTCTTTGGCAGCGGCCTGAACCGCGTGAACGATCTTGTCATAGCCCGTGCAGCGGCACAGGTTTCCGGCAAGCCCGTAACGAATCTCTTCTTCCGAAGGGTTCGGATTTTTCTTGAGCAAGGCCTTGGCGGCAATCAGAAAGCCGGGTGTGCAAATGCCACACTGCAGCGCTGCATGTTCAATAAACTTCTGCTGCAGCGGATGCAGTTTGTCACCGTCCGCCATGCCTTCAATTGTGTCCAGCTTTCTGCCGCCCATTTCAGCACCAAGCACGAGGCAGGAGCACACAAGACGGCCATCAAGGATGACACTGCACGCCCCGCAATCGCCCGTGCCGCAGCCTTCCTTGGCGCCAGTCAGGCCCAGGCGGTTGCGCAACACATCGAGCAAGGGCTCGTCCGGCTGGCAGGCATATTCAACCGTGTCGCCGTTGATGGTGGTAGATACGAGTACTGCAGTCATGATCACTTGCCTCCTGCGCGGGCATAGGCCGTTTCGGCTGCACGCCGGGCCAACACACCTGCAACTTCTGTTCTGAATTCAATGGTGCCACGTTTGTCGTCGATTGGTTTGCAAGCCGCACTGCAAGCCGCAGCGAGTTTTGCTTTCGCCGCATCATCCAGCTTTGTGCCGATGATGGCCATGGCTGCCTCTTTCACCAGCAACACCGTTGTCGCCACGGCACCCAGCGCAACCCGTGCGTCTGTAATCACGCCCTTTGTGTCCAGCGACAGATTGACCCCAACACTCACCACAGCAATGTCCATTTCCGTGCGCGGAATAAACCTTAAGTAAGCATCACCCGAGCGTGCCTTGCGCGCTGGAATTTCGATGGCTTCGATCAGTTCGCCCTTCTTGAGAATGGTGCGGCCAACACCAGCCGGGACATCCTCCACGGCGACTTTTCGTTTGCCTTTGCCACCAACGATCACAACCTTCGCATTGGCCGCAACAAGTGCTGGCACGGAGTCGGCAGCTGGCGACGCGTTGCAGAGGTTACCAGACATGGTGCACCGACCCTGCACTTGCTTGGAACCAATAAGCTCTGCAGCCTCAACCACACCGGGCCATGCTTTTGCCAGTGCCGCGTTTTCACGCAGCGCACTGCACGGCACCGCCGCGCCAATGGAGAATCCACTTGCGGTTTTTTTGATTTCAGCCATGCCCTTGATGCGCTTGATATCGACAACAAGGTCGGGTTCCAGCATGCCGGCTTTCATTTTTACAAGCAAATCTGTGCCGCCTGCCAGCACGAAAGCCTTGCCTTTTTCTTTTGAGAGGAGTGCGACGGCTGCTTTGGTCGTCGCCGGAGATTCAAACCGCATGGTGTCACCTGTTCTATTGATTGAGGTAGTTTGATCCAATCTGCCCCAATTGGTCAACGTCTATCGATGCCACACCCGTCTCAAAAACGTCACATGCAGAAGGATATACGGCACGCGCTCGAACGCCGCCTTGAAGGGGCCTCAATTACCATCGTTTTTTCGAAGTCCCCTCGTTGAATTCACTTGACCATCAGGTCAACTTAATCCACTGCAAGCATAACGAGTGAACGCGCACTCGAAAAAACGGGGTCGCCACAGGTGTCGTGGCTGAGTGTAGAGTGACTGCGCCAATGCCCCCGGCTCGCGGTTCACGTGCGCGATGCGACAACGAATGTGGTGACCCAATTTTCTAAATCCGGGCCGACATGCAGGTTTGGTATTTGCGATTGACCTGCTCGGCAAATATCCTGGTGGTCATGGTCCGCTTGATCTTGGGGCTGGAGAGGCGAATGTCCGGCACAACAGCGAAGGGCGCTTCCACTCCGAATGTCTGCAGATAGAGCTGACGCACGCGGTTAAACGTCCGGTTTTCAGTAAACGAAACGTCCTTCTCTTCCAAAAGGTCTTGCCTGATCCGCGCGTGATCGAGGTCAAGTTTGTAAACTTGGACCACTTTTCGCATAGCAGCCTCGGAAGCGCTGACCTTGGGCTGTGCTTGACCTTTGTCATACAGCAAGAGATCGCCATCGAGGACAAGCTCGACATTGGCCAGTTGACTGACGATCTTCTGAAATGCGGCATTGCGGCTGGCAAAGCGTCCAGCGTTGTAATCAGCAAACCGGTAGATTTTCTTGGCGTACCCACTGTCATAGCCCAGGAGCTGCAACACGCCATAATACATGCCACCGCGCCGCGTGTAGAGTTCATCGCGCACCGCGTAAACATCGGCCAATTGCATGGGCAGCCACCGCCTGCGCTTGGCGGTCTCCACGGCAAATGCGACAGACACCTGCATGGACCCCGCCGTGTCGATATCGTTGCGGTCTTCGATGGTGGAGTTCAATAGACCTGAATTGACCAGCAAGCTCATGTTGGATCGTTGCGAGGCATCTTCAACAAAGCCGCGATAGGCAAGATCGAGATCACGTTCCGTGCGTGCATTGCGAATCCGGGACAGGTAACTGTCATCCGGCGTGGGCGACCGCTCCAGCATCTTGATCGCAATCAGTCCGGCAACCGGGATTTTCCGCAACTTTTGCCGCACGGCCTGTTCTGAAATTTCACCAAGACCCGGCACCGACGGGTCGGCACGAAACGACGACTCCTGGTCGATGACAGCAATGGCGGCACACACATTCTCCCGGGATTTTTCCAGACCGTGAACGCGCAATACGTCGAGCAAATCCGCGGCCCATCCCCGGGTGTCACTGACACCTTTTTCAGAGATCCGGATGAGCCGGGCGGCATCGTCTACCGTCGCGTCACTGGCCAAGGCCGCCCCCGGTCCAACAAAAAGGCAAAGGGACCGAATCAGTAAATGTAAAAAGTGTCTCGACATGGGGTATTTATATACCATTCAAACTGTTTGATCAGCACGTCCGGGTACAACCAAGTCGACCCACCTTGACGTCGACCCAAAACACGGCCAATTCCGCTCCATTATGAATGGACTTCCCCCCGCCCGCGATCCGCAAGGAGCGGTCATAGCGATCGGCAATTTTGATGGCCTTCACCGGGGTCACCAACAGGTATTGGCACTGGCGGCTGAAAAAGCACTGCAGAGTGGCAAGCCGTGGGGATTGCTCACGTTTGAACCGCATCCGCGCAGCTATTTTAAACCGCTGGAACCAGTCTTTCGACTGACGCCGCGTGATCTCAAGGAGCGCCTCGCCCGTGCCTTGGGAGCACAACTCGTTGTCACTTTGGACTTTGACGAAGCTATGGCGCATTCAACGCCTGAGCAATTCATCAAAACCCATCTCGTTGACTGTCTCGCCGTATCGCACGTTGTCACCGGCTATGACTTTCACTTTGGCAAGGGCCGCAAAGGCACGTCTGATACACTCAAGGCCATGGGAAAGATCCATGGCTTCACGGTGACAGTCGTCGAACAAGTCACCGACGACGGCAATGGCCACGCCCCTTTTGCCTCCAGCTCCATTCGCTCGGCCCTGCGCCGGGGCCACGTCCGCGCGGCGGCCCATGAACTTGGCTATGACTGGATTGTTATGGGTGAAGTGGTCCACGGCGATAAGCGCGGCCGCACTATAGGATTTCCAACGGCAAACATTGTCGTTGATCCGGGAGCAGAACCCAGTCGCGGCATCTATGCCTGCACGGTGCGCGATGCAGCAGCGTCTGCATACACGCCAGCCTGGATGGGTGCTGGATATTTTGGTGACCGCCCGACCTTCAATACCAATCGCACCTTTCTCGAAGTTTACCTTCTCGATCAGGACATTGATCTTTATGGCAAGACACTGTTGGTATCCTTTGTCGATATGATCAGGGGCGACAAGACATTTGCCTCGGTCGCTGATCTCGTGACGCAGATGCAAGACGATTGCGCAAATGCCAGAACCATTTTGACCAAGAACAAACCTGCCGAATTTCAGCTTGCGCAGATGCAGGCCAGGGGAATGGTGTAATCCATGTCACGTCCACCACTGAAAATACTGCTTGCTGCACCGCGCGGGTTTTGTGCGGGCGTCGTGCGAGCCATCGACATTGTCGAGCGCGCCCTCGAAATTTATGGAGCGCCCGTCTATGTGCGCCACGAAATCGTCCACAACAAATACGTTGTTGATGATCTGAAAGCCAAAGGCGCCATCTTTGTGGACGAGCTTGACGAAATTCCTGTGGGCGATCACCCCGTGATTTTTTCAGCCCATGGCGTGCCCAAAGCCGTGCCTGCGGAAGCCCAGCGTCGAGCCATGTTTCAGATCGATGCCACCTGCCCACTGGTCACGAAAGTACACATGGAGGCCCAGCGACACTTCACCAACGGCCTGGAAATCATACTGATCGGTCACAAGGGACACCCTGAAGTGATTGGCACCATGGGGCAATTGCCACCCCACGCCATGACGCTTGTGGAAACGCCCGCCGATGCAGAAACGATTGTGGTCCGGAATGCGGAAAAACTCGCCTATGTAACGCAAACCACACTGTCTGTGGATGACACCGCTGAAGTCATTGCCGTCTTGCGCAAACGCTTCCCGTCAATCACCGGTCCCTTGCGTGAAGACATCTGCTACGCCACCACCAACCGTCAGGAAGCCGTGAAGTCCATCGCTGGCGAAATTGATTTGCTGCTGGTGGTCGGGGCGCCGAACTCGTCCAATTCCAAGCGTCTTGTGGAAGTTGGTCTCAAGAATGGCTGTGCCCGCGGCCTCCTGGTGCAAAGGGCCAGTGATCTTGAATGGACAGATTTGCAAGCCTTGCGCACCATCGGTCTGACAGCGGGTGCTTCGGCACCTGAAGTTTTGGTCAACGAAATCATCGATGCCTTCCGCGCCCACTATGAGGTGACAGTCGAAAACGTCACGTTGCGCGAAGAAAATGTCTCGTTCAAATTGCCCCGAGAATTGCGCGACCAATCCCCCAACCAGAAACCCGCCTGAATCATGGCGGAAAAAGTCATCATCCACACGGATGGCGCATGTTCAGGTAATCCCGGCCCTGGTGGCTGGGGTGCCATCCTGCAATACAACGGCACCACCAAGGAACTCTACGGCGGCGCACGTGACACCACCAACAACCGCATGGAACTCATGGGCGCAATCGAAGCCCTCAACGCCTTGAAGCGCCCGTGCAAGGTGGAGATGCATGTCGATTCAATTTACGTGAAAGACGGCATTACCAAATGGATTCACGGCTGGAAGAAAAATGGCTGGAAAAACGCCGCCAAAAAACCCGTCAAGAACGCGGACCTCTGGCAACGTCTCGACACTGCCATCCAGCACCACGATGTGACGTGGCATTGGGTCAAGGGCCACGCCGGTCACCCCGAGAACGAGCGGGCTGATGAGCTGGCGCGCCAAGGCATCGCCGACGTGCGGTCAGGCTCCCGGTAATCAACCATTGACCAGGGTATGGGCCAACCTGTTGTGACGGGTGATCAGCTGACGGACATCAAGCGTTTGCAATTCCCCGTCACGCACCACGATCCTGCCATTGACGATACTGTGCCGCACAGTCTGGGGCGCCGCAAAAACCAGCGCCGCAACCGGATCATGGAGTGCACCCGCATAGGCCAGCGCACCAAGATCAAAGGCCACCAGATCAGCCGCCATGCCGGGCATGACAGCGCCAATATCAGGGCGGTTCAAAACCTTGGCACCACCGAGTGTGGCCAACTCAAGCGCCTGCCGTGCGCTCATGGCGTCAGGCCCGAACCCCACCCGTTGCAAAAGCATGGCCTGCCGCGCTTCACCCAATATATGGGCACCGTCATTGGATGCCGACCCATCCACACCAAGTCCGACGGAAATTCCGGCGCGCCGCATTTTACCGACCGGCGCAATGCCAGACGCAAGTCTCATGTTAGAACAGGGACAATGGGCAACGCCCGTACCCGTGCGTGCAAAACGGCCGATGCCGTCATCGTCGAGCTTCACGCAATGGGCATGCCAGACATCAGGTCCCGTCCACCCCAGGTCTTCCGCGTACTGGGCAGGCGTGCACCCAAACTGCGCCAGGCTGTAGGCCACATCATCGTCATTTTCGGCCAGATGCGTGTGAAGTGAAACTTTGAGTTCACGCGCCAACAGCGCCGTATCGCGCATCAAGTCACGGCTGACCGAAAACGGTGAGCAGGGGGCCAGCACCACCCGGCACATGCTGCACTCACTGGCGTCATGATGGCGTGCGACCAGCCGCTGCATGTCCGTGAGAATATCAGCCTCCCGCTCGACCAGACTGTCAGGCGGAAGCCCACCTTTGCTTTCGCCCACACTCATGGCTCCGCGCGCTGCGTGAAACCGCATGCCGATCTCGTTTGCGGCCGCAATTGAATCATCCAGCCGTGAACCATTGGGATAGATGTAAAGATGATCACTCGAAGTCGTACATCCCGACAGCAGGAGTTCTGCCATGGCCGTTTGGGTGGAGACAAAAATCATCTCCGGCGTGAGCCGCGCCCAGATTGGATACAGCGCCTTCAGCCATTGAAACAAGTCTGCATCCTGCGCCTGCGATACAGCCCGCGTCAGGCTCTGATACATGTGGTGATGAGTGTTGATGAGACCCGGCAAGAGAATATGACCTGCGAGGTCAATCGTTTCATCAGCATGAGGGTGCGGTTCGTCCCGACCAAGAATGGCTGCAATCCTGTTGCCCCTGCACAGCACCGACGTATCCTTCAGTTCCCGTCGCGACGCATCCATCGTCACCACACAGGCGGCATTCTTCAACAGTAAAGTTTTTTCCATGAACCTCTGACCACACCAGCAGCACAATATCGCTGCAAACAATGCAGGAGTCACGAGGCCTTTATTTGCTGCGCGTGATCTTCAGGATTTCTCCGTTTGCAGCATCCGTGATCACGTAGATTTCGCCCCGTAACCCTTCCGCCACATCCCGGATGCGGTTCTTGAAATTTGTCAGCAGACGTTCTTCATGAATGATCGCATCGCCCTTGGTCTCGAGCCGCACCAAGGACGTCGCACGCAGACCGGAAACAAAGAGATTGCCCCGCCATTCCGGAAACATTTTCCCCGAATGGAAGATGGCTCCCCCCGGTGCAATCACCGGCGTCCAAGTGTAAATGGGTTGCTCCATACCTTTTTGTTTTGAGCGTCCGCTCCCGACTGGCGTACCGTCATAATTCACACCATGGGAAATCACGGGCCAACCATAGTTCTTGCCAGCTTTCGGCACATTGATTTCATCACCGCCCATGGGCCCATGTTCGATCGTCCAGATCTCCCCGGTTCGGGGGTGCAGGGCCGCACCTTGAACATTGCGATGGCCATAACTCCAGATTTCGGGCTTGGCGTTTTTTTGACCTACAAATGGATTGTCTTTCGGCACACTGCCATTGGTATTGAGGCGCACCACTTTGCCAATATGACCGCGAAGACTTTGGGCCTGGTCTCTCAACTCGGCTTTCGACCGATCCCCCATGGTCAGATAGACATGCCCGGCCTTGTCAAAAACAATGCGGGACCCGAAATGCTGCGTGCTGTCGAGCTTGGGCTGTTGCGAGAATATGATTTTGACGGCTTCAAGTTTTTTCTCGTTTCCAGACAACCGCCCCAACGCCAGGGCTGTGGAATTCGTGCCCTTTGGTCCTGCTTCTGCAAAACTGAGATAGACCAGCCGGTTTTTTTGAAAGTCCGGGTGCAGCGCCACGTCCAGCAATCCCCCTTGATCGCGCGCATCAACACGTGGAACGCCGCTGATGGCTTTGCCAACGCGGCCTTCGCCGTTCACAATGCGCAAACGGCCGGAGCGCTCAGTCACCAGCAATCGGCCATCAGGAAGCACGGCAATGCCCCAGGGATGGTCAAGGCCATCAGCCAGCGGCGTGACGGTGATGCCAACCCGCTCCGTTGCGATCCGTGCATCAGCCGCCAAGCTTGGGCCAAGACCAACAAAAGCGAACACAACGACAGAGAAGAAAGTGCGGTAAAATGTCATCAATCAGGTCTCCAACAACGAATTCTTTTCAACTCTGAATGGCGACTGCGGCAAACAAATGTCCCGTACATTCTTCGGACTCATTGCCGCAGCGCATCATCAATTAAATTTTCATATGTATTCCAAACACTTAAAAGTCGCATCCATGCCTTGACACAATTCTGCCCCGAAACTAAGAAGAGCGCGCTTTGGAAGGGGTCTTTTGGGGCGAGGCGGTGGTGTCTGGAGGGCTTCCAATATGGCTGAACCAATCAACACCAAACCGACAAAAGGCCGCGATCCGGAGCTGGGGGCCATCTCGGACCGCTTGAAGGATTTGGGTAGCCGCATTGCGGTTGAAAAATCCGGGCGTGTCGAGGCGGAAAAACCCGCTCAGAGCTATGGTAGTGTTGCGGGTTACTCCAAAGGCTACAGGCTGATAAGCGAGTTTGTGGCGGGTGTTCTGGTTGGCGGCCTTCTGGGCTACGGACTGGATTATCTCGTAGGAACATTACCCCTGTTCCTGATAATTTTTCTGCTCCTCGGTTTTGGAGCCGGCCTTGTAAACATGTCGCGTGCGGCAAACAGGGACCAGCCAACACCGGACGAGCTTGCCAAAATGACGCCTGCAAAGGCAGATGACGAAGAAGAGGACTGATCGTGGCCAACGATCCCATTCATCAATTCCAGATCCAGGACCTTACGGGGTCGATCAATCTTGGCGGCTACGACATCAGCTTCACCAACTCGGCCCTGTTCATGGGAGCCACCGTGGCATCCATCGCGGGCTTCCTGTGGTTTGCCTCGCGCAAAGCCGAACTCGTGCCCGGCCGCGTCCAATCCGTTGGCGAAATGTGGTACGGCATGATCGAGAACATGGTGAACAACGTGCTGGGCAAGGAAGGCAAAAGCTTCTTCCCGCTGGTATTCTCACTGTTTTCATTTGTGCTCGTTGCTAACATGCTCGGCATGTTCCCGTACTTCTTTACTGTCACCAGCCAGTTGATCGTCACAGTCGCCATGGCGCTGTTCGTCATCGCGCTCGTCATTGGTGTCGGACTCTACAAACATGGACTTGGCTGGTTCAAACTGTTCGTGCCCCATGGGGTTCCCATGGCGATCCTGCCCTTCATTTCCATGATTGAAATCATTTCCTTCCTGTCACGCCCCATTTCGCTGGGACTGCGCTTGTTCGGCAACATGCTGGCCGGTCACATCGTGCTGAAAGTGTTCGCTGGCTTCGTGGTCAGCCTGTCCGCCATGGGCATTGGCGGCATACTCGGCTCTGTGGCACCGCTCGGCATGGCCGTGGCACTGACAGCCCTTGAATTTCTCGTGGCCTTCTTGCAGGCCTTCGTTTTCGCCATTTTGACGTGCGTCTATCTCAATGACGCACTTCACCCTGGTCACTGAATCTACCGTTTAACCGCTTACCTCAAGGAGAACATCATGGACGCGGAAGCAGCAAAGTTGATTGGCGCAGGCATCGCATGCATTGGCATGGGTGGTGCAGGCATTGGCGTCGGCCACATTTTCGGCAACTATCTGGCAGGCGCACTGCGTAATCCGGCAGCTGCTGGTGCACAGTTCACCAACGCACTGATCGGTGCGGCTCTTGCAGAAGGCTTGGGCATTTTCTCGCTCGTTGTAGCCCTTCTCCTCCTGTTCCGTTAATTGGCTCAGACGCAACGTCGAAGAGCCGGATGAACGTCCGGCTCATCTTCTATTGACGAGACCTTGTTCCTCGAGGATTGGCCATGGCCGGTGAAACTGAGACCCACGAAACCAAAGACACTCATGGTGAAACCGCTGCGGGAACGGAAGCCCATGGCGGCGCCACGGGTGTATTCCCACCCATGGATACCACCAAGTATCCGTCACAGATTTTCTGGCTGATCGTGTTCTTTGGCCTGCTGTATTGGCTGATGAAGCGCATCCTGCCACGCATCGGCAACATCCTGTCGGCCCGCAAAGGCCAGATCGATGGCGATCTCGCCCGCGCTCAGGCCTTGAAGGATGAAACCGAAGCCGCTCTCAAGTCCTATGAAAAGGCACTGGCAGATGCCCGGTCTTCCGCTGGCGAAATTGCCCGCGATACGCGTGATGCTGTCACCAAGGACGTGGATGCCCAACAGGCCAAAGTGAACGCCACACTGGCATCGAAAATCTCCGATGCCGAGGTCCGCATTGCCAAGGGCAAAGCCAAGGCCATGGAGTCAGTCGATGCCATTGCCTCTGAGACCGCACAGGACATTGTCAAGGCACTCTCCAGCAAGGTGTCAGTCAGCGTCGCCAAAACGGTGGCCGCTGTCAAAAAGCCAGTCCGCAAACCGGCGAAAGCCTAAAGGTAACATCATGGAATTGGATGCAACATTTTATGCTCTCGTCGCACTGATCATCTTTCTTGGCATTGTGTTCTATGCCGGTGCCCACACGAAAGCTGGCGCTGCACTGGATACTCGTGCCCAATTGATTTCCAAGGATATCGCGGATGCACGCAAGTTGCGTGAAGAGGCCGAAGCCCTTTTGGCGGAGTACAAAAAGAAGCGTCTGGATGCCGAAAAAGAGGCGCAGGACATCGTTGCCCGCGCCAAGTCCGACGCTGCTGCCTATGCCGAAGAATCCAAGCGCAAGCTGGTCGATTCATTGGATCGCCGCACCAAACAAGCTGAACAGAAAATTGCTCAGGCTGAAGCCGCCGCCGTTAAGGACGTACGCGCCGCAGCCACCGATCTCGCCATTGCATCGGCAGCAAAGATGCTGAAAGCAAACGCCAAGGGTGCAGGCGGTGATGGTTTGATCGCGGAATCAATCACAGCCGTGAAATCCCGGCTGAACTGAACGGTACACCTGAAGAAGTCCGGGCCCGGCAGTGATGCCGGGTTTTTTATGCGCCGTTGAAACGCCTCACCCGCTCTTTGGCTTGCGCTGTCCCAAAAGGTTTTCCGTTGCAAAGGCCTCGGCCAATTGCGCTTCGGTCATCAGTTTTTCGGCCAACACAACGTCACGCACGGTGCGCCGTGTTTTCAGCGCTTCCTTGGCCACACGGCTGGCTTCTGTATAGCCGATATAGGGATTGATGGCGGTCACAGCCACCAACGAATGGTCCAGCAACTCCTGGCACCGCTCGCGGTCGGCTTCGATGCCAACGATACATTTATCCCGCAGCACCATCATGCCCCGCGTCAACATGCGCATGGATTGCAGGATGTTGAAAACGATGACGGGTTCCATGGCATTGAGCTGCAATTGACCGGCTTCAGCGGCCATCGTGACGGTCAGGTCGTTGCCGATGACCTGATAGGCGATCTGGTTGATCACCTCCGGCATGACCGGATTGACCTTTCCCGGCATGATCGAAGAACCGGCCTGCACGGCAGGGAGCCTGATTTCGCCAAAGCCTGCGCGCGGGCCACTGTTCAACAGGCGAAGATCGTTGCACACCTTTGAGAGCTTGACGGCGATACGCTTGAGGACACCTGAGAACGTGATGAAGGCACCCATGTCAGATGTCGCTTCGATGAGGTCGCCAGCCACCAGAAGCCGCTCACCTGAAATCTCTGCAAGATGCCGGATGGCGCACTCGGAATAACCCTCCGGCGTATTGATACCCGTGCCGATGGCCGTTCCACCCAGATTGATTTCACGCAGCAAGTTACCCACTTCGCGCAAGCGGTCAATATCTTCACCGATAGTGACAGCAAAGGCGCGGAATTCGTGGCCCAGTCGCATGGGCACGGCGTCCATCAACTGGGTGCGGCCCACCTTGATCACGTCGTGAAATTCCTCAGCCTTGGCCAGCAACGCAGATTTCAAAGCCTCTTGCTCCACCACAAGGGCAGGCACACTGCGGATCATCGTGAGGCGCACGGCTGTGGGGTAGACATCGTTGGTCGATTGCGAGAGGTTCACATGATCATTGGGGTGGATGGTTTTGTAGTCCCCCGCAGGGCGCTGCAGTTCACGTAACGCCAGATTGGCCACAACCTCATTGGCGTTCATGTTGGAAGATGTGCCAGCACCACCCTGGATCATGTCGACGATAAAGTTCGTGTGCGCTTCACCGGCAATGATGCGATCACAGGCGCGGGCAATGGCCTGGCCAATGCGCGGCTCCAGTGCGCCCAATTCCATATTGGCAAGCGCCGCCGCCTTCTTGGTCATCGCCAGCGATTGAATGAGTTCAGGATAGTCTTTCAGCAGAACACCTGTAATCGGGAAATTTTCCGCCGCACGCGCCGTATGCACACCATAGTCGACGGTGTCGGGAAGGGTGACGCTGCCAATTGAGTCGGTCTCGATACGGGTGCGTGCCATGACCTATTCCGCCGCCTGCATATAGTCTTCCATCGGCGGGCAGATGCACACCAGATTGCGGTCACCGTACACATTGTCGACGCGCGCCACAGGCGGCCAGTATTTGTCGTTGGCATAACCCTTCAGTGGGAAGTACGCCTTGTCCTTGGAGTAACTGTGCGTCCAATCGGCAAAGAGTTTCTTGTGCGTGTGCGGTGCATTCTTCAGCACATTGTCAGCCTTGTCGGCTTTGCCTTCCTCCACGTCTCGGATTTCATTGCGAATTGAAATCAGCGCATCGCAGAAGCGGTCAATCTCGCGCTGGCCTTCGGATTCCGTAGGCTCAATCATCAACGTGTCAGCAACCGGGAAAGACATTGTGGGGGCATGAAAACCATAGTCCACCAACCGCTTGGCAACATCTTCCACCGTCAGTCCTGTGCGCTCCTTCAACCAGCGTAAGTCAATAATGCATTCATGCGCCACAAAGCCGCCGGGCCCAGTGTACAGCACGGGGAAATGCTGCTTCAGGCGATGCGCAATGTAGTTCGCATTGAGAATGGCGAAAACTGTAGCGCGGGTCAGGCCTTCGCCGCCCATCATCGCGATATACATCCACGATATCGGCAAGATCGACGCCGATCCCCAAGGTGCCGCCGAGACCGCACCCTGATGACCCGTTGCACCTGCTGCCGGATTGACACCATCCACAACAACATGGCCCGGAAGAAAGGGCGCAAGATGGGCGCGAACACCAATTGGCCCCATGCCCGGACCGCCGCCACCGTGGGGAATGCAAAACGTCTTGTGCAGATTCATGTGGCACACATCGGCACCAAGTTCAGCGGGTCGCATCAATCCGACCTGCGCGTTGAGATTGGCACCATCAAGATACACCTGCCCGCCATGGTCGTGAATGATCTTGCAGATGTCGATGACGGATTCCTCGAACACACCATGGGTGGACGGATAGGTGATCATCAGGGCCGCCAACCGCGCACTGTACTGACGAGCCTTGGCCTCAAGGTCGGCAACATCGATATTGCCACTGGCATCGCAGCCCACAACAACCACGGTCATGCCCGCCATCACCGCAGAAGCAGGGTTTGTGCCGTGCGCGGAAACCGGAATCAAACACACATTGCGGTCATGGTCACCCCGCGATTCATGGTATCGCTTGATCGCAAGCAAGCCCGCATACTCACCTTGGCTACCCGCATTGGGCTGCAACGAAATGGCATCAAAGCCCGTGATCTCGCAGAGCATTTCCTCCAGCTCTTCAAACAATTGCTGATAGCCTTGCGTCTGTTCAAGCGGCGCAAACGGGTGGATCATGGCAAATTCGCGCCAGGTCACAGGGATCATTTCGCTCGTTGCATTGAGTTTCATGGTGCAAGAACCGAGCGCAATCATCGCCTGATCCAGTGCCAGATCTTTAACCTGCAAGTGACGCAGGTAGCGCAACATCTCCGTTTCGGAATGGTACATTTCGAACACGGGATGTGTGAGATATTTGGACGTGCGGCGCAGATTGGCCGGGATCACCTCTTTCGCGTTTCTGTCGAGCGCATCAAGGTCGGTTTTTTCCGCTCCCGATTTGAACACAGAGAGCAGGTTGGCAAGTTCTTGCCGCCGTGTGGATTGATCGAAAGAAACGCCCAGATGATCGGCGTCGACAAAGCGCAGGTTGATACGTTTTTCCTTGGCCTTGGCCCAGAGCATATGGGCCCGGCCCGGAGCGTGGACTGTCACGGTGTCGAAATAGGATGTCGTTTTGACTGTGTAGCCGAGGCTTTGCACCGCTTCGACAAAGAGGTGGGCAAAGCGGTGGGTACGTGCGGCAGTTTTGCGAATGCCTTCCGGTCCATTGTAGACAGCAAACATGGAAGCAATCACGGCGAGCAGGACTTGTGCGGTGCAGATATTGCTCGTCGCCTTCTCGCGGCGGATATGTTGTTCTCGCGTCTGCAACGCCATGCGCAGGGCCCGGTTGCCCTGGGCATCCACCGACACACCAATGATGCGGCCCGGCATCACGCGCTTGTATTCATCTTTGGTCGCAAAGAATGCAGCATGCGGACCACCAAAACCCATCGGCACACCGAACCGCTGCGTCGAACCGATGGCAATGTCGGCACCCAATTCACCGGGCGATTTCAGCAGGGCAAGGGCCAATAAATCTGTTGCCAGAATGGCCAGGGCACCGGCCTTGTGCAAGGCTGCGATGACTGTGGCGAAATCCCTCACTTCGCCCGACGATCCGGGATAAGAGAGCAACGCAGCGAAGACTGTATCTGGCTTCAAGTCGGTCGCCGGATCGCCAATCACAACGTCAAAACCAAAACCCTTGGCGCGTGTTTCAATGACGCCGATCGTTTGTGGATGGGTATCACGGTCAACAAAGAATGTGGTGGCGGATGACTTGGCGACGCGCTTGGACATGGCCATGGCTTCGGCGGCAGCGGTTGCTTCATCAAGCAAAGACGCGTTTGCGATTTCAAGTCCCGTAAAGTCGATGACCATCTGCTGGTAGTTCAACAACGCTTCGAGGCGTCCCTGACTGACTTCAGCTTGATAAGGCGTATAGGCCGTGTACCAGCCCGGATTTTCCAGAATGTTGCGCAAGATCACCTTGGGCGTGATCGTGCCATAATACCCCATGCCGATCATCGAGGAGAAGACTTCGTTCCGCGACGCTGCCTGCCGCAAGTACGACAAGGCCGTACGTTCGGCCATGGCTGGTGCAAGGTCGAGCTTGCGTTTGGAGCGAATGCGTTTCGGCACAACCTTGTCGATGAATGCATCCAGCGACGCGGCACCGAGCGATTTCAACATCGCTGCCGTTTCGGCATCATTGGGGCCAATATGGCGGCGGATGAAATTGGCACCAGGTTCGAGATCAGTTAAGGTTTCGGTCATGAGATCACTTGTTCAAAAATTTTTCGTAACCGGCCTTGTCCATCAGGCCGTCGAGCTGCGATGTGTCTGCAATTTTGATTTTCATGAACCAGGCCGAACCTTCCGGATCAGCATTCACCTTTGACGGCTCATCGGTGATTGACGTGTTCACCTCGACAATCTCTCCGGTGATAGGGGCGTAGACATCACTCGCCGCCTTGACGCTTTCAACAACTGCTGCGTCCTTGCCCTTCTCAACCTTCTTGCCGATGGCGGGGAGGTCGACGAACACCACATCACCCAATTGTTCGGCCGCGTGCTGCGTTATGCCGACAGTCGCGACGTTACCATCCACGGTGATCCATTCATGTTCTTCTGTGTACTTGGTGCTCATGATCTCTCCTTCAACGTTTGAATCGGTTCGGAACAAAGGGTAGCTTGACAATACGCGCAGGCAACGGCTTTTCACGGACTATAAGCTCAACCTCCGTCCCGTCGGCAGCCAAACTCGCCTCGACATAGCCCATGGCGATGGGACCATTAACCGTTGGCCCAAAGCCACCAGATGTGATCTTGCCAATCACGCGGCCTGACTTGTCTTTGATGATCGTGCCTTCACGGGCAGGAGCGCGGCCATCGGGCTTGATACCGACGCGCTTGCGCGACGGGCCATGGGCGATTTCATACAACACACGATCTGCGCCGATGAAGCCACCTTCCGCACGGCGGCGTTTGCCGATGGACCAGAGTAACCCAGCTTCGATGGGCGAGATGGTTTCATCGAGGTCATGACCATAGAGACACAGTCCTGCTTCAAGTCTCAAAGAATCCCGCGCACCGAGGCCTATGGGTTTTACGTGGACATTCTCCAACAAAACCATCCACAACTTCACTGCGTCAGGTGCGATGACCGACAATTCAAAGCCGTCCTCGCCCGTATAGCCCGAGCGCGAAACATAGACCTCGTCGCATCCAGGGAGATCGACCATGCGCCTGTGCATGAACGGAATGTCACGAACCTTTGGGTTCAGTGCTGCAAGTACGCTTTCTGCTGCGGGGCCCTGCAATGCGAACAGTGCATCGGATATTTTTTCAAGCACCGCACCTTCTGGCAGATGAGCTTCAATGTGTGCAAAATCCACCTCCTTGCGCCCGGCATTTACCACCAGATCAATATCACCTGCCAAGGAAGAGCGGGTCACTATGAGATCATCCAGAGTACCACCGTCCGCATTCAGCAATTGCGTGTAGCGCGACTGATCTGGTGCCAACCCTTTGACATCCGCAGGAACGAGACGCTCCAAGGCTGAAGCTGCAGTGGCATCATCCGTAGCAGAGATGAAGCACTGCCCCATATGGCTCACATCAAACAGGCCCGCATGTTCGCGCGTCCAATTGTGTTCCGCCATGATACCGGTCGGATATTGCACCGGCATCTCGTAGCCCGCAAACGGCACCATCTTGCCACCGAGCTTCACGTGTTCATCGTAGAGTGGGGTGCGCTTCAGCGCGTTATCGGTCATCCGTATCTCCTGACAAAAGTTGCATCACCCGGCGGCTGCCGAATGTGCCCCTCTGTCAGTGACCTGAGAGTTTTCGCGGGTCCTGTCACGCTGACACAGATCGCTTTCTCCTTCGGTGAGCGGCCCATTGTCAGGCCACTGCTCTCCAGATTTTACAGCTTCCCTGCGGTCCATTTGCCTGAGAGTTTCCGGGGCGGTTGCTCCTTCGGCGCAGGGTAAACCCTGTCTCTCCCGCAAGGGAGTTCGAAAGGCAAGTTAGACTGTAAGGAATGAAAGTCAACCCGCCACCCGCTTACTGGCAGATGCGCAAACCACTTTTACGTTTTGCGAGGTCAAAATGGAAATGCGCATCATGCGCCGCATTGGAGCCGGGCCCGAGAACGGTGGTAAAGGACTCGCACGCCGATTTGCGCAGTTGCGTCAGCACATCATAGGCGTCCCGGTCCGGGTTGAGGGCATCACGCGCGTCGAGTGTGAGGCCATTGGTCAAAACGATGTTTTGGACGTCGACGGCATTGCCTGACGCATGTTCACTCACTTTGGAAGAGCCATCGCCCGTGCGGTCCCGGCAGTCAAATCCGGGTCCGGTGCGCAACTCGCCAAGGGCGGCCCGCGTCGAGGACGTCACAATTGTTTGGGCTGGCCCCGCCACCCAGTCTGAGAACTGCAACGCAAACGCACAGTTCAGGACGGGCTGATCCGGCAAGTCAACGGCACCGCCAGCAAAATTGATACGGGTGAGACGCACAGGTGTGGCAACCTCGCAGGACCCACCCCCATCGTTCACTTGGGTCAAATCTGCAATTGCAGTGAAGCTGGCACCCGCACTCTCCAAATTCTGCAGGCAGGCCGATCCCGACTGTGTCCGTTTTTGCAGCACAGGTTTTTCAACAATCGTCGGCACAGGTGCGGCAACCGCGACAACGGGTTTGCCCTGCAGTTTCGGTTTGGGTGGTTTTTCGATAACCCGTCGGCTGCTTTTCACAGGTTTCTGTGGTCGATATGTTTTGCACGTCTTGGACTGAAACCGTTCGCACAAGGCACGGTCCATATTGCGCACAGACCGCTCAAAAGCACCGAACAGCGAATCCGCGTTTGCAGATATCGCCGAAAGCGCCAAGACAATGAGAGCTGCAAAGTGTGTGCGCATCTAATGGATCTCCGCCATCCTGCATGGCGCAGGATTGTGGCGGAGATTTGAATCACTCATTCATCATCAGTGGGGTCCAGTAGCCGATGCAGATGAACGATGAAATAGCGCATCTGTGCGTTGTCGATGGTCTCGCGCGCCTTGCTGACCCATGCCACATGGGCTTCTGCAAAATTCGGATAAAATCCGACCACATCAAGTTTCGAGAGATCCTTGAATGTGACGTCCGATACGTCACTCAATTCCCCACCCAAAACCAAATGGAGGAGTTGCTCTTGCGCTGCCTGTTTCTGCTTGGCCATGATGTCTCCTATGTGCCTGCGATTGTCATGCCCTCGACCAAGCATGATGGAACTGAAAATGAACTGCGAATGACAAGGTCATCAGCTGGAATCAGCACTTTGAACATGGCCTTGAGGTTTCCTGCAACCGTAATTCCGCTGACGGGGTAAACAATTTCCCCATTCTCGATCCAGTAACCCGATGCGCCGCGGCTATAGTCGCCCGTCACGGAATTGATGGTTGATCCGATGAACTCCGTGACCAGCAATCCCTTGGATAACGATTTGATCATGGTCGCGGGCGAGTCGGCACCCGCCGTCATGTAGACATTGGTCGTCGAGGGAGATGGCGGCGACGCCAATCCGCGTGCCGCTTGGCCTGTCGGCGTCAAATCCAAGCTTTCGCGCCGACCGGAGGTCCAGTGTCCAGGTGGTAAGAACGCCGTCCTCGATGATGGCCCGTTGCTGCGTCGGCAAACCTTCCGCATCGAAGGGCCGCGAAGACAGCCCGCGCTGCCGGTGGGGATCATCAATGATGCGGACACCATCGCGAAAAACAAGCGTTCCCAACGCGTCCTTCAGAAAACTTGTATCGCGCGCAATGGCTGACCCGTTGATCGCACCCAACATGTGATTGACCAGACTGCTGGCAACGCGACGATCATAAATGATAGGCACACTCTGCGACGCAATCTTGCGCGGCTGTAATCGACGCACAGCCCGTTCACCAGCGGTGCGGCCAACTTTTTCAGGCGTTTCAAGATCCGACGCATACACTGCACCATGTCCGTCATAGTCCCGTTCCATGGCTGTCCCTTCACCAGCGATAACTGAAATGCCGAGACTGACGCTGCTGCGTTGATACCCTTTGGCAAAGCCATTTGATGTCACAAGGCCAAACCCGCTGCGACCGGACGAGGCACTGGACCCGCTGCTCCGCGTCACACCCGCAACGGACAAGGCATGGTCTTCCGTGGCCCGCGCCAGATCCTCAAGCTGGGAGGCTGAAATCTCGTCGGATGAAAACTGGTCGAGAGTGGGAGTGGTCGTCGCCAGCAGCTCTGGGTCGGCAATGCCTGCATGGGGATCAGGTGGTGCAAGTTTCGCCATGTCGATGGCACGTTCCACCATCTTCGCCAAAGACGTTCCATCAAACACGCTGCCTGAAATGGAAGCGGATGAGTGGCCGACAAACACCCGCAAACCGATATCGCGTGATTCGGATTGTTCCAGTTTTTCGATTTTTCCAGTCTCAATTGTGATGTCTGTTGTCCGGCCTTCAACCGCCAAGGCATCGGCGGCGGTGGCCCCTTTTTTCTTTGCCAAGGCCACGACATCAGAGGCAATGGTCAGCAAATCATCAATCATCATGTGTAAATATCCAGCAAGAGGCCACAAAGGATCAAGAGACCGAACGTGCGGTTGGCCTTGAACAATTTCAGGCAGAGTTTTGAATCATCAGCGTCAAATCGTGCAATCTGCCAGGCCGCATGCAAGGCAGCAATCACCACTGCCACATGAGCCATAAAATGCGTTCCCGCAATCCAGAAACTGGCATCAATGAGGGCGAGCGCCACACCGAAAAAGATCAAAAGAAAAACGGGTGTCCGATTGCCAAATCGTAAGGCTGTTGACTTCACGCCGATGAGGACATCGTCCTCCTTGTCCTGATGGGCGTAGATGGTGTCATAAGCCATCGTCCAGCTGACCCCGCCCGCGTATAGGAGAAGCGGTGCCAAATGTAGTCCACCATGCAGCGCGGACCACCCCACCAACGCACCCCAGTTGAACGCCAGACCCAACACAAATTGGGGGAAGTAGGTGAACCGTTTCATGAAAGGGTACACTGCGACGATCACCAGTGAGCTCACTGCAAGCCAAACCGTAAACCAGTTGAACTGCAACAAGATTGCAAGGCCGCAGAACAACAATAAAACAGTGAATGCCAGCGCCGCTTGAACGCTGATCCGCCCCGAAGGAAGAGGCCGCATCTTGGTGCGCGCCACCTTTGCATCAATATCGCGGTCGACAATGTCATTGATGGCACATCCCGCACCACGCATGACGACGGCCCCGAAAAAGAACAACACGGCGTACCACACATTCAACCCCGTGCGATCTTGCGCAACGTGCCCGAGCGCCAACCCCCACCAGCACGGCAAAAGCAACAACCACCAGCCAATGGGCCTGTCCAGACGCATCAGCTGCGCATAGGGCAAAAACTGGGATGGCATGTTCCGCACGACCCAGTTCCCGGCTCCGGCATCGGCAATCATCAGCGGTTCACTGGCCTTTGTCATGGTGGGCGTGTTACACGATCGTCATGGCAAAAACCACTCCCCGGCTGCATGTTGCAAGCCGCCTTGAAGCAGGGCAGGACGTGATCCTCGAGCGTGAGCAGGGACACTATCTCGTCAACGTTTTGCGCATGAAGTCGGGCGACCCCGTTCACGTGTTCAACGGCGAGGACGGCGAGTTTTTGTCCTATCTGGCGACAGTCGGAAAAAAACAGCAGGCCATTCGTGTGGAACGCCAAATCAGCGATGTCAGGCCGCCACCCGATATCGGATTCCTCTTCGCCCCCCTGAAGCACGCCCGCCTGGATTACATGGTGCAGAAGGCGACCGAGCTGGGTGCCAGGTTCCTGCAGCCTGTCATAACCGCAAGAACAATGGCAGATCGCGTCAATCTGGACCGCATGCGGGCCAACGCCGTGGAGGCTGCTGAACAATGCAATGGTGTCTATGTTCCGCAAGTGCGCGAGCCAGTGCAACTGCTTCACCTGCTCAGGGATTGGGAGAAGACTCGCACCCTGATATTTTGCGATGAAAAAGCAGCCATCGCCAACCCGGTCGTCGCTCTCCAAGACCTGGCTGCACCGGCAGCCATTCTGGTAGGCCCCGAAGGCGGCTTCACCGATGAGGAACGCCAAGCGCTCCTCGCCACGCCCAAGGTCAGGTCCATCTCCTTAGGCCCTCGCATCATGCGCGCCGACACCGCCGCCGTGGCATCATTGGCCCTGGTTCAGGCGGTCCTCGGAGACTGGTCATAACTGTAATGTGCACCATCACAATTTGTGACTTGTCCGTTGCCAAAGCCATGTCTACATCACAGTTTCAAAACCAAGGATGACCCGTGAGCGGACCGACCCCTGATACTGCCGAAGCCAAGGCCCCCATTGAATCGAAAGCCCAATTGGTGGCCTACCTCGAGCAGGGCAATAAGCCGAAATCCGACTGGCGGATCGGTACGGAGCACGAAAAGTTTGGGTTTCTCACCGACACCCTGCAACCCGTCCCCTATGATGGTCCGCGGTCGATCCGCGCACTGCTGGAAGGTCTGCGCGACCGCTTTGGCTGGGTCGGCGTCTACGAAGGCGACAATATTATTGCCCTGTCCGATCCCAAGGGCATGGCCAACATTTCGCTGGAGCCAGGCGGGCAATTTGAATTGTCAGGCGCACCTTTGGCCAGTGTCCATGAGACCTGTGAAGAGGTCCACGATCACCTGAAGCAGGTCCGTGAGATTGGCGATGCACTTGGCATTGCGTTCCTCGGACTTGGCGCGTCACCGACCTGGACGCGGGATCAAACGCCTGTCATGCCCAAAGGCCGTTACGCCATCATGGCACCTTACATGGACAAGGTAGGCACCATGGGGCGCGACATGATGTTCCGCACCTGCACCGTACAGGTCAATCTCGATTTTGCCAGCGAAGCGGACATGGTGAAAAAGCTGCGCGTGTCATTAGCCTTGCAGCCCATCGCCACCGCCCTGTTTGCCAACTCGCCGTTTCTCGAAGGCCAGTTGAACGGGTATCAGTCGTTCCGGTCCCATGTCTGGACCGATACCGACAATGCGCGCTCTGGCATGCTGCCCTTCATGTTTGAAGATGGCGCAGGTTTCGAAAGCTATGTCGATTATGCCCTTGATGTTCCCATGTACTTCACCATGCGCGATGGCCGCTTCATCAATACGGTAGGCGCAAGTTTTCGCGCTTTCCTTGGATGGCAAACTCCCCCAACTGCCCGGTGAAAAGCCGCGCATGAAAGATTGGGCTGATCACCTGACGACAATTTTTCCGGAAGTCAGATTGAAGCGCTTCCTCGAAATGCGCGGTGCAGACTCAGGTCCCTGGCGCAGGCTCTGTGCACTGCCAGCCTTCTGGGTCGGATTGCTCTACGATCAGTCGGCTCTCGACGCGGCCTGGGATATGGTGAAGGACTGGACCGATGCCGAACGCCAGAAACTCCGGGACGATGTGCCAAAATTGGCTCTGAATGCCACATTGCGGGGACGTTCGGTGAGGGACATGTCTCGCGAAATCCTGGCAGTGTCGCGCGCTGGACTGGTGGCCCGCGCCCACACAGGATGCAAAGGCAATACCGAAGCCGATTTCCTCGACACGCTGGACGAAACGGTGGCCTCAGGAAACACAGCTGCCCAAACACTGATCGAACTCTACAACGGCAGCTGGAACCGCGACATCACGCGCGTCTTTAGGGATTTTGCGTACTGACAAACTGTCCCTTGCGCTCCTTCACGCTGTCCACAATGAACTGGTAGATGGCAGCCACTCTCTGTGTGTCGTGCACATCAGGATGCGACATCAGCCAATAGGTCCGGGAGTAGCGCATGATGGGCAGGATGCGCACCAGCTCTGGATAAAAGGCTGCGGCGTAGTCATGCAGAATTCCAATGCCGCCACCTGATCGCACGGCTTCCATTTGCGCCACCACGCTGCCACACTCATAGTGTCGCGTCATCACCTTGCCCAGTTCGGCGGAATAATCCAGCGCACTGGCATAGGCGATATCATCGACATAGGTGATGAACAACCGTCCGGCAATATCATCCGTAGACTGAATATCCCCTGTCTTTTTCAGGTAGGCTTTTGTCGTGTAGACACTCAACGAATAATCCGTGAGCTTCTTGATGATGGCGCGGCCAATCTTGGGCCGGTCAATGGTAACAACAATGTCGGCCTCGCGTCGCGAAAGAGAGAAAGTACGTGGCAAGGGCACCAGTTGTACGGTGAGATCAGGATGCTGGTTGGCAAAGCGGCCAAGAACCCGCGCCAGATGATAGGTGCCAAAGCCATCTGGCGCACCAATGCGAACCGTGCCGCTTATCGAGGTTTTGGCACCTGAGAGTTCACTTCCCGCCAGCAGGACTTCCGACTCCATGCGTTCGGCCCGTCCCAACAGCGCTTCACCCGAAGTGGTGAGCACGGTGCCCGTAGTGCGCCGTTCAAACAGTTTTGTACCAACATCGGCCTCTAGCCGGTCAATGCGCCGCGCCACCGTGGCGTGATTGAGGGATAGGGACTTCGCTGCAGCAAGCATCTGCCCGGTGCGCGCCACAGCCAGAAAAACTCTTAAGTTGTCCCAGTCCATGCTCAACCGTCCCTGAACACGCGCGCTGCAATCCAGGTGAGCAGCGCCAACCCCAGCGCCGCAATGGCGCAGGTCAGAGCGTAGCCAGAGGCAAATGCATCTCGGGCTGAGGTCAGCCACACTGCGGTCCCAGCACCGCTGCGGCCCGCTTCTTCAATGGCAGCACTCAAGGTCGTCCGTGCGATATCGGGAGCCTCAACCTTCGCCATCAGGGTGCGGTAAACCAAAGTGCCAAGGCTTCCCAGAAGGGCAACACCCAGCGCACCACCAAATTCAGCCGACGTTTCCGAAATGGCAGACGCAGAGCCTGCCCGTTCTGGCGGTGCGGAACTTACGATCAAGTTCGTTGTCGTGAGAATGACGGGTACGAATCCGATGGCCATGACGATGCTGGCGCCCAGGATACCCAAGAGACTGTGGCCAATCGCAGCCAGCATCATCACGGCGTTGCCAATGGCAAAAATGCCCAGTCCCCAGACGACACTTTTCTCTGCGCCAATGTGGCTGGTGATCTTGTAGGCGTAGAGTGACATCACACAGAAGACAACTGATGGTCCCGCCGACCACAAGCCCGCTTCAAGTGGTGACAGTTGCAGCACCAGTTGCAGGAACTGGTTTTGATACATGAAGACTGCGAAAATAAAGAAAATGCCCGCCAGATTGACCAGCAACGACACATTGAACCGCGCTGACGTGAAGAGGGCGAGATCGACGAGGGGGTGCACCAGCGTTTTCTGCCGGTCCAGAAACATCTTGGCAAAACCAAGCCCTGCAACAATCGCAACCAGCGCCAACCAACTGCCACCATAGGCCGCAATCTGCTTCAAACCGAAAATCACCGGCAGCACCGCCGCCAGTGACAGGGCCACGCTGATCAGATCCGGCGTTCCGGCCTTTTCACTCTTGAATTCGGGCAGCAGGGAGGGGCCGATCGCAAGCAATGCCACCATGATCGGCACATTGATCAGAAACACCGATCCCCAATGAAACCAGGTGAGCAAGACGCCGCCAATGATTGGTCCGATCAGTCCCCCCAGCGCAAACGCTGTACCCCACACACCAATGGCGCGGTTGCGCTCATCTTCCCGGTGAAACATGTTGACGACGAGCGACAGTGTCGACGGCGCAATCGTCGCCCCGGCGATGCCGAGCAGGGCCCGGGAAACGATAAGCATTCCTGCGGAAGTCGAAAACGCACACAGGATCGACGCCAGCCCAAAGGCGGCCGCACCATAGAGCAATATTTTGCGTCGCCCCACGCGATCGCCCATCGTGCCCATGGTGACCAGAAATCCGGCCACCATGAAGCCGTAGATATCGTTGATCCACAATAGCTGAGCCGGTGACGGGTCGAGTTCATTGACAATGGATGGAATGGCCAGGAACAGCACCGAAAGATCCATCGAATACAGCAGGCAGGCAATGGACAGCACATACAGTCCCAGCCAGTCGCGAGGGTTGGCGTGGCGAAGTTCTTTTTCAGTGTCGAGGGTCATCCGGCGTCCTTAGCACATATCTGCAAATTTGCACAACAAGAGTGCAGTATATGGCCTTGATGTGCATTTCTGAAAAGCGCATAGACAAGTGAAATCAGGAGGAAATCACATGGTCAAGACAATCAATCACTGGATCGGCGGCAAAGAAGTGGCAGGCAAAGGCTCGCGCAAGTCGCCCGTATTCAATCCGGCAACGGGTGAACAGACTGGCGAACTGACACTTGCCACCACAGCTGAAATGGATGCCGCCGTCCAGAATGCGCAACAAGCATTCCCAGGCTGGGCCAACACCACGCCGCTGCGCCGTTCGCGCATATTGAACAAGTTCCTCGGCATTTTGGACGCGCGCGCCAAAGACCTCGCCGCCTGCATCACCTCGGAGCACGGCAAAGTATTGTCGGACGCGCTGGGCGAAGTGCAGCGCGGTGCTGAAGTTGTGGAATTCGCCACTGCTGCCCCAACCCTGCTGAAGGGCGACTACACGGAAAACGTCGGCACCAAGGTTGACTCATGGTCGATCCGCCAGCCTCTCGGCGTCGTCGCTGGCATCACACCATTCAACTTTCCCGGCCATGGTTCCCATGTGGATGTTCCCCACCGCACTTGCCGCAGGCAACTGCTTCATTCTCAAGCCATCCGAACGCGATCCTTCAGCCTCGCTGTTGATCGCAGCCTGGCTCAAGGAAGCAGGACTTCCCGATGGTGTGTTCAACGTCGTGCATGGTGACAAGGAAGCCGTTGACGCGATCCTCCATCACCCCGGCATTTCAGCAGTCAGCTTTGTCGGCTCCACGCCAATTGCGAAATACATCTACTCAACCGGCACCGCCAACGGCAAGCGCGTGCAGGCCTTGGGCGGCGCCAAGAACCACATGATCATCATGCCCGACGCTGACATGGATCAGGCCGTCGATGCACTGATGGGTGCGGCTTACGGTTCCGCTGGCGAACGCTGCATGGCGATTTCTGTTGCGGTTCCCGTTGGCGAAGGTACTGCTGAAATCCTGCTCAAGAAGCTCGAACCAAAGGTCCGTGCCCTGAAGATCGGACCCGGCACCGACGCCGATGCCGACATGGGGCCGCTCGTCACTAAAATTCACTATGACAAGGTGAAGGGCTACATCGATGATGGCGTTGCGGCCGGTGCCAAGCTCGTTGTCGATGGCCGTGGCTTCAAGATGCAAGGCTACGAAGGCGGATATTTCATGGGCGGCTCGATCTTCGATCACGTCACCACCGACATGAAAATCTACAAGGAAGAAATCTTCGGGCCCGTGCTCTCGTTCGTTCGCGCCAAGAACTATGCCGAAGCCGCCGACATGATCAACAAGCACGAGTTCGGCAACGGCACGGCAATCTTCACCCGCGATGGTGACGCGGCCCGCGAATTCGCCCAGAGCATCCAGGTCGGCATGGTCGGCATCAACGTGCCAATCCCCGTGCCCATGGCGTTCCACAGCTTCGGCGGTTGGAAGGCCTCGCTGTTCGGTGACCATCACATGCACGGCATGGAAGGCATGCGCTTTTACACCAAGCTCAAGACCATCACCTCCCGCTGGCCCACAGGCATTCGCTCCGGCGCCGAATTTGTCATGCCAACAATGAAGTGAACCGGACAGCGTGAACCTCGGCTTGCCAATGCGTGTTTGGGGTGCTGTATTGCTACGGATTGTCTTTGGCTTTGCGATGACTGTTCGTGAAAATCTCTGATCCGAGAATAGCAGTAACGTTGCTGACGGCGGTGGCGTTCGCAGTAGTCGACGTGGTTTGGTTGCTACGCTCAAATCTGGTGGTCGACCAGGGATTGGGGATGTTTGCCGTCAAGGCCACGGCGGCAGTGGTCTTGGCCGCACTAGGAACACGCTTTATTCACTATCGCCTGCGCAACGACGAAGCGGTCATTGCAAAGTTCATCAAGCGGGCTGCACTTTCGGTTGACATCGGCAGGCGCACGTTGACGGGCTTGGCCATCTTGTCCGTGCCGTCCGTCATTTTCATGTATCTCGCCACAGCAAACTCCCGCCCGCTGCAAGATGCTGAATTGGCCGCATTGGATGCGGCATTGGGGTTTGACTGGAAATCGTTCCACGCGCTTGTGAATGGGCCACTGGCAAGTACCGTCTTGATCTGGACTTACCATTTCCTTGGGCCGCAGCTCATCTTGATCTATCTGCTACACATTGCCCGGGCAGATGAAGGCAAGGCAATGGAAGTCAACGCGATGACCGCCGTATCCTCGGTTTTTGTTGCGGTTGGCATGGCGCTTTGGCCCGCTGCTGGTGCCTACGCTCACTACGTGGCCGAGCCGGGCAACTTCACGGCTGCGGCAGGGATGTGGCACTATGACGAGTTGGTCGCCTTGCGGTCAGGCCAACCGTTTGTCTTCTCGTTTGAAAAAACAGAAGGCCTGACAACTTTTCCGTCGTTCCATACAGCGCTCGGAATCATGCTGACATATTCTGTCCGGAAGTGGCGTGTATTGCAGATTGCAATAGGCATTGTGAATGCGTTGATGATCGTCGGCACTTTGCCTGAGGGTGGGCACCACCTTGTGGACGTCATTGCGGGAGCTGCAATTGGCGTCGCAAGTATTGTCATTGTGCGTCAGCTTGTTCGGCAAGAGCATGTGGCCGTGGAAGATATGCGTGAATTCGGCCAGCTTCCAGTCAATGCGGAAGAATCGAATTGGAGATAATTTTACATTTTGCGACAGGCCCTTGCGCGATTCCATTTCGGTAAACCAATTCGGCTTATCGGGAAGCGTTGCTATGTGATCGCCCTCGCGATCATCACAAGCCCGCCAATCACCACGGCAGCATCAAGCATCAACGTGTGAACGGTAACGGGTAGTTTATCGTTGATGACCCGCGCGATGAACGCACCGGGCACGGTGGCACAACCGATCAGGACTGCGAAAATAAAGTGATTCAGTGGCAATGCGCCGAGCGTCACGAAGGTTGATGACTTGACGATGCCGTAGGCGATTGAGATGGCCGCATCGGTCGCGATCACGGCAGTGCCGGTGAGGCCAGACGCCATCAAAAATGAAACCAGAATGACGCCCACGCCTGTCGTTCCGCCCGCCACCAAGCCGAACGCGGCACCGGCCACTGGCAGCGCCGACAGGGGCAAGACATAGCCAGCCCGTTTCAGCAGCCGCCGCAAGGGCACGAGCACCACCAGCATGGCCCCGATGGCAAACTGCGCTGAAATCTGGTCGAGCCGCGCAAACAACCACGCGCCAACAATGGCCATGGGCAAGGCAGGCGGCACCATGCGCCAGAACCGGGGCCAGTCGATGGCATCGCGCATGGCGATGGCGCGGCTGAAATTGGTGAACAAGGCCGTCACGGCAATGACGGGCACAGTTGATTCCGCGCCAATGATTGGCACCAGAACCAACGGCAGCAACAATCCCGTGCCATAGCCCGCCATGCCACCGATGATGGAGGCACCAAAGGCAACCGCTGCCACCAGCAAACCTTGTACAAGGGAAACATCGGGAAAATCGAACATGGTGTTCGGATAGACTCAATATGTGATTTTGCAAACCATCAGGCTCTCTGGTACCTGAGGTTTCATGTCATCACTCATCACCGGCGCCAACCGGGGCATAGGTCTGGCCCTGGCTCAACACCTCGCAAAAACGGGCAAACCTGTCGTCGGAACCTGCCGCAAGCAGCAACCAGCCCCCGTGACTGGCATCGAGTGGTATCACCTCGATGTTGCCGATCCGGCATCACATGCAGACTTGGCAAAGCGGCTGACCGATCGGCCCTTGGACCTCTTGGTCTGCAACGCGGGCGTCTATCTCGAAAAGGGCGACACACTGTCGGCGGGTTATGACGCCGCAAAATGGGCCGCGACCTTTGCCACCAATGTCACAGGCGTATTTCTCGCCGTGCAACACCTGCTTCCAAACCTGCGCAAAACCAACGGCAAGATCGCCATCATATCCTCCGCCATGGGATCAGATGCGCGAGCCCCCGGCGGAAGCTATATCTACCGCGCATCGAAAGCAGCTGTGTTGAATCTCGGCCGCAACCTCGCTGCCGATCTCCGCCGCGACAAGATCGCCGTCGGCATCTATCACCCCGGCTGGGTCCGCACCGACATGGGCACCAGCAGCGCCGATATCAGTGTGGACGAATCCGCATCCGGTCTCATGCAGCGGTTCTCTGCCCTGTCACTGCAGACAACGGGATGTTTTGAATCCTGGGACGGTTCAAAGCTGGAATTCTGACCCTGGCTGGACGAAGTTGGTCGTTGCCACGAACCGCCTCCTGGAGTTCCTCGATTGCATTGTGAGTGAGTGGCAAGTCGGCCACCGCGATCACATCATTGCGCGACAAGCCAATGTCACGCAGCAGAAAATCATCCAAGTCCTCAAGCTGCCGAACGGCCCGGCGCGCCTTCCAGTTCGTAAAGAGCCGCAACAGCAACCCGCCGCCTGGAAGCTGCAAGGATTGTTCGGCTTGAAACAGGGCATAGTCACGCATGGCAAAGTCCTCCTGATCGGGGAATCATCTGGATTCCTCGTTAATGAATTGAAGTTGAAGAGTTATTTCTTCTGTCCTGCAATCAATATGGCAGTTTTCTATTGATCGATCCAACGAATGTATGTTATGGTATCCATCATTAATTGTGATGGATGGACGCCATGATCTCCAATCTCGATGTTGATCAACTCAAGACATTTCTCGCCATTGCCGATACCGGCAGTTTCACCAAGGCGGCCGACGAGGTGAACAAGACCCAGTCAGCCGTCTCCATGCAAATGAAACGGTTGGAAGAAACCATCGACCGGTTGCTCTTCGCTCGCGATGGCAGGGCCATGCGACTGACCACCGACGGTGAACGTTTCATCGGGCAGGCGCGCAAGATCGTGGCGCTGAACGATGAAGTGATGTCGTCCTACAACACGCCGGAAATCTCCGGAACCGTGCGTCTCGGCACGCCCGATGACTATGCCGAGCTTTTACTGCCTGAGGTTCTCGCACGTTTTCACCGCTCCCACCCCCTCGTCACAATTGATGTGGAATGTGTCAGCAGCACCCATCTTTTTAGCCGCATTGAACGCGGTGAATTGGATGTTGCCCTGGTCACCTTCTGCGGCGATACATGTGGAGGTGAAGGTGAAGTGCTGCGTCGCGAACGCCTGCAATGGGTCACCTCGGCACGCCATAACACGCATCTGCAAAACATCGTGCCCTTGGCTGCTGCGGAACTGGGCTGCGCCTGGCGCAAGGTCGCCGTTGATGCGCTTGCCAGCACTGGCAAGCCCTATCGCGTAGGCTATATGAGTGCCAATCGCACCATGATTGATGCAGCTGTCCTGCAAGGCCTCGCGGTTGCCGTCATGCCGGATATTTGCATCAAGCCCGGCATGCGCATCCTCACGGAGGCCGACGGATTTCCGCCACTGGGTCACATCGAAATTGGCTTGATGTTGAAACCTGGGAAACAGTCACAGGCCGCAACGGTTCTGGCCCAGCACATCCGCGAAAGCTTCGGTTCGCTAGGTGCTGCCAGCATTGCAGCAGAGTAGGGCCGTCAGCCTTCGATCTTCGAAAAATCCGCCACTTCTGCCGTCGCCGCACGGATGCGACTTAACAGTGCAAGGCGATTAGCGCGAACGGCACTGTCCGGATCATTCACGGTCACCTTCTGGAAAAACGCATCAACAGGCGCGCGCAACCTGGCAATAGCCTTCATCGCATCTTCGAAATCTTCGAGTTCGATAGCCTTCTTGGCGAAAGATGCCGCTTCAGCACTGGCACTGTTGAGCGCCTTTTCCTCCGCAAGCGACAGGAGTTTTTCGTTCACCACTCCATCATGGGCCTTGCCGTCCTTCCTCTCCTCAATCTTGAGAATATTGGAAGCGCGCTTCACACCAGCAAGCAGATTCTTGCCATCATTGGTTGCGAGGAAAGAAGAAAGCGCCTCAACGCGCCGCACAATCATCAAGAGATCATCCTGCCCACCGAGAGCGAACACGGCATCGATCAGATCGTGCCGCTTGCCCTGGTCCTTGAGATAGACTTTCAGGCGGTCGGCGAAGAAGGAGAGGAGGTCAATCAAGTCACGAGGGACCGATCTGCTGTTCCATTGATTGTGAACTGTGAGATGTGCGCCCGGGAATTTCGCCCCATACGCAGTTTCAAAAATCGGCATCAGTTGGATTCGCGTACCAGTTTCAAGAGCTGTTCGGATTGTTCCTAACGAAGCGCGACGAAGTGCAAATGGATCTTTCGATCCCGTAGGTATTTCCTGCATTCTCCAAAACGCCACCAAGGTGTCTAGCTTGTCCGCAAGCGCCACTGCTTGCCCCACTTTTGAAACTGGCAGCGAGTCGCTCGGCCCTTGTGGTTTCCAGTGGTCGCGGATGGCGTCGGCGACTTCGGCGTCGATGCTTTGATCGAGGGCGTAGTAGCGGCCCATCTGGCCCTGCAATTCAGGGAATTCGCCGACCATGTTGGTGACGAGGTCGGCCTTCGCCAAACGTGCCGCGAGTTTTGTCTTCTCGACATCGGCACCAATCGTCTTGGCGATTTCGCCTGCGAGCGCCTCGATGCGCTTCACCCGTTCGCCTTGCGTGCCGAGCTTGGCGTGGAAGGTGATGGAGTCAAGTTTCGGCAGCAGTGACTCAAGCGAGACCTTGCGGTCCTGATCCCAGAAAAATTTCGCATCAGAGAGGCGAGCCGCAATCACCTTGTTGTTGCCGCGAACAATCTCGGCACCACCATCTTTCGGCACGGTGTTGGCGATCAGGATATATTTGTTGGCAAGCTTGCCATTGCTGTCACGCACGCAAAAACATTTCTGGTTGTTTTTGATGGTGGTGATGATGACCTCGGGCGGCACGTCGAGATACGCTTTATCAAATTCGCCCATGAGCACGACAGGCCATTCGACCAATCCTGCGACTTCCTTGAACAGGGCTTCGTCTTCGACGACGTCCAGGCCTTGGGCGAAGGCGAGATTTCGGGCTTCGGCTTTTATCGTTTCAGTCCGGGCAGTTGCGTCGACAATCACATGGGCCTTGTGAAGCTTCAGCGCATATTCCTCAAACCGCCGCGCACTGATTTCTGCGGGGGCCAGAAAACGGTGGCCTTTGGTCGTGTGGCCGGACTTGATGCCGTCAACTTCGAACGGCACCACTTCGCCATCGAAGCAGCACAGAATGGAATGCAGCGGTCGCACCCAGCGCAAGGCACCTGAACCCCAGCGCATGGACTTCGGCCAGGGAAATTTACGGATCACATCCGGCACCAGCTCGGCAATCACATCCGTTGCCATGCGGCCGTTCTTCTTGATGATGGCAATATAGACTTGCCCCTTCTTGTCATCCTGCTTGGTCAGCTGATCAAGCGTCAGTCCTGTAGATTTCAAAAACCCGTCAATCGCTGCTTTCGGTGCATCGACCTTGGGGCCTTTGCGTTCTTCGCGTGTGTCCTTCGATTGCGTCGTCAATCCTTCAATCGACAACACCAACCGCCGTGGCGTGGCGTGGGATTGCGCACCTTCATAGGTGAGACCGGCCTCCACCAATCCATTGGTAATGAGCGCCCGCAAATCCTCTGCCGCCTTGGCTTGCATGCGGGCAGGGATTTCTTCGGAGAACAGTTCAAGGAGAAGTTCAGGCATGGGAATACTCTGGTGGGAACCCCCTCTCTCCCGCAGAGCGGGGAGAGGGTTGGGGCCCGCGCCGAAGGCGTGGGAGGGTGAGGGGGTGGTTGTTACAAATTACGGACAATTTCATCGAGCACGAAGCTGACATCGCCAAGTATTGCTTCATTGGAAAACCGGATAACCCGGTAGCCCAGTTTCTCAAGAAGCTCAGTACGCTGAGCATCGTAGCTCTCCCGGCTCCCATGAGTTGGCCCGTCAACCTCAATGACAAGCTTTGCCGAGCGGCAGCAGAAGTCGGTAAAGTACGGACCAATCGGGTATTGCCGTGTGAACTTTGCGCCATTGAGCTGACGGTTTTGCAGGTGCTGCCACAAAATGGTTTCAGCCCGCGATGGTTCATGCCGCAGTGCACGAGCGCGCGTCGTCCGGTCTTCCCTCGGTCCGCGCATGCGTTTCTCCCGGTCATAAGCCCCTCACCCTCCCATTGCTCCGCAATGGGCCCCAACCCTCTCCCCGATAAATCGGGGTGAGGGAAAAGCAGAAAGAGGGTGAGGGGGCGGTTTGTCATCACAGCGTCTTGTGGCTCGAGTCACAGAATGGTGCGTTGCTCGTCTGCTTGCAGGTGCAGAACCAGCGCTCACCATCTTTTGGTGCGGTCCACTGCAGGGGCGTAAACTTGCCCTCCGCCTTGTGTGATCCATCGCAGAACGGCTGGTTCTTGGATTGCCCGCAGGCGCACCACCAGTAGTCTTTGCCTTTTTCAACTTGCACCGCGACAGGCTCGCGACCGCCAATTGCACCTTTTGTCATCCTTGGCCTCCCGTTGAATGTGTCCACGCATCACAACACCCCTTGGCGAGATCGCGCACCCGCCCGATATAGGCTTGGCGTTCCGTCACAGAAATCACGCCGCGTGCATCGAGCAAGTTGAAAGTGTGTGAGGCCTTTATGCATTGGTCATAGGCGGGCAAGGCGAGCGTGTGCGCGTTGCCGTCATTGGATTTCGCCAACAGCGCCTTGCACTCGTTTTCGCAATCAACAAACCGCCGCAACAAAATATCGGTGTCGGCTTCCTCGAAATTATAGCGCGAGAACTCTTGTTCAGCTTGCTTGAACACATCACCGTAGGAAATGCGTTGAACGCCCGTCTGTCCGTTGAAATTCAGGTCATACACATTGTCGACATTCTGCACATACATGGCGAGCCGCTCGAGGCCATATGTCAGCTCACCCGAAACCGGTGCGCAATCAAGGCCGCCGACTTGTTGGAAATACGTGAACTGCGACACCTCCATCCCATCGCACCACACCTCCCAACCCAAACCCCACGCACCCAGCGTCGGGCTTTCCCAATCGTCCTCCACAAAGCGGATATCATGCAGCGATGAATCCAATCCAATCGCCTTGAGCGAACCCAAATACAGCTCCTGCAAGTCGGGAGGCGAGGGCTTCATGATCACCTGATACTGATAGTAGTGCTGCAGACGGTTGGGGTTTTCACCATATCGCCCGTCTTTGGGCCGCCGTGACGGCTGCACGTAAGCCGCCGACCAATGCTTCGGCCCAACAGATCGCAAGGTCGTGGCCGGGTGAAATGTGCCAGCACCCACTTCCATGTCATAGGGCTGCAGGATCACACAGCCCTTCTCGGCCCAGTAGTTGTGGAGCGTGAGGATCAGGTCCTGGAATGATTTGGTCGGTTTGAGGGTCATGGAATGGGATTAGGGGCGGGGAAGAATCAGGTCAAGGCTGAGTTTAAGTGGTGGGTTGCGGGAAGCCGGCGGGGCATTTCCGATCAAATCCCGTGAGAATTTTTCAAAATAAATTCTGGAATACATGTGCCGCCGACACGTACTCCTAAGAATTACGATGTTTCGGTGACATATCTGATAATTCACTGACGCGAACTGTCACCTCACTGTCAACCTCCATGGCGCATGTTCCACTGCGTGATCAGCACGGATCACTCAACAACTTGAGGAGATGAATTATGACAAAGACAATCCTGGCATCAGTCGCCGCACTTTTCGTAATGTCGACAGTGTCTTTCGCAACGGCACCTGTGCAAGATGACGGCATCGGTGCAAAAACGTTTGATGCAGGCGACATGTTGGACAAGCGTCGCAAGGCACGCGTTCCAGGTGGCAGCGGCTGTGATTCAGCGAGCGATCGCAGGGAACATAAGGCATGCCGCATGTAAAAATGAGGTAGTCCTTTTGTGAGGGGGTAAGGTCACAATCAACTGGGGTCCTCCACAGTTGGTTGTGCCTTATTTTCTGTTTGCGAAAGTAAGTCGCGATCTACTTTTTGCGATACACAAGTGCGCGCGTTGTAAAACTGTTTTCAGTCTTCGAATGGGGCATGGGGCAATAGATTGGCGTCGCCTCGACAAACTCCAGTTTCTTGTTGGTCACGAGTTCATCAAGTGTGTGACGAAATCCCTGCTCCTCCCAAACAACTGTCCCCACTGTAAAAATGAGACAACCACGCGGTTCAAGGATGCGCGTCAGTTCATGGAAAGCGGCTGCCGGCGCATGCCCCGTTGTGAATGTGCCCGTCGAAATGACAGCATCAAAACTGCTATCGGTATACGTCAATGCCTCGCCGAGTATGCCGCACTGCAGATCACTATAGCACTGCCGCAATCGGGCCTTGGCCAACATCGCCTCCGACATGTCCAGACCACTCAGATTGTTGTAGCCCAACAGGGAAAGCACAGCGCCAACAGCTCCCGTGCCAACACCAGCATCGAGAATGGCAGCATCAGTACGTGGCACATGGCGAGCCACCAGACCGGTGATGACGGGTATGTGGAGATACCCGGTTGACAGCATGTCGGTATCATAATCATCCGCCCACTGACGATAGGCCTCTGTAAGATCTTCGCGAGACGCTGCAGCGTATACCTTGCTCATCCATCGATCAGCAGATGTCATGAGGCTCGCCCGTCAGTCTTCGGCGTAGTACACGCCGGTGACAGGATCCTGCTTGAGTTGCTTCATGTCCTTGGTGTTGCGCGGAACACCAGGGTCAGTACCGGGGGGCGTTTCACGAATTTTGTCAGCTTGTGCCTCGATGGAGGTCACCAATTTTTTAAAGGCATATGCTGCAATCAACCCGACAAGAGCGCCCATTGCTTTTCTCAAGATAGCCATGTCAATCCTCCCGTGCACCCGTCATTATAATCCAAACCTTTGCCACAGTGCACGATTTTCCAATGTCGAAACTGTGGCATCCGGCAAGTCCGAAATCTGGCCCACACCCGCCAGCCCGAGTCGTCCCAGCCCCCAGCCACGCGTTTGATCGATCGCAATCAGTTCAACCTTGTCGCCGAACTTCCGTCGCAGAACCTCGTGCATGTGGCCAATGCCGTCAATGAGGCCATGCTCCAGCGACGTCTTGCCCGTCCAATAGGCACCAGAGAACAAGTCTGATTCCTTGCTCTTGAGCTTTCCGGCCCGGCGCGTGCGAACCATGGCTTTGAAACTCTCGTGCATCTCGTTGAGAATGACTTTCAGCTTCTTGATGTCGTCGGGCTTCTCCGGTTTGAACGGATCATTGGTGCTCTTGCTCTCACCGGATGTATGGACGCGGCGCTCCACGCCAAATTTCTGCAAGGTCTTCGGAAAACCGAAGCCCATGGAAATGACGCCAATGGATCCCACGATGGAATTCTCGTCGGCATAGATTTCATCTGCCGCACAAGCCAGCCAGTATCCGCCCGATGCCGCCACATCTTCGCAAAAAGCGTAGACCGGAACCTTGGCGTCGGCAGCCAATGCGCGAATGCGATCAGCGATGATGGCAGACTGCACCGGCGATCCACCGGGGCAATTGATCTGCAATGCGACACCTGAAATGCCCTTGCGAAAGGCCCGCTTCAGAACCGGCTCAATCGCCTTGCCGTTTAAGGTAGGCGACATGGACCGGCCCGCTGCGATGGCACCCTCCAGCCGAACCACATGAATGATCGCGGTCTTTTTGCGCCAGGACGGGGGGAACAGTTTGAGAAGTCGTTTCAACATGACGGCCCTACATAGGGGCAGGGCCGTCAAATCTCAAGTGAACAGGTTCCAGCTTCGGGATTTGCAGGTTCTAAACAGCCAAGCCTTCCAGCATGGAAATTGTCAGGTTCGGTGTTGTCACACCTTGCAGAAGGATGCTGCTCGTCGTGTCGAGATTTGTCGTGATCAGCCAGCCATTGGCAGTGAGGGTGAGTGCCTCAACGGGAGCAGGCTCGCCCAGATTCAGGTCATAAATGAAGGCCAAATGGTCAACGCCAACTTTGAAGTCCGTGATCACGTCAACGCCCCATGGATCGACAACGGGCGCGCCCCCAAACCGGGTTCCAGTGAAATAGTTGAAGTTGAAGCTATCTGCACCGGCACCGCCCGTCAGCATGTCATTGCCTGTGCCACCCGTAAGGATGTCAACGCCGTCTCCACCGCGTAACGTTCCTGAACCCGAGAGGATGTCGTCGCCCGTACCGCCGTCCAGAACGCCATATTGAAAGAGCGTAAGTTGGTCATTGCCGCTGCCACCATAAAGGCGGCCGACTTCAGACGAAATGATATCATTGCCAGCACCACCAAAGACCAGCGACGGTCCACCAAGCATATTGCCACCGAGGATGTCATCACCACCGAGCAAATAGGCCACCGACTTGCCGCGAACCGCGAGGTCGAGGTAGTCAACATCGTTGGTTCCGGTAATGACCTGGGACGGATCCACCAAAGCCACGCCCGCGGTGGTGTTGGCGGTCAGTGTCCATTTGTTGGTGGAAGAAGAATAGTTGTATGTCCCTTCATCTGTGGCAATGCGTTCAATGCCAGTCAATGTATCAACGCCGTCCGCCGACGTGACTGTAAAGCCCGACGAGGTCTTCCTGATGCTGATGTCCGCAAACGACGCAGCAAAGACGGCCGTATCCGTACCACTGCCACCGGCAATGCGGTCATTGCCCATGCCGCCGTAAAGAATGTCATTGCCATTGCCGCCGTTCAGAGAATCCACACCGCCACCAAAAATGTCGGTGGCGTCATCGCCGATCATGCGATCACTGCCATTGCCGCCAAACAGGGAATCATCCCCGAAGCCGCCAAAGAATGCATCATTGCCGCCACCGCCGCGGATCGTGTCTTGGCCATCGCCACCAATCAGGATATCGTTGCCAAGCCCGCCATAAAGGGTGTCGTTGCCGCCACCGCCATCAAGTGTTGCTGGCAGCACGGCGTTGCCGACACGGTGACGCGCATCCAGAACGTCATCGCCGCCGAGGAACGAGTTGGCCAGTCCTGAACTGGACAGGAAACCGTTCAGGTTTGAAAGCGGGATATCGAGGCCTTTCACTTCGTCGATGTACTTGCCATCTTTGAAGTGAACTGCGCGCGTCACAGTACCTTCTGCAATGCCATTGGCTGCGTCATATACCAATCCTGTGCCAGTAAGGAACGTGAAGCTCCCGTCTGCGTTCTGAATGCCAATCTCTGTCGGCGTCACGTAGATTGCAGAGTCGAGAACAGATCGCGTGATATCCTCAAGATTGGGATCTGATGCTGCTCCGACGAAAGCGTCGAACATGTTGAAACCGGCACCGTAGTAATAATATTGGGTCATGTGAGTACTCCTTGTTTTAGTTGTTAGATAATAAAATCAGCCAAAGTATAAGCGCCATGCACACCGTCCAGCAGCACGGTAGCGGTCGCTGTCGGTAGCGGCGAAGGTCCGCCAAATCGACTGACATACGTAACCGAAACCAGAAGTCCTGCCGCTGTATCTTCCACAGTTGCTGCGGTTGCGCCGAAGTTCAAATGATCTTCACCCACCACAAAGTCGGTAATGGTGTCATTGTCCCAACCATAAACAAAAGTATCGGTTCTGAAATTGTAGCTTCTCAGCCCGAAATCATATGTGTCGGCACCTGCTCCGCCGGTGAGAATGTCATTGCCGCCGTTGCCCTTGATGGTGTCCGCTCCATCTCCGCCTTTCAGCATATCAACGCCATTTCCGCCTTCGATTGAATCGTTGCCAGCTCCACCATCGATATCAAGCGCACTGGTCCCAGTGACGTAGCTTTGAGTGCTCGAATTGGCCGATGTCTTGAACGTATCATTGCCATTACCGCCTGTTGCCAGAACCTGCCCGATAGAGGGATCCTGGAACCAGAACGTGTCATTGCCATCAAGGCCGTTGACGATGCGCGGTGCACCGCCTGCGAACGAAATGAACGAGGCGGTATCATCGCCTGCCGTACCCGTGTAGATCTGGCTGGGCGTTGCAAACAATGCGACACCCGTCGTGGAGTTGACTTTCGTCCAGCTTCCGTTTGAGAATTCATACGTGCCGTCATTGGCCGCAATGCGTTCAATGCCTGACAGTGTGTCATTGCCGCCATAAAGGGACGATACGGTGAAGCCACCAGACACCGCGGTGACAGTAAGTGATGCGAAGGACCCAAAGTAGCCGGCTGTATCAATGCCGCCATTGCCTACAAGCGTGTCGTCTCCGACGTCGCCCCACAAGAGGTCATTGCCACTGCCGCCGACAAGTGAATCATTGCCGGTTCCGCCAACAAGTGTTCGTGGACCTGTGTCAGGGAACAGCATGTCGACGGTAAGTTCCGACGTGATCCCTGCAAACAGAATTTGGCCTGCAACGGCGGTGCCACCAACCTGCGCTGTCAGCACCATGCCAGCAGCGGTACTGGTCAATGTGTAGACAGGGGTCTGCGCGATATTTGTGAATGTGACCGTGAGTTTGTCAACGCCGACTTTGAAATCGGTGATGGTTCTGCTGCCAAAGCCAGCGCCGCCATTGATCAACGTAACGAAAGTATCTCCGCCACTGCCACCCGTCACTGTGGCGCCGCCCGTAAGCACATCATCGCCATCGCCGCCACGGAGCGTTCCTGTGCCGGTCAATCGGTCATTTCCTGCTCCACCGATCAATGTACCACCACCGCTCAACACGTCATCCCCAATGCCGCCGTCAGCAAAGCTCAAAGAGTTTGTGGTATTCAGATTGATTGTGTCGTTGCCGCTTTCACCGAAGACACGGAACAGCGAAGTCGCGCTGCCACGGACGGTGATCGTGTCGTCCCCAGCTCCGCCTTTGACCAGTCCTCCATTGCTCTGTGTCGATACGAATGAGAAAACCGAAAGCGTGTCATTTCCGTCGAGGCCGTTGACATATACCGGAGTCTCCTCCTGCCCGATCGAAAATGTATCATTGCCAGTCGTACCGATCGTCGCGTCACCTTTGAGTGCCAGTTCAAGTCCGGAAATGGAGTTGAGCTTGGTCCATGTCTTCGTTGAGGAATTGTAGGAATAGGTGCCGTCATCAGCTGCAATGCGTTCAATGCTGGTCAGGGTATCCGTGCCGTTGTTGGATGTGACAGTGAATCCCGAACTGGTCTTGGTGATGCTGAGACTTGAAAAATCATAGTCGAAAACGGCCGTATCCGTTCCTGTGCCACCGAACAGGCTGTCGTTTCCAGTGCCGCCATAAAGCACGTCTGAATTTGCACCACCTCTGAGAACGTCATCGCCCTCCCAATCGAGGATGCGGTCATTGCCCGCTCCACCATTGGAGATGTCATTGCCGGAACCACCAAAATAGACGTCGTTGCCTCCGCCACCGTTCATGACGTCTGCACCTTCCCTGCCAAAGAACCGGTCATTGCCCAGCCCGCCGGTCAAAGTGTCATTGTCGAGGCCGCCATCGAGTGTATCATTGCCACCACCGCCAATCAGGTTGTCATTGCCCCAGTCGCCCATGAGCGTATCGGAACCCCGGCCGCCATATATGGTGTCATTGCCAAAATAGCCCCGCAGGTTCGCAGGCAAAACCAGGCCATCAACCCGGTAACGTGCGTCAATGATGTCATCGCCGTACAATTCAACCGTCAAATAGAGCTGAGCAGCACTGCTGAACTCACTGAGGTTGAGACTCATGTTATTGATGTCATCAACAAACAAGCCGTTTTGATAGTGCGCGACAGCGGTCGCCGTGCCAGCGTCAAATCGGCCAGTCGCTGCATTCCACACAAACCCTGTGCCCGAAAAGAAACTCTTGCTGCCGTCGCTATGGACAACGCCAAATTCGGTATCTGTGGCGTACAGCAAGGCATCTGCCAGGATGAAATTCTCGAAGAGGTCAAGAAGCGGTGCGGAATTGCCGTAAAGCGAATAATTGGCCATGACTGTGGGTTCCCTGTTTGGCGAAAGCGATGCAAGTCTTCGACCACAAAATGAGGGCCCCCAAGATCGAAGAACAAAAAAATACCAGAAGTAGTTACCGCCGCAGGTTGCGAGCGATAAGATAAAATTAACCGCAGTTCAAGACAGATTCGTGTCGATGAAGGGAATAAGGCTGTTTACCTTAAGCGCCAGGCCATGCCTTCCCGCAGGACGGCCTCGGTATCAGCCGTAAAGGCATTGTCCTCCTTATGGAGGATCAGTCCCGGCAGGATTTGCAACGGCGCTTTGGACCCTTTGATGCCCTGAACGACGACCCGCGAGGCCGTCGTGCCGTCCCTCGCATACAGCGGTGCCACACGAATATCGCCAAGCTTATCTTCGAAAGCCTTGAGAATCTTGCCAAGGGTTTCGGCTCTGTGGATCATGGTAACGGTGCCACGAAGTCCGACCATGGCGATCAGCACCTTGATCCATGTCTCCAGGTCTTCCGGCCCAAACGCATGAGCCTGGGCTTTGAGCAAACTGGGTGAGGCAGTGACCTTGTTGTCCTCGAAATAAGGTGGATTGGCAAACGCATGGGCAAAACTGCCGTGCGGTGGCATCGAAGCCAAGTCACGACGCAACGCATCCTTGACGTCGGCTGTAATGACTTTGACATGTTGGCCATAGCCATTGCGCTTGGCATTTTCTTCGCAGAGCAGGGCATATCGGGTTGCAACTTCGATTCCCGTGATGTGGACAGCGGGGCTTCGCGCAGCAACGCAAAGTGAGGCCACACCGACACCAATTCCGGCTTCAAAAATCGAATCACCAGCCTGGGCTGGTATGGCCGCCGCCAAAAACACGGCGTCAATGCCGGCGCGGTACCCTTTTTCAGGCTGCAATATCTGCAGTTTCCCACCCAAGAACGCATCTTCGGTGAGCGAAGCAGGCACCACACCATGACTGGTCACAGCTGAAGGTGGCATTTGTGTGTCAACCGCTACTTGCATCATTCCAACTCTATCCGTTCTGTGGTTAGCGCTTCGTTACCAGAATTAACTTTTGCCGTATCCTCAGCGCCCCCTATCCTCAGCGTCCCCTATCCTCAGCGTCCCCCATCCTCAGCGTCAATGCGTCACGCTTGCTCTGCAATCAGATGGGTATCAGAGTCGGAAACGTCTCACATTGGGAATTCAGGCGGGCATGGGTGTTGTCGTAAAATTTGAAGGCGGAAGCGGGCGCCCCCAGGCAACACTCGACGCGTTGGTTGCTCTCACCGCGCAAGACATGCTCCGGGTCAACGAATTGATCCTGGAAAAGGCCGAGAGCCATGTCGAACTGATCCCCGAACTGGCCCGCCATCTGATTGAGTCAGGCGGCAAGCGTATTCGCCCCATGTTGACCTTGGCGGCCGCCCGCATGTGTGGTTACGCAGGCCACCTCCATCTCAAACTCGCGATGTCCGTGGAGTTCATGCACACGGCCACCTTGCTCCACGATGATGTAGTTGACGAAAGTGATGTCCGTCGCGGCAAGGAGTCGGCCCGCGTGATTTGGGGCAACCAGGCCAGCGTGCTGGTTGGTGATTACCTGTTGGGCCAGGCCTTCCGCATGATGGTGGATACCGGTTCTCTGGAATGTCTCAAAGTCTTGTCCAATGCAGCCTGCGTCATCGCCGAAGGCGAAGTGCTGCAACTGTCGATCTCGCAGGACACGGCAACAACCGAAGACACCTATCTCAAGGTTATCGGTGCAAAAACGGCGGCACTGTTTGCAGCCGCTGCCAATGTGGGCGGCATCATTGCGTCACGCCCCCGCGCCGAACAGGAAGCACTGGAATCCTACGGCCGCAATCTCGGCATCGCCTTCCAGCTGGTGGATGACGCGCTCGATTATTCCGGCAAACAGGCGCAGCTTGGCAAGAATATTGGCGATGATTTCCGCGAGCGCAAGATCACCCTGCCAGTGGTCATCGCATTTCGCCGCGGTGAGAAAGAAGAGCGGAATTTCTGGAAACGGACTCTCGAAGAAGGCAACCAGACTCCGGACGACTTGGTCTACGCGCAAAAACTCATGGAACGCCACGGGGCCCTGAACGTGACGACGGAGCGTGCCCGCCATTATGGTGATATCGCCTGTGATGCACTGGCGATTTTCCCCGAAAGCGAATGGAAAGCCGCACTGCTGGAAGCTGTGGCCTTCTGCATTTCCCGCGCTCACTGAGCCTTACTGCAAGCGCCCGTGCGCCACCCACCAATCGGGAAACCTGCCAGCGAGAACCTGAGCCGCCCGCTCGGCGTCTTCAATACTGTTTGCAAGTCCAAAGCATGTAGCACCCGAACCTGACATGCTGACGTGTGTAAGACCAGGCACATCGCGAAGTGCTGCCAACACATCTGCAATCACGGGCAAAAGCAAGAGTGCGGGAGCAGTAAGATCATTCCGCCATGTCTGCACATTCAAGACATCCAGTTCGCCGCTGTACTTGTCGCCCTTGGTCAGTCCAAGTTTTTCAAACACTGCCTGTGTGGGCTGCGACACCAGCGGATTGACCAGGACAATGGCCGGTGCAGGGGCGCGGCCCAAGTGTCTCACGATGTCTCCTATGCCACCCATGCGACAATATTTTTGGGCCAGGCAAACCGGCACATCAGCACCGAGCGACAGCGCAAGCGCAGAGAGTTCAGCCTCACCAATTTTAAGCTCCAGAAGCGCAACAAGTCCGCGCAGCGTTGCCGCAGCATTTGCCGATCCCCCACCAATGCCACTGGCCACGGGAAGATTTTTTTCGAGCGTGATTGCGACAGACGGCACATACGCTCCCTGGCGTTCCGCATGCTGGCGCAACAGGAGCACGGCTTTCATCACAATGTTGGTATTGTCCGCAGGCAAGGCACTGGCAAATCGACCACGCAGCGTCAGCTGGTCACGCTCCGCCATGGTAAACGAAAGCCTGTCACCGCAGTCTGCAAACGCCACGACGGAATCAAGCAGGTGATACCCGTCAGCCCTGCGCCCAATCACATGCAAGGCCAAGTTGACCTTGGCCTTGGCCTGTTCATGGATAGTCGATCGCACGATCAGCCTTTCGGTGCATCAACCTTGTTGGCGGTTGCCGGAGGTTCAACTTCGCTTAATCCGTTGCGCAGCTTGTCCTCGATACGGGCCTTGTCTTCGGCCTCTGGCTCGTTGTCATTGGCATGCTGCCATTGGAAACGGGCCTCAAGTTTGCGACCAACTTTCCAATAACAGTCGCCCAGATGCTCGGCAATAATGGCGTCCCCGGCCTTGAGTTCAACCGCGCGTTCCAGATGTTCGAGTGCGGACTCGTATTGTCCAAGTTGGAAATACGCCCATCCCAAACTGTCAATGATATAGCCATCATTGGGTCGCAGCTCGACCGCCTGCTGCACCATTTTGATGGCCTCATCGAGTTTCTGTTTGCGGTCGATGAGGGAGTAACCGAGATAGTTGAGAACTGATGCCTCTTCCGGGGCCAGCGCCAGGGCTTTGCGGAAGTCCGCTTCAGCCTCGTCCCACCGTTTCAGTCTTTCGTAGGCGATGCCGCGAAAATACAGAACCTGCCAATTTGGCTTTCGCCCATCCCCGAACTGCGCAATCGCCTTGCTGTAAGCTTCTCCGGCTTCCGAAAAATTGTCATTGGCGCGCAGGATATTTCCAAGCGTCAGCCAGCCCATATAGTTATCAGGATCGCGCGCCAGCAAGTCACGCAGATTTTTTTGCGCGTCCGCTGTCTTGTCCAGGCGCTGCAGGTTCAAGGCAATTTCAATTTCGGAATTGGACCGAAGCGGCGACGTCGTAGGCACCTTTTCATGCGTCTCGATTGCCGACTGAAACCGGTTCATGTCCGTTTCGATGTCGGCCAGCATGGTAAACATCACCGGCTTGTCTGAACTGTAGGCCGCTGCAAGCTGGGCGTAAATCAGTGCCACTTCCACGCTGTCGCCCTCATTCATCGCCGACGCCAGCGAAAACAAAGCTTCGCCAGCTCCATCCTCAACTGTCTTCAAGAAAGGCGCAGGTTTGGCGTCGCGCTTCAATGATGCAACGGCTTCGGTCACCAGAACATTGCGTTCATTGTTGTCGAGAAACTGGCGATAAACCTGTTCGGCTTCTGTTGTCTTGCCGTTGCGGTGCAGAAAATTTCCAAACGACTGCACCACCCGCAGCAAAGTCCCGGAATTCTTGAAAGCGGCGCGATAAGAATTGTCCGCCTTCATCGGTGAATTGAGAAAATCGGCGATCAAGGCTTCGTGGAACAGTTTGAAATCGGCAAACGATTCATTGGTGTCGAGTTTTGCAAGTTCGGCCGTGGCGCCAGCAAGGTTTTTTTCTCCCGCATAGGCCCAAGCGTTGAGCAGCGACGACGTCAGTTCACCAATGGGCGTGTAGGCCGTTTCATTGAAATTGGTGCGCGCATCTTCATATTTGCCCGTCCGTAAATCCCGCAACCCCAGAACCAGCCGCGCCATGCGATGCTGGCTGTTGAATTTGATCACGCGTTCGGCCAATCCCTCGGCGGCCTTGATGTCACCCGATGACAGCTCCAGTGTGAACAGGCGCTCAATGAGCACGATGTTGTTGGGGTCCTGCTGCAAGGCCTCCTGCACATAGTCGCTCGCCGCATCCATGTCCCGCAAGCGGCCCGCAGTCCGCCCCGCGAGATAAGTGCCGGATAGAAATCCCTTCGCCGATGCCTGCGAAACCGGTTCTGCCTGAAGCAACACCACCGCGAAAGTGAACGCCGTGATGCAAGACTTGAAAAAATTCATAGTGGTGAAGACCCTGAATGAATCGAAAGATTTTCATTCAAATGGGGTTTTTTGAAGATTCCCGCAATAGAAAAAGGCGGAACCTTGCGGTCCCGCCTGGGAGTTTTCGCCGGGAGGCGTGATTACTTGCTGACGTACAGCCGCTTGTTCAGTGTATTGAGACCAACATGGTCGAGTGACGTCTTGAGAGCTGCAGTGGTGTTTGCATGCATGTAATGCGCAGCGTCTGTCGCACAAGCGCCCAAGACCGCCTTCGTGGCATCTGAAACACCTGAGCCATAGGAAATCACATAGAGCTCGACCTTGCTGTTCTTGACCTGTGTACAAGCCGAATTCATGTCACTGTTCATGACGCCCAGTGCCGCATTGGCGTTCGTTGTGCCAAACCGGTTCAGGGCAAGCGGTGTCGCACTAAATCCATAAGACGAATAATTTGTTCCGTTCAATGAATCAGATCCAACCGCGTTGTCACCGTCGGTCACCATGACCATGACCTTGTTCCACTTCTTGTCTGCTTCATTGTTCGGATCAGCAATCAAGGCTGGAGGAATGCTTCCCGATCCTTCAACTTTGGTGAACGGTGCACCGGTTGATACGGCGCGCAAGCCCCAGGCCATGCCTTCGGCAATGTTCGTGCCGCCATAGGCAATAAGTGATTGAACAGCACTTTCAATTTTAGTTCTGCTATAGGTCATCGGAACGACAACTGACTTTGCACAGCCCTCCCATGGACCGTTTTGAGCGCCCAGGGCAGAAAAAGTTCCAACCAAGAGTTCCGGCGTTATTTCTCTGTCCACATACTTATGCTGGTTTTTCTGCTTGTACATCAGACCACTTGTGGATGTGTTATCGCGTTGCGCCTTTGTCAGCCCGGAATACTCTTGGGACGGGGTTAAGCGCTGATGTGCCATTGGATGTGTTGGGTGTGTATGGGATGTAATGGTTGCTGTAGCCGTTGTTCGGCGTATCCGGAGCAAAAAACGCCGGAAACTGCGAATCTGGACTAGCGACACTTGGTGCTTGATCCATGCCAACATTGCGCGACCGACCTTCAACACAGCCATTCCATGCCAATCTGCGGCTTGGGATTCACGCTGCTTCTCAACTGCGACCAAGCCGTGAAATTATTCGAAGAATTCCTGAAGTCAGCGGGAGCGAGCGGGTTGGCGGCATTGTTGAAGTTCACCCGCGAAAGAGGATTCGCACCACCCGTGTCAATCCAGTCCCATTCAAAATCAAAGGCACCTGGATTGAGACGCACAGCCAGCGCGAACGGCACCAGGGCCATACGGATGTTTTCATCTTCTGCACCGTCACTGCCGTTGTAAATCGTCTTGATCATGCTCTTGACGCCCTCTTTGAGGGCGGCCAGCGGCGTACCATTCATGGAGCCTGTCACGTCAAGCACCATTGAGAACTCAGTCGGCGTCATCGGTTGGCGAACTTCGGCAAAGGCATCGAGTTCAACCGTGCTGACACCGGCAAGCTTCATGATCGTCATCGGAAATTCATTGTGCGCCATGACCTGCACGGCATTGCCGTCGGCCGTCAAATCCAGCGACACATTGCCAGCAGAGCCACTTTCGGCCTTGTAATTGATTTGAAGAAATTCACGCGCATAGTCTTCAAGTTCAGAGATGCGGTCGGTCAGCGCCTGGCCTTCAAGCCCGCCAACGGCAGAGCGTGGACTGCCGGCAACGGCAATCACGGCTGAGTCGACAGCCGACTGGAAAGTCTGCTGTTCACGGTTGATGCGCACCATGTCGATGGCAGAACCTGCCGCCAGGAACATGGGAATAACGGCAAGGCCCGCCAAGATGGTGACGTTGGCGTTTTCATTTTTGATGAATCGCTGCAAGCGGCGCGTGATCTTTGACATGAATGGCTTTGACACAGGTGATACTCCAAACTCGTAATAGGTTCGAAGCTCCGCGATACACCATACACGTTAAATCCACTCTTGCGGGCAACTCTCGTATTTTAAGGATTCAGGCGATCAGAGGCTCAAAATGCGGAAATGGCTAACCATCGGTAAATTCAGCCCTACATGTTGGGGTAGTTGGGGCCTTCACCGCCCTGCGGCACCACCCAAGTGATGTTCTGCGACGGGTCCTTGATATCGCAGGTTTTGCAGTGAACGCAATTCTGGTGGTTGATTTGAAACCGCGGCCCGGCAGCATCTTGCACAATTTCATAGACCCCGGCAGGGCAATAGCGCTGCGCCGGTTCATTCCAGTTTGGCAGGTTGGTAGAGACCGGAATGGTCGGATCCGTCAGGCGCAAATGAACCGGCTGGTCTTCCTCGTGGTTGGTGGCCGCAAAGGCCACATTCGTCAACCGGTCAAAGGACAACACACCGTCCGGCTTGGGGTAAACAATGGGTTTACAGGCCGCCGCCGGTTTCAGCGTGGCATGATCGGGTTTCCCGTGTTTCCAGGTTCCAAGCCCCACGCCAAACACCGAATTCAACCACATATCCACGGCACCGAGCGCCACACCGCCAATGAGGCCGAGCTTCGACCACATGGGTTTCACATTCCGAACCTGCTTGAGATCGCGGTAGACCCAGGATTGCCTGTAGGCCGTTTCATAGGACTCGAGCGTATCGCCACTGCGCCCTTCGGCCATTGCCGCGATAGCGGCTTCGGCTGCCATCATGCCCGTCTTCATGGCATTGTGCGACCCCTTGATGCGGGGCACATTGACAAAACCTGCCGAGCACCCAATCAGAGCGCCCCCCGGAAACACCAGCTTCGGCACCGACTGGAAACCACCCTCGGTGATAGCGCGTGCGCCGTATGCCACCCGCCGCCCACCTTCCAGCACCTCCGCAATCAGCGGATGATGCTTGAAACGCTGGAATTCCATGTAAGGAAACAGGTGCGGATTGTCATAGTTGAGATGCACCACAAAGCCGACGGACACCAGATTGTCTTCCAGGTGATACATGAAACTGCCGCCACCGGTTTTGAAACCCAGCGGCCATCCCATCGTGTGCGTCACCTGCCCACGGCGGTGCTTTTCCGGCTTCACCTCCCAGAGCTCTTTCATGCCAAGGCCAAACTTCTGCGGTTCGCGCCCCTCTGACAAATTGAACTTGCCGATGATCTCCTTGGCCAGTGACCCACGCACACCCTCGGCAATGAACACATATTTGCCCGTGAGTTCCATGCCCGGCTGATAGTCGGCTTTATGTTCACCTGATTTGGAAAGGCCCATGACACCGGCCACAACGCCACGCACCGAACCATCGTCCCGGTACAACACGTCCGACGCGGCAAATCCCGGATAAATCTCAACACCGAGAGCTTCCGCCTGGCTCGCCAGCCAGCGACACACATTGCCAAGGGAAACAGCGTAGTTGCCGTGGTTGCTCATCAAGGGCGGCATCAACGCATTCGGCATGCGCAGAGCGCCCTTTTCACCCAGCACATAGAAACGGTCATCAACAACCGGCGTGTTCAGCGGTGCACCTTTTTCCTTCCAGTCGGGAATGAGTTCATTGAGCGCGATGGGGTCAATAACCGCACCGGACAAGATGTGCGCGCCAACCTCCGAACCCTTCTCAAGCACACACACAGTTGTGTAAGGCGAAAGCTGTTTGACGCGAATGGCAGCTGACAGGCCGGCAGGCCCCGCCCCGACGATCACCACATCAAATTCCATCGCCTCGCGTTGTATGTCGCTCACATCAGTCCTCGTGATTTCATTTCCCCTGGTCTCCTGTTATAGTGGGCCATCACGGACAGACAAGTAACCAATTCAGATATGCAGACCACACCCAGCGACATGACCCCCGCCGCCGCCGCGCGCCTCCTTCTGTGGTTTGCAGAAATGGGCGCTGATGAAGTTTTGTCGGCAGCTCCCATCAACCGGTTTGAAACACGGTTTGAAACACTGGCCAGCGAGGCAAAGCCCGCGATTGAAGTGAAGTCGTTCACACCGCTCCCGCCTCAATCTGACGCGGCCATCGGCGTATCTGCAGAAGATGCAGCACAATCGGCCGCAAGTTGCTCCTCACTGCCAGAGCTGACCGCCGCTTTCAGGGCGTTCGACATCAATGGCTTGACCAAATCCGCTGTTCAATTCTGCTTCCTGCACCAGGATACCAATGCCCGCATTCTGGTCCTGTCCGACCGTCCGCGCACCGAAGAAGAGCAGGAAGGCGGCGTTTTCGCTGGCAAACAGGCTGTTCTGCTCAAGGCCATGCTGCAGGCCATCGGCCTCTGTTTCCCCGGTGAAGGGCCTGGAAAAAATGATGCTGAAGTCGTGTCCCTGGCCAATCTCGTGCCGCGCCGCCCGCCCGGCAACCGCAATCCCAACGACATCGAAATCAACATGTGCGTGCCCTTTTTGCGCCGGGCACTTGATTTCCTGCAGCCTGAATTGATCCTGGCGCTGGGCGCACTCCCCGCCAAATATCTGGCGTCCGCCAATGATTCTGTGGCCCAGCAACGTGGCAAGTGGCATGCGGTTTCCGCTGCCAACCGGCACATTCCACTTCTCTCCACCTTTCACCCGTTTGAACTCCTGAACTATCCGGAACGGAAAAAGCTGGCTTGGCGCGATCTTCAGATGTTCCGCGAACGCATGGATAACCGATGACAACGCGCGAATTCCTGCCCGCCCGCATTGCGGTTGTCACGATCTCGGACACGCGGTCTCCAACTGACGACAAATCAGGCCAAACCCTCGCCGATCGTATATCGGCGGCGGGCCACATACTGGCAGACCGCAGCATCGTCAAAGACGACGTCCGCCAGATCAGGTCAAAACTCCGTACACTGACGAAACGTGCCGATGTCGATGTCGTGATCACCACCGGAGGCACGGGGTTGACGGGTCGCGACGTCACCATCGAAGCGGCACGCCCGCTCTTCGACAAGGAGATTGAGGGATTTGGCACTGTCTTTCATATGATCTCGTTTCAGAAGATCGGAACCTCGACCATCCAGTCCCGCGCCACAGCTGGTGTCATCAATGCAAGATATGTTTTCTGCCTGCCAGGCTCCCCCGGTGCCTGCCGCGATGCCTGGGACGAAATCCTCGTGAAACAGCTGGACTACCGTCATCACCCCTGCAACTTCATCGAGATCATGCCACGGCTCGATGAGCACATGCGGCGGAAGAAGAGGTAGCTACCGACGCCCACCCACCTCATCAATATGGGCGAGCAAATCCGCAGGATCTTCATACACGCGGTACGCCCCGGCGCGTTCCAGTTCTTCCGTGCCATAGCCGCCTGACAATAACCCGATGCCCAAGGCTCGCGCGCGCTTCGAGGCGAGCATGTCCCAGATGGCATCACCCACCACACAGGTCTCTTCAATATCGACACCCAGTTTTTCTGCCGCCGCAAGAAACAGGTCCGGATCAGGTTTGGCATAGCGCACCATGTCGCGCGTGATCACCACATTTTTTTCCGGATCAACCCCCAACATCTTCAACACAGGGCCCGCCGTCAGCATCCGGCCCGATGTGGCGATGGCCCAGGGTATGCTGTTGGCCGTGAGATAAGTCAGCAACGCGCGCGCGCCGGGTAGGGGCCGCGTCCGCGATGAAATGGCGTTGTAGTGCTTGGCGTGGAGGCCGCGCAATTTTTCGCGTTCCTCCTCGCTGATGTCCCGGCCCATCTCGCGGGCCAGCGCCTTGTTGAACAGGCCACCCGACATGCCGATGCGCCGGTGAATGCGCCACACCGAAACGTCAATGCCCGCCTCCTGCAAGGCCAGGTTCCACGACATCACGTGGTCATAAACGCTATCGATCAGCGTGCCGTCGAGATCAAAAAGGAATGCAGTTTGTGAGCGGGCTTTCATGCCCCTTCATAGGGTGCCGCTCACATTCACGCAACCGCGGCCAATTCGGCCCGAACCTTTTGCCGCAACATATCGATGGGCACCAAGTTCGGGCCGCGTTGCACATGCCAAAAGGTCCATCCGTTGCAGGCCTCTGCACCTTGGACATATGCACCGATCTTGTGAATGGACCCGCTGTTGTCTTTGCAGGCAATGGATCCATCGACGCGCACACGCGCCGCAATGCGGTGCGTGGGATCGTAAAGCGTTTCACCAGCCTTCACGAGGCCGCGCTCAATCAGCGAGCCAAAGGGAATGCGCGGCTCCGCCCGCTTGCCAACCGTAGTCTTGAGCGCATCTTCCGGCAGGGGATCGGTGCTCTTGATACGGTGGCGCGCGGCTTGGGCGTAATTCTGTTCCCGTTCGATGCCGATGAAATTGCGGCCCAGTTGCTTGGCAACCGCACCCGTCGTTCCGGTGCCGAAAAACGGATCAAGCACAAGATCACCGGGATTGGTGGTGGACATCATCAGGCGTTGCAACAGGGCCTCGGGCTTCTGTGTTGGATGCAGCTTGTCGCCGTCCTCATTCTTCAGGCGTTCGCCACCCGTGCACAACGGCAACGTCCAGTCTGACCGCATTTGCAGGTCATCATTGAAAATCTTCATGGCGTCATAGTGGAAACGGTATTTCGACTTTTCGCTGCGCGAGGCCCAGATCAGGGTCTCGTGCGCATTGGTAAAACGGCGGCCCCGGAAGTTCGGCATCGGATTGCTTTTACGCCACACGATGTCGTTCAAAATCCAGTAGCCAAGATCTTGCAGGATCGTGCCAACTCGGAAGATGTTATGGTACGATCCGATTACCCAAATCGCACCATCAGGTTTCAACGCGCGGCGGCATTCTGTCAGCCACGCCTTGGTAAAAGTGTCATAGGATTCAAAACTCGCAAACTGGTCCCAGTGATCGTCAACCGCATCGACCTTGCTCTGGTCTGGCCGCGTCAGGTCGCCGGCGAGCTGCAGATTGTAAGGGGGATCGGCAAACACCAGATCAACCGAGCCGGTTGGAATTTTCTTCAATTCCTCCAGGCAGTCGCCCACAAAAACTTTGTTGTGAAGGGGCTTCACATCCGGCTTTGTCTGATAACCCATCACGCACACTCACTCACAGGATTCACTCGATGAATCCTTATGAGTCACTGTGGACTCGCCGTGAATCGAATTGTTAAAGAATGGTTAACGCAAACTCTAACTGACTGACGGGATTGAAGCTTTTTCGGTGCTGCGGGCAGGGACCATGTTTGGCCAGCGCGTCGGCGTGAAAAGCCGTGCCATAGCCCTTGTGGGCGGCAAAGCCATAGTGCGGAAAGTCCTGGTCAAGCCTGCGCATGATACGGTCCCGTGTCACCTTCGCAATGATCGACGCCGCAGCGATGGAAACCGATGTGCCATCGCCACCGATGATCGTCTGTACACGGATGGATAAGGGCGGCGCGCGGTTGCCATCGACCAGCGCCAACGTCGGAGCAGGGGAGAGCTGTGCAACAGCCTGCGTCATCGCAAGATAGGTCGCTTGCAAAATATTGATCGTGTCAATCACATCCGCCTCGACAATGCCGATGCCAACCCGCGCATCAGCCATGATCGCATCAAACAGCGCCTCGCGTTTATCCGCCGTCAGCTTCTTTGAATCATTGAGCCCCTTCGGAATGCGCTTGGGCTCCAGCACCACCGCCGCCGCCACCACGGGCCCGGCCCACGGCCCGCGCCCTGCTTCATCGACGCCGCACACAATCAGGCCATGCTTGATTGCAGTGCGCTCGTAAATGAAATGCGGTTTGACCATGCATCCTTATGCAAAGCGGTCAGATCAGCGTCAACTGTTCGCCCACCCGCACCGGTTTGGCAAAGTGCTCCGTCGACAACTTCAGCCGCGTCCGGTTGAGACCGAGACGGTGGCAACTCGCCTGAAACCGCCGTCCCAGCATCCACGCATAGGGCCCCGTCCCCACCATGCGATTGCCAAACTGCGGATCGTTCTCCTTGCCGTCACGCACCGACTTCACCAACGACTGAACCTTTTGCAGTTTGTCAGGATGATCTTTCTCCAGCCAATCCCAGAAAATCTCTTTCACCTCATGCGGCAGCCGCAACATGGTGTATCCCGCTTCTGTCGCACCTGCAGCAGCAGCAGCTTTAAGGATCGCTTCGATCTCGTGATCATTGAGCCCCGGAATGATCGGCCCCATCATCACCACAGTGGGAATGCCCGCATCAGAAAGCTGCCGGATCGTCTCAATCCGTTTGGACGGAGACGATGCCCGTGGCTCCATGGATCGCGCCAGTTTGGGATCAAGCGTCGTCACCGAAATCGCAACCTTGACCAAGCCGAGGGCCGCCAGCGGCTTCAACAGGTCAAGATCGCGCAACACCATCGCCGACTTGGTGACAATACCGAACGGATGTTTGAACGCGGCCAAGACTTCGATGACACCCCGCGTGATCCGGTGGTCCCGCTCAATGGGTTGATAGGGATCCGTATTCGCACCGAGCGCAATGGTGCGCGGGCTGTAATTGGGCGCGGTCAATTCCTCCCGAAGGAGAGCCGCCGCATTCGGCTTTATGAAAATCTTGCTTTCAAAATCGAGGCCCGGCGACAGGCCCATGTAGGCGTGGCTGGGCCGTGCATAGCAATACACACACCCATGTTCGCAGCCCCGATAGGGATTGATCGACCGGTCAAAGGAAATGTCAGGCGATTCATTGCGTGTGATAATGGTCTTGGGTGTTTCAACGAACACCTCGGTCTTCAACCGCGGCAGTTCGCCAAGCGAATCCCACCCGTCATCCACATAATCAGTCTGCAGGTCATCAAACCGTTTGGCCGGATTGAACCGCGCGCCCCGTCCGCGTTCCAGCTGCGGCACATGCACCCGCTTGCCAACCCCGAGAGCAACGGGATCAAGCGCAACAGAAGGCCGCATGGCGATAAGAGTGGACATGGACAAAACCTATTCCAATACAGTGAACAAATCAAGAACAATTTTCCACCGTGACCAAGCTCATGTCTAATATTGGATCAGGCCATCAAAATTTAAAGCGTCATCATCCATGTGGCCGGAGCAAGGCAATTGGCGAGGCGTCCTCTTGGTTCATTCACATGGCCAATCAGCGCACACTCACCCACGGATTGATCAACTCTACACCACACTGCTCAAATCCACCTGCGTCCCGCGTCGCGAGCTTGAGCGAGTGAACCCGTGCAATGGCAGCAATGGCGCAGTCTTCTTGGTGGATTGGCAGACCGAGTGATTTTCTCTTGCCGAAGATTTTGCCATAAGCCAGTGCCGCACGACTTTCGAAAAGCAGGATTCGGTCAGCGAACTCTTCCGTGAGAATGGCCTGCAGATCAAGTTCGAGAACGTCGCGCCGTTTGCCTTCAGGAAGTGAGTAGAGGCCCAGCCAAAGCTCGGCCTCGGTGATCGCCGATATGTACAAATTCAGGTCGGCAACGCGATCGAACCACGCCAACACATTGCCATCGGCACTTGGCTTGATCAATTCGGAAACGACATTCGTATCGAGCAGGATCATTCCTCGAACGTCACGCGCTGACGGGGCATGGATCGGGCCGGAAGATCAAGTGTGACGCCACCATGTTTCATGAAGCGCGCACGAATGGATTGTCCGATGTTGCGCGGAGACGTCTGCGCTGTCACGACCTTGACAATCATGTCGCGCAGCTCCGCTTCCATGGAACGGCCCTTGGCGGCAGCTAGACGTTTGAAACCAAGTTTCAGTTGATCGTCGATACCGCGAACATTGATATTGCCCATGAATACAATGTATTCAATGAATACAAAGAAGTCAAGATTGATGAGCCACCACCCCCACCACCTTCCGCATCACTGTCGGCAGCGCCTCACCGTGCAAATCTCCCCGCGCCACCCACGTACCCACAACTATCGCACCGTCATACCGCGCCCGCACCACCGTCAGCTCCAAATGAAAATGGGTAAACGTGTGCTCCACCATGCCGCGCAGTTTTTTCCAATCCGCCACCACCGGCGCATGCGCATGCAAATCCCTCGGCAGCCTTGCATCCCACGGCGAAGACGGCACTTCCATCATGCCACCTAGCAACCCCTTGTCAGGCCGCTGGCGCAACAGCACCGCACCATCCTCCCGCTCCAGCCAGTACACATATCCCCGCCGTGTCGGAACCGCTTTCTTCGGAGTCTTGCGCGGCAATGTAGCCTCAATGCCCGCTCGCCGCCCAGCACATTCCTCCGTCCACGGACAATTCCCGCACGCTGGCGACTTCGGCGTACACACCGTCGCTCCCAGATCCATCATCGCCTGAGCAAAATCTCCCGCCCGCAACGACGGCACCAGGCCTTGCGCCAGCTCACGAATGCGCGGCTTCGACTGGGGCAGGGGCTCTTCAATGGCAAACATGCGGCTCACCACCCGCTCCACATTTCCGTCAACTGCCGCCACCGGCAAGTCAAACGCAATCGCCCCAATCGCCGCCGCCGTGTAGGGGCCTACACCGGGCAATTCCAGCAAACCCTCAATCGTGTCCGGAAATCCGCCCCGCGCCGCCACAACCTGTGCGCAGGCATGCAGGTTCCGCGCTCGCGCATAATAGCCAAGCCCGGCCCAGGCGCGCATCACGTCCTCGCGCTCGGCCGCTGCCAGCGCCGAAATATCAGGCCAGCGTGACACAAATTTAATGAAGTAGTCTTTCACCGCAGCAACCGTTGTCTGCTGCAGCATGATTTCGGAAAGCCACACAAGATACGGCACTTGTCGCCCCTTGACGCGCCGCCACGGCAACACCCGCGCCTCTCGGTCGTACCAATCAAGCAACTTTTCGGCGAGTCGCGGCCCTTGTTCTGCCATCGTTTTCAATTCATATGGCCAAATGGAAACTCTCGGCAAGCACTTCCAGTCTTTATCCAAGGCGGCCTTTGCCCGCTATGGCTTTGGCCAATCTGAACTTCTGTCCAACTGGCCAGTCATCGCAGGCGACGACATGGCCAACATCTGCAAACCCGAAAAAATCAAATGGCCAAGGCGCAACGACCCCGCCGAAAAAGGCGGTGGCACATTGGTGCTGCGTGCCAGTCCAGGCCGCAGCCTTGATGTGCAATATCAGGCACCGAAACTCATCAACCGCATCAACCAGTTCTTTGGCTATGAAGCCGTCGTGGCGCTCAAGGTCATGCACGCCACCGATGGACCAGCAGAAGGCCATGTCCGACCCAGGCAGGCCACACCCACAGCCGACATATTGGCAAAAGTCGCCACCATCACCGACACGGAATTGCAACAGGCCCTGGCTCGCCTCGGCGCCAATATTGCCGTCCAAACCCGTTCTCCACAGCCAAAATAAACCCGAAATTAACCATTGGACCAAACCCCCGACTCTTGTAGGAAAACCGCCATGAAAACGACTCGCCGAATCTTTTTGTCATCCGTTGCTGCTGCGGCCCTGTTGCCTGCCTTGGCTCTGGCCCAGGAGGCAGCGCCAAAAGTTGATCTCGCTGAACTGATGAAAGCGTCGGACATCGGCGAAATGGAACTTGGCTCCAAGGATGCCAAGGTCACCATGATCGAGTACGCCTCAGCCAGTTGTCCCCATTGCCGTGATTTTTACAACGATGTCTTTGTCACGCTGAAGAAAGACTACATCGACACCAACAAGGTCCGTTTCATATTCCGCGAATTCCCCCACAACGACCAGGCCATGGCAGCCTTCATGCTTGCCCGCTGTGCGCCCAAGGAAAAATATTTCCCGATGGTTGATGTGTTCTTCCTCACCCAGGACAAATGGCTGGCCGATCCGCTCAACGCCTTGAAGGACATTGCCAAGCAATCAGGCCTCACCGAAGATGCGTTTAACACCTGCATGAAAAACGAAAAACTGGCCAAGGACATTTATGCCGTGCGCCAGCAGGGTGAAAAAGTCGGCGTCAACAGCATCCCCACCATCTTCATCAATGGTGAACGCTACGAAGGCGAACGCACCATGGCCGCCATCAAGGCCAAAATCGATCCATTGCTCGGTTAATCAGGAGACCCCATCGATCATGAAGTTCTCGAAACTGCGGCTCGCCGGATTCAAATCCTTCGTTGAACCGACCGAACTTGTGATCGAACACGGCCTCACCGGCGTTGTCGGCCCCAACGGCTGCGGCAAATCCAATCTGCTCGAAGCCCTGCGCTGGGTCATGGGCGAGAACTCCTACAAATCCATGCGCGCCTCGGGCATGGAAGATGTGATTTTTTCGGGCACCACCCAGCGCCCGTCGCGCAACATCGCCGAAGTCATGTTGACACTGGCCAACGATGACCGCACCGCGCCTCCGGCCTACAATGAAAACGAAGTGCTGGAAATCTCCCGCGCCATTGAGCGCGACGAAGGCTCGACCTACCGTGTCAACGGCAAGGAAGTCCGCGCCCGCGACGTGCAGCTGTTCTTTGCCGACGTGTCTACCGGCTCGCGCTCGCCAGCCTTGGTCAAACAGGGCCAGATTGCGGAAATCATCAATTCAAAACCGCAAGCCCGCCGACTCATCCTGGAAGAAGCCGCAGGCATCACCGGTCTGCACACCCGCCGTCACGACGCTGAACTGAAGCTCAAGGCGGCTGAACTCAATCTCGCGCGCCTCGATGACGTCACCTCGCAGCTGGAAAGCCAGCTCAGCAGCTTGAAACGTCAGGCCCGCCAGGCCCTGAAATACAAACAGGTCTCATCCGAAATCCGCAAGCTCGAGGCCGCAGGTCTCTTCGTGGCGTGGCGCGATGCCAGCGACGCCGTGGGTCGTGATACGCAAGCCCTCGACGAAGCTACGCGCACCTTGGCCGAACACACGCGTCTCGCATCAGAAAAACTCCGCCACCGCGATGAGCTGGGCGAAACCCTCCCGAACTTGCGCGAACAGGAAGCCATTCGCGCCGCCGTCTTGCAGCGCCTCACCATGGAACGCGCGGCCCTTGACGACGAAGACAAGCGCATTGAAGGCCGTCTGTCGGAACTCAAGCAACGCAAAGGTCAAGTCACCCTCGACATCAATCGCGAGACTGGCCTCCTGGCCGATACCGATGGCGTAATCACCCGCTTGGCCGAAGAAGCCCAAACACTGGAAGCGGCAACGGGCGCTGATGCAGACCTCCGCGCCGAAGCCGCTCAAACCCTGGCCAGCGTGACTGAAGCGCTTGCCCGGGCCCAGGAAGCCGCCGACGAAGCCAATCGCAAACTCTCCGATCTCGCAGCCCAGCGCACCGCGTTCGAGCGCACCATTGCCGACCAGAAAAATCGCATGCAGCGTCTGGAGCAGGAGGCGCAATCCTTGACGGGCCGCCGCCAAAACATCATGTCGCTCATGGGCAACGTGGACGATGGCGCAACGCTCACCAGTGCTGTTGATCAAGCCCTTGCCATGGCCACATCGGCAGAGCAAGCGGCCACCCATTCCGAAGTGTCGATCCGCGTCTCGCGCCAGGTCGAAGCCGACAAGCGCCAAGCCTATGACGAAGCCCGCCGCGCCGCTGACCGTCTGCAAACAGAAATCAGTACACTGACGAAATTCCTGACCTCCGGCGATGGTGGTCTGTGGCCTGCATTGGTTGATGCACTGTCAGTCTCGCCGGGTTACGAAGCAGCCCTCGCCGCAGCCTTGGGCGACGATATTGAGGCCTCGTCCGATGAAGGCGCACCCGTGCATTGGCGCGGTCTGCCACCGCTCGATGAAACCCAAAGCCTGCCCGGCGATGCCCAGGCACTCGCCCAATTTGTCCAAGCCCCCCATGCCTTGTCGCGCATATTGGCCCACGTCGGCGTGGTATCACGCGCCACTGGTGCAGCGCTGCAATCGCAATTGAAGCCCGGCCAGCGTCTCGTTTCACGTGAAGGCGATGTCTGGCGCTGGGATGGTTTTGTCGCCGCTGCGGATGCCCCTAGTGCTGCCGCCAAACGCCTGGCCGAACGCAACCGCCTGGCAATACTTGAATCCGAAATGGCCAATCTGCAAGCCAGAGCCAGCGCCGCGAAAGTGGAGTTTGACGAAGCCAGAACCGCTGTTGAAACGGGTGTGCGGGCAGAGCGCGATAAGCGCGAAGCCTGGCGCGCCGGCACAGCAGCCCTCGAAGTGGCACGTCGCGCATTGCAGTCCCACGAACGTAAAGTCGCTGAACATTCGGCCCAGGCTAGCGCACTCGAAGAAGCGAGCCGCCTGACCGAAACCCAATTGCATGATATTCAATCCAGTCATCAGGCCACACTGGCTGAGTTTGCAAACCTGGCAGAAACCGATGGCCTGCAAGCTGAAGCCGCAGGTTTGCGCGACACTCTGAACACCGAGCGTGCCAACTATGCCGAAGCCCGCAGCCGTCACGATGGTCTCGAACGCGAGGCCCGCAATCGGGCCGATCGCCTCACATCAATCGCTGGCGAGTCAGAGCAGTGGCGCGCCCGCGCGGAGAAAGCCCGCGCCCAATCAGAAAACCTGCAATCGCGCAGTGAAGAACTTGATGCAGCAATCGCCGAAATGGCGGCCTTGCCCCAACAGCTCGCCGACAAGCGCTTCAAATTGATGAACCTGCTGTCGGAGTCCGAGCGCGACAAAAAATCGGCGTCAGACACGTTGCAGCAAGCCGAAAACAATGTTCGTGACGCTGATAAGTCCTTGCGCGAGGCACAAGAGCAGGCGGCCACGTCCCGCGAGGACCACGCCCGCCTTGGTGCGCGTCTTGAATCATCCAGGCAACGCCACGATCATTGCACGCAGCGCATTTCCGAAACCCTGCACTGTGCACCCGAAGAGGTTCTGGCTCAGGCCGAGGTTGAACCCGACAAATTGCCGGGATCAGATGTGATCGAACAAAAACTGATTGCCTTGCGCGAAGATCGCGAACGCCTGGGCGCAGTCAATCTGCGTGCCGACGAAGAAGCCCAGGCCGTCGATACGCAGCTCACCAAGATGAAATCAGAAAAAGACGAGCTCTCGCAGGCCATTGCCAAATTGCGCGGCGGTATTTCCTCGCTCAACAAGGAAGGCCGTCAGCGCCTGCTCGACGCCTTCGGGACGGTCAATGAAAAATTCAGCGAACTCTTCACCACGCTCTTTGGCGGCGGCAAGGCCGAACTCCAGTTGATCGAGTCCGACGATCCGCTGGAAGCGGGTCTCGAAATCATGGCCAATCCGCCCGGCAAGAAGCCCACAACGCTCTCGCTTCTCTCGGGCGGTGAGCAAACGCTGACGGCAATGGCGCTGATCTTCGCGGTCTTCCTCACCAATCCGTCGCCCATCTGCGTCCTCGACGAAGTCGATGCACCGCTCGATGATCACAACGTCGAACGCTTCTGCAATCTCCTTGATGCCATGCTGCAGAAAACCGAAACCCGCTTCCTCATCATCACCCACCATCCGCTCACCATGGCCCGCATGCACCGCCTCTTCGGCGTCACCATGATGGAACGCGGCGTCTCGCAACTGGTGTCGGTGAACCTGCAGGAAGCCGAACAACTGGTCGACGCGGCGTAAGCGGTTCTTCCATTTCAACCGTCATCTAACCCGTCATCCCGGCGAAGGCCCGTCATCCCGGCGAAGGCCGGGACGAGGCTTTATGTGGTGACAGGACAACAATCTAAACCTAAGATTGATTTCCAATATTCCCCATGAAATCCGCGCACCCGCTCACAGCTGTGGTGCCAGAACCCCGGCAAGCCCTCCATCGCCGTCATGCGCCAAATCGCAAATGCGTGCGATTTGGCAGCGGTCAAAGGAATATACTCCAAAACCCGTCTTGCCACCCCGAATCTGCATTTCTCAACGCCTGCAAATTCGGCTAACCCGGTGCCATGGCCACCGACACCCACCTCGACAGCTCCTATGCCTGGTTCCGCATGGCCGTTTCTCTGGCCTTGGCCACCGTCGCCGGCATTGGCCTGTGGGCGGGCGTTGTCACCCTGCCGGTGATCCAGCAGGAATTCGGCATTGACCGCTCCGGTGCGGCACTTCCCTACACCCTGACCATGATCGGCTTTGGCATCGGCGGCATCCTGACCGGCCGCATGGCAGACCGCTTTGGCATCACGGTCCCGCTGCTTTTGGGTGCCGTCATGCTGGGCCTCGGCTTCATTGCATCAGCCTATGCGCCCACCTACTGGTCTTTCATTGCAGCCCAGTCGATCCTCATCGGGTTCCTCGGCGTGTCCTCCAGTTTTGGCCCTCTGGTCGCTGATGTTTCGCTCTGGTTCAAGAAACACCGCGGCATTGCCGTCGCCGTTGTCGCCAGCGGCAACTATCTCGCCGGTGCCATGTGGCCACCCTTGCTCACAAGCGCCATTGCCGACCATGGCTGGCGCACCACGTTCATCGTCATCGGCATTCTCTGCACCTGCCTCATGGTGCCTCTGGCGCTGCTCCTGCGCCGCCGGGCACCAACCCAGGATCAAACCACCACGGCATCACAGGATCAGGTGTTCACCGGAACACCAGTCCTGCAAGCCATGCTGATGCTGGCGGGGCTGGCCTGCTGTGTCGCCATGTCCATGCCGCAAGTCCACCTCGTCGCCTATTGCCTCGACCTCGGCTACACTGCCGCCAGGGGTGCCGAGATGCTGTCCTTGCTCCTGGGCTTCGGTGTCATCAGCCGCCTCATTTCAGGTTTTCTCGCCGACCGGATCGGCGGCCTCGCCACCTTGATCGCAGGCTCCCTATTGCAATGTGTGGCCTTGATTTTTTACATCCCCTTTGATGGCCTCACCTCGCTGTACCTGGTCTCGGCCCTGTTCGGCCTGTCGCAAGGGGGCATCGTGCCCAGCTACGCCCTCATCGTGCGTGACAATTTCCCGGCCCGCGAAGCCGCAACCCGCATCAGTCTGGTGCTCACATCAACGGTGCTCGGCATGGCCTTGGGCGGCTGGCTGTCAGGCGAAATATTTGACCTGACCGGCTCCTACACCGCGGCCTTCGCCCACGGCATCGCCTGGAATCTCCTCAACCTGTCCATCGCCGCCTGGCTCATCACCCGCAATCGCGGACAAAGGCCACAGGCAATGGCGGCGGCGTGATGCAACGAATGATCAGCCAAATGAACTCCAGACATGGTTGGGATAATTAAATGCACCGTCACCGTTATTCTCGTCACCGTAATTTCTCACTGTAACGTCACCGTAACTGCAACTCATGCAAGGCCAACAAACTGGCGTAGCGATACAGTTAGGCGAGGGAAACCAATGGTGCATCTTTGTCAGGTTCTATGACAGCAGGACTATAGTCAACTTGCACCAAGTCTAATACTTTCTTGAAAGGTACCAGCATCTGCCTAAGCAAATTTGGAAAGAAGAAAACTCTGTCACCTTCCTCATCAACCATCATGGGTCGAAAAATGATTCTCACTTCTTGCTCTAATTCGAACCGTAGTGGCTTAATGAAGACCGAACGGTCAAAACAGGTGTGTATCAAAGATAGATTGTCTTCTGTGATGTCGGAAGAAAAAATGATCTCTTTATTGGGATACTGGATTGTTTCGATTGTCCGCATGACACCCATTCGAATGTTTTTTCCGGCGAAATCTGGCAAGCAGAAACCTGGGCAATCGCTCTTTCCGATGAACTCATTTTTATGGTAACTTCCGTCGCTATCTAATATTTGTAGGACTTCTTCAGAAATTCGTTTTGCGAACTCTGGGACACACCCCTTCTTGATTGACCAGGAGGACTCATATGTTGTGTCTTCAATTACAGAGCAGCCTGAATTGCTCTTAGTCAGACAGAACACCAACGCATCTGTACTATCTTGGTAGACTGCGATCTTGCCATGAATGAGGAACTTATCGCCTATATCTTGCTCGATAACGAGATCTGTTCGACTGTGCACACAGAACGTGCTAAATTGTCCGTCAATTGTTGTGACCACTGTGTTGTTGCGGCTTTGGTCGCCCCAAACAAACAAAGTGCCAAGCGTTGCATCAACTAGTTTCCGTTTTGTGACGACGGTTGTGTTTGGAAAATCTAGTTCCAGCTTGAACTTGGCCTCCAACTCGTCGCGGACGTGTTCGTTTTCGTGTTTTCGAAATTCTGATAGCGTTCCCAATAGAATTTTTCGATCAGCAGCTGGTAGGTGAATAGATTGACAGTGCTTGTGAAGCTTACCGCCATACAGTGTGCCGCTGTGCTGCATACCCGATAGCTTTACACCGGCCGTAGGCGCGATGTTCACAAAGGCGTTGTAAGCACTTTTCGATGTCATTGGTTTTTTGTTGTCGCCTATTTCACGCAAATAAATGGGCGTCGTTAGGCTGCATTTCAAGACATTAATGGCGCTTGGGATCGTGTCGGAAAGCGAAATTTGACAATGTTCTATTTTTGTTCCATCCTGTCAAAGGAGATTATAATACTTGACAAACCGACCTATGAAAAATAGGGTTTTACCGCAACAGTAAGTGCGGATCATTTGCCCTTGGCGGGTTTCTCTTGAGGCTTGGCAAGAGCCTTTAGAATACGGTGACAGTGCAGTTAACATCAGGAAAATACGGTGACAAAATACGGTGACAGTGCAGTTAACCTCAACATCTTTACCTTGGGCGGCTGGTTGTCAGGCGAAATATTTGACTTGACCGGCTCCTACACCGCCGCCTTCGCCCACGGCATCGCCTGGAATCTCCTCAACCTGTCCATCGCCGCATGGCTCATCACCCGCAATCGCGGACAAAGACCACAGGCAATGGCGGCGGCGTGATGCTTTCAGTTGGAGCGTCATAACGGTTGCATATTATTCAGATTAATGAGTTTAATAGTAGACCTATTAAACCAAGTAATCTGGATAACATGGATAAGCTTCGCAATCCCTTCGCACCTGGCGCCGGAAATCAGCCGCTTGCGCTCGTCCGGTTTTTTTCTCTCATCCAAGTCAAGACTCTTCTTGCGCTCTTCATTTTGGCGAGCTCCGCACTCGCAACGTCCGTCAAGCTCACCGGCCCTGAGATCGTCTTGGTGTTGCATGACACCACGCTCTATGCAGGCGGCAACGGCGAGATTGAACAGGTTTTTCAGAGCTCAGGTCAGACGGTCTTCATCGAGCAGGGGCACTATGCTCAAGGAAGCTGGTTTGTCGAAGGTGACCAATACTGCTCGCGCTGGCCGCCCGGTGTTTCGAAATCCTGTTTCGACGTCACACGCGACGGCGACACCATCACATTCATCAGCAGTGGTGGTACACGTCACCCCATGCGCATGAAAAAATAGCCCACCTTCTCCGCAGCCGCGTTAACGGCTTCGAAACCATGTGGCGCGTCTGCGCCCCCCGTAGAATGAAACTTAAACAGCCACCGCTAGGTTCCTGCACCTTTGGGAGTGCACGCCATGGCAAACTTGGACAATACATTACCCACCGACATGATGCGCTATCGGATCATGTTCCTGGGCATCCTGTTGGGGATGCCATGGATATTGGGGTGGATCGGAACCGGCTTGGGCGTTCTGGTTTGGACAAGTCCCATCGTCGCTCTGATCGCGACCGCATGGGATTTCGCCAATCGCGAACGGCGCGAGATGAAGAAGAGGGAGTACACGTCATTTGCGCTCTCCGTCTTCTGGGTGCCTGCCGCCACACTCTTCGTCGGCAACCTCGTGTTTGGCAAAACCAACGGTGAATTCATCGGCTGGTTCATCGGGTTAATCGGACCAGCGACAATGCTGCTGACCTGGTTCTTCGCCTACTTCGGCATGCAGTATGGCCCAAAGATCATCCTGAAATCACGCCAGCCCGGTGGCAAAAGTGAAATGGCAACCAACGCCATGCACGGCACAACCAAGGTGGCCGCGCGATCAGTTTGGGCAAGCCTGCTGCACGTTACAAACATCTTCATCCACGCGCTGGCAACAGTGCTGTGGAAGTTTCTGATCCAGGTGGTGATGGGCTTGCTGAAGCGGCGATAGGCCGAGGCACACTTAGGGGATTATCCTTTTGAACCAAGTTTATTGACGCCGCTAAACGCCACCACGCCACCAAACACCGCGTTAATTATATGTTGACACCGCGCGACGCGGTGTTTAATTGGCAAAAGATGGATAAACTTCAAGACATAATAGAGTCGCGCCGCGCTGAAATTGCTGAAAATGAGCGCAAGCTTTTCTTGTTAAAAGCTGAACTCGCGGCATATGAAGAAGCGGCTCGCCTTCGACCAGTTGCAACGGAAAACTCAAACCAGGCAATCGCAGTTAAATCGGGTGGCCTAAATCTTTCTGGCGGAAGGGGCAGACCTTCAGGGGCGATTTTACCCCATTGGTCGAAAACGATCACTGAGATGACCTTGGATGAAAATAAAAAATTCAGTTACGATGAAATATACGAACTCGCCAAAACCCACGGTTTTACGGGTTCTCTTTCAAGCGCCAGAGATCGGGTTCGTTCATATGTAGAAAGCGACTATTTGGCGGGCGATCATTCAAAGGGGTTCAGCGTCACACCATTGGGCCGCACGAAAGTGCAATAAATTGAGGAGTCGAACAAAAGCCCGACTCCTCTAATTCAATAGCGAGTGGAAGCTCGCTAACCCGACTGCAAGGGACTAGTTCCGTTGCAGTCGGCAGTCACCAAAGGGTGGCACACGCCGGAGGGGAGAGAGAAAAATCGATCCTCTCCGGCAACCCTGCCGCCCATCTTGCGATATGGAGCGACAAATGACCTTACCAAAAATCTAGGGCTAAAGCACTAGCCGTGCTATCTTTGGCTCGGGCGGTCGCGGCGAAATTTCGCCGCGCCGCAATCTGAGAAAGCACAGATTGCAAAATTAGTCAAGACTCTCAATGGTTTAACTCTGTTCAAAGCGAAAAAAACGGGGCAATTACAAGAGTTTATGAATGAGCAGCAAACCCGCATTCCAGCCATCACAAAGGCCACCGCCTTTGAAACCGGCTAGCAAGCACCAATATATGTTTTATCAATTTCAACGCGACCGCGAAGTGATTTGAACACATCGGCTTTGCTCATAAGGTCACGGATTGGATGCCCTATAAGCCAAGCGGTTTTATAGGTGGCGCCAAGCGTTCGTTGCAGTTCAATGGCACTTACACCGTGTCGCGTGGCGATAAATAGGTAGATTTCGTAGTGCCAGCTTTGCAAAGGCGTCAGGCTATCCTGAAAGATTGTACCAGCTTGGGGGCAAATGTGATTGCCGCATGCCGCGCCATCTTACGCTTTACGGTCTGATATACGATGGAAAGTTGTTCCAACACTTCGGTCAGGGCAGGTGCACTTAAGGCCATAGCGCTGTTGCATGAGGTGGTGAAGACAGGCGCTATCGTCTGGAAAAGTCTTGAAAAAGTCTCGGACTAAGAAATCAGGGGAGGCGGATGGGTTTTTCATGCCTCGGATTCCCACACTTAACCAAACCTTCTCCAGCATTGCGGCTTGACCAATCGCGCTGCAACCTATTTGCTGCATTGCAAAAGGACCAGTCACGTGGCGGGAACGATTTTCAGGTTTGGCAAGGGAACGGCGGAAGGGGGCTTTGCGGATGCAGCCCTCATTGGCCAACGCGCCGCCTACCTGTCGGAAATGGCAGGTCTTGGCCAACCCGTGCCACCGGGCTTTGTCATTACTCCCAAGGCCGCCGCCAGTCTGGACAGCACCTGGCCCGACATTGAGGAGGCGTTGCAATGGCTGGCCGCAGACACAGGCCGCGCCCTTGGCAACACCGCCTGGCCACTACTGCTCGCGGCACGGCCCAGCGCCCAGCGCACCATGCCGGGCATGATGGAGTCCATTCTCAACATCGGCCTCAACGATACAACCGTTGAAGGTCTGGCCAAGGCATCGGGCGATCCACGCTTTGCCTATGAGTGCTACAGCCGCTTCATCCAGAACTATGCCCACGTCGCCATGGGCGATGACACGGCGTCCTTCGAAGACATGACCCATCTGTTCATGGAAGAGCGCGGCTATGTGAGCACCCTCGAACTGCGTGCGTCTGACTTGAAGGAACTCGTGGGCCGCTTCAAGGCGCAAACCGAAACCCATGACAGCCAGACATTTCCGCAAGACCCGAAGCAGCAACTGCGCCAATCCATCGCCGCATTGGTGCGCGCCTCAAACAGCCCAAGGGCCAGGTCCCATCGCAAGGATCACGGCCTGGCCGTCGACCAGGGTCTCGCCATCATTGTGCAGACCATGGTGTTCGGCAACAAGCCCGCCAATTCCATGACTGGCCGGGTCACCTCGCGTAACACCGTCACCGGTGCGCCAGACATGTCCGGCGAATATGTTGAGCGCGCCCAGGGCACGGACTTGCTGGCAAAACTGAAACCGTCCGTTGCCATTTCTGATTTGCGAAAACTCCATCCCGACTTGTCACGGCAGCTTGAATCCGAACTCCAGCGCCTCGAAGCCCACACCCGCGATGTGGTGGAAGTGGAATTCACCGTCGAAAGTGGTGCACTCCATTTGCTGGATGCCAGAAGTGCACCGCGCTCCACTACAGCGGCCCTCAAGACGGCCGTCGACATGACCAAGGCGGGCCTCATGTCCAGGGCCGAAGCCATCATGCAGATTGACCCGCTGTCGCTCGGCCAATTGCTGCACGCTACCATCGATGCCTCTGCAAAGAGGGAGGTGATCGCCAAGGGCCTGCCAGCCTCACCCGGTGCCGCATCGGGAATGATCGTGTTTGATATTGAAGAGGCACTGCGCCTGTCCATCCAGGGGTCAAAGGTGATTCTCGTCCGGCCTGAAACCCTGCCGGAAGATATTCGTGGGCTGCATGGGGCAGAGGGTGTTTTGACCAGCCGGGGCGGCATGACCTCCCACGCTGCCGTCATCGCCCGCGGCATGGGCAAACCCTGTGTGGCCGGTGCTGGCAGTCTGCGCATCGACATCGCCAATGGCACCCTGACAACCCCTGTGGGTGTGTTGAACGTCCACGACATCATCACCATTGATGGCACAACGGGCCAGGTCCTGCGCGGAGAAGTGCCAACGCTCAAACCCACATTGTCCGGCGACTTTGCGACCCTGTTGACCTGGGCCGATGACATGCGCCGCATGAAGATCAGGGCCAACGCAGAAACTGTGCGCGATGCCCAGGCCGCCCGCGACTTCGGCGCCGAAGGCATTGGCCTGGTGCGAACCGAACACATGTTTTTCGAAGGTGACCGCATCATCGCCATGCGCGAAATGATTCTGGCCGACAAGGAAGAGGAGCGCCGCGTCGCACTCGCCAAGATTCTGCCCATGCTGCAGGCCGACTTCGAAGAACTGTTCAAGATCATGGCCGGATTTCCCGTCACCATTCGTCTGCTCGATCCGCCCTTGCATGAATTCCTGCCGAAAGGCGATCAGGAATTGGAGGCTGTTGCCCAATCGCTCCACGTCAGTGCCGATACACTCAGGCGGCGTGTGCGCGATCTCGCCGAGCAAAATCCCATGCTCGGTCATCGCGGTGTGCGGTTATTGCTGTCCTATCCGGAAATCACCGAGATGCAGGCCCGCGCCATTTTTCAGGCCGCCGCCGCTGTTGAAACCGCCACTGACAACAAGACCATGGCGGAAATCATGGTGCCCTTGGTGGTCGCCAAAACCGAACTCGATCTGGTGCGCAAGCAAATCCGCGACGTAGCCGAAGATGTTGAACGCGAAACCGGCGCAAAACTGGAATATCTCGTGGGCACCATGATTGAACTGCCACGCGCTGCCTTGCGGGCAGGCGACATCGCACAATCGGCCGAATTTTTCTCCTTCGGTACAAACGATCTGACCCAGACGACCTTTGGCATCAGCCGTGACGACAGCGCCAGTTTCATCGGTGCCTACACATCGCGCGGTGTGTTTGCGACAGATCCCTTTGTGACGCTGGACCTTGAGGGCGTTGGCGAGCTCATCGAAATTGCCGTTGATCGCGGCAGGGCGGCCCAGCCGAACCTGGTTTTGGGCATGTGCGGCGAGCATGGTGGCGACCCCGGCACCATTGCGTTCTGTGAGGCCAATCATCTGGATTATGTGTCCTGCTCACCCTATCGCGTTCCGATTGCAAGACTGGCGGCGGCGCAAGCAACGCGTCCACTCAGAAACAAAACAAAATGATAACAATGCATTAACCATTTTGACACAAACTGTTATGAAGCGGTTAACTTCCGTCTACATTTAGTTGAGACCTATGGTTAACTTATGCTAAAGGCCGAAAGTCTAGGGTCGGCGGAAAATCGGGAAGCGGGAACGGGCATTTGGCGAGCACACGCGGGAAACATCACGGCATAAATCACAGGGCATTGCGCAACGTTTCGCGATCACATGATCGTGGTTGGCGCGAGCATGTGCCGATGGCCTTTGGTGGCGTGATGTTGATGGCGGCGTTTGCTTTCGCTGGCCACTACATGGGCCGCAATGCAGAGGCCCATAATGCCATGGTTGCCGAGGTACCTGTGCAGGCACTGGCTGCACCACTTGTCCTGTCGTCAGCAAAAGTATCTCTCCTGCCAGCAGGCGAAACATTTGAATCCGTGAACCTGAAATTGCTGCTCCGGCAATCCGTGGTCTACGAAGGCAAGGGCGACATGCTCCTGCGCGAATCCCATGAGGCCGTCGAGCCGGTCGAAGCACCGCCAGCAAAAATCATCGCCAGCCTCGGCAGCGAACCGAAGATCGAACCTGCCTCCGTTGACCTGAAACGCGACACTGTCGATAAAGTCGTGAAGCGCATGACGCTCACACCAAAACCGCCTAAGATCGAACAAAGCTTTGTGCTGTCAAAATCCGAAAAGCAAAAGGTCGTGGCCCAACGCCGTATGCGTATGGCCGAAGAGAACTGTCTGGCCCGCGCAATTTATTTTGAAGCCCGCTCCGAATCCGAACTGGGCCAGATGGCCGTCGCCAAAGTTGTTTTGAACCGCACCCGTGCCGATGGCTTTCCGAAGTCAATTTGCGGTGTGGTCTACCAAGGCTCCAACCGCCGCAACTCCTGCCAGTTTTCCTTTGCCTGCGATGGCCAGCCTGATGATGTGAAGCAACCCGCTGCGTGGGCCAATTCCAAGCGCATTGCCAAGAAGGCAATCGCTGGCGATACCAAGATGGGAGCAGCCATGGGATCTGCAACCAACTATCACGCCGACTACGTGAAACCGAAATGGTCCAAGACCATGCGCCGCCTCGTCAAGATCGGCCGCCACATTTTCTACGCTGACGGTTAGGTTTCCGCGAATCCAAGAATCGAGAGAGGCGTCGCACCCAGATGGCGAGGCCTTGTGACGCCGTAAAAGTCACCAATGCTTCATCAAATCCCTTTGTTCTTTGCAACCGTCGCTTCCACCACAGCTGGTACGCGTTCAATCATCGTCATGAGAATGCTCGCGGCAACATCAAGCTTGCGCCCCTGCTCCCAGCCTTCAATCGTGCGGGCGGGGATGCCAAAGCGACGTTCGAAATCCTTGGTATTCTTGGCAACCGCAGACCGGATGGTCCTGACGCGCTTTGCTGAAAGCGTATCTACATTGCGAACTGGCAGGGCTATTTCTCCCCTTCTGTGTGCTCGCACCTCTTTCAGGGCCGTCATCAGGTCTGAGCCAAACTTCGTGTCTTTCTTGCTCATTGCAGTTCCTCGATAAAAGCCAAAATGTCTTTGCGTTGCCTCTGAGAAAGATCGGTCTGGTTTGATTTGCCGTAGGCCAGTAGCAAATACACCGTGTCTTCCACTTTCAATGCCAGGTAAATACAACGACCGCCACTTCGTTTGCCCTTCCCGCCAATCGCAAAACGAATCTTGCGAACACCTTTCAGGCCTTGAATGACATCGCCAGCGTGCGGGTTGGTGGCGATTTCTGTTTCCAGCGCCTCAAGTTCATCCGCTGTCACATTCAGCTTTTTGATACATTTGCTGAAAGTCGACGTACGGATCAATTCCATGAGCCTTATATACGCTAGTAGCGTATAAAGTCAATGCTTGTGTGCTTTGATTTCGACTGAGTTTTCGAACATGCCGGGCCAGCGTGATCGCCCATTTCACTAAGCTGTCACCTTCAACTGAAACGGCGTGCCTTCAAAGGCTTCCGCACCGCGCCCAATGGCATCTATTGCCTCCACCATGCGGCCCTGACGCCCCAACAACGTGTCAACATGTGAAATCAGCAGGCGATTGGGCGTGGCCGAGGGTGACGCTTCACGCAATTCCCATGCAAGCTTGTCCTCTGGCTCATCGCGAAACATGCACAGCGCCGTAAAGGCCGAAGCCGTTGACCGGCTGATACCGGCCCAGCAATGAATCAAGAGGGGCGCGCTGGCATCCCACGTGCGCACAAAATCCACCAGCCGCTCGGCATCGGGCATGCGCGGTTCCGACATGCCGGGTGCTGCCGCCGTGATGTCGTGCAGCGTGAGTTTGAGATGGCGGTCTGCCGCAAGAGTCGGAAACACCGGCCACGGTGATTCAGGTGACAGAAGGCTGATGGCGTGACTTGCACCATGGTCTTTGACCAAGGCAGGGGCAGCATGCAGGGGACAAACGATGATCATGATTGAAGCTCTTTGAATCGCACCAGATATTGCGCCTTCGCGTCATTCGGGGCAAGCGGTTGCAAGCGCAAGACATCAAGGCCACTCAGTCCCTGGGGGCGACCGAAATACCGGTAACCCTCATCAATGGAAAACCCGGCGAGTTGTGTGGCTTCCAGAAAAGCCGCCATCTTGTCGGCCTGCTTCACCAGTCTGTCGGTGGCAACGTCCGCAGCGGGCAGTGAAAATCGCAACATGATGGCGTTCATCAGTTTTAATTCGAACACCTTGTAGTCCAGTCCAAGGGCTGCCTTGAACGGCGAGATCATGTCGCCGATCACATATTCCGCCGCGTCGTGCAGCAGGGACTGCAAACTTTGCGCGCGCATAAACCCCGGGTTCAAATGTGTCGCGATTGTCTCCACCAACACGCAGTGCTGCGCCACCGAAAAAGCCGTGTCGCCCATTGTCTGGCCATTCCACCGCGCTACGCGCGACAGCCCGTGGGCAATGTCATCGATTTCGATATCAAGCGGCGACGGATCAAGCAGGTCAAGCCGCCGCCCCGACAACATGCGTTGCCACGCCCGTGGTGCCCCATCGGCCATCAGCGCACCAGTTTTTTGACGGCGTCGTGCCGGTGGCACTCCACCATGTGATCATTCACCAACCCGCACGCCTGCATGAAGGCATATACAATCGTCGGTCCCACAAAACGGAAACCGCGCTTCTTCAGGTCTTTCGAGATTTTTTCAGCCAATGGCGAGGCTGCAGGCACTGTCTTTGCCATGTGATGCGCATTTTGCACAACACGCCCATCGAGGAATCCCCACAGATAGGCAGAAAAATCCTCGATTTCGAGATAGGCCTGTGCATTGGTAATGGTGGCTTCCACTTTGAGCTTGTTGCGCACGATACCGGCATTATTCATCAGTACACTGACGTTCGCGTCGGTGTAACGCGAGATGATCAAGGGATCAAATCCGTCAAATGCGGCACGGAAATTCTCGCGCTTCTTGAGAATGGTGATCCATGACAGTCCCGCCTGAAATCCATCGAGGATGAGCTTTTCCCACAAGGCCCGTGAATCATATTCTGGCACACCCCAATCCGTGTCGTGATAGTGAACATAAATGGGTTCCGTGCCGCACCATGAACAGCGGCAAACGCCATCCTCATGGACGACAGCCGTCACAGCGCAACCGCGTAGGAAATCCACGCTGGCTTGGCGATGGTAAGTTCAACATCACCTGCCATCAAGGGCATCGGCGGTCCAGCCAACTTGTCAATGCGGAGCAGGGCCAACCCGCATTGCTCTTCCATAGAATGCATCTCGCCAATTCGCGTACCATCGCGCATGACATCATTTTGGCTAGGTCGTACCTTGAACGTCACAGGCAACATGCGATTGCGGGCCGTGCCCCGGTGTTGCATGCGCGACACCACTTCCTGCCCGACGTAACACCCCTTCGAGAAGCTGACACCGCGAAACTGGTCGAAGTTCACCTCATGGGGAAACATCTGATCACTGCCGATATCACGCACACTGTCCGCCAGTCCCAGCGCAATGCGCCGCGTGTCATACCCGCGATGGACCGGCACATTGATGAAACTGCCGACAGAGGCGAAACTGCGATAACCCAAATCCGCACACCGTGGATCAGCGAACGCCAGCACCCCTTCCGGTCGCTCGGCGTGAACACCGATCTCAAGATCATTGTTCATCTCGAGTGCGATTTTGGCCCTGAGCCGGTAGAGTGCAAGCTTTTGCAACAATGCGGCCCGTTGTTCCGCCGCCACATCAAGCAAGATGTGCTCACCGTCACGGTAGACGAAAACATCATGCTGGATTTTGCCCTGCGGCGACAGCAGCGCACCATAGGCCGCCATGCCGTCCCCAAGGCCGTTGAGCTCACAGGTCAAAAGTCCGTTGAGAAAATCAACAACGGCCTCGCCCTGCAGTGCAATCACGGCACGGTCCGGGCGGTTCTGGTCTGGAAAAGGGGAAAGACTCATCATGGTTGCGAAATCAGTTTGTTCACACTACGTAATGTCAAACGCCACAGAATGAAAGCCCAATGACTCGTCACGCAGATTTGCTTTTGAAGGGCGCAACCGTCGTCAATCACGATGGCATTGGCCACCGCGATATTGCCATTTCCGATGGCAGGATTATCGGCATCGGCCGCTTGGAAGACGTGGTTCCGGCTGAAACCCTCGACTGCAGCAAACTTCATATTCTGCCTGGCGTCATCGACAGCCAGGTGCATTTTCGCGAACCCGGCCTTGAACACAAGGAAGACCTCGAAACTGGCAGCCGGTCCGCCGTCATGGGTGGCGTGACTGCGGTTTTCGAAATGCCCAACACCAAACCTGTAACCACAGACGCCAATGCCTTGGCAGACAAGGTGGCGCGCGCCCGCGATCGCATGTTTTGCGACTTCGCTTTTTATGTTGGCGGAACACACCAGAACTTTTCCATGGTACCGCACCTGGAAAAACGCGAAGGCGCTGCTGGTATCAAGGTGTTTGCCGGCTCTTCAACCGGCGATCTCCTGGTCCAGGACGATACCGGGCTGGAGGCCATCATCAGCAAACTGAATCGTCGCGCTGCGTTCCACAGTGAAGACGAAATGCGGTTGAAAAGTCGCCTTGATCACCAGATTGCCGATGATCCATCCAGTCACCCGATCTGGCGCGACGCGGAAGCAGCGCGGCTCTGCACCGAGCGCATTCTTCGCATCGCCCGCAAGCACGGCAAACGCGTGCATATCCTCCATGTCTCGACGGCGGATGAATTGCCCTTGCTCAGCGCCCACCGCGATATTGCGACAGTCGAAGTGACACCGCACCACCTGACGTTCTCGTCCGATGACTACGCCAGGCTCGGCACCAATATGCAGATGAATCCGCCCGTGCGCGATAAATCCCACCGCGACGCGCTGTGGCACGCCCTTGCATCGGGACTCATTGATGTGCTGGGATCGGACCACGCACCGCACACGCCGGAAGAAAAAGCGAAACCTTACCCGCAATCACCGTCCGGCATGACCGGCGTGCAAACACTGGTGCCCGTGATGCTCGATCACGTCAACAAGGGGCGCCTTAGCCTCGAACGCTTCGTCGATCTCACCTCCCATGGCCCGCAGCGAATCTTCAATATCGCCAACAAGGGGCGCATTGCGGAAGGTTATGATGCGGATTTCACCATCGTCGATCTGAAGCGCAGCGCAACCATCACCAACAACTGGATCGCCAGCAAGGCCGGGTGGACGCCCTGCGATGGCATGAAGGTTCAGGGATGGCCGGTCGGAGCCATGGTGCGAGGCCATCTCGCCATGTGGCAGGGCGAGATCGCCGAAAAGGCCCATGGTGCACCTGTGAAATTCCTGGAAGCATTGGAGCATGCATCATGACGTTCAAGGCCCTGCAGGTGTCGAAAGAGGGTGACGCCCAACGCGCCGCCTTCGTCACATTGGACGAAAATGATCTCATGGACGGTAATGTGACTGTCGATGTCAGTCACTCCTCCGTCAACTACAAGGACGGACTTGCGGTCACCGGCAAAGGCCCCATCATTCGCAGATTTCCGTTGATCCCCGGTATTGATTTCGCAGGCACGGTTCGCGAGTCCAGCGATCCCCGCTGGAAAAAGGGTGACGCCGTCATACTCGGCGGCTGGGGTGTGGGTGAAGGCCACCACGGCGGTTATGCCGAAGTGGCGCGTGTCAACGGCGACTGGCTCGTGGCCCTGCCAAAGGAACTGACACCGTCCGATGCCATGTCGATCGGCGTCGCTGGCTTCACGGCCATGTTGTGCGTCATGGCCCTGGAAGAGCAGGGCGTAACACCGGACCGTGGCGAGATCATTGTCACCGGTGCAGCAGGCGGCGTGGGCTCAACTGCAATCGCCATTCTTTCTAAACTGGGTTACACCGTCGTGGCCTCGACCGGGCGTGTCGAAGAAGAGGCTTTTCTGAAAACCCTCGGTGCAGCTTCGGTGATCAACCGCAGTGAGCTCAACGGTCCAGTGAAGCCGCTGGCCAAATCACGCTGGGCTGGAGCGGTGGATAGCGTCGGTTCCACGACCCTTGCCAACATCATTTCACAAATGCAGCCCGAAGGCGCTGTTGCGGCCTGTGGGTTGGCGCAAGGCATGGATCTGCCGACATCGGTGGCGCCATTTATTCTGCGGGGAGTAAGGCTCATCGGCATCAATTCCGTGACTGTGCCTGAGCCGCGCCGCTCGCAAACGTGGGCCAGACTGGTGCGCGACCTCGATATCGCGAAACTCCGTACACTGACGACCCATGTCAAGCTGGCGGATGTGCCACGTATTGCGGCTGATATTGTCGAAGGAAAAGTGCGCGGTCGCGTCGTTGTCGACGTGCGTTAAAGCGGCATTTCGCTCGAGCGCCTATTGTTTGGTCTTCATCACCGTGAATTCGCCTGTCCGGATGCGGTCTGGCAATTTCTGGCACATCACGGCGATGGACTCTTCGCCGTAGGACGCGATCATGTCCGAAAGCGCGGCAAAAATTGCCGCTGTCGCCAGGGAGTCAGGGTCCAGCCCGTCATAAACGGCCTCTTCCCAAGCCTCCAGAATGTAGCGTAGGGCCACCTGCCGGGTTTCCGGAGATGTGTGAAGTGTTTGATTTTTTGAGATATTTTTGTACATAAATCACTTTTCAGGAACAGCGCGGGAACGCAAACGCACCTTAGCAAGACATCCGACCGGCAAGAGTCGATTCTTAAACGAAGGTTAACGCGCCACCTGAAATGCGTACTAATCTTTCAGCAAAGTGTATGCCAAGTCCAGTGCAACCTGGATATTGGGAGCTAATTTCAAGCGCTTAACATCCTCTGCGTGCACCCACTTGGTCTCCAATGCATCACTTTGGGCCGCCCCAGTCCCGGATTGCCATGTCCCTGAAAGGCACACCAACGTATAGGACATCGCAGGCACGCCATGTCGTGCAGGCGCATCAATATCGAATTGCCCGACCAATGTGTGCAGATCAGCCGTCACACCGGTTTCTTCAAAGAGCTCCCGCCGCGCTGCGTCGGCAATGTTTTCGCCCTGTTCGACCTTTCCACCGGGAAAGGCCCAGACACCCTCTGGTCGCCGCACCAGCAGCACCTTCTCGTCCTTGAACACGCAAGCCGAGGCTGCAAGAATTGGCATTTGTTGATCGTCGCGCATCGGCTAAAATACTCTCCTCATGTGTGGACTCTATAGCTTCAGAAAATCGCCAGAGGAAACAAGATCGCTCTTCAGCTTTCTTGAAAAGCCGGATTTTCCACCGCGCCAATACGTGACACCCGGCAGTCCCATTGCCATCGTCACCCATTCGCGCGGCGAGCGGCATTTCAAACTCGTACGTTGGGGCTTCATTCCGTCCTGGGTGAAAGAGGTTAAGCCGGGCAAACCCCTGATCAACGCCCGCTCCGAAACAGTGCTCGAAAAGCCGTCTTTCCGAAACGCCATTCGGCGGCGGCGCTGTCTCATTCCGGCCGATGGATTCTATGAATGGGAAGGTGAAATCCCCGGCAAGAAAAGACCCTATTTCATCCATCGCCCCGACGACGTTCTGTTTGCCTTCGCCGGAATCTGGGAGGACTGGATGGGCCCTGATGGCTCCGAACTGGAGACCGCCGCCATCGTCACAACCGGGCCAAACAAGGAAATTTCACGCATCCATGATCGTTCCCCGGTTGTCATTCACCCCAAGGATTTCGACACGTGGCTGTCCAACGACGAAACATCAACCGACGACGCAGTAGCCTTGATGCACCCGCCTCCGGACGACTACTTTATCCTTGAGCAAACCCACATCGAGCGAAAATCACCGCCCCGAAAACCCGCCGTTGAGAAACCCAAACCCCCGAAAGATACGCGCCAGTCCGAGTTGTTTTAGACCGGCACGCACCACGCCGCTATCGCCTGATGTTTTTGGAAAGACTGACGACAGCGTTGGGCGTGTATCCAACTTTTGCCCAGAACCGCCGCGCGTCGTCGTTATCATCGCGCACCAGAATATTGATTTTCCAGATACCCCGTTCGCCGAGCCAGGCTTCCGCATCGCGCACCATCTCCCGGCCCAAGCCATTCCTTTGCTGATGGGGGTCAACACCCACGTAATACAGCGTGCCGCGATGTCCGTCGTGCCCCACCATCACAGACCCAATGATAGTGCCGTTCACTTCCCAAACCAGCACCGCAGACGAAGGTCCGCGCCGTGCAAATCCAATATCCGTCACCGGATCATTCCACGGTCGCGTCAGTCTGCACCGTTCCCAAAGTGCAATGACGTTCTGGATATCGCGATCCTCAATCAGGCGCCATCTACTCATGGTGTAGCACTGCACAAGAATAGTGGAGTTGTCCATGCCAGAGGGTCATGCGAGAAAGCCAGCGGCCGAGACCGCTGGCCCGTCAAGTTGCAAGCATCAGGCAATCAGATCAATGGCCGGCAGGATATCCGTGAATGTCAGGCTTGATGCAAACTTCAAACCGTCGATTTCGATTGTTCCGCTGGGATGGCCAACGACCAAGTCACCGTCGCCGCTGGCCGACAGTGTCCACAATTTGCTGACATCCAGATCACTGGGTTCAAATGCTTGCGGGTCACCCGACAACGCAAGCAATCCGGGCGTAGACGCCAGTACCTTTGCAACGCTCAAGACAATCTTGTCCACACCAAGTTCAAAGTCCCGAATGATGTCACGGCCTTCATTGGCGCGATCAGGATCAAAAATGAAGCGGTCAGCACCAGCACCGCCTGTCAGGATGTCGTTACCTTTGCCACCCTCCAGCACGTCACTTTCCGCACCACCGTTCAGCCGGTCATGGCCCTTGCCGCCGTTGAGCATGTCTTGGCCTTCTCCGCCAAACAACGCATCCATGCCGCCCAAACCAAAAATCGTGTCAATTCCTGAACCACCAACGAGCACATCAGTGGTGACACTTCCAATCACGTAGTCGTCGCCACCAAGTCCGTTCACATAACTTCTGCTTTCACCCGACGCAAAGACAACATCACGTTCAGAAGTGCCGACAATGAATTCGGGTTTGAAATTCTTGACGAGGTTATCAAGCAGAGTGATGACGGCGGGGTCTGACGGGCTTGCCCCGCTAGCAACTGCATTTGAAATTGATTCAGCAGCTTTTATATATTTTTTGTCTCTTTGCATGGTGGAGTTCATCAGTTCGTTTCCTTCTGTGCAAGATAAAATGAGGCCCCCAAATTCTTGAGGACCGGGTGACAGCAGGACTCGTTATGTGTGACACATGGCCAATGCGTCAGTGGCTCGACCTGCTTGCAGTGTTGTTACGCCACGTGATCAAAACAGATTTCGAGTTTGCTTGGTTTTCTGGATGGACCACGAATGGGAAGCCGACGAGCATTTGCATGGTTTTATTAAAGTATTGATTTATATAAATAAATTGTTTTGATAACAGGCAGGTGCCGGATTCTCACGTCGCTGTGAACGGTCGCCACTCGCTCTCAGTCCGGCAACACCTTGCCCGGATTGAGAATGCCTTTGGGATCGAGCATGCGCTTCACATCGCGCATCATCTGCAGTTCGACTGGCGATTTGATCTTGCGCATGTCGTCGCGTTTCAACACGCCAATGCCATGCTCGGCACTGATCGATCCACCAAACGACATCACGATGCCATGCACCACGTCACTCATCGCTTTCCAGTGTGAAAGATAGATCTGTGTGTCCATGCCGACGGGCTGCGAGACATTAAAATGCATGTTGCCATCACCCAGATGGCCAAAACACACCACGCGACATCCAGGCACAACCGATTGTACCGCAGGTGTGGCCGCGTCGATGAAGTCCGGAACACGTGATACCGGCACTGAAACATCATGCTTGATGGACCCGCCTTCGAATTTTTGTGACTCCGACATATTCTCCCGCAAGGCCCAAAACTCCGACCTTTGTGCCGCAGATTGCGCAATGACGGCATCCGTCGCCTCCCCGCGCGATACCGCAACTTCAAGCGCGGCACTGAGCTTGCCCGCGTCGGCGTCCGCAAACTCAACCAACAAATACCATGGCGAGCTGGCCGCGAAGGGATTGCGCGTCCCCATATGCTGCGTTGTAAACTGCAGGCCAATTTCCGGAATGATTTCGCAGGCGATCAGCTGCTGTCCCGCCGCATCCTTCAAGCGGTTCAGGATCGCGAGTGCGGCGTCAGGTGACGGCACCGAAATCATTGCGGTATCGAAACGACGCGGCAAGGGATGCAGCTTCAGCACGGCTCCCGTGATCACACCAAGTGTGCCTTCTGAACCAATGAACATGTTCTTGAGATCATAGCCCGTGTTGTCCTTGCGCAACTGGCGAAGACCATTCCAGATCCTGCCGTCCGCCAAGACGACTTCAAGTCCGAGGCACAGGTCGCGCGCATTGCCATAGGCCAGCATGTTGACACCACCTGCATTGGTCGCAAGATTGCCGCCGATCCGGCAAGACCCTTCCGAGGCAAGCGACAGTGCAAACAACCGCCCTGCCTTTTCCGCTGCTTGTTTGACGTGCGCCAAAGTGCAGCCAGCCTCCACGGTCATCGTGAAATTGGCCGCATCAATACCGACAATACGTGTCATGCGATCAAGCGACAGCAAGACCTCGCCGTTGGCAATGCCGCCGCCAACCAGCCCGGTGTTACCCGATTGCGGCACAATCTTCGTGTCCGTTTCATGGGCAATTCTGAGAATGTCAGAAACCTGCTGCGTCGACGAAGGCCGCAACACCAGCGGCGAAACGCCATGCCATTTGTCCCGCCATTCCCGCATGTAGGGGGCCATGTCCTGCGCATTGGTGATGGCATGTTTTTCACCGACAACGGCAATGAGGTGCGAAACGGTCGTCATGATGCGGCTCGTGGTGCCGCAGCGCGCAAGAGCCGGTCGTTGATGGCCTCACCAAGTCCGGTCATCGGAATGGGCGCGACGGCAATGGTGGCGGGCCGCAAGGCATCGATCGCATGCAACATGGCAAAAAGATTGGCCGCAGCTTCCACCACGTCTCCTGAACGGGACAATGAAAATGATCCGTTGTCGATGTCGCCAAATCCAAGAAATATTTCGCCTTGTTCAGGTGCCACAGCGTTGAGCCGCAAGAGCGCCCGCGGTGCGTAGTGGCTCTCCAGTTGACCCGGTGCATGCAACTCACCCACGTTTTCTGAGACGACAATCGTGTGGCCGGCCACACGCTCAATGTCCGCCCGCGCCACACCACCACTGCGCAACACAGACACGCCGTCATCCATTACGCGGACCACGGTCGACTCGACGCCAACAGTGCATGCACCACCATCAAGGATCATGTCGACCTGTGCGCCAAGACCATCGCGCACATGCTGCGCTGTGGTCGGTGAGATGCGGCCCGACGGATTGGCACTGGGGGCCACCACCGGCCTGCCAACCGCCGTCAAAAACGCGAGAGCCACCGGATGGGCCGGAACGCGAATAGCCAACGTGGGAAGTCCGGCAGAAGCCAGCAGGGAAACGTTGGATTGTTTCGGACGCGAAACGACCAGCGTGAGAGGTCCGGGCCAAAAGGCGTTGGCCAAAGCCTGTGACGTGGCATCAAAGGCACCCAATTCCAGTGCATCCTCAACGGATGCCACATGCACAATGAGCGGATTGAAGGACGGCCGCCCTTTCGCCGCGTAGACCTTTGCTACCGCGGCATCCGCGCAGGCATCAGCGCCCAGCCCGTAGACCGTCTCGGTTGGAAAGGCCACCAGCCCGCCACCCCGCAGGATCCGTGCCGCCTCAGAAATATCGTTGGAAGAAGTCATCGCCCGGTGCATATAGCACACAAATGTCCACCCTGATCTACACCCATGCATCTGCCCTGCAACACGTGACACCGCAAGGTCATCCCGAGCGGGTCGACCGCATGAAGGCGATCATGCAGGTCCTGAAGTCTCCCTACTTCAAGGGTCTGCCCATCCTCGAAGCACCGCAAGGCCGCGAGCAGGATATTCTTCTGGCCCATTCCGAAGATCACGTGCAGCGCATCCTGTCGCTGGCGGTGGACAATGATTTTGAATACCTCGACAGCGATACGGTGATGTCGCCCGGTACACTTGAAGCAGTCTTGCGTGCCGTGGGGGCCGCCACATCTGCCGTCGATGCTGTCTTCCAGGGTGATGCGGCCAACGCCTTTTGCGCCATGCGACCACCCGGTCATCATGCCGAGCGCAACCGCGCCATGGGATTCTGCTTTTTCAATCAGGCCGCCATCGCCGCACTCTATGCCCGCGACAAATATCACGCCGAACGCGTCGCCGTCGTGGATTTCGACGTCCATCACGGCAATGGCACGCAGGATATTTTCTGGTCCGACAAGGACCTGTTCTATGGCTCCACCCACCAGATGCCGCTGTTTCCCGGCACAGGGTCTCGGGGCGAAACCGGGGCCGGCAATATTTTCAATGCGCCACTGAAGGCAGGCGACGGCAGCCATGAATTCCGCTCCGCCATGTCAGACCTCATCTTGCCAGCACTCAATTTGCATGAGCCCGACCTGGTCATTATTTCGGCGGGTTTTGACGCCCATCAGAATGATCCATCTGGGATCGCTGCAACTCACGGAAGAGGATTTTGCCTGGGCCACGTTGCAGCTGATGGAAGTGGCCGAAACCCATTGCGAAAGCCGCGTTGTTTCGGTGCTCGAGGGCGGCTATGATTTGCAAGGGCTGGCCGCATCCGTGGCCGTCCACATTCAAACCCTGATGCATGGTTCTGCCATGTTCGACGACCAAAGCGAGGACGACGACTGATGAGCGAGCAAGACATCACCGGACTGAGTTTCGAGAAGGCGCTCGCCCTGCTCGAAGAGATTGTCGCAAAACTTGAGGGTGGCAAAGTGGACCTCCAGGAATCAATCGACATCTACGCGCGCGGCGAGCTGTTGAAAAAACACTGCGAGAAAAAACTCAAGGAAGCCGAAGCCCGCATCGAGAAGATCACCCTCGACGCATCAGGCAAGCAGAAGGGCGTTGAACCGCTGGACGTCGATTGACGAAACTGCGCCTCGACGAAAGCCTCGTCTCCCGCAATCTTTCGCCATCGCGCAGCCGCGCCCGTGACATGGTTCTGCGTGGCAGCGTGACCGTGAATGGCGTGGTCAGCACCAAGCCGTCGAAGTCGGTTTTTGTTGGAGACGAAATTGCCGTCAACGACAAGGCGCAGTCCTATGTTTCCCGCGCCGCATTGAAACTGATCCACGCCCTCGATCACTTCAATCTTTCGCCGCTGGGCAAACACTGCATTGATATCGGTGCGTCGACGGGCGGTTTCACGCAAGTCTTGTTGGAGCGTGGCGCCCATCATGTCGTGGCACTCGATGTAGGTCACGGCCAACTCGTGCCCATGCTGGCAGACGATCCGCGCGTCACCGCAATCGAGGGTCAGAACGCCCGCGACCTGTCAAATTTGGAGCTTCAACCGCCTCAGTTCGTCACCGCCGACGTGAGTTTTATCTCGCTCAAACTAGCCCTTCCACCGGCCTTGGATGCATCCGTTTCGGGAGCGGAACTATTGGCCCTGGTCAAACCCCAGTTTGAAGTCGGTAAGGATAATCTGCCCCGCGACGGCATCGTCAAGGACCCGTCTTTGCATCAGGCCGTTTGCGCTGATATCAGTCGCTTTCTGGAGAGTGAGCGCTGGACTGTTCTGGGCATCATGGCCTCACCCATTGCCGGAGGTGATGGCAACCAGGAATTCATGATGGCCGCGCGGAAGGAAACCAAATGAACCGAATTGTCTCGATCGGCGAATGCATGGTGGAACTCCGTGAGGGCAAGCCTGGCGTCTTCACCCAAGGCTTTGGAGGCGACACACTCAACACCGCCGTCTACTTGTCGCGCCTCGGATTGCCGACAAGTTACATCACGGCACTGGGCGACGACGAATGGAGCAACACCATGATCGCGGCCTGGAAGGCTGAAGGCATCGACACGTCTTTCGTAACCCGCTGTCCCGGCCGCATGCCCGGTCTCTATGTGATCCAGACCGATGGCGCAGGCGAACGCAAATTTTCCTACTGGCGCGACCGGTCACCAGCGAGGGAGATATTTGCAAAGGATGACAAAACGCTCGCAGAAAACCTTTTGCGCTTCGATTGGATCTATTTCTCAGGCGTAACCCTGTCGCTCTACGGCCCCGAAGGACGGTTGCGCCTGTTCGACTATTTGCAGCGCGCCAATGACGCCGGTGCCTGGATCGTCTTTGATACCAATTACCGCAAAGTCGGATGGCCGGACCGCGCTGAAGCGGACACTGCCTTTCGCAAGGCCATGTCTATGGCGGACATTCTCTTTGCGTCCTCGGAAGACATGCACGGCGTGTTTGGTCCCGTCCGGGGAAGCCCTGTTCAATGCCGCCGATTGCGTCGAAAAAATACTGAAACTGCCCGATGCGTCGGCGCGTCTTGTGTGGCGTGGCAAAGACGAAATGGTGGCCCCGCTGCCCGTCAAAAAAATCGTTGATACAACGGCAGCAGGAGACAGTTTTGCAGCGGCTTACTTGGCCGCCAGGATCAACAAGGAATCACCACTGATGGCTGCCGCCAAGGGCCACCGCCTCGCCAATCGCGTCATTCAACACCCGGGGGCCATTATCCCCCGTGACAAAATGCCGAAGTGGAAATAGGCTTCCGTCAGGAGACTCAATCACATGCTCAAACATCTCGATCCCCTGCTTAATGCCGACGTGTTGCACGCTTTGCGCTCCATGGGCCACGGCGATGACCTCGTGATGTGCGATACAAATTTTCCGGCGGACTCAGTGGCCCGCATGACGACCTATGGCAAGTTGCTGCGTATTGATGCAGACGCAGGCCGCGCCGCCCGGGCCATATTCAATGTCATGCCGCTGGACAGTTTCGTCGACAAGCCAGCGAGCCGCATGGAGGTTGTCGGAAAACCGCAAGACCTGCTCGATGTGCACAAGGATGTGCAGTCCGAGATTGACCGCGCCGAGGGCAAGCCCTGGCCCATGGGATCAGTCGAGCGTTTCGCGTTTTATGAAGCGGCCAAGAAATCATATTGCGTCGTGCAAACCCTCGAGCGCCGCTTCTATGGCTGCTTCATCTTCAAGATGGGTGTTCTTGCACCCGATGCCAAGCTTGGGTCCTGACCGTGGCTGGTGGCGTCACGATACTCGGCATATTCGCCGCCGACCTGGGCTTTCATGCCAAGCGCATGCCTGCCATGGGTGAGACACTCATCGGTTCGAAGTTTGCCATCGGCCCAGGTGGAAAAGGCTCCAACCAGGCCGTGGCGGCAGCCCGATCCGGTGCACGAACGACATTCATTTCAAGGCTGGGTCGCGATCAGTTCGGCGACATGGCGCGCGCCATGTACACCAAGGAAGAAATCACCATGCGGATCGGCGAGTCAGATGCGTCATCCGGAGCAGCGTTTATCTTTGTCGACGAGAAAACAGGTAACAACGCCATCATTGTCGTACCTGGAGCTGCAGGTGAATTGGGAATCGCTGACGTGGACGCCAATGACGACGCCATCGCCAAGGCCGCTGTCTTCATGACACAGTTGGAGCAACCCATTCCTGCGGCCCAACACGCGCTTCAACTGGCGCGATCCGCCGGTGTCACGACGATATTGAACACCGCCCCCGCCGCACCCTTGGACGATGCGATTTTCGCATTGTGTGACTACGTGACACCAAACGAAAGTGAGGCATCATTGCTCACAGGTGTGAATGTGACAGACCTTGCCACTGCCAAACAAGCTGCCGACTGGTTTTTGGCAAAAGGGGCAGGTGCCGCCGTGATCACATTGGGTGAGCAGGGGGCTTTGCTGCACACGGCCAAGCAATCCGTTCACATCCCCATCCGCAAGGCCGGGAAGGTTATCGATACGACGGGTGCCGGTGATGCTTTCAATGGTGGCTTCGCCGCTGCCCTGGCCCGTGGCGAAGATGCTGTAATGGCGGCCCATTTCGGATCGGCCACGGCGGGTATTTCAGTAACCCGCGCCGGAACTGCGCCCTCCATGCCGTTTCTGTCTGAAGTAAAAGCCCTCATGGCAAAAACTTGAGTCTTGCAGTTCTGGTCCCGATTTCTTATGTGATGACGATGAATCGAAGTTTCGCGAATGCTTGAGAGTTTTTTTGCCGAAGGTGCAATGTCGGCACTCTTCCAGGTCATCATGATCGACCTCGTGTTGGCGGGTGACAACGCAATTGTGATCGGCCTTGCGGCAGCGGGACTGCCCAAGGAGCAACGCGGCAAGGCGATTCTCATCGGCATTATTGCGGCAACTGTACTGCGCATCATTTTTGCGATGCTGACAACACAACTTCTTCAAATTCTGGGGCTCTTGCTGGTCGGTGGCATATTGTTGCTGTGGGTGTGCTGGAAAATGTGGCGCGAATTGCGCGACGGCGGCCAGCACGGCGAAGGTGCAGAAGCCGTAACCGGTGAAGATTTGAATGCAGATGGCTCTGTTGCAGGAAGATCACCAACAAAGACACTGGGCCAAGCCGCATGGCAGATCATTATTGCCGACGTATCCATGTCGCTCGACAACGTGCTGGCTGTGGCGGGTGCTGCACACGATCATCCAAGTGTACTGATATTGGGTCTCGTCTTGTCGATTGCTTTGATGGGCATCGCCGCGACGTTTATTGCGCGCCTGCTCAACAACTATCGCTGGATCGCCTATGTGGGTCTCGTCATCATTCTCTACGTTGCTCTCGAGATGATCTGGAATGGCAGCAAGGAAGTCTGGCCGCAAGTCTCTGCCATGATTGGCTAGAGCGAACACCACTTTTTTCGCCATCGCGAAGGGACCTCTCCCGGCGCTTCGCGCCACCCTCCCCATAGGGGAGGGGAAAAAGATGCCACACTTCCCCTCCCCTTTGGGGAGGGTGCCCCGCAGGGGCGGGAGAGGTCCCTTCGCCCCGCACGATTGCTCTTGGCTTACAAAGAGCCGATTTCGCTCTAGCCGTAGCGAAACACGAACACCGCCCAGATAACGGCGATCACCAGACCACCCCACAAGGGCGTGCCATAAAGTCCGAGCCATGCCAGAAAAATGAAGCACGTGCCGAGATGCGTCATGAACAGACGGTCACCGCGTGTTGTATCAAGCCTGAACACGCCGTGCCGCGGATTGCCACCTGGCTCAAAATATTCCCACACGCCCATGGCGGCGATAGAACCGAAGATGTACAGAAAAAAGGCAATCGACACGCGGTTCCATGCCATCCACGTGCCGAGCGGCTGTTGCCACCAGTCGGAAGAGAAAAGTGTTGGAGCGTCCATGTTTTCCCTCACACCCGGCCCAGGGCAAAACCCTTGGCGATATAATTGCGCACGAAATAAATGACGATGGCACCGGGGATCAGGGTCAAAACACCCGCCGCTGCCAACAGTCCCAATTCATAACCGGCTGAACTTGCAGTTTTCGTCATCGCCGCCACGATGGGCTTTGCCGCCACCGACGTCAGGTTTTTGGCCAGCAGCATTTCGACCCAAGAGAACATGAAGCAGAAGAAGGCCGCAACACCGATGCCTGCAGAAATCGTCGGAATAAAAATGCGCAAGAAGAAGCGCGGGAATGAGTAACCATCGACGTAGGCCGTTTCATCAAGTTCTTTTGGCACCCCGGACATGAAGCCTTCCAGAATCCAAACCGCCAGCGGCACATTGAACAACGTATGCGCCAACGCCACGGCCCATGGCGTGTCGAACAAGCCAACCGCCGAATAGAGATTGACAAATGGCAACACAAACACTGCAGGCGGAGCCATGCGGTTTGAGAGCAGCCAGAAGAACAAATGCTTGTCGCCAAGAAACCTGTAGCGCGAAAACGCATAGGCTGCAGGCAACGCCACCGAAACTGATATGACGGTGTTGATCAGAACATACATGATCGAATTCACATAGGCGCCATACCACGACGGATCAGTGAAGATCGTGCGATAGCTGTCCAGTGTGAACTCGCGCGGAAACGCGCTGAAACCACCCAGTATCTCGTTCGTCGTTTTGAACGACATGTTGAGCAGCCAATAGATCGGCAACATCAGGAAGATGATGTAGATCAGCGGAACAAAGCGCGAGTATCCGGTTTTCATGTCATTGCTCCTGTTCACGCATCATCAACGTGTAGAACAACCACGACAGGAAAAGGATGATCAGGAAGTAGATGATCGACATCGCCGCCGCGTGGCCGAGATCGAACTGGCCCAGTGCGTATTTCACCAGATCAATCGACAGGAAGGTCGTGGAATTGCCTGGCCCGCCACCCGTGAGCACCACCACTTCGGTGTAAATCATGAAGCTGTCCATGAATCGCAGCAACACCGCAATGGTGAGAACATGCTTGAGTTTCGGCAGTTGAATATAGCGGAACACCGCCCATGGCTTTGCGCCATCAATCTTTGCAGCCTGATAGTAGGCATCGGGAATGGACACGAGCCCGGCATAGCACAGCAACACCACAAGCGACGTCCAGTGCCATACATCCATCAGGATAATGGTGAACCACGCCGAATAAGGTTGCCGCGTATAATTGTAGTTGATGCCGAGGGAATTGATCGCCTTGCCGAGAAGGCCAATGTCCGGCAATGCCATGATATTCCACATCGAGCCGACAACATTGTAGGGAATGAGCAGCGGCAACGACATGAGGACAAGACAGACTGGAACCCAATGGCCTTTGCGCGGCATGGTGAGTGCAATCGCCAGGCCCAACGGGATCTCGATCAACAGCACTAGGGCCGTAAACAGGCTCTGCCGGCCAAGTGCGGCGTGAAACCGGTCCGATTTCAAAATATCAGAAAACCAGTTGGAACCTGACCAGAAGAATTCATTATTGCCGAATGTTTCCTGGATCGAATAGTTCACGACCGTCATCAAGGGGAGCAGCGCATTGAACGCCACCATCAGAAAGACGGGGAGAACGAACCACCAAGCCTTGTTGTTCCAGGTCTTGTTCATCGAACTGCTCCGGCCAACCAGCCGTCAACATAGATTTGGGTGCGCGCAGGATCGAAGGCAAGCTTTGCCTTGCCGGTCGGAATGAGTTCGCCCTCCGGCACGATAAGTTTCACTTTGGAACCGGAAACCTGCGTCTCGACCACGCGATAGCGGCCAATATCAGAAACCCTTGTGACTTCAGCATCCAGCCCGGTCTTTGCAAAGGTTACAAATTCAGGTCTGACGCCAAGTTCAAGTTTTCCGCCTGTCGCAAGTTTTGAATTGGCCGCCGCAACCTGTTGCCCGCCGACGAAGGCTTTGCCGCCTTTCACTTCGCAAGGCATGAGGTTCATGCCAGGCGATCCGATAAAATGCCCGACAAATGTGTGCATGGGTCTTTCGAAGAGTTCGATCGGCGTACCCGTTTGCACCACTTCGCCATTGTTCATGACGACAACCTGATCCGCAAACGTCAACGCTTCTGTCTGGTCGTGTGTCACATAGATCATCGTGCGCTTGATGCGCTGTTGCAACTCCTTCAGCTTTGATCGCAATTGCCATTTGAGATGTGGATCAATGACTGTGAGGGGCTCGTCAAACATGATGACATTGACGTCGGATCGCACCAGCCCGCGCCCAAGTGAGATTTTTTGTTTGCCATCGGCCGTCAGGCCCGATGCACGCTTGTGCAGGGTAGATGTCAGTTCCAACATCTCACCAATTGAGGTCACACGCTTTTTGATCTCCGCCTCGTCAACACCACGATTGCGCAATGGAAACGCTAGATTATCGTAAACCGTCATCGTGTCGTAGATCACCGGGAACTGAAACACCTGAGCGATATTGCGTTCTTCCGGCGTTGCCCGGGTGACATCTTTGTTATTGAACAGAATGCGCCCCTCGCTCGGATGCAGGAGACCCGAAATCAGATTGAGCAACGTCGTCTTGCCGCACCCCGACGGCCCCAGCAGCGCATAAGCCCCGCCGTCAGCCCAGTCGAGATGAACGCGCTTCAAAGCAAAGTCAGTGTCGGACTTCGGTTCCGGCAAATAGGAGTGGCGCAGATTGTCGATGGTGATCTTGGCCATCAGCTCACCAACTTTCCATCTTTGTCAAAAAACAACGCATGTGAAACATCGGCATGGAGTGTCGCCTGCTCGCCGACCTTTTGTGGATGCACACCATGCGACTGCGACACCCAGGTGTGGCCGCCAGCATCAATGTGGATCACGCTTTCTGATCCAGAAATTTCCGTCACTAATACGCGCCCCTTGATCGTCCCGCTGGTCTCGACCTCCTTCTTGGTAGACACATGATGCGGCCTGATGCCGATATCATAGTCGCCATCGGCAAGCCGCGCTTGGGCATCGGTAAGCGGCCACTTCACATCGCCGAACACCGTTAGCGATTTGCCACGCTTGGCTGCGCGCAAGGTATTGATCGGCGGATCGGAGAACACCCGCGCCGACAACAGCGAGTTGGGGTGGCGGTAGATGTCTGCCGTCTTGCCAAATTGCGTGATGCGACCTTCATGAAGTGTCGCCGTGTGACCGCCAAAGAGCAACGCCTCATGCGGTTCGGTTGTTGCGTAAAAGACGATCGCATCCCGATCCGACAGCATGCGGGGCAATTCGTCACGAAGCTCTTCACGCAGTTTATAGTCAAGATTGGCCAGTGGCTCGTCGAGGAAAATGATGTCGCTGTCTTTCACAATGGCGCGCGCAATGGCCGTTCGCTGCTGCTGCCCGCCCGACAATTCGGAGGGTTTGCGATTGAGCATGGGCGAGAGCCGCAAGATTTCAGCGGCCCGGCCAACACGTGACTTGATGTCCTGTTCAGCAAGGCCAATCACCCGCAGGGGTGATGCGATATTTTCATAAACCGAAAGCATCGGATAGTTGATGAACTGTTGGTAGACCATGGACACATTGCGCTTCTGCACAGAAACGCCTGTCACATTTTTTCCACGATACCAGATTTCGCCCTGCGTTGGTTGCTGAATGCCAGCCATCAACTGCATCAGTGTTGTTTTGCCAGACCGTGTCGCGCCCAACAAAATATTGAACGACCCGTCTTCAAAAACCAAAGACGTGTCATGGATGTGAGTGTCGGCACCGACGCGTTTTTGCAAAGATTTGAGTTCGAGAGTCATGCGCTCACTCTAGCACACTCCTGCCCTTGTGAAAAAACACAGAGGGGCAAGTGCGGATAAAAAGAGCCGGAACGCAAGGCAAGTGCTTCACGTCCCGGCCGGGAGGAAAGTCGCCGAATTATTTCATCCAGCGCTTGACAATGTCCTCATAAGCCACTGTCACGCCTTGCTCTTTTTCGTTTTCGATCTTGGCCTTTGGTCCGTCAGCCTTGCCAAGCCACTCCTTCGGATCTTTTGGCTCGCTCAAACGCGGACCACAGCCACCGTAGGTGTTGTTGGCTTTATCAGCGGCTTCCATGCGGGACATGGTGATTTCCATTTCCTCTGCAAGGCGGTCCATGGCTTCCTGCGGTGTAAAGGCACCAGAGTTCACGTCACCGATCTGCTGCCACCAGATTTGCGCCAGCTTCGGATAATCAGGAACGTTGACGCCCGTTGGTGACCAACGGACACGGTCTGGCGAGCGATAGAACTCGACAAGACCGCCAAGCTTTGGTGCACGATCTGTGAAGTGCTGCAAGTTGACGGTCGAATTGCGGATGAAGGTCAGACCCACATCGCTCTTCTTTCCATCAACGGTCTTCGACACAGCAAACTGTGCGAACAACCAGGCAGCCTTGGCGCGGTCAGCAGGTGTGGACTTGAGGAATGTCCAGGAACCCACATCCTGATAGCCGATCTTCTGGCCTTCCTTGTAGTAAACGCCGTGTGGCGAAGGAGCCATGCGCCACAGCGGATTGCCCTGATCATCGACGGTGTTGTTGCCGTCTGCCTTGGGAGCCACCATCGAAGCGGTGAAGGCGGTGTACCAGAATATCTGCTGGGCCACGTTGCCTTGGGCAAGCGCGGGCAATGACTGATAGAAGTCATAGTCAGCAGCTCCTGGAGGCGCATATTTGCGCAGCCATTCATCCCATTTCGCAATGGCATAAACAGAGGCCGGTCCGTTGGTTTCACCGCCGCGCGCAACAGATGCACCTGTTGGGTTGCACGAACCCTTGTCCATGCGGATGCCCCATTCGTCGATTGGAACACCATTTGGTTCACCAGCAGAACCTGCACCAGCCATGGAGAGCCAGGCATCGGTCATGCGCCAGCCCAAGTCAGGCGCGCGCTTGCCGTAGTCCATGTGGCCATAGACTTTAACACCGTCGATTTCCTTCACATCTTCCGAGAAGAACTGGGCGATGTCTTCGTAAGCTGACCAGTTCACTGGAACACCAAGGTCATAGCCATACTTGGCCTTGAACTTTTCCTTCAGGTCGGCCCGGTCAAACCAGTCCTTGCGGAACCAATACAGGTTCGCAAACTGCTGGTCAGGCAGCTGATAGAGCTTGCCGTCGGGCCTGTTGTGAATGACATGCCGATGAAGTCAGCAAGGTCGAGGCCAGGATTCGTGGCATCTTTCCAGTCACCGGCCATGGCATCAGTCAGATTATAAGCCAACTGCAGACGGGCATGCGTGCCGATCAGATCAGAGTCGTTGACATAGCCGTCATAGAGGTTGCGGTTCGTCTGCATCTGCGTTTGCACAGCCTGCACAACTTCGCCTTCGCCGAGGATCTGGTGGTTGACCTTGATACCGGTGATTTCTTCAAAGGCCTTGGTCAGAACGGTTGATTCATACGTATGGGTCGGAATGCCTTCCGAAACACATTGATTTCCATGCCTTTGAACGGCTCAGCAGCCTTGATGAACCATTCCATTTCTTTCATTTGGTCCTCTTTGCTGAGGGCCGAAATTGTAAATTCGCTATCGATCCACTTCTTGGCAGCGTCCATGTCTGCAAAACTTGGCGTCGCAAACGCAAACATGGCAGTTGCTGCCGTAGCCAACAATCTGAGTTTCATTGGGGGTTCCTCCATTTCAATAGCGCTCTTTTGGTTAACGCGCCTAAACAAACTATCAAACGAAAATAAACGAACGTCAATAGGGTAAATTCAGATTCACGTATGGTTCGATATTGCGCTATACGAAAATAAATGAAATAAAACGAATGCGCCCGCAAAAGTTCGAGGTCCTCCCAAGTGTATCCACTGTCAGCACGTCAACACCAGATTCTGAGCATCGCGCGGCAATCCGGCAGCGTTGGTGTCGATGATCTGGCCGAACGATTTGCAGTGACACCCCAAACCATTCGCAAGGATCTCAACGACCTGTGCGAGGCCCGATTATTGTCCCGCACCCATGGCGGTGCCATGCTGACCTCTGGTGTGGAAAACGTGGCCTACGAAGCCCGCCGCCAAATCGCTGCTGGCGAAAAACGCACCATTGGCATCCATGCTGCGAGCCTGATTCCCAACAACTGCTCGCTGTTCATCAATATCGGCACGACCACCGAAGAAGTGGCGCGGGCCCTCGTTCATCACGAAGGCCTGTTGGTCATTACCAACAACCTTCACGTGGCCTCCATACTTCTGCCGTGCCCCCGCATCGACGTGATTGTCGTCGGCGGATCAGTTCGCCGCTCCGATGGTGGCATCGTGGGCGAATCGGCAGTCGAGGCCATTGGGCACTTTAAGGTGGACCATGCCGTCATGGGCGTGTCAGCCATCGATAACGATGGTGCGCTTCTCGATTTTGACACCCGCGAAGTCCGTGCCGCCCAGGCCATCATGAACAATTCGCGCAATGTCATGCTGGTATCTGACGCCATGAAGTTCACGCGCTCTGCACCCGTGCGCATCGGCCACCTGTCACAGGTGGACGTGTTCGTGACGGACCTGATGCCGCCCGACGCCATCGTGGACGTCTGTCGCGAGAAATCGGTACGTCTCGAAGTGGTCGAAGTCGGACCGCGTCTCGAACTGGTCCGGGATGTCCCATGACGACATTTGACATCTTCATCATTGGCGGTGGCATCAATGGCACCAGCATTGCGCGTGACGCTGCAGGCCGCGCGCTGAAAGTATGTCTCGCTGAACAGAATGACCTGGCATCGGGCACGTCCTCCGCCTCGACCAAACTCATTCACGGTGGTCTGCGCTATCTCGAGCACTATGAATTTAGGCTGGTGCGCGAAGCCCTGATTGAACGCGAAGTCCTGTTAAATGCAGCACCTCACATCATTTGGCCGCTCCGCTTTGTCTTGCCTCACCATGCGGGCCTGCGACCGCGGGCCCTGATCAGGCTCGGGCTTTTTCTCTACGATCATCTCGGCGGGCGAAAAATTCTGCCGCCAACACGGAGTGTGGATTTCCGAACAGACATAACCGGCCAACCGCTGAAACCAGAGTTCATCCACGGCTATGAATATTCCGACTGTTGGGTTGAAGACTCGAGGCTTGTTGTTCTCAATGCCCGGGCTGCGCGTCAACTCGGCGCCGAGATTCATACCCGCACAAAATGCCTGTCGGCCCGCCGCGTCGATGGCGTGTGGGAAATCGCCATCGACAACGCCGGAAAAACCGAAACCATTCGCGCAAAAGCCATCGTCAATGCCGCAGGCCCTTGGGTCAGCCAGGTGCTTGGCGCGGTCATGGGCAGAAATGATCCCGACAAGATCAGGATGGTCAAGGGAAGTCACCTCGTCGTGGATAAACTCTTTGACCACGACCGCTGCTACATCTTCCAGAACGCCGACGGCCGCATCTGTTTTGCCATTCCTTACGAGTACAACTACACCCTGATCGGCACCACCGACGAAGACCACAAGGGCGATCCGGGCAAGCCTTCGATGACCGACGATGAACGTGACTATATGCTGAAGTCAGTCAGTGAATACTTCAAGAAACCGGTCACCAAAGAGAGTGTCCGCTGGTCCTATTCCGGTATCCGCCCGCTTTATGATGACGGTGCCAGCAAGGCCCAGGAAGCCACGCGGGACTATGTTTTGAAACTCGATCATCCAACGGGCGGTGCGCCGGTACTTTCAGTTTTTGGTGGAAAAATTACCACAGCGCGGCGACTGGCAGAATCAGCATTGGAACAGCTGCAGCAATTTTTTCCAGGTGCCAAGGGACCGTGGACGGCGGGTTCGAAGCTGCCGGGTGGAAACATTGCCGTAGCCGATGTGGCGTCCCGTATCGTTGAGCTGCAAAAACAATATTCATTTCTGAAACCACATGAAGTTCTGCGGTTGTTCCGCGCTTATGGAACCGACCTCGATGGTATGTTGTCAGGCGCACGTTTTCTCGGCGACATGGGTCAGATGTTTGGCCCGCTATCCGAGCGCGAGATTGCCTATCTGAAAGAAAACGAATGGGCGCAAACCGCAGATGATATCTTGTGGCGTCGCTCCAAACTCGGTCTTCACATGAAACTGGATGACCAAAACGCATTGCGCGACTATCTTGCGGGCCAGCAGGCGTCGGCAACATCGCGCGCGTTGGCTTGACAGGGGGTACAATGCCAGACTTCATCCTCGCCATTGATCAGGGCACCACATCTTCGCGCGCTATCGTCTTTGACAGCAAACTGAATCCCAAAGGTGTCGGCCAGCAGGAGTTCAGGCAGTATTATCCGGCATCAGGTTGGGTGGAACACGACGCGGAAGAAATCTGGAAATCGGTTCTTGCGGTCTGCAAGGCAGCCATCAGGAAGGCCAAGGCGAAGCCTGTCCACATTCGCGCCATCGGCATCACCAACCAGCGCGAAACCGTCGTCATCTGGGACCGCAAGACAGGAAAACCCATCCACAAGGCCATTGTTTGGCAGGATCGCCGCACCGCCGATATGTGCAAATCGCTGAAAGATGCAGGCCACGAGCCGCTCTTCACGAAGAAAACCGGACTGCTGCTGGATCCCTATTTTTCCGGCACCAAAGTGGCCTGGCTCCTCGACCACGTCAAAGGCGCGCGGGCAAAAGCAGAAGCAGGCGACCTTGCTTTTGGCACCATTGATACCTTCCTGATCTGGCGGCTCACGGGAGGCGCGTCCCATGTCACCGATGCCACCAACGCGTCGCGCACGCTGCTGTACAATATTCACAACGGCACATGGGACGACGAACTGCTCCGTATACTGAATATTCCGCGCAATCTGCTGCCCGAAATCAAGGACTGTGCCGCAGATTTTGGCTTGGCCAAGGAACAGTTCTTTGGCGCAAAGATACCCATTGGCGGTGTTGCCGGTGATCAGCAGGCAGCCACAATTGGTCAGGCCTGTTTCAAGCCGGGCATGATGAAATCCACATATGGCACGGGTTGTTTTGCGATTCTCAACACCGGCGACAGGGCTGTGCCCTCAAACAACCGATTGCTCACTACCGTAGCTTATCAACTCAACGGCAAACGAACCTATGCCCTGGAAGGGGCCATATTTATCGCCGGTGCGGCCGTGCAGTGGTTGCGCGATGGTCTTGCCATCCTCAAATCGGCCTCCGAAACTGGCAAACTCGCCAGCACGTCCGACCCAAAACAGAGCGTCTATCTGGTGCCAGCTTTCGTCGGTCTGGGGGCTCCCTATTGGAACGCCGACGCCCGTGGTGCCCTCTTCGGCCTGACGCGCGCCACCACCAAGAAGGAACTGGCCCGCGCGGCTCTTGAATCTGTCTGCTATCAAACTCGCGATCTCCTCGACGCCATGCAAAAAGACTGGGGCAGCACCGGCGACACAGTCCTTCGCGTCGATGGCGGCATGACTGCGTCTGACTGGACCATGCAGTGTCTCGCTGACATCTTGGATGCTCCTGTTGACCGGCCAAAGGTTCTTGAAACAACCGCTCTGGGTGCCGCCTATCTTGCTGGATTGCATGTCGGCCTTCTCCCGCCACCGGAGGAATTCGCCAAACAGTGGAAGCGCGACAAGCGTTTCACGGCAAAAATGAAGCCCGCCGAACGTGATGCAAAATATGCCGGCTGGAAAGACGCCGTCCGGAAACTTCTGGCCTGACGCCATATTTTTTGAGCTTTGCCCGATCTTCCTCTACACTGGTCGCAAATCACCATCAGGCGGCCTCACAGTTGGAATCAATCATACACTACAAGGAAATTCTCTTGGTGCTGGGCACAGCGGGAATCATCGTGCCCCTGCTCGTGCGCCTCGGCATCAGTTCCATCTTGGGTTATCTCATTGTCGGCATTTTGCTCGGCCCCGATGTCATCGGCAACCTGGCAAAAATCTGGCCTGCCCTCGATGTCATGGCTTTTTCAACGAATGCTGATTTCACGTACCTGGCTGAGCTGGGTGTCGTCTTCCTGCTGTTTCTGATTGGCCTCGAACTCTCCCTCGAACGTCTCAACACCATGAAGCGCTTTGTCTTCGGCCTCGGTGGATTGCAAGTGTTGGCAAGCCTGTTGATCATTGCGTTTGCCGCCAGTGCTGTAGGTTATACGCCGCGCCAGTCCGTCATTCTGGGCATGGCATTTTCACTGTCGTCCACAGCAATCGTGATCCAACTCCTGTCTGATTCAAAACGCTTGGGTACACAAGCAGGCCGCGTCAGCTTCGCGGTGCTTCTGATGCAGGATCTGACAGTCATTCCCATGTTGATGCTCGTGGGCTTGATGTCGACCAACACCGAAGGCAGTCTCTTCGTCGGCGTCTTGCAGGCCTTGGTACAGGCACTGGCCGCCCTCTTGTTCATTGTACTTGTGGGTCGTTACGCGCTGCGTCCCATTTTGAAAATGGTTGCAAAATCCGGCAACACGGATTTCTTCATGGCCGCCGTATTGTTCATCGCAGTGGGCACCGGAGCTCTGGCCACTGCCGTCGGCCTGTCCATGTCGCTCGGCGCGTTTATCGCCGGGTTGATGCTGGCTGAAACCGAATATCGCCGCGCCATCGAAGCCATCATCGAACCGTTCAAAGGCATTCTGCTTGGCGCATTCTTCCTGCTTGTCGGCTTGAGCCTTGATCTCGGTGGCTTGGCGGATTCACCGCTGCGCATCATTGGCATGGCCCTGGCCTTGGTTGCCGTCAAGTCGGCAATCATCTTTGCATTGGCACGCATATTTGGTGTTGGGCCTGGTTCGGCCTTTGAATCAGCCGCGTTGCTGGGCCCCTGTGGTGAATTCGCCATCGTCATACTCACTGCAGCCGTGGCATCAGGATTGATGAGCTTATCCGAAACAAGAGAACCATTGCTCCTCGTGACATTGACCATGATGGCCATTCCACCCATTGCACGCATGGCGCAATACTTTCGAAAATCCATGGCCCAGACTCCGGCACCGGCGCAACTCGTCTCGCCTCCATCTGAAATCTCGTCACATGTCATCATTGCTGGATTTGGCCGTGTGGGAACACTCGTCGCGTCCATGCTCAAGGAGCACAATATTCCGTATATTGCGTCTGACGGTGACACTGCCATCGTTGAACGTGAACGCAAGAATGGGCAGCCGGTTTTCTTCGGTGATGCCACCAGCATTGAGTTTCTCAAGAAATGTGGTTTGCAGCAAGCCAAGGCCTTGGCCATCACCATGAACAATCCGGTCCGCGCCGACGATATTGTCAAAATTGCCCGTGCCATGCGGCCCGATCTGAAAATCATTGCGCGTGCCCGCGATGAGAAACACGCCATGCGCCTCTATGAGTCGGGCGCAACGGAAGCAGTTCCTGAAACTGTGGAATCAAGTTTGCAGCTGGGCGAGGCGCTGTTGGTTGAAACTGGTGTTCCCATGGGTCTTGCCATTGCATCCATACATGAACGGCGTGACGGTTTTCGCAAACTGCTCGGTCGGCCTAATCGCCGTGAACAACTAAAATCAGCACGTGATCGATTGAAGTCACGCATGCCAGGATAAAAAATGGAAAATCCGGTTCTCGCCGAAGTCACCCGTGGCAACACTGTCGAAAGTCAACATCGCGGTGCCTTTGTCGTTGCCGATGCCCGCGGTGTACAAGTTGTCGCCAGTGGTGACATCACACGCCCCATTTTTCCGAGGTCCGCGATCAAGGCGTTTCAATGTATACCTCTCATCGACTCCGGCGCGGCGCGCGCGTTCGATCTCGATGATAGAGAAATCGCCCTCTGCTGCGCATCTCACAATGGCGAACCTGAACACGTTGCTGTGGCGCAATCGATTCTAAGGAAGTCAGGAATTGCAGAGACCTGCCTCGCCTGTGGTGCCCATTTGCCGTCATCGCGCGAGGCTTCGGATCACTTGCTGCTCAACCATATGAAGCCATCCGCCCTGCACAATAACTGCTCCGGAAAACATGCCGGCATGTTGGCATTGGCCAAACATATCGGTGCCGACCTCCATGGCTACACGGATCCTTCGCATCCTGTGCAAAAGCATGTGGCGGCCACCATCACCAAGTTGTGCGACGTTGATTTGAAGTCAGCGCCCATGGGCATTGATGGTTGCTCCGCCCCCACATGGGCCGTGCCATTGCAAAACCTGGCACAAGGATTTGCGCGACTTGCCTCTCCCGAGCATGCCGCAGGTCGTGAAATAACGGCGGCAGTCAAGGCCAACCCCTTCATGGTTGCGGGCAGCAAAGGATTTGATACCCTTGTCATGCAAGACGTCCCGCGCGTGTTCATCAAGGTCGGCGCCGAAGGCGTATATTGCGGATGCATTCCCCATGCCGGACTGGGCTTCAGTCTCAAGATCGACGATGGTGCCGTTCGCGCCGCCGAAGTCGCCATTGCTTCAGTACTCGCAAGTCTTGATTCTTGGACTGACGATGAGCGTGCGTCACTTCACCGATATTCAGAAAAGAGATTGAAGAACTGGCGCGGTCTTGAAGTAGGTGCTGTTCGCTCTAAGTCTCTCTGACATTGTTTGTCAGCGTGATGTGCTTGGGAACAACAGCGCCCTTGGCCAGGAGATCGCCAGGCTTGTTGGTCTCATAATCAGCACCTTGAATGGCCAGCTTGCCCCCGGCAATCAGATTGTTGGCGACCAGGATCTTCCCGGCTCCCTTGGTGACTGAAACAACAATTCCCACGCCAGCATCACGGATGAGATTTCCGGTCGCCGAAAGATTGCGGCATTTGTCGCCCCATCCCATGCTGATGCCAAAGTCCTTTGCGTCCTCGATGACGTTGTTGGCGACAGCCGTGTCGGCCTCGCAATGAATGGCTCCACCAACAGTCACACCCGCTGACGTTCCACCGGTGACCCGGCGGATGACATTGCCGGTAACGCTTGCCAATCGCCCCTCGACATCAAAATTGGTGACTGAAATTCCGAACGCCACATCTGTCAACAGGTTGTTGGCAACAACCGCTCCCTGAAATCCAAATTCAACGTAGATGGCCACTTCGCGAGACCGTGAAATCGAGTTCCCCGAAATTTGGATATTGTCGCCGGAGTTGCAACGGATCGCAGAAAAAGCCGTGTCGGAAATCCTGTTGTTTGCGACATTCACATAGGCCGCGCGGAACACAACAATGCCATTGCCATTGGGTCCGTTGCCGCCGTCGCGGGCATCGATTCGTGAAATGCGGTTGTCTGCAACAATTGTTCCATCTTCACCTTCAGCGCTGGTCCAAACCTGAATGCCGTTGTTACCGATGTCAGATATCGTGTTGCCGGATATTTGCATGCCTCTGCCGTCAACGCTGAAAATGCCCGTACCTTCTTGCAGGGAAAATGTGTTCCCCGTGATGTTGCCGGAACATTTCTGGAGATCGAGACCATGCAAGGCACCTTTGAAGTCGCATGCTTCGATCCGCAAATTCTCACATTCACTCGCCGCCACCAAAGAGCCCGCTTTGCTCTGGGACGAAAGTGTGAGCCCGCTCAACGTGACATTTTTTGCGTTGATGTGAAATATGCTGTCCTGTTTCGCGCGCAAGATCGTATGGCCTGGGATGCCTGTCACGTTGACAGGTTTCGCAATGCGCAACGCATCGGCATCAAAGACGCCACGTCCCAGCTGAACAACGCCTGTCGTATCAGCAGCCTCATCGATGGCAGCCTGCAATGAAGCACCGGGCTGCAATCGCTGCTGTGCGGAAGCCGATCCCGTTGCAATTGCCAAGGCCAATAAAGACCGCCGGGTAAGCACCACTTGTTTCATCACAGATACCCGCTCAATCCTGGAATGTTGGACGCAGCCGATCTCACCAATGCGTCTCCCGCAACCCGCCGCGCATGGTCTAGTACATGCGCAGTAATAATCTTGTTTTGCTCCATCGAAATCCCCAGCGACTGCATCTTGGCAATAGCCGCCAGAGGTCCGCCCATCATGCCCCCCGCCATTTTACCCATCAGGCCGCTACCGCTCCCACTGCGCGTCGCCAGCGCCTCGGCTCCATCAAGCTTGGAAAAGAGTTCTGCCACAACACTGCCATTGCCTTGCGTTTGGATGAGATTGAGGACCATGCCGACAGCTTTTTCGGTGCGTTCGGGAGAGATCGCCAATTGATTGGATATCTGGGCCATCAGGTCATGCATAAATTGACAAGTCCATTTGATTTATCCCTGCATTTAGAGCACAAGACGGCGCACTGACAAAGACAATACAAGGAACAAATTATGGCTGATGCATCGATCTTCCTGGGTAAAGGCGACAAGGATGAAGTGCTCTATCTCGCACTCGCCAACCGTCATGGCTTGGTCACGGGCGCCACCGGAACCGGCAAGACGGTCACCTTGCAGATCATGGCCGAAGGATTTTGTGCAGCCGGCGTGCCGGTTTTTGCAGCGGATGTGAAAGGTGACTTGTCTGGCATTGGGGCCAAAGGCGAACCCAAGGATTTCCTCATCGAACGCGCCAAAAAGATTGGCATGAAGGATTATGATTTCGCCGAAACACCAACCATATTCTGGGATTTGTTTGGCGAGCAGGGACATCCGATCCGCACCACCATTTCCGAAATGGGTCCCCTGATGCTATCGCGGCTCATGGGCCTAACGGAGGCACAGGAGGGTGCGCTCAACATCGCCTTCAAGATTGCCGACGAAGAAGGTCTCGCCCTTTTGGACCTGAAAGACTTGCGGGCTTTACTCAGGGATCTGGGTGATCGCGGCAAGGAACTCACCACCGACTATGGCAACATCAACGACGTGACCATTGGCGCGATTCAGCGTCGCCTGGTTGTCATAGAAGAGCAGGGGGGCGACAAATTCTTTGGCGAGCCCGCACTCGATATCAAGGACCTCATGCGCACCACCCGCGATGGCCGCGGCTACATGAATGTGCTCGCTGCTGACCAACTGATCAGTTCGCCACAACTTTATGCCACATTCCTGCTCTGGCTTTTGTCTGAACTCTTTGAGGAAATGCCGGAAGTGGGTGATCCCGAGAAACCAAAGATGGTTTTCTTCTTCGATGAAGCCCACCTCTTGTTTGCCGATGCACCTCCGGGCCTTTTGCAAAAAATCGAACAGACAGTGAAGCTGATCCGGTCCAAGGGCATTGGCATTTATTTTGTAACCCAGAACCCGCTCGACATTCCGGAATCCGTCTTGGCTCAAATGGGCAACCGCGTGCAACACGCACTGCGCGCCTACACGCCCCGTGAACAAAAGGCAGTCCAGGTGGCGGCCACCACATTCCGCCCCAATCCGAAATTCAAAACCGAAGAAGCCATCACTGAATTGGGCAAGGGCGAGGCATTGGTCTCCGTGCTCGATCCCAAAGGTGTGCCGACCATGGTGGAGCGCACCCTGATCCGTCCACCGTCGTCGAAACTCGGCCCTATTGACGCGGCTGACCGGGCCAGATTGATCAAAGACTCACCCGTGGCAGGTCAATACGAAGAGGTCGTGGACCGGGACTCGGCCTATGAAAAACTGTCTGGCAAGGCAAAGCAGCGCACGGCGGAAAAAGCGGAAATCCAACAGGCAAAAGTGGAAGCCAAGGCAGCGCGCGCGGCCCCACGTGAACGCGAATCCGCCACTGACCGCTTTGTCAAGAACGCGGCTTCAAGCGTCGGTCGCACACTCGGTTCGCAAGTCGCCAGAAGCATCGGCAACGCACTTGTCCGTGGCATCTTGGGAAGCTTAACGCGGCGCTAACCTCACGCTTGATCACGCAACAGTGTGTGGGTTTGACTGGTCGCGCAGGCGCAGGAGGCGTATGTTAGAAACACAGGAGTTTTAACGATGCGCCCACTGATCATTGCCGCCGCCCTCACAACGCTTGCCACGATGCCCGCAAGTGCCGAGACTGAAACTGCCGTTTTTGCAGGCGGCTGTTTCTGGTGCGTCGAAAAGGACATGGATCACGTCAAAGGCGTTCTGTCCACAACATCGGGTTACGCTGGTGGCACGATTGCCAATCCCACCTATGAAAATCACGAGGGCAATCAGGAAGCCGTCAAGATCACGTTCGACAATGCTGTTGTGAGTTACGATGTCTTGGTCAATCACTTCCTGCGCACCATTGACGTAACCGATGATGGTGGCCAGTTCTGTGACCGCGGCGACAGTTATATCTCCGCACTCTTTCCAATGACGCCAGCACAACGCGCATCAGCTGAAGCGGCAATTGCCCGAGCCGAAAAGGACTTGGGCGCAAAAGTGGTAACACCCATCAAGGACTTCACAACCTTTGCCGACGCTGAGGATTATCACCAGAATTATTATATGGGCGATGGCTTGAGGGTCACACGATTTGGCATCATCAAGCAATCAGTGGCTTACGCCAATTACCGCAAAGGCTGCGGCCGTGATGCACGTGTGAAAGAAGTGTGGGGCGAAAAAGCAAACTCCTACCCATTACCGCCCATGAACGCGTCCTAAATGATTTCATCCTCATCCGGCACAGACTGAACGGACGAGCGGCCTTTTGTCTTGATGCGTGCGATGTGAAACAACGCATCGCCCCTGTTGACGATGGGCAGGTTTGTGCAGCCGATGATGATGCCATCATCCTCCGCGACAACCGAAACTGAATCCTCCCCTAACGGATCGGAAATCACGCCGATGGGCTCCAGTTTCCCCACACGATCACCAACGCGCCGCACCGAATGCAGGATCCCACCTTCTGGCGCACGAACCCATGTGCTCGACGACAGAAGTGCGGTTGACGCAGACGGCAATACAGCTGGCGCATCAGCGATCATGCCAATCGACTTCATGACGCGCAAGATTCCTTTCACGCCCTTCTCAATCCCGCCCAGTTCAAATCGCAAGGCTTCACCCGCCTCATAAAGCAGAACTTTGATACCGGCGTCTTTGGCACTCAACCGCAGTGACCCTTCTCGCAGCTTGGAAGTCAGCACCACAGGAGGTGCAAAAGCCAGCGCCAGGGTTTTCAAATCCTCATCGTCAGGCGCAATGCGAACCTGCGGCAGATTTGTGCGATGCAAGGCCGCCGTATGAATATCGACGCCATACTGCGAACGCTGCACCACCTCACGGAAGAACAGGTCAGCCAGCAAACTGGCCAGCGATCCATGGTCAGACCCCGGAAACGAACGGTTGAGATCGCGACGATCCGGCAGGTAGCGTGAGTGATTGAGAAAGCCAAAACTGTTGACGATGGGCACTGCAAGCAGAGTTCCGCAGAGCGGCATGTTCCGAACCTGTTTCAGAACCTGCCTGACAATTTCCACGCCCTGAATTTCATCGCCGTGAACCACACCTGAAATAAAAAACACAGGTCCGGCCGTTGCACCATGCACCACATGCACAGGCATTTTCATCGGCATGCTGTTGGCGAGATTTGAAACTTGAAGATCAATGGTCCGGGCGCTGCCAGCCTCGACGTTCACGCCACCAATTTCAAAGTCACTCATCCTTTGCCCCGTGTGTGCGTGCGTCCGGGCCGCGCATTTTTTTCAAGAAATTCGATGATCGCCTTAGCTACGTTTTTTCCTGTTGCATTTTCAATACCTTCCAGTCCGGGTGAAGAGTTTACTTCAATAACAACGGGTCCGGAATTCGATCTCAAAACATCTACGCCCGCAACATTGAGCCCCATGGCCTTTGCGGCTTTGAGTGCAGCTGTTTTTTCAGCCGCAGTCATCTCAACCTTCTGTGCCGTCCCGCCCCGGTGCAGGTTGGAACGGAACTCACCTTCAGGGCCGGACCGTTCCATGGTCGCTATAATTTTGCGACCGACGATGAATGCACGAATATCCTTGCCATTGGCCTCACTGATGAATTGCTGCACCAGAATGTTGACGTTGGCACCGTGAAAGGCGTCGATGACAGATTTCGCTGACCGGTGCGTTTCACCCAGCACCACACCGATCCCTTGCGTGCCTTCCAAAAGCTTGATCACGACGGGCGCACCACCCACCATGTCGATGATCTCATCGGCAGGTCCGGTGTTGTTTGCAAACGCCGTAACCGGCAAGCCAACGCCGTCCCGCGCCAGGATTTGCAGTGACCGCAACTTGTCGCGCGATCGCCCGATAGCCACGGATTCATTGAGCGGATAAACCCCCATCATTTCAAACTGCCGCAACACGGCCAGTCCATAGAATGTATGCGACGCGGCAATGCGTGGAATGACGGCATCAAACCCTGTCAGCTTTTCGCCCATGAAACGCAGTTCAGGTTTGCGCGATGTGATGTTCATGTAGCACCGCAGGTAGTCAATCGGCACGATGTCATGTCCCCGCGACACCGCCTGCTCAATGATGCGTTGGTGGGAATAGAGTTTGGCATTGCGGGTCAGCAGCGCGATTTTCATGTCCGTTTCCTTGCTTTGCGGCTCAGGATAAATGATTTTCCGGGATGGACAACAAAATGCCCGCGCACCGATGCCCGCCCCAGCAGCATGGGCACGCCCATGTCGGTTCGATCCGTGAGTGTCACTTCGATATCCAGTTTGTAGACGCCGATGACCACCTCGGTGATGATCATGGCCCGCGATTCTGTGTGTCCGCTTGAACTCTTGACGCGTTTGACACCGGCAAGCGGTGCGTCTTGCCAGTATCTCCGGCCATTGATCGGCACCGAAAAGCGCACGCGTTTGCCCCTGATGGCGATATCTTCCGCATGAAGTGCAGCACTCCGGGCGCCCGTATCAATCTTCGCTGTCAGCCCGTTCAGCCCAAGAGCTGGAAGATTGACATGCTCCTTCCAGCCGATCATCGGCAATGTGAAAATGCTTGGTCTTTTGGCCGTGATCATTGCTGGACCTCAGGTTAACGCGATAGCCTGCCCGCGTCCAGCTTGACCAGCAGGGCGCAACCACCCAGAACGACAGCGGCACCTATGAGAGGCGTAGCGGAGTAACCAGAGTAGATTGACCCCGCCGCGAACACCAGCGCACTGATCCCTACGGAGATCACACTGACAACACTCATCAACGACGTGGAAAGCCCGGGCCTGTCATTGATCAATTCCTGCATGTAACTCAGATGCAGTGTCAGCAACACCGCCGCACCCGCAGCATTCAGAACGGAAATACTGTAGAGTTGCCAGCGCGACGATACGAACCAAAGCACCACGAGATAGATGGTGTGGACCAATCCACCCGCCACAATGATTTTCCATGTGGGCCAGCGCCGCAACATCATGCCGGCAAAAATCATGATCGGCATTTCAAGTCCCGCCGTAAGTCCGGCCAGAATGCCCACATCGGTTGTCGATCCCCCGGGAAGTGAAAGAACAAGCAAGGGCTGAAGGGCGGCCAACAGTGCATGTGCACTGTTGATGAGCGCGATGGCAACAACACGAACAAGCAGAAAAGATGAACTGAGCAACTTGAATGCGTCCGCAAGGCTCGGAACGGCCGCACTGCCTTCGCCTCGCCCGCTCGCCACGCCAAAGAAATAATACAGAACGGCGCACATCAGAAACGCCGCACTGGCAAAAGCAAAACTGTCGGACGCGTTTCCGCTGACAGCGATGTAAGAACCAACGAGGCCCGGCACCAGGATCCATGACAGTGCGTAGATGGTCCGCACCATGGAATTGATGGATGTTGCTTCCAGCGTGCCCATTGGCGCTGTGTGTGCCCGGATCGTCGCAAACAAGAGATTAAATGCGTTGGACGACGCGGGTCGCAACACCAAGGCGCAAATGATAAAGGTCCACACACTTGGCCACACAAAGAAAATAGCTGCCGCGATGGCACCAATAATCAACGTTCCGATAATCATGCGGCGCCGATCTTTGACAAAGTCCGAAAGATAACCCAGCACCAGCCCGGACAACATCCCGGTCACTGACATGGCAACCATCAAGAGGGAATAATGCCGTTCCGGTTGTCCCATTTGCTGGACAAAGATGATCGAAAGATAAGGGAAGGTGGATGCAAAAGTGAAACCAAGCACCAGCATGGTGAGTGTGACAACGCAGATCAGCCGATCGGAAAGAATGGTTTTGAAGGCGTTCCACATGCCGCATTACTAGTCGAACGTTCAGTCGATTCCCATTCCTGTCAATCGAGGCGCAAAAGAAAACCCCCGCCAGTAGCGGGGGCTGACACGTCGTAAATGATCACAACAGGTGTTAGGCCTTCGCGTGCATCTCGCTCACATAATCCCAGTTCACCAGATTGTCGACAAACGCTTCCAGATACTTCTGTCGCGCATTGCGATAATCAATGTAGTAGCTGTGCTCCCACACATCGCAGCCGAGAATGGGCGACGCACCGTGCATCAGCGGATTCTCGCCGTTCGCTGTTTTGGTGATGCCCAGCTTGCCATCCTTCACCGCAATCCAGCACCAGCCCGACCCGAATTGTGTGAGTCCGGCCTGCACGAAATCAGCGCGCATCTTGTCATATCCACCAAGATCACTCTCAATGGCTTTTTCGAGTTTGCCTGGAATCTTCTTGCCGCCACCATTGGGCTTCATCCAGTTCCAGAAATGATTGTGGTTATAGTGCTGACCGACATTGTTGATCAGGCCTTGCGCCTTTTCAGCAAATGCCGCCTTGCAGATGTTCTCTAACGAAGCCGACGCCAGCGGCGAATCCTTCAGCAAATTGTTGCCGTTGGTGACATAAGCCATGTGATGCTTGTCATGATGGAATTCGAGGGTTTCCTTGGACATATAGGGTCCAAGCGCATCATAAGCATAGGGCAGGGGAGGCAGTTCAAGGGCCATGGGAGTCTCCTTTGGTGGGTGGATATCCCAATCTAGTCGTTCAGCCCCACACCTGCAAGGAAAGGCTCAGGCTGATTTTGCCTCTGGCGCATTCAGGCCATGCAGAACATGGGCAACCTCACCGGCGGGCAGAGGTCGCGAAAAATGGTAGCCTTGTCCAAAATGACATCCAATACGCGTCAGAAACCGCGAGGTTGGCTCATCTTCGATGCCTTCGGCAACCGTCTCAAGGTCAAGGTGCTTGGCCAGCGTTTGAATGGCTGTGACAATCTGCGCCGATTCCTTCTGTTTCAAGGCAGACATGACGAACGACCTGTCGATTTTGATGCTGTCAAAGTGCAATTCACGAAGATACCCCAGGCCCGCATAACCGGCACCAAAGTCGTCCAGCATCACCTTGATGCCACACTTGCGCATGGCACCGATGACTTCTTTTGCCGTTCCCATGTCATGCATCAACGCCTGCTCGGTAACCTCAACCTTCAGCCGTGTCGGTGGCATGGCGCATTTCCGCAACACTTTCAGAAGTCGCACAGGTGTTGAAAGATCGCAAACTTCCTTGGCCGAAAGATTGATTGAAAGTGCCACGTCGTCGGGCCAATCGCGTGCCGCAATACATGCTTTTTCCAGGATGGATGTGGTCAGTCGTGGCATCATGTTGAAGTGGTCAATGATGGGAATGAACCTGTCAGGAGAAACGTTGCCAAATGTGTCACTGGTCCACCGCGACAAGATTTCCAGCGCTGAGACCTTGCGTGTTTTGAGGTCAATGATCGGTTGAAAATAGGGAATGATATGATTTCCCGCAATCGCTTGGCGCACGGCCGTTTCGAGTGACGCCTTGTCTTCCGCCACTTGCCCGATTTCAGCTGAGTAAAGTTGAAAGCGGCCTTTAAGCGATTGTTTGATGTCATAAAGCGCCATATCCGCGTGTTGGAAAAGCGAATGATGATGACGACCATGGTCGGGATACAGGGCAATGCCAACACTTGCGCCGATCTCGACTTCGAAACTGCCAATGCGAACGGGCTCGCTCAATGCCCCGATCAAGGATCTTGCACAGTCCGTTGCAGCGTCACGGACAGGCACATCTGACGGCCGCAGAATAATGCCAAACTCGTCGCCACCAAGCCGGGCAACCAGGCTGTTTCTCCCGGCGGCTTGCACCAAACGTTCAGCCGCTGTTTTCAAAATCAAGTCACCAACGGTATGGCCATAGAGGTCGTTCACGGGTTTGAAGCGATCAAGATCGACGACCAGCACCGCAAACGCCAAACTTTTATCGTCGGTCATGGTCAGTGTGGCGATTTCCTCGGAAAAAACGCGGCGGTTATCCAGTTGCGTCAACGGGTCTTGTCGCGACAGCACATGCGCAATCTGTCTCGCGGCCTCCGTGCACTGTTGCGCTTTCTCAAGTTCGGCAACGTGCGCATCATGAACCATTTGACTGTCGTAGCGGCGCTTTTGCTCGTCAGCTTTCAATTGCGAAATGTTGATATCAGTCCCGACAATTCGCGTTGGGATACCCTTCGCGTTCTTTTCCACAACCTTGCCAGTCGCCAGAATCCAGACATAGTTTCCGTCAGGAAGCCGTTCGCGATATTCGAAAGCGAAGGTGTCCACTTCACCGGCATTGTGTCTGCGTACATGTTCTCTGACTGAAGGAACATCTTCGGGATGCAGCCGTGCTTCCCATTTGTCATAAGTGTCGGCGATGGGTCTGTCAGTCGGGAAGCCGCGCATGCGCTTCCATTCATCGGACTGGAATTGCGCGACATTGCTGGCGTTGTAATCCCAAACGCCGTGACCGGCAGATTGAATGGCGTTGCGCCAAATGCTTTCTTCGTATGACAGCGAAGAAATATGGTGTGCGACTTCGCTCGCATCCGAAAATGAAATCAAGGTGACATCTTCAAAGGGCCGGTTTGTCGCAAAGATCCAGAAATTCGAACCATCGGTTCGCACAATTTTTTGCAAGCCGCGACAATCGGCCAGTGGCAGGTGCGGATTGGTGTCAAAGGACTGCCCGATCAGTGTTTCCCCACCTTGCAGCAGCAGGTCATGTGCAGTCGCATTTGCCCAAACGATTGTGCGGTCAGCTTTGCACGCAACAATACCCCACGTGTCCTTCGCAGCATTATCTGCAAGCCGATTGATAAATCCACTGTCATGCACGGCAGACAGTTTTGTGCTCACCATGGTCATAGCCCCCGGTCAGGGCCTACACGATGAGTATTAAGACCCGTTCACGATGTCATGGTTCCTGAGGTGAGCGTTACTGGCTGGTTACCAAATTCGGCACAAGTTTAGTAAACATGTGGCCAAGTGTGATATTCATGTTGGGCGGAAAAAGTAGAGAGCATGATGGCGGCAACGTTCGACATTGAAATCAAGGGGCGAACCTTGGCGTTTCAAACCACGTCCGCACTGTTTTCGCCTGCGGGCCTGGATGCAGGAACCGCAGCCTTGCTGTCCGCCATCGACATCTTGCCGTCAGACAAAATCCTCGATCTCGGCTGCGGCTACGGACCAGTCGGCATTTTTGCCGCAACCCAAACCCGGTCCGACCTGGTCCACATGATCGATATTGACCCGCAAGCCGTCGCAGTGGCGCGCGTCAATGCCGAGCGCAATGGCCTGATCGGTATCAACACTTGTGTCAGTGATGGCTTTCGGAATTTCCACGAAAAAGACTTCGACAAGATCATCAGCAATCCGCCCTACCATGTCGATTTTGCCGTTCCGAAACACTTCATTGAAAAGGGCTTCAACCGCCTGAAAATCGGTGGTTCCATGTGGATGGTGACCAAGCGCGACCTCTGGTATCGCAACAAGCTGAAAGCCATATTCGGAGGCGTGAAAGTGCAGACAATCGATGGCTACAGTGTGTTTTCGGCAGAGAGAAGATCACCGAACTATGCGAACACCAACTAAAGACGGAACAACGGCACACCCATAGTCGCCTGCATAAAAGTAGCAACTGTCAATCCAGTGACGATCACGGCGGTGCCATAAACCACCCACTTCGATCCACTCATCGCTGCAAATGGCACAACCTGTGCCGCATGCAACCCGATAAAGTGCGAAACCCGTAAATCACCGCCTGTTGTAGACCAGTGAAAGAACGGCAGCCCTGTCGCATCGGTGAAGTCACCACCAATCCAGTGACTTCCCAGCGAAGATAGATAGCCCGCCGTCAGCGTGGCGAGCACTGACCCGAGAATAAGTCCGAGCCCCGCTGCTTCACGCCATAAGTCGCTTCGGCGCTGCCACCAGATCACAAAGCCGATAGACGCTGCGGTCAATGTTAGCGTCACCGCACCAACGCCCATGGCGGCATAGAGCGCCGCATCGAGCGGAGTGCCCACATTGAAATGCGAAGCTTCGCCGCGTGCCGCGCGGCCCACAATGATCACAAGTTCAAACCAGGCAGCAACTACCATCGCCCCAATGGCGAACCGGACACCGCGCGAACGTGATGCCACCAATGACAATGCCCAACTGACGGTCACGAACTGCACGGCAAGCGACAGAAAGAACTTGGCCGGCTTCTGCCAAACACTGACGCCGATCAGCAAGCGATCATCGACAAGCGCAATGCCGCTGCACACCAGGAACCCGGCGAACATGGCGACCGCAGACCACCAAAGAGCCGCACTTCCATCCCGCGCATCCCGCAGGAACAGTCCTCCCCGCGTCATGAGCGCACCTCCACACGGCCAAACACCAACCGGACGAATTCAAATCCGAGATAGCCCGCGGGCCCGAACAGGAACGTGAGCGGTAACAACACCGCCAGAGTCCATCGTGGCAAGCCGTTCTCCATCACCCGCCGCGCAATCCACGCGCCCACAAACAAATCAAATGCCAGATAGTGAATCCACCCCGCCAGCGCCGCCCAGGGCGACGTGAACAGCTTCTGCACATTTTCCAACGTGTCAAACCCGCCATCGGCCTGAAAAAAGAAGAATGCGATCAACACCGAATAGACGCCCGACAACCCCAGTGGAATCCAACGCCCGGCAACCTCGTCCCGCCAGAACGGTCGTTTCAAGAAGATGGCAGTGATGAGGATGATCCACCCCAGCAAAGCCACCGGGTTGGCAATCGAAAAGAGTTGTGAAGCTGTCATGGCGTCTCCTTGGTGTCTTTACACTGTCAAGATACGAGTTTTGTTGACATTGTCAAGATCAATGCGAGCTGCTATCTTCGAAACATGGTGCCAACTGAAACCGCCTCCAAAAAACCCTATCATCACGGAGACTTACGAGAAGTCCTTGTGTCCGCCGGAGAATCAGCTTTGGCCGAACTCCCCTTTGAATCAGTCACCCTCCGGGAAATCGCTCGCCGCGCTGGTGTCTCCCATGCCGCGCCAAAACACCATTTCCCGACCCTGGGCGACCTCTTGGCCGAAATCGCCGCCCGAGGTTTCGATAGGTTCGTCGCTGAAATCGCGTCCAGTGCCGACCGGGCTTCCAGCCAAACACCTGATGGTCGCCTCGTCGCCATGGGCCGCGCCTATTTGCGCTTTGCCGAAACGAATCCGGCGGTCTACGGCCTGATGTTTGGCAAGCGCGACCAGCTTTCCGTCACCCCTCATCTCGCAACCGCCATGATGGGCGCATGGGACCAACTGCAATCCGCGACCGGACAAGTTGCAGGCACAGGCCGCGCCTCACAGGCCGCAATTACAATCTGGTCGTCGGTTCATGGTCTCGCCATGTTAAAGCTCGCGCAGCGCACGCCGCCAAACATTTCTCTGCACGGCCTCGATGAGCAGATGATCCGGACACTGATTGCCGGTCTCAAAGCCGACGCGTGATGGAAGTCGAATTCTCCGTCCTCGCGCTTCTCATCCTTGCGGCCTTTGCAGCAGGCTTTGTTGATTCAATCGCGGGCGGCGGTGGCCTGCTGGCACTGCCCGCACTTTTGCTGGCAGGTCTCGATCCCGTCGCAGCCCTCGCCACCAACAAACTGCAAGGCACATTCGGCACAGCGTCCGCCACTTACGCATTCTGGAAAAAAGGCAGGCTCAATCCGCGCGACCACATCCGGGAAGTCATCATGGTGTTTATCGGAGCAAGCCTCGGCGTCCTCGCCATTGCCTACGCTCCAACGCAACTTCTCTCCGCCATCATGCCGGTACTGTTGATCGCCATCGCAATTTACTTCGCGCTCTCACCACGCCTCACCGATGCATCCTCTCATCCACGATTGAAATCTGGCGCCTTCACCTTCGGCTTTGCACCCGTGATCGGATTCTACGACGGCATCTTCGGACCCGGCACCGGATCGTTCTTCATGCTCGCACTCGTCTCATTATTTGGGTGCGGGTTAATTGACGCAACAGGCCGCACCAAGCTTTTCAACTTCACGTCCAATATCGCATCTCTGTTAATGTTTGCATTCGGTGGAAAAATCATTTGGAGCCTCGGCCTCATGATGGGCCTCGCACAATTCGCAGGCGCACAATTGGGTGCAAGACTCGCTATCCGCAACGGAGCAAGCCTAATTCGCCCGTTATTGGTCATCGTCTGCATCGCCATGGCGGCACGACTGATGTGGAAGTTTGCATAAGAGATACAACAGGATATAAGCTGTATCTGAATCACTACTTGAAGTTCAGCGCCCTCTGGAACAGTGGGGAGAGGTCCCTTCGCGCCGTAGTCAATTCCTCACGACCTCTTACTGAAACGCCTGCAATCCCGTCTGTGCCCGGCCCAGGATCAACGCATGCACATCATGCGTGCCCTCATAGGTGTTGACTGTTTCCAGATTCACCATGTGCCGGATCACGTGATACTCATCGGAAATGCCGTTGCCGCCGTGCATGTCCCGCGCCATCCGCGCCACATCCAGCGCCTTGCCGCAATTGTTGCGCTTCATCAGCGATATGGCAGCAGGGGCAATCGTACCGCGTTCCAATCCGCGTCCCAATGCCAAACACCCATGCAATCCAAGGGCGATATCCGTTTGCATGTCCGCCAGCTTTTTCTGCACCAGCTGGTTGGCAGCCAGCGGTTTGCCAAATTGCTTGCGGTCCATCACATATTGCCGTGCGCGGTGCCAGCAGTCTTCCGCCGCACCCATCACGCCCCAGGCAATGCCAAACCGCGCCTTGTTCAAACACGAAAACGGCCCACCAAGACCCTTGGCATTCGGCAGCAGCGCGTCCTCGCCAACTTCTACATTATCAAGAACGATCTCCCCCGTGATCGAAGCCCGCAATGAGATCTTGCCCTTGATCTCGGGCGTGGAAAATCCTTTCGCCCCACGCTCGACGAGAAATCCGTGAATATCATCTTCAAACTTGGCCCAGATCACGGCAATGTCGGCAATGGGTGAATTGGTGATCCACATTTTGGCACCGTTCAAGACATATCCACCCTTCACTTTCGTCGCCCGGGTTGTCATGCCACCGGGATCTGAACCGGCATCAGGTTCCGTCAATCCAAAGCATCCGACAATTTCACCCGTGGCCAGGCGCGACAGATATTTTTTCTTTTGCGCGTCACTGCCAAATTCCTCGATGGGGTGCATCACCAGTGAATTCTGCACGCTCATGGCCGACCGATAACCGGAATCCACCCGCTCGATCTCCCGCGCCGCCAAACCATAGGCCACATAGCCCAAACCCGATCCGCCATGAGCCTCGGACGCCATGACGCCCAGAAACCCCATCGCGCCAAGTTCAGTCATGATCTCGCGGTGAAATACTTCATCGCGAAAGGCCTGCTTCACCCGCGGCTGCAACTTGTCCTGCGCAAACGCCCGCGCCGAGTCGCGGATCATTTTTTCTTCGTCCGTCAGCCAACTCTCAAAGTCGAGCGGGTCTTCCCAGTTGAATGCCGTTTGCTTGGTCATGTTTCAGTCCACCAAAAATGAAGCCAAACAAAAGCGCTTTTCAAGACTGAAAGTCAAACCGCCAGTTGCCGCATATTCAGCGGATCAACGCCGACAACCCCTTGAACTCCGGCCTCTTGGCATTTTCCACCAGTTCAAACACCACCATCTCGGTATTCACAACCTGCACCCCGGTCATCCGCATCCGGTCAAACGCCAGTGCGGCACTTTCGGGTTTGCGCGACGCCATGGCATCGGCAACGGCAAACACGGCAAACCCGGCCTGCGCCATGTCGATACAGCTTTGTAACGCACAGATATGCGCCTCAACACCGCACACAATCACCTGCGGGCGACCGCGCTCATGCAGGGCAACAAAATGATCCCGCAAACCGTCATCGCGCCAACAGGAAAACGCCGTTTTTTCGAGAACAGTTGCCTGATTAGGGGTCAAATTCGGAACCGTGCGCCCAAGGCCCTTCGGATAGTGCTCCGAAATTGTGACAGGCACTGCAAGGTCCTGGGCTGCACGCATCAGGATTGCGGCCTTTGCCAACAGTCCCGTCGACTCATGCATCGCAGGCACCAATTTGTCCTGCATATCAACAATCAGCAGCGACGCCTTTTCGGCATCAAGCAACATCAATCATCCCGCTCACCTTCAATCCAAAGGCATAGTTGAACGCGACTTCCTTCAGTCTGTCAAACCGGCCTGAAGCACCACCATGGCCAGAGTCCATGTTGATTTTGAGCAGGATCAGGTTGTCGGACGTGGTGTGCGTGCGAAGTTTGGCCACCCATTTGGCGGGTTCCCAGTAAGTGACGCGCGGATCCGTCAATCCACCCTCGGCCAAAATATGAGGGTAGGCGTGGCGTTGCACATTCTCATAGGGCGAATAGTTCGCAATTGTCTCATAGGCCGCAACATCGGCAATCGGATTGCCCCATTCGGGCCACTCCGGCGGCGTTAAAGGCAATGTGTCATCCAGAATTGTTGTCAGCGCATCGACAAACGGCACATCTGCGATAATGCCCCTGAACAAATCTGGGGCCATATTTGCGATGGCACCCATCAACAACCCGCCAGCACTGCCGCCATGGGCAACGATATTGCCGCGCGTCGTATAATTTTTCGCAATCAGGTGATCGGCGCAAGCGATGAAATCCAGGAACGTGTTGGTCTTGTGCGCCAGCTTTCCGGATTTGTACCAGCGTCGCCCGCGTTCCTGTCCACCACGAACATGGGCTGTCGCATAAATAAAACCACGATCAACCAATGACAGGATATTCGTATTGAATCCTGCCGACATGGAGATGCCATAGGCACCATAACCGTAGAGCCAAAGAGGCGCCGAACCATCGATCCGCGCACCTTTGCGATAAAGCAGTGTAATCGGAATCTGTTCGCCATCATGGGCCGGAGCCAGAATGCGCTTCGTCACGTAACGCGATGGGTCATGCCCCGACGGCACAACCTGGGTCTTCCGTAAGACCCGTTCGCGTGTTCGCATGTTGTAGTCAAACACCTGGCCCGGCGTCGTTGGGGATGAATACGAGAACCTCAAAATATCCGTGTCAAACTCGCGCATGTCGCCAAGACCCAGCGAATAGGCTTCTTCATCAAAGGCAATTTCGTGGTCTTCGCCAGTTTCCAGGTTGCGGATCATGATGCGGGGCAGCGCATTCTCGCGCTCCATCCAGATCAACCAGTTCTGCAACACGAGTGAATTGATGATGAAAATCCCAGGCCGGTGCGGAACAACATCGACCCAGTTGCGAGGCGACGGATCAGCAACAGGGGCCGTCACGATCTTGTAGTCTTCCGCACCGTCAATGTTCGTCTTGATGAAAAACAAGTCATCGCGGTGGTCCAGTTCATATTCAACACCCGCCTGGCGCGGCGCAACACAGCGCAACTCGCCCATCGGATCTGCGGCGTCGATCAACCAGCATTCAGACGTATCGTGGTCGTGAACGGTGACGGCAATGAAGCGGTCCGAGAGGGTCTGGCCAACACCTGTAAACATGCCGGTGTCAGCTTCATCAAACACCAACACGTCATCCGATTGCTTCGTACCCATTGTGTGGCGATAGGTTTTCAACGGCCGGTGATTGTCGTCCTGCAGTGTGTAAAACACATGCTGTCCGTCCAGCGACCAGCAGACTGATCCTGCGGTTTTTTCAAGCAGGTCGTCAGTGTCGATGAGTGTCGTAAGGTCGCGAAAACGGATGTCATAAAACTCCGAGCCCTTGTCATCGAACGACCACGCAGCCATGCCGTGATCAGGTCTGATGTTGAGGTCGCCAAGACTGAAATAGGCTTTGTCTTTGGCCATCTCGTTGCAATCGGCAATCATCAGTTCGACCCCGGTGCGATCCTTCAGGCAGCGGTGGAAGCGCGGATATTGTCCGCCGATGACATAGGATGAAGAGTAAAGATAAGGACCATGCGGCGCTGGCACGGATTGATCGTCCTCTTTGATGCGTCCTTTCAACTCCTGGAAGAGGACTTCTTGCAAAGCCGTCGTATCCGCCATGGCTACTGCTTGATAGGCATTCTCCGCTTCGAGATAATCACGAATGTCGTGTGGCAACGCATCCGGATCGTGCATCACCTCTTGCCAGTTGTCAGCTTTCAGCCAGTAGTAATCGTCACGTTTCTCCAGCCCATGCCAAAACTGCACCAAAGGGCGCTTTGCGGCCACGGGTGGACGCAAGGGGGAGGTGGCAAGTGGTGGCAGGAGAGGGTGTGTCATGACCTTTCATCGGAGGGCTTGAAGCCGAGTGCAACGCCATTGATACAGTAACGTAAACCCGTAGGCTTAGGACCATCCGGAAACACATGGCCGAGATGCGATTCACAATCAGCACAATGAACTTCAGTCCGGGTCATGAAGAATTTGCGATCTGTGGTCGTGCCAACAGATTGTTCGTCCATGGGTTGAAAAAAACTGGGCCAGCCTGTGCCACTTTCAAATTTGCTAGCGGTATCAAAGAGTTCCTTGCCGCAGCCAATACACGTGAATACCCCAGCGCGCGTCTCGGCGTTGTAGCCGCTTGTAAAAGCTCGCTCAGTGCCATGTCCGCGTGCAACAGCGAAAGCCTCTGGCGAGAGCTGTGCGCGCCATTCCGCGTCGGTTTTGGTGATTTTGGGCATCATTCTCTCCTGTTGGGCCTATATGGTACGTGCAGATATCGACCGTTGGTCACGTTTTCTTTACCTCCCTGTAAGCATAACAAGTTTGGTTAACAGGGTGGGCGCGTAGTTTGCTCCCGGATTAATTAAGCCTGAAGCTGTTAGGTGGCAAATGGCGAAGGTTTGATCGAGTGAGAACAAGGAGCTGAATACAGTCATGACGGATCACGCGGATTGGCAAGGCGAAAGCCCTGGCCCATCTGGATCGCAAATGATTGCTGCTGAGATGAGTGCGCGTGGCTCCGGGTCACAGCGTCAGGTCTCGGCTGACTCGTTCAAGGCTCTCATGGCGCGCCTGAAGCAACCAGCATCGCTCGCGACATCAATTCAAATTCCGCCAATATCACAGCCTACAGTTCTACCAGTTGAACTGCCGCCTGTTCAGACTTTCGAACCGCCACCTGTTACTGCGCCTGTCGAGGTATTTGCAGAACCTGTTGCCGTTGCTGAGCCGCCTGCGATTGCAGTTGCTGAACCTTCACCCATTGTACCTTCGCTTAAAATTGCAATTCCTCCGATCCTGCCGGCACCCGCACCTGTCACGGCACCCGATCCCATTCCGGCACTGGAAGTCAGTGTCATTGAAAGCGCTGCCGCAGAGCCTGCTCCCGTTTACGTGCGCAGGCCCGTTGTCGATCCTGAGTTGGAAGCCGTGATGCGCATGATTGTGGCGTCACCGAGCACCGAAGATCGCATAAAGTTTCTGGATGAAGCTGCTGCACTCGTCGTCGAAGATCAACGCAAGGCCAGGCCCGAAGGCGAACTGGCTGCCTTGGAAGATGCCTATTTGCAGTCACTCGAAACTGAAGCGCCTATGGATGTGCCAGTAGAGGCACCACCACAAGCGCCAGCCGTTAAGGAAAAATCCTTTACACCTTCCCGTCCACCGTCAATGTTTGATGGTGTATCCCTCGAGGATCATCCGGAGGAAGATACGGTTGATGTGGGTGGTTCACTGTCCGCGCCGCCCATGGGCATACCGTTTTCAAGAAACATCCGGCCCAGCGAACCGAGTTTAAAGCAAACAGAACACCAGGCGGCGGCAGTTTTTGCAAACGCAATTCAAAACCTTCCGACGCCACTTGAGAAATCAAATTCACCTTTGGCAAATCTGGGTGAAGCGGAAGCCAGTGATCTTGCGCGCTCACTTTTGGACATGATGGCATCTGGCACCAGCAGTGGTCTTCCCCAGGAACGGGCACTTGCCGCTGACACGTTGTTGCGGCTGGTTCCGCGCTTGCCCACGAAACCGCTGATCTTGTTATCCGAACGATTGTCCATGATGGACAACCCGCCTCAAATGCTGCTGGCCAAGTTGATCCGTGATCCTCGGATTGAAGTGTCTGGTGCCCTGCTTGAGAATGCCCAGCACATCACGGATCAGGATTTGGCAGCGGTCGTTGCCGAGCGCAATGTATCGAAACTGCGCATGATCGCCCGCCGCCGCAAATTGTCCCACGAGATATCGGATCAGTTGGTGGCAACCGGAGATTCATCGGTGATGCTCACGCTCGTGCGCAATGCCCCTGCGGAGATATCGCATGGCGCGTTCCAGAAACTCTGTGATGCCGCAGCTCATGAAACGGATTTGCTGGCTCCCCTGTGCACGCGGGCAGATCTCCCCGCACCTTTTGCCTTTGAGCTGTTCTGGGTGGCACCGGTGCAGTTGCGCCGTTACATATTGAGCCGCTTCCTCACAGATTCCGAGACTCTGACCAAGATTCTAAAGATCACCTTGGCCACTCAAGGTGGTGACGGTGCGTCGGAACATTCGTTTCCGTCTGTTGCCGGTCTGCGCGCCACCATTAAATTGCTTGAGGCGGGCGACATGACGGTGTCTTGCGAGAACCTCGCGTCGATGCTGAACATCAGTCCGGATACTGTCGCTCGCATTATAGGTGATGAACAAGGTGAGCCCCTTGCCGTCATGCTGAAAGCCGCTGGCTGTCCGCGAACTGAATTCGAGTCATTCATTCGTACACTCAGTGAAGCGGCATTGCCAACTTTGGCAGAAGGAAAAAAAGCGGAAGAGCTTCAAGCCCTTTTTGGCTCACTGTCGTTCAACAAGGCCCGCATACTTCTCACCTACTGGGACTGGGCCGTCCGCAAATCAGGGCCCTACGCGCCGTTACATTGAATGTAGCAAGACTCTTGCGGATCACGAATCCCTGATTCATACACATGGACAAGACGGGGGAGACTGATTCGTGAAGACTCGAGCGCGATCATGAAGTTTGCGGAAGGCTTTGCAGCGCGCGCTGACCTGGCGGCACCGGAACATCGCCAGCTTTTTGACTACTGGCGGTCCATTTCCGGCAAGAGCAACATCCCGTGTCGCAGCAGTTTGCAACCAGCGGCAATTCCGCGCCTTCTGCCGGGATTATTGATGATCGATGTTGCAACACCTATTGAAAACAGCACCATTCGCATCGCCGGTACGCGATTGCGCGATGTTTACAAGAGCGAGATCACCGGCAAGAAAATCTCGGAACTCGACGCACTGGGCAATACGGAGCAGTGGTCTGACATATTCCGTGAAATTGTCACAACGCGCCATCCGGCATTTGGAAATACCAGGCTCGTCAAACCCGATGGTCGCGTCATGCGACAATACTGGCTGAGATTGCCCATGCGCAACAAATCGAACGCCGTGGATATCATCTTGGGCTACGATATATTTGTCGCTGAACTCGAATCCACCATTCCGGAAAAGATTCTCCACATCGCATGAAATAGCACTTGATTCCCAAAATAGGATATACTAATATATTCCTATAAATTGGGAGCAAGTCATGACGGAACGCGATGTAATTTCAAAACCTGGTTTCAACGACAACGAAAACCCCTTGCTGCGGCTGTATCTGCGCCGATCAAGTGATGGCAGCACCTATATCGATGCAGACCAGTTCGCGGCAGGCGAAAAACTGCGCAGTGACTTCGAGCGCTCCCAAATGTCCCCACGCGTCACCATGGCCTATCAGGAACCATCATCAACGGGAGGCCGCCATTGGCAGTCCAGCGACAATCATGTTGCGGCTCTTTCGGATCACACACTTGTCGCCCGCGACCGATTTCATGCAGCACTTCAGGAGGTCGGTCCCGAACTTTCCGGCATACTTTACAACGTCGTGTGTCTGGCTGCGGGCCTTGAACACGCCGAGCGACGCCTGGCGCTTCCTCCACGCAGCGGCAAGGCCGTTCTGTCGCTTGCACTCACGCGGCTCGCGCGTCACTATGGTTTGAAACGAAGACCGGAAAAATCTCAATCAACGAGTGTTTGGCACACCGATGATTATCGTCCGGCGATTATGCCGCCGCAGCCTGCAGGGCATCGGACCTGATCCGTGCAATCATGGAGGCAAAGCCGTTTGACCGTTGCGGCGTCAGATGATCATTGAGACCAAGTTTGGCAAAGGCGGCACCTGCATCAAACGAGGCGATTTGCGAGACCGTCAGGGGTTGAAACATGAGGAAGGCAATGGCGATCAGACCCTTGACGATGAGCGCATCACTATCACCGACCAGATCAAGTCGTTTTCCATCCGGAGCAGGTTTCGTTCGCGAATAAATCCACACCTGGCTGGCGCAACCCGACACTTTTGTTGCCGGTGTTTTCAAGGCTGCATCCATCACCGGAAGCTCGCGCCCCAGTTCGATCACATAGCGATACCGCTCTTCCCAGTCGTCCAGAAGTTCGAAGTCGTCAACCAGGTTTTGAAATGTCGCGGCCATGGCTGCGTGCCATAGCTGAATCATGCGACTAGTACCAGTTAACCTTGGTCCGGGAAGATGCTGCCACGCAGGTCACCCACAGCGCTGTCGACAACAGGGGCAGGTGATGTTGATCCCGTATGGGTTGGATCAAGTGTTGCCTGGTCGGACAGCAAAGCAAAACTCTGCAAATCGCTCGCGTCCTGAGCCCAGTTATAGATCAACTGAAGGCCATATTTTGCCTTTGCTTCAAGGCGCGACGCCACATAATCCGCGGTCGAGCAAATCTGGGATTGATGTGCGCAAAACGCTTTCACGTCAGAGAAATTTTTGCTGGCTGCGTCCAGGATGTGCAAGGAAGACTGGGACGTCGCCGATACCGACATGTCATCGGGCGGGGCTGGTAATGCAAACGCAATGACTCCAACCACACATGCAGATCTGATGATACTCATGGCCGACCTCCTGAATCCCCCGCCCTATTTTGAAATCGCGAGCCTAAATATTCGTTTCCGAGAAAGTTCAAATGTGTCAGATAATCTGTCTAAGTCGTTGAAAAACAGGGCGCTGGATACCAATCATTAATCATGCTGCTGCAATTCCAGGAGGATAAGCATCCCGTTTCGCAAGACACTGTTAACCCCTGCGACGGCAATTTCGATTATGTACGCCATAGTGACTCGCCCCCGGATTGGGTTGTGGGTCAGTCAGGTGAAAGAGCATGGAATGGCAAGACGCAAACGCGCCAAGGTAGAAGACGAAACGGTCGATGAAACAACGGTAAACCCGTTGTCCGTATTGCTGTGGTCAGCGGCATCCCTGGCGGGCGTGGTCATCGTCTACAACGCCTTCATGAACCAACCGCCAGAAGCTGTAAGACTGGCCAAGCGCGGCGTGGCGATGGAACTTGCATCGCAAGACACCTCTCCCAAGGGCAATCAGAACACAGTCATCCTGCGTTACGATCAGGCGATTGAGGATGTGCAGCGCGAACTCTTGGCAACGGGTCACTACAAAGGGCTGGTGGATGGCGTCAACGGACAGCAAACGCGTATCGCAATTCAGGCCTATCAGCGCGACAACAATCTGGCGCAGACCGATGACGTAACACCGCAACTCTTGGAGCACATCCGTTTCACGCGAAAGATTTCCGATGCTGCGGAATTCACAGGCAGCACGGACAGCGCCAAACCTGTCACCCGCACGCGCGTCACTGATGTGCAAAAAGCCCTTGCTGATTTGGGCTATCAACCGGGTGAAATAACCGGTCAACTCAACGCTGCAACGCGGGCAGCCCTACGCCAGTTCGAAACGGACAAGGGACTTCGCGTCGATGGCGAAATCGATGCAAGTGTCATCCGCGAACTGTCAAAGACGACGGGCTACGAGCATCTCGCTGGCAAATAAGCAGTCAACGCGCCATGCGCCTGAAATCTGAAATTTGGGTCCAGGCATTTCTGAGAAGCAATGAAGTGGCTGGCCGCTTTGGGGCTGTGTTGCGCAAAGGCGCGGCAGAAGCAGGCGCAGTTTACGTTGTCATCAACCATCTCGACGGAACCCTGACGGTTCTGGGACCAGCTCCCGGCAGCGCCTACGATGACAAAGGTGACCGCCGCTTTGTTCGGGAGTTTGCAGCTCCTGTATCCTGGGAGGATGCGCGTCAAAAACTGGATCGTCGTGCCGGGCAGGACACCGATATGTGGATCGTTGAAATCGAAGATCGCCAGGGTGTTGCAGGCCTCGAAATCGAATAGCGACTTAGGTGATTGTTAACCAAGAGTGGGTTGACTGCCATCCCACAGACAACCGTTCGTCGAAATGGATAGCAGAAAATGACGTGTCAGGTGATTGCGGTAGATTTCAAATCTGCAAAGCGCAGTGTTAAAAACAAGAGCACGGGCACGTCAGCTGAAATCATCGTTTTTTCCGGTGTCCGGATGGAACGCCTTCACCCGCGAAATCTGCCGCCACACCGCGTCATGAATCTTTTGGCATCGTCAGTGATTTTCGCCGAAGACACCGATCACTAGAGCGAAATGCCGCTTCATGGAATCGGCATCCCGCTCTGGCTCTTTGGCTTAACGCGGCATTTTCGCAGACAACAAGTTCCACTTTTCTGCATGCCGCTTTGAAAATCACGTCTTGATCGGCAGGCACGAGCTGTTTTTCATGACAGCTTCGACTTGAGGCCGCAGCAATGGATTTACCAGCGGCGACCACAACACCACAACGCCTCGGGGTTCATTGATTTCGACAGACCACGCCGCATTGGCAATCGTGTCGACAACATCTTCATTGTCACCCGCACTTGTCACCTGTTCGATCAGCGATCGTGCCTGTTCCATCACAATCGTAAAGGTATCGGCTCCCGCCTGTTTGTCGTTGAGCGCATAAACCTGCCGGCCCGACTGCGAATAGATGGCAAGCGACCAGTAGCCATCCGGAACCGTCAGGCTGAGGGCAACCTTGCCCTTGCTGAGATCCACCCGACACAAGGCAATGACACTCTCTCCCACAAATCCTGGCAACACCTGCTGGGGCCTGTCGGCTGACAACAGGACCATCTGATTGTTGCCATTGCCCCCGACCAGACTGCTGATCTGGCGGTTGAGCACAAAGCTCGGGAAATACAGCACATACACAATATGAAGGGCCGCCCCTGCCAACAGTCCCAACAACATCCAGAAAAGTTTTCTCAAGTCAGCAACCCTCCTGCACAACAGATGGGAGTTGCTTGCCGTCGACATCGGCCACCGGATCATGCAGCGTCAACGAGATGACATAGGCGCCATTGCCCGGCGGCATAAGCCAATTGCCGGGGCTCGGATCACGCGAGATATGAACAATCAACTGACCATTGGCTTCGCGCATCGCGTGGGCGGCACTGAGCACTGACCGGGGATTTGCAATTGACCCGTTGACCGAGGTTGCAGCGATCGTCCACCAGCGCGCGGCAGGCAAGGTGCCTTTGATGACGATAACGCAAGTTCCACCTAAACCGCGACCCGTGTCATCCACCATACGGACAAACTGTTGCGATGCATTGCTGGGTGGCAATTGCCCCTGCGCCAAGAAGTGCCCAAGTGCATAAGGGCGTGCCAGGGAGTCATCCTCCAAAGACCAGCTCCGCCACGATGAGAGACGGGCATCCGATAATCCAATACTGTTCAAAGCCACAGTTGCGCTGACAAAGCCCGCAATTCCGCCGATCAAGAGGCAACCCGCAGCCCAGAGCGTGCCCGCCGAGAATCGGGCCAGCCAAGCAGTCATGGATTTGAATATGCGAAGCAGGTACGTCAGCACACCTAAAACTCGAAGAACTTCAGTTTCTTCTTTTTCTTGTTGGGATCATTTTTAAAGAGCTTGTCAAAGAAGCTGCGTTTGGGTTCGCGTTTTGCATTGACCTTCGGAATATCATACTCGCTTTGGGGGCGACTTGCGGCAACACGTTGTTTTTTGGGCCGCTGTGATTTGCTTGTACCCTGGCCATTGATTTTGCGCGTCTTGTTTTTTTCAAACAACGCAAACATGCCTTTCAGAACATCATTGGCATCACCCGCCGCAGCCTGATCGGGTGTGTTCGCAGGCGCTTCCTCGTTGACACTTGGCAAGAGGGTGGGCTGCAGGACGACAGCATTTTCCACAGGGTTTTCTTCGGCTTTTAACTTGGCGAGTTCCGCCGCCGCCAGCACGTAGCTTTCATCGTATGGCAAACCTGCCAGCGCCTCAGGTTTCAGATCGCGTTCGGCCACTTCGGTAATGCGCTTCCAGGCGGGCGCTGGAACCTTGCCGCCGGTGATATCATTCATCGGCGTGAAATCATCATTGCCAACCCAAACGCCAGTCACACTATGGGCCGTAAAGCCCACATACCAGGCATCGCGATAACTTTGATTGGTGCCGGTCTTGCCCGCCTGCGGCATGATTTGCAGGTCCGCACTGCGCGCCGTTCCGGCCTTGACCACCTGTCCCAACATGGAATTGAGTTCGGCAACCTTGTCTTCGGGAACAACCTGCGGCGCGGGCTCAACGACTTTTGAACGCTCATACAGCAAGTCGCCGTTTGATTTCCTGATTTCCAGAACCGCATAGGGTCGCGCCAGTTTTCCGCCACCCGCAAACGTGGCATATCCCGTGGTGAGATCGAGCAGTGTCAGGGCGCTGGTGCCAAGAACCATGGTCGCATAGGTATCAAGTTCACCCTGCACGCCGACGCTTCGCGCCACGGCACCAATTTTTCGCACACCCTCGCGGACACCCATTTCCAAAAGCAGTTTGACCGGAATGGAGTTCAGTGATTTCGCCAGCGCCGTCGTCAAGGTCACACTGCCACTGTACTTGTCTTTGTAGTTGCCCGGAGACCAGCCGCCTACTGAAACAGGGCCGTCCACCATGACATCCGAAGGCGAATGTCCTTCCATCAGTGCGGTGAGATAGACATAGGGTTTGAATGATGAGCCTGACTGTCGTGCGGCCTTGGTCGCGCGGTTGAACTGGCTATCGGCGTAATTGCGACCACCTACAATGGCCTTCACCGCCCCGTCTGGTGCCATGGTGATGGACGCACCCTGCGAGAAATGACCGTCCGGTCCCAGGGTGTCAATTGCTTCATTCATGATCTGCTGGCTGGCATCCTGCAGGTCGCGGGAAATCGTGGTCTTGACCTCGATCACGAATTCCTTGGTGATGCCTTGGTTTTCCAACACTTCCAGTGCGTCTTCATAGGCCCAATCCAGAAACCAGTCCGGGCTCGACGTGGCCTTTGTCAACGCGATCTGTGCCGGACTGCGTCTGGCCTGCAGCAATTCACCTTGTGTGATGAAGCCGGCATCCAGCATGCGATAAAGAACAACATTGGCGCGCCCCCGCGCAGCCTCGAGATCGTTGGCCGGTGAATAATTTGTGGGAGCTTTGAAAAGTCCGGCGAGAATGGCCGATTCAGAAAGGCTGACATCGCGCACGGACTTGCCAAAATAGAACTGCGATGCGGCTTCGACACCATAGGCTCCACCGCCCAGATAGGACCGGTCGAGATAGAGTTTCAGGATTTCTTCTTTCGAAAGTCGCGCCTCGATCCACAGTGAGAAGAAAGCCTCATTGATCTTGCGGCGAATGGTGCGCTCCGGCGACAGGAACAGGTTTTTGGCGACCTGCTGCGTAATCGACGAACCGCCCTGCACGACACCATTGGCTCTGGCATTGCGCACAATCGCACGGAATGTGCCAATCACATCCACACCGAAATGGTCGAAGAAACGCGCATCTTCGGTTGCCAACACGGCCTTGATCAGATGCGGCGGAATCTCATCCAGCGGAATGGCATCATCCTGCCGGATACCGCGCCGCCCAATAATCTCGCCATTGGTATCGGTCAGTGTAACGGCAAACTCGCGACCCCGGTTCCACACATCGCCGGTGCCCGAAAACGGTGGCAACGCAAAGGCCAAAAGGCCAAAGGCAAAGACCGCGGCAAACGTCAAACCATCATCCGCAATCATCAGGGGCAAACGCCGGACACCGCGCACCAGAAAATAGCGGTGCAGCCAGGATGAATAGGCAGAACCTGCGCGTTTGGTGCCATCCCACAACTCAAAGAGGGCCGTACTGACATAAGAGTCAGCCGTCCATATGGCTCGAAAAAGCCGGTTACGCGTGGGAAGTTTGGACACTGTTTTTGCGCATCATGTGTGGGAATCAACCAATACGAATTGCTGGACCTTCATGCAAGTTGTGGATCGTTAAAACCACGTTGCCCAATATTCAGGCAAATGCCGCCCTGAAAGCAGCGATGCAAGATAACTTGCCTGTTTTTTTATCACATCTCAAATCCTTGTCGAGCAATCAAAAAAATATACTGCAAATTCATGAATTTATTGCGGCGGACTGATGGCACGGCATTTGCCAAGGGAGTCCGGTATCCTGAGGGACAGGATAGGGGAGCGTCACAATGGCTATTATAAATCGCGGTCTGGCATTGGCCAGCCTTCCGCTGCTGTCTTCACCCGCCCACGCGGCGGATTTCAGCGCCGCAGACACCGGCTGGATCATGGCAGCCACCTGTCTCGTGCTGATGATGACCGTTCCCGGACTTGCACTTTTTTACGCGGGCCTGGTCCGCAAAAAGAATGTGCTCTCCACCATGATGCAAAGCTTCGCCGCCTGCTGCCTCGTGTCGCTGCTGTGGATGTTCTTTGGCTATTCCATCGCCTTTTCAGGCGACGCCCCTTATCTTGGAAATGTCGACAAGTTTTTTCTCGGTGGTGTGGCAAAAGACTCTCTGACCGGCACAATCCCTGAATCCCTGTTCATGACGTTCCAGATGACCTTCGCGATTCTGACACCCGCTGTCATCTGCGGAGCTTTTGCCGACCGCATGAAATTCTCGGCGTTATTGTGGTTCTTGGGCGCGTGGTTGCTGCTGGTCTATGCGCCCGTCGCCCATTGGGTGTGGGGTGGCGGATTTCTTTCTGTATGGGGCTTCAAGGATTTCGCCGGTGGCAGCGTTGTGGAAATCAATTCGGGAATTGCAGGCCTTGTCGCGGCCATCATGTTGGGCAAACGCAAAGGTTATCCCCAGGAAGCCATGGTACCGCACAATCTCGTTCTGTCTGTCACCGGTGCATCACTGCTCTGGGTCGGCTGGCTCGCCTTCAATGGTGGCTCTTCGCTCGCCGCCAACGATGTCGGCGCTTTTGCCCTCGCCAACACGCAAATTGCCGGTGCAGCGGGAGCTCTCGCTTGGATGTTCGTTGAATGGTACCAGCACGGCAAAGCCAGTGTGCTCGGCATTATCTCTGGCGCAGTCGCAGGTCTCGTCGCCATCACGCCAGCCTGCGGTTTTGTATCTCCCATGGGCGCCCTCGCCATCGGGCTCATTGCCGGTGTCGCCTGTCTGTTTGGTGCCACAAAACTGAAACGCAAATTCGGCTACGATGACAGTCTCGATGTCTTCGGCGTGCACGGGATCGGCGGTTATGTCGGCACCATTGGTATCGGCATTTTTGGCTCGCAAAGCTGGGGCGGAACTGCAGGCCTTCTCGAAGGCAACACCGCGCAATTGGGCATCCAGCTCGCAGGCTGCGCCATCGTCACCATCTGGTGCGCCGCCGTCAGCTACGCCATCCTGTTTGTGTTGGACAAGGCCATGGGACTGCGTGTCAGCCGTGAAAATGAAATTGAAGGACTCGACCTCAGCATGCATGGCGAAGTGGTTCCCTAATGTGCTAGGTCGGCACAATGACCGACCAACCCTTCTGGAAAACCAAAGCCCTGGCCGACATGTCGCGGACCGAATGGGAAAGCCTGTGCGATGGCTGTGGCCGCTGCTGCCTCAACAAGCTTGAGGACGAGGACACGGGCGAGTTCCACTACACGCGGGCCGCTTGCAAACTGCTTGATAACAAAACCTGTCAGTGTACGGACTATCCCAACCGGGCCAAGAAGGTCCACGATTGCGTGACACTGACTGCTGAAAATGTCGGCAAGCTCGGCTGGCTCCCGTCAACCTGCGCCTACCGCCTGCTCGATGAAGGAAAATCACTTCCCTGGTGGCACCCGCTGGTCTCCGGCACCTCCGACACAGTGGTAGAAGCAGGCATTTCCGTCTCCGGCCAAGTCTATCCCGAAAAAGGCATCAGCGTGGACGAACTCTGGCAACACATCTGGAAACTGCCGAAAGCGAAACGGAAGAGTTCTTAACCAGATCAACCATTATCCTTGCAATATTGGATCAGAATTCCAATAATGCAGGGATGTTCAGACGACTTCAACAATCTAAAATAGAAGTTCTGTTGGAAAACACTCCGTGTGTCGCCATTCTAGGCCCGCGACAGGTGGGCAAGACCACATTGGCGCTCGAAATTGCAGAAAAGCGTGGCCCCGGAAAATCAGTTTACCTCGACCTTGAGGCAGAAAGTGACAGGGCCAAACTGGCGGACCCCTCAGCCTATCTCTCCGCTCATCAGGACCGACTGGTCATTCTCGACGAAATCCATCGCGCCCCTGAACTCTTTCAGACCTTGCGCGGATTGATTGACCAAGGTCGGCGCAAGGGGAATGGCAATGGCCGCTTCATCATTTTGGGTTCTGCCGCAATTGATTTGTTGCGGCAATCTGGAGAGTCCCTGGCCGGACGCATCGCCTTTGTCGAACTTCATCCCTTGAATCTTGCCGAGGTCGCAGACGAAAAAACACCGGTTCAATTGACGGTTGACCAACTGCACCTGCGCGGTGGATTCCCTGACTCCTATCAGTCACCAGATGATGCAGCATCTCTGCTGTGGCGGCAAAACTTTATCCGCACGTATCTGCAGCGCGACATCCCCCAATTCGGTCCCCGCATCGCTGAAGAAACCCTGCGCCGCTTCTGGACCATGTTGGCGCATCTGCATGGCGGATTGCTTAACGCCGCTGCAATCAGTCGCTCACTCGGAATCGATAACAAAACCGTTGTGAACTATTTGGATTTGATGGTGGACTTGCTCCTGGTTCGCAGGCTCCCGCCTTGGCACGCCAATGTCGGCAAGCGGCTTGTCAAGAGCCCGAAAGTCTATGTCAGGGATTCTGGAATTTGCCACGCATTGCTGAACATCACCGGGCCGGAACAACTCCTGTCGCATCCCAAACTCGGCGATACTTACGAAGGATTTGTCATTGAGAATATTTTGTCAGTTACGGATTCAGTAGAAGCGCATTTCTACCGTACTGCAGCCGGGGCGGAAATTGATCTTGTTCTCCCAACAGCCAAGGGGCTTTGCGCCATTGAGATCAAACGGTCGACAGCCCCCAAAGTTTCAAGGGGATTTCATATAGCTTGTGAAGACCTGAAACCTGCGCAGCGGTTAGTCGTCTACCCCGGCGAAGAGACGTTTCCGATAGGTGACGGAATTATAGCCGTCAGCCTTCGTCAGGCGATGGACGCTGTCGCACTCCGCACCTGACTTGCGTACCGAAGGGTCGATGAGAGTCTACGATTTGGGAAGAAACGGTATGGAACTTGCAAAATGAGCCATCGCACTGGAGCAAGACGATTCCAGAACCACACGTGGATTTTCGAAACGTGCATTTACATAAGACCAATTATGTGAGGTGCAAAAAACGGGATCGCCAACCAACAAAAAACCGTGAAACAGGAATTGCGACCTTCTGCGTGTCAGGAGTGACCATTCGGAAAGTGAAGTGGTGGCAACTGCGAGCCTGAGCTTGCCAGGCGCGCTGAGTGCGTAAGGTTTATTTCCCGCAATCAATTCGGCTTGCCATCGCACATAGAACGGGAACATCGCACTCACGCAAATGCCAGTTCCCAACACAATAGTAGTTACAACAAATGTTGGTGCAAAAAAATTCGAAAACGCGATTGAAAGTCGCCGGGAGAGGCGGGGCCACGTCAACACCGAAATGATAAGAACGGAAATCGCAAGCGCATGAGCCAGAATAAAACCGGACCCTGAAAGGACAGCTGCCATGAAGCGAAGGACCAAATAAGACAATATGGGGCCGATACAAATCGCGTAGGTAAGTAGAACGAGCCGATCATTGCTAGTATTAGTGTCATTCCTGAAGCGCAAACAGACAACAAGTTTGACTGCCGTTGCTGCCATCAGCCCGATAAAAGTTGCGGTTATTGCCGCCGACGCTGCCATCTCAAACACATTCGGATGGTAGGACAATGGAAAAAGCACCATGAGAATGGCAAAAGATACAATCAAAAAAGCCAAAAGCAAGTGAGCAAATCTGTAAGGAACAATAATGATCAACATCAGGAGTGCAAGAGTTGAGATTGGCTGATGCCCCCACCACAGATTTGCAAACACATGTCGGAGTTCAAACATCATTCCATCACCGCCTCAACAAGATATCTCTGATTCCCGCGCGCCACCGCGTCAAATGGATAACACGTCGACAGCACCAGATTGAACCCCGCCCCATGCCGGTCGATACCGCTCTTGCGCCAGTCAACGATGCGCGAACCTGTGACACGGTAGCGAAACGTCAGTCCGTCTGTGCGAGTGACGGCAACAACATCACCGACCACAACATCTTTCAGGAACGAAAAATGCGTATCGCGATGTGCGGCGATGACAGTCGTTCCCCGCGTACCAGGCCGTGCTGTCTCGTTGAGCAAGGCAGGCCCAAACGCCAGGGCTTCACCCGATGCACCTTGCAGCGCGATGGCCTCTTCACCCAGACGCTCAAACCGCAGCTTGGCCACCGGCCATGTATCAGCCCAGTGCCAGGCCTTCACCGGAACGCCACTGGACAATGATTGCGAGAAAGCCCGCTCCATCAGCACTTGTGCCACTTCGGCCTTCAAGGTGATCCAGCACGATTTACCCAGCATGACAACTGCACCTGCAAAAAACAGAAGTGAAAGAATGCGAAGAATGGCCGGAGAAATGAATCGGCGCGAGAGCTGCGCCGATCCACTCCGAGGAAGGAGAGCGAGGGCCGTCACCTCACACTCCAGCGACTTTGCGCAACGCCAGCATCTGCAACACCGCACCCATCCCGGCAAGAAGCAAGGCGAGCATGGCAAACATCTGTTTCGGCGTTGCGGTTTGTGGCAGCGACACCTGTGATGCAGGCGTTGCAACCAGCGGCGACTGGGCAACAGCCAACTGCGTGAAACCCTTGAGTGATGCATCGCGCTCAAGCTTCGGCACGGACAAGCCTGGCTGCTCGCCAAATATCTTGTCGTAATTCCATCCTGCCGGAAGATTGAGCGGAATGTCGGCCCGCGTCAGTTTTGCACCTGCAGGCCGCTTTGGTGTTTTATCAACGGCGATCAGTGAAGTCTGCGAAGACACGATCTGGTGTTCGAGTGCCGTCGACAGCACCGCCGTATTTGCGGCCTCATAGTTCATCGTACCAAGTGTCGCCGCAACTTCGAAATCCGAAATCTTGCGCCGCGCCCACATCTTGCTGATGCCCTTGCCTTGCGCAGCCGATGCGACCGGCAGTGTGACACTCCACGGCGTATCACCAATGGAGCCAGTCACTTTCATGTTTCCCGAAAGCCCTTTCGCCTCCGCCATCATCACCACGGGTTCACCGCGATAAAGATCAGGCAGTGGATTGGGCGTCATCTCGGCTCCGGCAAGGTCTGCTTTCAATCCCGTGACCACAGGCTGCCCAATTTTAGCGAACAACTCCTTCATCCGTTCTTCAACCTGCATGGCATCACCGATCATCGTGAATGTGCCGCGCCCAAGTTCGGCAGCCCGCGTCATCAGAAATGAATTGGGTGCCGATCCGATGCCCACCATGAACACACGGCTACGACCCCGCGCCGTGTTGAGAATGGAGAACAATTCCTGTTCGTTACCGATGGCGCCATCCGTGATGAAGACCACTTGACGCAAACGCTTTGCATCGGAAGGTGTGTCATCGACCAGCGCCTCGCGCAAGGGCGCAATCATTTCCGTGCCGCCATTTGCCGAAAGATTGCCGACAAATCGCCGAGCCATCTCGATATTCACCGCATCAGCCACTACAGGTGCTGCAAACAATTCATCAAATGTGTCGTCAAACCGAATGACATTGAAGCGATCTCCAGATTGTAACGTGCCGAGGCCGCGGATCAACGCATCCTTCGCTTGTTGCATCGAAGGTCCATCCATCGATCCTGAATTGTCGATGACGAAAATTGTCTCGCGCGGCAACGCCGGAACCTGGGACTGCGTGGCCGGAGGTGTCACCGTCGCCAGGAGGTAATCCTTGCCGTTGATGGTCTCCTTGAACAACCCCACTTGCGGCGCAACGCCATTCGCCGTCCAGGTCAGCTCGAAGTCCTTGTCCGCAGCCACTTCGCTATCACCCAATGCAAGTATGCGGGAGTCGGCATCAATGTTTTTGGCCTGTATCGCGTGATACGAACTCTTCACCTCGCCCAAGGTGAACCCGGCATCAAGCTGCACCGATATGCTGACCGGATTGACCGGGGCATTGACTCGTGGATCAAGCACCGGCGGCGAAATGCGCTTGCGGTCAGGCACCGGATCATTGGCCTTCAACACACCCGTGCCATCCGCATTAAAATCCACAGTCTGAATGATGGGTGCGGGATTGTAGCGTGGCGCCACCACCAGCGGCAGGCGCAAGGAATACGTGCCACCCGATTGTTTGATGGTTTCCTGATATTCAATCTGCACAATCACAGTCTCACCAGGGCCAATATTGGCAACCGAGTTTGTGAATATATTGGGCCGCTCCTGTTCCAGGAGCGAAGCTGTTTGCCCGGCATTCTTGGCCTCTTCGTAGATGACTTTCGCTTCCTGCTTTTCTTTGACCTCGCCCACAATGACGCGACTGCCGGCAATGATCTTGAGCGTATCGACAGCGGCATTTTCCGGCAGCGGAAAAACATAAACCCCTTCCACAAAACCTTGTGCCGGATTCTCAAACCGCTGCGTCAACACTGTGCGCCCCGTCGGTCCGGAAATCGTGACACTGTAGTCCGACCCTTGACGCGGTGCTTCCAGATAACTGCCCGTCTTTCGCTTTCAGCAGCAGCGAACCGGACGTCATGTCATTGGGTGTTACGGCAGAAGCGGCGATTGTTGAAGCTGACAACAATGCGGCGGCCAAAAAATACTTCATTCTCTCCTCCAGATGCGAAGCGTGAATGCCTGCCATCTGGATCATTCACATACAGGCCACCGCACTCACGCCGCCAACGTGATGTCCATCTTTGTTCCGCCCAAAACCGCCAACACCATGTTGCCGCGTGCGGCTTTGTGTGGGAATGTGCGGCTTTGTACGGGGACCCAATGTCAGACGAAGATCTTTCGCCGGAAGAGAACAAATCCATCAGCGCCGCCATCCGTGAGGAACTGGCCCGGCGAAGGTTAACGCGCCAGCACTTGGCCGATCTCGCCAAACTCAGTCTGTCAACCTTGGAAAAGGCGCTCTCTGGCCAACGCACCTTCACCCTGGCCACCGTGGTGCGCCTCGAAGAAGCCCTGCAAATTCCGCTGCGCAAAGGCAAATCCAATGGCGATGCCGCACTCGCACCCGAAACGCTGGGCTCCTATTCCAGGCCCGCCGTCAAATGGTTGGAAGGGAGCTACTTGACCCTTCGCCCCTCCTTCAGCGTCAGCAAAGGTGTTTACGCCTACCGCACCGAAATCTCCTGGGATCGCGAACTCGCCCATCTCGTCTTCAAGGAAAGTGACCGCCTCGACACCGCCTACAAGCAGGAAGGCATGGTTAGCATTCCGCACCAATCAGGTTACATCTATCTTGTCACCAACAAACTCGGCCAGCACCGCATGGCCACGCTATCAAGGCCCATGATCGGTGGCGAAATGTTCGGTCTCCTGGCCACGCTGCAATCCGGCAAGGGCGCAACATTAATGCCCATCGCCGTGCCCCTTGTTTTGACACCGGTCAGAAATTTCACCGCCGCTCGCTTCGGTCTCATCAAACCGGACGAACCTGAATACACAAGCTACGAAAAACTCCTGCGCCGCTGCGTGAACGAACCGTTTGTCGTACTGCAGAGCGAATAAGTTTCAACCGCCTGTCGCTTCTGGATGAAACTCATGATCAGGCTTGATGGCGGGCCGTCTGATATTTGCCGCAGCGGCAATGATCAGCGGATTGAGGTCTTTGCCGCCCTCATCCAAGTGCGCGAACAAATCCTGCCGCATGCGCGGCTCCCAGAATGAGTTGATGTGGTTCGCGATTTCCTTCTTGGCCTCAGCGTCGCCATATTCCGCGAAAAATCCGGCGATTTGGTTGGCCATGCGCACCATGTCACGCGTTTCCATTTATTTCTCCATCAAACATCATGACACCCTGTTTTGAAAGCGCTGCCAATTTCAATCCAGCCTGTTTCGCCAGCTTGTAGGCCAACGCGGTTGGCGCAGACACTGTCGCCAGAGCTCCTATACCAGCAACAGCGCATTTCTGCACCAATTCATAGGAGCAACGCGACGACATCAACACAAATCCATCAGGCCTTTTGTGCTGAACGGCCATTGCACCAATCAATTTGTCGAGCGCATTGTGCCGCCCCACATCTTCGCGCGCCAACAAAATTGCTCCGTCCACAGAACACCACGCCGCTGCATGAACCGTGCGGTTCACGGCATTCATCGGTTGATGCTCATGCAGTGAACCAAAGGCGCGCGCGACCGAAGTTTCGCTCAATGCAACAACAGGAAGTGCAGTCGCAGGCATGCGGATCGCATCTTCCAGCTCTTCAATACCACACAACCCGCAGCCAACCCGTCCCTCCATCGACCGCGTAACCATCCGTTCACGGACGATATTGGCCTCGTCGATTGCGACATCAACCGAAAATCCCTCACCCGATGGCAAGACCAATACATTGGCGATATGCGACCAGTGCTTCACCAGTCCTTCAGACAGGGCAAAACCAACCCCAAAATCCTTCAAGTCAGCAGGTGTCGCCATCATCACCGCATAGGATTGCGAATTGATCAGAATGGCGATGGGAACTTCTTCGGGAAGGAACCAAGTCGTGGGAACGCCATTCAGCGTGCCAAAAATCTCAACACTCGCGGTCCCCCTCAGTCCTTCGGACAGCTCCCCCAACAAGTTGGGGGAGCGAACCAATCCCCTCCCCCAGCTTAGCTGGGGGAGTACCCCGAAGGGGGGAGGGGGCCCGCCCGCGTGTGCGAATCGTCACTCCGCCGCAATCCGCTTGTTCTCTTCCTCGCGCGTCTCCCATTCCTCCTGCCACTCAGAAGGACGGTTCGATTTTGTGACTTGCACCGCTGTGACTTTATACTCCGGACAATTCGTTGCCCAATCGGAATACTCCGTCGTGATCACATTTGCACCCGTCACCGGATGATGGAAGGTGGTGTAAACAACACCCTGTGGAATACGGTCAGTGATGACGGCTCGTAAAGACGTGGCTCCCATGCGCGACGCCAGCGACACCATGGCACCTTCGGTGACACCACGCATCTCCGCATCATGCGGATGAATCTCGAGCACGTCTTCCTTGTGCCACGCCACATTCTCCGTGCGCCGCGTCTGCGCACCCACATTATACTGCGAGAGAATGCGACCTGTCGTGAGCAACAGCGGAAACTCGCGGTTGCTGCGTTCCGGTGTCGGCACATATTCGGTGATCATGAAGCGGCCCTTGCCGCGCACGAACCCGCCCACATGCATGATCGGTGTGCCATCTGGTGCCGCGTCATTGACCGGCCACTGCAACGAACCTTCCGCATCCAGCCGAGTGAACGAAACCCCTTTGAACGTCGGCGTCACGCGGGCGATCTCGTCCATGATCTCGGCAGACGACCCATAGCGCATGTCATAACCCATGGCTTGCGCCAGTTCCGCCACCACAAGCCATTCGTGCTTGCCCTGCATCGGAGCCTTCACAGGCCGCACGCGATTGATCCGCCGCTCGGCATTGGTGAACGTGCCATCCTTTTCAAGGAATGATGTGCCCGGAAAAAACACATGCGCAAACGCTGCTGTCTCGTTGAGGAACAGATCCTGCACAACAACGCATTCCATGGCTTCAAGAGCTTCCGTCACGTGTTTGGTGTTCGGATCCGATTGCGCAATGTCTTCGCCCTGAATGAAGATGCCCTTGAACGTGCCTTCGATGGCAGCGTTGAGCATGTTCGGAATCCGCAAACCCGGTTCGGGGTCAAGCGCTGCTTCCCACACATGTTCAAACATCTGCCGCACCGTGTCATCGCTCACATGGCGATAACCCGGGTATTCATGCGGGAACGAACCCATGTCGCAGGCACCCTGCACATTGTTCTGGCCGCGCAACGGATTGACGCCAACACCGCGCCGCCCAATATTGCCGGTGAGCATCGCCAAATTCGCCATGCCCATGACCATCGTCGAACCTTGTGAGTGTTCGGTCACACCAAGCCCGTAATAGATCGCACCATTGCCGCCCGTTGCATAAAGCCGGGCCGCACCGCGAATGGCTTCAGGGTCCACACCTGCGATGGGTCCCAGAATTTCCGGAGAATTCCTCTGTTCACGGATGAAATCACACCAACGTGAAAACTCATTCACATCGCACCGTTCCTCGATGTATGTCTTGGCTTCAAGCCCTTCGGTCAAAATCACATGCGCAATGGCATTGATGATGGCGACATTGGTGCCCGGCCGCAGGGGCAAATGGAATGCGGCCTCCACATGTGGGGAGCGCACCGAGTCTGTCGCGCGCGGATCGCACACGATGACTTTGGCACCCTGCCGGATCCGCTTCTTCATCCGCGATGCAAAAACCGGATGCCCCTCAGTTGGATTTGCGCCGATAATGAGGATGACATCGGACTCCTCAACCGATTTGAAATCCTGCGTGCCAGCCGATGTGCCGAAGGTTTTGCTCAAGCCATAGCCCGTCGGCGAATGGCACACGCGCGCGCAGGTGTCCGTATTGTTGTTCTTGAATGCGGTGCGGATCATCTTCTGCACCACATAGACCTCTTCATTGGTGCAGCGTGACGATGTGATGCCGCCAATCGACGTGCGGCCATGCCTGGCCTGAATGTCCTTGAAGCGTGTTGCTGTGTGCTGGATCGCTTCGTCCCACGACACTTCCTTCCACGGGTCAGTAATCCGTGTACGGATCATTGGCTTGGTCACGCGGTCCTTGTGCGTGGCATAGCCCCAGGCAAAGCGGCCTTTCACACAGGAGTGTCCTTCATTGGCGCCACCATCCTTGTAAGGCACCATGCGGACAACGTCTTCGCCCTTCATCTCGGCCTTGAACGAACAGCCGACACCGCAATATGCACAAGTCGTCAACACGGTGTGCTCGGCCTGACCTTTGTCGATAACGGATTTTTCCGTGAGCGTTGCCGTCGGACATGCCTGCACGCAAGCGCCGCATGATACGCATTCAGAATTGAGGAACCCTTCATCCATGCCGGCAGACACGTGGCTATCAAATCCGCGTCCATCAATCGTCAGCGCGAATGTACCTTGCACTTCCTCGCAGGCGCGCACGCAGCGTGAGCAGACAATGCACTTTGCTGGATCAAAGGTGAAATAGGGGTTGCTCTCATCTTTCGCCTTGAAGCGGAAATTCTCTTCACCACCGTCACGCTTTGCCGATGTGTGATTGTCACCCGCATACCCATAGCGCACATCGCGCAAACCAACCGCTCCAGCCATGTCCTGCAACTCGCAGTCACCATTGGCAGCGCAGGTCAGACAATCGAGTGGATGATCGGAGATGTAGAGCTCCATCACACCCTTGCGCAGCTTGTTCAGTCGATCATTCTCGGTCTTGACCTTCATGCCCGGAGCAACCGGCGTGGTGCATGACGCAGGCGTTCCCTTGCGCCCTTCGATTTCGACCAGGCACAAGCGGCACGATCCAAATGCGTTGACCGTATCCGTGGCACACAGTTTCGGAATCTTGGTGCCAAGCTCCATGGCAGCGCGCATGATCGAAGTGCCCTCAGGCACTGTGATGCTGAGGCCATCGATTTCCAGTGTCACCATCGTTTCGGATTTGGCAATCGGCGTTCCGAAGTCCGTTTCTTTGATCAGTGTCATGGGATTACTCCGCCGCCAATTTCTTTTGCTTCTTCATCCCGAAATCCTCCGGGAAATATTTGAGTGCGCTCATCACCGGCATTGGCGTCAATCCGCCCATGGCGCACAGTGAACCATCCGTCATTGTCTGGCACAGGTCTTCGAGCAACGCGACATTGGCCGCGCGGTCTTCACCGGCAACGATCTTGTCGATTGTTTCTGCACCGCGTGTCGATCCAATCCGGCACGGAGTACACTTGCCGCAAGATTCGATGGCGCAGAACTCCATCGCAAACCGCGCTTGTTCCGCCATATCGACAGACGTATCAAAGACCACAAGGCCGCCATGACCGACCATCGCACCATTGGCCGCAAAAGTCTCGTAGTCCATCTTCATGTCGAGCTGGTCTGCCGGAACATAAGAACCCAACGGTCCGCCAACTTGTACGGCACGAACCTTCTTGCCTGTAAAAGTTCCGCCACCAAAATCATGGATCAGTTCGCGCAAGCTGACGCCAAATGCTTTCTCAACGAGGCCGCCGCGCTTGATGTTTCCTGCAAGCTGGAAGGGCAGGGTGCCACGTGAGCGCCCCATGCCAAAATCCTGATAGGCTTTGGCACCCTTGGCCAGAATGAATGGAACGGCTGCGAATGACAGAACATTGTTGATGATTGTCGGCTTGCCGAACAACCCGACCAGTGCCGGGATCGGCGGCTTGGCACGGACCATGCCGCGCTTGCCTTCCAACGACTCCAGCATCGCGGTTTCTTCGCCGCAAATATAAGCGCCAGCCCCGCGGCGGACCTCGAGCGTGAAAGAATGATCCGTACCCTGAATACTCTGTCCCAGCCACGTGGCGCGCTCCAGAATTCCAATGGCTGCCTTCATCGTCTCAATCGCATCCGGATATTCCGAGCGGATATAGACATAACCCTTGGTCGCACCACCAGCGAGTCCGGCGATGATCATGCCTTCAATCAGCATGAACGGATCGCCTTCCATCACCATGCGGTCGGCGAATGTGCCCGAGTCACCTTCATCGGCATTGCAGCAGATATATTTTTGATCCGCTGCAGTCTCGTTCACGGTCTTCCATTTGATGCCCGTCGGAAATGCAGCGCCACCGCGGCCGCGCAGACCGGAGTCTGTTACTTCCTTGACGATGGCAGCGCCGCTCATCGTCAGCGCCTTTTTCAATCCGATAAAACCGTCATGCGCCAGATAATCCTCAAGCGACAAGGGATCAGTAACGCCCGCACGGGCAAATGTCAGCCGCTCTTGATTCTTCAAATAGGGAATGTCGTCAACCAAGCCATGCGAAAGCTTGTGCTTGCCGCCCTCCTGGAACTTCGCCTTGAACAGCGTCTTCACTTCCGCAACCGACACCGGCCCATAACCGACGCGACCCTTCGCCGTTGCAACTTCAACAAAGGGTTCGGCAAAGGCCATGCCGCGCGATGAGTTGCGAATGATCTGTACACTGATCTTTTGCGCTTTCGCTTCCTTTGCGATGGCCTCAGCCACGTCGTTGGCACCAACGGAGGTCGCAGCTGAATCGCGTGGAACATAAATCTTGATCATGCCAACGCTCCGATCACGGCTTTGAGCTTCTTCGCATCAACGCGCGCCACCGGTTTTTCATTCACCATTATGGCAGGTGACGAAGCGCACAGCCCCAAGCAATAGGTCGCTTCCAGCGTAACCTTCTTGCCCTTGGTCAGTTTTTCAGCCAGCGCCACAATTTCGCGCGACCCCATCGACTGGCAGGCTTCCGCCTTGCAAATCTTGATCACATGCTTGGCAGGCTTCTTCCTGTGGAAGTCGTGGTAGAACGTCACCACACCATAGACTTCCGCGCGCGACAGGTTCAGCGCCTTGGCGATGACCGGCAGCGACGCTTCCGGCACATGCCCCACCTCGTGTTGGAGGTCGTGCAGGATTTCGATAAGTTGGTCCGGCTTGTTACTGTACCGTGAGCAGATCGCAATCGCAGGATCAGCCTTCGGCGCTTTGAATGCAAGAATGGTTGTTTTGGCCATGGGCTATCATGACAGAACCTGGCGGAACATTCCAATTGCGCCGGTCTATGACCCCATAGAGTTCGTCAATGATGGTCCGGCGATCTGATATACGGAATGAGAAAGACCAGATTGGCCAGCAGGAAAAAAACACTGCCCACCATGCTCCAGAAATCCCCCCAACTGGCGACAATGAAGCCAAGGGCCGACGCGATAAAAAACAGCCAGCCAAGAATGTTAATGTTTCGGGTCGACATGCTTAATCCTTACCAAAATTCTGCGCCGCCGCAAACAAGGCTGCAATCAGAGGTGATTGTGGATCGCGGTCAACGGCCACCAGTCCGACTTTATGCGAGACGGTGGGCTCGACCAGCGGCACAGCAACGACACCTTCGAGATTACCCAGGGCATTCTTGAAATACTCCGGCATGATCGAGCACAGCCCCATGCTTTTCACCGATGAAATGAGATTCATGATGGAATTCGTTTCAAGACGCGGCGTGGGGTGAACCTTCGCCACCGCAAAGGCCCGGTCAATGATCCGCCGGTTCTGCATGTTGGGCGTGAGCAGACACAAGGGCTGCTGTGCTGCATCGTGCCAGGTCACCGATTCTGCCTGCGCCAAGGTGTGGTCGGCAGATACAAACAGGCAATAGTTTTCAGCGTACAGTTCGGCGCGCATCAATCCTTCCACCGGTTCATTGTCGAGATAGGTGATGCCCGCTTCGATCGAAAAATCATTCAGTGCACGGATGATATCTTCTGATGAATGCGACAGGATGGTGAAATCCACAGATGGATGAACAACATTCATCGCTTTGGTGAGAAACGACGCCATTGGCAAGGCCGACGGAATGACGCCGAGCACCAGTCGCCCCACCAATTCGCCTGTTTTATTCTTGATCTGGGAGAGTTCCGTTTGCAGCGAATGCCAGTTGTCGAGAATAAGGTGCGCCCATTTGAGAACCCGTTTTCCCTCCGGGGTCAACCCGATGTAACGCTGCCCGCGTTCCAGCAAAGGCACGCCAAGTTCCTGTTCCAGCTGGCGAATCCGCCCTGACAAGGTGGGTTGCGTGATGTTGCAGGCCTGCGCCGCCCGGGTGAAATGCTTTTCCCGCGCCAACGCCGCCAAATATTGTAACTGCCGGATATCCATGGCGCATCAATATCTTAGGATTGAATCCCTGTCCTGCAAAAAAAGAAAAATCATATCATAAGAAAATAATGCTTGACACCGTACGGAGGGTGTGCTAGTAATTGATACAGTCGGCAGCAGTGGGTCACCAAGCAGGCCACCGCCGCATACATCAGAGGACATGAAATGGAAGAGCAACATCCGCCACAAGCGGACGAACCCGTTTGGACGGACATCCGTCAGCGTTATGAAGCGGGCCATGAACCCGTGAAAGAAATCGCAGCGTCAGCCGGTCTGTCATCGATCCGGTTGTCCATGCGCGCCAAAGCCTGGGGGTGGGTTTTGCGCAATAGGAACAAAACAGCAACAAAATCAGAAACCACCCAGACGACGCTCAAGCGGCTGAAGGATCTTCTGCAAGGCCGGATCAAGAAGCTCGAAACCGAAATTGACGAGATCAACCAGGAAGTTTCGGCCCTGAGCAACGAGCGCGGCATCCGCGCCATGAACACGCTTGTTAGAACTCTCGAAAAGGTACTCGAACTTGAACGCAAAGACCGGATCAGAAAGCGCAAGTCCACATTGGCCCTCCGGCGTTTTGATGACGCCGAACGTGGCGCGCTTGCGGACAAGATTGAACGACTCCAGCGCCAATGGCGAGGCAGCGAAACTGTCGACGTCCCTGGACAAGCCGGAAGTGACGGAATTGAATGACGGCTGGTATTATTGGGCCAGGCCAGATCAGTTGCCGCCAACCAACACGGCCTTTCGCAATTGGCTCATTCTGGGCGGTCGCGGCGCCGGCAAAACGCGCAGCGGCGCTGAATGGGTCAAGGCCCTGGCCCTTGGAATCTTTGAACCGATGTTCAGGCGCTGTCGGCGCATTGCCATCGTGGCACCCACCTATCACGATGCACGCACCGTCATGATCGAGGGTGTGTCCGGATTGTTGGCGGTGCATCAGGACGAAGAACGGCCGAAATACGAGCCATCGCGGCGTTTGCTGACATGGCCGAACGGTTCAATCGCGCAAGTTTTCTCGGCTGAAGAGCCGGACAGCCTGCGCGGACCACAATTTGATGCGGCCTGGTGCGATGAGCTGGCAAATTGGAAACGCGGCGAAGAGGTCTGGGTCAACATGCAAATGGCTTTGCGTCTTGGAGAAACGCCACTCGCGGCAATCACCACAACTCCAAGGCCCACAAAATTGATCCGTGAACTGATGAAAGACGCTGACACGGTTGTGACACGATCCCGGACACTCGACAACGCCGGATACCTGGCGGCAACATTTCTGAATGACATGTTGAAACGATATGGCGGCACGCGATTGGGACGCCAGGAACTCGAAGGTGAATTGATCGATGATGATCCCGATGCCCTGTTTAGGCGCGACACGCTGGAACAGTATCGTGTCAGGACACCGCCACCGTTGAAACGCGTCGTTGTGGCCGTCGACCCGCCAGCGTCCGCAGGCGAAAAAGCCAACGCCTGCGGTATCGTCTGCGTCGGCCTCGGTGAAGACGGCCGTTGCTACGTGCTCGATGATTGCAGTGCAAGGAGACTGCGACCCGTCCAATGGGCGCGCCGCGTTGTCGACCTGTTTCACCAGCGCAACGCCGATCGCATTGTCGTTGAAACCAACCAAGGTGGAAACATGGTGGAAGCCGTGATCCGTCAGGTCGACGCCAACGTCGCCATGCGCTCGGTCACCGCCCGGCTTGGCAAAAAGGCGAGGGCTGAACCGGTCGCTGCACTTTATGAGCAGGGCAGGGTGTCCCATGTCGGGGCCTTCCCGGAACTCGAAGACGAAATGTGCAGTGCCATTGGCGAAGGACAAAGCCCGGACCGCCTCGACGCCATGGTGTGGGCAGTGACAGAATTGCTGCTGAAGAAGAAGAGTGAACTACGGGTGCGGTCAATTTGACTGTTTCCATCTTGCAAGTTTAGCTGGTGATGCTACTTGGAGTTGGCAGAGGACAGTAATCATGACGTTGCATAAGATTGAATCTTTGGCTGAGTTGAATAAATACTTAGATTTTTGGTCCAAGCAATGCGAAAAATTTGGGGAGACTATTGACGACTACGCGCCCGCTTCCTTGGAACATGCTCGATCAATAGTTTCCAACGGGGCCGTTGGCCAGCCAGAGTATTCAGTTTATGCGGCGTTGATAGATGGGAGTTGCGAGTGCATTCTACATGTCAACTTAGCTCGCCTGCCTGGAACCGAAGGCGTCACTCAAAAGGTGATGTCCGTCACTTTGGCCCCAGATTATGATTATCAGGATGTCGAGAACGAAAAGATCGCGTCTGTGGCCACAACAGTCGTTTTTGGAGCTTACGAATTGTGTAAAAAGGAAAACAAAGCACAGTATGTGAAAATACACATCGCAAATCTCTCCGACAGAGAGTTTTTCTCAGGGGCGGCTCAAATGCTTAAAGTTATCAAAGGATTAAGGGATGTGGGGTTAAAAGGAAACTGGCTGCACTTAACTATAGATAAATAGGCCTGTAACATTTCGTTATTCGTAGCTATATAAAGATCATAGATTGAGGAGTGCGAACATGAACGATAGCGATGAAATGAAGGCTGCAATTTACAATGCATTCCTTGCAAGTGCTGTTGCCATGGGGGATCGCATTAAGGAAATCTCTTGGTTTGGTAAGAATCAAGCTAAGATTGAAGCCATGAAAAAAGCCGCATAACAATCCAAAATTATTGTTTTGAAGAGCCGCGCAATTGCGCGGCTTTTTTGTTGTCAAAATTCCATAGGTAATCATCATGCTTCAAAAACTCAAATCATACCTCACCACCAAATCCTCCTCCACCGGACCGCTCATCGCCATGCACACCGCCGGGCGATCTGTATGGACTCCAAAAAACTACGCGGCACTCGCCCGTGAGGGCTTTGCCGGCAATGTCGTCGGCTATCGCTGCGTGCGCATGATCGCTGAAGCTGCCGCATCCATTCCTCTCCTGACTTATGTGAAAGGCGAGGAGGTGGAGACCAGCGCTGTGAAATCGCTGATGGCGAGGCCCAATCCGGCGCAAAGCGGCGGTGAGTTGATGGAGCAGCTGTGTGCCCAGCTCATGGTCGCTGGCAATGCCTACGTTGAACTTGTCACACTTGACAACGTGCCCCGTGAACTCTTCGCCTTGCGCCCGGACCGCATGACGGTCGTGCCGTCTCGAACGGGGTGGCCGGAAGCCTATGAGTACGCCGTCAACGGATCATCGGTCCGTCTGCCGCGCGACGCTGTTCTGCATCTGAAACTGTTCAATCCGGTGGACGACTACTACGGCCTGTCACCACTCGAGGCCGCGTGTCGGTCCATTGACACTCACAACGCCGCATCGTCCTGGAACAAGGCCATGCTCGACAATGCCGCACGGCCATCCGGTGCCCTGGTGTTTGCGGGAAGCGACAATACGCTGACGACAGAGCAATTCGAGCGCCTCAAGTCGGAACTGCAATCGACCTATCAGGGGGCCGCCAACGCAGGTCGACCGATGATCCTCGAGGGCGGACTGGACTGGAAGGAAATGGGATTCAGCCCGAAGGAAATGGAATTCAACGAGGCAAAAAACGCCGCCGCCCGCGAGATCGCTCTGGCGTTTGGTGTACCACCCATGCTGCTCGGCATCCCCGGCGATAACACCTACGCCAACTTCGCTGAAGCCAATCGCACCTTTTGGCGACAAACCATTGTACCGCTGGCCAATCGCGTCTGCACCAGCCTTGCTGGATTTCTGCAGCCCTTCGCCGACGATGACTTGCGTATCGTGCCGGACCTCGACCAGATCGAGGCTCTGGCACTCGACCGTGACGCGCTGTGGAAGCGATTGAACGATGCTTCATTCCTGACCGACGCTGAAAAGCGTCAGGCAGTCGGGTACTAGTTCCGTAACTCCGTACACTGAGGAAATCCGAAAACATGACAACCCGCCTTTCCCGGCGCGGGCTGGAGAAGCCGTTGCAGGCTGCATCCGGTTCCGGCGTCTTTGTTGGTTATGCAAGCCTGTTCGGCAAGCGTGATTCTGCCGGTGACATCGTGATGCCCGGGGCTTTCACCGAAACACTGGTCGAAGCGTGGCCCTGACGGTATTCGCATGCTGTTTCAGCATGACCCGGCAGAGCCCGTCGGCACGTGGCTCGACATCACGCAAACCGACCGCGGATTGTATGTGCGCGGTCGGCTCGACATGAATGTCCAGCGCGGTCGCGAGTTGCAGTCATTGCTGGAAGCCGGTGGCATCGATGGTCTCTCCATTGGCTTCAAGACCGTGCAGGCGGTTCAGGACCGCACGTTGCGGGCGCGGCGCATCACCAAAATTGACCTTTGGGAAATTTCTCTCGTGACCTTTCCGATGCTGGAAGGGGCCCGCGTGAGCAAACAGGCAAACCGCGCGCGGGCTCGCGCGGAACACCTCTTCATGAAAAGCCCGACCACCAACCAACAGGAGCCGAAAACCGCATGGAATTGAATTTACCACTTGAAACAAAGGTGGCTGGAAGCCCATCACACTACGACGATGTGTTGCAGGCCTTTGAAGCCTTCAAGGAAACCAACGACGACCGCCTTGAACAAATTGAAAAGCGCATGAGTGCTGATGTCATTACATCGGAGAAAGTTGAGCGCATCAATCGCGCCATTGACGAACTCACCTTGAAAGCCAGACGCCCGGCCATAGGCGGAGACGTCAAGGCGGAACCGACGGAGCACAAGAAGGCATTCGAAAACTATGTGCGAAAAGGTGACTCGCAAGGTCTCTTCGACATTGAGCAGAAAGCCATGTCGATTTCGTCCAATCCCGATGGTGGATATCTTGTTCCGAGTGAAACTGAAGCGGCCATCGGCAGGCTTCTCTCGAAGGCGTCACCCATTCGCGCCATCGCCGACGTGCGTCAGGTGTCATCCGGCGTTTATAAAAAACCCTTTGCAACAACAGGTGCTGCGTCGGGGTGGGTCGGTGAAACGGCAACCCGTCCACAGACCAATTCTCCCACACTTGCTGAATTGCAATTTCCCGCCATGGAACTCTATGCCATGCCAGCGGCAACGCAGGCCTTGCTGGACGACAGCGTGGTCAATCTCGATGAGTGGATTGCCCGCGAAGTTGAAACGGTTTTTGCCGAACAGGAAACCGACGCATTTATCAACGGCGATGGTATCACCAAGCCCAAAGGTTTTCTCAGCTACACCAAGGTTGCACAAGGGTCCTGGACCTGGGGCAACACAGGCTACATCACGTCTGGTGTGGCAGGTGCTTTTTCGGCAACCAATCCGTCTGACAAACTTGTCGATCTGATCTACGCTGTCAAGGCGGGTTATCGCCAGAACGCGCGGTGGGTGCTGAACCGCTCCACGCAAGCCGCCATCCGCAAATTCAAGGACGCACAAGGCAACTATCTGTGGCAGCCAGCCGCCACGCCGGACAGCAGCGCCATGTTGCTGACCTTCCCCGTGGTCGAAAGCGAATACATGCCAGACATTGCCGCTGATTCTCACGCGCTGGCCTTCGGCGACTTCCGCCGTGGTTATCTTGTCGTCGACCGCGTTGGCGTGCGGGTCTTGCGCGATCCATACTCCAACAAGCCTTACGTGATGTTCTACACAACCAAACGTGTGGGCGGCGGCATTCAGGATTTTGACGCCATTAAGACCCTGAAGTTCGGCACGACCTGACATTTCAGGCGATCAGCGGCCCGCCCTGCAAGGGCGTGCGTCGTTGATTGCCCCCTCTCAATTGGAAATCAGACATGTCCATCATTCTCACTGCTCCGCCTGTCGTGGAGCCGGTATCGCTCGCTGATGCCAAAGATCATGTGCGAATTTCGCACACCAATGACGACACTTACATCACGGCCTTGATCGCAGCGGCACGCCGAACAATCGAGTCCCGCACGTCACTGTGCATGATCCAGCAAGGGTGGTCGGTATTTTTTGATCGCTGGCCCTATAACGACAGTGTCACCATTCCGCTCGATCCCTTGATCGCCATCACCGACATTGTCCTGCACGGCGAAGACGACACACCAGCCACACTGGATCCGGCTCACTACTTTGTCGACAAAGTCACATGGCCATCGCGCGTTGTTCTGCGCCATGGCCGCAGCACCCCGCAGCCGGGCCGCGTTGCCAATGGCATCGAAGTAAAAGTGACAGCGGGATACGGAACAACGGCGGCGTCAGTGCCGCAGGAACTCAAACAGGCCGTACTGCTGACAGTCGCGGCGTGGTTTGCCAACCGTGGCGAAGAGCAGGGCGGAACCCTTCCCGTCATGGCCAGGGGACTGATCCAACCCTACCGCCAGATGAGGCTGAAATGAACGCAGCCCTCGCCCTTCAGCAAGCCATGCGCCAAACACTTCTTGCTCATGCGCCACTCACCGCCCTGTTGGGTGGTGCCCATATTTATGATGAAATACCGCGTGGCGATCCACCTTCTCACGTCGTCTTCGATTTGATCGAAACCCGCGACTGGAGTGTCAAGGATCACATTGCCCACGAACATTTTCTTTCGATTGATGTCACGACAAATGAGCGCGGCCGCAGCCTCGCACAGTCCGTATGCGACGAGATCGAGAAGGCCCTGCACGATGTGGCGCTGACTCTCACAGGCCATCGCCTCATCAACCTCCGCATGATTTTCTGGTCAGTCGGAAAATCCCGCGCCGGAAAAACATTCGGCGGAACCCTGCGCTTCCGCGCTGCAACTGAACCGCTTTAAGGAGACACACCATGGCTGCCCAGAAAGGCCGCGACCTGCTGTTGAAAATTGATTCAACGGGAGCAAACATATTTGTAACCGTTGGAGGACTGCGCGCCAACACGCTATCCTTCAATTCCGAGATCGTTGATGCATCAAGCCAGGAATCGCCCGGAGCCTGGCGCGAGCTTCTTGCTGGCGCAAGCCTGAAGACGGCAGCTGTCCGAGGCCAAGGCATTTTCAAGGATGCCGCGTCCGATGCACTTGTTCGCGGGTACTTCTTCACAGCCTCAATCATGAATTGGCAAATCATCATTCCCGACTTCGGCATGGTGCAGGGACCGTTCCAGATCACCGCACTGGAGTTTGGTGGGCGTCACGATGCCGAGGTGACGTTTGAATTGGCTCTTGAATCGGCCGGCCTCCTCACCTTCACGGCAATGTGAGGCAGTCATGGCAAACAGGCATCGTGGTGAAATCGAAGTTGAACTCGGTGGCGAGAACTACACCTTGGTTCTGACGCTCGGGGCCCTGGCAGAAATTGAACACGCCTATGGCGGCGAGGATTTGCTCGCCATTGCGGAACGCTTCGAAAACGGTCGCATCAAGGCCACCGACGCGATCCGCGTCATCGGCGCAGGCATTCGCGGTGCAGGCGGAAAATTGACTGACGACGACGTGGCGGAATTGTCCGTACACGGAGGAGCAGCAGGTTACATGAGGATTGTCGCCGACTTGTTGCAAGCGACATTTGCCACCGATGGCTGACCGGACATTTCCCTGGAAGGAGGTCATGCACTTTGGCCTTTCTGTCCTGCGGCTCCAGCCATCGGAGTTCTGGAATACAACCCTGCGGGAACTCACCGTGGCCCTTGGCCCCGTGACGGCGATCCCGCGGCAAGATTTTGAAAACTTGATGAAGGAGCATCCGGACCCGTCATGACCACAACATCTGAATCAATGTCAGCCTTGGGCCAACGTGCCGTCGAACTGAGAAATGAAATGCAGGACCTGTCCCGCCTTGCCGACAGCTTCGGCACCAAACTCGTTGGCGCCTTCGCGGGTGCAGTCATTCACGGACGAAAATTGTCAGACGTCATGCGCGGTCTGGCACTTTCCATGAGCAATCAGGCGCTGTCCATGGCGCTCAAACCCTTGGGAAATCTTGTCGGCGGACTGTTCTCCAACCTCTTCGCCAATGCCAACGGCAACATTTTCAAGCAGGGTCGCGTGACACCTTTCGCCAATGGCGGCATCGTCAACAGCCCGGTCTTGTTCCCCATGCGCAATGGCGCAGGCCTCATGGGTGAGGCAGGTCCGGAGGCCATCATGCCATTGGCGCGCGGTCGTGATGGAAAGTTGGGATTGCGCGGTGGCGGTGGCGGAATGACACATGTCACAATCAATATTTCAACACCGGATGTGTCCGGTTTCAAACAGTCCCAGTCGCAGGTTGCCGCACTGTTAACGCGTGCCGTTTCGCGCGGCCAAAGGAATCTCTGACATGCCCTTTGACAATGCAAGATTTCCGACGGCGATTTCGCGCGGTGCAACGGGTGGTCCCGAACGCCGCACCGATGTCGTCATGACCGCATCCGGCCACGAGGAACGCAATGGTCGCTGGGCCAGTTCAAGGCGACACTACAATATCGGCTACGGTGTGAAGTCATTGAATGACATTCACGCCGTTATTGCATTTTTCGAAGAACGTCGCGGCAGGCTTCACGCGTTTCGCTTCAAGGATCACGCGGATTTCAAATCATGTGCGCCACAGTCCGTGCCAACATCTGCAGATCAAGTGATCGGCTTGGGCGATGGCACGACTGCGTCATTTCAGCTGGTCAAATCCTACGGCACGGGTGTGCGCAACTACAAACGTAACATCGCGGCACCCGTTCAGGGCACTGTTGTCCTGGCCGTAAACGGCATCACGACAACGCAGTTCACCACCAATCTCTCAACGGGCTTTGTCACATTCAATGTCGGGAGCGTTCCGGTGAACGCTGCCACCATCACGGCAGGCTTTGAATTTGATGTCGTAGCGAGGTTCGATACAGACGAAATCAGCATCAACCTCGAAGGATTTACCGGCGGCGAAATTCCGGCGATCCCGATCATTGAGGTTCTGTCATGAGAACACTGCCACCCGGACTGCAAGACCACTTGGACACAGGAACGACGACACTCTGTCAGTGTTGGCGTTTGACACTCAGCAGTGGTGAGGCCTTGGGATTCACCGATCATGACCACGATGTCGTGTTTGACACCACCACATTTGAATCGAATGCCGGATTCACGGCAAGCGAAATGGAATCGTCACTGGGGCTCAACATCGACAATCTCGAGGCCTCCGGTGCACTGCGGTCCGGGAAACTTGACGATGCCAGACTTACTGCAGGCGACTTCGACCATGCCAGGATTGAAATCTGGCGTGTCAATTGGCAGGACGTGGCACAACGCCTTTTGATCCGCGCTGGCCACCTCGGCGAAGTGACGACAGGTGCAGCGGGCTTCACCGCCGAAGTGCGCGGACTTGCCCATCTGTTCAACCAGACCCAGGGGCGCATCTTTCAACATGGCTGCGATGCAGAAGTCGGTGACGCGCGCTGTGGCGTGTCCATCGAGACGATCTCAATACAAGGGCGCCGGAACGATCATTGAAGCATTCGGATCCACGCTGACAGTGGCCGGATTGGATGCCTATGCGGATGACTGGTTTACGTTTGGCACCATGCAGTGGGACGGCGGCCCGAACGCGGGACGCAAAGTGAGAGTGCGCCGGCATCGGCTGCTGTCATCTTTCGCAAGGGTGGAACTCGGCCAGACACCGGCCTTTGCCATTTCACCTGGTGAAAACGTGTCGCTGCGCGTCGGGTGCAACAAGCAGTTTCAATCCTGCCGCACCAAATTCAACAATGCCGTCAACTATCGCGGTTTTCCGCATATGCCGGGCAACGACTTTGTCATGCGCTTTGCCACCACCAACGATCCCGACAACAACAGCGGTCGCAGGGCCAACTGACATCATGAAAAATTCAGAACATATCATCGCCATCGCGCGCAGCTGGCGGGGCACGCCCTATCGTCATCAGGCAAGCCTGAAAGGCGTTGGCTGCGACTGTCTCGGCTTGATCCGTGGCGTCTGGCGCGAAGTCTATGGCTCTGAGCCGGAACAGCCGCCAGCCTATGCACCCGACTGGGCCGAGGCATCAAAGGACGAACCATTGGCCGACGCGGCCCGCCGCTACATGACGGAAGTCAGTTGCGCGGATGTCGCGCCGGCCGATGTTGTGTTGTTTCGCTGGCGTCCCTGGTTGCCTGCAAAGCATGCGGGAATCGCCATCGACCGTACACGGATGATTCATGCCCAGGACGGTTTGCGGGTTTGCGAAGTTCCGCTGTCACCATGGTGGCAGCGGCGCATGGCCTATGCCTTCCGCTTTCCTGAGAAGGCGCAGTAATGGCCACAGTCGTTCTGCAATATGCCGGTGCGGCAGTGGGCACGTTTTTGGGCGGTCCCGTTGGTGGCATCATTGGTCGTGCAGCGGTTGCCATTGTTGGCAACGTCATCGACCAGAAACTCTTTGGCCCCGGCAACAAGCGTGTGGAGGGCCCGCGTCTCACCGAACTGCGGGTGATGGCATCGGAGGAAGGTGCACCCATCCCCGTGTGTTTCGGTCGTGTTCGAATCTCAGGCCAGGTGATTTGGGCTACAGACCTCGAAGAGATTGTGGACACCAACACAGAGCGCACATCGGCCAAAGGCAGCGGCCCGAAAACAACCACAACTGAATACAGTTACTTCGCAAATTTCGCCGTGGGTCTGTGTGAGGGTGAAATCGATGGCATTGGCCGGACTTGGGCCGACGGTCGCGAAATCGATCTCGCAGCCTATACGGCCAGACTGCATCGCGGCACAGAAACGCAAGGGCCGGACAGTTTGATTGCAGCTGTAGAAAATGATGCAGAAGTGCCCGGCTACCGTGGTTTGGCCTATCTTGTGTTTGAGAAACTGCCGCTGGCGGAATTTGGCAATCGCTTGCCGCAGCTTTCGTTCGAAGTCTTCAGGCGCGGCAACACGGCTGCAGATCTGGTGCGTGGTGTCACCGTGATCCCGGGCTCAACGGAATTTGGTTACGACACAAAAATCGTGACGCGCAACACCGGCACAGGCGAAACACAAAGTGAAAACGCCCATATGTCTGCCATCCGCAATGATTGGGATGTGTCGATTGATCAGCTTGTGGGAACATGTCGAAATCTCGAATCCGTGTCACTTGTCGTCGCCTGGTTTGGCACTGACCTTCGCTGCGGCAACACGATCGTGAAACCGGGCGTGGAAGTTGCGGGCAAAACCACAGAACCTGAATCATGGCGCGTGAATGGCATCACGCGCGCTGATGCTCACGTGGTGAGTACCGTCGAGGGTGGACCTGCATACGGCGGCACACCAACCGACGCCTCCGTGATCCGCTCCATTGCTGATCTTCGTACGCGCGGAAAACGTGTCGTCTTCTATCCGTTCATCATGATGGACGTGCCCGCCAACAACGGTCTGCCTGATCCCCATGGCGCATCACAACAGGCGGTCTATCCCTGGCGCGGACGCATCACCTCATCCATCGCTCCCGGTCGCTCTGGCACGCCAGACAAGACAGCAGCAGTTCTCTCTGAAGTGGCGAACTTTGTGGGGGCAGCACAGCCCGGTCACTTCGCGGCATCTGGCAATACAGTCATCTATTCAGGTCCGGCGGAGTGGACGTTTCGGCGCATGATCCTGCACTACGCGAAACTCTGCGCCTTGGCGGGCGGTGTTGATGCATTTCTCATCGGCAGCGAATTGCGCGGGCTGACAAGTCTGCGTTCAAGTGCAACACACTTTCCGTTTGTCGCAGCGTTGCAGCAACTAGCAGTCGAAGTGAAAGCGATCCTTCCGACAGCGAAGATTTCCTACGCCGCCGACTGGTCAGAGTACTTTGGCCATCAACCCGGCGACGGCAGCAATGATGTGCTGTTTCATCTTGATCCATTCTGGGCATCGCCAAGTGTCGACTTCATTGGCATCGACAACTATATGCCATTGTCTGACTGGCGCGATGGCGAAAATCACCTGGACTATCTGGATGCCCGCCGTTCCATCTATGATCGGGACTATCTGAAATCGCAAATCACGGCGGGTGAAGGGTTCGACTACTTCTACGCCAGTACTGCCGACCGTGACCTGCAAATCCGGACAACCATCACTGATGGGACCTATGGCAAGCCTTGGGTCTACCGCTACAAGGACATAAAGAGTTGGTGGTCCAATCAACACATCAACCGGCTGGCTGGCATCGAGCAGGGTTCGCCCACCTCCTGGGTGCCACAATCCAAGCCCGTGTGGTTCACGGAAGCAGGATGCCCCGCCATCGACAAGGGCACCAACTCGCCAAATTTGTTCTTTGATGCAAAATCATCTGAAAGCAACGTCCCTCCTTATTCCGGCGGACAACACGATGACCTGATCCAGAACCGTTACATTGAGGCCTTTCAATCTTTCTGGCAAACGACTGGTTCTCACAATCCCGTATCATCTGTATACGGATTACCCATGGTGGACGCCGGTAACACGTCTTTCTGGACATGGGACTCGCGTCCATTCCCGGCCTTCCCGGCCTTGAGTGATGTATGGTCGGACAATGTCAATTACGTCCGTGGTCACTGGCTGACGGGCAGACTCGGTGCCGTCGAACTTGGCGCGCTGATCACACGGTTGGCCGCACGGTTCGGGTTTAACGATTGTGATGTAACGCAAGTCGAGGGGCTTGTTGACGGGTTCGTCATTGACCGCCCCATGTCGGCGCGCGAAGCCCTCGAAAATCTCCTCCAGGTCTTCTCCGTTGACGTCATTGAGTCCGGTTCCAAACTCGTGTTCCGTACACGGAGGATATCTCCTGTCATCAACTTGGGAGAGTCAGAATTCGCCGATGTGCGGGAAGGCAAAGCCCTGGTCAGCGTGACCCGCGCCCAAGAGACGGAGCTGCCAAAGTCCATACGAATTGTATACTCGGAATCGTCGTTGGACTATCGTTCCGCTGCTGTGTCGCAAGTGCGCCCCGGTATCGGCAGCGACCGCGAGATTGCTGTCAATTTGCCCGCAGCGGTTGGACAATCCCTTGCCCAGTCCCGTGCCGACATTCTTTTGCAGGAAGCCTGGTCGCAACGCACCACCGCGCAGTTTGCGCTCATGCCAAGTGCGTTGGCAATTGAACCGGGCGATGTCATCGAACGTGAAAACGGCACGCGTTTCCGCATCGACGCAATTGCGGATGGGACTGCACGAAACGCCGAAGCCACAAACTTTGATCGTATCGTTTACGAAGCACCTTCGACCAACCAACGCGTCACCGTCGGCAAGGCCGTCCCGATTTTCGGGAAGCCTGTCGTTCTTGCGCTGGACCTCGCGGCAGTGCGGGGAGACTCGACACCAGCACCGTGGTTCGCAGCCTACGCCAAACCGTGGCCAGGAAAGCTTGCCGTGTTGAAACAAAGCGGTGCTTCCAGTTTCACATTCAATCGCGACATCAATTTCCGCGCCACAATGGGTGTCACGCTGAACCAGCTTCCGGCGGGTCCGCCGCACCGTCTCGACTTCAGCCATTCATTGGACGTGCAGATGATCTTCGGCGCGTTGCAGTCCGTGAGCGAAGACGAGATGTTGGGTGGTGCCAACATCGCAGCAATCGGTGACACGGAGTCGGGTTATGAGATTATTCAATTCCAAACAGCTGAATTGGTGGGTGAAAAAACCTATCGATTGTCCGGATTGCTGCGGGCACAAGCCGGCAGTGAGGCCGAAATGCTCACCTTGCGGGAAGCGGGACAAAAGTTTGTGCTGCTTAACAGCGCCGTTGTGCAACCAAATCTGACACTTGATCAGACAGGTTTGCAGCAGACATGGCGCGTGGGTCCGGCACAAGTTGACCAGGCTCACCCATCCTATGTCGAACTGACCTTTGATGGAAACTTGAAATCACTGCGACCCTACGCACCAGTTCAACTCAGGGCGATGCGCGATGCGACCGGCGTTCAACTGACATGGATCAGGCGAACCCGCATTGATGGCGACAGTTGGGATCTGGATGATGTTCCTGTTGGCGAGCCCTTGGAATCTTATCGTTTGGAAATTCTCAACGGAACGATCGTCGCTCGGTCCGCCGATCTCAATACCCCGTCCTATCACTATGCCACGTCCGACATGATGGCGGACTTCGGCTCAACTCAAACCACAATCACGTTTCGGGTGGCACAGTTAAGTGCCGCTGTCGGAAACGGAACCTTCGCACAAAGGACATTGAATGTCTGACACACCGAATCTTGCAATTCCCTATATCGCTGCGTCACAAGCGCAGAAACATGTGACTCACAATGAGGCACTGTCCATTATCGACGGATTGGTCCACCTGGCGGTGATCTCTCGCAACACAACAGCACCGCCATCAACACCCGCAAACGGAGATCGGTACCTCGTGCCTTCGGGCGCGACGGGGGAATGGGTGACGCACCCAGGTCAGCTTGCGCTGCGCATGGAAGGGGCCTGGCGTTACATCACACCGCGCGAAGGGTGGAACGCGTGGGTGTCTGACGAGGATGTGGCACTGACATATAGTGGAACTGCCTGGATTGCGGGCTCTGTTCCAACCGCCCTCAACAATCTCACAATGCTCGGCGTCAACGCGACCGCCGATGTCACCAACAAGCTCTCGGTGAATTCATCTGCCGTCTTGTTGAACAACATTGGCACTGATGTGCGGTTGAATATCAACAAGAATGCGCCGGTGAACAAGGCGAGTATCCTCTTCCAGACGGGATTTTCAGGGCGGGCAGAAATCGGCACGACGGGAGATGACAATTTTCATTTCAAGGTCAGTGCCGACGGCAGCACCTTCCAGGAATCTATCGTACTTGATTCATCCACGGGGAAAACTGTTGTCAAAAATGGAGTGGTGTTGGATCCGCAACCCGTCGATCCGGTTTCGCCGGGTAACGGACAACTCTGGTACAACTCCACATCTGGAAAATTCCGCGGCCAGCAAAACGGTGCAGCGATTGATCTGGTGGGATCTGGCGGCGGCGCTGCAAGTTGGGGGACGATAACGGGGTCGCTCGCAGCCCAGACGGATATACAGAACGCACTGAATGGCAAACTCGACGACAGCCAGGCGAGTACGTTCGGGTTGTTGCTGCTTGACGATGCTGACGCGACAACTGCGCGTTCAACGCTTGGTCTTGGGACATCAGCCACATTTTCGTCGACTGCGTTCGCTCCAACAGCTCACACGCACTCACTGTCATCACTCACTGACGTGACACTCACATCAGCAAATCTCAATGCGCTTGATGATGGCGTTGATACCACGCTTCACTTCCATGCCAGCGATCGAAATCGCGCCAATCATGCAGGAACGCAACTCGCCGCGACAATTTCCGATTTCAATGCAGCCGCCGATGGCCGCATCGCTGCGTCATCAGTGAATGCGTTGTCCGATGTCGTCATTGCTTCTCCAGCAACCGGTCAAGTGATCAAGTTCAACGGAACAAACTGGATCAACGACACGGACGCAGCCAGTGCTGGCGGCGGTGGTCAGGCCGCATTGCAGTTTCAGGACGAAGGAACAAATCTGGGAACCCCGGGCACAATCGATGCGATCAATGTCGTTGGAGACAATCTTGTCGCAACGCGAAGCGGCAACACGCTGACGGTGGCGCAAAAGGCGTACAAAAGAAACGCTCGTTGGGCCGCCTTGTCAGGTGTGAACACCATTATTGCCATGGATGCATCAGCACTCTCCGCCACAGGGACCGCGACAGTCGCGACCCAGGCTGTAACCAATATCTACACGCAGCAAATGCGCATGGAGTATCTGGTCACCACGGCGGCAACCACCGCAATTGCCAGTTGGCGTCACGGCGTTGCACAATGGTGGCGAGGAAACGCGGCGGGACTTGGTGGATTCCGTTACCGTTGTCGGTGGGGCAATGCCACCGGTGCCGCAACGACAACAAGCCGTTGCTTCGTCGGCATGCAAAACGCAGTTGGCACACCAACCGACGTCGAACCATCAACGCTTCTGAACATGATTGGCATGGGGTGGGGTGCGGCCGACGTCAACATTCAGTTGATGACCAACGCAGGAAGTGGAACCGCAACAAAAACGGATCTCGGTGCAGGTTTTCCGGTGCCGACGACTGACCGTTCTGCACTTTATGACATCGAGTTGTCGTGCGATCCCAACAGCACACTGATCACCTACAGAGTCGTCAACGTGATCAGCGGTGCAGTGGAACAGGGTACCCTCAGCGCAAACTTGCCAGTGAACAATGTGTTGTTGGCACCACGCGGTTGGATGAGTGTCGGCGGCACATCAAGCGTGATCGGCATCGCATTCATGTTTCTTGAAATTGGATCGGATTGATCATGACCACCATGGAACGCGAAGTGGGCAAACTCGAAGCGCGAATGGAAACCGTCGAGTCTGAACTGCAAGCCATCCGCGCCGATGTGCGGGAGATTCGTGATGCCCTGGTGGGCTCACGCGCCGGATGGAAAACCATGTCTATGCTTGTGGCCATTGCAGTTTCAACCGGAACGCTGGTTGGAAAATTCATCGACTTGCTCGGTCTCACATTGAACTAGAAATTCCACACATTCTGGAGAATTATCACCATGAAAATCACGCCCGAGGGGCTGGACTTGATCCGACAACACGAGGGCTTGCGGCTGAAAGCGTACCGGGATCCGGTTGGCGTTTGGACTATTGGCTACGGGCATACCGGGGCTGCAGGCAAGCCTGACGTTTCTGCTGGCTTGAGGATCACAAAGGAGGATGCAGAAAAGTTTCTGCGTCGCGATGTTGAAGGGTGCGTGCGCGAAATCGCATCTGTCATCCGCAGACCACTCAATGCACAACAATTTTCAGCATTGGTGTCCTTTTGTTACAATATCGGCAGCAGCAATTTTCGAAAGTCCAGTGTGCTCGCCGCTGTGAATGCGGGCGACTTCGAAGCTGTGCCTAGGCGATTGGCGCTGTGGACCAAGGCCGGTGGACGCGTGCTCCCCGGATTGGTCCGTCGCCGGGCCGAAGAGGCGGCGCTGTTCGTCGGTAACATGTCCACCAGTGAAGGGCCTGCCGAACAACCGGTTTTGGGCAAACCAGCCCGGCGCAGCACCACGATCCTGGCCGCAATCTGCGCCGCGATCTTGTCTGCTTTGCAAGCTGTGTTTGGAGATGCCGGACCAATTCTGACGGTTCTGTTGGTCTTTGGGATCTTTGCCGCAGTGATATGGATCATCGCGGAACGCGTGTCGAAATCAAAAAAGGACGGTGTATGATGGCCTTTCCGGCAATGGCAATTTCCTTTGTGACAAGTTTCATGGCAGGGCCATTGAACAAGATTATCGATTCCTATGTTCATGATTTGGAACTGCGCCGCAAACTCAAGGCGGAGCTGGAAACAAGCCTGATCACCCATGTGGGGCGGAGTCTTGAGCTTGAACAACAAATCGTACTGGAAGAAATCAAGTCCGAACACTGGTTGACGCGTAGTTGGCGACCCATTCTCATGCTTTGCCTCATCGCATTTCTCGTCTTTGTCGGGTTTGTGTTGCCCATGGCCGATTTGTTGGCAGGCAAGACCATTCCCTTTAATCCACGGTGGAAATCCCTGCCCGATGGCTTCTGGGACTTCCTGTCAGTGGGCGTCGGGGGCTACATTGGTGGTCGATCGCTCGAAAAAATCGCCGGCCGCAGCTTTCAGATTGGTAAGAAAAATGTATAAAAAACAAAAGCTTGAACTCATTCATGCGCTGTTCAGCTTGCAACCTTTATCAGCGGATAGAAACTGAAAGACGGCAGACCATGAAATCCTGGACTTCAAGCATTGTGATGGCGATTGTGTTGGTATCCCTGCCAGCCGTAGCTCCGTCATGGGCGCAAAGCAGGATGACTGATGAAGCAGCTTTCGAGGAATCGTTTGACGACCAACAGCGATACCAAGATGCCGAACCTGAACTCGAGTATGCCCAGGACGCCGCCGTCCGCATCGAACCATCTGAGGCCGCTGCCATCGCCCAGGATGCCGTACCCGGTTCCATGGTTCTGAAAGTGAGACTCTTGTCTTCCGGTGTCTATGCTGTCACGCTGAAGTCTAACGGCAGTGTTGTGCGCGTGATGGTGAGTGCCGAGGACGGCTCAATCCAGTAACTGCGCCGCTAGGAAACAAAAAAATGCGGCTTCTCGTTGTTGAAGATGATGTCAATCTCAATCGCCAACTCGTGACGGCGTTGACCGACGCTGGTTACGCTGTCGACAAGGCCATGGACGGTGAGGAGGGACATTTTCTCGGCGACACCGAGCCCTATGATGCCATCATACTCGATCTGGGCCTGCCTGTGATTGACGGCGTGAGTGTTCTCGAAAAATGGCGCCGTGCGGGCAAGAAAACGCCCGTCCTCATCCTGACGGCACGCGACCGATGGAGCGACAAGGTGTCAGGCTTTGATGCAGGTGCTGATGACTACGTCACCAAGCCCTTTCATATGGAAGAAATATTGGCCCGTGTCCGCGCGCTGTTGCGGCGCAGTGCAGGACACGCAAGCAGTGAGTTGACGTGCGGTCCTGTGGCCCTCGACACCACAACGTCGCGCGTCACCGTAAACGGCACGCTGGTCAAGCTCACGTCACTGGAGTTTCGGTTGCTGTCGTATCTCATGCATCACGCTGGCAAGGTGGTGTCGCGCACTGAGCTGGTAGAACATCTCTACGATCAGGATTTTGACCGCGACTCAAACACAATAGAAGTTTTCGTTGGTCGCTTGCGCAAGAAGCTGGGTGTCGACATCCTTCACACCATCAGGGGCATGGGTTACTCGGTCTCCGAGTCGGGCGATGCAACCTAGGTCACTGGCCTTTCGTCTGACGGTGTCCTCGGCTGTTGTGGCCTGCGTCATGCTGCTGGCCGCCGCACTTCTGTTGAATGAATTGTTTCAGCGCGCCGTGGAGCGCAATTTTGACCAACGCCTGCGCGCTGTCATGGACAGTGTCCTCGGTGCAGTTGAACTCTCGGAAGACGGAACGCCCAAGCTGCCTCAACCCCTGGCAGACCCCCGGTTTACCATTCCGTTATCGGGCTGGTATTGGCAGATCACGGCACTCGAAACGACACCCCTCAAACAATTGGCCTCGGCATCCCTGCTCGAAAAAAGATTGGCTGTGCCTGCGCCAGCGCTTGCTTCGCGCACCGGCAATGGCTTGGCCGAGTTCTATCTTCAGGATTCAAACAGCCGGCAGCTGCGCGCCATCGAACAACGGTTCGAATTGTTTGACAGCGGCAAGGACTACTCATTTCTCGTCGCTGGCGATTTCGATGAACTGCAAGCTGAAGTCGGCGCCTTTCGGACATTACTTTATTCAGTGCTCGGATTATTGGGTCTCGGACTGCTGACGGCCATTTTGGTGCAAGTCAAATTTGGCCTGCGTCCCATGCAGTTGATGGTACAAAAGTTGAATGACATTCGGTCAGGAAAATCCGCTGCGTTGGACGGCGCTTTCCCCACTGAAATGCAGCCTCTTGCCGACGAAATAAATCTCCTGATGAAATCCAACGCAACCATTGTCGACAGGGCGCGCATGCAGGTTGGAAATCTTGCCCATGCCCTGAAAACGCCACTTGCTGTATTGACCAACGAAGCTGCCAACAAATCCACCGCATTTTCCGGGCTTGTGGAACAGCAGACGAATAACATGCGTGAGCAGATCGATCTCTATTTGGATCGTGCAAGACGCGCCACGCGGGCCCGAAACATTGGACTGAGCTGTGATGTCGAACCTGTGTTGCAGGGCTTGGCACGCACGTTGCAGCGCATTAATCGCGACAAGACGATTGAAATAGCGGTGACTGTATCGCCCGGACTAAAATTTCGCGGCGATCAGCAAGACCTCGAGGAAATCGCAGGCAATCTCATCGACAACGCCTGCAAGTGGGCAAAAGGCAAGGTTCACATCAATGCATATGTCGAACCGTCATCAACAGGCGCAAGGCGGCAACTTGCTATTGTTGTTGAAGACGATGGACCGGGCATTCCGTCAGACCATCGCGCCACGGCCCTCAAGCGCGGCCAGCGCCTCGATGAGACGAAGCCAGGATCCGGTCTCGGACTGAACATCGTGGAGGAGACGACGGCAATCTATGATGGCAGTCTATCGCTGGATGAATCATCTTTGGGTGGCCTGAGAGCATACGTCCGGTTGCCTGCCGTGCCCAATTGAAACCGTGCATGTTACAGCAGGGTTAAATTATCTCAAGGAAATGCCATTCAACTTGATTCCTGTCGGTTTCCGATTATTGGTTTTATGGGGAACAGTTACACACCATCGCGCTTGAAAAACTCCAGAACTGCAAGCCTGGGCGTAAGACCATGCGCGCATGTGTTGTACCGCTGACGAACGATACCATCGTGAATCGGTAGTCTTCCCAATAACTGCCCCCGGTCGCGGGAGTGCTGCCGACAGGGGAGCGTGCCGTTAGGCGCGCTCCCCGACTGTCTCCGGCGAATCCGATGTAGTGACCTGCGGCACACCGCGTTCGCGGTACGGCGTACGGCCATAATAGGCACGGTAACATTTTGAAAAATGTGATGGCGACGTAAAACCGCAGGCAAGTGCCACATTGATGACAGACATGTCTGTCTGCAACAGCAGCGAACGGGCCTTTTTCAACCTGAGCTCAAGATAGTACCGCTTTGGTGAGCGGTCGAGATAGCGGCGGAAAAGGCGTTCAAGCTGACGCGTCGACAGGCCGGCATCCTTCGCCAAAGTACTGGGCGAAAGTGGATCTTCCAGGTTGATTTCCATACGCTCAATGATCGACACAAGTTTGGGATGGCGTGCGCCAATGCGCGCCGGGAGCGACATGCGCTGGTTTTCACTGTGATGGCGAATGGGCGAATGCAGAATGGTTTCAGCAACGGCAGAGGCGAGTTCAGGGCCGTGTTGACTGGCGATCAGGGTCAGCATCATGTCAATGGGCGTCGTGCCGCCAGCACTGGTGAAGCGGTCATTGTCGATTTCAAAAAGTCCGCCCGTTGCATCAATGTCTGGAAACGCTTCCGAGAATCCCGGCAAATTTTCCCAATGGATCGTGCACTTGTACCCATCCAGCAAACCGGCCTCGGCCAGAATATGAGAGCCCGTACAAACGGCACCAATGTCAACACCGCGCCGTGACACCTTGCGCAACCAACTCAAGACACGCTTGTCGGTATGACGCTGCACGTCGAGCCCCGCACATACGATTATGGCAGCTCCCGGCGGCACTGCATCGAGATCTCCACTCACCCCCGTAACAATTCCATTGGAGGCCGCAACAGATTGTCCGTCCACAGAGTACATCGACCACGCATACAATGGTTTTTCCGTAATGCGATTGGCCAGACGCAAAGGCTCGATCGCCGACGTCAGCGGCATCATTGTAAAGTCTGGGACAAGAACCAACGCGATGTGTTGGGGAGTGGATTTTGCTTTTTCGCCGAACATGCCGAAACTCCGTTTGCGACACGCTATATCATATACGACATTGTGTCCATATGCGCCAAAATTAAGCTTAAAAACGACTAAAACGAGTGCCTTTCGTCGGAAAATGGCATCGCTTGTCGCAAACATTCATGCAGGTTCACCGCCTCAACGGCAGCATAGGCAGAAATGAACGCGAGCATTCCTGTGATTCCAACTGTTTCAGCACCTGCATCCCATGCGAGTTCTTCCTTTCTGCGTCAGGCGTCCATTGAAATCACCGGCAAACAGATCGACAAGATTCCACTGTTGCAGCAACACCTGCGACCCGGAACCAAAGTTTTCGTTGCATTGATCGATGCCAATCAGCTTGATGTGCAAATCGAAGCCTGCGCAGCGTTGCGGGGCGCGGGCTTTGAACCAATCCCTCACATTCCGGCCCGCTTTGTCCTCGATGCCAACGATCTCGACCGCCGCTTGGAAGCATTGAGGCAACGTGCCACCGTAACGACTGTACTCGCCCTTGGCGGCGGTGCTCCCGAGCCTCTCGGAAAATTTCATTGCGCCCTCCAACTGATGGAAACGGGTGCGTTTCAGAAGCACGGCATCACGTCCATCGGTATTGCCGGTCATCCCGAAGGCAACCCCGATATCACAAAAATCCATGGCGAAGCCATGTTGCTCCGTACACTGAAGGAAAAGCATGCGTGGATCAGTGATGCGGGCTTGAACGGCTTTATCGCCACACAATTTCTGTTCAACGCAGAACCGGTCATTCACTGGGCCATTGAACTTCACGAAAACGGAATTAACCTGCCAATCCATGTCGGCGTTCCAGGGCCCGCTACAATCAAGACATTGATCCGTTATGCAGCAATGTGTGGTGTGGGAAACTCTGCCCGTTTCATTCGCAAACAGGCGCTCAACATCACCAAGTTGCTCACGGTTTCAGAGCCAACGGAATTCGTGGAACAGCTAGCGCTCATTAACGCTGAAAAACCCGAACACAACATTGCAGGTGCCCATCTCTATCCCTTTGGCGGCTTCGACAAGTTGTTTGAGTGGATGCAGAAGGTCAACGCCGCGCATTGACCACGCGATAGGCGGCGAACGCAGCAGGCAGCGCGATAACTGTGGCGGATGCGAATACAACGACCATCACTTGCTGCACATCGGCGGGCGACGTCGCGTTTGCAAACCCGGCAAGATTTCCGATCAATCCCATGAGGGCAGCGCCGATTCCAAAACCTGCCGTTTGCGCTGTGGGCAAGAGTGCGGCGACACGATCTCGTTCGCCATCCTCAGCGGCCCCGATAAGCAACTCGCTCAAATTCCCCCAGTTCATCCCAAACGCCGCGCCAACCGGGAGGAGTGAGAGGGCCACCAAAACCAGTGACTTCAGTGCAAACCCCACTGCTGCGAGCCCGAGCCCTAGTACCAGCAGAGCCGCACCAAACCACACCAGTCGGCGCCGTGTGGGTTCACTTGCATAAGTAGAAACCGAAATCTGCGTGAAGCTCCAACTGATCGCGATAAGTGAGCCGATGGCACCGGCCATTGTCGGCCGAAGCACAAACACATTCTGCAAACCGTAAATCAGGAACACCGTGCTCGCCGCTTCTGCAACAGGCATGATGACCACAACCCAAAACCCCAACCCATGTGGAATGCTGAAGGTGAACGCAGATGTCGGCATCAATCTCCTCACCGCACGGCGATCGATGATGGCAGTCACCGAAATCATCACGGCGGCAATGATCAGCATCACCAGCGCCGCTCGCGCATTGACAATAGAAGCCCAGGTAATCAGCAACATGCTGGCCGCCACAAGCCCAAGACGCAGACCCGGAAACACCGTTTCTGAGGAAAGTGCAGATGCAGAACGCGCCACACGCATTGCCAGTGTCACGAATACCACCGCCAATGGAATGCTGATGGCAAAGGCTGCCCGCCAACCAAGATACTCAGTAACAAGTCCCGCCAGCGCAGGCCCCGCAAATGCCGCGGTCACCCAAACCACAGCCTCGGCTCCAAACACCTTGGAAGCCAAACGCTGCGGAAACAGCACGAAAATCAATGCATAACACTGTGCTTCAATGAAACCCGCAGCGAGTCCCTGCAGTGCACGCCCGAACAGCAACATCGGCATCGCCTGCGCAAACACACACATCATGGTGCCGACAAGAAAGATGATTGTTGCAACGAGTAGTGCCCGCCGCGTGCCAAACCGTTGCGCCAAAAGGGCCGTAGCAACACCACTGACTATAGCGAAGGCGAGATAGAGGCTCTGCGCCCACGAAATGAAACCCGCACCCCCCAGTTCTTTCACCGTGCTCGGCAGCGCTGTCGACACAAGGAAAGTCGTGAACGCAAACAAGGCAACACCCAGACATAACATCACCGTTGATGCCGCATATTGCGGTTCAAACATTTCACGCCATTGACTGGATTCAGATTCTGTTGCCTGTGCCATGACTGACGCGTACAACCTTAACCATGGTTGAGGTCAAGAGAATTCTGGCGGCCGAGCTGAGTGTAGGCGAACTGGCGCGCCGCAGTGGTGTATCCGTCGCCGCCATCCACTTCTACGAACGCAAAGGGTTGATCCAATCCATCCGCACCAAAGGCAATCAACGCCGATTTGCCCGCGCGACTCTGCGTCGTGTCGCCCTGATCAAGGTGGCCAAGGACGTCGGAATGCCGCTGGCCGAACTGCAATTGATATTTGCAACATTGCCCTACAACCGCACCCCTAACAACCGCGACTGGCAGAAAATCGCCGCCCGCTGGCAGGCCGACATCACTCACCGCATCGAAACCCTTAACGCCTTGCGCAAAAATCTGACCGGATGCATCGGCTGCGGCTGCTTGTCTCTCACCCGCTGCCGCTTGTTGAACAAAGGTGACAGGCTGGCGGCGAAAGGGCCGGGGGCAGTGCGCATCGCCCAATGACAGAATGCGGCCACGCACGGCTTGATTTTCGACCAGAATATGCTATCCTGTAGTAGGTAGTAATTTAGGTAGCAGGTACCTCGATATGGCTTTAAGCATTAAAAACAAGGTAGTAGAAGAAAAAGCTCGAAAATTAGCATATTTGACCGGAAAACCAATTACCGAAGCATTGAATGCCTCCCTCGACCTCTCATTGTCACGCCAGAAAGCTGTTCAAAAATCGACGGCTGGAGATGAACTGTGGGCAAAAATCCAGGAAATCCAAAGACAGGTTGCTGAACTGCCGACGATCGACAATCGAACGCCAGACGAAATCATCGGCTACAATGAATTTGGCCATTTTGATTGATGTTCATCGATTCATCTGCGGTGATAGCAATCTTGTTTGGCGAACCTGAAGCCAGGATATTCTTTGAGGCAATCGTAAAAAGTAGAATGCGGTTTATCGGCGCTCCGACGCTGCTGGAAACAACCATAGTTGCCAAGTCGAGCAAGGGTCTGAATGTGTTACCCCGGCTGGATCTGCTCTTGGAACAATTGGAAGTCAAAACGCTGGACTTCAGTGCCAGCCATGTTGAAGTGGCGAAGTTCGCGTTTCTCAAATTTGGCAAGGGACAAGGTCATCCCGCGCAACTCAATTTCGGCGATTGCATGTCCTACGCAGCAGCCAAGGTCGAAGCTATGCCGTTGCTCTTCAAGGGCGACGACTTCCGCCACACCGATGTGGAAAGTGCGCACTATGAAATTTATCTGAAACCATTGCCGATCTCGAAGCGATTTATCGTGCCAAGCCGTAGCATGGCCGCGACTGCCAAAGAAGTCGGCACCTGACGCAGCACTATCGCCAACTGCTCGACGCTTCACCGTTCATGATGCTGGCAACGGCAGGACCGGAAGGCTTGGATTGTTCACCGCGGGGCGATGGCAAAGGTTTCGTGCGTGTGATTGATGACAAGACGCTCGCCATTCCCGATCGGCGCGGCAACAACCGCATCGACAGCCTGCGCAACATTATCCGCGATCCGCGTGTGGCATTGCTGTTCCTGATTCCTGGCTCCGGAACGACCTTCCGCGTGAATGGATCGGCCCGCATCACCACCGACGCAGAGGTGCTGAAATCCTTCGCTGTTGAAGGCAAGGAACCGCGCTCTGTCATCATTGTGACAGTTGAAGCCTGTTATTTCCAGTGCGCCCGCGCCATCATCAGATCAGATCTGTGGAATCCGGAGCGGCATGCCAGTGAAACCGATCTGCCATCAGTCGGTCAGATGCTCGAAGCGATGACACCCGACATCAAAGGCCGCGATTATGACGTCGATTGGCCAACGCGGGCCAAAGCGTCAATGTGGTGAGAGTGCAGCGACTTCGCTGCCCTTGCGCGCGGCTTTCGTAAGAAACGCGAAAGTGTATTCGGCATAGGACCGAAATACGTAGATATCGATGACGTTGTCTTCGATCACATGCAGGAGCGCCGCGATCTCTGCAAATCGCATGCGGCGCACAAATCCTTGCACGTGGCTGCCGTCCATCAAATCGAAAGACGTGCCTTTCATTACAACTTCTCGGCAGCGTTCACCTTCGAGGCGGATGATCGTCCGCATGTCAGATACATTGACGGCGAGCGAGTGAACGCTCTTCAATGCGTCAACAAGTTCAGCATGCAGCCCATCCACCTTGGCGCGGGGACACAGGATGAGCCACTGGTCAATGGACAACCAAAGTGCTTTGTATTCGCCCCATGCGACCGAAGTGCGGGGTACTTTCGGCAAGTCAACACCAAGAATCTTCTTCACCGCCGCCATGAATTTCTTGTCAGAGGCAAGCCCGCGCAGATCAATCATGCCGCGATCAGGTAATTCGCGCATGCTGACATAGGTTGTCTCCGACGCTGAGAGGTGCGCGAGCGCAGACTGGTATGAAAGCTCACCCATTCATCCGCCCTCCATCCTGATCATAGAATACTGTGCTCGTGACCTTGGCCTTCACCACCTTGCCACCCTCCAGAGGGAAAGATAGTGTTTGCCCCATGAGCGAGCGGCCATTTTCGATCAGCGCCATCGCAATGGAACGGCCAAGTGTGGGCGACATGTAACTCGACGTCACTTGCCCAATCATCTCCATCGGCGGCTTGTCTTTCACTTGCCGCACCGCATAAGCACCATCCGGCAAGACCTCGTTGGGATCATCGGTGAGCAACCCAACCAACTGCTTGCGATCTGGCCCCTTGAGAAATGATTGCTCCAGCGAACGTTTGCCAATGAAATCCGCCTTCTTCTTCGAAACCATGCCATCCATGCCAACGTCGATCGGCGTCGTCGTGCCATCAGTTTCATCGCCAATGACGATGTATCCTTTTTCGGCGCGAAGCACATGCAGTGCTTCAGTGCCATAAGGTTCGATGCCGAATTCGGAACCGGCTTCCATAATCCAGTCCCACAGCCCGCGTCCAAGATTTGCAGGCGTCGCCACTTCGTAGGACATTTCGCCCGAAAACGAGATCCGGAAAATGCGGACAGGGTAGGGACCAAGTTTGCCCGTCTTGAATGACATGTGCGGGAACGCCTCGTTCGAAAGTTCAAAGTCCGGCTCAAGCTTCGCCAGCACATCACGTGCCTTGGGGCCTGCTATCGCAAACTGCGCCCATTGTTCGGTGACGGGTGTCACAAACACGTTGTAGTGTGTCCATTCCGTTTGCAGCCACTCTTCTAGCCAGGCGGAAATGCGATCAGCCCCACCTGACGTCGTATGCATCAGGAAATGATCATCCGCGAGGCGCACAGTCACACCATCGTCGGTGAGGAAACCGAGCTCGTTCATCATCAGCCCGTAGCGGCACTTGCCCACTTTCAGAGATGAAAACATGTTGGTGTATATACGGTCAAGGAATTCTGCCGCATCCGGCCCCTTGATCTCGATCTTGCCGAGAGTGGAAGCATCAAGCAAACCCACTTTATTCCGTACACAGAGGATTTCGCGCTTGATTGATGCGTGCTTCTCTTCGCCACTGCGCGAATAGGTGTAGGCCCGCCGCCACTGTCCCACGGGTTCGAACACGGCACCACGCTCCGTATGCCACTGGAAAATCGGCGTGCGCCGCACGGGCAGGAAGAGGTCCTTGGTCAGCGATCCCGCAATCGAACCAAATGAGTAAGGTGTGTAAGGCGGGCGGAATGTGGTGATGCCAATCTCGGGAATTGATTTCCCCGTCGCGTCTGCAAGCGCACCGAGCCCATTGATATTCGACGTCTTGCCTTGGTCCGTCGCCATGCCAAAGGTTGTGTAGCGTTTGGTATGTTCGACGCTCTCATAACCTTCGCGTTGGGCCAATTCGAGATCGGCAACCGTCACATCATTCTGGAAATCAATAAAGTGTTTATTGCCTTCATTGTATTTGCCCGACGCGGGCGCAAACCAAATGGGTTGCAAGGCACCGCGCGTCGGTTCTTTGACTGTTGGAGCTTTAGCCTTGGCCTGTTTCGACTTTGGACGAACGGCTTTTGCTGCGGACTCTCCCGCTGCGTGCGCTTCCACAAGAGTTTCAGCAACAGTCATGGTGCCGTTGCACGCTCCAACCGCAGTGATCGCATCCGGATGCGTGCTGGGCCGATAACTCGCCAACACGTCGTCAAATGTGATCTTGCCGCCATTGTGTGCCCACAGATGCAACACCGGATTCCATCCTCCAGACATCGCAACAAAATCACATTCAATCCGTGTTTCATTGATCACGCGGCCAACATTTTTGCGATAGGGTGCTACCTTCACAGCGGTGACACCAAGGCGGCCCTCTGTTGCGCAAATGACGGAACCCGTCATCACATCGATGCCTTCGGCAATCGCCCGCTGCGGCAACGAGCCGTCCGGCTTTTCGCGAACATCAATGACACGCACCTGAACGCCCGCATTCTTGAGAGCAAAGGCTGTGAGATAGGCATCATCATTGTTGGTGAACACCACACCGCGATTACCAGGAGACACTGCATAGCGACCGACCAAGGCCCGCGCTGCCGAGGCCAGCATGATATTGGGTCGGTCGTTGTTTGCAAACGCAATCGGCCGCTCCAGAGCACCAGTTGCAAGGATCACGCGGGCCGCTCGGATTTTCCACAAGCGCTGCCGCGGCGCACCATTGCGCAGCAACACCGGATCGTGATCCGCCACCCGTTCGGCTGCCATCAGATAATTGTGAGCAAAATGCCCAACGACGGTAGTGCGGGTCAGGACGTGAACATTCGGCATCGCCCGTAGCCGCGCAACAATCGATGGCGTTGCATCAGCGATACACTGGTCTCCAATCATTCCGGCCGTCAGATCATCAATGCCACCGAGCACCGGGTTTTCGTCACACAACAGTACTTTGACACCCATTGCAGCGGCAGCTTCAGCAGCTGTAAGACCGGCAAGTCCGCCGCCAACCACCACGACATCGGCATGAAAGTGCATGTGTTCATAGTGATCCGGGTCGCGTTCGGTCGCTGCTGATCCCAAACCTGCAGCCCGCCGTATCAGCGGCTCATACACATGTTTCCAGAAACGCTGCGGCCACATGAAGGTCTTGTAGTAGAATCCACCCGGGATGAAGCGTGACATTGAATTGTTGATTGCACCGATATCGAACGTCAGGCTTGGCCAACGATTTTGTGATACGGCAGTCAATCCATCATACAGTTCAATTTGCGTGGCGCGAAGATTGGGCTCGGCCCGCCCACCTGTACCAACACCGATCAGCGCGTTCATTTCTTCAGAGCCAAGTCCAACGACGCCGCGTGGCCGATGATACTTGAATGAGCGTCCGAATATTTTCTGGCCATTGGCCATCGCGGCTGAAGACAGACTATCTCCGTCAAATCCGCGCATCTCCTTGCCGTCGAATGTAAACGTGACTGTTTTGCTGCGATTAATGCGGCTGCCACCTGTGGGCAGTCTGTATGGTGAACTCATTTCTGTTTTGCCCGCAACTTGAAATAATCCGCCCACTGACCTTTTGCCTGTTTCTGCAAGTCGTCAGGTGGCAGTTCAGTCACGCCATAAAACGCCTTGAACTCCATCGTCACAGTATCACGGGCTGCGTGAAACCACTTGCCACACCCTCGGTCACACCGGATGCGCTCGAAATGCAGTCCCTTTGGATTGTGCCTGACAAAAAGATAATTGCGCTGTTCATCGTCTGAAATATGGGCAGGATCAGCCGTGGCAGGTCGCGCAATATGCGCTTGTCCACCCCAGTGAAAATCCGTTTCATCGCCAACAACACCGCAGACAGGACACGTGACGATGAGCATCTCATGTCCTCCTAATGCGCCACAGCCGCTGCAACGCTCTCATCAATCAAGCGACCTTCAGCAAATCTGTTCAATGAAAACGGTTCAGCTATTGGGTGCGGACGGTCATTGGCAATTGTGTCGGCAAACACAAAACCCGAGCCCGGAATGGCCTTGAATCCACCCGTGCCCCAACCGCAATTCACATACAATCCATCAATGTCTGTTTTTGACAGGATCGGCGAGCGGTCCCCCGTCATGTCAACGATACCGCCCCATTGCCGCAATATGCGCAAGCGCGAGATGATTGGAAAAGTCTCGATAAGAGCCGTCACCGTATGTTCCAGGGCCGGGAACGAGCCCCGCTGCGAATAATTGTTATAGGGATCGGTGCCGCCGCCAATCACGAGTTCGCCCTTGTCGGATTGGCTCATGTATCCATGCACCGTATTGGCCATGACCACGCAATCGATAACGGGCTTGATCGGCTCCGACACCAAGGCTTGCAAACACTGGGATTCAATCGGCATGCGCACGCCAGCCATCTCCATGATGGTTGACACGTGCCCAGCCGTGACGACGCCAATTTTTTTCGTCTTGATCACACCCTTCGATGTTTGCAGGCCAACCACTTTACCGCCATCGCGCATGATCCCGGTCACTTCACAGTTCTGGATGATATCCACACCCATTTGATCTGCACCACGGGCGTAGCCCCACGCAACAGCATCATGCCGTCCCGTACCACCGCGCGGCTGGTAGTAGGCACCGAGGATGGGATAGCGGCAATTGGGATCATCATTGATGATCGGCACAATCTCTTTGACCTCGGCAGGCGTGATCATGCGGCAATCCAAACCTGCAAGTCGGTTCGCATGCGCCGTGCGTTGAAAAGCACGCAATTCATGCTGGGTCTGACACAGCATCACCACACCACGCGGACTGAACATCATGTTGTAGTTGAGTTCAGCCGACAAACCTTCATACAAGGACCGCGCCAGTTCATAAATCGCGATCGAAGGGTCCTGCAAATAATTGGACCGGATGATCGTTGTATTGCGCCCCGTATTACCGCCGCCCAGCCAGCCTTTTTCAACCACGGCAATGTTCGTCATTTTGTGGTTTTTTGCGAGATAATAAGCCGTCGCCAACCCATGCCCGCCAGCCCCGACAATGACGGCGTCATATTCGGCCTTGGGCGAAGGCGAACGCCAGGCGCGTTCCCAGTCCTTGTGATTATTCAACGCATTGCGCGCGAGGGAGAATATGGAATAACGAGGCCGCATGTGTGTATCCTGAAGCGTGTACCTTCTATCAAATGAACCAGTCATCTTCCAAGCAATTCCGACATGCCCCCCGGACCATGCGACAATCATGCCTGCAGTTTTGCCATCTTTGCGCTATAACCGCCAGCAAAGGTAATGGCGACTGAACATGGTGATTTATCTGGCCGCAGCTTGCGTTTTGACCCTCGTCACGGGGCTGTTGCTGCTTGTGTCAATGCGCCGCGCCACACCAGCATCTGGAACCCGGCCAACGGAGGTTCTGAAGGATCAATTGCGGCAATTTGAATCGGAAGTTGATGCCGGTCGCTTGACTCCGGATGAAGCCACGAGCCTGCGTGCGGAATTTGGCCGCAGATTGATCGATGAAGACCGCCAGACAAAACACCGTGGAACAACCAAGTCGGGTTTGGTCCTTCCTGTTGTTCTGGCGCTGATCATTCCAGCCCTTTCGGTGCCCGCCTATCTCGCGAAGGGAAAGCCTGAACTGTCAGATGCCCCGTTGCATGCACGGCTCGATAGGGCTGTTGAAAATAATGATATTGAAGCCATGGTGGTCAAGGTCGAAGAGCGGCTTCAACAGGTGCCTGACGATGCCTTGGGTTGGAAAATGCTGGCCCCGATATACATGCAACTGGGTCGCTTTGCCGATTCCGCTGTTGCCTACGAGCAGCTCATTCGACTTGAGCCACCGACCGCTGAACGCCTTGCTAATCTTGGCGAAGCTTTGACCTATGCCGAACAGGGTATTGTGACGAGCAAAGCCGCAAAGGCTCTCTCTATGGCGCTCGAAAAAAATCCTGACGACCCCAAAGCTAATTTCTTCATGGGGCTTTCGTTGAAACAGGACGGCAAGACGACTGAAGCGCGACAACGCTTTGAAAGTGTCCTGGCAAAAAGTTCAGCCGATGCGCCGTGGCGTGCTGCATTTGAAAAGGAGTTGGCCGCACTTTCCGCCGCACCTGCCCTCACTGATGAGCAGGTGCAACAGGGTTCAGCCATGGCTGCCCGTGATCAGGAAAAGATGATCCGTGGTATGGTCGATGGTCTGGAAGTCAAACTCCAGCAGGATCAGGAGAACATCGAAGGGTGGTTACGGTTGATCCGTGCACGGACGGTATTGGGTGAAGCCGACAAGGCAAGAAGCGCCCTCGGCAAGGCAACGACGATATTTCAAAATCAAACTCAGGCAATGGCGTCTTTGAATGCTCTGGCAATGGAACTGAAACTGCAATGACCCGCAAGCAAACGCGCTTCACCATCATCATCGCCAGCCTTGCAGTCGTCGCTTTTGCTGTCGGTCTCATTCTCTATGCCATTCGCGACACGATTGTATTTTTCTATACGCCCAGCGACGTGGTGGCGAAGGCCGTGAAACCCGGTACACGGATACGCTTGGGCGGTATGGTGGAAACTGGCAGTTGGACAAAAGGAGCAAACGGCCTGAACGAGTTCGTGATCACTGACACCATTGCGACCACGCGGGTAACCTACAAGGGCGTTGTTCCGGATCTCTTTCGCGAAGGTCAGGGTGTGGTAACCGAGGGCGTAATGGATCAAACTGGTGGCTTCACTGCGGATACAGTTCTCGCGAAACATGATGAAAACTACATGCCCAAGGAGATTTCTGACAGTCTGAAAGCCAAGGGTATTAAATTGGGAAGTTCATCGAAGTGATCATTGAACTTGGCCATTTTGCTTTGACATTGGCTTTGGCTGTCGCCGCCTATCAGATGTCCGCTCCACTCTACGGGGCATGGAAAAATGACGCGAACTTGATGGCCGCCGGTACGGTTGCTGCGATTCTCCAGTTGACGCTCATTGCGTTCTCATTTTGGACACTCATGCACGCTTATCTGACGTCCGACTTTTCCGTGTTGAATGTTGCAGAAAACTCCCATTCCGCAAAACCGATAATTTACAAGATTTCGGGCGTCTGGGGAAACCACGAAGGGTCGATGCTGCTTTGGGTTTTGATCCTCGCCGCATTTGGCAGTTCCGTAGCCTTGTTCGGTGGCAATTTACCGGCGACATTCAAAGCACGAGTACTTGCCGTACAAGGCTCCATAGGGTTCGCGTTTCTCCTCTTCATGATTGGCGCGTCAAACCCGTTCGCCCGCCTCGCCGACCCGCCCATTGAAGGCAACGGCCTCAATCCCATTCTGCAGGACCCGGCGCTCGCGTTTCATCCACCATTTTTGTACGCAGGTTACGTCGGACTCTCCATGGCGTTCTCCTTTGCCGTTGCGGCCTTGATTGAAGGAAAAGTCGACGCAGCCTGGGCGCGCTGGGTCAGGCCCTGGACCTTGGCCAGCTGGGCGTGCCTGACACTTGGCATCGCCATGGGCTCCTGGTGGGCCTATTATGAACTCGGTTGGGGTGGATGGTGGTTCTGGGATCCGGTCGAAAACGCCAGCTTCATGCCGTGGCTCGTGGCAACGGCCTTGTTGCATTCCGCCGTAGTCGTAGAGAAACGCAACGCCCTGAAAATCTGGACAATCCTGTTGTCCATACTTGCATTTTCCCTGTCATTGGTCGGTACATTTCTAGTGCGGTCCGGTGTGTTGACGTCGGTTCACGCCTTTGCCGTCGACCCCGAGCGCGGCCTATATATCTTGATGATCCTCACGGTCTTCATTGGTGGCAGCCTGTCGCTTTTTGCCTGGCGGGCACCCGCGTTGAAATCCGGCGGCCTGTTTGCACCTGTCAGCAGGGAAGGCGCACTCGTTCTCAACAATCTGTTTCTGTGCGCCGCGTGTGCGGCTGTGTTGATCGGCACACTGTATCCTCTCGCGCTGGAAACAATGACCGGCGAAAAAATTTCTGTCGGTCCGCCATTTTTCAATCTGACCTTCGGACCAATCATACTTCCCTTGCTGCTTCTCATGCCTCTGGGTCCCATGCTCGCTTGGAAAAGAGGCGATCTCACCGGTGCGTTGCAACGCCTCTGGTGGGTTGCAGCACTCGCCGTCGCAGCAGCACTTCTCGTCATGGCATTGACCGAAAAAGGACCGTGGCTTGCTCCAGTCGGTTTTGCTGTGGGCTTCTGGCTTCTGTTTGGAAGCCTGTGGGATTTGGTTGAACGGACGGCACTGGGCCGCACTTCATTTTCGACATCTCTGCATCGTCTCGCTGGATTGCCACGCTCCACCTTTGGCGCAACATTTGCCCATGCCGGATTGGGAATAGCAATTTTGGGCATCATCGGAATCTCACTTTTGAAAGTCGAAAACATCGTGGCACTGAAGCCAGGCGAGTCCACCTCAGTGGCAGATTACAAGATTACGTTTCGTGGCGAGTCGCCGCTGACCGGTCCCAATTTCACTGGCCGTACCGGCACATTCCGTATTCTGAAAGGTGATGATGAGGTCGCCACAGTTCAATCCGAGAAGCGCATCTTCAAGCCATCTGGCATGCCGACAACCGAAGTGGGGCTGCATCAAACAGCGTTGGGTGATGTGTACGTGGTCATGGGTGATGAGAATGCGGAAGGGGCCCGCGTCGTCCGGGCTTATTTCAATCCGCTTGTTTCCTTGATCTGGTTGGGCGCTGCCATCATGTTTGCAGGCGGGCTTCTGTCATTGAGTGACAGGCGGTTCAGGATTGCGCCGGCCGCGAAGGCAAAAAAATCTGCCACCGTCGCGCCATGAAAATACATCCGGCCCTCCTCATGATCGTAACATTGTGGCTGTTGGTCAGCGTATCTGCGCCCGTCCTTGCCGTGTTGCCGGACGAAATTCTAAAGGATCAAGGTCTCGAATCCCGTGCCCGCAGCCTCTCGTCAGAACTTCGATGTCTCGTGTGTCAAAACCAGTCCATCGACGATTCAGAGGCTCCATTGGCGCGCGATCTCCGGCTCTTGATCCGCGAGCAGCTCCAGCAAAAGAAAACTGATGACGAAGTGCTGGATTTTGTCGTGGAACGGTATGGAGACTATGTGCTTTTGAAACCGCCCCTGAACATGCGAACCCTGCTGTTATGGTCCAGCCCGTTTCTGATACTTCTGGTGGGATTGGTTTTTCTGGCGCGCCCAAGGCGCGACCGAGTGGTGACGTCAAACACATTGTCAGCTGCAGAAGAAAGCCAACTGAGCCAGGTCCTTCATGGGAACGCCGACACAAAGAAGCCGGAATAACGGATGCTTTTCACAGTTTAGCCACAGACATTACAAATCGTTCACGCCTCTGTAACAGCGGCGTAAGCTGGTCCATCTTAAGTTTCCTTCAGCGCAATAAAGGAGACTTCTCATGTCCGCAGAATTCAGGATCACCCGTAAAACCATATTGGGACTCGTTGCAGCAGCAATGTTGGGGTCCTCAGCAATCGTATCAACTCTTGTATTGGTGCCACCGCATCAGGTTCAGGCGGAATCCCTTCAACCGATCGATCCAACCAAAGGATTCTCCGCTCTGGTAGATCGGGTCATGCCGTCCGTTGTGAGCGTGCAGGTCAAAATTAAAACCGTTGCCAATACCAATGATGGCCGGCAATCAGATAATATCCCGCCCCAGTTTCGCGACTTCTTCGAGCAGTTCCCTCAGTTTCGGGACCGCTTTCCAAACAACCCGGATACCGCACCACGAGGCGGCTTTGCACAAGGTTCGGGGTTCGTTATCAGCCCGGATGGCTACGTCGTAACCAACAACCATGTGGTAGCCAACGCCCTCGAAGTAACACTCCAATTTCAAAACAAAGAGGAATACCAGGCCACAGTGATCGGCACGGATCCAAAAACTGACCTGGCGCTTCTGAAAATCAAGTCCGACAAGACCTTCCCCCACGTCAACCTGGCGACGGCGGAAGCCAAAGTCGGTGACTGGGTCATGGCTGTCGGCAATCCCTTCGGCCTTGGCGGAACCGTTACATCCGGCATCATCTCGGCCCGCGGTCGTGACATTGGCAACGGCCCCTACGATGACTACCTCCAGATTGACGCCTCCATCAACCGAGGCAATTCTGGTGGTCCCGCCTTCAATCTCGAAGGCGACGTCATTGGCGTCAACACGGCAATCTATTCGCCATCGGGTGGTTCTGTTGGCATTGGTTTCGCCATTCCAGCCGGCATGGTGAATGAAGTCGTCAACAGCCTGAAATCCAATGGTGCCGTCACCAGGGGATGGTTGGGCGTCAAGATCCAGCCCGTCACAGCCGAACTCGCTGAAGGTCTCGGCTTGGACAAGGTGCAGGGCGCTGTCATTTCAGAGCTAACAGAGGATTCGCCCGCCCAGAAAGCCGGTCTGAAGCAGGGTGATACCATTTTGAAAATGGGTGACGACGAAATTTCGGACGCCCGTGACCTCGCCCGAACAGTGGCAAAAGTGGCGCCCGATAAAGACATCGCGTTTTCAATTATTCGTGATGGAAAACCCGAAACAGTGAATGTTAAAATTGGCACCATGCCGGGAGAGTCTCCCAAGATGGCAAGTAAAGTAAAAGCGGCACCCGCCAGTTTGACAGACCTTGGCATCGACGTGGCCCCTGCGGATGATGGTGCCGGTGTGAAAGTTATTGGAATAAAACCGGATTCCGCTGCGGCAGAGCGCGGTTTGCAGGTCGGCGATGTCATCCTCGAAGTGGCCGGAAAGGAAGTCAACAGCCTCTCCGACATGCAAGCGGCATTGAAAGCGCATGATAACAAGCGCGTTCTCCTGCTGTTGAAGTCCGGTGATGGCCAGAGATTTGTGGCCTTGCCAAACAACAAGGGTTGAAACCACAAGCGACCCTTCCCACGTATATGAACAATTGGGCGTCTGATGCTTCCCCCCGCTCGCAATGACGCTCAAAGGCGCGAAGACCTACGGTAATCTCCCGACGTTCCCCGACGAAGGGTCTTCGCGCCACCCTCTTTTAAAGAACGGTTGGCCATGCCAGTGAGTGCGATCGAAAATTATCCTGGAGAGCAGCGTATGATGCGCATATTGGTCATTGAAGATGACGCCGACGCCGCGCAGTGGCTGTCCAAAGGTTTGCAGGAAAGTGGACACCTTGTAACGCTCGCTGCAGATGGCGAAAAGGGCCTCGATCTGGCCCTTGAGAACAACCACGACGTTATGGTTGTTGATCGCATGCTTCCGAAACGCGATGGGCTGTCAATTATTCGCGCGATGCGCGAAGCTGGTGTGCGAACGCCAACCTTGATTCTGAGTGCTTTGTCCGACGTTGATGAGCGGGTAAAAGGGCTACGCGCAGGTGGAGATGATTATCTGGCGAAACCCTATGCATTTACCGAATTGCTGGCCCGCGTCGAAGGCCTGTCTCGGCGTACCGCTGACGACCCCATGGAAACCAAGCTGCAGTGTGCTGACCTGGAACTGGACCTTTTGACTCGCACCGTCACAAGGGCCGGAAAACCGCTCGTCGTGCAGCCACGCGAATATAAACTATTGGCATACCTCATGCGCAACGCGGGACACATCGTCACCCGCACAATGCTGTTGGAAAATGTCTGGGACTACCACTTTGACCCGCAAACCAACGTGATCGATGTACATGTATCGAGACTGCGCTCCAAGATCGACAAGGGCTTTGACCAGCCACTGTTGCAAACTGTGCGTGGCGCGGGTTACATGATCCGTGCCAGTTAATACCAATCTTTTTCGAACATCGACTTTTCGGCTCGCGGCGTTTTACCTTTCAGTGTTTGCGCTCTCGGTAGGGAGCATCTTGGCCTATATATTTTGGAGCACGGCGGGCCTTTTGGAACGCCAGGTGGATGAAACCATTCGCTCCGAAGTTCTAGGGTTGGCTGATCAGTACAGGATTTTCGGTGTGCGCGGGGTGGCCGATGTCATCCAGCGCCGTAGTCTCAATGATAGTGAGATGCTGTATCTTCTCGTCAATGATGAGGGTGAGACCGTTGCGGGTAATCTTAAGCGTCTGCCTCCCGGCGTGACACCAGCACCTGGCTGGATCGATTTTCCAATCACCCGCTCCAACAAGGGCAACACGATCAATCACAAGGCAAGAGGGTACTACACCACTGTTGCAAATGACTACACAGTCCTCGTGGGCCGCGATGTGCACGAACTGCGCCAATTCTCGGACGCGATACGCCGGACGATTTACTTTGCCACTGGCTTGACTATTCTGCTGGGGTTGGGCGGTGGCATCCTCACCAGTCGGAACTTCTTGCGCCGTGTGGACGCCATCACGGGAACCAGCAGTAGTATCATGGCAGGCGATCTGTCGCAGCGCATGCCGATCAAGGGAACAAATGATGAGTTGGACCGGTTGTCTGTCTCTCTCAACGCCATGCTCGACCAGATCGAAAGCCTGATGAATGGCATGCGCGAAATGTCCAGTAACGTGGCCCACGATCTCAAAACACCACTCACGCGGCTGCGCGCGCGCGTTGAAGCCGCACTTAGAAGTGACAGCAAGGACGATTATCGCGCGGCTTTGACCCAAACCATTGAAGAGAGCGACAAGCTCCTGCAAACCTTCAATGCCTTGCTGTCCATTGCCCAGGCTGAGGCTGGTCAGACCAGCCACGGCATGAAGGTCATCGACATCAAGGACGTGGTTGAGGACGTGGGCGAACTCTACGCCCCTCTTGTGGAAGATGCTGATGGCACCCTGACTCTGGATGTCGAATCCCAACTACTGGTCAAAGCAGATCGTCAGCTCATCGCTCAAGCTGTCAGCAACTTGATCGACAATGCCATCAAATATGGCCGTGATGCAGGGGGGCCGAACATTTCCTTGTCTGGCAAAAATATAGGCGAAAAGGTAATTGTATCAGTCACAGACAAGGGCATAGGCATCGCCGAAGCAGACAGGTCGCGCGTGACCAAGCGCTTCGCACGGCTTGATGATAGCCGTCATGCGCCCGGCAACGGACTGGGACTGGCCTTGGTTGCCAGCGTGATGAAACTTCACGGCGGACAACTTGTCCTCGACGACAACAAACCCGGCCTGAGCGCTGCTCTGGTCCTTCCGAAAAAGGTCGCCGCAGGCTAAGACATTCCCATGACAGGGAAAATCCACAATCTGGAACTTACGTGCGCTGCAGCGAAACAACATGCACCTTATCTGGGTTTCCTGCTGGACAACCACCCGGACGTCACAAGACAATTGGCAGACGAAACCCCGCAATCATGTCTGGGTCGGCTGATTACATCATGCAAAAACCTGTCGCGGATCCCGGATGAAGATGAATTCCGAAGGCGTATTCGGACATTAAAAGCCCAAGCAGCACTTATCATTGCACTTGCCGACATCTCTGGCACCTGGGGCGTCGAAGAGACCACAGCCAATCTCACGCAATTTGCCGATGCTGCTGTCCAATGCGCCGTGGCGTTCCTTCTGCGTCAAGCCCATGCGTCGGGAAAGTTACTCCTTGCTGATCAAGATCACCCAACTGTGGGATGTGGCTATGTCGTACTGGCCATGGGCAAGCATGGTGCCCATGAGCTGAATTACTCGTCCGACATCGATTTGATCGTCCTCTACGACCCCATGATCGCGCCGCTCGCTGGCGACGTGGAGCCGGCGATTTTTTTCGTCAAATTCACCCGCAATCTCGTGTCCCTGCTGCAGGATGTCACAGAAGAAGGCTACGTGTTTCGCGTCGACCTTCGCTTGCGACCCGATCCCCGCGCGACGCAAGTCGCAATCGCAATCGAAGCTGCGGCAATCTACTATGAGAACCAGGGGCAGAATTGGGAGCGTGCTGCATTTATCAAGGCACGTGCCGCCGCCGGTGATATCGCCTTGGGACAAGAGTTTCTGGCGCGCCTTGTGCCCTATATCTGGCGGAAATATCTCGACTTCGCGGCGATCGCCGACGTGCAATCCTTGAAACGGCAGATTCACGCCGTCAAAGGCCATGGAGAAGTTGCGGTTCGGGGTCACAATCTGAAACTGGGGCGCGGCGGTATTCGCGAAATTGAATTCTTTGTCCAGACCCAGCAGTTGATCGCAGGTGGCCGTAATCCAAACTTGCGTGGCCAGCAGACCTTGCCGATGCTGGATCAGCTGGCGACTGCAGGCTGGATCACCGTCGAAACTGCAAAAGACATGGCCGCCGCATACCGGCGCCTGAGGACGCTCGAACATCGTGTGCAAATGACCCATGACGCGCAAGACCACTGTATTCCGGGAGATGCCGAGGCCTATCAAAACTACATTCAATTCTGCGGCTATTCCGATCCGGAAAAATTTGAGACCGACACGCGCTCAATCCTGGAGACAGTACAGCGACATTACCAGGCTTTGTTTGAGCAATCTGGACAGTTGGCAGGCGAAAGCGGGAGCTTGGTGTTCACTGGCGGCGAGGACGACCCTGAAACACTTGAGACCCTGAGAAACATCGGCTTCCGTCAACCGTCAGAGATTTCGGCAACAGTGCGAAGTTGGCATTTTGGCCGCTACACCGCAACACGTTCCAAACAATCGCGTGAATTGCTGACGGAGTTGATGCCCAGCATTTTGAAAGCTCTCGCAGAAACAGGCGATGGTGATCAGGCCTTTCTCGCATTTGACAGGTTCCTGCAGGGGCTGCGGTCAGGGGTGCAGATTTTTTCAATGATCAAAGCCAACCCGCAACTGCTCGATCTGATTGCACGGATATTGGGCTCGGCCCCTCGCTTGGCGCAACAGGTGAGCCGTCAACCCCGCATCCTGGAAGCAGTCCTCGAGTCGGGTTTCTTCGGTCCATTGCCGGACTTAGATGAACTTGCAGACGTGGCAAACACGATGATTCCGCTCGGCACGCCGCTGGAAGAAGCCATGGACAGGGCCCGCATTCTTGGGCGCGAGCAAATGTTCAGGGTCAGTGTCAGGCTTCTGTCGGAGACGATGCATGCCGAAGAAGCTGGGGCCGGATACTCTAACATTGCCGATGTGCTGCTGCGAACCTGCCTGGCCGCCGTGCGTCGGGACATGGAGGAGCATCACGGGAAAATCGCAGGCGCAAGCTGCGCCATCATTGCCATGGGAAAACTGGGCAGTCGCGAGATGACTGCAACATCAGACCTTGACCTTATACTTGTCTATCACTGCACGGAACCGGACGCGCTCTCCGATGGTGATCGCCCATTGAGCGCAACACAATACTTCGCACGCCTGACCCAACGCGTGATGACCGCCATCAGTGCGCCAACGGCCGAAGGCACACTCTATGAAGTCGACATGAGATTGCGTCCTTCGGGAAGCAAAGGACCTGTGGCGGTAAGTCTCGAAAGTTTCGGGACCTATCAGCGAGAGTCCGCTTGGACATGGGAAAAAATGGCCCTGACCCGGGCCCGTGTTGTGGCGGGTGACAGGGATCTTGGCAGGACACTGGAAAGCGTCATCCGGGAAACGCTTGCCGCACGCCGCGACCCTGCTGCGACACTCAAAGATGTAACAGATATGCGCGCCTTGATGCTGCGTGAACACAAAGAAAATAGCTGCTGGGATATCAAGCGCAAACGCGGCGGATTGGTTGAACTGGAATTCATCGTCCAAACACTGCAACTCCTCAACGCTCATAAAAGACCGGCGGTGCTGCATCAGAATACAGCCATTGCCTTGCAGGCTTTGCAATCGCTAGCCATCCTGCCACCCGACACCTGCGCGACCATGGCAGAAACCCTGAGTTTGTACGGTAAATTGACCCAACTCTGGCGCCTTTGCATGGAAGGCGATTATCGTCCGGCAGACGCCACAAGCGGACTGAACCAAGCCATATGCCGCGCCGCTGCCATGCCCGATATTTCTTCAATTGAGGCCTTGCTTGATGAAGTAGCTGAAAAGACAAGATTAATTTTTGACGCTGTCATTGGTTGCCCAGATACCACGCAAAGCGACGGAAATCGTGCCTGAGACCGTCTCATAAAGGCAAGGGACAGTAAGTCCCGACAGTCAGGAGAGACGACATGAAAAATTGGGCCATTTTGACAATATGCGTGATGGTTGGTGCCAGTGCCGCAGCCATCGCTGCTGAACCATACTTCCCCCGGCAGGCGGGTATCTTCAACAGGGTCGATGCGAACAAGGACGGCAAGATTGCCCCAACCGAGTTCGCACCCATTGCCAACAAGCAGTTTGCCCGCATGGACATCAATGGTGACAGTCAGGTGACGGCAGACGAAATTGACAAGACAATGATGCTCAATCTCGCAAAGCGTCGCGATCGCATCATGAAGTTCATGGACCAGGATGCCAATGGAACAATCACAAAGGTGGAACTCGACAAACTCGTCGAAGCCATGTTCAATGGCGCTGATATAGACAAGGACGGCAGTTTGACCTTGACGGAAACACAGGGTTTTAAACGCGGTTTGTTGCGCAAGGCCGTGGCAGGGCAGGGCGGAAACTGAGCGATTGGGATGTTGGCATTGTCACTACAGCTGGCGGGCGGAACAGACATACAGAGTGATGCACCACACGTTGATGCAGCACTTTTGGCGGCATCGGCTCGCCGTGACCAGTCTGCATTCGAAAAGCTCGTGAAGCGTCATTACCCCGTTGTCTACCGCGTTGTCTGGCGTCAGATGAACGGCCATGGTGATGCGGAAGACGTGACACAGGAAGCATTTTTGCGGCTCTGGAACAATCCTGGCCAGTTGCGCGAAGCATCAGCTTTGCGCGGCTGGTTGATCCGCGTTGCGACAAACCTTGTCTCGGATCGCTTTCGTCGCCAGCCCGCATCATCGCTTGATGTCATTGAAGAAGTGGAGGACAAGAGGCCGATTGCACCACAAGCCATGGACCGTGCACGAATAGCAAACCGGATTGACGCGGCAATTGCAAATTTGCCTGAGCGCCAGCGCTTGGCTCTCACACTGGTGCAATATGAGCACATGTCAAATATTGCGGCAGCAAAGCTGATGGATGTAACAGTTGACGCTCTTGAATCACTACTGGCCCGTGCGCGGCGCAGCCTGAAAGAACAGTTGTCAGGCGAGTGGCGTATGATGTTATCGACATTGGCCGATGAAGGATAGAACCATGACCCAAAACAGAGAACAACTCATGAGCGAAGCCGAGCTCGATGTCTTGCTCCGTGAAGCGACAAACCCAACGATTCCGCTGGGGGCTGAAGCGCGTCTGATGAAGCGTTTGTCACTATCGGGAGCAGTTCATGAAGTCCCCACAAAAAAGAATGCGGTCTGGCTGTCCGCTCTTCCACTGGCCGCGAGCCTGATTCTGGGTGTCTATCTGGGTGCATACGGATATGGGGACAGTGTTTTCAACACCACTTCGTCCGACAATGAAATAGCCACCGGCATCGAAGAAGCGGAACTTGCCGCCGAAGAAGGTTTAACATGACGAACGACGAAATGACACCACCACAGAAGGGATTGGCACGGTTCATTCCGCAGCTGACGTCCCGGTGGTGGACCGTGCTGTTTGGAATGTCATTGATGGCGAACCTCTTGATCGGAGGTCTCGCCCTTGGCCATCGCTTTGGTGAAGGCAATCCGAGATTGGCCGGAATAACAGCAGTCCAAATGATTCCACGTGAGTTCTTTTCTGATCTCCCCAAGGAACGCCGTCGCGAAATCCTGAAATTGATCCGTGAAAATTCCAAGGACCTTCGTCAATTGCGCGACGGCACAGCAGAACAAGTCTTGAGCCTCGCGGCCGTACTGGAGAAGGATGTGTTCAATCTTGACGAAGTAAATGCGGCTGTTCAGTCTATTTCCACCGGAACGGGAAGTCTGGCAGCACGGGGCAGTGCAATTGTAATGGAAATTGTTTCGCGTCTCACACCGGAAGAGCGCAAGGCGCTGGCCAGTGCGATCCGTGATCGCGCAGCATCTGAATCACGCCGCCGCCGTCGCAATTGAATCTTTGTGGGCGTGACGGGGCAGGCTGACAGTGACTGTCGTGCCATCACCAACGATGCTTTCAATACGTAGCGTGCCACCATGAAGTTCAACAAGGGAACGCGAGATCGCAAGTCCAAGTCCTGATCCGCCCTTGCTCTTCGTCAACTGATTTTCAACCTGCTCAAATGGGCGTCCAAGTTTTTCGATATCGCGCGCAGGGATGCCAATGCCGGAATCACTGATGCGGATATGCACGACATGGTCTTTCTCTCGCGCAGACACAACAACCTTGCCACCTTCCGGCGTAAACTTTACGGCATTGGAAAGCAGATTGATGAAGACCTGCTTTAAGGCCCGCCCGTCGGCTGACATGTTGCGGAGCACGCCGATCTTTGTGCTGATGGAAACCTGACTCTCGTTGGCTCGAGGTGAAATCAACCTGATGGCATCATTGATGATAGACTTGATACCAACGTCTTCAATTTCGAGTTCTACCCGGCCAGCTTCGATTTTTGACACATCGAGAATGTCATTGATCACATCCAGCAGAAACTGGCCGCTGGTGTTGATGTCCAGGCTGTATTCGCCATACTTGTCGTTGCCCAAAGGCCCAAACATTTCTTGAGACATCATCTCGCTGAACCCGATGATCGCATTGAGAGGCGTTCGCAGTTCGTGGCTCATGTTTGCAAGGAATTCCGACTTCGCCCTGTTGGCCGTCTCGGCGCGTGCCTTTTCGCTGGCATAGCTTTCTGCCAGTTCCGTCAGTCGTCGCGATTGCTCGTCGGCAACCAGTCTTTCCTTTTGCAAATCACGAACCGCGTTCATCAGGGTGCGTTCGGAATGCAGAAGACGCTCTTCCTGCTTTTTGAGTGCGGAAATGTCTGTACCAACGGATACAAATCCACCCTCCTTGGTGCGGCGTTCGTTAATTTGAAGCCAGCGCCCGTCAGCGAGCTGAACCTCCATCGACTTGACACCTGTTTCATTGTTTTGGCCTGGCACGAACTGCCGAACCAGTGGCTCTTTCGCCACTGCCGCAACAGCACTGTAGGCTGTGCCAGGTTGGCAAAGGGACGAAGGCAATGAATGAAACTGCTGGTACTTGGAATTACAGAGTACAAGTCTGCTGTCGGCATCCCACAACACAAACGCTTCAGAGATGTTTTCAACAGCATCCTTCAGGCGCACTTCTGCCTCGCGGTTCAGCCGATCGAGATGTTTCTGTCGTGTGATGTCAAAGACAATCCCGACCAAATGTTCCCCGGCAAGGGCCGCCCGCGCGCGCAGCCAAATCCAGTCCCCCGACACATGTTGCATGCGAAACTCATGGTCAAACACTTTGCTGTGGCCTTGCAACAGTTCCTCAGCAAGCTCGTCAAGTCGTGCATCTTCAGGATGAATACGGCTTGCAACCGTCTGATATGGCAGGACTCCGCTGTCAGGATTCATGCCAAGTATTTCAAACATTGAGCGCGACCAAAAGAAACTTCCACCCGCCAAATTCCAGTCCCACAAGCCGCACTGTCCACCATCAAGAGCAAGATCAAGCCGGCTTGTGGCAACACTGAGCAAGTGGTCCGCTTCCTGACTCTTGCCCGACTGCCAATGAAACGCTGCGGCAAGCAGGGTGAGCACCAGAAATGTAACAGAAAAAAGGGCGGCCAGTTTAACCACGCTGTCCCACCAGTTCTTTAGAATTGCAGATTGACGCTTGATGACAAGAAGTTGGCCCGGAAATTGTCCAAGCTCGCGCACGGCCAAGAAGGCGCTTTCTCCGTCAGCAAGTTGGGCAACGCCGTAGCTGGAAAATTCCCGTGAACCGCGGATAGAACTTCCCGGTGCAAACAAAGAGGCCGCTGACTTGTCGTCAGACAACACGGGCACACTTGCAACGATCGTCCCAACACCATCAGTCAGCACATACATTAAATCTCGATCACCGACCGCTGGACCCACAACATCTGCTAGCAATGGCGAAGACAAAGGTGGAACGGTGTTGCCAGCAATCACATCATCGACGAGTCGCAACTGAATGGCCTGGGCGGCACGGTCGGCTTGCAGCTGTACTGTCTCGCCTCGTTCGCGAAAATGCAATGTCCTATTGTCAAAAAGTTGCACGACCAATGCTGTCGCCAAGGCGAGAAGAAAGGCCGTCGCCAGAACAGTGATGACCATGCGCAACGCGCGCTCGGAAATATGCAAACCACCTGCACCGAACCATGGCAGTCGCATGCCCTTGTCCCGGAAAAACAGCTCTCTGATGTGCGCTTTTTCCAAATCTAATAAGTCTCTTGGCAATGTGCGGATGGGTGGGCAATCGCCCGACAATTCAGAACTAACGAATCACGCAACGCATTTCACAAGTAAGCAATAACGCCTGCGAATCTGATTTGCCAACCGCAACTTTATGAATTCAGAATTTATCCGAGTGTTCGAGAAATAATCTCAAAAACATCTACCGATAGCCCCGGTTTGGCGAGGATACGCTCCATGTGGTGTTGCGCGTGGGCGCGGCGTTCAGCATCGAAAATCTTCCAGCTGCGAAAGCCCGTCGCCAACCGCGACGCAACTTGAGGATTCAAGCCGTCAATACTGAGGATCGCATCTGCGACAACACGATAACCATCACCGTGTCTGGCATTGAAGCCGGAGAGATTGAGACCGGCGAAACTTCCAATGAGCGCATAGACCCGGTTTGGCGTCGATAGTTTGAAGTCCGGGTGTTGCATCAACGTTTCAATGCGTTGGTAAGAATTGTCCCCAGGGATGCCCGCATGCAACATGAACCATTTGTCGATGAGCAGTGGGTCGTCTGCATGTCGTGCATGAAATTCAGAAAATAACGAGTCTCGTATTGGATGGTCTACACCAGAAATAGCAACGAGGCTGCCGTACTCCGCGGTCATGTTTTTGGCGCTTGCAATTTCTTTCTGGGCCAACCCAAGCCCTAATTCGCCGTCAGCAGCCGCGAGAAGTGAGAGAACTGTACATCGCAAACTGCGGCGCGCGGTGCCCACAGGATCGGGCGCGTAGGTTTCGCCAGTTTCCGTATCAGTGAACGCAGCCAGTAAATCAGCTTTCAGACTCGTTCCCATGAAATGTCGCAATTGCTCCCGGGCTTTCAAGATTTTGTCGCTGTCGGCATCTCCGCCAAAAGATGCGGCAATCTCAGCCTCTGGTGGCAAAGTAAGAACCGCTGACTTGAACGCATTGTCGAGTCTGGAATTTGCGAGTGTCTGGCCAATTGCATCTACAAAGCGCTGCGCTCGACCTGAATTGAAACCGTGTCGTGCCGCATCCACAAGCAGGGCTCGCCCCAGAAACTGCGCCGACTCCCATCTGTTGAAGGGGTCGCTGTCATGACCCATCAAAAAAACCAGATCAGACTCTGTTGCTGCAGTTTGCAGAACAACCGGTGCGGCGTATCCACGATTGATGGAAGGCACGGGCTTTTGCCAAATGTCAGTAAAACGCCAAACGTGTTCTGCTTCCTGCAGTTCCAGAACACTTGAACTCAAAGTACCGACGCCCTCGAGATGCAACGGCAGGTCCGAACCATCAGGACCAAGTAGACCAATTACGAACGGCATGTGAAGTGGTTGCTTGACAGATTGCATCGCAGTCGGCGGCGTGAATTGTTTGGCCGTTATCTCAAAAATTCTCGCAGTCGCATTGTACGTCCAGGTCACATCAAGATGAGGCGTGCCGGATTGTTCATACCATAATGCGAACTGTGTGAGGTCACGATCAGAGGCATCCGCAATACTGCGTAAAAAATCTTCAACAGTGACAGCTTCACCATCATGTCGTTCAAAATAGAGATCCATGCCTTCGCGAAATGCGGTTTCACCAATCAAGGTGTGCAGCATGCGACAGATTTCAGCACCTTTTTCATAAACAGTCGGTGTGTAGAAATTGTTGATCTCCATATAGGAGATTGGCCTGACGGCATGTGACAGAGGGCCTTGATCTTCGGGAAATTGCCGGGCTCGAAGAGTTTTGACATCCTGAATGCGCTTCACCGCCCGCGACCGCAGATCAGATGTGAATTCCTGGTCGCGAAATACGGTCAGGCCCTCTTTCAGGCACAACTGAAACCAATCCCGGCAAGTAATGCGGTTACCTGTCCAGTTGTGGAAATACTCGTGCCCGATAATGGATTCAATGTTGAGATAATCCATGTCGACTGCCGTATCCGGCCGCGCCAGAACATACTTGTCATTAAAGATGTTGAGACCCTTGTTCTCCATCGCTCCCATGTTAAAATCAGACACAGCGACGATGTTGAAAACGTCCAGATCATAGATGCGGCCAAACCTTCGTTCGTCCCACCGCATGGAAGCCTTGAGTGAATCCATGGCCCACCTGCAACGGTCTTCCTTGCCATTCTCAACATAAATCCCAAGGTGAACTGACTTGTTATCTGCCGTGACAAAAACATCTTTCACACACGCAAGATCGCCAGCGACCAACGCAAACAAATAAGTTGGCTTTGGATGCGGGTCTTCCCAGATTGAGTAGTGATTGCCCGTCCCCGGAATATCTCCAGCTTCAATTGGATTGCCGTTGGACAAGAGCACGGGAAACAACGTTGGCGCTTCAATGCGGACACGATATGTCGTCATGACATCAGGTCGGTCATAAAAATACGCGAACCGCCGGAACCCCTCCGCCTCCATCTGCGTACAAAATATGCCGTTTGATAGATAAAGCCCTGACAACTGTGTGTTGCCAGACGGGTTGCAGGACTGCACGATCTCGAGATCAAAACGTATTTTGGGAATCGAAGAAATAATCAAAAATCCATTTGTAAGCTCATAATCGGATATTCGCTCACCGTTGATTGCGACAGATAAGAGCTTCAAATCCTCACCATGAAATTCCAATGGTGCGCCAAGCACGCGCGGCACAACGCGACAACTCATCATGACAAAGGTTTCCGTAGCATCAAGCTTGACGGTCAGATTGACGTGTTCGATTGTATGCGGCGTCGGCTGATAGTTTTTCAGATAAACCGTTTCTCGGGTGTTCTGTGTCATGTCACGGAATCATCAACTCAATCAGAAACGGCGAACGACTTTCATTATTGGAAACAATGAGTGCCGCGCAGTCTTCCAGCGTGGATACCCGTTTGGCTTCCACACCCATGCCCTTTGCCAATTGGACAAAGTCAATATCCGGTCGCCGCAGATCCAGCATGTCATGAGCAGTTTGGCCCGGGCTGGCCCCTACACTGGCATATTCGCCCAGCAGGATTTGATACTTGCCATTGTTCAAAATGATGGTGGTCACAGGAAGATTCTCGCGCGCCTGTGTCCACAACGATTGAATCGTGTACATGGCGGAACCATCAGCCTGAATATTGAGAACCCGTCGGCCATTGCCCGCGATGGCCGCACCAGTAGCGCACGGCAATCCATATCCAATTGCGCCACCCGTCACCATCAACCAATCATGGGGTGCAGCACCATGACTGCCGCGAAACAAATCAACACCGAAGCTGATTGATTCATCCACGACGATGGCGTTTTCGGGAATAACCGCAGAGAGCATGACGCCAAAGCCTTCTGATGTCGGTTGACCACGGGCATGCACCAACTCCACCTGAGGCGCAGGAACAGATTGTAGAGGCGATGCACCCATCTCGTTTGCAAGTGCGGCCAAGGCCTGGGCAGCATCCTGTCCAGCAACACACAGTGTATTGCAATTGACACCGGCAGGCGCGTGCAAGCTGGGTTTACCAGGATAGGCGAAAAACCCGACGGGATTGCGCGAGCCGACAAGAATAATGTGCTGTACGTCCTTAAGTGTTTCGATGGCCGCATCCGCTCCATAGGGCACACGCGGCAAGGCCATGCGACCGCGTCCGCGAGCGTGTATTCCATTAATCGATTCCGCCATGACCTTGCAGTGTGTTGCCTCAGCGATCCGACAGGCCTGCACTTGTGCAGCTTCACTCAATCCTTCGGCACCGAGAAGCAGGAGCACATTGGTCTGTGTACGGAGAATATCCGCCGCACGACGAATGGCATCCGGTTCAATTTGCTTTGGTGCTGCCTCGTCGATTGCTTGAGCAACAACACCTCCTGGGTTCCATGAACTATCTGACGGCAAGATCAATGTTGCAATTTGCCCGGCACCACTGCGGGCGGCGGCAACAGCTGCCGCACCGTCGCGACCAACGTCAGTCGATGTAAGAGACGTTGTCACCCAATGCGACACCGTGCGAGCCAGAGCCAATGCATCGGCAGCCAGCGGCGGTTCAAACGCGGCATGGTAAGTGGCCTGGTCACCGACAACATTGACTATGGGCGATCTGGCCTTCTTTGCATTGTGGAGATTGGCAAGTCCATTCGCCAATCCCGGTCCACAGTGCAGAAGCGTCGCCGCAGGAAAACGCGCGATGCGGCCATAACCATCGGCCATTCCGGTAACGACATTTTCTTGCAGTCCCGGCACGCAACGTAAACCCCGAATGCGGTCAAGTGCCGCAACAAAATGCATTTCACTTGTACCAGGATTGGCAAAGCACACCTTGATCCCGCATCCAACCAGGGTATGCACGAGACTCTCAGCACCGTTCATGACTCACCTGCCGCAATCATATCAGCCGCCTTCTCACCAATCATCATTGCCGTCGCGTTGGTATTGGACGAAACGAGCGTGGGCATGATGGAGTTATCAGCTACGCGCAAACCTTTGATACCTAGAAATCTCAGATCAGGAGCCACAACGCAATCCGGTCCGGTTCCCATCCTGCATGTTCCCGCCGGATGATGATCGGTTTTCGCTATGCTGCAAGCATAATCAAACAAATCTTCGTCAGAAGCATGGTCCTCCCCAGGCAAGACTTCTTGCTTTACAAAGGCAGACAGCGCCGGTTGCCGCATGATATCCCGCGCCATCCGTAGGCCCTTGATGGACATTTCCATGTCATGGTTATCAGACCAATAGTTGGGATCAATCAGTGGCGCAGATGAAATGCTCGCATCTTTGAGTCTGACAGTTCCGCGCGATCGTGGCCGCATATATGCTGCATTGAGAGTAACACCTGCTTTTTTCAATTTTGCGATTCCCGCTTCAATGCCGGAACCCTGCCCAAGATGAAACTGGATATCTGGCGCTTCAGTGTTCTTGTCGGCGTACCAGAAACCGCCAGTTTCAAAAAGGCTGGACGCAACGGGTCCGGTCTTGCTCAGCAAATACTGCAGACCGGCAAGTGCGGCCCACCACGGCTTCCCGTATTTGTCATAGGTATGATCGCCAGTGCATTCGCTGATCGTGCACAAGTCGAGATGATCTTGCAGATTGCCGCCAACACCGGGGGCATCAAGCACTACATTCACGCCAACCGAGCGCAAATGATCGGCAGGACCGATGCCTGATAACATGAGCAATCGCGGTGTGCCGATTGCACCAGCTGACATGATGACTTCACGGTCAGCAAGAAAGTGTTGCACTTGACCGCTAATGTGTACGTCAACACCAACGGCACGGCCATTTTCGATGACGATCTTGTGAACAAGGCCGTGTGTAAGTACGGTTAGATTGGATCGATGTTCAATGGGCTTCAGGAACGCACTCGCAGCTGATGAACGGCGCGCATCTCGCTGGGTGAGCTGATAAAATCCGACCCCCTTCGGCATGGGGCCAGCCAAATCCGCACAAAACGGAATTCCAAGTTGCGCCGCGGCGCGCATGAACGCATCACAAATAGGCAAGGCCGCGCGGGGACGCGACACGCCCAACAGCCCGCCGGTCCCGTGATATTCGTTGCTGAAGCTGTCATTGTCCTCAGATCTTGTGAAGTACGGCAGCACGGAATCATAGTCCCAGCCAATACACCCCATCTGTGCCCACATTTCAAAATCAAGCCGATTGCCACGCGTGTAGATTTGCGCATTGATCGTTGATCCACCGCCGATAACTTTGGCCTGCGTGTACCACAACACCCGGTCTTTCATGTGCTTCTGCGGAACTGTGGACCAGCCCCAGGAGCCAATGCCTTTTGTCATTTTGGCAAAACCAGCAGGCCAGTGATAGAGCAAGCTGGAATCGCGGCCACCAGCTTCAATGAGCAGTATCTTGTGGTCAGGATTGTCGCTCAAACGCGCGGCCAGTACACACCCTGCTGAACCGCCACCGACGATGATGTAATCGTATTTCAATCTCAATGTGTCAGACCTCTTGCCAATGTCACCATATGTGCCACGTCACTTGCACCATTCGCAAGCTGTGGTTTGATGAGATTTAGTGTACACATGTGTCAAGGAGCCCGAAATGAACCTGCAGGAAATTACCAAAGCCATATCCATGGGAAAAGGCAGTGAGCCTGCAGATTTGGTGCTGAAAGGGGGTCGCATTTTTGACCTCGTGTCAGGCTCATTAATCGGGTCGGACATTGCAATCTCAGGTGATCGCATTGTCGGAACCATGGGCAACTATAGCGGCAAAATCCAAATTGATGTGACAGGCAAGACAATTGTTCCAGGGTTCATCGATACGCATTTGCATGTTGAATCGTCGCTCGTCACACCGCTTGAGTTCGACCGCTGTGTACTGCGCCATGGAGTGACTACGGCAATCTGCGACCCCCACGAAATCGCCAATGTATTGGGGGTCGAAGGGATAAAGTACTTTCTCGATTCAGCAGAAAACACAATCATGGATTTGCGCATCAACCTGTCAAGTTGTGTGCCGTCCACGGAACTGGAAACGTCCGGCGCCCGCTTGACTGCAGCTGACCTTGAACCTTTCATGATGCATGAAAAGGTTCTGGGTTTGGCAGAATTCATGAACTACCCCGGCGTTCTGAATGCGGTGCCGGAATGCCTTGCAAAGCTGACGCTCTTTGCTGGGAGGCATATTGACGGTCATGCCCCGCTGCTACGTGGCTTCGATCTGAACGCCTATCTTGCCGCAGGAATTCGTACGGATCACGAAACAACAACGCCGGAAGAGGCTCTCGAAAAACTCTCAAAGGGTATGCAAATCCTGATCCGCGAAGGATCTGTTTCAAAAGATTTGGCGGCCCTCCTGCCGATCATCACGGAGCGAAACTCGCCTTATATTGCCTTCTGCACGGATGATCGCAATCCACTCGACATTGCGGAAGAAGGTCATATCGACCACATGATCCGTACGGCGATTGCGGCAGGCGCAAGCACGCTCGCAACCTATCGCGCCGCCAGTATTTCAGCCGCCAGAATCTTCCGACTTCATGATCGGGGACTGATCGCACCCGGTTGGCGTGCCGATCTAGTCGTACTTAACGATCTGGAAAACTGTGACGTGTCAAATGTCGTATCGGCCGGGCGTCTGGTCAACGACACGCTGTTTTCCCATCGCAAATCAATTCCCGAAGTGGGTCGCAACAGTGTCGAAGCCAAGATCGTCAGTGAGATGCAGTTTCAGGTCCGATCCTTGCGGAGTGAACAATCGGTGATTGGTGTAACCCCTGGAAAAATCATCACCCAACACCTGCGAAGGAAATTGCCCTCCGCCAATGGCGTCATCAGCATGGATATCTCCCAAGACGTCCTCAAGGTCGCTGTCATTGAACGCCACGGCAAAAATAACAACATTGCGACCGGATTTGTCCATGGCTTTGGCATGAAGCGCGGTGCCATCGCTTCAACTGTGGGCCACGACTGCCATAATATCTGTGTTGTGGGAGCGAACGAAAACGATATGGCAATCGCAGTCAATCGACTGGGCAAAATTGAAGGTGGATTTGTGGTTGCCGATGGCGGCAAGGTCACAGCTGAGCTTCCCTTGCCCATCGCCGGTCTCATGAGTGACAAGCCTTTTGAAGCCGTTCGCACCGAATTGATCGAGCTGCGAAAGGCAGCAAAGGCAATCGGCACAACACTGCCTGAACCGTTTCTGCAAGTTGCCTTTTTGCCTTTGCCCGTCATTCCTCATTTAAAGATCACGGATCGCGGACTTGTAGACGTTGATCAGTTCAAGTTTGTTGAAACGTGATTTCAGTCAGATTTTTTTGTCTGCGGCGGCCGTCCGATGCTGTTTTTGAACTCGCGCGCCCAGTGATAAGCAGATTTTAGTCTGGGACGGATAAAGCGCACCCACATCTGTGTATATGCCCGCCCCTTGAGCGTCAAAGGGATCGAGAAACTGCGCAACTCCAATTCAACATTGGACAGGCGCTTTTTATAATCGGTAGGATTGCCCATCAGATCGAAAACTTTTCCCTCATTCTCGACAAGCCACGCAATCGTAGAGTCAATCTGTACCTTGCCTGGAGACGCGTCGCGATACGTCCAGTCAAAGCTCCCAAGATAGCGATAGTAATGTCCATGCTGAATGAAGCCCACTTCAAATGCAAAAGGCAGTGTACCTGCCTTCATCACAAAGAGTAGCGGACCATCGATGCCATCTGCTGCAATGGGCACGGCACTCAGAAACACCGCATGGTCGCCCATACGCAGGCCCGCGCTGATCCGCCCGGTGCGTTTCACCCAGTTTTCTTTTTCAACGACAGCTTTCCTCACAAGATCTGCATACTCGGGATGACCGGGCCTTTGCACCTCCATTGAGATTTTGCCAAACTCACGCAGGACCTTCTCGGATCTTTGCCACGCCTTTTTCGATTTTTTTCCGGTCTCGCCGTATTCTGGACTCGCCGCAAATTCAGCCAAGTGTAACTGCGACGTGCTGTTGCGCAGTTCCTTGATTTCAGAGGCTTCAGGCATAACTGAAATAAGTGGAGAGAACTCCGGAACAAAATTTGCAATTAGGGCATCAACCCCTTTGGTCTGTAGCGCCGTTGCCAGGAGACAGTCCGCCTCAGTGCGAGACAGTGTCGGCTCCGACGATAGTATATTCGCATACTGCGTATGTGGTTCGCCTAGTGACGTGAGAATGCGCAAGCCTCCGGGGCCACGTGCAATCATCAAGGGCCAGATTGCACAAACGCGTGTTCCGTCAAGGAGCACGATGACATGTGGCACAAAATCCTTGCCGCCATGGATGGCGATCCATGTGCGGCACCAGTCAAAACTCTGGAACCACACCATGCGACCCGAACTCGCATTCTCTAATGTTGCCCAGTCATCACGCGCAGCGTCGATGTCTGCCAGATTGCGTAGAACCCGCGTGTGAAATCGGACATCAGTCATAAGTCGACCGATGCTACGCCGTTCACAGCCAGAAAAATGGAATACAGCGATGTTGTCCCGCAGATGAAAAGCTGGTTAAGTTTTCTCCCGCCAAAACAAACGTTTGAAACAATTTCAGGAATCAGAATCTTACCTATGAGTGTGCCATCCGCATCGTAGCAATGCACACCGTCACCCGCGCTGGTCCAGATTCGTCCCGACGTATCAAGTCGCATGCCATCAAACGATTGCGCCGTGCACCTTGCAAATACATCCCCACCCGAAAGTGATTTCCCATCGGATTTGACGGTGAACGATCGCATCAACTGACCCTGTCCTGAATCCACGATGTAGAGTTTCTTTTCATCAGGCGAGAATGCAAGTCCATTGGGCTTGTCGAAGTCATCAGTCACAATACTGATCTGTCCCGAAGGGTCGACGCGATAAACGTAACAGCCATCGATTTCCATCGGAGCTGCATCACCCTCATAGTCCGACCCAATTCCATAGGAAGGATCCGTAAACCAGATTGTTCCATCTGATTTCACGACGACGTCATTGGGAGAGTTCAGTCTCTTGCCCTTGTAGTTATCGGCAATCACCGTGATGGACCCGTTGTGCTCGGTCCTCGTCACACGCCGTGTCAGGTGTTCACACGTCACCAGCCGTCCTTGGCGATCCACCGTGTTGCCGTTGGAATTGTTGGCTGGCTGCCGAAACACCGAAACCTGCCCGCTGCAGTCGTCAAATCGCATCATGCGATTGTTCGGAATATCGGAAAACGTCAGATACCGGCCTGCCGCAAACCAAGCTGGCCCTTCCGCCCAGCGCGCGCCAGTCCACAATCGCTCCACGCGTGCATGCCCGATAATGCAGGCATTGAACCGCGAATCCAGTATTTCGTATCTGGTGCCTTCAACCTGTCCAAAATACATGGCGGATCCTTGAAATTTGCTATGGCAATGAATTCGCATGCACCCCTTGGGGTGTCAAGCGAAGCGGCAATTGACGACGCATCAAGTCTACTGTTAAGCGAGCATGAAATGGAGTCTAACACATGTTGAAGGCAAAGTTGGGCATGTCCCCCATCGCGTGGTGGAATGATGACCTCGTCGAACTGAGCGACGATGTAAGCTTGGAAGAGTGTCTGCGTCAGTCGCGCACAGCTGGATTCACCGGTATGGAGATGGGACGCAGGTTCCCGAGCGACCCAGCCGTCATGCTGCCGATCCTCAAGAAGGCTGATGTCACGCTGTGCGGTGGCTGGTTTTCAGGTCAACTCGTCGACGGTGAGTTGGAAGCCGACAAGGATCGCATCCTTCCGATGATCGAACTGTTCAAAGCCGTCGATGCACCGTGCATTGTTTACGGTGAGGTGGCGCGCAGCATCCAGGGGGATCGGTCAAAACCATTGGCAACCAAACCAAGACTCTCCGAAAATGAAATGAAAAGCTACGCCCGCAAAGTGACGGCCTTTGGCGAATGGTGCGCTGATCAGGGCATGCCCCTGTCTTATCACCATCACATGGCTGCGGTTGTGGAGACCGAGCAGGAGCTCGACCTGTTCATGAAACACTCCGGTGAGGGCATTCCCCTGTTGGTTGATGCAGGGCACATGGCCTTTGCAGGGGGCGATGTTCTGCGTGTCATCGACAATCATCACGCTCGCATGACACACGTTCACACCAAAGATGTGCGCATGGATGTCATCAACAAACTTGATCGCAGCAAGCAATCTTTCCTGGATGCCGTGGCACTGGGCGCCTTCACTGTTCCGGGTGATGGATCGCTGGATTTCCGGGCAATCGTGCAAAAATGCGCTGAATATGGATACGAAGGTTGGTTCGTCGTAGAAGCCGAACAGGATCCAAAAAAATCTCCGCCGGAAAAAATGGCCGAGATCGGCCACAAGGAACTGATGCGCGTGATGAAGGCAGCAGGCTACGAAGTCGTCGCCTGACCCCTATGCGAGGCTTTATTCCGGATTGAGGTCAACGTCTGCGTCGGCGTTATCGCCTCTGGATCGATCATGCAGTGAATTATTGCGGGCTTGCCGGATGCCAATGCACGTTCGAAGGCTGGCGCAAACTCTGCTGTTTGCAGAACTGTCTCGCCATGCCCGCCAAATGCCCTCGCATAAGCTGCGAAATCCGGATTCTTGAGGTCGGTTCCGCTCGTGCGCCCCGGATAATCCCGCTCTTGGTGCATGCGGATCGTGCCGTACATGCCGTTATCAACGATGATTACGATAATGGGCACGTCGAACTGAACGGCGGTTGCAAATTCCTGGCCGTGCATCATGAAACAGCCATCACCGGCAAAAGCGACTACAGTTACATTAGGCCTTTGCAACTTCGCTGAAACAGCGGCCGGCACACCATAACCCATAGACCCAGATGTCGGTGCAAGCTGCGTCCCAAACTGTCTGAAATGATGAAACCGGTGCACCCAGCTGGCGTAATTGCCCGCACCGTTGCAGAGAATGGAATCTGACGGCAATCGGTCGCGCAAATATGCCATGACACCCCCCATCTGCAACGCGCCAGGCGTTGTAATCGCGGATGGATTGCTAAAGGCCATATAACTGTCATGGATGGCGCGCGTCTTGCTTTTCCAACGGTTGGGGCCGGCAGGTTCCAGTCGATCCAGCGCATTTACAAAGTGAGCAGGCGTGCAGCAAATACCGAGATGAGGCCGATACACTCGCCCGAGCTCGGCAGCATCAGGGAAAACATGAACCAGCGTCCGGATATCATGAGATTCAATGAGCGTGTAACTTTGGCTCGGCATCTCCGAAAGACGGTCGCCAATCAACAGGATCAAATCTGCGTCAGCGATCAGTTTGAGCAGGTCAGGATTTGGCCCGATGCCGAGATCGCCAGCAAAATTGGGATGTTCAGCATCGAACAACATTTGTCGACGAAAGCTTGTCGCAACAGGAAGGTCAAAGCGGGCAGCAATGTCCTGCATTTTGAGAACCGCATGACTGGTCCAACCACTCCCACCGACAATGGCAATGGGCTGCCGGGCTGACGCCAGCAAATCACTCAACTGCCGCAGCTGTTCCGCCGTTGGACCACTTTCAATATCCACCACAGGAGCAACCAGCGGTGTTGCAATATCAACAGTCAGAATATCTTCTGGAAGCCCTATGACAACCGGTCCGGGTCTTCCGCACCGCGCCGTATGAAAAGCCCGCGACACAAACTCGGGGATGCGTTCAGGCAGCTCGATTTCTGTCGCCCATTTTGCCAGTGGCGAAAATGCAGCGCGATAGTCAATCTCCTGAAAGGCCTCTCGTCCAAGGAAATCACGCGCCACTTGCCCGACAAACAACACCATGGGCGTTGCATCTTGCTGGGCGATATGCACACCCGAAGACGCATTTGTGGCACCCGGTGCGCGGGTCACAAAACACACACCGGCCTTGCCTGTCAGTTTGCCGTGGGCTTCTGCCATCATGGCCGCCCCGCCTTCTTGGCGGCACACGATAATCTCGACGCCTGAATCACGCAAAGCATCAAGAACAGCCAGATAGCTTTCCCCCGGCACGCAAAACACGCGCTCGACACCCTCAGCTTTCAGCTGATCAACGAGCGCCTGTGCGCCACTGCGTTTAGCCAGCGCTGTTTGCATGTGAGATTAGAACAAGCCCTCGATTTGTCCCTTTGCATCAAGTCCGATGACTTCCGCCGACGGCACCTTTGGCAACCCTGGCATGGTCATGATGTCACCGCACACGACAACAATGAATTCAGCACCAGCAGACAATCGCACTTCGCGGATGGGGACCACGTGGTTTGTCGGCGCGCCCTTGAGACTGGGGTCTGTCGAAAATGAGTACTGCGTTTTCGCCATGCAGATCGGGAATTTTCCATATCCGGCTGCTTCCCAGGACTTCAATTGGTCGCGGACAGACTTGTCAGCAACAATATCTTCTGCGCGATAAATCTCGCGGGCAATGGTTTTGACCTTGTCCCACAATGGCATGTCATCGCCATAGATCGGTTTGAATTGGGCTAATCCTGCTTCTGCCAGCTTTGCGACATGTGTGGCCAGCGCTTCAGTACCCTTGGACCCTTCAGCCCAGTGTGTGCATTTGAAAGCCTCAACGCCATGTTCTTTGCAAAATGCACGGATCGCTTCGACTTCAGCTTCGGTGTCAGTCACAAAATGATTGATGGCAACAGCAATAGGCACACCAAACTTCTTCATGTTCTCAAGGTGGCGACCAAGATTGGAACAGCCTTTCTTGAGGGCTTCGACGTTTTCTTTCTTGAGGTCATCCTTGCCAACACCGCCATGCATTTTCAGGGCCCGGATGGTCGCCACAATTACCGCGGCGGCCGGCAATAGGCCAGCCTTGCGACACTTGATGTCAAAGAATTTTTCCGCCCCGAGATCAGCACCGAATCCGGCTTCCGTCACCACGAAATCAGCGAGTTTGAGCGCCGCCTTTGTTGCCATGACGGAGTTGCAACCATGGGCAATATTGGCGAACGGTCCCCCGTGTACAAAGGCCGGGTTGTTCTCAAGCGTTTGCACGAGATTGGGCATCAGCGCGTCTTTGAGCAAGACCACCATGGCACCGGGAGCCTTCAAATCCTTCGCCAAAACCGCTGACTTGTCCTTCCGGTAACCGATGACAATTTGTCCTATGCGCCGTTCCAGATCAGCAATCGACGTTGCCAGGCACAGGATTGCCATGATTTCCGACGCGACTGTGATGTCAAAACCCGCTTCGCGTGGATACCCGTTGGCAACACCACCAAGTGAACACACGATTTCCCGCAGCGCCCGGTCATTCATGTCCATGACACGACGCCACGCCACCCGTCGCGTGTCAATGCCAAGCTCATTGCCCCAGTAGATATGATTGTCGATCATCGCCGACAAAAGATTATGTGCCGAGGTGATGGCGTGGAAATCACCTGTGAAATGGAGGTTGATGTCTTCCATCGGCACAATCTGGGCATAACCGCCACCCGCCGCACCGCCCTTCATGCCAAAGCATGGACCAAGCGATGGTTCGCGCAGGGCCACCATGGCTTTTTTGCCAATCCTGTTCAGGCCGTCCCCAAGGCCGACAGTCGTTGTCGTTTTTCCTTCGCCAGCCGGTGTAGGGTTGATCGCCGTCACCAGAATGAGTTTGCCATCTTTCTTCGACGACAGCTTGTCGATGTAGTCGAGATGCACCTTTGCCTTGGTGTGGCCATAAGGAATGAGATCGTCCTCTGGAATACCGAGTATCTTTCCGATCTGCATGATCGGTTTCATTTTGGCTTCGCGGGCAATTTCAATGTCAGACTTGACGGTCACGGGCAAAATCCTCTTGGCAGATATTCGGGAACGTGCGGAATTTGCACATCAGCGCTCAAAAGTCTATCCCAGTGGCAGAATCCTATCACCAATGCAAGCGAACGGAAACATGGCCAAAACGTCACTTACCAATCAAAGCGAACGACTTGAAATGGTGAATATCTGCCGAAAGATGAATGCCACGGGCATTAACCAGGGCACGTCGGGTAATTTATCGCTTCGCATTGGAGAGGGGTTTCTGGTCACTCCTTCGTCTCTCCCTTATGACGTCATGACACCTGCTGATATCGTTGAGATGGATGATGACGGCACTTTCGTCGGGCGCACCCCGTCTTCGGAATGGCGTTTCCATCGCGATATTCTCCGTCACCGCAAGGACGTAGATGTCGTGCTGCACTGCCATTCGGTCTATGCGACGACGCTGGCTGTGCATCACAAGACCATTCCATCCTTCCACTACATGGTGGGTGTGGCAGGCGGCACAACCATCCGCTGTTCACGATATGAGACATTTGGCACACAGGCGCTGTCAGACACTGCGCTGGAAGCATTGCAAGGCCGCATGGCCTGTCTCCTCGGTCAGCACGGCCAGATTGCCCTCGGCAATACAATGGATTCGGCCCTTTGGTTGGCAACTGAGGTTGAGACGATTTCCAGGCTCTATGTTCAAGCCCTCACACTCGGCGACCCACCCATTCTGCCTGATGACGAAATGGCGCGTGTCATCGCCCAGATGAAGCGCATGAGCTATGGCATGGGACCTGAACCCGAGGGTGCAAACGACAGGGCTAAACCGCGGGTCGCGTGAAAACAGCCACGGCGTGCGGTGGCACACCATCACCGACTGCAGAACAAAACTTCAGCGTCCACGATGCCTGATCTTGCAATGTCTTTGTTTCTCCAGAACCATTGATAGCAATGAACACATCCGACTGAAGGTCGCGGATCTGCAATCCCAGAAAACGCAACGCAGGATTGTTCCAGTTAATGGCGTGTCCATGCTCATCCCGCCATTGCGCATCTTCGGTGTCCAGAAAGCGGTCACCAGACAGCGCCATGACTTGATGGCGCAACCCCACCAGCCTCGATGTCATGTCCACCAGCGATGCGTCCTGCTTCGCCCAGTCAAGCCACGTTGTTTCATTGTCCTGGGCATAGGCATTGTTGTTGCCCCCTTGCGTTCGCCCAAACTCATCGCCTGCCGTTAGCATTGGCGTACCGCGCGAAACGAACAGAGTCGCCAGCAGCGCCGCCACGGGAATGTTCAGGCACGTCACTTCATCTGATTTGCCGTCGCGATTTTGCTCACCATTGGCCAAGTTGTTCTTTGACGCGTAGCGCGTCAGGTCGTGCAGGGTGAACCCGTCATGGGCCGCCAGAAAATTGACACTCGCCAATGGTGTGGCGCGAGATAGAAAAAGGTCAGAAGATCCAGCCAGTCGCGTTGCCAGTGCGTTGGCGGCATAACCATGCCCACCCCAGAACCGTCGCACATCATCGCGATATCGATCATTCCATTCCAGCCATCCCGTCGGAAACTGGCCAAGTTGATAACCCCCAGGCCCGACATCCCAAGGCTCTGCAATCAGGATGCACGATGACAGCACATCGTCATTCTGAATAGCTGCAAGCAACGGCGCGTGAGCGTCAAACCCTTGCGGACGCCGCCCCATGACAGTGGCGAGATCAAACCGAAAGCCGTCAATGCCGGTACACAAAACCCATGTTCTGAGGCACCCCACAACATAATCCACCATCATGGGATGGTTCAGGTCGACAGTGTTGCCGCAACCCGTATCATTGTTCAGCACACCACTATTCTGCGCGTAACAGGCAGCGTGATCGAGCCCCCGAAAACTGAGAGTGGGACCTGCAAGGTCGCTTTCACCAGTATGATTAAGGACCACATCAACAATGACCTGAAGTCCCTCAGCATGTAAGACGGCGACGGTTTTCGCTATCTCAGCAAAACCACCCGGTGCCAGCCGTGGGTCCGGCGCCATAAAGGTAACCGGATTGTAGCCCCATGCATTATGAAGCCCCAGCGGATGAAGATGCCTTTCGTCAATCCACGCCACGAGCGGCATGAGTTCAATGGTGTCAACGCCAAGTCGTTTGAAATAGTCAAGAACGGACTTCTCAGCCAAAGCAGAAACTGTTCCACGCTTGCGCGTTGTCACGTCCGGGTGCAGCCTTGTGAAGGACTTGACCTGCAGCTCATAGATCCATGACGGGGGCCGGGGCTTCGGCCGACTCTGCGCGGGCGCACTCGCAATAACCACTGACTTCGGAACAAGCGAGCCTGTGTCATGAAACCTCGTGGCAAGCGCAGGATCATAAACAAAAGGTCTGTCGATGGATCGCGCCCATGGATCAACGAGCAGCTTGGATGAATCAAACCGATGCCCGGCCGCCGGTTCCCATGGACCCTCAACGCGGTAGCCGTAACGCGTTCCTGCGCCTGCACCCGGCACAAAACCGGTGTGAAAGTCACCTGACTGAGTGAGAACGATGCGCTTAGTCTCTGAAACTCCTGTTGCATCGTAAAGGCAAAGCGTGATCTTATCGGCGTGCTTCGAGCGCACGGCAAATCTCACACCAGTCTTGTCCAACGTGGCACCAAGCTGCATGTGTGGTCGTCTCACGCCGCCAGCAACGAACGGTACAACGCCGCGTACTGCCGCGCACTTCCATCCCATGACACGTCTGCCGCCATGCCATTGGCTTGGAGTCGCCGCCAGGTCGGAGCATCAGCGAAGGTCCGTGCAACCTTCTGCAGCGTTGTACTTAAATGTTCCGCATCGACAGGTGAAAACTGGAATCCGGTGGCAACACCTGCTGCCACCGCAGCTTCATTGGCATCGATAACACTGTCTGCAAGCCCCCCGGTACGCGCCACCACCGGCACACAACCATACCGCAGCCCGTAAAGCTGCGTAAGCCCGCAAGGTTCAAATCGTGATGGCACCAGGATCGTGTCGGCACCCGCCTGCACCAGGTGTGCCAAGCCTTCATCATATGCCAGCGCGACGCCTATCCGGCCTCGATGTTTGCGGCTTGCCGCCACAAAAGCCGCTTCGATTTGCGAATCCCCGGTTCCAACAAGTGCAAGCCGCGCGCCCGACTCCACCAGTTGATCCAGCAGACCCGCCAGTATGTCCAAGCCTTTCTGTGTGGTTAAGCGGCTTACAACGCCGTGTAGAAGTCCATCATCGACATCAAGGTCAAACTTCCCCTCCAGCGCCCGCTTGTTTTGAGCGCGAGAAGCCATACCGGTCGCATCATAACGCGCCGCAATCAGTTTGTCGGTCAAAGGATTCCAGTCATTGGTGTCAATGCCATTGATGATGCCGGTGAGCGCAGCGCGGCGCTCCCGCAACAACCCGTCCATGCCCATGCCGTACTCGGGTGTACAAATCTCCTGTGCATAGGTGGGGCTGACCGTTGAAATGGCGGTGGCACTCGCAAGCCCGCCCTTGAGGAAACAAATCTTGTTGTAATACTCAAGACCATCAATCGCAAACGCGTGCGGTGGAAGTGCAAGCGCTGAAAATGCTGTAGCCGGAAACACGCCTTGAAAGGCGATGTTGTGTACCGTCAAGAGAGTAGGCGGTCCACCTTTGTACCGAATGTCGATGGCGGCCAGGGCCGCCTGCCAATCGTGCAGATGCAAGACATCCGGTTGATAGCCTTTGATGGCACCTCGGCCGATATCTGCGGCAATCTGTGACAAAGCTGCATAGCGCAAATGGTTGTCAGGCCAGTCCTTGCCATCCGGACCAAGATATGGATTTCCCGCTCGCTCATAAAGATGCGGCGCGTCAATTGCAAGAATGTCCAGACCATGTGCGCGCCCCGCCAAAACACGAACTGCTCCACCATGGAGTCCGCTGTAAGTGTGGACGACCTGAGGCGTCGTCAACGCTTTCATCACGCTGGGATAACCAGGAATCAGAACGCGCATGGCCACGCCATGCGGCACCAACGCCGCAGGAAGTGCCCCTGCAACATCAGCCAATCCACCAGTTTTCACCAATGGGAAGACTTCGGAAGCAACCGAAAGGACCTGCATTATCGCAGGCGATCCAGCATGGCTTGGGTAATCAGGCAAACACCAGCCTCAGTACGTCTGAACCGCTTCGCATCCGATTCTGGATCTTCACCGACGACGAGTCCCTCCGGAATTGTCACATCACTGTCGATGACGACCTTCTTCAGCACAGCATTGCGACCGACGACAACGCGTGGCAGCACCACCGCTTCCTCAAGCGTCGTGAATGAATTCACCCGCACGTTCGTGAACAACAGCGACCGCCGGATGGCTGCACCAGAAACAACACAGCCACCCGACACCAGCGATGCCACTGCAAGACCGCGTCGTCCTTCAAGGTCATGCACGAATTTTGCCGGTGGGGTTATTTCGCTGTAGGTCCAGATGGGCCAACTGCTGTCATAAAGGTCAAGTGACGGAATGACGTCAGTCAGATCCACATTGGCCTGCCAGTACGCATCCACTGTTCCAACGTCGCGCCAATAGGCCAAGTCTTCGGACTCCGCGCGGATGCACGAGCGTGTGAACCTGTGGGCCATGGCTTTGCCATTTTTGACCACATAGGGAATGATGTCTTTGCCAAAATCACGGCTCGAATTCTTGTCAACGGCATCGCGCCGCAAGAGACCCGCCAGAAACTTGGTCTCAAAAACATAAATACCCATGGAGGCGAGCGATATGTCGGGATTGTCGGGCAGGCTGGGAGGATTCTCGGGTTTCTCGACAAAGGCCGTAATGCGGTCTTTTGCATCGACCGCCAGAACCCCAAAACCTTTCGCTTCCTCGCGCGGTACTTCAAGCACGCCGATTGTGACGTCTGCCGCAGAATTCACATGATCCTGCAACATCAGTTCATAGTCCATCTTGTAGATGTGATCGCCTGCCAGAATGACGATGTAGGTGATACCGTGTGACAGGATGATATCGAGATTCTGGTACACGGCATCTGCTGTTCCGGCATACCACTGGTCTTCGGAAACACGCTGGCTTGCGGGAAGGATGTCAAAACCTTCATTCCGTTCAGGTCGCAGAAAGTTCCAGCCGTTTTGAAGGTGACGGATCAAGCTGTGCGCCTTGTATTGGGTCGCTACCCCGATCCGCCGGATGCCGGAATTCACCGCGTTGGAAAGGGCAAAATCGATAATACGCGACTTGCCCGCAAAAGGAACTGCAGGTTTTGCACGCCTGTCTGTCAGTTCCATCAAACGGCTGCCGCGTCCTCCAGCCAGAACATAGGCCATCGCATCACGCGCAATGGGTGCGGATCTTGGTTTTGTTGCCACTGTCTCCCTCCAGCGAAATTAAGTCGACTTCACGCTACTTGCAAACATTTGGCAAGTCCCGACTTTCGGGTCTCGTCAAAGTGCCATTACGTGGCATATTGTTCGTCTGTAACGGCCTCTAGCCAATCAACAACTCGGCCATCGAGCGACTCGTGCAACGCCAAATGTGACATGGCACAACCTGGCGACGCACCATGCCAATGTCGCTCGCCCGGCGCAAACCACACAACATCTCCCGCAGTGATGGCGTGCTTAGGTCCGCCCTCGGATTGGGCCAAGCCTGACCCGGCGGTAACGATAAGGGTCTGCCCCAAAGGATGAGTGTGCCAGTTGGTTCGGGCGCCGGGTTCGAACGTCACCAAGCCACCGCGCAACCGCGCTGGGCTGTCCGCTGCGAAACTCTGGTCGATACGGACACGACCGGTAAACCAGTCTGCCTGACCGGCAGCAGATGGCACTGAGCCATTTTTTGATATTTTCACAGTGTAGTCCTCCTATAAATTCTCCGACGTATAAACCTCAAATGACAGGTTGATGGATTGCGGCGCAAAGTCACCTCCGCCGTCAAATGCACGAATCATGGCTCCAATCGCTTCGTGCGCCAGGGTTTGCATGGGATGTGTGATGATAAAATTGAGCGTGCCGTCAATTAGTGCCGCGCGTGTAAACTCAGACAATTCATAGCCGAGGGTAACGATGTCTTTGCCCCGTCCACTGGCTCGAATAGCCGCAAGCGCTCCCGAAATGCCGCCGCCGGAAACATAAAGCCCAACGAGATCCGGGTGCTCATCGAGTAATTGTTCTGTAACAACCTGAGCTATGCTGGATGTTTCAAACGTGAGCCGCGCCTCGAGCAATTCAAAGCCGCGCGTATGCTCGCGGAAATAAGATCGGAACCCGCTCTCATTTGTCTCCTGGCACCGGTAGCGGTGGTTTCCGACAAGCGTTCCGATTTTGCCCGGCGTTTTGCACAGGTTGTCAAATACCCAGCCCGCCATGCGCCCAACTTTCCAGTTGTCGAGGCCGACATAACCGACGTCGCAGCGAGCCGAAAGTTGCGAGATCAACGCAAAGGTTTTGATGCCGCGCCCCGCCAGTTGCTCAAGTGTCGCTGCAACGATCGGATGCTCAGGCGCGACAACACCAATCACATCTGATGTGTCTGCCAGTCGCAACAAACTGCCGGCAACATTCTGCGGTGTCAGCTCGTCGAGGTAGTCAACCTGCAAACGGACATCGTGATCCTTGATTGCAGGCAAAGCACCTTCCAGCGCTTGATGGAGGTTCTTGTAGAACTCGCGATTGCGCTGCAGCAGCAAAATACCGATACGCACCTTTGGTCGGGCGGATTTGAGGCTGCCTTTGATTGAGGCAACGCCATAGAAACCAACTGCCTGCGCCGCATCAAGCACCGCCTTGATGGTGTCTTCGCGGACTTTGTTCGGCTCATGCAGAGCGCGGTTGACTGTCGAAACCGAAAGCCCTGCGTGCCTTGCCACATCCTGGATTGTCGCTCTTGGCACTCTCTTTCACTCACATTGTTTCATTGAGACTTGGACTAAATGAACTGTAATGATACGAAATGGACGATGTTGTGTCAGGGAGAGTTGCATTGCCCGATTCAAATTGCAACAAACATTCCAACCGGAAATAAAAAATAACAAAAATTCCGCAGTGCACAATTTTAAACCCGTCATGGTGACGGATATTGGGAGGAAGTAGAATGAAGATGATGAAAAAGCTGATGGTTGCAGCTGCCGTCCTGGCAGTCAGTGCCACCGCATCGCTGGCTGCAAACATTGCAGTGATCGGTGGTTCAAACGATGACGCATTCTGGAACAAGATCAAGAAAGGTCTTGATGACGCAACTCCTGGCATCGTCGCCAATGGTGGTTCGGTGAATTATCTGCGTCTTGTCAACTACGACAACTTCGCGCCAGATGTTGTGGGTTTGATCCGTACAGCGATCAGCATGAAGGTCGATGGCCTTGTCATTCCTGATTGGGTTCCTGAATCTGAAGATCCAGCAATCAAGGACGCAATGGCTGCAGGCATCAAGGTCATCCTGATGAACGCTGGTGGCAGCGCCAAAGCAAAGGAACTCGGAGCCCTCAACTACGTTGGCAACGAAGAATATCCCGCTGGCCTTGCCGGCGGCGAATACTTCTCGTCCAAGGGCCAGAAGAACGTGATCTGCGTCAACACCATTCCAGGCGCGCAGAACCTTGAAGATCGTTGCAAGGGCATTTCGGATGGCATCACCAAGGCAGGTGGCAAGTCCACCCAGTTGCCGTTGCCTTCGACTGCTTTCGGTAACGCAACAGCTGTTGCAGAAGCCATCAAGGCTGAACTGCTGAAAGACGGCACCATTGATGGTGTAATCACGATTTCCGCTGGCGACGCTGACTCGGCTGCCATTGGCATTCAACAGGCTGACAAGATAAAGACAGTTGCCTTGGGTTCGTTCGACATGAACGAAGCCGGTTTGAACCGCATTAAAGACGGCACACAGTCATTCGCCATCGACCAGCAGCCTTACCTGCAAGGCTACCTCGCCGTGAGCTTGCTGCAAGCGCACATCGATTTTGGCAATACATTGCCTACCTTCCCGGTTCTCACAGGACCAGGCATTGTTGACAGCACCAACATCGAAGCAACACTGAAGGGTGTTGCTGCCGGCGCACGCTAAGCGCGACCCCTATCCGGTTCGCAGATTATCGCGAACCGGGTAAATCATCAATAATCTCCGTCATCCCGGCGCAGGCCGGGACGAGGCTTTTCGAATGCTCTACTTTGTGGAAAGCTTTAGTCTAGGCCTGCGCCGGGGTGACGGTTTAGAAAGAACAGGAAGGGTCATATGGCGGCAACTGAAGAACCAGATAAGGCAGCAACGGCTGCTGTCTCAAACTTCTCCCTGAGCGGCCTGCTGCGCCGTCCCGAAGCTGGCGCATTCCTCGGATTGATTGCCGTCCTCGTATTCTTCGGCATCTTCGGCGGCCTGAAATTTCTTGAAATCGCTGGCATGTCGAGTTGGCTCAACGTTGCTGCCAGCCTCGGAATTATTGCCATTCCTGTTGGCTTGCTGATGATCGCAGGGGAACTCGATATTTCGGTGGGTGCTATGGTGCCCGCAGGTGCCATGTTGACCGCTGTTATCGGCGGGCACTATGACCTGCCCATCTGGTGGGGAATTCTTGCGACCCTTGCTTTTGGCGTTATCGTTGGATTGGTGAACGGCCTCATGGTGGTGCGCACCGCAGTACCTTCACTCATCATCACTTTGGGTTCGCTCTTCGCAGTGCAAGGCATTCTGCTGGGCCTCACCGTGTTGGTTACAAAATCAACCAACGTCGCACTCAAGACTGAAGGTGCGGCCAAGAATCTTTTTGGGGACTTTATTTCATTCGGTGGAATATTCCCACCCGGTCAGCTCCAGGTCGTGGTCATCTGGTGGATTCTTGTCACCATCGCATATGTCTTTTTCGTACACTACTCGCGGTATGGCAATTGGATCTTCGCCATGGGCGGAGACAAGACGAGTGCGCGCAATGCCGGCATTCCAACAGACCGCATGACCATCATACTCTTTGTATTGTCAGCGACCTCCGCAGCTTTTGTCGGAATGTGCCAGGCCATTCTGTTCAATTCTGCGCAAGTCGGTGGCGGCCAGTCATTCATCTTCAACTCAATCATCGCTGTTGTTGTGGGCGGCGTGTTGCTGACTGGCGGCTTTGGCTCGATCGTCGGCATATTCTTCGGCACCATCACTTTTGCCATCGTCAACCAGGGCATCTACTACACCAACTTTGACCGCAACTGGTCGAGCCTGATCATCGGTGTGCTGCTGTTGGCCGCTGTTTTGATGAACAACACGTTCCGCCAAATGGCGCTGACGTATGCGCCGAAAAAGAAGTGAGGACAGGTCCAATGTCGCAAGCATCCACCACGCCCATCCTCGAACTCAAGAACGTCAACAAATCCTTCGGGCCAATTGAAGTGTTGAACGACATTTCGCTGCAGGTGCGAGCAGGCGAAGTGCTGTGCCTGCTTGGCGACAATGGCGCTGGCAAATCAACTTTGATCAAGATCATGTCTGGTGTTTATGTCACCAGTTCCGGCTCCGTGCTGATGGACGGGCAGCCTGTAGCGTTCAAAACGCCACGTGACGCCTCGGATCGCGGCATTGCAACAGTGCATCAATTTGGTGGCACCTTCCCACTGATGAGCATTGGGCGCAGTTTCTTTGTCGGCGTTGAACCCACCAAGGGTTGGGGACCCTTCAAGATTTTTGACCGCAAGAAGGCCAACGAAATTGCCGTGAAGTCGGTGCAGGATTTCGGAATCACGCGTATTGATGACGGTGACAGGCTGGTCGGCGGCTTGTCCGGCGGTGAACGCCAATCTCTCGCCATTGCACGCGCAGTTTATTTTGGCGCCCGCGTCCTGATCCTCGACGAGCCGACAGCGGCGCTTGGTGTGAAACAGGCAGCGCACGTTTTACGCATCGTCAATCAGGCGAAGAAGCGCGGCCTCGCCGTGATCTTCATCACCCACCAGGTGATGCACGCCATGGCCGTCGGCGATCACTTCGCAGTACTCATTCGTGGTGCCATTGCCGCTGATTTCAAAAAGGGCGAAAAAACCCGCGAGGAAATCACTGACCTGATGGCTGGCGGTGCCTCCATGGCCAGCCTCGAAGCCGAGATTGACGCTCACGCCGCTCACTGAAAATAGGAACTTTGCAAATGACGTTTCAACTTGCCGCCTGCGCCGAAATGTTGTGGCGCGACAAACCCATTGAATGGCGTTGTTCTCGGCTGAAAGAATTGGGTTTCGGTGTCGGCCTGTGGAACTGGCCTGCGCATGATTTGGCAAAGCTCGAAAAAACCGGTGCAACATTCACCATCATGAATGGCTACCTCGAAGGTCGTCTCGCCGATGCTGATGGCGCGGACGTGCTCCTGAAGTCAGCGCGCGAAACCGCCCAAGTTGGCAAACGCCTCGGTGTTGCGCGCCTCAATCTCCATGGCACCGGCCTTGGCGATGGGGGTATCCCGCTTGCACAGACGCAAGTCGTCACAGGCGCGATGTGGATGAGAGCGCACGATACACTGAACCGCATTTGCGATTTGGCCGTAAAGGAAAACGTGACCTTCACGCTCGAAAATCTCAATCTTCTTGATCACCCTGGCTGCCCCTTCGGCTCAACTGCAGATGTTCTGGCGCTGGTCTCGTCGGTCAATCGCCCGCACCTGCGCATCAACCTCGATCTGTACCACACACAGATTGGCGAAGGGGATCTCGTGCGTTGGTGCGAAAAATGCCTGCCCTGGATTGGAGAAATCCAAGTGGCCGACAATCCCGGCCGCTTTGAACCCGGCACGGGCGAAATCAATTATGCAGGCGTTGCCTTGGCATTGAAAGCCATGGGCTACAAGGGCCCTGTGGCCATGGAAGCGTTCGCATCAGATGATCCCGAAAAGGCATTGGAAGCCTTTCGCAAGGCATTTGCCTAAGGTCGAATTTGGAGAACAAGTATGGACGAGCTCAAATTTGGCACCAAGAACAAGCGAGGCGATTTTGCTCCCAAGGACCCGCTGCAGATCGCGCCCTACTTTGAGTTTCCACCAAGCCCGGTGAAACTTCTGAAGTTTCTCAAAGGCTATTTCTATCCGTGGAACATCATGTACATGGCGCTCGCCGCACTGTTCTATGTCTATCTCACGCCAAGTCCCGAAACGACCAAGACGTTGGCGCCGGGTTGGATCGCATTTATTCTTGTGCGCAATGCCATTCTCATTTTTGTAATCTACGGCCTGATGGAACTCCGGCTTTATGTACAACGTGCCCAAGGCAATCACTTCAAATACAACGGGCAGTTTCCAGCCGATAAGCCCAGTGACGTGTTCATGTTCAAGAGCCAGAATGTCGACAACATCATCCGCACCTTTGCATCAGGTGTACCCATCTGGACCGCATGGGAAGTCTTCGGACTCTGGGTCTATGGAAATGGCTGGGGACCTTGGACCACCTTTGCTGAACACCCATACTGGCTCTTGCTGCTTGGTTTCCTTTTTCCCTTCTGGCACGAGTTCCATTTCTATTGCATCCACCGCCTCATTCATGTTCCAGTGCTCTACAAATACATCCACTCGGTACACCACAATTCGGTGAACCCCAGTCCGTGGTCATCCCTCTCAATGCATCCAATCGAGCATCTGCTTTATTGGTCGGACTCGCTCATTCATTTCATCCTGCCGTCGCATCCCCTGCTGTTTCTCTATGGTCTGCAAGTTACCGGCACAGGTGCCGTCGTCGGTCACATCGGCTTTGATAAGATCGAAGTGGGTGAAGAAACGGGTGTTCCAACCCACGCCTATGCGCATTACTTGCACCACAAATATTTCGAAGTGAACTATGCTGACGGCACCACAGCCCTCGATAAGCTGTTTGGAACCTGGCACGACGGTAGCAAGGAAGCGCAGGCTCAAATGGAAGAGCGATATGCCCGGAAGGTCGCAAAGGTTAATCAGCAGTGATGTGATGCGGCACACTCTGGCACTTACGAAGTATGTAGCGCCATCCAAAGCCAACAACTATAAACATGGTCCTTTCGAAAGCACGTAACCTCGCTTGGACCATTCAACAATGTCAAACGACCCGCTGTTGCAGCCCTACAAGCTTAAACACCTGACTCTACGCAATCGCATCATGCTCACGTCCCATGAACCGGCCTATCCGGAAGATGGCATGCCAAAGGCAACATACCGCGCCTACCATGTAGAACGTGCGAAAGGCGGGGTGGCGCTGACGATGACGGCGGGTTCAGCGGCGGTGTCCAAAGACAGCCCGCCAGTCTTCAACAATATTCTGGCTTACAAGGATGAAGTTGTTCCCTGGCTGAAGGAAATGACGGAGGCGATCCATGACCAGGGCGCCGCTGTCATGATCCAGCTTACCCATCTTGGCCGCCGCACGCGGTGGGACAAGGGCGAGTGGCTGCCAGTTGTTTCGCCGTCTCACAATCGTGAAGCCTCACACCGTGCATTTCCCAAGAAGATGGAGGACTGGGACATTGCGCGGATCACCAAGGATTATGCCGATGCCGCCGAACGGATGAAAGCCGGAGGCATGGATGGACTGGAACTTGAGTGTTACGGCCACCTGATGGATCAGTTCATATCACCGCTCACCAACACACTTGATGGACCTTATGGCGGTGTATTGGAGAACCGCTTGCGCTTCACGTTTGATGTGTTGCGTGCCATCCGGTCGCGTGTCGGTCCGGAGTTCATTGTCGGCATTCGGTATTCTGCAGACGAAGTCTTGGAAGGCGGCTTGACCAAAAGCGACGGGTTGGAAATGTCCAGGCAATTGAAGGAAAGCGGTCTTGTCGACTTTCTAAACGTGATCCGGGGCCACATCGATACCGATGCAGGCCTGACAGACGTCATCCCAATTCAAGGCATGGCGAGCGCACCACATCTCGAATTCGCTGGTGAAATCCGCGCGGCAACGAGTTTCCCGACTTTTCACGCCTCAAAGATTCAGGATGTCGCAACCGCACGACACGCCATCGCGTCTGGAAAACTCGACATGGTGGGGATGACCCGCGCCCACATGACCGATCCTCACATCGTCCAGAAAATCATGGAGAAGCGCGAAGACGATATCAGACCCTGTGTGGGCGCCAACTATTGCCTTGATCGAATCTACCAAGGTGGCGCGGCTTATTGCATTCACAATGCCGCAACGGGCCGTGAAACCACCATGCCACAGACACTCGCAAAAGCGGAGAAGCGGAAAAAGATCGCAATTGTTGGTGCCGGACCCGCAGGACTGGAGGCGGCCCGCGTAGCTGGCGAGCGTGGCCATGACGTCATTGTTTTCGAAGCAGCCAGCAAACCCGGCGGTCAAATCCGCCTGACGTCCCAGAGCGCACGCCGCAAGGAGATGATAGGCATAATTGAATGGCGCATGCGCCAATGCGCGAAATGGGGCGTAAATTTCAAGTTTGATACATGGGCCGAAGTGGAAACTGTCCAAGCCGAGAATCCAGATGTTGTGATAATTGCAACAGGTGGACTTCCACACACCGAAGTCTTGGCGAACGGCAATGATCTTGTCGTTTCAAGTTGGGATATAATTTCAGGCGATGTAAAGCCAGGAGCGAACGTTCTTGTGTACGATGATGCCGGTGATCACGCCGCGTTACAGGCCGCAGAAATCATCGCAATGACAGGCGCCAAAGTCGAAATCATGACGCCAGACCGGACTTTTGCGCCGGAGGTCATGGCCATGAATTTGGTGCCATACATGCGGTCCTTGCAGAAGTTGGACGTAACACTCACTGTCACATACAGGCTGCAGTCAGTTGAAAGAAAGGCCAACCAACTGAATGCCCGCATCGGTAGCGACTACGGCGGCATTGCTCAACACCGGCTTGTAGACCAAGTCGTCGTCAACCACGGCACGATACCATTGGACGAACTGTATTTTGCACTCAAACCAGCGTCATCTAACCTTGGTGAAGTTTCAAATGACGCTTTGATCGCGGGGGCTGCGCAAGACATTGTCAGCAACCCAGAAGGAAAATTCCAGGTCTTTCGCATTGGTGATGCCGTTTCCGCCCGCAACACCCACGCAGCAATCTATGACGCATTGCGCCTCATGAAAAACATCTGATTACGTCACTTCTGTCAGCAAGGAACGGCCAGCAAAGTGCGCCGCGAGATTATCGCGGACCAGTTTGCCCATGGCCTTGCGCGTTTCCACCGTGCCGCTCCCGTGATGTGGATGCAGGACCACATTGCCGAGTTTCGCAAAACGTGGATCGATGTTCGGCTCATTGGCGTAAACATCAAGGCCGGCACCTTTGATGATATTATTCTCGAGTGCATTCAACAACGCCGCTTCATCGACTACTGAGCCGCGGGCAACATTGATGAAGTAGCCGTGCGGCCCAAGCGCCTTGAACACGTCAGCATTGATGATACCGGAAGTTTCTTTGCCACCTGGCAAAATCGCAACAAGAAAATCGCTGTTTGCCGCAAGGGCAGTCAAACTGTCATGGTATTGATAGGAAACGTCCGCTTGTTTATGGCGGCCATAGTAGGCAACGGGCATGTTGAACGCTTCGCCGCGCCGCGCGATGGCTTTGCCAATTCGCCCCAAACCAATAATGCCAAGCCGCTTGCCGTTGGCTCTGGTGACAAGGTCGAGACTGGTTTTGGACCATGACCCATCTCTGGTAAATTTGTCTCCGACCACAATATTGCGGGCAATGGCCAATATGAGCGCAAGCGCGAGATCCGCAACATCTTCGGTAAGGACATCTGGTGTATTGGCAATTTTGATCCCGCGTGGCTGTGTGGCAGAGCGGTCAATAGCGTCGGTGCCAACACCAAAACAGGCGATGACTTCAAGATGGGGTAACTGTTCAATCAGCGTCTTGTCAGCACCCAAGTCACCGCGTGTTGCAATGGCACGCACCCGCGCACCATGTTTTGCCAACGCCGTGGTCTTGTCGGCCTCTTCCCATAACTTGATGACATCATACTCAGCCTCCAGGATATCCATGTCCCAAGTGGGGTAGTCACCCGTCAACAAGATGCAAGGTTTGGTCATTGACATTCCGATCCGCGCTGCTCTTTTTCTAAAGCGTGTCTACTGTGGAACTGTTTTAATCGTCAATCCGGGAAGCAAGTCTAGCCAAGTTCTCCAAGGTTTCTGATTGTGATCGTGCGCGGCTCGATAAGTTCGGGTTCAATCTCATGGACAACGGCATCGAATACGCTCGCATCGAGAAGCTCGTAAGCCTTAGCGATCATCTGGTGTGTGTCTTGCCGCACCATGTAAACGGGAAAGTGCAGAAAGGCCGCAAAAGGATCGTAATCGAAGCAGCCAATTGCACTCTCTGAAAAGGCAGTCGCGGGCAATGTCGCAAAATAACTCATGACCCCCTCGAATACAGTCAGTGAATTGACGAACAAACAGGTAGGCAATCCGCCAATCCTGTGGCACAACTGTGAAATCGCCTCTGCCGCCTGCCGTGGTGCATAACCACATTGGATGATGTGATCGTCGTCAACGGTTGCACCGGTTTCAGACACTGTCTGTCGAAAAGCGTCGATGCGCCGCGCTGTTGCATGGTCGTGGATTGATCCACCAACAAAATATGGCTGGGCCCGTTGTCCAAGAGTGTGACGCGGCTTCTCGGCCAGTATTTTACGTGTCAAAACTTGGGCACCTTTGAAATTGTCCGTGACAATCGATGGCGCATCCTTGCCGGGAAGGTCGATGTAAATATGTTTCAAGTTGGCCGCCGCACAGATCGTGCCGAGCTGTTCGGGATCTGTCGCGCCCGCGATGAACAACACATCAATGGCATAGGATATGAGGGTCTCAACAATTCGCTTCTCCTCCTTGGGACTTCGCAGCGTGCTCGCGATCACGGGACAAAGACTGCGTTCCCTTGCCAGCGTGTCAAAGCTCTGTCCCAATGAGGAGAAGAACCGATTGTCATGGGTGGGTACGATCATGCCGACGAGGCCAGACCGTGCCTGTCTTAACCCACGCGCCTGCATGTTGATGGCATAGCCACATTCCTTGGCAATCTTTGCAATGTGTTCAACAGTCTTGCTGCTGATGCGCCGTTTCGACCAAGTCCCGTTGAGGACAGCGCTCACTGTTGAAGGTGATGCGCCGCTTCGTTGCGCAATGTCATATATTGTCGTTTTGCGATTCTGCATGCTGTGAATTGCTCATGGTGGGTTCGGTCTTGACTCGTGCTGGCCTTTGACGCTTAATTCTCCCATCGATCTTGCAATGTGAAAAACAAACTGCGTTATCAGCGCAAGGCGGACGGGACAAATAGTTCGGTTCGTCCTCTCTTTAGAATACAGTGCACAATCGATTGCGCAATAGCAATTTGCCCATCCGGGCAGCAATGGGAGGAAACCATGCGTCGTAGACAAGTATTGAAAATGACTGGTGCAGCACTCGCCGCTTCATTCACGGGGGTTGGTGTGTCGTTGGCCCAAGCCAAGCCCACAATGGGCGTTGTGGTGAAAATCGGTGGCATTCCGTGGTTCAACGCCATGGAATCCGGCATCAAGGAACAAGGCGAAAAACTCGGTGTTGATGCATCGATGATCGGCCCCACAAGTGCTGATCCGGCGCTGCAAGTGCGCGCCATTGAAGACCTCATAGCCAAGGGCGTGAACATTATCGGTGTTGTGCCGAATGATGAAAAAGCACTGGAACCTGTGCTCGAAAAGGCCATGAAGGCTGGCATCAAGGTGGTGGTCCACGAAGGCCCTGGAATTGTAAACAAGGATTGGGATTTCGAAATGGCATCCGCCCAAGGTTTTGGCGAAACCCATGCCGAACTCTTTGCGCAGAAGACGGGCGGCAAAGGCAGCTACGCCATGTATGTCGGCTCGCTCACAGTGCCACTCCACAATGCGTGGGCCGATGCAGCTATCGCATATCTCGCAGCAAAATATCCAGATTTGAAACTTGTCGGTGAACGTTATGGCGTAGCCGAAAACGTCGACGACAGCCGCAAGACGGCACTTGATGTCATGGCTGCCCATCCAGATCTTGTTGGCTTCCTTGCTTTCGGCAGCCAGGGACCCATTGGCGCAGGTCGCGCCATCGAAGAGCGCAAGCTCATCGGCAAGGTCCACGTCATTGGACCGCATTCACCGGGCCAAGGTCAGAAACTGCTCAAGAGCGGGGCAATCTCCGGTGGCTTCATGTGGAACCCGGCAGAAGCTGGTCGCGTGTTTGTGACTATGGGCAAGATGTTGCTTGATGGCACAGCCATTGCTGAAGGAACCGATATTCCGGGCCTTGGCAAAGTATCGCCAGATGCTGCCACCAAGAATATTATCACCACCAACCTGATCCCGATCAACGCCGAAACCGTTGACGGCCTGGCTGCTCTCGGTCTCTAAGTTCCAAGCACACGTCCGGGGCTGTACTCCCTGCAACTCCGGATGTGCCTGCTTGATTTCGAGTATCAGAGGCGGCGATCAGGATGCAGGCACATCAGCCAAAAACGCACGGCGGTGAGGAGGTCGCGAAAGCCGCTGCGGCCATTCGCTTCTCCAATATCGCCAAGATATTCGGCGGCGTACGCGCACTCGATAACGTCAGCTTCGAAGTGGGGCGTGGCGAAGTCCAATGCCTTGCCGGGGAAAACGGCTCGGGCAAAAGTACGCTGATTAAAATCATCGCGGGTGCCTATCAACCCGAGGCCGGTGCCGTGATGGAATACTTCGGCGCACGAGAGTCAACAGTCACGCCAAACAGTGCCCGCAGTCACGGCATCGCCGTGATCTGGCAGGATTTGGCATTGTTCGGCGAAATGACAGTTGCCGAGAATATTGCTTTTGAAACCCTTGTCGGCGGCAGACCGCGTTTGGTGAGCCGGACCACCATCGCCAAGCAGGCGCACGAGGCCTTGGGCAAGCTGGGTGTCGACCTCGACCTCGAAGCGCGGCTCAACACGCTGCCAATTGCCCAGCGCCAACTTGTCGCCATTGCGCGGACACTCGTCAGCAATGCGCAACTCATTTTCATGGACGAACCGACCGCCTCGCTGACGCAGACAGAAACAGATCGCCTGTTAGCCATCGTGCGTAATCTGTCGTCATCCGGTGTCGCTGTGGTATTCGTCAGCCACCGTCTGGCTGAAGTGCTCGATATCTCCAGTCGTGTGACAGTCTTGCGTGACGGCAAACTCGTCGGTGTTTATCCAACAGAAGGCATGACCCAATCGCGACTCACGGAGTTGATGACCGGAAAAACCTTCGATAAAAAAGTCGCAGCACGCGACAAGTCCGCGCAACGTCCCGTTTTCGAAGTCAAAAGTCTCTCGCGCAACGATGAATTCGAAGACGTGAGCTTCACCATCCGTGAAGGCGAAATATTAGGGCTAACGGGTCTGATTGGGGCAGGGCGCACCGAACTGGCACTGACACTGTTTGGCCGCAGCAAAGCTGACCACGGCAGCATTGAACTTGGCGGAAAAGCATTGGAACTCAAATCCAATCGCGATGCAATTGCCGCAGGCATTTCATACGTTTCAGAAGATCGCCTCGCACTTGGCCTCATCCAGCCGCAATCCATTACAGACAATGCCGTCATGGCCGTGCTGTCCTACCTGTCAAACGGCATGGGATTGACGTCTCCGCGAAAGAAGTCCGATGTGGTGAACAGCGGACTGGAAAATCTGAAAGTCAAATTTAACCACACAGACGATCCGGTTTCGACACTGTCCGGCGGCAATCAACAACGCGTCGTGCTCGCCAAATGGCTCGCTACTAAACCCAAGCTTCTTATCCTGGATTGCCCGACTGTCGGCGTCGACGTTGGCGCACGTGCTGGCATCTATCAGGTAATCCACGAACTTGCGGATAAAGGCCTTTCGATTCTGATGATCTCAGATGAAGTGTCGGAAGTTCATTTCAATGCCGACCGCATTCTGCACATGGCAGCAGGCCGCATCGTCGGGGAGTATGATCCACGAACGACCACATTGAACAAACTTGAAGAAGCTGTCTATGCGTAGTCTCATCCGCGCCTATCCCACGGAAACACGGCTTCTCGCCGTACTTTTTTGCATTTGCTTGTTCCTGTCCCTCGCATCAGATAGTTTTCTGACACTCTCAAATCTCACGTCCCTGCTGAACAACAACGCCGTCAACGTCATTTGGGCTGTCGGGCTTCTCGTGGTTCTGATTGCCGGTGGCATAGATATTTCCTTCGCAGTTGCCGCATCCGTTGTTCAATATCTTTGTGCACTGATATTTGCATCCATGGGCGGAGGAAATTGGTTGATTGGTCTCGTGGTGTCCGGCGCAATCGGAATCATGATCGGTTTTCTCAATGCAGGTCTCATCCAGTTTTTTGGTATCATTTCAATTGTCGTCACGATCGCCAATTTCAATGCGCTGTTCGGACTGCTGATGTTCTTTACCTCAGGGCGTTCGATCTATGACCTTCCCAGCTGGTGGACAGACCGTATTGCCCTGTTTGAAACGCAAGCCGCCGATGGCACTTGGGCTGATCTCAATATTGCTGTCGCGGTGATGATTGCAGCCATGATCGCGACTTGGTTTCTCATTCACCACACAACAACGGGCCGCCAGCTTTATGCGTTTGGCGATAATCCTGAGGGTGCTCGGCGCGTTGGCATCAATATTGCGCGCATGCAATTCATCGCGTTTGGCTGGATGGGGATGATGGCAGGCATTGGAGGGCTGGTACAAGTCAACATTGCCCAGGAAGTCGTGCCGAATGCCTTGATCGGTCGCGAACTCGATGTGTTGGCGGCGGTCGTTTTGGGTGGTGCAAGATTGGGCGGCGGGCGTGGCTCGGTGATTGGTTGTTTCCTTGGCGTATTGCTTGTCGCCATCACGCAAAATGGTCTGAACTTGCTCGGTGTGTCACCTTTTGCTTTCAAAATGGTGGTGGGGATCATCATCCTGTTCGCCATTTCTTTTTCGAACTTGAACCTATCCAGCCTCAAGAAAAAGTTTGGCACGAGATGACGAATTTCAAAGCCGATCCAACAGTCACAGGCCTGCTTGGCTTCCTCGCCCTAGTCATTGTCTTTTTCAGTTTTGCCTCTCCGCAGTTCTTGACTGTTGCAAACTTGGATTCCATCGCCTTCCAGCTTCCAGAGCTGGGATTGCTGACCCTCGCCATGTTGATGCCCATCATCTCCGGCGGATTCAATTTGGCCGTTATTTATACTGCCAACCTCAGCGGCCTGACATTGGCGTGGGTGCTAATGCAGTATGGTGGAGTAGATGCAGGCGTTGGGGCCTTCCTGTTGGGATGTGCCGCCGCCATAGCAGTGGGAGCTTTGTCGGGCTGCTTGATGGGCCTTGTCATCGCCTATATCGGGGCCCATCCCATTTTAGTGTCACTCGCCATGATGATTTTTCTTCGCGGGCTTGGCGAATTTCTCACGCGCGGTGGTGACATCTCCGGATTTCCACCTTTTCTCGGCACCATTGGCCACGGTTATCTCTTCGGCATTCCGGCTCCCATGATCCTGTTCCTGGCAGCGGCTCTACTTTGGCACATCTTGCTCACGCGCACGCGCCACGGGTTTTCAGTCTATATGATCGGCTCCAACATCCTCGCCGCTGATTACTCGGGCATTCACACCAAGCGCACACTTACCCTGATCTACACACTCTCCGGAGCCATGTGCGCCATGGTTGGCATTTTGATGTTGACGCGCTTCAATTCAGTCCGTGTCGGTCATGGTGAAGCCTTGCTGCTTGTGACGGTGCTGGCCTGTTTTCTTGGCGGAGTTGATCCCTTCGGTGGATTCGGGCGGGTGGTACCGGTCGTCATCGCCCTCATCATTCTTCAAATCCTGTCGTCCGGCTTCAATCTCTTGGGTGCCAATCAACATCTTTCCACTGCCGTTTGGGGACTGTTCCTCGTCGGCGTCATGGTTCTGCGCTGGGTCGCTGGCCGTCTGTACTTAACCACTCAAAGGAGAAATTGATCATGCAAGGTTTTGGTGTGCACACAAGCATGTGGACGATGAATTGGGATCGCGCAGGCGCAGAAAAAGCCATCGCCGGTGCAGTTCATTACAAGATGGACTTCATCGAAATTGCGTTGCTGAATGCGCCGGCGGTTGATGCCAAACACTCCCGGGACCTGCTTGAGAAAAACAATCTCAAGTCTGTCTGTTCCCTAGGTCTGCCACAAAAGAACTGGGCCTCAATTAATCCCGAGGGTGCCATCGATCACTTGAAAATAGCCATCGACAAGGCCGCAGACATGGGCTGTCTCGCACTCTCGGGTGTCACTTACGGCGGCATCGGCGAACGCACCGGAGTTCCACCTACGCAGAAGGAATATGACAATGTCTCCAAGGCACTCACGGCCGCCGCCAAACATGCAAAAACACGCGGGCTGCTGTTCGGCATTGAGCCTGTCAACCGCTATGAAAACCATCTCTTGAACACGGGTTGGCAGGCGGTCGAAATGATTGAACGCGTGGGCGCTGAGAACATGTTCATCCATCTCGATACCTATCACATGAACATCGAAGAGAAGGGGGCAGGCAACGGCATTCTCGATGCGCGCAAGTACCTCAAGTACATTCATCTCTCGGAAAGTGACCGCGGCACACCCGGTTGCGGCACCTGCGATTGGGACGAAATCCACGCAACACTCGCGGCTATTGGCTTCAAGGGCGGCCTTGCCATGGAAAGCTTCATCAACATGCCACCAGAAGTGGGCTATGGCCTTGCCGTCTGGCGTCCTGTTGCCAAAAACATGGAGGAAGTCATGGAACAGGGCCTACCGTTTCTGCGCAACAAGGCCAGGCAGTACAAGTTGATCTGAATCTTTCTGCTTCGAGCCAGCCGTCGTAATCGCTCTTGTCATTCCAAGCTATCAGCCACTATGGTTGATGGAAACCAGAAGTGAGTACGCAGAATATGGCCTCAGTTGACATTGAGAAAGCACGCAAATCCTATGGCAGTCAGGAAGTCATCCATGGCGTTTCCGTAAGCATAGTCGATGGCGAGTTTGTCGTCCTTGTCGGCCCATCTGGCTGTGGCAAATCAACCCTATTGCGCATGATCGCTGGCCTCGAACCCATCTCGGCAGGCAATATCAAGATCGGCGGCAAGGTGGTGAACAACCTGCCACCCAAAGACCGCGACATTGCCATGGTCTTTCAGACCTATGCCCTCTATCCGCACAAGACCGTGGCGCAGAACATGGGCTTTGCCCTGCAATTGCGCCACACCCCCAAGTCGGAAATTGACGCACGCGTAAATCGCGCCGCAGAAATTCTCGACCTTGTACCATACCTCGGCCGTTATCCCCGCCAGCTTTCCGGCGGCCAACGCCAGCGCGTCGCCATGGGCCGCGCCATTGTACGCAATCCGGCGGTGTTTTTGTTCGACGAACCGCTGTCGAATCTCGACGCGAAATTGCGCGTCCAGATGCGGGCAGAAATCAAGGAACTCCACCAGAGACTCAAAGTTACAACGGTCTATGTCACTCATGATCAGGTCGAAGCCATGACCATGGCAGATCGAATCGTCGTGATGAATGCGGGCATTGTGGAGCAGGTGGGCACACCACTTGAGCTCTACGACAATCCCGCCAATGTATTTGTGGCCGGTTTTATCGGCTCGCCTTCCATGAACCTGATCAAGGGCAAGATCAAAGCCGGCCTCAAACCCAGCTTTGAAACGGACTCCGGTTTAACCCTGCCTTTGACAAAAGCACCAAAATCATCCGACGGCATGCCCGCGGTTTATGGCATTCGCCCGGAGCATATGCACATCGGCAGCAAAGGTGCCAAGGCCGAAATCACCGTTGTCGAGCCCATGGGATCCGAAACTCAACTATTCGCCAGGCTCGGGCAACAAAAAATAGTGGGCGTGTTCAAGGAACGCCTGAAGGTAAAGCCCGGGCAAATCATTTCGCTATTGCCGCAGCCCGAAGCCGTTCACCTGTTTGACCTTGCCTCAGGACAAAGGATGTAATCTGAAAATGCGATTTCAAAAAATATTTGGAGAAACCAAACCTGTCATTGCCATGGTGCATTTTGGTGCACTGCCCGGCGCGCCGCTCCACAACACCGACGCAGGATTGGATGGTCTCATCGAAGGGTGTCGCAAAGACCTGAAAGCGCTGCAGGACGCAGGCGTTGATGCCGTCATGTTCGGCAATGAAAACGACAGGCCCTACGAATTCAAAGTTGACATCGCATCAACCGCAACCATGGCCTTTGTGATTGGTGTCCTGCGCAAAGACATCAAAGTTCCCTTCGGCGTCAATGTCTTGTGGGATGGCATGGCAAGCGTAGCCCTTGCCGCCGCGACGGGTGCTGCTTTCGTGCGTGAAATCTACACCGGTCTCTATGCCTCTGACATGGGATTGTGGCAAACCAATGCGGGCGAAGCCCAGCGTTATCGCGCCCGCCTCAACCGCAATGACCTCGGCATGTTCTATAATGTGTCAGCAGAGTTCGCCTCGTCCCTTGATCCGAGATCCTTGCCAGACCGAGCCCGCAGTGCGGTTTTCTCATCTGTTCCCGATGCAATTCTCGTATCTGGTGCAATCACCGGCGAGGCCCCTGCCATGTCTGATCTGGGTGCTGTAAAGAAAGTTCTGCCGGATACGCCGGTTCTCGCCAACACGGGCGTGAAGAAGGAAACCATCGGTGAGGTCATGAAACTCGCCGATGGCTGCATTGTCGGATCGTCGCTCAAAGTCGATGGCAACACCTGGAACGCAGTCGATCCCAACCGCGCCGCAGCCTTCATGGAAGCCGCACGAAAAGCCCGGGGACACTGACATGCGCGCGCGCCTGACCAACCTCACCAAAGACCTGATGCTGATTCCCGGTCTGTCTGGTTATGAAACGCGCGTGCGCAAACGTCTGGCCAGCGAAATGAAATCGCTCGGTATCAAGTCGTCAACAGACCGCCTCGGAAATCTCATCTGCACCTTGCCGGGTGACGCGAAGGCACCATCCGTTATGCTCTTCGCCCATATGGATCAATTGGGTTTCATTGTGCGTAAGATCGAAGCCAATGGCTGGATCAGGCTGGAACGACTGGGCGGTGTTCCCGAACGTGCACTTGCCTCGCAAGAAGTTCTGATTTGTGTGGGCCAAGACAAGGATATTCCCGGCATCATCACCAACAAGAGCCATCATGCGACAACGCCGGACGAAAAATACAAAGTCTTGCCCTATCAAGACGTCTACGTGGATGCAGGGTTTGTAACTGCCGAAGCTGCCCTTGCAGCAGGCGTGAACATCGGCAGTCCCATTGTATACGCGCCCCGCAGCTTTGACATGGCAGGCGGCTTGCTTGCAGGCACCAGTGTGGATGATCGCGCCGCCTGCGCCGTCATGGTGGAAGTTGCCCGCGCACTGAAAGCAAAGCCGCACCATCCCACCGTCCATTTCGTCTTCTCGGTGCTGGAAGAGTTCAACTTGCGCGGCGCTGTCACCGCAGCGCAAGTCTTGCAGCCCGACATCGCAATTCAGCTTGACTTGCTATTGGCCACCGACACGCCAGACATGGGCCATCGCGGTGATGTGCGTCTGGGTGCTGGCCCCGCCATGAGCATGTTCTCGTTCCATGGTCGCGGCACGCTGAATGGAACCATTCCTCATCCCGCATTGGTGGCACTTTTTGACGCCACATCAGCCAAACTCAAGATAACCCTGCAACGCAGTGCCCATATCGGGGCATTGACCGATTCATCCTACGTGCAATTGGTGGGTGGCGGCGTGGCGTCGATCGATCTTGGCTTCCCCTGCCGCTACACCCATTCATCATTGGAAGTGTGCGATCCAGCAGATCTCGTCCAGCTCACAGAATTGTTGGTCGCAGCACTTGTCCGCATCGACGCCAGGTTCTCGCTCAACCGCGACGACTTCGACGCATGAAATACTACCTCGGTATCGACATCGGCACCTTTGAATCGAAGGCGGCACTTGTTGATACAGAAGGCAACATCGTGGCAACCGCCGCCCATCCCCACAAAATGCAGGTACCGCAACCGGGCTGGGCCGAACACAACGCCGAAACAGACTGGTGGGGCGATTTCAAACAACTTTCGCGCAAGGTCATCGCCGACAGCAACATCAACCCGAAAGACATTCGCGCCGTTGGCGCATCGGCCATCGGTCCTTGCATGTTGCCCGTGGATCGGTCCGGCAATCCCCTCATGAACGGCGTGCTCTACGGCGTAGACACGCGTGCAGCAAAGGAAATTGATCAGCTCACGGATGAAATTGGTGCAGACACCATACTGGCGGCAACAGGAAACGCCCTGACCTCGCAATCAGTGGGTCCCAAGATCAAGTGGCTCATGAACAACCACCCCGATCTCTATGGAAAGACTCACAAATTCATCACTTCCACGACTTTCATCGTCCACCGCCTCACGGGTCGTTATGTCATCGATCACTACTCGGCCGCCAATTGGGCGCCGCTCTACATTCCTGAAGAGCAGGGCTGGAGCACCAAGTTCGCCAACAACATAACGCCCCTCGAAAAACTCGCCGACATCTCTTGGACCACGGACATTGCTGGCACGGTAACCAAGGACGCGGCTGAAGCAACCGGCCTTGCCGCAGGAACACCTGTCATCACGGGCACCATTGATGCAGCATCGGAAGCGGTGAGTGTCGGCGTCTCCCACCCAGGCGAAATGATGGTGATGTATGGCTCAACCATCTTCATCATCCTTGTCACATCGAAGCGCGTAAACAATGCAAGGCTCTGGTATGCCCCATGGCTGTTTCCGGGCGAACACGCGTCCATGTCCGGCCTTGCCACAAGCGGCACACTCACCCACTGGTTCCGGGAAAATTTCGGCAAGGAATTGAACGAAAAAGAAGCTGCCATTGCACTGGCCCGGGAAGCCGCAACATCACCACCCGGTGCGAAAGGCCTCGTCATGCTGCCCTACTTCTCAGGCGAGCGCACACCAATCCACGATCCCCACGCCAAAGGCATGATCTTTGGCCTCGATCTCACCCACACCCGTGCCGACATTTACCGTGCCCTTCTCGAAAGCATCGCCTTCGGAACAAACCACATCCTCCAAACCTATGCCGAATCCGGACAAAATCCGACACGCATTGAAAGCGTCGGGGGCGGCACGAAAAACCAGGTCTGGCTGCAGGCAACCTCTGACGTCACCGGCATCACCCAGCACATTCGCGAGAAGACCATGGGCGCAGCCTACGGCGACGCCTTCCTCGCGGCAGTGGGCGTAGGCGATGTGCAACGCGAAACCATCAACCAATGGAATCCCGAGCAGCGCCGAACCGTGCCAGACCATGCAACAAAATCGATGTATGACAGGAACTATGGTATTTTCCGCGAACTCTACCCGCGCAACCGCGACCTGATGAAATTGCTTCGTTTGTAAAGTGTTTGAAGTTGACAGAATTTACGGGCCGCGCATAGTCTGTGAAGTGACTGAACGGTCAGACCAAATCATGGCCGACATTTCCGTTGCAGTTCCATTGGGAGGAAACCAAAATGAAAATCGAACAGTACAACATGCTGATGACCCGCCGCCGGGTCATGCAGGGCATTGCCGCAACGGCAGCTCTCGCAGCCAGTGGCGGATTCAACGCAGTTTCAGCGCAAGCGGGCAACCGGGCCGCCATTCTCGCAATCCCGGGTGTTGGCAAAGGCCAGCCGACAGATGCTGACTGGCAAAAAGTGGGTGGCATGTGCCTCGATCCCACGAAAGCCAATGTCAAAGAAGGTGAATTCAAGGGCGTCGAGCTTTCGTTCATGGGCCTCAACAACCAGAACGTCCACAACGTGCTCTTCCGCGGCCTGTCAAAAGCTTGGGCAGACTATACAGGTGCCAAGATCAACTGGATCGATCTCGCACAGGCTGACTACAACGCCCGTCTGCAACAATCGATTGCAACAGGCACAGTAGATTTTGACGTCATTGAAATGGGCGCACCATTCGAAGGCGATGTCTGCGGCAAGGGCCTTGCGTCCGTCATGCCAGACTGGGTGAAAACCCAAATCGACATGGACGATTATGTCGGTTACCTCAAAGCCCCGGTCGGCACATGGGAAGGCAAGACCTATCGCATCTCATGCGACGGTGATTGCCATAACTTCAACTACCGCTCAGACGTGTTTGCCGACAAAGGCCTCGCCGATGAGTGGACCAAGGCTGGCAACACAACGCCATGGGGCGTGCCAAAAACCTGGCAGCAGGTCAACGCCGTCACCAAGTTCCTCAAGGGCAAGAAGCTCGATGGCCAGGATCTCTACGGCTATCTCGATCCAACCAAGGGCTGGGGCGGGTTCGCTTTCTACTTCCTGGGCTCACGCGCCACCGCCTATGCCAAGCATCCAGACGACAAGGCCTTCCTGTTCGACGCCGACACCATGAAGCCACGGGTCAACAACCCGGCCTGGGTGCGCGCCATTCAGGACGTGCTGGACTCGCTGCCATCGGAACCAGCCGACCAGCTCAATGCTGATCCTGGCACAACCGGCTTCCAGCAGTTCCTCGCTGGCACCGGTACCATGCTCTCCTGGTGGGGTGACATCGGCTCCAACGTCAACACCAATGACAGCTCCGTCATTCAGGGCAAGACAGCCTTCGACATTCTCCCTGGTTCGGATGATGTCTACAACGCCAAGACCGGTGCCTGGGACAAGCTGGCGTCTGGCCCGAACTACGCGCCAAACATGGCCTACATCGGCTGGGGTATTTATGTCATGTCCGGCGTTGATGCTGACCCTGTAAAGCAAAAAGCAGCTTGGTCTCTCGCAGCCCACTTGGGCGGCAAGGACATCTCGCTGTGGTGCGCCGCCTACCCATCAGGCTTCCAGCCTTACCGTCAGAGCCATTTCGACGTGAAGGAATGGGTATCTGCTGGCTATGATGAGGCTTTCATCAAGAGCTTCCTCGACTCGCAGGCCAATTCCTACAACCACCCGAATGCTGCCATCGAACCGCGCATTCCAGGTATCTTCCAGTATTACTCACTGGCGGAAGATGAATTGGCAAAGATCTATGCTGGCCAGGCCACGGCGCAAGCCGGTGCTGACGCCATTGCTGCGGCGTGGGAAAAACTCACCGACCAGCTTGGTCGCGAAAACCAGGTCAAGCTCTATAAAGCGTCGCTGGGCATGTGATTGAAAACTAGAACTTCCGTCATTCCCGCGAAAGCGGGAACCCAGACTGTCCGGCTCTCAATTGTTAAAGGTCTGGGTCCCCGCTTCCGCGGGGATGACGGAAATGGTTTTATTTGAAACAATGACCGCAACCGAACTATCTTTGGGCCGCGACGCTGTTGCGGCCCTTGTCTCAGAACAGCGACAGCGACAGGGAACCCTGCTGGTGCGCGCGGCGAGCCTTGGCGTTGTTGTGCTCACGCTCGTCCAAGTTCTCTACAAGATGGACTGGATTTCCGTCGGCTTTGAAAGCTGGCGACCCATCCTGATCGCCTATGCGCTGTGGAGTGCAGCACTTTGCGCCGGCAACATAATGCGTTTCGGTGAAGCGGGATGGCGCGCGCTCTTTGTGCTGCCAGCCATTCTCTTCACACTGGCCTTTGCAATTTTCCCGACACTTTTCGGCATTTATATCGCTCTCACCGATTGGAACTTGCAGTCGGCATCGGGCCGCACCTTCAACGGTCTCGACAATTTCTGGCAATTGATGGGCGATCCTTATTTCTGGAACGCGCTCGGCAACATGGTGTTCTACACGCTCACGGTACTCGTGCAGTATGTCATCGCCTTTGGCCTTGCCCTGTTGCTCAATGCCGACATCAAAGGACAAAAGTTTTTCCGGGTCGCATTCCTTTTGCCATTTATGTTGTCACCCGTCGCCGTGGGCTGGATGATCGGCAAGTCCATGTTGGAATTCCGCTTTGGCCCGGTCACCAAACTTTTGCGCTTTCTCGGCTGGGAAAACCCGTCTCTGCTCACATCGCCCTGGCTCGCGAAAACCACCATCGCCATAATGGATGCCTGGGTCTGGATTCCCTTCATGATGATCCTGTTGCTGGCAGGCCTTCAAGCCATGTCAAAGGAGGTGCAGGAAGCGGCCAAGGTTGATGGTGCAACGGGCTGGCAAGGCTTCTGGCAGGTCACGTTCCCTCTCATGCTGCCGGTCAGCATTACCACAATTGTACTCCGTATCATCTTCCAATTGAAACTCGCCGACATCGTCATCACCACCACATCCGGCGGACCGGGCGGTGCCACCGATACCGTGTCCAGTTTCATCTTCCGCGAATACAAGGACCGCTCCAACGTCGGCTATGGTACCATGATTGCCGAAGTCTACTTGATCATCATCATCGTGTTCCTGGCCATACTGCTCTGGTTCACCAGCCGCTACATGCAGAGATACCGCGATGCCTGATCGCCTCAAGAAGCCACTCATCTATGGTGCATTGATCCTCTGGACCATCATCGCGCTGTTCCCCATCTTTTGGACATTTTCAACCACGTTCAAGGTTGCGAAAGATGTGCAGATGGGCAACATCATACCGTGGGTTCAATACACCCCAAATTGGCTTGGTTTGCGCGCCATCGGTCTTTCGCCGGATACGATTTTCACCGAGTCAACACCGCGCGTCGAATTCCTAAAGCGCTTCTGGAATTCCATCCAGGTATCGCTCGGGGGTGCCGCACTCGCTCTCGTGCTCGGCGCGACAGCAGCCTACGGCCTCAGCCGTTTTCAATATCGTTGGAAAATCTGGAAGAACAACGACATTTCCTTCTTCTTCATATCACAGCTCATTCTGCCGCCTGTCGTTCTCGCCATGCCATTTCTGGTTCTCTACAAGGAACTCGCATTGCTCGATTCTATGATTGGCCTGATCCTTGTTTATGCGCTTAGTGTTTTGCCCATCGTCATCTGGATCATGAAGGACCAGTTCGACAATATCCCGACAGAGCTGGAACAGGCAGCCCTCGTTGACGGCTGTTCATCTTGGGGCGCATTTTTCCGTATCATCGTGCCAATCGCGTTGCCCGGCATGGTCGCAGCATTCATTTTGGCTTTCGTGTTGTGTTGGAATGAGTATTTTTTTGCCGCACTCCTCACCAGCACCAACGCCAAGACACTTCCCGCCATGGTCGCCAGCCAAACCGGTTCACAAGGCATCAATTGGTGGTCCATGGCCGCATTGTCATCAGCAGCCATCCTGCCCTTGATTCTGATTGGCATCTTCCTCGAACGTTATATCGTCAAAGGCCTCACAGCAGGCGCAGTGAAATAAGGGATAAACAATGCCGCAATGGATCAATCGCTTCTCATTGGAAGGCAAGCGGGCCTTTGTGACTGGCGCCACCAAAGGCATCGGGTTTGAAACCTGTCGCGTACTGGCCGATGCCGGAGCCGACATCGCTGCAGTAGGCCGTGACAAGAAAGGCCTCGCAGACGTCAAGAAAGCAGTGGAAGCACTTGGCCGCAAGTGCATCACGATTGAAGCAGACCTCGCAACAGTCGAAGGCCCCCAACATGCCGCACGCGAAGCCCTGAAAGCGTTTGGCACCATCGACATCTTGGTCAACAATGCTGGCGTCACAACCATAAAATCGATCATCGACACTCCGGCAGAAGACTGGGACTGGCTCCATGCCGTCAACTCTCGTGCACCATTTCTGCTAGCGCAGGCTCTCGCGCCCAACATGATCAAACAGCGCATGGGCAAGATCATCAACATCTCATCGCAGTCAGGCATAGCCGCCCTCGATGATCATGCGGCCTATGGAGCTTCCAAGGCCGGCCTCAATATGCTGACCAAGGTCATGACGGTCGAATGGGCCAAGTATAACATCCAATCCAACACCGTATGCCCCACGGTCATCCTCACGCCCATGGGTGAAATGGTCTGGGGCGATCCCAAGAAGGGCGACCCCATGAAAGCCAAAATCCCGGCTGGCCGTTTTGGCCGAACCACGGAAGTCGCCGATCTCATCCTGTTCCTGGCCTCATCGGCTTCAGACATGATTTGCGGCCAGGACATCTTGATTGATGGCGGTTTCACCGCGCAATGAGTCCCGCACCAAAATTCGACGTCATCGTCTGCGGCAGCCTGCACCTCGACATTGTTGTGCAGGCACCAGCACTGCCACGCATCGATGAAACCGCCGTGGGGAGCAACTGGAAAAAAATCTGCGGCGGCAAAGGTGGCAATCAGGCAGTGCAAGCCGCAGGTGCAGGGGCACGCACGGCCATGATCGGCCGCGTAGGCAATGATGAATTCGGCGAAACGCTGTGCGCCAACCTCACAAACGCCGGCGTGAACATTTCAGGGATCACCACGGATCTGGCCAAAGGCTCAGGCATGAGTGTTGCTATCCTGCAGGATGACGGCGACTACGGAGCTGTCATCGTATCCGGTTCCAACACCACAATCGACCCCGCCACACTCACAGATCAATGGATGTCTCTCGGTGGAGCAAAAATTCTCGTACTACAAAACGAAATTCCACACGCAGTGAATGTCGCTGCGGCCAAGGTGGCGCGAAAATCGGGTGCACAAGTTGTTCTGAATGCAGCTCCCGCGCGAAACCTCGGTGACGACCTGCTTCCCCACGTCGACGTACTCATCGTCAACCGCATCGAGGCTGAGGCCTTGTACGGCACACCAGTCAGCACAAGAGGCGGAGCTAAAAAAGTCCTGACGGAAATGACCAAGCTTAGTCAGTCCGTGGTGATCACATTGGGTGGTGATGGATTGGTGGTGGCCCAATTAACCGGAGTAGTAACTGAAATTCCACCCATTCCAGTTAAAGTCACATCAACCCACGGCGCTGGTGATTGCTTTGTCGGCACACTCGCAGCGCAATTGGCAACTGGCGCAACCCTTCTCGACGCATGCAGATTTGCAAATCAAAGTGCGGCAACATTTGTCTCCCGTAAAACATAAAGGCCAGTCACCATGCTGAGACACGTTGATCCAACCATTTCCGCCGAACTCTTGTATGTCTTGATGTTGATGGGCCACGGCGATGATCTCGTCATCTGCGACGTCAATCACCCCGCAGTCACCATCGCCAAGGAAACCACCTACGGAAAACTGATCGACCTCGCAGGCTGCACCATCCCTCAAGCGACAAAAGCCATTCTGTCGCTGATGCCGCTTGATACATTTGTGGAGCAACCCGTCATGCGCATGCGTGTGGTCGACGATCCTGATGGCGTCGTGCCAATCTTCGCAAAAATGCAGGAGACGGTAGATGCAAGTGAGAAGCGCAAGATCAACATAGGTGCCTATGATCGCTTTGAATTTTATGCAGCCGCCAAAAAATCCTTTGCCATCGTCCGCACATCTGATCCCGGCCCCTATGGCTGCTTCATCCTGCGCAAGGGCGTAATCAGCTTCTGAAGCGTCTAAGCCACACACAAAACCGGTTAAGTTTGTGAAGTTGGTTCACGAGCTTAGACCTGAATAAAAAACCCAAGTCAGGTGTAACCAAAGAAAACGCGAGTTTTACTGCAGTGCAACGAGAGTTGCGATGTAAAGTCCGACCGATCTTTTCACTTTTCCGGAATCCACTACACAAATCTCAGTTCACATGTAAAGTTTCAATGAAAGGCCACCATGAACGACTCCAGTCCACATTACGCCTACAAATATGCTGCCAGACTGAATTCTTTCAAGAATGGCGGTGTGGTGAGTGAGGCAAATGCGCAACCAACCGTATTTGGATTGCTGAGCAGGGCAGCCAAAGTACCCGGCTTGAACGCCGTCGATCTCAACTATCCCGATCATCTCGAAGCCGCCGCACTGAAAGACATGAGACACCATCTCGATGGTCTCGGCCTGTCGGTGAATGGTTTCGCCATGCGCTTCTACAGCGACCCCGGCTTCAAATTAGGTGCCTTCACCAATCCGGATGCAAGACTGCGCCGTCTCGCGATTGACCAAACCAAACGTGGCATCGACCAAATGCTGGAGCTTGGCGGTTCATTGATGACCCTGTGGATGGGCCAGGATGGTTTCGACTATTCGTTCCAGGCCGATTACGCGCGCCTGTGGGACCAGACGCTCGAGGCGATTTCGGAGGTGGCCGACCATGTGCCATCGTGTGAAGTCAGCATCGAATACAAACCCAACGAGCCGCGCAGCTTCGCGCTGATGCCCGACATCGGCACAACCCTTCTCGCCATCAGGGAGATGGGCCGCAAGAATGTCGGCGTCACCATCGACTTCGCCCATGTTCTGTACGCCGATGAATTGCCGGCCTACGCCGTGGCTCTGGCGGCACGCAGTTCCAAACTCTTCGGTGTTCATCTCAATGACGGTTACGCCAAACGCGATGATGGCCTGATGGTCGGCATGGTTCATCCGGTTCAGACAATTGAACTGCTCTATGTTCTTGAAGAAATCGGTTACAAGCGCCCGATCTATTTCGACACCTTTCCCGACACCACCGGACTCGATCCCATTGCTGAATGCAGCGCAAACATTGCTGCTGTCGAAGCAATGCGCAGTGTCGTCACCAAACTCCAAAAAGACAACCGCTTGCGTGCAGCGATAGCAGGTCAAGATGCTGTGACCAGCAATAACATCCTGCGCGAAGCGCTTTATGGAGGACGAAACACACCTGCAGCATAAGCGTTGTCACGTCTCTGAAACGTCGTGGCAATTTTTTCAAGTTCATAAACTGGGAGGAATACCATGTTCAAGATTTCGAGACGTTCTGCAATACTGGGTGCCGTCGCAGGCTTCGCACTGTCAACCGCAGCCCTTGCCCAAGAATTAAAACCACTCAACTCCGACGTTGAACCAGACCGCATGGATTGGTCGCAGCTCGAAGCCAAATTTGGCCCCATGCCGGCAGTTGAAAGCGGCATGAAAGTCGGTGCCGTTGCCAAGGCCCTCACCAACGAATATTGGCGCAGCCTCGGCGAAGGCTACACCAAGCTCGGCACCAAACTCGGCGTGACCGTCGATCTCCAGGCTGGTCAAAATGAAAATGACCAACTTGCCCAGTTGGCCATCGCTGAAAACATGTTGTCGCAAGGCTACAAGATTCTGCTTGTGTCGCCGCAAACCGACTCAAACCTTCAGCCCGCTGTTGAAGCCGCTGAAAAAGCAGGCGTGCCCGTCATCAACGTCAACGACGCCGTCATTCCGTCAGCGAAGAACTACATTGGCAACGTCCAGAAGGACAATGGTGTCCGTGCGGCCCGCTGGTTCATCGCCAACCGCAAGGACGGCGGCAAGCTGGCTGTCATCGAAGGCATGGCCGGTGTTTACGCAGCCGTGCAACGCACTGCAGGCTTCAAGGAAACCATTGCTGCTGAAGGCAAGGGTTTTGAAGTTGTGGCATCCGTTCCAGGTGACTGGGATCGCCAGAAGTCCTACGACGCCGCCACCAATATCATGTCTCAGAATCCCGACATCACCGGCTTCTACTGCAACAACGACGGCATGGCGCTGGGCGTAGTCGAAGCCGTGAAGGCCGCTGGCAAACTCGACAAGATCGCCGTCATCGGCACCGATGGTATCAGCGATGCCTATGCCTCCATCAAGGCAGGCGAACTGACTGCAACAGTCGACAGCTTCCCCGTTCTGACCGGTGAAGTCGCCCTCGAAGTCGCACTTCGTCTGCAGGCCGGCCAGAAGCTTCCACGCGTTGTTGCCACACCACAAGCGCTCGTCACAAAGGATAATGTTGCCCGTTACACCGGCGATGAAGCAACGGTGCGTGCAAACCTGATGGAAGACGCTAAGCAATAAGCACCACAGCGCGGTGGTTGGCTCCCTGCTGCCACCGCGCTTGTGCTATTGCTAAAATGTCAGCTCCGCTCTTGAGTGGGGCTGACTTTTCACGGACGACACATGCCACAAGGCTTAATCCAACCATCAATCGCCCTGAACAACATCTCCAAGGGGTTTCCCGGTGTTCAAGCACTGGAGAATGTCAGCTTCGCGGTCGTACCCGGCGAAGTGCGGGCCCTGCTCGGCGAGAATGGCGCTGGAAAATCAACTCTGCTGAAAATCTTGTCAGGCATTTATCGGGCCGACACAGGAGAAATTCTCATAAATGGGAAACCGGTGGATCTGCGAAATCCCAAGTCCGCGCAACTTGCTGGTATCGCCATGATCCATCAAGAGCTGCAACAAGTGCCTGAACTGGACGTCGCGCAAAACATGTTTCTCGGCAACGCTGTGACCAAATTCGGCATGATGACGGATCGGGTCGCCATGCAAACCACGGCCGCGAAGATTCTCTCGCAACTTGATCCAACCATTGATGTCCGCGCCCCCATCAAGACCTTGCGAGTGGCACAAAGACAAATCGTTGAAATCGCCAAGGCATTGCTGGGCAACGCCCGCATCATCGCGATGGATGAGCCAACTTCAAGTCTGACACCCATTGAATTTGAAAAACTGGTGACCGTCATTGACCACCTCAAGCAAGATGGTGTTGCCGTAATCTATGTCTCCCACAAACTGGATGAGGTTTTCCGCGTCGCGTCTCATGCAACTGTGCTGCGCGATGGCAAGCTGGTGGCGAATGTTGATCTTGCAACGGCAACGCAAGATGCCGTTGTGAACATGATGGTGGGCCGCAGTCTCGACATTCCACCCCATAAAAGCCATGTGCAGGATCAGGTAGTCCTGTCCGTTGAAGGCTTGGGCCGTGGCAAGCAAGTGCGCGATGTATCGCTGGAACTGCGCAAGGGCGAAGTGCTTGGCATTGCGGGGCTTGTCGGTTCGGGCCGCACCGAACTGGTCAAATTGCTGGCCGGTGTCGACCGACCGACCTCCGGAAAAATCACGCTAAACGGAAAGTCAGTGCACTTCGCAAATCCACGCGAGGCCATAGCTGCAGGGATCGCACTCTTGCCAGAAGACCGTAAGAAAGAAGGCATTATTCCTTTGCGATCCGTCGCCGTCAACGCCGCAATGCCCAGCTACCGGAAACTCACGAACATTGGCTTTATCAAAACAGCGCAACTGAGTGCCCGCGTGGATGAACTGGCCCGCAACGTCAACCTGCGCCCACATGACATCGAACGTGCCATCCGCCTGTTCAGTGGTGGCAATCAGCAAAAAGCCATCCTCTGTCGTTGGCTGATGGCAGGCTCAGACATTCTTGTGTTCGACGAACCCACCCGCGGCATTGATGTGGGGGCCAAAGGTGAAATTTATAAGCTTATCGAGTCGCTCGCCGCCGCAGGACGCAGCATCATCGTCGTTTCATCAGAGTTGCCGGAAATCTTGCGCTTGTCGGACAATGTGGTCGTCATGCGCAGTGGCGCCATGGCAGGCCGGCTCACCCGCAAGGAACTCACGGAAGAATCTGTCATGAGTCTCGCCATCACCGGCAAACTGGCAGCTTGAAAATGGAAAAGCAGAACATGAGCACGACACTGGCGACCCGCATGGGGGGATGGAAAATCAGTTGGCGCGACATGGGCACCGTTGCGGGGCTCTTGATCATGGCTGTCGTGTTCGCCAGCAAGTCAGATGTTTTTCTGACACAACAAAACCTCGTCAACATTCTTCAGCAATCCAGCATCAATGCCTGCATTGCCATCGGCATGACACTGGTGATCATCAGCGGCGGCATTGATCTGTCGGTTGGCCCCATCGCCGCCCTTGCCGCCGTGTTGAGCGCCAGCCTGCTGGTTGCCGGCTATCCTGTACCCATCGTCATTTTGGCAGCTTTGGCCATTGGGCTGCTGTGCGGTGTGGTGAACGGTTCGCTTATCGCCTATGCCGGGCTGCAACCCTTTATCGTAACACTTGGAACCCTCAGCCTGTTTCGCGCACTCGCGCTCATTTACACGGGCGGGAGTCCAATCCTCAGTCTGCCCAATGAATTCCGCCGCTTGTTTTCATCGCAAGTTTTCGGCCTGCCAGTTCCCGTCATACTGGTTGGCGTGCTGGCCATTGCGGCCACCATCTTGCTGAAAAAAACCCCACTGGGCGAATACATCCTCGCCGTCGGCGGCAATGAAGAAGCCGCACGCGTCAGCGGCGTGCCCATCGAGCGCACCAAAGTCATCACCTACATGATCTCCGGTGGCTTGGCAGCCTTGGCCGCCGTGATCCTCATCGCGCGGCTGGGTGCAGCCGAGCCAACCCTCGGCAATCTGTGGGAACTGGAAGCCATCGCCGCCGCGGCTATCGGCGGAGCCTCACTCATGGGTGGCAAGGGCTCCATCATCGGCACCATTCTGGGTGCCATTGTGTTGGGCGCCATGCGCAACGGCCTCACATTGCTCAACGTGCAGGCGTTCTACCAATTGCTTGCCACAGGCATCATCATCATTTTGGCCATGCTTGTTGATCGGTTGGCGCGGGGCAAGGAATGAGTTTTCTGACTTTTGATCCACGCACTGTCGGACCCCGCATCAGGATGCTCTTGCCGGAACTTACCGCCAGTGAGGCCCGCGTCGCCGAACTCCTGTTGCGAAGTGGACCAGAAGACCCATTGCCTTTGAAGCAGGTGGCGGCAGATGCAGCCATCTCGGAAGCCATGGTTGTTAAAACTGCAAAGCGACTGGGTTACACGGGATTCAGGGAACTTCGCGCTGCTGTTGCGGCCTACAAACGCCTGCCCAATGTCGATTTGCATGAAGACCTGGGCCAATACGACAGCGCCGAAATCATCGTTCAAAAAGTGTTCCGTACCGCAATCCATGCCCTGGAAGAAACGCTCGCGATTCTGGATATGGATGGCTTTAAGCGCGCCGCAGATTTGATCCATATGGCGCGTCAACTGGATTTCTACGGTCTCGGCGGGTCCGCTCAAATTGCGCGCGATGTCGCACACAAGTTTTTGCGTATTGGCATTCGCGCCACCAACTTTGACGACACACACATGATGGCCATGTCGGCATCACTTCTGCAAAAAGGCGATGTCATAATCGCGTTTTCCCATTCCGGTCGAACCACGGGCGTCCTCGAAGCAGCTCAGATCGCCAAGTTGAATGGCGCAAGCGTGATTGCATTGACCAACTACGAATCCTCACCCTTGGCGGATAGCGCCGATGTCGTGCTCTGTTCGACGGCTCTGGGATCGCCTCTGACAAGTGAAAACGCAGCTGCCCGCATCGCGCAACTGAACATCATGGACGCCATTTTCATGGCCGTTGCGCAAAAGAGCTACAGTTTGGCCGAAGAAAACCTGTCGCGCACAATGTCAGCCGTGAGAAACAAGCGCAGGGAATAACCCCGCCCTCGAAAAATGTTCCGGTAAACGCAAATCCCACCTGAATCATCGCGATCCCCGTAATTTACGCGTGTAAATATTATAGTTGACGAGGATCAAGAGTGCTGCAATTCTCTGGTGAAGGAGCAGCCCAACGAAAGAGGCTGTTCCCGGCATGTTCACATGGGAGGAAACCTGGAAATGGAACGTCGTTCACTTGTTAAATTGGTTGGAGCTGCCAGCGCCGCTGCGGCCACTACACTTGTCGCCGGAAAGGCCTCGGCACAGGAAAAAGTCACAATCGCCCTCATCCCCGGCCTTACCGCCGACGGATTCTACGTCACCATGCACAAAGGCGCACAAGCCGCTGCCAAGGCCTTGGGTGTCGATCTCATCTATCAGGGTGCTGCGGAATGGAACGTGTCCCTCCAGGTTCCCATTCTCGAAGCCGTCATCGCCAAGAAACCAGCTGCCATTCTCATTGCCCCCAATGATAAAGTGCAGATGATCGAACCCCTGCGCAAAGCCCACGAAGCAGGCATCGCTGTTGTCTGCGTCGACACCTTCGTCGGCACAGGCATTTTCCAAACCGGTGCTGGCGATGCAGATTTCCCGATCACCTATGTGGCGTCCGACAACGTGCTCGGTGGCCGCATGGCTGCCCGCGCATTGGCCAAGGCCATCGGTGAAAAAGGCAAAGTCTATGTCGCCAACGTGAAGCCCGGCATTTCAACAACCGACCAGCGCGAAGAAGGCTTCAAGGCTGAAATCGCCAGCTGGAAAGACATCGAAGTTCTGGAAACCCAGTTCAACGATGATGATGCCAACAAGGCCGCTGCCCAGTTCCAGGCCGTTCTTGGTCGCGTGCCCGATCTCGCTGGCGTGTTCGGTGCCAACCTCTTCTCCGCTGCGGGTGCCGCCAACGGTGCCAAGCAGGCAGGCGTTGCAGGCAAAGTCAAAATGGCAGGCTTCGATGCCCCTGAATCAATTGTTGCCCAATTGAAAGACGGCACTTTCGAACTCACCATTGCCCAGCATCCGGCTGAAATTGGATACTTCGGTCTCGCCGCCGCCCATGCCTTTGTCACTGGCAATCCAGTGCCAACCGCCATCGGCACCGGCTTCACCGTCATGACCGCCGCCAACATCGACGATCCAGCCGTCAATCGCTACCTCTACAAGAGCGAGTAAAACGACTATATCTCCTGCAGGGCCACCATGTTCCAGATGGAGGTGGTGGCCCTTCACATTTCGGTCCGAGGTCATGACGGCAACATCAGAAAATCCAGTCCTGCGTAAATCGTTCCTCATGCGAGTGGCGGAATTGCGTGCTTGGGTATTTCTCATATTGCTGGTGATCTTTTTCGAAATCTGGTCCCGCGTTGCATATGGCAACACTTTCATATTGAATCCCTACAATCTGAAAGCCATCGCGGTCGCCGCAACCGCCCCCTTGGTGCTGGCGCTCGGCCAGACCTTCGTCATCATCTCGGCAGGGATCGACTTGTCGCTCGGCTTCGTCATGGGTTTTGCGTCTGTTGTAGCCGCCCACATGGCCAATTACGCCGCTGCCCAACTGGGCTTGCCACCTTTTCCAGCCATGCTGTTTGGTGTCCTGTCGGGTGTCGGCATGACTCTCATTCCCGGCCTGGTCAACGGCTGGCTCATTGCCCAATTGAAAGTCCCACCTTTCATCGGAACCCTTGGCATGTATGGCATCGCCCGCGGTTCCGCCTATCTGTTCGCTGGCGGCATGACAATCGCCATAAGCAATCCCTGGTACTCCAGTGTGGGCAATGATCGCGTGCTTGGCGTGCCTGTCCTCGTCATCCTCGCCGCCATCTGCTGCATTGTGCTGCACTACATGCTGTCGCAAACACGCTTCGGCCAACATACCTATGCCATGGGTGCCAGCAAGGCCGCCGCAAGCCGCGCAGGTATCAATATCAAGTACCTCACCATGAAAATCTACGTCCTGTCCGCCGTCATGGCCGGCATTGCAGGCGTGCTCTACACGGGCCGTTTTTCCGCAGGCGCTCCACAAGCGGGCGAACCACTCCTGCTGCTCTCCATCGCTGCCGTCGTCATCGGGGGTGCCAGCCTGTTCGGCGGCTCCGGCACCATCTGGGGTACAGTCGCAGGCGCATTGGTCATCGCCGTCATCGACTACGGCCTCGTCTTCGTCGATGTCGAACCCTTCTGGCAATTCATCGCGGTCGGCACCGTAATCATCATTTCCGTGTTGGTCGACCAGGCCCAGCGCCGCTTCACCGGAGGGCGTCAAGTTGAGTGAGCCCATCCTCTCCGTCAAGCCCATCCTCTCCGTCAAAAATGTATCAAAACACTTCGGCGGCGTGCAGGCCCTGAACAGTGTTTCCTTTGATGTACATCCGGGTGAAGTACTTGCACTCGCTGGCGACAACGGGGCAGGCAAGTCTACCATCATCAAGGCCATCTCCGGCGTTTTCAGCTACGAGATCGGCGACATCTACCTCGACGGCAAACGCATCGCCTTTGCGACACCACAAGAAGCCCGCAACAACGGCATCGAAACAATCTATCAGGATCTCGCACTGGCTGATAATCTGCCCATCGGCGACAACATCTTCCTGGGTCGCGAACCCATGAAGAAACTCTTCGGTTTCCTTCCTGCAATCGACCGCCAGAAAATGGCCGATGTCGCCCGTGAAACCATGAAGCGCTTGGACTTCCACCTTGAACGAGTCGACGCACCTGTGGTTGCCTTTTCCGGCGGCCAGCGTCAGGCCGTCGCCATCGGCCGCGCCATGTATTGGAACGCTCGTTTGGTCATCATGGACGAACCGACAGCGGCCCTCGGCGTTCCCGAACAACGCAAGGTCATATCCCTCATCCAATCCTTGAAAGCCGAAGGCAAGGGCATCATCTTCATCTCGCACAATCTCGGTGACATTTTCGAAGTGGCCGACCGCATCGTCGTCTTCCGTCGCGGCGAAAATGCAGGCGAACGCATTCCAAAAGAAACCACCGGCGATGAGATCGTTCGCATGATGGTCGGCAAATAGCCGTTAAGCCATGGGCGCTAAAGTTCTCCGCCATTCCCGTGGCGTCTTGCCCGTCACCCGTAAAAACTCCCGGTTGAAATTCGACTTTGTCTGAAAGCCGGATGCATAGATGGCTTGTGTGATGCTGATGTCAGATTCACCCATCAGCTTGCACGCTTCCGCAATGCGGATATCGTTGATGTATTGCGATACATTGCGGCCATGAACCCGGTTGATAGCGTTGGAGACGGAGCGCGCAGGCAGGCCTGCACGTCGCGCCAGCCGGGACAACGTCAAACCTGCATCATGCGCCAATCCAGAATCCGTGAGCAGGCGTCGAACATCCTCGGCCACCTTGTGGTCCTCCGCTTCCGGCAAAACAGGCTGCACGTCATCCGGCACTTCGCTTTCACTGGGCAGGGCATTGCTCCCCAAAGCCACACTCACGCCAAGCGCCAGCAACCACACCATATTGCCGAATCCGATCAACTGCGAAGCATGCTGTCCGCCCACTCGCAGGAAATCGAGAAACACAAGAACATCAACAAGCGCAGAACCAACCAGCGAGAATCCGAGCAACCATGCGGCCCGTCGCATATTGAACATGCCTTCAAACGCGGTCTTGTCGAAGTTGCTTTCGCCCGAATGTGCCAGCTGCAGAAATCTCACACCGTAAGCGAGAAACGTCGCAACAAGGATGATGTCAATGGCATCCGGCAAAGCAATGAGCGCCACACTGATGAGGGCGACCGGAAAGCCATGAACCAAGCTCGCAAAGTTCCATCCAACACCGCCAGAAGTGGCTGACCGGAAACACAACCACGCAACCCCCGGCATGACCGCCGCCAACAGAACTTGCAAAATGCGGAACTGATTAAATTCAAAATCCCACCGCAGGCTTACAAGAAGGGCCTGCAGCGCCCCGAGAGATGTCAGTACCAAAAACGGCGTTGCCGCAGGCGCATCCTTCCGACGAAACCAAAGGCTGGCGCTGAGTAAACACAGCACGGCAAACAGGATGAGGGCGACTGAAATCTTTGGCATTGTTGGTCAACAATGTACCATATCGCGATTGCACACGTCCTCAATCATGATCGAGGACGAAGTGCTGCACTGTCTGCTGCACACCCGGTGCCGTAACCCAGCAACGGAGCACAAAAATGAACCTGAAATCCTTGTTTACCGCCAGCTTTCTGGTGATCTCAAGTCTCACATCAATCACACATGCGGAAACCCCCGCGGTAGGCGTCATGAACTTCACTTTTGACGCAACCCACCGCGACAGGCTTGTGCAAAGCCTCGTATTCTACCCCGCAAGCAAGGGCGGCTACCCTGAATTCCTTGGCGACAACGCCGTATTCAAAGGCGTCCGCGTTCAGCGCGATGCCAGGCCGGAACAGACGTCACATCCTCTTGTCATTGTCTCCCACGGTTCGGGCGGCAATGCCGCGAACCTCGCGTGGCTCGCCCATGCGTTGACAGAGCAGGGCTTCGTCGTTGTCATTCCCAACCACCAAGGATCGACATCAGCCGATTCAACGCCGGAAACAACAATTCCTGCCGTCTGGCAACGTCCTGCCGACATGTCGCGCCTTTTGGATGCCATCGCCGCCTCACCCTCCATGGGCAAGTTGGTGGATATGTCCGACGTGACGGCACTGGGTTTTTCATTGGGAGGATTGACTGTTCTGTCATTGGCGGGCGTGCAAATGGAGGCCGATAAACTCGCCGCATTCTGCGATGCCAATCCCGACAACCCCATGGGCTGCGCCTGGTTTGCCAAAGGAAATGCGTTGATACCCGGCAACGTCGATCTGCACAAAATCGACAAGAGCAGGTTCAATGCAGCCTATCCCGACACCAGAATAAAACGTGTCATCGCCATTGATCCCTCATTTCCGGTGGCATTCAACCAGCAGAGTCTCAAGAGTGTCGGGGTGCCGGTTCAGTTCATCAATCTTGGCAATCAGGACACTATACCAGAAGGCGTCAGGGCAGACCAGGTTGCACTTGCAATGCCTGATGCCCGTCATGTCAGGGTGGCCGATGCCAACCACTTCGACTTCCTGGCAGAGTGCAAGAGCTTTGGCTGGTTCTACATCTGGATGGAAGGCGATGATCCTGTCTGCACCAAAACGTCAAACAATTCCCGCGCTGAATTGCATGATGACATCACGCAGAAAATAATGGAGTTTCTAAATCCAAGTCAAAAACAGGATCAGGCCTCACGCTGACTTGCGCAGCACCAATTCTGCATTCAGCAAAACGCGCTCGCCGCGTCCCGCCGTTTCGCCGCTGGTGATGCGATCAAAAAGCATCTTCAGCGCGATCCGCCCCATCTCCTCGTGATCTTGCGAAACCGTGGTCAACGGCGGGCATGTGTAAGCGCTCAGCCGCTGGTTATCATGCCCGGCCACGCGGAAATCGCAATCGGGCGCAAACCCCACCTTCTTCCCTGCTTGGTACATGGCCGCAAGCACGCCGAACGCAACACGGTCATTGGCACAAAGAATGGTGCGGGTTGGAAAACCACCACCTGCCAAAATGCGCGACGCCTGGTCAAACGACACCCGTTCAAAATCCCAATCGTTGGATGGCGGCATGTCTGCATAACGAGGCTCGAAGCCCAGCCGTTCCATGGTTTTTGCGTAAGCACGCCGCCGGTCAAGTGCATTGTTGTTGAATATTGGTGTATCAAAATAAGTGGGTTGGTCACCGGAACGGCACAGATATTCCGTAATCAGTGGCACACTTTGATGGTTGTTGGTGCCAACAAATGGTCCTTCATCATCCAGCGGTGCATCAATGAAGATCAGTGGAATCTCGCGCGCCAGCGTTTTCAATTTTCCATGCTGCGATTTTTCACCAAGCGGTGCGATGATGGCACCCGCCACATTGAGCGACGTGATGGTTTCTATCGCGCGAGCCTCCAGTTCCGGCAACCCGTTTGAACTTAACACCAGTGCAAGATACCCTGCTTCAACAGCACCCGTTTCAATCCACCGCGCCAGCATCATGTAAAATGGGTCCGTGGGGTCGGGAATGATGAGGCCAATGATTTTCGTTCGCCTGCGGTTCAGGTTCACCGCAAAGATATTGGGACGAAAGCCGGTTTGCTTGATGGCAACTTCAATCTTTTTCCGCGTGTTGGGCCGCACTGAAGACGCATCGTGAAAGTACTTGGAAACCGTCGGCCGCGACAAACCAACTGCTTCAGCAAATTCTTCCATGGTCCCGATTTTTTTAAGCCGCACCATTTTTGTCCCTCAAAGTGGCTTCGCGTCTAGCACGCCCAATTCAAGTTTACAGTGTAATGTTTATATTTTACATATGTCAAAATTGAAAGTGATGTGGCAAGCAAGCCCGCAGATAAGGAAATGACGAATGGCGCCGTCCATGGGCAAAGGCATAGCTTCGATCGGTGAATTGTTGGTCGAATTTGTGTGTGACAGCAAGGATGGCAGACACCGCCGTGCGGGACACTACAGTGGGCCCTATCCCAGCGGCGCCGCCGGAATATTTATCGATCAGGCAGCCCGGTGCGCAGCGCGTACGATATTCATCGGTGCCGTCGGTGCTGATGCCTTTGGCCACGTGATCCTTGATCGTTTCGCCACGGACGCAGTGGACACGAGCCTGGTTGCCACAGTGGCAGGCTGGCCCACGGGCAGTGCCTTTGTCAGTTACAACAGCGACGGCAGCCGCGACTTCGTATTCAACATCTTGCATTCCGCTGCCGCACAATTCGAGATCAATGCGGCCGTACTCACAAGGCTGACAGAATTTGGTGTCGGCATAATACACGTGTCCGGATCGGGCCTGTTTGACGAGGTTATGGCAGCGAAGATCTTGCATGTTTGCAAAGCGCTGCATGACAAAGGTGTGCACATTTCCTTTGACCCCAACGTCCGCAAAGAATTGATCGACAGTCCGGTCTATCTCCGCGCCGTGCACGAACTCATGAATCTCTGCACCTATTTTCTGCCCAGCGAAGAGGATGCAGAACTTCTCTTTCCCGGCCAACAATTGGCTGACTTCGCACCTAAGCTGTTTGCCAACAGCACAAAATATGTCGTGTTGAAACGCGGTGACAAAGGTGCCGCTGCCGTCAGCAGCACTGGTGAACACCACACATGTGCCGCCCACACCGTTGAAGTGGCAGATCCCACAGGCGCTGGCGACTGCTTCTGCGCCACATTCGTCACCCTGCTTGCGACCGCCGGTTATCCACTCCAGGAAGCACTGCGCTATGCCAACGCAGCAGGTGCACTCGCTGTTCAGAAAATCGGCCCCATGGAAGGCAACAGCTCCGTCGCTGATATTGCTGCGTTCCTCACATGACCACCAATCTCCTTCAAGAAATCGTGGCACGCAACCGCAGCACCGGTCGCGGCGGCATCCCCTCCTATTGCACGGCGCACCGCGAAACCTTGCAGGCAATCTTTCGTCTCTATCGTGCCACCAACGACCCCATCCTCATTGAAGCAACCTGTAACCAGGTCAATCAAGACGGCGGCTACACCGGCCTGACGCCGTCAGGGTTTCGCGATTTCGTTTTCCAACTGGCAACATCCGAAGGTGTTGACGTACAACGCATCATCTTGGGTGGAGACCATCTGGGCCCGAACCCCTGGAAATCTGAATCAGCCAAAGTCGCCATGCAAAACGCAGAAGTACTGGTGCAATCCTACGCGCAAGCAGGCTTCAGCAAAATCCATCTCGATACCAGCATGGCCTGCGCCGATGATCGTGAACTGCCGGAAACAACCATAGCAGCCCGCGCCGCAGCGCTCTGTGCCGTGGCCGAAAAACACGCCAGCAATTCACCACCTCTCTATGTCATCGGAACTGAAGTTCCAATTCCCGGTGGTGAGACGGACAATCTGGAAGGCATCAGCGTCACGCGCCCCGAAGCGCCCGTAAAAACCTATGAACTGCATCAACAGGCCTTCACTCACCTTGGCTTGTCATCAGCCCTTGAGCGCGTGATCGGCATCGTCGTTCAGCCCGGTGTGGATTTCAGCAACACCCACGTCATTCCATTCGAAACTCTGAAAGCAAAAAAACTCTCGTCCGCCATCAAGGATATTCCCGGCGCAGTGTTCGAAGCGCACTCCACCGATTATCAAACACCGACAGCCCTGCGAGATCTTGTAACGTCGCACTTCGCCATTTTGAAAGTGGGTCCTGAACTCACTGCAGCCTATCGCGAAGCAGTGGTCAGCATGGCGATGATCGAAGAACGTCTTCCGCTCGCCAAGTCGTCTAATATCCTCAATTCTATTGCCACGGTCATGCACGCCAATCCGCGCCATTGGCAGGGCTATGTCACATCAGGACCGGGCCGGGATGTCGAACTTCTGTTCGGATTGAGTGATCGAATCCGCTACTACTGGCCTCACCCCGAAATCCAGTCTGCCCTGCAAATTCTCTGCGCCAACATAGATGCCGCCGCAAATCAAACGGCTCTTATCTCTCAATTCGCATGCCTGGATGAAAAAGTGAAAGCCTCTGGCCTCACCCTCTCGCAGAAAATCATTCAGTCCAGGGTCGGCGCGGTGGCAGAAAAATATTGCTCCGCCTGCTGACGAATTACGCGCCCTTGGACAACCACGAGCTCAAGGCAACATAGTCCAGGGTCGCGGTCGTATCCACGTGGTATAAGGGAAAATGCCCCAAGGGTTTGGCAGAACCTGCCAACGCCATGAGCTCTGCCACATAATCCGCACCCAGATGCCCACCATGACGCTTGTCCAATCTGGCGCGGTACCGTTGTCCAACAACATCGGCTGGCGCATGACACCAAATCTCGGAAACATGACATTGCCCGGCCCGCGCAATATGGCCCTGCAAAACCTCAAACGGCTGGAACCCGAACCAGGCATCAATCACAGCACCCGTGTCCTCGGGCCAGTCCCCGATCAGCGAAAAGATGGCCTGATAGCTGGCTTTCCCCAGAAGTCGATTGTAGTCGCGATCACCCGTACCGAGGTGTGCAAAAAAAGCTTCTTTCACAGTGTCGAGCGTCAGGAGAGGCCAGCCCGTAATGTCTGAAACAGCCCGCGCCACCGTGCTTTTTCCAGAGGCCGGAACACCATTGACGAAAACCAACCGCTTCATGTGTCACGCACCAATCCGGGCCAACCCGGCAATCCCGGCACCAATCACGCCCGCATGATCGCCAAGACGCGCCGGAACAACAGGGCAGCTATACCACTGCGCTTCTGCGGGGAAGCCAGCCAAGGCAAGGTGCATCGCCGAGCCAAGCCCGCCACCCAGCACGACGATATCCGGGTCAAACGAGGCAACAGTCGTATCAATCGCGGCTCGCATCGGTGCAGCCCACCGGGTCAAAACCTCCGCCGCCGTGGCACCACCTTTCGCGGCCTGTGCAAGCAGAGTCTCAACGGACGTATCTGCAGCAAGTCCCGCCGCCGCGAGGTGCCGGCCAAGTGCGGTGCCAGAACTTGTCGTTTCAACACACCCGCGCCGACCACAAAGACACAGCTCGCCATTGCCATCAACAGTCAAATGTCCGAGCTGCCCCGCAGCAGCGCGTCCCCGCAACAGTTTTCCATCCATGAAAACCGCTCCGCCAATGCCGGTTCCAATCGTGAACAGAACGGCCGTGTTCGTCTCTTGCGCTGCACCCAGTGCATGTTCAGCCACCAGTGCCATGTTGCCGTCATTATCAACAAAGACAGGCCGACCGATCATGTCTTGCAGTGTGTCGGCAAGCGAATGTCCAGCCAGATCAACATAACCACCTGAAAGCACCCGCTCGCGCACCACGTCCACCCGACCGGGAACGCCAACACCAATCGCCGTAACTGATGAATCCGCCAGCGGCTTGATCAGTGCCGCAATCAATGCAGTAATGTGCTGCGGATCATCGGGCGTGGGCTCGCTGGCCCAATCGAGAATTTCGCCTCGAACAGATATGCGCGCTGCCCGAATATTTGTGCCGCCGATATCGACACCAATTCCGGCCATGTTCAGGCTGTCCCGGCCGGTCGCGGATAGCGCTTGAGGATCGCCTGGATCTGTCGCAACCGTGGCAGCGCCTTGTTGGTCAACATCTCTTTCTGTTTTGCGCGGTCCAACGACAGACAATCTTTCCACAGCGCACGACCGGCAATCACACCGGATGCCCCATTCGCCATGGCAATCTCGATTTGCCCAAGAAATGTTTCGTGATCAACGCCTGCTGACAAGACGGACCACGGCACATCTCCACACATGGCAGTAATGCGCGCACAGGAATCTGCCGTCCCCGGATAGGGCATTTTCAAAACCTTCGCACCTGCATCAAGGCTCATGCGTGTTGCGCCTTCGATCAGGGCAGGAAACTTGGCCCTGTAATCCGCAGCGTCTTCGCCTGGCAACGGGTAGGTAAGGAATTCCGTCACCAGCAACAAATCTTCCTGGCCAAAGTCTGCAATGCACTGGCGCATAATCTCCATGTTGTGCACATTGGCGTCTGGTTTGTCTGGCCTGAGATAAACCAGAATTTTGCCGCCTGTCCCGCCCAGCTCCCGAACCCGCCTGGCATTGATATCTGGAACCAGACGCGAGAGATAATAACCTTCCGGGCTGGTGTCGTAGCCCGATGCGTCGAGACCGATGATCAAGGCCACATCCCGGGGCAAGACTCCATCGTCAACCACCTGTGGCACTGCGCAAATGGGATCCAGCAGTATGGAAGGTGCTGCAAACGCGAGATAGCGCACCACATCAGCCTTGGTTTCGCCGAGGGTCGCGTTGGAAATGGCCGCTTCTTCGGCGGGTGTTTTCGCAAGGATCTTGCGAATGCCGCCGCGCTGGTCACAGGCAATGGTCATGATCGTGCCATTGGCACCGCAAATCTGCTGGTAGCCGCGGCGTTCGGATGTCGTTAAGCTGGTCATGTTGCCTTCATTTTTCAGGGTTGTTTTGCGCTTCACCGCAAACTTAACCCATGTCAACAAAAACATCAACACGCGTAAATGTATGGAAAATTTGTTGGGTAAGGGAATGAACATTGCTGTCATGAGTAATGCTAACCTTTCAAGTAATGGAGCGATGTTGGGGGTCAGATCGGGTCGTTTTGGAAATCGCAAATCCGGCGGTCGCGGGATGCGTGACTCAAATCTGTGAGGATAAGCAAATATAGCACATCCACCGTGCGCTGTCAAGGACTAAATGCACACAAAAGCATTATTTGCTTGTGGCGTGAGTTGAGTTCACGCAAGGGTAACCCTGATAATTTCAAGTCGTGACAGAATCGATCGAAAGCCTATGATTCAGGCACTCAAGGGGAGATAAGCTGCATGACCGAGGCTGTGATCGCTGGCTACGTCCGTTCACCATTTCATTTTGCCGGCAAAGGTGCTCTGGCCAGGACGCGGCCTGATGATCTCGCGGCAGCAGTGCTGAAAGGGCTTATCGCCAAAACAGGCGTAAAAATTGAGGACGTGGAAGACGTGCTCATGGGTTGTGCCTTTCCAGAGGGTGAGCAAGGCCTGAATGTCGCACGCCTGATTTCATTTATCGCAGGCGTGCCGCAATCGGCAGGTGCGGCAACCATCAACCGCTTCTGCGGATCGTCCATGCAGGCCATTCATTCCGCCGCCGGTGCAATTGCATTGGGCGCAGGCGATGTCTTCATCTGCGGCGGCATAGAGAGCATGAGCCGCGTTCCCATGATGGGCTTCAATCCGATGCCCAATCCGGACCTCGCAGAAAAAATGCCTGCCGCTTATGTCGCGATGGGCATCACCGCCGAAAATCTGGCGAAGAAATATGGCATTGCCCGCAATGCACAAGAAGAATTTGCCGTTGCCAGCCACACCAAGGCGGCAAAAGCCCGCGAAGCGGGAAACTTCCTGGACGAAATAACTGGCGTGCCCGCTGCGAAAGACGACGGCTGCATCAGGCCAGACGCAAACCTCGCAGCACTGTCCGGTCTCAAACCCGCCTTCGATCAAAGCGGCGTTGTCACCGCCGGAACATCATCGCCACTCACCGATGGCGCGGCGGCATGCCTCGTGGTGTCAGCGGCCTATGCGAAAAAGCACAAATTGCCGGTACTGGCAAAAATCCGAAGTGTTGCCATCGCAGGGTGCGCGCCGGATATGATGGGCATTGGTCCAGTGGTCGCAACGCGCAAGGCATTGGAACGAGCTGGCCTCTCAATCGGCGATATCGATGTGATCGAAATGAACGAGGCCTTCGCTGTCCAGGCGATGGCCTGCTTGCGCGATCTCAACGTCGACATGTCGCGCGTGAACATCGATGGCGGAGCTTTGGCCATCGGCCACCCTCTCGGCGCAACGGGTGCCCGGATCACAGGCAAGGCTGCCGCACTCTTGAAGCGGGAAAAATTGAAATACGCGCTCGCCACGCAGTGCATCGGCGGAGGACAAGGTATCGCCACCATTCTCGAGGTGGCGTGATGACCATATCCAAAGTCTGCGTCATTGGCGCCGGGGTCATGGGCAGCGGCATTGCCGCACAAGTGGCCAATGCAGGCGTGCCAGCGCTGTTGTTGGATATCGTGCCTGTTGATGCCACTGACCGGAATGTGTTGGCGAAGACTGCGCTTGAGCGATTGCAGAAAACCGAACCAGCGCCTTTGATGTCAAAGGCTGCGGCGAAGTTGATCGAAATCGGAAATCTTGAGGATGATCTCGCAAAACTTGGTGAATGCGATTGGATCATCGAAGCGGTAACGGAAAAACTCGAAGTGAAGCAGGCGCTCTATCTAAAGATTGATGGCGCGCGCAAGAAATCGTCAATCCTTTCGTCCAACACGTCTACGCTCCCGCTCAAGATGCTGATGCAGGGCATGCCCGCCACGATGAGGCAGGATTTCTGCATCACGCATTTTTTCAATCCGCCACGCTACATGCGTTTGCTCGAAGTGGTCGCAGGACCGGAAACGCGCGACAGGGCAATTTCGGATGTCACAGCCTTCGCGGACGTAAAGCTCGGCAAAGCTGTCGTCCAAGCGAAAGACACACCGGGCTTCATTGCCAACCGCATTGGCATCTACTGGATCCAGTGCGCCGTCAATGCAGCGCGTGAACTGGGGCTCACCGTCGAAGAAGCTGATGCAGTGATGGGCAAACCAATCGGTGTTCCAAAATCCGGTGTGTTCGATTTGCTTGATATCGTCGGCCTGGACCTGCAGCCCCATATCGATGCGTCCTTGCGCTTGGCCTTGCCGAAAGGCGATGCTTACTTGGCCTTGCCATCTGACTTTCCGCTCATGGCAAGAATGATCGCGGACGGATTCACGGGGCGAAAGGGCAAGGGTGGATTTTACCGTCTCAATCGTGAAGGCGGCAAGAAAGAGAAACAGGTCATTGATCTGCAGACAGGTGCCTATCGCCCCGTCGCAAAAGTGTCGCTGGAATCGGTGGATGCGGCCAAGGGTGGCATGCGTGCACTCGTTTCCCATCCCGATCGCGGCGGCAAATTTGCATGGGCCGTGCTGTCGCGCACACTCTCCTATGCGGCCTCACTTGTCCCCGAAATTGTCGATGACATCGCCGCTGTCGATTTGGCCATGCGCACCGGCTTCAATTGGAAACGCGGGCCCTTCGAGATGATTGATCAACTCGGCGCCACTTGGTTCGCGGAAAAATTGGTTGCAGAAAAAATGCCGGTACCTCCGCTTGTCGCCAATGCAGCCAAGCAGGGCGGGTTCTACAAAAACCATATGCAGCTCAACGTGAGTGGCGATTACAACTCGGTAGCACGGCCCCCCGGCTCTCTTCTGCTCGCTGACATCAAGGCGAATTCTGCACCATTGGCAAAAAATGCGTCAGCCAGTGTCTGGGACATCGGCGACGGCGTGGCCTGCCTTGAATTCCATAGCAAGATGAACAGCATCGATCCGGACTCTTTGGCCATGGCCGCCAAGGCCGTCGAAATCGTATCGAAAGGCATGAAGGCGCTCGTCATTCACAACGAGTCCGATAACTTTTCTGTCGGCGCAAATTTGGGCCTGGCCCTGTTTGCAGCAAACATCGGCGTCTGGCCCATGATCGATGAACTGATCACGCAAGGTCAGGCCGTCATGAAGGCCATGAAGTTTGCACCATTTCCCGTCGTTGCAGCACCCACCGGCATGGCGCTTGGCGGCGGCTGCGAATTCCTTCTGCATTGTGCCGCCGTGCAAGCCCACGCGGAATTGTACATGGGTCTTGTAGAAGTCGGTGTCGGAATTATTCCCGGATGGGGCGGCTGCAAGGAGATGCTGATCCGCAAGCAACCAAGAACCAATGAACCCACGGGACCAATGCCCGCAGTGATGGGCGCATTCGAGCAAATATCCCTGGCGAAAGTGTCAAAGTCAGCCGCCGATGCAAAGGAACACCGGTATCTCCGCCAGTTCGACGGGATCACCATGAACCGTGATCGACTGTTGGCTGATGCCAAGGCTCTGGCCCTGAAACTGGCGGACAATTACAAACCGCCACAACCCGTCGATCTGCGTTTGCCCGGCCCATCCGGATTTGCGGCGCTCAAAATGGCAATTCAGAGTTATGCTCAGCAAGGCCTGGCGCTGCCCCATGATGTAACGGTGTCAACCCATCTGGCAAAAGTGCTGTCGGGCAACGGCACGGACCATACAGAGGTCGTCAGCGAGGATCGCATCATGGAGCTGGAAAAGCAGGAATTCATGAAACTTGTCAAACAAGAGCCGACATTGTCGCGCATGGAAGTGATGCTGGCGACGGGCAAACCGTTGAGGAATTGAGGATCACCCATGCAGAACTATAAGGCACCATTGCGCGACATGCAGTTTCTGCTCTTCGACATTGTGAAGATCCAGGACACGGCAAACGCCATTCCCGCCTATGCGGAAGCAACGCCTGATGTGGTGACGGCCATTCTGGAGGAAGCAGGAAAGTTTTGTGCGAACGAATTGTTTCCCATCAATCGCAGTGGGGACGAAGAAGGATGCACCTATGACAAGGGATCGGTGAGGACGGCAAAGGGCTTCAAGGAGGCCTACGACAAATTTGTCGAAGGTGGCTGGCCCGGCCTTGCAAGCGATCCAGCTTACGGTGGTCAAGGACTGATCACGCCTGTCAATTTCGCATTTGATGAAATGATCTCGTCGGCCAACATGTCGTTCGGCTTATTCCCGTTGCTGACGCAAGGCGTCTACTACGCCCTGGAGGCCCATGCCACAGAGGAGTTGAAGAACCTCTATCTGCCCAAGTTGGTGGCAGGAACATGGACCGGCACCATGAACCTGACGGAACCGCATTGCGGTACGGATCTCGGATTGATCAAAACGCAGGCTGAACCTCAGGCCGATGGAACCTACAAGATTACCGGCACCAAAATATTCATTTCGGCTGGCGAACACGATCTGACCGAAAACATTGTCCATCTCGTTCTGGCAAAATTGCCCAACGCGCCTGCAGGAGTGCGCGGCATTTCCTTGTTTGTATGCCCGAAATTTCTCCCAAAATCCGATGGCACTCCAGGTCAAAGAAATGCGGTGACCTGCGGATCACTTGAGAAAAAAATGGGAATCAAGGCGTCGCCGACATGCGTCATGAACTATGATGGTGCAACAGCATGGTTGGTTGGAACGCCGCACAAGGGCCTGCCTGCCATGTTCACCATGATGAACGCAGCGCGGTTGGCGGTCGGCATTCAAGGCCTCGGTGTCGCTGAAGCTGCCTATCAAGGCGCAGTCGAATACGCCAAGTCCAGATTGCAGATGCGTGCCGTGACCGGGGCAAAGTATCCCGAGAAACCCGCTGATCCCATCATCGTCCACCCGGATATCAGACGCATGTTGATGCGAACCCGCGCAATGACGGAAGGCTGCCGCGCACTCGCCATGTGGATTGGCCACGAACTCGATATCTCGTTTCACCATCCCGATGCCGAACGGCGTCAGGAAGCCGAAGACCTTGTGGCTCTGATGACGCCAGTGGTCAAAGCCATGCTGACAGACCATGGATTTGCCGCCGCCAATGACGCGGTGCAAGTGCATGGCGGACATGGCTTCATCCGTGAGTGGGGCATGGAACAATTGGTGCGCGACGCACGCATCACGCAGATTTACGAAGGCACAAACGGCATTCAGGCGCTTGATCTCGTCGGTCGCAAAATGCCTGCTGGAACAGGGCGCATGGCACGTCGGTTCTTTCATCCTGTGCAAACCTACATCGACAAGCGCTTGGCCAGCCCCTTTACAGCACAGGCCATCGGTCCGTTGGCGAAAGCATTTGGCCGCTTGCAGCAAACGACCCTGTGGCTGGGCAAGGCCGGCATCAGCAATCCCGAAGAAGGCGCAGCCGCAGCAACAGATTACCTTCGCATGTTCGGACTCGTTGCAATCGGATTTATGTGGGCGCGCATGGCTGAGAAATCCTTCAAGCTCCGGATGGTCAAAGCCGATCCGTTTTACGATGCCAAGATTACGTCAGCGCAATTTTACATGACCAAGATTTTGCCAGAAACGGGAAGTTTGATGGCAACAATCATGGCAGGAGCAGGACCGGTGATGGAGATGAAGGAGGAGGCGTTTTAGCCTCGGTTATGGCCAAGACCCGACAACACGAAATCAACATACCGTTCTATCAATGGAGCGTGCGGGCATTCTCTGTTGTGCAAAAACGCCTCGGCATGAAAATCGCCGTGCACGCCGAACCTGATGTGATGCAGTCGGGTCAAATTTTCTTGTTCAATCACTTTGCGCGGTTCGAGACCATCATCCCGCAGTACTTCATATACCAGGCGACCGGCGCCTATTGCCGCTGCGTGGCGTCCCATGAGCTGTTCGAGAGCAGTGAACGCTTTGCCAACGTATTGTGGAGCGTTGGCGCGGTGCCAAACAATCATCCGGGTTTGCTTCCATTCCTCGCTGCGGAAATTCTGCGTGGACAAAAGGTAATTTTCTTTCCTGAAGGTTCAATGATGAAAGATCGCAGCGTTGCTGCGCCACCCCATCAAGGATTTCTTGGTTCGTTCAAAACCAGAACCGGCCACCGGCAGGGTGCCGCCGCACTTGCCGTTGTGCTTGAATTATTCAAAAAGCGAATTCTGTCAGTCGAAGAGGCCGGTGATACAGACCGCCTGGACCGTTGGGTTGCAGCCCTTGGCGTTGGAAGTCGTGAGTCTCTACTGGCAGAGGCGCGCAAACCAACGATGGTCGTGCCCTCAAACATTACCTATCATCCCATCCATCGTGGCGAAAATTTTCTGCTGAAGTGGGCCGAGTACCTCAAGTTTAATCTCGGTCGGACCGGCCGCGATGAACTGATGGTCGAAGGCAATCTCTTGCTGCGCAAGACCGACATGGACATCCGGTTTGGCCGCGCCCTCAATCCCGACATTGCCTGGAACCCCACAGATCGCATGGTGCTGGCGCGGGCTTTTGAGGGCATTGGCAATCTCGAAGAGGTGTTCGGGTTGAAGGACAAATCCGATCACTGGATGGACGCGCTTGCAGCAGCATCCGTAAAGCGCGCGACGCGCCGCTTGCGTGATCATTGCATGGTAGAGATGTACGCAAACGTGACGTTGAACATCAGCCATCTCGCCGCGCGGATTTTGATGCGGCTCGCCCTGCAGGGAGACGAGGCAGTTGAGCTAAGCAGGTTCCACGCAATTCTGTATGCTGTCATCAAAGCCGTTCAGAACGAACATGGTCTGCACTTGCACCGTTCACTCACCGATCCAAATATCTATGGCACGTTGCCGGGCGAAGCGTGCGACATGCTCCAGCAATTCTACGCGACAGCTTCTGAGGCAGGACTGATTGCGCTTGATGAAACACATATCATTCTATTGCCGTCATTGCCTGCCGACACGCCCGACGATGACCCTCGCCTCGCCAACATGGTTCGGGTCTATGCAAACGAGATCGAGTCACTGTCGAACGTGCTGCAGATTGTCGAAAGCGCGATGCCGCTGACAGGTGCAGCGCTGGCCCGGGCCTATTTCGATGATGAGTTGAGATTGCACAAAGTGGACTCTGCTGCAGCCCCACCAGACGCAGGTTTGGGTGAACTGCCGAAGCGAGACGGGAGGCCGTTCTTGCTTCAGCCAAAAATAGCGACCAAGGCCGGAGTGGTGTTGGTGCACGGTCTTCTCGCATCACCCGCACAAGTCAGGGCATTCGGCGAACGGCTCATGGCTGAAGGTCACCCTGTCATGGCGGTGCGTTTGAAAGGCCATGGAACGTCGGCCCATGACTTGCGGACGCAAAGTCTTGTCGAGTGGAAGGCTTCAGTCCGGCGCGGTTACGAGATCATGTCTCTGCTGTCAAACGACGTCCTTGCCGTGGGGTTTGCCACGGGCGCATCGCTGTCGCTTCTGTTGGCGGCCGAGCGGCCAACACAGTTGACCTTCGTCGCGGCCGTATCGGCACCCATAAAGTTTCGCGCCCACAACACACGCCTTGCTCCTCTGCTTCATCGCATCAATCAGTTGAGCGCGTGGGTATACATGCAAAACAGGATCAAGCCGTTCCAGGCGGCCGAGCCAGAGCAACCTGACATCGATTATCGCAACATGCCTGCGAATTCTCTCATGGAACTGCGAAAAGTGGCGGATTTGCTTGAGCATCGCTTGCAAGATGTCCGTTGTCCGGTGATGATTATACAAGGCTCCCATGATCCTATAGTCGATCCGGCCAGCGCGAGGTTGATCGAGGAAAAACTGGGACCGTCGACAAAAGCATGCACATTATCCAGTCCGAACGTCATGGCATATTGCTGGAAGACATTGGCGAGATACAGGATTTGATTATCGCGAGGCTGGCCCATTTCACACTGCCGCAACCGAGCCGCAACCATGCATCAGGTGGCCTGATGCCGCGGATTGGCGCAAGCATTTCGGGTTTTCTGGCTAACCTGCGCAGCCGCGAGACACCTGCCGATCAGGACTAGTGGCTTCCACGTTCGCGATGACGCTAGTAACAAGCAGGACGATTTCAGGGATGGGTGATAAATCATGACACTTCGGATCGGGATTATTGGCACTGGCATCATGGGCGCGGATCACGCGCGAATTCTCGCGGAAGAAGTGCCAGGCACAAGTTTGCAAGTCATCTGCGACGCAGATCAAGTGCGTGCAAAAGCTGCTGCCGACGCCTATGGCGCAGTCAATGTGAACACTGATCCATTGGCTGTCATCAATGACGCGTCGGTTGATGCAATTGTGATTGCGGCACCTGATCAATTTCACGCGCCGCTAACCCTTGCCTGCATCGCTGCCGGAAAACCTGTGTTGTGCGAGAAGCCGCTGTCACAAGACAGCAAGGAATGCCTCGCAGTCCTTGCAGCTGAAGAAAAATGCGGCAAGCATCTGGTGCAGATCGGATTCATGCGTCGCTTCGATCCGTCCTATGCGGAAATCAGATCCATGCTGGTGCGCGGTGACCTTGGCAAGGCGCTGATGTTCCATTGCTTCCATCGCAATGTGGCTCCCGCCTATGACTTCCGTCCTGAGATGGCGATCTGCAATTCTGCACCCCATGAGTTTGACGTGGCCCGCTGGATGCTCGATTCAGATATGAAATCCATCTGCGTTTTCCGCCCGCCATGCGGTGGAGAAACGGCTCCCGTCTTCATGGTGCTGGAAACAATCGCCGGTCACTTGGTGAATATCGAAGTCAACATCAGCGCAACTTATGGCTATGACGTGCGCGGTGAGTTGGTGGGCGAGAAGGGCACGGCATTTTTGCGTGCGTCAGTTCACACCGATGTCAACCTGGACCTGAAGCAGATCAGGTCTTACCCGTCTGATTGGCGTCCCCGCTTTGTGGATGCCTATCGCCAGCAAAATCGCGCGTGGGTAAAATCCGTGATGACGGATAAACCCAATATCGGTGCATCGGCATGGGATGGGTATTGCTCTACGGCTGTTGCCGAAGCGGGCGTTAAAGCTTTGCACAGCGGCAAATCGATTGCGGTGGAACAAATCTCCAGACCGAAATTCTATGCCGTTGAAAGTGATTGAACCGAATTGCCAATTGCAAACATCAATCTGCAACGGTATGCATAAACTCCAAATCGGGGCTAAAAACAGTGGCTTTTCTCTTTGATCCTCCAGACATACATTCCATTTCCGTCAAGGGAGAAAAAAAACTCTACCCCGTCAGTCGCATTTTTTGCGTTGGCCGCAACTATGTCGAACATGCCAAGGAAATGGGCATCGCGGTGGACCGTGAAAAGCCATTCTATTTCTTGAAGTCAGCGGCCCATTTTAGAAATTCAGGCAGCACCATCCCCTATCCGGGAGGCACGACCAACTTTCACTACGAGGTTGAACTGGTCGTTGCCCTTGGCAAACGCATTTTCAATGCTGACGTAAAAAAGGCGCGATCTGCAGTTTTTGGTTATGCTGTTGGTCTCGATATGACCCGACGTGATCTGCAGCTGTCTGAGCGCGCGCACCAGCGCCCTTGGGACTTGGGCAAGGATGTTGAACAGTCAGCCATCGTTTCAGAAATCACCAAGGCCAAAGATTTTGGTGCAGTGGGGCCGCAGCGCATTCACTTGTCGCTCAATGGTGAACTGAAACAAGACGCACACCTCGATGATCTTGTCTGGAAAGTCGACGAGATCATAGCGCATCTATCCAAATTTTATCATCTTGGCCCCGGAGATCTCATCATGACGGGAACGCCAGCTGGTGTTGGGCCCGTCGTTCCCGGCGACAAGATCAGCGGTGGCATTGATGGGCTTTCACCCATCAGCCTGAAGATAGGCAAGCTGAAATAATGCTGGTTAAACGTTTCAAGGATGCAAAATCTTACGATGCGCCAAACCATCGCGGCGTGGTGGGCTTGCGCTTGCAAGGCCACGAAGAAGGCGGCCCGACAAACCAGTGGGTGGCTTATTCGCAATTCCTGCCCGGTGGGGGAGCAGGGCCCGACTCAACACCATTCGAAAAGGTTTACATCGTACTTGAAGGCGAGATGACCGTGATCATCAATGGCGTTGAGACTGTGCTTGCTGCGATGGACAGCTGCACGATAGCTCCCAATGAAGTGCGCGAGATCGTCAACCGCTCAAATCATGTGTGCAAAATGCTGGTGGTGTTGCCGTATCCGCCAAAAGTCAGCTGACCTCATGATTGGTGATGAAGTCTTTCGGCATCTCCGGCCCCCAGAGATAAATTGAATCCTCTGGCGGATAGTCGCCAGCGTCCCACGCGCAGGTCGAGGGGATGTAGTCGATGTCGGCGGAATACTCCGAATAGCTGCCCCAGGGATCGCGCACATAGTGGAAATAGTTGGAGCCCAGCACGTGACGGCCCATGCCCCAGCCTTTTTGAAATCCCTTCTCGGCCATTTGCATGGCACCCTTGCCGATCTCATTGATGTTGCCGACATCCCAGCTGCAATGATGAAGCCCCGGTGCGGATGACTTGGCGAAGGCCACGAGATGATGATCGGAACCGTGAATGCCATGCATGAAGCAGATGCCATCACCGGAGCGATCAGAAATGCGCAAGCCCAGAATGCGGCTGTAGAAATCAATGGCGCGTGGCACATCTGCGGTGAAGACGAGAACATGCGCCATACGCGTTGGCCTGACCTTGCTGGCTTTCGAGCGCTGCGGTGCACCTGCAACACCAGGAGGACAGCTGGTCATCGCGAAGGGCATCTTTTCGTCGGGTGACGTTTTTTCAGAAACCTTCACTTCGATCAGCACATTGTTGTGGTCATAAAACCAAATGCCATTCGAATCGAAGCCCTTGGGCGCATCAAGCAATTTCACACCTTCCGCTTCGGCCCGTCGCTTGATGCCTTCAAGATCTTCTTCAAACACACCAAAGGAGAGAAAGTTCAATTTCTTGCGATTGCTTTCTGAAATTGTGGCCCAGCGGTGTGAGTTGCCAAAGGTGTAGAGCCCCAGCGCTTCGCCTTCTTCGCGCACATCAAGGCCGAAGGTTTTGTAGAACACCTCCGCATCTTTGAGATTTGGCACCACCATGTTGAAATTGTCCATGGAGTGAACGCCCAATTCGCCCGGGCGTTTCACATTTGCAACCTTGCCACCAATCGCTGTCATCGCACTCTCCCTAAGGTTTTTCTGCAACCACCGGATTGCTGAGCAAGCCGATCTTTTCGATTTCGACTTCCACCACATCACCCTGCTTCATCCACAAGGGAGGCTTGCGCGCAAGGCCAACGCCTGATGGCGTGCCCGTCACAATGATGTCACCAGGCTTCAGCGTCATGAATGCCGACAGCATCGATACAAGCTTGGCGACGGAAAAAACCATGTCGGAAATAGAGGCATCTTGCACGACGTGGCCGTTCAATCGTGTTTGCAATTTGAGCCCAGCACAGCCTGCAGGCAGGGCATCAGCGGTGACAAAACAAGGACCAAATGCGCCGGTGTCATCAAAGTTTTTGCCCGGCGTCCATTGTGGTGCCTTGAATTGATAATCGCGGATCGATGCATCATTAAAGATTGAATAGCCCGCGATGTGATCAAGCGCATGCGCCTCACCCACATTCCGCGCCGTCTTGCCAATAACCGCAACAAGTTCGCCTTCGTAATCCAGTTGCTCTGAGCACTTCGGCTTGATGATCGGCGCTCCATCAGCAATCAGGCTCGAATTAAAACGACTGAACACCGTTGGATAATCTGGCTGCTTGAAACCACTCTCGGCAGAGTGATCAACATAGTTGAGGCCGATGCAGACGATCTTTTCCGGAGCCGAAAGTGGAGGGAGAATCTTGACGCGTGCAAGGTCAATCTGCGGCGCGGCAGAAAGCACAGTGGCAGCTTTCTGAAGTGCATCCCCGCCAGCTTCGATAAGGGACTGCAAACTGCCGCAGAAATTCGTATCACCTGCTGTGAGGCCATGCCAATTGTTGCCCACCTGCAACGCGAGACCAGGGTTTTCGTTTTCGCTGTAGGAGACAAATTTCATTTCGATTTTGGCTTTTCTGATTTGAGTTGCGGTTCTGGCGGAAGGGCAGGGCGTGGGCGGCTCAGCGAGTTCGATTGCGTCCACTTCGCTCATGCCATTCATGCACAAAAGCCTGACGATTGTTTCATCGATAGCGGAAGCTGGGAAAATGCCGAGCGTCACGGCGCGACTCGCACCGATGATGGAGAAGCTTGCGAGTTTGAATGTGAGGCGCGCGTCCTTCACCTTGAAGCGGCCAGCAGCAGTTGCCTTTTCAATATCGCGGATGGCGAATGGCCCCATGCAATTGAACATGGCATTGGCGATGACTTCTGCGCGGTGCAGCAGTTGTTTCCAGCGCCGATCACCAATGGCGGATTCAAAAACCGTGCGCACGCCAAAGGCATAGACTTGTGCCGGGTCCGTAAAATTCGCGGTTGCCACTTCGATGCGCAAAGCGAGATCATGCATGACGCGCTCGAGGACAGCGATGGCGAGATCGTCCTTGGACTTGAAATAACTATAGACCGTGCCAGCGCCAACGTCAGCGAGCTCGGCGATTTCCTGCATGGTGGCGGAATCAATGCCCTTGGCTGACATCACGCGATAGCCTGCTTGTACGAGCGCTTCGCGTTTGCGCTCCTGCCTGCGGGCAACCCGGCCCGTTGGTAGGCCTGCGGATAATGTGTTGGTCATTTTTCATCTCTACCGCAAAATAGAATGACAATCAATATTGACTTTTGTTCAAAAATGAATGACATTCAGATTTGAGAGAATTCCAAGGGAGGATTTCAATGAACGTTCATGTGAAGCCACGTATGACCGAAGCCGATGCCAAGCGCATCGCGATTTCAATCATTCCGGAATTACAGAAGCACGCGGCGAAAGCCGAAGAGCTGCGCCAGCTGCCGCGCGAAAGCGTTGACCTGTTGATCGACAATGGTTTGCTGCAGACTATTCAGCCTGCTTCGTGTGGTGGTCATGAAATCAGCATGCGCGCCCATATGGATGTGATGTCAAACGTTGCTTATGGCTGCGGCGCCACCGCCTGGGTGCTCGGCGTGTGGCAAGCCCACAGCTGGATGTTTGGCCATGCCAATGAGAAATTCCAGAAAGATGTTTTCAACGACGGTGGGGACCATCCCGTGTCTGCCGTCATTGGCCCGCGCGGCAAGGCAGTTCGCAAATCTGATGGCTCCTATACGCTGAGCGGCTTCTGGCCTTTCGCCTCTGGCAATGCGCATGTTGATTGGTTGCTGCTTGGTGCGGAAATCCGCGATGAAGCAGGCAATATGGTTGACATGGGCGATCTTCTCGTGGAGCGCACGCAACTCGATATCGTCGATGACTGGCACGTTGCGGGCTTGCAAGGTACGGGCAGCAATTCGGTGAAGTGCAAGGACATTGTAGTGCCTGCACATCGATTTTTGTCTTTGGCAGCACTGCTTGATCATCAAACCACACCGTATACCGATCCTGACGCGCCTGCTGTTTTCAAATCACAAGCTGCACCCGTATTGGGCCTTTGTATCGCATCGGGAGCCACAGGCATTGCGCGTTCGGCTCTCGACGAGTTCCTGAAAGTTGTGCCTGGAAAAGCCGTGATGTACACGGCGCACATCAGCCACGAGTGGCAACCCTTGCAGCGTATCCTCGGTGAGGCTGCTGCGAAAATTCACGCTGCTGAATTGATCCTTTATCGCGTTGCGGATGATATTGACGCCTATGCCAAGCGCGGCGAGAAAATGCCCATGGACGTGCGCGGTCGTATTCGCATGGACATCTGCTTGGCTCCACGCCTCTGCCGCGATGCCGTGCAGGAGTTGATGACGATTGGTGGCGCCGCAGGGTTGTCGCTGAAGAGCCCGATCCAACGCGCCTTTCGCAATCTGCAAGCCACCTGCATGCACGGCTTTCTGCTTTATGATGCAGGCGCCGAAATTTACGGCAAGATCCTGCTCGGACAGGATCCCGGCACGCCAGTCGTATAGGGCAGTGGCAGTGGATGATCTCGTCAGCACAGCCGAGTTTGTGCAAGCCATGGGCCAGCACGTGGCTTCCGTCTGTGTAATTACCACGCAGATGGGCGGCGAGCGCTTTGGACTGACAGCAACAGCCGTGTCATCAATCTGCGCCGAACCGCCACGTCTCTTGGTGTGTGTCAACAAGTCGGGATTGACGCATCACAAGATCGTTGCTGCCGGCCGCTTCGGCGTCAATGTTCTGGGCGATGATCAGGAAAAAGTGGGTAAGGCTTTTGCCGGCATGATGGGCCGCGATTTTGACCGCTTCAGCATGGGCGAATGGCGCGCAGGCGATGGCGACACGCCACTTCTTGAAGGGGCCGCAGCAACGTTCGACTGCCGCGTGGCCGAAACGCTTGATCAGTTTACCCATACGATTTTCATTGGCGAGATAGTTGCGGTGTCCACCAAGATGGGACAGGATGCCTTGGTTTATGGGGCACGCCGGTTCCGCAGTTTGCGCAAAATCATGGAAACACCGGTGCCAGAGAATATGGAATCACTGCATTTCTAGTTTGAATGAACGACCAAATTAAAAAAACGAACGGGAGGAACCAAACATGACGAAACTGATTACTCTAAACCGTCGGCGCGTGCTGAAAGCCAGCGCTGGCCTTGTTGCTGCACCTTTTGTTTTGCGCAGAGCCTATGCAGCCGATGTATTCAAAATCGGCAAGGTCGGTCCTGTTACGGGACCTATCGCAGGCTTCGGTGAAGCCACGAGTTGGACGATAGAGCAACTCAAAGACGTGATGGCGAAACTGCCTGTGCCCGTGGAAATCTTGGAACGGGATTCACAGTCCAATCCAAACCGCGCTGCAGAAGTAACAACCGAATTGATCGAAAAAGACGGTGTGAAAATGTTGCTCGCCAAGGGCACGCCTGACACAGTCAATCCGGTTTCTGATCAAGCCGAACTCAACGGCATTCCGTGTATATCCGACGACGCACCATGGCAGACCTTCTTTTTCGGTCGCGGCGGCGATCCGACAAAGGGCTTCAAATACACCTATCATGCGTTCTGGGGCCTCGAGGATGTGATCGCAAATTTCCTCGACATCTGGGACAAGTCTGGCGCAGCCAAAATCGTAGGCGGCGTGTTTGCCAACGACGCTGATGGTAACGCATGGGGCGATCAAAAACTTGGTTTCCCTGGCCCATTGGCTGCTGCTGGCTACAAGCTGGTTGATCCAGGTCGCTACGAGCCCTTGAGCAACGATTTCACGTCGCAGATCACAGCTTTCAAGGAAGCGGGTGTTGAGATTGTAACCGGTGTTATGATCCCGCCAGACTTTGCAACCTTCTGGGGACAATGCGCCCAGCAAGGCTTCAAGCCAAAAGTTGTCACTATCGGCAAGGCTCTATTGTTCCCTTCATCGGTTGAGGGACTGGGTGATCGTGGCGATGGCCTGACAACTGAAATCTGGTGGTCACCAAGCCATCCCTTCAAGTCCAGCCTCACAGGGCAGACTGCCAAGGAACTCTGCGATGCCTATACAGCTGGTACAGGAAGGCCATGGACACAACCACTGGGCTTCGGACACGCGTTATTCGAAATCGCTTTCGACGTGATCAAGCGCACCAAGGACTTGAATGATCCAGAAGCGATCCTCGCTGCAATTGGTGATACTCAACTTGACACCATCATTGGTCCAATCTCTTGGAAGGGCGGACCAAACAACCCTGTCAAAAACGTTTGCAAGACTCCGCTCGTCGGCGGTCAGTGGACGAAGACCGACAAGGGGCTCGAGTTGATCATCACCAATAACCCGCAAGCCCCCAATATACCGGTCGGTGGCAAACTGCGCACGATCGGTTAGTTCGAACACAGGACAGGGGCGGAAGAAATTTCCGCCCCATATTATTTTCATGCCCCTTCTTCATCTCGAGAATCTCAGCAAGCGATACGGCGCATTGGTGGTCACTGATGCGGTCAGCCTTGATGTTGAGAGAGGCGAGATCCTCGGCATTCTCGGTCCCAATGGTGCTGGCAAAACAACCTTATTCAATCTTGTTGCCGGCACAGTTTCTGCCGATGTTGGCAAGGTGGTGTTCAAAGGTGAAGACATCTCCAAACTGGATGCTGCAAAGCGCTGCAAACGCGGCATTTCCCGATCATTTCAAGTGCCACATCCCTTCAATGGCATGACTGTGTTTGAAAATATTTTAGTCGGTGCAGCCTTTGGGCGCGCCGCCGAAAATCCTGTTGAACATGCCCTCAAGGTCATGGAATTGACTGGCATGAAAAGCAAGGCCAACCAACTTGCAGGATCAATCACGTTGTTGGAGCGCAAGCGTCTTGAAATGGCACGCGCATTGGCGACCGAACCCGAATTGCTTTTGTTGGACGAGATTGCAGGCGGTCTGACCGACCGCGAATGTCAATCATTGCTGTCTGCCATTCGAGACGTTCACGCGTCAGGTGTTACCATCATCTGGATTGAGCATGTCGTTCATGCCTTGTTGTCCGTAGCGCAGCGCCTCGTTGTGCTCAACTTTGGTAAGCTGTTTGCTGACGGCACGCCTGACGAAGTGATGCGCAGCAAAGACGTAAAGAGTGTCTATCTTGGTGAAGACGCTCATGTCTGACACGGTCCTTGCTGTTGAAAACCTGGAGGCTTGGTACGATGATGCCAAGGTGCTGCATGGCGTTTCGTTGACTGTAAAGAAAGGCGAAATTCTTTCACTGATCGGTTCCAATGGTGCCGGAAAAACGACCTTGCTGAAATGCATCTGCGGGTCGTTGTCCAAAAAAACCGGTAGCATCGAATTCAATGACACAGCCATACATCATCTTGCCGCCAATGACATTGTGGCAAGGGGAATTTCTCTGGTGCCCGAAGGGCGTCGTTTGTTTCCATCACTATCAGTTGAAGAAAATCTCATCCTCGGCGGTCAGGTGAAACGCGCAGGTCCATGGAACCTTCACGCGATCTACGACTTGTTCCCGATCTTGAAAGAAAAACGTAACGTGCCATCAACGTCTTTGTCGGGCGGTCAACAGCAGATGGTGGCCATTGGCCGTGGCCTTATGTCCAACCCCGAGATCATTTTGCTTGATGAGTTGAGCCTCGGTCTTGCACCAATCGTGATCAAGGACATTTATGCTTTGCTGCCCCGCATCGTGGGCAATGGCGGCTTGACGGCAATTCTTGTCGAGCAAGATGTCACGCGCGCGTTAAACTCAGCCGATCAGTTCTTGTGCATGCAAGAGGGGCGCGTCTCGCTGCAAGGTGTGCCAAAAGCATTCACCAAAGATCAGATTTCAGCCGCATATTTTGGGATGTGACGATGACCTGGCTCAACATCATTATCCAAGGCGTGCTGGTTGGCGGTCTCTATGCGCTGTTTGCGGCCGGACTGTCGCTGATATTTGGCGTCATGCGTTTGGTCAACATCGCCCATGGGGATTTGATTGTTGCCGTTGCCTATCTTGCATGGGTCATCGTCCAGGCCACAGGTCTCCACCCATTGCTAAGCCTCATCCTCGTTGTACCCATTGCCATGGCTTTTGGATATGCATTGCAGGTTGGCATCCTCAATCGCGTCTTGGGCAAAGATATTCTGCCGCCACTGTTGGTCACCTTTGGTCTGTCCGTCATCATTCAGAACGGACTTTTGGAATTGTTCACCGTTGACAGTCGAAAACTGCAAGCCGGTTCAATTGAAACGGGATCGTTCAACCTGTTGCCGGGTGTGAACATTGGCTACTTGCCACTCTTGCAGTTTGGCGTTGCAATTTTGGTTATCGCCGGTCTGCAGTATATATTTTATTACACTGCGATCGGCCGTGCGTTTCGAGCGACATCAGACGATTCTGAAACCGCACTGCTGATGGGGTTAGACAACCGCAAAGTTTATGGTTGGGCCATGGCGCTATGTTTGGGCGTGGTTGCAATTGCGGGCGTTTTCTTGGGGATACGCGCCAACTTCGATCCGTCGATTGGTCCGGGCCGTCTGATTTTTGGCTTTGAAGCTGTCATCATTGGTGGGCTTGGCAATTTGTGGGGCACGCTGGTGGGGGGCGTTATTCTCGGGGTTGCCCAGGGTCTTGGCGCGCAACTCAATCCGGGCTGGCAGGTCTTGGCGGGGCATTTGGTGTTCCTGCTTGTTCTTGCAGTAAAGCCACGCGGTCTTTTCCCGAGGATGAACTGATGCCGATGCACATTACGCGTGCCACGTCGGCAAGTCGCATTGCAGGGTTTGTGGCCATTGCTCTGGTACTGTTGCTGCTGGCCACACCTTGGTGGGGCTCGGTGGCCACCATGCGCCTCATCGGCGAAATGATGATCTATTTGGCCCTGGCATCGTTGTGGAACCTGTTGGCGGGTTACACAGGCCTCGTCTCTGTGGGCCAACAAGCTTATGTCGGCTTTGGCGTTTACATCATGGTGTCTGTCACGATTTATCTCGGCATTCACCCCTACTTCGCCATTCCACTCGCAGGACTTATGGCCGTGCTCGTGGCATTGCCAGTGGGTAAATTGGTTTTTCGTTTGCAAGGCGCCTATTTCGCCATCGGCACCTGGGTCGTGGCTGAAGTGTTTCGGTTGATTGCAGCGCAACTTGGTTCCGTTGGATTAGGCGGCGGTTCTGGCACATCAATCCCCACTCAAGTTATGCGCAACCTGGCTGTCGACAAATTCTGGCGCGAAACGTCAATCTATTGGATCACAGTGGTGCTTGGTGTTGGAGCACTGGCGTTGGTCTATGGTTTGCTTCGCTCGCGCATCGGACTGGCACTCACCGCCATACGTGACAGTGAAGTTGCGTCGTCCAGTCTTGGCATCAACATTGAGCGCATCAAGTATGCGGTTTACGTTACAATCGCTGGCATGACCGCCATGGTGGGGTCCGTCATAGCGTTGCAGAAAATCCGTGTGTCTCCAGATGCTGCATTCAGCGTCAACGATTGGACAGCAATTGTTATTTTCATCGTTGTCATCGGTGGTATTGGCACCATTGAGGGTCCGATTGTCGGCACTATTGTCTATTTTCTGTTGCGCGAATTCCTGGCTGACCTCGGATCGCTCTATCTGATGTTGCTTGGCGCACTTGCAATCATCATCATGCTGTTGGCACCAAAGGGTATTTGGGGTTATGTCGCCGCACGCTGGCAAATCTCGCTATTCCCGACGGGCTACCGCGTGGAGGAAAAGGAATGAACTTCACCTATATGGGCTTGCCAACACGCGTTGTCTTTGGGCGCGGCAAAATCGCCGAAGCTGAGAACGAAGCAAAACGTTTGGGCATGAAATATCCATTGGTGCTGACCACGCCAAATCAAGCATCGCAAGGTACTGACCTCGCCAAAGCGGTAGGTGGTGCGCATTGGGCAGGCGCAGCGATGCACACGCCAGTCCATGAAACAGAGAGAGCGCTGGAATTTTTCAAGGAGCGAGCGGCCGACGGCGTTATATCTTTGGGTGGTGGTTCTTCAACGGGTCTCGGCAAAGCCATTGCATTGCGGACTGACTGTCCTCAGGTCGTGATACCCACAAGTTTTGCAGGCTCGGAGATGACCAACATCTTGGGTGAGACAGCAGATGGCGCCAAGATCACGAAACGCGATCCGAAAATTCAACCTGAGTCTGTGATCTACGATCCCGATTTGCTCGATACTCTGCCGGAAAAATTCGCAGCAACGTCAGGCATGAACGCCATCGCACATGCGGTCGAAGGCCTGTACGCCGTTGATGGTAATCCGGTTGTATCGCTGATGGCCGAAGAAGGTATTCGCGCCCTCGCTCACGCATTGCCGCGCGGCAAAGCAGGACATGATGAGGCGCTTTACGGAGCGTGGCTCTGCGGCACGGTGCTTGGGTCAGCGGCAATGGCACTGCATCACAAGCTCTGTCATGTGCTGGGCGGCACGTTTGATTTGCCACATGCCGAAACCCACACTGTGGTCTTGCCCCACGCCACGGCTTACAATGCGTCGGGCAGTGAAAGCGCCATGATGCGTATCGCACGTGCACTTGGCACGCCATCGGCGGCATCTGGTCTTTTCGATCTCGCTCAAAAGCTTGGTGCTCCCTTGGCGCTCAAAGATATTGGCATGCCTGAATCGGGTCTCGACAAAGCCACTGATATTGCAGTTGCCAATCCCTATCCCAATCCGCGCAAGTTGGAACGCGACGCGATTCGCAAACTGCTTGACGACGCCTATCATGGCCGCAGGCCGACATAAGAGGACAGCATGACAGATATTCAAACAGACGTGATGGTGATTGGCACAGGCCCGGCAGGCTCCGCAATGTCGGCATTGCTGGCCACGCAAGGTGTGGAAACGTTTGTCATCAATCGCTATCGCTGGTTGGCCAACACACCACGCGCCCACATCACCAATCAGCGCACCATGGAAGTGCTGCGTGATCTCGGCCGGGAAGTGGAAGCCGAAGCCTATATGCACGCCACAGATCAGGACTTGATGGGTGAAAACGTATTCTGCGTCAGTCTTGCGGGTGAAGAGTTGGGTCGCATGAAAAGCTGGGGCAAGCACCCCCACTCACGCGCCGAACATCACTTGTCGTCTCCCACACTGATGAACGACTTGCCACAGACTTTCATGGAACCACTGCTGTTCAAAACAGCATGTTCGCGCGGCGCGCAAGCTCGCATGTCGTGTGAATATGTTTCCCACGTGCAGGACAAGGACGGTGTGACCGTGACCTGCAATGATCGTTTGACCAAAAAGCACTTCACCGTTCGGGCAAAATATTTGATTGGCGCTGACGGTGGCAATTCACTCGTCGCCGAACATGCTGGCCTTCCCTTCGAAGGCAAGATGGGTGTTGGCGGTTCCATCAATATTCAAATCAAGGCCGACTTGTCCAAATTTGTGGCACATCGTCCATCCGTCCTCTACTGGGTCATGCAGCCAGGTGCTGATGTTGGCGGCATCGGCATGGGTGTGGTGCGCATGGTCAGGCCCTGGAATGAGTGGTTGATCATTTGGGGCTACGACATCAATCAACCACCACCAGAAATCAGCGAAGAATTTGCCAAGAGCGTTTGTCATCAGCTTATCGGCGACTCGAGCATTCCCATTGAAGTGATCGGCACCAGCACGTGGACCGTCAACAACATGTTTGCCACGCACATGCAGAAAGATCGTGTGTTCATTATGGGTGACGCAGCGCACCGTCATCCGCCATCCAACGGTCTTGGCTCCAATACTTCAATTCAAGATGCCTTCAACCTCGCTTGGAAAATGGCGATGGTTTTGAAGGGCAAGGCATCGCCAAAACTTCTGGAGACTTATTCGGAAGAACGTGCACCTATCGCCAAGCAGATCGTCTCCCGTGCCAATAAATCCATTGGTGAGTTTGGCCCAATCTTCCAGGCTTTGGGCATGGACGGTGGCGTTGACCACGCGAAAATTCAACGCAACATGGATGCCCGCTGTGATGCTGGCGAAAAAGCTGAAGCGCAGCGCGAAGCATTGCGTTCGGCCATTGCCTACAAAAAATATGAGTTCGACTGCCACGGCGTTGAGATGAATCAACGCTATGTCTCAAGTGCAGTGATTGCCGATGGCACCACAGCGCCGGGGACTGGTATAGATATGGAATTGCACTACGTGCCAACAACGCAGCCCGGAGCGCGTATTCCCCATGTCTGGGTGTATGATCATGCTGGTCAACGGCATTCCACACTCGACATCACAGGGCAGGGCGTGTTCACACTCATCACTTCAATTGGTGGCGAGGTGTGGGTCGAAGCGGCACAAAAAATTGCAAAAGCCCGGAACATCACCATCAAAACCCGCGTGATCGGACCTCGTCGTGATTATGAAGATCACACAGGCGATTGGGCCAGAGCGTGCGAAATGTCAGACAGCGGTTGCCTGCTTGTGCGGCCTGACCAACATGTCGCCTTTCGCGCCAAGCAGGTTTCAAAATCTGCCGAAAAAGATTTGACATCTGCACTCATGAAAATATTGGGACACTGAGCCATGGCCAAAAAAGTCGCAAAGAAAGCAGCTAAGAAGTCTTCAAAGAAGCCAGCAAAGAAGGCGCTGAAAAACAAAGACGCCAAATATTTTTTCAGTCTCAAAGACTCGGTCAAAGTTGTGCAGGACCGCGCCGGTCCGAAGGCCAACAAGCGTGTCAAAGAGATTACCAATTCGCTGGTCAAGCATCTCCACGCGTTCGTGAAAGAGACGAACATCACGATGGACGAATGGTTTTATGGCATTCAGTTCCTCACCAAAACCGGTCATCTCTCCACCGATTGGCGCCAGGAGTTCATATTGCTTTCTGATGCGCTTGGCATTTCGATGCTGGTTGAAACACTGAACAATCACAAAATGTCAGGTGAAACGGAATCAACCGTGCTCGGGCCCTTTTACATTGAGAACGCCCCGAAATATCCCAATGGCGCCAACATTTGTCTTGATGGCAAAGGTGAACCCGTTTGGATTCACGGCAAGGTCACCGATGCCAAAGGCCGCGCCATAAAGGGTGCAACACTTGATGTGTTCCAGGCCAATGACGAAGGCTTTTACGACGTGCAACAAAAAGGCATCCAACCTGAAATGAATTTGCGAGGTGTATTTACATCCGATGACAAGGGTAATTACAGCTTCCGCTCGGTCTATCCGCGTTACTACCCCATCCCTTTCGATGGCACCGTAGGGAAAATGTTGCAGGCATTGGATCGCAACCACAATCGACCCGCGCATTTGCACTTCATCGTGTCAGCGCCAAAGCATGAGAAACTGATCACACATATTTTCACACCGGATTGTCCTTGGCTGAAAGACGACGCGGTATTTGCGGTCAAGGAAAGCCTCATTGCCGATTTCAAAATGGTTGATGATCCCAAGAAGGCGAAAGAGCTGGGCATGCCCAATCCGTTCCGCATCTGTGAATGGAATGTGGTGCTGACGAAGTCGAAATGACAAATCCGTGCATCATATGTGTTGCCATCACCGGCTCCTTGCCAACCAAGGAGAATAACCCTGCCGTACCCATTAGCATTGCGGAGCAGATTGAAAGCACGCAGGAAAGCTTTGAGGCCGGGGCATCAATTGTGCACGCCCATGTGCGCGATGATGAGGGCAAGCCAACGTCAGATCCTGAACGATTTGCGCGTTTGATGGAGGGCATCAAAGAACAGTGTCCTGGGATGATCATCCAACTCTCGACCGGTGGGCGAAGCGGCGCTGGAAAAGTCCGGGGCGGCATGCTGCCGCTGCGACCTGACATGGCTTCGCTTTCGGTAGGCTCCAATAATTTTCCAACCCGCGTTTATGAAAACCCGCCGGATCTTGTGGATTGGCTTGCGTCAGAAATGGTGACCTATGACATCAAGCCTGAAATTGAGGCTTTCGATCTATCCCACATCATCCAGGCCGCCACGATGCAAAAAGATGGCCGTCTCAAGGGTCCGCTCTATGTGCAATTCGTCATGGGCGTCAAAAATGCCATGCCCGCAGACGAGCGCGTTCTGGATTTTTACATTGAGACTCTGAAGCGTTATTCCCCTGAGGCGCAATGGTGTGCGGCGGGCATCGGCCCAGCCCAACTCACTGTCAATCAATGGGCCATCGCCAAAGGCGGCCACACCCGCACGGGCATGGAAGACAATGTGCGTCTCGACCGCGATAAGCTTGCGCCATCAAATGCTGCACTGGTCAGGCGCGCTGTAGAAATTTGCGAACAGCACAACCGGCCCGTTGCCAGTTGGAGTCAGGCCCGAAGTATTTTAGGCATCCCATCAGTAAAAGGGCCTCACTGAGGAAAGCCCCATTTCTCTCAACCTACTGCAATGGGTTCGGCATTGGCACCTGTGACACATCGGTGAACTCTCCTTGGATTGCCCGTCGCTGGTTTGGAGGTGCCATGCCGCCGAGTTGTGGATCTCACCCCAACGTCATTGGGGCGGCTGGCGTTGGCATTGCACCGGAGACTGCACCCCAGACGGATTGGTCGAAGTTGACGATGGCACCTGTCATCAATCCGGAGTCGGCTGACACCAAAAAGTTCACAGCGCGGGCTGCTTCCCTCGGGTCGATCAAGCGGCCGAAAGGCAGGTTCTTTATGGCGTCTTGTTCCCAGTCGTCACCGTTTGCTTCCTGCTGAATTTTGCGCTCGTTGTCAGACGCCATCCAGCCCACATTGAGTTGATTGACGCGGATGCGATTACCCATGACTGAAAATGCGGTGTTGGCGGTTAACGTTGTCAGCGCTCCTTTCGATGCACAATAGGCATTGATGAAAGGCTGGCCCGCAAGTGCAGAAATCGAACCAATGCTGCAAATCGTCCCTTCGATTCCGTTCTTGATCATCGACTTGATGGCGGCCTGCATCAGAAAGTAAGGGCCGCGTACATTGGTCGCAAAAAGTTCGTCGAACACTTCTGGTGTGGTGTCGAGGATTGTACCGCGTGACGTTGAAGCTCCTGCAATGACGAGGGTATCAATGCGACCAAACTGTTTTTCACAGGCTGCGATGGCGGCAAAGCATTCACTGGTATTGGCGAAGTCGGCTTTGCAGAATACTGCCTTCGTGCCGTGGGTTTTTGCCAACTCATCAACTACGGCGGCACCTTTGCTGGCACTGCGCCCGGTAATCACGATACCGCCGGCACCGGCTGCTGCAAGTCGCATTGCGATGGCTGCGCCCAAGCCTTGCGTTGCACCGGCCACCAGACAGATTTTTCCATCCATGCGGTTCATTGCACAACCTCGTATACTGCAGCCGTCATGTCATGTCAGGTCCTGTTTGATTGTTGTTGCATTTAATATTGACATTCACCACTATTGGCAATGATTATTGCGATATTGAATCCATAGCGCTGAAGGATTTTTGAGGTGGCCATGAAATTTGCGATAAACAGGACCTGTGCGCCTCAACTTTCCCTGGCTGAATTCATCAAGCTTGCAGTGGGCGCAGGTGTCGGAGCCGTTGAAATTCGCAACGATATTCCGGGCCGTGAGTTCATGGATGGCACAGAAGCCGCCGAAGTTCGCGAGCGGCTGCAGGAAGCGAATTTGAAGGTCGCATCGGTCAATGCGCTTCAGCGTTTCAATGATTGGACAATTGAGCGTGAAGCAGAGGCGAAAGCTCTCATTGGCTACGCTTCAAAGTTGGGTGCGCCCGGTGTGGTGCTGTGCCCCGTGCATAATCCCGATCATGGCTGGAGTTCCATTGATGCCGAAAAGAATTTGCGCTCAGGCCTGAGGCACCTCCGTCCAATCCTGCAGGATTTTGGCGTCAAAGGTTATGTGGAGCCCCTCGGCATGGCTGGCTCGACGATGAAAATGCAGAGCTTGGCCGTTGCAGCGATTGCTGACATCGAGGGGTGGAATGCATACGAGCTGTGCTACGATACCTTCCAGTTTTTTCGTTGCGGCGATACTGCATTGTTTCCTGAACGAATTGGCTTGGCCCATATGTCTGGAATTACGCGTGGCGACCTGCCACCTGGCGAACTCACGGAACCTGATCGGGTGTTGATCGAAGATACAGACCACGTTGAAAACCTGCGCCAGCTCAGGGCCCTCAAAGAGGCAGGATATGAGGGATATGTTTCAATGGAACCGTTTAATGTGGCAGTCCAACAGTCAGCCAATCTTGTGACCCGGCTACAAAGTAGTTTCGCGCGGGTGGCAACAGCTCTTGCTTAGCACAAAAAGCTTAGGATTTTTGGCCTCTTCAAATCTCTTGTCCATGTGCTAAAGGCCACATTATCGCAAGATTGAACTTGGCCGTATTTATCAATTCCAAATTCAGCTTGCAGAGCTGACAACGGTTGACTTGCAATATATATTGCGCGATACGGTGATTGGCAACGCAGGTTGCCATTCGGATTTGTCCGATTGTTAGATCAAGGTCTTGACGTTGATCCAAGTACTAAGACAATGATAACACTATGAAAACAGAAATTCAAATGGGAGTAAATAGAATGAAGAAAATAATTCTTACGGCAATCGCCGGAGCACTTTTGTCGACGGCGATGACTTCGCTTGTTGTTGCAAAGGATAAGATCATTGCAGTTTCATGGGGCACCAAGCAGGAAGAGCGCTGGAAGACAGACGAAGCTGCTATTGTGGCTGCCATTGAAGCCGCTGGCAATAAGTACATTTTTGCTGATGCTCAACAGTCAGCTGAAAAGCAACTTGCCGACGTAGACTCTTTGATCACGCAAGGCGCAAACGCGATCCTGATTTTCGCTCAAGACGGCGAATCCATTAAGCCAGCTTTGGCAAAAGCCACAGCCGAAGGCATTCCTGTCATTGCCTATGATCGCCAGATCGAAGATGCCAAGCTTGCTCTACATCACGTTTGACAACGTGGGTGTTGGCCGTTTGATGGGTAAGACCATGGTTGAAAAAGGCCGTGCTGATGGCCAGTTCGCCATCATCAAAGGCGACCCAGGTGATCCAAACGCGACTTTCCTGTTCAACGGCATGATGGAATCATTGAAGCCATTGGTCGACAGCGGCAAAATCACCATTGCTTGCGAAACCTTTCACGGAAAACTGGAAGCCAGACAACGCTCAGAAGAACATGGAGCAATGCCTGACCAAAACCGGTAACAAGATCGACGCTGTAATGTCTGAAAATGACGGCATGGCTTCGGGTGTTGTTGCAGCACTCACAGCGCAGGGCATGCAGGGCATTCCTGTCACCGGCCAGGACGGCGATTTGGCCGCTCTGAACCGTGTTGCTCTCGGAACTCAGCTTGTATCGGTCTGGAAAGACAGCCGCGTGCTCGGAAAAGTCGCTGGCGAAGCTGCCAATGAACTTGCTGAAGGCAAGAGCATTGCTGACGTGGCCAAGGGCGCAACATTTGCAGATGGCGCGAACAAGGTGAAGATGTCCGCCATCCTCATCCCACCAGTAGCTGTCACCACCGAGAACCTCAATGCAGTCATTGATGCTGGCTGGATCTCCAAGGAAAAGGCTTGCGCAGGTGCTGATGCTGCCAAAGTTCCGGCTTGCAAGTAGTCTGTTTGATCTGAATTGACACTATGCAGTGCCGTCATTCCAATTGACGGCACTGCTTTCGGTGAGATAATAATACTGACTGGGGCAAGTCTACATTGATCAAGCCATCAGCGCGTTTGGGAGGCATACCGTGTCAGTGGCAGAAAACTCACGAGATTCAATGTTGGTTGGCAATGAAGGTGCGCTGAAGCGGTTCCTGCGCGCCACTGAAATTGACAGCCGCGTGGTCGGCATGGTCATCGCATTGATGTTCATCTGGATTGGCTTTCATCTGGCCGGGCCATAATTCACGGGACAAGCCCTGTTTCTCACGCCACGCAATCTCTGGAATCTGTTGACGCAGACCGCCTCAATTTCTGTCATGGCGTCCGGTATGGTACTCATCATCGTGATGCGGCACATCGACCTCTCGGTGGGTTCGGTGCTCGGTTCATTGCCGTCGTGATGGCGTGGCTGCAGGTCTATGGGCTCCCGCAGTATTTTGAATTTGGCAGCCCGTGGATATGGGTGATCGCAACGATTATCGGGCTGGTGCTTGGTGCGGCCATTGGTTCCGTCCACGGAACAATCATTGCCTATTCAGGCATTCCGTCCTTCATCGTCACATTGGGTGGTTTGCTATTTTGGCGTGGTGCCGCTTTTAAGGTTGCTTCAGGTGAGACGATCGCACCGATGGACGCCACTTATCTCGTTGATCGGTGGCGGCCCCTATGGTTCCATCGGTTCATTCTGGAGCTGGATGGTAGGTGCAGTAGCCTGTGCTGGCATCATTTGGGGTATTTATTCTGCCCGCACCAACGTCAGCGGTTCAAATTCCCTTTACGCCCGATCTGGGCCGAGCTGACTGTCGGTCGGTATTTTCTGCGGTGTCGTTCTGGCCACTGTTCTCTTGGTCAATGTCTATTACTGGCCGAAAGGCATTATCAATCAGTACGCCACAGCCAACAACATCACAGTGCCGCCAGAAGGATTGTTCATTGCCCATGGCTTTGCCATCCCTGTGCTCATTGCCATAGCGGTCGGCCTGGTCATGACGTTTACTGCCACCCGCACCGCTTTGGCCGCTACATCTACGCGATCGGCGGCAATCCTGAAGCGGCTGAACTTGCCGGTATCAACACCAAAAAAATTACAATTGCCACGTTCACTATCATGGGCGTGTTGTGTGCCATCTCGGCCATCATCGCCACCGCCCGCTTGAATGCGGCGGCTATCGCGCTGGGCACGACTGACGAGCTTTATGTGATTGCCGCAGCAGTGATTGGGGGCACGTCATTGTCAGGGGGTGCGGGGACTATCTTTGGCGCGTTTTTTGGTGCATTGATCATGCAGTCTATTCAAACCGGCATGACACTTCTCGGCTTCGACACCCCAGTGCTGAACATGACCTTGGGTCTCGTGTCTGGGCTTTGCCGTTTGGCTTGACCACATCTACCGCAAGAACGCGAAGTGAGGGCAAAAATCGTGAAGAAAGCTGTAAAGAAATCCACCGGCAGCCCCTCGCCAAAGTTGCCACTTCAGCCGTGCCGCAACAATATCGCAAAGCTCTAGAGATGCACGACACGCCAGCCGCCGTGCTTGGTGCCGAACCTTTCGAGAAGCGCCCGCTCATCGAAATGCGTGACATCTCCATCGCGTTTGGCGGCATCAAGGCTGTTGATCATGCGTCAGTTGACCTGTTCCCCGGCGAAGTCGTCGGCCTTCTCGGCCATAACGGCGCTGGCAAGTCGACGCTCATCAAGGTGCTCTCTGGTGCTTACAAGCGCGACAATGGCCAGATATTCGTCAATGGCAATGAGGTTACCATTAACAACCCGCGTGACGCCAAGGGGCTTGGCATTGAGACCATCTACCAAACGCTGGCGCTGGCCGACAATGTTGATGCCGCTGCCAACCTCTATCTCGGTCGCGAACTGAAGACATCTTTCGGAACGCTTGATGACGTGGCCATGGAAGCTGAATGCCGCAAGGTGATGCATCGCCTGAACCCCAATTTTCGCCGCTTCAAGGAACCCGTGTCGAAATTTCCGGCGGCCAACGCCAATCGGTTGCCATCGCCCGCGCCATCCACTTCAACGCCCGCATTCTGATCATGGACGAGCCAACAGCAGCACTTGGCCCGCAGGAAACGGCGCAAGTCGGCGAGTTGATCAAGCAGTTGAAGGCCGAAGGCATTGGCATCTTCTTGATCAGCCATGACCTGCATGACGTGTTCGATCTCGCCGATCGCCTCGTTGTCATGAAAAATGGCAAGGTTGTGGGGACAGCCTCCACAAAAGATGTTACCCACGACGATGTGTTGGGCATGATCATTGCGGGCAAATGCCCCAAGGGCGCTATTCCAGGCCCAGGCGCCATGCGAGATGCTGCGTAAACTCAAGCTCGCCAGGATACTTGCGGGTCTCGGCCTTGCATTCATTCTGATATGCGGTCAGGCGCAGGGCGCTGCACTTTCACAAGAACAGGTGTTGCAGCAGTGGTATGAACTGGTTCTCAAACTGGTTCGCCACACGGCGACTTATTCTCCGCCCGTTGCCTCACGGAATTTTGCGTATCTGGGCGTGACCACTTACGAGGCCATCGCGTCCGGTGATGCAAAACTGAAATCCCTCGCCGGACAATTGAATGGTCTCGAAGTTTTGCCGACCCGCGCGAAAGGGCTGGCATATGATGAATCGGTTGTTCTCAACGCCGCCCTTGGCCAGAGCTTGCAGCTCTATTTCTCCAATACCGGTCCTTCCGGTCAGAATGCGTTGCGCGCCCGCCTGAAGCAGCTTGACGCAGAGGTTTCACAAGGTGTTGCGAAGCAGGTGGCCAGGCGCAGCAAGGCTTACGGCGTGCTGCTGGCCAAACACATTTACGCCTGGTCGCAATCAGATGGTGGGGCCAAGATCGAGAACATGGGTTTCCCGCTAAGCTATTCTTTGACCAAAGGGCAAGACCAGTGGGTGCCAACGAACCAGCAAGGGCTGCAACAGGTGCCTCTGCTGCCAACATGGGGCGGGAATCGTCCATTCGCGATGCCCGCAAACGTTACATGCAAGCTTCCTGGTCCACCTGCCTATAGTGAAGACACGAAGTCGGAGTTTTTTCGGCAGGCATTGGAAACCAGGGACACGCGGGCGGCTTTGACCCCGGAGCAAATCGCCATCGCGCGCTTTTGGTCAGATGATCCGATGCTGTCGGTGACACCGCCTGGGCACTGGATTTCAATCGTGTTGCAGATTTCAGACCGCGAACATCTGCCTGCGGCAAAAACGGCTGAAGCATTGGCACGGCTTGGTGTTGCCACTGCCGATGCGTTCATTGGCTGCTGGCATGCCAAGTACCAATACAATCTGCTTCGGCCAGTCACATATATTCGGAAGATCATGGATCAGAAATTTGATCCCTTGCTGATCACGCCACCCTTTCCCGAATATCCTTCGGGCCATTCTGTGCAGTCAGGGGCCGCAGAGCAGGTGCTCGAAAAAATGTTTGGTGAAAACTATGCATTTGATGATGCGACTTATGTTGATGATGGCATCGCTCCCCGGAAATTTGGAAGTTTCAAAGCCGCCGCCAACGAAGCCGCCATGTCACGCCTCTATGGTGGCATACACTTCCGTGCTGCCATCTTTGATGGATTGGAACAGGGCAGATGCATAGGCAGCTTCGCTGCGGCCTTGCAAATGGGGCAGCAGTGAGAACACCAATCATTGCGTTGTTGATTGCAACAGCACCGCTGACCGCAGCACGTGCCGATGACGCTTTGGTCTTCCCTCATTTCGTCGACGAAACAGAAAGTTCAGGACTGCGCTCCATCTATCAGGGCGAGTGGCAATATATGGTGGGCGGTGGTGCTGCCGTATTTCGACTGCAATGATGATGGATTTCCTGATGCTTTCATTGCAGGCGGCGAAGGCCACGCAAAGCTTTATGAAAACCGTTCGAAGCACGGTGGTAAACTGAAATTCACGGAGAAGAAATCCAACACTGATTTGAAAGCAGTAACGGGTGCCTATCCGCTTGACGTAGATAGTGACGGCAAAATGGATCTGGTAATCTTGCGCGTTGGCGAAAGCAAAGTGTTTCGCGGTCTCGGAAAATGCAGTTTCAAAGAGTCGAACACGAAATGGAAACGTGGATGGTGGCGATGCCTGGGCTACGGCATTTTCCGCCACATGGGAAAAGGGCAACAGCTGGCCCACATTCGCTTTTGGGTCCTACATTGATCGCAAATTTGAAAATGAACCCTGGGGCCACTGCACGGACAACTGGTTGCTGCGACCGAACGAAAAACAGAATGGCTTTGGTCTGCGCACAGCACTCACGCCATCGTACTGCGCACTGTCTATGTTGTTCACGGATTGGAATCGTTCTGGCACCGCCGCGTTGCGGGTGGCCAATGATCGCGAATATTACCAGGGCGGGCAGGAGCAATTGTGGAAAATGCCGCCGGGCCAGCCGCCACAACTCTATTCCGCAGAAGAGGGTTGGCGCTTTCAGCGCTTGTGGGGCATGGGTATTGCGAGCGCTGACATCAACAGTGACGGGCTACCTGAATACATGGTCACATCCATGGCCGATCAGCGCCTGCAATTCCTGAGCGACGGCGCGGGTAAACCGAATTACAAAGATGCACCTTTTGCCTTGGGCACGTCTGCGCATCGGCCCTTTGCCGGTGGTGACACACGGCCATCAACGGGTTGGCACACGCAATTCGAAGACGTGAACAATGATGGTCTTTACGACCTCTTTATCGCCAAGGGCAATGTCGACTCCATGCCGGATTTTGCCGCGAAGGATCCAAGCAATGTTTTGCTGCAGAATTCAATCGGTAACTTTGTCGAAGCTGCGGACAAAGCCAATCTTCTCAATTATGGCCGGGCGCGCGGTGCTGCGGTTGCGGATTTCAATCTCGATGGCAAACTTGATGTGCTGATCGTCAGCCGCAAGGAAAAAGCCCGCATGTGGCGCAACGATTCACAGGAGCTGGGTAACTGGTTGGGCCTGAAGCTCTCGCAGCAGGGCGCAAACCGTGACGGCATCGGCGCATGGATCGAAGTCAAGACAGGCGGCAAAGTGCTGCGACGCGAGATTACGGTAGGCGGTGGTCATGTCTCCGGAATCACAGGATTTTGGCACTTTGGATTGGGCAACGCGACAGAGACGCAAGCCCGTGTAATTTGGCCTGGTGGTGAAGCCAGTCAGTGGGTGTCGGTGAAGGCCAACGGATTCTATGTGCTCGGCAAAAACCAACCGCCGCGTCAATGGCTCCCCGGCAAGCGATTATGACTAGCCAATTTTGTCAGCATTGACGATAAGTCGGCGGTCCAGCTTGCCATCAAACGCGTCCAGAATATTCTGGGCAGCAGCAATCGACATGCGCATGGCACATTCTTCCGTGAGACCTGCATTGTGGGGGCTGATCGTGATGTAGGGGTTGCTGAGCAGGGGATGATCTGCTTGCGGGGGCTCCTGCACCAGAACATCCAGTGCGGCTGCACGCAACTTGCGATCCCGCAATGCTGCGTCCAAGGCAAGTTCATCAATGATGCCGCCACGCGCAGCATTGACGATGATGGCCGATGGTTTCATGTGGGCAAGCTCGTCAGCACCAATCAACGGCCCGTTGCCACCCGGCAGATGTACGGAAATGAAATCGGCATTGCCAAGGGCCGCAGCCATGTCAGGTGCGTGTGCGACGTCGAGCTCTGCCATCTGCTGTGCCGTAACATAAGGATCAAAAGCAGTGACATTCATGCCAAAAGCCTTGGCCAATTCGGCAACGCGGCGGCCAATGCGGCCAAAACCCAGAACCAGTAATGACTTGCCATCAAGCTCAACTGAATCGAAGCGGTTGCGCTCATTCCAATTGCCTGAAGTGGAAGCGACATGATGCGCCACAGTGCGGCGTGCGGCGGATAACATCAGCATCAAGGTGTGTTCAGCCACGGCGCGTGAATTCACATCGCCCACAATTGCCAAGGGAATGTTGCGGGCATTGAGCGCTGCTACATCAACTGCGTCATAACCCACGCCATGGCGGGAGACGATTTTGAGTTTGGGTGCTGTTGCAATATCCGTCGCTGTCATCGGTTGCGTGCGCAGCAAGACTGCATCAGCTTGTGGAAGATATGGCAGATAGGCTTCCGCCGAAACCGCTTCAACAAAATCGACAACCACATCAGCGCGGACGCGCAGCAGTTCAACACCTGCTGCATGAACCTTGCCAGCGACAAGTACGCGTTTGGGTTCAATAGCCATTTGAGGATTTCTCGATACTCATTGAAGGTGCGTCGCCGATGAGTTTGCGTGCGGTGGCAACACTGTGTTGAGCGGCACCCGCCAGCAGACGCACATCATTAGAAATGGTCACCAGGTCAAAGCCCCAGCCCACGGCCTTGGCTGCGTATTCAGCCGTGCCATTGTGCAACCCGGCGCGAATGCCAACGGCCTTGGCCTTTTTCAGCACCAGTTGAATGGCTTCAACCAGCTCCGGTTCCTGACGGTCAAAACCTGTGGGATATTTGCGGCCCGTGAGGCCGAGGGCGAGATCAGCGGGTCCGATGTAAACACCATCAAGGCCGGGCGTGGATACGATCTCGTCCAGGTTCTTCATGGCTTCTGCGGTTTCGATCATGGCGAAAGCTAGAACTTCCGTGTCGGCGTGCTGACCGTAATCGGCACCTGCTGCAAACAACGCGCGCGTTGGACCGAAGCTGCGCACCCCATGGGGCGGGTAGCGCATATATGAAACGAAGCGTTCAGCTTCAGCGCGCGTGTTGATCATCGGACAGATAATGCCATAGGCGCCAGCATCCAGTGATTTCATGATGTCGCCAGGATCCAGCCACGGCACGCGCACCATGGGTACTACACCACTGGCACGCATGGCCTGCAACATGCCTGCGGCTGCTTCGTAGGCAACAAAACCATGCTGGCAATCGATGGTCAGCGCATCATAACCCTGCGCCGCCATGATTTCGGCCACGAAGGGCGATGACGTTGAAAGCCAGCCATTGATGACCGGTTTGCCGTCAGCCCAAAGTTCCCTGATCTTGTTCTTGATCACGTTTACAACACCATATTTGCGAGTTTGACATTGAGATAATCGTGGATGCCCTGGTCCCCACCTTCGCGGCCCATGCCGGACGCCTTGATGCCGCCAAAAGGGGCTTCTGCTGCGGCAAGCGCAAAGCTGTTGATACCGACCATGCCTGCTTCCAGCCGTGACACGGTTTCGCGCATGCGCTTGGCGCTTGTCGTGAAGGCATAGGCCGAGAGACCGAGTTCCGTTGAATTGGCGCGGGTATAAACCTCTTCATCGGATTTGAACGACGTTATGGCGGCGATAGGACCGAAGTTTTCTTCAGCCAAGGCCTGTGCGTCGTCAGGCAAGTCGGCGATCACAGTAGGCGAATAGAAGAAGCCCGTGTTTTTATCAGATGGGCGTTCGCCACCTGCAACCACGCGACCGCCACGTATGCGGGCATCGGCCACAATTCCCTCAATGGCGGTCAACCGGCGTGCATTGATGAGCGGTCCCATCTGCGTTGCATCATCTAGGCCGGACCCCAATTTCAGGGCCTTGGCACGGGTTGCAAATCCATCCACAAACTTTGGGTAAAGTGACTCGTGTACATAGAAGCGATCTCCGGTCACACACACTTGTCCCGCGTTGGCAAACTTGACCGCAACACAAATATCGAGCGTGGCATCAAGTGCTGCATCATCAAACACGATGACGGGGGCATTTCCGCCCAGTTCCATGGTGGCCCGTTTGAATGTACCCGCTGCATCACGCAACATCTGCTGGCCCACCGAAGATGATCCTGTGAGCGAAACTTTGCGCACAAGAGGTGACTTCATCAACACATCATAGGTGGTCGAGGTTGGCCCGACGACCAGGTTGACCACACCTGCGGGAACGCCAGCCTGCATGAGGCAATCCATCAACACGGCTGCGGTACCTGGTGTTTCGCGCGAAGGCCGCACAATTATGCTGCACCCCGCGGCAAGGGCAGGGGCCACTTTTCGGGCAATCAAGACGGCAGGAAAGTTCCAAGCGGTGAAGGCTGCAACGACGCCAATGGCCTCATGGTGCACTTCCATGCGACCACCTGGAACGCGGCTTTCGATGACGCTTCCGACAATGCGACGCGCCTCCTCTGCATACCAGCGGAATTGATCAATGGAGAGCTGCCATTCCCTTCGCGACTGGGCCAAGGGTTTGCCTGCCTCAAGTGTAATCTGGCGCGCAGCTTCTTCAGTGCGCGTCATCATCACGTCGGCGCATTTATGCAGGATGTCAGCGCGGGTCCAGGCAGGGGTTGCACGCCAATGTTTGAAGCCCGCCGACGCTGCGGCGATGGCGTCTTCCGTATCGTTAGCCGAAGCCGCCTGTATGGTGTTCAAAACATCTTCCGTAGCCGGATCCACGGTTGTGATATGTTCGGCACCTCGGCCTTTGAGCCATGTTCCGTTGATCAGTTGTCCCCATTCCATGCCCATCGGAATACCCATTTCTTACGTTGAATCCCTGTCGAAAAAGTTGCGACTTGCAAAAATCACATATTTGCAATTATTGTTGCTATGCACCTTATTTCGGAATGTACGTTGAGTGTCAAGTATTGCAGTGCTCAATGTATGCCCAAGCTTGTGCAAACACGTATGTGGTATGCTAGATCAAACCGGACCGTTGACGGAAAGAGATTGAAATGAAAGCCAAGACCCGTGGCGCAAAACAGAATGTCCCGCAAAACTACGAAGGTGTGGTCAATCTCATCACTGCAAACTACGATGGCTTGTCGGATGGCTATCAACAGGTGGCACGGTTCTTTACGCAAAACCCCAACATCATCGCTTTAGAATCGATCAACGCCGTTGCCGCCAAGACCAAGGTTCATCCATCCACGCTGGTACGCTTCGCTCAAAATCTTGGCTACACGGGCTTTAAGGAATTGCAGGCTGTCTTCCAAACCCGCCTTGCCACGGCGGCACCTGGATTTCGGGAACGTGTCAATTTTCTCGATGCTGAGATCAGCCGCAACGAATCTGGTGGTGACATTGGATTCCTGCGCAATATGGTTGTTCGCGATATTGCGGCCCTGCAGGGCTTGCTTGAATCGGTTGGGGAAGAGAAGCTGCATCGGACGGCGGAGCTTTGCGCGTCTGCCACTTGCATTTATGTGGCAGGGCAGTTGCGTTCTGAACCCATTGCCTCACTGGTGCGATATTTGATGACCATGCTGCAACGGAAAGTCATTCTCATGGATTCGGCTGGCGGCCTGGCGCAAGAGGTTGCACTGACCATGGGCAAAGGCGACGTCCTTATTGCAATAGCATTTCGGCACTATGCCAAAGAGGTTGTGGCCATTGCGGAACTTGCGGTGAAACAAAATGTTCCGCTGGTTTCTATTACTGACAGTCAACTTTCACCATTGGCAAAAGGGGCAGAGGTGCTGTTTACCATCCCTGAGGATGAGTACACGTTTTCCCGGTCTTTGGCCGCACCCATGTGCCTTGTTCAGACCATAGCGACGGCCACTGCTGCAAAACTGCACCCCAAGAACGCCAAGGACGTGCGCATTCCGAGTGTCACAGAAATTGCCCGTGATGAATCTGCCCGCTTTGCAGTTTCATCGAAGACTGCGCGTGCCAAATAAATGCACCGTATTGTGTTCGCAATTATACTTGCGAGAGTTGATTATATGCAATAAGTGTTTCTCATCTCATACTCAAGGATGATTTTCATGACCACTATCCGTTTGACCATGGCACAGGGTTTGGTGCGTTATTTGATGAACCAGTACACGATTGTGGAAGGCGAAGAGGTGCCGCTATTCCCCGGCATTTTCGGGATTTTTGGCCATGGCAATGTGACCTGTTTGTCTGAGGCGCTTGAAGCGGTGAAGGACGTGTTTCCGACGTGGCGTGGGCAGAATGAACAGTCCATGGCACTAGCGGCGATCGCCTTTGCCAAGGCCAAGCGCCGCCGCCAGATCATGGTGGCAACGTCGTCGATTGGCCCTGGTGCCACGAACATGGTGACGGCTGCGGGTGTGGCCCATGCCAATCGCCTGCCGATTTTGATATTGTCAGGCGACACTTTCATCAACCGCAGGCCAGACCCGGTGATGCAACAGGTTGAGCATTTCGGAAATCCTACGATCAACGTGAACGACTCTTTCAAAGCCGTGACGCGCTATTGGGATCGTATTGTGCATCCTGAGCAGGTTATTTCGTCTTTGCCGCAAGCTGTTGCTGTGATGTTGGACCCAGCCGACTGTGGACCAGCCTTCATTGCCTTGCCACAAGACGTGCAAGAATACGCATGCGATTACCCCACCAAGTTCTTTGAAAAGACTGTCCATGAAATCCCACGCGCCCGCCCGGACAAGAAGCGCGTGGCCGAGGCCATCGCATTGTTGAAAGCCGCAAAGCGCCCGCTGATGATTGCGGGCGGTGGCACGCGCTATTCGGGTGCGGAAGAGATTGTTGCCAAGTTCGCGCTGGAACACGGCATTCCCATCACAGAAACCATTGCTGGCAAAAGCACGGTGCCGCATGATCATCCAGCCTATGCTGGCCCCATTGGCATTGTCGGTTCCACCTCAGCCAATGCGCTGGGCGCTGAAGCCGATGTGATCGTAGCCATCGGCACGCGTCTGATGGACTTCACCACAGGCTCATGGACGCTGTTCAACCGCGAGGCCAAATTCATCTCGATCAATGCGGCGCGTTGGGATGCCACAAAGCATCGTGCACTGGCTGTTGTCGGCGATGCGAAAGCGACCGTGGAAGAACTGGCTGAAGCGCTCAAGGGGTGGAAGGTCGATACCGCCTGGACCAAGAAGGCCAAGAGCTTGATGGCCGAATGGAACACCGCACTCGATGGCTATCAGAAACCCACCAACGCACCCGTGCCGACTTACGCGCAAGTCGTCGGTGTGGTGAACAAGAAAGCTGGACCGCGCGATTACATGCTCACCGCAGCCGGGGGACTTCCCGGCGAAACCATGAAGAACTGGCGTTGCAAAACCACGAATTCCTATGACCTTGAATTCGGCTTCTCCTGTATGGGTTATGAAATCGCCGGTGGCTGGGGTGCGGCCATGGCTGACCCGACACGTGATGTCATCGTCATGGTGGGTGATGGTGCCTATATGCTGATGAATTCTGATATCTATTCAACGGTGCTCACAGGCCACAAAATGATAGTCATCGTCTGCGACAATGGTGGTTATGCAGTCATCAGTCGCTTGCAACAATTCAAGGGCACGCCGGGCTTCAACAATTTGCTGAAGGATTGCAAAACTGCCATTCCGCCGTTCAGCGTGGATTTTGTGAAACACGCTGAATCGATGGGTGCACTTGCCCGCAAGGTCACAAGCCTTGCGGAACTCGAAACCGCCATGGATTGGGCCAAGAGCAATGACCGCACCACAGTGATTTCGATCGTGTCGGACGCCTATATATGGACGCCGGGCGATGCGCTGTGGGATGTGGGCGTGCCGCAAGTATCGGATCGTCCCGCAGTACAAGAACAACAGAAATATCAAGCCGATGTGCGCTCGAAGCAGCGTGTGGGCGTTTAATAGGATTCATGATGACAAAGACACTCGGTATCGGCCTCATCGGCACAGGTTTCATGGGCAAAGCCCATGCCATTGCCTATCGCACGGCATTGTCGGCGTTTCCGGATATTCCGACACCGCGCCTCGTGGCCGTAGCCGATATGAATGCAGAGGCTGCTGCAAAGGCTGCCCATCAATATGGATTTGAATCTTCAACGGGTGATTGGAAAGCACTGATTGCAAATCCAGCAGTGCAAGTGGTGTCAATCACCACGCCAAACTCCATGCACAAGGAGATGGCGCTGGCCGCCATTGCCGCGGGAAAGCACGTTCATTGCGAAAAACCACTTTCGCCAACCCTCGCTGACTCACTCGAAATGGTGAAAGCCGCTGAGGCCAAGGGTGTGAACACACAAGTGGGCTTCAACTATATCAAGAACCCACTGCTCAAACTGGCGCGGGAAATGGTTGAGGCTGGAGAATTAGGCGAGATTACGGGGTTCCGTGGCATTCACGCCGAAGACTATATGCATGATCCACAAAACCCATGGACATGGCGCATTGATCCGTCGGGCGGTCCCGGCGTCATCGCGGACTTGGGCTCGCATATCATTGGCATGGCGCGCTTCCTGTTGGGCGATATTGCTGAAGTGAGTGCGGATGTTCGCACCGTGATCAAGCAACGCCCCACAACACGTGGCGGAAATGACATGAAACCCGTACTCGTTGATGACGTCGCCCGCATCCTCGTCAACTTCGGACGTGGCTGCGGCGGCACCATTGAAGCCAACTGGATCCAGACGGGCCGCAAGATGCAGCTTGGCTTTGAACTCACGGGCGAGAAGGGCAGCCTTGTCTTCACACAAGAACGCCTCAACGAACTCTTGTACTACAAAGCGGGTGGCAACGCCCAACATGCGGGCTTCACCCGCATTGAAGCTGGCCCCCAACATGAACCCTATGGTGGCTTCTGTGTCGCGGGCGGTCATCAATTGGGCTTCAATGACCTCAAAGCCATCGAGATGGCTGAGTTCCTCGGCGCAATTGGCAAAGGACAAAGATCCGGCCCCGACTTCCGCGAAGCCTATGAAATCCAGAAGGTCGTGGAAGCTGCAATAGTGTCGTCAACTGAGCGCCGCTGGACCACAATCTGAGCCAGTCTAGCATCTAGAATTGATTTTGCAGCGAAGGGCAATTCAGGCATGGACTTTTCCAAAATACTGATTGCCAATCGCGGCGAAATTGCCATCCGCGTCATGCGCGCCGCCAATGAGCTGGGCAAGAAGACAGTTGCGGTATTTGCCGAGGAAGACAAACTCTCCCTGCACCGCTTCAAGGCCGATGAAGCCTATTTGATTGGTGAGGGTTTGAAGCCCGTTGAAGCCTATCTCTCAATTGCTGAAATCATTCGCGTGGCCAAAGCCAGTGGGGCTGATGCCATTCATCCGGGCTATGGGTTGCTGTCGGAGAACCCGGATTTTGTCGATGCTTGCGAAAATGCAGGCATCACATTTATCGGCCCCAAAGCCGAGACCATGCGCGCCGTGGGCGACAAGGCTTCTGCTCGCAAGGTGGCGGTGGCAGCGGGTGTTCCAGTTATTCCGGCAACAGACGTGTTGGGCGACGATTTTGACTTGATCGAACGACAAGCCGCTGTCGTTGGCTATCCCCTGATGTTGAAAGCATCATGGGGCGGCGGTGGTCGTGGCATGCGTGCCATCAACAATGCATCCGAATTGCGTGAAAAAATTCTCGAAGGTCGCCGCGAAGCCGTGGCAGCCTTTGGCAATGGCGAGGGTTATCTCGAAAAGATGATCCTCCGCGCCCGCCACGTCGAGGTGCAAATCCTTGGCGACAAGCATGGTGGCCTCTACCATCTCTTTGAACGCGATTGCACGGTGCAGCGCCGAAACCAGAAAGTGGTTGAACGCGCGCCAGCACCTTATCTCACCGACGCGCAACGTGCCGAAGTGTGTGGTCTCGGTGCAAAAATATGCGCCCATGTGAACTATGAATGTGCGGGTACGGTCGAATTCCTGATGGATATCGACAGCAAAAAATTCTACTTCATCGAAGTCAATCCGCGTGTGCAAGTGGAGCATACTGTTACTGAGGAAGTAACAGGCATCGACATTGTGCAGGCTCAAATCCTGATCGCTGAGGGCAAAACGCTGGCTGAGGCTACGGGCACACCCACACAAGCTGATGTGAAATTACGCGGCCACGCCATTCAATGCCGCATCACCACGGAAGACCCGCAGAACAACTTCATCCCAGACTATGGGCGTATCACCGCCTATCGCTCGTCCAATGGTCCGGGCATCCGGCTCGATGGCGGCACGGCCTATGCAGGAGCAGTTGTCACCCGCCACTATGACTCGTTGCTGGTCAAGATGATTGCCACAGCGCCCACCCCTGAAAAAGCCATCGCTCGCATGGACCGTGCGCTGCGCGAATTCCGCATTCGCGGTGTGGCCACCAACATCGCCTTTGTTGAAAACCTGTTGAAGCATCCAAGCTTCCTCAACGATACCTGCACCACCAAGTTCATCGACACGTCACCTGAACTCTTCGTATTCAAGAAGCGTCGTGACCGCGCCACGAAAATTCTCACCTACATCGCCGATATCACCGTGAATGGCCACCCTGAAACCGCGGGCCGTCCGAAGCCTTCGGCGCGTACCCATGCGCCGCGCCCACCAAAAGCCAATCCTGCACCCGCCCATGGTTTGCGGCAAACATTGTTGGAGCAAGGTCCTCAAGCTGTCGCAGATTGGATGAAGGCTGAACAGCGCTTGCTCATCACTGATACCACCATGCGCGATGGCCACCAAAGCCTGCTTGCCACCCGCATGCGCTCCATCGATATGTTGCGCGTGGCACCTGCCTATGCCGGCAATCTGCCGCAACTGTTCTCGGTCGAATGCTGGGGCGGGGCCACCTTTGATGTGGCCTATCGCTTCCTGCAGGAATGCCCGTGGCAACGCCTGCGTGACTTGCGCGCCGCCATGCCCAACCACCTGCTGCAAATGTTGCTGCGTGGGGCCAATGGTGTTGGCTACACCACATATCCCGACAATGTGGTGAAGGCTTTGTGACGCAAGCCGCCAAAACCGGCGTTGATGTGTTCCGCGTGTTTGACTCACTGAACTGGGTTGAAAACATGCGCGTCGCCATGGATGCGGTAAATGAAGCAGGCCGCATTTGCGAGGGAACCATCTGCTACACCGGCGACATTCTCGATCCGGCACGCGCGAAGTATGATCTCAAATATTACGTTCGCATGGCCAAGGAATTGGAGAAGGCGGGTGCCCATGTCCTGGGCTTGAAGGACATGGCTGGCCTGCTCAAGCCTGCCGCCGCTCGCGTGTTGATCAAGGCCCTGAAAGAAGCAGTGGGCCTGCCGATCCATTTCCACACCCATGATACATCTGGCATAGCCGCTTCCACGGTGCTGGCTGCAGCCGATGCTGGCGTTGATGCTGTAGATGCCGCTATGGATGCTTTTTCCGGCGGCACATCGCAACCCTGCCTCGGCTCCATTGTAGAAGCGATGCGTCATACGGAGCGTGATACGCAGCTCGACATCAAAGCCGTGCGTGCCATCTCCGATTATTGGGAACAGGTGCGGGCGCAATATGCAGCCTTCGAAAGTGGCCTCGCGGCACCTGCCTCCGATGTTTATCTCCATGAAATGCCCGGTGGCCAGTTCACCAACCTGAAAGCTCAGGCCCGCAGCATGGGCCTCGAAGAACGTTGGCCTGATGTGGCGCAAGCCTATGCCGATGCCAACATGATCTTTGGCGACATTGTGAAAGTCACGCCCTCGTCAAAAGTCGTCGGCGACATGGCCTTGATGATGGTGTCGCAAGGCATGAGCCGCGAACAGGTGGAAGACCCACATACCGAAATTGCGTTTCCGGAATCCGTTGTTGATATGTTGAAAGGCAACCTCGGCCAGCCCGAAGGCGGTTGGCCGACAGCCATTTCCAAGAAAGTGCTGAAGGGCGAAACCGCCATCACCACAAGACCCGGTGCCGCACTTCCACCCGCCGACATCAACGCCATTCGCGCCAAAGTAAAAGCCGATCTCAAAATTGGCACCGAAGACAATGAAGACGAAGTCTTGGATGAGGAAGACCTCAACGGCTACCTGATGTATCCGAAAGTCTTCATGGATTATCGCGCCCGCCACCGCGCCTATGGCCCGGTCCGCGCCTTGGCCACGCACACGTTCTTCTACGGTATGCACGAAGGTGAACAGGTCACAGCTGAAATTGACTCCGGCAAGCGACTGGAAATTGTCTTGCAAACGGTCGGGGCCACATCAGATACCGGACAGGTCAAAGTCTTCTTTGAACTCAACGGCCAACCCCGCGAAATCAGCGTGCCGGATCGCAAAGCAAAATCGATCAAGTCTGCGCGCCCCAAAGCCGATGTTGTCAAACCCCGCCCACATTGCAGCGCCCATGCCGGGTCTTGTTATTGGTGTTGTCGCCCAGATTGGCCAAAAGCTGGCCAAGGGAGACATCATCCTGCAACTCGAAGCCATGAAAATGCAATCGGCATTGACCGCTGATCGCGCCGGAACATTGTCAGCCCTTCATGTCAAGGCAGGTGACCAAGTCGAAGCCAAAGACCTCGTGGCGGAATGGGAAAATACGTGATGATTTACGCGTTTTCTCAACTGCCCTTGTCTTAGCTTGGAGCTGAAGAGATGGCGACAACGGCGATCACTGTCTCCATCCAACGTTGCCAGATATTGGCGTTCATGCCACATGATTGTTCAATGCCGAAGCTGGATGCAGCTGTCGCCTTTGCAAGTGAACTGAACATGCCAGTGGAACTTTGCCGTGAGATCTACGTCGACACACGTGTACTTGATGAAATTGTACAAAAGATTGGTGCGCCAAAAATGGGTGAACCGAGAAAAATATTGCTGATCTGCGGAGCATATCTTGAAGAGCAGATTTCACTCGCGACCCACTACATGTTGGTCACAGGCTTTGCAGTCTACCTTCTGAGAGACCTGGTTATTGCTAAAAGTCCAGAACATGCGAACATTCATGACCTTCGCATGATTCACGCAGGTGCAGTTCCGACGACGCTGCAACAGCTTGTCTATGAGTGGATGGCGACTGAAACGGACGAAGGAATTCGTGATTGTCTAAGGAACATGTCAGTTCTTTAGCACCCCGCGCAGATGCGCGGCCGCGCTCGCGTGAACCGAGCCCAACGTTAAGTCTCAAACCGCTCTCAATGATGTTGGTCTCGGCCCTGACGGGCTTTGATCGCTGGCGCAGGTTCGACAAGGATCATGCGTGGACGCCGCTTCGCGTCGGCATTTTTGAGTAAGGCCGACCCGGTGCGCAGGGTGGGCGGCGCTCCTTTCTAGGCCCGCTGCGGCGGGCCGCAACTGCGCAAGTTCTCAAAGACAACATTGATCGACAAGGCCCTCAAGAGCGCAGTCCTCCACTGACGTTCCGGCCTTCGGTGCGGCCCGCCTCATTCAGCGGGCCTCTTCAGTCGCAAGGCACCGCCCACCCCGCTCACATGGGGAACACATCGTTGTCAACATCGACAAGGTGACATAGTCATCTTTCCTTTCATTCAATGCCTCTTTTCTTCTGATCCAAGGTCTGAGCCGTTCCATGGCATGGCGAGCTTTCTCACCAGTCCATACTCACATACGGTCGCTGATCGTGTCAGCTGCACCAAACTCCCTATTTCGTAGGGTAAGGCTCAGGGTGGCGGGACCATTCTTCCGGACGGCATGGTGGCCAACAGGGTGGTAGGTTCGCCAGCCCTGGATCAACCGGAACTGATCAATTCCGGTGGATTCGCAGGATCAAGGTATTCAGATTGATTTCAGGACAGCTCCTTCGATAGGGGTGCCTTCACGAACAAATTTCCACAGCGCAACAAGCAATTTCCTCGCCAAGGCGATGACCACGGGCTTGCGGCGACGGACTCCGCCCGCACTCACACGTGCTTGGAACCAACGAGACAACGCGGACGCCGGTTGATGCAACAACCAGAACCAAGCCACTTGCACCATTGCCGTTCGCAGTCTGTGATTGCCAGCTTTTGACATGCCTTGTTCCTGATCGATTGACCCGCTTTGCCACGGTGTCGGCGTCAATCCAGCATAGGACGCGAGCTTTCTTCGGTTGGCGAAGTCACGGAACAATCCTTCCGACCACAGCACATCTGCGAAGTCGGACCCGATGCCACGCAGGGTCATGAGTTTTGCAACACCCACGGGTAAAGGTACTTTTGCGCGCTCTGCTGCGACCTCTTCCTCACGCTGTACCTCCACAGCTTTGATCTGGGTCAACAGGAGTTCCAGCCGGTCGATTCCACGGATGATCTCCGCTTTAAGGCGTGTCGGCAATTCACGACCATCACCCGTCATCAGTTTGGCAAAGCGTGTGCGGCGATCTTTGTTCAATGGTCTGAAGTCGGTGACGCCTTGGGAAAACAACAGCCCCTTTATGCGGTTCACGATCTTCACCCGTTCAGCAACTAGGACACGGCGTTCACGACCGTGGCGGCGTCTATCTTCTTCTTCAGGGTCAAGTGGCACGACCATCGAACAAACCCGAGGTTCCCCACGCTTGAACGCAAGCAACGCCCGCACCAGCGTTTCGCCGTCAAGCCGATCTGTCTTCGCACGCCTGCTTCGCCTCGGCGTGGCAACCGACGCGGCATCGACAATGTGACTTTCGATGTTCCATTGCTCCAGGACACGATGGACCCAAAATCCATCCAGTCCCGCTTCGTGGATTGAGATGATTGGAATATTCGGCTGCACCTTGCTCCGCAGTTGATGCAGTCGCTGCTTCAACGCGTCAATGTCACCAGCCTTCATTGAGAACTTCGACATCTTTTCGTTTCCATCCGGCAATAGCGAGGTCATGAGCCAGGTCGACTTGCTCAATTCCATCGAGATGAAAATTGCATTCAATGTAGTCAACACGGACGTATCGGCGTCACGTTGATTGTTTGTCATTGTTTCCTCCGTTTATGTGTTCGACTTGTTCAGCAGACGCTACTCAATCGTCTTGGTTCAGTGTCGGCCATCGCTGCGCGATGACTTTTTTGTTGGCCCAGAACCGCGATCGCGGGGTGGGCGGCGCTCCTTTCTAGACCCGCTGCGGCGGCCTGCAACTGCGCAGGATTTCAAAGTTCACAGAGTTCGACATCGTTTTCATTCGCGCAGTCCTTCACTTCGTTACGGCCTTCGGTGCAGCCCGCCTCAATCAGCGGGTCTTTTCAGTCGCAAGACGCCGCCCACCCCACTCTCGGGGTTCAGGTGCGGAAGAGAAGAGCGAAGCAGCGTCCCGTCCCCATGGGATCTTCCGGGGTTCGGATGCGAAGGAGGGAACACAGATGTCGAAGGCGATTGGAAGAGAGAATATCTATCGTGAGATCACCGACAAGATCATTGCCGAACTTGAACGCGGCATCGTGCCATGGGTGCAGCCTTGGACCAGCAGCAAACAGTCTTGCCCCTTGGGGCTTCCGGTCAATGGCCTGACCCGCCGCAGCTATTCCGGCATCAATATTCTGTTGTTGTGGTCTGCCCTTGAGGAGCGCGGCTTTGCTTCGCCCTATTGGGTGACCTTCAAGCAATGCATCGCCATGGGCGGCAGTGTGCGCAAAGGCGAGAAGGGAACGCACGTCTATTTTCGCTGACAAATTTGTGCCGCAGAAGGAACAGCAACGCGCCAAGGATGACAGGCACAGACCCGTCAGCCATTCCATTTCTTGAAGCGCTACACGGTGTTCAATGCCGAGCAATGCGACGGCTTGCCCGTGGGGTTGATTGCAGCACCTGTTGCCAAGACCGACCGGCAGATTGTGCCGGAGGCCGAGGCTTTGATTGCTGCCACGGGTGCGGATTTCCGCATCGGTGGCGATCAGGCCTTCTATGTGCCGTCAGAAGACTTTATCCGTATTCCCAACCAGACCGCCTACACGGACCAGATCAATTACTATCGCACGGCCTTCCATGAACTTGGCCACTGGACAGGCCACAAGACGCGGCTTGACCGCAACCTCACCACCAAATTCGGGACGGTAGATTACGCCCGCGAGGAACTGGTTGCCGAGATGGCAACCGCCTTTGTCTGTGCTTCGCTTGGCATTGTCCCCACCGTCCGCCATGCCGATTACATCGGCAATTGGCTGCAAGTCCTGAAAGAGGACGCCAAGGCCATTGTCAAGGCGGCAAGCCTTGCCTCCAAGGCTTGCGACTTCATTCTGGCCTTCAAGGCCGAAGCACAATCAACAACTGACTTGGAGCAAGCGGCATGACTGCCGCCACTCCCATCCCCTTCGAAACGGAAGCGACAGCCATTGGACCGCAAGCGCTGGTCCCCGGCGTTCGCCCCGTTTCGATGAAGGCGCGGCTTGAGGCGCTGGCCGCGCATCCCCTTGGTTCCGACAGGCTGCAAAAGCCCTGTGACATCGGTCTCTTTGACGATGTGGCACGGAACCAGATGGACCTGTTCAGCGCCAATTCCCAACCCCAACTCACGGAGTAACGATCATGGAACTTATGCATATCCCTTTGTCAGAACTTGCCATTGCCAAGGTCAATGTCAGGCATGGCGTGAAGAAGGCTGACTACAAAGACTTGATACCCAGCATCAAGGAACGCGGCATTCTGCAACCGCTTCTGGTTCGCAAGAATGGACGCGGCTACGAAATCATTGCCGGAAGAAGGCGCTTCCTTGCTGCCTGTTCCTTGGAAAAGGAAGGGCTTGAAGTTGAAGCCGTGCCTTGCGCCATCATGGCCAAAGGCGATGACGCAGCAGCGGTTGAAGCGTCATTGATTGAGAATGTTGCCCATCTTCCCATGGACGACATGGACCAGTTCGAGGCCTTCCAGCGGCTGTTGAAGGAAGGCCGCAGCATTGAAGATATCGCCAATGTCTTTGGTGTCACAGAACTCACAGTGAAGCGCCGACTGGCCATTGCCAATCTGGCACCGAAGATCAGGCAACTGTATCGCAGCGAAGACATCGACGCCGAAACCTTGCGGGCTTTGACCATGGCCTCAAAGCAGCAGCAAAAGGACTGGCTTTCCCTCTACGAGGACGAGGAACAGCAAGCCCCGATGGGCCAAGGCTTGAAGCGCTGGTTGCTTGGCGGGCAGAACATTTCCACAAAGACTGCCCTGTTTGACCTTGCCACCTATCAAGGTGAGATCGTGTCAGACCTGTTTGGCGAGGAGAGTTATTTCGCCAATCCCGACAGCTTCTGGGCCTTGCAGGACAAGGCCATTGCCGCCAAGCGCGACGAACTTCTTGGCCCAAGGCTGGACCCGCGTGGAGGTCATGCCACGCGGTGACCGCTTCCATGAATGGGATTTTGAAAAGACGGCGAAGAAGAAGGGCGGAGCCGTGTTCATCACCGCGTCAGAACGTGGCGAAGTCGAACTCCACGAAGGTTATCTCTCGCGGGCCGAGGCCCGCAAGCGTGACAAGCAAGAGACAGGCGAAGCCGAAACACCCAAGGCGGCAAAACCCGAACTCACAGCACCCATGCAGAACTATGTCGAACTGCACAGGCTTGCCGCATCCGGCTGGAACTCTTGAACCACCCGCAGATTGCCCTTCGTCTTGTGCTGGCGCACATGATTGTCGGCTCCAATCTGTGGATGGTGAAGCCCGAACCGATGAAAGCGGCAAAGCCCGAGATCGGGGCATCTGTTGCTGCCAATCCGGCAACTGCTTGCCTTTGAAGAACGGCGCAGGGAACTTCTGACCTTGTGCGGGTTTGAAGAAGACCGCAGCGAATTGGTCAGGCCCAATGGCGATGACTACAGCTTGGCCCACCTGTTTGCCCGCCTTCTCAAACTACCCGAAGACGATGTATTGCGGCTTCTGGCTTTGGCCATGGCAGAGACTTTGGCTTGCGGCACAGCCACAGCAGAAGCCGTTGCCATGACCACCAGCGCCACCCTCAATGACTGGCGTCCCGATGATACTTTCTTTGATCTTCTGGGTGGCAAGGACGTGGTGCAAGCCATGCTGGCAGACATCGCTTCACCCGCTGTTGCCGATGGCAACAAGAGCGAAACGTCCAAGGTGCAGAAGGGCATCATCAAGGACTTCTTGAATGGCACCAATGGCCGCGAACACAAGATGGATTGGCTGCCACCTTACTTCCAGTTCCCGCCCAAGGCCTATACCGAGCGGGGTGGAGTGAGTGCTGTTGATAGATGGAACACAGCGGCAAGCCTGTTCACTGCGTAGAATTGTCACATCACTTCAACTCCACGAGCAGGCCTTCGGGCCTGCTTTCCTTTGCCCCGCATGACGGCTCGTGCGGGACGTGTGCGTGGTGGTGTCCAGTCACAAAATCCGATCAGTGCGAGAGGTTTTCTGCGTCGGATAAGCTGCACGATCAGATTGGCGTTGAGTTTCTTGGGGCCATACACAAAGCAACAATGAAGTGGCTGACATATTCCTTGCCGGATGTTTCGCCCTTCGCAGAACAGGCCGCACCGATTTCGATGCCTTGAGTCAGAACCCTGTCGTTCAGGTTGCCATGCAAATATTTCCGGCGTGAATTGGCAATCGACTATCACTTGCAACAATGCTGACGGTGCGCAGGTCGGCCCTTGTAGCGGCCATCAATTTCACTTCGCAGTCAAACCACTCACAGCCATCTGATCTCCTTCACATGGGTGTTGCCTGAGAACCATTCCCGGCTGTTTGCGCATGACCTATGGCCGTCCGTCCTCGCCCGAAACCCTCGTCCCCAAGTTTTTTCCCCGCCGCAAGATGCGGCTTCCTCGCGGACGCTTCGCTCCAAAAAACCTGTGTCTTCGGGTCCTCCACGGTGTTGCGGCCTTAACAGGTTCAGGCTGCGGGCGGCGGCCATCTCCGGTCACGCATCGCCGGGGAATGGTTCCCAAGCGAACATCCAATAGGAGACTTCAAATGACTGCAATCGGTTATGTCCGCAAAGAAAACGACGGTCGTTACAAGGGCCACCTGCGCACCGTCAGCATCCAGGCCGAGATTGACATCGTGCCAAACCAGCAGAAAACCTCTGACAGCCAACCTGACTTCCGGGTTCTGACCCAAGGCATCGAAATCGGCGCGGGCTGGCAGAAAAAGGGCGAAACCTCCGGCAAGGAATATGTCAGCCTCTCCATCGCCGCCCCTGAATTTGGCCCCAAGAAACTCTACGCCAATCTGGGTCGCGCTGCCGGGTCCGACGAAGAAGACCTCTACGCCGTGATCTGGAATCCGGGTGACTGACACCACCACGCACACGCCCCGCATGAGCCATCATGCGGGGCAAAGGACTCGCAATGGGAGAATTTGCGACCCGACACAACCGCGTTTGACTCAATCGTGACTCATTGTTGCTGCTACGTATGGTTGTTCGATTCGTCGAGCCAACAACCATCAAACAGAGTGGACGGTAACACCGCCCGCGTGGCCGCACGCGGGACCGCGAGACCTTTGTCATGCCCCAAGTCCGGAAGACCGGGACGGCTTGGGAACTGTGTTTGGACGACTATGCTTACACGCGTGGGCTTGACCACGCGGGTTGGGCATGGGAGTTTCTGCGTCGAAACGCAGAGTACCAGCGCGACTTTCGGATCAATCGCACGGGTTATCCGGTGCCAATCAAACATGTAAGTGGCGCAACACTGTATCGACCACAGCGGAGATTCTTGGAAGCAGAAGCATGGGGCCTCGTATTGTTTGCTGACCCAGAAAAATCTGCGGGCGCAGCAGATATTTTCTGGTTACCGGGGCTTCCTACACACTCTGCAACTTGTCGCGCGCGACCTGCAAACGACAATGAGATTGATGCTATTTCCCTTTCTAAATTCAAGTGCAGGCGGGCAGTTTTGGCTGGAATCGACACTGAATTGATCAGTGTTCAGGGCTTGGGAAAATGCATAAATCTATTGGTCAAACGCGGCTCACTTATGTTTGGGGATGCGGTTCTGTCTTTTTTTCATGAAGGTCTGAGTACCGCGTCCCGCCATTTCGAAACCATGCGTATCCTCACCCAATTTTCCGGAGAGACGGATGATGCGTCTTTTGCCGTTGACAAACGTCATTGCAAATATCTCGACTACGTGGTGGCCTTGGACGGTCGCCTTGCAGGCCGTTCCTATCGCGACATTGCCGAAGTTCTCTATGGCCCAGACCGCATTGGCCCCTACTGGACTGATGACAGCCGTGGCTACAAATCGAAAGTCATACGCGCTGCGAAGTGTGGCCTTGCACTCATGAATGGCGGCTATCGCGACCTCCTGTAGGGGTGTCGAAAACGCGATTTCTGATTTTCGACACTCCCGCAAATCATGCATCGGCGTGACACTCCAAGCATCGAAATGAAATGCAGGAGTGCCCACTATGATCGATATTCCGAAGTCACCTTTCCTCACTGTTGATGAAGCCGCCACCTATTTGCGCCTCAAGAAACGCACCCTCGACAACATGAGGTGGATGGGCACGGGACCCAAGTTCCGCAAGCATGGCGGGCGTATCTATTACCACGAGGAAGAGCTGCGGGAATGGTCACTCAACAGCCGTCGCAACTCCACATCGGAATACTGATATGAGCATTCAGCATCGTGAATTGGTGCTCGTAGTGTCGGCCTTGGCTGTTGCTGCGATAGCCGCGAAACCGCTCATCAATCCTGTTCCACTGTTCATTTGGAATGCATCAAACAGCGTTCCAATTGGCTTGTACTTGTTGTCCAAACGACAACCCAACTTTGGGGAAATTGCTGTCATCCGACCTCCAGAATGGGTCGAAATTTATGCGTCGTCTCGGGGTTATTTACCCTTGCAAACCCCGCTTCTGAAGCCTGTTCGCGCCATTAAAGGTTCCATCGTTTGCCGCTTCGGACGACACATATCCATCGATGGAAAACTGGTCTCAAGAGCAAAATATCTCGACACAAATCATCGGATGTTGCCTGTGTGGAAAGGCTGTCGGACACTCAAATCCGATGAGATTTTTGTGCTCGGACAGCATCGTGATTCATTCGATAGCCGCTACTTTGGACCAGTTGATCGTGGCCAAGTTCTGGGGACCGCTGTTCGCGCTGCCGATCTCTTCGAGTGAAGTTCTGTGAAGGTTAGAGTGTGCCAGGTTCAGATTTTTTGGAGGGCAAGATAAAAGAAGTGCGACAGTCGGTTGGTTGGAAGTCTTTGGAATGATTGCGACCATGTGCCAGCACCACTAACATCATAACGCCATGTGACATCGTGCTCAGCAACGCCTTGATATCGCCGCAGATGCTTGCTCAGCATCTTGAACTCAGAACGCGAAGAACGATGTGAACCCTGAGCAGCCACTCCAACTACTTCGCGAGGTTTCCATGTCAGACTCGTTCACACCCAAGCTTGGCCGCATTGGCTGGAAGCAAGGCACGCGGCTTGACCGCTACATCAACCAAGTCATGCGGGCCGCACAGTCTGCGGGCCAAGTCTATGGCAGAGGCAGAGCAGCTTCACGGGATCACATATTGGGCGCGGCTCCGCCTTTGGAACGCTGGCTGCGAGCGGGTCTCTATCCCGGCCGACAACGCCGCGTCATTGTCAAGGCGCGGATCACCAAGTTCAAGGCCGGTGATCTCGGGGCGGCGCGTGCGCATCTGCGCTACATCCAGCGGGATGGCGTGACACCGAGGGAGAAGCGGGTCAGCTCTACAGCCGCGACCTTGATGAAGCCGAATGGCACTGCCTTTTTGGACGAATGCGAAGAAGACCGGCACCAATTCCGGCTGATCGTCTCACCGGAGGATGGTGCCCAGCTTGCAAGACCTGAAGCCCTTCATCCGGGATTTCATGGCGCAAGTAGAGCGCGACCTTGACACCAAACTCGATTGGATCGCCGTCGATCACTACAACACAGGCCAGCCGCACACCCATATCGTCATCCGGGGCAAAGACGACCTGGACCAAGACCTCGTCATCACCAAAGATTACATCGCCACGGCTTCCGCAAGCGGGCGCGGGAACTGCTCAGCCTCGAACTTGGGACCTGAACTTGAATAGCGACATGACGCTCAAACTCGCACGTGAGGTCAACGCCGAACGCTTCACCCGGCTTGACCGTTCTTTACTCAAACATGTGGACCGTGGATTTCTGGTGATCAGCGCCATGCCGCCCGAGGACCGGCAGACCCATGCCAGCCACATGGGGCGGCTCAAGGCTTGCAGTCACTTGGGCTGGCCGAAGAGAAGCAAACCGGCGTGTGGCAAGTCGCCCCTGACATTGAGACCAAGCTGCGATCCCTCGGGCAGCGGGGTGACATCATCAAGACCATGCACCGCGCCCTGCGCGAGGTTGGCACAGTGCGTCCAAGTGGCAGCTTCGTCATGTTCGACACAACCAAGGCCGGGAACCGCATTGTGGGTCGTGTCGCAGGCATCGGCCTCACCGATGAAATCAACGACCGGCACTATGTCGTCGTTGATGGGATTGATGGTCGGGTTCACTACGCCGATGTCGGTCATCAGCGGCCAGAGTTCGTGCCCGAGAAAGGCATGATCATCGCCATCGAAAACCAGACGAGTGAAGGCGACGCCAAGACAAGAACGCGACTGCGCATTCTGTCTTACCTCAATCTCGAACGGCTGACCGAAGCGGATGGGGCGACCTGGCTTGATAGGGAACTGCTGACTGCAAAGCCTGAGCAACTGAGCAACGCTGGATTCGGTAGCGATGTTCGCTCAGCACTCTCACGACGCCGCCAATGGCTTGTCGCAAACGCACTTGGGAAATTCTCGGAAGCAGAAACCTTCGAGCCAACGCGCAACTTGCTGCATCAGTTACGCGAGCGCGACATTCGGCGGACGTCAGCATTGATGTCAGCCCAAATTGGCCTCACGCACGTGAATGTTTCGGAAGGTGAGAATGTCACTGGTACCTACGTGCGCTCTGCACACCTTGCTAGCGGCAAATATGCGATCGTGCAAAATGCCAAGGAATTCACCCTCGTGCCATGGCAGCCGCAGATGGAGCGGTTCCGGGGGAGGGAGGTTTCGGGGACGGTCAGCGCACAAGGCATCAACTGGGATTGGAACCACTCTCGGCAGCGGGGACTGGGGATTTCTTAGATTCGCCGATAGAGCTTTGCATCGTGTTGAGTTTGTCAAATTGCACGACTCCCTGATCCGTTCTTTACTCTCTATTGGATGTGCATCGCGACACCAATTCTTTGAACGCAATTCGAGATATACCTATGCTCAGACAAGAGCGGACCGGTTCAGAAATCAACTGTGACCTCGCTTGTCCAGTTTTTCATCTTGTAGTGCGGCGCAACGACGAGTTAGAGTTCTGCAATGATTAGGAATAGACCGGTCCAACTACTAGCAGATCCGAGTTATGGCATTCTTCCGAAACCACCATTCGCCATCGACTGGTCATCGGTGCCCGAGCTTATCCGAGTCGCCACGTTTGATCTTGGTGGAATTCAGCCGGTCACGAAAGCGATGGCAGAAGCTGCAGCTGGAACTTTGCATGATAAGCCCTGTCAAGCCGAGGTTGAACTATTCCGGAAACGCGGCACGAAATTCCAGCTAGTTTCTCTCGTCCTGAGCTGCGTCCAAGCCGGTTATGTGGACAGTTTGCTTCAGGTGCGACCTTTCGCAATAACGCTTATCCCAGCGTCGAAGCGGGGCAAAGTCCGGGATACTTCGATTGATCTCGTTGCGAAACTCGATCTCAGTTCGTGGCTTGCAACCAAACCAATATACTCCGGCTACAACCCATTTTCTGGCACCTGGTCACTCTTTGGGAATATGCCGGGCTATTTGGACGGCGAAAGAAGCGGCTTTTTTGACGAGGTAGGCATCGTAGCCGACCAGTTCTTCCTTGCGACGGAAGTGCCTGACGAAGACGAGCCCCTCACAATTGAAATCAATATGCCATCTCAGCAGATGAAAGCTCGATACGAAAAGCATCGTAGAAAGCTTTTTTTTACACCTTTCGGCAAGGTGGAAGCCCGGCGTGTTTGGGGCGCCGAGACCCCTATAGAATTATTTGTGATTCAAGCACTGGCGAAAGAAAAGCTGTTTCCTGTGTGCCAGATGCTTATCATGAACGATGGATCAACTTTTCCTTCATGGTATCACCTCTGGAACGACTTGGAATTCCGTCATACTGACGGCTTGGTTACGGAAGCTGACCTATATTTCCCTGACCAGCGCGTCGCAGTTTTTTGCGATGGTGGCCATCATTCGCGAGCCAAGCAGAAGGCGAAGGACGCATCTATCACAGAAAAGCTTTTGGCACTGGGAATTCGGACGGTACGTATTCCGGGCGATGAAATTAGGAGAGACTTGTCCGGAGCAATCATCCGCGTCAAAGACGTTCTTGCCCAAACCTAGTTGCCTTCAAAGCGGCCAATCGATTTTTTGCAACCTTTCTATACACTTCTTTCCGTACTGTGGCTCGATCTGTGCCGCAAATGTTGCCAGACCGAAAAGGTGATTTTCCACGCCGACAACAGATGTGAAACCCCGAGCCTTCGCGTGTAATGTGGGACCAATCTTCGGGTGCTCCAAATAGTAGAGGTGTTGCCGCATACTTGCCTTGAAAGTCCTCAGCAATTTCGGCGTGCGGCCATCCACCAATAGCCCGAGCACTACTTTGCGAGCTCCTGGTGTCACGATGCGTGTCTTTGTGGCATTCGGCGATAGCCCAAACTCTCCCATCGCAGCATATACCTTCCCAATCGCCACGTTGCACTTTTCTCTTGAGTAGTCTTTTGATGTCGTGGACAATGAAATATCGTCTGCATACCGAGTGTAAACAAAACCTTGCTCGCTCGCTATTGTGGAGACCAAGCGATCAAAATCTCGGACCACCAAATTGGCCAACATGGGACTCGTTGGTGCGCCTTGAGGAAGGTGGCCCATTCTCGCTCCTTTGTCACTCCTCCATACTTGGTAGGCTAGAATGGTCATCCATTGCCACCAGCGCACAAACCATTGTGGACGAGAGCGAGCTTCAGTTGTACGAAGTCGAGTGCAGAGCCTTGCAAGTTCGAACGCAACGAGCGGCTGGTAGCCGAGTGACAGAAATACCCTGTAGACGGCGATTTCGTTTATCGACTCAAAAAAGTTTTGAACGTCGAGCTTGATGAGCCAGCGACACTGGCAATGTGGTTCAGCGGCTGCGAATAGTGTATCTCCTTTCGAAAACGCAGTACTCGCGGAGTGTGGTTCCGTTTTACTCAAGATTTCTTGCGAGATCCATCGTTGGACTTTCATCAAACTAGGATCCGGGACGGCAATAATCCTATATCGCCTCTCGCCTGTTTCAGAGGCACGTTTTCGAATGCGGAATATTCGATATGGATTTAGGTGTTCCCTTGAAACAATACTGCGCAAAAGTCCATAATCAGTGTCGGTATAGTGGGCCAGATGACGCAAACTAAATATCGGTGGCTGCGTTGGCCTGACTGCGGTTGTGACTTCTGCGACTAATAAAGCGTTGCTCAATATCTCAGTAGCAATTCCAGCATCTTGCCCGCGCTTTTTGAATAGTTGAGGGCGCCAACGAGACATCTACTTCGACACCCAAAGGGTGAGACATGTCGCGCAGTAGAGTAAGACATCGCCACGATCCGCCGCAGGCGGTACTGTGTGACATGACTTAGCCTCAAGCGGACGCTGGTTCAAAGGATAGCAGTAATCTGCCTCCCGAAGACGGGCAGTAGGTCCACCCGTCTGGTGCCGGTAACCCGGCATCAACTAGACACCCCCGCCGGCGCCCTCAACATCGACGGATAATAGAATTCTTCTGGCTCTTTGGGAAGGACCGTTTCCGATGATACATCCTTTCGCGCTTGCGCCAATTGGCTATGGCCGTCGTCGGTCATTCGGTTGCGTCCATCTATCCAGCCATGGGAAAGCGCATAGATGAGGGCCTTTTCGACCTCTATGATAGTCAATCCTGTACGGCCCGAGATAGCTTCGATATGACGTGGCCGTTGGTGCAGTGCCGCCATCACCATCAGCACTTTTTTTGTGTGCGGTTTGGCGGTTGCGATCCAACTGGAGTCGGAAAGTTTTCTCTGACGCATGGCCAGCAAGCGAGCACGGACCACGTCGGTGGAAACCTCGTCGCTTACAAACTCCTGCCGGGTTGCTGACGTGACGCGAGCAGGGAAAAGAGGTCTCCAGTTCGCACTCTTTTTGTGCAAGATAAGGGGCGTGTTGTTCGGAACTCCATGTGCAAATGCGATAAGAGCGCCGACGCCATCAAAGCCAAGCGGATCATTATTCTTGATGGGCGAATATTTCGCACAGAGCTCATGAATTTCCTTCATTCGGCTGCCGAATACTGTTCGAATCGTCGGACTGGTGATCGCAACTCGAATTTTTGGCTGCGATGGGTGACCCCCTACCTTGCTCTCCCCGCGGGGGGAGGCAGCGTATGCTATGACCTCGAATCTTATTCCTTTCGTCGCACGTGCAGACCACCAGCTTCGCACGGATCGAACTCTCCACGCTGCTTGAAGATATGTCCAAGCACGCTTACCTGAACCGATGTAGTCGGTTACAAGAATAAAGCGACGTATCTTGTTCTTCCTAATTTGGTCTGGTCCGGGATGATTGAACATGGTTTTTCGGTTCTCGCGACAGAGTTCCGATACGATGTGCGCGACTAGACCTTCACTTCCTACATCGGCGTCATATGCCATTGTTGGCTCTATTGGTTTAGGTCCAACGCCAAATGCACGTTTTACTCTGCGTTTCGCTTCTTTGAATAAGCGGTGCGGTATGCCGCTTCGATGCCGAAGTTCGCGTTCAACGTAGAGGCCGAGTGGCGTATCGCCGTCGGCCAACGCCTTCAGGATTTGATCCCGAATTCGATCGCGGAATTGATCAGCTGACACAAGCATCATTCCACGCAAAAGATCAGTCGCGAGACTTTGATCCTCGGGATCGAACTGGCTCAGCCATGCTTGCGTAGCTTCCGCCCTAATAAATGTCGCGTTTCCGGCCAATCTCAAACTCACTTTCCAATAAGGGTAGCATCCCAACTAAAAGTCTTGAAGAGGGATCATTGCCAGTGTGCACAACGACTTTATCTGTACATGGAAAGCCCCGAACGGAGTTAGTAGGGTGCTCCAGTTAGCAAGATTTGCTTCTAGTGCATGTGTCAATTGATACTAGGCGCCACTTTACCACCTGTTGGACCCAGCTGTTGAGTGGCGAGAGTTTGGCTCATGCCTATTCGAGATACATTGGATGCATACGTCTCTTTGTAACGCAGACCAAAAACTCACTTACCTTCCCTCCTTTTCCTGCCTTTCCCAATTGAGCAAATCACCTGATCGAGGTGATGCTGCATCCACATTCCGGAGTAGTTCCGGTGTACAATCCGAATGGACGCAGAATGTCGCCGACGAAGGTTCTTCTCGGGCAGGGATGCCTTGTTGTCTCGATTGTGGGTGGGGGCCTCTGGGCTTCGACACAATGGGCAGCAGCAATGCTGGGCAACCAGCCGCGGTTGGGCGCACCGCTCACGACACTTTTGGGCCAGCCTATCTATGCGCCATGGCGTCTGTTCGAATGGTGGTATGCCTATGAAGCCTATGCGCCGGATTTGTTCCGGACAGCAGGCATGCTGGCAGGTGGCAGCGGATTGGCAGGCACTGTAGTCGCTATCGCTGGTTCCTTGTGGCGGGCACGGCAGACCAAGAACGTCACGACCTATGGTTCGGCTCGCTGGGCCAAATTTGAAGACCTGAAGCGCGCCAAACTGTTTGCCGGACATGGCGTATTTCTGGGGAAGTTGGGCGAGGCCTATCTCCGCCATGACGGCCCGGAACATGTGCTGGCCTTTGCGCCAACGCGATCGGGCAAAGGCGTTGGCCTTGTCATCCCGACACTGCTTACCTGGCCACATTCCACGGTTATCCATGACATCAAGGGCGAGAACTGGCAGCTGACGGCCGGCTTCCGGTCGAAGTTTTCCCACTGCCTGCTGTTCAATCCAGCTGATCCCAAGAGTGCCCGCTACAATCCACTACTGGAAGTGCGCAAAGGCGAATGGGAAGTCCGAGACGTCCAGAACATCGCCGACATCCTTGTTGACCCTGAAGGCGCACTCGAACGCCGGAACCATTGGGAGAAAACCAGCCACGCGCTGCTTGTCGGGGTGATCCTCCATGTTCTCTATGCCGAGGAAGAGAAGACCCTGGCGCGGGTGGCATCTTTCCTGTCGGACCCGTCACGTTCCATTGAGCGCACCCTGCGCGTGATGATGTCGACCAATCATCTGGGTACCGGCAAGGAGCCACATGTCCATCCAGTGGTGGCATCCGTTGCCCGCGAGCTTTTGAACAAATCCGAGAACGAGCGCTCTGGCGTTCTCTCCACCGCCATGAGCTTCTTGGGGCTCTACCGCGACCCTGTTGTGGCTCGGAACACCAGCAGCTGTGATTGGCGCATCGCCGATTTGATGGAAGCCAAGAAGCCTATTTCGCTTTATCTCGTCATACCGCCCTGCCGATCTTTCCCGTACCAAGCCGCTGGTCCGTCTGATCCTCAACCAGATCGGCCGCAGGCTGACGGAGTCACTGGAAGGGCAACAGGGCAAGACCCGTCGCAAGCTGCTGCTGATGCTGGACGAGTTTCCGGCGCTGGGGCGATTGGATTTCTTTGAGACGGCACTGGCCTTCATGGCGGGCTATGGCATCCGGGCCTATCTCATTGCCCAATCCCTCAATCAGATCGTCAAGGCCTATGGCGAGAACAACGCCATTCTCGACAATGCCCATGTCCGCATTGCCTTTGCTGCGAATGACGAACGGACAGCGCGGCGCATCTCCGATTCACTGGGAACGGCAACCGAGCTTCGGGCGCAGAAGAACTATGCCGGTCACCGGCTCGCCCCTTGGCTTGCCCATGTGATGGTGAGCCGTCAGGAGACAGCACGTCCACTGCTGACGCCCGGCGAAGTCATGCAGCTTCCGAGCGATGAAGCACTAGTTCTGGTTTCAGGGGTGCAGCCCATCAAGGCCAAGAAGCTGCGCTACTACGAGGACGATAACTTCAAGGGGCGCATTCTGCCGCCCCCTATTCTCGCAGAAGGCACCTATGCTGACCGGCCCCCGCAAACGCCCCATGACTGGGAAGGGCATGTCCGACCCGAAGACACGCGGCTTGAGAAGCCCTGGTTTGCCCAATTGCATGGAGAGGCCAACGGAGGTGGCGGCCTGACCCGTGAGCCATGGAGTGAGCAGCAGACACCTAAGCAAGATGACTTCGCTCCATCTGAAGATCTTGGCCTCGCTGATGACGACTTTGCCCAAGGCACGTCCAATACCGACCCACTTGCTCGTTCCGCTGCGGCTCGCGCCTATGGCGTCGAGCAGGCTGACAACGACGACAAGTTTCCGGCTTTCGAGGTGTGATGATGCAAAAACGCCGCCTCAGCTCCAAGATCAAGATTACGGTCAATGTCTCGCGCTTCATTGCCGACCAGCTGACACTCGCGTGCAAGGACCCCTCCAAGAACAAGTCCGAACTGACGGAACGGGCCTTGAAGCTATTGCTGGATCCCGAGCGTGATTTGTCGCGTGATGGTGGCCTGCAGCGCCGCCTCGATCATTTGACACGCCGGGTCGAACTCATTGACCGGCACCAACAAGTGGTGATCGAAAGCTTTGGCCTGTTCATCCAGTATTTCTTGACGGTGACACCGCCGCTGCCACGGTCCGAACAGGATGCGGCCAAAGCCAAGGGTCACCAGCGCTTCGAAGCCTTTATTGCGCAACTAGGCCGTCGGATTGCAGGTTCGCATTCCCTCGTCAGCGAAGTCCTTGAGAAGGTCGCGCGCAACGATCCCGATTTGCTGCTCCGGGATTTCGACGGACACACAGTCGAGAACCGATCAACTTCGCAACATTCTTCACATTCCTCTTCGCCCGGGCCTGCGGGACCCGTGCGTGGGGGAGAAGCCCCGGCACCGCAGAGGGAAAGCTCTGCGTCCTCCCCGCCGGATGCGGTGCCGGGTGCTTCGTCTCAAATCACGGGAGGGTCCCGTGGATAACAAGATCACAAGTTTTAGCGAAGAGGCCATTTCCCGCCGCAGGTCCATGTTAAAGACTGCCTTTGGTCCGGCCATTGCCGAGGCCTTGGCTGATCCCCAGGTCGTCGAAGTCATGGTCAATCCGGATGGCAAGCTTTGGATTGACCGATTGGATACTGGACGATCCGACACAGGCACTGTTCTGCAGTGGTCTGAAGTCGAGCGCATCATCCGACTGATTGCCAGTCACATTCGGCTGGAGGTCCATGACCGTGCGCCAATAGTCAGTGCAGAATTGCCAGACAGCGGCGAGCGATTTGAAGGCCTGATCCCGCCAGTCGCTCCGGCGCCGTGTTTCTCGATCCGCAAACCTGCCAAGCGCGTGCACCGGCTCACCGACTATGTCGATCAATCTATCATGCCTGTTCATGTGGCGGATGTTCTGAAAGAAGCTGTTCTCGCCAAAGCCAATATCATCGTGGTGGGCGGCACCAGCTCTGGCAAGACCACACTGGTCAATGCGCTGCTGGCAGAAGTGGCAGCGACACTGGATCGTGTTGTCATTCTTGAGGACACGCGCGAACTCAACTGTGCGGCAGAGGATTGCGTCACGCTTCGGACCAAGCCGGGCCTTGTATCACTCGCCGATCTCGTGCGCTCCACCATGCGTCTGCGTCCCGACCGCATCATTGTCGGTGAGGTGAGAGGTGCTGAAGCCCTCGACATGCTCAAAGCCTGGAACACGGGTCATCCCGGCGGACTCGCCACGGTACACGCCAACTCAGCGCGGGGTGCGCTCTACCGTATCGAGCAACTGGTGCAGGAGGCCGTTGTCACGGTGCCACGCCGTCTCATTGCAGAAGCCATCGATGTGCTGGTCTTTCTCGAAGGCCGGGGTGCGTCCCGCAAAGTGACAGAAGTCTCCAAGGTCGAAGGCCTCACCCTCGATGGCGACTACCAGGTCACTCCCATTTTCTCACGCCGCAATCCCCTCACAACACACAGGAGTCCATCATGAGGTCAACACGTCTGCGTTCCAAAATCTTGCTGGCATCAGTCAGTCTGGGGGCATTGTTGCTGCAGGCCCATCTCGCCCATGCGGCGGGGTCCGGCATGCCTTGGGAAGCGCCGCTTACCCAGGTTCTGGAATCAATCGAGGGTCCAGTAGCCCGCATTGTCGCGGTGATCATCATTATCATCACCGGCTTGTCGCTGGCCTTTGGCGATACATCGGGTGGTTTCAGGCGTCTGATACAGATCATCTTCGGCCTTTCCATCGCCTTTGCCGCCACCTCCTTCTTCCTCGCCTTCTTCTCCTTTGGCGGCGGCGCATTGGTCTGAGGATTTTCAAACATGTCGAACACCCATCTCCCCGGCTTTGAAGTTCCGCTCTACCGCTCCCTGACCGAACCCATTCTCTTGGGTGGCGCACCGCGCGGCATTGCCATTCTCAATGGCACGCTGGCCGCAGCCCTTGGTCTGGGCCTTCGTCTCTGGATCGTCGGGCTCCTGGTCTGGGTGGTGGGTCACGCCATTGCAGCAACGGCGGCACGGAAAGACGCGCAGTTCGCCGAAGTCATTTCCCGGCACGCACGGCACAAGGGGTTCCTGTCATGCTGAACCTCACAGAGTATGCGCGGAAGCCTAAGCTTCTCTCCGACTATCTGCCTTGGGGATTCCTGGTCGGACCCGGCATCGTCCTGAACAAGGACGGAAGCTTCATGCGCCTGGCAGGCTATCGCGGCCCAGACCTCGAAAGCGCCACGGAAGCCGAACTCATTGCTGTCACAGCCCGCATCAACAATGTGCTGAAGCGGTTTGGCTCGGGCTGGGCACTGTTCTTTGAGGCGGCACGGAAGGAGGCGTCGAGCTATCCGCTGTCCGACTTCCCGGACCCAGTTTCGTTGCTGGTAGACGAGGAACGACGCAAAGGCTTTGAATCTGAAGCTGGTCACTTCGAAAGCAGTTACACATTGGCCCTGTGCTGGTTGCCACCTGCGGAGACCCAAGACAAGGCCGGAAGCTATCTGGTTGAACGGGGTGATGATGAGCGCGGGGCGTCGGAGTCGCGGGGTTTTGAATGGCGCGATAGCTTCATTGCTGAGACCGAACGCGCCCTTGATCTTCTGGCGACGATACTGCCTGAAGTGCGCTTCCTCAATGATGAAGAGACACTGACCCATCTGCATGGCCGGGTGTCCAACAAGAACCATATGGTTTCGGTCCCGGCCATCCCGGCCTATCTCGACGCGCTTCTTGCGGACACGAGTTTCACGGGCGGCATGGCACCGAAGCTGGGTGATCAGCATCTGCGGACTCTCACGGTTCTCGGATTGCCGGGCGCCACAACGCCAAGACTTCTTGATGCTCTCAATGATCTCGCCATCAGCTACAGCTGGGTGACACGTTGGATTGCACTTGATCGATCCGAAGCGCAGACACTTCTCACGCGCAAGCGCCGACAATGGTTTGCCAAGCGCAAGTCGGTTGCCGCCATCCTGCGCGAAGTTCTGTTCAATCAGGAGACGGTGCTGCTCGACACCGATGCGGCATCGAAAGCGGCCGAGACCAATGAGGCGCTGGAAGATTTGGGATCAGGCGATGTGGCCTTTGGCTATGTCATGACAACCGTCACCGTGACGGCTGCATCATCCACCGAAGCCGATGAGCGGCTGCGACAGATTGAGCGCGTGATCAATGCCAAGGGCTTCGTTTGCATCACGGAGACGTTCAATGCCGTCGAAGCCTGGCTTGGGTCATTGCCGGGACACCTCTATGCCAATGTCCGCCAGCCCATTGTCCACACGTTGAACCTCGCGCATATCATGCCGGCATCAAGTGTCTGGGCCGGTCCGCACTGGAACGAGCATCTCGATCGGCCGCCATTGCTGCATGCTGCAACGCGGGGTTCCACACCGTTCCGGCTCAACCTTCATGTCGGCGATGTCGGGCACACCACCATTGTGGGTCCGACGGGTGCTGGCAAATCCGTTCTGCTCGCGATGCTCGCGCTTCAATTCCGGCGCTATGACAATTCTCAAGTCTTCATTTTTGACAAGGGACGTTCCGCCCGTGCTGCGGTCCTGATGATGGGAGGCACTGCTCTTGATCTCTCGATTGGCGGTGGGATTGCGTTTCAGCCTTTGGCTGACATTGATGAGGCTTCAGCAAGGGCCTTCGCACGCGACTGGATCCTCTCGATGCTGTCCCACGAAGGCATTGCCACCGACCCCGCCGTCAAAGATGAGGTGTGGGCCGCGCTCACCAATCTGGCCTCGGCACCGAAGACGGAGCGCACACTCACAGGTCTGTCGCTCCTCCTGCAATCCAACAAACTGAGACAAGCCTTGCAGCCCTACACGCTGGAAGGTCCTTGGGGCACGTTGCTGGATGGCAAGGAAGACCGCTTTTCATTCTCCAGTGTGATGCACTTCGAACTCGAAGACCTGATGGAGACCAAGGGGCTAGTTCTGCCGGTACTCACCTATCTTTTCCATCGCCTCGAATCCCGCTTCGACGGCAGAGCAACCTTGCTGGTCCTGGATGAGGCATGGCTGTTTCTGGATTCGCCACTCTTTGCCCAACGCATCCGCGATTGGTTGAAGACACTCCGCAAGAAGAATGTCGCCGTGGTCTTTGCCACACAATCTTTGTCAGACATCGCCTCCAGCACCATTGCACCAGCTATCATCGAGAGCTGCCCGACCCGCATCTTCCTGCCCAATGACCGGGCGATCGAGGCGCAGATCAGGGATATCTATGAGCGCTTTGGCCTCAATGCGCGCCAGATCGAGATCATCTCGCGGGCCACACCGAAGCAGGACTACTACGCCCAGACGGCACGCGGGAACCGGTTGTTTGAACTCAATCTCGGTCCCCTGGCATTGGCCATTTGCAGCGCCTCACGGCCCGAAGACCACCGGCTCATGGATCAACTGCTGAGGGAACATGACGAAGTCGGCTTTGTCATCGCCTTTCTCAAGGCCAAAGGCTTCGAAGACGAGGCCCAAATGATTGCCAAGGCAACTTTAAATGCCGGGTACTCTCGCAACAATCCGGACGACGGGACGGCGCAGACCCAAACCCCAATATCTCAGTCATAGGAGTAACCCATGCGTACACGATCACTCAAAATTCATGTTGTGCTGGCTGCCAGTCTGGCCTTGGCCACAGGCACTGTCGCTGCGACCTTCATGGTGAAGCCAGCCCAGTCCGCCGTCACCGTCTGGGATCCATGGAACTACAAGGAGAACCTCTTGACCGCCATCCGGTCTCTGACCGAGATCGAGAACCAGGTGAAGCAGCTTACCAATGAAGCCCAGATGCTCTTGAGGATGGACCTCAATCTCGAACAGCTGGGATCATCGGTGGCCGGCGACATCAAGGGCTCCATGGACGAGATCAAGTCGCTGCTGGATGAAGCCAATGGCATTGCGCTCAAGGTCACGGAGACCGATGCCAAGCTCAAGGACCTGTTCCCCGATGCCTACGCTACAGCCCTCACAAATGATCAGGCCTTGGTGCAAGCCAGGACCCGCTGGGATGAGACCCTGTCAGCTTTCAAACGCAGCATGAGCCTGCAGGCCAAGGTCGTCGAAAGCACAACGGAAGACGGTACAGTCCTCGCCGATCTTCTGGCCAAATCCGGTAGCGCTGTCGGCAATATGCAAGTCCAGCAAGCAGGAAACGAGCTCTTGGGCCTTGGCATCAAGCAGCAGCTGCAACTCCAGAACCTGATGGCGGTCGAACAGCGGGCACAGGCCCTGGAGAGGGCGCGAGCCTTGTCCTCACAGGAAGAGTCTCGACTTCGATTCCAGACTTTTGTCGGGGACGGCACCGCCTACACGCCATGATTCTGGGCGCTGCATCCTTATCCTCCGCGTGAAGGACGCGGAGGGGATGAGCGCAGGGCGAATGATCTGACGGCATCACACCAACAACCTTGGGCATCTCATTGCTGCCCAAGGACCGAGAACTTCTGTCTTCAAAGGTAGCGATTGCGCCATGGACGATCTCAACATCATCGACCAGTTCACCCAGACCTTTGTCACCTACATTGACTCAGGCTTTGGACTCCTGAGCCCCGATGTCAGCTTTCTGACCTCGACACTGGTGGCAATCGACATCATTCTCGCTGGCCTGTTCTGGTCGCTCTCCCACGAAGATAATGTCGTGGGGCAGTTGATCCGCAAGATCCTCTATGTCGGCTTCTTCGCATTTCTCCTGAACAACTTCGCCAGCCTGTCCTCGATCATCTTCAATTCCTTTGCCAGCCTGGGATTGAAGGCTTCGGGTGCCACACTCACGGCAGCTGACTTGATGCGGCCCGGCTTTGTGGCGAGCACAGGGTTCACGGCATCGCAGCCGCTGCTTAATCAGGCGGGAAGCCTCATGGGCTTCACCTCATTCTTCGACAATGTCGTCACCATTGTCGTGTTGCTCCTAGCCTGGATCATCGTACTCCTCGCCTTCTTCGTTCTTTCGGTCCAGCTCTTCATCACTATCCTCGAGTTCAAGCTCACCACTTTGGCTGGATTTATCCTCGTGCCCTTCGCACTCTTCGGGAAGACCTCATTCCTGGCTGAGCGTGTTCTCGGCAATGTCATGACCTCCGGCATCAAGCTCATGGTCCTCGCCATTGTTGTGGGTATTGGCTCAACGCTGTTTGGCACACTCACCGCTGCACCCACCGGTGACATCACGTTGGAACAGGCCGCGGCTCACATTCTTGCAGCAATTGCGGTCTTCGGTCTGGCCATTTTTGCACCGGGCATTGCGGCGGGCTTGATCTCCGGTGCACCGCAACTGGGGGCAGGTTCTGCCGTGGGCACAGCCGCAGGTCTTGCTGCTGCGGGTGTGGCAGGTGCAGCCGGTGCCGGTCTCTTGGCCCGTGGTGCCGCTGCAGGAGCGGGCCGTGCTGTCACATCAGCAGCGTCATTGTCGGGTGCCGCCCAAGCCGGGTTCAAGGCAGGTGGGATGGGTGGGGCATTGAATGCCACCGTGGGCCAGCCCCTGAAGGATGCTGCCGCCAAAGTATCGGCACCCGCACGTGACGCCTTCCGGGAAGGGTCTGCCTACGGGTTCAGAGCGGGAGGTGGGGGAACGCCTGCCGCCGCAGGCGGGGATGCAGCTAGCCGTGGCCGTTCCTCCACATCTTCCGAACCTGATTGGGCCAGGCGCCTGCGCCGCCGCGAACAGATGACCCGCGCAGGGACCGTCGCAAGCCAGTCCATCCGCGAAGGCGACCGGGGTGCGGCGAGTGAAGGTCCCGATCTCGATCCCGACAAATGATCTGAAGAGGAACACAACAGATGCGCTTCAAGCGATCACAACTCCACTATGGCGAGACGGAAACTCCCATCACGCCCTACCAGAAAGCGGCCCAGGTCTGGGATGAACGCTTGGGCTCAGCCCGCGTCCAGGCCCGCAACTGGCGGCTCATGGCCTTCGGTTGTCTTGCCTTGGCCGCAGGCCTTGCCGCCCAGATTGCTGTCATGAGTGCCACTTCGCGTGTGACGCCCTATGTGGTGGAAGTAGAGCGGGGTGGTGCCATCCGTGCTGTTGCACCTGCTGTCGAACGCTATGAGCCAAGTGATGCCCAGATTGCGGCGGAACTAGCCCGTTTCATCGAACATGTGCGGGGCGTTTCGATTGATCCCGTTGTGGTGAAGCAAAGCTGGCTCAAGGCCTATGACTATGCCACCGACCGGGCCGCACTTACCCTCAATGACTATGCCCGCGACAATGATCCTTTTGCCAAGATCGGCCGACGGTCTGTCTCCATCGAGATCACCTCCGTGGTCCGGGCCTCGCCGACATCGTTTCAGCTGCGGTGGCGCGAGAAGGCCTTCGAGAACGGCTCTCTTGCTGGGACAGAATCTTACACTGGCGTTCTCACCATCGTGTTGAAGCCGCCGCGCGATGCGGCGACCCTCAAGGCCAATCCCCTCGGCATCTATGTCAACGCCATCAACTGGTCGCGCGAACTCGACCTTCCCAATCCTCCCCCAAAAATCCTTAAGCCCTCAGGAGTTGCCCCATGAAGTATCTTATTCTCACAGTTTCCGTGTTCGCCCTTGCCGCCTGCACGTCGCAAGCCAAGCTCAACAGCTTCGCCGATGAACCCTTTGTTGAAGCCAAGGTCATTGATGATCCGGACGCACCAGTGACGGTGGTGGAACTGCCCCAACCTCTGCCGCTTCCCGGCCAACTCAAGAAGCTACCGGGCAAGAAGAAGGGTGAGACCATCGAGGAGATCGACGATCCCCTCATGCGTGTCGACGACGCCAATGCCAAGGCCATGAAAGAACCGGTGAAGGCAGGCTATGTCAACGCCATCCAGGTCTATCCCTATTCGACAGGCGCACTCTACCGGCTCTATGCGGCGGTCAATCAAGTCAGTGACGTGGCGCTTCAACCCGGCGAGAAGTTGGTTTCTGTGTCGACGGGTGACACGGTGCGCTGGATTGTCGGCGATACCACAAGCGGCGAGGGTTCATTGGCTCAGGTCCATATCCTCGTGAAGCCCATTGCCGCTGATCTCGCCACCAACATGGTGGTGACCACGGAGCGGCGCACCTACCATCTCGAACTGCAATCGACGGAGACGACTAACATGTCTTCGCTGTCCTGGACCTATCCCGCCGATGATCTCATCGCCATCCACAAGAAGAATGAAGGGCTGACGGGAACGGACGCGATTGCCGTTGAGGGTGCGGAGACCTTTGACAATCTCAACTTCCGCTATCGGATCGAGGGCAAGGGTGAGTTCGCCCCGGCACGCGTCTTCGATGACGGCTCCAAGGTCTATATCCAGTTTCCATCGTCATTGCCGCAAGGCGAAGCGCCACCGCTGTTTGTGCAAGGGTCAGGCGGCAAGCCAGCTCTTGTCAATTACCGGGTCAAGGGCAACACTTACATCGTCGACCGCCTGTTCGCTGTGGCCGAACTGCGGCTCGGTGCCAAGCCCCAAAACATCATTCGCATCTTCCGCACCGATGCTGTCCAGCCCAAGCGCCGCTTCCTCTTCTCGTCACGGGGAGAGAAGTGATGGCAGAGCAACGACAGCCACCCGAGGACATCGAGCTTCGGGTCAAGCCAAAGCCAGTCCGCCGCATCAATCGCAAAGCCCTGATGGGCGGCACGGCGCTTTTGTCCCTTGTCCTGTTGGGTGCCGTCCTTGTGGCGCTCGATCCCCCGGATTTTCGGGGTGGGGATGCCCCACAAGAACTCTACAACACCGACGGCAAACCCACGGCTGAAGGTCTGGCCAAACTGCCATCCTCCTATGGCGATATCCCGAAGCTCGGGCCACCGTTACCTGGTGACATTGGTGATGCCATGCACAAGGTGGATACCATGGAACCGTCAGAACTTCCGATTGGTGACAAACCGTTTCAGCCGGATCCGGAAGCGGACATCGCACGGGCAGATCGCATTCGTCTTGCAAGACTTGCCCAGCAGGGGCGGGAGTCGAAGCTGTTCTACTCAGTCGCCACGGCAAGAAAGACTGGTGAGAGTGAAGCCAAGCAGCAAGGGGAAGCTCCCCAGTTGCCATCACCCTTTGCCGCACTCCCAGGCCTCGACGAACCGCAAGACCGAGGACAACCGGCACCGCAGACAGCGCAGGACAAGAAGCTCGCCTTCCTGAATGGCAAGGGTGACGATCAAATCTACAATCCCCACGCACTGCAGAAGCCGGTTTCGCCGTACACCTTGATGGCGGGATCCATCATCCCGGCCAGCTTGGTCACCGGGTTGAACTCCGACTTGCCGGGCTTTGTCATCGGGCAGGTAACAGAGCAAGTCTATGACACGGTAACAGGCCGCCATCTGCTGATCCCGCAGGGCACCAAGATCATTGGCAAGTATGACAGCGTTGTTGCCTTCGGCCAAAAGCGCGCCCTTGTTGTGTGGCAACGGCTGATCAGGCCGGACGGGTCTTCACTCGTGATCGACAATTTGCCGGCCACCGATGAAGGGGGCTATTCAGGGCTTGAGGACAAGGTGGACTATCACACATGGCAGCTGCTGAAGGGCATTGCCTTGGCAACGCTGTTGGGCGTCGGCACGGAACTGTCCCATCGGCAATGAGCAAGGTGACTTGATCGCGGCACTTCGGCAGTCAGCCCAGGAGAATACCAACCGGGCCGGGCAGTCCTTCGTTGAACGCCAGCTTGATGTTCAGCCCACACTGACCGTCAGGCCAGGCTGGCCGCTCCGCATCATGGTCCACAAGGATCTGGTCCTCGAACCCTATCCCAAGCCAAACGTGAGGTGAGCCATGCTGAAGCTCCAACCCTTGCCGGATCGCGTGCCAGTCAAATTGACCGTCACGTTATCGCCTGATCTGAAGAAAGCGCTTGACGATTATGCCCGGCTTTACGCCAGGACCTATGGGGCTGACGAGCCAGTCGCAGAACTTGTTCCCTTCATGATCGAAGGGTTCCTGCAAGGTGACCATGCTTTCAAGAAGGCGCGGAAAGACCTGGACGCAGAGCCGATTGCCTTGCCGCTGCCTGCCAAAAGGCCACGGGCCAGAAAGAACGGCATAGCCAGCGACGAAGGAGATGCACCATGACCGTGATTGGACACTTTGTGCCGGACACCGATGGCTATGTCGGGTCCATCCGCACCCTCACACTCCACGCCAAGCTTCGGCTGGTCGCCATCGATAACAAAGCGAAGGATGATGGCCCTGATTTTAAAGTGCTGTTCGGCATGCAAGAGGTAGGAGCCGCTTGGAAGGCCAAGACCCATGAGGCGGAGCCGCGTGATTATCTCAGTGCCGTGATTGACGATCCGAGTTTCCCGGAACCCGTTCGCTGCGCCATGTTTGAGGACAATGGCAAGCTGACGCTGGTGTGGCGGAGGAAGGGTTAGAATTGATCCTTGCCCAGATTGGACAGCGTTTGATCCACAAGAGCCAAGGCATCAGTCAGGCGCTGCCTGAGAGTTGCCAACCGTCCTTTTACATCGAGTTCGTCTTCGAGCATTTCTGGGGCTATGCCTTCCTTGACCAACTCATAGATGTCGGTCGTCTTGGATGTCGGGAACAGGGCAAAGAATTCTGAGTCCAGGGACACTGATCCGTCCAAGTGCAGCTCGGCAAAGACCGCGACATGAGGCCGGAGTAGCTCTTCAACTGTCTCTGACGCGATGGAGACAGTTGCCAATGTCGAGCCAAGACCGTCCACGAGTTCAAAGAAGATTGGGCCGTCCATGCTCACAAGTCCCTGATCTTCGGGTTGCTTTATGCGCCAGCTAACGCCAGCGCCATCACTACCATTCTCGTTTGCAGGATCGTTCATGTACGAAAACCTACTATAGTAGGTCGAACTATAGTAGGTTTTCGAGTGCCATACGCCTATGAAATTGAGGGCGGTGGTAGCAAGAAACTTGCGTGTGCTGAGGAAGCAAAAAGGCTTTACTCAGGAGGCGTTGGCTGATCAAGCCGGTATCAACCGCAACTATGTTGGGCAAATTGAAAGGGAAGAGAAGTCGCCTACTATTGACGTACTCGAAAAAATATCGGCCGCCTTAAAAATCTCTCCCCAATCCCTGCTCAATGTCAAAAAAGAAGAGTAGTGCTGCTTAAGTGCTGCTGTTGGTAAACCAAGATTCTGGCACAAGTGCTGATCCGCCTCTCCATTCTTCAACAATCGCATTTTCGAACCATGTATCGTCAAGATGGGCGTGGTCGATTACGATGATCTGAAAGTCGCCGCCAATTTCTGCTGCCACTTCATACATCAGTTGAAATAGGCGCTGTACAGCCAATCGGTCATCGTCTTGAAGTTCGTCCAATCGACCGCTTTTATCATTCTCAGGCGGATAGAATGCTTGAGATGGCTGATCCAGCATCAGAAATGTTGGTACTGGCCTACCACGCGAACGGAACCAATGATGCAATGCAAGATGTGTTAGAACGTGAAAGCCCACCCAATTCGCACCACTTCCCATGCGATTTAGTGGAATTGGTCCCAAATGGGTATCAGCAACAACAGTAAGCTTCTTCAAGTCGAATCGAATTCGACCACCAGCGTGCTCCAAATCCAAACGCTTGGCATACTCAGTCATTTTATCACTTATGAGATTGAGAAAGGTGTCGATTTTTTGCCCGACGTCTTCGATACCAATTCGTTCATTGAGCGCCTTGACGCGCTGTTTGGCTAGTTCAATAGCCTCTAGAATTTCTTTCTCTGAATCTACGCGAACATTTTGTTCAAGGAATGCTCCAGTTCTACCTATTACGCGCGCGCGTTCTATTGCTTGATCTCTCAACGCTTGAGCGCGCGCATTATTTGAGTAGGCTAACTCAAGATCACGCTGCACATTGACGAGATCAGATTCCACAGAGTTTTTCTGTCTCCCAAGATTGTCTAAGCGTGACAAAAGATGAGGGTTCTCATTGCTAACAGCAGCAAGATGTGACTGTACTTTTGCCAAGGATTCTTGAATTTCAGCAATCGTTGGAGTCAGGCTTCCTATCTCCTGAAGACAAATGGGGCAACTGCAACCTTCGGCTTCTGCCTTTGGAAACAACTCTAGCGACGTGAGCCTCGCTTTTTGTTCAGATGCTTCGCTTGCAAATGAGGTCTGTTCATTGAGAAAATGCCGAGTTGCCCTAATGCTCAAAGCATTCTCATGAAGCTTAGACAAGAGTGTCTTTTGCTCATCCTCCAGTTTCTCTATTGTGCCATCTACTTCCGCAACTATGAGCGGTGATCTTACATCTTTCTCGGACGCCCGCTTGAGCTCATCAACATTGTCAGAGAGATTTGAGCTTTCAAACGACTGGTCAATCAGACCAACCCGCTTTCCGTCCTGTAAGTAGCGCTTTATCTTGTCCAAACCGATGCGCTGAGCTTGTCGACCAAGTTCGAGCTTGCCTTCAAGTTCACGAAGCTGGGATCTTGCCTCGTCGAGCTCGGACTGTCGAAGAAAATAGTCTGAATCGTATGCCCCAAGGAAGAACGGCAAAGTGTCCTTAATGGCTTGCGGAATGAAAGGATCGCCTTGCCGATGAAACAGTCTATCTCGACTTGCGATTTCGTCCTGCTTTTGGAAAGAATACCAGATTGCATGACGGATGCTTGCTGACAGCGGCTCTCTAGTCCCGCTAACCGGTCTATGCTCGTTTTCCTCAATTCCAGAGAACCGAGTTAGTAAGCTTGTCAGCGCCTCCAGCGTCACATTTTTCTGAAGGTCTGGATAGTTCGCAGGCTCATCAAAGGAACCTCGCCTTACGAACACGTCAGGACTTGTACTGGTTGTTGGGCCGGGGTTTCTTCGACCTATGAATAGGCGATCACCCGCCTTCTCGATCTCAATAGCAAACCAGGATACATGCTGCCTGATGACACCTGCCGCAACATAACACTCGCCGCTGCCCAAACAATAGTCGACAATGTCAATTATGGAAGATTTTCCTGTTGCTGCCCGACCCGTAAGCACATTGAGTCCGGTTGATTTGAAACGTACGACGCGCACTTCTCCATCGTATGAGTATATTGCAACATAATTGATCCTAAAACTCATGGTTTAACACCCCAGCCTGCCAAAATTGTTGCTTCGTCTCCAGCTGCTGCAAACCACCTGCCAACTAGTCTTGTGGCCTCAACAATCTCGCGCATCTCGCTTGTCGTCATGTCAAGAAACTTGTTGCCAAAAGACGCCCGCTTTGATCCTAGTGCAATCTCCCCAGAGCTATTGACGGTGAGCGCACTCAACTTGATTGAAAACAATAAGCCTTCTCTGACGTATGGAACCAGAGCTCTGCTTCTCTCGGCAAATCCAACCTTCACTTTTGGTGTCTTCTCTAGCCAAGCAAACAAACTGGTGATTGTCGAATTTGGCAGCAAAATGCGAGTTTCGCTATGCAATGTTACAGGAAGTGCACAGAAGGGCAGTACAAGAGCAGTCTGTCTTTTGCAGGCCTTCTCGTATGATCGGCAGAATTCATAAATCAGAGCTCCGCAAAACGCGGGGTTGAAATGATTGGCCTCCTCTGCTGGGCGTGATAGCCAAGGTGTGAGTGATTTCACGGCTTTTGACCCTTCGAGAGCGAAACTTTATAATCCGGATGCCAACCAATATTTGCAGCATCAGCGAGCATCTGAAACGAGCCGGCCGATATCCAAAGTTCGACACGATTTCTCAAAGGTCTTTCAAAACTTCGACTCCAGAAAAAAACATCCCGACCGAGTTTGGTTTTTTCCTCGGCGTTTTTTTTCGTCAATGTCTGCCGATTTCTCCTCCATTTTGCGCTGCCAAGCATCTTGCAGCTGACGGTCATATCTATCGACCTCGCCGTCAAGAAGCAGACTTTGCCTGGCCCATTTGGAGCGTTGTTCGTAAGCTCGATAGAAATCATGCACCGCTGACTGCGCAGCTTGGTCGGAAATTCCCACCATTCGCATCTGCTGGACTATGGTTCGACTGTCGTCAGGGAGTGTTTGAGTCGGCGGCATGTTCTCGATTGAAGTATCCAAAGGGAGTTTGCCGATCTGAAAATTCTCTCTTAGTTCATCGATCTTACTTCGAATCGCAAACAGCGGAACACTCGCATCTTGGGCGCCAGTCATGGCGTCAATTGTTCGTTGAAACCACCAGCCTTCAAGATAGTCTGTGAAATTTGACAATTGGTCGTGTGGTGCTGCGAATGTCAGCTCGTGTTCGATTTCATCGCGCACATCAACTATGGACGGTTCATTGTCGAAGACCCAAACATTCTTGACGAGAAGTTTGCGTAGTTCAACATCAAGGCTTTCAAATGCGCGTCTTGAATTTTCAGTTTTTGAGTTTTTCGACGCACTTGCTGCAATCAAAAGCAAGTCAATTGCGCCGTCAATGTCGCGCTGACCATCACGTTGGCGGAGCTTCGCAACAGCCGAACCCTCTTTTGCAGTTGATGTCGTAACAAGAAGAAACCGCTGGTCGGAGGCAGCCAAAGGATCTCCGCGAACTCGATCAACCCAGATTCCAATGGTCTTCCAAAGGGCGATGCTCTGGTCGGTTAAATCTCCGGGAACGACACTGTGTTTAGTCTGCAAAAGAGCAACAGGGTTTCCGGCGTTTTCAAGAGCGATATCGTCAAACTTCTCGATAGATATGGAATGGCCAACGTTTATCTTCCCTTCCAAAATACCGCAGAGCAACGCGTATCTCAGTTGGTAAAGATAGCCGAGCGCCGAGTCCTTTGCGTTGTGTTTGTCGTTCAAGTTCGCCGTCTCCAATATGAATCCAGCATACTCGGACAGATGACAAACGTAAACGTTGTGGCGAGAAGCAACATCGCAACCGATAAACCGCTTTGGCTTCTCGCGCATAACCGGCGCCACAAGGTGCCCGCAAATTCTTTTTCATTTGTAACCCAGGTGTAACCCAGAGCCACTTTCAGTGCCCAAGTCCGAAAAAGGAAAGCCCACCATCTCATTGAGACAGCGGGCTTTTTATTGGTTGCGGGAGCCAGATTTGAACTGACGACCTTCAGGTTATGAGATCGTTCTGACGCCAATCTTCGCCCTTCACGCGTTTACTATAAACCCCTCTAATATTCTGATTTCATTGATGTAAACTGGATTCTCGGACGCAGCTCTATGCACGTGGGTACACGGCTTTTCACGCCCAACTGTTACCCATATGTTACCCAGAACGACCTTCAGGTTTAGAAGGAGGAGCCGCGTTGAAAGCAATTCGAATATCGAAACGTGTTGTTGATGCACTCGAACCAGGAACAACGGACCTCGATTTTTTTGACGATGTCCTGAAAGGCTTTGGCGTTCGGGTGCGGACATCAGGGCGCAAATCCTACTTTGTCTTAATGCGGTTTCATGGCGTTTTGAAAAGGTTCACCATTGGGCCTCATGGCGCAATAACAACTGAACTTGCAAGAATTAAGGCCAAGGAGATCATCTCCCAATTGGCAATGGGGAACAATCCAAGCGAAGCGAAGGACTCGCTTCGCAATTCCATTACCGTAAGAAGTCTATGTGAACGCTTCTTGGCAGAATACGTACCGTTCCAGTGCAAACCCAGTACTGCCAAAGAATATAAGCGTTGTGTGAGGTTGTTCATCATTCCTGAGATCGGAACAACAAAAGTTGTCTCAGTTGTGCGCACTGACATCACGGTACTTCATCATCGGCTCAGAAAAATACCTTATCAAGCCAACCGAACCCTTGGTGTGCTTTCCGTCATGTTTGCTCAAGCCGAGTCCTGGAATTTGCGCGAAGCATTTACAAACCCTTGCAGAGGCGTGAAGAAATTCAAAGAGAAAAAGCGGGAAAGATTTCTATCTTCAGAAGAACTCACGAGGCTTGGTGCAGCGCTGTTGGCCGAAGAGGCTGAAGCGCCTTCTGCAGTAACGTGTCTTCGTCTACTCATTCTCACAGGTTGCCGTCTGAGTGAAATTCAGAAACTGAAGTGGAGCTACGTTGACCTCAAATCAAAGATGATTTTGCTTCCAGACTCGAAGACGGGAAAGAAAACAATCTATCTGGGGCAAGCTGCTGTCGAAGAACTTCAGCGAACTCCAAAGATTTCAGGCAATTCTCATGTCATCGTCGGCAATATAGACGGCCAATATTTGAGTGACATGCAAAAGCCTTGGCGTCGCATCCGCAAGGCCGCTGATCTTGATGATGTCCGCATCCATGATCTCCGTCACACATTCGCGTCGCACGGCGTAGCAATGGGACAGGGATTGCCGATTATCGGCAAACTGCTTGGCCACTCGCAGTCTCAGACGACGGCACGATATGCCCATCTTGCCGCAGATCCGGCGATAGAAGTGGCGGACATGATTTCTGAGCGCCTGGCGGGTAATTTGAAACCTGTTAGCTTTGGACCAACGGGAGTGAAGGCTGCTTGACCCGATGTTTCAAGCGTAAGGCATGCAAATGTGCTTAGTGCGCATCAATAGCTTCTTAAAAATTCTGAGAGCGAAAATTCAATAAACTACAATATCTAGCTCTTTCGGCACCGCTGAAGCGTTTCTATGCATGTTTGGCTTTGCCTTTAAACGCACATAAAGCTTCTTTGGGACGTGTGTCTTCGAGTCCGGTTTCATTTGTGCAACTACAACAACGTCAAACATGGCGCGAAGAATGACTTGCACATTGGTTTCACACAAAAATTGGTTAGCAAGGGGCATCGGCAATTAGGACCAGTAGCAAAGAGACAACTTTCAATATGAGAAAGTTAACGGCTGCGTTCAGAATTTTCTCTGCGAAACTTCCTTTGCCACTCAATCGGAATCTATGGCTTGATCTCGATTGATGGCTTGGGACGTACACTGGTGCAAAGTTTCTGCAGTTGAGTGAATCGCTCGCAAATTGAAAATTGCTATGCTGGGCAGACTAGAGAGGCGGAAAATGGATCTTGAGGGTAAAACAGCAGTTGTTACCGGCGCTGGCAGGGGCATAGGGACTGGGATTGCGATGGTTCTTGCCAAGCACGGCGCGGATGTTGTTCTCACCGATCGTGACACTTCCGGGGCAGAAGAAGCTGCAATCGAACTGCGCAAAATTGGTCGTAAGGCCGTTGTGTTTCAGCATGATGTAACGTCATGGGAATCCAGCCAGGAAGTAGCTCGCTTGTCCATCAAGGCATTTGGGAAAATAGACGTTTTGGTCACCAATGCAGGAGTGTCAAAAAGTGTCCCGTTTGCCGAACTGACTGGTGAAGAATGGGACAGAGTCAATGACGTAAATGCAAAAGGTGTGTTCCTGACATGTCGGGCATATGTACCTCATATGATGGAACGCAGGTACGGAAAAATAGTCAATATATCGTCGATGGTGGGGAAAGAAGCCATCCCATTCTTCGCGCACTATTGTGCTTCAAAATTTGCTGTTATTGGTCTTACTCAATCAATGGCAAAGGAACTTGCGCCCTTCAATATCAACGTCAATGCGGTCTGCCCGGGTGTCGTGCGAACGCCGCTTTGGGATCCACTCCTGGACCAATTGGCTGTGAACAAAGGTATCACTCGCGATGAAGCTTGGGCCGAGTTTGTGGGCGGCATTCCCTTCAAACGCCCGCAATCACCAGAAGATATTGGTGAATCTGTAGCTTTTCTTGCATCAGACCGTGCTGCCAATATCACAGGAAGTTCTGCCAATGTGTCGGGTGGACAAATGATTTGGTAACTTAGAGGAAAATCAATGTGATCCAAAGCATGATGTTTGGGTGAGGCCGTCGAAAACTTGTTTGGCAATGGCCAGCGATGCTGTGAAGCCCGGCGATTCGATGCCGAACATATTTACGAGTCCCGGACATCCATGTTGTTCCTCAAACTGAATGGCAAAATCTGCGAAACTCGAGTCTGGTCCGTGAATTTTGGGGCGGATTCCGCAATAGCTGGGTGAAAGTTCGCGTGCTTCAACTCCCGGCCAATAGTTTCTGACGGTTGATTTGAATTTCTCCGGCAGGCCCTCTGACATCGCATAATCGAGGGACTGGACCCATTCAATATCTGGACCAAAGCGCACCCGATTAGCCAAGTCAAACGTAGAGTGGATGCCGAGTGCGCCAGGGACAGGTACAGGATAGATCAAATGCCGGAACGGGTTATTTCCTGAAATGCTGCAATAGCTTCCTTTGGCGAGGAAGCGCGGCGGACATTTTTCAATTGGAAATAGTGCGATATTGCGAGCCACTTCTTGGGCGCCATGACCAGCGCTATTGATAAGCGCCCTCGAAGTCAGTTTGATCAAATCCCCTTCGACGTCCGCCGCAGTGACTAAAAAGACATTTTCCGATTTGCTCGCACGTATGAAACTGGTGTTGAAGGCGAAGACTGCGCCGTTGCTTTCCGCATCGCCTTGCAAGGCCAACATGAGACCTGATGCATCAACAATGCCAGTAGAGGGGGACAACAGTGCGCTCGTGCATGTGATCTCGGGCTCCATGTTGGCGACTTCGGACTTTGACAGCCATTGCAAGTCCTGAACACCATTGGCTTTCGCGAGATCGGCGATGGCGTCCAGCTTGGTCTCTTCGTCCTTTGTTGCAGCGACGATGAGTTTTCCAACTCTCTTGGTCTCCACACCGTGTGTGCCACAAAACTCGTATAGCAATTCGCGCCCTCCAACGCACAGTCGCGCCTTCTGGCTGCTGGCAGGATAATAGATGCCAGCGTGGATTACTTCAGAGTTTCGGGAGGACGTTTCCGTGCCGGCGCGGCTTGCCTTTTCCAGAACGAGGACAGATTGGCCAACCATTGAAAGCTGCCGGGCGATGGCAAGCCCGATGACACCGGCCCCCACAACAATGGTGTCAAAGTCGACCTTCATGCAGTGTGCTTGGCACCGGCAGCTTCCGCCTCCTGAACGAGAACGAAGAAGTCTCTCTCTCCCAGTCCCTTCGCCGATGCAGCATCGTATATGTGTTTGATGCCAGTGTTGACGGGCAGCGGCGTTCCGTGCGCTAGCGCTGCCGACAGCAGCAGGTCCAAGTCTTTCCTCAGCATGTCGAGAGTTGCTGCTGGTGAGTAGTCACCACTGATGATCATGTCTTTCTTGTAGCCGATGAGCGGTGAGGCCACGGCACTTTGGGTGATGACCTCCAGCATGGCAGCATGGCTGAGGCCTCCCTTCACACCGAAAGCCAGCGCTTCACCCAGCAAGGCTGAGGTTGCAGCAACCATGCTGTTGATGGCGAGTTTGAGGTATCGTGCTTCCTCAGCCTCTCCCAGGAGAAAGGCTTTTTTGGTGAAGGCCGCAAAGACGTCCGTCAGTGAATCAAAGGCGGGTCTGGGGCCTGATACCAGCGCTGTGAGCGTGCCCGCCTCTGCCATGCCGGTGGAGCCGGACACTGGCGAACGCAGATAGGCATTGGATTTTGGAAGTAGTGAAGCAATTTCCGCAGAGACAGCGGGCGACACCGTACTGATGTCAATGACAGTGGTATCTGGCTTCAGCGCGGCGGCAAAGGCCTGATTCAACACCACATCAGACAGCGCCTTGTCATCAGTAACGGATATGAACACGATGTCAGCATCGCGTATGGTGCTGGTGACAGAGTCGGCACATGCAAAGCCAAAAGATGCCAGCGCCTTGGCTCGCTCTGGCCCGCGGGCCAGCACTGTCACTTCATGACCCGATGCCTTGAGACGCTTGCAGATGGGTAGGCCCATTTTGCCCGCACCAATCCAGGCGATCTTGTATTTTGATGTCACGACGCCACACTCTCTTTCTGTTCAATTGCCGCCTGCGCCAGTCTGCCACGCTCACGAGCTGCAAAACTGCGGCTGCTCATGCGATCAAGAAGTTCGATCATGTCCTTGAGGTTACTGCGGGCGACCCCTTGCGTGATGAACACGATGCGGGTCCGCACGTCAGAATTTGGCCATTTCTCCAGCCAGGTCACATTGTGGAGTAGATGCTGCACACCTTGAACAACAGCGGGCTTGCCCGGCTGTTCCAGAATGTTGACCAGGCCCTTCACGCGCAACAGGCTTTCTCCCAGGTTTTGAGTGATGCCATCAAGCAGGAACTGCAATTCTTCGCGCGTCATCGGGTTCGCGCGTGTGAGCACAAAGCTCTCGATGCCCTTGGCGGCGAGGTGGGCAGGAACGGTCTGCTCTGCCACGCCTTCAGCCTCATCCCGCTTCTGGTCATAGGCATCATAACTGGCAATCGACAGCCACGCGGACGGGTCTGCCATCGGGTCAGCGGCATCGAAACCCTTGTGCATCAGCAAGGGGGCAACGGCGTCTGTGGTCAAATCAGCCTTGGCAATGCGTGCAGCCGGGTTCACGGCTTGCAGCGTGGCCTTCAGCCCCGCGAAAGCATCCTGATCAAGCAGATCAAGCTTGGACACCAGCACATCATCTGCCAGCGCCACTTGACGCAGCGCTTCATCGTGCCTGTCTGCTGTGGAGGCCCAATTCACGGCGTCAACCACCGTTACCACTTTCACCACGCGGTAAAGTCCGTCCAAAGTCGGCTCCGATAGGAAGGCTTGTAGCACCGGGCCAGGATCAGCAAGGCCCGTGGTTTCAATCACCACATTGTTGAAGTCCGGCAACTCGCCCCGTGCCCGGTCATGATAGAGGCTGTTCAGGGTGGCGACGAGGTCGCTTTTGACCGTGCAACAGAGGCAACCATTTTCGAGCACCACAACGGCGTCGTTGCTGCTGGTATAGAGTTGGTGATCGAGGCCCACTGAACCAAACTCATTGACGACGACAACCGTCTTGGACAGGTCAGGCGATTTTAATCCGGCATTGATCAGCGTGGTCTTGCCACTGCCGAGAAAGCCCGTGACCAGTGTGACGGGAATGCGGCTGCGGTGATTGAGTGACATGGCGGGCTGTTATCCCACAACCTCGCAACCTGGCAATCCACAAGAGATCAAGTGATCTGACGGGTAGTTGGTGATGATCTCGCAGCCATCCTTTGTGACCACCACTTCTTCTTCAATCCGCGCCGCACCTGAACCATCATTGGAGCCCTTCCAGGTTTCAAGTGCAAACACCATACCTTCTTTGAGCGGTCGCGTCTGGCCCTTGAAGCGCTTGGAGAAGATGGGCCGTTCCCACAACGACATGCCCACACCATGACCATATTGCAGCAGGAAGGCTTCTTCCTCGTCCTTGTATCCGAATTCGTGGGCATCAGGCCACACGGCGGCCACTTCATCAGGCGTCACTCCTGGGCGGATCATATCCATTGAGGCGGCCAGCCATTTTGACGCGGTTTCATAGGCATCGATTTGGTTGTTGTTGGGTTGGCCACAAATGAAGGTGCGGTAATAGCAGGTGCGATAGCCATTATAGCTGTGCATGATATCAAGGAAGATCATGTCACCCGGCTGGATCATGCGGTCCGAGAAGGTGTGCGAATGCGGCCGGCCGCGGCGCCCAGAGACAGAGTTCACACATTCTACGCGCTCGGAGCCCATGCGGAATAAGCGATCATTTGCAATTGCAACCAGTTCGTTTTCCTTGGTGCCGGGGCGAATAGTGCGGGCGATGTCGACATATGTCGCATCCACCATGCCGGCCGCCATTTTCAGAAGCTCGATTTCATCTCCAGTCTTCACTTCGCGCGCATCGAGCATGGCTTGCTGGCCATCAACTACTTCAATGCCCTCTGCCTCAAGAGCGCGCAGCATCCCAAGTTCCATAATGTCTATGCCCAATGGCATATTGGCAATGCCATAATGCACGAGGGCTTTTTTTATCTGCTTGGCAAAAGCAAGCTGAATGCCAAGGCTTGGAGGAAAGGCCCCTTGCATCGTGGTAAGTGGAGCTGCCACATTGTCCTTTATCCAAGGCGATGAAATGCGTTTTGCAGGAGGTGCCGGGTCCCACAGGAAGGGCGAGCCTTCTGCGGGGCACAGCGCATAGCGGAAGAACTTGTCGCGCGCCCATTCGCCGATATGGGTTGCCGTTACATAACGAATGTTATCGAAGTTGAAGCAAAGTACTGCGCCCAGGCCTGCATTGCGCACGGCGGCCTGTGCCTTGGCCAAGCGTTCCTTCGACATGCGGGAATAGTCAACGCCTTCTTCCCAGTCCTTGGCGATCTGGCCCCAGTTGGCGGTTGCATAAGGGCTGTTGTACTTCATGACATTTCTCCCAATTCTCCGGACCATTTTTTGTTTTCAATGGTGTCTTTGAGTTTCGACAGGAAAGCTGCCGCATAGGCCCCGTCGAAGGCGCGATGGTCGAAGCTTTGCCCGACAGTGCCGATGAGGCGCGGCACAATGGCATCTCCAGTCGCCGTAGTGATCACGGCAGGTTTCTTGCGAATGGCATCGGTTGAAAGGATCGCCACCTGCGGTGCGTTGATGATTGGTGTTGTAAAGCTGGTACCAAAGGCCCCATTGTTAGTGATGGAATAGGTGCCGCCTGATAGATCAAACGCCGAGAGTTTGCCACTGCGTGCCTTGTCGATCTGACGATTGATGGCTTTGGCGAGACCCTGCAACGTGAAGTCTTGCACCGCATGCACGACAGGCACAACAAGGCCGTTGTGATTGAGGTCTACAGCAATGCCAAGGTTGATGTCCTTGAGTAATGTCAGGCCGCTGCCTTGAAATCGGGCGTTGATGTGTGGAAAAGCTTGCAGCGCGATGCAACAGGCCCGTGCGATAAAGGGCAGATAGGTGAGCGATACGCCCGTCTCCGCCTTGAAGCGTTCCTTGTGGCGGGCGCGGACGATTTCGACTTCCGTGAAGTCCACATCAATCGCCTGGAACACATGAGGTATTGTGCGCCAGTTCTCGGCCAGTCGTTCGCCAGTGCGCTGGCGGATATTGTTGAAGGTGACGACGTCGCCCGATGCAGTGCATTATGCACGGAGAAGGATGAGGCGCAGCGGCGGCGG
>CAWJXD010000015.1:0-28715 GCA_963846785.1 uncultured Alphaproteobacteria bacterium | reverse complement strand
GAACAACAGCGGGCCAAGGACGAGGGTACCGACCCGTCAGCCATCCCCTTCGAGACGGAAGCCACAATCTTAGGCCCGCAAACACTGGTTCCTGGGGTGCGGCCCGTTTCGATGAAGGCGCGGCTTGAGGCGCTGGCCGCGCACCCACTTGGTTCTGACAGGCTGCAAAAGCCCTGTGACATCGGTCTTTTCGACGATGTGGCACGGAACCAGATGGATTTATTCAGCGCCAGCAATCCCAACCCCACTCAGGAGTAACGAACATGGAACTCATGCATATCCCCTTGTCAGAACTCGCCATCGCCAAGGTCAATGTCAGGCATGGTGTCAAGAAAGCCGACTACAAAGACTTGATACCCAGTATCAAGGAGCGCGGCATCCTGCAACCGCTTCTGGTCCGCAAGAATGGGCGCGGCTACGAAATTATCGCCGGACGGCGGCGTTTCCTTGCTGCCTGTTCCCTCGAAAAGGAAGGGCTTGAAGTGGAAGCCGTGCCTTGTGCCATCATGGCCAAGGGTGATGACGCCGCAGCCGTTGAAGCCTCACTCATAGAAAACGTGGCCCATCTTCCCATGGACGAAATGGACCAGTTCGAAGCCTTCCAGCGGCTGTTGAAAGAAGGCCGCAGCATTGAAGATATCGCCCATGTCTTTGGCGTCACAGAACTCACAGTGAAGCGCCGACTGGCCATTGCCAATCTGGCACCGAGGATCAGGCAACTCTATCGTACAGAAGACATCGACCCCGAAACCTTGCGGGCTTTGACCATGGCCTCAAAGCAGCAGCAAAAGGACTGGCTTTCCCTCTACGAGGACGAGGAACAGCAAGCCCCGATGGGCCAAGGCTTGAAGCGCTGGTTGCTTGGTGGACAGAACATCTCCACAAAGACTGCCCTGTTTGACCTTGCCAACTATCAAGGTGAGATCGTGTCAGACCTGTTTGGCGAGGAGAGTTATTTTGCCAATCCCGACAGCTTTTGGGCCTTGCAGGACAAGGCCATTGCCGCCAAGCGCGATGAACTTCTGGCCCAAGGCTGGACCCGCGTGGAGGTCATGCCACGCGGTGACCGCTTCCATGAATGGGATTTTGAAAAGACGACGAAGAAGAAGGGCGGAGCCGTGTTCATCACCGCGTCAGAACGTGGCGAAGTCGAATTCCATGAAGGTTATCTCTTGCGGGCCGAGGCCCGCAAGCGCGAGAAGCAAGAAACAGGCGAAGCCGAAACACCCAAGGCGGCAAAACCCGAACTCACAGCACCGATGCAGAATTATGTCGAACTGCACAGGTTGGCCAGCATCCGGCTGGAACTCTTGAATCACCCGCAGATTGCCTTGCGTCTTGTGTTGGCGCACATGATTGTCGGCTCCTCTCTGTGGATGGTAAAGCCCGAGCCGATGAAGGCGGCGAAACCAGAAATTGGCGCGTCAGTTGCTGCCAATCCGGCAACTGCTGCCTTTGAAGAACGGCGGAGGGAACTTCTGACCTTGTGCGGATTTGACGAAGGCCGCAGCGAATTGGTCAGGCCCAATGGCGATGATTACAGCTTGGCCCACCTGTTTGCCCGCCTTCTCAAACTATCAGAAGAAGATGTATTACGGCTTCTGGCTTTGGCCATGGCAGAGACTTTGGCTTGCGGCACAGCCACAGCAGAAGCCGTTGCCATGACCACCAGCGCCACCCTTACTGACTGGCGTCCCGATGATACTTTCTTTGATCTTCTGGGTGGTAAAGACGTGGTGCAAGCCATGCTGGCAGACATCGCTTCACCCGCAGTTGCCGATGGCAACAAGAGCGAAACGTCCAAGGTACAGAAGGGCATCATCAAAGACTTCCTCCATGGCACCAATGGTCGCGAACACAAGATGGATTGGCTGCCACCTTACTTCCAGTTTCCGCCAAAGGCATATACCGCGCGGGGTGGAGTGAGTGCCGTTGATAGGTGGAACACAGCGGCAAGCCTGTTCACTGCGTAGAACTATTTCATCACCATCAACTACACGAGCAGGCCTTCGGGCCTGCTTTCCTTTGCCCTGCATGACGACTCATGCAGGACGTGTGCGTGGTGGGTCCAGTTGCGAGAATGCCGATCACTGCGAGAGGTTTTCTACGTCGGATAATGCGGCATGATCAGATCGGCGCGGGGTTTCTTGGGGCCATGCACAAAGCAACAATGGAGTGGTTGGCTTACTCCTTTCCGGATGTTTCGCCTTCGCAGAACAGGCCGCACCGATTTCGATGCCTTGAGTCAGAACCCAGTCGTCAGGTTGCCATGCATATTTGCAGCGTGAATTGGCAATCGACTATCACTTGCAGCAATGCTGACGGTGTGCAGGTCGCCCTTGTAGCAGCCATCAATTTAACTTCGCAGACAAACCACTCACATCTCCTACAATGGGTGTTGCCTGAGAACCATTCCCGGCTTTTTGCGCATGACCTATGGCCGTCCGTCCTCGCCTGAAACCCTCGTCCCCAAGTTTTTTCCCCGCCGCGAGATGCGGCTTCCTCGCGGGCGCTTCGCTCCAAAAAACCTGTGTCTTCGGGTCCTCCACGATGTTGCGGCCCATCCATCACGCTTCGCGTGATGGCACGCTAAAGCTTGGGTTCAGGCTGCGGGCGGCGGCCATCTCCGGTCACGCATCGCCGGGGAATGGTTCTCAAGCGATCATCCAATAGGAGACTTCAAATGACTGCAATCGGTTATGTCCGTAAAGAAAACGACGGTCGTTACAAGGGCCACCTGCGCACCGTCAGCATCCAGGCCGAGATCGACATCGTGCCAAACTCGCAGAAAACTTCTGACAGCCAACCCGACTTCCGGGTTTTGACCCAAGGCATCGAAATCGGTGCGGGCTGGCAGAAAAAGGGCGAAACCTCCGGCAAGGAATATGTTAGCCTCTCCATTGCCGCCCCAGAATTTGGCCCCAAGAAACTCTACGCCAATCTGGGTCGTGCCGCCGGATCCGATGAGGAAGACCTCTACGCCGTGATCTGGAATCCGGGCGACTGACCTCACCATACAGAGGCCCCGCATGAGCCATCATGCGGGGCAAAGGACTCGCGTCAGGCGAGTTTGAGACTTTGCACAACCCGTTTGACTCATTCGTGACTCATTGTTGCCGCTACGTGTGGTTGTTCGATTCGTCGAGCCAACAACCATCAAACAGAGTGGACGGTAACACTGCCCGCGTGGCCGCACACGGGACCGCGAGACTTTTGTCATGCCCCAAGTCCGGAAGACCGGGACGGCTTGGGATCGAAGTTTGGACGACTACGCCTATACGCGCAGCCTCGACCCCATGAGCTGGGCATGGGAGTTTCTGCGCCGCAACGAAGACTACCAGCGGGACTTTCGGATCAATCGTGCCGGTCATCCAGTGCCAATCGAACACAACAGTGGCGCTGTTGTCTTGCGCTTGCGGCGGCGCGTCCTTGCAGCCGAGAAGTGGGGGCTGCACTGCTTTGCTGACCCGCAGAAGTCAGCACATGAAGCCTATGTGTTCTGGCTTGCAGACCAAGTGCAGCAGAGTGTCAGTTGCACCTTGCGCGTTGCCAACGACAATGATTTGAGTGCCTTGAACCTTGCATCCTTTGGGGGACAACGGCGAGTATTGGTAACACCAAAGGACGAATTGGTGGTCATTGCAGAAAATCGAATCTCCGTCTGCATGGTCGTCAGAAACGCGACGTTTCTCATTGGTAAGAGCGCCGTGAGCTTCGAGATACTTGGTTTGGATAACCCCTCAACCACCATTGAAGTGGTCAATAATTTACGCCGTCTCCGGTCAAATGAGGTCAGTGAAAACGATCAGCGCTGTGAATATCGGTCCAAGTATCTAGATTATCTTGTTGCCTTGGACGGACATCTCGCTGGCCGTTCCTATCGCGAAATAGCCATCGTTTTGTACGGCGCAGAACGAATTGGCCCTTACTGGACGGATGACAGTCGTGGCTACAAATCGAAAGTTCGACGCGCTGTTAAGCGCGGTCTTGCCCTCATGAATGGTGGCTATCGCGAACTCCTTTAGGGGTGTCGAATATGCGATATTGATTTTCGACACTCTCGCAAATCATGAAGCTGCGTGACACTCCAAGCATCGAAATGAAATGCAGGAGTAATCACCATGATCGATATCCCGAAGTCACCGTTTCTGACAGTGGATGAAGCCGCCACTTATCTTCGCCTCAAGAAACGCACCCTCGACAACATGCGCTGGATGGGTACCGGACCCAAGTTCCGCAAGCATGGCGGACGCATTTACTACCATGAGGAAGAGCTGCGGGAGTGGTCACTCAATAGCCGCCGCAACTCCACATCGGAGTACTGATATGGGTACTCAACATCGTAAATTAGTGCATGTCATATCAGCCTTGGCAGTTGCTGCGCTAGCCGTGAAACCGCTCATCAATCCCGTTCCGCTGGTCATTTGGAATGCTTCCAACAGTGTTCCAATTGGATGGTATTTGGTAGCCAAGCGACAACCCAATTTGGGAGATATTGCTGTTATCCGACCGACAGAATGGATCGAAATCTATGCGTCGTCTCGGGATTATTTGCCATTGCAAGCCCCGCTTCTGAAGCCTGTTCGCGCCAGTGAAAGTTCCATTGTTTGTCGCTTCGGACGATATGTGTTCATCGATGGAAACATGGTCGCAAAAGCAAAATATCTCGACACAAATCATCGCTTGTTGCCTGTGTGGAAAGGCTGTCGGACACTCAAATCCGATGAAGTTTTTGTGCTCGGACAGCATCGTGATTCATTCGATAGCCGCTACTTCGGACCAGTCAATCGCACCTCAGTTCTGGGAACTGCTGTTCGCGTTGCAGATATCTTCACGTGAAGTTCTGTGAAGGTTGGTGTGTGTCAGGTTCAGATTTTTGGGAGGGCAAGATAAAACCAGTGGGGACAGCGCGGATTCTTCGAGTCGAGAAAACAACAAAGTGCGCACCACCAACATCATACCCCATGGTGACATGAGTCTCAGAACGCGTTGAGCGCGCTGTGAACTTTGCTCATACCTTGAATTCAGAACGCAAAGAACGATGTTCAAGCTTTGAGCAGCCCTTCAACTTCACGAGGCTTCAATGTCAGACACATTCACACCCAAGCTCGGCCGTATCGGTTGGAAGCGGGGCGCGCGGATTGACCGTTACGTCAATCAGGTCATGCGTGCAGCCCACGCGGCAGGGCATGTCCATGGCAAGACACGCAGCAACTTCACGGGTTCACGGATCGGGCGCGGCAGTGCCTTTGGAACTTTGGCAGGAGCTGGTCTCTATGTCGGCGGAAATCGTCGCGTCATTGTCAAGGCCAGGATCACCAAACTGAAGCGCGGCAATCTTGGGGCAGCCCGCGCCCATCTTCGCTATATCCAGCGCGATGGTGTGACACCTGAGGGTGATGAGGGCAAACTGTATGGTCGCGATATCGACGAAGCCGACGGCACCGCATTCCTCAACAAATGCGAAGATGACCGCCACCAGTTCCGGCTGATCGTCTCGCCTGAGGATGGTGCAGAACTTGCTGACCTCAAGCCTTTCATCCGCGATCTCATGACCAAGGCCGAAGTTGACCTTGGCACCAAGCTCGATTGGGTTGCTGTCGACCACTACAACACCGGGCATCCCCACACCCACATCATCATCCGGGGGCAGGATGATCGTGGCAATGACTTGGTCATCGCCAAAGACTACATGGCGCACGGCTTCCGAACGCGGGCGCGGGAATTGCTGACGCTTGAGCTTGGTACTGAACTTGAAAGCGACATGGCCCAGAAATTAGCACGTGAGGTGGATGCTGATCGATTGACACGGCTTGACCGCGCTTTGCTCAAACATTCCGACCAAAACATTTTGGTCGTCAGCGCCATGCCGCCCACCGAACATAAGACCCATGTGGCCCACATGGGGCGACTTCGCAAGTTGGAGGACATGGGCCTCGTGCAAGAACGCCAGACTGGCGTTTGGCAACTGGACAAGGACATGGAACGCAAGCTGCGTTCGTTGGGCAAGCAGGGTGACATCATCAAGACCATGCACATGGCCTTGAAAGAGGCAGGGATTGATCGCGCCTCCGGCAGCTATGCAGTGTTTGACACGGCAAAACCCGGCAACCGCATTGTGGGACGCATCGCAGGCATTGGCCTTGCCGACGAAATCAACGACAAGCATTTCCTCGTCGTCGATGGAATGGATGGCAAAGTCCACTATGCCGATGTTGGCCGCCTTCCATCGGAACTTGTCCCAGCCAAGGGTATGATTGTCGCCGTTGAAAATGCGCCACGCGGTGACGACGACAAGCAGAGGACACGGCTTCGCATTCTCTCTTACATGAATCTTGGCCGACTCGTGGATGCTGATGGTGCGACGTGGTTGGACCGCGAACTCCTGTCATCGCGGCCCGAAGCGAAAAGCAGGGATGGCTTTGGTGCCATGGTCCAAACGGCCCTTGACCGTCGCAGGCAGTGGCTTGCGTCGCAGGGCCTCGGACAGTTTGGGGCGGAGGGTGACTTCTCGCCAACGCCCAATCTCCTGAACACTCTGCGGGCACGCGATCTTGTGGGTACCAGTGAACGCCTCTCGAAGGAACTGGGGCTCAAAGCTTGGCAGCCGATGGAAGGAGAAGCCGTTTCCGGCACCTATCTGCGGCCTGTGACGCTCGCCAGCGGCAAGTTCGCTGTTGTGCAGCGGGCGCATGAGTTCACGCTGGTGCCGTGGCAGGCCCAACTTGAACCTAAGCTTGGCAAGTTCGTGCAGGGCATTGCCGACACCAATGGCATCACATGGGATTGGGGAACGCGGCAGAGGGGGCTTGGCATTGGATAATTCGATTGAGACTTGACGGCCAGGGGCGTTCCGTTGAGGTTTGATATACTATAACTGCTTTAATTCGCGTTTTACGAGAATTAAGACGATTTGAATTTGCAGTATGAGCGAAATTTTTATATTGTAACTGCTGTAATTCGCAATTAGCGGGAATTAAAGTCAATGAATGTTGCGCACCAGACAGCCTCACTGCCGCAAAACCGGGTGACACTCGCAAAGGTCTTGTCGTCTGCCAAAGACGTGGTCACCATCGGTGACGTCATGAAGGCTTTAGGCACCTCGCGCCATGAAGCGGCCCAACGGCTTTCGCGGTGGATGGAACAGGGTTGGCTGCATCGGGTTGGCCGTGGCACTTACGTTCCGGTAGCGCTGGATACGCTGGGCGCTGAACAGACGCTGGATGATCCATGGGTTCTCATCCCCCCGCTTTTTGATCCCGCCTATGTTGCAGGAAGAACGGCTGCTGAACATTGGGACCTCACCGAGCAAATCTTCAAAGATATCGTCGTCGTCACTGGCAGAGCGGTGCGGCAAAAAAATCAGTTGCGCCACGGCACGCGCTTTCACTTGAAGCATGTCGATGCTAACAAAATTTTTGGAACCAAAACAGTCTGGCGTAACCGCACAAAAGTCGCGGTGTCGGATGTTCACAGAACCATGACTGACATGCTCGACGACCCCGCACTCGGCGGCGGCATTCAGCATGTCGCGGATTGCATGCAATCATATCTTAAACGCAGTGATCGCGATGATCAGAAGCTGATTGAATATGCCGACCGTCTTGGCAACGGCGCGGTGTTCAAACGGCTGGGCTTTCTTGTGGAGCGGCTGAATGATGGCAAGCAGCTCATTCAACTGTGTCAAACGCGGTTGAGCACTGGACTTGCCAAGCTCGACCCGGCCATGCCCGCTCAGCGCATCAATACCAGATGGAAACTCCGGCTGCCCGAAACCTGGGCGAAGGGGTCTGCGCAATGATTGATCGCCGCGAGATACTTGACGCTGCTGCGCAAACGTCGCTCACACCTCATGTTGTTGAAAAGGACTATGTCCTTGGTTGGATGCTTGCCGGAATATCGCGCCAGCCTGAACTTGCCGACAACTGGGTGTTCAAGGGAGGGACGTGCCTCAAGAAATGCTTCTTTGAGACCTATCGCTTTTCGGAAGATCTGGATTTCACGCTGCGTGACGCAAGTCAAATTGACGAAGCTTTCCTGAAACGGGTCTTTGCCGAAATTGGTGAGCGCATCTACGACGAGACTGGCATCGAAATTCCGTCACAGCTTCAGGAATTTGAAATTCTCCAGAACCCACGTGGCAAGATCATGTGCCAGGGCAAAATCAGTTACAAAGGCCCTGTTTCGTCAAGCCATGGATTGCCAAGAATCAAACTTGATCTGACGGCAGATGAACGGATTGTTCTGCCACCTGTGCGGGCGCAGATATTCCACCCCTATTCTGATGCGCCCGAACAAGGAATCTCGGTCCTCGCTTATGACTATGTCGAAGCCTTCGCCGAAAAGTTCCGTGCCCTTGCCGAACGGACTCGTCCCCGCGACCTCTACGATGTGGTGAATCTCTATCGCAACGTTGAAGCAAGACCTGAGCCTGGTCCATTTGTGGAAGTGCTTCGTGCAAAGTGTGCGTTCAAGGGAATGGAGCTGCCGCGTTTGACTGACCTCGAACCACATCGGGCTGACCTGGAGGCCGGTTGGGCCCACATGCTCAATCATCAGCTACCAGCACTTCTGCCTGTTTCGACGTTCTGGGACGCTTTGCCTGAAATCTTTGCGTGGCTTTCCGGAGACATCTCGCCAGCATTGAGCCCTATGCCGCTTGGTCGCGAAGACATTGTCATCCGTGACAGAATTATTCCGTTGCCAACCGGAGCAAAAGGGCAAACACTTATAGACCTGATCCGATTTGCTGCGACGAACCGCTTGCTTGTTGAGATCGACTATGTCGACAAACAAGGCCTACGCTCTACACGGGACATTGAAGCCTACTCCCTGCGCCGCTCCAAGGCAGGTGATGTCCTGCTGATGGCCGTGCTCGCAGACAACGGCCAAGCCCGCAGTTACCTCGTGGAAAAAATCATGGGCGCAAAGCCCACGCTGAAATCCTTCACACCACGATACCCGATTGAACTCACGCCATCAGGACTGCAAAATACAGTGTCGCCCCGCATAACACATCGGTGACGGGTAGCGGGTTGGTTTGAACTTCAAAGGCACGTCATTTACGCAGGCTTAGCATTTATGAGACTTCAGCCTAGAATGGTTTTCTCGCGTAAAAGTCGATTTCAACTAGCGATGTCGTAAAGCTCAATGAGAATTAATTGATGCTTTGAACAACCGAAAGCAGGCAAGAAATATGAACGACGAAGAGCCAATTTCCAGGACAATCATCAACAGGGCCAGCTTGCCAAAAATGTTTCCTACGCAACGACATGAGCCTGAGTTTTGGGAGCAACTTGGGCGGACAATCGCAACTTTTGGATTTCTCGAGGAAGTTTTAGGTAAAGCTATCTTTGCATTCACTGCCACGCATCGATACACCGACGACGAAATTGAGGCTGCATATTCGGCTTGGCCAACAAAACTCGAGCGTGCGTTAACAGATCAGTTGACGAATCTCGCAGAGTCTTATGGAAAAGTTACACGAGAACATAGCGACATATCGACCAAGAATGCCGCTGTACTTGTCGAGGAAATCAAAGCCGCAGCAATTATTCGTAACGTACTATGCCATGGTTCATGGCGAGTCCCCGATGCGACTGGCGCATCTATTCCATTATTTGTAAGTCCCAAGAAAGGGATTTTTGAAACACCAATCGATTTGAGTTATCTACAGAAGGTCCAAGCACATGTTGTTGAACTTGCATGCAGTGTCATCGACACCGTGACTCATATGGGATGGCAATTTCCCGGTAGTACGGGGCCCGGCAAGACTATTTGGAAAGCAGAGCGATCCCAGCCATTTCATCGAACGACCTAATTGCCGTCATTCACAACTTTCGATTCTACGCAAATGGGCTTAGAGCCACAATGTTGCGCTTGCAGCGAATGTCAAATATCACTCAGACGTGTGTTGTCACGAGTAGCCCGCCCCAAAACAAACGTTTACATTTCTGTTACGGAGATTCTGGCTGGGATTCAGTGGATATGGCTCTATGATCAGGCAAAACTATGTATGATTTGATTTTACAAGAATTGGTCGAACCCGGGACCCCGAAACGATTTATTGGGAACAAATGCAAGTGCCGCTATTGTGGTACGGTCAATACAACCGACTTTGGACGACGCGACAATGCTCATGCATTTCCCGCCGCGCTCGGGAACAGAATTCTTTTTGCGCTGAATGAGTGCAAAGCCTGCAACGGCAAATTCTCCATTTATGAAGACGCACTGGTGAAAGCTGTTGGACCATTCTTGACCCTTGGCGGTGTGCAAGGGAGGAATGGTGTTCGCCAGACCGGACGTACTGTGAGCAAGTCAAAAATTCGACACAGCGTAGACGTAAATGGACGACACTTAAGTTTTGTTGCCGAGGGCAACCCTAGAGAACTGCTCACCGTAAATCAGTCCACAAGTGATTTGACGTTGCGAATGCCCGTAGAAGGCGATCCTTTCGTGCCGCTTTATGCTTACAAGGCGCTCTTGAAAATTGCTCTTTCTTTGCTTCCTGAAACAGAACTACCGAAATTTACGAAGGCTATGGCCTGCTTGGCGATTCCAGATAAAATCCCTACCGCGCCATTGTTGCAAGTAGGTTTTTCGTATGCCTTCGTCGGTAACGCGCCACAAGTGATTGCAGGGTCGTTACTGCGTCGATCGGACGATTCAGTTCCGTGTCCGTACATGGTCTTCATTTTTGCAGCGGGATCAGTCTGCTTTCAAATTTGGGTCAAGTCTGATGACGCCGATGCACATGTTCCCGACAAGGTAAAACTCCAACTCCAGTATGTCGCTCAACTTCCGAAACCAGAAGGTGGGTATTTTCCTGTTCGGTTTTGTGACCCAATCCAATTCGACTGGAAAGGCAAAGAACTAATTCTTCAACCGTTCGAAGCATTCAATTTGCGTTTCAACTCATTGACTGCCGAAGGCAGCCTCACACCCGCTCTAAGGAAATGAAGTGTGGTGTTTCTTCTATGTTGTCGAACACAACACGTTCAAAGTAATTGCTCAAGTCGCAATGCTGCAGCAGACCAACCATTGGTTCCGAATGTGGCAAATGTCGGCTCAGCGTTAAGTCCTGAAGTACCAGACGTTCCATCCGAGTTCGTCTCTCGCAAAAGGACTGAAAGTTCAAACTGACCAAATACCCGGTGACGCGACACTCCACACTTCCCGCTTTTTCCCGCTTATCCCAATTGAACAAATCAGCACCATTCGCCGATGATTGCGCGACCTCGAAGGGCGCGACGATGCGCTTCAAGCCACTTGCGGAGCGTACCAATGTCCGGACCTCGTCTGACCGTCTACCTTACCAACCCTGTCGCGGATCGTCTGGAGCTTGCCAGTGTCCGGAAGCGGAACTCGAAGTCCGCTCTTGTCAATGAGGCGCTTGACCGGATGCTCAATGCCCAGCGGGACGAAACCCATGAAGCAGGGATGGCCCGTCGCCTTGACCGCATGGCGAAACAGTTTGCGAGCTTTGAGCGCAACCAGTCTGTGGTGCTGGAAAGTCTGGCAATGTTCATCCGCTACTATCTCACCCTCACTGCCGCCACGCCTAAGGCAGAACAGGAAGCCGCGCGGATCATCGGCAATCAGCGTTTCGAAGCTTTTGTCACGCAGGTGGGCAAACGGTTGGCGAGCGGCATCCCTTCGATGAGCGAAACCATGGAGAAGGCGTCAGGGCAGGAACCCGAAGTTCAGCGGCGCGATCCTGACAAGTCCGCTCTGGAAAAATCAACCAATGGTTTGTCGCAACCTTCCGCTCACTTTGCAGCGGCACATCAGGAATCTAGACTTGGAGAAGAAACTTATGAACAGAAATGATGGTGGCTAGATTGCGATGATAAGCAAAGCAACTTGTGGAGGCCCGCGTTACAGCCGATCCCGCAACGACACCATTGCGTTGTCAACACTACGGAGCGCAGTAAGCAAGCGCGCGCGAAGTTTCGCAAGCATTTCCGCAGCATTGGGTTCGTCATCAAGCATGTCCGGTGAAACATCCCGCGCAACAAGCGCATCAAGCCCGATCGACGCCAATTGAGCAGGTGCAGGCATGTCCAAGCTGTCGATGGAAATTGTCCCGTCCAGAGACGTCAACAATTCAATTCCGACGGTGTCCCTACGAATTTCATCCACAAATGACTGTGGCAAAACAAACCGCATGATTTCAATTTTGTCCGTATTTGAAAGCACCAGTGAGTAAATGGTCTCAGGATCACCATGCGTGCTCTGTTCGCGCTTCTCAAGCCCGAGGCACATTCTGCCGAGTTTTGATTCCAGCGAATCTACCAATGAAACATATCTCCAATTATCTCTTTTTAAGATAATCTGGAATTCAGATTATCTCAATTGTCCACTCAAAATCGGCGGACAATTTGGGAAAGACGCTTCAATCTCCACGGCACAAAGCTCTGATCGAGATGCTCGTAGCGAAGCGCGAAGCAGTCAATTTGACTCAGGCCGATCTTGCCGAACAATTGGGAGAATACCAATCGTTTGTTGCCCGCCTCGAAAGCGGACAGCGCCGTGTCGATGTCGTCGAGTTCATCCGAATTGCAGAAGTGCTAAAATTCAACCCTGCCAAAGCCGTATCAGTGCTTCAAACGAAATATGCCAAGTAGCCGGAGCTCCACTACAGAGAGATCTGGCGTGTCGTAAATCCTGTGGATATCCCGTAATTTCTTTTCCATCTGTTACCCAGGTGTTACCCAGCGCGATTTTGCGAGCCGTCTGGTACAAAAGGAAAACCCGCCATCTCATTGAGACAGCGGGCTTTTTATTGGTTGCGGGAGCCAGATTTGAACTGACGACCTTCAGGTTATGAGCCTGACGAGCTACCGGGCTGCTCCATCCCGCGTCAAAGACGCTGTTGCGCACACGCGATGTAGCAACGCCGGGGTGACTTGTGAACCCCTGCAGCGGATTTATTTATTTGCAGCGCAAAAACCGGGAATTCAGCACCCGAAAGTTGCATATCGCAGATTTTCCAGTGTTCTGCGTCATGGCCGCACATGACTGCAATACTTCCTTAAGCCTTTGAATGGGTTTGGAAAGGGTTTCGAAACCCTTCTTGTTTACATTCATCACCACGACACGCGTTTTCCCATGCGGGGGAAGTGTCAGGGGCGTTCCGGGATTGGGTACTGCGTACCCGGACACCAGTTTGTGCGGGAGGCCAGTTGCAAAACTGGCTTCCCGTTTGTTTTTCAGGTCAGAGCGGTTGCGATCCAGCGCCGTGCATAGTCAGCCCATGCTGCATTTGGATTGACCCGATGACTGGCGGATATTTGCGCTGGCAGGTCATCCTTCCAGGCCAACATTGCTGCACCCAGACTCGTTCCGGTGGATGAATGGGGTTGATAGCTGACCTGGCGAGCTGATGCTGTGGCCAGCATTTCCAAATAGAGTGCGTTGGCCCCGAACGGACCCTCAACGATGATCTCGCCTTGCGCACCAATCACGTCGAGACAGTGTGCCGTCGTGCACGCCAGGTAGAATGATGCTGCGACATGTTGCATGCCGGGTGTTTGTGCATCCGCACTCTGACTTTGCCAAACTTGATTTCGAAACGGGCCGGAGCCATGGATGGCAAGGGGCATGAGCTGAAATCCGGTGGAGAGGACGTTCCCAACATCGGCGTCGGTCCACGTCGCTCCAGATCTTCCCTGCATCAGCATTTCGTATTCGCGACCGCCCATGAAGCGTGCTGATGCCACGGGATTGCCTTCGGCATTCACATTGAACAACGTATCCTTGGCCGGATCGAGAGTGATGTCCTTGCCGCCAACGGACATGGCAATGACCCAGGTTCCAGTCGAAACGACGGCAAAGGGTTTTTCTTGCCTGAGGAGATGTGGCAACAGCGATGCGTTGGAGTCGTGGATGCCGCAGAAGACAGGGCATGCCGGATCGAGACCTGTCGCCAATGCCACGTCCGACGTAACTGGTCCCAAGCAGTCGAAAGCTGACCGTCGCGGCGGCATGAGTTCCAGCCACCCCATCTTGTGCATCAGTGATGAAAAGGTATTTTGTTTCGGGGCCCATAGATCGGTGTGACAGCCGAAAGACGTCGCTTCAAATGCGGAGACACCACTCAGGCGGTAGGCCCAGTATTGCGGATAGGTCAGTATGCTACGCGTATTTGCGAAGGCTTCCGGAAAGGACTTCTGCAACCAGAAAAACTGCGCACCCAGATTGAGGCCGACGGGCAGGGCCGGCGAACCCGACTCAGCGAAGTCCGGCCTTATGGTGTCGTAAGCAGGGCGCATCTTGTCCGGACCGTCGTGCTCATAATCCAGAACAGGTAGGGCAAGTTCGCCGCGATCATCGACCAATGCTGCTGTTACGCCATGGGTGGTGATGGAGATCGCGTCGATGCGGTGCCTGCTTGCGAGATCCTTCAAACTTTCAAGAATGAAGTTCCACAAGCGAACTGTATCGTGATGCGGGTAGAGGCCATCGTTGCAAACCGGATTTGGCTGTTTGCGAAGATCAAATTCGCCGCCCGTGGCCTTGTCGACGATGGCGACCTTGGCATTGGACTTTCCAATGTCGATGACAGCAATGTGTTGCAGGCCCTGCATTCTCATTCCATGTGAAACACGGTGGTCAGCGGAGTGACCACCGGTTGGTTATCGGCATGGGTCTCCATAATGTCGGACATATGGGCCCACCAGCGCTTCATGACTGCATGGTTCGGCAGACTTGCCATGGTGTGATCGTGCTTGCGCCAAAGCACGCCGAACAAGTGATTGGTTTCCGCATCGAGGTGAATGGAATAATCCGATATGCCCGCCTGCTTGAGCAATTCTGCCAGTTCAGGCCAGATGGCATTATGCCTTATGCGGTATTCATCTGCCATTCCTGGCTTCAAGGTCATGCGGAACGCAAATTTTTCAGCGGTCATTTTTCCAGCATCCAACTCAGTTTGCGCCATAGGATCGGAATGGCGATGACGATGATCAGCAGAAGGCCGATGAAAATCGACATGACGATTCCCGGTACATTGAGCAGACCCAGACCAAAGGTGACAAGCCCCATGATGATGGCGGCCAGGACAACGCCGGGGATGCTTCCAGCACCACCCTGAATGCTGACGCCGCCGAGTACGACCATGGTGATGGCTTCCAGTTCATAACCTTGCGCAATGGATGGACGGGTTGCGCCGAGCCTTGAGGTGACGAGGATGGAAGCAATGCCGGCCATCAAGCCAGTCAGGCAGAACAGGATGAACTTTATGCGAGCCACGCGGACACCGGAAAATTGTGCAGCCACGGGGTTGTTTCCGATGACAAAGACACGGCGTCCAAAAACCGTTCGATGCAGCAGGAACCAGTAGATTGCGGCGGTGGTTACAAATAGCGCAAACTCAAACGACACGACCCACCAGACATAGCCCTGACCGAAAAATGCGAAGGTGGATGGATAGCCTTTGTAAGCCTGATCACCGAGAATTATGAAGGCGATGCCGCGAAACAGACTCATGGTTCCGATGGTGACAACGATGGAGGGCAGGCCCAGGCCGATCACCAGCCAGCCATTGATGGCGCCGCAGGCGAGGCCCGTTGCGAGGCCAATTATCACGAGCATCGGTGTTCCCGCGCCATATTGAAGGGCCAGCCCCATGAGAGTTGAGGCCAGTGCAATGATGGCGGCTACCGACAGGTCAATTTCTCCGGCGATGATGAGCAGCGCCATGGCCAAAGCGATCAGGGCTTTTTCAGTGAAGTTGAATGTCAGATCGGATAGCGAATAGGCATCGAGAAAATAGGGCGAGGCAAAACTGTTGGTGATGAAGATTGCAACGGCCACGACGCCAAGCAACATCTCCCATGACAATAAAATTTGACGCCAGCGTGAGTCGAGCCGGTCGGGCACAAAGCGCAGTTGAGCTGTATGGTCTTCTGTTGTCATGGCACAGTGACCTCGCGCAGGATCTTGCGGCCAATTCGTCGCTCGCCTCTTGCATTGAGAATGATGGCAAAGATGATGGCACTGCCGGAAATGGCAAGTTGCCAGAACGGTGAAACGTTGATCACTGGCAATGCAGTTGCAATGATGCCGAGAAACAGTGCACCCAGCACGCAGCCTGCAACGGATCCGATGCCACCGGCAATTGATATGCCACCGATGACGCAGGCCGCAATGACATTGAGTTCGTAGCCGTTTGCGACTTCCACCGAGGCGATGACATAGCGTGAAATCCACAGGTAGCCTGCGAGTCCGGCAATCAATCCCGACAGACAAAAGGCCATGAATTTCACGCGCCCCACATTTATCCCGGCGTAGACTGCCGCAGATGGATTGACCCCTACGGCATAGATCGCGCGACCAGCCTGCGTGTATCCCAGAAAAACATAACAGGCCGAAATAACAATCGCTGCAATCCAGGACAGGACAGGGATTCCGATCATTGTGGCGCGCTGGAAGGCGATGAAAGGTTCACTCATTTGATCAGCATTGACCCAAGCGCCGCCCGACATCACAAAGGTCAACCCGCGAAAGATAGTCATCGTTCCCAACGTGACAACGATTGCCGGGATGTCGAGCTTCCAGACAAGGAGGCCGTTGATGGCGCCGAGCGCCAAGCCAATCAACAATGAACAGAAGATCATGAGCGGAATTGGTATGCCGGGATAGGCGGCGTTCAACATGGCAACAGCCATGCCGGTGAAACACAAATTGGCCGCCACCGACAAATCGATGGCGCGGGTCAGGATTACACACATCTGGCCAAGTGCGAGGATCATCAGAATCGATGTGTCGTTGAAGAGTTGAGCGAGATTTGCAGGTTTGATGAATTCCGGAAAGCGCAAGGCAATGGCTGCAACAAGCGCTGCTACCGCAAGGGCCAGCCAGAGTTCCCGCTGGTTTGCGATCTTCATGGGAGAATGCCTGCTGCCGACGACACCAAGGCCTCAGCCGTGATACCGGATTTGGCGAGAGTCTCCACAATCAGGCCTTCGCGCATGACAACCACGCGATCGGACATGCCCATGACCTCGGGAAGTTCCGATGACACGAGGATGACTGACAGTCCTTGCGCAACGAGGTCCGCCATAAAGGCGTGGACGGCTGCTTTGGAGCCGATATCGATACCCTTGGTCGGTTCATCGAGAATGATGATTTCAGGATGGGTGGCTAGCCATTTGGCGATGACGGTCTTCTGTTGATTGCCTCCTGACAATGTACCGACATCCTGGCTCAGCGAAGCGGCGCGCAGATCGAGCCGCGATGTATATTCGCGTGTCAATTCGAACTCGCGCGCAAGATTGAGTATAGTGTGTGGTGCTGTTCTACGGAGTGACGGCAGGGATACATTCTGAAATATGGGCAAACCGATTACCACACCCTGGCGACCGCGCTCCTCAGGAACATAAACAATGCCTGTAGCGATGGCGTCGGCGGCTGACACGTTGGATATTACTTCGCCATTTAACTTCAGTGTTCCTTTTGTGGTTTTGGTCATGCCGCAGATCGCCTGCATGACTTCACTGCGGCCTGCCCCCACCAAACCGTAGAAACCCAGAATTTCTCCTTTGTGCAACGTGAACGAAATGTTGTCGAATTCCGTGGGGTGCGAAAACCCCTCAACTTCCAGAACGGGTTCACCGATGTTTGATGTGCGCACGGGAAATATCTGATCAACGGGGCGACCAACCATCATGGCGACGATCTTGCTGCGCGGCGTTTGCGCAAGATGGCCGTCGCCCACAAACGCGCCATCGCGAAATACTGTATAGCGGTCGGCGATGCGGTAGATTTCATCAAACTTGTGACTGATAAACAGGATCGCCTTGCCGGATTTTTTCAGATACGAGATGAGACTGTAGAGGTCCTCGATTTCCTTGGCGGACAATGCTGCGGTTGGTTCATCCATGATGACGACGTTAGAATCAATGGAGAGGGCGCGAGCGACAGCTACGAGATGTTTGTTGGCAATGCCGAGATCCCGAAGTCTTGTGTCTGTGGCGATGTGGTCGGCATTCATGTTGTCGAGGACGATGCGTGCCTTGGCGTGCATGTCGCGCCAGTTGATAAGTCCCAATTTATTGCGCGGTGCGTGGCCCAAGAAAATGTTTTCGGCAACAGACAGATCGTCAAACAGCGTTGTCTCCTGATGGATCGCCGTGATTCCGAGTTTGAAGGCGCGATGGGCATTGGACAGTTTGACGACTTGACCGTTGATGGAAATGGATCCTGCATCGGGTTGGTAAACGCCTGTCATGATCTTGACGAGGGTGGATTTGCCCGCACCATTTTCGCCGATCAAGGCTGTTACCTGGCCGGGATAGAGCGACAGGCTGACGTCGTTCAATGCCTTTACGCCCGGAAACCCTTTGCTGATTCCCCGGAGTTCGAGGATCGCGTGTGCGCCCTCTGCAGTTGTTTGTGCGTCTGGCATGACCATGAACAGAATGCATGCGGCGGACGCCGTCCGCCGCATGCTTGAGTTATGAAGATCAATAGATTTTCGAGAACTCCTCGATGTTCGACTTGTCGAAGGTGAATGGCGCTGCCATTGCCGCCGAATTCGTGTCGTCCAAGGTGATCTCACCGACTTTGCCAATGGAAATCTTGGCACCGGGCTTGGCTTCCACTTTCTTGCTGGCCAGGCCATGGGCGATGTAGATCGCTGAATAACCGAGGTCGATGGGGTTCCACAGGGCAACAGCTTGCGAGGAGCCGTTGTCGATAAACTTCTTAAACTCTGATGGCAATGCGAGACCCGTTACGTTGACCTTGCCGATCAAGCCTGCATCAGTGACGACTTGGGCTGCTGCCACAACACCCACCGTTGTTGGTGCGATGATGGCTTTGAGGTTCGGATGTGCCTTGAGAAGGCCTTTGGCTTCATCCGTGCTTTTGGCTGAGTCATCGTCGCCATAGACGACAGAGACCAGGTTGATCTTCGGGAATTTTTCAGGGAGGATTTTCTTGGCGGCGTCAATCCAGGAGTTCTGGTTGGTTGCTGTAGATGAGGCTGACAGGATGGCAACTTCACCGCCGTCGGGCAAATAGTCAGCGGCCAACTTAATGATGGTTTCGCCAATCAGGTTCGTGTCCGATGGGTTGAGATGCATTTGACGGCCTTCTGCGGCAACGCCTGAATCCCACGAAATGACAGTGATGCCACGTTCCATCGCCTTTTTCAAAGTTGGCACGAGTGCGTCAGGATCGTTTGCAGAAATGGCGATGGCATTGACCTTCTGGGCAATGAGGGCGTTGATCACTTCGATCTGACCTTCAGCTGTCGCTTTGGTTGGGCCGGTGTAGATGACTTCGACATCGCCTAACTCTTTTGCGGCATCCATTGCGCCCTTGCTGGCAGCATCGAAGAAGCCGTTTCCTAAGGATTTTACAACAAGCGCAATTTTCATGGTTTCGGCATGTGCCGCTGTCCCCATCATGGCAACCGAGAATGCGGTGGCCATCATCAATCTGCGTGTCAGTTTCATGGTCTTCCTCCAGTTTGGTTTTCTACTTTAACGTTATCAACGTCATGGCTCGTGGTCAGAGCCGCAACGTGGATTCTTCTTTTGTTGATCGTGAGTGGAGATCTGGCACCTGCGCGATACGCAGCGTCACACCCTCTTGCTCCAACATTTTCATATTTTGGTCATCAATGCCGTCGTCCGTTATGACGATGCTGATGCGATTCAAGGCACACAATATCAGGCTTGAGCGCTGTTCAAATTTGGAAGAATCAACCAGCAACACCAGTTCATCGGCCTGGCTGATCAATTTGCGTTCGGCCTGAATCAGCAGGGGATCGCTTTCCATGGGACCAAGCGGGCCCAGACCTTGTGCCCCCATGAACAGGCGCTTGGCATAAAAATTGGCCGTCACATCATTGTCGAAGGGCGAGAGAATGATGTTCTGCTCGCGATACACGGTGCCACCGGGCAAAAGCACATTGTTTTTTGAATGCTTCAGCAGGTGCTCGGCGATGGGAAAAGAGTTGGTGAGAATGGTGGCGCGGTGATGGTCGAGATAATGAACCATTTGAAATGTCGTGGTGCCACCATTGATGATGATTGGCTCACCATCCTTGCACAAGGCTGCGGCCTCGCGGGCGATGGCGCGTTTTTTTGACATGTTGAGTGAGGCGTTGACAGCAAAGGGGCGGCCGGACAGGCCCATAACCTGAGGGGGTATCAATGATTCCGCTCCACCATGGACGCGGCGCAGCTTCTTTTCCCGATCAAGTTTCGCAATGTCGCGGCGGACGGTGGCTTCCGATGCGCCCGTCAGTTCGACACTCTCGCGGACCGTGACAACGGGTTTGTCCCGGACGGCATTCAGGATCAGACGATGGCGTTCTTTTTCATGCATTGCATGCTCCACATCGGTCAGACTAGGGTGTGCTTCGCCCATTGTCAATCAATTGCGGTCACATATTGCGCGAAAATGATTGAATGTGACTGATTTAATGGTATGACTGTTCCAACCGTTCACGCCTGATCAATGAGGACTGCCATGGCCGCTGAAGCCCTTTCTGCAAGACTTGCAAATTTATGGGACGACAGCAAGGCGTCCCGGATGACTGAGGCCGAACAGTTGGTTTACAGGTCAAACATCTTGGGTTCCGACAAGCGCGTCACAAATTATGGCGGAGGTAACACGTCATCAAAAATCAAACAGAAGGATCCTCTCACGGGAGAGACTGTTGAGGTGTTGTGGGTCAAAGGGTCCGGTGGAGACAGTGCGTCCATCACACTTGATGGATTTGCGACCCTGTACATGGACAAGCTCCGGGCGTTGAAAAAACTGTATCGCGGCACCGCCCATGAGGACGAGATGGTTGGCTATCTCCCGCATTGCACCTTCAATCTCAACACACGGGCCGCTTCGATTGATACACCGTTACATGCCTTCGTGCCGCGCAACTATGTCGATCACATGCATCCCGATGCCATTATTGCCATTGCTGCTGCAAAAGACTCCAAGGCACTGACACTGTCGATTTTCGGAGAGTCCATTGGCTGGTTGCCCTGGAAACGTCCCGGGTTTGAGTTGGGATTGTGGCTTGAAAAATTCTGTGTCGACAATCCACACGCAAAAGGCGTCATCCTGGAGAGTCACGGCCTGTTCACATGGGGTGATACACCGCGCGCCTGCTACGACACGACGATCGACACGATCAACACGGCGATGGCATGGTTTGCCGCGCGTGAGGCTTCCCAACCGACCTTTGGCGGAGCCGCCGTTACCGCACTTGATGGCGCTCAACGGCGCGACATTGCCGCGCGGTTGATGCCACGCATTCGCGGATTTGTTTCGGAAAAAACACACAAGGTCGGACACTTTGATGATTCCGAAGCCGTGCTTACATTCGTGAATTCCAAAGATCTCAATGCCCTTGCGGCCCTTGGTACATCATGCCCGGACCATTTCCTGCGCACCAAAATCAGGCCACTGGTCATTGCGTTTGATCCCTCAAAACCGGATGTTGACGCTGTGCTGGCGCGAATGCCGCAAGACATTGCGGACTACCGGGCTGGCTATCAGGCCTATTATGACCGCTGCAAACGTCCGACTTCACCTGCGATCCGCGATGCCAATGCCGTTGTGTTCCTGATGCCAGGTGTGGGCATGTTTACGTTCGCCGCCGACAAGGCGACAGCGCGGGTATCGGCAGAATTCTACATCAATGCTATCAACGTGATGCGTGGCGCGGCTGCGGTCTCCACCTATGTGGGACTTCCAGAACAGGAGGCTTTCGACATCGAGTACTGGTTGCTTGAGGAGGCCAAGTTGCAACGCATGCCGAAACCCAAGTCGCTGGCGGGGCAGGTGGCCTTCATCACGGGAGGGGCGGGTGGCATTGGCAGGGCCACGGCGCATCGCCTATTGCGTGAAGGTGCGTGCGTCGTACTTGCGGACATCGATGAGACAGCACTTGCCACGGCGCACTCTGAAATCTCCAAACTCTTCGGGAGCGACTTCGTGCATTCAACGGTCGTCAACGTCACGGATGAAGTTCCAGTTGCTGCCGGGTTCAAGGCGGCTGCAGTTGCTTTTGGCGGCGTCGACATTTTGGTGTCCAATGCCGGGCTTGCCTCATCTGCACCGATCACGGAGACATCGGTGGAACTGTGGGATCGCAATCTTGATGTGTTGGCCAAGGGATATTTCCTGGTGTCTCGGGAAGCGTTCCGGCTGTTTCATGCCCAGAATATCGGTGGTAATGTAGTGTTTGTGGTGTCGAAAAACGGCCTTGCGGCTTCGCCCAATGCGTCGGCCTATTGCACGGCAAAAGCTGCAGAACTGCATCTGGCGCGGTGTTTGGCACTGGAAGGAGCTGAAAAACAAATCCGCGTCAATGTGGTTAATCCTGATGCCGTTCTGCGAGGCTCCAAAATCTGGACCGGTGAATGGAAGGAACAGCGGGCCGCTGCCTACAAGATGTCGACGGATGATTTAGAAGAGCACTACCGTTCGCGTTCCATGTTGAAGCGCTCGGTATTTCCAGAAGACATCGCGGAGGCCATCTATTTTCTTGCGTCTGACATGTCATCGAAATCAACCGGAAACATCATCAATGTGGATGCCGGCAATGTGCAGGCATTTCCGCGCTAGGACTTGAGGACTGGAGACTAAAACATGCAGGATACTGTGATTGCCGCACATGTCGTCGAGAAGAACAATGCTTTGCAGGAAGCCGCATTGCGGCGCGACTATGACACACTTGGTGAAAGACTGTCGCGCCGGGGCATCGTGATTGATGACATCTGCAAGCAAGTTGGAGCGTTTGCGGTTGCGGTGCCGTCGTGGGGTGTAGGCACGGGTGGTACTCGATTTGCACGCTTTCCGGGCCCAGGTGAGCCGCGGGATATTTTTGACAAGATTGATGATTGTGCCGTCATTCAGCAATTGTGCCGCGCCACACCCACCGTCTCGCTCCACATTCCATGGGACAAGGCTGATCCAAAACGACTGTTGCAGGCTGCAAGCCGTCACGGACTTGGTTTTGATGCGATGAACTCGAACACGTTTTCTGATCAAAAGGATCAGTCAAAGTCTTACAAGTTCGGCTCGCTGAGCCACACCGATGCAGCTACGCGCCGACAGGCTGTAGAACACAATCTCGAATGCATTGCCATTGGCAAGGAGCTGGGGTCTAAGGCGCTGACCGTGTGGATTGGTGACGGGTCCAATTTTCCGGGTCAGGTTCACTTTGCAAAGTCCTTTGATCGCTATCTTGATGGGATGCGAGATATCTATTCCGGTCTGCCGGATAACTGGCGGCTGTTCACCGAACACAAAATGTATGAGCCTGCGTTTTATTCAACTGTGGTGCAGGACTGGGGCACCAATTACCTGATCTCGAAAGAACTAGGTGACAAAGCGTTCTGCCTCGTTGATCTCGGGCATCATGCACCTAACGTCAATATTGAGATGATCGTGTCGCGTCTGATCCAGTACAAGAAATTGGGCGGCTTTCACTTCAATGATTCGAGATATGGCGATGATGATTTGGATGCAGGGTCCATCGATCCCTACCGTCTGTTCCTGGTGTTCAATGAACTGGTGGATGCGGAACAGTCCTTGGGCTCAACTTTTCATCCTGCACACATGCTTGACCAAAGCCACAATGTGACCGACCCCATCGAAAGCCTGATGGTGTCGGCCATGGAGGTGCAGCGTTCCTATGCCATGGCATTGCTGGTTGACCGACAGGCTTTGTCAAGTTTTCAAGAGAGCAATGATGCCTTGATGGCCACGCAAACGCTGAAGGATGCTTTCCGCACGGATGTTGAGCCGATCCTTGCCATGGCGCGGCTGCGGTCTGGTGGTGCCATTGCGCCTGTTGCTGCCTACCGTGCCAGTGGTTACCGTGCAAAGGTGGCGGGTGAACGTCCAGCTGTCAGTGGTGGCAGTGGCGGGATTATATGAGGCAGTATCCATGAACCTGAAAAAGTTTGAGCGCTATCCGCTGACATTTGGTCCAACACCAGTCGAGCATCTGCCCCGCCTCTCCGCTGCTGCTGGTGGGGACGTTGAGATCTGGGCGAAACGGGATGACTGCAATTCCGGTCTGGCATTTGGCGGCAACAAGTTGCGCAAGCTCGAATACATTGTGCCGGATGCGATAGCGTCGGGAGCGGATACGCTGGTGTCCATTGGTGGTGTGCAATCCAATCACACGCGCATGGTGGCAGCGACTGCTGCCAAGATTGGCATGAAGTGCCGGTTGGTGCAGGAGAGCTGGGTGCCGCATGAGGATGCAGTCTATGACCGGGTCGGAAATATCCTGCTCACACGCTTGATGGGGGCCGACAGCCGCATTGTGGATGATGGTTTTGACATCGGCATTCGCAAGAGCTGGGAAGACGCCATTGCCGATGTGAAGGCGAAAGGGGGCAAGCCCTATGCCATTCCGGCCGGTGCATCGGTTCATAAGTATGGCGGGTTGGGCTACGTCGGTTTTGCCGAAGAGGTTCGCGCGCAGGAAAATGAGCTGGGATTTGCCTTCGACTACATCATTGTGTGCGTTGTGACCGGTTCTACACAGGCCGGCATGATCGTGGGATTTGCGGCGGACGACCGGGCCCACAGGGTCATTGGCATCGACGCATCGGGCACATTGGAAAAGACACGGGCGCAGGTTCGCAGCATTGTCGAGAACACAGCCGAGCTTGTGGAATTGGGACGCAAAGTGCGCGACGACGAGATTGTCATCAACGCGGATTATGCCTATCCGGCTTATGGTGTGCCGTCACATGAAACCAATGAGGCCATGCGTCTTGCGGCGCGCACAGAGGCCATGATCACGGACCCTGTCTATGAAGGAAAGTCCATGCAGGGCATGTTGGACCTCATCAAGAAGGGCTTCTTTCCCAAAGGATCGCGCTTGCTCTACGCCCATCTCGGCGGCGCGCCTGCGATCAACGGGTATTCGTATACTTACCGCAACGGGTGAGCTTGTTTTAGAGTTCGCTCAGGTGCTGCTGGGGCAGTTGCTGTCAGGTCGTGCGCGTCGCGGGCTGACGGTGATGGTATTGTTGCGGCACGTGAAAATGACGACGCCATTTTGAGCACAGAATTTTGCGATGGTGATTGGCTTCGTCGCGACCATGATGTTGAGCGCATGATCCGGGACACCTGCGGCTGACAACATGGAAAAAGCTGTACTCAGGCAATCCTCCGAGTCACCTGCAATAGACGCTGCGCGGAAGTTCCCGATCTCAACACCATTGGCACCCTTGCGCAGGATAGGAGCGATACCTTCTGGCAATTGCAGGCCTACAGGCTGGGCAACGAGGTCTGTTTCACTCGAAGCTGGCTGCTCTGCTTCCAGCTGTGAAAATTCAGTGGGTTCACCCTGCTGTTCAGTTGATGGTAAAGACATGTAGGCAACGGAACCGGCAAGACCTCCCTTGCGGGGCGGTTCTTCGTCTTCGTCAGACGACTTGGCGTGTTCCGACATCATAAAGTTCTGTTTCTGCGCTAGTGGTTCCTCTTCTACAGTGACGAGGCGAGGTGGCCTCACTTGGTTAGATCGCAGCCCCCCATATTCAAAAGAGACAAAAAAGGCAGTCACCAGTGACGCACTGAAGACGCTCGCGAATATGGTCGCTTTCAGCGTCAAAGACTGATCCGCTTCACCGATTTGTTGCTTTCGCCCAACAGCTCCAGATTGTTCGCGATGTAAGGGTTATCGGGAGCGAGTTCGTAGGCGCGCAGCAAGAACTTTCGCGCGCTTGCAAGGTTCCCGCGCATCAACTGCGAATAACCCGCATTGTTCAAGACGATTGGATTGTCACGGCCATATTTCGCAACCTGTACATAGGCTTTATCAGCGAGGTCAAACCGCCGCAATTTGTCATAGGACGCTGCAAGTCCAAGCCATGCTTCGCTGTCCTGAGGGGTCACTTCCAGCGCCTTGCGATAATTCTCCTCCGCCAGTCCATAGTCGCCATTGCGGAAATGAACTTTTCCCATGCGCACGTAATCGTCCGACGGAAAGAACTGTGGATCCTCAAGTTTCATCCCGGATTCATGCAGCAGCCGGTTCTCGGCTGAGGGTTGGCATGCGCCGAGTGCCGTTGCCACAGACAGTAGAGCGGCCACTTTGCAGGCGCGAAAATGGAATGTGAATGTCCCTTTGGCATGCCTCATCTTAAACCCCCAATGCTTTGAAAATCTTAATTGAAATCGGAAATACGGTGACGCCGAGCAACACCGGAAAAATGAAGAGCCCCAATGGCAGAACCAGCTTTGCCGGCAGCGCATGCGCTTTTTCCTCAGCCCGCGACAATCGTTTGGAGCGCATCTCGTCACTATAAACGCGGAGTGACTGAACAAGGCTGGACCCCAGTTCCTCCGACTGCTGGATCAACATGGCAAACGAACGCGCTTCACCAATTCCCAGGCGATCAGCGAGGCCGTTCAGAGCCTCCCGTGTGGAACGTCCCGCACGCATCTCGAGGCTCAGGAAGCGAAGATTGGTCGACAGCGACGGGTAAGCGCGCTTGAGATCGGCACCAACACGGTCAATGGCACTGTCCATGCCAATGCCAGCTTCTACGCAAATGACAAGAAGATCAAGCAGATCGGGAAAGCCATTGCGGTGCTCCTCCATCAACTTGTCGCGCTGCAGGCTTACTATTGAGCGCGGCAACATGAAACCAAGCAAAGCCACCAATATCGTGACAGCGACGGTCATGATGTATGGCATATCGGCGAAAACCTTGCCTGCCCAAAACGGCGTTGTCATACCAAAGGCAATTGCAGAAATGATCCGGATGACCTGGAACCAGAATGGGGTCTGCGTGCCATAGTAACCAGCCAAATTGAGAAACTTTCGCAGCTCTGACTTGCTCTTTTGGTTGCGTGAAAAAATGGAATCAAGCCTGCTATTCTCATTTGCATGGGTGAGAAGTTGTTGCTGGCCGTTGCTGACAGCGAGACCCATGCTCGATGTTGCCCTGCGGCGCACTCCAAACCACGTCGTTGTCAGAATGAAAACAGCCACGGTGAACAATATCACGCTCACAAAGACCAAAGTGAGTGAGATCAGTCTTCCATTGTCGACGAGCTGTGTGATGAACCCTTGCACGACTTTTCCTAGTATTTGAAGTTGATCATTTTATACATGATGAAGTCACCGACCAGGGACCACAGACCGAGCCCGACCAGAACCGGAACAAACATCGGTTCTTGCCAAACATCGGTGTAGTACCTTGGGTTTTGCATGTAGATGAAGAATGCGATGATCGGCGGCAGCACCGACAAGCCAATGCCTGAAAAGCGTGCTTCCGCAGAGAATGCCCGGACTTTGCGGCGCAGTTGAAAGCGTTCGCGCAAAACCCGCGACAGATTGCTCAGAACCTCGCCAAGATTGCCACCTGACTGTGATTGCAGTGTTACGGCCGTGACGAGCAAGGACAAGTCGCTCACACCCACACGGTCCGAGAGGTTGCGCAGCGCCCGAGGGAGATCGAGACCATAGGTCATTTCGTCGACTGCGAAACCAAACTCAGAGCCGCAGGGATCAGGCATCTCCCTCCCGACCATGGCGAGTGCCACAGGCACTGGATGACCACTGCGCAAGCTTCGAACAACGATGTCCAAGGCATCCGGCAGCTGGATAGAAAACGCATTCTGACGCCGCGCCCGCATGAATTTCGCAAACTGCAAGGGCAAGATAAATCCGGCAAACAACGCAACTGCAATGTTCGCAAGTGATGGCCATGTTGTCAGCATTTCCAGGAGCCCGAACAACAGGATAAACAGAAGTGCAGCATAGGTTGCGAACTTGCGCAGGGAGAGGCGCGATCCGGATTGCACCAAGAGCTTTTGAAGCCGCCCCGCAACCTCAAGATTATCGCCAAAAATACCGCGCTCGGCTTTCAGTGAGACCATGGTCTCTTCGCCAATTACGCCGAATTCGAGCGCTTTCATGCGGCGATTAACACTGCGCTTGCGCGAAATGGGCTTGAAGAACATCAGAAATACAGCTTCGACAAGAAACACAGTTGCCACCGCTGCACACACGATAAATCCGGTTTTTGACAGGGCTTCCCAGTCCATGGTTACATTTGCCTCGACGGATCAAAATGTGTTGCTGGAACGGTGATGCCCTGTGCCATGAGTTCACTGAGGTATTGAGCCCCTACGCCCCTGGCTGATGATGCCCCTGCACTGTGCCGTCTTCACCTGTATTGACACGCACGAATTTGAATATCTCCTGCAGCTGGATGATGTCTCCTTCGATCCCCGTGAGTTCAGTGACACTCACCACGCGCCGTTTGCCGTCGCTGAGCCGTGTCGACTCCGCCCAATCAGTCGAATTGCGGATGCGACCTGCGAGCGGATGCTCTGAATTGTCATGGGATAGCCCGCCATTCCGATCATCTGCTCGATGCGCGAGATCGAGTTCACGTGGCGTGTTGGCGTGGATGGTTGTCATGGAGCCTTCATGGCCCGTATTCATCGCCTGCAGCATGTCAAAGGCTTCTTCGCCGCGACATTCTCCCACGATGATGCGGTAGGGACGCATACGCAAGGCGTTCTTAACAAGTTCGCGTTGGCGGATTTTCACCGCGCCCTTCCAGATTGGGTGGACGCGTTTCCATGCGACCCACATGGGGTTGTTGCAACTGCAGTTCGGCTGCGTCTTCAATGGTGATGAGACGCTCATCATGGGAAATGAACGATGATAGCGCATTGAGCATGGTGGTCTTGCCAGAGCCCGTGCCACC
>CAWJXD010000014.1:0-95488 GCA_963846785.1 uncultured Alphaproteobacteria bacterium | reverse complement strand
TGGATACCTCATCAGACCCAGCGAGCTTGATCATCGGGCTTGGTGGCAATGACCGTCTGTTTGGCGGAGTATTTGTAGATGATATCTTTGGCGGCGCTGATGATGACTACATTGTAGCCGCCAGTATCATCGAGGGTTCGGTTTCCGGATCGGGAACACTTGGTGATCCGCTGTTTTTTCTCACGACGTCTTTTGTCTTGAACGAAAAAGACAATGAGACCCTGCACGGCGATGACGGTCGTGACACGATTTATGGCGGCTATGGGAACGACAAGCTTTATGGCGATGCTGGCGATGACGGCGGAATTTCCGTCAACTTCGATGGCTCGATCAGATGGGCTGGCTTGTTTGGCGGCGGTGGTCTTGACCAACTCTTTGGCGGCGATGGCAATGACAGTCTCTACGGCGGTGCCGATGCTGACATCCTGAGAGGGCAAAAAGGCATTGATTATCTGGACGGAGGTAACGGCGTCGATACGTTGCTGGGAGGATTTGGCAACGACAATCTCGTCGGTGGCTCGGTTGAAGATACGGGCAACAAGGGCGATGTGCTGAATGGCGAAAAAGGCTCAGACTCCGCAATTTACTCGCAAACGGGCGGCGTCACACTTTCACTGGATGGCTCCGTTGCTGCCAAGGGTGCCGCGAAGGGCGACAGACTGATTTCCATCGAAAACATCGTTGGGTCGTCCGTCGGCAACGACAATCTTGTCGGTGACGGCGGGAGCAATGCGCTCTTTGGAGAAGGAGGAAACGACAGTCTCAAGGGCCGCGGTGGTAATGACTCTTTGTTTGGGTTTACGGGAAACGATCGCTTGTCGGGTGAAGGGGGCGATGATGTTCTCAATGGCTATAGCGGTGTGGATATTCTCAGCGGTGGCGTGGGCAACGACGATCTGGAGGGTGGTGCGGATGCGGATCAATTGATCGGCGGAGAAGGCGCCGACACTGCGCAATATGCCGGATCAGCGGGGGTTGTCTTTTCCCTCGACGGGTCACTGATTGCAACGGGTGATGCCGTCGGCGACACAGTGTCGTCGATTGAATTCGTTTCAGGCTCAGCGACCGGTGACGATACATTAGCCGGTAACAAGAATGCCAACTCCCTGTTCGGCAATGAGGGAAGCGATGTGTTGTATGGGCGCGGCGGTTCAGATACGCTTTATGGCTACACTGGCAGCGATGGACTTTTTGGCGAAGCTGGAAATGACTTACTGCGCGGCAATGCGGGCGCGGATTTTCTGGACGGGGGTGATGGCGTTGACACCGCTTCGTACATCTTTGATGACGCCGGGGTCACTGCAAGTCTCAAAGAACCATCAATAAATACCAACAGTGCCGCTGGAGACAGTTTTATATCGATTGAGAACCTGGAGGGTTCGGATGGCTACGGCGATACGTTAATCGGCAACGGCCTAAGCAATGGCCTCAGCGGTCTCGGGGGCAATGATGTGCTCGATGGGCAAGAGGGCAATGACATTTTGGCCGGCGGAACTGGACTTGATCTGTTAGTTGGCGGTCTTGGAGCAGATGCCCTGACCGGAGGCAAAGCCGCGGACATGTTTCTTTACAGTTCGATTTCAGACGGGGGCGATCATATTGCGGACTTCGCCAAAGTGGACATCTTGGCATTTTCGTCTTCGGCAATTGGCCTGACAGCGGGTGCAGTCAACGCCGATTTCTTTCGGCGTGGATTAACCAACAAAGCCATGGATGCCGATGATCGGTTTATCTTCCGAACCAAGGATGCATCCCTTTGGTTTGACGCGGACGGTTCTGGCACCAACGACGTTTCAGTTCGTGTCGCTGATTTCGACAATGGTTTTCAATTGCAATTTTGGCACATACTCGTTGTCTAAACAGCACCCATGTTACAACTTTGGATTAATCAACATTGATTTCAGGCCCAGTTTTGGGCAATATTGGTTGCATGGCGGTCTTAGGTTGGCCGCAAACTGATGATATTCGCGGCATCGAAATTGCTAAGGATACGGCAGTGAATGGCTGTTGCATGCTTAAAAGGAGAAATTTATGGCTGACTACAATGGTGGACCGGGCGACGACCTCTACGATGGCAGTATCGAAGACTTTGCAGCCAATATCAACGGCAACGACGGCAACGATCAGCTTTACGGCACTACATCCGGTGAAACCCTCAGAGGTGGCAACGGCAATGATTTGTTGTTTGGCGCATTCGGCATTACTGACCTTGGTTTCTTTTCGGGCAATGGTCTATCGATCGCGACAGCCTTGCGAGATTTTGTCCTTCGCGCCAGTGCAAATGACTTCCTGTCGGGTGGCAATGGCGACGACGCAATCTATGGCGGCGATGGCAAAGATACAATTTACGGCGATGCTGGCAATGACGGTGGCGTCTTTTTGGGCAATGAAGGCAATTATTATGTAGGCGGGCTTTTCGGTGGTGAAGGGGATGATTCCATCTATGGCCACAAAGGCAATGATGACCTCTATGGCGGTAATGGCAACGACTTGCTGTATTCGAATGAACAGAATGATCGCGTGTTTGGCGAAGGTGGCAACGACAACATCCGCGGCGGTTACGGTCTGGATGTCCTGGACGGCGGCGCTGGTGCGGACAGCTTCTACTACAAAAAGACAGTCCATGGCGGTGATACAATCGTCAATTTTGCGAGCGAAGACGTGCTGCATTTCAAGAGCGCCGGCTTTGGTGGCCTGGCCGCCGGCAAGTTGAAAGCTGCAAACTACTGGGCTTCCACCACTGGCGTTGCCCACGACGCCACGGACCGTTTCATCTACGATACGGACAATTTCGTGTTGTACTATGATAGCGATGGCACGGGTGCAAAGGCTGCTGTCGAGATGATGAAATTCGAGACTAGTGTTGCGCTGACACTGTCTGATTTGTTGATCGTCGCTTAAAGAGATTCACAACTGCAGGCCCACCGTGCTTGATTGTTACGGTGGGCTTTTTTTATTCAACGACGCGGCAAAAAGTTCGACTTGTTGCGGTGTGATTTCACGTAGAGTGCCGAGCTCCAACTTATCCAGGTGGAAGGGGCCGTATTGGATGCGGACGAGGCGATTCACCACGCAGCCAAAGTGCTCCATGAGTTTTCGAATTTCCCTGTTCTTGCCTTCATAGAGCGTGACGCGATACCAGGTGTTGGTGCGACCACCCTTATCTTCTTCCTGTACTATATCAGCACCGCGATAGCGCATTCCGTCAACGAAGGCCCCTTTTCGAATGGTCTCCAAGTGGCGATCAGTGAGTTTTCCAAAAACACGGACGCGATAAACACGCGGGAGTGCAGTTGCCGGGTTCATCAATTGCTGCGCAAATGCGCCGTCATCTGTCAGCAACAAAAGGCCTTCGCTGTTGACGTCCAGGCGACCGACATACATGAGGCGCGGAAGTGATTTTCGGTAGGGCGACTTCTTCAGTGCGTCGAGATCGTAGATCGTTTGGCGGCCTTGGGGGTCGGCAGCGGTGACGAGTACATCGAGTGGCTTGTTGAGCATGAAAAGCCGCGGAATGCCACGACCTTCAATCGTTATTGCTTTGCCATCCCACTGGACCTCGTCGGTTTCCTCGACGGGCGTCGTCGGCAAAGCAACTGTGCCGTTGACTATGATGCGACCTTCGGCAACGAGGCGTTCAGCTTCGCGACGCGAGCCGACCCCTGCCCTTTGCAAAAATACGTTAAGCCGCACGGGGTTTTTGCACCAAGAGCCACGAGAGCATGGCGAGTGCGATCGCTGCGGGAGGGAAGATGGCCAACGAAACGGATGACCAACCAAATTCTGCGAGCAACACGCCGGAGCTCAATGATGCAATAGCCATCAGCGCAGAGATGCCAAAATCGTTTGCGGCCTGGACCTTGCCACGCTCACTCGGGCGATAGCAATCCGTCAACATGGATGTGCCGCCGATGAAGCCGAAATTCCATCCCAGGCCCAACATGATGAGCGCCACGGCAAAATGTCCAAATGTGATGCCAAGTAAAGCTGCAACTGCAGCAGTAATCAGGATCATCATGCCAAGGCTGGCAATTCGTTCGGCACCAAACTTGTTGATCAGTTGTCCGGTGAAGAAACTGGGAACAAACATTGCCAGCACATGCCACTGGATGACCCAACTCGCGTCGTCTTTGGTGAAACCGCAGCCGACCATGGCAACTGGTGCGGCTGTCATCATCAGGTTCATGAGGCCGTAAGCTATGATGGCGCTGGCCATGGCGACCTTGAGCTTGGGCTGCTGCAACAACTCTGCCCACGTGCGCTGCGGGCCATCGATTTCCGCCAGGTTGGGCTTTGGCAACCGCAACATGAGAATGACCGCAATGTTGGCGAGCGCCAGAACAGCAGTCGCGGCATAGGATCCGGCGAAGACATGATCTGCAATCAATTCACTGGTGCGGCTGGAGATGATGGTGCCTGCTACAGCTGCCACAACTCCGCCTGTCAGAACCCAGGAAATAGCGATGGACTTGGCTTGCTCCCCTGCGGACTCGGCGGCAGCAAACCGATAGAATCCAGATGTGGCCTGGAAGGTGCCAAAGAGCGCTGTTGCAAAACAGAAGGCCGGGAAATTTTTGGACGTGATTGCCCAGACGGCGAGTAACGCTCCACATATGGCAAATACGGCACCCATGATGAAAACAGGTGGGCGACCCACTTTTTGCATCAACAATGAAGACGGAATTGTTGTGAACAACGCCCCGAGGACGAATGTCGTAATCGGAGCAGTGGCGAGACCCGGCGTTGGCGCAAGGTTTAATCCGACAAGACCTGCGGTAGAAAATACGGTGATGACACAACAGGAATAGAGTGCCTGGGCAACGGCGAGCAGCAGAATATTGCGCTTGGCTTCACTCGCCTCTGCTGCGTTCACGCCTCAGCCTCAATGTCGAATTCTTCTGGTCTGCGCCTTCGGGCGAGGTTGTTGAGGACGCCGTTGATGAATTTTGGTTCGTCACCTGAGCCAAAGAACGCTGCGGCTACATCGACGTATTCCGATATTGCGACCTTCGACGGTACTTTATCCATGAACCAGATTTCGAATGCAGCGGACCGCAAGATGGCACGCACGGTCGAATCCAGGCGGTGCAATGGCCAACCTGTATCCAGCAGTTGGTCCAACTTTGGGTCGAGCAAAGCCTGTTCGCGCACGGCTCCCTCGACAACCGAACACAGATGCTTGTAGTCCGCCTCGCCAATTTCTCCGTTGTCGAAATTGTCGCCTGAGGCCCGTGAGGAAAACTGGGCAAGGGTTTCGCCCACATCGGACCCTGAGAGGTCCATCTGATAAAGCGCTTGCACTGCGCCAAGACGGGCAGCTGAACGGGCGACGGGGGCAGTTCGTGGTGTTGTCATGATCAACTGCGGGATAGCCCGCGCACGGCGCAATAGCAACATGGGGGACTTGATTGATGGCTGCCATGGCCCTAGATCATGCCTGCCGGAACTGATCCGGTTAATTCTCAGGGCGGGGTGCAACTCCCCACCGGCGGTAAAGCCCGCGAGCGCCTCGCAATTCTCACGAATTGCTTGGGTCAGCAGATCCGGTGAAACTCCGGGGCCGACGGTATAGTCCGGATGAAAGAGAATGAGTTGGAAATGCCTGCGATTTCGCGGGCGTATTTGCTCATGTCGTCCTGATTCATGTTGCCGACAAGGCTGTGCTTTGCGGCTTGAAGAAAGGACGACATCACATGAATCAGATATCCCCTACCTCAAATCGCGCCATGTTGGGTGCACTTTACATGGTTCTCGCGGGCATTACTTTTGCCGTGATCAACGCCATAACCTTTGTCATTACAAGCAGTCCAGACTTTGGTGGCCTTGGTTTCAAGCCACAGTCTGATACTTTTTGGCAATATGCCATCGCACTCCTGATCTCCCTGCCCTTCTTGTGGCGGGCTGGTTCGTTGACTTTCAAAACAAAACAACCCCTGCCTCACATTCTCCGCGTCATCCTGTCGGCGGCTGGTTTGCAGGCCTTTGTGATTGCCATTTCGAAGGGCGTGCCCATTTGGCAAGTCGTGGCGTTGACCATGACCGCGCCGTTTTTTGTCCTCGTTGGCGCGAAGCTTTTTCTCGGTGAAACCGTGACCAGCAACAGATGGATTGCATCACTTCTAGGCTTTGCGGGCGCTTTAATTGTCACCAATCCATGGTCAGAGCAATTCAACTGGGCTTGGTTGCTACCGGTTGTGGCCGCCATTTTATGGGGTGGCGCATCACTTCTCACAAAACACTTGAGCCGTGAGGAATCACCGGAGACCCTGACAACCTGGCTGTTATTGTTGCTTACACCAATCAATCTGTTCTGGTCTGTGGGCGCAGGCTTTGAAGTGCCCGGAGGGCAAGTTTTGTGGCTGCTGTTAATTGGCGGTGCGCTGGTCTTCGTTGCCCAGTACTTGCTTTCGAAATCCTATGCCACTGCCGATGCGAATTTCGTGCAGCCTTTCGATGACCTCAAACTCATCAGCAACGTGCTCGTCTATGGCCTATACTTCGGATACTGGCCGAGCGGCTCTATCTGGCTGGGATTAGGGCTGATTATGTGCGCTTCGCTTTATCTGCTGATGCAGGAGCGGAATAAGTCACAGTTGGTAGCAGCCTAAGTACGGATGCTGGGTACCCTCATCCCAGCATTCTACTTTTCATCTTCGTTGGCCAATTCGTCGATGATTTCCTCGAAGTCTTTGGCTTCGCGGAAATTCTTGTAGACCGAGGCAAAGCGCACGTAGGCGACGTCATCAAGTCCGCGCAGTCCTTCCATGACCAATGCGCCGATCTGTTCGGATTTGATTTCGCTTTCTCCGAGACTTTCGAGTTGGCGGACGACACCGCTGATCATGCGTTCAATACGTTCTGCATCGACCGCACGTTTGCGCAGTGCCACCTGAACGGAGCGTGCAAGTTTATCGCGATCAAAGGGAATGCGGCGACCGGAGCGTTTCAGAACCATCAACTCGCGCAACTGAATGCGTTCGAAGGTGGTAAACCTTCCGCCGCAATCAGGGCAAGACCGGCGACGACGGATGGCGGAATTATCCTCCGTCGCGCGGGAATCCTTCACTTGGGTTTCAGCATTGCTGCAGAATGGGCAACGCATTGATTTGTTCGTCCTTCAGTAAATCGGGAAGCGTTTGGTCAGAGCCAGAACTTGCTTCTTTACACTCGCTTCCACCTTAGCATTGCCTTGCTCTCCATTGGCTGCAAATCCTTCGATGACTTCATTGATCAAGTGGCCCACCTGGCGGAATTCAGCTTCGCCGAAGCCACGCGTTGTGCCTGCGGGCGTGCCAAGTCGAATGCCAGAGGTGATCGTAAATGGGGCCGGATCAAACGGGATTCCGTTCTTGTTGCACGTGATAAAGGCGCGGCCCAATGCTTTCTCCGCATCCTTTCCGGTGACACCTTTTCTGCGCAAGTCCACCAACATCAAATGCGTATCGGTGCCCCCAGAGGTGATGTCGAAGCCGCATTCCAACATGGTTGTGGCGAGGGCTTGCGCATTTTTTACAATCTGTTTGGCGTAGGATTTGAAAGCGGGTTTCAGAGCTTCACCGAAAGCTACGGCCTTCGCTGCGATGACGTGTTCCAGCGGGCCTCCGATGATGCCTGGGAAAATAGCAGAGTTGATTTTCTTGCCGAGGTCTTCGTCGTTCGACAGGATCATGCCGCCGCGGGGGCCGCGAAGGGTTTTGTGCGTTGTCGTTGAAACAACATGGGCGTGTTCCAGCGGGCTGGGATGTGCGCCACCAGCGACGAGGCCCGCGAAATGGGCCATGTCAACAAACAGGTAAGCGCCTACGCTATCGGCGATTTCGCGGAACTTCTTGAAGTCGATGATGCGCGGATAAGCGGAGCCACCGGCAATGATGAGTTTTGGCTTCACGTCGAGAGCCTGTTGGGCCACAGCGGCATAGTCGATGCGGTGATCGGATTCACGGACTTTGTAGGACGCAACGTTGAACCATTTGCCCGATTGATTGGCAGGTGATCCGTGCGTGAGATGGCCACCGCAGGCGAGATCGAGTCCCATGAATGTGTCACCGGGCTTCAACAGGGCCATAAACACGCCTTGGTTGGCCGTGGCTCCAGAATGCGGTTGGACATTGGCGAATTTGCAATTGAACAGCTGCCTGGCGCGGTCGATGGCGAGTTGTTCCGTCTGGTCGACATATTGGCAGCCGCCATAGTAACGGCGGCCCGGATAACCTTCGGCGTATTTGTTGGTCAGCACCGAACCCTGGGCCTCGAGTACGGCCCGGGAAACAAAGTTCTCGGAAGCAATCAGTTCGATTTCGTTTTGCTGGCGGCCGAGTTCAGCGGCCATGGACTTTGCAACCTTTGGATCAAGCTTTGCCAGTTTGTCTTTGAAAAATCCCGGGAAAAGCGGCTTTGCCTTCTTTGGCGACGCGGCCTTCTTCTTTGCTTTTTTTACGACTTTCTTCGCCATTGGTGATCTCCGGACTCGAGGGAAGGACGCTGTATACAAGCTCCCGTGTCAGGGTCCAGACGCAAGTTGGCGCAGGAGGACAAAGGCTTTCAGGCGGCCCGTTGCAATTGCATGGCCGTCCACAACTGATCGAGAGCATTCACCAGGCGGGCAATTTCGAGTTCACCGTGGAGCGGCCCGGGTGTCAAACGGATACGTTCTGATCCCTTTGAGACTGTCGGGTAGTTGATGGGTTGGACGTATATGGCGTAATCGCGCAGGAGCTTATCGGTCAGCGCTTTGCATACGACTGGATCATTCACCATGACCGGGACGATATGGCTGTCGTTCATCAAAACTGGCAGGCCCTTGGCCATCAGTTCGCGACGCAGGCGACGGGCGTGAGATTGTTGCAAATCCCGCTCTACAACTGAGTTGCGCAAGTGTTTGACAGATGCAGTTGCGCCCGCAGCAATGACGGGCGAAATCGATGTTGTGAAGATGAACCCCGGTGCATAGGACCGAATTGCATCGATGATATTTGCGTTGGCGGCAATATAGCCTCCCATGAGGCCGAACGCCTTGGCCAGCGTTCCTTCAATGATATCGATCTCTGACAACAAACCGTCGCGCTCGGCCACGCCACCGCCTGTTGCACCGTACATGCCAACCGCATGTACTTCGTCGAGATAAGTGAGAGCACCATACTTACGGGCGAGAGCCACAATATCGGCCAGCGGTGCGAAGTCGCCATCCATGGAATAGACGGACTCGAATGCGATGACCTTTGGTCTCGCGGGATCGAGGGACTTCATATGCCTTTCGAGGTCTGACAGATCATTGTGTTTCCATATGATTTTTTCAGCGCGACTGTGGCGGATGCCTTCAATCATTGAGGCATGGTTTTTTGCGTCGGAGAGCATGACGCAATTGGGGAGCAGTGTTGCCAAAGTTGAAAGTGTAGCAGCGTTTGCCATATAGCCGGAATTAAAGAGCAAGGCCCCGGACTTGCCGTGCAACTCGGCCAATTCACGCTCAAGCTCAATGTGATAATGAGTGGTTCCTGCGATGTTTCGGGTGCCCCCCGAACCAGCTCCAACGGCATCGATGGCTTCGTGCATGGCCTTCAGAACCACTGGGCTTTGCCCCATGCCGAGGTAGTCGTTCGAACACCAGACGGTGATTTCCCGGGTTACACCTGCATTGTGGTAGAGTGCGCGTGGGAACTTGCCGCGGATCCGGCTGAGATCGGCGAATTCGCGATAACGGCCTTCCTCACGCAATCTGGTGAGGGCGGCGGAAAAGGCGTCTGAGTAAGCTTGGCGATCCATTCAAGTCATATATGGCCAATTCGGGTCTGTATTCCAGTCTCCAGAAGCGCAGTGTCAGTTCGCCGCAGTGGTTTTTCCCTTGGGAGTACAGCCTATTGCTGTACCCGAATTTGCAGGTTTGCAATCCGCGACTTTTTTCTTGGGAGGCGCAGATTTCACGATTTTCTTTTTTGTTTTCTGCTTCGGAGCGCCCAATCCAACAATCGTTGACTTCGTCGTTTCCGTCGGGGTTGCTTTCTTTTTCGAAATGCCCCGATCTTTCGTCTTCAATTTGACCGGCAAAGCTTTGCTTGCCGCATTCAGCCCCAGGATGAAGGACGGTTGCGATGTCTCTGTTTCATCCGGGCTTCGATCTCCGAAGTACGACTTGCCCTTCTCGCGTCCCTTGGACGACTTTCCAAAGAAACTGAACCCCCCGTCACCATCGCTTGCCGCGATGGTCCGCGGAATTGGCTTCAATGTGAAGCGACTGCCTTCATAGGTTTCCCCCACTGGCATGGGTTGACCCATGGTGAAACCTGCGTTGTCAAGTTCATAGATGTCTTTGCGGAAAGCCACGACATTGCCTACGGGCCAAGCTGTAAGGTAAGCGACGCGCAATTGCGGTGGCGAAATCACTGGCACGTCCACGCGTTCCAACGTGTCGGCAAGCTCGGCAATACGCGCGTTGTTATAGCCGTCTTGGCCGTTCAGCAGCCAATTAACGAGCATTGGCATTTGCTCAACGCGCACACAGCCTGAGCTGTAAAACCTGCTGCCTGTTTTAAAGAGTTGCTTCTCGGGAGTGTCGTGCAGGTAGATACCGAAGGGGCTGTCGAATTCGATCTTGGCTGTCGCCATGGCATTTTTAGGTCCAGGCTCTTGGCGGAAATGGAAATCATCTGCGATGGCTTCGTCCCAATCGACCGAGTCCGGATCAATCTCAGGGCCACCTACTCCGCGGAAAACCGTGATATCCATGTCGTCCAAGACACGTGAACCGCCAGACTTGATGCGAGGAATGATGTCTCTTTCAATAATTGACGCCGGCGCATTCCAATAGGGATTGAATTTCACTTTCGAAATGTCGGTCATAACAACCGGCGTTGGGCGCGCTGGCTTGCCGACAATTGCATTGTGGCGTGAATGGACTTTACCACCTGCGACTGCCTCAATCTGTTGGGCGGGAATGTTGACCAACAAATAGCGACTTCCCAAACCCGCACTGTAGGTATTCAAGCGCGGTATATTTGCCCGGATGGTGCGCAACCGTTCGGCTGCGGGAATGTTGAGTGCTGCAATGGATGAGCCGTCGAGCTGGCCTGTTACAGCCAATCCGTTGTTGCGTTGAAACTGTTTCAAGGCATCTGCCGTTGCAGAGGTGAATATCTGGGCAAACTCGCCTTGTGTCGCTTCGATCCGTAGATATCCTTCGACGAACAGGCGCTTGTTGAGCGCTTCCACTTTGTCGCCAGTTGCACCAAGCCTCAACGCTGATTTAGAGACCGACGGCCAACCACCCGATGCCACAATGGCGGAGTAACGTTGTTCTGCAACGATCATGGATTGTGCGGAGGCGGCACCCAGCATGGGGGCAACGTTTTGACCCGCAAGAATTTCGGTCTTTGTCGTTGCAGCGCCTTGACTACCAAGGCCGACGACATTTGAGGGTGTCGCAGCCTGGGATGAGGACTTGTTTTTCTTCCAGCCTTCAACCGCAACTGGAACGGGGTCCGAAGATGAAACCAATCCGACGATAACTGACTTCGGCCGGAGCTTTTTGCTTTTTATGGTTTCGGCGGACGACAGATTTGTCATCATCGCCATGCACAACAAGATTGTGTTGGTTATGATTGTTATTTTCCGCTGGCTGCGGAAAAAGTGGGATATCGCCATTTCGTCTCTACCGTCGTCATTAACTGGGTTAGGGTGTTTTAACCCAACCGAGCCGCGAACCCAAGCGGCCTTTTGACTGTTGCATAAGACAAAAATAGGCCCTGAGGCGTTTGCGCCACAGGGCCCAAGGTACCGATTAGTGGTGTCAAATCAAAGGCGATACAGAATCTGGTCTGTCCAATAGCGCTCAAGGCGCGAAAGGGCTTTATTGATGCGGTCAAACTCATCAGGTGCGATGCCCACAACTTCTTCAATTGCCTGAAGTTGCCGATTGTACAACTGATCGACGCGAGAGCGGATGATGCGGCCTTTTTCAGTCAGGCTCACGCGCACCGAGCGTTTGTCACTCGCGGAGCGTTCATGATTGACGTATCCGGCTTCAACCAATTTCTTGAGGTTGTAGGATACATTTGACCCTTGATAGTGACCGCGCGTCTTGAGCTCGCCCGCTGTCAATTCCGCGTCTGAAATGTTAAACAAAAGAAGTGCCTGAACCGGGTTCACTTCCTTGTCGCCGGTACGTTCAAAGTCATCCTTGATGACGTCCAACAGCCGACGATGAAGTCGTTCAATAAGATTCAGCGATTCAAGATATCGGTTCTTGATATCCTGACGTTTCACGTCGCTGTTCGTGCGCGCGAGTTCCCCCGTAACTTGTGCGGTCATAATCTCCACCTTGCCTTTTCCCTGGGCCCCTATTTCTTGACAGGTGCCTCAATTGATAGGTTCAAGATAGCGAGCTAATTTTAAGGGGAACTCAACAGGCTAGGTAAATTTGTTCTTATATTTTCGATAGTTTGAGGTGACTTTGAAGACGGTTTACAGAGTCTTCCAAGATACACTTAATACGAACTTTCGAACAACCATCAGATCACGCGATCATTATTAACAAGAACGCACGCGCGCTCTGGACTCCGCACGTCGCATGGCCTCCGCTACCGCGGGCACGCCAAAGGAGTTCACAGATGCCCGATGTATCACCACGACTTTTCGATAAAGTGAACTCAGCGATGCGCTGCTCATTTTGCGGCAACGGCGTTCGCGATAATAATTTTCTGCAAGTTGCGTGTAGTTACCAAGCTTGTTTGGCTGATTTGATTTTTTCGGCTTTTCAACACGTGAAACAGTTTTTTTCGATACTTCTGTTTTCAAACTTTTGGCTCGCGCAGCTACAACTGGCTTGACTACTTTGGCGGGTTGAACTTCCTCTTGACGCTTGGCGGGCCCAGCGGTTTTGTTGAGCGTCGGTTGAACGGGCTGAGTGTCTGCGACAGTGCCGCGCAAGGGCGGCGACTGATAGTGCGGCTGCAGTTCGCGCTGACTTGCAACACACCCTCCACTCCTCGTTTGGTCGTTTCATCACAGCGAACTCCTGTGCCGACATTATGTGCATGGGCCAACACACGCTCAGCTTCTTTGACGCTGGAAGTTGCAATGAGTGCCAAACGGGCACGCGCCGTCAGTTCGTCGAGATCAGCCGTCTCGGTTACCGACAATACCTTGCATTTGTCATTCGCTGCCTGAGACCGCGCCAACAAGTCAGTTGCTTTTGCAATTGAAAGAGGTGCCGCAGTTGCAGTTTGAATGACTGTCGCAAAAATAATTGCTGCAGTGGCAAGCATATTACTGCCACCCTTGTGTGTCGCCGCCATTCTCAGTCCCCAGCCTATAAGATCTAACCTGCAGTCGCGATGTAAGCCTTCATCTCGTCTGATTCGCGTTCAATTGTCTGCATGCGATATTTCACGACATCGCCAATCGATACAATTCCGATCAGTTTTCCATTGGTAACAACAGGCAGGTGGCGAATGCGGTGTTCGGTCATGAGCTGCATAAGGTCAGCTTCTGAGTCATCTTCTTTGCAAGTGCGGACTGATCGAGTCATGATGTCAGACACAGGAACTGCCAACGCATGTTGGCCGTGTTTAGCCAGATGACGCACGACGTCGCGCTCAGATACGATGCCTTCTATTTCTGACGACGCCCCAACGATAATGATTGCTCCGATGCGATGTTCGGCGAGAAACTTCACAACATCGGACACACTTGTAGATGGCGGCAACGTTACTACGTTGCGGCCTTTGCCTCCGAGAATATGAGAGACTGTCATATCTTCCTCCCTCAACTAACTGGAATCACTCTATCATACATTGTCAGGACTGGAAACCTGTTGCCGGACCAATAGATATATCATTGCGAAGCCCGCAATGAATCCACCGAGGTGGGCTTCCCAAGCGATTTGACTTGCGCCGAGGAACGCCGTCTGCGCTATGAGTTGAGAGGCACCAGTGATCAAGGTGAAAAACAACCAAATCGCCATAAACCAAAGCGCGCGATAGTTCTGCAGAAGCTCCTGGAATGGCAGAATCGAATAGGTTTCAGGTGGGGCCATTGTGCGGAAACGCGTCACGGCTCCCTTCGCATACATGATTGGTACTGACGCCCCGAGCATGCCCGAAATTGCACCGGATGCACCAACCATCACCACGTATTGCCCCCAATGCACCAGCAATGAAGCGAGCGCTCCCGCAACCGTTGCAACTGCAGCCAGTAAAAAGAAACGGAAACCTCCAAGGCATCGCGCTACGGGTGTACCGAAAACAGCGAGCCACAGGCAGTTTGTTATGAGGTGAAACCAACCCGCGTGGAGAAATGCGTAGGTCAACATCGAGGTATAGCCGACGCCCGGCACCTGCGCGATGACTGTGTCGCCTGAAATGCGCGCTGGAATAAAGGCAAAGTAAAACGTCTGCACTGCGTCCCAGTTGGAGATGATAATGGGCGGCACAAGATGGAAGAACACGAGATAGGTAATCAGGATCCAGACCGGCGTTGGTATCCTGAACATGGGTTCGTGATCGTGTGATCGTTCAGCGTCTTGGCCAGGTTGTGGACTGCTATTCATACGCACTTTCTGCTGCAAGCGCACCGTTTCGATGATGGCATGGGGCATGCACATCTAACAACATTCGTTCACGATTGACACACCCCCAAACCCAACGATCGCAAAGATTAAAAGACATGAACTTCGCAGATACCCACCTTACAGACACCGATGACGTTAACATGCAGGTCCTACACCCCGGAAGTCGAACTTTGTTTCGTTACTGGGAAACTTTGAGAGCTGAGCGGCCATGCCCGACCCGGGATGAGTTCAAGCTTACAGAAGTACGCAATGTTGTCCCCAATCTCTTTATCGCAGATCGAGACTACGCCGTTAACACCTTTCGCTACAGGTTAACAGGAACCGGGATTGATCGCTTATTTGGCAAAACACTTGACCGGTGAAGACGTATTTGGAGGGTGGGACAATTTTGAACGCGATGTCATGTTGCGCACTCTTCGGGTTGCCCATGAAAAACTGCAGCCTGCGCTCATTCGCATGCGGCTCTTTAGTTCGCTTGGAGACGTTATTGGGGCTGAAATGCTAGCCTTGCCGGTGCGCGGCAAGACCGGAGTAGAGTTAATGGGTGGCTTGTTCTCCTTTACAGAAGTCAACATGGTCGGCGTTGGTACCATCAAGGACCGGCAGCTCGTCACGGCACGGATCATCTGGACTGAGGCCCTTTTTAATAGTCCCGAGATCGTGGAAACCGCTTCTACTCGCACAAACATACCTTTGCGTGTAATTCAAGGTGGTCGCACGTTTTAAGAGAATTATATCTGATCGCTGCCAATTGGTTAACGGTCCTTTTACTGCCTCGTCTCTAAATTCAAGTTTACTCTGCTAAAGTAGGGTAGGCCGAACTGGGGAAGAGTTTGAGGGCAAAGAAGGATTTATCGTGAGCGGTTCAACCAATACCAATCCCTCCGAAACTGTTCAAGCGAAGGGCCTTGCCAGCGTTCTGTTTGGCCGATTCATGCTGCCAGACATGTCAGAACATCCCTGTCAGGTCGTAGATGTTTCCGAAAATGGGGCAACTTTTTTGACTGCGACTGTGCCAGCCACTGGTCTCGCAGTCGTAGCATACCTTGAAGAACTTGGTCGGGTGGAAGCACTATCGAGTGACCCCGTGCAAGGGGGCTTCAAAGTCAATTTTACGGCTGAAGGGGCCCGCAAGGAGCGTTTGGCTTCACGCATTGCCTGGCTGCAGCAGAAACTCACGGGCAATTCTGACCAGCGTCGTCATCCACGTTATGAACCGCGTGAAAGGGTATCGCAGATAACTCTGCCCGATGGCAGAGTCTATGCTTGCGAAGTTGTCGATATTTCCGTGTCAGGCGCTGCCATCAAAACTGATGTCATGCCCAGTGTTGGAACCTATGTGATGCTGGGCAAGATGAAGGGACGCGTTGTGCGCTATCTGCCGACTGGTGTCGCTATTGAGTTCCACAAGCAACTCGACACAGTCGCCTTCGTCAGTCACATCTCGCAGTAAAGCGCGGCACTAAACCGCTGATTTAAGACCTCTTTCAGTTTTCGTCCCGATCCACTAAAAGCCCTGCGGCAGCACAGGGGATATTATGGCGAAATTTACCCGCAAGTCGGTCAAGCGACTAAGCGAACTTTTAGATGGATTTGTTGGCAACAGCCAACCGATTACGTTTCTTGGCGCCGTTCCTTATGGTTGCCTCGGACTTGACGGTTGGATTTCGAAGTTTGAGTATATAAGCGCTCTCGATTGTGTGCCTGGATTGCACCGCGGCGCGTTTTCTCCAGAATCTGACCGACCCACTCATTTCACAAGTGCAGCCGATTCATGCAATGAATTGCTTCGCCATGCCGAAGTCAGGGCCCACTTGAACAGCCGTGGCACAGGTTTTTTATGGCCAGCGGATGCCGATGAGGAAACATATTTTCTTGCCAAAGAATTGGGACAGACCATCATCCTTGCGAAACCTGATCTGCGGCGGCGCATCATGCAGCCGGATACCTTGCGTGCCCTGTTGGCAAAGTCTGGCGTGGCATTTGTCCCCAGCTGTTGTTGCCAGTGTAACAAGTTACGAGGAACTGGCTGCAGCGGCACAGAAGGCAAAACTTGGCACGAGTTTTGTTGTACAGTTTATCGATGCCACAGGCGTTGCGCGCACTCACTTTGTGTCTTCACAAAAAGACTGGTTGAAACTCGCAGACACAGCTGTCGCGCGGGAGTTGAGGGTAAGCCGATTTGTATCGCACCAGAACTACAGCGTCGAAAGTGTTGCCTGTCAAACTGGCGTTGCAGTTGGCCCTGTGTTGCAAACATTCAAAGCGCCGGGGATGGTTGGAAGTCTGGCAAACTGCGAAGCCGTCAGTGACATCCAATCAGGACTGACCAAAGCCACCCAGAAGATCGGCAGCGAATTGGTGGCGCAATGGCTTCATCGGTGCCTTCAGTTGCGCGTTTTATGTGGAAACAGGCACCGGAAAAGTATTTTTACGACGCGTGACCCCGCGGCTTTCAGCTTCATCGCAGTTGACGCATCAGATTACTGCGAACGACGGCGGATTGCCGTTGCATTTACTCCATGTCGCGGCACATTTAGACTGCGTTGGCGAAGTCGATGTTGGGTCGTGGCACAAGCGGTGGGCAGACCATGCAACGGCGTCGATGTTTGTCATGCGACATGAGGGCGTCGGGATAGACTTCATCACGCAAGTACCGCCCAGCAGCATCTATAAGCGAAATGACTCTGGAGAGACCGACATTGTCGCTGACTCCATCGATATGCGAGAATTACGTCATCCCGCCGAATGCGTTTTCTTACGCACACTTGGCACCGGCAGTTATCGGGAAGCGCATCTTGAAACCGGGTTGGTCATGGCTCGCGGAAACTTGTTCGGGAAATCAGACGGAACACTGTGGCGCGATGCCTTTGTGGGCAAATTCAGCTCGGTTCAAATGAGCGGGACATCAGTGCCGGCAACGTTGAATGGTGCTGTCGCCAGCCTGTTCTAACCTTGGCTCAGCTAGAATTCCTCGACATGCACTACCCCTTGAACGGCCTTTACGGCTGCCATGATCTGCGGTGTCACCGTGAATTTCTTGCCAAGTTCAATTTCGATTTCCCGACCCTGGTCCTGCATCAATACAATCCGTACCGGTGCCTTGCCGCCATTTGTCAAGCGTTTGGCGATTGATTCCACCGGGACAGCATTCTGGATGAAAATCCGCATGCCGGTTGACATGCTTGCAGCGAGGCTATCCAGTGGCTCAACACTCTGCACGCGAAGCTTTACTTCCTCGCCATCGGGCTCTGCTTCCACGCGCAAGATCACGGCCTTTCCTGGCTCGAGCAATTCGCGTGAGGCGTTGAGCGTGTCGGAAAAACAAACCGCTTCAAACTGCCCCGTGGGATCAGAAAACCCAAGGAATGCAAACTTGTTGCCTTGTTTTGAACGGCGCTCTTGTTTGTAGGTCACTGTGCCAGCCAGTTTTGCAGCAGAGGCACCCCGTTTCAGGACTTTTTCGCGGAAGACTGCCCAACTGTCGACATTCAAACGCGCCAGCGGTTTGGTGTAGTCATCGAGCGGATGTCCGGACAAATAGAAACCCACTGCCTCGAATTCATGGTTGAGCTTGTCCATGGGTAACCAGGCGTCTCGTTCCGGCAATGCCAGATCAGATTTTTCCGCGGCACCTCCAAAAAGATCATTTTGACCTTGCTGTTGTTCCGACGTCGTGCGGTTGGCTGTGGCAATCATCATGTCCACGCCTTCAAACAATTTGGCGCGGTTGGGATTGAGTGAGTCAAAGGCGCCCGCCTTGACAAGACTTTCCAGCGCTCTGCGGTTCATGAATTTGGGATCAATGCGTTTGGCAAAATCGCCCAGCGATTTAAATGCCCCATTTTCTGTCCGGCTTTCGACCAGATGTTCGATGGCCCCTGCTCCCACATTTTTCAGTGCTGCGAGAGAGTAAATAATCGTTCCATCCTTGACCGCGAAATCGACTTCACTTTCATTGATCGAGGGTGGGACAAGTTTTACGCCACACTTCATTGCCTCTCGACGCAACAGAGACAGTTTGTCGGTGTTACCACTGTCGAGGGACATCGATGCCGCGATCAACTCCACAGGGTAATTCGCTTTGAGATAAGCGGTTTGATAACTGATAAAGGCATAGGGAGCCGAGTGCGATTTGTTGAAGCCGTATTCCGCAAACTTGGCGCAAGCATCAAACACTTCATGGGCGATATCGCGATTGACACCGCGCTCTACGGCACCATTGACGAAGCGCTCGCGTTGCGCGTCCATTTCAGATTTGATTTTCTTACCCATGGCACGACGCAAGAGATCAGCTTCGGCCAAGGTGTAACCGGCCATGTCCTTAGCCGTTTGCTGCACCTGTTCCTGATAAGTGATGACACCGAATGTGTTCTTCAGAATTGGTTCGAGCAACGGGTGGAGATAGGTAACAGGTTCCTTACCCAGCTTGCGCGCGCAGTATGTCGGAATATTTGCCATGGGGCCGGGACGGAACAAGGCTACGAGTGCAATCAGATCTTCAAACCGGTCGGCATGCATTTGGCGTACAGCATCGCGCATGCCAGCACTTTCCAGCTGGAATACACCCATCGTATCCCCTTGCGCCAACATGGCGTAGGTCTTGGCATCGTCCAGCGGAATGAGGCTGGCATCAAAAGCGGGAACGCGTTTGCGGATCAACTTCTGTGCCTTGTCGATCACCGTAAGCGTCTTCAGTCCGAGGAAATCGAACTTCACGAGTCCAGCCTTTTCAACATACTTCATGTTGAACTGAGTGGCCGGGATGGTGGATCGCTGGTCGCGATAGAGAGGCACCAGCTCATCCAGCGGGCGATCTCCAATGACGATACCTGCCGCGTGGGTTGACGCGTTGCGATAGAGGCCTTCGAGCTTGAGTGCGATCGTGAAGAGCTGGTTCACGAGCGCGTCGCCGTCGCGGGCTTCCTGCAGCCGAGGTTCTGTATCGATGGCTTGTTGCAGGGTGACCGGATTGGCCGGATTCATGGGAATTAGTTTCGACAGACGATCAACTTGACCGTAAGGCATCTGCAAGACGCGACCGACGTCACGCGTTACCATGCGGGCCTGCAGTTTTCCAAACGTGATGATCTGCGCCACGCGCTCTTGGCCGTAGCGCCCCTGCACGTATGTTATGACTTCGTCACGGCGATCCTGACAGAAGTCGATATCGAAGTCGGGCATTGATACGCGATCGGGATTGAGGAAGCGCTCAAACAGCAATTGAAAGCGAAGGGGATCAAGATCTGTGATCGTCAAACAATAGGCGACGAGCGAACCAGCGCCTGAACCACGACCGGGTCCTACTGGTATTTCCTGCGCTTTTGCCCACTTGATGAAGTCAGCAACAATAAGGAAATAACCCGGGTACTTCATGTTGATGATGACGCTGAGCTCAAAGGCAAGACGCTCGTCGTAATCCTGGCGCGTGTAACCTTCGGCAAGGCCTTTGGTTGCAAGCCGCATGTTCAGACCAGCCATGGCTTGCGTGCGCAATTCTTCGGCTTCATCTCCATCACCGAAGCGCGGCAGAATCGGTTTCAGACCTTTCACGGCGAATGCGCAGCGCCTTGCAATTTCGACCGTGTTTTCGATGGCTTCAGGAAGGTCAGCAAACAGTGCTGCCATTTCGGACTGGGACTTGAAACAGTGTTCTGTCGTCATGCGCCGACGGTTTTCTTCTGCCACCACTTCGCCCGCAGCAATACAAATCAAAGCGTCATGTGCGGTGTAGTCATGGGGTGCTGCGAAGAATGGCTCGTTTATGGCGACCAACGGAATGTCTTGAGCGTAAGCCATATTTAAGAGGTGAGGCTCCGCGGCGGCTTCTGCTTCCATGCCGTGGCGTTGCAATTCAATGTAAAGCCGATCACCAAAGAGAGTCTTGAGACGGGCGACCAGTTCCTCTGCGAGAGAGATTTGACCCTGTACGACAGCGTCATTGATGGGACCCGTTGGACCACCGGTCAAGCAGATCAGACCAGCTGCGTGCTGTTCCAACATGGCCCAGGTGATGCGTGGCTCCAGATGACTTGGTGTCTCAATGAAACTCGCACTGACCAGCTTCATCAGGTTGCGGTAACCTGTTTCATTCTTTGCCAAGAACACCAATGCAAAGCTCGTGTTGCCATCCTGGCCGAAATCCGTCTTGAGTGAACAGCCAATGATTGGCTGCAGTCCCATACCTGTCATGGCTTCGGAAAACTCGAGGGCACCAAACAGATTTCCCGTGTCTGTAATCGCCAAGGCAGGCATGGCGTTGGCTTGAGCCAATTTTGCCATTTGTTTGATGGTGATTGCACCTTCTGCCAGCGAGTATGCTGAATGGCAGCGCAGATGTATGAACTTTGGTGATGCCTGGACGGACTCGGACATGGCGGCGTTATAGGACGCGCGCTGCGTCAATCAAAGTGCCAATGAACTGAAATTTTTCAACTCTCACAATATGTGGATTGCTTAAGCTTCGGCAATCACAGATACTCAGGTCCTTATGCAACTTCCTTCCTTTGTCAGCGCGTCAATCGCGGCGTGGTTACGAGATCACGGTGGTGGACCTTTACGGGATGGTACGGCAGCGATGCGCGCGCAGTATCAGAGGGGCAAGAGTTCGCGCGAGGTCGACATTGCGTCGTATCTTGTAACACGTGCGCCCGCGACATTCTCTGCCGTCCATCGAGCCATCGAGATGTGCGTGGACCAATTACCGGATTTTTCTCCTCGCTCCATCCTTGATGTAGGTGCAGGCGCTGGTTCCGCAACCTGGGCCGCTTTGGACCACTGGTCGAGCCTCGAAGCAGCTAGTTTTCTCGACAATGATGAACGGTTCTTGAACATGGCGCGTGTCATTTGCAGTGCAAGCGAGAATGTGGCGTTGGAAAGAGCCGATTTCAGAACTGGTGAAATTGGTGATGCCTCCTTGCCCGAGAAAGACGTCGTTGTTGCATCTTATGTATTTGCCGAGCGACCAGCGGATCATGCCGCACAATTGGCGCTGCGGATGTGGGCAGCGACGCGTCAATTGCTGCTCATTGTGGAACCTGGAACACCTGCCGGATTTGATCGCATCAAACGGGCTCGCGCTGCATTGAGCAAGGCCAGTGCGCATGTCGTGGCACCGTGCACACATGATTTGCAGTGTCCGATTATTGGCGAGGACTGGTGTCATTTCAATATTCGATTGCCAAGGTCGCGTGCGCACATGCATGCCAAGGCGGCTGTGGTTCCCTATGAAGATGAGCCATTCACGTTTATTGCTGTTGCTCGGGATCCGCCGCGCCTGGCTGGTGCACGTGTCATTGCTCCTTCGGAGCCCTCCAAGGCCGGAATTGCGATTCGTCTTTGCAGTGACGGAAAAGTATTTGACCGCATGTTTACGAAACGCGATGCAAACGTTTTTAAACGCGTCCGCAAGATCGCATGGGGCGACACACTTCCCAGGGACTTACTATGAGACAGCTTATTTCATCAGGTTCGACGTTTGAACAGGATATTGGCTATTCACGAGCGGTTGTCGATGGCCAATGGATGTTTGTTTCTGGAACCACAGGTTTTGACTACACCGCGATGACCATTTCCGACGATGTTGTGGAGCAGGCAGAGCAATGTCTTCGCAATATTTCGGCAGCGTTGGTCCAAGGCGGGTTTGCCATGACTGACGTGGTGCGTGTGCACTACCTTTTGACGCAGGCAGAGGATTTTGAACCTTGTTGGCCTGTGTTGAGAACATATTTCGGCAACATCCGGCCTGCTGCAACGATGTTTGTTGCAGGACTTGCAGATCCGCGCATGAAAATTGAAATTGAGGTAACGGCATACAAGCGTCGTTAAAGTCCACGCCGCCAAAACGGCGCGGACCTGATCATGTTATTCTGCCGCAACTTTCAGTGCAGATTTCTTTGTCATCCTGCTGGCAACTTCGTCCAGCTTTGCCTCAATGCCTTCAAGCTTTTCATTCATCGCATCCATCGCTGACGAATTGGTGGCCAGTTCGGCGTTAACAGTTTCAAGCCGTTCATCAACCACAACAGGTTCATCAGTGGCGCCGATGAAGCGCGCGAAAACCCAATGCACAAGGCGGGCAAGATCGTCCATGATGATGTAGAACGACGGCACAAAAACGAGACTGAGGAAGGTTGACGCTATCAGTCCGCCAATCACGGCAATGGCCATGGGTGCACGGAACGAACCGCCTTCACCGATGCCGAATGCGGAAGGAATCATGCCAGCCACCATGGCGATGGTCGTCATGACGATGGGCCTGGCGCGTTTGCGTCCGGCGTCAACAATGGCATCCAGACGCTCAAGACCGTGTTTGACACGCTCAACTGCAAAGTCGATCAACATGATCGCATTTTTTGCGACAATGCCAATGAGCATCAACATGCCAATCACAACTGGCATTGAGAATGACTTGTTGGTTGCGAGAAGTGCAAGCACCACGCCGCCAATTGACAAGGGCAAGGACAGCAGAATTGCGAAGGGCATGAAAATGTTGCCGAGCAAGAGCACCAAAACAGCCAGCATGAGCACAACGCCGAGGCCTGCGGCCTTTGCGAATTCGCTCATGATTTCGCCCTGGATTTCAGCATCGCCGCCAGCCTGCAGTTTGACTGATGGCGGAAAGTTCAGGGCTTTAGCGGTGTCTTCGATGCGCTTGATTGCATCTCCCAATTCCACACCCTGAACGAAGTCGGCACCGATTGTGGCCATGCGCTGACGATCATAGCGCTTGATGGAACTGGGGCCGCGCGAAAATGTGACATCGGCAACCGACGACAAAGGCACGGCCTGACCGGTGACGGGAGAAATAATCTTAATCCCCGTGATTTCACTCCAGGAGGCCCGCGCTGATTCAGGCAACTGCACGCGGATCGGGATCAGGCGGTCACCGGCGTTGAACTTCGCAAGGAGCGGTCCAAAGTCACCAATTGTCGCAACACGCACAGCTTCTGAAATCTGCTGTGCCGTAATGCCAAGGGATGCCGCCTCGTCTTTCTTGGGTGACAATTTGATTTCGGGACGATCAAGTCCACCTTGGGCCATGACGCCAAGCAAGATGTCATCGGTGCGGAGTTTGGATTCAAGTTTGGCAATTGAATCAGCAAGGGCAACGGGATCATTTGAAAGGATGTTGAACTCTACCTCGCGCGTGTTCCGGTCAGACAGTTTGGCCCAACGCACATCCGGCAGACTGGAAATCTGCGGAAGAATTTCTGCCTCGATATCTGCCTGCGGTTTGACGCGCCCTTCTGCTTGAAGTGGCTCAATTGAAAAGCCAAACTTTGTGTTCAGTACGTTGATCACAGGGTTGAAAATCCCCGTGAGCAACCCGACATCGCGATGCTTGAGATTGACAAACACAGAGCCGTAACGCGGTTCCAGCGCGCCTGTTGGCGTAGATCCCCCAAGGACAAATACGCTTGCCACTTCAGGATGTTTTTTGATCTGTGCCGCAAGAAGGTCTGTCGTCTTCAGTGTGTCATCCAGAAGCGAACCAGGTGGGAGTTCTACTTGCAGCACGAAGCGCGATTTATCGCCTTTCGGGAACAACCCGGTCGGCAGGTAACTTGTGAGAACAGTCGACCCATAAAAAATCAAGCCTGCGAGGGCCACCGTGACATAGCTCATAATGCGCGGCTGCCAGTGGCGCTGAACCGCGTTGCCATTGGCGTCGGTGCGAGGCTTGCGGTGGATCACGGGTCCCCAATTCAACGTGCGAAGCAAACTCATGTAGCCCCGCAGAAATAGACCTTCCTTCGGCTCTATATGCTTGTGGTCGCGCATGAGGTAAGCGGCCATCATCGGGGTAATTAGACGTGCAACCAACAGCGAGAATGCAACAGCAACTGCGACTGTCATGCCAAACTGCTTGAAATATTGTCCGACGACGCCACTCATGAAAGAGACTGGTGTGAAGACAGCGATGATGGTGAGCGAAATCGCAATCACGGCCAGGCCAATTTCATCGGCTGCTTCGAGAGACGCGCGATAAGCGGATTTGCCCATCTTGATGTGGCGGGCAATATTTTCAATCTCAACGATGGCGTCGTCAACCAGAATACCCGTAGCAAGGGTGATGCCAAGCAACGAAACCAGGTTCAATGAAAAACCTAGTGCACTCATGGCCCAGAATGTCGGTATCGCGGACAAAGGGAGTGCGATTGCAGCAATCAACGTAGCGCGCCAGTCACGCAGGAAGATCAACACCACTAAAACTGCAAGGAGTGCGCCTTCAATCAAGTTCTCCATGGCGGAGATGTAGTTGCCATAGATGAAGTAGACGGTGTCATCGACCAGCGCGAAACTTACATTGGAATTGGCCTTGCTCATGGCCTCAACTTTTGTAGCAACACTATTCCCAACGTCGTATGAACTCGCCCCTTTCGAGCGGAAGACGGAGAATGTAACAACGCTGTCGCCATTGAACCTTGCAAATGAGCGCTGTTCCTCGTTGCTGTCTGTGACCTTTGCGATGTCGCTAAGCGTGACTTGGCGATCACCGGGAAGATTGATTTTGGTGGATTTCAAGTCTTCGAGTGTGCGGGCGCCGGCAAGAGTGCGAATAGCCTGTTCGCGGCCACCCACTTGACCTCGGCCTGCGCCAACGTCGGTGTTCGTCGCATTGAGCTGACGGTTGACGTCGGCCGCTGTCACACCCAATGACTGAAGTCGATCGGGCAACAGTTCCACACGAATCTCGCGATCCACACCGCCGTAGCGTTCGACGCGGCCAATGCCAGGAAGTGTCAGTATTTCACGCTTCACGACATCGTCGACGTGCCATGACAATTCTTCGAGCGTCATGCCAGGTGAGGATACAGCATAGGTCTGGATGGCCTGGCCTTCCACATCTATGCGCTGGACGATAGGTTCATCGACCGAACTGGGAAGATCTGAACGAATCTTGGTAATAGCGTCTTTGACGTCGTCCAATGCCTTGTCTGTTGGTACTTCGAGACGAAATTCAATTGCTGTTGTTGACACGCCGTCGGCCATTGTCGACTGGATGTGTTTAACCCCCGTAATGGCCGAGACAGCGTCTTCAACACGCTTCGTCACCTGGCTTTCGAGTTCGGCGGGTGCGGCGCCCTGTTGGCTCACAGTCACCGCGACCAACGGAATATCGATGTTGGGAAACTGCGTGATTGGCAGGCGAGAGAAACTCATCAAGCCGACAAGGCACAGTATTATGAAAAGCAAAATGGGTGGAACCGGGTTCCTGATTGCCCAAGCTGAAAAATTGAAATTCATTTTTGGTTACTCATTGCTTGGCACTGGTTAAGACAATTGGAGAAACGGCATCGCCGTCGCGCACAAAGCTGCCTGCACGGGCGACAACCTGGTCGCCTGGATTGACACCATTGGTGATTTCAATGTCGTTGGTGCCAACGAGGCCTGTAATGACTTTGCGCTCAACGATTTTTCCAGCGACGACGAGTTGCACTGTGGGGCCATCTTCCCCGAATGTGACCGCCGTCAAGGGCAAAGCCACGCCGTCAGACGCGGCAAGATTTATTTCAGCGCGACCAAAGCTGCCCAGCGGAATGCGAACGCCGTCGGCCACGCGGATATGGGCAAAACCGATGCGGGAGGTTTCATTCACTTCAGGAGAAATCAGTTTAACCGTACCTTCGATAGGTTTGTCGTAACCGTTCACAACGATGTTTGCGATCTGGCCAACCTTGACTTTAGGCAAATCTGATTCAGGTACTTCCGCCAAGAGCTTCACAGTGCCATTTGCCACGATGTTGAACATGGCATCCCGGCTGCCTGACGCAATGCTGCCAATCTGCACCGTGCGCCGACTGATGTAACCAGCGACCGGAGCCTTGATTTCTGTGCGGGCACGGCGCAAGTCGAGTTCTGACATTTGGGCGTCGATGACCATGCGATCTGCCTTGGTGACATCAAGTGCGAGTTTCGCTGCCTCGAGTTGCGATGCCGCCAAATTGTATGCCGCTTCGCGTTGGTCAAATTGCTCTAAGGAACTGACGCCGCTTGACCGAAGTTTCTTGGTTCGGTTCAAGTCCGAGATTGCTCTCTCTGCACTGATGCCCGCCTGTTCAATCTGATTTCTTGCTTGTGCAATAGCGGCGTCATTACGCGCAATGTTGGCTTTGGTCTGGGCAATCTGGATGTCTATCTGAGACGTCGAAAGCCTTGCCAAGACCTGCCCTAATGCAACGGTATCACCTTCTTCTGCGAGAATTTCATTCACCGCAAAACCTTCAACTTCCGGTGTCACGAGCACGAGTTCGCCGGCAGCAAAACTGCCTGACACCGTGAGCTTTTCCGCTATCGGTTTTTTTTCCGCGACCAGCACCGATATGGACGGCGGCGCGGGGGTCGTTTTGGTATCTGTGGTCGATTCTGCGGACCAAGCAACTTGCGGCGCTGAGAGACTTGTGGTCACAGCAACTGCTACAAGGAAACGACGAAGATTATTACGTGTCATGATCCGCTCTCCATTTGGGTACTTCCGCCGGGTGTTGATATGGGGATCTGTATCAGGCCTGCCAAGGCTGCGCGCACAGTCGCAAACATGATATCCAAATCCCGGTCGATGTCGTGATCAGGTTTTAAAACTGCGTCACGAAATATGTTTTGCGCCAATACCATGACAAGATGTGTCACCAGCTGTGCATCGACATTCGGAGCAACTCCAGCCTCAGATGAAGCTCGTTTTACGAAAGCCAGCATGTTTGCAGACACTGCTTTTTCCATTGCCAGACACGGTCCATGCAGTTCCGGTCTCCTGGCGCACGCGGCCCAGATTTCCAATGTCAGCGGAGCCTTCCGAATAACTTCACTACGAAGATACTCGCGTCCCAGTTTTTCGAAATCCTTCAATTTGGTTCGGTGCGTGGGCAAGTTCTTCAAATCGCGCACCCATTTCAGCCCTGTCACGCTCAACCAAACCCTGCACCAGGGCCGCTTTGGAATCGAAATAGCGATAGAGATTGCCGGCGCTCATGCTGCAGCCCGCCGCCACATCCTGCATTGTTGCGACTTCGAAGCCTTTTTTTGTGAACACAGATTGGGCGGCCTCCAGGATATGGACCCGCCTTGCTTCGGTCTTGGGCGAGATATCGATGGAGAGTGCGGCGTTTTTCATTACGTCATCCATGGTGGATTGAATAAACGTTCATTCTCATTTCAACCCCAGTGAGTCAAGAGGAATGAATGAACGTTCATTTTCATATACTTGTATCACGCTTCTTCACAGCCCCCGTTTGGCCGATTGTTATACTTGTATTCACCATGTTAGTCCCCTAGAACGAGCTCACTTCGGTCGCGCCATGAACCGGGGACATAAAATAACGCTTCAAAATAGGGGGGCGCTTTGGAGTACTTTCTCCAGCAGCTCATTAACGGCCTTACACTCGGCTCCATCTACGGCCTTATCGCCATCGGTTACACGATGGTTTACGGCATCATTGGGATGATCAACTTCGCTCATGGCGATGTGTTCACGGTCGGTGCGTTCTTTGCGCTCATTGTGTATTTGATTTTGGTATCCTGGTTTGGGGGCATGCCAACCGCGATCGCGCTCAGCGTCATGATGGCGGTGGCGATTCTTGGCACAAGTCTGTGGAACTGGGTCATCGAACGGGTGGCTTACCGGCCATTGCGTGGTTCGTTCCGCTTGGCGCCGCTGATCACAGCGATTGGCATGTCGATCATTCTGTCGAATTTTCTGCAAGTCGCCCAAGGGCCACGCAACAAGCCTATACCTTCGCTGGTTTCAGGCTCATTCGAAATCTTCGGACTCGATGTGACTGTTTCATATAAGCAGCTACTGATTTTTACAGTGACCGCGGCGTTGCTCGCGATATTCTGGTATATTGTCAACAAGACTCCTTTGGGTCGCGCGCAGAGAGCTTGTGAGCAAGACCGCAAAATGGCGGCCCTGCTTGGCATTGATGTCGACCGCACGATTTCGATTACGTTCATCATGGGTGCCGCACTCGCCGCCGTCGCCGGAACGTTGTATCTTACATATTATGGCGTCATTGTTTTCTCTGACGGGTTTGTCCCTGGTGTCAAAGCCTTCACGGCAGCTGTTCTTGGCGGAATCGGATCGCTGCCCGGAGCTGTTTTAGGTGGTTTGTTGATTGGACTTATTGAAGCTTTCTGGTCGGGTTATTTCACGATTGATTATAAAGACGTGGCGGCCTTCTCTATCCTTGCCGTCGTTTTGATCTTCATGCCATCAGGTCTGCTTGGCCGGCCAGAAGTTGAAAAGGTATAGGCATGTCTGCACCGCGGCTTGATCAATCGCCTTCCATTATGAGCAATGCGTTCCGTGACGCGCTTATTGCGGGACTTCTCGCTTTCGGCATGTTTGTCCTCTTGATCGGTATCAGAACAGACCAAAACATTCGGAATGAACTTATTCTTGTGCAGCGTTGGGGCCTGTTGGCAATCGTCGTAGGCGTGACAATGGTGGCCCGGTTCATGATGTCGGCCTTTGTCAATCCATGGCTTGCAGACAGAAAGGCGCAAAAGGCAGCGACCAAGACTTTGGCGTCCACCGAACAAAGCTGGTTTAAAACACATTTCAACGCCATCGCTTTGGCCTTCTTGTTGCTTTATCCGCCGATCATTCTGTTGTTGTTCGGCATCCAGGGTTCGCTCAAATGGGTCGATAATTTTGGGATCCAGATTCTGATCTATGTTATGCTCGCATGGGGTCTCAACATCGTTGTGGGGCTCGCTGGCCTTTTGGATCTCGGATATGTGGCGTTCTACGCTGTTGGTGCTTACTCATACGCGTTGCTGTCGTCACATTTCGGATTGTCGTTCTGGATTCTCCTGCCTCTGGCCGGTATCCTTGCGGGCTTCTGGGGTCTGATCCTTGGATTTCCAGTGTTGCGACTGCGTGGTGATTATCTGGCCATTGTCACGTTGGCGTTTGGTGAAATCATTCGTCTCGTCCTGATCAACTGGACGGCGGTCACCCAAGGCACATTTGGCATCTCCGGGATTGCCAAGGCTACCCTCTTTGGCATTCAATTCAATGCCTCAAAAGATGGATTTGCCGCCATGTACGGGCTGCCACCATCGTCGGCCTATTATAAAATATTCCTGTATTATCTCATTCTCGCACTGGCGATGTTGACGGCCTACGTGACGATCCGGTTGCGGCGCCTGCCTATTGGCCGGGCGTGGGAAGCGCTGCGCGAAGATGAAATTGCATGCCGATCGTTGGGTATCAATACGACCACCACAAAGCTGACGGCGTTCGCGATTGGTGCCATGTTTGGCGGATTTGCAGGTGCTTTCTTTGCCGTGCGGCAAGGCTTTGTTTCGCCTGAAAGCTTTGTCTATCTCGAGTCTGCTGTCATTCTTGCCATCGTGGTTTTAGGTGGCATGGGTTCGCTCACCGGCATCGCCATCGCGGCCATCGTCATGATTGGTGGAACGGAACTCCTGCGCCAGCTCGACTTCCTGAAAGAAATATTCGGCAAGGATTTCACACCGGAACTTTATCGGATGTTGATTTTCGGTTTGGCCATGGTTGTTGTCATGCTTTACAAACCGCGCGGTTTTGTAGGCACGCGGGAACCGACAGCGTTTCTTCATGCTGACCACAAGAGCATTTCCGGTGAGTTTTCCAAAGAGGGTCACGGCTGATGGCGTCATCTCAAGCCGTTCTCAAAGTCGATCACCTGTCGATGATTTTCGGCGGTTTAACGGCAATCAATGACCTGAGCTTTGAAGCGCGACGGGGCGACATCACCGCTTTGATCGGACCGAATGGTGCAGGCAAGACGACCGTGTTCAATTGCATCACTGGTTTTTACAAGCCCACCCATGGCATGATGACGCTGGTCCGCGAGAACGGTCAGGAATTCTTGTTGGAACGTATGGCGGACCACGATGTGAACCACAAAGCAAAAGTGGCGCGCACATTTCAGAATATCAGGTTGTTCACCGGACTGACCCTGCTCGAGAATCTCCTCGTGGCGCAGCACAATCAACTCATGAAGGCGTCGGGCTTTACCATTCTTGGCATGTTTGGGGCGAAGTCGTATCGGGACGCGTCAGCGCAATCAGTAGATAACGCTCGGCGCTGGCTGACCCGCATCGGACTTGTAGACCGAGCCGATCAACCCGCTGGCGATCTTCCCTATGGGGCACAGCGGCGGCTTGAAATTGCCCGCGCCATGTGCACTGAACCTGAGCTCTTGTGTCTGGACGAACCGGCCGCAGGACTTAATCCGAAAGAGTCACTGGAACTCAATTCTCTATTGCGCGGCATTCGCGATGAAACCGGTACATCTATTCTCTTGATCGAGCATGACATGTCGGTCGTGATGGGAATATCCGACAAGGTTGTCGTGCTGGAGTACGGCATCAAGATTGCCGACGGCCCTCCATCACAGGTCAAGTCTGATCCCCGGGTTATTGCTGCTTACCTGGGCGTTGATGAAGATGAAGCTGCTGCAACACTCGCCAAGGCCGGAGCGCGGACATGACTGGGCAAGGAGATGCATTGCTCAAAGTCCGGGGCGTCGAAACGTTTTACGGCAATATCCAAGCCCTCAGGGGCATTGACATGGATGTGCATCGTGGTGAAATCGTTGCTATGATCGGTGCCAATGGTGCTGGCAAATCCACAACCATGATGACAATTTGCGGCAGCCCCAAAGCCCGACGTGGAACGATTGAGTTCAATGGCAAAGACATCACTGGGCTCGCGACGCACGACATTGCCCGCATGCGCGTTTCACAGTCTCCCGAAGGCCGCCGCATCTTTGCGCGCATGACGGTGAAAGAAAATCTGCAAATGGGAGCCAGCCTCGACAATCTGAAGTATTTTGATGAAGATGCTGAACAGGTGTTTCAACTGTTTCCCCGCTTGAAAGAGCGCATCAACCAGCGTGGCGGCACCCTTTCGGGCGGTGAGCAACAAATGCTGTCCATCGGACGGGCTCTCATGGCCCGGCCCGAACTGCTGTTGCTGGACGAACCATCCTTGGGGCTCGCACCGATCATCGTAAAACAAATTTTCGACGCCATCCGGAGCTTGAACAAGAGCAAAGGCCTGACGGTATTTCTGGTCGAACAAAACGCGTTTGGTGCCCTCAAGCTGGCGCACCGGGGTTATGTGATGGTCAACGGCCAGATCACCATGAGTGGCACGGGTGCGGAACTCCTTGTCAATCCGGACGTCCGGGCGGCTTACCTCGAAGGTGGGCATTAGGAGACGACATGCTGTACGATATCATCCTTGGACATGCGTTGCCGGGCGAATATGTGTTTCTCCTGCTGACGCTTGCCGCCGCCTGGATGACGGGACGATCTGTGGCCACTGAGTGGAAAAGCCCAGTGTTTTTGATCGTCTATGCCTTGTTGTTGGGAGCTGGGTCCCGGTTTCTTCACTTTGCCCTCTACGAGGCGTCTTTTCTGTCAATTTTCCATTATCTGATCGACATGGTTCCTATCGCCGTCATGACGTGGGTGGGATACCAGATGACGCGAACGAACCAGATGACCCAGCAGTATCACTGGCTCTATGAAAAGGCGTCGCCTTTCAGTTGGCGTGCCAAAAATGGTGCTTCAAACCACTAAATTCTGGTGACACCGGCCTGAAAATCGGCCAAAAACAAACCCAAGCGATGGCCTTGCCAAAGCGAGGGTAATCCATACCCAATTCCATTCAGGGAGAACAGAATGAAGAAATCACTTTTGTCAGGCATTGCCGTTTTGGCTGCAATCGCCCTTAGCCCAGCTGCTTGGGCCGACATCCTCGTGGGCGTTGCAGGACCATTGACAGGTCCAAACGCCGCTTTTGGTGCTCAGTTGCAAAAAGGTGCTGAGCAAGCTGCTGCCGACATCAATGCCGCTGGTGGCATCAACGGCGAACAGATCAAGCTGGTATTCGGCGACGACGTTTCGGATGCCAAGCAGGGCGTTTCCGTTGCCAACAAATTTGTTGCTGATGGCGTCAAGTATGTAGTCGGTCACTTCAACTCAGGCGTCACGATTCCAGCATCGGAAGTTTATGCTGAAAACGGCGTGCTCGTGATCACCCCATCGGCGACAAATCCAAAGCTCACCGAGCGTGGCCTGTGGAACACCTTCCGTACTTGCGGTCGTGATGACCAGCAGGGTGCGGTTGCTGGCAACTACATTGCCGCCAACTTCAAGGATGCCAAGGTTGCTGTCATCCATGACAAGACACCATATGGCCAAGGTCTTGCCGACGAAACAAAGAAGGCTGCTGCTGCAGCTGGCGTCACCGAAGCAATCTATGAAGGCGTCAACGTTGGCGACAAGGATTTCTCTGCGCTGATCACCAAGATGAAGGACGCGGGCGTTTCGTTCGTATACTTCGGTGGCTTGCACACGGAATTCGGCTTGCTGAAGCGTCAGGCAGCTGATGCTGGCCTGACAGCAACATTCATGTCCGGCGATGGCATTGTGTCGAACGAACTCGCTTCGATTGCTGGTCCGGCAGTTGAAGGCACGTTGATGACGTTTGCTCCAGATCCACGCAAGAACCCAAATGCAAAGGACCTCGTCGAGAAGTTCCGCGCTGCCGGTTTCGAACCTGAAGCCTACACACTGTATAGCTATGCTGGTCTGCAAATCATTGCCGCTGCCGCCAACAAGGTTGGCAAGAGCGATGATGCACAGGCTGTTGCAGCTGCCATGAAGGCCAACGGCCCATGGGCCACTGCCATCGGCGAGATTGGCTACGATGCCAAGGGCGACATCACACGTCCAGACTATGTTCTCTACACATGGAAGAAGCAGGCCGACGGCAGCTTCACCTACATTGAGAACTGATCTCTCCTTCTGAATTGATAACGAGCCGCCCGGAACCTGTTTCCGGGCGGTTTTGTTTTGCGTGTTTCTTTTCCAAGCTGTACTTGTGCAGCGCGAATGCGCCAAGTAACTTGCCGCCCACAATGGAGACTCGTGTGATAGTTCGGGGCCTGGTACTGCCACTTGCGCTTTTGCCTATTTTGGCAATTTCGGCATTTGCAGATATTCTCATTGGCGTTGCTGGACCGTTTACCGGCCAAACTGCGGTCTTTGGTGAACAGATGAAGGCAGGAGCGCAGGCCGCCGTTGACCTCATCAATGCCGAGGGCGGCATAAATGGTGAGCGACTGGCAGTTGTTACCGGTGACGATGGTTGTGATGCACGCCGCGCTGTTGGTGTTGCTCAGGAATTTGTGTCGAAAGATGTGCGCGCTGTTATCGGGCATTTTTGTTCTGGTGCGGCTCTCGCTGCGGCAGATGTCTATGGCAAGGCCGATATTGTCATGATCGCTCCAACGGCCAGCAATCCACGTCTCACGGATGATGACCGCTGGAACGTTGTACGGCTCGCGACGCGCGATGATGCGCAGGCTGATATCGCCTTTACTCGCATTTCAAAAGATCTACCGAATGCAAAGATCGCAGTTGTGACAGACGGTACACCCGGAACTTCTGCCATGGTCGCGAAGTTCTCTGGAGCTTTGCAAATCGTCATCAAGCCTGGCAACAAGTCTTTCCCCGAGGCTGTTGCAGCCATTTCGGCAGGTGGCATTGGCGCTGTTTACATGGCGTGTGCCGGGCAGGAGGCGGGTATTGTCACTGCTGGCTTGCGGGATGCACTTGTGCGCGTGCCAATCTATGGTGCGGATTCGCTTTTGGTTGACGCTTATTGGGAGCAGGCTGGCGCTACGGGTGAAGGCACTTTGGTGACGTTTGCTGCCGACCCTGCCGCATCGCCCAAGGCGCAACGGGTCCTGGCTTCGATGGCGGCAACCGGGAAAGCGACGGACGGGGCGGCCCTGCCCTCTTATGCAGCTGTGCAAATATTTGCGGCGGCTGCCAAAGCCAAATCCGTCAATGATGGGCGGGCCATGGCCGATTACCTCAAGTCCGGTGTGGAATTTGATACCGTCTTGTCAGCTGTGCGCTTCAACAGCAAAGGGGATGTTTCGCCCTCGCGCCTGGACTGGTATCAGTGGTCGCAAGGCACATATTCAAGAAACGTCAGACCCTGAAGGTTTAATAATGATCCCCCGTTATACCCGCAAAGAAATGGCCGATATTTGGGCCCCACAAACCCGCTTTCGCATCTGGTTCGAGATTGAAGCTCATGCCACTGACAGGTTGGCAGAATTGGGCGTGGTGCCGAAGTCAGCAGCCGAGACTATTTGGGACAAGGGTCGTGATGCCGTTTTTGACGTGGCACGTATTGACGAGATTGAAGCTATAACCAAGCATGACGTGATCGCGTTTCTGACACATCTGGCAGAGATTGTGGGACCCGATGCACGGTTTGTGCACCAGGGCATGACGTCATCTGACATTCTGGATACTTGCCTCAACGTGCAGCTGGTGCGGGCGGCGGACTTGTTGTTGGAAGATATTGATGAGGTTTTGAATGCGCTGAAGACACGGGCCAATGAACACAAAGACACACTCTGTATTGGCCGGAGCCATGGTATCCATGCGGAGCCTGTGACATTTGGCCTGAAACTCGCCTATGCCTATGCCGAATTTTCCCGGGCCCGCGAAAGGTTGGAGTTTGCGCGGAAAGACATCGCGACCTGCGCCATTTCCGGTGCAGTTGGCACGTTTGCCAACATTGATCCATCGGTTGAGGCGCATGTTGCCAGGAAGCTCGGACTGGCTGTTGAACCGGTTTCAACGCAAGTGATCCCGCGTGACCGACACGCCATGTTCTTTTCCGTCCTGGGCGTCATTGCGAGCTCAGTCGAACGGGTTGCCACCGAAATCCGGCATCTGCAGCGGACCGAAGTGCTGGAGGTGGAAGAGTATTTCTCGCCCGGACAAAAAGGGTCCAGCGCCATGCCGCACAAGCGCAACCCTGTTCTCACGGAAAATCTTACAGGTCTTGCTCGACTGGTTCGTTCCGCAGTCGTGCCCGCACTCGAAAACGTGGTGCTATGGCATGAACGAGACATTTCTCATTCTTCCGTTGAGCGCGGCATTGGGCCCGATGCCACGGCGCATCTGGATTTTGCCTTGAAGCGATTGGCTGGCGTGATCAGCAAGCTGGTGGTTTACCCAGACAATATGCAGCGCAATCTCGACAGGTTGGGGGGCTTGGTGCATTCGCAGCGAATCCTGTTGGCATTGACCCAAAAGGGCATGAGCCGGGAAGAGTCCTATGCCGCCGTGCAGCGTAACGCCATGCCTGTTTGGCGAGGCGAAGGGCAGTTTCTCGACCTTCTCAAGGCGGACAAGGATGTGAGTGCCAAGTTGTCAACTGCTGAGCTCGAAGGTCTTTTCGATCTTGGGTACCACACCAAGCATGTGGACACGATTTTCAGGCGGGTTTTTGGGGGGACTTGAGAACTGTACTCTAATAGTGGTATCAAGAAGCTGAAAAATAAAGAAAAATGACCTCAAAACAGCTTCCCATCACAGTCCTCGAAACCACGGCAGCTCTCGCTTCATTTTGCGAAAGTGTGGCACATGAGACTTATATTACGGTGGATACCGAGTTTCTGCGCGAGACAACTTATTATCCAAAACTCTGCCTTATTCAACTCGCGGGCGAGGAACACGCGGCTCTGATTGATCCGCTGGCCGAAGATATTGACCTCGCGCCGTTTTTTGCGCTGATGGACAACACAAAAATCATGAAGGTCTTTCATGCCGCGCGCCAGGACATCGAAATCATTCTGAAGTTGCATGGTAAAGTTCCGAAGCCGATTTTTGACACGCAGATTGCAGCCATGGTGTGCGGGTTTGGCGACCAGGTGGGCTATGAAGCGATTGTGCGAAAACTTGTCGGTGCGCAAATCGACAAATCATCACAGTTCACCGATTGGGCGCGGCGACCGCTGACCCAAAAGCAAATGGCCTATGCGATTTCAGACGTAACACATCTGCGCACTGTTTATGCGAAACTGATGGCGGACATCACCGAAAAAGGCCGACATTCCTGGCTTGAAGAAGATCTTGCTGATTTGGCAGATGCAGAAACCTATCGGGTTGATCCGAAAGACAGCTGGCGACGGATCAAGGCTCGTATTCAAACAAAAAAGCAGCAGGCGGCTTTGATGGCGGTTGCTGCGTGGCGGGAACGCGAAGCGCAAAACAAGGATGTTCCACGTGGGCGCATTCTCAAAGATGAAGCCGTGGGTGAAATCGCAATTCAGGTCCCTACCACGCGGGAAGCCCTGCAACAGTTGCGATTGCTGCCGCGCGGATCGGCAGATTCTCCGATTGGCAAAGGTGTGCTTGCGGCCGTTGCTGAATCGCAAGCCATGGACCCTGCCCTCATCCCTTCCCCAAAGGGACGAGGCGAAGAAATGTCAGCATCGCAAGAGGCCGTCGCGGAGGTTCTCAAACTCGCACTCAAGATTGTCAGTGAGTCTCAAGGCATCGCTCCCAAGCTGTTGGCAACAACGAGTGACATAGATGCGATTGCGGTCAGTGATGATGCCAAGGTCGGTGCCATGGAAGGGTGGCGACGCAACGTGTTTGGAGCGCTTGCCCTTGATCTTAAAAATGGACGCGCCGTCATCGGCATGGCCAAGGGTCGGGCTGCAATCCTGAAGCAAACGGTTACTTGATTGAGACTTTGGGTGTTAAGCCAAGTTCAAACGCAAGAATCGAAAGTCGTTTTTCAACGCGTTCGCCCATCAGGTCCTTAAGACGCGTCGGCAACTGCAGCTCCAGTGTTCTGTCAGCTTTGATTTCAATCCCGATCTTTGGCAACATGCCAGGCATGGCGGCCGACAAAATATAGGCCAGGCGAAAAATTGAACTCAACAAATGGGCCCGCTCCATTGCAGTGTCAGTGATCAGCCTGGAGAGGTCGTCTTGAGGTGTTTCGCCATCATAGCGATAGAAAACAGTCATAGCGAGAAATGCGCGGCCTGCGTGATCCACACCCACAAATGCTGCTTGCGAAATCATGCCCAGCGAGCGATCAGCACGGTAATCGGGATGCGCGCGCCAACCAATGTCCGCCAATAAGCAAGCAGCGTAACGCAGGCGTTGCTCCTCAGGTGTTTCCTGTATGCCCTTTTTGTGAAACAGCTGATCAGTCCAGTCACATAACTCGAGTTCGTGGGCGGGTGAGCGCGCATAGCGGCGGGCAAAATCCCAACATGACGACAAGAGTGCATCGGCCTGCATCTTGCGCTTGGGCAATTTGGAGTAGAGCAGCCCCTCTCGCACACCCAGAACTGAACTGACGACGTCCTTGGCATGGGACTTGTGCAACAGGCGTTCGAGTACCATTGCACCAAAGGGAAGTGTGTCACCACGGCTCTTGGACACGTCTTTCATGTCTTTTAGTGCTGTCGCCGACAAGCCTGAAACCAATTCAGAAATGCCTTCGGCCTGTTGCCTGGTCATGACGTATTGATGCAAGATATGCAGGGGGTATTGAGTATGCGCCATATGCAGGCGGGCAATATTTCGCCACGTGCCGCCCACGGCATAAAACGTACGACCGTTTAGTCTTTCCAGAACTTTTGTTTGACCCAACGCTTCATCCACAATTTTTCGCGCGCGATCCATATCGCCACCGGACATGTCAATCAGCCTCAATGCACCTAGCGGCAGCGTTATGCCATCGTACAGTTTACCCTTTCGAATGTCGATGAGTTCCAACGAACCACCACCGAGATCACCGACCACACCATCCGCTTCTGGACAGCCTGCAATCACGCCAAGGGCCGCAAAACGTGCCTCTTCCTTACCCGTCAGAACTGAAATACGCGCGCCCAATGCTTCTTCCGCCCGATCGACAAATTCCTTGCCGTTTTTTGCCTCGCGCGCGGCGGCCGTTGCAACAACGAAGGTTTCCTTGACGCCGATCTGGCGGATCAACGCGCGAAACCGGCGTAGTGCTGCCAAGGCGCGTACAATGGAACTCTCATTCAGTTTGCCGGTCAGCGCTATGCCCTTGCCCAAACCACACAAGACTTTTTCGTTGAACACTGGAGATGGTGATCGGCGCAATCCGTCATAGACAACGAGGCGTACAGAATTGGAGCCGATATCGACCACAGCGACGGGCCGGTACTTGGGAGATGCCGTCCTAAAACCTGAATGCCAACTCACTTTTTCTTCGCCGTCCGCTTGTGACCTGTTTCAATTGCAGGCGGGATGTTACCCTTGAGTGAGCTGCCACGTCCAGAGAGAGACGGGTTTTCCATGAAATATTGATGCGCATTAAACGGTGCTTCACCGGCTGCGGGTTGGATGCGACGTGAGGTGCCGTCGGGCAGCAACTCCCAGCTTTGTTCATTGTCGCGCAGGTTTGCAACCATGATTTGATCGAGGATCTGGTCATGGACGGTCGGATTTTCGATGGGAATCAGCGTTTCGACGCGACGATGCAAATTGCGCGGCATCCAGTCGGCTGAGCCAATGTAAACCTTGGCGTTGGGGTGGGGCAAGGCATCGCCGTTCCCAAAGCAAACGATGCGGGAATGCTCAAGAAATCGGCCCACAATGGATTTCACCCGAATGTTTTCGGAAAGGCCCGGCACGCCGGGCCGCAAGCAGGAGATTCCCCTGACGACAAGGTCGATGCTGACGCCGGCTTGAGAGGCGCGATACAAGGCGTCAATAATGCCGGGGTCGACCAATGAATTGAGCTTGGCCCATATCTGCGCGGGTCGGCCCTGTTTGGCGAAGGCGATTTCTTCCTCAATATGCGCAAGCAGGCGATCTTTGAGATTAAGTGGTGACAGTGAAATTTTTTCCAGTTCAGCGGGTTGCGCGTATCCGGAAATATAATTGAACAGTCGCGCAGCATCGCGCACCAAGGCAGGCGTGTCCGTAAAGAACGAGAGATCAGTGTATATCTTTGCCGTGACGGGGTGGTAGTTGCCGGTGCCGAAATGCACATAAGTGCGCATGTTGCCACCTTCGCGGCGGACAACCATGGAAACCTTGGCATGGGTTTTCAGTTCGATGAATCCAAATACGACCTGCACGCCTGCGCGTTCGAGATTCCTGGCCCACTGGATGTTGGCCTCTTCATCAAACCGCGCCTTCAACTCAACCAATGCCATGACTGATTTTCCAGCTTCCGCAGCCTTGGCCAATGCGGCAATGATCGGCGAATTCGCAGATGTCCGATAGAGGGTTTGCTTGATGGCTATGACATCCGGGTCGCTTGCGGCTTGGCGAATGAAATCCACCACAACGTCAAAAGATTCATAGGGGTGGTGAACGACAAAGTCCTTCTGGCGTATGGCAGCGAAAATGTCGCCGCCGTTTTCACGGACGCGCTCGGGAAAGCGTGGGACGTAGGGTTTGAATTTGAGGTCCGGGCGTTCGTCGACAATCAGAGTGGCAGTATCTGCGTAACCCACAAGGCCAGCACTCACGACAACTGCCTCGTTATCGACTTCGAGTTCCTGTGCAATGAATTGACGCAAATGCAGCGGACTTGCGGCATCGACTTCCATGCGAATGACAGACCCTCGACGACGGCGCTTCAGGGCGCTTTCGAATACGCGCACAAGGTCTTCGGCCTCTTCTTCAATTTCAAGATCGCTGTCGCGCAGAACACGGAAGAGCCCCTTGCCGATAACGTCGTAGCCAGGAAACAATCGCGGTACGTAACTGCTCAGCATTTCTTCAATAGCGATGAACCGAATTCCTGGTCCGGGCAACCGGATAAAGCGTTCCAACTGTTGCGGTATTGGCAATAGCGCGCGCATCGCAAAACCATCGACGCGCCGTTTCAGTTCCACTGCCTGCACAAATCCGCGATTCAGAATGAAAGGAAACGGATGTGCCGGATCAATGGCAATTGGCGTCACGACGGGAAGGATGTATTCCAGAAACCGTGTATCGAGCCATTGGCGTTCACTGTCCGTCAAAGCGTCCGACGTTACAGTTTCAATTCCTGCCGCTTTCAACTCATCCTGCAATGCGAGCCAACGATGATCCTGCTCGGCCATCAACACTTGCGCCTGGCTGCGGATCATCATCAATTGCTGCGTGGCGTTGAGACCATCCTGACTGATTTCGTCTACGTGTTCACGCACTTGTTCGACCAGACCAGCCACACGAACCATAAAGAATTCATCGAGATTGTTGCCGGAGATGGACAGGAAGCGGAGGCGCTCCAGGAGAGGGTGGTTGGTATTCTTTGCCTCTTCCAACACACGCATGTTGAAGGCCAGCCACGACAGTTCGCGGTTGATAAATCGTGACGGGCTATCCATCGCTATTGGCTGCTGGCTCATATCATTCATGGCAAACTCTTAATGAATGTTAAGAGTTTAATGCGGCATTGTGAAGGTTTGGTGAAACTTCATATATCGTCCGTGAAAAGCGCCGGACTGGTAAACCGAGAGAGAATGCGGGCCACGAAAGGTCGGGTTATCTCAGCCCGCTCAACCATGGCGCGTTGGTCAATTTCATCCACAATGGCCCGAACGGCGTCAAGGCTGCGCGGCATGCGCTGGACCAAATAGGCAATTACTGGCTCGGTGACAGCAAGCTGTCTGTCATTGAACTGTTTGATCATGGCACCCCGCAGCAAGGTATCATCCGGCAGAAGAATCGGGACGACGGGTGTTGCGTTCAGTCTGGATGCGAGGTCCGGAAGCGAAATGTTCCAGCTGCGGGGTTCAACGACAGCCGTCAGCAAGAGATGATAAGAATTCTGGCGGGCCAAGTTGAAGGTGTGGAATAAAGCCGTTTCATCAAACGGTGCGGCGTCACAGTCTTCAATGACGAGTGACTTTGTCGCCGTGAGGTGAGGTACGTCAGCTACGGTCAACTCGTCAGCCGTGATACGTTGGGCGTGAGAGCGCTGACGGAACACTTCAGCCAAATGTGATTTACCGCTGCCGGGCGGACCGATGATCGCTGCAGCATAACTTGGCCAGACCGGCCATTGATCGACGAGAGCCACTGCGGCCGCATTTGATTCTGTGACGAGAAAATCCTCGCGGCTCAGTGCTGGACGCAGGACCAAATCAAAAATCAATTGCCCTGTCACGTGGTGCGCTTGCCGCGTCTGGTTTGCAATGTCGTGGTGGCGACGGGCACATGCTGCGGTACACCCGTGTATAGTTTGGACCGGAGGTAGCGCCCCAGTGAATGGCGGACCAACACACCAGCAGCAGCTGCCAGCGGTACGGCCAGCAACAGACCTGCAAAGCCAAAGGTGTAGCCAAAGGCAAAGAGTGCAAACATCAACCAGACAGGGTGCAGGCCAATGGAGCCGCCCACCAGTTTTGGCGACAGGAAATTGCCCTCAATAAATTGCCCAGCAGCAAAGATGGCAACGATTATGGCTATTGACGTAAAGTCAGGCCAAAACTGCACAAGCGCCACGCCAATTGCCATGACGCCTCCGATCAATGCGCCGACGTAGGGAATGAAGCTCAACAAGCCCGCGCCAAAGCCAATAGCCAGGCCAAATTTCAATCCAGCAAGCGACAGGGCTGTTGCGTATAGCACACCGAGCAGGAGGCAAACTGTGCCCTGCCCGCGGATAAATCCAGCCATGGCGTTGTCAATGTTGCGTGCGATGTCGCGAATTTCCTCAAGATGATCTCGCGGCAACAGGCTGTCTATTTTTGCAACAATGTGGTCCCAGTCCAACAGAAGATAAAAGGCAACAATGGGCGTTACGATCATGAGCGACAGGACGTTGACCACCGCCATACCGCCTGACCACACCGACCCAACTATGGTGGCAAGCCAACCGGTTGCCTTGGTTGCGATGTCTGCGACGGAGCCAGATGCCGAGGTGCCGCTTCGGGCCAACAGATCCTTCAGGCTTTGAGGTGCTATTTGATCAATGCGCGTCAGCAATGATTTGATGAGCTCTGGCAAATCACCCATGAGTTTGAGTAACTGGTCGTTGAACAGCGGCAGCAACAGCAGTACCGCCATGACAACTGCCAACACTGCGACCGCCAAAATAAACAGCGTTGCAACAAGGCGGCGCGCGCCCATGGCTTCAAGCCGATCGGCAACGGGATCAAGAAAATAAGCCAGCACAAAGCCGGCAATGAAAGGCAGCAGAATGTCTTGCAGATACCACAGCAGCAAAACTGAAACTGCGAGGGCACCCAGCCATATCGACACTTGTTTCTGCGTGGTCATCAGCGTTCCTTGCCTGCCATGTGGCGCATCCACTCGCGCATATACAACGCGCCGGAGGCCAAGGTCAAAACTGTGACTGCCACGATACCGGCCAATACCAGCCCTTCAAGTTGAAGGTTTGTGCCCAGCATTGCCAACATTGTTCCAGCGAAGATGATCTGGATCGTCGTATTGACTTTGCTGATGAGGGACGGAAGCATTGCCAAGGGCTTTTCCATGATCCAGGCCAACATGACCCCACCAATGATCAACACGTCGCGCGACACGACCAGAATGACCAACCACGTCGGGATGACTTGAAGAATACCCAGCATCACGAAAATGGAAACTAGAAGTGCCTTGTCGGCCAACGGATCGAGATAGGCACCGACATCGGTTTGCAGATTAAACCGGCGCGCAATGTAGCCGTCGATTGCATCGCTGATACCCGCGACAACAAAGGACAAGAACGCGACGCCAAATGCTCCAGATATCATCAGCCAAACCGTAAAAGGCACAAGCAATATGCGCAAAATGGTGATGACATTGGGGAGATTGACCGGAATTCGCATGTTACAACGACTGGATGACCCAGGTGCCCCCAATTTCGGACAATTGCAAACCGGCAGACTCAAACGATCCGCTGAGCGTTTTGATTTGACCTTGATACAACAGCTTGATCACTGCACCATCAGCACCAAGCGAAGTCACGTCCACACCCAGCACACCCGGTGCCGAGAGGATACGGGACCGGATACCATTCCATTGCGACGGACTGGCAAATGGAACTGCTGCCGGAATCGATTGCGGACCGGCACGAGCTGCTGCTTCTTCGGCTTCTGCGGCCGCCACCTTGGCCTGGTCCTTGCGGTACTTGGCGACCATGATTTCATGGAACCGGGTTACGGCAACGGTGGCGGCTCCTGGCAACGTCCCTGCTTCGTCGGTATATGTCTTGTCGATCCTGACCTGTCCCACGGGACTTTCACCTTGAATCCTGACAGTGATACCGCCCGTCAGCGCAGGTGAGGCTTCGGCCAACAGCATGTATTTCACATCGTAACGGCGGCGCAAAGCTTCCAGCGTAACCGGGTCCGTCGTCGCCACATCCAGTGACCCAATGATTTTCTGATCATCTGCATCACCCAACGCAACGATGATGGGTACTGCCGTTTGCTCTGCCTTGAGTGCCAACCAAGCGGCACGCCACAAGTTTTCTTCCCAAAGTTTGGGACCATCTGTGTCTTTCCAAACGGGTATGACCAGCAGCGGCGGACCCTGGTCATCAGGTAAACTGATGCCGAATTTTTCGTACAGCGCGGTGGTTTTTTTGGGCAAGAACCGAACAGTGAACTTCCCAATGTATCGGCCAGGGCTAATGCTTTCCTCTTCAATGGAAAGGGATTTCAGGTATGGCAATACGTCCTTGGTTTCTAGTTTGGCCACGCTTTCGATGAGTCCGGGATTTTCCTGCCGCTCAGCCAGAATGTTAAAAGCCTTGAGTTGGACATCCACAAGGGCCTTTTCCTTGGCCGTCGCGGCATCCGTGTCGGTAATGTCAATATCAACACCTTGTACAGCAAAAACACTGGTTTCCACCGGGCCAGCGGCATGACTCGCCGCCAGCGACACAAGTGTTGCAGCCAAACCCACCAAAGCCCTCAAAAACCGCATCCTAAAAGTTATCCGCATTCCCCTCTTCAGGCTTTTACCTGCCGCCACTTCGGGCTAACACCCTGCTTTCAAACTGCACTCTGCAAAGTTGGGGCAAACTACCCGTATGGTCGCGCGCAAACAAGCAAAACAAAAGGGCCTGACATATGCCGACGCCGGCGTTGACATTACGGCGGGGAATGACCTCGTCACGCTGATCAAGCCGTTGGCGAAATCGACACGACGCAAGGGGGCGGACGCAGCCCTTGGCGGATTTGGCGGGCTGTTCGATCTCAAGCGCTGTGGCTTCAAAGACCCCGTTCTGGTTGCCGCCAATGATGGTGTTGGTACCAAGCTCAAGCTCGCCATCGACAGTGGCATGCATCGCGGTGTGGGCATTGATCTCGTCGCCATGTCGGTGAACGATTTGGTGGTGCAAGGGGCGGAGCCGCTGTTTTTTCTGGATTACTATGCGACGGGCAAGCTCGACATCAAGGCGGCGCGCGATGTGATTGCGGGAATCGCGGACGGGTGCAGGCAAGCGGGCTGTGCATTGATTGGTGGCGAAACGGCCGAAATGCCGGGCATGTATCATGGTGGCGACTATGATCTTGCCGGGTTTGCCGTGGGTGCGGTTGAGCGGCAGAAGATACTGCCGTCCAAAGATGTGAAGGCTGGAGATGTCATTCTGGGCCTTGCTTCAAGTGGTCCGCATTCAAACGGATATTCGCTGATCCGCAAGATTGTGGACGTCAGCGGTTTGAAACTGGACGACAAAGCACCTTTTGCGAAAGGCACCGTTGCCGAAGTGCTTCTGACCCCTACTCGCATTTACGTGAAGGCGATCCTCAAGGCGCTGAAAGTGCCGGGTATCAAGGCGTTGGCGCATATCACGGGCGGCGGTTTCACGGAGAATATCCCCCGCGTCCTTCCCAAAGGAACAGTCGCCCAGATCAATCTTAATGCGGTCCCGATGCTTCCGGTGTTTGGGTGGCTGGCGCGAACAGGTGGTGTCACTGAAGCTGAAATGTTGCGCACATTCAATTGTGGTGTGGGCATGATCGTTGTCGTAAAACCTAGTCAGGCCAAGAAGATAGCGGCGGTTCTGAAGAAATCGGGTGAGCGAGTCGTCGAACTTGGCTTCATTGCCAAGCGCAAGGGCAAGGAGCCACAGGTTTCTTATTCGGGTTCGCTCGCAATCGATTAAGCCATCACTTCATCGTCAGGATAGTGGGACCGGTGTTGCAGGTATTCCTTGAGCAGCGCTTTGCGTCGCCCGGCATATTTGTCTTTGAGAATCTCGGCTTTGCTGATGCGGTCGGTGCGGAAGAATCTGTAATCGCGGCGCAGTTCGCACCAGGCGATAACCAGGCGCTGCGCATCAAAATAGGAGATCGCCAGCGGCCAGATCGTGCGATTGGTGGTGATCAGGTTTTCACCGGTGTATTCGATGGTCACGCGATATTGCTCGCGGATGGCATGGCGGATCGAGGCGGTGTCAACGCTGTCGACTGTATGGTTGAAAGATGGTGGCGCAATCAGCGGCGAATCGAACAGGAATGGTTTGAGTTTGGCAGGCAGCACTGTCCCTACTTTGGCAACCGCATCGCTCGCCGCTCGTGACAAATCACTATCACCCCGGCGCGTCACCCAGCGCAGTCCCAACATGATGGCTTCCAGTTCATCAACAGAGAACATCAAAGGCGGCAGGTCGTAACCTTCGCCCAGCACATAGCCAACACCTGCCTCACCGCGGATGGGTACACCATCGGTGATGAGATCGGCGATGTCGCGATAAACTGTGCGCAGCGACACTTCGAGTTCTTCAGCTATCACCTGCCCGATCACCGGGCGGCGATGACGGCGGAGAATTTGTATGACACGAAGAAGGCGGTCGGCGCGGCGCATGATTTTTTCCTACTGCAAAGCTGCTGACACCATGTTGTCAGCAGTGTGGCAGTAGGGTGCCTGGCAAGTCAAGGAGATCAAAATGATCGAGCTGTATACCTCCGGTTCCTATTTCGGACTACCTGATCCAAGTCCGTTTGTTGTCAAAGCCATGATGCTTCTGAAGTTGAGTGGCGTGCCTTTTGAAACTCAACCTATGAGCTTCAGCAAAGCGCCCAAAGGCAAGGTTCCTTACATCCGCGATGGTGATCTGCTGTTAGGTGACTCATATTTCATCGGGAAACACTTGGAACGGAAACATGGCGTGGACCTTTCTGCCGGCTATTCGGAACAGGACCTCGCCAAGGGCTGGGCAGTTGCGCGAATGCTGGAGGAACATTTGTATTTTCTGCTGGTTTGGGACAGGTGGATGGATGATGCCAACTTCAACGCAGGTCCGCGACATTTTTTCAAAATGGCACCTGTCCCGATCCGTCCAGTTGTCCGCGTCATTGTCCGCCGACAAGTTCGTAAAATGCTTTGCGCGCAAGGTTTGGGACGACATACCGAAGCTGAGAGAGTGGAACTGGGAAAAGGCGACATTGACGCAGTGTCGTCCCTGCTCGGCTCCAACAGGTATCTGCTGGGTCCCCGCATTTCCGGAGTTGACGCAACCATTTATGCCTTTCTGGCCAGCACGGCGTGTACCTATTTCAAGCATCCGCTCGTGGAAGTCATACGCTCCAATGATATGCTGATGGAGTATTTGAGAAATATACAGGCACAGTATTTTCAAGAATTTCCCGTTTGACTGTTTTTCAAATTTGACCGTTTGATAAAAATAAACTATGGCGTAACCTGTACTTGCAGGTTTGCCCATGCCGCTCCCCATTATTATCGATACAGACCCCGGACAGGATGATGCTGTTGCTATTTTGCTGGCGCTGGCTTCGCCTGAATTTGAAGTTCTTGGCATCTCGTGTGTTGCGGGCAATGTGCCTTTGGCGCTGACAGAAATCAATGCGCGCAAGATTTGTGAGCTGGGTGGTCGGCCCGACATCAAAATATACTCGGGTGCGGACAAACCCCTGCACCGCGCACTCGTTACCGCCGAACATGTGCACGGGCGCACGGGGCTCGATGGTCCAGACCTGCCCGATCCTAAAATGCCGTTGCAAAAACAGAACGCGGTTGATTTCATCGTTGAGACTTTGATGAAAAAAGCTTCCGGCACTGTCACTTTGTGCGTTCTGGGGCCGATGACCAATATTGCGCTGGCCCTTCAGAAAGAACCGCGCATCGCCCAGCGCATCAAGCAGATTGTCGCCATGGGTGGCGGTTTTTTTGAGGGCGGCAATGTCACGGTGGCCGCAGAGTTTAATATTTATGTGGACCCGCAGGCGGCGCAACTGGTGCTCAAGAGCGGTATTCCCCTCACCCTCATTCCGCTCGATTGCACGCATCAAGCGCTGACGACGCGGGTCCGCGTGGAGAAATTCCGCGCCATGAAGAACAATACAGGACCAGCGGTTGCCGCGTTGCTGGAATTCTTTGAACGGTTTGACGAACAAAAATACGGTACCGACGGCGGGCCGCTCCACGATCCTTGCGTAATGGCCTGGTTATTGAAGCCGGATTTGTTTGTATCGCGCAAGGTCAATGTTGAGATCGAGTGCGAGTCTGAACTCACGATGGGCATGACAGTCATTGACTGGTGGGGCGTGTCAGGCCGGCCGAAAAACACAACTGTATGCCGCAACATCAATGCCGATGCTTTCTTCAGCCTGCTAACGGAACGACTTGCGGTTTTACCTTAGGCGGCAAGCACGGCCACTGGTGCCAAAGTTGCCAAAGCCAGCACAGCGGCGATGGCGAGCATCATCTGACGGGTACGGGCGCGTTCCTTATCGGTCATGGGAGGCAGAATGTGCCGATTCTGCTTGTCGGGAAAATGATTCTTTTCAATAGCTTGCACGGTGCTAAACTTCTTAATGAGCCGTTAACACGCGAAGAGATTCACCGCGCCAATGTGGCGTTATCCACCGGCAAACAGGCCGGCACATGGCCGGATTGTGCCTGAATCTTGAATAGTGCGCAGAACTCTAGTTGGAAGCGACGTCGGTGCCGCAGGGTGATGTTGCCGGGCTTTCTACGCCGTCCATGGCATCGCGAACGATGCGATCCTTAATCGTGCCAAACTCCCAAGGCTTCATGTAGCCCTTTGCGAAAATAACTCGCAAGTGATCCGACAGCTCGGTGTTTTGATAGCGTGCGTCCGGGTTCATGACCTTTTGCTGAAACATGGCAACTGACTCTTCAACCGTATAGTTCTTTCCATACTTGCGCGGCTTCTTCTTCTCGACTTTCCGAGGCTTGGACGTGTTCTTGCCGAAGTTATCAACTTCCGCCTTTATCTCGGCAAACCTGTCTTTCTGGTTCAGCACTGCTTCCCTGATAACCTTGCCTTTCAGTCTTTCGGATTCAGTGCGATACAATTGGACCTTGGCAGCCAAATGCAGCCGCTCTCGCGGATCACAAAGCCGGTCGACCTGCTCGACCATGTAACAGATCATGGCTTCGTCATTCCAGCCGGGCGAAACCCAGTACTGTGCACATATGGGATCTGCCTTGGAGACGAATGTTGCCATCTCATCTTCCTGGCTCAAGTAGTAGTAAGCACCACCGAACCCAACAACCACGGCCACAGCAAGGGTTGCAATAAATCCTGGCGTTACGCCTTCATCTGAATCGTCTTCAGCGCTGACAGACTGACGTGGCAATTCGCCACCCGAACCAAATTTAAGCCCCATTTTTCCCACCCCTCATGATAGACTAATATGTCTATGCAAGACGTGTGAAAGAACACCTATAAAGTTTCAGACAATTTTCTGCATCCACACGGCATTGTCGTGGAACGCCCCGCCGCCAGCAGGAGCTGGTTGGTCTGACCCGGTCAACGTATTAATGCCTTTACCGTCGACATGGGCCTCGTTGGGCCAGATGCCTTCGGCGATGAGCGTTCCCCTTTGCAGACCATCGAACGACTTGGCATGCAACGTGACTTCACCACGGCGGCTGCCGATATGAACAGCATCTCCATCCGCGATGGAGAGAGCTGCTAGATCGTCCGGATGGACGAGGATCGTCGGTCTGCCCTCGCGTTTCACAGAGCCTGGGGTTTCATTGAAAGTTGAATTGAGAAAGGTTCGCGCAGGCGATGTGGCGAGGCGGTATGGATAGGTTTCGTCAGCAAGCTCGTGAGCTGCATAGTGATCCGGAAATGCTGGCATGTTTTCCACCGGACCGAGGCTGCCCATTTTTGAGAGAAACGCGTGGGCGCTTTTCCAATCGGCCTTGAAACGGTATTTGCCATCCGGGTGGCCGAAGCCATTCAGGAAATGCGCAGTTTCAAAATCTGTTTGGACGTCAAACCAGTTTTCGGCGTCGAGATCGTCGACACCACGACGCTTTGAGTCCGTCAGCGTTTGATCAATGATCTCACGCGGTGACATATTGAAACCCGCATGCTCTGCACCGACTCGTTTCGCGATCTCAGTCAATACATCGTGATTGCTGCGGCATTCGCCCGGGGGCTCTACCAGTTTGCGACCGAGCATGATGTGGGAATGTCCCCCCCCCTGATAGACATCGTCGTGTTCCAGGAACATCGTCGCGGGCAGCACGATGTCGGCGTATTTCGCCGTTTCGGTCATGAATTGCTCATGCACCACGGTGAACAGGTCGTCGCGAGCAAAGCCTTGTTTCACCCTGTTCTGGTCCGGGGCGACGGATACTGGATTGGTGTTCTGGATGAAAAGTGCTATCACGGGCGGGCCGCCGCGCAAGTCTTGTGGATTGGCACACAGCACCTCACCAATGCGCGATTGATCCATGACGCGGGACCGCGACGCAACGTCCTTGCCTTCGATCAGTGTCTTGTTCCACTTGTACATGCCGCTGTTGGAATGCAATGCGCCGCCACCTTCATGTTGCCAGTTGCCTGCAACAGCCGCGATTGATGTCACCGCGTGCATGTTGGCGGCTCCATTTCGAGACCGCGAGAACCCGTAACCGATACGGAAAAACGTCCGTTTGGTCTTGCCGATCAGGTGCGCAAATTCGACAATCCGTTCTGGTGCAAGGCCGCAGATTGCCGACGCCCATTCCGGAGTTTTCGATTCAAGATGCGCTTCCAAGCCCTTGGGATCATCAGTATATTTCTCCATGTAGGCGTGATCGGCGTAGCCATCGCGGAACAGCACATGCATGATGGCACAGGCCAAAGCGCCGTCGGTGCCGGGGCGGATGATATATTTGTGCTCGGCCTGTTTCATGGTGCCGGTGTCATAGATGTCCACACAGGCCAGCGTCGCGCCGCGCTTTTTGGCGATGCCGATGTGGGTCATCACATTGACTTGCGTGTTGACGGGATTGCCGCCCCACATGACGATCAAGTCCGACTTCTGCATTTCGCGCGGATCGACCCCGGTGACGCGGCCTGTGCCAGCGTAATAACCGGGCCAGCTGAGTGCTATGCAAAATGTGCCATACATGCCGCTGTAATTTTTGACATTTCTCAGTCGTTCGATGCCGTCGCGCATAACGAGACCCATTGTGCCAGCGTACCAATAGGGCCAGATGGCTTCGGGTCCGTGCTGCGTTTCAATCGCATTAAAGCGCTGGCCGATCTCATCCAGCGCTTCATCCCACGAAACTCGCCTAAACTCCCCTGCCCCTTTTTTGCCGACACGCTTCAGCGGGTATAGTAGTCGATCCGGGTGATGAATGCGCTCGGCATAGCGCGCCACCTTCTCGCAGATGACGCCGAGTGTGTAAGACTGCTCCTTCGCTCCCCGCACCCGGCCAATGGTGCGCTCGTCCAACAGTTCCACGTCCAGCGAACAGGCGGACGGACAGTCGTGGGGGCAAACCGTGATACCGGTTTTGATGGTGGTGCGGGCGTGGATGTTCATGGGAGGAGCATATTGCAGAATTGCACTGTGCGCCAGTTCGCGTTAGCCTACTTCATCCACACAGGGAGAAAACCATGGATCGTAGAAAATTCTTCAAGAAAACGGGCGTCGTCGCTGCAGGTGCTACAGCTGCCGTCGCGTCCCCCGCTATTGCCCAGTCAATGCCCGAACTCAAATGGCGCATGACGTCGAGCTTTCCCAAGGCGCTGGACACGATTTATGGAGCCGCCGAAACTTTCTCCAAATATGTCGCGGACGTGACCGATAACAAGTTCCAGATCCAGGTGTTCGCGGCCAATGAAATCGTGCCGGGGCTGGAAGCAGCCAATGCCGTCACCGCAGGCACCGTCGAAATGTGCCACACGGCGTCGTACTATTATTGGGGCAAGGACCCGACATTCGCGTTTGCTACGGCCGTTCCCTTCGGCCTCAACGCCCGCCAGCAGAATGGCTGGATGTATCATGGTGGCGGCATTGATCTCATGAACGAGTTCTACGCCACGAAGAACATCATCGCATTCCCCTGCGGCAATACGGGTGCGCAGATGGGCGGCTGGTTCAGCAAGGAAATCAAGTCGCTGGCTGACCTGCAGGGCGTGAAAATGCGCATCGGCGGCTTTGGTGGCAAGGTGATTTCCAAAGTTGGTGTCGTGCCGCAACAGATTGCGGGTGGCGAAATCTATCAGGCGCTTGAGAAAGGCACCATTGATGCGGCCGAGTGGGTTGGGCCGTATGACGACGAAAAGCTCGGATTCTACAAGGTGGCTCCGCATTACTACTATCCAGGCTGGTGGGAAGGTGGTGCCATGTTGCACACCATGATCAACACGGCGAAGTGGGCCGAATTGACGCCAGCCTATCAAGCTATCGTCAAGACCGCGTGTCAGGCCGCCAACTCCGACATGCTGGCAAAGTATGATGCCCGCAATCCAGGGGCATTGAAGAAGTTGGCTGCTGCAGGTGCCAAACTCGCGCCCTATCCGCAGGATGTCATGGAAGCATGCTTCAATGCGGCCAAGGAAACCTATGCCGAAATTGCTGGCACGAATGCACCGTTCAAGAAAGTGCACGATGCGATGATGGCCTATCGGTCGGACGCTTATCTCTGGGCGCAGTTCTCGGAATATCAGTTCGATACGTTCATGATGGGCCAACAGCGAAAGAAGATGTTGTAATCACGCACAAAATGAATTGCAGAGGGCCCCACTAACCGGGGGCCCTTTTTTTACTCGATCTTCGGTGCCGTGTTCAGGTCGATGGCAGGTGCTCCGGGTTCGAGCCCACCCCCTGCATCAGGCACTGTCATTTCGAAATTGGGATCGACGACAATGTCGGCATCGAGGAAAGCTGTAACCAGTTCGGGCCAGGCGATAAGGATGGCGACGAGCATCACCTGCAACACGACCCACGGAATTGCGCCGTAATAAATATCACTGCTCTTGATGGACGGGGGGGCGATACCTCGCAGATAAAACAGGGCGAAGCCAAAGGGCGGATGCATGAAGCTCGTCTGCATGTTGGCGCCCAGCAACACGCCGAACCAAATTAGATTAATTCCCAGTGCTTCCGCCGCTGGCACGAGCAGTGGCACGATGATGAAGGCGATCTCGAAGAAATCGAGAAAGAAAGCAATGATAAAAACGAAAGCGTTGACGAAGATCAGGAAGCCGACCTGACCGCCGGGCAAGGCCACGAGGAAACTTTCGATCCATTCCTTGCCGCCCACCCCCTGAAACACCAGGCTGAACACACGGGCACCGATCAGGATCATCACCACCATGGCGGTGATGCGCATGGTTGTTGACATGCCTTGATAGGTGAGTGCCCATGTGAGGCGGCCATTGAACCAGGCGAGGAAGAATGCCCCAAGTACGCCCATGGCACCGGCTTCGGTTGCCGTAGCAAAGCCCATGAAGATTGTGCCGAGAACGATGAAGATGAGCGCCAGCGAAGGCACCATGCCACGAATACAGCGCTTGGCCAGCGCCCAGCCGCGCAAGGTGCGGGCTTCCGGCGGAAGGGCTGGCACATCTTGCGGACGGATCAACGAAAGTATGAATACCCAGGCCATAAACAGCAACACCTGCACAACAGATGCGCCCATGGCACCTTTGTACATTTCACCAACGGGTTTGCCCAATTGGTCAGCTAAAATGACGAGAACGAGCGACGGCGGAATGAGTTGGGTGATCGTGCCAGAGGCCGCGACGACGCCGGTGGCATGGCGCACGTTGTAACCGTATTTCAGCATGATGGGCAGTGAGATCAAACCCATGGCGATGACGGAGGCGGCAACGGTCCCGGTGATCGCTCCCAATACTGCGCCGACCAAAATCACAGCATAAGAGAGGCCACCACGCACGCCACCGAACAGCTGCCCGAAACCTTCAAGCAGATCTTCGGCAAGGCCGCAGCGTTCGAGGATGGCACCCATCAAGGTGAAGAAGGGAATGGCGAGCAACAAGTCATTGCGCAAAACGGATTCAAGTTGGAAGACAAGATTGCCGAGAAAATCCGGCTGGATCAGGCCCAATTCAACACCGAGGAAACCAAAGAAAAGCCCCACAGCGGCCAGCGAAAACGCCGCCGGATATCCAAAAATCATGAACAGGATGAGACCCGCAAACATCAGCGGGGCCATGTTATGGGTGACGAACTCAATCATTGCAGCGGCTTTTCATAGGCGTGTTCGCGGCGATAGCCGATGGTGAGTGCCGCGATGCACTTGATCAGCTCTGATACACCTTGCAGCAGCAACAATGCGAACCCAAAAGGCACAAACAGTTTCAACGGCCAGCGCGGCATGCCACCGGCGTTTTGCGAGAGTTCATTGCCGGTCCAGGAGGACATGAACCAGGGCCAGCTGAAATACATCATCAGTATACAGAATGGTATCAGGAACAAGACACAGCCAATGAGGTCAATCCACACGCGTGTTCGGTCCGTTACAGAATTGTAGAGCAAGTCGACGCGCACATGTTCGTTGACTTTCAATGTCCAGGACGCACCCAGCATCACCATGCCTGCGAATAGCACCAATTGCAGATCACGCAAGGTGTTGGAGTTGGTGCGATAGAGATCAAACAGCCACTGTCCGCTGCCGTCACTGCCGCCGGCATTGGCCAAATAAACGATACTGCTGATGCCGTAGCGCAGAATGGCATCGAGGGCGCAGACCAAGGCTGCAATGAGCACCATCCAATTGGCAGCCACGCCGAAAAATCGACTGATGCGATCAATCACTGTGCTGAAAGAAAGAAGGAACTGCATCATGACAAATGGTGCACAGGCGGTATCGCATATACAGGCGTGTTGATGCCTTCCATGCGTGCCTTCAATTGCAGCGAGAGGTATTTAGAGAAGTATCTGGATTGATGCAGATTGCCGCCGTGGAACCAGAGGTTTTCCTGGTGCGTTGGTTTCCACATGTTGCGCAGTTCACCCTCCCACGGGCCGGGGTCTTTGGTGGTGTTGGACCCGAGACCCCAGCATTTCCCAACCTTGTCGGCCACATCTGGCGAAATCAATTGTGCGGCCCAGCCATTCATGGAGCCATAGCCCGTGGCATAGACGATGAGGTCGGCTTTCAACTCACTGCCATCTGAGAACACGACGGAGCGCGGTTTGATCTCGGCGACTTCCACGCGGGTTTTCAGTTTGATACTGCCATTGCACACCAGTTCTGAAGCGCCGACGTCGATGTAGTATCCTGACCCTCGGCGCAGATACTTGATGTGCAGTCCAGAGCCATCATCGCCGAAGTCATGCATGAATCCTGACTTTTCGAGGCGCGCGTAGAAGTCCGCGTCGCGTTCCTTGATGGTTTTGTAAACACCCGCCAGGTTCTGCGCCATGATCTTGTAGGGCGTTGCGGCATACAACATGTCGGCCCGGTTCACGTCGATGCCTTTAGCGACAGCAGCTTCTGAATAGAGTGGACCTGCTTCCAGTTCCATGAGCGTGTCTGAGCGACAGACGTGGGTTGACGTGCGCTGGACCATGGTAACATCGGCGCCCACTTCCCAAAGGGCGGCGCAAATGTCGTGGGCGGAATTATTGGAACCGATGACCACGCACTTCTTGCCCTTGTATTTGTCTGGCCCCGGATGCTTCGAAGAGTGGTGCTGTTCGCCCTTGAATGTTTTGGCACCCTTGAATTTTGGCACATTGGCCACGGCAGAGAGTCCGGTTGCAAGCACGAGTTGTTTGGGCCTCAGCGTAATTGACTTGCCGCCGCGCTTCACCTTCACCACCCATTCCTGTTTCTTCGCGTCAAACTTGGCGTTCTGGCAGGTGGTCTCTGTCCAATAATTGAGTTCCATGACCTTGGTGTACATCTCCAGCCAGTCACCAATCTTGTCCTTGGGCGAAAAAATCGGCCAGTCGTCCGGGAACGGCAAATACGGCATGTGGTCGTACCAGACCGGATCGTGCAGGCAGAGGGTTTTGTAGCGGTTGCGCCATGAATCACCCGGCTTCTTGTTCTTCTCGATGATGATCGTCGGCACGCCCAGTCTGCGCAACCTTGCGCCAAGGCCAATGCCCCCCTGCCCGCCACCAATGATCAGCACATATGGTTGGGTCTTGAAACCGAGTTCCTTTTCCTCTTTCTGGCGGCGTTCCAGCCAGGTTGAGCGATTCTTGGACACACCATGCTCTGTGCCGAGAATCCGGAGGGGACCCTTTTTTTCCTCATGGCCTTTCAAGTCGTCCATGGTGGTCAGCAGCGTCCACGCCTTGCCATTTCTCAGGCGCACGATGCCCTTGCCGTGGGCCACGGACGTTTCAAAACTGAACCAGGCTTCAGCTTCGGTGTTGTCCCCGCTTGCGGCTTCCGTCAGTTGCCAGTTGCGTGGCCGTACATCCGCCAGCCGCGTTCGCAGCATGTCAGCTATTTCGTCTTTTCCCTGAAAGGTCTTGAGGTTCCAGGTGAAGGACACGAGATCGCGCCAGTAACAATCGTCATCAAAGAGGTCGAGCACCGCACCAACATCCCCAGCTTCCAGCGCCACATCAAAGTGACGGAGCCATTGCTTGGCGTGTTCCGATGCAGACATGGCGTTCTCCCCGTTGATCCCTAATGCTGGCATGGATTCTGCCATCTGAAAAGCTTTGATGCAGAAATAGGCTTGCCTATACTTTGTGCGGTTGCGCAGCAAGGGACTCTGCGCTAACCGCTCCACATGTTGCCGATCACATCCGCCGCAGAACCCATCGATCAAACTCATCCGCTCCCTTGGCTGACAAGAAATAGCGGCGCGAACACGGATTGTTTGTTGTCGAAGGCATGGCGATGCTGGAAAGAGCCATGGCGCTGGATTGGCGGCCAGAGCATCTTGTTGCCACCAAGCCTGTGTTTCTCTGGGATGACGTGAAGCCCTTGATTGTCTCCGAAAAGATCATGTCGGAGCTTTCAGCGCAAAATAATCCGCATGAGGTTTTGGCCACGTTCAAGCCGCGCTGGCATACCCAGCCATCCAAAACAGGTCCCGTGCTGGTGTTGGAAGACATTCGCGATCCTGGCAATCTCGGAACCATCTTGCGAACCGCTGATGCTGCCAACTTTGTTGGTGTGGTATTGGCAGGAGACTGTTGTGACCCCTACGCACCGGAATGTGTGCGCGCTTCGACGGGCTCGATCTTTGCGTCATCGCTCACGCGCCTCCCCGTCGAAAAGCTGGTCGATCTCATCAAGGGTTGGCCGGGTGAGACTGTTGGCACCGCCGCCGACGCCAAAAAAACCTTCCGGCGCAACTATGAAGCTCCTGCGCTCATCATTTTAGGTTCAGAGGCCAAAGGCCTTTCGCGAGTCGTTTCATCAGCTTGCAAGACCTTGGTGAACATACCCATGAAGTCCGGCGTTGAAAGTCTCAACATCGCAACGGCGGCAGCGTTGATGATGTACGAAGTGGGTCGCTCGTCCATTCATTGACAGATGGGATCATCCGCCCGGCGGCGCTATCGCTGTTACCAGCCTGAATTGAATACCCGGTTGTTTATCATTCAATTGATCGAACCGAAATGTTTCGTGGTGCGGATCAAACGCAAATGAATCTGACGGTGCGTCTGCTGTCGCAAGTGATTTCGCCCATTCTGGATCCATATGTGCTTGAGGAGCGATCTCGTATTTCCATTTGATAGCGCTGGCGCGTAAAGCAAGCCGCATTTTCTAATCCTCATGTTCTGCCGTCCGCCACGCTATGTGCCTTGCAACTTCGGCAGGAAGGCGGGGAGAATGAGGCCATGTTGCGGTGTAAAGTTAACAACTTGAACTGGACCTAAACCAGGTCACAGCCTACTTGTTTCGAACTTCGGGAGCGAAACGCGCCAGTTCGCCTTGCAGCGCATCAATCTGGTCCAACAGATCAAGCACCAGCGCAAGGCTTGGCACGTTGAGGCCCAGATCCTGTTCCAGACGTCTGGCCTTGCGCACGCGGATCATGGTCGTGGCTGTATATCCCGAGGAGAACGCGCCATGGGCCTGGAGTGATTCAATCCAGGTGATATCCACTTCGCACAGCTGGCACAGTTCTTCGATGGTCAATGGCGTATTCGCATCCAGAATATCGGGTTCGATTTCAGTGGTGTGTTTTTTGGCCATTGCTAGCCCTCCATGTTCTTGCGCGGATCAAATGCCAGATCGCGCGCCATGGTTTCGTAAATCTCTTTCGCCTTCGCTGTATCGCCGCGTGGCAACACGATGTTGAGCCGCACGCGCAAATCGCCGGGTTCTGCCGCCGGAATGCCCTTGCCCTTGACGCGCAACTCGCGACCATGCGCCGAGTTTGGCGGAATTTTCAGCATGATGCTGCCAGAGGGCGTTGGCGTTTGCACTGATGCTCCAAGGGCGGCCTCCCACGGTGTTACCGGCAGGTCAATGAACAGGTCGCGGCCTTCCGCACGATAAAGTTTATCTTCTGCGAATTCGATTTCAAGATAGAGATCGCCCGCCGCTTCACCGCCGTGGCCCGGCTCGCCCTGGCCTTTCAAGCGAATGACTTGACCCGTAACGAGGCCCTTGGGGATTTTGAGATTCAGGCTTTTTCCGCGCAGGGTGATTTGCCGCGTGGCCCCATTGAAGCTGTCGCGCAGGCTCACCGCGATGCGAGCGTGCGTGTCTTCACCACGGGCGCGAAAATTGGCTGACGATTGGCCCCGCTGCTGGCGCGCCTGTCGCCCAAACAACTCCTCAAAGAAGTCGCTGAAATCAGCATGGGAGGTGTTGCCGCGCTGTTGCCGGAATTCATGTTGTTCAGTCCACCCCGGTGGCGGCCGGAACTGTTGGCCCTGCTGAAAGCCGGAACCTAGTTCGTCGTAAGCTTTGCGCTTTTCCACATCACTCAATACATCATTGGCTTCACCGATTTCCTTGAAGCGGGCCTCGGCCGATTTTTCCTTATTGATATCGGGGTGGAATTTGCGCGCCAGCGCGCGATACGCCTTCTTGATGTCCTCGGCGGATGCCTTGCGATCAACGCCTAAGGTTTTGTAGTAGTCCTTGAATTCCATTAACGCATTATCGGCGTGTTTGGTGAAAATGGGTAGAGGCTTCGATTGGTATTTCGCGTTTGACCCGAGGGGCGATCAAGCAGGCACGTATGACAACCTGACCACATCCCCGTCCATCCGATCATGGGTCACAAGGCGGAGCGGCGGTCGGGGGCCGGCAAAATAGGGCTTGCCGTGGCCAAGCACGACGGGATGCAAGTAGATGCGATATTCATCGATCAAGCCAAGTTCGGTGAAGCTGCGGGCCAAGTCGGGGCCAGCCACTTCGATTTCCCCTTGGCGCTCAGCCTTCAGCTGGCGGATCGCGCCCTCGATATCGCCTTCAACAAGCGTTGCGTTGGGCCCAACCGACTTCAAGGTGCGCGAGACGACCCATTTCGGCTGGTTCCGCCACGCAACAGCGAAAGCTTTTTCATCTGCGCCCCATTCAGGACGCTCGTCGTCCCAATAACGCATGATTTCATACATGCAGCGACCGTACACGCTGCCCGCTTGCGTTTGCGCCTCGGCGATGAAGTGGCGAAACAGCGTTGGGCTTGGCCGAAACCCCGTGTGATCGACGTAACCGTCGAGGGACTGGTTCATACCGAAGACAAGTTTTGCCATGTGATAAATGTATCCAAATGCTAAGTCGTTGGCAATCGGTGTACTGCTCTGCGGGTGCTGGCATTCGGCGCGGATCGGGTTTAATCTCGGTCACATGAGCAAGCTGAAAAACCTCAACGATCTCGCCAAGGCATTGGCGCGCTGGGATGACGAAGGTGGTGCCCCTGCGCATCCGCACGAAACGTTTTCCGCAACGGACGAGCGTGTGTTACGCGCCCTTGGAGCTGCAGTGATGATGCAGTGGAACGACCTGCCTACCGACCTTCAGCGGGCGTTGTTTGACGATGCCGCTTCGGTGAGCGATCCGGCGCGGTCGTTTGAGTTGAAACAGAAGATTGCGCGGTTTCTGCATGTGCACAAGGATGATGGGTGATCCTGTGCTGACCTGGCTTACACTATTACCCTAAACCGACAATCTCCACTGATCGGATTGATTTCGGATAGCTAAGCAATGTCTATTCTCAGCCACCCGTATTTTTACAATGAAGCCAAAGCCTTTAATCATGTAAGTTGTGCTTTCTCTCGGTCATGTTTGTTTTGGGTTCCTGCCAAGTCCTTTTGGGTGCTCACAATGTCAATCATAGCTGTTGTTGGTGCGCCTGCTGACATTTCAGCTGGATGCTTTCCTCTTGTTTCTTGTAACCACGGCTATCACCATCTGCGCTGGTCACTCTGTGGGAGCAGCAAAAGTTCATCTCCTCCCATCAACTGCACCGCACCTTTTAATCACTTATAAACCTCATGTTTTCTTGCCACCTTATTGCGCCTTGCAATGCACCGACTACTCATCCATCGTTCGTTCGCTGCGCCAAAGTGGCTTGAACGCCTTCTTGTCTATCTGGGAACACTTGTTGGAATGGCCGGCTTCGGCATGATCGCTGCACATGACATTCGCGACTGGGCTCAGCGGCAGACGGATTGCCATGATCTTCTATGCACACCGCCGCTCATTTTTTGTGGACGCGTGGTGGCAAATGCACTGTGTGGTGGACCTCCAGAATCCGCCCCGCTTTGTTATTGAGCCGGCAACAGCCAACGATCCTTTCTATCGATTTGTGGAACGGACGTGGATGCTTCAACAGCTTCCGTGGGCAATCTTGTTCTACGTGGCAGGTGGTTTGCCTTGGATTATCTGTGGGCATTGCACTGGCAGGTTTTGCCGTTTCAAGCTCACGCTTGATGAGGGCACATGGCTAGTCGGCCATTTTGCTCCAAGTCGTTTCCTTTGTCGCCATCAGGTCAAAAGCTGCAAATTTGGCCCAGTCGATAAGTTGCCGCTTGCAAGATACAATGCATAGATCAGGTTCGTCGAGTTCTCATTGTTCGGAATGAAAACAAACAGATTTTTAGAGCAACACTTGGGATTGAAGATGGTTCAGATATGCGCGTTCATTGTCAATACAGTTTCATGCGTCAGACCAGGTTGGCACTGCCATCTACTTTGGATGACCACATCGCCGTTCCATCAGGGCTGCGCGATCTCATTTGCGTCGATGGCCAAAAGCCGTTGCCGTTCATGGTATACAACATTTTGCGGTGAGCGCCGCTTCAGCTCTCACATTAGCTGCAGAAAGATTTCGTTTTAAAGCTCAAGGTGACTTGCTATGAATAAGCAAGATTTCTGTGAGGCTTTTTGTTCAAAGCTCTATATTGCCGAAGTGCCGATTCGTTATGTTTTACTCACACCTTTCTTTGAAGAAGTTGGTGACCCGATAGCAATCTACATCACGCGAAACCCAAATTTCCCTGCTCTGTTTAGGTTAGAGGATGACGGTGAAACTTTAGCTTATCTGGAATCAAACGGGGTTGATTTCGATACTGATAGCCGCATTGAAGCATTGAACGGTCAGCTTGATCAACATTGCGCTCAATTTGACGAAAACGCGATGCTCCTACATACCGATTATTTGCCAATGAAAGAAATTGTAAGCAAGTCGGTCACGTTCGTAAGCCTGATGAACCCCGGATGGTGGTTTATCAAGGCGCTTCTAGCAATACATTGGCTTCGCTTGGGACGTCAAAGGAAGCCGTTGCTAAGTTGGTTGAAGCTCAATCGGGATCGGCAAAAATCAGAATTGACGAACCATTGCAAGCGTCGATGAATGACTACGTGGTTGACATTATTGTTGAACATCCAGACGGTAAAAAGCTTGCTATTTTTGCTGGCACATCCGAACTTAAAGCACTGGAAGCTCTGTTGTTCTACAGAGAGCAAAAAGAACAGCATGTAGACGAAACTCGTTCGATGCTTGTTTTGAAAGAGGCCAAACCCAAAGAAATAAAAGATCGCACTTTATCGAGGGTTATGAACTCAGAAATTATCCTTGCCTCAATGGATGGAGATTGTGTTGCTGTTCGCCAAAAAATGGCAAGCTCTTTTCTTCATTAGTTCGCTTTAGAGGGTCAAAATGAAATCTAATCATTTAACTAACCAACCTCAAGCCGCCAAATTCAAGGCCATGGCCAAAGAACTTGAAACTGATGACAGCGAATCCGCCTTCGACGCCAAGCTAAAGGCTTTGGCCAAGGCTCAAGAGAAGCCCGCCAAGGGCAAGTAAGTCAGGCTGACCACCCACCTGGACAAACTCATTCCAAGACTGGAGGGCGGCGGTGGCGGCGGCTGCCCTGTTGTCGTTATTGCAATCCGCAAAGAGGCTTATGTGAACGATGGATCAACTGAATAAAACAATCATCGATCTTGCCTCCTCGCTCGGCGGGCGAAAATTCCAAACCATCATGGCCGATCCGCCTTGGCGCTTCACCAATCGCACAGGCAAGATGGCACCTGAGCACAAGCGATTAAACCGCTACGAGACCATGACGCTGGCTGACATATGCGCCCTACCCGTGGCCGATGTCGCAAAGGAACCGGCACATTTATACATGTGGGTGCCCAATGCCTTGCTGCCAGAAGGCCTTGCCGTGATGAAAGCCTGGGGCTTTGACTACAAAAGCAACATCATCTGGCACAAAATCCGCAAAGACGGTGGCTCCGATGGCAGAGGCGTTGGCTTCTATTTCCGCAACGTCACCGAAGTCCTGCTCTTTGGCACACGGGGTAAAGGTGCAAGAACACTGGCCCCCGGCCGCCGCCAAGTGAACATGATGGAGACACGTAAACGCGAGCACTCCAGAAAGCCTGACGAACAATATGGCCTTATCGAGGCCTGCTCACGCGGACCTTTTCTCGAATTGTTTGCGCGCGGCACAAGGCCGGGTTGGACCTACTGGGGCAACCAAGCCAACGAAGACTATGCACCGACATGGAAGACCTACGCTCATAATTCTGCGGCACTTAGGATTGCGGCAGAGTGAGACTTGCACCATCTGTCTTTTACGAAGTCAGTTGTAAGCAGCTTCACCCAAACCCCAACACCATCAACAGCGGCATCTTTGGCGCTCCCACAAACCCGTACCGTGCATAGAAGGTAGCCGCCTCGTCATCCAGCGCATGCACAATCATGCCGCGTGAGGCCACAATGGTGGCGGCGTGTTTGGCGCGCAGAACGGCGTCTTTCAGGAGGGCGGCACCGAGGCCCTTTCCGGCAAAGCGCTGGTCCACTGCCAACCGCCCGAGCAGAGTCACCGGAATGGGATCGGGCATGTTGCGGCGGAACTTGGATGAGACTTGTTCGTGGCCGATGGCACCCTGTGACAGGCAGTAGTAGCCAATCACATCATGGCCCTTCTCTGCACATACGACGAACGTCCGCGATGCGCCGTAAGTTTCGTTGATACGTGCGCGGGTTTTCAGCCAGATGTTGAGTACGGGGCGCGCGCTTTCAAAACTGTCGAGGCCATGGTGGAGTGCCAATGGCTCCGGCGGTTTCATTTCCCGATTGCGGTTTTGTCCCAGGGGGACTTGACGCGCATCAGTCGTTCAAAGGCTTCGCCGGATAGCGGTTTGGACGCAACATCGGAGAAGAAATCGAACGTTGCGCGATCGACCCCAAAGTAGACTTGGTCGAGCAAAACTTTTTCGGCTTCCACCACCGCGCTGCGGCGCACGAATTCCGACCGGGTGGTGCCGGACAGCTCGGCGGCACGGTCGATCTTCGAGAGCCCGGCCCGGTCAAAACGCATTTGCGTTGCGACAAAGGTTTGATCCTTTGCAGGTGGCTTTTTGAATTTACTGGTTCGAGGGGTCGTCATGCAAGTGATATACACTGTATATGCGCCGGAATCAAGCAATCTCGCCGAAGCCGAAGGAGCCGTCGATTTGCCGATTGAACCGGGTATTTGATCGTCTGGAAACCCCTGCCATGTCCCAACCGGGAGCGCTGCGGAGCGTGTTCGTCATGTTTTGAAAGTCGTTCGGGTGGTCGCCCACCTCTGTCGACTGTATCCAGATCTAGCACACCCACCGTGCGGTGTCAAGCATTATTTTCCTTCTTGGGCATTTTTATCTTATATCGTTGATCTGGCTCACCATTCGCCAATGGATTGAACCTTGTCAGCGCCCGCGAACAGTTGGAAACATCGGGCAATTGGAGTTTTCTGATGAAATCGCATGCGCGGGTTGTGGTGGTTGGTGGTGGCGTGATGGGCGTGGGGTTGTTGTACCACCTCGCACTTGAAGGCTGGACGGATATTGTTCTGATTGAAAAAGGCGAGCTGACGTCCGGGTCCACATGGCATGCCGCGGGGCAATGCCCGCATTTCAACGGCTCGCTCAACATGACGAAGGTGCATGTTTACGGCACCGAACTTTATCCGAAGCTGGAGAAGCTCACTGGTCAAGCAGTATCGTGGCATGGCTGCGGCGGATTACGCCTGGCCACCACCGACGAGGAAGTGAACTGGCTGAAATATGTTTACGGCATTTCGAAACTGGCAGGTTACGAGGGCGAGATCATTGGGCCGTCTGAGATCAAGCAGTATCATCCGTTCCTTGAGACTTTCGGCATCAAGGCGGCGTTTCGCACGGTGACGGACGGGCACGTCGCTCCCGCTGATATCACCAACGCCATGGCGGCGGGCGCGCGTCAGTTGGGTGCCGAGATTTATCGGCGCACGCGCGTCACCGACATCAAACTGTTGCCGAAAGGCGAGTGGCGCGTGTTTACGGAAAATGGAAATATTGACTGCGAGCATGTGGTGAATGCCGCTGGTTCTTATTGCGATGTTGTGGGGTCATGGACCGGACATAATGTGCCTATCACAAACATGCTGCATCAATACATCATCACTGAACCGCTGCAGGAACTGATCGACCTCAAGATGGAATTGCCGGTGGTGCGTGATCCCTACTCGCACGCATACCTGCGCGAGGAAACCAACGGCGTACTTGTCGGTCCTTATGAAACTGCAACGGCGCATGTGTGTTGGAATGGCGAACCGCCCCGCTGGGATTACGAAAGCGAACTCGAACCCAATGAGCTCGACCGCATCATGCCGTGGCTGGAAAAAGCAGCGGAGCGATTGCCGCTGTTTGGAAAGACCGGTGTGAAGTCGATCATCTCAGGTGCGATCACGCATACGCCAGATGGGGTTTATCTCTCTGGTCCGGCACACGGTCCCAAGAATTACTGGATGCATTGCGGAGCATCGATTGGCATTTGCCAGGGTGGTGGTGCGGGCAAATATCTGGCGCAGTGGATGGTGCATGGCCAGGCCGAAATCAACATGCGCGAGTTTGATCCGCGCCGGTTTGGATCGTGGGCTACCAAGAACTATACTACGGAAGTTTCCGTCGCCGATTATCACCACATGTATTACTGTTACAAACCGGGTGAGCAGCATCAGGTTGGTCGCGGACTTCGCAAGTCATCGCTGTACGACACGCTGAAAAACGAGGGCGCGCAGTTTGCGCAAATCTTCGGATGGGAGCGGGCGCGCTGGTACGACAAAAGCGGCACAGGCGAAGTTTATTCTTTCAAACGGTCGAATTGGTGGGAAGCGGTGAAGTCCGAATGTCTCGCCGTGCGCGAGCGCGTCGGGCTGATGGATCTTTCGACATTCTCCAAATTTGATGTGAAAGGCAAGGATGCCCATGCTTTCCTGGACGGTATTTGCGCCAACAAGATTCCGCTGAAAGACGGCGGTATCATTCTTGGCCACTTGCTGAATGCCAACGGTTTCATCGAAAGTGAAATCACGGTCACGCGGTTGGCGGCGGATCACTTTTATGTATTGTCGGCGGCGGTGGCGCAGGTTCATGACTTTGATCAATTGGCGTGGCGCAAGAATGGCGAAGACGTTTCCATCTCCGATGTCACAGATGACTTTGGCGTGCTGGTGCTCGCCGGGCCGAAGTCGCGCGATGTACTCGCGACGATTTGCAAAGATGATCTCGGAAAATGGCTTACCGGACGACATGCAAGAATTGTTGGCGTTGATGTAAGGCTGCTGCGCGTCAACTATGTGGGTGAGCTGGGCTGGGAAATCCACTGTCCGATGAATCACTTGCCTCAAGTGTATGAGGCGCTGCGTGAGGCAGGTCGAGGACATGGCATGCAGCTTTTTGGAACATATGCGATGAACTCATTGCGCATGGAGAAATCCTATCGCGGTTGGGGTTCGGAACTCACGGCAGAAATCGATATGTACGAAGCCTCGATGAACCGCTTTATCCGGGAAGATAAATCTGACTTCATCGGCAAGACCGCATCACTTTCGCGAAAGCAGCGCGGAGAACGGATGAAACTCGTCTATCTCGAAGTCGATAACACGGATTCTGATTGTGTCGGAAATGAACCCGTCTATCACAACGGCAAGGTCGTCGGCGTCACGACATCTGGTGCTTATGGTCATGCGGTGATGAAGTCGCTCGCTTTCGCCTATGTGCCACCAGAACTCGTTGCAACTGGCACGGACCTCGACATCATGATGTTTGGTGAGATGCGCCGTGCACGGATCATTCCAGACTCGATCTGGGATCCGGAGAATCTGCGCCTCAGAGCATGACACGACACGTTCATCGACCGTTGCTTGGCATCGCCTTGATGCTTGCAGCGATGATTATTTTTCCATTTCTCGATGTCGTGGCCAAGTTTCTTGGACAACAAGGTGTGCCAGTGATCGAGATTGTTTGGGCACGGCTGTTTTTCGGCATGCTGCTCACGGCGCCGATCCTTGTTTGGCAAAATGGCATGGCGGCTCTCGTTCCCTCTGAAAGCGCTCTCAATGTGTGCAGGGGTACGCTGATTGTGGTCAGCACCCTCATGTTCTTTGGTGCCCTCAGGTATCAGGGTATTGCAGAAACACTTGCCATTTACTTCATTCAACCGCTCTGTGTTACGGCCCTTGCACCCATGTTTTTGCGTGAGCACGTGGGGTTGCGTCGCTGGATTGCGGTTGCTGTGGGGTTTGTTGGTGTACTGATTATCATTCGCCCCGGCATACAGGCGCTGAACCCCGGCATGTTCCTTGCTTTTGGCGCAGGTGTTACCTCTGGCATTGGCGCTGCTGCTGACGCGCAAACTGGCAGGAAAAGGCGGAGCCATGGCGAACACATTCTACACAAGCCTGTTTGGTGCTGCAGTCGCCAGTATTGCCGTGGTTTCATTTTGGCAGACGCCAAGTTGGCACCACGTGCAAATGTTCGTTTTGCTTGCAGCAATCGGGACGCTTGGCAATTTCCTGTCCGTCAAAGCCATGCAGTATGCCGAGGCCTCTTTGCTGGCGCCCATTGGTTATGCAGAGATGATTATGGCCGTCATCGCGGGCTGGTATTTCTTTGGCGACTTTCCGGATAGCTGGACATTCCTTGGTGTCAGCATCCTGATTGCAAGCGCTATTTACATTTCATGGCGCGAACACAGCATCTCCAGAAAAGGAGTTCTTCTTCGAAATTAGCTGTGCTTCAGCACGTTTTCGATGCGCCGATCGGGAATGAACCAGATCAAGGCCACAATGGCTGTGAGCGCAATGGCGATTTTCGGTGAGAAAAACGTCAAGGTCATCGACGCGATATAGGTTGCGATTGATACTTTGCCTTTCCAATCTGCTCCGATGGCCGTAGCGAGAAGGGATTCGTTGCCCTGCGCTGCCTTGATGCGGACGACGAGAAGGGTGTAGGCCACGGCTGCCATAAAAAGATTGAAGGCAAACAGAAACACCGGCCACTGGGCAAAGTGATTTTCGCCCATCCAGCCCGTCGTGAAGGGGACAAGCGACAGCCAGAACAACAGATGCAAGTTGGACCAAAGAATGCTGCCGCTCACGTGCTTCACCGTATGCAGCAGATGGTGATGGTTGTTCCAGTAGATACCGATATAGATAAAACTCAGGACATAACTCAGGAAGACAGGAGCCAACTCGAAAAGATTTTCGAGTTCAGCGCCATGGGGCACCTTCAGTTCAAGTACCATGATCGTGATGATGATGGCGAGGACACCGTCGGAAAATGCTTCGAGACGGGTTTTGCCCATTAGTGAACCTCAACGGGTGTGTTTCCAAAACGCATCCGCAGCAAATACCATACAATCGCCACGCCGATTGCCTTGCTCACAACTTCCGTGACGAAGGCCGCAGGGGTCAAGTATCCGGCGAGATGTTGAAATGCCAACGTATCCACAGGAACTGCGATCAGGCTCGACAGAAGAATGCGGTTTTGGAGCGGTCGTTTGGTGAAACTGTAAACAGCCCAGTCTGTCATTTCCGACAGAGCAAAGGCAATCAGGCTCGCGGCGGCGAGGCCGGGACCAGCAAAATACCAAACCGGAATGCCCGCAAGTGCTGTCGCCAGGAGAACCTTGTGGCCAATTTCGCGTTGCGCGTAGTCACGCAACACAAACACAAACCCAACAATCACATTGGCAAGATACAACGTACCCATCCACGTGTTTGTGCTCCACTGCGTGATACCTTCGATGAGGTTCTCAGGCACAAAGAGCAAGTTCACCAGCACGATGAAAGCCACATAGGCTCCCACCGTCAACGCTATACGGGCAGTCCTGTTCATCAGCCGACGATTTCTTTGGCCTTGAAGTTCATCTTGATTTCCTTCTTGGCGTTCTCAAGGGAGTCAGAACCGTGCACCGAATTGGCATCAATTGATTGCGCAAATTCTGCGCGGATCGTCCCTTTTTCGGCGTCCTTTGGGTTGGTTGCGCCCATGATGTCGCGATACTTTTTCACTGCACTATTGCCTTCAAGCACCTGCAAGACAACAGGTCCTGACGCCATGAATTTCACGAGGTCCTTGAAAAACGGGCGCTTGGCGTGAACGGCATAGAACTTCTTGGCGTCCGATAATTTCCACTTCACGCGCTTCTGCGCGACAATGCGAAGACCAGCACCTTCGATCTTGGCGTTGATGGCGCCGGTGAGATTGCGCTTGGTTGCGTCGGGCTTGATGATAGAAAATGTGCGTTCAATGGCCATGTTGGTCCTCGTTAAAATGGAATGGGCCGCCTTTAACAGCGGCCCATGAAAGTGGCAAGTAGAAGGTGCTATTGCGCTGAACCCAGAAATTGCGTCACGCGACTGATGGATACGCGGCGATTTTCAGGTTCGGCTTCCGGTGTCGGAACTTTCAGGTAACGCTCACCCAGACCCACTGTCCGCAAGTTTTGTGGTGGTATCACGTAGTAAGTTGTCAGAGCGCGCTTGATGGCTTCTGCCCGTTCCCGGGACAGACCCAGATTGTAGACATCCGAGCCCACCGCGTCGGTGTGACCTTCAATCATGAAAATCTCGCGCGGGTAGCGCTTCAAGATGCGTTCCATGATCGCGGCGATGCGATCGAGGCCCCGCACTTCTTCCTCTCGGACAAAGGCTTCGTTGAAACCAAAGCGCACATTATCGATTTCGAGACGCGGCAAGGTATTGCGAACCTCCGGTTCGTCAACGATCTCCTCGATGGTATACCTGCGCTTCGGTCGTGACGTTGGCGCAGACACGAGAATGTCCTCAATCTCTTCGTCATTTGCTTCAGCGACAAAAACATCTCGGCGCTTGACCGGCGGAACGTTGATGCCAATTTCGACATCGATTTTGCCGCGGCTCAAATCGACTGTGAGTTCGTTTGACCGTTCGGCGCGTTCCTGCAACAGGCGACGACGCAGGATATCACGATCACTCTGCAACGAGCGACGCCAGCGCAGGCGATCATCGGTTGCGTATTGACCATAGACAGGATCCTGCTCGATATCGCGATAGATCTGGATGCGCCGGTTCAACTCGTCCAAGGACAAGACATCGCCCGTGCGCCGATCGCCCAGGATGATGCGAATTTCATTGTTGGCATTGGCCTGACGCGGTGGTGGTGCGAGTTCACCATCCTGGCGGGCATCTTCCACAGCAACGCTCTGGCGCAAGATATCGCGCTCTGCCAATACGCGGCGGCGCAGTTCACGAGCCGTGCGAGGTTCGAGATTTCCATCGGCGAGGAGACCGCGCATTTGTTCAAGTCGACCGCGCAGTTCATCGCCACTCATGCGTTCAATATCGCCACCATTGTTCAGGAGGCGGCGGGCTTCGCGTTCTGCGCGCGGATCAACCGATCCACGACCTTCTTCAACAACCACGGTTTGCTGGCGACGTTGTTGCGGCACTTCGATGACGTCAGGTGCGGGCTCGGGTTCAACTTGCACCTGGCGACGGGCTTTGGGAGCAGGTTCGTCCGTTTCTTCCACGACAGCGGGAGCTTCAACAACCTGCTTTTGGCGGGTTTGAGGTGCTGGTTCGTCAGTCAACTTCAGCTTGGGCTTGTTCGTCAACTTGCTGGTTTTGACGCTTGCGGGGTGGAGGCGGGGCGTCCTCGCCCTGGCCTGCTGTATCGTTTTCGGCCGTCTGTTGACGTCTTGCTGGTGGGGGTGAATCGCCTTCTTCATTCTGGTCTTGATTTTGGACAACGGCGATTGCGCCACGGGCTTCAAGTTCGAGGCGAGAAGCAACAGCAATCGCTTTCAGACGCTTGCGCAGCTTGTCTGGAAAGGATTTGTTATTTGAAGCCAGGCGCGCCGTCTTGCGACGCACCATCAATTCTTCCACCGAAAGGGCTTGCGGAGGGCGGTCGTCGGCCAACAGAATGCGGATTTCTTCGGGATAAACGATCGCCGGTTTGAGATCCTTGGAGTTCTGGGCCAGAACCTGCGACGGGCCAAAACTCGCCATTAATGCAACAACGCTTACAGCAAGTAGTAATTTCTTCATTCGAGCCTCCCGGCGCCGGACCTGTTTCCGACGCAGATGTTGTCCATATAATGCACAGTTGCGGCAGAACTATGGGTAAAATGGGAGTTAAAGCCTCAAGACTGAACAAGGCATGAATGACGGGTTCATCTGTTTGACGTTGAACAAGATTTCGAGTTGTTGCATGGAACGGCCTGGAGTTTTGCCTTGTATCACGTCGCTGCCTTTTATCAGTTTGCGCCCCTCACACAGTTTCGCGAACTGCAGGAGCCCCTGCTCCGGCAGATGAAGGAGCTGCATGTCAAAGGGTCAATTTTGCTTGCTGAAGAGGGCATTAATGGCACCATTTCGGCAAGGCCGGAGGACCTCACGAGGGCTCTTGGCGTCATCCGGCGCATTTCCGGGCTTGAACAACTTGATCACAAATTGTCGTTCGCCGAGGCCATGCCCTTCAAGCGCATGAAGGTGCGATTGAAGAAAGAGATCGTGACGATTGGGGATGTTGCTGCCAATCCGAACGAGATGGTGGGTACATATGTGGATCCGACAGATTGGAACGCGCTGATCAGCGATCCGGAGGTTGTCCTGATTGACACCCGAAACGACTATGAAGTTGGTGTCGGGACATTCAGGAATGCCATTAATCCGCATACGGAGCGTTTTGGTGAGTTTCCCGGATTTGTGCGGGACACACTCAAGATCGACAAGACAACAAAGGTCGCCATGTTCTGCACGGGTGGCATTCGGTGCGAAAAAGCGTCAAGTTTCATGAAGCATGAGGGCTTTGAGAATGTTTTTCATCTCAAGGGCGGAATTCTGAAGTACCTCGAAGTCATTCCGGAACAGGACAGTTTGTGGCAAGGCAGTTGTTTTGTTTTTGACGAACGGGTTGCAGTTGGACACGGCCTGGAGGTTTCTGATCACAGCATCTGCCATGGCTGTTTGATGCCTGTTACATCCTCTGAACGCGCGCTTCCGCAGTTTGAAGATGGGGTTTGCTGCGCCAAATGCGCGGACGTGCTGACGGATGCCCAGAAGTCATCCAACCGCGAGCGGCAGAAGCAGTTTGTCCTGGCGCAGAAATCCGGGCGGCGGCATCTTGGACCTGATGACTGATTATCCTGTCCAACCCAATCCACCAGCCACGCAGTTCATTGTCATCAACAATGGCATGTTGAGTGCGTCGTTGGCTTTTTCACTGCGGGTTTTCTTGAGGAGTTCCACTTGCCATATATTGGCTTGATCCACCATGGCGCGGGTCCGGTCAAATCGGCGGCGGAAGCCCTGAAAGCGTTCGCACAGAACTTGTTCACCTGTCAGATCGAGGATGACTTTCGAGGTGCGGCGATGTTCGTGGCGGATCAATGCGAACAGGCGTTCAGCCTCTATTCGGTTCGGCACCAATTCGGCATATCGCTCAGCAACGGACATGTCGGCGAGGAACAATGATTTTTCGACTTCATCCACGGCCAGCCTGAAACCGCGTGACTTGGCAAACATGTCGCGCAAGAGTTTCATGCCATCGCCGCCACGGGCCGACAGGTAATCATCCAAGGCATAGCCCAAGCCATACCAACCGGTCAGGAGGTGGCGGTTTTGGCTCCAGGCGAACACCCAGGGAATTGCGCGCAAATCGGAAATGCCTTTTGCGCCGAAGCGGCGGGATGGCCGCGAACCAATTTTCAGCAGTGCCAATTCTTCAACGGGACTTGCAGCCTGGAAATAGTTCAAGAGAGCTGGGTCTTCCGCCAGTTTACGATAGGCCTTGAAAGACAAGCGCGCAATTTCCTCAACGGACTTTTGATGTTCCGGATTGACGCGCAAAGCTGGTTCTTCGGCAGATTTCAGACTGTGCAGCAAAACACTTGCAGTCAACACTTCGAGATTATTCTGAGCCGTGCCGCGATTGGCGAATTTCAATGATACGACTTCGCCCTGCTCGGTCACACGCATGCGTCCGTTGATGCTGCCCGCTGGTTGGGCGCCAATGGCACGACCGGTGGGCGCACCGCCGCGTGATACGGAACCTCCTCGACCATGGAAAAAGCTGAGCTCTACGCCTTGTTCTTTTGCCACCTTGATCAGCCGTCGCTGGGCTTCGAACAGTTCAAAGCTTGCGGCGAAGAATCCACCGTCCTTGTTGGAGTCAGAATAGCCCAACATGATTTCCTGCGTGCCACCATTGTGGGCCACCGAATTGCGAACCAGCGGCACTTTCAATAGGTCAGTCATGATACCGGGGCCGGCGCGCAAATCCTCGATGGTTTCAAACAGCGGTACAATGCGCAGTCCGCAGACTTCGCGGGCTGTGGGATCAATGAAAAGCCCACAGTACTTCGCTAGAAGGTAGAGGGCGAGAACATCGTCGGCACCTTGCGTCATCGACAAGATAAATGTCCCGATTGATTTTGCATCGGGTCCACCCAAGGTCTCGCGGATCAAAATCAGGAGGTCCAAAAGGTCGCGGGCTTCTTCGCTGACATTGGTGAAATGCGGCAAAAATCCCAGCGGCTTGGCTAGTTCACTTGCAATCCATTGTGTCCAATCAGGCGACCCGATAGCAGGTGCCGGGGTTTCTGAAACCGGATTCAACTTGTGCCAAATTTCGGCAAGCACGCGATTTACAACGGTTGTGTTCTGGCGAATGTCCAAGCTCGCCGTGCGGAAGCCAAAGATTTCGACTTCCCAGGTCACCGGTCTGATCAATCCCGCCGCCAAACCTTGCGCATTGATGTCCTGCAATGCTTTTTCCGCAGCCGACAGCAAACTCGTCAATTCGTCGACATTGCGAAACGGCTTGGCAGCAGCGTTTGCACCTGCAGTTACTGCGAGGCGCTTTCGCAACGCACTGAAAAACTGGCGGAACGGCTCTGTGGGATTGCGCGCGATGATCGCAAGCTTGTCACCAGAGGCCGCAAGTTGCGCATCCAACACACCATTGAACTCGTCGGTGAACGGCGCTTCATAGGCACTGATTGAAATCAACTGCGAGAGTTCGCCCAAGCGCATGTCGAGACGATCAATGGCGGCTTTGCGGTTTTCGAGAATCGCAAACCGCGTGGTGTTGACAGTCACAAACGGATTGCCGTCGCGGTCGCCACCAATCCAGCTTGAATATCGCAATGGGGGTTTCACGCCTAGGGGAAGCTCGGGATAGTGACGGATCAGGGCGGCCTGCAACGAGTCACACAGGGCTGCCGTGCGATCAAACAGTGTCTCGCGAAAGAAATGCAGACCCCAAGCGATTTCGCTTTCGACTGTCGGTTTTTCGATGCGGATTTCACCGGTGAGCCAAAGCAAATCGATTTCATTCTTCAATGATGCCAACAAAGCCGCCCGTTCACGCGGTGTCCAACGCGGACTCTCCAGTTCAAAAAGTTTGAGATAGATACGGCGATGGATTTCCAGAACAGTGACCCGCTTGGCTTCGGTCGGGTGCGCTGTAATCGTTGGACCAACATCGGTGTGGGCCAGCACGCGCGCCACTGTTGCCGGCGAGACATTGGCCGCCGCGACTTGCGAAAACGCATTGGAAAAAGAGCCGATGACCTCATCAGGTCCGCTTTGCTTTTCCATATTGCGGCGGTTGCGGATCGATGAATTTTCTTCGGCTATGTGCATCAATTGCAGCCAAATACCGATGGCCTGCAACGCGTGTTCAATCAGGTGTTCAGGAATGTCTGCTGCTGATTCTGGTGTGTCGAGAATGGGCAGCACGTCGGGTTCGCGGTGGCGGATGACCTGGCGCAGTAGATCGCGCAACATGGCGGTAATTTCGTCAATATAGGTCGTATCTTCAGGCATAATGCCGCTGGATTGAGTCACGTTCGTCTCTTCTGATGTGCGCACGTCATTCGTTGTGCATTGCAACATGAACCGAGTCAATGGTTTAGTTCAAAGCGGTTTGGCAGAGCGGAATTGCGGTTTGGACGGGTTCCGGGTATGTGCGCCCATGCTTCAAATCAATAACCTCACTTACCGCATTGGTGCCCGCTTGCTTCTTGATGAGGCTTCAGCCGCATTGCCTGATGGCCACAAGGTCGGACTTGTCGGTCGCAATGGTACTGGCAAGTCCACCCTGCTCAAATTGATCATGGGGGATTTGTCGACAGAAGCAGGAACGGCCAGTGTGCCACGCAATGCACGCATTGGTGCCGTTGCCCAGGAAGCACCGGGTGGATCTGACACACTTTTGGCCACCGTTCTCGCTGGTGACAAGGAACGCGCTGAACTGCTGGCGGAAGCTGAAACGGCCACGGATCCCCATCGCATTGCTGATATCCAAATGCGACTGGCTGATATCAATTCACATACGGCGGAAGCGCGGGCTGCGACGATCCTTGCGGGCCTTGGGTTCACAGAAGAGATCCAGAATGGCCCCTGCTCTGCGCTGTCGGGTGGTTGGCGGATGCGCGTGGCCCTTGCGGCAGCGCTGTTTGGTGCTCCTGATGTTCTGCTTCTTGACGAGCCCACCAATTATCTCGATCTCGAAGGATCAATCTGGCTCAAAAGCTATCTGCGGGATTATCCCCACACGATCTTGCTCGTCAGTCACGACCGCGATCTTTTGAATGACTCGGTTGATGCCATCCTTCACCTCGATCAAGGCAAGCTCACGCTTTATCAAGGTAACTACGATAACTTTGAACGCCAGCGCCGTGAGAAACAGGCGCTGAACCAAAAGATGAAGAAGAAGCAGGATGATCAACGGGCACACATGATGTCCTATATTGACCGCTTCCGGTTCAAAGCATCCAAGGCGCGGCAGGCACAAAGCCGCTTAAAGGCACTGGCAAAGCTTGAGCCCATCGCAGACATGGTGGAATCGCGGGTTGCGCCATTTATTTTTCCCAATCCTGAAAAAGCAATTGCACCACCTCTGGTGAGTTGGGAAAAGGTCTCAATCGGCTACGGCAATAACCCGCCGGTATTGCGAAATGTCACGCTGCGCATGGATCCGGATGACCGCGTTGCGTTGCTTGGGTCCAACGGCAATGGCAAATCGACCTTTGCCAAACTCCTCTGTGGCAAGCTCAAGGCGGCTTCGGGCGAATTCAAACACCCATCACGCTTGTCGATTGGGTATTTTGCGCAGCATCAACTCGATGAACTGGCTGAAGACCGCACGCCGTTTGAATACGTCAGCGAATTGATGCCGGACAGCCCGGTGGCGCAACGGCGCGCGCGACTTGGCGCTGTCGGTTTTGGTGCGCATCTTTCTGATTCAAAATGTTCCATCCTGTCGGGCGGCGAAAAGGCCCGTCTGTTGTTCTTCCTCGCCACGTTTCATGCGCCCCATATTCTGGTGCTTGATGAACCAACCAACCATCTCGACATTGACAGCCGCGAAGCCTTGATCATGGCCATCAACGATTACGAAGGTGCTGTGGTACTCATCAGCCATGATCGCCACATCATAGAGACCTGCGTTGACCGCCTTTGGCTGGTAAAGGACGGGACGGTCACATCATTCGATGGCGACATGGAAGATTACACAGATCTGGTGCTGGGGCGTGCGAAGTCGCCCTCACGCGTCGAGAAGCCGGTAACGGCAGCAGCTCCAAAGCCGCGCATGTCAGGTCCTCAAGTTCAGAAAAAAATATACGAACTTGATCGGCAGATGATTGTCGTCAGGGACAAGATTGCACTTCTTGACCAGGCCCTTGCCGATCACACCATATATTCGGAAGAACCCAAGAAAGCTGCGGACTTTGCAAGGCTCAGGGGCAAGCTCGTGGGCGATCTCGATGCGCTGGAAACGCAATGGCTCGAGTTGCAGGACCAGAACACTTATGCCTGAAGCCTCGCTTCATCTCACACAGAGTTGGTATGGCTACTTGGCACTTGCCATATTTTTTGTGGCCTATGGGTTTGTGATCTTTGAAGAGACGACGCAGATGCGCAAATCAAAACCCGTGCTGTTGGCCGCAGGGCTGATATGGGCATTGATCGGAATTGCGTATTCTGATGCGGGTCAATCGGAAACAGCCAAACTCGCGGCTGAACATACGATCTACGAATATGGTGAGTTGCTGTTGTTCTTGTTGGTCGCGATCACTTACGTAAATACACTCGAAGAGCGACGTGTGTTTGAAGTGCTACGGGCCAGACTGACAGCGCGTGGTTTATCCTATCGGCATTTGTTCTGGTTAACTGGCGTCAGTGCGTTCTTTCTTTCAGGCGTGCTTGATAACCTGACGACGGCGTTGATCATGGGGGCGGTTGTGCTCGCCTTGGGCCGGGACAGTCTCGCCTTTGTCACCGTGTCCTGTGTCAGCATTGTTGTGGCGGCAAATGCTGGCGGTGCGTTTTCACCTTTCGGCGATATCACAACGCTGATGGTGTGGCAGAAAGGCAAACTCGAGTTCTTTGAGTTCTTTGCATTGTTTGTGCCGTCGGTGATCAACTGGCTTGTACCCGCAATGATCATGCATTTCGCTGTTCCTGCCGGGAAACCAGCGCCATTAGACGAAAAGGTTCGTCTCAAGCCCGGCGCAATCGGTGTCATCGTGTTGTTTTCCCTCACCATTTTTACTGCCGTGTTGTTCAAGAACAATCTTGGACTGCAGCCTGCACTCGGCATGATGCTGGGCTTGGGATACTTGCAGATCTGGTCCTACTTCCTGCAACAACGCGGAAAACGCGCCGCCAACACCGACATGGTCCTCAATTCCTTTCAGGAAATGTCGCGCATCGAGTGGGACACGCTGTTGTTTTTCTTCGGCATTATTTTCGCAGTCGGCGGCCTTGGCGTATTGGGTTACCTCGACCAGGTGAACGGGTTTCTCTATGGCCAATGGGGGGCTACGGCCGCAAACATCATCATTGGTGTGTTGTCCGCCATTGTTGACAATATTCCACTCATGTTCGCGGTGCTGACCATGGATCCGCAGATGTCTGATGGGCAGTGGCTGCTGGTTACGTTGACGGCAGGAGTTGGTGGCAGCTTGTTGTCCATCGGTTCTGCTGCGGGCGTTGCTCTCTTGGGAATAGCTCAAGGCAAATACACTTTCACAAGTCACCTCAAGTGGACTTGGGCCGTGGCTCTTGGTTATGCCGCGGCCATTGGCGCGCATTTGTTGATCAACGCTGGACGCTTCTAGGCCGCTTTGCTGACTGCCTGATCTTCCCAGCGGCCAACGTCGGATTGCTTCCAATATTTTATGCCGTGGCCTTCGGCGCGAAACCGTTTCCACAGGTCGCGGGCTGACGTGATTGCCGTTTCACTTGTGCCGTCGAAAAATATACTCACGCGTTCTGCTCCACCCGTATGTTCGGGCACTGCATCGTCGATGAAGATTTTTTGTTTGGACTGGTTCGGTGATTGCTGATCCAGGCACAGGAGCAGATTCTGCCGCTCAGCATAGGGATCGGTGGCAAAGCTGTGTGAAATGAATGCCACGTCTTCCATGGCCCAAAGCTTTTTCGATACGTCGTCGAGCACGGCCTTGGTGGTGGCATGCACACTGATGCGGTCGCCACGTGCACACATGGCCGCAAGAATGCGCGGCAAGACAGTTTCAAGCGGCTGGCGCTCGAGATGGTAGAACCAAATGTCGGTCATTATTTTTCGTAATGAGTAGCGACGAGATGATTGAGCAGGCGCACACCCCATCCCGATGCCCAACTCTGGTTGATGGGCGTCTTGACTGAATCCATGGCCGTACCAGCGACATCGAGATGGGCCCAAGGCACGTTGTTGACGAAGCGCTGCAGGAACTGCGCGGCGGTAATGGAACCGGCCAGTCGGCCACCAATGTTTTTCATGTCGGCAACATCATGGTCGATGAGCTTGTCGTATTCCGGGGTCAACGGCAGACGCCATACTTTTTCACCCGTGGCAAGTCCCGACGATGCGAGCCGCTCAGCCAGTTGATCGTTGTTGGAGAACAATCCTGCGTGTTCCTTGCCGAGTGCCACCAGAATTGCACCTGTGAGCGTTGCCAAGTTGACCATGAATTTCGGCTTGAACCGCTTCTGAACATACCACAGCACGTCGGCCAGAACGAGGCGGCCTTCAGCATCGGTATTGAGGACGGCGATGGTCTGGCCCGACATGGACTTCACCACGTCGCCGGGCCGCTGGGCTTTGCCGTCAACTGCGTTTTCAACCAGGCCAATGACTCCAATGACATTCACTTTTGCCTTGCGCTTGGCAAGGGCCAGCATCAGGCCCGTGACACAGGCGGCACCTGCCATATCACCTTTCATGTCTTCCATGCTTGCCGCAGGCTTGATCGAAATACCGCCCGTATCGAAGGTCACACCTTTGCCCACAAAGGCAACTGGAGCCTCGTTTCGTTTGCCGCCAGTCCAGCGCATGACGACGACCCGGGCCTCGAATGGTGAGCCTTGAGCCACGCCGAGCAAGGCGTGCATGCCAAGACGTTTCAATTCACGTGGCGTGAGGATTTCGACTTTCACTCCGGCTTTGGAGAGTGCCTTGGCGCGTTTGGCGAATTCCTCGGGGAATAGGACGTTTGATGGCTCATTGACCAAAGACCGCGCCAGGTGGTTGCCTTCGCGGATCGCGTCCATCGGTGCAAAAGCCTGTTTCGCCGTGGCCGTATTGGACGTGTGGAAGGTCAAATTCAGATCTGGCTTGGGTTTGGCGTCCTTTTTGGTCTTGTAGTGGTCAAAGGCGTAAACTCGCAGGGACGCTCCTGAGGCGAGCAATGCGGCTGTCGTCGCATCACCAAAACAGGCGACACCTGCCGATTTGACTTTGAGGTTCTGGAGTGTGCCGGCCACAGCGCCGCCCAGAAGTTCAATTTCCCGTGGCTGGAGCTTGTCCTGTGCCCCAATGCCCATCAAAACAACGCGGTCGAGTGCTAAATCCGGTGCGACGATGTCGAGCACCTGTTCGCGCTTGCCTGTGAATGCGGCGGCTTTCATGGCGCGGATCAGGTGCGATGACAGCTTTTCGCTGATTTTGGCCGTCGGTTTTTCCCCTTCAGGGACAAACAGGACCAATGTCCCTTTGCGAGGCAGGGAGGGTGTCGAAAATCCGATACTCATGGGCAAGACTCAGTTGTTGGCTCGCGCCTTGTCTAGCCCCAGCCAGACGGTGCGGGAAGCGGCATTTAGAAGCCATTAACCAAAGATGTTATCCAGCCTCCAGATTGCCCGAATTGGGCCTTTACTGGTGACTGGTTGGGATGACTTTGCGAAACTTGTGAAGTTCTGTAAAGAACTGACATGAACTGTGAGCGGTGGGGATCATTTTGATTCTGCAAGGCAGATTCTCGGGGTTGAGTTGCAAACGCAGGTTTGCGCTTGCAGCAGGAGCTTGCCTTCTTGCATTTTGGAATGCGACCGGGGCATTTGCAATTGTTGAAAAAAAACTTGTTGATCCGGTTGCAACCACGCCAGCTGACGGCACTCCCGCTGACTTCGTCGCGGACAAAGTTGTCTACGATCCGAGGAGCAAAACCGCGACTGCAACGGGCACTGTGAAGATTGTTTACGGACCCTATCAGCTTATCGCCACGAAGGTGGTGTTCAATGAAAAGACCGGGACATTTACTGCCAATGGCTCTGTTGAACTGCGCGAGCCCAATGGCAATGTGTTGCAGGCCGACAGTGTGTTTCTGCGCAACAAATTCAAGGAGGGGTTTGCCCGTCACTTGAAAGCGCTGCTGAACAACAACGTGTCGATCACGTCGGAATATGCCGAACGCAAAGACGGTGAAATCACGATCTTTGAAAAGGCGCATTACACGGCTTGCACAGGATGTGAGACCCGCAAGGGTGACCCGCTTTGGGAAATCGCAACAGAACGCACTGTGCATGATGCGCGCGCAAAGACGCTGTACCACACCAATCCACGCCTGAAGATCGGCGGTGTCACAGTCGCAGGATTGCCTTATGCCGAGCAGCCGGACCCCGGTGTCAAACGGCGAACAGGTTTTCTGGTCCCGAGCTTCAAGGTTGGAGATTATTACGGGTTCGGGCCGATTACACCTTACTATTGGGAACTTGCACCCAACTATGATCTTACATTTTCACCGCTCTGGTCGCTGAAACAAAGACCGGTTCTCGACCTCGAATGGCGGCACAGACTGAATTCCGGCACGTACAATGTGCGAGGTTACGGCACCTACCAGCTTGACCTGCAGAACCGTGACAGCACCGATCGCCGATGGCGGGGTGCAGTTGAAACCAAGGGGCGGTTCAATCTTTCACCAGACTGGAAATGGGGTTGGGACGGCATTGCGGCGTCAGACAAGACGTTTTTGCGCAATTATGATTTTGACACGCGTCCCATTGGCGAAAACGACGTTTATGTGACAGGACTGTGGGACCAGTCCTACGTTGACGTGCGCGCCATGCAATATGTGGCGCTGACGACCAGCGATTTTGTTGACCAGGAATTTCTGCCGACAGCTTTGCCTTACGTCAATGTATCCCACGTCTTTCAAGACCCGGTGGTCGGTGGCGAATTGACCGCGCAATTCAGCTCCTATGCCATCCGGCGTGACGATCCCGACGTGCCGTTTGTGGATGTCAATCACGGCACCGAGCAGGCGCGGGCCGTACTGGACATGCGGTGGAAGAAGCAGATCACGACGGATTTGGGCCAGGTCATTACGCCATTTCTCAAACTTCGCAGCGATGTTTACTTCTCCCAGAATGTGCCGGATGCAACCGCCGTTGGCGGAAACCTGGGCGAAGAGAGCGTGGTCCGCGTGCTGCCAGCTGCCGGGCTTGATGTCCGTTGGCCTTTTATCGGTGAGCAGTTTGGTGGCCAGAGCATCGTGACGCCAGTGTTCCAGGTCATTGCCGCCGGGAATGAAACTGACCAGCACAAAATTGGCAACGAGGATGCCATTACACTTAACTTCGACCACTCAAGCCTGTTTCTTGATGAACGATTTACAGGCTACGATCGGTATGAAGGCGGCACCCGGGCAAATCTTGGGTTGAGCTATGCCTATTATGGGGAAAATGGCGGTTCGGTGCGGGCGAGTGTTGGTGAGTCATTTCATCTCGCGGGCCAGAACAGCTTTGATCTAGGCTCGGGACTGGAGGGCAGTCGGTCCGACCTCGTCGCAGGTATTGCGGCATCGCCGTTTCCATGGCTCAATCTGTCTTATGAAGGCCGCTTGGAAGAAGACTTCTCTGCCTTCAATCGCCATGAGGCTGAAATTGGTCTCAGTTTCGACAGGATTTCGGGGCAAGCGGGATACCAGTTTATTGATGCGGAACCGGCTTACGGTCGCAACGCGCGGGAGCAATATGTATTCGCCAATGGTCGCTACAAAGTGTCAGAAGGTTGGTATGCATTTGGTGGCGCAAATTTTGACCTGGAGCGGGATTTTTTCAGGTCAACAACGCTTGGCATTGAGTTTGACTGTGATTGCATGAACGCGAAACTTGCCTATAGCAGCTCAAAATCCGCTCGCGATGCTACTCCTGAACACCGCGTGATGTTCTCAATTGAGCTCAGCACCATTGGCGGAACCAGTGTATCCACCCGGTTTTAAAACGTTTATTGTGAAACCATGACAATCAAACACACGGTTTTGGCACTCTTCGCTCTGGGCTCACTTTTGACATCAGGTGTGACGGCCCTTGCAGAGGGGCAACGCATCATCGCGACAGTCAATGACAGGCCAGTGACCACGCTGGATATCGATCAACAGATTCGATTGCAGGCTTTGTTGGGCGGCAGAACTGGTGGCGAAGGGCAGCGCAAGAAGGCCCTCAATTCGGTCATCAACGAGATTGTCAAAATTGAAGAGGCCAAGCGCTTTCGCATGGACGCATCGGACCGGGACATTGAAGCTCGGGTCGGCGAGATTGCAAAGGCGCTGAAGACAGATTCCACCGGGCTTGAGGGCAAGCTTCGGAAACAAGGTATCGGCATGCGGGCGTTGCGCCAGTATGTGTCCGCACAAATCTCGTTTTCGCGTCTGCTGCGCTTCAAGTACAAGGACGATGTCAAAATCAACCAGGCCGAAGTCGATCGTAAATTTGCGCAGGTGAAAGCAGACATCGACGGACGACTGCGCAAAGCCATGTCTGACCCGCGGATGAAGCCGGTGTCGGTTTACAGCTTGCTCGAGATTGGGTTTCCAATTGAGAACATGAAGGACCCAGCGGCCAACGCCATTTTGCAGAGCCGTGCCTCGGAGGCCGCGCAGTTTGGATCGCGGTTCAAAAACTGCAAGACGGCCCGTGCCGCAGCATCGGGCATATTCAATGTCAAAGTCGGTAAGATGTTGGAAGCCGATGCCAGCAGACTGCCGAAACCGCTGCGAAATTTGCTGGACAGCAAGGGCCCTGGCCGGGTCTATGGTCCCATGCGTTCACAGGACGGACTGCAGATGATTGCGTTTTGCAGCAAGCGCAGCGTCGTGCCGCCCAAGCCCCAGGTTTCATACCCAACGCGCGCTCAAATCGAGAATGCGGTCGTTGGCGAGAAATATGACTCTGTTGAAGCCAAGTATGTCGGGCAGATGCGCAAGTCAGCCATTATTGAATACAAGGATGCCACGTTTGGCCCGTAAACGTGCGCTGCTGGCCCTGACGTGCGGTGAACCGGCGGGTGTTGCTGCTGAGATAACTGCGCAAGCGTGGTTGGCATTGCGGTCGCAAACGGATTTTCAATTCGTCTTGATTGGCGATTGCGAACAGTTGCAGAAGCGAGCCTCGTCTTCCGGTTTCGACGTTCCATTTGCACCAGTGTCGTCTGCATCGGATGTGGCAGGCGTTTTTTCCGATGGCGTACCGGTTTTGCACAGACCCCTTGTTTGCGACAGCGTCGCGGGTCAGCTCGATGGACGAAATGCAAAACCAGTGATTGCCGCAATTGATGAAGCCGTGACGCTTTGCCTGTCGCGTGATGTCGATGCCATGGTTACAAATCCAATTCAGAAAGAAACGCTTTATGGTGCGGGATTTTCGTTCCAGGGCCATACTGATTATCTGGCGCAGCTGACGCGCGACAAGGGGTACGCTGCGCATGATGTCATGATGCTGGTGGCTGGCGATCTTCGTGCCGTGCCGATTACAGTTCATATTCCACTTGTCGAAATTGTGAAGCACCTGTCGGCTGAAATGATTGTCACGCAGGGCCTTGTCGTTCGGGATGCATTGATCAAGTACTTTGGTGTTGCTGCGCCACGCATTGCCGTCACTGGACTTAACCCGCACGCCGGAGAGAATGGCGCGATGGGAACCGAAGAGAAAACGCTGATCACTCCCGCCATCAGGGAATTGCAATCGCGCGGCGTGACTGCGTTTGGACCATTGCCAGCCGATACTGCGTTCCATGCTGAAGCACGCGCATCGTATGATGCCATTTTATGCATGTATCATGATCAAGCGCTCATTCCGGCCAAAACACTGGACTTCCATGGTGGTGTCAACGTCACCCTCGGATTGCCGTTTATTCGAACGTCCCCTGATCACGGCACGGCGCTGGGAATTGCCGGACAAGGCGTTGCCAATCCGACCAGTCTTATTGCGGCACTCAACCTGGCGCATCGCATGGCTGCGCATCAAACATGACTGAAGATGGCCTTCCGCCGCTGCGTGATGTCATCGAACGGCACGGACTTGCGGCCAAGAAATCCCTGGGTCAAAATTTTCTATTCGATCTCAATCTTACGCGGCGCATTGCCAGATCGGCAGGACCTTTGGATGACTGCACCATCGTTGAGATTGGACCGGGTCCCGGTGGGTTGACGCGGGCGCTTTTGCTGGAAGGTGCGCGCGCTGTCATCGCCGTGGAACGCGATGATCGAGCGATGCCTGCTCTTGCGGAAATTGCTGCGGCCTATCCAGGGCGATTGCAGATTATCAGCGGCGATGCATTGGAACAGGATTGGGGCTCACTCGTCAGCGGCCCTGCAAAAATCGTCGCCAATCTACCTTACAATATTTCGACTGTCCTGTTGACGCGCTGGTTGGCGGGTGAGACGTGGCCACCGTGGTTTTCATCCCTGACTTTGATGTTCCAGAAGGAAGTCGCCATGCGCATTGCGGCCGCTCCGGGCTCGGGTGAATACGGGCGCCTGTCGGTGTTGTGTCAATGGCGGTGTGAGGCGACACGTTTGTTTGATGTCAACCGCAGTGCATTCACTCCACCACCCAAGATCACATCCAGTATCGTGCAGTTGATTCCGAAAGCTGTTCCGTTGCCCGCATGTGGTGTGCGGGCACTGGAGCGGGTGACGGCGGCGGCTTTTGGTCAGCGGCGCAAAATGCTGCGCTCCAGTCTTAAATCGGTTTTCGATGATCCGGTTGCTGTTCTGACCCGGCTTGGAATTTCGCCTGAAAAAAGGGCAGAGGAATTGACTGTCGCCCAGTTTGCGACGTTGGCGCAGGTCCTTGAAAACCGTTAGAGCTCGAATGTCAGTTTACGGACAAATTCGGTGAGGCCCAATTGGCGGCGGCGGCGCAGGCGTTCCGCCACCAGAATGGCCAGTATCTGACGGTGCGAGTGTTCAATCTCGTCGTTGACAACCACGTAGTCATACTCCGGCCAATGGCTGATTTCGCGTGAGGCCTCTGCCATGCGCTTGGCAACGACCGTTGTCGAATCCTGGGCGCGATTGATCAAGCGTTGACGCAGGGCCTCGACGCTGGGTGGCAGAATGAAAACACGAACGAGATCTTCCTTCATGGCTTGCGCCATTTGCTGGGTGCCCTGCCAATCGATATCAAACAGGACGTCCCTGCCCTTTGACAGTGCGTCTTCCACCGGTTGTTTTGGCGTGCCGTAGAGATTGCCGAAGACATTTGCCCATTCAAGGAGCTGGTTGGCCGACACCATGGCCTCAAATCGATCCTTGGTGATGAAGTGGTAATCCTTGCCGTCGATTTCGCCGGGCCGCGGTGCGCGCGTTGTTACGGAAACAGACATGGAAATATTGGTGTCAGCCGCGAGCAGCTTCTTGGAGAGTGTTGTCTTTCCTGCACCTGATGGCGAGGACATGATGAAGAGAAGCCCCCGGCGGGGTATGTGGGTCAATGATGGCATATGCTACTCGATATTCTGGACTTGTTCGCGCAATTGATCGACGACGGTCTTGAGATCAAGGCCAATTGCCGTCAACTGCCTGTCGTTGGATTTGGAGCACAGTGTGTTGGACTCGCGGTTGAATTCCTGAGCGAGGAAATCGAGCTTGCGACCCACGGCGTCAGAACTGGAAAGGAGCTCCCGCGCCGCTGTAATGTGGGAAAACAAGCGGTCCAGCTCCTCCTGAATGTCGCCACGTGTTGCGAGCAACAGTGCCTCCTGATGCAGGCGGTCAGGATCGAGTTGCGTTGAAGTGGCGAGCAGTTTTGATACTTGTTCGTTCAGGCGCTGGCGTATGGCCTCGGGTGCGCGCGCGGGGCAATCACGCGCCGATTTGACCAATTCGTCGATGGTGTCGATATTGTTGCCCAGCACCTGATTGATGCGGCGGCCTTCGTCTTTGCGCATTTGGTCGAGGTCTTTGATTGCCTTTTCCAGTGATTTCAGCAGGGCCGCGTCGCGTTTGCGCTGAATGACATCAGCCACTGGCTTTGGTTCGATTTCAATGACGCCGCGCAGCGCCATCAATGTATCTGCTTGCAAGGCCGGCCCCCGCAATTTCTTGCGCAAGACTGTAGCCCGTTCGAGAATTTGGTCGAGTACCGCATCGTTGATTGTGACCACCGTTTCGGTGACCTGGCCTGACATGCTCAGTGATACTTGGATATTGCCCCGTCTCAACACATTGGACAGGGCCTGGCGCACCGGGATTTCCAGATGTTCAAAACCAGATGGCAACCGGATACGCAGATCCAGGCCCTTGCCATTGACGCTGCGCAATTCCCATTGCCAGGACAGTGCATCCAATGTGCCATTGGACCGGGCAAAACCTGTCATGCTGGAAAGTGTTGAAGGTGTCATGGACGTGTCCCGAATCGTCGTTCAGGCAACTGTAGTTGCCTCGCGTGTCGGTTCAAAGGGCCGAGTTTATCGCTTTAGGGCGCGTTCGGCTGGCACGGGAATCAGCTTGGCACCGACCTTGATGATGCTACCCGGCTTTAAATCAAGGACGGGCAGGTCTTCCATGGCTGCAGGTACAGCTACAGTGACAGGGGTCGCAGGTTCGGCTGCAGCTGCCGGAGCGGGATCAGCCGTTGGAGTTTCCAGTTGGACTGCGGACAGTGCTTCCTGTGTCTTTTGCTGAACGGGAGCGGGTTCCGGTGCTGTTGCGGGATCTGCATTTTCCAATTTTCGCCATTTGGCGACGTTGGCATTGTGCTCTTCCAATGTTTTGGCGAAGGCATGGCCACCCGTTCCGTCAGCCACGAAGTAGATGAAGTCAACCGTGGCGGGGTTGATCACAGCTTCGAGTGAGGCGCGCCCTGGTGTCGCGATAGGACCGGGCGGCAAGCCCGCAATGACATAGGTGTTGTAGGGTGTGCTGCCGTCGATGTCAGCGCGCGTCAGGGGGCGGTCAAGTTTGCCTTTGCCACCCACCAGGCCATAGATGATTGTTGGATCAGATTGCAGTTTGATACCCGCCCGCAGCCGGTTAAGAAATACAGCCGCGATGATGGGGCGCTCGTCCGCTTTTCCCGTTTCCTTTTCGACGATCGACGCCAGCGTCACCATTTCTGCCTTGGACTTCAAAAGTGAATTCGCAGGTTTCCGGGACCAGATTTCATCAATCAGTTGGGTTTGTGCTTCGCGCAGTTTTCTCAAAATCTCTTCTCGGGCATTGCCACGCTCGAAGTTGATCGTGCTGGCAATTACAGTTCCCTCTGGTGGTACTGCCGAAATATCGCCTTGCAAAACATCGTTCTCGCGCAGGCGCAGGACTGCCATTTCACTGGTCCAGCCTTCGGGAATGGTAATCTTGTAGGTCACTGTGCGACCAGACTGCAAAATGGCCAAGACATCGCGGATGGATACGCCCGGTTCAAATTTGTATTCACCTGGCCTGATATAGCGGCCCCGCAAGGCATTTGCAGCAGCGGCAGCGCTGAGGATCCGCGCATCGCTGATTATGCCCTTGTCTTGCAGCAGGCGGCTGATTTGCGGTCGGCTTAGTCCTTTTGCAATCATCACTGTTGCAGATTGCTGGTTCGGACCAGTAGCTGTGAAATTGTACCAGCCCCAAGCACCGACACCTACCGCCAAAACGCCCAGCAGCATGGCCCAACCGAGCAACCAACCAAACACGCGCGAGATCGCCGACGAGCGGCGGGTCTCACGGTCCGGTCCAGAGTTGCGTCCCTGGTTGTCGAGGTGCGTCAAAGACATTGTCCTTGGTATCCACTACCACTGTTCCGCCCGTCAGGCGTAGCGGCGCATGACCAGCGAAGCGTTCGTTCCACCAAAACCAAATGAGTTTGACAGAACTGTGTTGATTTCCTTTTTCTTCGCCACTTTTGGAACAAGGTCAATAGGAGTTTCAACCGACGGATTGTCAAGGTTGAGGGTTGGCGGACAAATGTTGTCACGAATGGCGAGAATGGAAAACACGGCTTCGACGGCTCCTGCAGCACCAAGCAAGTGACCAATGGCAGACTTTGTTGATGACATGGCCAGATGGGCTGCGTTGTTGCCAACGATGCGCTCTACCGCGCGCAATTCGATCTCGTCACCAAGTGGCGTGGATGTTCCGTGGGCATTCACGTAATCGATGTCGCCTACTGAAATTTTCGCTCGTTTCAATGCCGCCTGCATGCACCGGTACGCGCCGTTGCCATCTTCAGCAGGAGCCGTGATGTGGTTGGCATCACCTGACATGCCGTAGCCAATCACTTCGGCGTAGATTCTTGCGCCACGCGCCTTGGCATGTTCGAGTTCCTCGAGGACGAGAATGCCAGACCCTTCGCCCATGACGAAGCCGTCGCGGTCTTTGTCATAGGGGCGAGAGGCGCGATCCGGTGTATCGTTGAAGCCGGTTGAAAGGGCCTTGCAGGCGATAAATCCAGCAATGCCCAGGCGGCAGATCGTGGCTTCCGTGCCGCCAGCAATCATGACATCAGCGTCATCGACGGCGATAATGCGGGCTGCATCGCCTATGGCGTGGGAGCCTGTTGAGCATGCTGTGACTACGGCATGGTTGGGGCCTTTGAACCCATGGGTAATGGACACGACACCTGACGCCAGATTGATCAACGAGCCGGGGATGAAAAACGGGCTGATGCGGCGCGGCCCCTTTTCGTTCATCAGCGTGGTTGTTTCCTGGATTGAAGGCAAGCCACCAATGCCTGAACCGATCAGCACGCCCGCGCGATAGGCTTCGTCATCGGTTTTGGGTGAATAGCCAGAGTCGGCCAGGGCCTGTTTGGCGGCAATCATGGCGAACTGGATGAAGTCGTCGTAGCGGCGCTGTTCCTTGGGATCAACCCAATCATCACGCTTCAAGGTGCCGTTCGTGCCGTCGCCTTCCTTGACTTCAAAGGCAATGCGGCACGGCAGATCGGATGCATCGAAATGCGTGATGGGACCTGCGCCACTTTCGCCAGCCAGAATGCGCTTCCACGTGGTTTCGACACCGTTTCCAAGTGGTGACACCATCCCCAATCCTGTTACAACAACCCGCCGCATGACCCCTCCTCAATTGTTTCAACACCGCAAATGAAAACGCGGGGCCCAAGGATTTGAAGCCCTGTCCCCGCGTCAGAATTCTGCCCTTGTGCAGGGCGCAAAATCAGGCCGATGTTTTTTCGATGAACTTCACAGCGTCGCCAACCGTCTGGATGGTTTCAGCGGCGTCATCGGGAATTTCAATGCCGAATTCTTCTTCAAAAGCCATGACGAGTTCGACCGTGTCGAGACTGTCTGCGCCGAGATCGTCGATAAAGCTGGCGTCGCTCTTAACCTTGTCGCCATCTACGCCGAGATGTTCGACAACAATCTTCTTAACCCGTTCAGCGATATCGCTCATATGTCTTCGTCCTTGCTAAATTACAACGCAATGGGACCGGATATAGTGCTTCCCCCTCACGCTCACAAGGTACCTACCACAATTCGTTTAGGCGTCAAAAGGGGAATGGGAAGCTGTGGAAAATCATTGAGTTAAGCGGGAATTGCTGATTCTTTTGCAACCCGGCGCATGATTTTGGAGAAGCCCTCGGCCTCTCTTTAGGTGCAGAACAGCCAGATTCTGAGCTTTCGCGCGGATGGTTAACACCCCATTCATATCCGGCCCGGCCTTTGCATTTTCACCTGCATGAAGGGCGATTTGTTTCAAATCGAAACAGAGCCGCAAGCGGGAGTTAAGACATGCAGGCTGCAATTACATACGATGAGCCAATTTTCGAACTCAAGGGGCGGTGGAACACCATCGACCTTTCGGCTTGGATCAGCGGAGCCTGTTTTGCCTGCGGCATCTGGATGGCGGGTTTCTCCGACGTTGAGGCAGAACTCATGCGGGGTGGCTTTGGCACTTTCATAATGGCCGCATCAATCGCAGTTTTCTTTGGTGTGATTCTCATGGTGCAGTGTCACATGAAGTTTGCACTGCTGGCGCAAAGTTACGGTACACCGAAGAGACTGGTCACCGATGGTGTCTTCAAGTATTCGCGCAATCCCATTTATGTCGCGTTTTTGCTGCCACTTGCGTCGATTGCAGCATTCTCGGCCATGGCATCAATCGCTGCCATAGATCTCTATATCTTGGTGATGACGTTGACTGTCATTCGCAAGGAAGAGCGCGACCTGGCCGCGACATTCGGCAAGGATTTCCTCCAGTATACCAAGAACGTTCCGCGTTGGCTGGTTTGGACCCGCGAACCGCAGGACGCAAACACCCCATCATTTGGCATTGAGGCCCGGTCATGAAAAAAATGTCGTTGCGCGATGTTGCCATTCTCTTGTTGCAAGACTTGTTTGCAATACTCAACAAGCCTTACACAGAAAAATCGCAAGGCATTGATCCGGACGTCACAAACAGAAAGTACTGACGTCAGATCATGATCATGCCGCCGTTGACATGCATGGTTTGACCTGTCACGTAGGAGGCTTCTTCTGACGCGAAGAACATTACCGCTGCGGCAACTTCTTCTGGTGTGCCCATGCGGCCTGTCGGAATTTTGGACAGGATGGCTTCTTTTTGCTTGTCGTTCAAAACATCGGTCATCGGCGATGCAATAAAGCCGGGTGCGACGCAATTGACGGTGACACTGCGGGTGGCGAGTTCCTGTGCCATCGATTTCGACATGCCAATCAAACCGGCTTTTGATGCCACGTAGTTGGCTTGCCCCGGATTGCCCATCACGCCAACAACCGACGTGATATTCACAATGCGTCCCCAGCGTTTTTTCATCATGAGCTTCATGGCCGCGCGCGCCAGGCGAAAAGAGGATGTCAGATTGACATCCAGCACGGCTTGCCAGTCTTCGTCTTTCATGCGCATGGCCAAACCATCACGCGTGATGCCGGCGTTGTTGACCAGGATATCAAGGCCACCCATCGCTGCTTCGGCAGAAGGCACGAGTTTCTCTACGTCTTCAGGGCTGGAGAGGTTGCATGGGACACAATGAATGCGGTTTCCGCCCAACGACGCTTTCAATTCATCGAGCACCGCAACGCGCGTACCTGAAATGGCGATGGTTGCGCCTGCTGTGTGAAGGGTTCTGGCAATGGCCGCACCAATACCGCCAGATGCGCCGGTGATGAGTGCCGTTTTTCCTTGCAGTGAGAACATGATTATCCCTTTAATTGTGCCATTGCGTTGGTGATGTCATCGGGCGTGCCAATTGCTATTGCCAGTGCTTCTGGCGCGTTCTTTTTGGCGAGGCCCGTGAGGACTTTCCCGCTGCCGATTTCGATGAATTTCGTTGTTCCGTGGGACACCATGGTGGCGACGCATTCGCGCCAACGCACTGTGCCTGTCACCTGTTCGACGAGTGCCGCGCGGATTGTTGCGGGGTCGGTGATAGGCGTTGCTTTCACATTGACGATCACCGGCACCGTCGGCGCATGCATGCTGGTCGTTGCAAGAGCAGCGTCCATGGCGTCAGCGGCGGGTTGCATAAGCGCACAATGGAAAGGTGCTGACACTGGCAACATGATGGCGCGTTTTGCACCTTTGGCTTTGGCGATTTCGGCAGCGCGTTCGACTGCTGCCTTGTGCCCGGAAATGACAACCTGGCCATCGGAGTTGTCATTGGCGGCTTGACACACGTCGCCTTGGGCAGCTTCGGCGGCAACTGCAGCGGTTGTTGCAAAGTCGAGGCCCAGAATTGCCGCCATGGCACCGGTGCCGACGGGTGTTGCGGCCTGCATGGCTTGGCCCCGGATTTTCAGAAGGCGGGCTGCATCACCCAGCGAGAATGTTCCGGCGGCGGCGAGGGCCGCGTATTCGCCGAGCGAGTGACCCGCCACAAATTTTGCGGTGTTGGCGACATTGATGCCATGCTCGGCCTCTAATACGCGCATGACCGCCATGGACACGGCCATCAATGCGGGCTGGGCGTTTTCCGTCAGTGTGAGGGTCGCCTCCGGACCTTCCCACATGATGTTGGACAGGTCCTGCGAAAGGGCATCGTTCACCTCTGCGAAAACGGCGCGGGCGGACGCGAAATTGTCGGCCAAGGCCTTGCCCATGCCAATGGCTTGGCTGCCCTGACCTGGAAACACAAATGCAATTGTCACGATTCTGATTCCCGATTGTTGCTTAGATGCGGTTGCCACATCATTTGATGCCGTTCAACTTGTGCATGACGTCGATGAGGCGGGGGACATAGCGGTCGCCGTAGCCCAGATTGTCGGCGACGACAAATGTCTGGTGCACGGCCTCGGCGAGGAATGACGCGGCGGGCATGTTTTCGGTCATGTTGGTGTAGTAGCGCAAGTCCTTGCGGCCATTGCGAATGGCGAATTTGGCATGCGTATCGTCATCGTGCAGTGGCACATTGATGAGGCGACCGAACATGACGGATGCAGCACCGCCGCCCATGATCACGTCTTTCATGGCGTTCATGTCGATATTGGCCTTGGCCGCAACGCTGATGGCTTCGGCTGCAAGGGCCGCGTGGCCCATGGACAGAAAATTGTTCAGGAGTTTCATTTGATGGCCAGTGCCCACAGGTCCGGTTGGCACGATGAGATTGCTGAAGGTTTCGAGGACGGGACGAATCTTGTCGATCACCGCTTTGTCTCCACCAACCATGAGGCCAAGCGTGCCGGACTCAGCCTCATTGGGCGTTCGCGTCATCGGTGTGTCGACAAAATGCACGCCCTTGGCGGCGAGATCGGCGGCAATTTTTTTGGTTGAATCCGGAATTGCTGTAGAGCAATCCGCAATGATCAGTCCCTCCCGCAGTGCGGACGCAATGCCGTGTGCTCCGTACACAGACTCTTCGACCTGCGGCGTGCCCGTGACGCACAAAATCACGAGATCAGAGTGACGGGCAATTTCTGCTGCCGACTTCAACTCCTTTGCACCGCGCTTTACCAAATCATCAACAGGCGCGCGATTCTTGTGTGCCAGGACATTCAGCGCGAAACCTTTCTCCACAATGTTCTTGCCGATACCGTGGCCCATGAGGCCAACGCCGATCAAGCCGACAGTTTTAATGGTCATGGGGTGCTCCTTGCAACAAAGGCATTAAATGGTTCTGGTTCCAAAAACATTTGCCGATCTATTTTGGAGAGATCAAAACCAATGCGGCTGTAAAACTTCTGTGCGCGCTCGTTTGAGACATTGACTTCAAGCTTGATGAACGCCGCTCCCAGCTTGGCGCTGTCTCTTGCTGCGGCCCGCAGGAGATTTTCGCCCACCTTTTTGCCACGCACGTGGTCCATGACAAAGAGATCACCCACGTAGACGCCTTTGATGCCGCGCCAGGTTGAGTAGATGATCATCCAACAACAGATGCCAACGAGCAGGCCCGAGTCTTCGGCTACTGTGACGTGCAACATGTCAGATACTTTGCGAAGCGAGTCACCCGTAATCGTAGGTTCATAGGGTGTGCCGATATCCTTGGCGAACATCCGGAGTTGCACGGCAATGGCGTCTTCCTGGCCGGGCCGCATGGCGCGATATGCGATACTCATGCACCCAGGCCTTTCAGTAGCGATGCGAGATTGTTGCCGAGAGAGTCCGACGGATAGCCACCTTCCTGAACAACAACTGTCGGCAAGCGCATTTGAGCGATGCGGGCACCAATTGTCGCGAAATCTTCGGTGCGGATGGCAAAAGCCTGGAAGGGATCATCAATGGCGATGTCGAGACCGGCGGCAAGGATGAGATGAGTTGCGCCAAAATCAGTGATGCGTTGCAACGCGATTTCCAGTGCGGCCAGATAGGTATTGATGTCTGCGCCGCGTTCGAGTGGGAGATTGAGGTTAAAGCCCTCGCCTGCCCCGCGTCCGGTTTCTTCCGCATAGCCCCAGAAAAATGGATAGAAGCGTTTGGGATGACAGTGGATAGAAACTGTCAACACATCGGCCCGGTCATAGAAGATGGCTTCGGTTCCGTTGCCATGATGCACGTCGATATCTAGGATTGCCGTCCGGTGTCCCTGTGCGTTGAGGTGCTGGGCGGCAAGAGCGGAATTGTTGAAGAAACAGAAGCCGGCAGCGAGATCCGACGCGGCATGATGTCCAGGCGGGCGGCACAGCGCGTAGATCAGACGGGTGCCTGATGCCACGCGGCGGGCACCCTCGATGGCACAGGCGGCGCTGGCCATGGCTGATGCAAGTGTGTGTTCCGTGACAGGGCATGCGCCATCACCCAGATGATAGCCCGCCTGCCCCACCACGGCTTCAGGATAACCGATGGGTGGCAGTGAAGCACGCTGGATGGCGTAGACATTGGGCAGTGGAATGTCGCTGGAGTTCGGCACATGGGCCCAACGTTCGCGCAAGGATTCGAGAAATTTCAAGTAGCGGCGATCGTGGACCGTGGCGATGTCGTCCGTGGTGACAGGTGGCGGTTGTTCGACCTGACTTGCGACATAGCCCACACCTTTCATCAACATGTCGATGCGGGCCGGTGTTTCGGGAATGGGCTGTGGCCTGCCTGCCACCATAAAGGATGTGGGGGCGTGCAGGCGTTGCGTATCGTCGTAGAGTGTGATCATTGTTGGATGAGAACACCACATTTTGATTGCGCGCCGCAAGAGCATCATGACAACATCGCCGCTTCCCTCCCAAATCGAATCCATCAACAGCCTGCCGAAGGTTGCCTGGGCCAAGGGCTGCTATCTTTATGACGCGGACGGCAAGCAATATATTGATGGGTCAGGCGGGCCAGCGGTCTATTGCATTGGCCATGGCAACGAGGAAGTGAATGCGGCCATCAAGGCACAATTGGATCGCATCGCGCACGGCTATCGCTACAATTTCACGACTGATGCGCTGGAAGAACTGACGGAAATCATCACCCAGCGCTGTGGCGGTACGCTTCGGCACATGATTTTTGTATCGGGTGGATCGGAGGCCGTCGAAAGCTGTCTGAAACTCGCATTGCAGTACCAATACGCGCTCGGCCAAACGTCGCGACGCAAGTTCATTGCCCGCGAGAGAAGCTGGCACGGCAACACGCTTGGTGCACTGGGGGTGTCCGGTTTTCATGAACGGCGGGTGGCGTTTCAAGGTGCATACATCGATGCAGTTCGCATATCGCCAGTGAATGCCTATCGGCCGATTGCTGGCGCTACAGCCGAAACGGCGGGCGCTGCGTGTGCACAAGAATTGGAAGAGGCGATTTTACGCGAAGGTGCGCAGAACATCGCGGCGTTTATTTTCGAACCAGTTGTCGGTGCTGCCGGAGGATGTGTTCCGGCCCCTGCCGGCTATGCCAAGCAGGTGCGGAAGATTTGTGACAAGTACGGTGTGTTGATGATTGCCGATGAGGTGATGTGTGGCGCTGGTCGCAGTGGCACCTGGCGTGCCCTGGAGAAGGATGGTGTTGAACCTGACATCATGTCTGTCGCCAAAGGGCTGGCGGCTGGATATTTGCCGTTGGGTGCGGCAATCTACATCGACAAAGTGCACCAGGTGATCGGTGTCGCACAAACCGGTCATACGTTTACAGGTCATACGGCTTGTTGTGCTGCGGGTGTGGCCGTGCAGAACATTGTGACACGCGAGAAACTCGTGGAACGAGTGGCTGCGACAGAGTCGCATTTTACAAGCATGCTGGCAGACGCCTTTCGAGATGTAGACGCTGTGGGCGACATTCGCGGGCGGGGATTTTTTTTGGCCATC
>CAWJXD010000013.1:0-48974 GCA_963846785.1 uncultured Alphaproteobacteria bacterium | reverse complement strand
AACGTCGGTTTCCGTGCTTTCAAACCTATTGCTTGGGGATGGGTCACCGGGGCTTCACTTCTGGCGACTATAGCGATATCTAGCACACCCTCCGTGCGATGTCAAGCATTATTTTCCTTTTCTAGCTTTTTATTGAAAACATGCGCTTTTTTCTTTGCCCCACGGAATCCCTCTGCTATAGCGCCGCCAGCATTCCCTGATAGCTCAGTTGGTAGAGCATTCGACTGTTAATCGAAATGTCGTTGGTTCGAGTCCAACTCGGGGAGCCATCTTGCAAAAAGCCGAGGCAGAACCGCCGCTTACTTGCCCACATCAACCAGACGCAAATAGGGCTTCAGGGTTTTCCAGCCCTGCGGGAATTTCTCCTTGGCGGCCTCGTCCGAAACCGAAGCGAGAATGATGGCCTTGTCGCCGGGCTTCCAGTCGGCAGGCGTTGCCACCGATTTTGTCGCCGTCAGTTGCAGGGAATCGATGACCCGCAGAATTTCATCGAAGTTGCGCCCCGTGCTCATGGGATAAGTCACCATCAGCTTGACGCGCTTGTCCGGGCCGATGACGTAGACATTGCGCACCGTCGCGTTGTCGGCTGCCGTGCGGTTCTTGGCCTCGCCCGATGCATTGGGGTGGATCATGCCGTAAAGCTTGGCCACCGTCATGTCGCTGTCGCCAATCATGGGGTAGTTCACGGTCGCTCCCGTCACGTCCTTGATGTCGTTTTTCCAGCGCAGGTGATCATCCACGCTGTCCACCGAAATGCCGATGAGCTTGACGCCGCGCTTCTCGAAATCCGGCGCTTTGGCGGCCATCGCACCCAGTTCCGTGGTGCAAACGGGCGTGAAATCCTTCGGGTGTGACACCAGAACGGCCCACGATCCCTCGATGTAGTCGTGGAACTTGATCCGGCCTTCGGTCGTGTCGGCTTCAAAATCAGGGGCAATATCACCAAGTTGCAGTGCCATGGGAACCTCCATTGTATGTCGATAAGACTATATAGGATACGTTTCGTTCGGAATAAAGAACAAACTTCGTCTGACGTTACACTTTGATCCTGACACCCTGCGGATCGTAAAAGCTTTGCAACTGTACCGTAGCCGGATACTTTTTCCACGCAATTTCCACCTCCCATCGGCCAGACGAGAGCCAGTCCTTGGTCACGCCAGCCGCGTTTTTCACATACCCAAGTCCCAGCGACGCGCCCACGCGGTGACCCCACGCTCCCGATGTCGTTGCTCCAACCAGAACCCCATCGCGATAGATTGGTTCCTCGTGATACATCAGCGGTGCGGCTTCGGAAGTGTCGTGCAAAGCCAGGCACACGAAGCGCTTGGGCTGAACCGCAGCGGCCTTCTGCTTTTCGACAGCGGCTTTGCCAAGAAAATCAGCTTTTGTCCAACCGACAGCAAAGCCAAGGCCAGCTTCCACCGGCGTATCTTCATCGGAAATGTCATGCCCCCAATGGCGATAGGCCTTCTCAACGCGGGCATTGTTCATGGTGTGCATGCCTGCCGGAGTGAGGTTGAAAGCTGTACCCGCCGCCGCGATGACGTCGAACACATGGGCCGCAAACTCGGCTTCAATGTAGAGTTCCCAACCGAGTTCACCCACATAGGTAATCCGGCTCGCGCGCACCTTTGCATATCCAATCTCGATGATTTTCGACGTGCCAAACGGAAACGCGGCATTGGATAAGTCATCGCCGCTCAGGCTTTCCAATAGCGCCCGGGATTTCGGCCCCATGATGGACAACATCGGCAGCCCAGACGTGACATCGAAGGCTTCGCATCGTGAATCCACCGGCGTGTGGCGCTTCAGCCAGGCCATATCGCGCGTTTGTGGCGCAGCTCCCGTCACCACAAGAAAACGGTCTTCCGCCAGCCGCGTGACTGTCAGGTCAGCTTCGATGCCGCCGCGCTCATTCAACCATTGCGTATAAACAATTCTGCCCGGCGCAACATCGATGGTGTTGGCACTGATGTGGTTCAAAACCGTGCAAGCATCACGCCCCTTCACCTCATATTTTGCAAATGAAGATTGATCGTAAAACACCACATCATTTTTCAGTGCATCGGCCTCGTGCTGCGCACACGAAAACCAGTTCTGCCGACCATATGAATATTCATACTCCGGCTTCACACCATTCCGCGCGTACCAGTTCGGTCTCTCCCAACCGTTCACTTCACCAAACACCGCTCCCAACTGCTTCGTGTGCTGATAGAACGGCGAACGCCTCACTCCACGTGATGTCTCTGCCTGCCGATACGGCCAGTGCATGGCATACAACAGCCCCAGCGTTTCACTCACGCGCTCGCGCACATAACTTGCATTGGATTGAAACGGATGGATGCGGCGAATATCGATGCCGTTCACATCCATCGGCGGATATCCATTCTTGATCCATTGCGACAACACAAGGCCCGCACCACCGGACGATTGGATTCCAATGGAATTGAAACCGGTCGCCACATAGAGATTGCGCAGTTCCGGCGCTTCGCCAAGATAATACCGATTGTCCGGCGTGAAACTCTCTGGTCCGTTGAAGAACAGCTGAATGCCGGCCGTCTCCAGCAATGGCACGCGGTTGATGGCACTCGCCAGAATTGGCTCGAAGTGATCCATGTCTTCCGGCAGCGTGACAAATGCGTGTTCGTCATCAATCCCGCCGCCGCCCCAGGGCTTGGCCTTCGGTTCAAACGCACCCACCATCAGCTTGCCGGCATCTTCCTTGTAATAGGTGCACTCATCGGGCACCCGCACCACAGGCATGTTGCGCGGCAGGTCTGCAATTGGTTCGGACACAATGTAAAAATGCTCGCACGCATGAAGCGGGATCGACACGCCGATGGACTTGCCGAGTTCACGCGACCACATGCCCGTGGCCACAACCACTTTGTCCGCCATGATTGTGCCGTCGGTCGTTTCGACACCAACGGCTTTTCCGTCTTTGGTCAAGATGCGCGTCACCTTGGTGTTCTCAAAGACCTGCGCACCCCGGGACCGCGCCCCCGCCGCCAGCGCCTGCGTCACGTCAATGGGATTGACCTGACCATCCTTAGGCAAGAACACGCCGCCCTTAACGTTTTCCATATTGTAGTGCGGAACGCGGGCGTGAATGTCGTCTTTCGAAATCACCTGCACGTCGAGTCCAAAGCTTCTGGCCATCGACGCACCGCGCATAAGTTCTTCCAGCCGTCCATCAGTCAGTGCAATGGAAATCGAGCCATTCTGTTTGAAACCTGTTGCTTGGCCGGTTTCCTTCTCCAAACCTTCAAACAGTCCGGTGGTGTATTTTGCCAATTCCGTGAGATTGCGCGATGCCCGCAGCTGCCCCACCAAACCAGCGGCGTGCCACGTCGTACCGGAAGTCAGTTGCTTGCGTTCGAGGACGACGACATTGGTGATGCCAATCTTGGTGAGATGATAGGCTATCGAACATCCGACGATACCGCCACCGACGATGATGACATCGGCTCTTGCGGGCAGGGTGGTCTTGACCATGGGCATACCTCTTGTTTTCTCCAGTCTTAATTGTGAATCTGGGCGAGCAAAGTGCCAAAAAGTCTCAAAGTTCGTGCCAGATAGTCGTCGCAATTGCCAACGAATTAGGAGGTGTAGCCCAGCGCGCTGCTGTCTTCAATTTGGCCAAACTTCTATCGAAGTTTGACACGCACTTTTAATCGCTGGCACTGCATCTGTTTCAGAACCAAGTCTGGCGAAACTGTCCGGATGCTGCGTCAAAGGGGGAGCAAATGCCTACAATTCTTGAAATGACCGACCAGTTGGAATCAATCGTTGCTGCTGTGGCGGCCGATTCAGGCTTAACCAACAGAGTAAGTGCACAAGACTTGGCGGCGGGTTTCAGCGCAATTCGCGAATTGAACGCCATCATTGCCGAAGTTCTGTCAGCTACGGGAATGAATGATGACGGTGTCCTTTCACCAACTGAACTTGCCCAAGCGTCACAAATGATCCAGTCTGATCCGGTGCTAAATGCCCGATTTGTTGCAGCACACGGTGATGATGAAGGCAACATTGAAACAGGGTTTCACGTACTTCAGAATGACGGGGGCAAGCTCGAATTCCAAGGCCGTGCTTTGATTGATACGGTGGTTGATGCTGTGTTCCACGTCGGGTTTGATGTCAAGAACGGCCGCTTCGTGAACGAAGACGGCAACCAAAATGAGCGGGTTGTCGACGTGGCGCGATGGCTCAACTACTTCCTGAACGGACGCAGCTATGTGTTTGGAGACGCAGGCGGAAACGAACTTTTCTCGGGGAAGTACAGCGGTGCCATCGCTGGGGCTGCCAACGAGACATTTGACGCTGGTGCCGGCGATGATCACATCTGGGCGGATGGAGGTAATGACATAGTTCTGGCCGGAGATGGCAATGACGTATCAAGTGGTGGAACCGGAAACGACCAGATGTTCGGTGGCAACGGTGACGATGAATTGTGGGGCGACAAGGGTAGCGACACAATAGACGGCCAAGACGGCAACGATGACATTGGTGGTGCCCAAGGCTGGGACAGACTTTCAGGCGGAGTAGGAGACGATTGCATCTGGGGCGAAAGCGGGAATGACAGCCTCGACGGTGGCATCGGCAACGACATGATGGGCGGGGGCAAAGGTGACGACATCACGTATGGCGGTGCCGGTGACGACAAGATATTCGATGATTTTGGTTCTGATTTCATTGATGCCGGAGATGGCAACGACAAGGTTGGCGGTGGCCACGGAGCAGACACGATGCTTGGTGGCGCAGGAAACGATGAAATATGGGATGACTATGGCAATGACAAAATTGACGGTGGTTTAGGCAATGATACGTTGGGTGCTGGCCGGGGATTTAACGTCATTGATGGCGACGCAGGAAACGACAAGATCCATGGTGGACGCAATGCTGAGATTTTACGAGGTGGCGACGACAGCGACGAAATCCACGGCAACCATGGAGCTGATATCATCGAAGGTGGTGCAGGCAATGATGTAATCAATGCTGGCGAAGGTGCAGATATAGTCATGGGTGGGATCGGCGCAGATAAAATGACACTTTGGGACAATAGCAGTGCCGTCGACACCCTGGTATTTGCACCTGGTGATACGGGTACGACGGCAAGCACGGTCGACATTGTCGAGGGCTTCACTATCGGGGAAGACAAAATTGATCTTCGCGCGTTTGGACCACTCGCGTATACACATGTCGACTTCGTCGGTGGTACCGGATCGTTTTATTTTGACGGTTCAATGCTGCGCATCGACAATAACGGCGACAGGTTGGCGGATGCGATGATTGAATTTCGCTGGATCGAGAGTTTGAAACTCGATGATTTCCTGTTGGCCTGATGCCTTCGATGACAGGCCAAGGTAGCTAACGCACTTTGCCGCCGATAGTACTAACCCTGTCAATATTGGCACCAATTAACCTCGGTTTCACAACCGCTTGCAAGTCAAGTTAACCTCTATTACTATTCATGCTTAATTTGCTTGGATTTTGGGGGACGGACCATGGGTACTATTGTAGTAACGACCACTGCCGACACAGTTGACGCTGACGAGAATATAACATCGCTGCGCGAAGCCGTCACCCTCGCAAATTTTAACGCTGGTGCAGACACCATCGTTTTTGCACCAGGTGTTAGTGGCGGACTGATCCGCGTCTCCAGCACTCTCAATATCACAGAGGCATTGACCATTGACGGCGACATCAACGGCGATGACCGTCCTGACGTGACGCTGACTGGTGACGCCAGTGATAACGACATCACCATCGGCATCGCCAACATTACCGACATCGCCGCATCTACTGGTTTGCTGGCAGACAACGTGCAGGTGTTGAAGTCCACTGCAGCTTTGACCCTCAACGGCCTCGTGATTACGGGCGGAAGTGGCGTCGATGGCGGTGGTGTATTTGCAGCGGGCGATCTCGCGGTCACGAATTCAACAATCAGCGGCAACATGGCAAGTGGCGATGGCGGCGGCGTCAATGGCCAATCCCTCGTAAATCTGACAGACACGGCACTGAGCGGCAACGTCGCAACCAACGGTGGCGCAGTTTTTTCAACGTCAATCGCGACACTTGAAAATGTCACCTTGAGTGGAAACACGGCATCTGGCAATGGAGGCGCACTGCAAGCCAGCATCGCCAAAGTCTACACCTCGACAATCACCGGCAACAGTGCTGACGGCAGCGGCGACGCCTTCCGCACAACAGGCGGCGGCGGCCTCGAGATTGCCAATTCGATCACGATTGCCAATGGCGGCGATACCGATATTGTCTCGAACGTCTCAGGCGCGACAGTTCAAAACGGTGGCAAAATATTCGGCAGCGACGTCACTACGGCTTTGGCCACATTCGCTAATCTTGCGGCCAATGGCGGCGGCCTGTTGTCGACGGATCCAAATGGGGTCCAATATGTGTCCTTGAAGGTAAACTCTGGCAACTACGCCTTGGATAGGGCCGACTTCTCAGCCACGGGTTTTGACTACGCCAACAACGCGTCATTCAATTTTGTGAATGTTGTCAACGCCAACAATTCTGCCCGCGATCTCGGTGCCTTCGAAGTCCTCAATCCTGCACCAACAGCAGTCTCAACTAACACTGTCACAACCACAGAAGATACGCCGTCAGAAGCGGTGAACATTGGCGCAACAGACATCGACGGCACATCGCTCACTTACACGGTCAAATCTTCAGCGCAACCATCGAAGGGCACGGTCGTATTCACTGGCGACACGTTCACTTACACGCCAAACGCCGATGCCAACGGGGCCGACGCATTCACCATCGTCATCAGGGATGCCAATACAGCGACAGTTGAACAAACGGTCACAGTGGACATTGCGGCAGTTGACGATGCGCCAACGGCACTAGGACTAACCAACACCACCCCGTCCATTGCTGAAAACACATCAACCTCGGCACGCATCAAGGTCGCCGACATCGCAGTCACGGATCTCGATGGCGGCAGCAATGCGTTCACACTAACAGGTGCGGATTCAGCCGCATTTGAAGTGCTCGATAGCAGTCTGTATCTCCGGGCAGGAACATCACTGGACTTCGAAACAAAATCCAGTTTCAGCGTCGCCGTTGTGACGGGTGCCCTGACCAGCACCACCTACACGCTGAACGTCGGCAATGTGACTCCTGAAATCATCAACGGGACGAGCAGCGCAAACACACTGACAGGCAGCAGCGATAACGACTGGATTTATGGCTTTGCTGGCAAAGACAAACTGTTTGGCCTTGCGGGCGATGATTATCTCAACGGCGGCAAGGACCGCGATATCCTGACTGGTGGCGAAGGCAAGGACACGTTTGACTTTAACAACAAGAGCCACTCTGGCACGACCGGGACCACCCGCGACTTGATTACGGATTTCAATGGCGCCGACGACGTCATTGACCTGTTGACGATTGACGCATCGTCAAAAACGGCTGGCAACGGCGCATTCACATTCATTGAAACCAGCGGTTTCCACAAAGTGGCTGGCGAGTTGCGCTACAGCCAGAAGAACGTGGTAGGCACAGACAATGACAGAACAATTGTGGCTGGCGATGTGAATGGTGACGGCAAGGCTGATTTCCAGATTGCACTGAAAGGACTGATCACCCTGGCCGCCGACGATTTCATTCTTTGAACGCTCTAGGCTTTGGCAGAGTCATCGGCTAAGGAACTGACACCAACGCAATAGGTGATCAATGTACCGTGGTGATATTCCGCCCGCTGAGGCATTCAATCGGTTGAAGAATAATCCTCAAGCCGTGCTTGTGGATGTGCGAACCCAACCCGAATGGACTTTTGTCGGTGTGCCGCAAGTCGAGCGATTGATCCGCCTGTCGTGGCAGGTCTACCCGATGATGGACGTCAACGCCAATTTCGTAACCGAAGTGGAAGCCGCAGGACTGCCAAAGGACACGGAAATTCTGTGCATCTGCCGCTCCGGTGCGCGTTCGGCCTCGGCTGCCACCGCCCTCACCAACGCTGGCTACACCAACTGCTGGAACGTGGCTCAGGGCTTCGAGGGCGACAAGGATGCCGAAGGTCACCGTAGCCGCTCCAATGGCTGGAAACATGCCGGCCTTCCCTGGGTACAAAGCTGAATGACCAAGAAGACCCGCATCAAGAACGCCCCCTCTTGGGGCGACGCCACCAAACTCGTGCGTGGCGGTCTCGAACGCTCGCCCTATGGTGAAACATCGGAAGCCCTTTATCTCAATTCCGGCTTTGTCTATGACGCGCCGGAAACCGCTGAGGCCCGCTTCGACGGCACCAACAACGATCCCGACGCCTACGTCTACGGGCGCTACGGCAATCCCACGGTCACCATGTTCGAGCAGCGCCTGGCCCTGCTCGAAGGGGCAGAGGCCTGCTATGGCGTCGCCTCCGGCATGGCCGCGGTCTATGGCGCGCTCGCCTGCACCCTGAAAACCGGCGACCACATCGTGTCGTCAAAAGCGCTCTTCGGATCCTGCTATCAAATCATAACAGCCATCCTGCCGCGCTTCGGCATCACCTATACGCTCGTCGACGGTAACGACCTGGCCGCCTGGGAGAGTGCCTTCAAGCCCGAAACCAAATGCGTGTTCCTCGAAACACCATCGAACCCCACGCTCGATATCGTCGATATTGAAGCGGTCGGAAAATTGGCCAAGAAACACGGCGCCTTGTTTGTCGTCGACAACATTTTCGCCACTCCCATCTTGCAAAAACCCTTGAAGATGGGCGCGGATGTTATTGTTTATTCAGGCACAAAACACATGGACGGGCAGGGCCGGGTGCTCGGCGGTGCCATCGTGTCAACGCTCGAATTCAAGGAAAAACTTCTGAAGCCATTCCTTCGCCACACCGGACCATCGCTCTCGCCGTTCAATGCCTGGGTCTTGCTCAAAGGCCTCGAAACTCTCAAACTCCGCGTTGAAGCGCAAAGCCAATCGGCCCACACCGTGGCCCAGCACCTCTCCGCCATGAAGGGTATTCAGCGAGTCATCTATCCTCATCTCGACAGCCACCCGCAAGAGGCTTTGGCCCGCCGCCAGATGACGCTCGGCGGCACCATGGTCACCTTCGAAGTGGAAGGCGGTAAAAAACGCGCCTTTGATGTGCTGCGCAATCTCCGTCTTGTCGATATTTCCAACAATCTCGGCGACGCCAAATCCCTGATGACCCACCCCGCGTCCACGACGCACCGCAACATCGGCCCGGAAGCCCGCAGCTTGATGGGCATCACCGACGGCATGTTGCGGCTTTCGGTTGGTCTGGAAGACGTGAAAGACCTGCTCGACGACCTGAAACAGGCGATTTAATTTATCGATACCCCCCAAATTGGGGATGTTGGGTAGAACCGATAATGCGCAAAGCGTGAATCGGAATTCGAAAATTTGAGTGTTTCGCAGCACAGGGTGTTATCGCCTTCGCAACTATGGTCAAATCTCAACTGAATCCAAGGTTTTGAGCAGATCTTATGGCGAAGATGACAACGGGCGATGGGACGCCCACAGATGGTGCCAATCCATGGATTGACAGTCTCATCAGCGGTGGATCCTTTGTAATTGCAACACCCGGCCAACCAGTTGCCTTGAAGTATTTCTTGCCGGTACCAGAGATATTCGGAAGTCTAGGCACAGATGGTTGGGGGCAAGTCTACAACGACGCAATTGCTGCCGCATTTCAGACTTGGGCCGCAGTCACCAATGTAACGTTCACACGTGTTGATAGTGCTGAAAATGCAGACCTGATTGAGGAGCTGGATTACACGTCAATGCCGAGTTCGTTGTTGGGATCTCATAGGTTGCCATTGCTATATACTGACGGACCGCTCTTCGGCCAGTACAACATGATGGAGTTGCAAGACAGTCCGCAAAAGCCAGGTTACATTGCGTTTGCCACCATGGTTCACGAAATTGGTCATGCGCTGGGTCTGAGCCACCCACACGATCCAATAGGAAGCTTTCCGGGAGTCACCAAGGAATACGGCGAACTGGGTGAATTCAATCTGAACCAGAATGTCTACAGCGTGATGTCCTACAATCGTTACCAGAATGTTGGAAGTCATTCTTCTGGCCACACCGGATCGCCAATGGCCCTTGATATTGCGGCCATTCAATTGATCTACGGCGCAAACACCGCCACCAACACCGGCGATAATTTCTATTCCCTGTTGGGCAAGGAGAGTTACACCTGCATTTGGGACGCAGGCGGAAATGACACTATTGCCCACTTGGGGTATACCAGAACGAGGATCGACCTGCGGGCCGCCACATTGATTGGCGAAAGCGCTGGCGGATTCATTTCGTTTGCAACTCCAATCAGTATCGGTGTTTTCAGTGAAGGTTCGACGGTTTCAGCTGTTGGAGGATTTACGATTGCAAACGGTGTTGTCATCGAAAATGCAATTGGCGGTTCGTCCAGGGACGTACTGATCGGCAACGAAGTCGCAAACAGGCTATCGGGCGGCCGAGGCAACGACTCTATCAGCGGCGGCCTTGGCGTCGACACGCTGATGGGCGGCAAAGGAATTGACAGATATATTTTTACGTCACCCCATGATGGTGGAGACAATATCACCAAGTTCGAGAAGGGCGAAAAAGTTGTTTTCCACGGCGAAGTCTTTGGCTACGGCACTTACGCCGGCAAGCTCAAGGCCGCCAATTTCAAGTCCGGCACCAATAACAAAGCCGGAGACGCCAACGACTTCTTCATCTACCGCACCACCGACGATACCCTCTGGTTCGACGCCGACGGCAAGGGCACCACCGCCCCCATAAAAATCGCCGACCTCACCAACAACTTCGACCTCTCAAACAATGATATTTTAATGATTTGACGATTCTCCACTTGCCTTCGTGCAACCCGCCACTACATTCTGGTGTCCGGGGACCACAATGAAACGTGTCAAGATCATGAAATACTCCATGCCGGTGCCGCGCCATCCGGTGCTGCGCGTCGTCTTGGGACTATTGCTGGTGGTCTGCGGCTTTCTTGGCTTTCTTCCCATTCTTGGCTTCTGGATGCTGCCGCTGGGCCTCGTTATCCTGTCGGTGGATTTTGCCTTTGTCCGCCGCTTCCGCCGCCGCGCCACAGTCTCACTTGGACTTTATGTCCACAAGCGCTGGCCCGATTTCGCCGTCCGCGTCGGTTTCACCGGCCTGCGAATGACCCGCTTTTCCTGAACTAAACGATCAGCAAATTCGCCGCCGTGAGGCTCACGTCGTTGCTGAAGTCACAGATCAGTTCGGCACTGTAAACCCTGCCGCTACCGTCAGGGTCGAACCAGAGCGCATCATTAGCGCGGTTGAAGATGAAGTAGTCGTTGGCATCGAGTGCGCGGGCATCGTTGGGGCGGGAGCGGAAGTTGGCGGCGGCGATCTGGCCAATGGCGAGCGAAGCAATGAATCCCGTGTTTTCCAACAACACGCGATCTTCGACACCACCCAGGAAGTCGAATGCATGGAAGCCGTTGATGGCGTCAGCATTCAGATAGCCTGATTGATTAAAGTAGACTCTATCGCGGTTGATACCGGAACCAAATGTGATCGTGTCGTTGCCCACTCCGCCGTCGACATAGTCGCCCAAGCCGTTCAGGCCACCACCACCGCTGGTGATCGCATCCGCCCCCATGCCGCCGTACATGCGGTCGAAACCTGCGCCACCGTTGAGCTGGTCATCGCCTTCATCTCCAAAGAGCTGGTCGTCGCCCGTGCCGCCAAATAGGTTATCCTTGCCAGTGCCGCCGTAGAGCGCGTCGTCGCCTGCGTCTCCTTCGAGTAGATCTCTGCCCCCCATGCCAACAATTGAGTCAATGCCGTCACCTCCACTTGCGCTGTCGTCTCCTGCACCGAGAGACGAAGTATCGTTCCCTTCTCCCAAAAACACATCTATATCGTCCGTCACACTGGGATCTGCCCGAATATCATCATTGCCGCCGCCTAAACCAAAGCCCTCAAATCCATCGAAGAACAATTGATATGTCTGGGTGCCCGCAGTGTCGTATCTTGCCATCGTGCCACCTGCACCGCGCTCGCTCGATTCACGAGTGATGGTGACGAAGTCATCTTGGTAATCACCGAAGACAACTTCAGAAGACAGGTGACCGTTACCCCTGAGACACAAAATTTCTTTGATGGAGGGGTCAACGGCCGTGAAGAAGACTTCATCAACGGTGTCGTCAATGACAATCTTTTCAAAACCCGTGACAGTGCCTAGCCCGAAAATCGTGTCTGGGACACCGTCTTTGAGAATCGAATATGTCGAACCTGATATTTCCAAGAGTAATTTACCTACAGGAAGGGCGTTGGTGGAAAAATACAAGGTGTCGTACCCCGCACCGCCATCTAAAGTGTCTTCGCCTCCGGACACGTAAAAAATGTCGTCCTCGTCAGTGCCAATGAGATTGTCGATGCCGTTGGTGCCGGTGATGATGGCCATGGTTGTTCTCCTGTCCTATAGTTTTAAACGATCAGAATGTTCCCTGCTGTCAGGTTCACGTCGTTGGTGAAATCGCAGATCAGAGTGGCCTGCGCGGGTCTGCTTCCGTCCGCATCGAACCACAGCGTGTCGTCGGATTGGCGGTAGACGAAAAAGTCGTTGCCATCCTGCCGTTCAAAGCCCGTCCGAATAATCAGCAGATTGGCAGGATTGAGCCGTCCCTCCGCCATGCTGGGGCGGAAACCGGCATTATCGAGCAGGATCCTGTCGTCGATTTGGTTCAGCAGCGGGATACGTGCGTTGAAGTTTGAAATCAGGTCAGCACCTTCCGAGGCGGAGGCGAAGAACACTTCATCGCGCCCACTGGCGAGGAAAATCTTGTCCGCGCCGGCACCGCCAGCCAGATAGTCGCGGTCGTTGAGATCGCCTGAGCCACTGCCATCCGCATACAGCTCGTCGGCTCCCGTGCCGCCAAAAATCTGGTCACTGCCGCTGCCGCCTTCGAGCCTGTCGGCACTGCTTTCGCCATAAAGATTGTCGTCACCTGCATCGCCAAATAGACTGTCGGCTCCACCCATGCCAACAATCGAGTCAGTCCCAGTCCAGCCATGAACACTGTCACTTCCGCTGCCCAGTGATGCACTATCATCGCCCTCGCCGAGATCAACCACGTATCCTTTGTTGACACCAGGCATGACGACTACACGAAGGTCATCATTGCCAGCGCCGGTCTGGAAAGTGTTCACCTTCTCAAAGTAAAGCTGGTATGTCTGGACATCATTTCCATCATATCTCCCGATGCTGCCCCAACCCCCGCTGTTGTCCTCGACGATGGAGATGAAATCGTTTACCGCTTCGTCGCTCCGCAGAATGACTTGACTCAATCCATTGGAAATGAACTCTTTGACGGTGTTGCCGCCATACCTGAAAATCACGGTATCGAAGCGCCCTTCTAGAGCAACGCGTTCAATGCTTTGCAAGTATGTATGATATGGTGCGCTGCTTGAGGGGGCTGTCTTGTCGCTGAGAGCAGAGTAGTTGCCGTTGCTGTCAAATGAAACACCAAGAAGATCATAGCTCTGCAGCGATCCGCTGAACACAATTGTGTCAAAGCCATTGCCGCCATCCACGGTGTCGGCTCCCCCGACCGGCGCCGCCAGGGCATTGATCGTATCGTCCCCGTCAGTGCCAATGAGATTGTCGCTGCCGTTGGTGCCGATGATGATAGCCATGGTTGTTCTCCTTCGACTGTGGGAAGGCTAACTAACGTCTGATGCGACCGCACCCCCCAAATAGGGTAGGGAGCCAAGTTTTTTTTGAGAGATTGGAGGCCTCGCCCAGAATCGAACTGGGGTGCAAGGATTTGCAGTCCTCTGCGTAACCACTCCGCCACGAGGCCTCAAGAGCAGCGCTCTATATCGGAAGCCTCTTAATGAAACAACACTCTGATTTCATATCAGCAAAACATATTGTGGAGAGGTGTCCCGCAGGACCTGACAAGGAGGTTTCGCTAGGATAAGCACACCCGGATGTTTGACTTCACCGCCGCCCGCAAACTCATGATCGACGGCCAACTGCGGCCCAACGGTATAACCAGCGACCGGATCCTGGACGCCATGGAGGCTGTTCCGCGTGAGCACTTCCTGCCCGACGATCTCAAATTCGCAGCCTATGCCGACGAAGACCTGCCACTCGGGCATGGTCGCGTGCTGCTGGCGCCTATGACATTCGCAAGGCTACTTCAGATTGCTGCAATTGACCAAGGCCAACACGTTCTGGTTGTAGGCGCTGCAACCGGGTACGGGTCGGCCGTTATTTCCAAATTAGCTCGTACAGTAACGGCGTTGGAATGCGATTCAATCCTTGCGCGCAAACTGAACTCAAATATGGCGGAGTTTCCGAACGTTAGGCCAGTGGAAGGACAACTGACCGATGGCGTCCCGGCAGACGCACCCTTCGACGTCATCATCTTTGCAGGACGAATAGCAGTCCTCCCAGAGGCCATCTGCAACCAAGTGTTGCCGGAAGGTCGCATAATTGCAGCTTTTGGCCCAAATTCCGCGTGCAGGTTGTCGAGCTGGCAACGGAGGGATATAAACTTGGTAAGGCGGGACGGTTTTGAAGCAACAACATCAATCCTTCCCGGTTTTTCCGTCGCGGAGCCAGCATTTGTGTTTGCCTAATGCCCCGCTTTGGACGAAACACAGTTAATGCCGCTGATTCCGGAGGGAAGTAGCGGTACCTGTCCAGTCGACGAAGATCGACGGACCTGACAATTGGAAGGCGTAAGGCTCACTGGCTGCCATCTTCAGCCACGAGCCTTGGACTACGAAATGTAGCCAACAGAGTGGTGAGGTGAGAGTGTCAGCTTCAAATTTGAAATCCGCATTGCTTGGTTGCATGGCGGCCCTATCGGTTCTTACAGCGATGCCTGTTGCAAAGGCAGAAACGCTGGATCAGGCGTTGGCCCAGGCTTACCGCAATAATCCGACCCTTCGCGCAGAACGCGCCCGCCAACGGGGTACCGACGAACAGGTGCCGCAAGCCAAAGCTGGCTGGCGTCCGATCATTTCTTCAGAAGCAAGCGTATCCCATCGCTGGGACATCGTGCGCCAGACAGATACATCTGTGGTGGCAGGCAAACTTGTTTCAAAGCAAATCTATAAAACCGACGAGTCCAACCCGGCAAATCTTTCGATTCAATTGAATCAACCGGTATTTAGGGGCTTCAAGACTGTTGAAGGCATCAAACGTGCGGAAGCAAACGTTGCCGCCGGTCGCCAACAGCTGTTGTCCGTTGAACAGGATATCCTGTTCCGCGCGGTCCAAGCTTACATGAACGTCATTCGTGATCGCAAGATTCTGAAATTGCGCCAGCAAAACGTCGGCATCCTGCAAGACCAACTGAACGCAGCGCGGCAGCGCTTTGAAGTCGGCGAAGTGACTCGGACAGACGTGGAGCAATCACGTGCCCGTGTGAGTCAGTCGAATTCAGGTCTGGCCACGGCACGCGCACAGCTTGCCGGCAGTATCGCATCCTACGAAGCCCTCATTGGCAAATCACCGGGCACACTCCAGTTTCCCAAGGCCGCACGCGTTCCTGGCAACATGCCAAGCGCACTGTCTGAAGCACAAAAGATCAATCCGAACATTCTGGCCGCAGCCAATGTTGAAGACGCAGCGCGCCACAATGTCGAAGTGGTCAAAGGCGATCTTCTGCCTGAGGCGTCATTGCGCGCCAGTGCAACCACATCCGACGACTGGTCTGTCGGCACGGGACTGCGCACCACAGCTCAGGTGCAGGGCGTCCTTTCAATACCGATTTATGAAGGCGGCCAGGTCTATTCGGGTGTTCGTCAAGCCAAACAAGTGGCAAGTCAGCGGCGCATCGAGATTATCGAAGCCACGCGCTCTGTCCGTGAAGCCGTGACCAGTTCTTGGAACAACATGCTGGCCGCTCGCACGTCGATTGCGTCAGCCAAAGTACAAGTCGCCGCCAGTTCATTGGCAGCCAATGGCGTGCGCGAGGAATACCTCGTCGGTTCACGCAGCACCATTGATGTCTTGAATGCCCAGCAGGAATTGCTCAATGCACGCGTTGCCTTGGTATCGGCAGAGCGCGATCATATTGTCGCGTCCTTCCAGGTCCTTGGCTCGATGGGAAAGTTGACCGCCCAAAATCTGCGCCTTCCGACCAGCATCTATGATCCAAAGCGTCACTACAAAAAAGTGAAGGACAAGTGGATTGGCACCAAGGCAGATACACTGGAATAATCCACTGCACCCGTCGACAATCAGGTGATGGTACCGTATGATTCGCCGCTGGATAAAAGTGCGGGGAGTCGTTGAACGTGTCCGTTGAACCAAGGGTAGAAGATTTATTGGCGTCCATTCGTCGTGCGATCGATGATGAAGATGCAGGGGCAGCCCCAGCAGTTGCGGCCGCACCCAACGCTCCAACTGGTTCGGTGTCGTCAACAACGTCAATGAATGAACAGGGCAAATTGACCCGGGGTTCAATTCGCGAAATGCGAGTGTCAGTGGATGGTGGTGCAGCCATAAGAACCAGTCAAGGCACACACGCTGAGATCGACGAAATCCGCGCGAAAGTTGACCGGAACAATTTGGAACGCGCCAGCGCAGCCAAGAAAGCGGCAGGCCACTTCACCAACATCATGTCAGGTCAAAATGAGCGCCGCGAGCCACTGGATCGCGGCGAAAGATACGAACAACAGCGACCATCTTACCCGCCATTGCGCGACACCATAATTCAATCGGCTGCAGACTACGATCAAGAGCCTGCACCTCCACCCCCACGGTATTACCGCGCCGAACCAGCCTATGAACCACAACCAGCTTGGAACAATCGGTCAGGAGCCTTGATGTCACAACACAGTGCCCAATCTGCACAGGCATCATTCGATCATCTGGCCGAAACCATAATGAATCGCATCGGTGGTGATCGCAGCTTGGAAGACATCACGCGCGAACTTCTGCGCGGCATGTTGCGTCACTGGTTGGACGAAAACCTGCCGACCATGGTGGAAAATCTGGTGCGCGAAGAAATTGAACGCGTCGCCCGCAGAGGCCGCTGAAGGCAATCGAGGCTTGTCGCACTGGGTTTATCACGCTAGGATTGCGGTGCCACGATAGGTGGTGCAACGAGTGGGGACTCTTATGAACAAGTTTGCAGCTGAATTTTTCGGAACCTTTTGGCTTGTGTTGGGCGGATGCGGCAGCGCAGTGCTCGCCGCTGCATTTCCGGAAGTCGGCATTGGCCTGCATGGCGTTTCGCTTGCTTTCGGTCTGACAGTTTTGACAATGGCTTATGCTGTTGGTGGTATTTCGGGTGGGCACTTTAATCCAGCTGTATCAGTTGGTCTGGCAACCGCCGGTCGTTTTTCCTGGAACGAAGTTCCAGGTTACGTCATCTCGCAAGTCTTGGGCGGCGTTGCTGGTGCCTTGATCCTCTATCTCATCGTTTCTGGCAAAGCAGACTTTGCGGGCACCGGTGGTTTCGCTTCCAACGGTTATGGTGAATTCTCACCCGGTAAATTCTCGATGCTGGCGTGTTTGATTGCAGAAGTTGTGATGACGGCATTCTTCCTGATCATCATTCTTGGCGCAACGAGCAAGCGCGTACCTGCCGGCTTTGCACCCATTGCCATCGGCCTTGGCCTGACCCTGATCCACTTGATTTCCATTCCGGTGACCAACACGTCAGTCAATCCAGCGCGCTCAACGGCAGTCGCATTGTTTGCACAAACACCGGCCATCTCGCAGCTCTGGCTGTTCTGGGTTGCGCCTATCATTGGTGCAGCCATTGGCGCTCTCATCTACAATGCGCTTCTTGCCAACAAAGACGACGCATAAACAGAAGATCAAATGAGAAAGGGCGACCGCAAGGTCGCCCTTTTTTTGTATGTGGTACCTGGTCAGGCGAGGTCGAAACGATCCGCGTTCATCACCTTCGCCCAGGCAGCCACAAAGTCAGCCACGAACATTTTGGACGCATCACTTTGCGCATAAACTTCCGCCAGTGCCCGCAACTGCGAGTTTGATCCGAATACAAGGTCAACCCGCGTCGCCGTCCACTTCACTTGGCCCGATGTGCGATCACGACCTTCGAAAACGTCCTGGGCTGTGGATGTCGCTGTCCACACAGTTCCCATATCAAGCAGATTGACGAAGAAATCATTCGTCAATGACTCTGGTTGCTTGGTGAAGACACCATGTTGCGAACCGCCTGCATTGGCACCGAGTGCACGCATGCCACCGACAAGAACGGTCATCTCTGGCGCGGTCAACGTCAGCAATTGAGCCTTATCAATGAGCAATTCCTCCGCCGACATCGAGTAGGCTTGCTTTTGATAATTGCGGAATCCATCAGCAATCGGTTCGAGCGCAGCGAATGAGGCCACGTCGGTTTGCTCTTGCGTGGCATCCGTGCGACCCGGAGTGAAGGGAACGTCAATATCGTGCCCCGCAGTCTTCGCCGCTTTTTCAACCGCAGCACATCCACCGAGCACAACGAGATCGGCAAGCGACACCGCTTTGCCATGGGCTTTTTGAATGCCCGTTAGAATCTCAAGGACCTTTGCAAGTGTTGCAGGTTGATTGACGGCCCAGTCCTTTTGCGGAGCGAGGCGAATGCGCGCACCGTTTGCACCGCCGCGTTTGTCAGAACCGCGGAAGGTGGAAGCAGATGCCCACGCGGTCGACACAAGGTCCGACACTGAAAGTCCCGATGCAAGAATCTTGGCTTTCAGCGCGGTGATGTCCTTGGCATCGATCACGGCATGGTCAACCGCAGGAACCGGATCTTGCCAGATCAGCACTTCGCCTGGAACCTCCGGACCAAGGTAACGCGACCGTGGACCCATGTCGCGGTGCGTCAGCTTGAACCAGGCTCGCGCAAAGGCGTCCGCGAATTGATCAGGGTTCTTGTGGAAGCGCCTGGAAATTTTCTCATATGCAGGATCAAACCGTAAGGAAAGATCCGTCGTGAGCATCGAAGGTGCATGGCGCTTTTTGGGGTCATGGGCATCGGGAACAGTGCCAGCACCTCCGCCATTCTTGGGTGTCCACTGATGCGCACCTGCGGGACTCTTCGTCAGTTCCCACTCAAAATTGAAAAGGTTTTCGAAGTAGTTGCCACCCCATTTTGTTGGTGTCGTGGTCCACGTAACTTCCAGCCCGCTGGTAATGGCGTCTCCACCTTTGCCACTGCCGAAGCTTGAAAGCCAACCAAGACCTTGTGCTTCAATTGGTGCGCCTTCGGGTTCTGGGCCCACATGCGTAACCGGACCCGCACCGTGGGTCTTGCCAAAAGTATGCCCACCGGCAATGAGAGCGACAGTTTCTTCGTCGTCCATGGCCATACGCGCAAACGTTTCGCGAATGTCGCGCGCTGCTGCAATGGGATCCGGCTTGCCATTGGGTCCCTCTGGATTGACATAGATCAGTCCCATCTGCACGGCAGCAAGGGGGTTCTCCAAGTCGCGGTCACCACTGTAACGTTTGTCACCGAGCCAAGTGTCTTCATTGCCCCAGTAAACGCTTTCTTCCGGCTCCCACACATCGGCCCGACCACCACCAAAACCAAACGTCTTGAAACCCATGGATTCCAGCGCACAGTTGCCTGTGAGGATCATGAGATCGGCCCATGATATTTTGTTGCCGTACTTCTGTTTGATCGGCCACAGCAACCTGCGCGCCTTGTCGAGATTGCCGTTATCCGGCCAACTGTTGAGAGGTGCAAAGCGTTGTTGTCCGTCGCCAGCACCACCGCGGCCATCGCCCGTGCGATACGTGCCAGCACTATGCCATGCCATGCGAATGAAAAACGGTCCGTAGTGACCAAAGTCTGCGGGCCACCAATCTTGCGACGTTGTCATCAGCGCGTTGATGTCTTTCTTCAAGGCCTTGAGGTCAAGTGACTTGAACGCCTCGGCATAATTGAAAGCCTTGCCCAAGGGGTTCGACTTTGCCGAATGCTGGTGAAGAAGTTTGAGGTTCAGTTGGTTCGGCCACCAGTCACTGCTTGATCGCGCACCAGCTGACGTATGCATGACCGGACACTTGCCCGCAGTTGTGTCTGTTTTGCTGTCCATTTTCGTTCCGTTTTGCTGGAGGTTTCGAGTTCTCGCAGTTTAGAACAATTCTTAAGAAGGCAAAAGCGCCAAGTGTCGCAAGTGGATATCGCACCCTAAGCAATGCTGTCCTTTATTGTGATTTGCCGGGACTCGATTTCAATGCGACGGTCTGACTGTCAACGAGAGAGGTCTCAGACAATGAAGCCACCTGGTAGCATCACGTGAGTAACTTCGAATTTCGTAGTAATTCTAGCTGCATTGATAAAAATGCAGATCATGATATTCGCTAAGGCGAAAAAGGGTTTTAACGCCCACAGTGGCTCCGCGAGGCTTTGCCCCGGAGCCACCATTATTTCTAACTCATGGCCAATATTCCAAACGTAATTGCGGCTGGCGCAATCATTGCATATGATGAATCCATGACGACACTCACGATTCTTCCGTCCATTGAAACACCGCACCTCATCCTGCGGGAAATGCAGGAGAATGACGTTGAAGACTTGACGGCTTTTGTCACCCAAAGCCGCTACCAACGTTACATCACCCACAAATTGCGCAATGATTCAGAAGTCCGCGCGTTTGTGAATCGTCATATTTTGGCACAACGAGATGGTCGTCGTCGCATTTACCATCTTGCGGCCGAGGAAACGATGTCAGGCGAAGTCGTCGGCGATGCCTTCATGATTGCCCATGCCGATGCCTCCCTGGAGCTGGGGTGGGGCGTCCATCCGGCACTGTGGCGCATGGGTTTCGGCACAGAAATTGGCCGCGCCTTGCTCGCCCTCGGGTTTGAGCGTTTGCGGGTCCAACACGTGTGGAGCAAAGTCATGACCTCCAATGTGGCATCATCGCGTCTGGCGCGACGCATTGGCATGCATCTCACCAGTTCAAAACCTGAATATCCTGTAGGGCAGGGCCGTACCGAAGCAGTCGAGATTTTTGGTCTCAACGCCGACGCCTATTTCGAGCTGCCGTACTGAAAAATTCCGTCACAGTTATCGGTACCGGACCCGCAGGTCTCATGGCAGCCGACGTGCTGTCAGCCAGTGGCGTGTCTGTTGTCTTGCAAGACCACATGCGCTCACCCGGCAGGAAGCTCCTGCTGGCCGGCCGTGGTGGTTTGAACCTCACCCATTCCGAACCCCTCGATAAGCTGCTGTCGCGCTATGGCTCGTCGCGAGCCAGACTCGAGCCGGCAATTCGCAGCTTTCCACCCGATGCCGTGCGCCAGTGGTGCGCCGATTTGGGCGAGCCCACATTCGTCGGCTCCTCAGGCCGCGTATTTCCCGTTGCCATGAAATCGTCACCCCTCTTGAGAAAATGGCTGCGCAAACTGTCAGCTCAGGGAGTGACATTTATGCCCGGCAAGCGTTGGCAGGAGTTCAGCTCCACGCCAACGATTCTGGCACTCGGCGGCGCAAGTTGGCCGGAATTGGGGTCAGATGCCACGTGGGTTGATGTGTTTCGGCAGCATCAGATTGCCGTGACACCTTTTGCTGCGGCCAACAGCCGTCAGCGCGTGGCCTGGAGCACCATCTTGCAAGAGCGGCACGCAGGCGCCCACATCAAGAACGTAACGCTCACCCACAACGGCAACACAAGTCATGGCGATATTGTCATTGCCCGCGATGGCCTTGAAGGCACGCCCGTCTATGCTCTTTCGCAATCCCTTCGTGAAAACCCTGGGCTTCCGCTGATACTGGATCTGAAACCGGGTCTCATTGCGGAACACGTAACAGAGCGCCTCGCGAGGCAACGGGCAAAAGACACTCAATCCTCCAGGTATCGCAAGGCGTTTGGCCTGACGCCTCCCGCTGTGGCGCTGATGCTGGAAACAAAGTCAAGTGATCCCAAGGGCTTGCGCATAAAAACTGAAGGTCCAGTTGAACTTCGCCGCGCCATATCGTCGGCTGGCGGTGTCAGTTGGGATGAAGTTGACGAGGAGTTTCGCCTCCGCAAGCAGCCCAACACCATGGTGGTAGGTGAAATGTTGGACTGGGAAGCACCAACCGGCGGCTACCTGCTGCAAGCCTGCTTCTCCATGGGCCATTTCGCAGCCAACCGCTTCCTTCAAACGCGATAGAGCTCATCGCCAACGAAAAAACCCCACCATCTCTGGCGGGGTTTCTTGTCTGTTCTAGACTTACTCCGCTGCCGGTGGCAGCTGCGTTTTAGCTTGTTCCTCGAGGATCAGCTTGTCACGCTTGTCGGCAATCTGCCGCAGTCGCGACAGCATGCCGCCCGTACCAGCCGGGATGAGGCGACCCACGATGACGTTTTCCTTGAGCCCGTCGAGCGTATCGATCTTGCCTTGAACCGCAGCATCGGTGAGGACGCGTGTGGTTTCCTGGAAAGAAGCCGCCGAGATAAAGGAGCGTGTCTGCAAGCTCGCCTTGGTGATACCGAGCAACACATGCTGCGCAGTCGCAGGACGCATGCCGTCAGAAATCGCCTTGGCGTTCTCACGTTCATACTCTTCACGGTCAACCTGTTCGCCGATGAGCATGGTGGTCTCACCGGGATCGGTGATTTCCATTTTCTGCAACATTTGGCGCACAATCACTTCGATATGCTTGTCGTTGATCGACACACCCTGCAAGCGATAGACTTCCTGAATTTCATTGACGAGATAAGCAGCAAGCTCCTCCACGCCCTTGATCGCCAGAATGTCATGCGGCGCAGGATTGCCGTCCATGATGTATTCGCCTTTTTCAATGAAGTCGCCTTCTTGAACCGGCAAATGCTTGCCCTTCGGGATGAGATATTCAACGGCCTCTGCATCCTCCGTCTGTGGCACGATGCGAATGCGGCGCTTGTTCTTGTAGTCGCGGCCGAATTCCACCTTGCCCGAAATTTCGGCGATGATGGCGGCATCCTTTGGTCGGCGGGCTTCAAACAACTCGGCAACACGTGGCAGACCGCCCGTGATGTCGCGTGTCTTCGCACTTTCCAGCGGGTTACGTGCAAGCACGTCACCGGCACCAACGCGTGATCCAGGATCAACCGACAAAATCGCATCGACTGACAAGAGATAACGCGCTTCCGCACCGCGTGGCAGTTTCTTCACTTCGCCCTTGTCGTCCTTGATGACGATGGCAGGTTTCAGTGTCGAACCCCGTTGGTTGGTGCGCCAGTCAATGATGACACGGTTGGTGATACCCGTCGCTTCGTCCACGACTTCGTTCACGGACACCGAGTCAACGACGTCTTCAAACGCAACGATACCGTCAACTTCAGAAAGCATCGGACGTGTGTAAGCATCCCATTCAGCAATACGAATGCCACGCTTCACCTTGTCACCGGTATCCACAAACAGCCGCGAACCGTAGCCCACCTTGTGGGTGGCGCGGTCATTGCCATTGGCATCCTTGATCGCGATAGCCACGTTGCGGCCCATGACAACCAGTTTGCCGTTTGTATCCTTGGCAACATTGCGGTTGCGGATTTCGACTTCACCTTCGTGGTTAGACTCCACGTAGGATTCATCGAGCACCTGTGCCGCACCACCAATGTGGAATGTACGCATGGTCAGCTGTGTGCCAGGTTCACCGATGGACTGGGCTGCAATAACACCGACAGCTTCGCCCATGTTGATTGGGGTACCGCGCGCAAGATCACGTCCGTAACACTTGCCACACACGCCAAACTTCGTTTCGCATGTCAGCACAGAACGGATTTTGACTTCAGTAATTCCGGCCTTGTCGATCAATTCGACATCAGGTTCGAGAATTTCCAGTCCAGCTGCGACGATCACAGCACCCGTAGCCGGATCGAGAATATCCGTGGACGCTGTGCGGCCGAGAATACGCACACCCAGCGGCACGATCACTTCACCAGAGTCAATGATTGGTCGTGTGGTGATAAAGTTTTGCGATCCGCAATCTTCTTCCGAGATGATTGCATCCTGTGCCACGTCCACCAGTCGGCGTGTGAGATAGCCGGAGTTGGCCGTCTTCAGCGCCGTATCGGCCAGGCCCTTGCGGGCACCGTGGGTGGAGTTGAAGTACTCCATCACGGATAGACCTTCTTTGAAGTTCGAGATGATCGGCGTTTCAATGATTTCGCCCGAAGGTTTGGCCATCAATCCGCGCATACCAGCGAGCTGCTTCATCTGCGTCGGTGAACCACGCGCACCCGAATGACTCATCATATAGATGGAGTTGATCGGCATTTGGCGGTTCGTGGCTGCATCCATTTTGACAGACGAAATTTCGCCCATCATTTCCTCAGCCACTTTGTCGGTGCACTTGGCCCAGGCATCAACAACCTTGTTGTACTTCTCGCCCTGGGTAATCAGGCCGTCGATGTACTGTTGTTCAAATTCCTTGGCCATTTCGCGCGTTGCCGCGACCAGCTTTTCCTTGGCCTTCGGAATGACCATGTCATCCTTGCCGAAGGAAATACCAGCCTTGTAAGCATTGTGGAATCCAAGTGCCATGATGCGGTCGCAGAAAATGACCGCCTCTTTCTGGCCGCAGTGACGATACACCGAGTCAATCATTTTTGAGATGTCGCGCTTCGTCATCAACTTGTTACACAAGTCATAGGTGATGTTCATTGCCAGCGGCAACAATTCACCGATGCGCAACCGGCCCGGCGTCGTTTCAATGATCCGTGTACGGACTTTTCCGTCCGCAGCCGTATCCTTGATGCGTGCCTTGATCTTCGAGTGAAGCGTCACCACACCGTTGCCCAGCGCATGCTCGACTTCCGACATGGTGCCAAAAGTCATGCCTTCGCCAGGTTCGTTGATCTGCATGATGGACAGGTAATAGAGACCCAACACGATATCCTGCGACGGCACAATGATCGGCTGTCCGTTGGCAGGATGCAGAACGTTGTTGGTCGACATCATCAGGACGCGTGCTTCAAGCTGCGCCTCCAGCGACAATGGCACGTGGACAGCCATTTGGTCGCCGTCAAAGTCAGCGTTGAAAGCTGTACAAACGAGCGGGTGCAGCTGAATGGCCTTGCCTTCGATCAGCACGGGCTCAAACGCCTGAATGCCAAGACGATGCAGCGTCGGCGCGCGGTTCAGCATGATCGGATGCTCGCGGATGACCTCATCGAGGATATCCCAGACTTCCGGCTTTTCCTTCTCGACCAATTTCTTGGCTTGCTTGACGGTTGTCGACAGACCCTTGGCTTCAAGACGCGAATAGATGAACGGCTTGAACAGTTCGAGTGCCATCTTCTTTGGCAAACCGCACTGATGCAGTTTCATTTCGGGTCCGACGACGATCACCGAACGGCCCGAATAGTCGACGCGCTTGCCGAGCAGGTTCTGGCGGAACCGGCCTTGCTTGCCCTTCAACATGTCAGACAAAGATTTCAATGGACGCTTGTTGGCACCTGTGATCACACGACCACGGCGGCCGTTGTCAAACAGGGCGTCAACCGATTCCTGCAACATGCGCTTCTCGTTGCGCACAATGATGTCCGGAGCCTTGAGCTCCATCAGGCGCTTCAAACGGTTGTTGCGGTTGATGACGCGGCGATAGAGATCGTTCAGATCACTTGTCGCGAAACGTCCACCATCAAGCGGAACCAAAGGCCGCAATTCAGGCGGAATGACAGGCACAACCGTCAGGATCATCCACTCTGGGCGATTGCCAAACTCGATGAAGCTGTCGACGAGCTTCAGCCGCTTTGCAAGCTTCTTCGGCTTCAAGTCACCGGTCGCAACCTTGAGTTCTTCGCGTAATTTTTCACGCAGCTGCTCAAGGTTGATCGACGTCAACATGTCGCGCACAGCATCAGCACCAATCGATGCCGTGAAACTGTCGTCGCCATATTCTTCCTGCGCCTTCATGAATTCCGCTTCACCCAGCAACTGGTTTTGCTTCAGTGGCGAAAGTCCGGGCTCCATGACGATGTAGTTTTCAAAATACAGAATGCGTTCCACATCCTTCAGCGTCATGTCGAGCAGTGTCGCAATGCGCGATGGCACCGACTTCAGGAACCAGATGTGGGCGACCGGGGCCGCCAGCTCGATGTGGCCCATGCGCTCGCGCCGCACCTTTGAAAGCGTGACTTCAACGCCGCACTTTTCGCAGATGATGCCCTTGTACTTCATGCGCTTGTACTTGCCGCACAAGCATTCATAGTCCTTCACCGGCCCGAAAATGCGGGCACAGAACAGGCCGTCACGCTCTGGCTTGAACGTGCGGTAGTTGATCGTTTCCGGCTTTTTGATTTCGCCGAATGACCACGACAGGATTTTCTCCGGGCTCGCAATCGAGATACGGATCTGGTCGAAAACCTGGACAGGTACGGCCGGGTTGAAGACGTTCATGACCTCTTGGTTCATGGGTGCCTTGCTCCTTTAATGCAGACAAAAGTGTCTGCTGTGATTTCTGGACTGGTGTTCAACAAACTCATTCCGCAGCAGGTGGTATTGCGCCGTTCTGAAGCTCGACATTGAGGCCCAGCGAACGCATTTCCTTCACCAACACGTTGAAGCTTTCCGGTATGCCCGTTTCGAAGGCGTCATCACCGCGCACAATGGCTTCATAAACCTTTGTACGGCCGGCAACGTCGTCCGACTTCACAGTCAGCATTTCCTGCAATGTGTAGGCAGCGCCATAGGCTTCCAGTGCCCACACTTCCATTTCGCCGAAGCGCTGGCCACCGAACTGCGCCTTGCCACCCAGCGGCTGCTGCGTAACAAGTGAGTAGGGGCCAATCGAACGGGCATGGATCTTGTCATCCACAAGATGGTGCAGCTTCAGCATATAGATGTACCCGACGGTGACAGGACGGTCGAATGGTTCGCCCGACTTGCCGTCATACAGCTTGATCTGGCCGGAAGTGGCAAGTCCCGCATCCGACAACATCGCGGAGATGTCTTCTTCGCGCGCACCGTCAAACACTGGCGTTGCAATCGGAACACCACGGCGCAAACCGTCCGCGTACTGAACGATATTCTCGTCAGCAATCGCGTCGAATTCATCGTTCTTGCCATAAATGCGCGACAACTCATCACGCAGCGGCTTCACCTTGCCGTGTTCCTTGTAGGCTTCGATCATCTGGCCAATTTTCTTGCCCATGCCGGCACAAGCCCAGCCCAGATGTGTTTCCAGAATCTGGCCGACGTTCATGCGCGAAGGCACACCCAGCGGGTTGAGCACGATGTCAACCGGTTGACCGTCTTCAAGATATGGCATGTCTTCTTGCGGCACAATGCGTGACACAACACCCTTGTTGCCATGTCGACCGGCCATCTTGTCGCCGGGTTGGATCTTGCGCTTCACGGCGACAAAGACCTTGACCATTTTCATGACGCCCGGTGGCAGTTCATCGCCACGCTGCAGCTTCTCGACTTTGTCCATGAAGCGGTTTTCGAGACCCTTCTTGGACTCATCATACTGAACCTTCATGGCTTCGAGTTCCGCCATGGACTTCTCGACCCCAAGGCCAATGTTCCACCACTGCGAGCGAGGAATGTCATCCAGCTGTTGCGTCGTGATCTTGCCGTCGAGCTTGTGGCCCTTCGGTCCTGATGTCGCAACTTTGCCAGCAAGGAAGTCCTTGAGACGGCCGTAGGAGTTGCGGTCAAGAATCGTCATTTCGTCGTCACGATCCTTGGCGAGACGTTCGATTTCTTCACGCTCGATCGAGAGCGCACGCTCGTCCTTGTCAACGCCGTGACGGTTGAACACGCGCACTTCAACGACTGTTCCCGAAACGCCGGGCGGCAGACGCAGTGACGTATCACGCACATCCGATGCCTTTTCGCCGAAGATGGCGCGCAGAAGTTTTTCTTCCGGCGTCATTGGGCTCTCGCCCTTCGGCGTGATCTTGCCGCACAGAATGTCACCAGGCTTGACCTCGGCACCGATGTACACAATGCCAGCTTCGTCAAGATTCTTGAGCGACTCTTCACCGACGTTCGGAATATCCCGGGTAATTTCTTCAGGCCCAAGCTTTGTGTCGCGTGCCATCACATCGAATTCCTCGATGTGGATGGACGTGAACACGTCATCTTTCACGATACGCTCAGACAACAAGATGGAATCTTCGAAGTTGTAACCGTTCCAAGGCATGAACGCGACAAGCACGTTCTGGCCGAGCGCCAGATCACCAAGATCCGTCGACGGACCATCGGCAATGATGTCGCCAGCCTTCAGCACATCACCAACCCGCACAAGCGGACGCTGGTTGATGCAGGTGGATTGGTTCGAACGTTGGAACTTCGACAAGGTGTAGATGTCAACGCCAGGTTTTGTCGGATCGGTTTCATCAATGGCGCGGATAACGATGCGCTTTGCATCAACCTGATCGACGATGCCCGAACGGCGTGCCGTGATGGCAGCACCTGAGTCACGTGCGACAACAGCTTCCATGCCAGTGCCGACCAACGGCGCGTTGGTACGCACCAGTGGCACAGCTTGACGCTGCATGTTCGATCCCATGAGCGCGCGGTTGGCGTCATCGTTCTCAAGGAACGGAATAAGGGCCGCGGCAACCGAAACAATCTGCTTCGGCGAAACGTCCATATAATCGACCTTGTCGTTCGGCACCTGCAGCACATCACCCTGATGGCGAACCACCACGAGATCATCTTCAAATCTGCCGTCTTTCGTCAGCGCAACATTTGCCTGCGCAATGTGGTGCTTTGAATCTTCAATGGCCGACAGGTACTTGACCTCAGACGTCACCTTTCCATTGGCAACCTTGCGGTATGGTGTTTCGATGAAGCCGTACTTGTTGACGCGGGCATAGGTCGCCAGCGAGTTGATAAGGCCGATGTTCGGACCTTCCGGTGTTTCAATCGGGCAGATGCGGCCGTAGTGCGTGGTGTGCACGTCACGGACTTCAAAGCCTGCGCGTTCGCGCGTCAGACCACCAGGTCCAAGAGCCGAGAGACGGCGCTTGTGGGTGATTTCAGAAAGCGGATTGGTTTGATCCATGAACTGGCTGAGCTGCGAAGAACCGAAGAACTCACGCACGGCTGCAGCTGCGGGCTTGGCGTTGATCAGGTCATGCGGCATCACCGTGTCCACATCGACCGACGACAGCCGTTCCTTGATCGCACGTTCCATGCGCACCAGGCCAAGGCGATATTGATTTTCCATCAACTCGCCAACCGAACGCACACGACGATTGCCAAGATGGTCAATGTCGTCCACTTCGCCCTTCGAGTCGCGCAGATCGTGCAGGGTCTTGATGACCGAAACAATGTCTTCCTTGCGCAACACGCGTTGTGTGTCGGGAATATCCTGCTCCAGTCGCATGTTCATCTTCACGCGGCCAACAGCCGAAAGATCATAGCGTTCCTGGTCAAAGAACAGGCCATTGAAAAGTGCCTCGGCACTTTCACGCGTTGGCGGTTCACCCGGACGCATGACACGATAGATTTCAACGAGAGCCTGCTCATAGCTTTCAACCTTGTCGGCCTTCAGCGTGTTGCGGATATAGGCACCCGTGTTGACGTGGTCGATTTCAAGCAGGTTGAGGGATTTGAATCCATGATCCTTCAACGCTTCAAGCGATTTTTCAGTGATCTCTTCACCAGCTTCGGCAAAGATTTCACCCGTCTGCTCGTTTACGAGTTCATCAGCAATGTACATGCCGACGAGTTCTTCGTCACGAACCAACAGGTCTTTCGTGCCATCTTCTGCGATCTTGCGTGCAAGCCGTGGCGTAATCTTTGTGCCGGCTTCAACAACAACTTTGCCAGACTTTGCATCGACCAAATCCACCAAAGGCTTGATGCCCTTGAACCGCTCGGGGTTGAACGCGGTCTTCCAGCCATCTTTCACGTTGGTGTAAACCACAGGTTTGTAGAAACTGTGCAGAATGGTTTCACCATCCATGCCCAGCGCGTAGAGCAGGGACGTGACAGGCAGTTTCCGGCGACGGTCGATGCGTGCGTAAATAAGGTCTTTGGCATCAAACTCAAAATCAAGCCACGAACCGCGATATGGAATAACACGTGCCGCAAAAAGGATCTTGCCTGACGAATGGCTCTTGCCCTTGTCATGGTCGAAGAACACGCCAGGCGAACGGTGCATCTGCGAAACAATCACGCGCTCGGTACCATTGACCACGAACGTGCCATTCTTGGTCATGAGCGGAATGTCGCCCATGTAAACGTCTTGTTCCTTGATGTCCTTGACCGACTTGGCCTGCGTATCGGGATCAATTTCAAACACGATGAGGCGCAGCGTTACCTTGAGGGGGGCCGCAAACGTCATGCCGCGCTGTTGGCATTCATCCACATCGAACTTCGGTGTTTCAAATTCATAGCGCACGAATTCCAGCACCGATTGGCCAGTGAAGTCAGTGATCGGAAACACCGACTTGAATACCGACTGCAAGCCTTCATTCAAACGACCACCATCTGGTTCCTTCATCTGCAGGAACTGGTCGTAAGACTCTTTCTGCACCTCAATGAGGTTCGGCATCTCGGCAACTTCAATGCCTTTGCCGAAAACTTTGCGGATGCGCTTGCGACTGACAACAGACTGGGAGTGGATTTGGGATTGCGCCATGTGTTTTCCTGTCATTTCAAATTCTCCGGAGCGCCACCCCCGGAACACGCTTCAACGGCTTACCTGAATCGCCACGTCTGGCAACTCGGGAAAACCGTCACTTAAACTCTAACAACTTCGTCAAGCCCCCACCGGCACCCAGGTCTTGCAGAACCAGGCACCGGCGAGATTGCTTGAAGATTACTTCAACTCGACCTTGGCACCAGCCGCTTCGAGCTTCTTCTTCATGTCGTCTGCGTCTTTCTTGTTGACGCCTTCCTTCACGGCCTTTGGAGCGCCTTCGACGAGGTCTTTGGCTTCCTTCAGACCGAGGCCAGTGATGGCACGGACTTCCTTGATCACTTCGATCTTCTTGTCGCCTGCAGCGGTGAGCATGACTGTGAATTCAGTCTTCTCTTCAACAGGAGCGGCAGCGCCACCACCGCCAGCAGCAGCAACAGCAACTGGAGCAGCGGCAGAAACGCCCCACTTTTCTTCCAGCATCTTGGACAGGTCGGCAGCCTCAAGGACTGTCAGGCCCGAAAGGTCTTCTACGATTTTGGCGAGATCGGCCATTTCAAATACTCTCTTTTAAAAGTCGGTTATAAGGTTCAGTTAAAACAACAATCGCAATCATTGTCCTTTGGTGGCGTAGGCGTTCAACACGCGGGCCAACTGGCCGGCCGGAGCCGCCAGAACACCAGCGATTTTCGTCGCAGGAGCCTGGATAAGACCAATCAACTTGCCTCTCAGCTGATCCAGCGAAGGCAGTTCCGCGAGTGCCTTGACACCATTGGCATCCATGATTGTCTTGCCGAGTGCACCACCGAGAACGACAAACTTTTCGTTCGCTTTGGCAAAATCAGCAGCAACCTTTGGCGCCGAGACCGGGTCCATTCCATAAGCCACCATGGTGGGGCCTGTGAACAAATCCGAAATCCCTTTGGCATCAGTGCCATCAAGAGCAATTTTAGCGAGGCGGTTTTTGGCAACCTTGATGGTTGCCCCCGCCTTGGCCATCTTGCCGCGCAGGTCATTGACCTGGTTGACAGTAAGGCCCTTGTTGTGGGCCACAACGATCACGCCGGTGGTTTTAAACACCTCGCTCAACGTTGCGACGAGCTCTTTCTTTTCAGCTCTTTCCACGTGCTCTCTCTTCAGTTTGGTGCGCTTGGGAGTAACCCTCACACACCGGTTTGACCTGCTCCGGGAAATCCCGAAGCGCTCATCCTGCCGCCGACACTTGCGTGCCGGTTACTGAGGCCCAACCGACTTGGAACTTGCGTTCCGAATTCGTTTTGACGCCCATCTCATGCTGGCTTGTCGTTTAAGCGGAGCGAACTCCACGCCGGCAATCTCGGACAGGTATCCGCAATGCCGTGAGGCATTGTCGGAACCCGCAATGCCGCGAGGCATTGTCGGAACCCGCACACGAATCTTTTGACCCGTGAGCGGAATCTTTGTTACGCCGTACCCGTTGTCGACGGATCGAGCTTCACGCCCGGGCCCATCGAAGACGACAGCGAAATTTTCTTGACGTAGGTGCCTTTTGAACCAGCAGGCTTCGCTTTGTTTACGGCATCAATGAAGGCGCGGACGTTTTGCGCAATCTGATCGGTCGTGAACGAAGCTTTGCCAATACCGGCCTGCACAATGCCGGCCTTTTCCACCCGGAACTCAACAGCGCCACCCTTGGCGGCTTTCACCGCTGCGGTCACATCCATTGTCACGGTGCCAACCTTGGGGTTCGGCATCATGTTGCGCGGACCAAGCACCTTACCAAGACGGCCCACGAGGCCCATCATGTCTGGTGTGGCGATGCAACGATCGAAATCGATCGTGCCCTTGTTGACGATTTCAAACAGGTCTTCGGCACCAACAACGTCAGCACCAGCCTTCTTGGCTTCTTCAGCCTTCGGACCTTTTGCGAACACGCCGACGCGGACCTTGCGGCCTGAACCATTTGGAAGATTGCACACACCGCGGACCATCTGGTCAGCATGGCGCGGATCAACACCAAGGTTCATCGCCACTTCGATGGTTTCGTCGAACTTGGCAATGGCGCGGTCCTTGATCACTTTCACGGCGTCATCAACGCTGTAAAACTTATTGCGATCAACACCTTCGCGGGTCTTCTGAGTTCTCTTTGCGAGCTTTGCCATGGTTTAGTTCCCCACCACTTCGAGGCCCATCGACCGGGCGGATCCTGCAATTTCCCTTGCTGCTGCATCAATCTCGCGGGCGTTCATGCCCTGGATTTTCTGCGCGGCGATTTCGCGGCATTGATCCATCGTCACTTTACCGACGATGTTCTTGCCGGGCTCTTTCGAACCGGCATTGATCTTGGCTGCTTTCTTGAGGAAGAACGACGCTGGTGGCGCCTTCATCTCAAACGTGAATGACTTGTCCTGGTAGGCAGTGATCACGACTGGAACAGGCGAACCTGGTTCCATCTTCTGCGAGGCAGCGTTGAACGCCTTGCAGAATTCCATGATGTTCAAACCGCGCTGACCCAGCGCTGGGCCGATTGGGGGCGAAGGATTCGCCTGTCCAGCCGGAACTTGCAGCTTGATGTAGCCGACAACTTTCTTGGCCATAATTCCCTCTTTCAAGGTTAGTGGTGCGGGTTTTGACGCCCTTCCACGGGTTAAGTTCTACGTCTTCTCCTGCCTCTCGCGGGAGAAGAAGGGACCCGACGCCGAAGGCGTTGGGGAGATGAGGGACCTTTTGCGATCCAGGTTCGGGCCCTTTCCCTCACCTCCCCATCGCTGGGCGATGGGTCCCTTCCTCTCCCGCAAAGCAGCGGGCGAGGACGATTCTTACTTCATCTTCTCTACTTGCGCATATTCGAGTTCAACCGGCGTTGGCCGACCAAAGATTGATACCGCGACCTTGAGGCGCGAACGCTCCTCGTCCACTTCTTCCACCTGACCGTTGAACGACGCGAACGGACCATCGGCCACGCGCACCTGTTCACCAATTTCAAAGTGGATTGTCGATTTCGGTTTCTCGACGCCGTCAGCCACCTGATTCAAAATACGGGCAGCTTCCGCTTCCGTGATCGGCATGGGCTTGGAACCCGAACCCAGAAAGCCCGTAACTTTCGGTGTGTTCTTGATTAAATGATAGACTTCGTCAGTCAAATCGATCTTGGCCAGAACGTAGCCCGGGAAAAACCGGCGCTCGCTCTTGATCCGCCGTCCCCGGCGGATTTCCACAACTTCTTCAGTCGGGACAATAACTTCGTCAAACAGCGCATCCAGCTTTTTCTGGATCACTTGTTCCTTGATTGATTCCGCCACCTTTTTTTCGAAATTCGAATAGGTGTGGACGATATACCAGCGCTTAGCCATCAGTTATCCAACTTCTCTGCTCGAATGCGTTCAACGCCCAAAGAACAACCACTCGGTGCCGAACTTGATCACCGCGTCGGCCACCGTGAAAAACAGGCTCGCCAGCGCAACCATGATCAACACCATGACCGTCGAGACCATCAATTCCTTGCGCGTCGGCCAGGTTACCTTGTTGGCTTCTTCCCGCACTTCTTGCAGGAATTCCGCCGGATTGGTCTTCGCCATGTATCGTCCTTCTCGTCCGTTTGCGCGGTCAGAATGACCATATAGGGAGTGTGGTCACTCATTTCACCGGCTCAAATGGCAGGGGCAGAAGGGCTCGAACCCTCGGCCTGCGGTTTTGGAGACCGCCGCTCTACCAACTGAGCTATACCCCTACTGATTTCACCATTTGATTGCTCAGATCGTTGAAATCATTAATCTTATTCATTTCAAGTGACACAGCCAGCCAAAGCCGTGAGAGCTTCGTTGCCAGTCAGAGTCGCTTGGAATGGGCGTTCTTTAGGCGGTGCAGCGAAGTTCGTCAACCAAGGTTATTTTGCTTCGAACACTACAACAAATACCGCATTTACAACAAAGCCAACAATGCTGTATATGTTGCCCATGCGCTACTCCACATCAGACCTGTCCCGCAAGTCGGGAGACATCATCGCAAGAGCCCTCCAGGGGCCGATCACCATCACCCAGCGCGGCAAGCCGCGCCTCATCATGATGAGTGTCGAGGAATTCAATCGATTGATCAAGAAGCGCGATGAACCCCGCAAACCTGTCCGATCAGACGAGGCCTGAAACGCGAAGCCCGACGCGCGCGCCGGGCAAAAATGGAGCGGGTGAAGGGGATCGAACCCTCGTCTTGAGTTTGGAAAACTCTTGCTCTACCATTGAGCTACACCCGCAAGAACCGGTGGTGGGAGAGGTAGGACTCGAACCTACGAAGCCGTAAAGCAGGGGATTTACAGTCCCCCCCCTTTGCCACTCGGGACACTCTCCCCAAACCAGCCGCCCCAACAAAGTTTGGAAAGCGCGTGCGGTATGCCGCCAGCGGAGCAGAGTGTCAAGGTCAATGCAGGTGTTTAAAAAGCGACTTCTTGGACTTGCAGCATAATATATCTTGTGCAATCTGAGGTTTGCAGCGAATCAAACGCGCATCACCGGGGGATATTTCAATGGCGACAATTACCGCATTAGGCCCAGATTCTGTTGTGAACGGGTCACCAGCTTTCGGGCAGATAGACCCTTCGACAGCAGTTCTGCCAAACGGTCAATATGTGATGGCATGGCAAGAAGTCACCGATTTTGCATTGGGCAACGGCTACGATGTCCGTGCCCGTCTCTTCAATGCAGATGGTACGCCATCGGGTGCGGACTTTCTAATTGCTTCATCAAGCACTCCAAATCAAGGCCAACCGAAAGTGACGGCGCTGGCCGACGGCAAATTTGCCATTGCATGGACATCATCTGACAATGGTAACAACAATGTCGATAGTTTTGTGCGTGTGTTTGCGGGCGACGGAACACCGCTGACTGCAGATCTTGCCGTGAATGAGACGACAGGTATAAGCGGTGAGACTGCTATTAAGGCACTGTCCAATGGCCAATTTGTGGTGACGTGGCAGTCGAGAGAAGACGCCAATGCCCTGGCTGACATCAAAGCGCGCATATTCAATGCCGACGGCACAGCCGCAGGCAGCGAATTCATCGTCAACAGCGCCGTGGGAGACTACGAATTTCCTCCAAGTGTGACAGCTTTGACAGGGCAGCGCTTCTTGGTGACGTGGAGTGCCAATCAAATATCGACCGGTGGCGGCAGCCAGATCGTAGGCCGCATTTTTGGCAATGACGGCGTGACGCTCGGCGGCGATTTCGCGATCAACACCACATTGGCCAACGGCGCCTACAACCCCGTTGTGACAACCCTGTCTGACGGCAGGTTTATCGTCACCTGGGAATGGGCATCAAACGATCTTATTCCCCAACCGGATGAAGGAACATACTTTTCCGACATTCGCGCGCGTATTTTCAACGCTGATGCCACACCTGTAGGTGACGATTTCGTCGTCAACACATCGACAGCGAATTATCAGCAGTCGCCTTCAGTGACGGAATTGGCAGATGGCCGGTTCTTTATGGCTTGGGTATCTGGGGACGCTATTGAAACGAACGGCTATGACATCAGGGGGCGCTTGTTCGATTCAAGTGGCACTGCCCTTGGTGACGATTTTGTCATCAACACCACACTTGATGGATCACAGTTCGATCCCGACGTGAAAACCCTCGCAAACGGCGATATAACGGTTTCTTGGACGTCTTACACAGGCGGTGGTGAAAGCGCTGCTCCGGTAATTCGGTCGATCACGCTCCACCCGTCTTTCGTCAATGAAGCGCCGGCGATCACGTCAAACGGCGGCGGCGACGCCGCGGCAATTTCCGTGTTGAACAACTCGGCTGCTGTGACAACCGTTGTTGCCGTGGACGCGGGTGACTCTGTCAAGTTTTCGATTGCCGGCGGTGCCGATGCCGACAAGTTTGTCATTGATGAAGACACGGGCGCATTGTCTTTTGTGACCGCTCCGTCCCACGCTGCGCCAACCGATACAGGCGCAAACAACATCTATGACGTCGACGTATTGGCATTGGATAGCGGTGGACTCTCGACAGGTCTGAGCGACCTGCAACACGTGGCCGTTCAGGTGATCGAGCAGGGAAGTGAATTTGTTGTAAACGCGTCAGCCCCCGGCAATCACAATCAACCCGTGATCACGACTTTGGCTGATGGACGCTTCGTCGTGGCATGGTTCTCCGACCAATCATCGCAGGAGATCAAGGCTCGCATTCTCAATGCTGATGGCACATCGGCGTCTGGCGAGTTTGTGGTGAATTCGAACCTCAATCCGGGAGTCTTTCCCTCAGTCACCGCCCTTGCCAATGGCAAGTTTGTAGTGAGTTGGTATGACGGATATGAGGTTCATGGCCGGGTCATAGATCCTGATGCTGTCAATGATGGCGAAGGTTTCCAAATTAACGAGGTCAACGAAGGAACACAGCTTTTCCCGCAAGTCGCAGGCCTTTCGGATGGAAGATTCGTGGCGACGTGGTGGGAGATCTTTAGCGACTCGATTTCTGCCCGTATTTTCAATGCTGACGGATCGGCTTACGGCCCAGACATATCTGTAAGCCAGATCACGCAAACGGAGAACACAGAACAAACAGGCGCCAAGGTCGCCGCGCTGGCAGATGGCCGCTTCGTCGTGACCTGGAGCCGAACTGATGCTGCTGGTGAACTCGATGTCTGGATGAAAGTTTTCAACGCTGATGGGACAGCGGCAGGCGGAGAGCAAATCGCGCACGCAAACACATCATCCATCCAGCTTCAATCGTCAGTCGCCTCTTTTGACGACGGCCGATTTGTCATCACATTCAGAACCGACTCGTCCATCAGTGCGCGCATCTTTGACGCCAACGGCAACGGGTTCACGGGCGATATCAATGTATCGACCACCACCGGCATAAACTTTGAACCGATGGTCGTAACCTTGGCCAACGGCGGCTTCATGGTCGCCTGGACGTCCGACGCCTACGATCCGGAAAATCCAGGTTACGATGTCCGCGCACAACTCTTTGACTCGAGTGGTCGCGCCAATGGTGCCGAGTTTGTCGTCAACACGACATCTGTTGGCTGGAACAACACACCGTCATTGACCGCCCTGCAAGACGGAAATGTTGCGTTGACTTGGCAAGCACGGATCGGCAACTCGTCGGATTATGAGATCAAGGCAATCATCATTAACCCGGCTGACTTCGACAACGTTGCACCCGTGATCACGTCAGACGGCGGTGGCGATCAGGCGACGGTCACTGTGACTGAAAACAGCCTTGCTGTAACGACAGTCGTCTCAACCGACCCGGAAAACCAAGGCGTTTCACATGCCATTACAGGAGGAGTCGACGCCGACTTCTTTGTCATCAACAAGGGCACCGGCGCACTGACATTCGTTGGCGGCCCGGATTTTGAATCACCCCAGGACGCAGACAACGACAACACCTACGAAGTGTCTGTCAGCGTGTACGACAATCTTGGTGCCTCTGATGAACAGCAGATTTCAGTCATTGTGCTAAACGAAAACGAGGCACCTCAGAATTTGATGGTCTCAGGCGGAGTGGTTGACGAGAACTCTGCTCCCGGCACCGTCGTTGCAACTCTCAGCGTCGAAGATCCGGACGTTGGGGACACAGTGACTTATACCTTGCAATCAAATCCCGGCGACCTGTTCGAAATCGTTGGCGATGAATTGAGAGTGCTGGGTGCGCTCAATTATGAGCTGGGCAGCGGCTACACTGTCGATGTGCTGGCAACCGATGCAAACGGCCTGACAGCCACGCAAGTCGTCGACATCTTGGTGGTGGACCAGGCCGATGTCCCAACCGACATTGTCGTGTCCGGCGGCAACGTTCTGGAAAACTCAGGCGGCGGCACGCGCGTTGCATTTCTGACAGTGACCGACGAAGACGCAAACGATGCTCACACCTTTGAGATGGTGGACCCGAGCGGGCTTTTTGAGATGTTCAACTTTGTGATTGCGGGCACCAACACCCATGTGGCCGATATCCGCGTGGCAGCAGGTGCAGTGATTGACTACGAAACACAAACCAGCCACGTCGTGTCTGTCACCGTGACAGATTTGTCAGGCCTGTCGTTTACCAAGGACGTGACCATCAATGTTGAGGACGTGGCACCAATCATCACAGGAAACAACGCCGCCAACACGCTGAATGGCTCGGATGAAAATGAACTCATTTACGGCCTGGGTGGCAACGACGTTTTGCGTGGATTTGGCAACACCGACCAGCTCTTTGGCGGCTCTGGCAATGACACCTTGGACGGTGGCGCAGGTGCCGATCAATTGCGTGGTGGCACCAATGACGACACTTACATTTTGACCAACCTTGATGACGTTGCTGATCTCGTCATCGAAAATCTGAACGAGGGAACCGATACGGTTCAGTCGTGGTCTGACTATACCCTGACAGCCAATGTCGAAAATCTCACCTTGACTGGAGTGGAAAACGTAGGCGGCACGGGCAATGGCCTCGCCAATGTCATAAACGGCAACAACGGCAACAACCTGTTGGATGGTCAGGGCGGAGCAGACACCATGCGCGGCGCAAGCGGCGACGACATTTACCTTGTCGACTCGGCAGCCGACATCGTGACCGAACAGGCAGGTTCTGGCACCGACGAGATACGAACGGCACTCGCAGCCTACACAATCGCAGCCCAGGTCGAAAACCTTCTCTACACCGGAAGCGGCAGCTTTACGGCGACCGGCAACACGCTGGCCAACACCATCTCCGGAGGCGCACTTGCCGATACGCTGAATGGCGGTGCTGGAAATGATGTTCTCCATGGCCTTGACGGTAGCGACACACTCAATGGTGGAACCGGCACAGATGTAATGAATGGCGGGATCGGCAATGACACCTATCTCGTCGACAACGTGTCAGATCTCGCTGTTGAGTTTGCGGGGCAAGACACTGATACTGTTCAGAGTTCGGTCAATGCTTACAGTCTCGGCGCAAATGTCGAGAACCTGGTCCTGACGGGAACAGTCGTTTCCGGCATCGGCAACGATCTCGACAACACCATCACCGGCAACGGTTCAGCCAATACATTGACGGGTGGCGTGGGCACCGACACGCTGATAGGCGGAACCGGCAACGACACTTACAATGCCGATGCGTTCGACATCATTGTTGAAGCTGCGGCAGCAGGAACGGACTCCGTCAACACGAACGAGGGTGTTTTTGCCCTGTCTGCGAACCTGGAAAATCTGACCTATGGTGGCTCCAGCAACTTCTCAGGTTCAGGCAACACTTTGGCCAACATAATAACAGGCGGCGCGGGGAACGACTTCCTCTATGGCAATGGCGGCAATGACACGCTGAACGGCGGAGAAGGCCATGATTACCTGGATGGCGGCATCGGCAGCGACACGCTGCGCGGCGGTGGCGGCAACGACGCATATATCGTCGACGCAGCGGGAGACACAATCACGGAAAACAATGGCGCAGGTCTTGACCACGTCTTTTCCAGTGTCAATTTCACCCTCGGTGCCAACTTCGAAAGCCTGACTCTGACAGCCACGGCGACGTCAGGAACCGGCAACGGACTTGACAACACACTTGTTGGCACAGGCTCCGCCAACACACTGTCTGGCGGTGCAGGCATCGACCAAATCTATGGCATGGGTGGTAACGACTTGCTGACGGGTGGCTCGGGTCGCGACCAGTTCATGTTTATGAGCGGTTTCGGCCTCGACACCATAACCGATTTCATTGCCACGGGCACGAACAACGACCAGCTGGGCTTCATTGATCTCTTCAACAACTACGCTACGGCGCGGGCCAACATGGCGCAAGTCGGTGGTAACGTGGTCGTAACGCTGGATGCCGCCAACAAGATCACGCTGACCGGCGTCAATCTCGCCAACATCGACCCATCTGATTTTCTCTTCCTCTCGCCGTAGCAACAGCTCCGCAGCAAAAGCGAGCCCTTAACAGCGCAGAAAATCGACGACACACTTGACGGCGCGCAGTGCGTCGAGCGGTGTAAAGTTTGTTTGCACTGCTGTCGGCACAGCAGGTTGCCATTGCATCCTGGCGTGATTGATAATCCACAGGAACGTCGGGAAATTAGTTTGAACCAATGCCGAAACATTGCTCGACATATGAAGGCCTCCCTCGTTTTTCGCTCACTCGCAACGCTATGCAGCAGAAAAGCGTCAATCACAGCCAAATGCCATGGTTTTTAAGCCTGATTTAATTCAAGCAACGAGACAGAACGTCGAAAAATTTCAGAAAAAAAACAGGTGGCGCACGCAGTGTGCTTGACCGAATGGAAGCCTGTACTGCAATGTGCACAAACAAGCACAGAGCAACAAAATCATGGCGTCCTCCACACTCACCGTTCGCGTGGATAACGCGCAAAAGAAGCGACTCGAAGCTTTGGCGAAAAGCACGGGCCGAAGCAGGTCATTTCTGGCCGCCGATGCAATTGGCGCATATCTTGATGTCAACGAATGGCAAGTGGCGGGCATCAAAACGGCCATGGCATCGATGGATGACAATGGCGGCGTCGACCATGGCGAAGTCAAGAAATGGGTCGCGTCTTGGGGCAATGCCAAAGCAGTGCCAAAGGCTCCGCGCAGCCGCAAACCATGAACATAAAATGGTCCGATGAGGCACTCGAGGACCTTCGAAGTCTTCAGGCCGACATCGCCAGGGACAGCCCCACCGCTGCGACGAAGGTGGCGATGGTGATCATTGAATCCGTCGAGAACAACTTGTCTGAGAATCCACAAATAAGTCGGCCGGGGCGCGTCAGCGGCACACGCGAACTGGTGATCGCGCAAACATCATACATCGTCCCCTACCGCGTCCAAGCAGGCACCATCCAAATCCTCCGCGTCTACCACGGCGCAAGTCGCTGGCCCGAGCAGATGTGAGGGCCTAAATGGAAGCGCCGGAAACTGAGTTGTCAAATCTAGGCGTTATTGACTCCGAATTGAATATCAAGGACAAGATCACCCATGTTGGTTTTACATCGGTGTTTTTCGTTCAATGCCTCGAAGCTATTGGTTGCCGGTCTTTGAAGTTGTCGGATGGCTGACCATTGATTGGCCGCTATAAGTCATGGCGCATCAAGTAGGCGAACAACACAAAGAAGGCGATGGACGCACTCAGTCTGGGGAGCCATCTCAATATCCTCTGTTCCATCAGGGTTTGACTGAAGAAGAAAAAAGCGCCGAACAGGGCCAAAAAAGCTACAGAAAATTTTCTCTAGCCAAAGTCTTTCGGAATTTTTGGATCACGATGGCCAGTATAGTTTCCCCGATAGTTGTTGCTTTCTTCAGTTATGCACTTTGGCAAACCAGTAACGACCAAATCCAGCTCATGCAACGGCAGCTTGACGTTGCTGCGTATGCAAACCGGGTCGCTACGGAAGCCATTAAGGTTGCTGCGGAAGGAAACAAAATTGCAAGAGAAACGGCTTTGTTCGAAAAGCGACCATGGATATCGATCAAGGTGTCCGTGCCCGACAGCGAAGTTCAATTTGTCGCTTCGAAGAAGGGCTACTTCTTTAAAGTAGCCACCGAAGTGCACAATTTTGGCAATCTACCGGCACTCTACAATCACGCTGAATTCAGCTTGTTTATTCATGATTTTCTGAAGAGTGAGGTAGTTGCGTGCGGCGAAACCAAAGGTGGTTATCGACCAGAACTTGCTCGCTCTATTCTTCCTGGAGAAACAATTGTAGTTGAAGGGTTCCCTAGGCTCTCGCAGACGGACGCCCAAGCACTGAATGCTGGAGTCAAATCTGGCACAATGTGGATGAAAATTGGCGCTTGTCTTAATTACTGGACGCCCGGTCGTGATTCTGTTTTTAGATCTCACGTCATTGGTGATGTGGTTAGGTTTTCCAAATCTGGCTACCCCAATCGTCAGTTTATCAATCAGGAAAACTGGGCTAGTGACACCAGCGGGCTGGGCGTTACCGCTCTCGAAGCAAAGTACGAATAGCAATGGGGCGCAAATCCCCCTCACTTAGCACCGCCCGTCGCTTGGTGCTCTTGCTACATAAGGCCGGTAAATTTCGGCCTTATGTAGCAAAAGCACCAAGACTTGTGAATCCCAATTTGCTATCCATGCACCATGGCCTTACCCCTCGGCGTTTCAATGCTGTCTAAGAAGCGCGACAAGATACGCGACACCATCGCCATGTATGAGGCCAGGCTAGGACAGGCCCAAGCGGACTTAGCGCATGTTAACGCTGCCCTGAGGCTCTTTGCCGCCACGGGGGAGCCTGAAGACTTCCCGCCCTATGTGGACTTGAACCGGGTGTTCCGGCGCGGTGAAACAACTCAATTCTGTCTTAAAACCTTGCGCGAGGAAGGACCGCTGGATACGCGGCAACTGACTGTCATGCTCATGAAGTCGAAAGGGCTGGATTTTGCTGACAAAGTGCTGTGCCAGACCATTGCACTTCGCGTGTGCAGACCTTGCGCGTGAGAGCAAAGCGCAAATTGATAGACGGCAGTGAGCGGCGGAAGAGCGTTTGTGTGTGGCGAATTCCTTCACCGAAATTCACAAATCAACTCGCATGTGAGATGAACGGGCCGGGTGCGGCCCATCCAAAAGGTGTTTTAGAGATGTCACATTTTGAAGTCAGCGATGAAACGATGGCCGCGCTTTGGGCTGGGCTGGCTAGTGACCTTGAAAAGCTTGCTCCCCTTCACTCCGCGCATGAAAGCTTCATGGAGCTTATGCGCTGCCATTTCCTTCATGTGATTTGCCACTTCCCTCATAGCGCCATCGTAGGTGTCACTTCGCTTACACCGGGGGCAACAACCCGTTTAGAATTGCCATCAGTGACAAGGCTCGCGGGCACCTTACAGCTACCGCAAAGGATTTCGTGTTGAGATTTAGACATTTGCATTAAGCTCCACATCTTGCTGTAAGAGCTTGACGTGAGGCTCATCACGCGCGAATATCCGCCCGTGAATTCACACTCGCTCCTAAACAGCGGGTTTCACTTCGAGCCGGGGCGCTTCAACGCTTCCGGCCCATCTGTTTACGGAATGCAAACAGACCGTGCCAAAATGAGACACTTGTGAGATTAATCAAGATGCTGATTTAATGAAGAAAAGAACATAACGTTTCCTTTATGTACCCGCCCTCTGCCAATACCCCTTCCACTCCCGCCTAACCGGATGCGCCATGGCCAGCCCACCAAGTGCGTCCAGCCAGTTCCCCATTTGACAGACGGCGGTGATCTTCAGCCATGCGGCATGGTTGGCATATTGGGCAAGATACTTGCCTGACACGAAATGGTGCTGGCCACGTATCATGCGGCGCAAGCGGCTGAAATAGCTTTCAACTTGGTTCGTGCAGCTTTCCTCCGTTGAATAGGCTTCACTGTGATTGATCCGGCCTATCTGCCATCCGTCGTGCAAGTGATCCCAGTGTCGGGCTTCGTCGGCGTGCATCCTGGCAAGGCGTCAGACGTGGCGCTTGGCCAATTCAACGCCTTCCGCTTCCTGGTTGGTCAACAAATGGCAGGTGCGGCCCTTGCGTTGACGGAATGCCACAACGACGCGGCGCTTGCCCGTGCGGTTCTCAGACAGGCGACGGTCAACGCGATCTTCCTTGCATTGGCAGGGCGCACGTAACCACCATTGTACATGCCATCAACTTCCACATCGCCTTCCAGCGGTTCACTTGGGCGGCCGCTTGCCATGCTTTCCCGGATTTTGTGGCTCAACACAAAAGCTGTCTTGTACTGGCAATCCAGATCACGGCTCACTTGCACCATGGACAGGCCCTTGGCACATTCACGATCAAACAAATAGCAGCGAGCAAGTCGATGAAGGCCATCTTGCGGCTGGCAAAGATGGTGCCTGACGTGACACTGAATTGATAGCTACAAGCCCTTGCACTTGAACTTGCGGCGGGTACTGATCTCGTAAGCGTCAAGGCAACCGCAACGGCTGCATACAGGAGCGCCTTCCGTATAGGCCCAACGCATTTTGCGGAATGACTGGTAAGCGGCTTCCTCTCCAGCCTTGTAGATGGCTTTGAGAGACAGGTGCGGGAAGCGGCTGAGAGGAGGAAGTGTTGCATTGTGTCATATCCGTTACTAATGTAACTTATATGATGCTAGACAATGTAACTGTCAAGTGGTAAAAGTAACAAATATGATACTTTTAGACCTTGAGGTTACGTCACGAAAAACTTGCCGGAATGGGAGCAAAAGGTGCAAACCCTGCTCAAAGTGGAAATCCTGAAACGCAACTTGACCTATAAGCAAGTCTCAGAAAAGCTCGCAGAAATCGGGGTGCAAGAATCGGAGCCTAATATCCGCAACAAGCTCGCCCGTGGCACATTCAGCGCGTGTTTCTGGTTCAATGTCTAACGGCAATAGGGGTACTGACACTCTCACTGTAGTCAATGTTTTCATTGGAATCGCTTTAGTGGCCTACCTGTTCTGGCTGGCGTATCATTTTGGCTATTCACATGCGGAACGCGGCTTCCAAGCAAGCGCCAACTCCCAAAAATATGCCGATAGCGCCAGTGACGATATTAAAAATAGCTGCCCCTTCACTGATCCTGCCACTTTGGCGGAATGCGCTTACAAGATTGTAGAATCTACCCATGAGGAGCAGCGTGCCGAGCGCGACCTGGTAGCGCAAATCGATGTCGCCCAATGGACCTTTTGGCTCATACCACTGACTATCTTGGGCCTTGCTGCCACCGTGGTTGGCATTTGGTTTGTCCGAGAGAATTTGCGTGAAATCAGAATCACGAATGAACTTTCCCGAGACATGGGAAAGGCTCAGACGCGAGCTTATGTCCACGTCTCGTCTTTCAAGCCCTATGCCAGACAGGAGCGTGGTCGGTTGCAAGCAAAAATCGAGATCGAATTTAGCAATACAGGCCAATCTCCGGCGACCCTCAATGGCTATAGCACAGACTGGAGATGCCCAACTGCTAACCCGAGCGGGTTCACTACTTCTACGATAGAATTGACACGAGAAATAGGGCCTCAGTCCAGTTTCACTGTTGACCTTGATATCGACGCCGCCGTTGAAGCCCCACTTAAGCCTAACAAGATGGAAGTGACAATCCGGTACGCCTACTCTGATATTTTTGGAAAGCAAGAACACAAGAGTGTTCGATTTGTGAATTACTTTACTATGGTAGAATTGACTGACACAGGCAGGATACTGGCCGGAAACTGTCTCGGGACTGTACCACTTGATGATAGTTGGCTGGATAGCAAGCGCTCTACACCACCCTATGGTGATGAAACTTAGAGCCAACAGACAGATTGCGAGCCGCTTCACTTCACACCGCCCGTCGCTTGGTGCGTTTGCTACATAAGGCCGTTGAAAATGGCTGGGGGACTAGGATTCGAACCTAGACAATCAGAGTCAGAGTCTGAGGGCCTACCGTTAGCCGATCCCCCACCAGTTGGCACTCGATAGCGGCCCAGGCCGCTCAGTGCAAGCTTTCGCTGTCAGACAGTGGCGAGCACATCAAAAACGCTCATGCAAGCCAAATGAGCCATGCCAAAAGACTCTCGGCTGTCACCCAGTCTGAAACGCACGCCCATGGTGGAAACGCAGGAATCCTTGCGAATCCTGGCATTCAATCAGAAATAGCAACGGCGGTCAGTTCGGCCGGAATTGCTTGATCAGGCTGGCAAGGCTTTGCTGGGGCTGCGGTTCGGCGGCAGAAGCTGTCTGCTGCGGGCGCTGCGGAGGAGGCGCTTGCGTGCCAAACCCGCTATCGCGCCGGATCGACGGTCGGGGAGCAGTATTGGGGTTTTGCAGCGGTGGTGCCGCCTGCTGGATGGGCGCTGCCGGAACATGGACTGGTGGTGGAGCAACCGCCGCCAATGCGGCGTCTGGCGTGCTTTCCAGAGAATACCCTGTGGCATCCGGATTGTAGGTCTGGGCCCGCCAGCGGTTCACCACCTCTTGCAGGAAGCTGTCGTCTTTCAGGTCAATCGCCCAATTCTTGGAGAACGACGCTGTCGAGCTGCGCGGCAATTCATTGGGCGGCAACATGTCGAATTTGATCCGCGTTGGCAGGGCCACACCTTCACCAAACGTCACGGCTTCGCCCGTACCCATGGTCGGCATGAATTCGAGAAGCGACGCGGCCGCATCTGAAATACCCGCTTTGAGGATTTCCTGGTCGCGCTCGTTGGTCAGTCGCAATGAGAACACGGTGTTGCACTGTGACAGAATGGTCGGATCAAGTTCCGCTGGCCGCTGCGTCACGATACACAGCGACACACCGTATTTACGGCCTTCCTTTGCAATTTTCGAAATGGCGCGCTTGGTCGGCTCAAACCCGAGGGTCTTGTCGTTGGGAACGTAGCGATGGGCCTCTTCGCAAACGAATGTGATCGGAACCTTGCCGGCACTCCACACACCGAAATCGAACGCCAGTCGCGCCAAAACCGACACCACGACGTTGATGATTTCCGACGGCAGACCGCCCAGTTCCAGAATGGCAATGGGCTTGCCGTTGACGGGAATGCGGAAAATGCGCGACAGCACTTGCGCCATGTTGTCTTGAACGGTCAAACTGCCGAACATGAAGGCATAGCGCGGATCCCGCGAGATCGATTCAAGTTTGGCCTTGAGCCGCTTGTACGGTGCCAGATCGTTGCGCAGTTCCAGCTTACCCAGATGTTCGTCGAGAACACCCACAAGATCAGACGTCCGGAACGGAATCGGCGTGTCGACACCGATGTTGTTGAGTTCGACCAGATTGCTGCGCGGATTTGCTTTGTCGCGGCGCTGGTTGGCAAGGTATTTCGCTTTGGCAATGGGGATGAGATCGCGCAAAATTTCGACGTCCGCATCGCGGTTGCCTTGCTGACCAATCAATATTTCCACGGCTTCGTCAAAGTTGAGCAGCCAGAACGGCAAACTCATGTTTTCCGGCGTGATGATTTCAGCCATTCCCCGGAACGATTGCGAGTACTCGCGGTGAACGTCTAGTAACAGGATATGCGCTTGCGGGTTCTTTTCCAGAATGCGCCGCAGGATCAACGCCACGGTGCAGGATTTACCCGTACCGGTCGTTCCAAGAATGGCGAAATGCTTGCCCAGCATTTCATCGATCTTGACCATGGCCGGGATACTTGGATCCTGTTGAATATAGCCAACGCGAATACCCGCTTCCGCATCACAGGCATATGCCATCGAGAGTTCAAGTCGTGTCGCGCGGTACACCGCATCACCCAACGACGGATAGCTCGACACACCACGACGGAAGCTTTTGACCTGGCCGTCAGCACCCTTGGGCAATTCGCCAATGAATTCCACTTCAACAATGCGAAGTTCCTGGTCACCTGTGCCGTGCGATGGTGCTGGCGAACTCAGTGCCGACACCAGTGCCAGAGTCACCGCAAGCTGCGTATCAACCTTCATCAGTGTGCCGATTTCAGCGCCTTTTGCATGGTTGCCGAACATGCCCTGTTGGGCGTCCAGCAAAATGATGGCATGCGCACCCGTCACCGCAACAATACGACCCATGCGTTCACCGGGTTCAGCAACTTGCACCACATTCGGCGCCTGCGGCGCAAATGTTGAAATCTGTTGTGGCAAAGCTGTCATGTGTCGCTCTCAGTTCAATCGCGTTGAAGTCGGAAACTGTTGGGTCGTGGGAGGGGCGGTTGGAATATGGACAACGACGCTGGTGCCTTGTCCTTTGACGGATTCAACCTTGAGCTCGCCGCCGTGCAAGCGCGCCAGTGCGCTGGCAATCGGCAGCCCCAGGCCAGTGCCTTCATGCTGCTTGTTGAAACCACCTTCGACCTGGCCAAAGGGCAGCATCGCGGTCGCAACTTCATCGGCATCCATCCCAGGACCAGTATCTGCCACGATGATCGTCACAAAACCCTCGAATTGCGTTCCGGCACTGATCCGGATGCGACCCCATTCCGGGGTGAATTTCACAGCATTGCTCAACAGATTGATGATGACCTGCTTCAACCGCAGCGGATCGGCCATGAGCAAAGGCAGGTTTTTCGCCATGTCATTTTCAATGGCGATATTTTTCTCTTTGGCCTTGGCAGCCGTAATCAGCAGGCAGGATTCCAGAATATGGTCGAGGTGTGTGGGTTCAAGATCGACGCTGAGCTTGCCAGCCTGGATTTTTGAAACGTCAAGAATGCCGTTGATCAGGGCCAGCAAATGATCCGCAGCTTCGCGGATGTAAAGCGCATATTCCGGCACTTTTTCTGCATTGGTAACGGTGCGCGTGGCCAGCATGTCGGAAAAGCCGATGATCGCATTGAGTGGCGTGCGCAACTCATGGCTCATGTTCGCAATGAATTCGGATTTTGATTTGGAAGCCAGTTCCGCGTCGACCTTGGCCGCCTGCAACGCTGTTGAACTCCGCTGGTTACTGATGCCCTGACCAAACTGGTCGGCATAGTCAGCCAACAAGGATCCCTCACGAAACCAACGATTGCCAAACGTACGCATGCTTACTGAAACACTCCAAATTGCAGTTATTGGGCTGAGACCCTCAATTTGGGGTTAACGACGGA
>CAWJXD010000012.1:0-39240 GCA_963846785.1 uncultured Alphaproteobacteria bacterium | reverse complement strand
GGTTGCGGGAGCCAGATTTGAACTGACGACCTTCAGGTTATGAGATCGTTCTGACGCCAATCTTCGCCCTTCACGCGTTTACTATAAACCCCTCTAATATTCTGATTTCATTGATGTAAACTGGATTCTCGGACGCAGCTCTATGCACGTGGGTACACGGCTTTTCACGCCCAACTGTTACCCATATGTTACCCAGAACGACCTTCAGGTTTAGAAGGAGGAGCCGCGTTGAAAGCAATTCGAATATCGAAACGTGTTGTTGATGCACTCGAACCAGGAACAACGGACCTCGATTTTTTTGACGATGTCCTGAAAGGCTTTGGCGTTCGGGTGCGGACATCAGGGCGCAAATCCTACTTTGTCTTAATGCGGTTTCATGGCGTTTTGAAAAGGTTCACCATTGGGCCTCATGGCGCAATAACAACTGAACTTGCAAGAATTAAGGCCAAGGAGATCATCTCCCAATTGGCAATGGGGAACAATCCAAGCGAAGCGAAGGACTCGCTTCGCAATTCCATTACCGTAAGAAGTCTATGTGAACGCTTCTTGGCAGAATACGTACCGTTCCAGTGCAAACCCAGTACTGCCAAAGAATATAAGCGTTGTGTGAGGTTGTTCATCATTCCTGAGATCGGAACAACAAAAGTTGTCTCAGTTGTGCGCACTGACATCACGGTACTTCATCATCGGCTCAGAAAAATACCTTATCAAGCCAACCGAACCCTTGGTGTGCTTTCCGTCATGTTTGCTCAAGCCGAGTCTGGAATTTGCGCGAAGCATTTACAAACCCTTGCAGAGGCGTGAAGAAATTCAAAGAGAAAAAGCGGGAAAGATTTCTATCTTCAGAAGAACTCACGAGGCTTGGTGCAGCGCTGTTGGCCGAAGAGGCTGAAGCGCCTTCTGCAGTAACGTGTCTTCGTCTACTCATTCTCACAGGTTGCCGTCTGAGTGAAATTCAGAAACTGAAGTGGAGCTACGTTGACCTCAAATCAAAGATGATTTTGCTTCCAGACTCGAAGACGGGAAAGAAAACAATCTATCTGGGGCAAGCTGCTGTCGAAGAACTTCAGCGAACTCCAAAGATTTCAGGCAATTCTCATGTCATCGTCGGCAATATAGACGGCCAATATTTGAGTGACATGCAAAAGCCTTGGCGTCGCATCCGCAAGGCCGCTGATCTTGATGATGTCCGCATCCATGATCTCCGTCACACATTCGCGTCGCACGGCGTAGCAATGGGACAGGGATTGCCGATTATCGGCAAACTGCTTGGCCACTCGCAGTCTCAGACGACGGCACGATATGCCCATCTTGCCGCAGATCCGGCGATAGAAGTGGCGGACATGATTTCTGAGCGCCTGGCGGGTAATTTGAAACCTGTTAGCTTTGGACCAACGGGAGTGAAGGCTGCTTGACCCGATGTTTCAAGCGTAAGGCATGCAAATGTGCTTAGTGCGCATCAATAGCTTCTTAAAAATTCTGAGAGCGAAAATTCAATAAACTACAATATCTAGCTCTTTCGGCACCGCTGAAGCGTTTCTATGCATGTTTGGCTTTGCCTTTAAACGCACATAAAGCTTCTTTGGGACGTGTGTCTTCGAGTCCGGTTTCATTTGTGCAACTACAACAACGTCAAACATGGCGCGAAGAATGACTTGCACATTGGTTTCACACAAAAATTGGTTAGCAAGGGGCATCGGCAATTAGGACCAGTAGCAAAGAGACAACTTTCAATATGAGAAAGTTAACGGCTGCGTTCAGAATTTTCTCTGCGAAACTTCCTTTGCCACTCAATCGGAATCTATGGCTTGATCTCGATTGATGGCTTGGGACGTACACTGGTGCAAAGTTTCTGCAGTTGAGTGAATCGCTCGCAAATTGAAAATTGCTATGCTGGGCAGACTAGAGAGGCGGAAAATGGATCTTGAGGGTAAAACAGCAGTTGTTACCGGCGCTGGCAGGGGCATAGGGACTGGGATTGCGATGGTTCTTGCCAAGCACGGCGCGGATGTTGTTCTCACCGATCGTGACACTTCCGGGGCAGAAGAAGCTGCAATCGAACTGCGCAAAATTGGTCGTAAGGCCGTTGTGTTTCAGCATGATGTAACGTCATGGGAATCCAGCCAGGAAGTAGCTCGCTTGTCCATCAAGGCATTTGGGAAAATAGACGTTTTGGTCACCAATGCAGGAGTGTCAAAAAGTGTCCCGTTTGCCGAACTGACTGGTGAAGAATGGGACAGAGTCAATGACGTAAATGCAAAAGGTGTGTTCCTGACATGTCGGGCATATGTACCTCATATGATGGAACGCAGGTACGGAAAAATAGTCAATATATCGTCGATGGTGGGGAAAGAAGCCATCCCATTCTTCGCGCACTATTGTGCTTCAAAATTTGCTGTTATTGGTCTTACTCAATCAATGGCAAAGGAACTTGCGCCCTTCAATATCAACGTCAATGCGGTCTGCCCGGGTGTCGTGCGAACGCCGCTTTGGGATCCACTCCTGGACCAATTGGCTGTGAACAAAGGTATCACTCGCGATGAAGCTTGGGCCGAGTTTGTGGGCGGCATTCCCTTCAAACGCCCGCAATCACCAGAAGATATTGGTGAATCTGTAGCTTTTCTTGCATCAGACCGTGCTGCCAATATCACAGGAAGTTCTGCCAATGTGTCGGGTGGACAAATGATTTGGTAACTTAGAGGAAAATCAATGTGATCCAAAGCATGATGTTTGGGTGAGGCCGTCGAAAACTTGTTTGGCAATGGCCAGCGATGCTGTGAAGCCCGGCGATTCGATGCCGAACATATTTACGAGTCCCGGACATCCATGTTGTTCCTCAAACTGAATGGCAAAATCTGCGAAACTCGAGTCTGGTCCGTGAATTTTGGGGCGGATTCCGCAATAGCTGGGTGAAAGTTCGCGTGCTTCAACTCCCGGCCAATAGTTTCTGACGGTTGATTTGAATTTCTCCGGCAGGCCCTCTGACATCGCATAATCGAGGGACTGGACCCATTCAATATCTGGACCAAAGCGCACCCGATTAGCCAAGTCAAACGTAGAGTGGATGCCGAGTGCGCCAGGGACAGGTACAGGATAGATCAAATGCCGGAACGGGTTATTTCCTGAAATGCTGCAATAGCTTCCTTTGGCGAGGAAGCGCGGCGGACATTTTTCAATTGGAAATAGTGCGATATTGCGAGCCACTTCTTGGGCGCCATGACCAGCGCTATTGATAAGCGCCCTCGAAGTCAGTTTGATCAAATCCCCTTCGACGTCCGCCGCAGTGACTAAAAAGACATTTTCCGATTTGCTCGCACGTATGAAACTGGTGTTGAAGGCGAAGACTGCGCCGTTGCTTTCCGCATCGCCTTGCAAGGCCAACATGAGACCTGATGCATCAACAATGCCAGTAGAGGGGGACAACAGTGCGCTCGTGCATGTGATCTCGGGCTCCATGTTGGCGACTTCGGACTTTGACAGCCATTGCAAGTCCTGAACACCATTGGCTTTCGCGAGATCGGCGATGGCGTCCAGCTTGGTCTCTTCGTCCTTTGTTGCAGCGACGATGAGTTTTCCAACTCTCTTGGTCTCCACACCGTGTGTGCCACAAAACTCGTATAGCAATTCGCGCCCTCCAACGCACAGTCGCGCCTTCTGGCTGCTGGCAGGATAATAGATGCCAGCGTGGATTACTTCAGAGTTTCGGGAGGACGTTTCCGTGCCGGCGCGGCTTGCCTTTTCCAGAACGAGGACAGATTGGCCAACCATTGAAAGCTGCCGGGCGATGGCAAGCCCGATGACACCGGCCCCCACAACAATGGTGTCAAAGTCGACCTTCATGCAGTGTGCTTGGCACCGGCAGCTTCCGCCTCCTGAACGAGAACGAAGAAGTCTCTCTCTCCCAGTCCCTTCGCCGATGCAGCATCGTATATGTGTTTGATGCCAGTGTTGACGGGCAGCGGCGTTCCGTGCGCTAGCGCTGCCGACAGCAGCAGGTCCAAGTCTTTCCTCAGCATGTCGAGAGTTGCTGCTGGTGAGTAGTCACCACTGATGATCATGTCTTTCTTGTAGCCGATGAGCGGTGAGGCCACGGCACTTTGGGTGATGACCTCCAGCATGGCAGCATGGCTGAGGCCTCCCTTCACACCGAAAGCCAGCGCTTCACCCAGCAAGGCTGAGGTTGCAGCAACCATGCTGTTGATGGCGAGTTTGAGGTATCGTGCTTCCTCAGCCTCTCCCAGGAGAAAGGCTTTTTTGGTGAAGGCCGCAAAGACGTCCGTCAGTGAATCAAAGGCGGGTCTGGGGCCTGATACCAGCGCTGTGAGCGTGCCCGCCTCTGCCATGCCGGTGGAGCCGGACACTGGCGAACGCAGATAGGCATTGGATTTTGGAAGTAGTGAAGCAATTTCCGCAGAGACAGCGGGCGACACCGTACTGATGTCAATGACAGTGGTATCTGGCTTCAGCGCGGCGGCAAAGGCCTGATTCAACACCACATCAGACAGCGCCTTGTCATCAGTAACGGATATGAACACGATGTCAGCATCGCGTATGGTGCTGGTGACAGAGTCGGCACATGCAAAGCCAAAAGATGCCAGCGCCTTGGCTCGCTCTGGCCCGCGGGCCAGCACTGTCACTTCATGACCCGATGCCTTGAGACGCTTGCAGATGGGTAGGCCCATTTTGCCCGCACCAATCCAGGCGATCTTGTATTTTGATGTCACGACGCCACACTCTCTTTCTGTTCAATTGCCGCCTGCGCCAGTCTGCCACGCTCACGAGCTGCAAAACTGCGGCTGCTCATGCGATCAAGAAGTTCGATCATGTCCTTGAGGTTACTGCGGGCGACCCCTTGCGTGATGAACACGATGCGGGTCCGCACGTCAGAATTTGGCCATTTCTCCAGCCAGGTCACATTGTGGAGTAGATGCTGCACACCTTGAACAACAGCGGGCTTGCCCGGCTGTTCCAGAATGTTGACCAGGCCCTTCACGCGCAACAGGCTTTCTCCCAGGTTTTGAGTGATGCCATCAAGCAGGAACTGCAATTCTTCGCGCGTCATCGGGTTCGCGCGTGTGAGCACAAAGCTCTCGATGCCCTTGGCGGCGAGGTGGGCAGGAACGGTCTGCTCTGCCACGCCTTCAGCCTCATCCCGCTTCTGGTCATAGGCATCATAACTGGCAATCGACAGCCACGCGGACGGGTCTGCCATCGGGTCAGCGGCATCGAAACCCTTGTGCATCAGCAAGGGGGCAACGGCGTCTGTGGTCAAATCAGCCTTGGCAATGCGTGCAGCCGGGTTCACGGCTTGCAGCGTGGCCTTCAGCCCCGCGAAAGCATCCTGATCAAGCAGATCAAGCTTGGACACCAGCACATCATCTGCCAGCGCCACTTGACGCAGCGCTTCATCGTGCCTGTCTGCTGTGGAGGCCCAATTCACGGCGTCAACCACCGTTACCACTTTCACCACGCGGTAAAGTCCGTCCAAAGTCGGCTCCGATAGGAAGGCTTGTAGCACCGGGCCAGGATCAGCAAGGCCCGTGGTTTCAATCACCACATTGTTGAAGTCCGGCAACTCGCCCCGTGCCCGGTCATGATAGAGGCTGTTCAGGGTGGCGACGAGGTCGCTTTTGACCGTGCAACAGAGGCAACCATTTTCGAGCACCACAACGGCGTCGTTGCTGCTGGTATAGAGTTGGTGATCGAGGCCCACTGAACCAAACTCATTGACGACGACAACCGTCTTGGACAGGTCAGGCGATTTTAATCCGGCATTGATCAGCGTGGTCTTGCCACTGCCGAGAAAGCCCGTGACCAGTGTGACGGGAATGCGGCTGCGGTGATTGAGTGACATGGCGGGCTGTTATCCCACAACCTCGCAACCTGGCAATCCACAAGAGATCAAGTGATCTGACGGGTAGTTGGTGATGATCTCGCAGCCATCCTTTGTGACCACCACTTCTTCTTCAATCCGCGCCGCACCTGAACCATCATTGGAGCCCTTCCAGGTTTCAAGTGCAAACACCATACCTTCTTTGAGCGGTCGCGTCTGGCCCTTGAAGCGCTTGGAGAAGATCGGCCGTTCCCACAACGACATGCCCACACCATGACCATATTGCAGCAGGAAGGCTTCTTCCTCGTCCTTGTATCCGAATTCGTGGGCATCAGGCCACACGGCGGCCACTTCATCAGGCGTCACTCCTGGGCGGATCATATCCATTGAGGCGGCCAGCCATTTTGACGCGGTTTCATAGGCATCGATTTGGTTGTTATTGGGTTGGCCACAAATGAAGGTGCGGTAATAGCAGGTGCGATAGCCATTATAGCTGTGCATGATATCAAGGAAGATCATGTCACCCGGCTGGATCATGCGGTCCGAGAAGGTGTGCGAATGCGGCCGGCCGCGGCGCCCAGAGACAGAGTTCACACATTCTACGCGCTCGGAGCCCATGCGGAATAAGCGGTCATTTGCAATTGCAACCAGTTCGTTTTCCTTGGTGCCGGGGCGAATAGCGCGGGCGATGTCAACATATGTCGCATCCACCATGCCGGCCGCCATTTTCAGAAGCTCGATTTCATCTCCAGTCTTCACTTCGCGCGCATCGAGCATGGCTTGCTGGCCATCAACTACTTCAATGCCCTCTGCCTCAAGAGCGCGCAGCATCCCAAGTTCCATAATGTCTATGCCCAATGGCATATTGGCAATGCCATAATGCACGAGGGCTTTTTTTATCTGCTTGGCAAAAGCAAGCTGAATGCCAAGGCTTGGAGGAAAGGCCCCTTGCATCGTGGTAAGTGGAGCTGCCACATTGTCCTTTATCCAAGGCGATGAAATGCGTTTTGCAGGAGGTGCCGGGTCCCACAGGAAGGGCGAGCCTTCTGCGGGGCACAGCGCATAGCGGAAGAACTTGTCGCGCGCCCATTCGCCGATATGGGTTGCCGTTACATAACGAATGTTATCGAAGTTGAAGCAAAGTACTGCGCCCAGGCCTGCATTGCGCACGGCGGCCTGTGCCTTGGCCAAGCGTTCCTTCGACATGCGGGAATAGTCAACGCCTTCTTCCCAGTCCTTGGCCATCTGGCCCCAGTTGGCGGTTGCATAAGGGCTGTTGTACTTCATGACATTTCTCCCAATTCTCCGGACCATTTTTTGTTTTCAATGGTGTCTTTGAGTTTCGACAGGAAAGCTGCCGCATAGGCCCCGTCGAAGGCGCGATGGTCGAAGCTTTGCCCGACAGTGCCGATGAGGCGCGGCACAATGGCATCTCCAGTCGCCGTAGTGATCACGGCAGGTTTCTTGCGAATGGCATCGGTTGAAAGGATCGCCACCTGCGGTGCGTTGATGATTGGTGTTGTAAAGCTGGTACCAAAGGCCCCATTGTTAGTGATGGAATAGGTGCCGCCTGATAGATCAAACGCCGAGAGTTTGCCACTGCGTGCCTTGTCGATCTGACGATTGATGGCTTTGGCGAGACCCTGCAACGTGAAGTCTTGCACCGCATGCACGACAGGCACAACAAGGCCGTTGTGATTGAGGTCTACAGCAATGCCAAGGTTGATGTCCTTGAGTAATGTCAGGCCGCTGCCTTGAAATCGGGCGTTGATGTGTGGAAAAGCTTGCAGCGCGATGCAACAGGCCCGTGCGATAAAGGGCAGATAGGTGAGCGACACGCCCGTCTCCGCCTTGAAGCGTTCCTTGTGGCGGGCGCGGACGATTTCGACTTCCGTGAAGTCCACATCAATCGCCTGGAACACATGAGGTATTGTGCGCCAGTTCTCGGCCAGTCGTTCGCCAGTGCGCTGGCGGATATTGTTGAAGGTGACGACGTCGCCCGATGCAGGTGCATTACGCACCGGAGAAGGATGAGGCGCAGCGGCTGCGGCAGGTGTATGCGCCGCAATCGTTGTGGTAGCGGCTGCCGCAGCGAGGAAAGTGCGTACATTCTTTTCTTCGATCTTGCGCAGGTTTTGCGAGGCCGCAAAGTGCGCCAGCGCGGACATATCGGAGTTGGCTTGTGAGAGCAGGCGACGTGCAAGAGGTGTTATGCGCAAGCCATCTGGTCCCTTGGCGTCACCATAGTGCCCAATGGGTGTCTTGACTTCGTCAAAGGCCGACATGGGTCTGGCGGCCATTGGTCCGGCCGCAAGAGCAACAGAAGGAGCAGGGCTCGCTGTTGTGGCAGATGCGGGTGCTGCAGCAGGTGCTGGCGCGGCCACGGTTTCACCGCCAATCACTGCCACGGTTGCACCCACTTTTGCGGTGGCGCCGTTCACAGTGTTGATGGTCGTCAGTTTACCTGCAACCGTCGCTTCAACCTCGACGGTGACCTTGTCGGTCTCTACTTCGAAAAGCCGGTCACCAATCTTGACGTCATCACCAACAGCCTTGAACCATGTGAGGATCTTACCTTCGGCAACGGTCTCTCCCAATTGCGGCATGATGATTGTGCTGGACATGCTCTTTAACCGTTCATTACGCGAACGATCTTGTCGACGATGCGGGCTGCATTCGGCAGCGCCAAGTCTTCAAGATGATCGGCCGCTGGCAGCGGAATGTGCGGTGTGGTGATGCGTACGATGGGGCCATTCAAATCCCAGAAACCTTCATCTGCCACGATGGAGGTAATCTCTGCACCCCAACCCAGAAGGCGCGGATTTTCTTCGACGGTGAACAGGCGTCCGGTTTTTGCGACGGAAGCCAACATGGTCTGCGTATCAAGGGGCACCAATGAGCGCACGTCGATGACTTCTGCATCAATGCCGTGGTCACGCGCCAGAATTTCTGCAGCGTCCATTGCGCGGTGTACCATCATGGCAAGCGCCAGAATTGTGCAGTCTTTGCCTTTGCGCAATATCTTGGCCGTGCCCAGCGTATCGACAATCTCACCATCTGGCACTTCGCCTTTGGTGGCATAAAGCGCCTTGTGTTCGTGGAAGATCACAGGGTTGTTGTCACGCACGGCAGCGGCCATCAGGCCGACGACGTCAACTGGTGAAGACGGTGCCACAACCTTGAGGCCCGGAATCATCATCGTCCAGTTTTCAATCGACTGGGAATGTTGCGCACCAAAGCGCACCCCAGCACCATTGCCGGTGCGGATGACGAGTGGACATTTGATTTGCCCATTGGTCATATAGGCGATCTTCGGCATTTCATTGGCAATGTAGTCAAAACAAACCGCGATAAAATCCGAAAACATGATTTCAGCAATGGGACGAAGCCCCGTCATGGCCGCACCCATAGCGGCACCTAAAATTGCTTGCTCGGAAATCGGCGTATCACGCACACGCAATGGGCCGAACTGTTCATAAAGCCCAACCGTGGCTTTGAACACACCTCCTGCCTTGGCCACGTCTTCACCGAGGAACACGACATTCTTGTCACGTTCCATTTCCTGGGCAATGCCGCGGATCACGGCATCCCGATAGCTCAGTTCCGCCATGCCCAGCCTCCATCGGCGTAAACATCAGCCGTCAATAATTCCACTGGGGCTGAAGGCGATGCTTTGCACAGCTCCGTTGCCACTTCCACTTTGCGCATGCTCTCGGTTTCGATGGCGAGGGCATCTGCTTCGGATATTCCAAATTCTGCTAGCCGCTGTTTGTAAATGATAAGGGGGTCGCGCTTCTTCCACTCCTCCAACTCGCCAGGTGGGCGATATTTGCCGGGGTCGGCGCGGGAGTGGCCAGAGTGGCGATAGGTCAGGCATTCGATCAGCGATGGGCCATCTCCATTCCGAGCTTTCTCGATAGCCTCTGTTGCGGTGCGATAGACCACGTCAGCGTCATTTCCATCAATTACAATTTTGGGAAGGCCGTAAGCCGAGGCGCGATCGCCCGCAGGATTGTGCACCGCCGTAACCTCGTGAATTGGCGTGTATTCCATGTAGAGATTGTTCTCGCAAACGAAGACAACTGGCAATTTCCAGATCACGGCAAAATTCAAGGCTTCGTGAAACGCGCCGATATTGGTGGTGCCGTCTCCGAAGAAGCACACCGTCACATCTTTCTCACCGAGATACTGCGCCCGCCAAGCAGAGCCGCAGGCAATGGGCAGATGCGCCCCGATAATGGCATAAGAACCCATGACACCATGCTCAACCGATGTGAGATGCATCGAGCCGCCCTTGCCGCGCATCAGACCAATGTCTCGCAACATCAACTCGCCCAACATGCCTTCCATGGGCACGCCGCGCGCCAAGGTATGGGCATGGCCGCGATAAGTGCAAAACGACTTGTCACCTTTCTTCATCGCAACGCCAAAGCCTGCTGCAATGGCTTCCTGCCCCAAAGAAAGGTGGCTGGTGCCTTTGATGAGGTTTTGCAGGAACAGGTCATAGGCGCGCTTCTCGCAGTCGCGAATTTCGACTTGCAGACGATAAAGCTCAAGCCGTGTTTCGTGGCCTATGTCATCGTTGTTTTTAGGTTGCGTAACAGCCATCTCAGCGTCGTTGCCTCATCCCAAGAAGTTTCACCCACTGTGCCAAAAATTTCCGCAACGCCGATCTTAAAAATTATCAAAATGAGAATTTTTTGTGCTTTGGGTTTTGCGCCTTTGGTTAGGATGGCGATCAAGTGTTGGGTGATGTCGTGTTCTTCAACAGGGCTCAAACCACAAAAAACATATATCAAAGGGAGGTTGAATTGTCAGGAACCGTTCGCGGCAAGTCTATAATCGTCACCGGTGCTGGTCGTGGCATTGGTGCTGAGATTGCGCGTGATCTTGCTGACAATGGTGCACAGGTGTGCGTGGCCGACTTGAACCCACATGCGGCACAAGACGTGGCGAACAGAATTGGCAATAACGCAATCTCAGTCGAGGTAGATGTCTCAAATCGCGCCAGCACGAAGGCGATGATCGGTGCCACAGTCAAGGCTTTCGGCAAATTGGACGTGATCTTCAACAATGCCGGCATCAGCCAAACTTGCAATTTCATGGATGTCACGGAAACCGACTGGCACCGCATTATGGATGTGAACGGACTGGGTGTTCTCATCGGTACACAAGAAGCAGCGCACCAGATGAAAGCGCAGGGGACAGGTGGAAAAATCATCAACACGGCCTCCATTGCCGGAAAGCAAGGTTATCCACTGTTTGCCCACTACTGCGCTTCGAAATTCGCAGTCGTTGCGCTTACGCAAGCAGCAGCCCGCGCGCTGGCCGCCGACAAGATTACCGTCAACGCCTTTGCCCCCGGCGTGGTGCGCACGGAATTGTGGGAACAGCTCGACCGCGAGTTCATGGACCTGGGGCTCACGCAAAAACCAGATCAAGCGATCAATGAGTTCAGTCAATCGATTCTCGTCGGGCGCTACTCCAAACCCGAAGACATTACTGGTGTCACGACATTCCTCGCCTCAACCGGTTCAGACTACGTGACGGGACAAACTTATATGGTCGATGGCGGGATGGTCTTGACATGACGACATTTCAGGAGTGTGCAGTATGAAGGCGGTAAGATTCCACGCAGCAAAAGACATTCGTGTCGAAGACGTGCCGGCTCCCTCCAACAAGCTGGCTGCGAATGATGTACTGATCAAGCCGCTTGTCACGGGTATTTGTGGCACTGATCTGCACGAATACATTGCCGGACCAATCGTGACGCCGCAAACACCACACGTTTATACAGGTGTCACAAATCCTCAAATTCTCGGCCACGAATTCAGCGCCATAGTTTCAGACACGGGCTCAGCAGTTTCTCGCGTGAAAGCGGGTGACCGTGTATCGATCCAACCGCTGATCTCGCCACGTGATGACTATTATGGCCGCCGTGGGCTCTATCACCTCAGCGAGAAGATGGGTTGCGTGGGTCTCAGCTGGGGCTGGGGTGGCATGGGTGAGCTTGCCGTCGTCAATGACTATAACGTGGCCCTGCTGCCCAAGGGGGTGAGCGACATTCAGGGTGCCATGATCGAACCCGCTGCCGTGGCTGTTTATGCTGTGGACCGCGGCAATGTGCGCTCGGGCGACACAGTGCTCGTCTCTGGCGTGGGCCCGATTGGCGCCCTCACCCTGCTGGCCGTGAAGGCTGCTGGGGCCGGGCAAATTTTCGTCGCCGAACCCAATGCCTTTCGCCGCAAGATGGCCAAAGAATTGGTGCCCTCTGCTATCATCATCGACCCGACGTCTGAGAACGTGGCCGAAAAAATCCACGATATGACCGAAGAAGGAGTGGGCGTGGACGTGGCGATTGAGTGCGTGGGGCTTGAAGCCAGCCTCAACACCTGCGTGGCCTCCGTGCGCCGCCAGGGCAAAGTGGTCCAGACTGGACTTCACATGAAGCCTGCCAGCATTGATGCCATGTTGTGGGCACTCAAGGACATCACGCTGGAAGCAACGTGGTGCTACCCCGTGCAGTGTTGGCCCCGCATCATCCGCATGGTGGAGACGGGCAATTTTCCCATCGAGAAGATCGTCACTGCAAACATTTCAGCCGACAATGTGGTGAAGCAAGGTTTCGATGCACTTCTCGACAAGTCAGTGAATCACATGAAAATTCTGGTGGAAGTAAAATGAGCAAGAACGGACCTGTAAAAGTCGCAATGATTGGCCTCGGCTGGTGGGGCAAGAAAATGACTGCCGTGCTTCAGAAGGCGAAAGACGACATTGAAATTGTCTGCGCTGCTGAGCCCAATCCTGCAGGAGAAGATTTCGCAAAAGAAAACGGCTTCACTTGGTACGCAAGTGACAAAGAGGCTTTAAAGCACCCGGGAGTCGAAGCAGTGATTCTTGCGACTCCGCATTCATTTCATGCCGAGCAGATCAAGCGTGCGGCGGCAGCGAAGAAGCACATTTTTTGTGAAAAGCCACTGGCTCTCACCAAGAAGGGAGCAGAGGCAGCGGTCTTGCTATGCAAAAAGAATAAACTCGTACTTGGCATGGGCCACGAACGGCGTTGGGAGCCTCCCGTTGCAAAATTGCTTGAAATGGCGCGAGCGGGAGAGCTTGGCCGCATCCAGCAGATTGAAGGCAATTTCAGCCATGACAAATTCACCACTCTCGACCCCAAGAACTGGCGTCTTAACAAAAAAGAAGCGCCCGTAGGTGGTATGACCGCAACGGGTATTCATCTGACTGATCTTTCTGCTGCCTTGCTCGGCCCGGCGAAGGACCTACGAGTATCTTGTGAACGTCTGTCGTCGAAAATTCCACAAGGCGATACTATGAGTGTTCACATCAGGTTCAAGGGTGGCGGCACGGCCTATGTTTCGGCGTCGCTGGCGATGCCTTTCGTTTCGCGTTTTGCGGTGTTCGGCTCCAAGGGCTGGATTGATATTCGTGACAAAGCGCATGTGGAAGCGCCAGCAGGCTGGGTCGTCACGTCTGCCATGGCAGGCGGACCGATCACTGTCGCAGAGTTGCCGCCGGCGGAACCGGTCAAAGATAATCTCGTTGCATTTGCTCGCGCAATTCGTGGCCGTGCCGATTATCCCATCACTGGCAAAGATCTTGTCAACAACATCGCCATTCTTGAAGCGATCATTAAATCGGCGGCCAAGAACGGTGCCGTTGTCAAAATCTAGACGTGGAGAAAGAACCATGAAAGCGCTCATTTTCGAAACACCAAACAAGCCCGTCATTGCTGACGTTCCGATGCCTTCGATCAAGGATACGGAGGTTATGATCAAGACTCGCACCATTGGAATTTGTCATTCTGACTACGAGTTGCTGGCTGGTCGCTACATCATTCCGATTTCTTATCCCGTCACGCCGGGGCATGAGTGGTGCGGGGAAATCGTCGAAGTTGGAAAGTCAGTAAAAAACTTCAAGGTGGGGGACCGTGTTGTCGGCGAGTGCGTTGTCAGAACACCCGAGCGACTTCACCACTTCGGCTTTTCAATGGACGGTGCAGACCGTGAGTATTTCAACGTCAACCCGGATTGGCTGCACAAGCTGCCAGACTCAGTTGATGATATGCGAGGCTCATTGATTGAGCCATTCACGTGTGGATTCTACGCCGTTTTGCGTTCAGGCGGAACCAATGCCTCTGAGACTGTGGTTGTGTCGGGCGGCGGCACGATAGGTTTGGTGTCGGCTGCCGCCGCACTTGGAATGGGCGCGCGCGTTATTGTTTCTGATCCTATCCCGCAACGTCGTGAGATCGCTAGGAAACTCGGGGCTGAGGCAATTGATCCAACAGATCGTGGTGCCGATCAGATCAAGGAACTGACTGACGGCAAAGGCGCTGAACTGGTCATTGAATGCGCTGGACATGATGCGTCTCTGGCGGCGTCACTTGACTATGTCGCGCAGGACGGTCGCATGTCGATGGTTGGCATCAACATTGGCAGGCAGATATCGTCAAATCTTGGACTCATCCAGTTGAAGAATTTGTCGATCCACGGCTGCATTGGCTCGCCTGGTGTTTGGCCAGCAGCGATCAAGTTCCTTGAACGTACAGGCATCGATCTTTCGCCAATCCAGACCCACAAATTCGCGCTGACTGATGCCGTAAAAGGGTTTGAGCTTGGGCAGGATCCGAAGGCTTGTATCAAGATTACCCTTTCTACACAGGGGATACATTGATGGCACGCCATGCCCTGATTGCCGGAGTATCTGGAATCATCGGACGCCACTTGGCGGAACATCTTCTGGCAACCAAGGGATGGTCGGTCAGCGGAATATCACGCAACAAGCATGACTTGCCTAAGGGCGTGAAGCACATTGCAGTTGACCTTACGGATGATGAGGCCACCAAGGCTGCCTTGAAGCGCGTGCAGCCCACTGACGTCTTCATCACCACATGGCTGCGTCATGCAACTGAAGCCGAGAATTGCCGCGTCAATGCCGGCATGGTGCGCAACTTGCTTGCAGCCATGGACGGCAAGAAGATCAGGCACGCGGCATTGGTCACAGGTTTGAAACACTACATGGGCCCGTTCGAAGCCTATGCAAAATCCAAAATGATCACACCGTTCCGCGAGGAACAACCCCGTCTTCCGTACCAGAATTTCTACTACGATCAGGAAGACGAGCTTTACGCTGCTGCTGAAAGGCAGGGCTTCAGCTGGTCCGTGCATCGGCCACACACCTTGATTGGTTACGCGCACGGCAACCAGATGAATATGGCTGCCACTCTTGGAGCCTATGCAGCCATCTGCAAGGAGACGGGCAGACCTTTCGTGTTCCCCGGCTCGCCACAGCAGTTTGAAGCCTGCGTGGACATCACAGATGGCCGCATCATCGCAAAACAACTTTTGTGGGCTGCTACGAAACCCGCCGCACGCAACGAAGCCTTCAATATCGTCAATGGTGAAGTGTTCCGCTGGGACTGGATGTGGCCGAAGCTGGCTGAGTATTTCGGCCTCACCGCAGCACCATATCCCGGTCACGCCCAGCCGCTGGACAAGCAGATGGCTGACATGGGCCCGGTTTGGGACAAGATCGTTGCCAAACACGGATTGCAGAAGAACGCCCTCACTTCTGTGGCGTCATGGTGGCATTCCGATGCGGACCTTGGCCGCACCATCGAGAATTTCACCGACATGACGAAGAGCCGCGACAAGGGCTTCACGGCCTATCAGAATTCCGTGCGCTCCTTCACCGACGCCTTCGACAAGCTGCGTGCGGCAAAAGTTTTGCCCTAGGCCGACATGATGAACCAAACCGCCCCTGCAACTCCGCACACGCCACTGCTGCAAAGCCTCGCCGCTTTGCCCCTGGCACGGAGTTTCGTGACGGTGCTTGCGTCGACATTTTTACTCATCATTATTTGTTTGCTATTCGCGCCTTCCAGCCTCTCCTCGGGTGCGCTGTCGGGCAGCCTGCCTTTCGCCGCCATCATTGCGATTGTCGGACTTGGTCAATTGCTGGTAGTGCAGCAGGGCGGATTTGACTTGTCATTGCCGGGTGCTGTCTCACTCGCCGTTGTCACGGCCACACATTATCCCCACCAAGACAACGCGTTGCTGTACCAGGCTGTGTTGCTAGCCTTGGTCTTTGCTTTGGCTGCAGGTATTCTGAATGGCCTGTTGGTCAGCATCTTCCGTCTCAATGCCATCATCGCCACGATTGGCACCAATGCCTTGCTATACGGTTGCGTGTTTGCAGTTTCAGGTGGCGTACCCAGCATTACGACAGACCTTCTTGCTAACATTGCCGGTGGCGCAACATTCGGGCTGCCCCATGCCGTGTATTTCGCGCTGGCAACATTGCTGGTCGTTGCGTTTGTCCTGAAGAAGACAGTTATAGGCCGTCGGTTCGAAGCAATTGGAGCAAATCCGTTGGCGGCACGCGCGGCGGGACTTCGCGTGCAACTGCATCAGTTCATGGCCTATGTCTTGGCGCAACTTCTCTATTGCATGGCTGGCGTTCTCATCGCCGGTATCACCCGTGAGCCCACGGCTTTCCAAGGCGACACATTGTTACTGCCCTCTGTTGCCGTTGTCGTGCTCGGTGGCACATCGCTTCTCGGTGGCCGGGGGTTCCCGGTTTCAACCGTCATCGCCGCCTATTTCCTGAACCAATTGAGCCAGTTCGCACTCGCAGTCGGAGTGCCTTACTCGGCCCAAACCATCATCCAGGCTTTAGCTCTGGGTTTTGGCATCGGTGTTTACTCGATCCGCTTGACGGTAAACCAAAGTACCACGACTGAAACAACAAAAGTGGAGGAAAGACCATGACTGCTATGAAAATGAAGCTTGCGCTCGCAGCAACAACTGCGATGTTGGCGTTGGGATATGCAAGTGTCGCCAAGGCCGAAGACCCATCCTGGTGCGGCCCGAAAGAAGCATCACTTGCATTGCTTGACGGCTACGGTGGCAACAGCTGGCGCCAGGTGACGACAGCGTCAGGCAAGCAAACCGCTTCGCTCTGCCCACGGATCACCAAGTACGAATATGCCGATGGCCAGGGCGACACCCAAAAGTCGATCTCTGACATCAAGTCGATGGCTGCCAAGGGAATCGATGCTCTGGTGGTGTTCGGTGATGCGGGCCCTGCCGTATTGCCAGCCATCACAAGCGTCTACAAAGCAGGCAAGATCATTGTGCCATACCGCGTGGACGTTGGCGGCAAGGAAGGTGAGAACTACACCAAGTTCATTGGAGCTTCTTTTGTGAATGACGGTGAGAACTGGGGCAATTGGATCAAGAGCGTTTTGCCAAGCGGCGGCAACGTGTTGTTCCTCTCTGGCCCAGCGGGCAACAGTCAAGGACTTGACGAACTCAAGGGCCTGAAGAACGTACTTGGACCCGAATACAAGTTCGTGAACCCAGAACCATTCGCCGTCACAAACTGGGATCCTGCATTGACGCAGCAAGTGCTGACTGCTGAGATCGCAAAGAATGACAAGATCGACGTAATCGTGTCGGATTTTGGACCATCGCTCGTCGGTGCTCTTCCGCAGTTCACCAAGCAGGGCAAGTCGATCCCAGCTCTGGCGACATCGGATGGCAACTCGCTGGCTTGCTTCTATGAAGAAGTGAAGGCTGCCAATCCTGACTTCAAATTGTTCACGGTTGCAACCGGCAATGACAACGTGCGGCTCGCCGTCATGCATGCTGTCGCTGCAGCGACGGGTGGCACGCCGCCCGCCGAAAATATCTTCAAAAGCCCTGTCTATGAGGATTCGGTTTCAGGCAAGCCAAACCCGGTGACCTGCCGCAAGGATTTGCCAGGTGCAATCTATCTGTCGTCAGAACTGCCCGATGAAGACCAGGCCAAGGCTGTAGGCGGTCAATAACATCCCATGCCCCGGAAGGTGAAAACCTTCCGGGGTCAATTTGCTTGAAGTGGACATTCATCGTGACGGCAAGACAAGTGAAAGCAAAGGAGATCGTTGCGGCACCCCGCAGCGACGCAACGCTTCGGCTGTCTAATATCTCGAAATCCTTCTCCGGTGTGTTGGCCCTGCGCGAAGTCAGCGTCGAGTTCTATCCCGGCGAAGTGCACGCCATTCTCGGTGAGAATGGGGCCGGCAAGTCCACTCTGATGAACGTCATATCAGGCTCATTTCCGCCGACGCTGGGTGACATCTTCTTCGAAGGCGAACGCATTCTCGACATGACCCCCGACAAGGCGGCTTCGCTTGGTATTGCCATTTCCTTCCAGCACCCTGCTGTGCTTGATGATCTTTCGGTTCTTGAAAACTTGCGCGTGGCCCTGCCTGCCAATTTGTTCGATGGCAAGGATGCTGAAGCAGTGGCCCGTGACATGCTGGACGCTGTGGGCCTGCATGTGCCCTTGCGCATGCGCGCCGATGGCCTGACCGTGGCGCAGAAGCATCTGCTTGAAATTGCCAAGTCATTGGCCAACAAGCCCAAGATCCTCATTCTCGACGAGCCGACGGCAGCCCTCGACCAGGATGCCACCGACATGTTGTTCGGGCGCATTCGTGATGTGGTGAAACGCGGCACCTCTGTCATTTACATCACGCACCGCCTCGCCGAGTTGCGCCAGATCGCCCAGCGCGTGACCGTGCTACGTGACGGGCGTTATCGTGGCAGCGCCATGGTGAAGGACATCAGCGATGCTGATCTCTTGAGCCTGATCGTTGGTCGCTCGCTCGGTTCCACCTTCCCGCCCAAGCAGGCGGAAGCATCGCATGAGATTGGCTTTTCCGTTGCGGGTCTCACGGGCAAAGGCTTCAAGAACGTGTCCTTCGAAGTGGCACGCGGTCAGATAATCGGCGTGGCCGGTGTGGCGGGCAATGGCCAGTCGGAATTGATGCGCGCGCTTGCTGGGCTGCATTATTCGCACGGCGCAGTTTCGCTGCGCGGAAAATCCATCGGCAACAACGAGCTTCTCGGCAAGGCCGCCTACATGCCGTCCGATCGGCATACGGAAGGATTGGCGAGTGGCCTCACAGTGCGTGAGAATGCGTCCTTCGCCGCACTGGAAAAATTTGCTGCCAACGGCATCATCAATCGCAAGAAGGAACTGGCGCAGGTCAAGTCCACCTTCGCGTCACTGGCCGTCAAGGCACCGGGCCTGGAAGCACCCATTCTATCTCTCTCCGGCGGTAACCAACAAAAGGTTGTCATGTCGCGAGCCCTACTGTCCGAGCCCGGCTTCATCATCGCTGATGAGCCCACGCAGGGCGTGGACGTCGGCGCGCGTGCTGAAATTTATCGCATTCTCCGGAACGTGTCGGCTTCGGGCACGCCCGTCATTGTGAATTCGTCGGACGCTGCAGAACTTGAAGGTCTGTGCGACAAGGTCGTCGTCATGTCGCGTGGCCAGGTTGTGGCAACCCTCACAGCCGACGAGGTTACGGAAGAGCACATCGTCTCCGCCGCCGTCAGCGCCGCCACCCATGGCGGCGAAAGCCTGCAAGGAGATGGGATCAAGAAAAGTGGTTGGCGGCACTACTTGCAGTCGGACAATGCGCCAGCCGTGCCACTGGCCATTGTCACCGCATTGCTCGGGCTTTATGTGTTTAGCCAGAACGAAAACTTCTTCTCGTTCTTCAACATCTACAACATTCTCATGCTCGCTACGGCACTGGGCTTCATTGCTCTGGGCCAGACTATCGCGCTGTTGATGGGTGGCATTGATTTGTCGGTGGGGCCGCTCGCGGGATTTCTTGTGGTTGTTGCGTCCTTCTTCATCAACGACGACAAATCCGCCGTCATGATGACCGCAGGTTTCCTGCTGATGTTTGCAGGTGCCTATGTCGTGGGCTCCATCAACGGCATCCTCATACGTTTTGCCAATTTCACCGCCATTGCAGCAACGCTGGCCATGTATATCGGCCTGCAAGGCATGAGCTTCCTGCTGCGCGACCAGCCCGATGGTTACATCAGCTTCGCCGTTACAGAATGGATCAACTGGCAATGGGGCCCGATTCCCGTCGCCTTCATCGTGCTGGTGGCGACGGCCCTTGCCGGTGAATATGTGCTGCGCCAAACCCGCCTCGGCTGGCGTCTGCGCGCCGTAGGCTCTGACGAAGAGTCAGCCCGCCGCATGGGCATTCCGATCGACCGCACATTCGTTACCGGATACATCGCCTGCGCCATGCTCACGGCCATCGGTGCCATCATGCTGATGACGCAAATCGGCGTGGGCGATCCGCGCCAGGGAATTAATTATACCCTTTCCAGCATCACTGCAGTCGTCCTCGGCGGCACAAGCCTTAAAGGCGGTCGGGGCACATTTATCGGAACCGTGCTGGGTGCCGTGCTGCTGACGGAAGTCTTGAACGCTGTCACCTTCCTCGGCCTGACGCAAACCTATCAATACATGTTCCAGGGTGCACTGATCGTGGTGGCGGCGCTGGTCTATTCCACGGTGCGGCGACAGGCGGCGGCTTGAGTTCTAATAATACCCCGCCTCGCGCATCGCCGCATCAATCCGGTTCTGGCTGCGCGTCAGCGCTTCCTCGTCTGAGCAGTCTCCATTCAGCGCTGCAAAAATCTCTTCACCCAAAATCTGCTCGATCAGGTGATATTCCGGCACGGGTGGCCTTTGCCAGTGTTGGATCTTGTTCTGCTTGGCGAGGCGGTCCACAAAGCTGACGATGGGTGTTGAAGCAGCAGCTTCCGGGTCGGCGCTCACACTGAAGCGGGGAGCCACGGGGAAGCCGTTTTTCACATGCTCCTTCATCGCGGCAGGAGACGCCATCCATGATATGGCTTCAAACGCGAGATGGGCACGGGCAGGCGGAAGTGATGCAGGTACCATCAACAGGAACCCGCCGATAGGGGAGACACCCTGACCGCCTGGGCCTGACGGGTGAGGTAGATAAGCCACCTTCCGCTTCACGGCGGAGTGAATGTCATACTCAAAACGCGCAGCCCGCATGGTCCAGCAATAGATCATCGCCGCATGGCCCGTCATGAAATACTCAAGTGCGCGATTCCAGTCGATGGACAAGATGTCTGGTGGAGAAACAGCCAGAAGCTCATGCATGTATTTGAGCGTATTGCGGCCTGACTCACCGAGGATGCGTGGGCGCATGGCCTCGCCCGTAAGCTTGCTGTAATCCACATGAAGACGCGGCGACGGAATATCAATCACCGGACTGCCACACGAACCCATGAAAAACATGAAGGAGTGGGCGATTGGCATCCCTCTGGCGGCGTTCCAAACGATACCTTGCATGTCCCGTTTGGGATTGTGCAACGCTTTAGCCGCTTCAAGAACACGTTCAAAATTAGTCGGACTCTGAAGTCCCCGCTCTTCAAACAGGTCTTTGCGAACAGATAGAGCCTCGATCGTGCAATAGATCGGGACTCCGTATTGGGTTTTGTTCCACGTACCCGTAGCCCAAATGTTGGGATGAAAGTCGAGCGGGTTGATGCTGCTGTTTTTCAGGAATTCAGTCAAAGGCTGTGCCACATTGCTAATAGCGCTTTGACCGAGCCACGGCATGTTGACGGCGATGACGTCATACTCACTTTCATCGCGTTGCGCATTGGCAAAAACTTCCTTGCGTAGTTCAGGCAGACTCAAAAGCTTGAAGTTCTTTCTCGCCGAAAGTTTGCTGCGAAAGTCAGACCACATGTCACGCATACTGGCGAAGTAGTTGTCGTCATGGAGCAAGAAGCGTAATTCTGGACCAGTCTCCTTTTTTTTCTCCATGATCTCCAGCGGCGGGATGATTTGACCTGCCAGGTATGAGCCACCAAAGTAGTAGTCTTCAGTGTCGCCACTTCCGCTTTTCAATCCAAAGGTATCCGCCAACAAACCCTTCACCCGGCCGGCATATTCGGTGAAGCCAATTGCCAGTTTGCGACTTGGCTCAAGATAGTGGGATTTTCCGGTGGTTCCCCGCTTGCGCAATTGAATGTCACCGTTCTCGATCAGCTTGTGAATCCGTCTCATGGCGCTTGCAAAAGGCACATCGGCAGCAGACGCGAGCGACGACATGGTGACGTTCTCGCCCCTGAGATGGTTCTTCATCAAGTAGAGAATGATGTTCCAATTTGGATCTGGTTCAGCAGTCTTCAACAACTTGTCGTATGGCTGCCTCATGCGCTCCAGAAAGGTGATGATACGCAGGAGTTCGTACTCAGTCATGGCATGACCCGCCACGTCCCAATTGCTGTCCACAAATGCAATTTTTCAACAACTGACAGTGCATTTTTCTTGTGTCTCCCGAGGCAAAATATATAGTGAAAATGCAGAATGAATCCAATTTGCGGCACGTGTCGCCACCAGTCGATATGAATAAAATCCGACGAGGAAATAACCATGGCTGAAAACGTTCTTGGCATGCACCACGTAGGCATTACTGTGCCTGACATTGAAGAAGGCATCGCCTTTTTCGAGAAGGTATTTGGAGCGGTCGCGGTGTTTCGGACGGGCCCTTTCAACGTTGATGATCACTTCATGAAAGGCAAGCTTGGCGCGGCGGCCAATTCGCGCATCAAGGACCTGGTGTTCCTGCGCTGCGGCAACGGCACCAGCGTGGAACTGTTCGAATACAGCGGTGAAGACAAACATGCCGCCCAAAAACGATCCTCGGAAATTGGCGGCTCGCACATCTGCTTCGAGGTTGAAGATGTTTTTGCTTCTGCCGCGCAGTTGAAGAGCATGGGTGTTGAAATGCTCGATGGCCCCAATGTTGTGGAAGTGGGGCCTTTGACTGGATTCAAGTGGATCTATTTTCGCACACCTTGGGGGCAGATTCTCGAAATCGCGAGTTTTGACAGTTTGGGCTATGAAAAGGACACGCCGCACCGCCTTTGGCGCGCAAAAGCCGAATCCTGAGAAGTCGCTTGAACACTGACCTGACCTGACATGCAAATCTCTACCCCTGCAAGGCCAACGCCCGAAGTGCGTGCGGCCCTTTTCCATTCCACGGTCTTTCTCACGGGCGGAGTTGTCGTTTCTTACTTCCCTGTCTGGATGAGTCAAATTGGACTGACGGCGCAGCAAATTGGCATCGTCAACGCATTGCCACTTCTTCTTGTTTTGTTGTCGAGCGTATACACTGGTCGCCTTGCCGATCGCGCCAGCGATTGGCGAGTTGTCATTATTGGTCTCTCCATTATATCCGGTTTGGCATCGCTCGGCTTTGCGTTTGTGAATGGGTTTTGGGGCATACTCTTTGCATTTGCTCTTTGTTATACGCCGGCCGATGCACTGGTGCCCGTGCTTGATGCTGCAACCATGCGAATGACTCAGCGTCGCAAGACAAATTTTGGGGCCATCCGCGCATGGGGGACGGTTGGGTTTATTGCATCGGCCACCATAGGGGGACTCATCATTGGTTGGTGGGGCGGCATCGCATTTGTTCCGATGTTGATTGCGGCAGCGCTTTTGCGAGCGGCCTTCTCCCTGCAACTGCCAAAGTTCCGAGCAGACGACCATTTGGAGCAATTGGTCACACCCAAAGCGAGCGGAATGAAAGCCTTCATGAAGCCTTGGTTCATTCTGCCTTGCGTCGCATTTGCACTCATAAATGCGACCCATTTCTTCCTTGGTTTTATGGGCGGGCTGATCTGGAAAATGGACGGAATTCCCGAAGGTTGGTTCGGTCCATTGGCTGCCTATGCAGCAGTTGGTGAAGCGGTGGCAATGTTTTTTTGGGGGCGTATGAACTTGAAGATTTCGGCACGAAATCTTTTGATTGTTGCTGCGCTTGTTGATGCCATTCGGTTTTTTGCCATGGCCTTCAATCCTTCGTTGCCTGCGTTGTTTGGACTTCAAACGTTGCATGCAATCGCCTTTCCATTCTCCTATTTTGGATTGGTGCAATTCGTTGCCGAATCGACGCCCGAAGACATTGCTGCCGAAGCTCAAGGTTTTGCCTCGATGCTGACACAGGGGTTTGCTGTCGCTACATTTCTTACTTTTGGCGCTGTTGTCAGCGTCCTTGGTGGATATACGTTCCTCGTCTCAAGTGGAATGTGCGTTGTTGCTGCGGGCGTGACGCTATTGTCTTTGCGCATGGTGCCAAGTCTCAAGTAGGCAGTTGCTCGCCTGAGCAGGCACCGTTTTCGACGCACTGCCAAATGTGGATATGGCGAAATTGCCTCAGAGGGCGAGCTTCTCGTACGCATCAATCATCACCTTGGCGTTGTCGATGTGTGCTTCACGTTTTCCGCTTTCAATTTCAAAGCCGAGCTCGACAACAAGTTCGTTCATGGGCGACGCCCGGCCATGTTTGCGCAGCATGTCAACGACCCAGCCATTGACTTCCTGCACTTCGGCACGTCTGCCTTTGCGCCAGTCTTGCAGAGATGTCACCAGTGTGTCAGGCCGTGAGAACGTCTTCAGGACTTCGTCAAAAATCTGATCAACATAGCGTTCCGGGTGATTGGTTGTGATCGGCGGCATGCCAATGATTGGGATGATCTTTGCGCCATCCTCCAAGGCTGCCTGCATGGCCTCGTAGCCTGCAAGTCGCATCACTTCCAGCATTCCAGGATATCGTGCAGCATCGTTGAGCGGCAAATTTACAATAGCAGACGGAATGAGTTCCGCCGCGTTGACGACAAGCTTCATCCATTTGGCTGAACGAATGTCGTCCATGACTTCAACCCGCCCAGAGTTTCTCAGCAAATTGGCGACAGACTCGACCCGGCTTTGCGTTTTGGGATCAAGCGCGCCGAGAGCAAACCAAGATTCATCGTGGTCATTCTGACGATTGGTGACTCCAGGAACCCACATGTTGGAGGCAATTTCGATCACAGCACCAATTGTCCGTTCGCGACCAACGATTGAGGCGATGTCCTCATGAGTCATGCCGTTCTGGAGGCCGACAATCAATCCGTCAGGGGCGAGAACGGGCTTGATCAATTCACAAGCCCATTTGGTATCGTAGGCTTTCACAACCAGAAAAATCACGTCAAATGGTTCTTTGATCTCTGCGATCTGACAGAGATGCATCGCCGGCACTTTTGCGTTTATGGTTCGGGTTGGCAGGTTTACAGTAATGCCATTCTTGCGGATGGCTTCGACATGATCAGGCCATTGGTCGATGAAGGTAACGTCCAAACCGGCAAGCGCAAAGTCAGCAGCAATTGATGCTCCCTGTGCACCCGTACCCAAAAAAGCGATCCGTGGCCCGTTCCTTGTCTCAGTGCTCATTCTCTGTTTCCTCGATTGTGCAGTTGAAAGCAGGTTGAACGACGGCCACTGAGGCTGCCCGATCATCCCGTGTCTTCGATCCATGAATATCGAATATAAAACGATAATCCCTATTTTGTCGAATATAATTGTTGGAACCGGCGACTTTCAGGTGTATGGTTTGTCCATCTCAGGGTCGTTACCATGCACTTCATCATCCATTGCCTCGATAAAACAGGCTCACTCGATATTCGGCGAGCCCATTTTGACGCTCACAAGGCCTATATTGCGGCCTCGCCAGTCAAAGTGGTCATCTCAGGTCCTCTGGTCGCGCACGACCACGAAACACCCATTGGAAGTTGTTTTCTGGTGGAGGCGGATGACCTGCTTCAAGTTGAGAGTCTCAATCGCAACGATCCCTTCTACAAGGCGGGTCTGTGGGCCAGTATTGCTATTCACCCGTTCTTGAAGCGAGTGGATAACAGGGACTGATTGATCAACCCAAGTTCATGACGCTGTTGTTCCGACCCTCGGCGCGTTCCGATCCTCTGGTGTTCCATCGCATTTAAACTGGTCATTTCAAAGGGCTGAAGGCTCGGGACGCGCCATGCTTTGGTGCACCGAGGACTGGCGGATTGTTGCATGTTCCAATGTCCGTTGCCGGGATTTGCTGCTCACTTGTGGAACCAAGGCGACCTTTTCATCTGACTATGCTGCCCCCTCATTGATTCAAAGCAGAGTGGAAGTTCGTTTTGACATAGCAATAAAAACGAAATAACCAAAATGAGAATAATAAAATCGAAAATCCGTTGACTAACGCCATTATTTATATGCAATTTAGAATTCCAATGAGGGAAAAGTCCTCGCTGGGCCGCGTTAATGAATGGGCGTCCTGTGACAGCAATCGTCGGCGGAGCGCTTCTACTGGAGGTCAGTTGCAGGTCTACGACTGTGCAACCGAATGCTTAGAACTGAGGCTCGATTTTTGTGGTCTCCGCGAAGCATTTGACTTTCTCAACATCCATGCGCGGCAACGGCAATGACCACCGATTGACTTGATCGCAACATGGAGGAACTCAGTATGCTTAGACGCTCACTTCTCACAACGGCCGCACTTGTAGTGACCGGAATCATCGGTCTCTCGTCTGTGCAGGCCCAAGACAAATTGAATGGCTACACAGGTGCACCACGTACTGAAGTATGGTCGCCCGTCGATCTGCAATATACCGATACATCGCAGTACAAAAAGGAAGGGCCATACGTCATTGGCTTCTCCAATGCGTCAGTAGACAACACTTGGCGTCTAGCCCAGTTGCACGCCATTCAAGCCGCTGCGGCAAAGCACAAGGACGTCATCAAACAGCTGATCATTACCGACGCAAACAACAGCCCGTCAAAGCAGGTGTCAGATGTTGAAGATCTGCTTCAGCGTGGCGTTGACATCTTGCTTGTGAGTGCCTCGAAGTCTGATGCCTTGGACCCAATTGTCACACAAGCCATGAAAGACGGCATTCCCGTGATCATGGTTGATCGCCGCGTAACTTCTGAAAACTTCGTGAGCTTTGTCACTGCTTCAGACCAGGTCACAGGTCGGCTCTTTGCGCAATGGCTTGTCGAAAAGTTGAATGGCAAGGGCAATGTCATCATGTTGCCGGGTCAAGCCGGAGCAAGCCCAGCTGAAATTCGTATCGCTGCAGCAAAGTCAATTTTCGCCCAGTATCCTGGCATCAAAATACTGGACATGCAGTACACTGACTGGAGCCCTGCAAAAGCCAAGACAATCGTTTCTGCCATGATCCAGAAGTATGGAAAAGAGATCAATGGCATTTGGAACGACTCCGGTGTGCAAGGTGGTGGCTCTCTCGAAGCCTTTGTTGCTGCTGGCTACAAGCCGGGCGAAATTCCACCTGTAACTTGCGCAGATCTCAATGGATGCCTCAAAACAGCGCTCGAAAACAAAGCGCCGGTGCTCAATTTTGACTATCCACCGGCGATGGGTGGTGCGGCAGTTGAGCTGGCGCTGCAAGTACTTTCAGGTGCGGCTGTTCCAAAGCTCTATTTCGTGAACTCCGATGTGGTTGTTTCGAAAGGTGATGAAACCGCTTCAGTCAGAGCGGATCGCTGGGCCGAAGACTATGTGCGCATGGACAAATCCAATGATCTCATCCTGTCGTCAGGCTTGGGACCAGACTACGACCCCCAGACCTTCTCGGCTGACTATCCGAAGTAAGTGTCAACTGTTCGCCGGGCACACCAACTCCCTTGGTGTCCCGGCGATCTTTTCAACAACTGAAGTTTGGGTTCGTGCATGACCAACGCAATTGTTACTGCTACGGGCATATCCAAGAGCTTTCCCGGCGTGCGCTCACTTGATAGCGTGGACTTTACAGTTGCGCGGGGTGAGGTCAGGGCACTGGTGGGGGAAAATGGTGCCGGAAAATCAACACTGATCAAGATAATTGCAGGTGCTTACCGTGCGGATTCGGGGCAACTGTCTTTCAATGGAGATGCCGCAAACTGGTCTTCTCCGCACCAGGCAACCGCTGCCGGTATTCATGTCATCTATCAAGAACTGATCCAGTTCCCGGACATGACCGTGGCGCAGAACATATTTGTCAACGTTCAACCACGCAATAAACTTGGTCTGATAGACAGCAAGCAGATGCGCAAGCGCACAAAACAGATACTGGCCGAGTTGGGTGCTGATATTGACCCGGATGAAAAAGTCAAAAATCTGACTGTGGCTAGTCAACAGATGGTTGAGATCGCCCGTGCGTTGAATTCCGATGCCAAACTAATTGTATTTGATGAACCGACAGCGGTCTTGGGCGGGCCAGAAGTTGAGATTCTTTTTGGCTTGATCGGAAAGTTGAAGCAGCGAGGTGTGGCAATCGTTTTCATCTCTCACCGCTTGGAGGAAGTGTTCACAATCGCAGACTCGGCAACTGTACTCAAAGACGGAAAACTTGTCGGTACTTTTCCTGTGGATCAGTTGAGCCAGTCAAAGTTGGTGTCCATGATGATAGGGCGACCGCTGGCCGACATGTTTCCACCAAAATCCACTTCAAGACCGCAGGGAGAACCTGTGTTGGCAGCGCATGAAATTTGGTCTGGTGAAAAGGTTCGCGGGGTGACCTTTGAGGTTAGGAAAGGTGAAATTGTTGGACTCGCCGGCATGGTGGGGTCTGGTCGAACAGAAATTGCCCACGTAATTTTTGGAAGCGCCAAGCTTGAACGGGGAAGTGTCACCCAAGCAGGAACAAAGGTTGAAAAGCCTTCGCCTGGCCGTTCCATTCAGAATGGCATTGGCTTCTTGACCGAGAACCGAAAAGAAGAAGGTCTGTTCATGCTGCAAGATATTGCAGTAAATACATCGGCGCCCATCCTGGGCAAATTGGGAAAAACCTTCCGTACTGACACCGCTGCAGAGCGCGAACTCGCGCGAGAACAAATTGCAACATATGGGATTGCGGCTACAGGGCCACGTGCATCCGTCGTCAATCTTTCAGGTGGTAATCAGCAAAAGGTTTTGCTGGGACGATGGGTTACTGCAAGTGGCAAGGCGCTCATCTTGGACGAGCCAACGCGCGGTGTTGATGTTGGTGCCAAAATCGAGATTTACAAGATTATTCGCCAGCTCGCGGATCGAGGTCTAGCCATCCTTGTTATCAGTTCGGAACTCCCGGAGATCGTGGGGCTTTGTGATCGCGTCGTTGTAATTGCTGAAGGTCGAAAGACTGGCGAACTCGAAGGCACCGAAATCTCAGAAGAAAAGGTCTTGGCGTTGGCGTTGGCTTCTCAAACCATCAGTGAACCTGCGGAGGCTGCAGCATGACGGCGGAAAACATCGCCGGCCAGGCGAGCTATTGGCGACGACTGTCAAGACGCGTACCTGTCTCTTTGATGGTCGTCATTGCGCTGCTGATGCTGCTCGTGTTGACAGGAACTCTTCTCAGCGACAGGTTTCCGACACTCCGAAACTTTCTCAATGTTTTTCAGCAAGCCGCGAGTCTTGGCGTGGTCAGCCTTGGACAAACCTTTGTCGTGTTGACTGGCGGCATTGATCTCTCTGTCGGTCCTATGATTTCCCTGACGTCTAATCTCGCTTCGGGACTCATTGACGGGAACCCGCAGCGGGTTGTGCCTGTCGTCGTTGGCGTGGTTACGCTTGGGGCGGCAATTGGATGCGTCAATGGCCTCCTCATCCATTATCTCAGAGTCCACCCTTTGATCATAACACTTGGCATGGCTTCGGTTTTGCAGGGATCCACTCTGCTATATTCATTGTCTCCGGCAGGAAAAGTGCCCCCAGAATTTCAGTTTCTCGCTTACGGCAAGGTTTTTGGCGTGTCTATTGGCGGTCTTGGCATGATTGCCCTCTTCATCATTGCAGCGGTGTTCTTGCGCCTGACACGTACTGGAAACGCAATTTATGCTGTTGGAGGAGATGCACGAGGTGCACATCTCCTCGGAATTTCTGTCGCGCGAACACTCGCAATTGCCTACAGTATTTCGGGCGCACTCGCCGCCTTGACAGGAGTTTATCTCGTGAGCCGCATGGGAACGGGCGATCCCTGGCGTGGCGAGGGGTTCGAACTTGCTTCTATCACCCCTGTCGTCGTTGGTGGAACCATTCTCGCAGGCGGGCGCGGCGGTGTGCTTGGTACACTCCTTGGAGTATACCTCATTTCGCTGTTGAACAATCTTCTGAACTTCCTGGATGTATCGACATTCTACCAATGGATCATCCAAGGACTCATCATCATCACAGCTGTTGCAATCAACATTGAAAAAGGCAAGCGCACATGAACGACCGGGGATCTCGTTCCAGTGGCAATACAGTGATGCCATTTTCGTACATGAAGGTTTTACAAGACTACGGCCTTCTAGCGTTTTTGCTGATCAATATTGTTGTCATTTCGGCTTTGTCACCAGCATTCCTGAAGCCCGAAAATCTTTTGAACATCATGACGCAAGCGGCACCATTGGGCATGGTTGTTATTGGACAGGCATTCTGTCTTCTTGTTCGCGGGCTTGACCTGTCTGTGGCTTCAGTCATGGCAACGTCGGCTGTTCTTGCGACAAGTTTTGCAACGACAGACAATTCCATGATGCCAGTGATTTTCGCTGCGGCGTTGGCGCTTGGCATCGTCGTTGGATTTGTGAATGGCTTTCTTGTCGCCAAACGTGGTGTATCGCCGTTTCTGGCAACCTTGGCCACGACGATTGTATTGCAGGGCATTCGTTTTCTCTACACTGAGGGGTCCAGCGGAAGCACATTGCCAGATGGGTTCTCGATGATCGGGCAAGGGCGGTTTCTTGGCTTGCCTGTCAATCTTCTCATCCTTGTCGCACTCACCCTGGTGCTAGGCTATCTCCTGCACTTCAGCCGTTTTGGCAGAAAAGTGTTTCTGGTGGGCGGAAATCCGCGTGCGGCGATGTTGGTGGGCATCCGGACAGATGCAGTAATCATAGCATGCTATGTCATTTGCGCTGCTGTTGCTGCAATCGCTGGGCTCTGTCTTGTCGGATATGTCGGTCAGGTGGACCAATGGACAGGCAAGGGTTACGAACTCGATTCAATCGTGGCCGCCGTCATGGGGGGCATTGCTATCAATGGTGGGCGTGGCAACGTGCTGGGGGCGCTGTTGGGCGTCTTCATTCTGATCGTCATGTTTAACGCAGTAATTCTGCTTGGGTTACCCGTGCAGGTTCAGATGATTCTCAAAGGCATAATCGTTATCGCGGCTTCCGCTTTGTATATGTCTGATGCCAACCGTCGCGCGGCATAACGAACGATTGAACCAAACCCATAGGACAAGTGAAGAATGAAAAAACGAATAGCTGTGTTGGGCACCGGAGCAAATGGCGCTTCCATTGGAGCCGACCTTACGCGTGCTGGTCACGATGTCGTATTGATAGACCAATGGCCCGAGAACGTAGCAGCCATGCGGCAGAATGGCGTCCGGGTTGAAATGCCAGAGAGCACGCTTGTGACGCCTGTACAGGCATTTAATCTCTGTGATGTCTGCACATTCAAAGAACCTTTTGACGTCGTGCTGATGGTTCTCAAGGCTTATGACGCGCGCTGGGCAGCCCACTTGATTGAACCATATCTCAAGTCTGACGGACTGCTTGTTGGCGTACAGAACGGCATGACTGCCGATATCATTGCTGAGGTTGTCGGTCCCGAAAGGACCATGGGTTGCGTACTTGAAATTTCCTCGGCCATGTTCAACCCTGGCGTCGTCACGCGTGATTCACCTCATGACCGTTCATGGTTTGCGTTGGGAAGTGTGAGCCCCAAGGTCAAGGGCCGAGAGAACGAGGTTGCCGAACTCTTGCGCTGCTCCGGCGCCGTCGATGTGGTAGAGAATATTCAGGCGACAAAGTGGATGAAACTCGTCAGCAATGCCACCACATTGGTCTCCACTGCTGTTCTTGGGGTATCCATTCATGAAGCGGCGGCAATGCCCGAAATGCGGGCTATAATGGTTCGCTCAGGACAAGAGGCGCTCGATGTCGGCGCAGCACTTGGACATCCGGTACTGCCCATATTTGGCTTGAAGGCCGAGGACGTGCGCCAGACCAACCATTTGGTCGACAAGCTTCTCAACGTCTTGCTGGCCGGTTTCACGTTACCGAGTACCAAAACAACAGTTTTGCAAGATTGGATGAAAGGGCGCCACAGCGAGGTCAATGATCTTAATGGACTGGTGGCTAGCCTTGCCAAGAAGAATGGCGCAGCTGCTCCCGTCAACGCTGCCATTGTCGAGCTCGCACACCAGATCGAGAATGGCAAGTTAAAGCCAAATCTTGACAATCTCGCGCTGCTTCAGCAGCTGAGCCAACCGAAATAATCAGGCATGCAAGGTTGACTCCTGCTGAAGCACATAGTCGACAGTCGTTTGATAGTGGCTTTGGAGAAGCCCGCGCAGTTTGCTTGCATCACCTTCGACGTAAGCTTCCAGCATGGCGCGATGTTCTTCAAGCTCACGTCGTTCTGGATTGGCAACTGCGAAGAGCAATCGATAGCGCTCGGCAACATCAAACAACTGTTCACAGAACTGCTTGATCCATTTCATTTTGCATCCGGAAACCAGTGTTAGATGAAATTGCCGGTGCAGTCTTTCCCAGTCGGGATTTCGCCCGCCCTCTGAATTCAATCGATGCAACTTGCTCAGGCGATGAAAGGCGATGACGAGCTCCTCTTCGGCACCGGGATCGCGTTGTGACAATGCCTCGTTTATTGCGATGCCTTCGACCAGAATTCGGGTCCGCACGAGTTCCAGTAGTTCGTCCTTGCTGACTTGGGCGACGCGATATCCCCGTTGTTCTTCCCGGTCCACCCAACCTTCAGATTGCAACCTGCTGAGCGCTTCCCGGATTGGACTGATACCGATCTCGTACCGCTCTTTGAGGCCGTCGAATTGCAACTTCGTCCCAGGCTGAATGCGCCCTTCAATAATATCGAATCGAAGGGCTTCATAAGCCGAACTTCCAAGTGTCAAACCAGTCTTGGCGATCCGTACCAAAATCTTCTCCACCGCATCAGTATGATAGTCATTTCAATAGGATAAGCGATCCATAGATATGTTATCACTTTGAACCAACTCATTCTGACAAACAAGTGATGATATTCGATTATCACAGCAGAAGTGAAGCTATGACGCAAAGCACAGGAAACTTCGCATTTTTTGGAAATTTGGGTCGGAGTTCTGAATACTGGTGTCCGTTGCGTTTTTGAGGATCGCTCAATGCCTCTTGTGGATATAGCTTCCCAAATAATTTGAACCGCGATCTATCGTCAGCCTGCTGGTGTCACCTCGCTCAACTCCTATTTGGCGTCGTCCATTTTCGGGTCATTAAGACCATCTGCGAGTTTGGTGGGGGTGGCCTTACGAGACTTCCAGTAACTTGTCGGCGTATAGTCCAGACATACCAAGTTATCTCTTGAAGACACCTCTATGTTCTTCAGGAACTCGGCAATTTTGGGAAAGAGTCGCAATCTCATTTCACGAGTCACATTTAATTCCTCCCTGAGTGGCAGACTACACCACAAGTTGGCCGGTCAAACTAGAACCAATCGATGTTGCGTCGGTCTGTTGCGCATCTGACCAAATGCATTTTTTAAGATGGCACGGAGAACTCCGCGTCTACATAGCAGGAATTATCATATTGGTAAAATTTGGACATGCTGCCGTCGTTTGGTCGACTAGAGTTGACCTGCCATCGACACTCAACAGACCAAGTGTGGGTGATACGTGTTGGACCTAATTCATCAGTACTCGCGAAGACCGAACAATAGAGAGGCACACTGACATGACAAATGGCCGCTTGCAGAACAAAATCTCAATCGTGACAGGTGGTTCGCGCGGAATCGGTGGTGCGACGGTGAGGCGATTTGTTGAAGAGGGTTCAAAGGTCACTATCTTTGATATGTTGGACGATGAGGGTGCTGCGCTTGCGAAGACGCTCGGCAGCAGCGTCAGATACCGCAACGTGGACATTACCAAGGAAGACAGCGTAGCGGCGGCGGTGAAGAGTGTGGTGGACGAACACGGCCGCATTGACATTCTGGTCAACAACGCTGGCATTCCGGGCGTCAACAAATACGCGCATGAGGTGGAAGTTGCAGAGTGGGAGAAAGTCTTCGACGTAAACGTCAAGGGCATGTTCCTCTGCACAAAACACACTTTGCCACACATGATGAAACAGAAGTCTGGGGCAATCGTGAATTTTTCATCTATCTATGGCCTCATCGGAAACAACGACTTGCCGCCCTATCACGCGACGAAGGGGGCCGTTCTGATGATGACCAAGACAGATGCGATTTGCTATGCGCCCTATGGCATTCGCGTCAACACCGTTCACCCTGGGTCGACCATGACAGAACTATTCATGAAGGCTGCCGAAAGCTATGTGGACGGAAAACAGGCTTACTTGGACATGATGAAGGAAAAACACCCGTTGTGTCTCGGCGAACCAGTCGACGTTGCTAACTGTGTACTTTTTCTTGCCTCAGACGAGGCGCGTTTTGTGACGGGGGCGAGCCTGGTTGTCGACGGTGGCTATACCGCTCAATAGTAAAAGGCCTGGCACTGGGACTGCACAACAGATCCAGTAACCTTTGAAAATTGCCTACTTGTTGCGATTGATTCCGGTTATGGCGGCGATAACCTTCGCAGCGTCTGCTTCTGCGCGTGTGAATTCTGCCACTTTTTGCCCAAGCCGCAATACGACAATTCGATCGGCGACTTCCAACACGAGGTCGTTGAGATCATGCGAAATCACAATGATGGAGCGATGCTCAGATCTCAGCCGCCGCAGCAAAGCAATAACTTGCTGTCGCTGTGCAACACCCAGTGCCGCGGTTGGTTCATCGAGCAAGACAACCTTTGGGTTGCGCAACATGCAACGGCAAATCGCGATGGCCTGTCTCTGGCCGCCAGAAAGGCGCCCAGCAGGCGTTGCCAGTGAGCGAATAGTTGTCACCTGAAAATCTGCCAGAACTTCACGCGCCCGTTTTTCCATGGCCGCCTTCTTGAGGCGGCCTCCACCCATCAGACCCGCAGAAAGCTCCTGCCCCAGAAACAGGTTCTGCACAGTGTCGAGATTGTCGCAAACCGCCAGATCCTGATAGACTGTTTCAATCCCCAATGTGCGAGCGTGAATTGGTGAATTGATCTGGACTGGCTGCCCTTCGAACAGGAACTCACCATCATCGGCAGGCAAGGACCCGGAAATCGCCTTGATGAGTGTTGACTTTCCTGCACCATTGTCGCCGACCAGAGCTACAATCTCGTCGCGCTTCAGTGCAAAGCTAACGCCGTCCAGCGCGGTGACACCCCCGAAACGTTTGGAGATGTTACGCAATTCGAGGACTGGTGTGTCTGGTACAGTTTGCATTTTTCTGAAAGCCAAAATCTCACTGAATTTTTGTCGGAGGGCGCGGTGCCTTGAGACACCGCGCTCTTGAGGTTTGCTATTGCTTACATTCCGGAACTGCAGCTGCTTCGCCCGTGCAGATGTCTTTCCAGGTCCAAACGCCAGCTTCAACAACTGCGCCAACATTGGTCTTGTCGATGTTCACGACATCGAGATAACCGGTTGGAACCTTCATGAAGCCATTGTCGAACTCACCATTGATGATATCCGTAGGGGGAGCCTTTCCAGCTAGCGTCGAAACCACAACTTGCGCAGCAGCATCGGCCAGAACGCCGTAGGGCTTCAGCACTGTTGCACTCTGCTTGCCGAGCAAGATATATTGCAGCGCTTCGACATTGGCGTCCTGGCCACCGTAGACTGGAACCTTTCCGACCATGTCTTGCGAAGTCAAGGCGGCGATAGCACCAGCCGCAGTGCCGTCATTCGAAGCCACAATGGCGTCAATCTTGTCGCCAGTTTTGGTCAAGCACTGTTCGATCAACTTCTGCGCATTCGCTGGGACCCAACCATCTGTGTAGTCTTCACACACGATTTCAATGGCACCAGACTTGATCATGGGATCCAGAAACTCATCCTGACCCTGTTCAACGGCTGTCGTGTAAAAATCGCCCTTGTTGCCATGCAGCAATGCGACTTTTTTTGCCCCTGACTTGGCAAGGGCTTCGGCTGCATAGCGCCCCTGTGCCTGCCCGACCTTGAGAGCACCAAACTGTACAAAGTAATCGAGTGGGCCGTCCTTGGCCTCATGCTCATAGGAAACAACAGGAACTTTGGCAGACTTTGCTTCCGTCAAAATGCCTGATGCAACAGACGGATCAGCAGCAACCAGAATAATGGCCTTGGTGCCAGCGGTAATTGCTGCTTCGACTTGCTGCTGCTGCTTCGCGGCGCTGCCTTCGGCATTGACGAGTTCAACTTTCAGGTTCGGTGCGTATTTTGCCATGGCCTTGACGAACTGAGGACCATCCTGCTGAATGAAACGGATCGTCGTCACGTTTGGCAGCATCATGTGAACAGTTCCCGTCAGCGACGGATCAGGATCGATCGCAAACGCAGTCGGCACAAAGGCCACGCACGTCAGCAGGCTGGCAGTAAACAGTGTAGAGAATTTCATTGTAGTTTCCTCCTTTAGGTTTCTAGTAATTTCAGGAAAAGCCTTCAAATCATGGGGCTATCCCCGCCGTTGCGTAATCAGTGCATCTATCGATGTCGCTGCAACCAACAAGGCCCCTTGCGTGGCAAGTTTGGCCTCGGTGCCATAGCCAATCAGATCCATGCCATTGGAAATGGCGGTAATCGCAAAGGCGCCGATAATTGCAGACCAAGGTGAACCGCGACCTCCAAAAAGGCTTGTGCCACCAACAATGGCAGCAGTGATGGCCTGCAAGAGCTCCCCTCCCGCACCAGACTGGGCTGAGACGCCAAGCAGTCGTGAAGCTCCAAGTACACCGCCAAACGCCGCAAAGGCACCGCAAAGCGAGAAAGCCATCAGCCGAATTCCACTCACGGAAATGCCGGCTCGTGAAACAGCACTCGCGTTGGCACCAACAGCATACAAGTAGAGGCCGTAGCGGGTGCTTGAAGTAAAATAAGCAAAGACGGCCGTCAGTCCGAGGAAAATGACTCCTGCTAGAGGAACGCCTTTATGTGCGTCCAGTATCAAAACAATTCCGAACAGGGCAATTGCGACCAATGTGACTGGCACAAGCGTACTGTTGAGCAACGATACCTCTAGGCCGGCATGTCGGGCGTCACGATGCGACAGCAACCGCAAAATTGCAAAGGCAGCGACCGCCAGAATTGCAACTGTCCAGCCGACGCTTGATGGAAGAAACGTCCCGACCAATGCGGTTAGGGATGTTCCCATGATATTGTATTGTCCGGTGGATGGCAGCATTTTCAACTGCAAGCCCATCAAGGCAAGCGACACGCCAAACGTGATGAGAAATGCCGGTGCGCGCGTGCGCGCAATCCAGGTCCCTTGCAGCAGACCAATGACGGCCCCGAAAGCTACTGCCGCAAGTACACCGATTCCTGCCGGCAGCCCCATATCTACGACAACCAAACACATGAGCGTCGCAGCCGTGGCTCCGATGGCCGCCACCGCAAGGTCGATTTCAGCAATCAGAAGTATCGGTATTATGCCCAGCGCGATCGTACCGACGACCACAGCCTGAAGGATCATGTTAGAAATATTTCGTGGCGAAATGTAAGCTACATTCTGGAAAGAAAAGAAGATGAATACGAGAATGATGGCCAGTAACACTGGCACGTAACGATAGTCGCCCGCCAATCCATCGATTATCTTGACGCCAATCGAGCGCTCGTTTCTTGCAGTGTGCAAGTCAGTAGAACTCACGCTATGCGCCACTTCATCCTCCCTTGTGAAAGCCAGCGTCTTTGACGCAGTTGTTTTTGGGTGCCAGCTCAAGTGAGTTAGGCACCATGCCGCGACAATTACATGCAAAGGGAAATCGACGAGGCCCAAAAATGTTCAGATTGAGAATTGTAAGGGAAGCTGAAAACCGGTTCTTCAACTATTTGTTCGAGACTCGACGACTTCCAGACAGACAAGATATTGGCTGGTGTCGCGGAGCCGTGTCTCGAAACCTGGGTGGCTGAGATTGCATTCACCCGGACCATTGTTGTTGTCGTCAGTGCAGGAGCGAATTCATGTCCATCCTTCAACGGTTGAATCTTTCAGGAAAAGTCGCAGTTGTCACTGGAGGTGCTGGTGACATTGGCAAGGCGATTGCATTGCAATTACACAATCTGGGTGCTGTTGTGGTCTTGGTCGACCTGAAAGAGGACGTGGCGCGCGTCGCCGCAGAAGTCGGCGCGTTCGGTGCAAAAGCGGACTGGCTGGCACTTGACGTTTCCGACAGCAAGGCAGTTGACACCGGCTTTGCGGAAGTAGTTCGTCGCCATGGCGGGTTGCATGTCATGGTTGCCGCCGCCGGTATTGCTTATGATCAAACCACCCTCGAACATAGTGATGAAAACTGGCACCGGGTGATGAAAGTCAATCTCGACGGAGCATTTTTCTGTGTTCGTGCAGCCGGTCGCCACATGGCCATCTCCGGTGGGGGATCAATCATCGCTATCTCCTCCATCTGTGCCGTGACAACGTCCGGCCCCGAAAGGCACATTGGTTATGACGTATCCAAGGCAGGTGTCGCCCATATGTGCCGCAACGTTGCAGTGGAGTGGGCCGACAAGAACATTCGCGTCAACGCCGTCGGCCCCGGTTACACCAACACGGTCCTCTTGAATGGTGTTGGCATGCAGAACCCGGCGATGCTGAAGCAGTGGCTGCAAGACATTCCGGTGCACCGTTTGATGGAACCGCACGAGATCGCAGACACAGTCGCCTTCTTGGCGTCGGATGCAGCAAGCGGTATTACGGGTCATGAGTTGATGGTCGATGGTGGCTATTCCGCTTCCTAGTTGAGGTCTTTGTCCACCACAGCGAATACGTCTCGCTGATCCCAAAAATGAGTTGCGCTCATGCAAGCTCAATGCACTTGCGCAATTTAATGAAAGAATTTTTTGGGCAAGTCGTTGACAAACACCGAGATGGATAAAGGCGCCTATCCCATTCTTGAGGTTTACATTCGCCGACAACTTGCAGGGTGGCCTCACTCAAATTGAAACAGGTTTGATGGGAAATATTGGCTATAAAGGGAGTGGATTTGATGACTGCTACGATTTCAATCCACAATTGCCAAGTATTGGCTTTTCAGCCTGATAAGCTAGTGATGCCAAGCTTGGACGAATTTTTAGAGTGTGCGAAAGTTCTTTCGCTTTCTACAACTGTCTGCTGTGAAGAAATTGTAGATACACGAATTCTCCAAGGACTTGAACATAGGTTGATCAATTCAGGAGCGGAAAGACACAGGAAAGTGCTGATTCTTTGCGGAGCCTTTCTCGAAGAACAAATTTCGCTTTCTGCGCAATACATGCTCGCAATCGGATTTGACGTCTACCTTCTTCGAGAACTTATTCTTTCGAGGGATCCCGTTCATTCTCATGTTCATGACAGTCGGCTACTCCAAAGCGGCGCAGTAGCCACAACGCTAAAGCAACTTACTTATGAATGGATGGCAACCGAGCCCGACGAAGAAATTCGTAACACCCTGAAAAATCTTTCATCTGGGCAAGAAAAAACGTGGCGCCCCGCGTAAACGCGGCCGGGCTGGCGTGAACCGAGCCCATCTTCACTCACGAATTAAACTCATCGTTCGATGGTCTCGGCCCTGCGGGCTTTCATCCCTGGCGCAGGTTCGTCAAGGAACATGCGTGGACGCCGCTGCGCGTCGGCATTTTTAGTAAGG
>CAWJXD010000011.1:0-188844 GCA_963846785.1 uncultured Alphaproteobacteria bacterium | reverse complement strand
TCTGTCACCACCACTTCCCGCGATGACGTCAATCCGGTCCAATCGCTTCAAACACTTCCACCCAACCTGACGCCATTGCTTTTATCTTGCTGTTCGTCTTCCCTTGAGCATCAGTACACGGAACTTCCCGGACGTGCAAATCGTTGACAACAAACGAAGGCAAAAAACTTGCGGAGAAAAAGCAATATCTGAGGGCGGTGAAAGCAAAACTTATCGTTCGCGAGAGCAAAATATATGGCGCTGGGATGGGAATGGAGGACAAAGTTTGAAGGCTATGAGCAGAAAATTTCGTTTGCGAAGCTATTGGATAAGCATTTTTGGAGTATACAGTTCAAGTTCTTTTGCTCGTTTCAAGACTTCTAATAGCTCCTTCGCGTAGGCTTGCGCTGCTTCGGCGCTGTCTGATTCAATTAGTAGAGGTGAGAGGGGCATTCCGTAGTAGAGCTTGCCTTCGCACTGGACGAAGAAGTCAGTCGTTGGCTCCTCGTCGATACCGGGGACGGCGACCTTTTCTGCAAAAACCGTCATGGTATAGCCGCCCTCGATTTTTACGTAGCGGGTTCGCACAACTCCCCACTCGTTGTTGTCCTCCCGCTCAATCGAGACGACGCCCCTATCATTGGAATGGATGTTCCAAAATCCTGCGTCCGTGCTCCTTATCTCTTCGGCATCAATGGTCTTAACTTCAGAAGATTTGGGCGCGGCGTTGGCCACTTCAAATGCGTGAGCGAGGTCACATGCGGAGGCATTCTCCTGTGCCGCGCAAAGCAACACGGACAACAAGGACAAAAGAATAAAGGGGACGCTACCCTTTGTTCTCATTTTTCCTCGCCTTTCTTGGTCGACCTTGTGGCTTGTAGTGCAATTCCCTGCCGCTCAGGCGTTCGATTATCTTGATGAATTTTTCCGATCCGCAAGGCAGGCCCATCATGGCGTTGCGGCGCAGCACCAGAAGGGCCGCATCCTCGTCGGGTTCGGCCAACCATGATTGCCAACTCTTAATGTCACTGAAATCATCTCGCCAAGCCGCTTTAGGCCGCAGCAGCGGGTCGGTGGTAAGCCCGCAATGGCCGCGCGCACTGGACCATTCATAATTCTCGGCCTTGCGCACCATTCTGGCCCGCACCGGGTTGCGCTCGACATAACGAAGTGCCGCGCGGAAATAATCGCCATCCAACACAGACGAAAAATACCGCCCCTGCCACACATGCCCCTGCTGTTGCCGGGCGCGGTTCAAGCGTTGGGCATAGCGCATGTGCAAAGGCTTCAAAACCTTCTGCGACCCTTCTTCTGTTGACGGAATGAGAATGAGATGAATGTGGTTCGTCATCAAACAATAACCCGCCACTTCAACCTGATGCTCAATGGCATAGGCGTGCAGCCAAGTCAGATAAACCTCGCGGTCTTCATCGTCAAAAAAGACATCCTCCCGACGGTTCCCGCGTTGTGTGATGTGATGGGGCATTTTTGCGAAAACGGAGCGGGCGAGACGTGGCATGGATGAGGTTATAGCACAAATTGCGACAATGAAAAGGGAAGCGTCCCCTTATCTCTCGCTGCCATGCCCCAAAAGGGTCGACAGGTCAGGAGCATTCAGAAAGTCAAACTCAGCCATCAAAATCCCCGGTCAATACCTAGTCAGCCACTTCAAAAGGTGTGAATTGCACGCCGCTCATGTTCAGCGCGACCAATCGCGCATGCAGCGCTTCAGAGATGAAAAGCGTTTGCGAAAGTTTCTTGTCGATCCACACATGCGCTTGATCGATTTTTTGGTTTGAGAAAATAAGTTTGGTCTGCGATTGGCGTTCAGGCCAACCATCAACGAGCGCAGGCTCGCACAGTGTATCGTGCAGAGTAGCCAGACGATTGCAGGCGACCATGAAATACCGCTCACCAATCGGTTTCAGGCTCTTGTCATCTTCTTCAACGATCTGCATTTTGAAGAACTGATGCACACCAGGTTCAAGCTCTTCAACGATCTGCTTGAAGGCTTCTGGTACAACAACATCGTTGCCAAAGCTGTACAGGTCAAGGAGAGCATGTTCTTTCGGACCGATACGCGCCAAAAATTTTGGCATTGTAGCCGGGTCAACCGGGCGGCCTACATCGAAGCTGTGCGGCCAAATCCTGGTCCCATCATCTTGTGCAGGATCGACTAGCCGAATATTCCGGTGTTCCCTGTTTATCGAATAGAGAGAATTCCCATAGAGCTGATCTTTCGGCGCAAAACCGCGAATGTCATAGCATGTCTTCATCTCATGACCTCCAGTCGCGGTCCCGTGTCACGCTCGAACAGGACGTCGTTGAAGGCGTCAACATGGTTGGCATGCAGGTCCGTACCCATGATCGCGGCAGAGCGCGTGCCTTGACCGGTTCGCGCACTTTGCAGCAACACACCATTGGGCTCAGAGTCAAAACTCAAATGCTGCCCGGCAGGCAGATCGGAGTTCATGAAAACAAGAAGTGGCTCCATACCCCGATCAAGCTTAGCTTCAGCGAGCAGATGAGCACCGTCAAAACCAAAGCGATCAGCAGCACTGCCATGCCCCAAGAGGGCAAACAGGTCAGGTGCATTCAGAAAATCAAACTCAGCCATCGAAACCCCCGGTCCTACCTAGTCAGCCACATCAAAAGCGGTGAACTGAACGCCGCTCATGTTCAGTGCCGCTAACCTGGCGTGCAACTCTTCAGAAATGAGACAACCGATCGGACCCGCAACCGAAGCTCTTTTGTCAATCCAAACATGCGCCTTACCAATCTTATGGTTGGAAAAAACATATCTGTCGTGATTGCTACGAGGCCAGCCATTTTCTCTTAGCGGCGGCTCACACAGCGTGTCATGCAATGTAAACAATCGATTGCAGGCGACCAAGAAATATCTCTCGCCAATCGGCGTCAGGCTCTTGTCATTTTCTTCAACAATTTGCATCTTGAAGAACTGGTGCACACCGGGTTCAAGCTCTTCAACAATTTGCTTGAAGGCTTCAGTTACAACCGGATTTTGCGCCATGCTGTAAAAGTCAAGCAAGGCGTGTTCACTGGGACCCACGCGCTTCAAAAACTTGGGAACAGTAGTTGGCTCTATTGGGCGACCAGCATAAGTGCTGCGCGGCCAAATTCTCGTCCCATCATCCTGAGTCGGATCAATGATCTTTATGTTATCGGCTTGACCTTTGATAAAGGTCACGGAATTCCCGTACAGCTGATCCTTCGGCGCAACACCGCGAATATCGTAGCATGTCTTCATCTCATGACCTCCAGTCGCGGTCCCGCATTGTCAGATGCACGCCAGTGCAAACACAACTTTTCTCCCCCGGTTGTTTCCGGTGGATCGTCTAACCCGTGGAAATTGTGTGGCGGAACTGTGGCGAAGGTCTTCGCCGGGCTGACATCCACCGTGAACAACCATGTGCAAACCTGTGACGTTCCATGAGGAAATATGTGCCACTCCTGTGTGGTTTTGTGTGCAGTTTGCAGCGTGTCCCCGTCACGCTCTGCACCTCCAGTGCCATATCCAGATTGCGCGCCCACACATGGGATGTGCCGTCCATCGACAATTGGAATCTTGATCCTCTTGCATTGGGTTCTGTACCCGGCGGCACACACTGCTGTACAAACCAAGAACAAATTATAGACTTTTTAGCGAATTCGCCCTAGGTCTGGGGCATGAACAAGCCGTCTTCCATCACTTTGGCGGGTGCCACGCCGATTGCGCGCGATATCTGGGATTTGAAGTATCGCTTCAAACCCCATGATGAGCGCACGCCTGATCTGACGCTTGCCGATACGTTCCGGCGGGTGGCGCAGGCTGTGGCCGAAGCGGAACATGACACAGCCCATTGGGGTGACCAGTTTTTTGATCTCTTGTCCGACATGCGCTTTATTCCGGCGGGGCGCATTCTTGCTGGGGCGGGGACCGGGCGTGGTGTCACCCTGTTCAACTGTTTTGTGATGGGAAAGATCGAGGATTCGATTGCCGGTATTTTTGACAATCTGAAAGAGGCGGCCCAGACCCTGCAACAGGGTGGCGGCATTGGCCATGATTTTTCGACGCTGCGGCCCAAGGGTGCGCTGGTCCATTCGGTGGGGGCTGATGCATCAGGGCCCCTGAGTTTCATGGATACGTGGGATGCCATGTGCCGCACCATCATGTCGGCGGGTGCGCGGCGGGGTGCGATGATGGGGACGTTGCGCTGTGACCATCCCGATATCGAGGCGTTCATCGATGCCAAGCGCGATCCTGCACGGTTGCGCAACTTCAATGTATCTGTACTGGTGACTGACGGGTTTATGGCTGCCCTCAAGGCCGATGCTGACTGGCCGCTGGTGTTTGACGGCGTTGTTTACAAGACCGTGAAGGCGAAAGCGCTGTGGGCGCAGATCATGCGGGCGACCTATGACTGTGCGGAACCGGGGGTGATCTTCATCGACCGGATCAACGCCATGAATCCGCTCACCTATTGCGAGACGATCAGCTGCACCAATCCGTGCGGCGAGCAGCCACTGCCGAATTATGGTGCGTGCCTTTTGGGCTCGCTCAATCTGGTGCAATTTGTGGATCGTCCGTATGCGGATGATTCCGGATTGAATGAGCAAGCGCTGGCTGCAGCGACCCGGACGGCGATCCGGTTCATGGATGATGTTGTTGATGTTTCCAACTATCCTTTACCTGAGCAGAAGCGCGAGGCTTATGAAAAACGGCGACTTGGGCTGGGTGTTACGGGTCTTGCCGACGCGCTGTTGATGTGCGGTTTGCGCTATGGAAGTGTTGCCGCAGCGACGGACGCCAAGCGCTGGATGGCTGTCATTCAAAATGCGGCGATTGAAGCGAGTTGTGATCTGGCGCAGGAAAAAGGTAAATTTCCCCTGTTTGATGCCAAGAAATATCTGGCGACGGCCTATGCGCAGACGTTGCCGGGCAAGCTCCGTGCACGGATCAAACAGCATGGACTTCGCAACGGGCTATTGACGTCGATTGCGCCAACGGGGACGATTTCATTGCTGGCGGGGAATGTGTCAAGTGGCGTGGAGCCGATTTTCTCGGTGCGCTATGACCGGAAAATCCTGCAGCCTGACGGCAGCCACGCCGTTGAGCCCATGGAGGATTATGCTGTGGCGCTGTGGCGGAGATTGGGCCATGACGGATTGCCACCGGCGCTGGTGACGGTTGATGAACTGGACGCCGATGATCACTTGCGCATGCAAGCTGCCCTGCAGGCCCATGTGGACAGCTCGATTTCCAAAACCATCAATGTGTCCGGTGATTTCCGGTTTGATGACTTTGTTTCGGTTTACGAGAAGGCCCATGCGCTCGGGCTCAAGGGGTGCACGACGTTCCGGCCGAACCAGGTGACCGGCTCCATTCTGACAAAGGACGAAGACACACGGGAATGCCCTTCGTGCGGCAGTCATGATGTGGAGGCCCGGGAAGGCTGCATGACCTGCATGTCCTGTGGCTGGGCCTTGTGTGGGTGAGTGGTGGTCAAAAAGATACTAGGCATTAACTTAGGTTAACAGAAAAATATTCCTTGACATTTAAAGTTAATTGTTCTATATTTGTTCTCATCGGATACCAAATGAGGACCTTTCAATGCGCAACACTTTCGTTCAGCAGTCTTTCGTGAATTTTCTCGAGCCTTCGATCCCTGACGTTCATATTGCGCAGGTGTTCCACCGTCTGGCGCACATAATCCTTGCAACTGCCAAACTGGCCCTCGCCCTGTTTTACAAGATTGAGGACTTCATGGTCCGGCAGCTTGCCCGTGTATTGGGTATGGCTGCGATCGACGACGAAGGTCAGGGCCTGCACCGGACGGCGGGTTTCAGCCAACGTCACAGGTCGGAAGGTTTCGATGTAAACATTGGTGAGCTGTTCACGCTCGCGGAGATAGGCCAACGTTTCGTCCCACCGGTTGCGCGCAACTTCAAACACCTGCCCCCGGCAGGTGCCACCGCGGTCGAGACCAAAGACGAGCCCTGGCTTGTCTGGTGTACCGCGGTATTGATGCGAGTAGATGCAGAGACTGCGATGGAAGCCATGGAGAGTGGCAGGTGCTGAGCGCACAAATGCAAATCCCGGACGCCACATCAGGGATCCGTAGCCAAAAACCCACACATTTTCGGTTGGTTTTTGCATGGCGGATCACCGGTTCCGGGGATCGCGTCCGAAGTCAGGTGCTGCCGTATCCTGACCCGCTGCAATGATGCCCCGGCGAATTTCGCGGGCCCTGGAGAACTGGTTGAACAAGGTTTCACCATCGCCCCAGCGAATGGCGCGCTGCAACACAGAGAGTTCCTCGGAGAAGCGACCGAGCATTTCCAAAACAGCTTCGCGATTGTTCAAGAACACATCGCGCCACATGGTGGGGTCAGATGCGGCAATGCGGGTGAGATCGCGAAATCCGCCAGCGGAAAACTTGATGACTTCCGATTTCGTCACTTCCTCAAGATCGGCAGCAGTTGCGACACTGTTGTAGGCAATCAAATGGGGCAGATGGCTGGTCATGGCGAGCACCAGATCGTGATGCTCCGGTGTCATGCGCTCGACGTTTGAACCGCAGGCCTTCCACAGATTTTCAAGGCGATCGACGGCGACCGCATCCGTCCCCGGCAAAGGTGTGAGGATGCACCAGCGCTTGTCGAACAATTCGGCAAAGCCTGACCTTGGACCCGACTGCTCGGTGCCTGCCACCGGGTGGCCCGGAATGAAGTGCACGGTGCTGGGGACATGGGGGCTGACGTCGCGTACGACGGCAGCCTTGACGGATCCGACATCGGTCAGAATGGCGCCCGCTTTCAGTGCTGGACCAATATCAGCTGCGACTGCACCGCAGTTGCCGATTGGCATACACAACACGACGAGGTCTGCATTGCGCACAGCTTCGACAGAGGTCGCCATGACCTCGTCGACAACACCGATCTCCAGCGCCACGTTTCGTGTTTCCAAACTGCGGGCCGACCCCACAATGCGGCCGGCAAGTTTGCGCCGACGCATGGCATGGGCGAGGGAGGAGCCAATCAAGCCCAGTCCCAGAATGGCGACGCGCTCAAACATTGGCGTCATCTCTCAACTCCCTCACAAAACGTTCTCAGGCTCTTGACCAGATGATGGTTGGCCTCTTCAGTGCCGAGAGAGATGCGCAACGCCTGGGGCAAGCCATAGGCATCCATGCGACGCACCACAATGCCATTGTCCAGCAGTGCTGCATCAGCAGCCTGGGCCTGTTCGGCGCTGGCAAAATGCACAAGCACAAAATTGGCAACAGACGGGGTCACGATGAGGTTCAGTTTCGCAATCTCGCTGGTGAGCCAGGCGAGCCATGTCGTGTTGTAGCGAATGGCTTCGTCCATGAAGGTCTGATCGGCAATGCTTGCAACACCTGCGGCCATGGCGGGATCGCTGACATTGAAGGGACCGCGTATCCGGTTCAGCGCGTCAATAATTCCCGGCGGTCCATAGAGCCAGCCCAGCCGCACTGAGGCGAGACCATGTATCTTCGAGAAGGTGCGGGTCATGACCACGTTTTCGGTCTCGGCCACGAGTGCCAGACCAGATTCATAATCATTCTTTTGCACAAATTCGGCATAGGCGGCATCGAGAACCAAAACCACATGGGGTGGCAGGGCGCGATGCAGGCGGCGCACATCTTCAAAAGGGATATAGGTTCCGGTCGGGTTATTCGGATTGGCGATGAACACCATCTTGGTGCGCGGTGTTAGTGCCGCAATAAATGCATCGACATCCGTCGTGTGGTTTTTCTCCGGTGCGATGACAGGTGTTGCACCATTGGCCTTGATGGCAATGGGGTAGACCAGAAATCCATACTGGCTGTAGACGGCCTCATCACCGGGTCCCAAAAAACAATGGGCCAAAAGTTGCAACAGCTCGTCGCTGCCTGCACCACAGACGATGTTATCGGCATTGAGGCCATAGCGGTGGGCGATGGCCTGGCGCAACGGTGTCGCACTGCCATCGGGATAGAGGCTCAGCTTCTTTGCTGCTGCAGCGTAGGCTTTGAGGGCTGCGGGACTTGCGCCAATGGCAGACTCATTGGACGACAGTTTGTAAATCTTTGCACCCTTGGCCACACTTTTTCCGGGCACATAGGCTTCGATGTCCATGATGCCAGGTTTTGGATTAGGTTTGGACATCACAAGAGCCCCATGGGAGCGGGGTAACGCCCCAGAATTTTCAGGCCGATTTTGCCATTGGCGCGGATCAGTCCCAGTAGCGGGCTCTCTTTTTCTGACAGGAATCCGGGAATGGCGGTCAAGCGGTATTCGCCATTGCGCAGCTGCCAGAGCGGACGCAACTGGAAATCACGGGGCAGACTGCCGTTGCTCAACAAGAGTGTTTCATCATGGCGGGTTGGTTCACTCAGGGTATTGCCAATGACCAGGAGGCTGGGCTGGGGATCATCTCCCCGAACCGGCAAGGCGGCGATGACCTTGGCCTTTCCGGCAGTGCCCGCCACAAATGGATTCGATCCAAGGCGCGTCGGTTTCCACAATGCAGATGTCCCCGGGCTTGGCATCGACCTGCAACAGGGCCTGGGCTTCGTCGCGGCATTCTTCCACAGTCATCAGGGGAAAGTAATCCCGGATGCGCAGCCGGTTGCCGATGGTCGCACTCAGGCGTTTGCTGACGTGGATGGTGACTGGCGATTGCCGCAGACTGGCATCACAAAAAATCGCAGGCCAAAGACGCACCAAAAGTTCGGGATTGAGGCCGGCCGCCTTGCCGTTGGTGAGAATGCGACGCAGGACACTGGATTCGCGGGCCGGGCGCAAGGGCGAGGCTGCACTTGAAACGGTGCCCGCCTGCTTCAGGGACTTGACGTGTTCAATCAACGCAAAGCGCCTCACCAAAAGTGCGAGCATGCCATCATCAATAGTGTCGATCTCACGCCGCACATCATCCAGTGTCAGGTTGGCAGGCAAGGCGTCGTTCATGATGCAGGGAATCTCAGATATGATTGATCGGCGATTTTGCGCCTTCATAGGCAAAGTGCAACCGATTTAAAAGCTGCTTTCGTATATCTCCGCGGTGCGTCCGGACGACTGGGGCGACGGGAGCAGTGCGGGGCGCAATTGCGGCACAAAACGGCGGGCCCGCTTGCCTGAGGAAAAGGCATAGACCTGCTTCATCGCCTCAATGATGATCACCCCTGAGAATCGCGGTGCCAAGAGGCGCCCGGCTTTCTCCATGACCGGCGCTGCCTTGAGGAGTGCAGGTCGACGTAAGGGCGGCATGAACAGGGCGTGGTGCCATTGCAGAATCTGAAACTGGGCATCTTTCAGCAAGCGCTGGAGTTGATAGCGCGAAAACGGCTGGCCGTAGCCGAAGGGCGAGGCATCAGTGGTTGACCAGAGGCCCCGGCGATTTGGCACCACAAGAAAGAGTCGTCCCTGGGGTGCCATGACGCGCCAGACTTCCTGTAGCATTTCTTTTGGATTGTCCGCGAGTTCGAGGCCATGGATCGCAAGTACCCGGTCAATGGTGCTTTCGAGCAATGGCAAGTCACATTCATCTACCAGGGCGGATTTCACCAGTTCAGTTGTCGGCCAATGAATGACGCCTTGCCGTGCCAGCATGAAGGCGAGGGTGTGAGCTTGCGGATTTATGGTCTCAAGATAGGGCGTGGCATAGCCTAAGCCCAGCACACGGTGATCCGGTGCCACGGTCATGAGTTTTACCAGGGTCTCATTCAACACGCCAGCGGTTCTTCGGCCCAATGGGCTGGCGTAGAAATTTCTCAGGTCAACAACGTCCATGGGCCATCCTAGCAGCAGATATCGTCAGGATTAAAGCAAGCTTGCGACATGGTTTTGACTGGGTTGTTGACTGGGTCGTTGCCCGGTTGACACTGGCACAGTTCAAAATTGGACATGGGCCAAGTTTGGTTCTATTCACGGCGCATTAACGAGGGGCTTTCCATGTCGCATCTGAACATTCACCAATTCATGTGCCGCGATGACAATTACGGCGTGCTGGTGCATGATGGCCGGACGGGCACGACGATGTCCATCGACGCGCCCCATGCTGGTGCGGTGACACAGGCCCTGAAAAAACGTGGATGGCAACTGACGCATATCCTGACGACGCACCACCATATTGATCATGTGGAAGGGAATCTTGAACTCAAGGCTGAGTATGGCTGCAAGATCATTGGACCTGAAGCAGAGAAAGCAGCCATACCGGGGATCGACACGACGGTGAAAGGTGGCGACCGGTTCATGATTGCCAAGCGCCATGTTGATGTCTTTGATTGCCCGGGTCACACCAAGGGTCATATCGCGTTTCATTTTGAAGATGACTATGTGCTGTTTGCCGGAGATACGCTTTTTGCCATGGGTTGCGGCCGGGTGCTGGAAGGTACCATGGACGAGATGTTCCATTCGGTGAACCAGTTTGCAAAGCTTCACGCCATCACGAATGTTTACTGTGGTCATGAATACACAGTGGCCAACGCCCGCTTTGCGCTGAGTGTTGATCCGGACAATTCGGCGCTGCAGGCCGCCGCCCACGTGGCACAGGCCAAGCGGGAGCGCGGCGAGATGACGTGTCCCACAACCATTGGCGATGAACTCAAGACCAATCCCTTCATGCGCTGTGGTGATGCGCGGATTCGTGCGGGTCTGGGAATGGCAGATGCGTCGGACTCAGCGGTGTTCGCCGAGCTCAGGACTCGAAAAAACAACTTCTAAAAGTCCGACGTGATGCCTTTGACTTCCCAATCGCCATAGCGGGTGGGTTCCGGGCCTTTGCCACCACCGACTTCCTTGGCCAGTTTGGATTTTCCGGTATCGGCGTCTTGTGCGCGGCGTCGTGCGGCGGCTTCGGCGAGAGCCCGGACTGCCTCGGGTGATGGTGGCGATTTGGTCATGCTTGCAGTTTCTGAAATCATACCTATTTCTGCAAGATGTTTTTGATCACAGGTGACCCCGCAATGAACATGACCAAAACTGCACTTTTGATGGCCGGCATGACGGCGCTGTTTCTCGCCATTGGCTATGCCATCGGAGGATCAGGCGGGATGGTGATGGCCTTCCTGTTTGCGGCGGGCACAAACATCTTCGCCTATTGGAACTCCGACAAGATGGTGTTGCGCATGCATGGCGCGCGCGAGGTGACTGCGGCTGACCAACCGGACCTCTATGGGCTGGTGGCTGATCTCGCCGACCGTGCCTCACTGCCCATGCCCAAGGTCTATATCATGGACAATCCACAGCCCAATGCCTTTGCAACCGGGCGTGACCCTGCGCATGCCGCAGTGGCGGCCACGACGGGGCTTTTGCAGATGTTGAGCCGGGATGAAATCGCAGGTGTCATGGCCCATGAGCTGGCGCATATCAAAAATCGTGACACATTGACCATGACGGTGACGGCGACTTTTGCCGGTGCCATTGGCATGCTTGCCAATTTCGGGTTCCTGCTCGGCGGATCGCGGGGTCGTAGCGGCGGCATTGGTCCCTTGGGAACGATTGCCATGATGATCCTTGCCCCCATGGCTGCTATGATTGTGCAGATGGCGATCAGCCGGACCCGTGAATATGCGGCCGACCGCAGTGGCGCGGAAATCAGTGGCAATCCAGACGCACTGGCGTCCGCACTTGCGAAGATATCGGGTGCGGCACGGCGTGTGATCAATGCCGACGCAGAAGCCAATCCGGCAACGGCACATCTGTTTATCATCAACCCGCTTTCGGGTGCCCGCATGGACAATCTGTTTGCGTCACATCCGGCAACAGAAAACCGGATCGCGGAACTGCGCAAACTGCAGTCGCAACAGCCACTCACGACGGGGACGACGGGTTTCAACGGTCCCTGGGACCGATAACTTTGAGTTGAGCCCAGTGTGGCACGGTGTCTTAGGGTTTCCTTAACCATGTTGGCGGAAGGTTTGCCTTTGAACCAAGGCCCGATTCACATGGTACAGCACGCAGAGCACCGCAGTACGGCCCTTCGCCAGCCGGAAGCCTCCTTTCAGGGGTTGCGGCATCGCTTTGCGCAAGCCTTCATGCAAAGGGGCATCCTCGGTTGGGGCAATGCCGCCTGGCCCGGTGGTGAGGTGACTGGACTACGCTTGGCCGTGCAGCGCCTGGTGCCTGGTGACGGAGCGCGGGCCCAGGAGATGTATGCTGGACAGTTCGGGCGGCGCGGTGGCGACGTGCTGGGTGAACTGGGCTGGCTCAAGCATTTCAGTTCCAGTGGCAAGGCGCTGCATGCGCTCTATGCCATGGAACTCTTGCGGACATGGGCCAAAGGCAGTGAGAGCAACATCAAGGGTGCGCCTTCTGCACGATCCCTGATGGCGTTGATCATCGATGGCTACGGATTCGCCACCAAAGGACCCAAAGCCTTTGCCGTGGATTATCTCAAGATCGTGACGCAGCAAACGCGCCGCGTCTACCAGTGGCAGCCAGACAGAGCGGATGAAAAATTGCTGCGGGCGCTGGCCCTTGGTCATGCATTGACGAGTTGCAGCGGACTTGAAGCCTTGCGTCCCCGAATCAAGGATGCCTTCGATACGAGCCTGCCGGCTGTGGTGCTGGCTGACGGTGGCATTGCCGACGGACACCCTGAAAGTTTGCTGCGGCTGTTGTTGCAGATGATCCCCTTGCGCGCGGCGATGCAACGGGCCCATGAACCCATCCCGGCCAGCCTGAACGCGGCCATTGAACGGATGCTGCCGATGTTGCGCATGCTGCGGCACGGCAATGGTGCGCTGGCACAATTGCGTGGCTCGCAATCGCATCGCGAAGCCACAGATATCGTGTTGCAACAGGACGAAGTTCAGGGTGCTCCCTTGACACTGGCGCGTCACTCAGGATTTGCGCGCATTGAAACCGAGCGCTCTCTGGTGATTTCGGATACGACTCCCGTTGCCGGATTTACCACGGAAATCTCCATTGGCGGCGTGCCGGTATTGTCGTCGTCCCATGCCGATCCAAAGACATTCCGGAAATTCGGCACGGAAAGTCCTGCGGAACTGCTTGATGTCGGCCAAGGGTACTTGCTCATTGCCGGTGTACGCCTGCGCAATGCCAGCTATAGCCGCAACATCTTCGTCGAAACGCGCGGTGCCGACATTCGCGTGGAAGATGGCTGCGATGATCCAACACAAACGTTGGCCGTGGTGATCGATGTATTGCCTGGCACGCAGTTCGCATTCGACGGAACGACTGCTGCCCTGACCTTGGCCAACGGGGAAGCCTGGCAGTTGCGCATGCGTGGCGGGCGCATGGTGCAAACTGCTGAAGCGCAAACGCTGGTCCTGATGGCTGATGGTGAAGCAGGACGGTCCACGCTCAACTGGGCCCTGCAGCGGCGTTAGTTCAAAGCGGGAATTGACTGGATCGCTGGCTGCGGTAATGCCGGGCGATGACACATGCATTTCCGGTTCGCCGCGCCCTTCTTTCCGTTTCTGACAAGACTGGTCTTGTTGATTTTGCCACGGCCTTGGTGGCGCTTGGCGTGGACCTGATTTCCACAGGTGGAACAGCGCGGACGTTGAAGGATGCCGGGCTTGCGGTGACAGATGTGTCTTCAGTCACGGGATTTCCAGAAATCATGGATGGCCGGGTGAAGACACTTCATCCCAAGGTGCATGGCGGCTTGCTGGCGGTGCGCGGCAATGCCGAACATGCGCAGGCGCAAGAGGTTCACGGCATTGCCTCAATCGAGCTTTTGGTGGCCAATCTCTATCCGTTTGAAGCGACGGTGGCACGGGGTGCTCCCGATGATGACGTTATTGAAAACATCGATGTCGGCGGTCCTGCCATGATCCGGGCCGCCGCCAAGAATCACTCCACTGTGACCGTCGTCGTTGACCCGGCTGACTATGCAACGGTATTGGATGAGATGTCGCAACACAGTGGTGCCACGGGATTGGAGCTGCGGCGCAGGCTTGCTGCCAAGGCCTTTGCCCGGACAGCGGCCTATGACACGGCCATTGCCCGCTGGTTTGACCGTACCGGGCCCACGCAAACTACCATACCGGGTTATTTCACGACGGGTGGCAAGTTGGTGCAGTCGCTGCGCTATGGTGAAAATCCACATCAAGTTGCGGGCGCCTATCAGTCTGACGACAAGCGGCACGGCATTCTTGATGCGCGGCAATTGCAGGGCAAGGCGCTCTCCTACAACAATATCAATGATGCCGATGCCGCACTTGCTGCGGTGGCGGAGTTTGATGCAGCGGATGGTGCGGCCTGCGTGATCGTGAAGCATGCCAACCCGTGCGGTGTTGCGGTTTCGAAAAATGTGGCCGAGGCCTATCGCCGGGCCTTGGCGTGCGATGGCACCTCGGCGTTTGGTGGCATTGTGGCGTTCAATACGGCGATCACGGCGGAAGCGGCGATGGAGATTTGCAAAATTTTTACGGAAGTCATTCTTGCCCCGGCGATTGATGAAGACGCCCTGGCGATCATTGCAGCGAAGAAAAACCTGCGATTGCTTTTGCTGCGCGGCCTGCCCGCGATGTCAGACCCAGTCATGGTGGCAAAATCTGTTATCGGGGGTGTGCTTGTGCAATCGAGTGACATGACTGTTGTCGACGATGATGCGCTGAAAGTGGTTACGCGGCGTCAGCCATCGGCGCAGGAACTGGCCGACATGATGTTTGCATTCCGGGTGGCGAAACATGTGAAGTCCAACGCCATTGTATTTGCGAAGGATGGAGCCACGACGGGGATTGGTGCAGGGCAAATGTCGCGCATTGACTCAACGCGGATTGCCGTGCGGAAATCTGAAGATGCGGCCAGCGCCGCCGGATTGGCAGAGCCCCTGGTCATGGGATCGGTTCTGGCGTCCGATGCGTTCTTCCCCTTTGCTGATGGTATCGAGGCTGCCGCTGCTGCTGGTGCGACGGCGATCATCCAGCCGGGGGGCTCCGTCAAGGATGCCGAGGTGATCGCGGCTGCCGATGCGGCCGGGATAGCCATGGTGTTCACCGGTGTTCGCCATTTTCGGCATTGAAGGTCATTGCGCTTTGTAATGTTATAACATACAATGCCGCATGAGCACCACGCTTGGACCCAATGAAACGGCGGTTTTTTCCCTGTTGCAGCTGCACAGCAAGCCGCTGTCGGCCTATGATATTCTCGATCAATTGCATGGTACGCGGATCAAGGCAGCGGTGCAGGTTTACCGGGCGCTGGAGAAGCTGGCGCACAACGGGCTTGTGCACAGAATCGACAGTCTCAATGCCTTTGTGGCCTGCACCTGTACCCATGGCACTTCGTCGCCGGGGTTTACGGTGTGCACCTGTTGCGGCGATGTGCGTGAATTTGATGCCGGCAAGACAGTGACGGCAGTGCAGACCAAAATCGAGGGGTTTCGCATTGACAAGCCCAGCCTGGAGTTAAAGGGCGTGTGCAGCCATTGCCAATCACCGGACCATTCGCACGATTTGGCAAAGGCGGCCCGGCCGTGACGTGGTTCTTTCCGCTTGGCGTGACCCAGCGCAGTGGTGTGGCCGTGTTGTGCATTGCGGTCCTGTGGCTGGCCATCTGGCAGGTGGCGGGATGACCAGGTTTCTTCTCCATAATGTGACGTTGGGTTATGACGGCCATCCGGCCGTGCATCATGTTGAGGGCGTGATTGCCAAGGGCTCGCTGACGGCTGTCATTGGTCCCAATGGATCCGGCAAATCGACCTTGCTCAAGGGACTTGCCGGGTTGCTGAAGCCCCTTGACGGGGCTATCGCGCGCCAAGGATTTTCCACCCAAGACATGGCCTATTTGCCCCAAGCCAGTGCACTTGATACCGGATTTCCGGCAACGGTTACCGATCTGGTGGGGCTGGGGCTGTGGCGCAAACGCGGCTTGTTTCGCAGCCGGACACCGGACGATGCGTTAGCTGTGAAGCACGCGATTGCTGTTGTCGGCCTTGCGGGATTTGAAGGGCGCGGGCTTGATACCTTGTCGGGCGGGCAGCTGCAGCGGGCGCTGTTTGCCCGGGTGCTGGTGCAGGACAGCGATGTCATCTTGCTGGATGAACCGTTCACGGCAATCGACTCACGAACAGTCAATGACCTGATGACTCTCATTCATCGCTGGCACGACGAAAGACGGACCATTGTGTGCGTGCTCCATGACGATGTGCTGGTCCAGACACATTTTCCGCAGGCCCTCTTGTTGGCACGGGAGGTGGTTGCGTGGGGTCCAACGGTTCATGTGTTGACGCCTGCCAATCTTGCAAAAGCGCGGCACATGCATGAAGCCTGGGATGATCTGGCACCCTGGTGCGAGCCCCATGACGGGCATTCTCATACACATGCCCATGTGCACGAGGATGCCGCGTGATATTCGATCTCCTTGTGGCGCCGTTTGTTGAGTTCACATTCATGCGGCAAGCCTTGGCGGGCTCTGTCATCCTGGCCATCAGTGCGGCACCGGTTGGTGTGTTCCTGATGTTGCGGCGCATGAGTCTGACCGGTGATGCCATGTCGCATGCGATTTTGCCGGGCGTTGCGGCTGGGTATCTGTTTTCAGGACTGGCTTTGATACCGATGACCATTGGCGGACTGGTGGCCGGGCTTGTTGTGGCCCTGCTGGCCGGAGCCGTGGCACGCTCGACCGTTCAGCGTGAGGATGCCAGTCTGACCGCCTTCTACTTGATTGCGCTGGCGCTGGGCGTGGTGCTTGTCAGTCTCAAGGGTTCGAGCGTTGACCTGATGCATGTGCTGTTCGGTTCGGTGCTGGCACTGGATGGCCAAGGGTTGGTGTTGATCGGTATTGTTGCCAGTGTGACGTTGGCCGGGCTTGCCGTTCTGTGGCGGGCGCTGGTGGCGGAATGTCTTGATCCGCTTTTCTTGCGGACGGTGAGTGGCTCGGGACCGGTGGTGCATTACGGGTTTCTGGCGCTTGTTGTCCTCAATCTGGTGGGTGGATTTCAGGCTCTGGGGACTTTGCTGTCAGTGGGGTTGATGATGCTGCCTGCTGCTGCGGCGCGGCTGTGGTGTCGCGACCTTGAACGGATGTGTCTGGTTGCAGCGGGGATTGGATCGTTCTCCTGTATGGCGGGTCTCTTGGCCAGTTATCATCTCAATATTGCCTCGGGGCCTGCCATCATTCTGGCGGCGGGCGTGATCTATGTGCTGTCGCTCGCAGTGGCCCCACGGGGTTTGCGGGCGAGCCGTGTGGCTGCGCACCGCCACCGGACGGCGTGAGCGTCATGGGCATACTTATGCGGTTGAGTGCCGCCATTTTCTTGATGGTGAGCTGTGCCGACGCCAAGATCAAAGTCGTTGCCAGTTTTTCCATTCTGGCCGATCTCGCGACACATGTTGGAGGCGACCATGTGGATGTTGTGGCACTTGTCGGTCCCGGCAGTGATGCTCATGCCTTTGAGCCGCGCCCCCAAGACGTGCGCCTTGTGGCCGAGGCCGATGTCGTGGTTGTCAACGGTCTTGGATTTGAGGGTTGGATCGACCGGCTGGTCAGCGCGAGCGGGACGGATGCACACATCAAGGTTTTGAGTGAAGGCATTGTGCCTGAAACGCGGGACGGTGGCGTGGATCCCCATGCGTGGCAATCGGCTGCGCATGTCCAGACTTATGTGGCGAACATCGTGGACGTGCTGTGTGCGGCGGACGGGCAGAATTGCCCTGTATATGAAGCCAATGCCAAATCTTTTGGTGATGTCTTGCGTGGGCTTGATCGCGATATCATGACCGTGATGACAGAGATCCCGCTGCCACGCCGCGTTGTGATCACGTCACATGATGCCTTTGGGTATTTTGCGTCGCATTACGACGTGACATTTCACGCCCCTCAGGGTGTCAGCAGTGCATCGGAGGCTTCGGCGAAAGCTGTGGCAGACTTAATCAACCAGATTCGATCCACCGGTGCCACGGCCCTGTTTGTCGAAGCGATGACCGATCCTCGCTTGATCGCGCAAATTGCCCGGGAAACCGGATTGCCGATGGGAGGTACCCTTTATTCAGATGCGCTGTCTGCCACTGACGGACCGGCGCCGACTTATGTGGCGATGATGCGCCACAATGCGGAACTTCTCACTGCGGCGATGCGCTCGAAACCTTGATTAGCCCGTGATGCGGATCAGTTTCAGCTGTGAATCCGTTGTCACATCCGTTCCCGACATGATTTCTCCGCGCGGACCAGAGAGGATGCGGTCAGCGGGGAAAGTGCAGATGACCTCTGTTCCCAGTCCAGGCGCACTCTTGATGACGATCGTTCCGCTGTGGACATCCATGAGGCCCTTGACGATGGGAAGGCCAAGGCCTGCACCATCAATGGCCTTCTTGGTCGCGAGGCTGCCACGGGAGAATGCAGAGAGTGCATTGGCGATTTCCGCATCAGGAATGCCGGGACCATTGTCCTTGACGTGAACCGACAAGCCACCTGCAGAGGTGCGACGTGCCGCAATCAGAATCTGACCGCCGGGCTGGGTGAATTTGATCGCGTTCGCCAAGAGGTTGATGACGATCTGATGCGTTGACTTCCGATCGGCCATGATTTTTGGCAAGTCGGCCGCGATGTCGGTTTTCACCGTCATGGACCGTTCGCGGGCGCGCATCTTCAACAGATGCAGCGCTGCCTGCACAGCTTCGCTGATGTGGATTGGTTCTTCCTTGATTTCACTGCGACCAGCCTCGATCCGCGACAGGTCGAGAATGTCGTTGATCAACTCGAGAAGATAGCGGCCTGAATTATGGATGTCGCCGGCATAGCCGTGATACATCTTGTTCTGGATCGGTCCCAGCATTTCCCGGTCAAGCATTTCCGAGAAACCGAGAATGGCATTGAGCGGTGTGCGCAACTCATGGCTCATGTTGGCGAGGAATGCCGATTTGGCGTGATTGGCACTTTCGGCCCGCTGGCGCTCGACGTTGGCCGTGTCGCGCTCCTTCGCCAATTCCAGCACGAGCATGTCCTTTTCCAAGCGGAACGTCACCATGTCGCGGGCAATATCCTGAAGCTGCCGTGAAATGAACAGGAAGAACACTTGCAGGACCACGACCAGGATGGCGATCGACAGGGTGATTGGGCTACCCTCGAGAACGCAGCGCAGGGCAACACCCAATGTCATCAGGCAGGTTCCGGCAACGAGGACCGGCATGTAGTTGTTGACGATCAGAAAGCGCACGATGATGACGGCCATGAGGCCGGCAATCAAGAATGACTGGTTGAGGATATTGGCACCGGGCCAGAACAGAAAGAGCGAGGAAATCCAGACCGATGCCTGGAAGAACTCCGACGCCGTGATCATGCCAATCCAATTGCTGCTATCAGCTTGAGAGCGATCCTGCCTGAAATAGTCTTTACACAGATAAATCTGCATGGCCTGGGTTCCCAAGGCACCGATGGTCCATGGTATGACAACATCAAGGTCTACCCAGCGCAGGGCCGTGAAGGCATAGAGCAATGCCAGTAATGGCATGATGGGGGCGAGATAGATCTGGCCGCGGAGAAACAGTTCCAACAATTCACGATTCCATTGGGCATGGAGATCGTCTTTCTGCTTTGAGCCGTCCGTTGGTGCATGCAAAGGCATGCTGTCGTTCACATGATAACCGTGACGTGGCAATTCCCCGGTTTGAAGTGATAAGTCCGTCATGACGCTGGCATGGCTCTGATTCAGGTTGAAAGTTGTGGTTAAATTCTGCTGCCAAAGTTACGCGTTAAATCCTAATGACCCGCGATGGTGCTTTGCTTAATTTTATAGAAATGGCAGCGAAGGCGTTCAGTATTCGGTCATTGCCCGATTTGGCGCCCCGCCTCGCGGCACGACGAGAAACATGTAGAAATACAAGCGGAAATAATGTCTTGTGCAAACAGAGTGCGGCATGCGAGGCGTGGCACCCAGATTTCAAATGGAACAGGCATCATGGCGACGTTAACCAAAGAAGCAATTACTGCGCGGTTGAAACAGATTGCAGCTCCTGATGGCCGCGGCAATATCGTGTCGGCAGGTCTGGTCAGCGAGATCGTCATTAACCATGATCACGTGATGTTTGCTCTCAGCACAGACCCGGCATTGCTTGCAACCATGGAAAAGATGCGGGGCGTAGTGGAAGACGCGGTGCGCGCGATTCCCGGTGTCGGCAAGGTCACCGTGGCCCTGACGGCTGACACAGTTGCGCGCAACCCGGGCCCCAAAGCCAGTGCGGCATCGGGATTGCGGGCCGGCATTCCAGGTATCAAACATCTGGTGGCGGTTGCATCTGGCAAAGGCGGTGTCGGCAAATCGACAACGGCGATCAATCTGGCCTTGGGCCTCAAATCCCTTGGTCTTCGTGTCGCTGTATTGGATGCCGATGTTTATGGCCCCTCCATGCCAAAGTTGTTTGGACTTTCGGGCAAGCCATTGGCCAGTGATGCGGACGGCAAGCGAATGAAACCCATGTCGCGGTACGGCGTGGAGGTGGCATCCATCGGATTTCTGGTGGAGGAAGACACGCCCATGATCTGGCGCGGGCCCATGGTCATGTCAGCCCTCACACAGTTGCTGAAAGAAGTCGAATGGTCGGAGACAGATGTCATGGTGATCGACATGCCGCCCGGAACAGGTGATGCGCAACTGACGATGGCCCAGCAGACTCCGCTCGCTGGCGCAGTTATCGTGTCCACGCCACAGGATTTGGCTCTGATTGACGCGCGCAAGGGCCTCAACATGTTTCGCAAGGTGAATGTGCCGGTGTTGGGCATTGTCGAGAACATGAGCTACTTTGTGTGCACGACGTGTGGCACGCGGCACGAAATATTCAGTCACGGGGGTGCACGCGAGGAAGCCCGGAAACTCGGCGTTCCCTTTCTCGGCGAAGTACCGCTTGATCTCGAGGTGCGCAAGCGTTCCGACAGCGGCGAACCCGTTGTCGTGTCGATGCCCTTGTCTGTCCATGCCGGAATCTACCGTGACATGGCGCAGCGCATTTGGGCGACTCTGGAAGGTGGCCAGATGGCGCGGCCTGCACCGCGCATTGTCGTTGAGTAACCTGAACCGGGGACAAGCTGGAACTTGGCTCAAGACCTTGACACGACCGGGTGAGCGGCTAAGTCATGGTTGGGACGTTCTGATATTGACTATAATTGATGGAATTGGGGACTGGCGATGTCGCGACTGATGCATGTGTGTGGAATTGTTCTGGCTGCCATCGGGTTGGCGCTTGCCGTTGTCAATTTCAGTTCACCTGGCCAGATGCAGATTTATGGCCTGACATTTGAATCGGCTGCAATCCTGCTCACGGGCGGATTATTGTGCCTTGGACTCAGCGGCGTCATTCAGCAACTGGGGTTGAACCAAGGACATGGCCATGAGCGTGCGATATTGCCCGATGTCACACAAGGAGATGGTGCGCCGCATTCCATGTCGGATTTGCGCAGGGACATGCCGTCCTTCCGGCCGCGGAGCGTTGAGACCGGTGCCGTCGCTGCAGGAACCGCCATGGCGGGTGCGGCTGCTGTAGCAGAGGCCGTCAAAGATACCGTTGCACCGTCGCAGATTTCGGTTGCTGAAACGATTGAAGCGCTGGAGCAAGCCAAAACAGATATCAAGGCCGCCTTGGGCGGAGATGATATGTTCGACGACAAGCCGTCCGCACCAGCTGCTCCTTTGCCGGTCAATCTTGATGTTGATGTTCCGGCCCCACCGGTCATTGCTGCTGTGGCTGTAGAGGACGAAAAGCCCGAACCGGAAGAACCCGGACTCTATGTTGTTGAAGAACAGGTTGTGCGGGGCAAGCCTGCGCGGGTGCTGTCCGATGGCACAGTGGAAGCAGAAACCGATGATGGCTGGATGCGGTTTGAAAACCTTGAGCACTTGAACGAATATCTCGACTCGCTCACCTGACCGGTGCGCCTTGTCGCAATCTGCAATGTCCCGGTCGCGTCGTCGCTGACGCGAATTGAAATTCCCTGTCAAATGTGGTCCATCTGGTGATGGATCTGGACAAGGTAAAGTTATGAAAACACAAGCGCGCGCAGTGGTCATTGGTGGTGGTGTGGTGGGTGTATCCACGCTTTATCATCTTGCCAAAAAGGGCTGGAGTGATGTTGTGCTCGTCGAGCGCAAGGAACTCACATCGGGCTCCACCTGGCATGCGGCGGGATTGTTGCCACTGTTCAACATGTCCTATTCCGTCGGGCAGATTCACAAATACTCGGTCCGCTTCTATCAAGAACTCGAGAAAGAAACCGGCCAGAACGTCGGCTTCAGCAAAGTCTCCAACATTCGCCTGGCCCGCACCAAGGATCGTTGGGATGAGTTCCAATATTATGCCGGCGTTGCCGAAACCATCGGCATCAAGGTCAACATCCTCACACCTGCACAAGTGAAAGAGATTTGGCCTCTGTGCGAAACAGATGGATTACTCGGTGCCATCCAGCATCCTGATGACGGCTACATTCAACCTGCCGATCTGACGCAGGCCCTTGCCAAGGGTGCACGCGCACATGGTGCCGAAATTTATCGCAACACCACCGTCACGGCGATTACGCAGACGACTGATGGCAAATGGGTGGTGACAACGGACAAGGGTGCCATCACGTGCGATCACGTGATTTCCTGCACCGGAAACTTCGCGCGCAAGACCGGTGCCATGGTCGGGCTCGATGTGCCGGTCATACCTGTTGAACATCAATACATCGTCACGGAACCGCATCCCGCCATTCGCGAGCGCCAGGCCAAGGGCCTGCCCGAAATGGGCGTCTTACGCGAGGCTGATTCCTCGTGGTACATGCGCGAAGAAAATGGTGGTTTGCTTTTGGGTCCGTATGAAAAAGGTGCCCCCTGCTGTTACGTGGATGGGCCATCGGATGAGAGCGAATACGAACTCTTTCAGGAAGATCTCGACCGCCTTGCTCCCCATATCGAAACCGCCATCACGCGCGTGCCTGCCTTCGGTGAAGTCGGCATCAAGAAAGTCTACAATGGCGCCATCGCCTATACACCCGATGGGTCACCGATCATCGGGCCTGCCTGGGGCCTGAAAAATTTCTGGCTCAATGAAGGTCATTCGTTTGGTGTCACCGCTGCTGGTGGCGCAGGCTGGCAATTGGCGGAATGGATTGTCGATGGAGAACCGACCATCGACATGATGGGTGTGGATCCACGTCGCTTTGGTCCTTATGCCTCCAAAGGCTATCTCCAGACCAAGAACGAAGAAGCTTACGCCAACGTCTTCACGCCGCATTATCCTGATGAAGAACGCAGCGCTGCACGTCCTCTCAAAACCACGCCTTGCTATGGCCGCATGATAGACCTCGGCGCAGTGTTTGGTTCAGTCTATGGCTGGGAACGCCCCGGCTGGTTCGCGCCGAAAGGCTATGGCCTCACCAAGGAACAGTTGAACAGTGATGATACGCTGACCAATCACAATCACGCGCCGCCTTCGGAAGATGGACTGATCAAGGAGAAGTGGTCGTTCCGCCGTTCGAATTATTTCGATCATGTGGGCGATGAGTGCAAGGCGGTCATGAATTCCGTTGGCCTGCAAGACATGTCGGCCTTTGCCAAGATGGAAGTGTCAGGGCCCGGTGCCCGCGACTGGCTGGACTCAATTCTGGCCAACAAGATTCCAAAAAAGCAGGGCCGCATTGCCTTGTGTCATCTGCTCACGCCTGGCGGCGGCGTGCGTGCCGAATTCACTGTGTATGAATGGCAGCCGGGGCGCTTCTATCTTGTTTCCGCCGGTGCCTATGAACGGCATGACCATGACTATCTTGCCAGGCTCTTGCCCACGGATGGTTCTGTGCGCTTGAATCCGATCACCACACGTCTCGGTGTTCTGGTGATTGCCGGCCCAAATGCCCGCAACCTGTTGCAGAAACTCACGGCGACCGATCTCTCGACGGAAAAATTTCCCTGGCTCTCCGGTCAGCAGATCAGCGTCGGCCCTGTGTCCACACATTGCCTGCGCGTCAACTTTGTCGGTGAATTGGGGTATGAATTCCATCACCCCATCGAGCAGCAAGTTGCCTTGTTTGATCTCCTGATGGATGCGGGCAAGGAATTCGATATCCGCCCCTATGGCATCAAAGCGATGTCGTCACTGGCACTGGAAAAATCCTACCGTCTCGTGCCGCGCGAACTGTCGATTGAGTATTCTGCCTATGAAGCCGGCCTCGACCGGTTTGTACATCCCAACAAGGGTCAGTTCATTGGCCGTGATGCGTTGGTAGCGGGACGCGCGAAGGGCCTCAACTGGAGTTTCGTCACAATGGACGTGGCTGGCATTACTGCCGCGCACTCCGATGCTCGCGGCTCCGAACCCATCTACGCCAAGGGCAAGATGATCGGCCGTGCCACCAATGGCGGCTTTGGCTGGCGCTGTGGCAAATCCCTGGCCCTTGCCATGGTCAAACTGGACCACGCGGCCCTTGGCACGGAGCTTGAAATCAAGATTTTGGGCGACATGTTCAAAACCAAGATCATTGCAGAATCACCTTACGACGCTGATAACCTAAAGTTGCGCACATAAAGGTTTCGTTATGACCTGCGGTTTATGACAGTAGAGACTGTCGGCGGAACATGTGATTAAGAGCACATGTGTCTATTGCGGGTGGAGTATGCACGATCAACCTCGTGAAAATTTTTCTTCGGGGCTCCTTTTTGTCCTGATTGCTACTTTGGGTTGGAGTCTTTCCGGGCTTTTTGTCCGCTTGATGCCGCATCTCAGTGGATTCCAGATCAATTGCTGGCGCGGGTATTGGCTGGCGGCTGCCTTGCTGGTCTATCTTTCAATCACTTATGGACGGCATTTGCCTGCGCGGTTTCGGGCCATACCGGCGCCAGCGTTCATCAGTTCATCCCTGTGTTTTGCGATCGGTACCACGGCCTATGTCACGGCTTTGACGCTGGTGAGTACCGCGACGGTGTCTGTTATCGGAGCCATGTCACCGCTGGTGACAGGTCTGTTGAGCCCGTGGATCACGCGAGAGAAACCATCGCTCTTTATCTGGCTCGCCGCCCTTATGGCGCTCGGGGGCGCAGCCTTCATTGGTTATGAGGGTATTGAAACCGGTAATTTTCTCGGCATTCTGGTAAGCTTTGGTGTGCCTGTGACGTTCGCTGTCCAGACGTTGCTGCTGCGGCGGTACCGTACGATTGATCTCATGCCTGCCATTTGTGTGGGTGGTTTTCTGGCCTTCCTGGGATGTGGCATCATGGGATATCTCTTGACTGACACCAACGGATTTGTTGTCGACCTGAAGTCACTCGGTCTGCTTATGCTGATGGGGCCTTTGCAGCTTGCCATCCCGCTGATTTTTTACGGACTAGGGGCAAAACATGTGACGGCGGCAACGCTTTCCGTGCTGTCCATGCTCGATGCCGTCCTCAATCCTTTGTGGCCTTGGTTGTTCATTGGTGAAGTCCCCAGCCGGACCACGGTGATTGGCGGATCCATCATCCTGGGAGCGGTGCTGCTCTCCATTTTCGGCGCCCATTACTATGGCAATGCCCGACGGCTCTCGACGCGCTGAAGCAAAGTCGTCATGCAATGCTACCGCACAGCCAAAGATTTGGACACTGCACTTCTTTCGCTCCAGACCGTAGAATCCCGTTTTGCGGCGATCCATGCCCGGTGCGGAACGCCAGCGTTGCGTCAAACGCCTGCAGGACTTGAAGGCCTGTTGTTGATTGTGACAGAGCAGTTTCTGTCTCTGGCATCAGCAGCCGCGATCTGGCAGCGGGTGTGTGCAGGGCTGGTGCCGTTCACGGCGCAGACTGTGCTGCACTCACAGGAAGAATTGCTATCGCTTGGACTGTCTCGTGCCAAAGCCCGCACATTTGTTGCCGTGGCCGACGCGATGGTGGCGGGTCGATTGAACTTTGATGCATTGAATGGTGCCGACAATGATGTTGTGCATGACACCTTATGTGCCTTGCCTGGCATTGGTCCGTGGACGGCAGATATCTATTTGCTGACATGTCTCGGGCGCGCGGATGCCTGGCCTGCGGGTGATCTGGCGTTGCAAGTCGCCATGCAGGATGTCTTTCAGCTACCGGAGCGCCCGACAGCTCATGTCATGGTTGAGCTTGCCAAGACCTGGCGACCGCACCGAAGTTGTGCGGCATTGCTCCTGTGGAGCCATTATCGCAGCCTCAAGGGCCTAAAGCAGGCATAATTTTGCCCCTTCACAGACTGGTCACACCAGATATAGTGTTGCGTGACGATGAGGATAGACGTGAATCACGGTATGGTTGCGCCAGAGAGTTGTCCGGCCCTTGTCCTCAACGCTGACTATCGGCCGTTGAGTTACTATCCCTTGTCTTTGTGGAGCTGGCAGGATGCGTTGAAGGCCGTGTTCCTTGACCGGGTCAACATCGTCTCTGAATATGACCGGGTGGTGCGCAGTCCTACGACTGAGCTGAAACTGCCCAGCGTTGTGTCGCTGAAAACCTATGTCAAACCATCGCGCACGCCAGCCTTCACGCGGTTCAATGTTTTTTTGCGGGACAGCTTCACCTGCCAATACTGTGGTGCGCATCATGATCTGACGTTTGATCATGTCATCCCCCGCTCTCGTGGTGGGCAGACGACGTGGACCAATGTGGTTGCTGCCTGTTCCCCGTGCAATCTGCTGAAAGGCGGAATGATGCCGCGCCAGGCCAAAATGTTTCCGGCGCAAACACCCTTGGTGCCCAGTGTTGGGCAACTGCACCGCAACGGTCGCCAGTTCCCGCCCAATTACCTGCACGAAAGCTGGGTGGATTATCTCTACTGGGATGCCGAACTGGATCCTTGAGAGGGCCTGCCGTCACCCTTCCAGCAGGGCTTTTACCTTTTCGGAAAATCCCACGGTCACGGTGCCATCGGCGTGTTCGATCAGGGGCCGGCGGATCAGTGATGGATGGGCCATGGCGAGGCTTATGGCTTTGGCTTCGGTCAGGCCTTCAGTCTTGTCCTTGGGAAGGCCGCGCCATGTGTATCCGGCCCGGTTGACCAGCTTCTCCCAGCCGCCCAACGCCTTGGACCAGCGTGTGACCTGGTCTTTGGTTGGCGGCGTTTCACTGTGATCCGTGAAGGTGACACTGATGTTGTTGTCTGCCAGATGGGCAAGCGCCTTCTGGCAAGTGGAACATTTCTTCAAACCATAGGCTTTCATCGGGTGTCCTTCATCATCTCATAGGGCCAGTGTCTTGTCGGTGAGGGCTGCCCCACTGCCTTCCAATTGGTCCGTAAACGCATGGAACAGGTCCTCGATGTCTTTTTTTTCTATGCCGTCGACAATGACGACGAGACGTGTTTCGCGTTTGCCATCGGGCCAGGACGCAAGGCGCACCGGCGGATGAAAGACATGCTGCACACCGTGGATGACCACGGGGCGATCAGGATCGTCGCTGACCAACACCAGGCCCTTCACACGAAGGAGTTTAGGACCGTGGTAGGACGTCAGCAAGGCGATGAAGAGTTCGAGACCTTGGGGTGAGATGGCACGCTCATCACTGAAAGAGAAACTTCGAATGCTGTCGCCATGGCGCGACACATCGTGGTGATGGTGGTGAGATGCGCGCTCGACGGCTTCGGCTGCAAGCCATGACTTCACATCCATGGATTTGGTTGCAGGATTGTACAGGCCCATGTTGAACAGGTGTTGGGCAGTGGCCTCTCCACGGTGGGTGGTGAGCATGCGGGCTGAGGGTGCAAGCTTTCGCAGGCGCGCGATGATGGAGAAAAGTTTGTCTTCGCCTTCCTTGCCTTCCAAAAGATCGAGTTTGGTGAGCACAATGCGGTCCGCGACGGCGACCTGTTTCACGGACTCCTTGTGCTGATCGAATGTCGCCTCGCCATTGAAACCATCGACGACGGTGATGACGCCCTGCAGCTGGATGCGATTAACGAGTTGCGGTGCGGCCATGAACACATGGAGGATGGGTGCCGGGTCAGCCAGTCCCGTGGTTTCAACGACAAGGCGATCAAAGGCCTTGATATCTCCCCGGTCACGGCGGGCCAACAAATCGTCAATCGTATCGATCAGGTCGCCCCGGATTGTGCAGCACAGGCACCCGGATGACATTTCGACAACGGTTTCGTCAGAGCGCTCCACGAGGAGATGGTCCAAGCCAATATCGCCAAATTCATTGATGATAAAACAGGCGTTGGCGAGCAGGGGATCGTTGACCATGCTGTTCAGGAGTGAGGTTTTGCCTGATCCCAAAAAACCTGTGAGGATGACGGCGGGTATCAAATGTGATGTCACAAAGGAATGCTAGCCAACGGGACCTGTGAAGGCAAGGCGGACTATTTCTTCCTTTTGGCCTTGAGGGTCTTCTTGATCCGGCGCGCTGGCTTGATTTTCCGCTTGGCGGTTTTCGCTGCAGGTTTCACTACTTTTTTCACGTCATCGGAGCCTTGCGCCACAACAGGTTTTGGACGCTCCTGCTGTTTCTGCAGTTCCATGGCTTCGAGATAAGACGGGCGGAAAAACGCGGCAATAGGCCGACTTCCGCTGGGCCACTTCGCAGTAAGTCTCCCCTTCGACCTCATCAAGACCCCACACCATGGCGGCGTACTGGGTCGCATTTTTGTCATTTCCGGGCAAGTCTACAACGCCGCCAGCACCGGACAATTCCATGCCCCGTGTGTCCAGCAAGCGCTGCCGCAGAATATTGTCGGCCTTTTCCGGAGAATTGAAAAAACCGAGCGACACGGAATAGCCCTGAAACTTTTCGGCATTGGCATAGAGCACCGGCGACTTCCGGGGACAGACTTTTTCTGTCATGTCGACAATTGTCGGCGTTGCTGCAGGCTTGATATCCGCAAGCTTCATGGTTGCGGGTGATGGACTGGTCGTAAACCCTGTTTCAAGCATTGCCTGAGCCAGTTTGGCGCGGGCCCATCCTGACTTGGCCCCGAGGACGACGGCAATCAACCGGCGACCATTGCGTGTGGCTGAGGCGACAAGATTAAAACCGGAATTGCAGACGAAACCGGTCTTCATGCCATCGGCATCAGGCATGGAGCGGATCAGGCTGTTGCGGTTGGAGAGGCGGCGCTTGCCGACGGCCACGTGTTGTTGATCAAAATAACGCTGGTGTTCTGGAAATTCATTGACGATCGCAGCGGCGATGAGCCCGATGTCGCGGGCACTGGTCATCTGACGGGGGTCGAACAGACCGTTGGGGTTGACGAAGTGTGAAGCGGTGAGGTTGAGGCGTTTTGCCTCGGCGTTCATGTCATCGGAGAATGCACCGATGCTGCCGCTCGCGGCTTCTGCCAGAACATAGGCCATGTCGTTGGCGGAATAGACCAGCAAGGCTTGCAGGGCAAAGTCGAGACTCACGGTCTTGCCAGCTGGTACGCCGATCTTGCTGGGCTCCTGGGCACTGGCGAGGTCCGACACCAAAACCTGCTGGTCGAGTTTCAGTTTGCCTTCGCGGATTTTCTTGAACACGACATAGGCTGTTACCAGCTTGGTCAACGACGCTGGATACCAGGCCTCGGAGGCGCGGTCCTGCATGATCAACTCACCCGTTGCCGCATCGAAAACCAGTGTCGGTCCCGCAGGTATGGGCTGGGCTTCCGGTGCTGCAAACGAAGGCTGAGATGTTGCGAGAACAGCCAGGAGGTTTGCGATCATCAACTGTTTCACGTGACTTTGCCCCGCCGCTTCAAAAAAACTGACACTGCGTTTTCCGCACGGCGGAATGAAGGCAGGTCTTGATGGTGCCCTTGGAGGGACTTGAACCCCCACTCCTCTCGGAAGCGGATTTTGAGTCCGCCGCGTCTACCATTCCACCACAAGGGCCCAGATTGCGCCCTCCTGTAGTGCGGGAGGCCTTGCGCCGTCAACCGGAAAGAGGCTTAACGGCCAACATGATCCGGATCACCGATTCCATCGTGATTGATCCTGCCGATGTGCAGGAGAGTTTCATCAGGTCGTCAGGCCCGGGTGGGCAGAACGTCAACAAGGTGTCCACCGCGGTCGAAATCCGTTTCAATGTGTCGCAGGCCGCGTTGCCGGATCTACTGAAGGCGCGCCTCAAGACACTGGCCGGGCGGCAGTTGACGCTGGATGGTGTTCTGGTGATCACGGCACAGGTCCATCGGTCCCAGGAACGCAATCGTGCGGAAGCCATGGGCAAGCTTGTGGCGTTGCTGCGCAAGGCCGCGCACCGCCCCAAAAGGCGATTAGCCACGCGCCCAACTAAGGCTTCCAAAGTGCGGCGGCTTGAGGCAAAGACGCGGCGATCCAACATCAAATCGCTTCGCAAATCCAACCCCCGACATGAAGATTGACCATGCTGCGTAAACTCTATGACTGGACGCTATCCCTTGCTGCCCGCAGGACGGCGGAATACTGGCTGGCTTTCATTGCTTTTGTGGAAAGTTCGATTTTTCTTGTTCCGGCAGATGTGCTGTTTCTGCCGATGGCGCTGTCGCGACCCGAAAAGGCCTATCGCTACGCCCTGGTGGCGACGATTGCATCAACACTTGGCGGGATTGCCGGTTATTTTCTGGGATACTTTGCCTACGAGGCCGTGGCCAAACCGGTGCTGTCGTTTTATGGCAAGCTCGATGCCTTCGAACAGATGCGCCGATGCACGGGTGAAGACACATTGGTGATGTTGCTGGTGACATCGGGACTTTCCCATTTGCCTCCCATCAAGATCGTCACGATTCTCGCCGGTGTTGCACAGGTGAGTTTTGTATTCTTTGTGTTGGCCTGCATTATCGCACGTGGTGCGAGATTTTTTGCATTGGCCTGGGCCCTGCAGCGGTACGGCGAACCCATCAAGGCATTTATTGAAAAGCGCCTTGGACTGCTGGCCGGCCTTGCCGCTGCCATATTGATTGCGCTTTATTTCACTGTGAAATATTTCGGGTCATCGGGTGCTGTTGCATGTTGAATCACGTCACTGCCCGTCGTGCGGCGGGCCTCATTTTCCTGACTTGTTTTCTGACGATCATTGGGGCCTGGATTTTTGAGAGGGCCGGTTATGCGCCGTGTGACCTTTGTCTCAAACAGAGATGGGCCTATTATTTGCTGATCCCTTTTAGTCTTTTGTTGCTGACGCTCAATCCGTCCTGGATTCGTGCAGGCCTGTGGATTGCCTGTCTTGTTCTCGCTGGAAACGCCCTGTTTGGCCTGTATCATGCCGGGGTGGAATGGAAATTCTGGGAGGGACCCGGAACGTGTGGTGCTGGTTTGTTGAGTGAAGGATTGCCTGATCTCAGCAAGCCCGTGGTGAAATGCGACGAGGCGGCCATCCGTATTCTCGGCCTTTCACTGGCTGGCTGGAATGCCATCATCTCAGCGACCTTGGCTTTCGTTGCCTATAAAGGCATTGCATTTACCCGCGCACCAAGGGGCGCGTGAGGCAGGTTGGACCGCCTTCGCCCTTACGGCTGATGTTGTCGCCATTGTAAGTGTGGACCGTTATTCCGGCCTTGGCCATGCGGTCGGCCGTTTGTGGATTGCCTTCGACCATGACGACTACGCGGGGTGCCAAGGCCAGTACATTGCAGCCCATGGAAGCAAATTCCCCATCCGGCACATCGACAAACGCCAGCCCGCGTTCCTCGAGAAACTCCACGAGGCGGACCGGCATGAGCGGGCGATAGACAACGGCGAGATCGTGGTCTACCGGGCTCAACACCGACATCAAGTGGAAGACATCAGAGGCGCCTTTGTAATGAGGCAGATCGAAGCCCACGACATTGACTGACGGGCCTGTCAATTTCTGCAGTTGTCTGACACCTTCCGTGTTGGTGCGATAACCGATGCCCGCCAGCAGGGTTGATTCATCAAGCCACACGAGGTCGCCGCCTTCAATTTTGCCGTGACCGGTGATTTCGCCAATGACAGGCATACCGAGGGCCTCAAGATGTGTGGCGTTTACGTTGGACTCCTTGCGGCGCTGGGGTTTTCCCATGCGCGGTTTCACTATGCCGCGCGGTGTGATGATTAATGAGTCACGGGTGTAGAGGGCGTCCAGTGTCAGATCTTCGTGGGCCGGAAAATGAACGATATCTGCTCCGGCCACCGTCAACATGTGTTCGAGACTGTCATATTCCCGGTTGGCAAACGAAAGATCAGGTCTGGAATGATAATTGAGATCGCGCCATTCGCGTTCCAATTTTGCCTCACTGACGAAGGCATCACGGCTGTGACGGAGTGCCACTTTCTGCAACGGGCCGTATTCGTTGAACTGACCGAAATCAAATGTCATTGGCGTTTGATCCTGAATTGCAGCTGTTGGCCTTCGCTGGTTGAGGAGAGCAGCGTGTGACCCTGTTCGAGACAAAAATGGGGCATGTCAATAGCGGCCATGGGATCGGTGGCGATGACCGTCAGGACCGATCCTGAGGGCAGTTGCGATAGGCATTTCCGCGCCTTGAGAACCGGCAGCGGACAGAGCAGGCCCGATACGTCGAGGCGCGTTTCCGTTAATTCCTTCTGGCGGTTGTCGGTCATGATCTGCTCGTATAGAGAAGTCGGGCTCAGGAGACCATATGGCACTGTTAACCAAACTCAAGTTCAACGGCCGGGTGGCGCAGTTGTTGTTGCGGCCATCGCGGGAGACGGGATTTGAGAAAAGCCAAACCGGCCTGCTGGACCTGACATTTGCAGGTCCTGCGGGTGATTGCCATGCCGGATTGACGCGCAAATCGGACAGCCGGACTTTGCCGCTTTATCCGCGTAACCAGGATATCCGTAACGTTCGCCAGGTCACCATTGTGTCTATAGAAGAGTTGCAGGATGTGGCTGTCATGCTCGGCGTGCCAGAAATCAAGGCAGAATGGTTTGGCGCTAATGTTGTGACGACTGGTATTCCTGATCTGACCCTGTTGCCGCCGTCGACGCGATTGCAGTTTTCATCGGGTGCTACAGTGGTTGTGGACATGGAAAATTTGCCTTGCAGCCAGATTGCGAAAGTCGTGGGTCAGCATTATCCTGATGCGCAGCTTTCCCTTGTCAAGGCGGCAACGCACAAGCGTGGTGTTACGGCCTGGGTCGAGTGCCAGGGGCGGGTTGCCATCGGCGATGACATCGCCCTCATTATTCCGCCGCAACGGCTCTATGTCCACGCATCATGAATATACTCGGTGCCATCATTGCGGGCGGAACGTCGAGCCGTATGGGCGGACGGGAAAAGGCTTTTCTGCATTTGGGTGACGTGCCCCTGATCGACCGGGTGCATTCGCGCATCCGCTTTCAAGTTCATTCCGTGATCATCAACGCCAATGGCGATGCGGCGCGCTTTGCGCGGTTTGGATTGCCGGTGGTGCCGGATCTTGTGTCAACGGTTCGCACACCGCTGGCCGGACTACACGCTGCCCTCAGTTATGCCACACGACACAGATTTGATGCCGTTCTCACGGTTCCCTCCGACACACCGTTCCTGCCGCTTGATCTGGTTGACCGACTGGAGGAAGAGGGGCGTGCAACGGGTGCCGCGGTTGCTGAAAGTGGAGGACAAGTACATTATTTGACCGGCCTGTGGTCGTCGGCCCTTCTGCCTGTGTTGCACAAGGCCGTTCTTGAAGAGGGGGTGTCGCGTGTGCAGGATTTCGAACGCAAAGTTTTTACCGTTGCGGTCAACTGGCCCATCGAACCCCATGATCCGTTCATGAACATCAACACGCCGGACGATCTTGCTGCCGCAGTCAAGCTTGTGCATGACTAGGATTGCGGGATATCGCGTCATCGGTGTGGCCGGGTTCAAAAATTCTGGCAAGACCACGCTGGTCGAGAAACTGGTGCGTTATCTCACTGGGGTCGGGTTTCGTATTTCCACGGTCAAACACGCACACCACTCTTTCGATCTCGATCAAGAGGGGCGTGACAGTTTCAGGCATCGCGCTGCGGGTGCCACTGAAGTCGCCGTCGTCTCACGGCAACGTTATGCCATCATGCATGAATTGCGGGGAGACGACGCGCCGTCCTTGACTGAGATCATCCAGAAACTGGCACCGTGTGACCTGGTGATCGTGGAAGGCTACAAGCGTGATAGCCATGACAAGATCGAGGTGCGCAATGTGGCGCTCGATCATCCAAAGCTTGCGGGTGATGACCCGACCATTGTGGCAATTGCCGCACATGGGAGCATCGGCCACTCTGATGTGCCTGTTTTTGATCGCGATGATGTTGCCGGTCTCGCGGCGTTCATCGTCGTTGCGACAGGTCTCACACTCACCTGATATCCAACACGCTTGTGCGGGCACGGCGGACAACTTCGGTTGCTGTTGAGCCCTTGATGAGGCGTTGCCAGCGCGAGCGACCTTCGTCGGTTACCACGATCAATTTGTAGAGCGAGCCATGCTCGACAATTTCTTCAACAGCATTGCCAATGGCAACCTTGGTCTGAAACACATCAATGCGCATGGCCTTCAGGAGAGACGCCGCATTCTGGACGGCCTCTTCTGCCGCTAGCCGGGCTGCTTCATGAGGTGCAACAGTGAACAGGGTGATCGGTTCGCCAGTCACGTGGGCCAGCACAGATGCGCGCCTGACGGCTTGCATGGACCGGGACGAGCCATCCGTGCAGATGAAGTAACCGCTTTTGTCAGGGCCAGGTCTTGCTACCAAAACAGAACAGGGTGCGACGTTGGTCACAGTCTGTACAGGACCAGCATCGAAGAATGTACTCCATTCACCGCGCCAGCGCGAGGGTTCACCCAGAATGACTAGATTGTAGGGTCCCAGCTCATACTGGTCGAGAATGCCGTTGGCGACGTCAGGTGCTGTCTTCAGCTTCAAGACAACGCTGCGGCCTGAGGTACTCTTGTATTCAACTTTTGTGTCGCCTGCGGGATCGCCCCACGCTTGCTGGTTTGCACTTTCGTGATCCCAGCTTTCGGCGTCGATGCCTTCTTCCTTCAATACCTCAAGAGCGCGTTTCAGGAACCGGACACCTGGAAGTTCAAAGCCTGCATCCATCATGTTCTGGCGGGCCAAGCGCACTTGAAGTCCGCCGGAGTGGAGCCCCTGGTCTATGGGGCGCACGTAGACGACGATGATATCGCAGTCATCCTGTACGGCCAATTTGGCGGCAAAGCGCACCGTGATGTAGGATTCCTCGGTGCCGTCGATGCAGGCCAGGATGCGAAACCTGGTGCGACGCTGACTGCGCAAATGTTGCAAGGTTTTGCGGACCGCAGCTTCCTGGCGGTCTGAGAGTTGGGTGCGCTTGAACAGTCCAAACATCAATCCCTGCCCTTAGTTCATTTTTGCAAGGAGCGGCCAATAGAACAAGGCTGCGACCATTATAAGGATCAGAGATGCGCCTGTCATGCGGATACCGGAGCGCAGGAAGTCAGAGGCCTTGAGATAGCCGGATGCGTAGATAATCGTGAAGGCCGGGTGGGCGGCCGCAGTGATATAGGCAAATGCTGATGCAACAGCCGTGATGAAGCCGACAATCAACGGATCTTCGCCAGCTGCCGTTGCCGTGTTGAGAACGACGGGCCCCAACACCGCCACGGCAGCACCTGCCGTCATGGTGTTGGTGACAAATGTCGTCAAGACAGCGATCGCCATGTAAAAGCCTGGACCCGAGCTGGCACCCAAGGGTGCAAGAGTTTCAATAAAGGTCGTGGCCAGCCAGTCTGCTGCACCGGTGTCCTTCATTTCAACGCCCAGTGAAATGGCTGCGGCGTAGAGCAGAACGACGCCCCAGTTGACGCCACTGTTGATGTCTTCCCAGCGCACCAGTCCAGCGATGAGGAAGGCGACAGCGCCGCTGATGGCGACAATGCCGAGACCTACGGATTCAGAAAAGAATACCCATCCTGCAATCGTGGCCAGGAACAACAGGATCGCCGTCCAGCCCTGTCCGCCCAAGGGACCGTCCATCATCACTTGTGTGCGCAATCTGGCAACGGCGCGGGACAGATCGGTGTATTCCGGTTTGAAGGTCCAGAACAACAATCCTGTTACCAATGGCAATTGCACGAGGAACATGGGGTAGGCGTATTTCATCCAGGTCAGGTAGTCGACAAGGTAGCGGCGACTCTCGGGGTTCAATGGGTCGTAGAAGAACTCCTTCCAGTAACCAATCATGATGGCGTTTCTCGCACCACCTGATGGCGTGCCGATGCCGGCGATGGCGCAGCCATAGGAAATCGAGAGCAAGAGGATTGCGGCCAGGTTCTTTACCTTCTTTGGATCATTGGACGTGAGACTGATCAAGGTGACGCCCACGGGCAGCATCATGGCCGCGACCGTGTGTTCACCGATGAAAGATGCCAGCAGACCACAGACCGTTGTGATGCCCATGCTAATCCAGAACACGCTTGTTCCAGTTACGCGGACAATGGCAAGGGCAATGCGCTTGTCGAGTTTCTGCTTGACCACGGCCACGGCGAGCATGAGCGAGCCCATGATGAAGAGCACTGAATCCGTCATCAAACTGCGGGCCACGGACGTTGAATCGATTTTCAACAATATGACTTCGCCGATGATGATCATCAGGGCCACCGAGGGTAGGGGTACGGGCTCGGTGATGAACAGCAATGTCGCCATGAGGGACATGACCAGGACAATCTGTCCCTGGGCTGTCAAACCGTCGGGCGTTGGTGCCAGCATCATGGTGGCGCCCAGGAACAAGGTGACAATGAACCAGCGGCGTTTCCACAACAACGCCAGGTCCACATTGGACATGAGCAGCCGGTAACGCTGATAGCCGCGGCGGCGAATGCGGCTCAGGCCCTTGCTTGGCTCATGGGCCAGCAGGCTGTCGCGTGCCAAAATAAAGCTGTTACTGGATGTGGCTGTCATGCGAAACTACGAGGTGTCGATTTCCGGAATATGCTGCCCCATTGGACGGCGCGACGCTAGAGGACAAACCTTGCCAGATTCCAAACTTTTGCCGGTACTCAAGGCTGTTGATGCCAGCGAAGACTTGCGCCTTGCGCGGCTTTTTGAGTTGTTGCGTTTTGCGAGCGTCGGCACAAATCCAAAACATGGTCCTGATTGCAAGCTTGCGGCTGAATGGCTGATGAACATGTTCCGCGAGATGGGGCTGGAAACAGTCCTGATGCCATCCACGGGCCAGCCGGTCGTCGTCGCCCGGCATGACCCGCCGGGACACCCGCATGTGCCGCATGTGCTGTTCTATGGTCACTATGATGTGCAACCGTCTGATCCCGATCACCTGTGGCGCAATCCGCCTTTTGCGCCGGAGCGCCATCGCCTTGGCCTCGAGCATGACAATGGGCGTGACGTCATATGCGCGCGCGGTGCTGTCGATAATAAGGGCCAACTGATGACGTTTGTCGAGGCCAGCCGGGCCTGGCTTCATGAGCATGGCGCGTTGCCCTTTCGGTTGACGATGTTGATTGAGGGTGATGAGGAGGGCGACAGTAGCCATCTTGAACGGTTTGTTGCTGCTCACCGGGAGCTGCTGTCTGCCGACATCGCCTTTGTGTGCGACACCAACATGTGGGATGAAAACACCCCGGCAATCGTCACATCCTTGCGCGGTGTGATTGCCGAGGAGGTTATTGTGCAGGGCCCGGCGATCGATCTGCACTCAGGTTATTATGGTGGTCCCGCGGTTAATCCGATCAAGGCGATGGCGCGCATCATTGCAAGCCTTCATGATGCCAAAGGGCGGGTTGCCATTGCCGGTTTTTATGATGGCGTGAAAGCACCCAGTGCGGCGGAGCGCAAGCGCCTTATAGCCTTTCCGTTCAAGGAAAGGGATTTCCTGAAACAGGCGGGCCTTGCTCATTCTGCAGGCGAGACGGGTTACAGCGTTCTCGAACAGATTTGGCTGCGGCCAACCTGCGAGGTGAATGGCATCACGGGGGGCTATACGGCTGTCGGAAGCAAAACAGTGCTGCCCGCTGCGGCGTCCGCCAAATTCACGTTCAGGCTGGTCGAGGGCCAAAAACCGGCGGCCATCCGCAAGGCCTTCAAGGCGCATGTGAAAGCGCATCTGGCCGCAGATTGCAGTGCCCGGTTTGATTCCTCCGGTGGTGATTCAACCGGGGTTAAAGTGTCTGACCACAGTGTGTGGGTCGAACTGGGGGGCAAGGCCCTGTCGGATGAATGGGGGGTGGCCCCCTTGCTGATTGGGGACGGCGGATCCATTCCCGTTGTCGAGAGTTTTCGCAAACATCTCGGAATCGACAGTTTGATGATCGGTTTTGGACTGGACGACGACGCGGTCCACAGTCCCAACGAGAAATATGACGTGCGGTCCTTCAACAAGGGCGCACGCAGTTGGGCCCGACTGATTGCGGCCATTGACTGCAAAAACGGGGACAGCAAAAACAGTGCATAAACAAAAACCCCGGTGTTGCCACCGGGGTTTGTTTCGAAAAGCGTGGGTTTATTCGTCGCTGCCCATAATCCCGAAGATACTCAGGATGTGGCTGAACAAGGTGACGAAGGAGCCGTAGAGCATGAAGGCACCGAAGATCGACTTGCCCTTGGCGATGCCGGGTGCGTCGCCTGCGACGTACATTTCCTTGATCTGCTGGGTTTCATAGGCGGTGATGCCCGAGAACAGCAGAACGACAATCGATGACGTCACGAGGCTCATCATGGTGCTCTGGAAGAAGAACACATTGGCGAGCATGACAATGATCAAGCCGATGGCCGCCATGCTGAAGAAGCCAGCCATGCCTGTCATGTCACGCTTGGTGACGTAGCCAAAGAGACTGGCTGCACCAAAGGTTATGGCGGTGGTTGAGAAAGCCTGAAACACGATCGTGGGGTTGGCGCCGAGATAATAGGCGACCATGGGTGCCAGCAAAACGCCCCACATGGCGGCATAACCCCAATAGGCGGCATGGGCGGTTGCAGAGTTGCCCGAGAAAATCAGTTTAGGTGCGAACCAGCCGAGGCCGAGAACGCCGAAGAAGAAGAGCCACTTCATACTGATGACGGTGGCCATTATTGCGGGGTTTGACGCCACGGCCAGAATGACAGCAGCGGTCAGGGCAACGCCCAGAGCCATATAGTTGTAAACGCCCAGCATGTACGAGCGAAGACCTTGGTCGATCTCGGCCCGTGTTTGCACGCCAGTGCGGTTTTGATATCGAACGTCAGCCATTGAATCCTCCGAAGGTTACCTGACACAAGTGCAGCCAATATGGGGACGCAACCTGCCAGCGTCAAGGGCGGTTCACAGAAACAAGGTTAACGTCAAGGCTGGGCAATCTCGTCCAGCTTGCGTGCCAATGTGACATCAAGATCCGACAGGCCGTTCACGCCATGGGTTGTCAAGGTGACGTCGACCCGGCCGTAGACGTTGAACCACTCGGGGTGATGGTCCATTTTTTCGGCCACGAGGGCTGCCTCGCTCATAAAAGCCCAGGCCTGACGGAAATTCTTGAAGCGATAGGTTTTGGCAATGGCGTCGCGACCGTCGACATTGCTCCATCCGTCGAGCTCTTGTACCGCCTTGACCCGCGCTGCGCCTTCCAGTCGTGTTGTCATTTACCGTGCCCCCAATTGATAAGCTTCCTGAATGCCATAGGGCCCGCCACCGCGCAGGGGCCGCGAATTAAAAAGTACAAACTCCGACACATCCACAGGTGTGCTGCGGAACAGGCTGTGCAGTTCCACATAGCGCTGCAAGGCGCGCGGATCTGCATTCCTGAGACGCGCCAGTGTGACGTGTGGTACAAATTTACGCCCCTCGGCAGGCAGGCCCAGAACCTGGAACAGCCGGTCGTGCAGGGCTTGCAGCCGTTTCAGCTCGCCGTTGTCCTCAACTCCCACGAATAAAGAATGGGGCTGCTTACCGCCAAATATGCCGACACCTTTGAGGGCCAAGCGGAAGGACGGAAACTTTACTTCGTCAAGTGCGCGTGTGACGTCACGGGCCAAACCAGCATCAATATCGCCAATAAAGCGAATGGTCAGGTGGAAATTCTCGGGATCAATCCAGCGTGCCCCCGGTATGCCGCCTTGCATGAATGAAAGATCAAAGGCGATCTCGTCCGGAATTTCGAGGCCAGTGAAGAGCCGTGGCATGGGTTCCTCCCTCTTTGATTCATGTCAGCTTAGCGTCATTCGCCGTGCTGCCAAGTCCTATTTCGCCGATGTGATCAACGCTTCCACATCGGGCATCATGTTGTTAACAATGACGTCAACGCCATCAGCATTGGGATGCATGCCGTCAGCTTGATTGAGTTTTGCCTGGCTCGCCACACCCTCCAGAAAGAAGGGATAGAGGGGGACTGCGTGTTTCTGCGCCAGCCTCGGAAACATGTCGTCAAAAGCAGTCACGTAATCCGGCCCCATATTGGGCGGCGCCTTCATGCCGGCAAGCAGAACGGGAAGTCCCCGGGCCCTGATTTTGGCGAGAATTGTCCCGAGTGCTGCTTCGGCCTGTTCGGGGGGGAGGCCGCGCAGGGCATCGTTGGCGCCCAGTTCCACAATCACTGCGTCGATCTCATCACTCAAGGCCCAGTCCAGCCTTGCTTCGCCTTGCGAGGCTGTGTCGCCTGAAACACCAGCATTCAAAATCGTGACGTCGTGTCCCTTGGCTTTCAAAGCGGCCTCAAGGCGGGCGGGAAAGGCTGCTTGGGGATCAAGACCGAGGCCAGCCGTCAGGCTGTCACCCAATGCGAGAATGGTCACGGGTTCTGCCAAGGCTGGCAGTGCAGACATAATTAATGCAATAAGGGCAACGGATAAGCGTCTCATAAACGTCTAAATGGGAGCGTTTGCCGTAAACCGCAAGCACATCCACTTTTTGCGAAAGTTACGCCTTGATCGAATCTCTCCATCTCGACGCCATAAACCTGACCCTCTCGTCGCGTGCGGGTCCTGTCCATATCCTGAAAGATGTCACGCTACGTGCCGACCAAGGCGAGGCGATCGGCATTGTTGGGCCTTCGGGGTCGGGCAAGACGTCGCTTTTGATGGTGATTGCCGGGCTCGAACCGGTAACGTCCGGCCGGATCACGGTTGCCGGTACAACCTTGCACGACAAACACGAGGACCAGTTGGCAAAGTTCCGCCGTGATACGGTGGGAATTGTGTTCCAGTCGTTTCATTTGATCCCGACACTGACCGCCATCGAAAATGTCGCTGTGCCACTTGAATTCCGGGGAGATGTCGATGCATTGACACACGCCCGCAACGGACTGGAGCGGGTCGGGCTTGGCCATCGCATGACACATTATCCGGGTCAGCTTTCAGGCGGCGAGCAACAGCGTGTTGCCATTGCGCGGGCCCTTGCATCAGGTGCCAAGATCCTTCTTGCTGATGAGCCCACTGGCAATCTGGATCAGGAAACCGGCGAGGCCATCATCAAGCTGCTGTTTGATTTGAAAGACCGCGAAGGTGCTACGCTGCTGTTGGTGACGCACGATGCGCAGCTTGCCGCGCGCTGTTCGCGCATCATCCATGTGCGCGATGGCCATGTGGAAGATTCTGCATGACGCTTTGGTTGCGCTACGCCTTACGTAACTTGCGCTCGGGATTGCGCGGCTTTTGGATTTTTCTCACTTGCCTCACACTTGGTGTTGCGGCCATCGCGATCATCGGATCACTGAGTGCTGCTGTTGACCGCGGTCTTACCGAACAGGGGCAACCGCTCTTGGGTGGCGATCTGGAGTACTCGCTGATCCAGCGCGACGTGAGCGAGGCAGAAAAACAGTATATTGCCAACCAAGGTGAGGTCAGCCGGGTTATCACATCGCGTGCCATGGCAACGGCGAAAGGCCGCTCTACGCTGGTCGAACTCAAGGCCGTCGATAGCTCATACCCCCTTTATGGCACACTGACCTTCGACCAGTCCATTGCATCACAGGACACTTATGCTTTGCGCAACGGCAAGCATGGCATCGCCGTTGATCCGTTGTTGTTGGGACGTTTGGGTCTCTCCCTTGGAGATACAGTGAAACTTGGCACCACGGAACTTGAAGTGCGGGCCACCATCAAAACTGAACCCGATCGCATTGCCGATGGCATCGTGCTGGGCCCTCGCCTGTTGATGTCCCATGCTGCATTGGAAAGCACGGGACTTGTCCAGCCTGGCAGTCTCATCACCTGGCGTTACCGAGTCAAATTGAAGGGCGATACATCGCTTGCTGTTGCCAAGGCTCTTGTCGACGAAGCGGGTGAAAAATTCCCTGATGCGGGCTGGCGGGTGCGGGCGCGCGACAACGCCGCCAATGGGGCGGAGCGTTTTGTCGAACGATTGGGTTATTTCATGACGCTGGTTAGTGTGGCGTCACTGGCCATTGGCGGGGCGGGCATTGCGAATGCTGTTTCTGCTTTCGTCAACCGCCGCATCGGCACCATTGCGACGTTGAAGTGTCTCGGCATTTCCAACCGCGATATTTTCGGCATGTTTCTCACTGAAATCATGATTGTGGGTTTGCTCGGCATCGGCATTGGCCTGATTGCCGGTGCTGTTGCACCTGCCATTTTGTCAGTCACGGCAGGTCATCTCATTCCGCTGCCGGTTTCAACGCGCGTTGAATGGCTGCCACTCTTGTTTGCGGGTGTGCTTGGATTTCTGGTGACATTGGCGTTTGCCATCTGGCCGTTGGCGCGCATTGCGAATGTACGTGGCACGGCCTTGTTTCGCAGTGCGGTCACAGCCGTCGAAGGTCGACCGACAGGTGGCTACATGGCTGCATCGCTGGGACTTCTTGCACTGTGTGCCGCCATCATCCTGTTCTCCTTCGAGAACATGCGTGTCACCTCTTATTATCTGGGCGGACTTGCGGCCAGCTTTGTGGTGCTCGCTGCACTTGCCTGGGGACTCATCAAGGTCATCAGCATCTTGCCGCGCCCGCGCAATGTCTTGTGGCGTCATGCCATCCAAAGCCTAAATCGACCTGGAGCCTCCAGCCTTCCCATTATCATGGCGCTGGGATTGGGGTTGACGTTGTTTGTGACACTGGCGTTGACGGACCTTACGATTTCGCGGGAAATCAAGGCGGGCATTCCTGAAAAGGCGCCAGCGTTTTTCTTTCTGGATGTGCGCAATGAAGAGTTACCCAAGTTCCGTGCACAGGCTGTGGCGCAACCGGGTGTGACGGGTGTCAGCAATGCTCCCATGATGCGAGGTCGCATTGTGCGGGTGAAAGGTATCGATGCCGAAAAGGTCGAGGCTGCTCCAGACGTGGCGTGGGCCTTGCGCGGCGACCGGGGGCTCACCTACGCCGATGTCATTCCGGAAGGCTCTACATTGGTGGCGGGTGAATGGTGGGCCAAAGACTATGCCGGGCCACCGTTGGTATCCATGGTGGATGACATTGCCAATGGACTAGGGCTGAAAATTGGAGACAAGATCAGCGTCAATGTGCTGGGTCGCGAGATTGAAGCCAGCGTTGCAAATCTGCGGCAGGTGAACTGGCGCAGCATGGGGATCAACTTTGTCATGGTGTTCACGCCCAATACACTGAAGGCCGCACCACACAGCCATATTGTCACCTTGCAGATGAATGGCGGAGATGAAGCGGCGTTGCTCAACACATTCGCGGAAGCCTATCCCTCTGCCACTGCAGTCCGGGTCAAAGATGCATTGACATTGGTGAGCGATCTTCTGGGCAAAATGCTGGCGGCGGTGCGTGGTGCCAACGCCCTCACTCTTCTCACTGGCATCTTGGTGTTGGCAGGCGCCTTGGCAGCGGGACTTTCGTCACGGTCCTACGAGGCGGTTGTACTGAAAACCTACGGCGCAACACGGCGCCAGTTGATCTCGGCCTTTGCCATTGAATATGGGTTGCTTGGATTTGTTGCTGCAGTCTTTGGCGTGGTTGTTGGTTCGATCGCGGCCTGGTTCCTCGCCCGGTTCATTTTGGAAATGCCGTTTGCGTTTGACTGGCAGACGGCAGTTACGACGGCAGTCATCTCCATGATACTGACCGTTGCGGCAGGCATGACGGTCACGTGGCGTGCCTTGTCCAGCAAGCCGTCACAGTATTTGAGAAATGAGTGACAGAGTGCGCCGATGATCATGAATCTCACAGTCGCGACAGTCATGGTAACGTTGACGGTCATCATGCACTTCCTCGGCCTCCTGTTTCTGATCCGCATTCTGAATCGAAAGGGACATGGCTTCAAACCGCATGAAAGCCTGATCGGTCAGGGATTGCTGCTCATTCTTGTGGTTCTGGGACTCGTGTTGATCCACACGACCGAGATCTGGGTGTACGCCTTTTTGTTCCTGGCCATCGGTGCGTTACCAGATTTTGACACAGCACTGTATTTTTCCACGACCGCCTTCACCACCGTCGGCTTCGGCGATGTCACATTGTCCCGTGAATGGCGTCTGCTCGGTGCCATCGAAGCGGCCAATGGCTTGATACTGTTTAGCTGGTCGATTGCGTTTTTGCTGTCGATGACCGGCAAGCTCCGCTCGCTGGAGCATGATTGGCTTGAACGCAAATAGCCAGGCGATGCTGGCTTCCACTCTCGGTCAAAACCCGCTAACCCGACCAAATGGTCAAACTCAACAAAATCTACACCCGAACCGGTGATGCCGGGGAAACCGGCTTGGGTGATGGCACGCGCGTATCAAAGGCAGATATCCGCATTGCCGCTTACGGCACCGTGGATGAAACCAATGCCGCGCTGGGTCTTGTGCGTTTGCACACAGCAGACTTCCCCGCTCTCGATGCCATGCTGGCGCGCATTCAGAATGAATTGTTCGATCTGGGTGCTGATCTCTGCGTGCCGGATCGCGGCCAGAAGCTTGATTATGAACCCTTGCGCATCCACCCCAAACAATATGAGCGCATCGAAACTGAGATCGATGAACTGAACGCCGATCTGGCACCTCTGAAATCCTTTGTGCTCCCCGGAGGTCACGCTGCTGCCACCTATTTGCATCTTGCCCGCACCATCTGCCGCCGCGCTGAGCGTCTGATCGTCGAACTTGCATCACTCAAAGGCGAGCATGTGAGCGACGGTGCTGTGGCCTATATCAACCGCCTGTCAGATTTCTTCTTTGTTGCTTCGCGCTGGGTCAATGCCACTGCGGCAGAAGGCGATATTCTCTGGGTGCCGGGGAAAACACGCTAGTGCTCTCTGCAGTCATCGCTGGATTTGCCCTTGGTGGCGGACTTATTGTGGCCATTGGCGCGCAGAATGCTTTTGTCATCCGGCAAGGTGTCATCGGCAAATACCTGTTCTGGGTCTGCCTGTTCTGTTCCTTGAGTGATGCGGTGTTGATCTGGGCCGGCACTTATGGGTTGGCGACTATCCTGAAGGCGCTGCCGCAGTTGATCTCTGTGATGACCTACGGGGGGGCGGCCTTCCTGATCTGGTACGGAGTCAAGGCCCTGCGCCGCGCGCTCCATCCTGCGGCCATGGCCGACGCAACAGAGTCGCAGGACACACTTTATGCAACATTGGCCACAAGTGCCGCATTCACGTTTCTCAATCCGCATGTCTATCTTGATACTGTGATCCTTGTGGGCTCCATCGCCAATGCGCGGCCACTCGGTGAACAGGCCGCCTTCGCGACGGGTGCCACGATGGCGTCGTTCCTGTGGTTTTTTTCATTGGGGTATCTCGCTGTGCTTTTGCGGCCCTGGCTTTCATTGCCGAAAGTCTGGCGTGGCATTGATGTCGCCATCGCGGCAATCATGTTTCTGCTCGCGGCGAAACTTTTGCTGGGCTAGAACCGCGCCATGCTCATTCCCGTCAAGGACGACAATCCGCTGCGTGTCATCCGTTTCCAGATTGTGACGGCGACGTTGATCGCCCTCAATGTGGCCATTTTTTTATTCACGGGTGGAATCGCAGGTGAGCGAACATTGGCGGCCTTTGCCACGGGCTTTGGCGTCATACCGCTCGAATTGTTTAACGGTCCCGGAGCCCCCGTCAGCACTTTCAACCCCATTTCCGAGCCACTCACCCTCATCACCTATCAATTCCTGCATGGGTCGTGGATGCATCTGTTGTCGAATATGCTCATCCTCTGGATCCTGGCTGACAATGTGGAAGATGCGTTTGGGCACGGAAGTTTTCTGGTGTTTTATCTGGTGTGTGGTGTGGTCGCGGGCTTGGCTCATGCTGTTTTTGCACCGGGGTCGCCGGCACCCCTTGTCGGTGCATCAGGTGCCATTGCAGGTGTCATGGGGTCTTACCTGCTGATGTATCCGAGGGCTCGCATACTGCTCCTCTTCAGTCTCATTTTTCCGTTCCGCGTTCCGGCCTACATTTTTCTCGGTCTCTGGCTTGTCATGCAATTCCTGAGTCTGGGCGTGCCGCAAGGTGGTCAGGCTGTGGCCTACTGGGCCCATATTGGCGGTTTCGTCGCGGGAGTGGTGTTAACTTTCATCTGGCCGCGGCATCGGCAAGAGACCTTGCGACAGTAGCGAACCAATCAATGTGCCCACCGCCATGTCGTCTTCCTGGCCGAAGCCATGGTGACGGATGCGGCCATCCCCGTCGATCACCACAAGACTTGGCGTGCCGCGCAACTGGTAACGCTCCATGGTGACAGGTATGGGGCCATTCTTTCCCGCCTCATCAACGCCAATCGGGAACGTGAGGCGGTTTTCGTGAATGAAAGCCTTGAGTGAAACTGGTGTCATCGCCTCATGGTGTTCAAACACCGTGTGCAATCCGATTACAGCAACCCGTTCTGGCGGAAACAACTGATGCATTTTCTGTGCTTGTGGTGTGCCATGTGAAACACAGCCGGGACAGAGCATCTGGAACGCGTGCAACACCACGATCTTGCCGCGCAAATTCACCAGCTTCAGCGGCTCCTTGCTGTTGAACCACTGCGAGACGGCAAGTTCGGGTACGTCAACCATGGCGCTCACCTCTCAGGTCGGCAGCGCGGCTGACCTGATGCATGGAATCCCGGCGTCCCAGCGCGTAAGCAATGGCAATCGACGATGAGCCAATCGCTTTGAAGCCAGCCTGTTTCACCAGCAGTGCAGACATGCCATCCCAGGCATTGGGCATGATGAAAGTGCCCGGTGTCTCGTGCAAGGCCTTGAACTGATGATAGGCATTCTGTTGTTTCATGGCTGTATGCTCCGTTGGCTGGCTTTATACCAGCTTGTCAGCCAGTCTGCCAGATTGTCGCAATCAGCTCACCCATGCCGTTACAGCATTTGACTATGCCTTGTACCCTAACTAGGTTCCGCCGCACATTTCCACGAGGGTCACAATGAAGGTACTGGTCGCAGTCAAGCGCGTCGTTGACTACAACGTCAAAATCCGGGTCAAAGCGGATGGCTCTGGCGTCGAGCTGGCCAACGTCAAGATGTCAATGAATCCGTTTGATGAAATCGGTGTCGAGGAAGCGATCCGCTTGAAGGAAAAAGGAATCGCCACCGAGATCATTGCCGTCTCCATTGGGCCGCAGCAATCCCAGGAAACCCTGCGCACGGCGCTCGCCATGGGGGCAGACCGCGCTATTCTGGTGAAGCACGATGACCTCATTGAGCCGCTTGCCGTCGCCAAGATTCTCAAAGGTGTGGTTGACTCTGAAAAGCCGGAGATCGTGATCCTTGGCAAACAGGCCATCGATGACGATTGCAACCAAACCGGACAGATGCTGGCTGCCTTGCTCGGCTGGCCGCAAGCCACGGCGTGTTCCAAGCTAGAACCCGGTTCAGGTGAAGCGACCATCACGCGCGAAATTGATGGCGGCTTGCAAACACTGAAAATGAAAATGCCGCTGATCGTGACAACCGATTTGCGCCTCAACCAGCCGCGCTATGCCTCGCTGCCCAATATCATGAAGGCGAAGAAGAAGCCGCTGGATGAGAAGACGCCAGCTGACTATGGCGTCAACCCGGCCCCGCGCCTGAAGGTCGTCACCACGGTTGATCCGCCGAAGCGCCAGTCGGGTGTGAAAGTGAAATCGGTTGCCGAACTCGTTGGCAAACTCAAGGAAGCAGGAGCACTCTGATGGCCGTTCTTCTCATTGCAGAGCACGATAACAAGAGCCTCAAGGATGCAACCCACAAGGCGCTGACCGCGGCTGCCCAAATGAGTGGCGACGTGCATGTGCTCGTCGCTGGCAACAATGCTGGTGCTGCTGCCGCGCAGGCCGCGAAACTGGCAGGTGTGAAAAAAGTATTGCATGCCGAAGCGGCTTACTTAGACCGGCCAATCGCTGAACCCATGGCCGCAACCATCGTGTCACTGGCAGGTGCTTATGATCACATCGTGGCGCCCGCCACCACCAACGGCAAAAACTATATGCCGCGCGTGGCAGCGCTGCTCGATGTCATGCAGATCTCCGATATCGCCGAAGTGAAGTCCGCTGACACATTTGTGCGCCTGATCTACGCTGGCAATGCCGTACAAACTGTTCAGTCCACGGATAATAAAAAAGTGATCACAGTGCGCACCGCATCGTTTGCAGCGGCGGGCGAAGGTGGGTCTGCAGCAATCGAAAAAGTGACTGCCGCTGCCGATCCTGGACTGTCATCCTATGTAAGTGAAAATCTCACACAGTCTGATCGCCCTGAACTGACCTCTGCGAAAATTATCGTTTCGGGTGGTCGCGGCATGCAGAACGGTGACAACTTCAAGATGCTCGAAGCCGTAGCCAAGAAATTGAATGCTGCTGTTGGAGCCTCGCGCGCTGCGGTGGATGCCGGCTATGTGCCTAACGACTACCAAGTCGGCCAGACCGGCAAAGTGGTTGCGCCTGATCTCTACATCGCCGTCGGCATCTCCGGAGCCATCCAGCATCTTGCTGGCATGAAGGATTCCAAAACCATCGTCGCCATCAACAAAGATGAGGAAGCGCCGATTTTCCAGGTGGCGGACTATGGTCTGGTGGCGGATCTATTCACGGCTGTGCCGGAACTGGAAGCCGAGCTCGGCAAACTGGGGAAGTGATTATTTCGCCAGCCGCGTTGCTGCCAGCGATGCGAGCAGGGCAAGTGCCGTCAGCGCGCTCGCTGTCCAGGCCATGGCGGGCGAAATGCCGTGGCTCACATACCAGCCGCCGATGCCTGCGCCCACGGCCTGTCCCACGTAGACAACCGATGTATTGAGGGCGACAGTTGCTGCCAATGCTGGGGCGATGGCCACCAAGCGGCTTTGCTGCAGGGAATTGGATGAAAATGACCCCATGCCCCACAGCGCCACGCCTGCGAGCGCCAGGCCGAGCGAACCAAAGCTCACGGCAAACAGGCCCAGCCCTGCTATCAATCCCAGAATCGCTATTGCGATAACCTTGTCGATACCGACGCGGTGTACGATGCGAGAAGCGATTATGTTGCCGATCACGCCAGCAACGCCAGCCACGGCGAAGGCCAGCGATACCTGGGCAGGTCCTCCCGCAAAGGCATCGCGCAAGATGGGGGCCATGTAGGTGAAGACCGTAAACTGGCCTGACATGGAGAGAACCGTTACCAGCAGAACCATCAATACAACGGGATTGGTCAGGGCCTGTTTCCAGGCTGCCAGATTGAGTGGTGTCACGTGGAGGCCCGACGGAAGCGACGTCCACACCAGCAGGGCAGACGCCAGACAAGCCAAGGCCATGATACCGAAGACCGCACGCCAGCCGATGATTTCGGCAAAGTAACTGGCCAGCGGAATGCCCGCCACATTCGATGCCGACCAGCCTATGAAAATAAAGGCAATGGCGGTTGCGCGTTTATCGGCAGGCACCAGAAGACCGGCCGTGGCTGCAGCCTGGGGTGTGTATATGGCGGCACCCATGACGGTTATAGCCCTCAAGACAAGCAAGAGCGTGAACGATGGTGTCAGGGCTGCCGCCGCGTGGCCTGCCGCATAGAGGAGCAAGGCGAAGGTCAAGAGTTTACGCCGGTCAATGGCACTGGTCAGGCCAGCTACAAGCGGCGCACCGACGGCCACCACCACGCCGCCGATCAAAGCCAAAAGTCCAGCTGTCGCTGCGCTCACGTGCAGGTCTGCTGCCAAGGCGTTCAATAACCCGGTGGGTAACAGGATGCCTGTGCCAATAACGAAATTTCCGATGAGCAAGACCCACAGTGCTGCCGCACTGGTGTTGCGTCCTTCTTGCGCTGTCATGGTCATCCGATCACGGGTTGTCGCAAGCCAGCAATGTTCCTTGCGGGACACAAACTGGCGCGATAGGGTTCACTTGCTTTTGCAATGAACATGGTCGGACTCCAAGATGAAAATTGAAAAGGTCGGTGTGATTGGGGCGGGCCAGATGGGGGCGGGGATCGCCCATGTTTGCGCGCTGAGCGGGCTTTCCGTCGGTCTGAACGATGTCACAGCGGACCGTATCGAAGCCGGATTTGAGTTGATCAAGGCCAATCTTGGTCGTCAGGTAAAGGCGGGCAAAATCACACAAGCGCAGAAGGATGCTGCCCTTGTACTCATCGTGAGAGTCCCTGATTTTTCCGGCTTTGCGAGCCATGATCTTGTCATCGAGTGTGCCACGGAAAAAGAAACCGTGAAGCAGCAGATCTTTGAAAAACTTTGTCCGCATCTGAAAAAGGATGCACTGCTGGGTAGCAATACCTCTTCTCTGTCGATTACACGGCTTGCTGCAGGCACGGACCGGCCTGAGAAATTCATGGGCATACATTTCATGAACCCCGTGCCCGTCATGGAACTGGTGGAATTGATTCGGGGTATTGCGACGGCTGAAGAGACTTTCAAATCCGTGCGCGACCTTGCCACCCGCCTCGGCAAGACGATCTCCGTGTCAGAGGATTTCCCGGCCTTTATTGTCAACCGCATCCTGCTGCCGATGATCAATGAATCAATCTATGCCCTGTATGAAGGTGTGGGGTCCGTTGAAGGTATTGACACGGCCATGCGGCTTGGCGCGCATCATCCCATGGGGCCGTTGCAACTTGCCGATTTCATCGGTCTCGATACGTGCCTTTCGATCATGCAGGTGTTGCATGAGGGGCTGGCGGATTCCAAGTACCGCCCCTGTCCATTGCTGGTGAAATATGTGGAAGCCGGTTGGCTGGGACGCAAGGTCAAGCGCGGGTTCTATGATTATCGCGGCGAGAAACCAGTACCGACGCGGTGATTATTTCGAGTGTGTATCCGTGTTGGCCTTCACCAGGCTTTTCGGTGCCACTGTTGTCCACGCCATGCGCAGAATGCTTTTGAGGAATGCCGCATCGCCCTTGCGATGATCAATCCATGTCCAACCCTGCCGTCCCCAATGCCCGTTGTGCGGCTTCACCCATTCAGGCTCAGTGGTGGACAGCATTTCCTGCTGTTCCGGGCTGAGTTTGACATAGGCCCGACCCGTGTCGTGGAAGCCTGCGAAGATCTTGTTGCGAACCCGGAAATCAGCTTTGCCGAAATGTGATTTCTCCTCCGTTTCCGGCAAGGCCAAGGCCAGCGCCCGAAAACGCGCTTCGTCCGTGCTGTTCAAGGGCGCTCCGCAGTCAGCGCCTTGACCATGGCAATGGCTTCGGGGGATGACCAATTGGCGGGACCCAAGAGCCGGGCTGCTTCCTCGCCCTTGCGGTCAATCAATATCGTAGCGGGGAGGCCAATGGCTTGTAATTCTGCCAGGCTCTTCAGGTCCGTGTCCGTGTAAACGGCCAACGATTGGACACCGATGTCCTTGAGAAAGGTAGCCGATGCCATAGCGCCCTTCTTGTCGACACTCAAGGCCACGACTTCGAAATCCGGGCCACCCATTCGTTTTTGCAACGCATCAAGATCGGGCATCTCTTTGCGGCACGGCGCACACCAGGTGGCCCAGAGATTGAGGACCACCACGCGGCCTTTCCACTGGGCGAGACTGGTGTCCTTGCCGTCCGCGGATTTGAACGAAAATGTGGATAAGGTTTTGCGCTTGTCGTGAACAATGACGCCGGCCATGGGACCTGTCGCCAAGGCTTTGGAAAACTCACCAACCGGTGTTGCCACAGTCGTTGCCGCAACCTGGCTTTCGTCCTTGCGTGGATCGCTCTGAAACCAGTAAATGCCTACGGCACCTGCCAGAAATGCTAACATAAAGGGCAGGGGTGATTTGTTCGGTGGAACTTGGGTCATGGTCATGGCGTTTAGAGCATCGGCAGAAAAGAGGAACTGTTATGGCCAACTCAATGTGGGGCGGACGCTTCGCGCAAGGTCCGGCGGAGATCATGGCGGAGATCAATGCCTCGATTGGCTTTGACCAACGCCTCCACGCCCAGGACATTGCGGGCTCGAAGGCCCATGCCACAATGCTGGCTCGGCAGGGCATTATCACAAAAGCGGATGCCGCAGCGATCACAAAAGGGTTAGATCGCATTGCCCGCGAAATCGAGACCGGTAAGTTCCGGTTTTCCAAGGTGCTGGAAGACATCCACATGAATGTGGAAAGCCGCCTCAAGGATTTGATCGGGAAGCCTGCAGGTCGGTTGCATACGGCGCGGTCGCGCAACGACCAGGTCGCCGTTGATTTCCGGCTTTACGTCCGGGACTATGTTGATCAGGTGGATGCTGCGTTAAAGGTCTTGCAGCGGGTGCTGGTGGCCAAAGCTGACAAACACAGCGGTACCATCATGCCGGGTTTTACGCATTTGCAGGTGGCGCAGCCTGTCACGTTTGGCCATCACATGCTGGCCTATGTGGAAATGCTGTCGCGGGACCGGGGACGGTTGCAGGACGCGCGGGACCGCATGAATGAAAGTCCGCTGGGAGCTGCGGCTCTCGCAGGCACATCGTTTCCCATTGACCGGCATGGCACAGCCAAGGCCCTCGGGTTTGACAGTCCCATGCGCAACTCCCTAGATGCGGTTTCGGCGCGGGATTTTGTGCTGGAGGTTTTGGGGGCTTGTGTGATCACGGCCATTCACCTGTCGCGGCTGGCTGAAGAAATCGTGATCTGGTCATCCGCGCAATTCAGGTTTGTGACACTGAGCGACAAATTCACGACGGGCTCGTCCATCATGCCGCAAAAGCGCAACCCGGATGCGGCAGAGCTCATCCGGGCCAAGCCGGGGCGCATTCTCGGGGCCTTCACGGCACTGGCCATGGTCATGAAAGGACTGCCGCTTACCTATTCAAAAGACATGCAGGAAGACAAAGAGGCGACGTTTGATGCCTTTGATGCGCTGGCGCTTGGCATTGCCGCCATGACCGGCATGGTCAAGGACATGGAACCCAATGTGAAAGTCCTGCATGCGGCAGCGGCTGGCGGATATTCGACGGCGACTGATCTGGCAGATTGGCTGGTGCGCAGCCTGAAGATGCCGTTCCGGGATGCGCATCATGTGACGGGTCGCGCCGTTGCCTTGGCCGAGAAAAAAGGTGTGCACCTTGATCAACTGACGCTTGCTGACATGAAAACAATTGAAAAGCGGATCAGCAAAGACGTCTTCAGTTTTCTGACTGTGGAAAGCTCTGTTGCCTCCCGCGACAGTTTTGGCGGAACTGCACCTGCGAATGTGCGGCGCGAAGTCAAGCGCTGGAACCGGCTATTGAAAGGCAAATAGGATGTCCCGCATTTTAATCTGTATACTGATGGTTTTGGCATTGACCGGTTGTGGCCGCAAGGGTCCGCTGGATGCACCACCGGCTTCTGTGCAAAGCAACTGACATGCATCATTTCACCTACAAGGACGGCGTGATGCACGCTGAGGACGTCAATTTGAAGCAGCTTGCAGACGAGGTTGGCACGCCTTTCTATTGCTACTCCACGGCGACACTGGAACGGCATTACAAGGTGATGGACACGGCCTTTGCCGGTACGGAACATATGATCTGCTATGCCATGAAAGCCAATTCAAACCAGGCCGTGATCAAAACCCTGGGGGACATGGGTGCGGGCATGGATGTGGTGTCCGAAGGTGAGTTGCGGCGCGCTCTGGCGGCGGGTGTTCCGGCGCGCAAAATCGTATTCTCCGGTGTTGGCAAGACGGCGCGCGAAATGGCCTTTGCCCTGAAAGAAGGCATCTCTTGTTTCAATGTGGAATCCGAGCCTGAGCTCGAGCTGCTGGCGCAGATTGCGCAGCGGGTTGGCCAGCGGGCCCGGGTATCGATCCGGGTTAACCCGGATGTGGATGCCAAGACCCATGCCAAAATCACGACCGGCAAGGCCGACAATAAATTTGGAGTCTCCTGGCTCAGGGCACCAGACGTCTATGCCCGTGCTGCCCAGCTTGAGGCCATCGATGTGGCCGGCGTCGACATGCATATCGGTAGCCAGATCACGGACTTGGCACCGTTCGAAAAGGCCTTCGGATTGATGGCGGAATTGGTGCGGCAACTTCTCAATCAGGGTCACAGCATCCGGCATCTGGATATTGGCGGGGGACTGGGCGTGCCCTATCGCGGCGACAATGACATCCCGCCGCATCCGGATGAATATGGTGCCATGGTGAAGCGCGTCTTGGGTCCGCTGGGGCTGAAATTTGTTCTGGAACCGGGACGCATGTTTGTTGGCAATGCCGGCATTCTTGTCACCCGGGTGATTTATGTGAAGGAGAATGAGGGACGGGTGTTTGTCATCCAGGATGGGGCGATGAACGATCTCATCCGTCCCACCCTTTATGATGCCTACCATGACATTCTGCCGGTGGATGAACTGCGACGTGCCGATGCCATGGAAGCCGATGTCGTTGGTGGAGTGTGCGAGACCGGAGATTATTTTGCCAAAGGGCGACGCATGGCAAAAGTCGAGAGTGGTGACTTGTTGGCGATCATGACGGCCGGGGCCTATGGTGCGGTGCAGTCAGGCACGTATAATACGCGCCCCTTGGTACCGGAGGTTCTGGTGAATGGCAGTCGGTGGGCGGTGGTGCGGCCCCGGCAGACCTATGACGACCTGATCGGGCAAGATGCGTTGGCCAATTGGCAGAAATAGGAATTTGGTCCGTTCAGACATATTTTTGACAATCTGTGTTAGGATGAAGCTTCCATGACACAGTCGCGCAGAGCAACCCTTGAACGACGCATCGCCGTACAGCGGTGGGCCTTGATTGTTGAGAAGGTTTGGGCCGCGCTGCATTGGCCGCTCGTTGTTGCATGCGCAGCAATTGTCGTGATTGCGTCGGGAAGCCTGTCCTATCTGCCGCAACTTCTTCGTTTCGCAATTTTAGTGGGCCTTGCGGGTGCGGCTGTTGCGTCACTGGTGCCCTTGTTCAAAATGGCATGGCCCGGCGATGTTGCCGCCATGCGCCGCATGGAAGCAGCTGCTGGCATCCGCCACCGTGTGGTGTCGAGCAAGGATGATGACGTTGTTGCCGAACTGGCCAATGACGACACGCGCGCGCTTTGGGAAGAACACAAGCGACGGCAACTCGAAGTGCTGGACGTTGTGCCTCTCTCACCGCCGCGATCGTCCTGGCGTGACTTCGATCCACGGGCATTACGAGTGCCGATGGTGCTGGCCGCTTTGGCAAGTCTTCTGTTGGGGCCGGGCAATTTCAGTTCGGCCGTCAATGGTGCCATGCCACTGGCGCAATCAGAAACCGTGCCCCGGATCACACTCGACGCATGGCTCAAGCCTCCACCTTACACTGGAAAACCGCCCATTCTGCTGACCAGCCAGGCTCTCAAGGACAAGTTTGCGGCCGATGGTGACATTCTTGTGCCTGAAAACTCGGTGCTGACGGTTCGTGTTGCCGGAGCCAGCGCACCGTCAATTGCTTTCCTGAGTGAAACCGATCTCAAACCTTTGGCGGGTATTGTGCCCAAACTTGCCACAACTGCTTCGGGCTTCACGGTTGAAGCAAAGGTGGAGCGGCCCGCCGTGATCCGTGTCTTGGATGGCGCTGATGTCCTGGCCAGTTGGCCGGTCTCCGTCATTCCGGATGAACCGCCAAGCATCGCCTTTTCCAAACAACCGGAGACGGAAACGGGGGGAGCTCTGACGGTGCACTGGGAGGCAAAAGATGATTATGGTGTGCGAGCCATTGAATCCGAGATCGAACTGGCGGACGAGCAGGAAGACGGTATCGGGTTTGCCGGTGACGGGCCGTTTCTCTATGAACCACCAACGTTTGCTGTTCGTCTGAAGAAACCCAACGCGAAAAGCGAGGCCGGCAAGACCACGCAGGATCTGACGGCTCATCCGTGGGCCGGGCTCAACATCAATCTGCGTTTGAGTGCCAAGGATGCGGCCGGTCACGTGACCCAGTCGGCGCCGGTGCTGATCACGCTGCCGGAAAAGATTTTCACACGGCCCCTGGCAAAGGCGTTGATTGAACAACGCAAACATCTTGTCATGTCGACCGACAACGCAGCAGAAGCCGCGGCCCTTCTCGGTGCTGTCCTGCTTTATCCTGAGGGCTTGATTGAACGCAGCGGCCATCATATCCGCCTGGCGGCCATCGTGTCGCGCCTCGAACGGTCTGGCACTGTTGACGACATCAAGACGTCAGTCGCTGACCTGTGGAAACTGGCCCTTGATATCGAGGACGGCACGCTGGCGGATGCGAAGGCTGAGCTGGCCGAGCTGAAAAAACAACTTGAACAAGCCCTGAAGAACGGGGCGTCGCCCGAAGAAATTGCCAAGTTGATGGACAAGATGCGGGACGCCATGCAGCGCTACATGGATGCCATGCGCAAGGACATGGAAAAGCGTAACCAGCAGGCGGGCAAGCAGCAACAACAAGGCGATCCCCAGAACCAGCAGTCAGTCACACGCGAAGATCTTGAGCGCATGATGGACATGATCGAAAAACTGTCGAAGGATGGCCAGAAGGATCAGGCCCAGGCCTTGCTCGATCAGCTGGATCGCATGTTGCAAAACATGCAGCCGGGGCAAAACCAGCAGGCGGGAGATAATCCGCTCGGCGAAATGCTGGATCAGTTGTCAGAGATGATGCGTCAGCAACAGCGGTTGATGGACGAAACGCAGCGCATGCCAAACGGCGAACAAGATGGCCAAGAGGGTCAGCAAGGTCAGCAGGGACAAAAGGGGCAGCAGGGGCAAGGTGGACTGGCTGATCGGCAGGGTGCGCTCGGCGACATGCTCGACAAATTGCTGGACGGCATGGGTGGTAATGCACCGGGCGAACTTGGCGATGCAGAACGGGATATGCGGGGGGCTCAAGGGTCACTTGGCAACAGCGACAAAGAGGGCGCACTGCAGCAGCAGGGTGATGCCCTCGACAAGATGCGCAAAGGGGCGGGTGAATTGCGCCGCCAGATGCAGCAAGGACAGGGTCAGGCGCGCAGCCGGGGTCGCAATGGCGAGGCCGGCGGGACGGACATGGATCCGCTGGGGCGTCCGCGTGCCACGCGCAATCCAGATGAGGGCGTTGACCGGGAGATGGTGCCGACCGAGGACGCCGCACGCCGGGCCCGGGAGATCATCAAGCAATTGCGGGACCGTGCAGCGGAACGCGGCCTGACTGATACAGAACGGACCTACATCGACCGCCTGCTGAGGGGCCTGTATTAAGCCAACTTTGGCTTCTTGACGAGGACGCGCAGGACGGGTTCCAATTCATGGCCGCGCTTCAGGATCACTCCTCCTTGGGCAATGACGGAGTAGGCACCCTGCTTGCGGGCCAAGGCTGGATCCTTGACGATGCGGTAGAGGGGCTGCTCGGAGGCGCGCTTGAAAATTGAGAAGGTGGCCCTCTCCGGACTGAAATCGAGAGCGTAGTCGCGCCACTCACCGGACGCCACGTAACGGCCATAGAGATCAAGAATTTGTGACAGTTCACGGCGGTCAAACGCAATAACCGGTTTCAGGGCGGGCGGAAATCGCAGCAGTGCGGGATGTCCAGATGCCGCGGCTTCTTCGCTGCTATCACTTGCAATCAATACCTGAACCTCCAGCTTGCTCTCCCAAGTTCAATGTATCGCTCCGCAGCGATTTGACAAGCCCCTCAAATTCCCTGCTTTCGCCGCAATTGCATCAAGTCTTGGACATGATGGATCAGCATAATACCCAAGTTGCCTCGATAGCCCGGCTGGCAAGAGCTTCGGTTAAGCCTCCCCAGCCCCTCCGTAGCGTTATCATTCCAGCCGGGCCCCTATTTCAGAGTGTTTGTGAGTTAGTTCTTGGAGTTGCGGCCAGCTCTGAATACTCCGGGCTGGCCGTCTTGCATGACAGCTCACGCCACAAGGCCCTTGACGGATGGCTTCCTGACAACAATATCCGGTTCCCAAGTCGATGTGAGGAACCATGGCCAAAGCAGCAAAATCAAAATCCACTGCCACACCTGCTGCGAGTCAGCCACAGGCCTTTCAGGCGGAAGTTGCCAAGCTTCTGCACCTCATGGTGCATTCGGTCTATTCGGACCGGGATGTTTTCTTGCGCGAACTCATCTCCAACGCCTCGGATGCGCTGGACAAACTGCGCTATGAGGCGATTGCGGTTCCGGGCCTGCTGGAGGGCGAGGCGGGACTTGCCATCACTGTCGCGGCAGATCAAGCCGCCAAGACTTTGACTGTGACGGATAGCGGCATTGGCATGACAGCGCAGGAATTGGCCGACAATCTTGGCACCATCGCCAAATCCGGTACCAAGGCTTTCATGGAGAAATCCAAAGAGGCACCCGATCTGATCGGGCAATTTGGCGTGGGTTTCTATGCAGCATTTATGGTGGCCGACAAGGTGGAGGTGTTCTCACGACGCGCAGGTGAAACGAGTGGCCATGTGTGGGCGTCCGACGGGCTTGGTACATTTACTGTTTCACCCGCTGACGTGGTGGCGCGCGGCACGCGGATTGTGTTGCACCTGAAAGACGACGCAAAAGAATTTTTGGAGCCTTGGAAAATCGAGAGCGTGGTGAAGGCCTATTCTGACCATATCGCGCATCCCATCATGTTGGCCAAGGATGGCGATACCAGCCAGCAAATCAATACGGCATCGGCGATCTGGGCGAGGGCCAAGACGGACGTCACCGAAGTGCAACACACGGAGTTTGCACAGTCCCTGTTTTATGGCGAAGGTGCTCCAGCACTCACCATTCATTATCGCGCGGAAGGCAACCGCGAATACAACGTGCTGCTGTACGTGCCTTCGGAAAAGCCGTTTGACCTTTATGATCCGGAGCGCAAGGGCAAGCAGAAGCTTTATGTGCGGCGGGTATTCATCGCTGATGATGTAAACATTCTTCCAGCCTACTTGCGCTTTGTGCGGGGCGTCATCGATTCCTCCGACATGCCGCTGAACCTGAGCCGCGAAATGCTGCAGAACAACCCGGATGTGGCGGCGATCCGTAAAGCCGTGACCAACCGTGTCCTGAGCGAGTTGAAAAAGTTTGCGGAGAAGGATGCGGCGGGATTTGCGAAGCTGTGGGAGAATTTCGGTCCGATCATCAAAGAAGGCCTGTATGAAGATTTTGAACGGCGTGACCAGTTGTTCGAGATTGTACGGTTCGCCTCGACCAAGTCTGATGCGCTTGGCCTCAAGGACTACATTGCGGGGTTGAAAGAAAACCAGACGGCGATTTATTATCTGACTGCCGAGACCGCAGAGAAGGCCAAGGCATCGCCACAGTTGGAGGGCTACAAGGCGCGGGACGTCGAGGTCTTGTTGTTGACCGATCCGGTTGATTCCTTCTGGGTGCGGACAGCACTCGGGTTTGATGGCAAGCCATTCAAGTCCATCACGCAGGGTGCAGCCGATCTGGACCTGATCAAGCTGAAGGATGAGGGTGCCAAAGTCGAAACAGCAGATGGCGATGCGGCACTGCTCATTGTGGCGTTGAAGCAGGCATTGGGTACGCGGGTTTCTGATGTACGCGTCTCCAAACGACTGACAGAGAGTGCCGTGTGTCTGGTGAATGACGGGCAGATGGACCGGACCCTGGAAAAGATGTTGTCACGCAACAAGGAGGCCGGTGTGGCGGTTTCAGCTCCCGCATTGGAAATCAATGTGGCGCACGGGTTGATTAAAACGTTGGCTGCGAAAGTGAAACTCGATGGTCCAGCCAGCATCGATGATCCTGCGCACATGTTGCTCGACCAAGCCTATGTGCTGGAAGGTGAAGTGGTGCCTGATCCGGTGGCTTTCGCCAAACGGCTGATCGATGTGATGGCGAAGGCGTTGGCCTGATCAGGAACGCAAGGCCGCTGCGATGGCCAAAGCATTCTTACCCGCACTCAGGTCGATGGCAAGGTTGAGCATCGTCATTGATTTTCTGAACGCGGTTTCAGGTTGCTCCAAAATCCGGTGAGCGAGATAGAGGCCTGCGAGGAAATCACCGGTTCCATTGGGAACGTTGTCGCGCACGGGCGATGCAGTCGTGTATTCAGCATCTTGGGTGACAAGCACTGTCTCAATATCGCTGCCGTGATGCAGTGACGTGACAATGGTTTCGGCTGCAGCAAAGGTGCGGGCGGCGCTCACGGCTTCCTGATGGGAGGCAACGGTCCGACTGGTCAGCCATCCGAGTTCAAAAATGTTGGGAGTGGTGATGGTGGCAAGTGGCAACAGGTGATCGCGAATGGCTGAAGCAGTTTCGCCAGCTACATAGAGTTTACCGTGGTCACCGATCACAGGATCGATGAGGACGCATTTTGGATTTACCGATTTGATCAGCCTGCTGACGATTTCCACCTGCGCGGCGTTGACAAAATATCCGGTCATCACTGCATCGATCGGCGTGAGTGCCAGTACCTTGGTCGCGAGATCGAGCAGCAGACTTGAGTCGGTTACTGTACTTGTTGGTGCGCCGTGACCGGGATGGTTCGAGAGAAGCACAGTCGGGATCTGCAACACCTCGTGGCCCAATGCCTGCATGGCTGGTACGGCAGCGGTGTTACCGACGGGGCCAAAGACCACTTGCGAAGAAATGCTCAGAATGCGCGCCATCAGAAGATGTTTTTTTCAAACAAGGGTTCCTTACGCTGCAGGCGTTCGTAACCCAAGCGGGTGAGATCAATGGTGCGGTACTCACCGTGGATGATCAGTTCAGCAATGGCATTGCCGGTCGCAGGTCCCTGCTGGATGCCGTGGCCAGAGAAGCCGTTGCCGAAGTAAAAATTGCTCTGTGTGGGATGGCGGCCGATGATGCCGTTCTGGTCGAACCAGTTGTAATCATAGTGGCCGACCCAACTGCCCACCTGTTTCACCGTTTCAAAGGCAGGTACGCGGGTTGCCAAGGCGGGCCACACTTTGGATTCGAACCAGCTGTCGTCCATCTCCCAGTCCTTTACCTTGGGGTCTTCGTCGTCGGTTGGGGTGAAGCCCCAGATGAAGTTGCGACCTTCGGGGCGAAAGTATTCTCCGGTGACGTCGAAAGTCAGGGGACCATTGCGAAGTGCTTCCGGTGCATCGGGGCAATCGACGACATAAACGTAGCGTTTGGCCGCTGACACGGGGAGTTCAATTCCTGCCATGGCGGCGATCGCACCGGCTCCCGTGCCTGCAGCGTTGACAATGTGTTGGGCATGAAACGTTGCGCCTGATTTCAGTGTGATCGTGGTGCCGTCAATGCCTGTCACTTCATCATGCATGGCTTTCACATTACGGGCGAGTGCCGCCTTGCGGATGAGGGACAGCAGCGAATAGGGATCAAACCAGCCCTCGTTTTTGACGCCGAATGAGGCTGCAGATATGCCGTCGAAATTCATATGGGGAAATTTTTTGGTCAATTCGGTGTGGGACAATATTGCTGTATCTGCACCCATGCTGGCCTGGAGGCGCTGATTTTCCTGCAGTGTTGCAACACCTCTCTTGGTGGCGAGAACGAGGTAGCCCTGTTCGTGGAAGCTTACGTCAGCGTCGGCACCAAACTCTGTCCTCAGATTGCGGATCAGGTTGAGACCAAATTGCGAGAGGAGGATATTTTCCGGTGTTGAAAACTGCTGACGGATGCCGCCCCAAGAGAGGGCGGTGCAGCTGCGCTTGTAGCTTGGATCTTGTTCAATCAGCGCAATTGAACCAGTGAAGCCGTTCTTGCGCAGATAATATGCAGTGGAAGAACCGACGATTCCGCCGCCGATAATGGCAACGTCGAAGCGGGTCATGTCTTGCCTTTCCTGGCCGCAGGTTTCTTCTTTGGTTTCGGTGCAGGCAGGGCATTGGCGGCAACGCACACCAGTTGCGACAGAAATTCCGCATCGTCCCATTTGTCTTCAGGTACGATGATATGGGGCTTGGCACCGGCGTAAGGCGGGCCCTTGTCGTGTATTCCAATGGCTTCCTCAACTGCAGCAAGAGGCTTCAGGAAGAGTTGGTCATCACAGAACAGGCCTACGACCTTGCCGTCGCAATAGAAGGCGTATTCGCCAAACATTGCACGGGCAGATACGTTCCCGGCCCGCTGCATTTGTCCCAGCAGATAGTCGACGTTGGACTTGGAAGAAGACATGCCTGCAAGGCTAGCGGGTTGGGCTACGATCTGCAATTCCCCACGGCGTGTCATCCAAACACATGACAGTGCGGCAGTCCCACATCGTGCATTCTGCAGACATCGACAGCACTGGAGGCAGACATGGACCACACAATGTTGACCGTCGTTCATCCGCGCACAATCGCCCACATCAAAATGAACGCCAAGCAAGAGCAAGAGTATTATGACCGCGCCGCCGCAAGCCAGGCGTTACCGGAGAGAGTGTCCGCCAACATGACTCGCGCACGGCGCCTGGTCCAAGCACTTCTGGCGTTGACGCATGCGACGCGTGGGAATCCCGGTCATGGACTCATTGGGCCCAAAGCGTCATGATGTTCACCTGTTCCAAAACGGGCGTGATTGCCATGAGCACAGACGACGACAAGGCCGCAGTCCTCGCGGTTCTCGAAGCTGATACCGCAGCTTACCTGCGGCGGGACCCGGATGCCATTGCGGAACTCTGGGTCCACTCGCCGCAGGCGCGGCGTATGTTTTCGTATGCGCATCTCGGGGTCAAGGTTTACGAGGGCTGGGACGCCATCGACGCGCATCACAGGAGCGTAATTAAACAGCTCCCGGAATCCTATGCGGCAACACGCGTGCACCGGGAACGGATGAATGTCGTCGTCAACGGCGACATGGCGTGGGTTACCCATGACCAAATTGGCGACAAGACCGGCGACAGTTGCGAGTTGGCCGGCACCCAGCACGAACTCAAAATATTTCAGCGCATGGAAGGCCAATGGAAAATATTCTGCATTGTCGTCCTTCAGCGTGCCATGGACCACGAAACCTGCCCCCTGATCGAAGTCGGTCCTGACAAAACGGTGCTGTGGATGAATACTCATGCCCATGACCAAATCACCAACCACCCCGTCCTGATCATCAGCGGTGGCCGCTTGCGAGCCCGAAACCGCGGTCATGACGCCGCACTTCAGGAAGCGGTCGACTGGGCAAACCGCCAAATGCAAACGCACTCGCCGCCAGAGCCGCCGAGCCGCCCGGCGCGCGCGGTGATCCTCGGGGAAAGCGGCGATGCCGCGCCCGTCTTCTGCTGGGTCCTGATTGAAGACGGAAAAGTGATGGTGTCTTTCAATGACGAGCAGCTGCTCAAGCGCCACATTGCCATCGCCCAAGGCATCTATGGCCTCTCAGCGGCGCAGACGCAGTTGGCCATGCTCGTGGCCCAGGGCGATGAACTCTCCGTTGCTGCCGAAAAACTTGGCGTGAGCGTCAACACCGTGCGCACGCACCTGCAGCGCATGTTCGAGCGCACTGGCGTTCACAGCCAGTCAGCCCTGGTCGGACTTCTGCTCAGCGCCGAGGCGCCGACGGCGCGGTAAGCCAAAGTGCTCAGGCTGAGGCCTGCAATTCCTTCAGCACGGCATCGCCCATTTGTTGGGTGTTGGTGTTGGCGGGTTGATCGCCTGCAATGTCCTTGGTGCGCAGGCCCTTGGCCAATACGGCACTGATGGCGGCGTCGAGTTTGTCGGCCCAGTCGCCCATGTTGAGGGAATAGCGCAGGGCCATGCCGAAGCTTGCGATCATGGCAATGGGGTTGGCAGCACCGGTGCCTGCGATATCCGGTGCGGAACCATGAACGGGTTCATACATGGACTTGCGGCGTTTGGTTTTTGCATCGGGCGCACCCAGTGCGGCTGATGGCAACATGCCGAGCGAGCCTGTGAGCATGGCGGCAACGTCAGACAAGATATCGCCGAAAAGATTGTCGGTCACGATGACGTCGTATTGCTTGGGCCAACGGACGAGCTGCATGGCGCAATTGTCTGCCAGTACATGTTCCAACTGGGCTTGCGGATATTCGTCCTTGTGGATGCGGGTGACGATCTCGTTCCACAACACACCGGTCTTCATGACGTTGCGTTTTTCAGCAGATGACACCTTGTTCTTGCGCGTCTTGGCCAGATCGAAGGCGACACGGGCGATGCGCTCGATTTCAAACGTGTCATAGACTTGCGTGTCGATGCCGCGCTTCTGGCCGTTGCCGAGATCGGTGATGGTCTTGGGTTCGCCGAAATAAACCCCACCTGTCAATTCGCGCACGATGAGGATGTCGAGGCCTTCGACGATGTTCTTTTTGAGTGAAGAGGCGTCGGCCAGTGCCGGATAGCAAATAGCGGGACGCAGGTTGGCGAAGAGTCCCAGATCCTTGCGCAGGCGCAAGAGGGCTGCTTCGGGGCGCACATCATAAGGGACCTTGTCCCATTTGGGGCCACCGACTGCGCCAAACAATACCGCATCAGATGCCATGGCCAGCGCCATGTGCTCTTCCGATATGGCCTTGCCATGGGCATCGTAGGCAGAGCCGCCAGCCAACCCGCGCTCGGTTTCGAATTTCGCTATGCCCTGTTGATTGAACCAGGCAATGAGCTTTTCGACTTCGGCCATGACTTCAGGGCCAATTCCGTCGCCGGGGAGGAGGAAGAGATTGTGGGTGGGCATGAAGGACACTCGGATGGATTGGACGTTGATGGTGAGCTAGCGGGTTGGACCAGACAGATCAAGGGACTTAACCGGGCTGTGTTACGGCTTGATAATCTGCAATGTCGCAAGAAGCAGATTTGGAAACTGAAATCACCGTTCGGTTGCGCCTTTTCCTGCGAGAATATGATCGCGGAACTTGGCGATGCGTGAAATTCGCGTTGCAGAAGCTTTGGCCGAAGTCAGATTGAAGGCATAACTTCTCTGCCGCCCGGGGGTCAGGTCGTGAAAAGCCTCCGCCAATTCAGGATCAGACTCCAATGCTTCGACCAACTCATCAGGCAATATGACTTCACCTTTAACTTTTGGTGGTTTCAGTCCCGCCTCCGCATAGCCCATTGCCTCCTTCAAACAGGACAGGATGATCGGCTCCATCTCCGCCACTTGCGTATTGTCCATGAAACGGATCATGTCCCGGTGCTTCGTATTTGGTCCGGATTTTTCAAGCACACCCTCGGGGTCTTTCATCAAGGCTGCATTGAAAAAACTGATGCGAAAATCACCGCGAAAAGCACCAATGATCACAATGTTCCGGTCTCCATGCATGTAGCATGGGTGTCCCCATTTGACAGTCTCAGCGAGACCCGATGCGAGGCAGATCCGGCGAAGATCGAGCAGACCAAGAGCCCATTTCCGTGTCGAACAATCTGTCGTGGCAAAGCGTTCGCAGCGTCCGCATCCTCTCGAAAAATAGTCCCCAATTTCGGTTATCATGACCATCAAGCTATTTCCTGAACTGGTGCCCCTTTTGTAACTCGAACCGCTTCAACCGTCAAAGTCCTCGAATCCAGAATTGCCGTTGCGTCGTTTTCCAAGCTGAATTGCATCCAGTCATGACTACATGCCAAGGACGATTGCACGAAACATCTATTTGCTATTCATGTATAGCAAAGGACCAATGGGGAGATTTACCGATGAAAGCATCGTGTCACTGTGGTGCTGTCCAATTTGAGGTGAGGCTGGTCGATGGATTGAATACGGCGCGTCGCTGTAGTTGCTCGTTCTGCCGGATGCGGGGTGCAGTGGCAGTCTCCGCAAAGGTTGGTGACATCCGGTTCCTGCAGGGTGAAGACAAGCTGACGCTTTATCAATTCAATTCGAAAACCGCGAAACACTATTTCTGTTCTGTCTGTGGCATCTACACGCATCACCATCGGCGCTCCAACCCCCATGAAATTGGAGTCAATGCAGCTTGCCTCGAGGGTGTTTCGCCTTTCGACTTCGGAGAGGTGCAGGTGTTTGATGGAGTGAATCATCCCGCTGACGGCGGCACGAAAGGTAAAGTGGTCGGACTTCTGCGATTTGAGAAGCGCGAGGATTGACAGCAAGTTGTGATTGCTCCGGCCAGCGGCTGCCTGTATGCGTCGGTGCCGATTTGAAGGGGACATGTGTGGATAAATTTGCGGTTCTGCTGGAAAAAATTCGTAAAATTGTCTGCCTGTTGTGGTTGACTGTTTTTTTGTCGGCACCCGTTCAGGCCCAGGACCCGTCAGCAGGTGCTGCGGATTCCATCACGGTTGCAACCCGTGTGCTGCCGCCCTTCATCATCAAGGATGGCGACAGATTTACCGGTTTTTCTGCCGCCTTGTGGGAGTATATCGCCCAGGACGCAGGTCTGAAATTTCAGTGGAAGGAAGTCAACAACATCAAGGAAATCCTCGGCGCTGTTGAGGGAAACCAGGCGCAAGCGGCTATCGCTGCGATCTCCATCACTTCGGAACGCGAGAGCAAGTTTGATTTCTCGCAACCGATTTATGAGGGTGGATTGCAGATCATGGTGCGGGAAGGGGCGAGCGAAGGTTTCAGCTTTCGGCGCCTGATTGACATGCTTTCGACTGGTGCGCTGCCCATCATGCTGGGGCTGCTTGCGGCCCTGGTCGTGATCCCTGCGCATGTCGTCTGGCTTGCCGAACGCAAGCACGGCAATCCGCTGTTCTCGCAAAACTATATCCCCGGCATTTTTCATGCGATGTGGTGGGCGGTCGGGGCGACAGCAGGGCAGCAGCCCGACATTCCGCGATCATCACTGGGCCGGTTCCTGTCGGCCATCTCGATTCTGATCAGTGTCATCTTCATGGCGTTCTTTACGGCTTCGCTGACGGCATCAATCACCGTCGGACAATTGCAAAGCAATATTCGCGGGCCCGAAGACCTGATCGGGAAATGGGTGGGGACGACGCGCGGGTCAACGGCCTCGAAGTATCTGTCTGACCGCGGCATCATGCCGATGGAACACGACAAGATTGAATCGGCACTCATCGACCTGCAGCGCAATGCGCTGGAAGCCGTGGTTTTCGATGCTCCGGTTTTGCAGTATTATGCCGCCAATACCGGCAAGGGCCGGGTCCGAGTAACCGGACCGATCTTCAAGCGGGAAAACTACGGCATCATGTTTCCTGCCGGGTCGCCCTTGCGCAAAAAGGTCAATGCCTCCTTGCTCAAGATGCGCGAAGACGGCACCTATGACCGCCTGTATGAACGGTGGTTCGCGCAGAGCAGCAGCTGAGCTTGCGCACCTCGTCAGTGGCTCATCAGCACCGGGCGGTCGAGGTTATGGACGACATGGCGCGTGACACCACCAAATATGAATTCGGTGAATCGATTGTGGCCATAGGCCCCCAATACGATCAACCCTGAACCGTAGTCGGATGCGGCCCGCAGCAGCGTTTCGCCCGCCGTCTGACCATCTGATGTCAGGTTGCTGAGTTCGACTTTCACGCCGTGTCGATCGAGGCTTTCAGCGATGGAGGCTCCGGGCATGCTGCCCTTGGCTGTGGCATCAATCGATGCGATCCTTGTGCGCTTGGCTTTTTGCAGGATGGGCAAGGCATCGAAGACAGCGCGGGAGGCTTCGCGGCCATTGTCCCAGCCGACCAGCACGTCATCAAAATTGAGTTTGCGATCGCCCAGGAACGGCAGCACCAGAACAGGGCGGCCTGCGGCAATGATCAGGCGCTCAACGAAATCAAATTCCACGCCTCGCATGGACTTGCGATCCGTGGCAGAGATGACAATCAGATCGGCGTTCCGGCCCTGGCTTATGACATCGTTGGCAATGAGCGGGCTGTTGCTGTCCACAAGATGAAAATCAAAGCTGAGGCCGTCTGCCTTCATGGCGGTTTCGAATTCCGCCCGCACTTTGGCTTCATTGTCCAAGTAGTATTTCCGGTTGCCATCATAGACATCCGGGGTCACGGCATAGCCTGCGGACGGATAAACCTGAATTCCAGGAATGATGTAGAGGCCCGACATGTGGGCCTTGAATTTTGCGCCAAGATCGCGTGCCGCAGACAGCAGTTGTGGCAACCGATCAATTTCATTGAGGCAGAGCAAAATGGTTTTATAGGCCATGACGGTCCTCCATAGGGATGAAAGCAGTCTGCTTCACTTCACATGGGGATGAATTGATTAGGGTCAATGGTCAACGAAGACCCCTTCCAACCAGGGCAGACCAGTGGCACCTTGTCAGACGCAAGGCCGCGCACCAAAAATGTCTCAGCTGCCGTGTTACATCAAAATTCCCAGTGGCATTCAGCCACCGGGAACTGGTTCGAGGCCGTTGCCGCAGTCAGGCAATCTTGCCGCCGTTGTCTTTGGTAACCACAATCACAGCCGGGCGAACCGGCATGTCTGCCTTGAAGTCCGGCCAGCGAGTGGCGGGTGTTTCGTAGGTGGCAAGGCCTGCATCGCCGGGGTGTTGTACAGCGAGAAACAATGCATCGGCTGCAGGCGTGAACATCGGGCCGCACATTTCAGCGCCCACTGGAACGCGGAAGAAGAGCTTTGAGGTGCCGCGCGACTCGCCTTCTGTATCGACAGCCCAAAGGCCGTCGGTGCGTCCGGTTTTCTTCATGTCGTTGCCATCGGTGGCGATCCACAGGCGACCGTCAGCATCAATGGTGCAATTGTCAGGCATGCCGAACCAGCCGTTCTTGGTGGTTGCAGTCGAGAATGTCGCGCCAACTTCGGCAACCGAGGGATCACCGCACTTCAGCAGGATTTCCCACGTTGACTTGGTTGACGCAAAATCGCTGTCCGGTTCGGTGATTTCGATGATGTGCCCAAAGGCGTTGTCGGCGCGTGGGTTGGCGGCATCCACCTGATCGGCCTTGCGCTTGGTGTTGTTGGTGAGCAGGCAATAGACTTTTCCAGTTTTTGGATTGGGCTGTACATCTTCCGGACGGTCCATTTTGGTGGCTCCGAGCAAGTCGGCGGCGCGACGGGTCTCGATCAAAACATCAGCCTGGTTTTCGAAGCCGTTGGCTACTGTCAGCGGGCCTTCACCATGCACCAGTGCCAACCACTCCACTGATCCATCTGCGTTGAAGCGCGCCGTAAAGAGCGTGCCATCGTCGAAGAGGTTCATGTTGGCGGCGCGGTCGGACGGATTGAAGACGCCCTTGGTCACGAATTTGTAGACATAATCAAAGCGTTCATCATCGCCGCAATACATGACAACTCGACCGTCCTTGTTGACGATGGTCTCGGCCCCTTCATGCTTCATGCGGCCCATGGCGGTGCGCTTCTTTGGAGTTGAAGTCGGATCCATTGGATCAATTTCGACAACCCAGCCAAAACGGTTGGGCTCGTTCGGGTCCTTGGCGAGATCGAAGCGGGCGTCGAACTTTGACCATTCGTATTCGCCGCCGGGCACACCATAACGTTTGTGATTGGCGCTTTCCCTGTGGCCTTCGGCAACTTCACCGCCGAAGTAACCATTGAAGTTTTCCTCTGCCATCAAATAGGTGCCCCAGGGTGACATGCCACCGGCGCAGTTATTGAGCGTACCAAGAACTTTCTTGCCAGTTGCGTCAGCCGTCGTCTGGAGACGCCGGTGACCTGCAACGGGACCTGTGATTTCCATTTCGGTTCCCACATGGATGCGACGGTTGTGCTTGCTGTCCAGAACTGGTGACCACTTTCCGTCCCTGCGGGCAATCTCAACAATCGTGCCGCCATGGGCTGCCATTTCAATGGCAATCAGTTCTGGCGTGTAGTCACCGCGCACAACCTTTTCCCTGCCCTCAGAATCCTTCTCGATGCGTGCCCAATTGGGGAACATCAATTCGGAGTTTGTGTATTCGTGATTGACGAAAAGCAGTCCGCGATCACCAGACGCATCGAGTGGATGGAACCCGACATAGTCATTGTTGTAGCCAAACTGCCTCAACTGGGCTGCTGCCGTCTGCGCTGTTGGATTGAAATCAGGGGCATCGGCGAAAATCTTGTCGCCCCAGCGGAACAGCACTTCGGATTTGTAGCCTTTTGCTACAAAGTGAGTTTCCTCCGATCCGACTTCAATTTCATCAAAGCTGAAAGCTGATGGGCTTGCGGCATTGGCATCACTTGCGGCCAACATTGCCACTGGCGAAACTGTTGCTGCAATGGCTGCAACAGCGAGCGAGCCCGTCAGCAGGCTGCGGCGCGACATTCTGTAATTGATGACATCACCCATGGTCGGGTTCAGGGAGAGGTTGCTTCCCACATCTTCGCGGGCCTCGCGGTTGGCTGTCAGTTGGCTCAGTTCGTCATTGCGGGTGTTGTCCATTAGCGCCTCCATGTGCTGGAGGCTTTGAACGCAAAATTTGATTCACGCGTGTGACGATTGCGTGACGGATCGTTGAAGGTGTGACTACTCTGCTGCGACCTTGCTCATCGGGTTGTTGGGATGTTGCGTCCAGTTGGCATAATCCGGATTGATCGGCTTGTTGGTGCGCGGATCGGTGCCTTTGTCCATGCGTTCCATGGTGATGCAGTTTTCGACGGGGCAGACTTCGATCACAGAGATTGCAGGCGACGCATTCGGCGTCGATGACTTCGAAGTGGCGCTTGCCGTCCTTCTCTTTCATGATGGCCTGATGTGATGTGTCTTCGCAGGCGGCGTAGCAGCGGCCGCATTTGATACAGGCATCCTGATCGATACGAGCCTTGGTGACGTAGTTGAGATTGAGAAATTGCCAGTCGGTGACATTGGGCACGGCGCGGCCGCGGAAGTCTTCAATTGTTGCATAGCCTTTTTCATCCATCCAGCGCGCAAGTCCGGATTTCATTTCCTCGACGATTTTGAAACCGTAAGTCATGGCAGCGGTGCAGACCTGCACGGTGCCTGCCGACATAGCGATGAATTCGGCGGCGTCGCGCCAGGTGGTGACGCCACCAATGGCGGAGATGGGGAAGCCTCGCGTTTCTTCAGCGCGCGCAATTTCCGAAACCATGGACAGTGCAATCGGTTTCACCGCCGGGCCGCAATACCCACCATGGGAGCCTTTGCCGTCAATGGACGGCATGGGCGAAAATGAATCGAGATCGACATGGGTGATGGAGTTGATGGTGTTGATCAAAGACACGGCATCGGCACCACCGCGAAAGGCTGCGGCCGCAGGTTTCCGGATGTCGGTGATGTTGGGTGTGAGTTTTACAATCACCGGCATGCGGCTGTGTTGTTTGCACCAGCGCGCCACCATCTCGATATATTCAGGGACTTGTCCGACGGCGGAGCCCATGCCGCGTTCGCTCATGCCATGGGGGCAGCCGAAATTGAGTTCAACACCATCGGCTTCGGTTTCCTCGACGCGCTTCAGAATCTTTTTCCACGATTCTTCTTCGCACGGCACCATGAGGGAGACGACCATGGCGCGGTCTGGCCAGTCTTTCTTGACGCGCTTGATTTCCTGCAAGTTAACTTTCAAGCGGTCGGTCGGTGATGAGTTCAATGTTGTTGAGGCCGAGCAGCCTGCGGTCGGCCCCATGGATGGCGCCATAGCGTGGACCATTGACGTTGACGACGGGGGGACCCTCTTCGCCAAGGGTTTTCCATACAACGCCACCCCATCCGGCCTTGAAGGCGCGCACCACATTGTATTCCTTGTCGGTCGGAGGTGCGGATGCAAGCCAGAACGGGTTGGGCGATTTGATGCCGACAAAGTTTGAGCGAAGGTCTGCCATTTACTACTCCTTCTCCCTCCCCCTTGTGGGGAGGGCCGGGGTGGGGGTCGGGTGGTCACGCCAGTTTGACGTCAGCATACTCCCACCCGAAAATTGCTGCGCAATTTGTCGACCTCCCCACAAGGAGGAGGTAAATCAAGAAGACAGATACGCATGAATACTCTCCGCTGCGCGTCTGCCATCGTCAACGGCGGCGACGGTCAAATCCTTGCCCCCGCCGGCGCAATCACCACCGGCCCAGATACCGGAGACCGATGTACGCTTTTCACTGTCGATGGCGATGCGGCCTGCGTCCAGTTTCAATGCGCCATTGGTTTTATCAATATAAGTCTGGCCAATAGCCTTGAAGATCATGTCTGATGCGATGTCGAAGGTTTCGCCAGTGGCAACAAGTTTGCCCTTCTTTTCTTCCATGTAATCGCAAGTGAGGCCAATCGCCTTGCCGCCTTTGACGATAACTTTCTTGGGTGCCACCCAATGCTTGATCTTCACACCTTTTGTTTGTGCGAGGTCCTGCTCGAATTTGCTCGCCTTCATCTGAGCGGCACCGCGACGATAGAGAATGGTCACATCTTCGGCACCCAGAAGCTTTGACTGCACGGCGCAATCTATTGCCGTCATGCCGCCCCCGATGACCACCACTTTGCGGCCCACGGGAATTTTTGCGCGATCCTTGGATTGCCGCAAGGTGGCGATGTAGTCCACGGCGTCTTCGATGCCCTTGGTGTCATCATGCTTGATGCCGAGGTCATTGACGCCGGCGAGGCCTACGCCAACGAAAACGGCGTCGTGGCTTTTCTGCAATTCAGCGAGTTTTGGTTTCTTGCCGTTCTCAATCGTGATGCCGCCAATGGACAGAACGAAATCCACTTCATCTTGCGCAAAGTCATCGACGGTTTTGTAGGCGGCAATTCCGTATTCATTGAGGCCGCCGGATTTCTTGCGGGCTTCGAAGATCGTCACGTCATGACCGTGGAGGCTCAAGCGATGGGCGCAGGCCAGACCGGCTGGGCCCGCACCCATCACCGCCACGCGCTTCCCGGTTTTGGGAGCGCGCGTGTAGGGATGTTTCTCCGCCATGGCCGCATCGGTGGCATAGCGTTGCAGCTGGCCGATCTTGACCGGCTTGCCTTCGGACGCCATGCGCACGCAAGCCTCTTCGCAGAGTGTCTCCGTCGGGCACACCCTTGCGCACATGCCGCCGAGAATATTTTGATCGAAAATCGTCTTGGCCGCCGACTTCGGGTGGCCTGCCTGAATCTCGCGAATAAAGAGTGGAATATCAATCGATGTCGGGCAGGCGGTCTGGCATGGAGCATCGTAGCAGAACAGGCAGCGATCGCTTTCCACCAAGGCTTCGTGGGCGTTCAGGGGCGGGTGCAGGTCGGAAAAATTTGCAGCATAATCCCCCTTGGTGAGACGCTTACCAGCGATATCCGGACCTTTCGATGCCATCCGCGCACCTCCTGCGATTTGCGCCAAGATGACAGAATTTGTTCAAACGGTCAAATTTCTGGACGGTTCAGACTTTGAGCATTTGCAATCAACGCCCAAAACCCGGTTCAGGCCCGATTTTGCCCCCTTGCAACCAGGCGATTTTGGCACGCATGTATTTGACCATCGTCGACAGTTGTTTTTTCTTTTCCTCCAGTTTCGCAATTTGCATCTGCATGATTTTGATACCGCGGGTTGGGTCAATTGCGCTGGCTTTGTATTCCTTATTCAGAGCAGATATTTCCTTGATCGAAAACCCGAGTGCCTGTGCAACCCGCACCATTCGCACGATCTGGACATGTTCCGACTTGAACATCTGGTAAGGCCTTGAGCCGCCCATTGCCGTCACATGCGGTTTGATCAAGCCTTTGCGAATATAGAAACGGATGGTGTCGACGCTCAGTTCTGTGGTGCGGGCAAACTCGGATATCAACATGGCAACTCACTTGACTATGGACTTAAGTCAACAGTTATAAGGTCGGTGTCATTGAGTTTCAACTGCTGATGTCGGATCATATTGAGGATGCAAAATGCCCAAGACAGTATTTATCACCGGTACCAACTCTGGCTTTGGCAAAGCCACCGTGGAGAAATTTGCTGATGCGGGATGGCACGTTGCAGCCACAGTGCGCGACCTCAAGGCGCACCCGGCGTTGTTCAAAGACCGACAGAACGTCACCCTGTTTGAGCTTGATGTTACTGACTTCGAGCAGGTAGAGCGTGTGGCTCAAAGTGCCATTACCAAATTTGGCAAGATCGATGTTGTCGTCAACAATGCGGGCTACTGCCTGATGGGCCCAACAGAAACTACCAGCATCGATCAAATCAAAAGTCAGTTTGACACCAATGTGTTTGGTCTGTTTGCAGTCACCAAGGCGTTCATTCCACATTTCAGAGCCAACACTTCCGGCATGTTCATCAACCTGGCGTCGGCCAGCGCACAGTTCAATTACCCATTCATCGCTGCCTACGGCGGCAGCAAGTGGGCGGTGCGCGGCATTACCGAAAGTCTGGGCATTGAACTGTCACCGTTCAATATTGAAGTGAAAGCGATCTACCCCGGCCTGCACGCCACCAAAATTTTTACCAGCTTGATGATGGGGGAGACGGCAGAAATCCGGCGTTTGGATTTTACGAGAAATATTTCAAAACATTTCTTTCGGCCCAAGAATCTGTGCCAAGTGTCACTTCACCCACCAATATTGCCAACGAGATATTCAAGGCGGCAACACAGCCCAAGGGCAGGCTGCATATCATTTCCGGCGGCGATGCCAAACTCTATGCACTTCTCAAAGCAATATTGCCCGAGCGCATGTTCCAGAAAATGTTGATCCGCACCATGCAGCAACCCATGTCCGCGATGGAACTGACTTTTGCGAAGTGGCTTTTCGGATCAAACCTCGCGAAGCTCGAAGTCGGCAAGCCCAAAGCATAAGGAAACATCAATGGATTTTGCACAACACCTGATCAGCTATTACAGGGGCGAGAGGCTGGAAGCGACTTTATTGACTGCTTTTGGCGTCATCCTATCGGGACTGGCGCTGGCCATGTGGCGGCACATCGATAGCAGTGCATTGTTGAAGGGACTTTTCTACCCCATCACATTCCTCGCGGCGTTTACTGTGCTGGTCGGCGGTTTCGGTGTCTACAACAATAGCCAGCGGCTGGTCTCGATGCCAGCCCAGTATGCGCAGAACCAGACTGTATTTATCGAAGCCGAGCAGAAGCGATTCAATGGACGCTCTGGCGTCAATGCCTGGTGGATGCCTTTGAAACTCTTATGGGCAATATGCCTCCTGATTGGAGTGGCAATGGTTTTTGGCTCACGCAGTGAGTTCACCCATGGCATTGCCATTGGCGTGATCGTCATCGGTGCGGCGGGCTTTGTGATCGACGGGTTCGCCCATCAAAGAGCGCAAATCTACACAGCTGCCTTGCACTCTCAATAGACCAGCATTCGAGATTCTCCAGTCTCTGTCACTTTTCTGGTTGGCTGCCGTTTACGTCAATGATGGTACACAGGTGCTGGCCTGTCTTGAATACGTTGGTCTTCTTTGAAGTCGCTCTGGTGCAGCCGAAGAGGGCCAGCTCGCGTGCATCTTCCGCATTGTCGAGGCCCCAGACCATGTAGGACGTGCCGCTCTTGTTGATGGCGGAGGCGCGGTGGGGTGGGGCATTGCGGTATCGCTTGTCCTTCTTGGTGCGCTTCCAGTTGGCGAAGGCTTTTTTGGTGGCGGTTTGCTGTTTTGGCAATGTGATGGTGCCGTTGCCCAGAAACGATGCCACGGCCTCGTTCACTTTCGCATTCCAGGGCCAGGGAATATGTGAGCGTCCTTGCAGTACCGTGAATTTCGGATTGTGTGATGCCTCTTGTGTTGCGCAAGCCTTACTGGCGTTTTCTGTGATGCGAAAACCCATGCCGTTCACGTATTGGTCGAACTCACCCCAGATGTAGAGCAGGGGCACGGTGGACGCTGCGGCAACGGGTGCACCCAATACACCGCACTCTTCGCCGGAGACGATGATGCCTGCCACTTTGGTTTCAATCATCTGCACAATCAGGCCGCCTTCGGAGTGGCCGAAAAGGTAGATGGGTTTGTCGGGATTGGCTGCGCGCAAGTCTGCCAAATTGCGTTGGGTTTGGGCAATGCGCAACCGCCAGATGGTCGAAATCTGTTCAGCCGGATAATTGTTCATCTGGCCGCAAGCATCCTTGGGGCGCTTGGTGGCAAAGCTGTCGGGTGCGTAAAGATCGAAACCGAGCGCGTTGAAGTAAGCCCCCCAGATATCGGTGAAGAGTTTGTCGCCCAGGCCATTGCAGCCGTGAACCAGAAGGATGATGGCCTTGGACTTGTTGACGGTATATTTGCGGCCCTTGCGCATGGTGGCGTCTTTGCCCGTCGTCGGCCTTTGCCAATCGGGGTCGTTCTGCACATCCGGTAGCAGCCACTTGTTCCCGGTTGCAAAGGTCTTGCACGCGGGCACGCTGGGTTTGTTCAGGGACAGGAACTTGCTTCGTTCCGTACAGGACGCCAGGGCTTTGGTTTCTGCTTCGGTTTCAGAGGCCATCGCAAAGCCGATGCCCAAGGCGCCGTTCTCCGCAATGGACATGGACTTGTAACCCGTGGTCTTGCTGTAAATCATGCGCCAGACATATTCCGCGCGAATATCGATCAGCGATTTCGCGTCCTGCGCCAACAGCGGGTCCGTTGCCCATAGCAGCACCAACAACGCGGCAATCAACTTCTGCACATCTGCCATCCCAAAACCAGGTTCTGGATCAAGTGAAGCACGAATTGGACCGGCGGTGAAGAGTGGACAATCACGCGCATGGTGACCTATTCTGGTGCGAAACAGAAAGACCTGACATGAGCAAAGCGCCAAAGCCCCCCAAATTCCGTTCGCAACTGTGGTTCGACAATCCGGACAATGCCGACATGACCGCCCTTTATGTGGAGCGGTATTTGAATTACGGATTCACGCAGGGTGAGTTGCAGGGTGGCAAGCCGATCATCGGCATTGCGCAGACGGGGTCTGATCTCAGCCCCTGCAATCGCGCCCATGTGGATTGGGTGCGGCGCGTGCGTGATGGCATCACGGCGGCGGGCGGGATCCCCATGGAATTTCCCATTCATCCGATTCAGGAAACGGGAAAACGCCCCACGGCGTCGCTCGACCGCAATCTTGCTTATCTCTCACTCGTTGAAGTGCTGCATGGCTATCCGCTGGATGGCGTGGTGCTGACCATTGGTTGCGACAAGACCACGCCCGCCTGTTTGATGGCGGCGGCGACGGTGGATATTCCGGCAATTGCCCTGTCGTCGGGCCCGATGCTCAACGGCGATTACAAGGGCCAGCGCACGGGTTCTGGCACCATCGTCTGGCTGGCGCGCGAAAAGCTCGCGACGGGCGAACTCGATTACAACGGCTTTGTGGATCTCGTGGCGTCGTCCGCACCATCGACGGGCTATTGCAACACCATGGGCACAGCTTCCACCATGAATTCCCTCACCGAGGCGCTTGGCATGTGTCTGCCCTACAATGCCGTGATCCCCGCCCCTTACCGCGAGCGTGGCCAGATGGCTTACGAGACCGGAAAACGTATTGTCGAAATGGTGCATGAGGATTTGACGCCTTCGAAGATCATGACGCGCAAGGCGTTTGAAAATGCCATCCGTGTGAACACCGCCATTGGCGGCTCCACCAACGCGCCCAATCATTTGAACGGCATTGCGCGGCATCTCGGCGTGGAACTCGATGTGATTGACTGGGAAAAGCAGGGTTTGGAATTGCCGCTGCTGGTCAACATGCAGCCAGCGGGCGAATATCTCGGCGAGGATTTCCATCGCGCCGGTGCCGTACCTGCCGTCATCGCAGAATTGATTGCTGCGGGGAAAATCCACGAGGATTGCATCACCGCCAATGGCAAGACGATTGGTGAGAACAACAAGGGCAAGTTCTCATGGAACCGCAAGGTCATCCGTGAATACAATGACCCGATGAAAAAAGATGCGGGCTTCAAGATGCTGAAGGGCAACCTGTTTGATTCAGCCATCATGAAGACCAGTGTCATCTCAGAAGAATTCCGCAAGCGCTATCTCTCCAACCCGAAAGACCCGAATGCGTTTGAAGCCAAGGCCATCGTGTTTGACGGGCCAGAGGATTATCACGCCAACATCGACAACAAGACATTGGACGTGGATGAGAACACCATCCTGTTCATTCGTGGTGTGGGGCCGTTGGGCTATCCCGGTGCTGCAGAAGTGGTGAACATGCGGGCACCGAATTACCTGTTGGAGAAAGGCATCCGCTCCTTGCCGTGCGTCGGCGATGGCCGCCAGAGCGGCACAAGTGGTTCGCCCTCGATCTTGAACGCCTCGCCAGAAGCTGCCGCAGGCGGTGGATTGGCGCTCTTGAAAAACGGCGACAAGGTGCGCATCGATCTCAACACGGGTGACTGCAACATGCTGGTGAGCGAGCCGGAGCTGGCGATACGCCGCGCCGAGTTGGAAAAGTCAGGCGGCTACAAGGTGCCTGAATCACAAACCCCGTGGCAGGAAATCTTCCGCAAGGAAACCGACCAACTGGCGCAAGGCATGGTGCTGAAGGGTGCCACCAAGTTCCGGCGGATTGCCAAGGTGCATCCTGTGCCGCGGGATAATCATTGACGCAACAAAGCCTCGTCCCGGCCTGCGCCGGGATGACGGGGGTGGGGGGTAAGGTTCTTTAGTGCAATTGCTCGTCCTGCTCCACCGGGAGATCACCTCAACCATCCCCCTCCCTCCGTCACCCCGGCGCAGGCCGGGGCGGGGCTGGTTGACGGAACGGGTGCATCCGATAACATCGGCGCATGGGTGAGTTCGAAAAATACCCCGCTGTTTATATCATGGCCAACCGGTATCGCGGTGCGATGTATGTTGGTGTGACGTCGGCATTGTACCTGCGTGTCTGCGATCACAAGAACGAGCGTTTTGATGGTTACTCACGCAACCACCAGACCAAGACGCTCGTCTGGTATGCGCATTTTCCTTCGATGGAAGATGCCATCACGCGCGAGAAGCTTTTGAAGAAGTGGCACAGAGACTGGAAGTTTCGTCATCATCGAAGAGATGAACCCGGATTGGCGCGATCTTCACGATGAGATTGATACCTACATCATTTACACTGAGCAGGTGCAAGCCTCGTCCCGGCCTTCGCCGGGATGACGGGTCTGCGCCGTGATGACGGGAATTTGGCGGAGCTACGACCTCACGCCACCTCTTTCAACGGCACAATCTTCTCCAACGCTTTGGCAATCTTCCGTCGCGTCAGGGCCGTGTCATAGCTCGCCTGCAGGCGCAGCCACCAGCCCTCTGACAATCCGAAGAACTTGCACAGGCGCAAATCGGTATCAGCGGTGATGGCGCGGCGGCCCGCCGTGATTTCACCGATGCGTTGAGCTGGCACGCCAATGGATTTGGCGAGGCGGTATTTCGTCAACGACAGTGGTTTCAGAAATTCTTCCTCCAGCATTTCGCCGGGGGAAACAGGTGCGATGGTTTTTGGCATGGCGTCTATCCTCAATGATAATCAACAATCTCAACGTCTTCAGGGCCATCTGCTGTCCAACGAAAGCAGATGCGAAACTGGTCGTTGATCCGGATACTCCACTGTCCCTTGCGGTTACCTTTCAGTGCTTCAAGTCTGTTGCCGGGTGACATGCGGAGGCGGAAGCTGTTTTCGGTGTCGAATTCGGCGAGGGCTTTTACCGAAAATTCCTCGAACAGCTTGTTCAGACTCAAGCCCCGTTGCGAGGTGAGAGGCTGGATGGTGAGTGTGCTCATGATGCAAACGTTTCATGCACATCCTTCAACGGCACAATCTTCCGCCGCGTCACCTTAACCAGTGGCTGCTTTCTTCCAGTTGCTGTCAACTTGTTTAAAGACCATCGGAGAAGATGAAACATCGTCCAGCCGGTCAAGCGTATCCAAGACCTTCTTGATTGCCAACCTAGACCCAGCCTCCTTTACATGATCCTTGTAAAGCAGGCGGATCAGTCTATCTGCAGGTCCAGGGACTTCATTTTGATCTTTTTCATATCGCGCCACTTGTTGCGCGTTGCATCCCATGAAGCGCGCTAAATCAGACTGAGTTAAGCCCATTTGTGTACGCAAAAAGCGCAACTCCTTGCCATTGAGAACCTTCCTGTTGGTCACCAGAAACAGCCCAATTGCATCGTGCAGTTTATCCAAGTGCCGGATACGCACGCCATCCCCGTGCAGAGTGCTCTCAGTATCGTATCCACTCACCAGAAACACGTCGTCCAATCCGCACCCCCTGTACTTGAGGGGTTCTTTTTGTTCTTCGCCGTGCAGATGCCATGTCTTTTTATGCATGTTCATCGCAAGTCCTCCCATTCTACTGTTTTTATGAACAGTCGTCCGTTGTGCAATATTATTGTTATTACGCCCGCCTCTCTTGACCCCCTTAGTTTTTTGACCATTTTGCATTTCCATTCCTTACTTTCTGTCATCTCCGGGCTTCCGTTGATCACGCCAGTTCGAAGAATTTCAAAAACGGCGGCGTCATAAATCCCGCGTTCTTCCATCCTGTCGAGGGCATGGTTCCCAAAAATCACATTGTCACTGTTGGCTGCTGTGTCCCGTATTCTCTTCTGCGCCACTGATGGGGTCAGGCGAAAAGAGGTCACGGAATGTTTTCGCAAGATTTCATCAGCCATACACCTATCAATATGATAGGTCGCACACTGCCGTCAAGGTGTTACTAAAGATTTAATTTGGCACCTTGGCGTGATTAACCAACGCGAATTATCACCCCATCCCCACCCGCCACACCGTCCCCGCCGCCACCGCCAGAAACAGCGCACCCGCCACGCGCCCGATCCAGATTGTCACCGCCGGAAACCCCGTCAGAAAATCGCGGGACTTTGCTGCCGCCAGTCCCAGTCCGCCATAGACCGCACCCTGCACTGCCACGGTGATCACGCCCATCGCCATTGCTTGCGCCCACATGGGTCCGTATCTGGGCAGCATGAATTGCGGGTAGACGGCAAGCGTGAACATGTAGGCTTTGGGGTTCAGGGCGCAGGTGACGAAGCCTTGGGCGAAGGCGGTGCGCACGGACGCTGCTCCTGATGTGCCCAGGCTTGCCACGGTGATGGAGCTGCGCACCAGGGTCCAGCCGATCCAGGCCATGTAGGCGGCACCGGCCAGCAGGATGACGGTAAACACGGTTGTGGGCAGGGTGGTGAGAACGCCGACGGCAATCAACGCAAAAATCGTGTGAAACACACCGCCGAGCATGACGCCTGCAGTTGCGGCCATGCCCCGCGCGCGGCCGCCTGTCAGGGCATTGGCGATGACGAAGAACATGTCCATGCCGGGGACAGCGATGATGCCGAAGACGAGGATGAAGAAGATCCAGAGATTTTGGGAATAGGTCATGGGGGTCCTCAAATAAAACGGCCCGCTGACAGGGCATGTCAGCAGGCCGGAATTGTCGACTATAGCCAAACATAGCACATGCACCGTACGGTGTCAAGCACTATTTTCCTATTATGGCATTTTTCTTTTCAAACCACCCGGCCCATGGAAAAACCGCGCGCCAAATGTTTGCGCATCACGACGATGAGGACGACACCGGGAATCAAGCCGATGACGCTGGCGGCGGCCAACAGCGCTGTGTTGGCAGACATGATGCTGGCGGCTCTCGTCATGATGCCGGCGATAGGTTTGGCATCGACAGTGGTCAGACCATTGGCCAGCAGCACCTCGATCCAGGAAAACATGAAACAGAAAAACGCGGTGACGGCGATACCGGGTGCGATTTGTGGCAAGAGAATGCGGCGGAAGAACTGTCCTTGCGAGTAACCATCAATGCGGGCCGTTTCGTCGAGTTCCTTGGGAACGGCTGAGATGAAACCCTCGAGAATCCAGATGGCAATCGGCACGTTGAAGATGCAGTGGGCCAGCGCCACGGCAATGTGAGTGTCGATCAAATTGAGGTTGGAGAAAATCTGCACGAAAGGCACCAGCATCACGGCAGGTGCCATCATGCGGAACAGAAGGAATCCGAAAAACAACAAGCGATCACCGGGAAAACGAAATCGTGCAAAGGCATAGGCTGCGGGAAGGGCCACGGTGATCGAGATTGCAATATTGAGTGTTACGTAAATCAGGGTGTTGACGTAGCCCCATCCCCAGTCGGGATCGGTCAGCATGACACGGAAATTTTCCAAAGTCGGGTTCATGGGGACTGGTGTCAAGGCTCCCATGATTTCGCCATTGGACTTGAAGCTCATGATGACAAGCCAATAAATCGGCGTCAGCAGCAGTGCTGCGTAGATCACGGGAACCAGTGAGCGTTTCTCAGTCATGACACCCTCGGTCGTGCCGGAACAATGCAGGTGAAAAACATCCATGACAATGCGAGCACGATCAGGAAATAGATCACGGCCATGGCGCTGCCTTCGCCGAGGTCGAATTGAATGAGTGCGGTCTGCACGAGCTCTTGACTGAGGAAGGTGGTGGCGATGTCGCGCGTTCCCCGGGTGAGAATGTAGGCCTCCGTGTAGATCACGAAGCTGTCGATCAGGCGGAGCAGAATCGCTATCAACAGCACGAGGCGCAGGCGCGGCAATTGCACATAGCGGAAAATTGCCCAAGGTTTTGCGCCATCAATGCGTGCAGCCCGGTAGTGGTCGTCGGGAATCGTGCGGAGTGCCGCATAGCAAAGTAGCACCACGAGACTGGTCCAGTGCCAGGCATCCATTGCCAGCAACACGATCCATGACACAACGGGGTTGTCCATGTTGAGCTTGATACCGATCAGGTTAACGGCTTCATAGATCAGTCCCGCTTTCGGTATGATCATGGCCTTCCACAAAAAACCAACCACGATGAATGGCACCAACAGCGGAATGGAGATCAGGACGATGAGCAGATTGGCAAGGCGTCCCGATGGCGGCATGCGCAGTGCGATGTAGATGCCGAGCGGAATTTCGATGGCCAGAACCAATGCGGAAAAGCAAATGCTGCGGGCGAGTGCGGCCCAGAAAATCCGGCTGGTCAGAAGCTCGCCATACCATTTGCCGCCAACCCAAACGAAATCATTGCCGGAGAAGGTGTCGTGCAACGAGTAGAAGAAAATGAAGGCCAGCGGAACCACGCCGCAAAGCAGCATCACCAGCATGGCGGGTGTCAGATAGGCGTAGGCGATGAGTGTGTTACGCGTCGGGGTCACGTCTTGACTGTGACGCAAGGTTTCGTGTTAATCAAGACCATGCTGACGCTCACGTCCCCTTCCATCACCGCCACGTTTTCCACTTTGGGTGCGCGGCTGGTTTCGCTCATCATCGACGGTGTTGACGTTGTCATGGGCGGTGGCACAGATGCCGAATTTCTGGCGGGGGACTGGACCACGGGCATTGTGTGCGGGCGGCATGCGGGACGGATCACCAATTCGGCATTTGAAATTGATAGTGCGACATACAAAGTGCTGCAGACATTCGGGGCGAATCAATTGCATGGCGGACCGGATAATTTTGGGATCAGGCATTGGGAACATATGTTGATCGACAATGGCATTCGGTTTTCGCTGGTGTCGCCCGATGGTGATCAGGGATTTCCGGGTGAGGTGAAGGTTACGGCGGATTATGTGTTGAAGGGCCATGTGCTGTCGCTCGAGATGAAGGCGACAACGACGAAACCGACGGTGATCAATCTTACCAATCATGGCTACTGGAATTTAATCGGGGCGCAATCGGCTTTTGAACATGAGATGTCGATTGAGGCGGATCACTATGTAGAGCTCAACGATATTCTGCTGCCGTCCGGTGTCTTGCCTGACGTTGCGGGCTCGCGTTGGGATTTTCGCGAGATGCGTTTTGTTGGAGAGAACTACGACAATTGCTGGGCGTTGAATGGCAAGCGCGGCACCTTGCGGCGTGGGCTCACACTGCGTGATCCTGCATCAGGCCGAACGATGGAGGTTTGGACCACGGAAGCTGGCATGCAGATGTACACGTGCTTCCATTGGAACGGCGCGTTTCCGGGAAAACGCGGGCCCTTGCATCAATATGAAGCGATTGCGATTGAGCCGCAAAATTTCCCAGATGCGTGCAATCACAAGACTTTTCCGAACTCGGTTCTGCGGCCAGGGGAGGTTTACAAAAACCGGATAGAGTGGCGTTTTTCCGATCAGCACCGCATTGCCGCCAGTGCTTGACGCACCAACGGCAACCCGGTCGCATTCAAGCCAATAACAAATCGCTGATGTTGTCATATGCACCGTGGTGCACTCCGGCATCGACCGAGACATCTGCTACTTCGACCCGATCACCATAGACGATGATGGTTCCGATCTGGTCGCCATTGTGAGACCCGGCGCCGCCTTGATCACTGCGAATCTGGATAATTGACTCATCCTGACCGTCGCGGTTCCTGTCCACATATGTGATGTCGATCGCAGCGGTATGACCTTCTATTTTTATAACATCGCCTTGCGACTTGTTGTAGTCGGTGATCACATCGGTACCGATGGAATCAACCCAGTGGAGATGGGCTGCATCGTTCTCTCCGGCCACGCCTTCCCAGTCGATGACACCATTGGCATCCACATGTTTGGCCGCAATTTCCGGTCTTGCATTGAGATCGAGGCGGAACATGAATGTGTCACTGCCACCGCCGCCCGTGAGCACATCGTTGGTGACGCGCCATGAGTATGGCTGGTCCGCGTTGAAGGGAGCCTGACTCGGATCTTGCGCCACGAGCGGTTCGCCAGCGTCAGAGCGCGATTGGATCATGTCATTGTCGGCACCACCGTTGACAATGTCTCTTCCCCATCTTGTCTGGATCACGTCATCGCCGGCGTTGCCATTGAAGTAGTCAATCTTCCGGCCAGTCCTTGCCGTACCCGTTTCGATAATCTGGTCGTTGCCTTCCCGGGCATTGATGATATCAGTCCTGTTGGTTGCCAGAATTACATCATCGCCTGACGTGACGTTGAACGACATTGACCGATTATGATTTTTTCTCATTCCTGCTACTCCTACTGATGCCGTCCGTGGCGACACAGTCGCTAACGAATGCGGCGATGGCGTCCCAGACTGATGGAGATTTGCAGTTCATGTTGTGATGGCGAAAAGGCATGGTTATTGAGCCAATAAATGCTCAATTGAGTCTCGATTTTTCACTCAACAATATTCAATTACAAAAAATTGTACGGATCGACATCGACCTGTAAATTGAGCGATCCCTTGGGCTTCACGTCTTTCAACCACAGGCGCAGAAAATTCTGGATGTTGACGTCGCGCTTGGCTTTGACGAGGTAACGCCAGCGGTATCTTCCGCGCACGACGGAGATGGGTGCCGGTGCGGGACCGAGTATGGTGATGTTGTCGCCGACAGGCTCGATCTTGGCCAGCGATTTGGCGAAGCGTTCGGTTTCCAGCGCATCGGTTCCGGAGATGATGAGGGCGGCCAATCTGCCATAGGGCGGAAGCTGCGCATTTTCGCGGATGATTTTTTCCTGATTGAAATAGGCATCGCGATCGCCTGAGGTGAGGGCGCGCATGAGAGGGTGATCGGGGGAGTAGGTTTGCACCAGTGCGTGTCCCGGTTTTTCGCCACGGCCAGCGCGGCCTGCGACTTGCGCCAGTAATGCCCAGGTTCTTTCTCCGGCCCGCGGATCAGATGATTCCAAAGCGAGATCGGCATCGACGACGCCGACGAACGTGAGAAACGGAAAATGGTGGCCCTTGGCCACAAGCTGCGTGCCGATAACGAGATTGTGGACACCTTCCTCCACTTCGCGCAGCACATCGCGCAGCATGACGCCGCGCGAAATATCACTGGAGAGAATGGCGATGCGGGCGTCGGGAAATCTTGTGGCGGCTTCTTCGGCCAAACGCTCCACACCGGGGCCGACAGAGACGAGTTTGCCTTCGGTGGCGCATTTGGGACACGCGTTGGGCACTGGTTCCTGATGGGCACAGTGGTGGCACATGAGGATACGGCGGAAGCGGTGTTCCACCATGGAGGCCGCGCAGTTCGGGCAATCCATGCGATGGCCGCAGGCGCGGCACAGGGTGAGGGGGGCATAGCCGCGACGGTTGAGGAACAGCATGGCCTGGTCGCCTGCATCAAGGGCTGCCTTCACATTCTCCAGCAGCGGGAGCGACAACCAGGCACCGGGTTCCAGCTTCTGCTGCTTCATGTCGATCATCTTGATCTCGGGCAGTTCCGGTCGGCCATGGCGATCGACGAGTTTCACCACGGCGTAACGACCGCGATCAACATTGACGATAGTTTCGAGCGAGGGTGTTGCCGATGACAGTATGACCGGGAAGTTGGCCTTGGTGCCGTAGAGCACGGCCATGTCACGGGCGTGATAACTCACACCTTCATCCTGCTTATAGGCTTGTTCGTGTTCTTCATCGACGACGATCAGGCCGAGATTGGGCCAGGGCAGAAACAACGCCGAGCGCGCACCGACGACGATGTGTGCCTTGCCTTCTGCAAGACCGCGCCAGACGCGTTCACGTTCTCTGGGACGCAAGCCTGAATGCCAGGCAGCGGGTTCGCAATCGAAGCGGTCTTCGACGCGTTTCAGGAACGTTTCGGTAAGTGCAATTTCGGGGAGGAGGAGGAGCACCTGTTTGCCCTGGCGCAATGCTTCCGCCATGGCTTCGAAATAGACTTCGGTCTTGCCGGAGCCCGTGACGCCATCGAGCAATGTGACTTTGCTGGTGCCGATGGTGGCTTGCAAAATATGTGCAGCGGCGCGTTGATCATCGGACAGAGTCTTGGTGCCGTTGTCGGTGTTCGGTGTCTTGAATGGACGATGGGACGGAAGTGCGACCTCCTCCAATGCGCCATCTTTCGCCAGAGCTTTCACCACACTGACGCCCACACCTGCTTCCTGTGCCAGTTCGACGGCACGCATGGGCATTTCCGATGCGATATCGAGAATACGCTGACGCTGCGGTGTCATGCGTTTGGCGAGTTGTCCGGTGGCGCGGTAAGCTGTGAGTTCGCGCGGTGGTGCAAAAGCCGAGGGCACGCGGATGACCATGCGCAGTACATTGCCCTTGGGTTCGAGGTAGTAGGCGGACAGCCACTCGATGAAATCGCGGTGGGTTTCCGGCATGGGCACCATGTCGAAGACTTGCGCCACATGGCGGAGCTTCATGTTGGTGGGCGTGGCGGGCCGCACGTCCCAGACCACACCGATGTAGGAGCGGGGCCCCAGTGGTACTTCCACGTAGTTGCCGGGCTGCAGCGCCATGCCTTCGGGCACGGCGTAGGTATAGGCCGTGTCTAACGCGAGGGGCAGCAGCACTTCGGCAAACATTTTTGCTTCTGGGGCGGAATCGTTCAGCATCATGACTGGAATAGACTTTGAGGTGGACTGCTTCCAGCCCTATATCTCGCTCCATGAAATACGCGGCCCGAAAACTCCCCGTCGTTCGCGAGATTGTCTACGCGGAACCCTTTTCGCTGGCGCGGCGGCTGAAGGGGCAGGCTGCGCTGACACTGCTGGAAAGCACGCGGCGGCACGAGTTCCTGGGGCGGTACTCGTATCTTGCGGTCAATCCGACGGAGACCATTGTCGATGGTTCTCTGGAGGATGTTGCAGTTTGTTTGAAGGCGAATCCACGTCAGCATGTCGACGGGCTACCGCCCTTTCAAGGTGGGCTGGCAGGGTTTGTGTCCTATGATTTCGGCGCGACGCTCGAACCGAAGGCGCGGATTTCATCGCGTGACGCCATTGCGCCGCTGATGGTGTTGCAGGCCTATGACACGGTCATCTCGTTTGATCATTTGCAGGAACGGGCATGGATTGTTTCGGATGCTGAACAGAAAATTGACGCGCTCGAGAAGCTATTGAAGAGCAAGCCTGCAGAGGCGGGATCGCATCTGGTTTCTGGTTTTGTATCGAACATGACCCGAACGCAGTACGAAGCCGCCGTGCAAAAGACGATTGATTATATTCTTGATGGTGACATTTTTCAGGCCAACATCACGCAGTGCTGGTCGGCGGCGCGGCCTGCGGATTTTGATGCCTATGGTTTTTACAAAGTCCTCAGGCAACGCAATCCAGGCACGTTTCAGGCTTTGCTGGATTACGGTGATGCCACGGTGATTTCGTCGTCGCCGGAGCGCTTGATTTCGTTTGATGGCACAACGGCGGAGGCGCGGCCCATCAAGGGAACGCGGCGGCGTGATGATGATACGTCGCGTGATGCAGCGCTGGTTGTCGAACTGATGGCTTCGCGCAAGGACCGGGCCGAGAATGTGATGATCGTTGATCTGTTGCGCAATGACATATCGCGTGTGGCAAAACCGGGAACGGTGCGTGTGCCGACTCTGTGCGGACTGGAGACTTATGCCAATGTGCATCACCTGGTATCCGTGGTGCGGGGAGAATTGCGCGACGGGCTTTCGCAAGTTGATTTGTTTCGTGCGGTGTTTCCCGGTGGCTCGATCACCGGTGCACCCAAAATTCGCGCGATAGAAATCATTGATGAGCTGGAAGGCATGGGGCGCGGCGTGTATTGCGGGGCCATTGGATATTTTGGTTACAATGGCCATTGTGATTTCAACATTGCCATCCGCACGGTGCAGATTGCACAGGATGTGATCCGGGTTCAGGGTGGTGGTGGCATTACGGCGCGATCCGAACCGGCAGCGGAGTATGATGAGAGTGTGCTCAAGGTGGCACGTATTCTGGAGTCGTTCTCGCCATGATGCTGATTGTCGACAACTATGATTCCTTTGTTTTCAACGTGGCGCGCTATTTTGAAGAGCTGGGTGAGCGTGTATTCGTGAAGCGGAATGATGACGTTGCAAAAAATGATCTCAAGGCCAAGGCCATCGTGATTTCGCCAGGGCCATGTGCGCCACGGCAGGCGGGACAGTCCATGGACATTGTGCGGGAATGTTCAGGGCAAATTCCAATTCTCGGAATATGTTTGGGCCATCAGGTGATCGGCGACGTGTTCGGCGGCAGGGTGGTGCGGGCGAAACATCCGATGCATGGGGATTCATCGGAGATAACGCATGGTGGAACGGATATCTTTGAAGGGTTGCCGCAGCGGTTTTCGGTGGGGCGCTATCATTCGTTGATTGTTGAGGATGTGGATGGCACGATGCTTGATGTTACAGCGACGAGCGAAGATGGCGAAATCATGGGGCTGCGACATCGCACACATCCGACATATGGTGTGCAATTCCATCCGGAGTCGATCATGACGGAACATGGCTATGACATGTTGCGCAATTTTTTGAAGGTGACGCGATGATTGATGACAGAGATCGCGGATTTCTTTTGGGCGACGGCGTGTTTGAAACACTGCTGGTGGTCAATGGCTCAGCGCTGTGGCTTGATGAGCATGTGCAACGCATGAAGAAGGCGGCACGGAAACTGGACATTCCGTTTGATGCTGACGGAATTTTGGTTACCGTGAAGCTTGCGTTGATGACCTCATCGCCGTCCGTTGTGCGGGTGACGCTCAGTCGTGGTGTGACGGCACGGGGGCTCAGTGCAGATTGTTCGCAACCGACACTCCATGTGTCATGCGATCCTTTCGATGTGACGCTGATCGGTCAACCTTTGCGACTGGTGACCAGTTCAATGCGGCGTAATCCGTCGAGTGTGACAGATCGGCACAAGACAACATCCTATGCCAATAACATCTTTGCCGCGCGGGAGGCGAAGGCCAAGGGTGCTGATGATGCTCTGATGCTCAATCAAGATGGGTTTGTTGCGTGTACGTCCATCGCCAATGTCTTCATGCTGAAGGATGAGACCCTGGTTACGCCACCGGAGCAGGATGGGGCGCTGGCGGGCATCATGCGGCGGTTCCTCATCGAGCAGTCGGGGGTCAAAGTCGAAATCAGATCCATCGAAAAAGACGAGATCGGGGATGCGCAAGCGCTGTTTGCGACCAATTCGCTGCGGTTCATTGCTCCTGTGACGCATCTGGATGGTGAGGTCTTGCCAACAGCGCCCATCACGCGTTTTATGAATGCCATGCTGGAAGCCGCGCAGGTGCAATGCGGAGTGAATTTACAGGAGAAACCATCATGAAATTTTTTGTCGATACGGCGGATGTGAAAGAGATCAGGGCCTGCCAGGAGATGGGACTTGTGGATGGCGTGACAACCAATCCGTCGCTGGTTGCCAAGTCGGGCCGCCCGTTCAAGGAGGTCATTGCGGAGATCTGTTCCTTTGTGGATGGACCGGTGAGTGCTGAGGTTGTGGCGCTGGATTATGACGGCATGCTGAAAGAGGGCAAGGAACTGCGCAAGATTGCCAAGAATGTCGCGGTCAAAGTGCCGATGACGGTGGACGGCTTGCGGGCCTGCAAGGCGTTGTCGTCGGACGGCACCATGGTCAATGTGACGTTATGTTTTTCAGCCAACCAGGCATTGCTCGCAGCCAAAGCGGGTGCCACCTTTATTTCACCCTTTGTGGGGCGTCTTGATGACATCAACCTCGATGGCATGGATCTGATTTCGGAGATCCGCCAGATCTATGACAACTATGATTTTGCGACAAATATTCTCGCTGCCTCCATGCGCTCGGCCAATCACATCAAACAGGCAGCACTCATCGGTGCGGACTACGTGACGGCACCTCCTGCCGTGCTTATGGCGCTGGTCAAGCACCCTTTGACGGACAAGGGCATAGAGTTGTTCTTGGCGGATTGGAAAAAAACCGGACAAAGTGTGGTGTGAGACTGCGCCCAACGCATTAACCTCTGTCAACCTTTGACCGCTAGAGTTCCGGCATGGAGCTTTTTTCTTTGGACGAAGATGCGGCGGCGATTGCCGTTTCCTGGTTGCAGTCTCTGGCCCGGGAGCGGCAGATGTCGCCCAAAACCGTGGAAGCCTATCATCGGGATCTGCAGCAGTTCGGTCGTTTTCTCGCAGCGCATCTTGGAAAATCCGCCAGCATTTCGGACCTGTCTCAACTGACGTCATCTGACTTTCGCAGCTTTCTGGCAGCGCGGCGCAATCGCGACATCCAAAGCCGGACGCTGGCGCGGCAGATCTCAACGCTGAGAAGTTTTTTTTCGTTTGCCGCCCGTCAGGGGCATTTCAAGAATCCCGCTCTCAGTGCAGTGCGACCCCCAAAACTGCCGCATCGACTGCCGCGGCCGTTGACCATTTCTGATGCTACTCAGGCCGCACAGGGCGAGCTTATTGATGGGGATGCAACACCCTGGATCAAAGCGCGCAACAGGGCTGTCTTCATGCTGCTTTATGCGTGCGGGCTTCGGATATCCGAGGCGCTCACCTTGACGCGGCAAGACTTCAAGCGTGATCCGATGATGGTCAAAGGGAAAGGTGGCAAGGAACGGCTTGTGCCCTTGCTACCGGAGGTGCGGACGGCGGTTGATGCCTATGCGGCGCTGTGCCCCTTTGAGTTGAATGCAACTGATGCCCTGTTTCGCGGTGCCAAGGGCGGGCCCTTGTCGGCGCGCGTCGTGCAACTTCTCATGCAACAGATGCGCGGTGCACTGGGACTTACAGATTCCGCGACACCGCATGCTTTGCGCCATTCATTTGCGTCGCATATGTTGAGTGCGGGCGCTGACTTGCGGGTCATACAGGAATTGTTGGGGCATGCCTCCCTCTCTTCAACGCAAATCTATACTGACGTCAACCGCACCCACCTGATGACGCAATACAAGAAAGCTTTTGGATGAAGCTTCAAGACAAAGTGCGGCCTGATGCCGTTATGCCGTTACGGGCTGGTGCTGTGGTTATCGGTGCAGGCATCATTGGCATCTCGACAGCCCTCGAACTGGCAGAACGCGGCATTGATGTTGTGGTGGTGGAGAAGGGTGAAGTTGCAGCAGAACAATCCAGTCGCAATTGGGGCTGGTGCCGGACAATGGGCCGCGATCCGCGCGAAATTCCCTTGGCCGTTGAGTCCCTCAAGCTGTGGCGAAAGATGAATGAGCGGGTTGGTGGTGAAACCGGCTTTCGCCCGTGCGGTATCATTTACCTTGCCGAGTCTGACAGAAAATTTGCGGAGAACGTCGCTTGGCATCGCAATCATGCTGTTCCTCACCAGCTCTCTACACGGGTGGTTGCGGCTGCGGACATTGCTCAATTGCTGCCTGGATCAGCAAAGCCCTGGGCAGGTGCGATTTATACAGCAGATGACGGTCGGGCCGAACCCTTCATCGCCGTTCCAACGATGGCGCGGGCGTTGCAAAGCCGGGGCGGAAAGATATTCACACAATGTGCAGCGCGAGGTGTGGAAAAAACGGGTGGTCGGGTCAGCGCGGTTGTGACCGAAGTTGGTGCAATCAAGACGGATACCGTGGTGCTGGCTGGCGGATTTTGGTCCAAGCGGTTTTTGAATAATCTTGATTTGCGGTTTCCCCAGCTAGGCGTGGTGAACAGTGTGATGCGGACTGCACCGTTGGAAATTGGTGTGGACCGCACGTTTGCGGGTCGCGATTTCGCTGTACGCAAACGCATGGACGGGGGATTCACGGTTGCTCATGATCATCTGTCCATTGTTGACATTACGCCTGCGAGTTTTGAGCATTTCTTTGACTTTCTGCCCACCCTCAGGGTTGACTGGAGAGGATTGCGCCTGCGGTTTGGCAAACGGTTTTTTGAAGAGCGCCGATTGAAGCGGACATGGGCGCTGGATGAAGCATCTCCGTTTGAATCCATTCGTGTGCTTGATCCAGAGCCGGACATGTCAGTTCTTCGCGTGGCGCAATCTGCATTGCAGGATTGCTATCCGGCTTTCCGCGATATGCGTATTGTTGAAAGCTGGGCCGGTGTGATTGACGCCACTCCTGACGCTGTGCCGGTGATTGATCGCATCGATACATTTGCCGGACTGTTTCTGGCGTCCGGATTTTCAGGCCATGGCTTTGGCATTGGACCGGGGGCAGGAAAATTGATGGCGCAAATAATCACTGGCGAGACGCCATGTGTTGATCCAACGCCATTTCGCTATGGGCGTTTCACTGATGGAACTGCCACCAGACCCATGACAGGTGTCTAGAGCGGCATGCAGAAGAGCACGCTGAAAAAGACGTTCCCTTAAGCGGCTCTGCGGAGAGCTTGTTGCATGGCGCGTTCTACGGTGAGCAAGAGTTCTTCCGGCTGCACGGGTTTGCGCATGTATTCGAAAACTTTCAGTCCTGTGGCACGCATCTGGGTCGAGCGTTCCACATCTGCCGTGACCATGACGAACTCGGCCTTTGACCCCATGGCTTGCAGGGTTTCGACAACATCCAACCCGTTTTTTACGCTGCCCAAACGGAAATCAAACAGGCCTACGGAGAATTGTTGATCCACGGCAAACTCTACGGCGCTTTCCGGATCGGAAAAACCTTTCACGCGGTATCCACTGTCTGCCAGCAGTTCGGCAACGCTCGTCAACAAGTCGACGTCGTCATCCAAAACCACTATGTCCACTTTGCGTTCAGTCATTGGAAAGTTGTCCACTTCTCGTACAGCATAACCGACACGGGGCCGATTGCGTCCAGCATTGCGTGTGATGCTGAATACTGCGTTAAGAGAGTCGCTAAACCGCGATCTTTAGTTGATTAACTGTGAATTGCGCGACCAGCCACGGCGAGGGCTGCTTCTTTGACGGCTTCGGCGAGGGTTGGATGGGCGTGGCAGGTTCGCGCCAGATCTTCGGCTGAACCGCCGAATTCCATTAACACTGCAACTTCGTGGATCAATTCGCCGGCCTGCGGGCCGATGATGTGGCAGCCGAGCACCTTGTCGGTTCTGCTATCCGCGAGGATTTTCACGAAGCCGTCGGTGGTTTGATTGGCCTTGGCGCGGCCATTGGCGAGGAACAGGAATTTGCCCGCCTTGTAGTCAATGCCCGCTGTCTTGAGTTCGTCTTCGGTCTTGCCGACGCTTGCCACTTCCGGAGATGTGTAGACCACGCCGGGAATGACGTCATAATTGACATGGCCCGCTTGCCCTGCAAGCAATTCTGCAACGGCAATGCCTTCGTCTTCCGCCTTGTGGGCCAGCATGGGTCCACGGATCACGTCACCGATGGCGTAGATACCTGTGACGTTGGTGGCGAAGTGATCATCTACGATCACGCGGCCGCGTTCATCCGTTGCGATGCCTGCTTCCTTTGCTCCCAGTCCTTCGGTGTAGGCGTGGCGGCCGATGGCGACGAGGGCAACGTCAGCGGCAATGGATTCTGTCGTGCCACCAGCGGCTGGTTCAACGGAAAGCGATACGCCAGATTTGGATTTCGTTGCTGCCGTGACCTTGCTGGCGAGCTTGAAAGTGAAGCCCTGCTTTTCGAGCAGGCGTTGGAATTGCTTTGCAACGTCCGAATCCATGCCGGGAAGGATGCGGTCGAGATATTCGACAACGGTGACCTTTGCACCCAAACGGGCATAGACCGACCCCAGTTCGAGACCAATGACACCAGCCCCGATGACCACGAGATGGCCCGGGATTTTGTCCAGCGTCAAGGCACCGGTGGAGGAGACGATCTGTTGCTCATCCACGTCAACGCCGCGCAGTTTGGCGGAGTCAGACCCCGTGGCGATGACGATGTGCTTGGTCTCATGCACGGTGCCATCAACTTCGACTTTGCCTGCGCCCAGAATTTTCGCAGAGCCTCGGATGACATCGACCTTGTTTTTCTTCAATAGAAAATCAATGCCCTTGGTGTTGCCGTCGATGGCTTCCTGCTTGAATTTCATCAGCTGGGCGAAATCGATCTTGTTCTCACCTGTTATGCCCATTTTGGCAAAGGCATGTTTGGACTCGTAATAGAGTTCGCTTGCATGCAGCAATGCCTTTGATGGGATGCAACCGATGTTCAGACACGTGCCTCCATGGGTCGCGCGCTTTTCAATGACAGCGACTTTCAGCCCAAGCTGGCTTGCGCGAATGGCGCAGACATAGCCGCCGGGGCCGGTGCCGATGATGATGAGATCGTGGGTCATGTCAGAGATCCAGCAATGCCCGGGCCGGGTCTTCGAGATTTTCCTTCACGCGCACCAGGAACGTCACGGCTTCCTTGCCGTCGACGATGCGGTGGTCGTAGCTCAATGCGAGATACATCATCGGACGGATGACGATCTGGCCATTGAGGGCAATGGGGCGATCCTGAATCTTGTGCATACCCAGAATGCCTGACTGCGGCGCATTGAGGATCGGTGTGGACATGAGCGAACCATAGACACCGCCGTTGGAAATCGTGAAGGTGCCGCCCTGCATTTCAGCAATGGTCAATTGCCCATCGCGGGCTTTCTTGCCGTAATCGGAAATGGTTTTTTCAATGCCTGCGAGTGACAGTTGATCGGCATTGCGCACCACGGGCACAACCAACCCCTTGTCGGTGCCGACCGCGACGCCGATGTGATAGTAGTTCTTGTAGACGAGATCTTCGCCATCAATCTCGGCGTTGACGGCGGGGATGTCGCGCAAGGCCTGCACGCAGGCGCGCACGAAGAAGCCCATGAAACCGAGTTTCACGCCGTGCTTCTTCTCGAAGGTATCCTTGTATTGATTGCGCAGTGCCATCACCTCGGTCATGTCAACCTCGTTGAAGGTCGTCAGCATGGCGGCGGTGTTTTGCGCATCCTTCAGACGACGTGCGATGGTGGCGCGCAGGCGCGTCATCTTCACGCGTTCCTCTACACCTGCAGGTGCGGCAGCCCTTGGCGCGGATGCCGCGGCCGGTGCAGGCGCTGCTGCTGGCTTGGCCAGATGATCAATCACATCGCCCTTGGTGATACGGCCATCCTTGCCGGTGCCGGACACATCTGACGGGTTTACGTTGTTCTCAACCACGGCCTTGCGGACGGCAGGCGATAGCGTTTCGGCAGGTTTTGCGGCGGGTGGGCTTGCTGGTTTTGGTGTTTCAGCCTTTGGTGCCGGAGCCGATGGTGCTGCACCTGCTGCACCTTCAGCAATGGTTCCCAGCAGTGCGCCGACGGCGATGGTCGAACCAGATTGCGCCACGATTTTTTCCAGCTTGCCGGAGACAGGAGAAGGCACTTCCACCGTCACCTTGTCGGTTTCAAGTTCAACCAGTGGCTCATCGGCTTTCACCGCGTCGCCTTCCTTCTTGAACCACTTTGCAATCGTTGCCTCGGTGACACTTTCGCCGAGAGTTGGGACTTTGACTTCTGTGCTCATGATAATCTCTTCTTATGCCAGGGCTTCGTCGAGGAAGGCCTTGAGTTCTTTGAGGTGGCGGGACATCAAGCCGGTGGCGGTTGATGCTGAAGCCGGGCGGCCAACATAACGGGGCCTGGTGTTCTTCATTTTCACAAATTCCAGCACGCGCTCAATGCCGGGCTGCACAAAGGTCCAGGCTCCCATGTTCATGGGTTCTTCCTGACACCAAATGAATTCGGCATTCTTGAAGCGTGCCAGTTCCTGTGCCAGCGCCTTGTGGGGCCACGGATAGAGTTGTTCGACACGCAGCAAATACACGTCATCGAGCCCGCGCTTCTCGCGCTCCTCATACAGATCGTAGTAGACTTTGCCGCTGCACAGAACAACGCGGCGGATCTTGTCATCTTTCTTCAGTTTGATTTTTTCGCTGGGCAAGGACTGCGCATCATCCCACAACACACGATGGAAAGAGGTGCCATCACCCATTTCCACCAGTGATGAGACGGCCCGCTTGTGGCGCAGCAACGACTTCGGCGTCATGATGATCAAGGGCTTGCGGAAGTCACGCTTCAACTGGCGGCGCAGAATGTGGAAATAGTTTGCAGGTGTAGTGCAGTTGGCCACCTGCATGTTGTCTTCGGCACACATTTGCAGGAAGCGTTCGAGTCTTGCAGATGAGTGCTCGGGGCCCTGACCCTCATAACCATGGGGCAGCAGACAAACGAGCCCTGACATGCGTAACCATTTGCGTTCACCCGAGGACAGGAACTGATCGAAGATCACCTGCGCACCGTTGGCGAAATCGCCGAATTGTGCCTCCCAAATGGTGAGGGCATTGGGTTCCGCCAGTGAATAGCCGTATTCGAATCCGAGAACGGCTTCTTCGGACAGCATGGAATTGATGACTTCGATCTTGACCTTCTGGTCTTTCTTCAGGTGGTTGAGCGGCGTGTAGCGCTTCTCGCTCACTTGATCGATCATCACGGCATGGCGTTGTGAGAATGTGCCGCGCTGGACGTCTTGTCCGGAGAGGCGGATTTTGTAGTCTTCGTCGAGCAGGGTTGCGAAGGCCAAGGCTTCGCCTGATGCCCAATCAAGGCCTGAGCCTTCCTCGATCATCTTGCGCCGGGCATCGAGCACGCGTTGCATGGTCTTGTGGGGCGTGAAGGACTTTGGTGCCCGTGTGAGCTTCAAGCCCAATTCCTTGAGACGGTCGGCATTGACGCCGGTGGTGCCACGACGGTCATCATCGAGGCTTGCAGCTGTTTTAAGACCGGCCCAACGGCCATCAAGCCAGTCGGCCTTGTTGGCCTTGTAGCCTGTTGCCACGCCGAAGGCATCGTCCAGGCGCTTGCGATATTCGGCCTTCATGGCGTCGAACTCAGCATCCGTGATGACGCCTTCGGCAATCAGGCGCTGGGCATAGATGTTGACGACCGTTTGGTGCGAGCCGATGCGCTTGTACATCAGGGGCTGGGTGAAGGCCGGTTCGTCGGTTTCGTTGTGGCCGAAGCGGCGGTAGCAGAACATGTCGATGACGACGGGTTTCTTGAATTCCTGCCGGAACTCCATGGCGACTTTGGCGGCGAACACGACCGATTCCGGATCATCGCCATTGGCGTGGAAAATCGGTGCGTCGATCATCTTCGCGATGTCGGATGGATAGGGGGATGACCTGGACCAGATGGGTGACGTTGTGAAGCCGATCTGGTTGTTGATAATAAAATGGAGTGAGCCGCCGGAGCGATGACCTTTCAATCCGGACAGACCCAGGCATTCGGCCACGACACCTTGTCCGGCGAAGGCGGCATCACCATGGATCAGCAAGGGCAGAACCGAGGTGCGCGACTTGTCTCCACGTTGATCCTGTTTGGCGCGGGCCTTGCCGAGAACAACAGGATCGACGATTTCCAAATGAGACGGATTGGCGGTGAGCGAGAGATGCACCGTGTTGCCGTCAAAGGAGCGATCTGATGACGAGCCCAGGTGGTACTTCACGTCGCCAGAGCCTTCGACTTCATCTGGCGTGGAGGAACCACCGGAGAATTCATGAAAGATGGCGGAATAAGGCTTGCCCATGACGTTGGCCAGCACATTGAGGCGGCCGCGGTGGGCCATGCCGAAGACAATTTCCTGAAGACCCAGATTGCCACCCCGCTTGATGATCTGTTCCAGTGCGGGGATCATGGATTCGCCGCCATCAAGACCGAAGCGTTTGGTGCCGGTGTACTTTACGTTGAGGAAATTCTCGAAGCCTTCACCTTCAATCAACTTGTTGAGGATGGCTTTCTTGCCTTCCTTGGTGAAGGTGATTTCCTTGTCGGGGCCTTCAAAACGCGACTGCAGCCAAAGCTTCTGTTTCGGATCGGAGATATGAATGTATTCGATGCCGAGCGTGCCGCAATAGGTGCGCTTCAGTATATCGACGATCTGGCGCATGGTGGCGCTTTCGAGGCCCAGCACCTTGTCGAGAAAAATCGGGCGGTCCATATCGGCATCGGTGAAGCCATAGGTCACCGGATCGAGCTCGGGTTGAGGTTCCGGTTCCTTCAGTTTCAACGGATCGAGATCGGCTGCCAGATGTCCGCGAATGCGATAGGCCCGGATCAACATCAAGGCCCGGACGGAATCCATGGTGGCTTGCCGGACTTCATCGGCAGATTGCTGGCTGGTTGTTGTTGGCACCGGTGCTGCAGCTGGTGTGGCTGCGGCCTTGGCTTCAATCTTGGGTGCCAGACGTTTTTCCAACGCCACCCAATTGCCATCGAGGGCGGCGGTGCGTTCATCGACCGGGGACAGGGGCCAGTCGGCGCGCTGCCAACTGGGGCCAGTCGGTTGGCCACCATCGGCCATCTGGTCAAAAAATTTCCGCCAATGGACATCCACGGCGGCGGGGTTGGTCAGATATTTGGCGTAAAGGTCTTCGACAAATTGGGCGTTGCCGCCATACAGGAAAGAGGATTCCTCAAAGGCAGCCCTTTGTTCGGTCTTGTTCATCACAGTCCGTCCGTTTCTCACTTCCGGCTCATGACTTCATTGTCACCATGCCGGACGGGCGCAATCACCCGCGTGATCGTTGGTAGGTCGTTTAAACCTATCGCCTATTTATGACTGAATCATTGCCAATGCAATTTCTTCCTTAAATGTCGAGCGCCTCAATATTGGCGAAGGCGCTGCGCAGGGCCTTGGACCATTCGGTTGAGAGCATCTTGAAATAGGGGTCGTCCGGCCCAATGCGCTTGGTGTGTTCGATGCGCAGGCTGCCGGTTTCATAGGTCAGAAGATCGATGGGCAGGCCGACACTGAGATTTGAACGTAACGTGGAATCGAAGGACAGGAGCACCATCTTTGCGGCCTCGCCCAGATCCATGTCGCTGCGGGCGACACGGTCAAGGATGGGTTTGCCGTATTTGTGCTCGCCGATCTGAAAAAATGGCGTGTCGGGGGTTGCTTCAATGAAATTGCCCGCTGCGTAGACGTTATAGAGGCGTGGTTTTTCATTGCCAATCTGGCCACCAAAAATGAAACTCGCGGCAAAGGATTCACCATTGGACGTGATATGTTCGCCGTCGATGCGGCGGACTTCGCGGACGCAATCGCCCACCATGTGGGCGGCCTGAAACAGGGTGGCAACGTTTTTCAGCGAAACGCCATTTTCGGCCGGATGGTCGATCTGCTCCTGGATCATGCTGACCACAGCCTGGGTGACCGCCAGATTGCCAGCCGTCAACATGACAAACACCCGGTCTCCGGGATATTCCCAAGAATAGAGCTTTTTGAAACGCCCGACATTGTCGACGCCCGCATTGGTGCGGGTGTCTGCGGCCATCACCAGGCCCTTGTCCAATAACATGCCAACGCAATACGTCATTTCAGCTCTTCATCTCCCGTGTTCGCACTCACTGTTGCGAAATTTCGACGCGAACTTCAACCCTCAACTGCTCGCGGCCTTGCGCACCCCGGCGAGAGCCTCGAACCGGTGCCACGGCGTTGGCATCGAGGCCAGCGGCGACCCGGACATAGTGATCGGTGGGGCATTGGCCATTCGCCGCGTCAAACCCGACCCAACCGAGATCGGCGATATAAAGTTCTGCCCAGGCATGTGCCGCCGTGGACGACGCGCCTTGGCCGGTGACCAGATACCCCGTGACATAGCGGGCGGGAATGCCGAGAGACCTGGCGACAGCCAGCATGATGTGGGCATGGTCCTGACAGACACCACTGCCTTTGGTGAAGGCCTGGGCTGCGGTGGTGAGGGCATCAGAGGTGCCGAGTTCATAGGCGACTGCACCATGCACAGCCTGCATGATGATGTGGGCCTGATCCAGTCTGGATTTGGAGTGGACCAGGTTTTTTGCAAATTCGAGGAGGCGTGAGTCCACCGTGGTGACCAATGTCGTCCTCAGGAAAATGGCTTCCGGCACTGATCCGGCGAGACCGCGCACCAATCCTGATGCATCTTCGGTTTCGACTTCACCTTCTGCCACGATCGACAGCGAAAGTTCCTTGGGTGAAGACGTGACGAGATGCACCCAGTTTCCGAAGCCGTCGCGGTACTGCAATGCGCGTTCGAATCCAGGCGCGGTGATGTTCCAGCTCAAACAGCGCTGCGTATCAAAGTCCGAGGGTTGCAAATGCAAACGCTGCACCATGTATGACGGGGTGCTGTCGTAGTCATAGTGGGTTGTGTGGTGCACATTCAGGCGCATGGGTTCATCTTGTTACGGTCAGGGGAAGTTATAGGTCTTGCCAATGTCGTGGGACAGGGCGTTGTTGAAATCGAGAAAACCCTCCAGCCATTCATGCAGGCCCGATTGGAAAATCTGTTCCATGCTCCCGGTCTTCAGGCGTCGTGCCATGTCAGCGGCCTTGCCGTGGCAGTCGTAGCTCTTGCCATGCAAATTTGAGAGGCCGTGCAGTGCGGTGTTGATCCATTGATAGCTGAACAGCAATGAACGTGGCATTTCCTCACGCAGAATCAGGAATTCAGAAACCAGCCAAGGCTTGTATTGGCTGTCGCGGTAGTACCAACGATAAGCGCGGTGGGCCGACACGCTGCGCAGAATTTGTGCCCACTGATGTGAATCAAGCTCGCTGCCGACGTCTGATGGTTTGGGCAGAAGAATAAAATATTTCACATCCAGAATGCGCGCGGTGTTGTCAGCGCGTTCGATGAAGTTTCCCAATTGACTGAAATAGTAATTTTCATTGCGCAACATCGTGCCAAGGACAGCGCCGCGAAATGACATGGAGCGCTGCTTCACCCAGTCGAGAAACTCCGGCAGGCGATCATTGGTCAAGGCATCGGGCTTGATGGCGACGAGTTCGTTCCATGTGGAATTGATGCTTTCCCACACATCGCGTGTCAATGCGGTGCGCACCGCGCGTCCATTGTTGCGGGCGATGCGCACAACCGAGCGGATGCTGCTGGGGTTGGTGTCATCAAACACCAGAAAGTTGATGACCTGTTCGGCGGTCACGGTTTTGTGGCAGGCCATGTAGGATGGTTCGCAGGCCGCACTGAGCAAGGTTGAGCGCCACTCATCACGGTGGCCTTCGATGCGGCCCGGCATCAGCGAAATGCGGTGGCCGACCTCCAACAAGCGTGCCATGTTTTCGGCGCGTTCCATGTAGCGCGACATCCAAAACAGGGAAGAGGCTGTACGGCCGAGCATCAGTCCTCCAAAACCCAGGTATCTTTGGTGCCGCCGCCCTGACTGGAGTTGACGACGAGGGAGCCTTTTTCCAGAGCGACGCGCGTCAATCCTCCCGGGGTGATGCGGACGCGATCGCCTGATAATACAAACGGCCTGAGATCGACATGGCGCGGGGCCACACCGGATGCTGTGTAGGTTGGCACGGCAGACAGGGCCAAGGTTGGCTGGGCAATGTAGTTGGCGGGATATGCTTTGAGCTTGGCGCGAAAATCCTCAATCTCTTTTTTGGATGAAGTTGGACCAACCAGCATGCCGTAACCTCCGGAGCCGTGCACCTCCTTGACCACGAGTTCGGGCAGATGCTCGAGCACATATTGCAAGGCGCTTGTTTCGCTGCAGCGCCAGGTTGGTACATTTTTCAGGAGTGGTTTTTCACCGGTGTAGAATTCGATGACGTCGGGGATGTAGGTGTAGATGGATTTGTCATCGGCAATGCCGGTGCCGGGTGCATTGACGATGGTGACGCGGCCCGCCCGGTAGAGATCAAACAGGCCCGGCACACCTATGCTTGAGTCATGGCGGAAGGTCAGCGGATCAAGAAATGCGTCGTCAATGCGGCGGTACACAACATCGACGCGCTTTGGCTCCTGCGTCGTGCGCATGTAGAGATAGCCATCCGACACAAAGAGATCGCTGCCTTCGCAAAGTTCGGCGCCCATTTCATCGGCGAGGAAGGCGTGTTCGAAGAATGCGGAGTTGTGAATGCCTGGTGTCAAGACAACAATCACCGGTTCGCCGTCGCAGCCAGCGGGTGCCACACTCTCCAAGGTTTTGCGCAGCAGTGAGGGGTAGTTTTCAACCGGAGCCACACGTTGCTTGGCGAATTGTTCCGGGAACAAATGCATCATGGTTTCGCGATCTTCGAGCATGTAGGACACGCCCGATGGTGTGCGGCAATTGTCCTCGAGCACATAGAATTCATTTTCGGCGATGCGCACAATATCGATGCCGATGATGTGGGCGTAAAGTCCGCGGGCCGGCGACACGCCCACCATTTCCGGAACGAAAGCGGCGTTGTTGATGATCACATCGGTTGGAATGCGACCGGCGCGCAGAATTTCCTGACGATGGTAGAGATCGTGGATGAAGGCGTTGAGCGCACGCACGCGTTGCTCAATGCCGGTTGACAGCCTGCGCCATTCGGAGGCGGCAAAGACGCGGGGAATGATGTCGAAGGGGATCAGACGTTCCGAGGCTTCATCATCGCCGTAGACGGCAAAGGTGATGCCCTGACGGCGGAAGCGGTTTTCGGCTTCGCGGGTGGCGCGCTCCACATCTTTTTTCTTGAGGGTGCGCATCCATTCGGCAATGTGCAGATAGGGGCTCCGCACCGTGCCGTTTTGGTCCTGCATTTCGTTGAAGATCGTCGCCATGCTCACCCTTTAAAGGGCCAGCTTGTGCCAAAGTGCCGTGCAATTCAACACTGGTGGTGTTGCATTTGGATGCAGATGCTGCCTTTTTATCAGGCAAACTGCTTCACAGCAGTCAAATGAACCTTATTTGCGCTTCAATTTTTTCATCAGGGTTTCGCCGAGGAGTGCAGGTGAATCCGATACGGCGATGCCTGCGCGCTTCATGGCGTCGACCTTGGAGCCTGCGTCACCCTTGCCGCCGGAAATGATCGCACCGGCGTGGCCCATGCGGCGGCCCGGAGGGGCGGTACGGCCCGCGATGAAGCCCGCCATGGGCTTCTTGATCTTGTTCTTGCGGATGAATTCAGCGGCTTCTTCTTCGGCGGAGCCACCGATTTCGCCGATCATGATGATGGATTCCGTCTTGGGGTCGGCGAGGAACATTTCGAGGATATCGATAAATTCAGTTCCCTTGACCGGATCGCCGCCAATGCCCACGGCCGTGGTTTGACCGAGGCCAATGTTGGTGGTCTGGAACACGGCTTCGTAGGTCAGCGTGCCGGAGCGCGAGACGATGCCGACGGAACCCTTCTTGAAAATGTTGCCGGGCATGATGCCGATCTTGCATTCGTTTGGTGTGAGAACACCGGGGCAGTTTGGCCCGATGAGGCGTGATTTGGAACCCGCGAGGGCACGCTTCACCTTCACCATGTCAAGCACGGGAATGCCTTCGGTGATCGCCACGATCAGTGGGATTTCGGCTTCGATGGCTTCCAAAATCGCATCGGCGGCGAAAGGTGGTGGCACGTAGATGACGGTTGCGTCAGCTTTGGTGGCTTCGCGGGCTTCGGCCACGGTGTCGAAGATTGGCAACTCAAGATGCGTCTGGCCGCCTTTGCCCGGTGTGACACCGCCCACCATTTGCGTGCCGTAAGTGATGGCGGCCTGTTCGGTGTGAAAGGTGCCTGCTTCGCCGGTGATGCCCTGGCAGATGACTTTGGTCTTTTTTGGTGACGAGGATGGACATATTGAGGTGCTTTCTAGGATGAAGTTTGAACGAGATCAAAGACGGCGAGAATAGCCATTCCTCCCAGAAAATAGGCGACTTTGGCTTGCAGCAACAGCAGTGCAATTAATCCGACACCACTGAGATAGATCAGTCCGCCAATCATGCCTCCGCCTGGACCAAAGAGAAACTCTGTGATGGCGGGAGCAAATGTCAAAACGTAGAGAAAGGCGAGAGTTGCCAGAAACGCTTTTCCGAAACCCGGACGAAAGTAACAAAGCAGTGCGCCCACGATCAGGCCTGCGATGGCGAACTGCCAATTTGCCTGGAACTCCATTGGGCCATCAAAATACATTGCTCAGGCCGCGTCCTTCACAGCCTTCACAATCTTCTTGGCCGCATCATTCAGATCATCTGCTGAAATCACATTGAGCTCAGACTTGTTGATGATCTCCTTGCCCAGCTCCACGTTGGTGCCTTCGAGGCGCACGACCAATGGAACTTTCAGGCCCACATCTTTTACAGCGGCGATGACGCCTTCGGCTATGACGTCGCATTTCATGATGCCACCGAAGATGTTGACGAGGATGCCTTTGACCTTGGGATCGGCCGTGATGATCTTGAAGGCGGCAGTTACTTTTTCCTTGGTGGCGCCGCCGCCGACGTCGAGGAAGTTGGCGGGTTCAGCACCGTAGAGCTTGATGATGTCCATCGTCGCCATGGCAAGGCCTGCGCCGTTGACCATGCAGCCGATGGTGCCATCCAAGGCCACGTAGGAGAGTTCATATTTCGAGGCTTCGATTTCCTTGGGGTCTTCTTCTGATGTGTCGCGCAAGGCCACGATATCGGGATGGCGGAAGAGGGCGTTGGAATCGAAGTTCATCTTGGCATCAAGGCACACCATCTCACCTGATTTGGTTATGACGAGGGGATTGATTTCCAGGAGGCTCATGTCCTTTTCAACGAAGGCGGTGTAGAGCCCCGCCGCTATCTTGCCGAGTTTCTTGCCTTGCGCAGCATCAAGCTTCAATGCTTTGGCCAGTGCCCGGCCATGATGCGGCATCAGGCCTGTTACGGGATCAACATGGATGGTCGCGATCTTTTCGGGCGTATCATGCGCCACTTTTTCAATGTCCATGCCGCCTTCGGTGGAGACGATGAAAGCGATGCGTGATGTCGCGCGGTCGACGAGAATCGAGAGATAGAACTCCTTCTCAATGGCCGTGCCTTCTTCAATGTAGAGGCGCTGGACGAGCTTGCCTTCGGGGCCGGTTTGCGGTGTCACCAGCGTCATACCGAGAATGCGGGCACTTTCGGTTTTCACATCGGCGATGGATTTCACCACCTTGACACCACCGCCCTTGCCACGGCCGCCGGCATGGATTTGCGCTTTCACGACCCAGACGGGGCCGGGCTGGCTTTCCGCGATTTTCACCGCTTCATCGACAGTGAAGGCGGGCGCACCTTTGCCGGTGGGTACGCCGAATGCGCGGAGGACTTCCTTGGCCTGGTATTCGTGGATGTTCATGATTGTCCCAATTCTCAGTTGTATAAATTTGATGGATTCACATGTTAGTCAGGCCCCTATTGTTCAATCCAATGTCTCCGCAACAGCAATGTCAATAATCATCGGTACAAGTAGCTCTCTCTTTCCGGTTTCAATTAATCGTGATCCGCAGCCTCGTTAATTCGATCAAGAGAACCATACAACTTTTCAATCTCGGCTAAGACATGGTCTCGTTATGTTTTTCAGGCAGATCCTTAATGTTGGCAACGTAAGTGTCAAATAAGCCAGAATCTGGTTCAGATTTATTGCGTTGTGTGGAAGCCCTACTTCTTCTGATCTTTTCCATTGATCAATGATCGTGGGCGTTGCCTGCGACTAGATAAAGTCAAACTTGTTCATTTCAGTCCACCCCGTCTCAGCCAATAATCCGAAAAAGCGCAATTCCGAAACCGAGCAGGAACTTTGCGAGATCTCTATTTTGAAGTAGTTTCACACCAAACTCGGATCGAGTGTCTTTGCTGCCGCCATCAAACCATGCACGGCATCGACTGATTTCTGGAAGCCTGCTTTTTCTTCGGCGTTCAAATTCACTTCGACGATGCGCTCCACACCGTTCTCGCCGATGATCACGGGTACACCGACATAGGTGCCGTTGACGCCGTATTGGCCGGTGAGGTGGGCCGCACAGGGCAGCACGCGCTTGTAGTCTTTCAAATAGGATTCTGCCATGGCGATGGCGGAGGAGGCGGGTGCGTAATAGGCGGATCCGGTTTTCAAGAGGCCGACGATTTCAGCGCCGCCATCACGGGTGCGTTGGACGATCTGGTCGATTTTTTCCTGTGTGCTCCAGCCCATCTTGATGAGATCGGGAACAGGGATGCCAGCGACGGTGGAATAGCGGATCAATGGCACCATGGTGTCGCCGTGGCCGCCGAGCACGAAGGCGGTGACGTCCTTCACCGAGACCTTGAATTCTTCAGCGAGGAAATGCTGGAAGCTTGCGCTGTCGAGAACACCGGCCATGCCGATCAATTTGTTGGTTGGCAGGCCAGAGAATTTCTGCAGGGCCCAGACCATCACGTCGAGCGGGTTAGTGATGCAGATGACGAAGGCGTTTGGTGCATGGGCCTTGATGCCTGCACCGACTGCGGCCATGACCTTCAAATTGATGCCGACGAGATCGTCGCGGCTCATGCCAGGTTTTCTTGGTACGCCTGCGGTGACGATGCAGACATCGGCACCGGCAATGGCTTCGTAGCCGTTGGTGCCGGAGAGTTTGGCGTCGAAACCTTCAACAGGTCCTGATTGCGAGAGATCAAGCGCCTTGCCCTGGGGCAGGCCTTCGGCAATGTCGAAAATGACGATGTCGCCCAGTTCCCTGAGTGCGGCGAGGTGGGCCAGCGTGCCCCCGATCATGCCACCACCGATCAATGCGATTTTCTTGCGAGCCATTCGGTCCTCATCGTGTTGCAGTGCGATATTTATTGGTCTCTAGCCCTGTTGCTCGCTGGCTTCAAGGGCATCTGCAGCGCAAATTTGGAATGCTTGTTCCAAAACCCTTGCCGCCCGGACCCCCTTGTGATCTAGTCGGCCCATGCCCGAAACCGCTGTGCCATCCGATTTTGCCGCGTTGAAAGCCCATATTGTAGATCGCGCGCCAAGCTTGCCAAAGCGTCTTTCCCAGGTTGCGGCCTATGCGCTGGAGAACCCGGATGAAATTGCATTCGGCACCGTCGCATCCATAGCGCATGCAGCGGATGTACAGCCCTCAACGCTTGTGCGGTTTTCACAGGCCTTGGGCTATCAGGGTTTCAGCGATTTGCAGGAGATCTTCCGTACCCGTTTGCGGGATCGCATTTTGAACTATGACGAACGCATCGAGCAGTTGTCACGTCATGGTCACGCGTCATCGAAGTCGTCCGTCATTCTCGATGGTTTTGCCGAAACCGCCATCAAGTCCATCAACGATCTGCGCGCCACGGTGGACAGTGTTCAACTGGAAGACATGGTCGACCATCTGGCCAAGGCGGAAACACTCTATCTGGTGGGCTTGCGCCGGTCATTTCCTATCGCATCCTACATGGCATACGCATTCGGCAAACTTGGCGTCAAAAACATCCTCGTCGATGCCGTTGGCGGTCTTGCCATGGAAGATGTGAGTTTTGCGACTCCTAAGGACTGTGTGCTCGCCATCAGTTTTACGCCCTACGCCAGTGAGACCGTGGCGCTGGCTCAGAAAGCTGTCGCGAAATCCGTCCCTCTCGTTGCGATCACAGACTCACCCTTTTCGCCACTTGCCACTATCGCCCAGCCTTGGATTGAAGTGCAGGAATCCAATTTCGAAGGCTTCCGTTCCATGGCCGCAACCCTGTCACTGGCCATGACCCTGACTGTCGCCGTGGCGGGTCGCCGAAAACTGCCCCAATAATACTTGGCAGAATGAACATTCTAACTTGACTTGCTTTGGAGCTTTTGTTTCATAGCGGTTTTCGAACCCCGGAGGATTTCCCATGGCGTCTGCACCACAGGCCGTACCTGAACTTGACGTCATCACCATGGGCCGCTGCTCTGTCGATCTTTACGGTCAACAGATTGGCTCACGGCTCGAGGACATTACATCCTTTGCCAAATCCGTTGGTGGCTCGCCGTCCAACATTGCCATTGGCACCTCTCGTCTGGGCCTGAAGGTGGGTCTCATCACCCGTGTGGGGGATGAGCAAATGGGCCGCTTCGTGCTGGAGCAGATGACGCGTGAAGGTGTGTCCACGAAGGGCATCACCACGGACAAACAGCGACTGACCGCACTGGTGCTGCTGGCCGTTGAAAGTGACAAATCCTTCCCTCTGATTTTCTATCGCGACAATTGTGCTGACTCGGCCCTTGATGTGTCAGACGTGGACGAGAACTTTGTTCTGTCTGCCCGCGCCCTTCTTGTCACCGGCACGCACTTTGCCAAAGCCAACACCGATGCCGCCCAACGCAAGGCCATGGCCATCGCCAAAAAAGCCGGCCGCAAAATCATCATCGACATCGACTACCGCCCCAATCTGTGGGGTCTCGCGGGCCATGCCGCAGGCGAAGAGCGCTACATCAAATCTGACAAGGTCACGGCCCATCTGCAATCCATTCTCGCTGATTGTGACTTGATCATCGGCACCGAAGAAGAAGTCGCCATTGCTGGCGGCACGGAAGACACACTCGAGGCGCTCCGCACCATTCGCACCTTTTCCAAAGGTGTGATCGTCCTGAAACGCGGCCCCATGGGTTGCGTGGTTTATCCGTCAGCCATTCCGGATTCACTCGACAAGGGGATCGTCGGAAAAGGTTTCCCCATCGAAGTCTATAATGTGCTGGGCGCTGGCGATGCCTTCATGTCGGGTTTCTTGCGCGGCTGGCTGAAGGACGAGCCCTACGAAACTTGTGCCACCTGGGCCAATGCCTGCGGGGCTTTTGCCGTATCGCGCCTCTTGTGTTCGCCGGAATATGTGACCTTCGAAGAACTGCAATATTTCCTCAAACACGGCTCGAAACATCTGGCCTTGCGCAAAGATGAAAACCTCAACCATCTGCATCACGCCACCACGCGGCGCAAACAATGGCCAAACCTTTTGGCTTTCGCCATCGACCACCGCAAGCAATTGGAAGACATGGCAGACAAGGTGGGCGCATTGCGAGACAGGATTGCACCGTTCAAGCGCCTCGCCATGCAAGCCATCGGAAAAGTTTCCAAGGGGCGCGACGGTTTTGGCACATTGCTCGATGACACCTATGGCCGCGAAGCCATGTTCGATGCGGCGAAACTGGGACTTTGGGTGGGGCGGCCATTGGAACAGCCGGGTTCACGTCCCTTGCAGTTTGAATTCACGCAAGATGTCGGATCGCGTCTGGTCGAATGGCCCGTCGATCATTGCATCAAGTGCCTCGCCTTTTATCATCCTGACGATCCACAGGACCTGAAAGACCAACAGCTCGAAAAATACCGCCAGCTCTACGAAGCTGCCCGCAAGGTGGGCCGTGAATTGCTGATCGAAATCATTGCCAGCAAGAACGGCAAGATGGATGACTATACAACGGCACGGGCCATGCGCGAAATCTATGCGCTGGGCATCAAGCCTGACTGGTGGAAGCTAGAGCCGCAAGCTTCGCCCAAGGCCTGGGATGAAATCGAAGCCGTCATCGCCGAACACGATCCCCACTGTCGCGGCATTGTGCTGCTCGGCCTTGAAGCACCCGCTGCCGAATTGGAAAAAGGTTTCCGCGCTGTCGCTGACAAAAAAATGGTAAAAGGCTTCGCTGTTGGCCGCACCATATTCAATGAGGCGGCGGAAAAATGGCTCAGCGGCAAGATGTCGGATGAAGACGCTGTCACAATGATGGCTGACAAATTCGGCAGTCTTGTGCAAATATGGAACAAGGCAAGAGGCACGTCGTAAGATCATGGCAAAAACAATCCGGCTGACAGCAGCGCAAGCGCTGGTGAAATTCATGACCCGCCAGATGACCCTGGTGAATGGCAAGAAAACGCCCATCTTCGCAGGAGTCTGGGCCATCTTCGGCCATGGCAATGTGGCAGGCATCGGTGAAGCCCTCTTCGCCCACCGCAAGGATATCCCGACCTACCGTGGCCACAATGAACAATCCATGGCCCATGCTGCGACGGCCTTTGCCAAAGCCAGCAATCGCCGCCGCATGATGGCCGTCAGCTCATCCATTGGCCCCGGCGCCTTGAACATGGTCACGGCCGCCGCTGTGGCCCACGTCAACCGCATTCCCATTCTCTTGCTCCCCGGCGATGTCTTCGCCACGCGCTTTCCGGATCCGGTTTTGCAACAGGTCGAGGATTTCAACGACGGCACCATCACCGCCAATGATTGCTTCAAACCGGTGTCGCGCTATTTCGACCGCATCGTGCGTCCCGAACAACTGATCCCGGCTCTCAATCGCGCCATGGTCGTGCTCACTGATCCTGCCGATTGCGGTCCCGTCACGCTTTCCATGTGTCAGGATACGCAGGCTGAAGCGTTCGACTACCCGGAGGATTTTTTCGACGAAAAAATCTGGGCCACGCGCCGTCCGCGCCCCGATGAGGATGAACTGGCAGCGGCCGTAAAGGCTCTCAAGTCTGCGAAGAAACCGGTCATCATTGCTGGGGGTGGCGTGCTCTATTCCGAAGCCACGGCAACCCTGAAAGACTTCGCCGCCCGCCACGCCATTCCTGTCGTCGAAACCCAGGCCGGAAAATCATCGCTCCCGTTTGACAATGAATTGAACATGGGTGCTGTCGGTGTCACGGGCACGGGTTCCTCCAATATCACATGCGAAAATGCCGATGTGATCCTCGCCGTTGGCACGCGGTTGCAGGATTTCACCACTGGCTCCTGGGCATTGTTCAAGAACGAAAAGCGCAAAATCATCGGCCTCAACACGCAAAGCTTTGATGCCACCAAGCATCGCAGCCTGCCCTTGATCGCTGACGCCAAAGTGGGACTCGAAGAGCTTTCCATCAACCTCGGCAAGTGGACCGCACCTTCGGCCTGGACAGCGAAGTCCAAATCCGAACGCCGAAAATGGATTGCGACTGCCGCCAAGTACACCCGGGCCAGCAACGCCGAATTGCCTGCCGACTCGCAAGTCATCGGTGCCGTGCAACGCGCGCTCGGCCGTGATGTCACCGTGCTCTGTGCCGCAGGCACAATGCCTGGTGAATTGCATAAATTGTGGGAAGCAAGTTATCCCGGCTCCTATCACATGGAATACGGCTTCTCCTGCATGGGTTATGAAATCGCTGGTGGCATCGGTGCCAAGATGGCCAACCCGGATCGCGAGATTGTCGTCTGGACTGGTGACGGCACCTACATGATGGCCAACTCCGAACTCGCCACCGCCGTCATGCTCGGTACCAAGATCACCTTGGTCATCACTGACAACCGGGGCTATGGCTGCATCAGCCGCTTGCAACACGCCACCGGCAGCGAACGGTTCAACAACCTTTTCGATTACAACACGCTGGATGGTGCCAACCACTCAGTTGATTTTGTCAAACATGCGGAGAGCATGGGAGCCGTCGCCGAAAAGGTGACATCACTGGCCGATCTCGAAGCAGCCCTGAAGCGGGCCCGCAAATCATCGAAGACAACGGCCATCGTCATCGACACTGACCCCATGCCATCAACTGACGCCGGTGGGTACTGGTGGGATGTCGGTGTGCCGGAAGTGTCGTCACGCAAGCAAGTTGTAGCCGCCCGCAAGGATTGGAAGAAGCGCGGGAAACTGCAACGGATCGGAAGCTGAGCCATGCCAAAACTTCTCATCAAGCCCAAGAAGCGCGCCGGGAAAATTATTTCCGTCACACCCAAATCCGCCAAATGGAAATATGTGGGCCACGATGTGTGGAACCTGGCCAAAGGCAAATCTGCCAAGGGCATGGAGAGCCAAGCGCGAAACCTGCCTTGTTTTCATTTCTGGCAAGGGCCGCGTGACAGTTGACGGCAAGGACCTGGGTGAACTGGGCCAGCGGATGTCGGTCTTCGATGGCAAGCCCTGGTCGGTCTATGTGCCGCCGAAATCAAAATGGTCGGTCGAGGCCACAACCGACTGCGTGATCAACGTCTGTACCGCTCCGGCCAAGGGCGGCAAGGATGTTGCCGTCATCGCACCTGACACGCTCTCCATTGAAACCCGGGGGCAAGGGTTCCAACACGCGCTACGTCTGCAACATTTTACCGGAACAGGACCCGCGCGCCGAAAGCCTGCTCGTGGTCGAAGTGATCACGCCCAACGGTTCAACGTCTTCTTATCCGAGCCACAAGCACGACAAGAACAATCTTCCGCACGAGTCGTTGCTTGAGGAAACCTATTACCACCGCCTCAACCCGCCGCAGGGTTTTGCGTTTCAGCGCGTCTATACCGATGATCGCAAGCTTGATGAATCCATGGCCGTAGAGGATGGCGATGTGGTTATGGTGCCCAAGGGCTATCACCCCTGCGCCACCATTCACGGCTATGATCTCTATTATCTCAATGTCATGGCTGGTCCGGTGCGGATCTGGAAATTCAACAACGCCAAGGAACACGCGTGGTTGTTGAAGAAGCCGACATGACCGAGACGCCGTCAGCGCCTGATTATGGTCGGTCCCTGTCTGGTCTGGGCTTCAACCTGATTGTGAACGACGTCGCACGCGGTGTTCACTTCACGACCCAAGTCCTTGGTGCGAAACTGTTATTTTCCTCTGACGGGTTTGCCGCCCTCATGTTGCATGGCAAGGACTTCATGTTGCACATGAAGCAGACTTATCGTGGCAACGAACTGTATGGAACGCTCCTGACGGATGTGCCCCGGGGTGTTGGCGTCGAGTTGCGCTGTTACGACGTGGACCCGGACGCGGCGGAAGCACGGGCCAGACAACTTGGCTACACGGTTCTGGCGGGTTGCATCGACAAACCGCACGGGTTGCGCGAATGCATGATTCTGGATGATGACGGTTTCGTCTGGATTCCATCACGACACTTGAGTGCTCATGCCGAAACTTGATCTTCCCAATGGTTACCATGAATTGCCCAAGGGCAAACTGGCCAATGTCGCGACATTTCTGGACATGCATGCCTTGCCGGATCGTGTCCTCTCGCCTTTTCCCGGTGGCCTGACCTTGCAGAAAATCGATGCAACCGATCTTGTGACCTATCGCACATGGTTCAAGGCGGTGGGGGAAGACCTCATGTGGTTTTCGCGCATTATCATGGCCGACGGAGATCTGTCCGCTATCCTGGCGAACCCTGAAGTTCAGTCTTTTGCCCTGATGCAAGGCTCGGAATTCTGTGGCCTTCTGGAACTTGATTTCCGCTCCGGTGCAACGGTCGAGTTGGCCTTTTTCGGTCTTGTACCGCACAAGATCGGTGGCGGGCTGGGGCGTGCGCTGATGGATGAGGCCCTGAGACGCGCCTGGCAAAGGCCAATTTCCCGTCTTATTGTTCATACCTGTACGTTTGACCACCCGGCGGCCTTGCCTTTCTACATCAGATCGGGGTTCACGCCCTATGCGGTGTCGGTGGAAATTCACGACGACCCACGACTCACAGGGCAACTGCCGACACATGCCTGCCCGCATGCGCCCTTGATCAAAGCTTGACTGTGTTTGACGCCATCACGGCGGAGCGCGTGTACGGTGGAGGGAAGAAGGAGGGTATGTCCCCGCCCTGGCTTCAAGCCTGCGCATGTGGTGGTGGAAAAAGGTGGTTTGGCTCGAAGCCTGGTTCAGAAACGCAGCGATTTTGGCCTTTGGTCTGCTCTTACAGAGGCCTGGAAGACGATGCTCCCAGACATGATTAGCCACTGAAGGCGCTCGGGTCCTAGTGCCCAAGGGTCTCGCCATCGGCTCCCGGAGGATCAAGGCGTGTGGACCTTTTTCCTGCAGGCGCTGCCCATGGTTCTGGCAATTTCGGTACACTGTCGACATTGTCCCTCCTTTCCAGAACCATCATCCCACCATAGGCATATATTCTAAGACATGTCAAGAAGAATCTTGAGATGGGAAAGAAATCTTTCTGGCGTCACCACCCCCTCACCGCTGCGCGGAGCTCCCCCAACAAGTTGGGTGAGCGAAGTTGCGGGAGCTGCCCCCACAATCGCTCCCTCAGCTCGCTGGGGGAGCTGGCCGAAGGCCTGAGGGGGGCCGACAAGTCCGGGCCAAGGTTGAGTTTCCAGATTGTTAACACCACAACGGTTAGGTTCGCCTTTGGTTTGGTGTGAGGCTGTGTTTATGTATTCTTTGTTGAATTCCTTCGGCTGGGAAGTTCCCTTGGCACTCTTGCTCCTGGGCCTGATGGGTTTTCGCATCAGTCTCACGCCGCGCACCAATCTGCTGATCAAGGCCAGTGCCGAGAAAGTGTTCCGGCAACTTGATATTCATGACGGAAAGATCAACGAATATGGTCGGACCATCATCCGTCACGAATTGATTGATCCAGACAAAGACATTTACCGGATGACCTACACAACCACCATGATGGGTGGCGTATCCAAAAGCTTCAATGCCCTGTTCAGGGTGGCAGAACGCATTCCCGGCCAAAAACTCGTGTTCCGGCGCGAGGGCTTGGACGACAAGCCGAAATCGTCGGAGCTGCTCGACATCACCCATGAGTTGACAGAGGAACCGGGCGGCACACGCCTCAGAACCGCCTACAGCTGGGGGCCGCGCCCGGTTCTTGCGCAAATCACGGCGCGGGCCGATTTGTGGGGTGGTTCATTCCGACTCAAGAGCCTGATCGAAACAGGTGTTGCTGACGACCGACCCTACAACATCATTGCCGCCGCCATTGCCCTTGTGACCGGCTTGCTGACCATGGCCACTTTTGCTTCAATCCTGAGCTGGCGCGGTGCCATGCTGGTCATCCTCGTTCTCTTCATTCACGAGTTTGGTCATCTTCTGGCCTATCGCCTGATTGGCCAGCCTTGGGGCCGCATGTTGTTCCTGCCGTTTCTGGGTGCCATCGCCATGCCGCGACTGCCATTTGAAACCCAGAGCCAGTCGGTTTTTGCAGCGCTGATGGGACCGGGATTCAGTTGCATCTTCACCATCATTTGCGCCTTGCTGCTGTATTTCGGCGACGGTGATCCCGGTCTGTTTATCCGTGCCGGCCTCGTCTTTGGCCTGATCAACATCTTCAATCTGCTGCCGGTTGAACCCCTGGATGGCGGCATTGCGCTGCGTTCGGTCCTGGCACGGTTGATGGGATCATTTGCGCGCATCGGACTGCTGATCACGGGTCTCGTGATCATTGCCTTGGGTCTCTTGCTGGACCAAATGATCCTTATTATTTTTGGCGGCATCGCTGTGCTGGCCAACCTCAAACCCCGACAAATCGATGCCGATCTGATACCGCTCACGTCATTGCAAACGTCAATTGCCGCCTTCTCCTACATCGCCATGGCCTCGGCCTATATCACGCTCCTGCAGTATTTTCTCAGCAGGCTGCCAGCATTGACCTGACGCCGTGAGCGTCAAGCTGCGCCACGACCAGTTGCTCCGCGACGGCACGCTCAAGCCGGACGCGGGCCAAGTCCGCGTCATTGAAAAACTTGCCGATCTGCAGCAGCGGCTGGCGGACACGGTGCCCCCTGGTTTCGTGGCGCGGATCTTGCGGAAACTGAACCCGCCTCCCGTGCGCGGCCTGTACATTCACGGCGAGGTTGGTCGCGGCAAGACCATGCTCATGGACATGTTCTTTGACGGTCTCGAGAACATTGCAAAGCGCCGGGTGCACTTTCACGCTTTCATGCAGGAGGTGCATGCACTGCGCAGTGCCTATCGTGGTGACGATGTGATCAGCCATGTGGCCGATCGATTGGCGCTCGACTGCAGGCTCCTGTGCCTTGATGAAATGCAGATCACCGACATCGCTGACGCGATGATCATTGGCCGTTTGTTTGAGGCCCTGGAATTGCGCGGCGTGTGTCTTGTCACCACCTCAAACCTGGCACCGGAGGACCTCTACAAGGACGGTCTCAATCGCCAGCTGTTTTTGCCGTTCATTCAAAAATTGCGCGACGGTCTTGATGTGATCTCGCTCGACAGTGCCACTGATTATCGCCTCGGTCGGGTCAAGTCCCATGAGACGTTCATTGTTCCGCCTGATGGGACGAAACTTGATGCCCTGTGGGTGAGGTTGACAGATGGCTCAGCCGGGGAACCGACTGAACTTGACATACTTGGCCGGACGCTGTTGGTGCCGCGTGCCGCACATGGCTGCGCCCGGTTTTCCTTTGCGGAGCTTTGCGGACAGCCGCTGGGTCCACCGGATTTTCTGGCGCTCACCAAAAAATTCCGAACGGTGTTTGTTGAAAACATCCCGGTGCTGACAGTCGATCAGCGCAATGAAGCCAAGCGGTTCGTTCTGATGATCGATACGTTCTATGATGCCGGAACGCGGCTTGTGGCAACGGCGGCGGCACCTGCCGAACAGCTCTATCCCAAGGGCCGACACGGCTTCGAATTCAAGCGCACGGTGTCGCGGCTCAAGGAAATGCAATCGGCATCCTGGTGGGGCAAGTCCATCCCCGAGACGTGATCAGATCCAATTGTGATCGAACATCCACAATAATGCGGCGGCGGATATTGCGGCGAGGCCTGTGCCCAATGCGATGGCACCGGAGACGGCGGGGACAGCTTCGTTGTTGCGCTGGGCAAAAAGAAAAGCATTGGCTCCGGTGGGCATGGCGGCCAGCAGTACAGCAATCTTGAGCCACAGCGGTGGCAAGGTGACGGCATAGCGGGCGAGACAGAAAACGGCGACGGGCATCAAGATCATCTTCATGGCGATCAAGGCGAACATGCCGCCCCAAGCGCCTCTCAATGAGTATCCTGCGAGTGATACGCCCAATGCGACAAGAGCGGTTGGCACGCCCGCTTCGCCGAGCATGGCGAGCATCTTATCGGGGACCGGGTGGAAGCCCAGCCCCGTCCAGCGCCAGAGGGCGGCTGCCAGAAGTGCGAGGATGATAGCATTGGTGGCAAGCTGCTTGACCAATTCGCGCGCGGTTGAAGCCAGCGAGAATCCTTGGCTGTGTTGGGCCAGTTCGCGGTGCAAGGTGGCGGCGAACCACAGGGTGGGCGCATGAATGGATATGATCAGGCCCACGGGTGCTGCGACGGCGGGGCCAAAATGGGCCAGTGCGAGCGGTGTGCCAAGGAGAGCGAGATTGCCGAATCCAGTTGCCATGGAGGCAGCGGCCCCGCCTGACTCATTCAGGCTATCGATGAAGCGTGAGACGCATGCGGCAGCGATCCAGGCGATGGCGAGGCCTCCGAAAAAAGCAAACCACAACGCATAGGGTGCGGCGACGGTTTCGCCAATTGTTGCCACGGAGCGGAAGAGGAATGCCGGGATGGCGACGTTGAAGACGAAGAGCGAAATGCCGCGGCCTGCAGCGGCGTCGATAATGTTGGTCCTCGCAAGCAGATAGCCGAGGGCGATGAGGCCGAAGACGGGGAGGACGGTGGTGAGGATGGCGTTCATGGCTAATCCTTCTCCCGAAAGGGAGAAGGGGAAGACTACAACCACGTCCTGCTTGTCGCCGCCTTCTTCTCAAAAGCGTCGATGCTGGCTGCCTTCTCCATGGTGAGGCCGATGTCGTCGAGGCCGTTCATGAGGCAGTGTTTGCGGAAGGGGTCGAGATCGAATTTCACCTTGCCGCCGTCGGGACCGCGGATTTCCTGATTGGGGAGATCGATGGTCAAAGTAGCGTTGGCACCGCGTTCGGCATCGTCCATGAGTTTTTTCAAATCATCGGGCGAGACGACGATGGGGAGAATGCCGTTCTTGAAGCAGTTGTTGTAGAAGATGTCAGCGAAGCTCGTTGAGATCACGCAGCGGATGCCGAAGTCGAGGAGGGCCCAGGGCGCGTGTTCGCGGGATGAACCGCAGCCGAAGTTGTCGCCGGCAACGAGGATTTCGGATTTGCGGTAGGCTGGCTTGTTGAGCACAAAGTCAGGGAGTTCCTTGCCTTCCTGGGTGTAGCGCATTTCGAAAAACAGGGATTTTCCGAGGCCCGTGCGCAGAATCGTCTTGAGGAACTGTTTCGGGATGATCATGTCGGTGTCGATGTTGACGATGTTCAAGGGTGCTGCAACACCTGTGAGAGTTTCGAATTTTTGCATGTGGGATCCTTTACGCTGCGAGATCGACCGACAACGCTTCGTCAGCGCCGATCATGAGATTGAGATTTTGCACGGCGGCACCGGAAGCACCCTTGCCGAGATTGTCATAGATGGCCATCAGCACGATGTGGCCGCGCTGTTCATTGGCGAACACATGGAGCTGCATGGTGTTGGTGTTGTTGAAGGCCTGTGGATCAAGGTTATCGGCGGCATCCATCGCTGCCAGTTTCACATATCGTGACGTGGCGTGATGGGCCGCAATTGCTTCATGAATGTCTTTGCCGGTGACGCCCTTCCTCAGCATCGCTGATGTCAGAGGGACGGTGGTCAACATGCCTTGGGCAAAGTTACCGACGACAGGCTGAAACACGATGTCGTGGTCGAGGCCGGTGTAGTGTTTCATTTCCGGCAGGTGCTTGTGATTGAAGGTGAGGGCGTAGGGTGCGTAGCTCGGGGCAGCGAATCCTCGTGCCTCATAGTCCTCGATCATTTTCTTGCCACCGCCGGAATACCCGGACACGCCAGCGTAACTCAATTGCATGTCAGTCGACAGCAGACCTGCTGCGACAAGGGGCTTCACCAGGGCGATGAGGCCTTGTGGCCAGCACCCTGGATTTGCGACCCGGTCGGCATTGGCGATGCGGTCGCGCTGGGCGCGTTCCATTTCTGGAAAACCATAGGCCCAGTCGGGGTGGACGCGAAACGAGGTGGAGGCATCGATGATGCGGGTTCTGGATTGCGGGTCGATGAGGGCCACGGCTTCTTTGGCGGCATCATCTGGCAAACACAAGATGGCGACATCAACTGTGTTCAGCAGGTCGCGTTTGGCGCCCGTGTCCTTGCGCTTGGCCGGATCAATCGACACGATCTCAAGATCGCGCCGGGACTTCAGCCGGTCGCGAATCTGGAGGCCCGTGGTGCCAGCCTCGCCGTCGATGAAAATGGTTGGTTTCATGGCGGGGCTTCTAACCCCGATGCGTCAACGGTTCAACTGAATCTCAAGCGCAGAAAAACAGGCAGGCCTGCGGGTTCGTGTCCATGGCGTTGACGGTCGTCACACCGGCAATGATGCCTGCGATCAGGGTCAGAAAAACCAGTCCCAGCCAAATGCGGCGGAGAAATTTTGCGTCTGCTCGTACTTCTGTTGTCAACGTCGTTCCCTCGCGTCAGATTCACCGCGCCCACCCGTCAGGTTCTAGCCACGGGCGCGTTTTTAAATGGTTAATGCAAATGCACCTGGATGGTCCGTCAGGGTGTCCAGTGACGGATATCGGTAAACTTCCCTGTCAAGGCCGCTGCTGCTGCCATTTGCGGTGACAGCAGGTGGGTGCGACCGCGATAACCTTGGCGGCCCTCAAAATTGCGGTTGGAGGTGGAGGCGCAGCGCTGGCCGGGTTTCAACTGGTCAGGGTTCATGCCCAGACACATGGAGCAGCCGGGTTCGCGCCATTCAAAACCTGCGGCCAGGAAAATCTTGTGCAGGCCTTCGGCTTCAGCCTGTTCTTTCACGAGGCCTGAGCCGGGCACGATCATGGCGTAGGCCAACGAGCCTGCGATTTTCTTGCCTTCGACGATACTGGCGACATTGCGCAGATCCTCGATGCGACCGTTGGTACAGGAACCAATCCAAATGACGTCGAGGGACACGTCGGTCATTTTCTGGCCGGGCTTCAAACCCATGTATTCCAAAGCGCGCCATTTGGACTGGCGCTTGCCTTCGTCGGCGATGTCGTCCGGGTTCGGAATGGCGGCGGTGATGGCCATGACGTCTTCAGGTGACGTGCCCCAGGAGACGATGGGTGGCAGGTTGGCACCGTCGATATTCACGATGCGATCAAAATGCGCATTTTCGTCCGTGTGCAGACTATCCCAGTAGGTGCGGGCGGCATCCCATTGCGCGCCTTTGGGTGCGCGGGGGCGGCCGTCCAGATAGGCGTAGGCTTTTTCGTCAGGGGCGATCATGCCCGCGCGTGCGCCACCTTCGATGGTCATGTTGCAGACCGTCATGCGGCCTTCCATGGACAGATCACGGATGGCTTCGCCGGTGAATTCGATCACGGAGCCGGTGCCACCTGCGGTTCCTATTTCGCCGATGATGGCGAGGATGATGTCTTTCGCCGTGGAGTGCTTCGGCAATTTGCCAGACACATCCACTTTCATGTTCTTGGCTTTTTTCTGGATCAGGGTTTGGGTGGCCAGCACGTGTTCCACTTCCGATGTGCCGATGCCGTGGGCGAGCGCACCAAATGCGCCGTGGGTGGAGGTATGACTGTCACCGCAGACAATGGTCGTACCCGGTAGTGTAAAACCCTGTTCCGGCCCGACCACGTGAACGATGCCCTGGCGCTTGTCGCGCTCATGGAAATATTCGATGCCGAAGTCTTTTGCATTCTTGGCGAGGGTTTCAACCTGGATGCGGCTTTCCGCCTCGGCGATGCCCTTGGAGCGGTCGGTCGTTGGCACATTGTGATCAACAACGGCCAGGGTTTTTTCCGGATGACGCACCTTGCGCCCGGTCATGCGCAGGCCTTCAAAAGCTTGCGGGGACGTCACTTCATGGACAAGGTGGCGATCAATATAAAGCAGACAGGTGCCGTCTTCCGCTTCGTGGGCAAGGTGATCATCCCAGATCTTGTCGTAGAGTGTGCGTGGTTTGGCCATGGGGTGGTATCCCGGATTGATGAAGGTTTGGCGCTATCTAGCGCGTTGGCTGGTGTTGTCAAATCATGGGAGGTTTGCACGTTTGCAGCCCATCGGCTGTTGCTCCTCGCTGGCCGCCCTCCTAAAGCGACAGGTATGAAACCCATCCACATTTTGCTCGGTGTCGTCATGGCTGCCATGTGGGGGTTCAATTTTGTGGTGCTGAAGGTGGCCCTGCATGACGTGCCGCCGTTTCTGCTCACGGCCATTCGCTTTACGCTGTCGTGCCTTCCGGTGTTTTTTCTGCCACGCCCACAGGGCCTGTTGCTCAAGCCCATGGTGATCGTGGGGCTGACGACATTTCTTGGCCAATATGTTTTCCTGTTTGCGGCCATGGCGCACGGCATGCCGGCGGGGCTTTCCTCAGTGACGTTGCAGTTGCAGGTGTTTATCACCATTTTCTTGTCAGTGGTGGTGCTGGGCGAGCGCCCGATCCTGCGGCACTATGTGGGTGGCACCATTGCTGTTGCAGGACTTTTGAGCATTGCAGCGACCGTGGGCTCTGGTACCACCATTCCAGCTCTGGCCATGGTGCTGATCGTGCTTGCTGCTGCCAGCTGGGCCTATGGCAATATTACTATGCGGCAGGCTGGCCCATCCGGGCAGTTCGGCACGTTGGCAGGTGTTGCCTGGACCAATCTCGTTCCTATCGTGCCAGCCTTTGCACTGAGCCTGACCATTGAAGGGCCGGAACGGATCGTGACGACATTTCAGAACATGAGCATGCTCACTGTGGCGGCGCTGGTCTTTGTGGTGGTGTGTTCGACATGGCTTGGTTTTGTCATCTGGGGCAAATTGCTGGCGACATATGCGTCCAGCACGGCAGCCCCCTTTGCCCTGCTGGTGCCGGTGTTCGGTGCGCTGTCGGCGTATATTGTGCTGGATGAAACCTTTTCGAACATGCGGTTACTGGGTGCTGCCCTGATCTTGGTGGGATTAATGGTGATCTTGTTGCCGGTGCGGGACATCTGGACAGGATGGGTGGAACGCAACTAGCATTGCGCCAACCAAAGCAGATGGAAAATGCCCATGACGTCCAACATTGATGTGGTACGAAGGATCAACGCAGCGTTCGAAGCAGGCGACCATGATGCGATCATCGCCTGCCTGGGCGATGACATCGTGTGGGAGGTGCCGCCGCATTTCACTGCCCATGGCCGGGACGAATTCCGCAGTTTCATCACCAATCCCACCGCCGACGGCCCGCCCGTGATTGAGTTGCGCCATTTCACGGCGGAAGGAGAACGCGTGACGGTGGAAGGTTATGTCGAAAACAAATTTGTGGGGGGCGGTGTGTTCAAGGCGCGGTTTCACAACGCCTATGTGCTGCGCGATGGGTTGATCGTGAAGATGACGAGTTATGTGGTGCCCATATCTTGAAACTCAGTAGAAGCCGCAGCAATGTTGACTAACCTGCCGCCCAATTTGAAGTTCACTCCGGCTCAAAACAGGGTGTTTGAATGAAATCCGACGGTCATGGCAAAGTACCAGAAAATCCCAGCGCGAGTTCACAGGGGGATGGCTCCTACCGGCCCAATCACATATCGGCTGCAGTGCGTTGGGCCTACGGCATCACGTCAGGAGTGATGCTGCTCTATTGCGCATATGGACTGTGGATTGATGACTTGTTTATTCCAGGCAGACAGCGACGGCGATTTTTAGGCAAACACTCTGGCGGTCTCCATCTTGATGGTATTGAAGCCTGGTTGATGACCGCCGCTGTTGTTTGTGCCGCATCAGTTATGCTTTCAATCATCGTTGATCACTATGACAAGCGTGACAATGAAAGAAACTACAGGAGATTTGTGGGCTTCGCGTTTGCAGCAACTTGGCTGTTCTTTTTCAGCAGCATGATCATGAGCCTTATAAACGCCGGGATGGACTGATCGTGAAGATGAGGATCGTCAAGGATTATTACCACATTCTTGGGGTCCGAAAGGATGCCAGCTACGAAGACATCAAAAAGGCCTGGCGCGACAAGGCGCGGCATTGGCATCCCGACAAGTTTCTTTCTGAGGACGAGAAACTGGCTGCTCACAAGCAGTTTGTTGAAAATACTGGAAGCCTATTCTGTACTTGTTGATGCAAAAAAACGTACTGCCTATGATCAACGTTTTGAATCTGGCGCAGCTCGCACCTATGCCGGATATGAGAGTGCCAATGCCCAACAGGACCAACAGGAGGCCGCGGACTGGTTTCAGAGAATCCTCAAGGAGACACCGTCTGAGTTTGTAAAAACAACGCTTTTGGTGCTCATCATGTGTCCGGTGACACTGATTTTCTGGCTGGGCGTCATTGTCATGGTCATGGCCATCTATGTCGCTTTCATGGGTCAATCACCTTTGGGCTGGGGCGGCGTTGCAATTCTGATCTTCCTGCTTTTTGCAAACCTGCTCGTGTCCGTGATTGGGGTATTCATGCTCAAGGACCTGTACTACCGGGTGAAGCGGATCATGATGTGGATTGCAATGCGCGCAAGGATCAAGCGGCTTTTCGCAAGCATTTTTGGACGTAAACCAGGGCGGGGACTGCGGGCAAGATGAAAAAAAGACGAGCTATGGGGTGCCGGAAAGGACAGCGAGACTATTTCGGGTTTGGATCAAGATGTGCTATCAAAGTCCTATGGACCTCACCTTCGATACCGAACTTGAAACTGATGGCCGCTGGATCGCCGAAGTCCCCGAACTTCCCGGCGTTCTCGCCTATGGTGCAACACAACAGGAAGCCATTGGCAAGGCAGAAGCACTCGCGCTTCGCGTGTTGGCAGAACGCATCGAACATAGTGAATCGCTGCCCATGAATGTTCGTATCGTCGTCGCAGCGGAATGAACCGGTTTCCGGCGGCCAAGGCAAAGCGCGTTTTGTCTGCACTGCTACGAATAGGTTGGACAATCAAACGTCAAACAGGTTCGCACCGCACACTCACCCGCGATGGCTGGCCAGATGTCGTCTTTGCATTTCATGATGGCGAGGAAATCGGCCCAAGTATGTTGGTCCGCATTGCGAAAACGACAGGTCTCACGCCGGGCGACCTGTAGCCCCCAATTTGACACCCGCCCCCTGTTCCCCTATAGGCCGCAGCAATCTCAAGACTTGAACGTCTTCGAGCCCCTGCACACATGGGATACTCCCAAGAGGTGCAGTGGCCAAACATCTGGCAGCGCGTCGCGCCCCCGGGTGTCGTTGTCGTTTGGATTTGAGGCAGGGAAAGATCAATGTTTGAAACCTTAAGCGATCGCCTGAGTGGCATTTTCGACAAGCTGACCGGACGAGGCGCACTCTCCGAGGCTGATGTCGATACGGCCATGCGCGAAGTGCGTCGTGCGCTGCTTGAGGCGGACGTCGCCCTTGAGGTCGTCAAGACCTTCACCGAAAAGGTGCGCGAGAAGGCCGTCGGTGCCGAGGTCGTGAAATCGATCAAGCCCGGCCAGATGGTGGTCAAGATCGTGCATGACCAGTTGGTGGAAACACTGGGGTCGGAACAGTCGGCGTTGAACCTTCGGGCCTCGCCGCCGGTCGCCATTCTGATGGTGGGTCTGCAAGGCTCCGGCAAAACCACGACGACAGCGAAACTGGCAAAACGCCTCACTGAGCGCGACAAGCGCAAAGTTCTGATGGCGTCGCTCGATACGCGCCGGCCCGCAGCCCAAGAGCAGCTCGAAATTCTGGGCAAACAGGTGAAGGTGGACACGCTCGCCATCATCAAGGGACAGACGCCGCAGGAAATTGCCAAGCGCGCCATGTCGGAAGCCCGCAAGGGGGCTTACGACATCGTGATGCTCGATACGGCAGGCCGCCTGCATATCGATGAAGAGCTGATTGCCGAGGCTGCTGCCATCCGCGATATTGTGAAGCCGAAAGAAACGCTTCTCGTGGCGGATGCCCTTACAGGGCAAGACGCCGTGAACCTTGCGCGGGCCTTCGATGACAAGATTGGTGTCACCGGAATCGTCCTTACACGGATCGATGGCGATGGCCGCGGTGGTGCCGCGCTTTCCATGCGGGCCGTCACGGGCAAGCCGATCAAGCTGATGGGTACCGGCGAAAAGCTTGATGGATTGGAAGACTTCCATCCGTCGCGCATCGCTGGACGAATCCTGGGCATGGGCGACGTGGTCTCGCTCGTTGAACAGGCGTCGCAAACTATCGATCATGAAAAGGCGAAAAAGATCGCCGAACGCATGCGCAAGGGCGCGTTCGACATGAATGACTTGGCCGACCAATTGCGCCAAATGGAAAAAATGGGCGGCATGGGCAACATCATGAAAATGATGCCGGGCATGGGCAAGATTTCCAAACAGCTGGAAGGTGTTGACCTCGACAAGACAGTGTTCAAGCGCCAGATCGCCATTATCGGTTCGATGAACAAGCGTGAACGGGCCAATCCGAAGATCATCGATGGCAAGCGCCGCCGCCGCATCGCGACAGGTTCGGGCACCAAGCCGGAAGAGATCAACAAGCTCCTCAAGATGCATCTGCAAATGGCCGACATGATGAAGCAGATGGGATCGGGCAAGGGCATGTTCGGCAAGATGTTTGGCGGCAAGGGAATTCCATCCGAAGCCGAGATGGAAAAGATGCAGGCCGAACTTGCCGGCATGGACCCGAATGCGCTGCCGCCAGAATTGAAAGACATGATGGCCAGTCAGGGCGGCAGCGGATTGCCCGCCCCCGGCAACATGCCCGATCTGTCCCAACTGATGAAAGGCCTGCCCGGCGGATTGGGCGGCGGAATGCCTAAATTGCCTGGACTTGGCGGTGGTTTGCTCAAGGGTCTCCCTGGATTGGGGAAGAAGAAGTGATGCGCTATCTCACTCGATCCATCTCCTTGCAGCAAGCACCCACCCCTGCCGCACCCTCAAGGGAGGGGACAGATGAACATTTACGTTCACCCGAAAACCATCAACTGACACTTAAAGGAGAAACCACATGTCATTGAAAATCCGCCTGAGCCGCGCCGGCTCGAAGAAGCGTCCCTACTACCACATCGTTGTGGCGGCTGCGACATCACCACGTGACGGCAAGTACATCGACATCGTTGGTTCGTTCAACCCGATGCTCGGCAAGACCGATGAAAAACGCGTCGTCCTCGATGCTGCCAAGGCCGCTGACTGGCTGAAGAAGGGCGCGCAGCCGACCGACCGCGTGCTCCGCTTCCTCGACAAGGCCGGTGTTGCCAAGCGCGACGCCCGCAACAATCCGCAAAAAGCATTGCCTGGCAAGAAGCGCCTGGAACGCGAAAAGGCTGCTGCTGATCTGGCTGCCAAGGCTGCCGCTTCTACAGAAGCACCAGCGGCTTAATTGACCAAGGCCCCCTCAGTGCTTCGCACAGCTCCCCCAACAAGTTGGGGGAGCGAAGCGTTGAGAGCTCTTCCAACATTCGCTCCTCCAGCTTGCTGGGGGAGCTGTCACGACGTGACTGAGGGGGAGCCTTGTCACGCATTCTCCTCGGTGTGATCACAGGTGCCCATGGCATCAAGGGTGAGGTGAAAGTGAAATCCTTCACCGCTGATCCCAAGGCCATCGCGTCCTATGGTCCGCTGCAAACAGTCGATGGCAAGGCAGTTGAGATTCTGAAGCTGAAACCGGCCAAGGATCATTTCATCTGTACACTGAAGACTGTGCCGGACCGCAACGCGGCGGAAGCCTTGAGAGGTGTGGAGCTTTTCGTTGACCGCGCGAAGCTTCCGCCCGAACCGCTCCTTGCCGATCTCGTGGGCCGAACCGTCACTCACAATTCCATCGCCATCGGAACAATCACCGGTTTCCAGAATTTCGGCGCTGGCGAACTGTTCGAACTCGACAACGGCCTGCTCATTCCGGTGCGGTTCATGACATCGGAAGACGTTGCTGTTGACCTTCCCGATGGCTTCCTCGACAAAGAGTGATGCCCTTCCACGCCGCCATTCTCACGCTCTTTCCCGATATGTTTCCGGGACCCCTTGGTCATTCGCTGGCGGGGCGCGCCTTGAAGGCGGGGCTCTGGTCACTCGATGTGCGCGATATTCGTGATTCTGCTGCCGACAAGCACCGCACCGTCGATGATCATCCGGCCGGGGGTGGTGTGGGCATGGTGTTGAAACCCGACATCCTCGCCAGGGCCATAGACGCCATTCCCCATCAGGGCCCGCGCCTGCTCATGAGCCCGCGCGGCGAGCCACTGACCCAAAGACTTGTGCAGGAACTCAGCAGCGGTCCCGGCTGCCTCATTATCTGTGGCCGTTTCGAAGGCGTGGACGAGCGTGTCATCGAAGCACGGCAGCTCCGGGAAGTCTCGATTGGTGATTACATCCTCTCGGGTGGGGAGCCTGCGGCGCTGGTTGTGCTCGATAGCGTCATCCGGTTGCTGCCCGGCGTCATGGGCAAGCTTGAATCAGGGGACGAGGAAAGTTTTGCCGGGGGATTGCTGGAACACCCTCACTACACCAAGCCAAACAGCTGGGAAGGCATTGAAATTCCTCAGATTCTTCTTGGTGGAGACCATCAGGCCATCGCCCGCTGGAAATTGCTGGAACGGGAAAAACTGACGCAGACCCGGCGGCCTGACCTGTGGGCGAAGTATCGCGGCACCAAAGGTTGACTTTTCAACAGGCTTGCCGCTAAAGACCGCCAACTTCCAAACAAGGATATGGATTATGAACATTATCGCGCAGCTCGAAGCCGAGCAAGTGGCCGCCGTGCTGGCCAAGCGCCCCGTCCCGGCTTTCACTCCGGGCGACACTGTAATTGTCAACGTCAAGGTGGTCGAAGGCGAGCGCACCCGCGTGCAGGCTTATGAGGGTGTGGTGATCGCCCGTTCCGGTGGCGGCATCAACGAAAATTTCACCGTGCGCAAGCTCTCCTATGGCGAAGGTGTGGAACGTATTTTCCCGGTCTATTCGCCAATGATCGATTCAATCAAGCTGGTGCGCCGTGGCCGTGTTCGCCGCGCCAAGCTGTATTACCTCAAGGGTCGCACCGGCAAGTCCGCACGTATTATCGAAGATCAACGCGCCGCCTTTGCCTTGCATGAAGAAGCACAGGAAGTGCAGCACAAGGCCGCCATTGCCGCTGATGATATCGGTCGCATCAAGGGCATGGGGCTCAAGGTCAAGCAGGCGCTGATTGCCGACGGCATCACCTCGCTGAACCAGATCGCCGCCCTGACAGATGACGCGCTCTTCGCCCTCGACGAAAAGCTCGAACTCAAGGGCCGCACCACAAAGGACAAGTGGGTGCAGCAGGCCAAGGACATCCTGGCCAAAATCTGAGATTTCCAACTCCCATCAATTCAGGCCGGTGACATGTCACCGGCCTTTTTCATGCTGTGGGCTTTTCCCGTCTTTCCTGTTGAAGTGCCACACACCTGATGTCACATATCGGGCATGGTCCGATCATCCCATCCGCATTGAACATTCGCAGAAACTCATCCTTGCCGGGCGAAACAGCAGTTACGATGTGACGTCTGATGCTGCGATGAAACAGCAATGGGTCGCGTTCATGGAAGATTTTGGCAAGATCGAGGGACAGGTCGGCTTCAAGGCTTATGGCGTGTGTCACTCCTTTGACAAATCGGCCAGTCGCATGGACTACATGTGTGCTGTGGAAGTCAAAGACCCGCAGGAAGTGCCGGGCTATCTGTTCACATTGATCATTCCAGCGCGCAAGGTCGCGGTCTTTGCCCATGAGGGGGACATTGCAGGTATTTCCAAGACCTGGGAGTCCATCTTTTCCGAACGCCTGCCAGCGGCGGGCTTGAAGGTGGCCATCGGTCCGCAATTTGAGGTCTATGGTGAAGGATCCGACGCTGCGGCTGAGCAGACAGGGATCGAAATTCATATACCAGTTGACTGAAATTCTCCAATCGCGGGTAGCTTTTTTCAGGCTTTTCACCATATAAGCCCCTTCATGGCTGACGCTGCTGCAATCGCCTTTCGCAAGATGAACGGACTTGGCAATGACTTTGTTGTCATTGATGCCCGTCGGCGTGCCGTTACGCTGAGTGACGACCAGGTGCGCGCCATTGCCAATCGCACCACCGGTGTGGGGTGTGACCAGGTGATCGTGCTCGAGCCGTCAGTGGAGGCAAACGTCACCATGCGCATCTGGAATGCGGAGGGTGGCGAGGTTCAGTCGTGCGGAAATGCATCGCGCTGCGTGGCAGACATCTTGTTTGCCGAAACACATTCCGAAACTGTCAGCATCGCCACCAAGGGTGGTTTGCTGCAGGCGGCACGGGCTGGCGACAACTTGGTGCAGATTGACAATGGAGCGCCGCGATTTGACTGGCGTGACATTCCGCTGTCCGAGGCCTTTGCTGATACGCGCCATATTGAATTGCAGGTGGGTCCGGCGGATGCGCCGCTGATCCACTCGCCATCCGTGGTCAACGTCGGAAACCCGCACTGCATTTTCTGGGTGAAGGATCTGGACGTCGTTGATCTTGGCAAGATCGGACCGATGCTGGAAAACCATCCGCTGTTTCCGGAGCGCGCCAACATCATATTGGCCAAGGTTGTCACACGCAGCCACATTGAAATGAAAGTTTGGGAGCGCGGTGCGGGATTGACGTTGGCTTGTGGTACTGCGGCCTGTGCCGTCATGGCCGCCGGTTTTCGCATCAAGATCATTGACCGCGCCTGCCGCATGACCCTTCCGGGTGGCGATCTCAACATGGAAATCCGGGCCAGCGACGGGCATGTCTTGATGACGGGTCCGGTGGCTTACGACTTTGAAGGCGTGCTGCCAGAAAGACTTGTGGCGTGAGCGTGGAGCTGCAGACATTTGGCTGCCGCCTCAACACGTTTGAGTCCGAAATCATGCGCGGCCATGCCGAAAAGGCCGGGCTTTCGAACACCATCATTTTCAACACCTGTGCGGTGACGGCGGAAGCCACACGGCAAGCGCGGCAGGCCATTCGCAAGGCCCGCAACGCCCATCCCGATGCTGCCATTGTGGTGACTGGTTGTGCTGCACAGACGGAAGCGCATACATTTGCCGCGATGCCGGAGGTGACGCGCGTCTTGGGCAATGAAGAAAAACTGCACGCCACGAGTTGGCTCAAGGGCAGCAATGCGCCGCGGGTTTCGGTTGCCGACATCATGACTGTCAAAGAGGTCAAGCCGACCATGATTGAGCGGCTGACCGGGCGCACGCGGGCCTTTGTGCAAGTTCAAAATGGCTGTGATCACCGGTGCACGTTTTGCATCATCCCGTTTGGACGCGGCAATTCGCGATCCGTCGTAGTTGCCGATGTCATCAACCAGGTGAAGCGGTTGGTCGATGCCGGCCACAGCGAAGTGGTGGTGTCGGGCGTTGATCTGACAAGTTGGGGGGCTGACCTTGATGGTTCGCCCCGGCTTGGTGCGCTGCTTGAAGCTGTGCTCCGCGCCGTGCCAGACCTCAAGCGCCTGCGGTTGTCGTCGATTGATTCCATTGAAGCTGATGCGGCGCTCATTGATGTGTTGACCAGTGACCAGCGGGTGATGCCGCATTTGCACCTGTCGCTGCAATCTGGTGACAACATGATCCTGAAGCGGATGAAGCGGCGGCATGGGCGAGACGATGCGATTGCGTTTTGCAATGAGATGCGACACCGCCGCAAGGACATGGTGTTCGGTGCCGATCTCATGGCCGGATTTCCGACTGAAACAGACGCGATGTTTGAAAACACGCTCGACATCGTGGATGCTTGCGGATTGACTTATCTGCATGTGTTTCCATACTCGGCGAGACCCGGAACGCCCGCAGCCCGCATGCCTGCCGTGGAGTCATCGGTGATCAAACGACGTGCGGCCCTGTTGCGTGAACGGGGTGCGTCGCGCTTGCGGGATTTTCTGGGGCGACAAGTCGGACAGCGCCATGATGTCCTGGTGGAAACGCCGACAAGCGGACGGACCGCGCAATTTGCCCTGGTGAAGTTTTCCCAACACATGACGCCCGGCGCAGTTGTATCGACCCGCGTGGTTGCGGCCCATGACCAACATCTCGATGTGAGTGTTGCCTGATGGCGGGGTTCTTCAAAAAGCTATTCAACCGGATCGTTGGCAAAAAAGATGAAGCACCGGGCGCTGACGTTCCGGCCGCATTGCCAGCACCGGAACCGGAGCACCTGCCGGAAGAGTCCTCTGTCGAAGACGCTGCGCCGGAACCTGTTGTCGCGAGAGGGGCTGAAAGAATTCCGCCACCAGCGATCAAACAACCCGTTCCATCCAAGACAAAGGTCAAGGCACCCGCTGCCAAACCGCCCGTTGCCAAGGTCGCGAAGGCCAAGCCGCCAGAGCCCGTCAAACGCCCCGCAAAGCAAACTGTAAAACAACCGGTCAAGTCCGTCGTCGAAAAGAAGAAGCCGGCTTCGAAGAAAGATGATCTGCCTGCCGCCGCTGCAAAGAAAGCCGCGACGAAGACGCCCGATACGCTTGTCAGAAAAGTAACTGCGAAACCATCTGCACCGAAGGTCGAAAAAACAGCGCGTGTTGCTGTTGCACCACCCGCAGAGGTGAGCCGCCCGCCGGTCGTGCCAACCCCTGTTGTGGTGCGGCCTCCGCGAGAGCCCTCGCCCATTACCACAGTGGCACCTCTGCCAGAGCCCCTGACGCCACGCAGCAAACCATTTGTAAAACCGGTGCCTCAACCCCTTCCGGTCCCTCAGCCCGTCGCTGAAAAATCCGGGTGGCTGTCGCGGCTCAAGACCGGACTGTCCAAATCCTCAAAATCCCTGACCGGGTCAATCACGGCGATTTTCACCAAGCGCAAGCTTGATGCGACAACCTTGCAGGATTTGGAAGACACGCTGATCCAGGCTGATCTTGGCATTGCCGTTGCGGAACGGATCATCAAGGCTGTTGCGACGGGTCGCTATGAAAAGGAAATCGATCCGGAAGAGGTGAAGCAGATTCTGGCCAGTGAAGTTGGCAAGGTGCTGAAACCGGTGGAAGTGCCATTCAACTTTGGTACAGAGAAGCCCTATGTCATTCTGGTCGTGGGCGTCAACGGATCGGGCAAAACGACAACCATTGGCAAGCTGGGTGCGATTGCCACGGGCGAAGGATACAAAGTGAAATTTGCGGCTTGTGATACTTTCCGGGCCGCCGCCATTGAACAGTTGACAGTGTGGGGGCAGCGGATTGGTGCTGAAACCATATCGCGGCCACAGGGCGCTGATGCGGCTGGCCTTGCATTCGATGCCATGAAAGCGTCGGCCGCAGATGGTACCGACATTCTTTTCATTGATACGGCTGGTCGGCTGCACAACAAGGCCTATCTGATGGATGAACTCGACAAGGTGGTCAGGGTCATCAAGAAATATGATGTGGCGGCACCCCATGCCGTGCTTTTGGTGCTGGATGCAACAACGGGCCAGAATGCGCTTGCCCAAGCTGAAGCTTTCACCCAGGTGGCAGGTGTCACCGGACTGATCATGACAAAACTTGACGGCACCGCACGGGGCGGCATTCTTGTTGCAATCGCAGAGAGATTCAAACTGCCGATTCATGCTGTGGGTGTTGGTGAAACAGTGGATGATCTGCAACCCTTCGACGCGGATGCCTTTGCCCGCGCAATTGCTGGACTGGATGACTGATGGCGCGACCTCTCACTCATATTGAAAAACAAGTCACAGACCTCGGTCCGATGGTGGCCTTTCTGGCCTCCTATTATTTTGGAGGGTTGATCTGGGCGACGGGCATTACCATTGGTGCGACGGCACTTGCTGTGCTGGTCGCTTACGTGATCACCCGCAAGGTGACGAAGGTGGCCGCTTTCACATTGGTGCTTCTGGTCGTGTTTGGCGGATTGACGCTTTATCTCAATGATCCGAAATACTTCAAGCTGAAAGTGACGGTCATCCATCTCCTGTTTGGCGGGCTCATTTTTTCGGGACTGTTTTTCAAGCGACTCTTCCTCAAAGACCTGCTGGGTGAAGCGGTTGAAATGTCCGATGATGCCTGGCGCACGCTGTCATACCGGTGGGGTGGATTTTTTCTGGTGCTTGCCGGCCTCAATGAGTTTGTCTGGCGGAATTTTTCCGAAGGGCAATGGGTGCTGTTCAAGTTTCCGGGGTTGCTGATCCTGACCGGATTGTTCGCGGTGGCCAATGCCCCCTATATGATGCGTCATATGACCGAGAAAACCGATAATCCGTCCGTCAACGGATGAATGGCTGCACACTTTTGACGACAAGAGTCAAGACTTGCCCCGGACTTCGCTTTGGGATTTGATGATGCGTGTCACTTGATGCCGAAGAGCCTTGTTTGAAAACGCTGGCAGTTTCTTTTTGCTTGCCGTGTCTCAGATGAGACGCTAGGAGTCAGGCGCTTTCAGGGGGGAGGGTTGCACAGTCCGTGCAATTTTCTGAAAGTAAAAATCAAATCCCGTTCAGGGACATTCGTCCAGAGCAGGTTTAAGTATGTCGGGCAATAAAGAGTTGAAACAGTTTTCGCGATCCGTGTCGCACTTGCTCAAACGGGCGGTTCAATATTCAGTTCACGCATACATGGAAGAGGTCGGCAAGTCCGGCCTCACACATCGTCAGTATACGGTGCTTCTGGCTGCCGATGCCAATGATGGTGTCAGCCAGACAGATCTCGTGAAAATGACCGGCATAGACCGGTCGACGCTTGCTGATCTTGTGGCGCGACTTTTGGCACAGGGTTACTTGCAGCGGCGGCGCAGCAAGGAAGACGCACGCACCAATTCGGTGAAACTGACGCCTGCGGGAAAAAAGATTTTACGGACAGCGCAAAGCGGTGCTGAAACTGTCGACAAGCAGCTGCTGGCCCTGATCCCCAGTGCAGAGCGCAAGTCCATGATTGAGTGCCTTTCCATTCTCACTGCTGAAATGGACAAGGTGGAAGCTGTCGTTCCTGAAAAGCCTGCTGGGAAAATCCGGCTGAAGCGGCGCGCTTAAAACTGGTCCGGGTTAACCGGGGCCTTGGCTTTTTCAATCTCTGGCAACAGTGTGTCGATCAGTGTTTGAGGCGACAACGGTCCAATAAATTTGTAGCGAATGATTCCAGCGGCATCGACGACGAATGTTTCCGGTACGCCGTAACCGCCCCACTCAATGGTGACCCTGCCGTCGGTGTCGGCCCCGATGGCTGCGTAAGGATTGCCCAGGGTATTCAAGAAGCGGATGGCGTTGGCGGGATCATCCTTGTTGTCGATGCCAAAGATCTGAATGTCGTCGCGCTTTGCCAGTTCCATCAAAATCGGATGCTCGGTCCGACAGGGTTGGCACCAGGATGCGAAGATGTTGACCAGCGTCACTTTCGTTCCGCGCAAGTCCTGCGATTGGACGCCGGGCCAAGAACTTCCGGTGATGGGCTGCAGCGCGAATTGCGGAACGGGTTTGCCGATCAGTGTTGATGGCAATTGCGACGGATCGCCCGCCAGGCCTTTCCACAAGACCACGCCCAAAACACCAAATAAAATGACGGGAAGGGCCGCCATGATATGTCGGCGCGGCCTCATTTTGGGTCTGCCTCATGGCGCTGAGACAGTGCGCGGTTGAGGCGTTGATTGCGGCCCACCGTATAAAGAACGAGAGCTGCCAGCGCTGCCGCAGTTACGGCGTAGGCTGCGATCACATAGCCCACGTTGGCGGCTGTGAAGTCCATCAGCGTTCACCTGCTGCACTGAGGCGCTGGGCATGGAGCTTGCGGGCGGCGATTTCACTTTTGACGCCAGTCAGATGCAGAGATACAAAAAGCATGGCAAAGGCCGCAATCATCACCAGCAACGGCCAGAGCATGGAATCGTCAATGGTGGGTCCACCTGAGCGGATCAGGCTTGCGGGTTGATGCAAAGTCCACCACCAGTTCACCGAAAATTTCACGATGGGCACGTTGATGGCCCCCACGAGGGCGACGATCCGTGCCATGGGTGCCGCCCGGTGCGGGTCTTCTAGGGCCTGCCAGATCGCGATGTATCCGAGATAGAGCAGCATCAAGACAAACATGGATGTCAGGCGGCCGTCCCATACCCACCAGGTTCCCCAGGTGGGCTTGCCCCAAATGGAACCTGTGACCAAGGCGATAAAGCACATGGTGGCACCGATGGGGGCAGCGGCCTTTGCTGCGGCGTCGGCCAGGGGGTGACGGTAGATGAAGGCCGTGGCACTGAGGAGGGCCATGATCACGTAGATGTAGAGTGCTGCCGATGCTGCGGGCACATGGATAAAAATGATGCGGGCGGACTCGCCCTGCAGGGCATCGGGGGGGCTGGCGTAAAGGCCGCCATAGAGGCCGATGACAAAGAGAACAGCCGTGATGCCCCAGGCCCAGGGCAGAATGGCGTTGGCAACCTGCAGGAAGCGGGCGGGATTGGCAAAAATCTGAATCGGAATCTGCATGGCCGAGTTATAGCGTGCCTGATCTAACGGAGATAGATGCGCAATGCCGCTGCCGCCGCCCAAGGCGTCAGCACGCAGGTCATTAATGTGATGGCCACCAGAACCAGCAATGCAGGCCATGGTCCGGATGGATTCACGTGGCCGGTTGCCGCGGAAATGCCAAAAATCATGACCGGCACATAAAGGGGCAAGATCAGCAGGGATATCAGGAGCCCGCTGCGTTGCATTCCTGCCGTGAGCGCACCGCCGATGCTTGCGAGCCCTGACAAGGTGAGTGAACCTACAACCATGCTGACAATCAGAATTCCCAAGTCTTGTGCGGCGAGATTGAGCATGAAGCCCAGGAATGGTGCAATGATTGCCAGTGGAAGGCTGACTGACAGCCAGTGCGCCAGAGTCTTTGCCGCTGCGACACCCTCCAGCGGCAGATCCGACATGGCCAAGAGTTCAAGCGTGCCATCGCCGAGATCCTGACTGAAAATCCGGTCTGCTGTGAGCAAGACACTGAGCAAGACCGTCAACCACATGATGCCCGGTGCCAGACGCTGCAACAGAGCCTGATCCGGACCCAGCGACAGGGGGATCAGCACAATGACCGACAAGAGGAAGCCAAGGGCTGGCCCCAATCCGCCACCCTGACGCAGGGCAAGCTTCAGATCACGGGCGATGATGGCGCGGAAGGTGTTCCACATGTCAGTGATGGGGCCCAAGGGTGCCGAGGGTGAGTGTGCGGGTTGCATCAATCTCCAGCGCCGCGTGGGTTGCGGCAATGATGGTGCCGCCGCCCGCGAGATGGGTTTTCATCAGTGTACGGAGGTTTTCGAGGGCCGCAGTGTCGAGGCCCACTGTCGGCTCGTCCAGCAACCACAGGGAACGATCAACCAGGGCCAGACGGGCGAGGGCCAACCTTCGCTTTTGACCCTGAGACAGGAGATAGGCAGGGTCATCGGCCAATGCTTCGAGATGAAAAGCGCGCAGCGCTGCCGGGACATCTCCAGAGCCAAAACAGTCCCGCCAGAAAGACAGGTTTTCGGACACTGTGAGGGGCAGCTTGATGGCGTCGGCATGGCCGACATAGATTGAATCACCTGAGATTTCGAGTTGACCCGCTGCTGGCGCATCAAGGCCTGCAAGCAGGCGCAGGAGGGATGACTTTCCGGCGCCATTGGGACCGCGGAGTTCAATCAGTTCTCCGGACCCTGCAGCGAATGTCAGGTTTTCGAACACCCGCCTGCCGCCGCGTTCGCAGGCGATGTTGGTGGCAGTTTAGAATCACACCATCAACATGCCGCCGTTGGCGGTGAGGGTGGAACCGGTGATGAAACCGGCATCATCGCTGGCGAGGAAGACGACACAGCGGGCAATGTCTTCGGGTTCGCCCAAGCGGCCCACGGGAATTTGCGGCAGGATCTTGGTCTTGATGATTTCGGGGGCGATGGCTTTGACCATTTCGGTTGCGATATAGCCAGGGGCAATGGCGTTGACGGTGATGTTCTTGAAGGCACCCTCTTGTGCCAGGGCTTTGACAAATCCGATTTCTCCTGCCTTGGCGGCGGAGTAATTGGCCTGGCCCATCTGGCCCTTTTGTCCGTTCACGGATGAAATGCAGATGATGCGGCCAAAGGCGCGGTCACGCATGCCGGACCACAGGGGGTGGGTCATGTTGAAGAGGGACGTGAGGTTGGTGTTGATGACGGCGTTCCACATGTCGGGTGTCATCTTGTGGAACATGGCATCCTTGGTGATGCCTGCATTATTGACGAGAATGTCGATCGGGCCGATGGCGGCTTCAACGGATTTGATACCAGCGGCACAGGCCTCGTAGTTGGACACGTCCCATTTGAACACGGGAATTCCTGTTTCGGATTTGAAGGCATTGGCAGCTTCATCATTGCCGGCATAGGATGCGGCGACGTTGCAGCCTGCGGCTTTCAAGGCTTTTGAAATGGATGCTCCAATTCCTCTGGTGCCGCCAGTGACGAGTGCGTTACGTGCCATAGTGTCCTCCCTTTTTGGCCACCATAACGAAATGCTTCCATGTTGGAAGCCGGAATTTCAGGTGGGCCTCAGTCGCTTCACAGCGTCTGGCAGCATGGCATCGAAGGCGGCGACGAATTTTTCGCGGTTGCGGTTGAGATAGAGGCCGAGGACGATGACGGCGAGGCCGATGGCCGAGAGGGCGAAGGAGAACAGGATGGTATCCTTAAAGACATCGTTGGCGAGGTAGCCAAGGTAAATTGCAACGCCGAGCGTTCCGAACACGGCGTAAATCCGGCGGTTGAGGAAGAGGCTAAAGCCGATCAGGGCGATGCAGATCAGGCAATACAGGAATTTTTCGAACGGAGTGCCGCCGTCGCTCAGGGACAGTCCGCCCCAGAAAGTCATGGCCCCAAAGATGTGCAGCCAGAAGGGGAGATCCGTTGTCTTGTTGCGACGGAGATCGAGAACCCAAGCAAGGGCTATCATCACCAAGCCATAGATGATGGAGATCATGCGGCGGGTGTCCATGTCCCAATAGTCATTGGGTTTGCCAGTGATCCACATGGCGAGGTCCATGGACATGAACCAGCCCGCGATGCTGGCGATCAAGAGAATGAATGAAAATGGATAGCGGTAAACCGCGATGAAGGCCGCAATGATGGTGGCGATTTCCATGTAGAGCCAGCTGCCGTGGATATAGGGAAAGACGTTTTTGTATTGGCCGGGATCACCTTGGGCGTATTTCCACAGGTCGAGTGCATCTTGCACACCGTAAATCATCATCGGCACCATGGACACGGCAATGGCAATCAACAATCCGCCGGGAATGCGCAGGTTTTTTGCGTGCCAGAAATAATGCCCGAGGAACATGCCTCCGATGGCATAGGTGGCACCGCACAGGGTCAGGGCCCAACCGCCCATATCGTTGAAGGCCCGGGTGGTGAAGAGGCCCATGGCCCCCATGATAATGAGAGCACCCGCATACCAGAGGACGTGGGTGAGATCGAAGCGTGGTTGGGATGGTGCTGGTTCGGTGCGCTGCTTCAGGAAGGTGGTGATGGCCTCGCGTTGTTCCGTGCTGATGAGTCCTGCGGCGTGGATGGCGTCGAGGTCTGCGCGCTGGAGCAGTTGAGGCATTCATGTTTTCCTTCCCTGAATCAGAGTATGGCCCTGCATCAAAGTATGGACGACAACGGCGGCCATGACAATTGTACCGCCGATGATGGTTGGGCGCGTTGGTGTTTCACTGAATACGAGCCAGATCCATAGAGGTGCCAATGGAGCGTCAAGGGCACCGATCAATGCTGTTTCAATGGCGGGGAGATATTTGGCACCGGTGGCGAAGAGCACCATGCCAAGGGCCGAGTTGGTTATTCCAAACGCCAGCAGGGTGGCCCAATCAAGTGTGCCGGGTGACAGCGGGGTCGCAAATGGCAGGACCACCGCAGCGCTCAACAGGGCCGACACCCCAGCGGCGGGCACCATGGCGATGGTTTGCCAACGCCTCGACATGACCATGAGGCAGGCCATGCACAGCGTCATGATCAAAGCGAGAAAGTCTCCGAACAGCGTGCCCTCGCTGCCTACGCCCACTATGATGGCCACGCCGACAACAGCAGCCGCGCTTGCGGTGAGTGCACTTGCAGACGGTTTTTCTTTCAGGATCAGCCACCCAAGGGCCGCCGCGGCGAAGGGTACGATGGCATAGATGACGGCGGCATGGGCCACCGTTGTGGTGCGCAGGGAGGCGATGAAGGCCACCATGCCAATCGCGCCGACGCTCGCATAGAGCCATTCCCGCCAGCCCATGGCGCGGAATTCCGTGAAGACGCGGCTGCGTTTTTGCCATGCCAGAAGGGCGGCGATGCCGAGGGCACCAAACACACCGCGCCAGAGCAAGGTGGTTGGCAGATCAGTCGAGACGAGACGGGTATAAAGACCAGCCGTGCTCCAGATGACGGCTGATGCGGCGACCAGAAGCAAGCCGAGGCGGTAGTGCGACTTTGCTTTCAAGTCTTTGGCTTCCAGTCGCCTGTTGTGTTCCACCAGCGGTGCGGGTTCTTGCGGTCATCGCGGCCCTTGGTGCGGCTTACCAGAATGGGCTGCACCATGATAGCCTGTTCCTGATAGGAATGAACCTCATAAATGGACTCCACGATCCGGCTGAGGAGGGCTTCGTCCTCCGGGATCTGGAAACTGACGCTGCTGACGCCGGGGCGTTTTCTGATGACGGTTTCCTCGCCCGCCGCGGCACCCTGGCGCGGGCGATAGCGCTCGGAGCCTGCTGCGGTTTTAAAGGCGTTGCTGTCATAGGCACCTAGGACCAGCGGCGTTATGGCGATGACCGCATCGAGGATGCGGTCCACGTCTTCCACCGGGGCCTGGATGGTGACCAGCAATTGCCTTATCATCCTGACGGACAGTGTTTCAAAAGGCTGCATGGGCGTTTTCCTTGCTCGCGTTCCTAAAGGGTTGCCCCTGACAGCGCCGTGTCAGGAGACTTTGTGATTTTGGTTTACAGTTGTAGCTTTGCGCCATGAGCAAATCTGACCGGTTGTTTGAACTCATCCAGCTGCTGCGCCGGGCCAAGCGTCCGGTGACAGCGGAGCGGCTTGCGGATGAACTGGAAGTGACAGTGCGCAGTGTCTACCGCTACATCGCGACGCTGCAGGGGATGCGCATTCCAATCGTTGGCGAAGCGGGTGTTGGTTACGTCATGCGGCCGGGTTTTGACTTGCCGCCGCTGATGTTCACGGCGGCCGAGACAGAGGCCATTCATGTGGGGCTGGCATTGCTGGCGCGGACAGGCGATGCGGCGTTGATCAAGGCGGCGCGAAAGGTTTCGTCCAAGATCGCCGACGTCTTGCCGGAGCAGGTGCGCAAGGATTTTGAAAGGCTGCCGCACCGGGTTTCAAGTTATGGAGTGGAGCAGTCAAATATCGTGAGCCTTGAGATGGTGCGTGAGTGTATTCGCACCAGCCGCAAGATGCGCATCGCCTATCGTGGTGCAGAGGGAGAGGCGACATCGCGGGTCATATTGCCGGTGGCGCTGTTCTATTATGTGAAGGTCGTCACCATCGCGGCGTGGTGTGAAATGCGAAAGGACGTGCGGAATTTCAGGGTGGACAGGATTGTTTCGGGGCGGATGCTGGACGCGTATTTTACCGACCGGGCGGACGGTCTGCGCGAGGTGTGGGAGGTGCGACAGCAGGGCGAGGTGAAGTTGCTGGGGTGAGGCGCTTGCAGAGCCTCACCTGTCATGAAGTTCGCTTTGTTATTTGGGAGCGGTAGAAATCATGTCGTAGGCGACGTTGATGCGGCGCAGGGACGCGGAGAGATATTCCGTCACCTCGGAGGGCAACTCGAGTGATGCAAAGCGGTCCGGATGGTATTCACGGACCAGAGCCAGATAGGCCTGGTGAATGGCGTCGGCGGTGTCTTCTTTGCTTACTTTGAGAATGTGATGAGGGTCGAAACTGTCTTTGTCATCGCCTAGTTTTTTCAAATCCTTGGCAGCGGGAATAACATGATTGCGCACCGAGCGCACCGCCACCTTGGCGATGGAGACGCGTTCGCCATCCGGCGTTTCGGCATCGAGAAACATATCTTCCCGGTTGATCAACTCGTGCAGCTTCAACAGCGCACGCGGTGAAATCAGGGAGAGCGCTTCTTTGCGCCCATCCATGTATTCAATGTGGACCGGGATCCGTACCTGGTTGTCGATGTTTGTATCATTTTTCATTTTTTTATCCGGCGCCCCCGCCTGGGTGAGCGTTACACCGGGTTCGCTACCTAACTGTAAAATGACGGCGGCACTTGCGATTAGAGTTAAGCAAGTGTTGCAGTTCGTTTTGTAGGGCACGTGCCATACCACCATTAGATTAAGTGGTTTACAAATGTCACTTGTTCATAATATGTTCACTCAACCACATGGTGAGCGGGACGACGACTAATGAATCTAACATCACTCGAAATTTGCAGTGGCGCCGGTGGGCAGGCTCTTGGGCTTGAGATGGCCGGGTTTCATCATGCTGCACTTGTTGAGCTTGATTCGGCAGCGTGTGCCACCTTGCGCCATAACCGGCCATCCTGGAACGTCATTGAGGGTGATGTATCGAAATTTTCCGGTGCGCCCTTTCGTGGTTTGATTGACTTGCTGGCAGGTGGTGTTCCCTGTCCGCCTTTTTCCAAAGCAGGCAAGCAACTGGGAGCACACGATGAGCGTGACCTGTTTCCTGAAGCTTTGAGACTTGTTTCCGAAATTCGGCCAAAGGTAGTGATGCTCGAGAATGTTCGCGGCTTGCTTGATCCCGTTTTCGCGCCGTACCGCGCTGACCTTGATTTGCAGTTTGAAAATCTTGGCTATGAAACACATTGGCGCTTGTTGCAGGCCTCTGATTTTGGCGTTTCACAACTCAGACCTCGTGTTGTGCTTGTCGCAATTGACAAAGCTTTGAGAGGAACGTTCGATTGGCCAGTTCCCAAAGCGAGCCAACCACTGCATGTGGGTGATTTGCTGCATGACCTGATGGCCGTGGATGGCTGGAAGGGTGCTGCTGCCTGGAAAAAGTCGGCCAATGGCATTGCACCAACGCTTGTCGGCGGCTCCAAAAAGCATGGCGGGCCTGATCTTGGGCCGACACGTGCACGCAAAGCATGGGCAGTGCTGAATGTTGATGGAATTGGCATTTCAGATACGCCTCCTCCAAAAGATCACTGTGGCATGCCGCGACTTACAGTACGCATGGCTGCTCGGGTGCAAGGCTTCCCTGACTCTTGGCATTTTGTCGGAAAGAAAACACCGGCCTATCGGCAGGTGGGTAATGCCTTTCCACCACCCGTTGCAGCGGCAGTTGGAAGGCAGATCGCGAAACTATTGAACAGGTTGTCAGAAGTGAAAGCACTTGAAGCTGCATGAAACGGGATGGCTCAAAAACCAAACTGCGAAAGTTCTTTACTGCGCACGTTGGTGAGATAGTCAATTCGAAAACGCTGCAACAAATTGCAAACAGCAGTGAGTGGGCGCGAAGGGTTCGCGAGCTTCGAAACGAAGAAGGCCTTAACATCATTACGCACAATGATGACAGTTCGCTTAAGCCCGGCCAATACAAGCTTGTGGATTTGAAAATCAAACCAGCTTTCGCCCGTGGCATTTCGAAGGAGACGCGCGCGTTCGTTTTGGATCGCAATGGATTTACTTGCCAAATGTGTGGTGCAGTGGCTGGGGAATCTCATCCTTACGACCAAGCTGGTCGTAAGACGCGACTACATATTGGACATACGATCGACAAGTCGATGGGTGGTACTGACGACGCAAGCAATCTTCGCGCCATCTGTTCGGTTTGTAACGAAGGGGCCAAAAACCTCACACTGCCGCGTCCGGATTGGCTCAAACTTTCAGCCCAAATACGTCGGGCGCCCGGTGATGTTCAGTTGAAAGCGCTCGATTGGCTGATCGGAAAATTCCCCGATCAAGCCAAGGCAATTGTTGTTAAGAAAAACTAGCTCACCTCTCCACGCACATGGCGATGCCCATGCCGCCGCCGATGCACAGGGTGGTGAGGCCCTTTTTGGCTTTGGCGCGTTTCATCTCGTGGAGCAATGTGATCAAGACGCGGGCTCCTGAGGCGCCGATGGGATGGCCGATGGCTATGGCTCCGCCGTTGACGTTGACCTTGGCCGGGTCCCAGCCCATGTCCTTGTTGACGGCACAGGCTTGGGCGGCGAAGGCTTCATTGGCTTCAACAAGGTCCAGGTCACCAACTGACCAACCGGCTTTTTCGAGGGCGCGGCGCGAGGCGGGGATGGGGCCGGAGCCCATGACGGCGGGATCAACACCGGCGCTGGCCCAGGAGGCAATGCGGGCCAAAGGTTCAAGGCCGCGCTTGGCGGCCTCCGCAGCACTCATCAACATCAGCACAGCCGCGCCATCATTGATTCCGCTCGCATTGGCGGCGGTGACAGTGCCGTCTTTCTGGAAGGCGGGACGGAGTTTGGTGACGCTGTCGAGGGTGACGCCTTTCTTGATGTATTCATCGTCTGCAACAATGACATCGCCTTTGCGTCCGGCGATGGTGACGCTCACGATCTCGTCCTTGAACTTGCCAGCGGCTTGGGCAGCTTCGGCCTTGTTCTGCGAGGCCACTGCGAAGGCGTCCTGTTGGTCGCGGGTGATCTGCCATTGCTTGGCGACGTTCTCGGCTGTCGTTCCCATGTGATAGCCGTGGAAAGCATCCCACAGGCCGTCCTTGATCATGGTATCGATGAAGCTCCAGTCTCCCATTTTAACGCCATCACGCAGATGCGCTGCGTGGGCGGACTTGCTCATGGATTCCTGACCGCCGACGGCGACGATTTTTGCATCGCCATTGACGATCTGCTGCAGGCCCAGCGCCACGGCGCGTAAGCCGGAGCCGCAGACCTGGTTCAGGCCCCAGGCTGTTGCTGAATTGGGTATGCCCGCATGGATGGCGGCCTGCCGGGCCGGGTTCTGGCCTTGGGCTGCGGTGAGGACCTGACCCAGAATCACTTCATCGACTTCGGCTGCATCAATCTTGCCCCGCTCCATGGCGGCCTTCAAGGCAATGGTGCCGAGTGCCGAGGCAGGCAATGAGGCCAATGCGCCGTTAAAGGATCCTACGGGCGTGCGGGCGGCAGATACGATGACGACATCAGGATTGGACATGGCTGGCTCCTTCAAGGTTTTGTTCACCATGGCATAAGGGCCGTGATTGGTGCAATGCGTCATTCATCATGTGGCATCATATGACATCATACAGGGTTTTTGCACTTGCAATTGTGCGGTGCGGGGTGCAACATTTTTGAGTGCGACACGGACGGTCGTCAGTATGTGGGAGAGTGTTGTGACCGAAGAGACAGCCAAGAACCCGAATGCCACGGTGATCAAGAAATATGCGAACCGCAGGCTCTATAACACCGCCACCAGCAGCTATGTGACGCTTGAAGACCTGTCACAGATGGTGCGCGCGGGCACGGATTTTGTGGTCTTTGATGCCAAGACGGGCGAAGACATCACGCGCTCGGTGTTGACCCAGATCATTTTTGAAGAAGAGAACAAGGGTGGCGCACAAACGCTGCTGCCCATCAATTTCCTGCGGCAGCTCATCAAGTTTTATGGTGACAGCATGCAGAGCATCGTGCCTGGTTATCTCGACATGTCGATGGACAGTTTGCTGAAAGACCAAGACAAGTTGCGCGCGCAGATGCTGGGACCGTTTGGCGGCGACGTCATGAAAGGTCTTGAAGAACAGACCAAGCGGAACATGGCGGTGTTTCAGGATGCCATGAAAGTCTTCAATCCATTTGCAGCGGCCATGGGCATGCCGGGCGCAACGACAGGCGCACCACCACCACAAGCCAAACCCGCATCGCCAGCACCGGACGCCAGTGCCAAGGATGATTTTCAAATGTTGAAAGACCAGTTGGCCGCCATGCAGCAAAAACTGGATACCATGTCGCGCTGATCCCTTATGACCGAGCGCCGTTACTATGCCCCCCATGGTGGTTTGCCACCGCAGAGTGATCTCCTGACGGGGAGAGCCATCTTTACCGAGGCCTATGCAGTCATTCCCAAAGGTGTCATGCGCGATATCGTCACCAGTGCTTTTCCGCACTGGACGAAAACGCGGGCATGGATTTTGGCGCGGCCCCTGAGTGGTTTTGCCGAGACTTTTGCCCAGTACATCATGGAGGTCTTGCCCGGTGGCGGCAGTGATGCACCAGAGCCCGATCCCAGGGCCGAAGCTGTGCTGTTCGTGGTGGAGGGTGGGTTTACGCTTACTCTGGCTGGGCAAGCCCATGCCATGGAGCCCGGCAGCTATGCCTTCATCCCGCCCGGTGTGGCGTGGGCGGTGCATAACGGCCACCCGGTTGCGGCGCGTTTTCACTGGATTCGCAAAGCCTATGAGCCGGTTCCCGGGCTTGGTGTTCCAGAGGCGTTCGTGACCCATGATCGCAGCGTTGCACCAACCGTGATGCCCGATACCAATGGGGTTTGGTCGACCACGCGGTTTGTCGATCCTGCCGATCTGCGCCACGACATGCACGTGACGATTGTCAATTTTGAACCGGGCGGCGTCATTCCGTTTGCCGAGACCCATGTCATGGAGCATGGTCTGTATGTGCTGGAAGGCAAGGCGGTCTATCGGCTCAATGGTGATTGGGTCGAAGTGGAAGCGGGAGATTTCATGTGGCTGCGGGCCTTCTGTCCGCAGGCCTGCTATGCAGGCGGGCCCGGTCGGTTCCGCTATTTGCTGTACAAGGACGTCAACCGACATCCGCGCCTCACGCTGTCATGATGCCACTTCCGGTGCAGACCCTGACGCCGGAGCTGTTTGCACCATTTGGCGATGTCATTGACGGTGGCTTGAGTGCCCCCCTTGCGATCAATCAGGGATTTGCCCTGCGCCATGATGATCTTACTCAGGTCGATGTTTCGAGTATGGATGGTTTGCCCAAGATCAGTGTTTTTGTGGCCCAACCGCGGCCCGAGCCTATTGCTATCACCCTGATGGAGCGACACCCGCTGGGGAGCCAAAGTTTCTATCCCTTGCAGGACCGCCCTTGGCTGGTTGTGGTGTGCACTGATCCTCAAGATGCGGCCACATTCAGGGTGTTTCGTGCGACGGGTCAGCAGGGTGTGACCTATGCCCGCAACACCTGGCATCATCCTCTGCTCGTCTTTGATCCTGACAGCAGGTTTCTTGTTGTGGACCGCAAGGGGCCGGGACAGAACCTGTTCGAGGTTGCCCTGGACCAGCGCTTGCACATCGTGCCGTGACGTCCCTATACCTGTCGGGATACGCGGGAGTGTGGTAACATTTTCACGACGATCACAGAGGAAAAGCCATGGCAGCACAGGGACCATCACAGGGACGCCTCACGACACATGTTCTTGATACGGCGCGCGGGCGACCGGCAGCAGGTTTGCGGATTGAATTGTGGAGCACAGGTGCAGCGCGACATCTGATTGTGTCGGTCATCACCAATGACGATGGCCGAACGGACAGCCCCTTGCTGCAAGGAGAAAGCTTCAAGAGTGGCGGTTATGAACTCCTGTTTTATGCGGGGGATTATTTACGCCTTTCAGCCAGCCGCGTTGAGGAACCTGCCTTTCTGGATGTCATTCCCGTCCGGTTCGGAATCTCCAATGCCCAACAGCATTATCATGTGCCCCTGCTGCTCTCGCCGTATGGTTACTCGACCTATCGCGGGAGTTAGACCATGACCAACTCGTCCATTCAGTTTCTGCGCAAGGGTGAAATCGTCGAGATCAGCGACTTCCAGCCTACGCAAACCGTATTGGACTACTTGCGCCTCGTTGAAAAATCCAAGGGCACGAAAGAGGGTTGCAACGAAGGTGATTGTGGTGCGTGTACTGTGGCCTTGGGAACGGTGCGCGATGGCCATATCCGCTATGAACCGGTGAACGCCTGCATCCTGTTGATGGGTCATCTCCATGGCAAGGAACTGGTGACGGTTGACGACCTGGCGGATGGGACAACACTGCATCCTGTGCAGCAGGCCATGGTTGATCATCATGGTTCGCAATGCGGCTTCTGCACACCTGGCTTTGTGATGTCGTTGTGGACGCTTTATCATGCCGGGCAGATTCCGACGCGCCAACAGATCGTCGATCACATTGCGGGCAATCTGTGCCGCTGTACGGGCTATCGTCCGATTGTCGATGCTGCGGTTGCAAGCTGTACTGGCGATGCCGCAGACCGCTGGGCTGCAAGTGAACCTCACTCCATGCGGCTGCTTCACACGATCACCGATGACGATGTCATGGTGCCACATGGCGATGGCTTTACGGCCCTGCCAACGAAAGCCGAAACACTCGTGTCGCTTGCCGTTGCGCATCCGGATGCAACTCTTGTGGCTGGTGCAACAGATGTGGGTCTGTGGATCACCAAGCAACAGAAGGTCTTGCCGAAACTGATTTACACGGGCCGGGTTCAGGAGCTGCGCCAGATTGAGGACATCCAGATCACGTTTCAATTGGTGCAGCCGCGACATACGGAGAAGCTTTTGAAAAGCTTGCTGCGCTCGCACCTGACATGGGTGAAACCGTGCGGCGGCTGGGTTCGCGTCACGTGCGTGCGTCCGGCACCATTGGTGGCAACATTGCAAACGGGTCACCCATTGGTGACATGGCGCCCATGCTGATCGCGTTGGGCAGCACGCTTACACTGCGCCATGGTGAGGCACAGCGTGTCATAGCACTGGAGGAATTTTTCATCGCCTATGGCAAGCAGGATCGCAAAGCCGGTGAACTCGTGTGGCGCATCGATGTGCCCAAGCTGCGGGAGGCCGAGCATTTTCACGCCCACAAACTGTCGAAGCGTTTTGACCAGGATATTTCTGCTGTCATGGCTGCGTTCAGATTTTCCGTCGCTGGCAAACGCATTACAGCGGCGCGCATTGCCTTTGGTGGCATGGCAGCCACGCCAAAACGTGCGTCCTTGACTGAGCAGGCTGCTCTTTTGTTGCATCTTGACGATGAGGCAACCTGGCAAGTGGCCATTGATGCTTTGGCGCAGGATTTTCAGCCGATCAGCGACATGCGGGCCTCAGCACAGTACCGCATGGACGCAGCACAGGGCCTGTTGTTTCGTGTACTGACGGAGTTGGTCTCACATGGTGGTGTGCCTACTCGTGTTCTGGAGACGGCATGAAAACCAAATCACAGACAGCAACCGTGGGATTGGCGCTGGCCCATGACAGTGCGGCGCTGCATGTGCGCGGTGCTGCACACTACATCGACGACCTGCGCGAACCTGACGGCATGTTACATATCGCGCCCGGCTACGCGACTGTTGGCGCGCGCGGAAAAATCAAGGTGCTTGATCTTGCGGCAGTCAAAGCCGTTCCTGGGGTTGTGGCTGTTTTGACAGCAAAAGATATTCCCGGCGTCAATGATTGCAGCCCATCAGTTGGTGGTGATCCCATTCTGGCCGACGGCGAGATCATCTTTCATGGCCAGGTCATCTTTGCCGTTGCTGCCCTGACGCGCGATATTGCACGTCGGGCCGCACGACTCGCTACAATTGAAATCGAGGCTGAGTCGCCCATTGTGACTGTGGATGACGCGCTGGCGCGTGGCGTGGATGTGTTGCCATCCTATGAATTCAAGCGCCGCGATGTGACAACGGCCTTGGCCAAATCCAAGCATCGCATCAGCGAGACGTTCCATGTTGGCGGACAGGAGCACTTCTATCTCGAAGGACAGGTAGCAACTGCGTATCCTGAGGACTCCGGTGCGGTGACGGTGTTCACGTCAACGCAGCACCCCACCGAGGTGCAGCACATCATTGCCAAGATGCTGAAACTGCCAGAAGCGATGGTGACGTCGGAGTGCCGTCGCATGGGGGGCGGTTTTGGCGGCAAGGAAAGTCAGGCCGCGCAATGGGCAGCCCTTGCGACCCTTACGGTACATGTGACGGGTCGGCCTGCAAAATGCCGCCTTGACCGCGATGATGACATGATCATGACGGGCAAACGCCATGATTTCCACGTCGATTACACTGCCGGATTTGATGGCACGGGCCGACTTTCCGCAGTGGATGTCAATCTTGCGTCACGGTGTGGTTGTTCCGCTGATCTGAGCCAAGGCATCAATGACCGCGCCATGTTTCATGCGGACAATACCTATTTCTATCCAGCCGTTCGCATTCATTCGCGCAGGTTGCGCACAGATACGGTTTCCAACACGGCGTTTCGCGGCTTTGGTGGCCCGCAAGGCATGGCCTTCGCCGAGCGCATGATGAGTGCCATCGCGGCGCAGCTGCAGTTGGACGCACTCGATGTGCGCAAACGCAATCTTTATGCCAAAGGGCGGGACGTCACACCTTATGGCATGACGGTGGAAGACAACATTGCACTTGATGTGATCGACACACTTGAGCGCAGTTCGGACTACCGCCAACGCCGTACCGAGATTGCAGAGTTCAACAGGGTGAACCGCATTCTGAAAAAGGGATTGGCGCTGACGCCGGTGAAGTTCGGCATTTCTTTTACCCTGACGCCGCTCAACCAGGCAGGTGCATTGGTGCACGTCTACACGGACGGCTCGGTGCAGCTCAATCATGGCGGTACAGAGATGGGGCAGGGGCTTTACATCAAAGTGGCGCAAGTGGTGGCCGAGGAGTTTGGCATTGATTGTTCGCAGGTGCGCATCACCGCGACGACGACTGGCAAAGTGCCGAATACATCGCCAACTGCCGCATCATCAGGTGCTGACCTCAACGGCATGGCTGCAAAAAATGCCGCCGCCACAATCAAAGCCCGGCTTCTCAAATTTGCCGCATCGGAATGGAACGTCGCGAAAGACCGCATCCGCTTTGAAGGTGGTCACGTTGTTTGCGGCAACAGGCGCATGACGTTTGGTGAGCTTGCCAAGAAGGCCCATTGGGCGCGGGTCTCGCTGTCGTCGACAGGTTTTTATGCCACACCGAAACTGGTGTGGGACAGACCCAAGGTGAAAGGGCGGCCGTTCTTTTATTTTGCCTATGGGGCTGCGTGTTCCGAGGTCACGATTGATACGCTGACCGGTGAAATGAAAGTGAACCGCGTTGACATCCTGCATGATGTCGGACGCTCCCTCAATCCCGCCATTGACATGGGCCAGATTGAAGGCGGCTTTGTGCAGGGCATGGGCTGGGTCACTACCGAAGAGCTGGTATATGATGCGCAGGGCCGGTTGCGGACACATGCGCCGTCCACTTACAAGATTCCGTGTGCCTCAGATGTTCCTGCCGATTTTCGCGTGGCGCTTTATGACTCAAAGGGCAATCGTGAAGACACGATTTACCGGTCGAAGGCTGTTGGCGAACCACCCTTGATGTTGGGTCTCTCGGTGTGGGCGGCGATATTCGATGCTGTTGCGAGTCTGAAACCGGGCGCACTTCCAACCTTGCAATTGCCGGCCACGCCGGAGGCTATTTTGCATGCCGTGAAAGCGATGCGGTCGTGAATCTCCATGCCACTTTGAAGGCCGCGATTGCGCGTCATGGGCGTGCGGCCGTGGTGACAGTCGGGCCAACACAAGGTTCGGTGCCGCGCGACACAGGTGCATGGATGATCGTCACCGCAGAGGGCTATCACGGAACGATAGGTGGCGGCGCATTGGAGTGGAGGGCCATTGCTGATGCGCAGGACATGCTGCGAGATGCGCCCAGTTGCAAGGTAACCCGGCATCTCCTCGGGCCTGACCTTGGCCAGTGTTGTGGTGGTCGGGTTGAATTGATGACGGAGGTTTTTGATGTGGCGTCACAGTTGCCGGACAGTGAGCGAACAGGTGACCGCCATATCCTCCTGTTTGGTGCCGGCCATGTGGGCCGTGGTGTGGTGCTGGCGCTTGCTTCCCTGCCATTTCAAGTGACGTGGGTTGATTCCCGTGCCATGGCATTTCCCGGCTTTGCCCCGCAAAATTGCGACGCAGTTCACCTGGATGATCCTGTTGCCGCCTTGAAGACGGTCCAGCCAGGTTCGCTTGTCTTCGTCATGACCCATAGCCATGCCCTTGATCTCGACATTGTGGATGCCGCTCTTCGTCACATTAACGTGTCGCATGTGGGCCTCATTGGCAGCGAGACGAAACGGGCGCGCTTTGTGAAACGGCTGACAGAGGCGGGTGTGAGGCAAACCGAACTTGGCAAACTGGTTTGCCCCATTGGGGTTGCAGGTATCGGTGGAAAAGAACCTGCGATTATCGCCGCGTCGACCGTTGCGCAAATTCTGATTTTGAGCGAAGCTTTGTTTGGGGAACAATCCATTGAACACCGGCACAGCCTATCTGCTTGAAGCGCTCGACGTCTCCAAAGTGTTTGGCGCGTTGAAGGCCAATGACGGCGTCACATTGCGGGTGAAGCAAGGTGAAATCCACGCTTTTCTGGGGGAAAACGGGGCTGGCAAGTCAACACTGGTCAAGATGATTTATGGCGCACTGCACCCCACGTCGGGCACATTTCGCTGGATGGACACCACAGTCGTGATCGCCAATCCTGCGGCAGCGCGAAAACTGGGCATCGGCATGGTGTTCCAACACTTCTCGCTGTTTGAGGCCCTCACCGTTGCTGAAAACATCGCCCTTGCCATGCCTGGTGTCTTTGACATGGCAGCGCTGTCGGAAAGAATTGCACGGGTTTCGCGTGACTATGGTTTGCCGCTTGAACCCACTGCCGTTGTTGCTGATCTCTCGGTTGGTGAACGGCAGCGCATCGAAATCGTGCGCTGCCTGCTGCAAGAACCCAAACTGCTGATCATGGATGAGCCTACGGCGGTGTTGACCCCGCAAGAGGCAGAGCAGCTCTTCATCGTGTTGAAGCGGCTTGCACATGAAGGATGTGCTGTCATTTACATCAGCCACCGTCTCGAAGAGGTGAAGCGCCTGTGTCACAACGTCACGATTCTGCGTCATGGCAAGGTGATTGCAACCGACCTTGATCCGAAGAAGGAAGATGCTGCCAGTCTGGCAAAACTGATGGTGGGTGGCGATATTCATGAGGTGCGTGCGCCCCGCGCAGCATCACAAGGCGAGGTGCGATTGACGCTCAGTGGTCTGAGCCTGCCTGCGGATGGACCATTTGCTGTGGAACTCAAGACCATCAATCTCGCTGTGCGCGCCGGTGAGGTTGTTGCGGTCGCGGGAGTTGCTGGAAACGGGCAGTCGGAATTCTTCGACGCCCTGTCCGGCGAACGCCAGCTGGCGCGCACTGACATGATGTCCCTCGACGGCAAAGCAAGTGGTGATTTACGCATCAACCAGCGCCGCACTGCGGGCGCTGCGTTCGTTCCGGAAGAGCGTCTCGGACATGGTGCTGTACCCGGTTTCAAACTGTCCGAGAATATCGTGCTCACGCGGCATGCCTCCGATGAAATTGTGGTTCATTCGGGCATGGTCAGAAAATCTGGTGCATCAGGCATCAGTGAACGGGTCATACAGTCGTATGATGTGCGCAAAGGCAAACCGGATCCGGAGGCGCGTGCCTTGTCCGGTGGCAACTTGCAGAAATTCGTCATTGGCCGTGAACTGGATCGCAAGCCCGGCATTCTTGTGGTCAATCAGCCCACCTGGGGGGTTGATGCAGGTGCTGCGGCAACCATTCGCCAGGCGCTCATCGATTTGTCACGCAGTGGTTCGGCTGTTTTGGTCATCAGCCAGGACCTCGACGAGATCTTTGAAATCGCAGACCGCATTGCCGTTATTTCGCGCGGGCAACTCTCTGAGGCTTTTCCAGCATCTGAAATGAATGCGGAAAAGATCGGGCTGCTCATGGCAGGTGCGCATGAAGTCAGTGAGGTGCAGCATGCGCGTCACGCTTGAAAAACGGGCCGAGCACTCGACCTTGATGGCGATCCTGTCACCCTTCTTTGCACTCGCATTGACTGTCGTTGTGGGTGGGGTCATTTTTGCGCTTCTGGGCTTGAATCCTTTTTATGCGCTCTATGTCTATTTCATCGAACCTTTCACGCAGTGGTGGTCGGTGGAAGCCTTGATCGTGAAGGCAACACCGCTGGTTCTCATTGGCGTGGGGTTGGCCGTCGCCTACATGGCCAATGTCTGGAACATTGGAGCGGAAGGGCAACTGACGGCAGGTGCCATTCTCGGTGGCATGGTGCCGGTGTTGTTTCCGGCCTGGCAATCGCCATTGGTGCTGGTTTTGATGATGGTCCTCGGCGTGATTGGTGGTGCACTTTATGGCTGGGTTCCGGCTGTGCTCAAGAACAAGTTCAATGCCAACGAAATACTGACGTCACTGATGCTGGTTTATGTGGCGCAACTTTTTCTGGACTGGCTGGTGCGCGGTCCCTGGCGTGATCCACAAGGCTTCAACTTTCCAAAATCCATCACCTTCGAAGGCTGGCAACTCCTGCCCTTTCTGTTCGGTTCCGTTCACGCAGGGGCGCTCTTTGCACTCGTTGCGGCGGTGGCCCTGTGGTTCGTCATGGGGCAGACCTTGAAGGGATTTGAAATCCGTGTTGCAGGCAATGCGCCCCGTGCCGGACGCTTTGCGGGTTTCAGCCGCGAGAAAATGGTGACGTTCTGCTTCCTGTTGTCGGGCGGATTGGCGGGATTGGCTGGCGTCACGGAAATCGCCAGTGTGGTTGGCCAGCTGCAGCCGCAGATTTCGCCAGGCTACGGCTTTGCCGCGATCATTGTTGCCTTTCTCGGGCGGCTCAATCCGATCGGCGTCATCTTTGCTGGTGTGCTTCTGGCCTTGTCCTATCTCGGTGGAGAGGCCGCGCAAATCACGCTGGGTATTTCCGACAAGATTGCGCGCGTGTTCCAGGGCATGTTGTTGTTCTTCATTCTCGCCTGTGACACGCTGATCCTTTACCGCATCAGAATTGGGAGTGCTGACTGATGGATCTGCTGCTCACCATTCTGACAGCGGCAACACCGTTGTTGCTTGCGGCCCTTGGCGAGGTTGTCGTCGAACGCTCAGGGGTTTTGAACCTTGGTGTCGAAGGCATGATGGTGATGGGGGCCGTTGCCGGATTTGGTGCGACCTTTGTCACGGGGTCCACTGCCATCGGGCTGGTAGCGGCCATTGCTGCTGGCGTGTTGATGGCGTTGCTGTTTGGTTTCCTCACCTTGACGCTTGTCACTAACCAGGTGGCCACAGGTCTGGCGTTGACACTTCTGGGCCTCGGTCTCTCGGGGCTGATTGGTGAGGCCTTCGTCGGCCAGCCTGGCCAAAAACTTCCAAGCTATGGTGGAATCGACCCGTTGATCCCCGGTTCCATCCTTTTGACCGCAGCCGTGAGTTATCTCCTGTTCAGGACCAAGGCGGGGCTCGTCATCCGCGCTGTTGGCAATAGCCATGCCTCGGCCCATGCGCTGGGCTACAATGTCATTGGTGTCAGGTATTTGTGTGTCATGTTCGGCGGGGCCTGTGCGGGCCTTGCAGGTGCCTATCTATCGCTGGCCTATACGCCGCAATGGGTGGAAAACATGACGGCGGGCCGTGGTTGGATCGCGCTCGCGCTGGTCGTGTTTGCCTCCTGGCTCCCGTGGCGTACCTTGGCTGGTGCCTATTTATTTGGCGCCATCTCGATCATGGGTTTTACGGTCCAGACATTTGGCTGGGGAATACCCTCACAATTCTTGAGTTCCCTGCCTTACCTTGTGACGATCTTTGCGCTAGTCATTATCTCAGGGAACCGCGCCATGACACGAGCGAATACGCCAGCATGCCTCGGGCAACCTTTTGTTCCAGACCGATAACCCAAGGAGGGGTTTTACAGATGAAGAAGTTTTTGATGGCGGCAACTGCTGCCCTTGCAGTTTCACTGGGTGCAGCATCTGCGGAAGCGGCGACCAAGGCCTGTTGGGTTTACATTGGGCCGTTTGGTGATTTTGGTTGGACCTATGAGCACCACCAAGGTGCCCTGGCGGTCAAGAAGGAGTTCGGCGACAAGGTTGAAATCGTTGAAGTTGAAAATGTGCCGGAGGCTGATTCCGAGCGCTCCATCGAACGATTGGCCCGGGAAGGCTGCAACGTTATTTTCACAACGTCCTTTGGCTACATGGAGCCAACGCTGAAGGTTGCCAAGAAATTTCCCGATGTGAAATTCGAGCACGCCACGGGCTACAAGACCGCCGACAATGTAACAACTTACAATGCAAAATTCCATGAAGGCCGGTACGTGATCGGCCAGATTGCTGCAAAGATGTCGAAGACCGGAACGGCGGGTTATATTGTTTCGTTCCCGATTCCAGAAGTTGTTGCCGGCATCAATGCTTTCATGCTCGGTGCGCAGTCGGTCAATCCTGATTTCAAGGTGAAGATTGTCTGGGCCAACACCTGGTTCGATCCCGGCAAGGAAGCGGATGCAGCCAAGGTTTTGTTCAGCCAAGGTGCCGATATCATGGCGCAGCATACGGACTCTGCGGCACCGTTGCAGATCGCCCAGGAACAAGGCAAGTTCGGCTTTGGCCAAGCCTCTGACCAGATCAAGTTTGCGCCAAAGGCACAGCTCACCGCGATTGTCGACAACTGGGCTCCCTATTATGTGCGCCGCGTTGGTGACGTGATCAATGGCACCTGGAAGAGCCAGTCCTCCTGGGATGGCATGGCCGAAGGTACCGTCAGCATGGCAGCCTATACAAACATGCCAGACGACGTTGCGAAAATGGCTGCAGAAACCGCCGAGGCCATCAAGACGGGCAAGCTCAATCCCTTCGGCGGCAAGATCACCAAGCAGGATGGAACCGTGGTTGATGCGGTTGACGATGGCATGATCCTGGGCATGAATTGGTACGTCAAAGGTGTCGACGACAAGCTGCCACAGTAAAGAACTGTAACACTTCGTTATTTCACCCCCGGGTAAACCGGGGGTGTTTTTTTTGACTGGCGCTATTGATTATTCCTTTGCAGTGATTATATACCTATTCTGATTGCGACAGGAGTTTTGGGATGGTGTTGAATTGGGGTAAGGTATTGCTGATGGATCCCTATATTGCTGACTGGTTGAACTTGCTGCTCCGCTGGGGGCACATGATCGCTGGCATCGCATGGATCGGCACGTCTTTCTATTTTGTGGCTCTGGATTTTTCACTGCGTGCGCGGCCTGGCCTTGCAGAGGGTGTGCGTGGCGAAGCCTGGGAGGTTCACGGCGGCGGTTTCTATCATGTGCAGAAATATCTTTCGGCACCGCGAGCGCTGCCTGATCACCTCACCTGGTTCAAATGGGAGGCCTATCTCACTTGGGTCACGGGTTTCCTGTTGCTGGTGGTGCAGTATTATGTGGGCGCTACATCGTATCTCATCGATCCGTCGGTGATGGCGCTCACACCCTGGCAGGCCATCGGCATTTCACTGGCGGCCATCATCGGGGGCTGGATCGTCTATGATATTCTCTGCCGCATGCTGGCCATTCAGCGGCCCACCTTGTTGGTCATTCTGCTTTTGCTGATGATCATTGCCGCCGCTTACGTCTTCACGCATGTGTTCTCCGGGCGTGGCGCGTTTATCCATGTGGGCGTTTTCATTGGCACCTTGATGGCGGCCAATGTTTTCATGGTGATCATTCCGAACCAGCGGAAGATCGTGGCCAGCCTGATGAAAGGTGAGACGCCTGATCCGAAGTATGGTGCCATCGGCAAACAGCGCTCACTGCACAATACCTATCTCACCTTGCCAGTGTTGCTGATGATGGTGTCGAACCACTATGCCTTTCTGACGTCGCATCGACACGCGTGGATGTTGATCGGTCTCATCATCATCGGTGGTGCGGCGCTGCGCCATTATCTGGTGCGTACTGAAGTGGGTGATGCCCAAGCCGAAATTGCATGGACACTGCCAATTATTGCAGGGGCACTCGTCACCGCATTGGTGATGACACAGCCTGAAAAGGTGCCTGTTTTCTCGGGTACAGTCACGGATGATGAAGCTTTGACCATTGTGTTGGGGCGCTGCTCGTCGTGTCATGCGGCTGCGCCCACAGATCCGACTATCAAGGCGGCGCCGAAGAACGTCGTGCTCGAAAGTCTTGATGACTTGCGCCGCCACGCGCCACAAATCGCGGTTCAGGCTGTCAACAGCAAGGCCATGCCGATGGGCAACAAGACCGGCATGTTGATTGAGGAACGGCAAAAACTTGGGGCCTGGATTCTCGCACAATGACACACGTGATACTGGGACAGACCATTAGTTTTGGAGTTGAAATCGGGGCCGTTGTCCATGAGTCCCATGGAGCATTGGTGGTTGGAGATGATGGACGCATCGTCTGGAGTGGTGACAGATCCCAACTGCCGCCTGCCTATCGTGATGCACCTGTGGATGACCATGGATCATGTCTTGTGCTGCCCGGATTTATCGATGCGCATATCCATTTTCCACAATACCGCATGTTGGCGGCACCGGCCCGTGATCTTCTCGACTGGCTGACGCGTTTCACGTTTCCGGAGGAAAGCAAATACAGCGACCCCGACCATGCAGCCACGGCCGCACGGGTGTTCATCAAACGGCTGTTTGCCCATGGCACGACGGCGAGCCTGGCCTTTTGCTCAGTGCACAAGGCCTGTGCGGAGGCCCTTTTTGCGGAGGCTTTGTCCTGCAACATGGCGCTGATCACGGGCAAGACCATGATGGACCGCAACGCCATCCCCGCCGTGCAAGATGATGCGGAAAGCAGTGCTCTTGACAGTGCGGCGCTCTATCATGCCTGGCATGGCAAGGGCCGGTTGCGCCATGCGGTGACGCCGCGGTTTGCGATTACATCATCGGACGAACAGCTCAGATTGGCGGGAGAGCTCTTGCGCTCCCTGCCCGGAACCTTGATGCAAACCCATCTGTCGGAAAGCCACCGGGAGATTGCGTTTGTGAAGCAGCTGTTTCCTTCGGCCAAGGATTACACAGACGTGTATGACCGCTTTGGCCTGTTGGGTGAGCGCAGTTTGTTTGCCCATGGCATTCATCTATCGGAGCGCGAGTGCGCGCGGCTTTCGGAAACAGGCTCAAGTGTTGTGCATTGTGCCACGTCGAACACATTTCTGGGTTCGGGCCTTATGGCGATGGCGCATCTGCAGAAACCGGACCGGCCTGTCAGGCTGGGACTGGCGACAGATGTTGGGGGTGGCACGAGTTTTTCCATGCTGGCGACGATGGCTGAAACCTACAAGGTGCAAATGCTGACCGGCACCAAGCTCAGTGCGGCCCAGTTGTTTCAGATGGCAACACGCGGCAATGCCGAGCTCTTGCATATGGGGTCTGAGACGGGTTCGCTTGAAGCGGGAAAGTTCGCTGATCTCGTCGTGTTGGATCCTGTGGCTTCAGATGTTCTGCGGGATCGACATGGGCTGTCGCAATCCATCGAAGACGTGCTGTTTTCGGTGATGATGCTGGGCGATGACCGGGCGGTACGGGCTACCTATGTGGCGGGTACTTGCGTCCATCGCAGTTCAACCCCTGAATGACAGGCTGATTAAGGACGCCACATGGGGTGTCTTGAAATAACCATTTGGTTATTTATACTGCTGGCCGAGGATTGATGCATGGCGGGTTATGATTACATTATCGTGGGGGCAGGATCGGCGGGCTGTGCGCTTGCGGCGCGGCTTTCGGAAGATTCAGCCGCGCGCGTGCTGTTGCTGGAGGCGGGTCCGCGCGACACCAATCCGTTCATTCATCTGCCGGTCGGATTTTTCAAAATGACGGCTGGCCCCTTGATCTGGGGTTATAAAACAGCACCATTGCGCCATGCCAACAATCGCGTCGCCGTATACCCCCAAGCCCGGGTCTTGGGCGGCGGCAGTTCCATCAATGCAGAAATTTATACGCGCGGTGCGCCAGAGGATTTCGACGGCTGGGCCCGTGATCACGGCTGCACCGGATGGGGATGGACTGACATCAAACCATACTTTGTGAAGTCGGAAGGCAACACGCGCCTTGGCGGCAGTGAACACGGGGTCGATGGACCACTGGGGGTGAGCGACCTGCCGACACCATCGCGCTTGTCGCATGCCTATGTGCAGGGCTGCATGGATATTGGCATGCCGTTCAATGCGGACTTCAACTCCGGCCAACAGGAAGGTGCGGGTCTTTACCAGACAACGACATTAAACGGGCGGCGGTGCAGTGCGGCGGTTGGCTATCTGCGCCCGGTGATGACGCGTGCCAACCTGACGCTGCGCACTGATCTTACCGTGCAACGTGTCGTCATCACCAAGGGGCGGGCGACGGGTGTGGAAATCCTGTCCGGCGGCCAAGTGGACATCTTGACCGCTGAACGTGAGGTGATTGTGACGTCTGGTGCTGTTGGGTCACCTAAACTGCTGATGCTTTCAGGTGTTGGACCGGCGGCGCATCTGGCGGCAGTTGGCGTTCCGGTCGTGCATGATCTTCCCGGTGTGGGGCAGAATTTTCATGATCATTTCTCGACTGATGTGACCTGGGTGCTGAACGGTCCGCACTCCTATGACAAATACAAGAAACTGCACTGGCAAGCGCTGGCCGGTTTGCAGTACCTCATGTTCCGCAACGGTCCGGTGTCGTCCAATATCGTGGAGGCTGGCGCATTCTGGTGGGGAGATCGCGCGGAAGCAACGCCAGACTTGCAGTTTCATTTTCTCGCCGGTGCCGGAGTGGAAGAAGGTGTCGGCACTGTTCCTGGCGGCAATGGTGCCACGTGCAATTCCTATCATGTGCGTCCGCGATCACGGGGCAGCGTAATGTTGAGGTCGAGCAATCCGGCTGACGCGCCGATTATCGATCCCAATTCCTTTGCCGAGCCCTATGATCTTGAGCGGCACATTGATGGCATCAAAATCACGCAAGAGGTTGGGCGCAGTCGCTCCATGCGGAAATTTGTCGATGCAGAGCATTTTCCCGGCCCGAATTGCAAGAGCAAACAGGATTATATCGATGTGGCGCGCAACAATGCGCGCTCGTCTTATCATCCTGTGGGTGCGTGCAAGATGGGTGTGGATGAAATGGCGGTCGTTGACCCACAGATGCGCGTGCATGGCATTGACGGCCTTCGCGTGTGCGACAGTTCAACCATGCCGGCCGTGATATCCGCCAACACAAACGCAACGACCATAGCCATGGCAGAAAAGGCCGCGGACATGATCCGCGGCAACAGGTGAATGATGACGAAACTGGTTACGGCGGCGCAGGCTGTCGCAAAGATCGGGGACAATATGATTGTGGCGGTCAACTCGTCGTCAGGACTTGGGTGTCCCGATGCGGTGTTGAAGGCCTTGGGCGAGCGATTTGATCGGGACCAGGTTCCGCGCAACCTGACAACGTTGCATCCCATTGCGGCTGGCGACATGTTTGGCGTCAAGGGCGTTGAACATATAGCCAAATCGGGATTGCTGGGGCGGATCATTGGCGGGTCTTATCCATCAGGGCCATCGACTGCAGAACCACCCAATGTGTGGAAGATGCTGGGAGCCAATGAAATTCCCGCCTACAATGTGCCATCGGGGATCATGTTCGACATGCTGCGGGAAGCGGCCGCCAAACGACCGGGCGTCATTACGAAGGTGGGTCTCGATACGTTTGTCGATCCTGACCATGGTGCCTGTGCCATGAATGGCAAGGCCATGGCCGCGCCCATCGTCAAGAAAATCACATTTGAAGGGGAGGACTGGCTGTATTTTCCGGCGATTGTTCCTGATGTGGCCATCATTCGCGGCAGTGTTTGTGACGCGAAGGGCAATCTCAGTTTTGAGCAGGAAGGTGCGTATCTCGGGGCCATGGAGGTGGCGCTGGCGGCGCACAACAATGGTGGCATCGTCATTGCCCAGGCGCGACATGTGGTGGCCAATGGCAGCCTGAAACCACATCAGGTGCGAGTGCCGGGCATACTGGTTGATTATGTCGTGGAAGCGCCTGACCAGTGGCAGACGACACAGACCCCATATGATCCAGCGATCTCGGGCGAGATCAGCAAGCCGATCGAGAGTTTCTCGCTGATGGAGTTTGGTACGGGCAAAGCCATTGCACGGCGGGTTACACAGGAACTCAAGGACGGATGGGCGGTCAATCTTGGTTTTGGTGTGTCGGCCAATGTGCCACGCATCATGATTGAGGAGGGGCTGCACGGACAGGTGACCTGGGTGATTGAACAGGGGGCGGTGGGTGGCGTGCCGCTGCTTGAGTTCCAGTTTGGGTGTTCGTCGAATGCGGAAGCCTTCGTGCCGTCAGCCTATCAGTTCACCTATTTTCAAGCGGCGGGTTTTGACTGTTCGCTGCTGTCGTTCCTGCAAATTGATGAACACGGTTCAGTCAATGTTTCAAAGCTTGCAGCGCGACCGCATGTGACAGCGGGTGCCGGCGGGTTCGTCGACATCACGACGCGAGCCAAAAGGATTGTGTACTCCGGTTTCTTCAACGCCGGTGCGAAGATGGATGTTGTCGATGGCAAATTGCGGATTGAAAAAGAGGGCAAGGTCAAGAAACTGGTGAAGGCGGTTGATCAAATCTCGTTCTCCGGACAACGAGGCGTGAGGCAAGGGCAGGATGTGACCTATGTGACGGAGCGCTGTGTGATGAAACTCACGGGGCAAGGTGTGGTGGTGACAGAAATTGCGCCGGGTGTGGAATTGCAGGCGAATATTCTCGATCAATCGGAATTTCCGCTGCTGGTGTCGCCCCAGCTCAAGGCCATGGATGCCCGGTTGTTCAATCCTGCAAAAATGGGACTGATATTGCATGACTAAAGTCTTTCAAACGGGTGACAACCGCATTGAACTTATTGCGGCCGATGGCATTGCAACACTGACCATCGCGCGCGAGGACAAACTCAATGCCCTCGATTTCGACATGGTGCGTGCGCTGGAGCAGGCAGCCCATGTGGTCGATCTTGATCGGGCCGTGCGCGTTGTGATCATGACGGGAGCGGGGCGAAGTCTTTTTGCGCAGGTGGCGACATCGATGCGTGGTCGACGTGGTCGCCTGATGATTTTGGCATGCAGTGGGTGCGGCATGGCCACCGGAGCATTTGACGCCCTGGCGCGCATTCGCCAACCGATGATCGCGATGCTCAATGGGCATTGTCTTGGTGGTGGATTTGAACTGGCGACCGTGGCGGATTATCGCATTGCTGAGGACCATGTGAAAGTTGGTTTGCCGGAGACCGGAATTGGCATCATTCCCGGATGGTCTGGCACCCAGCGGGCCGTGCGCCGGTTCGGATCGCAGATCGTGCGGCGCATGGCGTTGATGGGTGAGGTCTTCAGCGCCATGGATGCGGAGCGATACGGGCTTGTGGACATGGTTGTGGCAAAGGGTGCGGGGATGGCGGCAGCGCACGAGATGGCGATGCGGGTGGCTGCACGTGGTCCGACGGCCACATCGCTCGCGAAATTGTTGATCAATGGTGCTGAGGGGGAAGAACGGGACGCAGCGATTGAAGCGATTGCCGGTGTCGTCGCAGCGGCGAGTGACGATCTCAAGGAAGGGATCCAAGCGTTCCGGCAAAAGCGCAAACCGAATTTCCAATCATGACGATGGCGGACAGCGAGGCCCGGTCAGCGTTGCGCGCCATGTTCGATGCGGCGGTGGCCAGTGCCGATCCGATGGTGGTTCTGGCCGCACATCTTCCAGACAAGCCCAAGGGGCGCTGCATCGTTGTTGGTGCGGGCAAGGCATCAGCAGCCATGGCCGCGGCGCTGGAAGCTGCCTGGCCCGATGTGAGTATGACCGGTGTCGTGGTGACACGCTATGGCCATGGTGTTTCAACACAGAAAATTCGCATCATCGAAGCGGCGCATCCCGTGCCCGACGAAAAAAGTGTTGAAGCGTCGCAGCATGTGCTTGACGCTGTTGCAGGGTTGAGCCGTGACGACCTGGTGATTGCCTTGATGTCAGGCGGGGGTTCATCTTTGCTGGTGGCTCCGGCGGGCGACATGACGCTTGCCGACAAACAACTGATCAACGGGGCCTTGCTGCACTCCGGTGCCAGCATTCATGAGATGAACACGGTGCGCAAACACCTGTCGCGGATCAAGGGTGGCAAGCTTGCAATGGCAGCCGGCGCTGGCGCGGGTGGTGACACTGGTGATTTCGGATGTGCCGGGCGATGATCCGTCGATCATTGCGTCCGGCCCCACCATTCCAGACAGATCAACGACGACCGATGTGTTGTCCATCCTCCAGCGGTATGATCTGACCCTTCCATCTTCGGCGATGGCGCATCTCCTGACTGAACATGTGCCCTTCCGATCTGTCGCAACACCTGACGTGCGGATGATTGCTTCGCCTGCGTTGGCACTTGCGGCTGCAGAAAAAGTCGCGCGGCAATTCGGTCTTGCGCCTCTTGTTCTTGGTGATGCAATTGAAGGTGAAGCGCGTGAGGTTGGAAAAGTCATGGCAAGCATGGCGCAGTCGGTGCGGCGACATGGTGCGCCAGTGCGTGCACCTGCGGTTTTGCTTTCTGGGGGGGAAACTACTGTTTCTTTTCACAACCAGGCGGGTGGCCGAGGCGGACGCAATACGGAATTCCTGCTGGCGATGGCCGTTGCCTTGCAAGGAGAAGCAGACATTTGGGCGCTCGCGGCAGATACGGACGGCATTGACGGCACGGAGGATGCAGCGGGGGCGGTGATTGCACCAGACACGCTGGCTCGGGGACGTGCTGCCAGATCCGATGCGCGTTCGCATTTGAATGGGCACGACAGTTATTCGTTTTTTGACGCCACCGGTGACCTGATCAAAACGGGACCGACCTTGACCAATGTGAATGATTTTCGGGCTGTGCTGATTTCATGACAGATGACCATGCCAGCTTCATTATGCGGGCACTGGCATTACCGTGCTGGGTGCGGCCTGAAAAGCCACGGGCACTGACAGGCGGAAAAACCAATCACAATATTCTGGTGGAGGACCAGGGGCGGACATATGTTGTCCGCCTCGGTGACGACATTCCTGTGCATGGCATCATGCGGTGGAACGAGTTGGCCATCTGCCGCGCAGCCCACGCCGCCGGACTGGCACCTGCCGTGCACTATGCGGCCCCTGGCGTTTTGGTTCTGGACTATGTGGATGCCGTACCGATGATTGCCGGAGAGGGGTTGTCCAATTCTGTCATCGTCGATCTTGGCGTCTTGCTTAAACGCGTGCATCGGGAAGTCTTGCCGCACGTGGCTGGTCCGATACTCGGTTTCTGGGTGTTTCATGTGATACGGGACTATGGACGGTTCTTGCGTGAAAAGTCGTCGCCGCATCGGGCGATGCTGCCCGACTTGTTGCGCCAAGCAGAGGAGTTGGAGAAACTGATCGGGCCTGTCACAGTGTCGCTTTGCCACAATGATCTCCTGCCGGGAAACATACTGCGGAGCGGTGAAAGGTTTTGGCTCATCGATTGGGAATATGCGGGGTTGGGCAGTCCCCTGTTTGATCTTGGCGGACTCGCGAGCAACTTTGGATTTACACCGGATCAAGAACGGCTGCTTCTTCAGTCCTATTTTGGTGACACGCCTGATGTTACATTGATGCAGCGCTATGACGCCATGAAATGTGCATCGCTGCTGCGTGAAACCTTGTGGAGCATGGTTTCAGAACTCATTTCCGATGTTGACGTTGACTATGCCGCCTATAGTTTGAGCAATCTCAACGCCTATCGCGTTGCCTTTGGCCGCCTGCAACATCTGTGAGGATTCGTGACTGACTTTCCAAGAACAGCAAAAGTGGTGATTGTCGGTGGCGGAATCATTGGATGCTCGACGGCTTACCACCTGGCGAAATCCGGTGTCGACGTGGTGTTGCTTGAACGAAAGAAGCTGACATCGGGATCGTCGTTTCATGCGGCGGGACTTGTTGGACAGCTGCGCTCCAATGCCAATGTGACGCAATTGCTGGGTTATTCGGTTGACCTTTACAAGCGACTGGAAGCCGAGACCGGACAAGCCACGGGATGGAAAATGAATGGCGGTCTGCGACTTGCCTGCACGGAAGAACGATGGACGGAAGTCAAACGGCAAGCCACGACGGCGCGCAGTTTTGGCCTCGACATGACGTTGTTGTCGCCCAAGGAAGCACAAAACCTGTGGCCCTTGATGACCATAGACGACGTTGTTGGTGCGGCGTTTCTGCCAACGGACGGACAAGCCAATCCGTCGGACATCACACTCAGCCTCGCCAAGGGTGCACGGTTGGCGGGAGCCCGGATATTCGAAGATACGGAAGTTTTGTCAGTTGAGATGAAAGATGGTGTCATCACGGGTGTCATGACTGACAGGGGGCACATTACTTGCGAAAAAGTTGTGGCGTGTTGCGGATTGTGGACGCGACAGTTTGCTGCAAAGGTTGGGGTCAATGTACCGTTGGTGCCTGTGGAGCATCAATATATAGTCACTGAGAAGATATCGGGTGTTCCGCCAAACCTTCCGACTTTGCGCGATCCAGACCGGCTGACCTATTACAAGGAGGATGTTGGCGGCCTGGTGATGGGAGGATATGAGCCCAATCCCGTGCTGTGGGCAACGGAGGGCATTCCAAAAGACTTTCATTTTAGTTTGCTCGACAACAAGACGGATCATTTTGAACAGATCATGGAGTTGTCGCTGGGTCGTGTGCCCGCCTTGCAGACAGTCGGCATCCGTCAAATGATCAATGGGCCGGAAAGCTTTACGCCAGATGGCATGTTCATCCTTGGCGAGGCACCGGAGCGTCGCAATTTCTTTGTTGGTGCCGGGTTCAATGCATTTGGCATTGCCTCTGGTGGCGGTGCCGGCATGGCGCTGGCCCATTGGGTTGCCAAGGGTGAGGCTCCATTTGATCTCTGGTCTGCAGACATCCGCAGGTTTGGCACACCGCATTTTGACACGGACTGGATTCGCAAGCGTACCTATGAAGCTTACGGCAAGCATTATGCCATGGCCTGGCCCCAGGAAGAGTATCAATCGGCACGGCCGTTTTTGAAATCTCCCCTCTATGAAAATCTGAAATCAGATGGAGCCGTGTTTGGCGAAAAACTTGGCTGGGAACGACCCAACTGGTTTGCGGATTTGGCTGCGGGGGAAACGCCGCATGATATCTACACCTACAAGCGGCCAAATTGGCATGGTGCCGTGGCACGTGAGCATCGTGCGTGCCGTGAAAGTGCAGTGTTGTTTGACCAGACCTCGTTTGCGAAATTTCTGATCAAGGGACGTGATGCTGAATCGGCGTTGAATTGGATTGCGGCCAATGACGTCCGTGGGTCTGCTGGCAAGCTGGTTTACACGCAAATGCTCAATGATCGTGGCGGCATTGAAGCTGATGTGACAGTAGCGAAGCAGGCTGATGATGAATTTTATGTGGTCACCGGGACGGGATTTGCCACGCATGATCGTGACTGGATGTCGCGCAACATCCCACATGGCATGGACGCCGTGATTACGAACGTGACACGGGACTTCAGTGTGCTGTCGCTCATGGGGCCGCGTGCGCGCGACGTCCTGCAATCGGTGACTGATGCCGATGTCAGCGGGGCCATCTTTCCATTTGGCACATTCAAGATGATTGACATCGGGGACTGCATGGTGCGAGCCATGCGTGTGACCTATGTGGGTGAACTTGGGTTTGAGTTGCATGTGCCGATTCAAAATGCAGTTTCTGTTTATGCAACACTTCATCAGGCAGGTCGGAGATTTGCTTTGCGTAATGCCGGGTACAGGGCCATTGAGACCTTGCGGCTTGAAAAAGGGTATCGTGCCTGGGCCTCTGACATCGGGCCTGACCATACTCCTGATGAAGCGGGACTGGGCTTTGCAGTTAAAATCAGGACAGGACTTCCATTCAAGGGGCGCGACGCCGTTGTTGCGCAGCGGGCCGCGGGTCTCAAGAAGATGCTTGCGACATTTTCAACCTCACCTGATGTCATTCTGCATGGGCGCGAAACGATTTACCGGAATGGTGTGCGTGTGGGCTGGTTGAGTTCAGGTGGCTTTGGTCATACGATCCAGAAATCAATCGGCATGGGCTATGTGCGGCAGGCCACTGGAGTCACGGCAGAGTTCGTCTTGTCCGGCGCATATGAACTTGAAGTGGCAACAGAGCGAGTGGCGTGCGAGGTGACGTTGTCGCCGCTCTATGATCCCAAGATGGAGCGCGCGAAATCATGACCGGTGAAGTCCACGAATTTGATCCGCAACGTGTCTACAAAGTGCTGATCGCCGATCATGTGAGGTTGATGCGGGATGACACTGGTATTGCCGCTCCAACGGATGTGCAATTGCATATCGAGGCCCAAGGTGGCGTGTTTCATTTTGGTGGCATTGGGCAAGGGTCCCATGCTCCTGGCATTCATTTTTTTTATCAACCAGATCTGGCTGATGAGAATGTCATTCTTGCGCAGACGTCTCTGGGGCAATTCGACAGCGTGATCGTGGCGGCAACGCCAATGCCTGTGGGTGCCAGATTTGACCATGGCGGTGTGCGGATTGGTGCGGGCACCGGCAACATGCGAAGTGCCAGTTGGGGTGGTGCCAGCGGAGTGGGTGGCGTTGCACCGCTCATGAACACGCCCAGCTTTAACAGCGTTGTGACCGCACAAATGGTCATGAAAGCGGTGCTCAGAGTATTACCTGACCTGCCACTGGAAGAGCTGCACACGCGAAGTGTTGAGGGACGCTTTGACACAGGGCGTGACCTCAAGGATTTTCCGACTGAAAAGATTGAAGGCAAGACCATGGCGATTATTGGCTATGGGAATATTGGTCGATCGCTGGCCAAGCTTGCTGACGCGTTTGGCATGGTGGTCAGGGTTCATGCGCGGCCGTCGTATCAGCGATGGATTGAAGCGGAAGGGTTTGACTTTGTCGACCGACTGCCGGACGTTGCCGCAGATGCAGATGTGCTGAGTGTGCATACGGGGCTTGGCATGCAGGACGTGACAACTGGAAAATGGTCAAATGCCGGGTTGATTGATAGCGCGGTGTTGGGACGACTCAGGCCCGGTGCGGTGTTGATCAACTTTGACCGGGGCGAATGTGTTGACGTCTCAGCCCTTGATGCCGCGCTTGCAACGGGGCAGGTGCGTCATGCTGCCATTGATGCTGATGTATTTGTACAAGGTGAAACACTTTCCGGACCCCTTGCGCCCTATGTGCCTTTGGCAAAGAAATATCCGGGACGGGTTTTGCTATTGCCCCATGCCGCAGCTGATACAGACCATGTTTCGCGTGTCGATGGCGCGAAACAGGCCGTTGACCAAATTCTCTCATGCATCCGCACCCGGCGGGTGATCAATCTCAAGGGTGATTGTCCGCCGGGATTTGTGAATGGCGGCAGTAAAACCAAACCCGGTGTTGGTTCTGTGACGGTGGCCACGCTTGCTGCGGCACTTCAAGATGAAGTTGCAGTGGCGGCGATGCAGACTGAAGCGCGGGTGCTACTGGATGTTCTTGGTCAGTTAACGCGAGGCGAATGCGATCCGAAGACAGGTGGCGCGCGGCTGGTGTTGGCCAGTACCAAACTGATTTCCACGTTGCGCGCCAAAGGACTTGAAGGGCCGTTTCGTCCTGACTGATTAGTTCCAGTACAGCACCGCACACGCAAAGGCGGGCAGCTCACATGTGCCGCGTGAGATGGGTAATTTGCTATCTTTTCCGTCGAGAGTTTGAAGTACGGCTGTCTTGGGCAATCCTTCGAAGCGCACTTTAAGTGGTGTGTCTGTGAGATTGGCGAGGTAGCATTGAAATCCGTGTTCTGTGACACAAGTGATGGCCTCGACGTTGTCGTCGCTCACATTTGTGTGGCGCAAACGCTGTCCTGACAGGGCTGCCAGTTTTGCAAAGACATGGAATGATGGATGGCGCTTGCCATCGTCAGTCACCATGCCTTGTGGACCTGTCATAGCGCCGATTGCCAAACGGGCGAGAGCGGCGCGGGATGCATGTGCTGCCAATCCGAGGTTCCAGGCTGCCCCAAATCTTGCATGCTGACGTGGATCGTTGGGGGCGAGACACACGCGCTTGCCATCCGGGTTGGCAGCTACATCACTGCCATAGGGATTGTCGCGGCAGGATATTCCGGACGGACCGAGATGGTAGGCTGTGGCTCCCGCGATGCTCTTGGTCGAAGCAAATATAGCGGGCAGGGTTTGCAGGCACTGCATCACCGCTTTGTCGTCGGCGTCGTGGACGATGGGGCATACCGTGTGCGTGATGAAATCAAACAGTCCCTGCGGTGGACGCTTGCGGTTGAGTTCGGTGAAATATGACAACATGCCGCCGCCTATGGGCAGTCCCGGAAAATATTTTCGTGCCGCTGCCGCCATGTCTTCAAACGTCGGACCCCATGGACGCTCTGTGTTGGGCTGGAAGGATTTCAGGTCATGGGCTTGGGTTACCACCAGAGCTTCTGGAACCAATTTTGCGGTGTGCACACACTGTGCAATTTCTGCCATCTCTGACTCTGCAGGCTGTTGCGCCGATAGGACCACTTCGAGTGTCACGGGCTTTTCTGACGCGGCCTGAATATCTGCGTAGGCCATGCAGGCATCTTGCAGATTTTGAGTGCGACCATCCAGGTGGGCTACCAGATAACGTGATGCCGATGCCTTGACGTGATCCTTGTTCGCCACTGTTGCCTTGGCCTCTGATATGGGAATGGCTGTGCCAATGTCTGGCATGGATCCCCGAAGGCCGCCGAACGAGATCCTTGTTGCCGCTGGTGTTCGCTGCATCCGCTGTGTCGGTTTGCCAAACAGTTGCAGCGTCACCGACTGTGTAAATGGCTGACCCGCCGGCAAAATGTAAGGCCATGGATCGAGAAGCGAACCGACATAGGTTTTGTAGGAAGCATCCATCCAGTTGCGCTGATCTTCCATTTCGAATGACTTGCCAATGAATGTGACACGGGCTTTCACGCCGAGCGTTGCTGTGTGCTCCAGCGCGCGAATGTTGAAGACCGGCTGGCCGGCGCTGATCAGCTTTGGGAATTGGCTTTTTTTTGTACCATTGTCGTGTTGGATAAGCAGTGGTTTTCCCGCGACACCTTCAATCGGGTGCAAGACGATGAAGCCCGTGCGGTTGGTGACAAAGTCATTTTGTGGACAGGCTGTTACGGTAAAGGTGAGTTTACCTGCGGCTGTTCCTGTGATTGTCGCCTTGCAGGCAAGGGACTGGCGGTGATCGGCCACGCGGGAGGTGTATGTCAGTTCGAAATGGTTTTTGGATTGGTTGAGTTGGACGCGTGATAATTTGACCGGATAGGTGCCCCAGTTTTCATCACGAACCAGATAGGCGATACCGCGCAACACTTCGCGGCCATGATAGGTAATCGTGCGCAAGCCGCCCTCGTCAAAGACTGCGGCAAGAGCACCGGCGCTGAGCACCTTGGTTGTGGTGGGGCGCTGGCGTGTTCCGTATAATTCCATGAGTTGACGTGGCGTTGACTTCATCAGTGTCCCCTGAAGATTCTGCGCGGTGCGACAGGCATAGACCGGTCGTGCATTGCCGCCAACCACAGAACAATACACTTCCAGTACAAACTGGGTTAAGCAGCTTCGCCATGACGAAGACACTTGCGACACTGACTGGGTTTTTGGCCATTCTCACTTGGTCGTTTCTGGCGTTGCTGACCACTATGGCAGGCGCCATTCCTCCGTTCCAATTGGCCGCCATGACGTTTTTTCTGGGCGGCCTGTTGGGCGTTGCAAGCTGGCTGTTCCGTCCGGACGCCCTGGCCTCACTGCGACAGCCGTGGCAGGTCTGGGCATTGGGTGCTGCGGGTTTGTGCATTTATCACTGCGCCTATTTCTTTGCGATCCAGTCCGCGCCTCCTGTTGAGGTCAGCTTGATTGCCTATCTATGGCCTCTGCTGATTGTGCTTTTTGCATCACTGTTGCCGGGTGAGCAGTTGCGGGTTCATCATCTTGCGGGCGTTGTTCTCGGGCTCGCAGGAGCAGTGATTGTGATCACCAAAGGCGGGCAAGTCGGATTGGCGGGGGGCCTTCAGTCCGGCCATATCGTTGCCTTGTTCTGTGCCTTCGTGTGGGCGGGATACTCTGTGCTGTCACGACGGCTGGGTGCAGTTCCCGTTGATGTTGTGGCCGGGTATTGCCTGATTACGGCTGCTGTTTCCCTGGCGCTGCATCTTGGCCTCGAGGACACGGTCTGGCCGCAGCTTGCCAGCCAATGGATGGCCATCTTGATTCTGGGGTTGCTGCCTCTTGGTGCCGGTTTTTATGCGTGGGACTGGGGCTGCAAGCACGGTGATATCATGGTGATTGGGGCACTGTCTTATGTTGCACCGTTGTTGTCAGTTGCGTTTTTGTTGCTCTTCGGTTTTGGCGCGTTTCACTGGTCACTTGCAGTGGCATGCGGGCTGGTCATTGCGGGTGCCTTGATCTCCGCGAAAGATATTCTGTTGAAACCAGGCAACCCCCCGGTTTGAACTTACACTTCCAATGTCATAAGACTGGCGTTTCCGCCGGCTGCTGCCGTGTTGGTGGAAATCACAACTTCTTCCAACAAAAAGTGTTGCGGGACTGGTGTTGATCCTGATGTGGCATGTGACACAATCAACGGGCCTGGCTGTGAGGCCAATGCGAGGCCAATGCTACGCACCCGCTCAGGACCACCTTCAATGAGCGCGCCAGCGATGTTGGTTTCGTCCTGCCAATCGGATTTTATTTTCAGGCGGGACAAAAGGCTGCCGGGCAAATCTTTGAGGGCAGTCGTTATTGTGGGGGTGGTACTGATCACGGCGCGATTGCCGGTGGATACTATCGAAGCCAGCTGCATGAATAGGCCCTCTGCTGTTTCCGGCAACAACAGAAAATTGCCCTTTGGATGCAGCGCGTAGGTGTTGAGTTCGCCGACAGGGCCAGTCAATTCGGTTGCGTATCCTGCGAGAGAGTCGTGTCCGGCCTGACGGGTGGCAGTGGCGGCCCGGCTTTCACCTTTGCTGTCGAGCCATTGGGCAAGCGCTGACAGGTCAGGGTCTTCGGAAGTTTGGCCTGCGACAATGGTTCGAGGTGGATTCTCGACGAGGCGTGCAAGATAGAGTGGTCCACCCGCCTTGGGGCCGGTACCGGACAGGCCCCGGCCACCAAACGGCTGTACCCCAACGACGGCGCCGATGACATTGCGATTGATATACATATTGCCTGCTTGAATGCGGCTGGTGACGTCTGCAATGGTCTCATCAAGACGCGAGTGCAATCCGAAGGTCAAGCCATAGCCGGTGCCGTTGATGGTATCGATGACGTGAAGGATGTCGTCGCGCTTGTACCGCATGATGTGCAACACTGGACCGAAAACTTCCTTGCCCAGATCGGTGAGCGCATTGATTTCGATAATGGTAGGTGCAACGAAACTGCCTGTGGCTGTGCTGCGGTGAAGAGGAACTTGATCCACTGTGTGGCCGAGGGCCCGCATTTTCTGGATGTGTGCATTGATGTTGGTTGCAGCTTCTTCCGAGATGACCGGACCTATATCTGTCGCAAGTCTGTCGGTGTTTCCGATTTTCAACTCCTGCAGAGCGCCCTTGATCATTTCGATGATCCGGTCCGCGACTTCTTCCTGCAGGCAAAGCACGCGCAAGGCCGAACAACGTTGCCCCGCACTGTCAAAGGCAGAGGCAATGACATCGCCAACCACTTGTTCGGCCAAAGCTGATGAGTCCACAATCATCACGTTCTGACCGCCGGTTTCGGCAATCAGCGGAACAGGTTTCCCAGTCGGTGTGACACGCTTCGAAAGCTCAGCGTTGATCAGGCGCGCAACGTCTGTGGAGCCGGTGAACATGACGGCCCGGGTCTCTTGTGCTGCTACAAGTGCTGCACCAATGGAACCGTCGCCTGGCAGGAGCTGGAGCGCCTCGATGGGAACGCCTGCACCGTGCAGTATGGCAATTGCTGCGGCTGCGATTAGTGGCGTTTCCTCTGCCGGTTTTGCGATGACAGGATTGCCCGCGACAAGTGCAGCGGCCACTTGTCCGGTAAAAATTGCGAGCGGGAAATTCCAGGGCGAAATGCAAACCACTGGTCCCCATGGCTGATTGAGGGGCCCCAGTGTGCGGCGCGCTTCAGCTGCATAGTAGCCGAGAAAATCCACGGCTTCACGCACTTCATTGATGGCATTCGATGCGGTCTTGCCTGCCTCGCGCATGATCAGACCCATGAGCGGTACCATTTGGTGTTGCATCGCTGTTGCGGCGCGGTCGAGGCATGCCGCCCGCTCTGTTACTGATTTGGAACTCCAGATTTTTGCGTGTGTGGCGGCGTGTCGAACAGCATTGATTGCGTCATCTTTGGTTGCTTCGGCCACGTGACCTACGACGTCCGTCCGATCTGATGGATTGGATACTGGACGGGTTTGACGCGTTACCGGTCCGCCGGCCAGCAACGGAACGGCTTTGCAACTTCGGTCGACCGTTTTGGCGAGCTCGGCTGACATGCTGGACAGCGCCGCCTCATTGGAGAGATCAAGACCGGCCGAATTCTTCCGAACAGGTGAGAACAAATTAGGAGGTGAAGCAATTTGATCGTGGCCCGCGCCTGGATTCGGCATGGACCGAACGGCGTCAACAGGATCACCCACCAGTTCCGAAACATCGATTTTTGTGTCACCAATACGGTTCACAAAGGAGGAGTTTGCCCCGTTTTCGAGAAGTCGGCGCACCAGATAAGCGAGCAGGGTTTCATGGGTGCCAACGGGCGCGTAGATCCGGCAGGGTCGGTTCAGTTTCTCGAGGCCAACGACTTCATCATAGAGCGGCTCGCCCATGCCGTGGAGACATTGAAACTCATAGTCGCCGCTGGCGAATGTGTTTCCCGCCATATGAAATATCGATGCCAGTGTTTGTGCATTGTGTGTGGCGAATTGGGGAAATACGTCAGCCTTTGCTGCCAGCAGCTTTCGGGCACTGGCGAGATAGGACACGTCGGTGTGCGCTTTGCGGGTGAAGACTGGAAAATCTTCCAGTCCATCCACCTGGGATCGCTTTATTTCAGAATCCCAGTAGGCCCCTTTCACCAATCTCACCATCATGCGGCGCTGGTAGCGGCGCGCGAGGTCGATGATATAATCCAATACAAACGGGCAGCGTTTGCCATAGGCCTGCACCACAAAGCCCAAACCATTCCAATGGGCCAGTGCCGGATCCATGGATAATTCTTCGAGCAGGTCCAGCGACAGTTCCAGCCGATCTGCTTCTTCCGCGTCGATATTGAGACCGATGTTGTAGGACTTGGCCAGCACAGCCAGCGCTCGTGTGCGAGGCAGCAACTCACTCATCACACGATCAGCCTGCGCGCGCGTGTAGCGAGGGTGCAACGCTGAGAGTTTGATGGAAATACCCGGTCCATCATAAAGACCGCGACCGTTTGCTGACTTTCCGATGGCGTGAATCGCGTTTTCATAGGAGGCATAATATCGCGCGGCGTCTGCTGCGGTTGTCGCTGCTTCACCCAGCATGTCGTAGGAATAGCGATAGCCGCGCTGTTCCAGCGCTTTGGCCCGATGAAGCGCCTCCGCTATTGTTTCTCCGGTGACAAACTGTTCGCCCATGAGGCGCATGGCAATATCAACACCGCGCCGTACGATGGGTTCACCAGCGCGGGCGATCAATCGTGTGAGTGTGGCAGTCAGCCCATTTTCGTTAGCCGTGGATGTCAGTTTTCCAGTGACCACCAGACCCCAGGTGGCTGCATTGACAAACAGTGGCTTGTTGCTGCCCAGGTGGGCCAGCCAATTGCCTCCGCCAATCTTGTCGCGGATGAGGGCGTCGCGTGTTGCCGTGTCCGGGATGCGCAGAAGTGCCTCTGCCAGACACATGAGTGCAACGCCTTCCTCACTGGAGAGCGAGTATTCCTGGATGAGGCTTTCCACACCTGTGTTGTTCCGCTTGGCGCGCAGGGCATTGACGAGTTGTCGGGCGGTTGTTGCAATAGAATGCTTCTCTTGCGGGGTCACTGTTGCGGCTTCCAGCAAAGGAGCCAGACACTGGGCTTCATCACGCCGGTAAGCGGCAGTGATGGCTTGGCGCAAGTTGCCTTGCGGGTGGATTGGCGGCGCGAAATCAGCGAATGGCTTAGGTCGGCTTTCGGACATTGTTTTTTTTAGCCTGAGCATTGGGATTTTGAGGTGTTTTTTCCGACTACATTTGGTTTGATTCTCAAGGTCAGAGGCAGTCTTTTTAGTTAGCCATTAGGCTCATCGTATTTGACATCACGTGGCATCGCTGATTTAGCTCGCCCTATGGCTAACCAATCAGTGCAGCGCGATCTAGTTTTTGGAGCCCTGTCGGACGCGACCCGGCGTGCAATCGTGATGCGCCTTTGTGAAGGAGAGGCATCTGTCGGAGAGCTGGCAAAGCCCTTTGATATGGCACTGCCGAGCCTGATGAAACATATAAGCATTCTGGAGAGCTGCGGCCTCATCGTGTCCGAGAAGACCGGGCGGGTCAGGACATGTTCTTTACAGATGGAAGCGCTCGCAGCCGTCGAAGTTTGGGTCTCGGCTCACAGGGATATCTGGGAGCAACGCTTGGATCGGTTGGAAATCTACGTTGAGACCTTGAAAAAAATGGAGAAGTCCAATGTCCGCAAACGCAAGCCCAAATAAACCACCCCATGATTCGCCCTTGGCCACCTGGGCGCTGGATCGAGAGATTGTGCTTGCGCGCGTGATCAACGCACCGCGGGAGCTGGTGTTTTCCGCTTGGGTCGATCCGCTCCATCTCCCGCAATGGTTCGGACCCGCCGGTTTCAGTATCGAGTCAAAGTTCATTGATCTTCGCGTCGGCGGCGAATGGCGGTTCGATATGATCGCTCGCGACGGTACGCGATATACAAATCGGATTCATTTCCTGCGCATTGAGAAACCACATCTGATCGTGTTCAATCATAGCGTCGACAAAGACAACGATCCTGGCATGTTCCGTACCACCCTCACTTTCGACGAGCAAAGCGACGGCAAGACCGTCATCACGTTGCGGCAACTGCACCCGACGAAGACTCAGCGCGACGGAGGTGTGGGTTTCGGCGCCGTTGAATACGGCTATCAGACACTCGATAAGTTGGCGCAGCACGTCGAAAACAACATGGCATCGTAGCGGCCACCTGAGAAAGGAAAGCCCTCGAAATCGTTACACGATTTCAAGGGCTTGTTGGTTGCGGGAGCCAGATTTGAACTGACGACCTTCAGGTTATGAGATCGTTCTGACGCCAATCTTCGCCCTTCACGCGTTTACTATAAACCCCTCTAATATTCTGATTTCATTGATGTAAACTGGATTCTCGGACGCAGCTCTATGCACGTGGGTACACGGCTTTTCACGCCCAACTGTTACCCATATGTTACCCAGAACGACCTTCAGGTTTAGAAGGAGGAGCCGCGTTGAAAGCAATTCGAATATCGAAACGTGTTGTTGATGCACTCGAACCAGGAACAACGGACCTCGATTTTTTTGACGATGTCCTGAAAGGCTTTGGCGTTCGGGTGCGGACATCAGGGCGCAAATCCTACTTTGTCTTAATGCGGTTTCATGGCGTTTTGAAAAGGTTCACCATTGGGCCTCATGGCGCAATAACAACTGAACTTGCAAGAATTAAGGCCAAGGAGATCATCTCCCAATTGGCAATGGGGAACAATCCAAGCGAAGCGAAGGACTCGCTTCGCAATTCCATTACCGTAAGAAGTCTATGTGAACGCTTCTTGGCAGAATACGTACCGTTCCAGTGCAAACCCAGTACTGCCAAAGAATATAAGCGTTGTGTGAGGTTGTTCATCATTCCTGAGATCGGAACAACAAAAGTTGTCTCAGTTGTGCGCACTGACATCACGGTACTTCATCATCGGCTCAGAAAAATACCTTATCAAGCCAACCGAACCCTTGGTGTGCTTTCCGTCATGTTTGCTCAAGCCGAGTCCTGGAATTTGCGCGAAGCATTTACAAACCCTTGCAGAGGCGTGAAGAAATTCAAAGAGAAAAAGCGGGAAAGATTTCTATCTTCAGAAGAACTCACGAGGCTTGGTGCAGCGCTGTTGGCCGAAGAGGCTGAAGCGCCTTCTGCAGTAACGTGTCTTCGTCTACTCATTCTCACAGGTTGCCGTCTGAGTGAAATTCAGAAACTGAAGTGGAGCTACGTTGACCTCAAATCAAAGATGATTTTGCTTCCAAACTCGAAGACGGGAAAGAAAACAATCTATCTGGGGCAAGCTGCTGTCGAAGAACTTCAGCGAACTCCAAAGATTTCAGGCAATTCTCATGTCATCGTCGGCAATATAGACGGCCAATATTTGAGTGACATGCAAAAGCCTTGGCGTCGCATCCGCAAGGCCGCTGATCTTGATGATGTCCGCATCCATGATCTCCGTCACACATTCGCGTCGCACGGCGTAGCAATGGGACAGGGATTGCCGATTATCGGCAAACTGCTTGGCCACTCGCAGTCTCAGACGACGGCACGATATGCCCATCTTGCCGCAGATCCGGCGATAGAAGTGGCGGACATGATTTCTGAGCGCCTGGCGGGTAATTTGAAACCTGTTAGCTTTGGACCAACGGGAGTGAAGGCTGCTTGACCCGATGTTTCAAGCGTAAGGCATGCAAATGTGCTTAGTGCGCATCAATAGCTTCTTAAAAATTCTGAGAGCGAAAATTCAATAAACTACAATATCTAGCTCTTTCGGCACCGCTGAAGCGTTTCTATGCATGTTTGGCTTTGCCTTTAAACGCACATAAAGCTTCTTTGGGACGTGTGTCTTCGAGTCCGGTTTCATTTGTGCAACTACAACAACGTCAAACATGGCGCGAAGAATGACTTGCACATTGGTTTCACACAAAAATTGGTTAGCAAGGGGCATCGGCAATTAGGACCAGTAGCAAAGAGACAACTTTCAATATGAGAAAGTTAACGGCTGCGTTCAGAATTTTCTCTGCGAAACTTCCTTTGCCACTCAATCGGAATCTATGGCTTGATCTCGATTGATGGCTTGGGACGTACACTGGTGCAAAGTTTCTGCAGTTGAGTGAATCGCTCGCAAATTGAAAATTGCTATGCTGGGCAGACTAGAGAGGCGGAAAATGGATCTTGAGGGTAAAACAGCAGTTGTTACCGGCGCTGGCAGGGGCATAGGGACTGGGATTGCGATGGTTCTTGCCAAGCACGGCGCGGATGTTGTTCTCACCGATCGTGACACTTCCGGGGCAGAAGAAGCTGCAATCGAACTGCGCAAAATTGGTCGTAAGGCCGTTGTGTTTCAGCATGATGTAACGTCATGGGAATCCAGCCAGGAAGTAGCTCGCTTGTCCATCAAGGCATTTGGGAAAATAGACGTTTTGGTCACCAATGCAGGAGTGTCAAAAAGTGTCCCGTTTGCCGAACTGACTGGTGAAGAATGGGACAGAGTCAATGACGTAAATGCAAAAGGTGTGTTCCTGACATGTCGGGCATATGTACCTCATATGATGGAACGCAGGTACGGAAAAATAGTCAATATATCGTCGATGGTGGGGAAAGAAGCCATCCCATTCTTCGCGCACTATTGTGCTTCAAAATTTGCTGTTATTGGTCTTACTCAATCAATGGCAAAGGAACTTGCGCCCTTCAATATCAACGTCAATGCGGTCTGCCCGGGTGTCGTGCGAACGCCGCTTTGGGATCCACTCCTGGACCAATTGGCTGTGAACAAAGGTATCACTCGCGATGAAGCTTGGGCCGAGTTTGTGGGCGGCATTCCCTTCAAACGCCCGCAATCACCAGAAGATATTGGTGAATCTGTAGCTTTTCTTGCATCAGACCGTGCTGCCAATATCACAGGAAGTTCTGCCAATGTGTCGGGTGGACAAATGATTTGGTAACTTAGAGGAAAATCAATGTGATCCAAAGCATGATGTTTGGGTGAGGCCGTCGAAAACTTGTTTGGCAATGGCCAGCGATGCTGTGAAGCCCGGCGATTCGATGCCGAACATATTTACGAGTCCCGGACATCCATGTTGTTCCTCAAACTGAATGGCAAAATCTGCGAAACTCGAGTCTGGTCCGTGAATTTTGGGGCGGATTCCGCAATAGCTGGGTGAAAGTTCGCGTGCTTCAACTCCCGGCCAATAGTTTCTGACGGTTGATTTGAATTTCTCCGGCAGGCCCTCTGACATCGCATAATCGAGGGACTGGACCCATTCAATATCTGGACCAAAGCGCACCCGATTAGCCAAGTCAAACGTAGAGTGGATGCCGAGTGCGCCAGGGACAGGTACAGGATAGATCAAATGCCGGAACGGGTTATTTCCTGAAATGCTGCAATAGCTTCCTTTGGCGAGGAAGCGCGGCGGACATTTTTCAATTGGAAATAGTGCGATATTGCGAGCCACTTCTTGGGCGCCATGACCAGCGCTATTGATAAGCGCCCTCGAAGTCAGTTTGATCAAATCCCCTTCGACGTCCGCCGCAGTGACTAAAAAGACATTTTCCGATTTGCTCGCACGTATGAAACTGGTGTTGAAGGCGAAGACTGCGCCGTTGCTTTCCGCATCGCCTTGCAAGGCCAACATGAGACCTGATGCATCAACAATGCCAGTAGAGGGGGACAACAGTGCGCTCGTGCATGTGATCTCGGGCTCCATGTTGGCGACTTCGGACTTTGACAGCCATTGCAAGTCCTGAACACCATTGGCTTTCGCGAGATCGGCGATGGCGTCCAGCTTGGTCTCTTCGTCCTTTGTTGCAGCGACGATGAGTTTTCCAACTCTCTTGGTCTCCACACCGTGTGTGCCACAAAACTCGTATAGCAATTCGCGCCCTCCAACGCACAGTCGCGCCTTCTGGCTGCTGGCAGGATAATAGATGCCAGCGTGGATTACTTCAGAGTTTCGGGAGGACGTTTCCGTGCCGGCGCGGCTTGCCTTTTCCAGAACGAGGACAGATTGGCCAACCATTGAAAGCTGCCGGGCGATGGCAAGCCCGATGACACCGGCCCCCACAACAATGGTGTCAAAGTCGACCTTCATGCAGTGTGCTTGGCACCGGCAGCTTCCGCCTCCTGAACGAGAACGAAGAAGTCTCTCTCTCCCAGTCCCTTCGCCGATGCAGCATCGTATATGTGTTTGATGCCAGTGTTGACGGGCAGCGGCGTTCCGTGCGCTAGCGCTGCCGACAGCAGCAGGTCCAAGTCTTTCCTCAGCATGTCGAGAGTTGCTGCTGGTGAGTAGTCACCACTGATGATCATGTCTTTCTTGTAGCCGATGAGCGGTGAGGCCACGGCACTTTGGGTGATGACCTCCAGCATGGCAGCATGGCTGAGGCCTCCCTTCACACCGAAAGCCAGCGCTTCACCCAGCAAGGCTGAGGTTGCAGCAACCATGCTGTTGATGGCGAGTTTGAGGTATCGTGCTTCCTCAGCCTCTCCCAGGAGAAAGGCTTTTTTGGTGAAGGCCGCAAAGACGTCCGTCAGTGAATCAAAGGCGGGTCTGGGGCCTGATACCAGCGCTGTGAGCGTGCCCGCCTCTGCCATGCCGGTGGAGCCGGACACTGGCGAACGCAGATAGGCATTGGATTTTGGAAGTAGTGAAGCAATTTCCGCAGAGACAGCGGGCGACACCGTACTGATGTCAATGACAGTGGTATCTGGCTTCAGCGCGGCGGCAAAGGCCTGATTCAACACCACATCAGACAGCGCCTTGTCATCAGTAACGGATATGAACACGATGTCAGCATCGCGTATGGTGCTGGTGACAGAGTCGGCACATGCAAAGCCAAAAGATGCCAGCGCCTTGGCTCGCTCTGGCCCGCGGGCCAGCACTGTCACTTCATGACCCGATGCCTTGAGACGCTTGCAGATGGGTAGGCCCATTTTGCCCGCACCAATCCAGGCGATCTTGTATTTTGATGTCACGACGCCACACTCTCTTTCTGTTCAATTGCCGCCTGCGCCAGTCTGCCACGCTCACGAGCTGCAAAACTGCGGCTGCTCATGCGATCAAGAAGTTCGATCATGTCCTTGAGGTTACTGCGGGCGACCCCTTGCGTGATGAACACGATGCGGGTCCGCACGTCAGAATTTGGCCATTTCTCCAGCCAGGTCACATTGTGGAGTAGATGCTGCACACCTTGAACAACAGCGGGCTTGCCCGGCTGTTCCAGAATGTTGACCAGGCCCTTCACGCGCAACAGGCTTTCTCCCAGGTTTTGAGTGATGCCATCAAGCAGGAACTGCAATTCTTCGCGCGTCATCGGGTTCGCGCGTGTGAGCACAAAGCTCTCGATGCCCTTGGCGGCGAGGTGGGCAGGAACGGTCTGCTCTGCCACGCCTTCAGCCTCATCCCGCTTCTGGTCATAGGCATCATAACTGGCAATCGACAGCCACGCGGACGGGTCTGCCATCGGGTCAGCGGCATCGAAACCCTTGTGCATCAGCAAGGGGGCAACGGCGTCTGTGGTCAAATCAGCCTTGGCAATGCGTGCAGCCGGGTTCACGGCTTGCAGCGTGGCCTTCAGCCCCGCGAAAGCATCCTGATCAAGCAGATCAAGCTTGGACACCAGCACATCATCTGCCAGCGCCACTTGACGCAGCGCTTCATCGTGCCTGTCTGCTGTGGAGGCCCAATTCACGGCGTCAACCACCGTTACCACTTTCACCACGCGGTAAAGTCCGTCCAAAGTCGGCTCCGATAGGAAGGCTTGTAGCACCGGGCCAGGATCAGCAAGGCCCGTGGTTTCAATCACCACATTGTTGAAGTCCGGCAACTCGCCCCGTGCCCGGTCATGATAGAGGCTGTTCAGGGTGGCGACGAGGTCGCTTTTGACCGTGCAACAGAGGCAACCATTTTCGAGCACCACAACGGCGTCGTTGCTGCTGGTATAGAGTTGGTGATCGAGGCCCACTGAACCAAACTCATTGACGACGACAACCGTCTTGGACAGGTCAGGCGATTTTAATCCGGCATTGATCAGCGTGGTCTTGCCACTGCCGAGAAAGCCCGTGACCAGTGTGACGGGAATGCGGCTGCGGTGATTGAGTGACATGGCGGGCTGTTATCCCACAACCTCGCAACCTGGCAATCCACAAGAGATCAAGTGATCTGACGGGTAGTTGGTGATGATCTCGCAGCCATCCTTTGTGACCACCACTTCTTCTTCAATCCGCGCCGCACCTGAACCATCATTGGAGCCCTTCCAGGTTTCAAGTGCAAACACCATACCTTCTTTGAGCGGTCGCGTCTGGCCCTTGAAGCGCTTGGAGAAGATCGGCCGTTCCCACAACGACATGCCCACACCATGACCATATTGCAGCAGGAAGGCTTCTTCCTCGTCCTTGTATCCGAATTCGTGGGCATCAGGCCACACGGCGGCCACTTCATCAGGCGTCACTCCTGGGCGGATCATATCCATTGAGGCGGCCAGCCATTTTGACGCGGTTTCATAGGCATCGATTTGGTTGTTATTGGGTTGGCCACAAATGAAGGTGCGGTAATAGCAGGTGCGATAGCCATTATAGCTGTGCATGATATCAAGGAAGATCATGTCACCCGGCTGGATCATGCGGTCCGAGAAGGTGTGCGAATGCGGCCGGCCGCGGCGCCCAGAGACAGAGTTCACACATTCTACGCGCTCGGAGCCCATGCGGAATAAGCGGTCATTTGCAATTGCAACCAGTTCGTTTTCCTTGGTGCCGGGGCGAATAGCGCGGGCGATGTCAACATATGTCGCATCCACCATGCCGGCCGCCATTTTCAGAAGCTCGATTTCATCTCCAGTCTTCACTTCGCGCGCATCGAGCATGGCTTGCTGGCCATCAACTACTTCAATGCCCTCTGCCTCAAGAGCGCGCAGCATCCCAAGTTCCATAATGTCTATGCCCAATGGCATATTGGCAATGCCATAATGCACGAGGGCTTTTTTTATCTGCTTGGCAAAAGCAAGCTGAATGCCAAGGCTTGGAGGAAAGGCCCCTTGCATCGTGGTAAGTGGAGCTGCCACATTGTCCTTTATCCAAGGCGATGAAATGCGTTTTGCAGGAGGTGCCGGGTCCCACAGGAAGGGCGAGCCTTCTGCGGGGCACAGCGCATAGCGGAAGAACTTGTCGCGCGCCCATTCGCCGATATGGGTTGCCGTTACATAACGAATGTTATCGAAGTTGAAGCAAAGTACTGCGCCCAGGCCTGCATTGCGCACGGCGGCCTGTGCCTTGGCCAAGCGTTCCTTCGACATGCGGGAATAGTCAACGCCTTCTTCCCAGTCCTTGGCCATCTGGCCCCAGTTGGCGGTTGCATAAGGGCTGTTGTACTTCATGACATTTCTCCCAATTCTCCGGACCATTTTTTGTTTTCAATGGTGTCTTTGAGTTTCGACAGGAAAGCTGCCGCATAGGCCCCGTCGAAGGCGCGATGGTCGAAGCTTTGCCCGACAGTGCCGATGAGGCGCGGCACAATGGCATCTCCAGTCGCCGTAGTGATCACGGCAGGTTTCTTGCGAATGGCATCGGTTGAAAGGATCGCCACCTGCGGTGCGTTGATGATTGGTGTTGTAAAGCTGGTACCAAAGGCCCCATTGTTAGTGATGGAATAGGTGCCGCCTGATAGATCAAACGCCGAGAGTTTGCCACTGCGTGCCTTGTCGATCTGACGATTGATGGCTTTGGCGAGACCCTGCAACGTGAAGTCTTGCACCGCATGCACGACAGGCACAACAAGGCCGTTGTGATTGAGGTCTACAGCAATGCCAAGGTTGATGTCCTTGAGTAATGTCAGGCCGCTGCCTTGAAATCGGGCGTTGATGTGTGGAAAAGCTTGCAGCGCGATGCAACAGGCCCGTGCGATAAAGGGCAGATAGGTGAGCGACACGCCCGTCTCCGCCTTGAAGCGTTCCTTGTGGCGGGCGCGGACGATTTCGACTTCCGTGAAGTCCACATCAATCGCCTGGAACACATGAGGTATTGTGCGCCAGTTCTCGGCCAGTCGTTCGCCAGTGCGCTGGCGGATATTGTTGAAGGTGACGACGTCGCCCGATGCAGGTGCATTACGCACCGGAGAAGGATGAGGCGCAGCGGCTGCGGCAGGTGTATGCGCCGCAATCGTTGTGGTAGCGGCTGCCGCAGCGAGGAAAGTGCGTACATTCTTTTCTTCGATCTTGCGCAGGTTTTGCGAGGCCGCAAAGTGCGCCAGCGCGGACATATCGGAGTTGGCTTGTGAGAGCAGGCGACGTGCAAGAGGTGTTATGCGCAAGCCATCTGGTCCCTTGGCGTCACCATAGTGCCCAATGGGTGTCTTGACTTCGTCAAAGGCCGACATGGGTCTGGCGGCCATTGGTCCGGCCGCAAGAGCAACAGAAGGAGCAGGGCTCGCTGTTGTGGCAGATGCGGGTGCTGCAGCAGGTGCTGGCGCGGCCACGGTTTCACCGCCAATCACTGCCACGGTTGCACCCACTTTTGCGGTGGCGCCGTTCACAGTGTTGATGGTCGTCAGTTTACCTGCAACCGTCGCTTCAACCTCGACGGTGACCTTGTCGGTCTCTACTTCGAAAAGCCGGTCACCAATCTTGACGTCATCACCAACAGCCTTGAACCATGTGAGGATCTTACCTTCGGCAACGGTCTCTCCCAATTGCGGCATGATGATTGTGCTGGACATGCTCTTTAACCGTTCATTACGCGAACGATCTTGTCGACGATGCGGGCTGCATTCGGCAGCGCCAAGTCTTCAAGATGATCGGCCGCTGGCAGCGGAATGTGCGGTGTGGTGATGCGTACGATGGGGCCATTCAAATCCCAGAAACCTTCATCTGCCACGATGGAGGTAATCTCTGCACCCCAACCCAGAAGGCGCGGATTTTCTTCGACGGTGAACAGGCGTCCGGTTTTTGCGACGGAAGCCAACATGGTCTGCGTATCAAGGGGCACCAATGAGCGCACGTCGATGACTTCTGCATCAATGCCGTGGTCACGCGCCAGAATTTCTGCAGCGTCCATTGCGCGGTGTACCATCATGGCAAGCGCCAGAATTGTGCAGTCTTTGCCTTTGCGCAATATCTTGGCCGTGCCCAGCGTATCGACAATCTCACCATCTGGCACTTCGCCTTTGGTGGCATAAAGCGCCTTGTGTTCGTGGAAGATCACAGGGTTGTTGTCACGCACGGCAGCGGCCATCAGGCCGACGACGTCAACTGGTGAAGACGGTGCCACAACCTTGAGGCCCGGAATCATCATCGTCCAGTTTTCAATCGACTGGGAATGTTGCGCACCAAAGCGCACCCCAGCACCATTGCCGGTGCGGATGACGAGTGGACATTTGATTTGCCCATTGGTCATATAGGCGATCTTCGGCATTTCATTGGCAATGTAGTCAAAACAAACCGCGATAAAATCCGAAAACATGATTTCAGCAATGGGACGAAGCCCCGTCATGGCCGCACCCATAGCGGCACCTAAAATTGCTTGCTCGGAAATCGGCGTATCACGCACACGCAATGGGCCGAACTGTTCATAAAGCCCAACCGTGGCTTTGAACACACCTCCTGCCTTGGCCACGTCTTCACCGAGGAACACGACATTCTTGTCACGTTCCATTTCCTGGGCAATGCCGCGGATCACGGCATCCCGATAGCTCAGTTCCGCCATGCCCAGCCTCCATCGGCGTAAACATCAGCCGTCAATAATTCCACTGGGGCTGAAGGCGATGCTTTGCACAGCTCCGTTGCCACTTCCACTTTGCGCATGCTCTCGGTTTCGATGGCGAGGGCATCTGCTTCGGATATTCCAAATTCTGCTAGCCGCTGTTTGTAAATGATAAGGGGGTCGCGCTTCTTCCACTCCTCCAACTCGCCAGGTGGGCGATATTTGCCGGGGTCGGCGCGGGAGTGGCCAGAGTGGCGATAGGTCAGGCATTCGATCAGCGATGGGCCATCTCCATTCCGAGCTTTCTCGATAGCCTCTGTTGCGGTGCGATAGACCACGTCAGCGTCATTTCCATCAATTACAATTTTGGGAAGGCCGTAAGCCGAGGCGCGATCGCCCGCAGGATTGTGCACCGCCGTAACCTCGTGAATTGGCGTGTATTCCATGTAGAGATTGTTCTCGCAAACGAAGACAACTGGCAATTTCCAGATCACGGCAAAATTCAAGGCTTCGTGAAACGCGCCGATATTGGTGGTGCCGTCTCCGAAGAAGCACACCGTCACATCTTTCTCACCGAGATACTGCGCCCGCCAAGCAGAGCCGCAGGCAATGGGCAGATGCGCCCCGATAATGGCATAAGAACCCATGACACCATGCTCAACCGATGTGAGATGCATCGAGCCGCCCTTGCCGCGCATCAGACCAATGTCTCGCAACATCAACTCGCCCAACATGCCTTCCATGGGCACGCCGCGCGCCAAGGTATGGGCATGGCCGCGATAAGTGCAAAACGACTTGTCACCTTTCTTCATCGCAACGCCAAAGCCTGCTGCAATGGCTTCCTGCCCCAAAGAAAGGTGGCTGGTGCCTTTGATGAGGTTTTGCAGGAACAGGTCATAGGCGCGCTTCTCGCAGTCGCGAATTTCGACTTGCAGACGATAAAGCTCAAGCCGTGTTTCGTGGCCTATGTCATCGTTGTTTTTAGGTTGCGTAACAGCCATCTCAGCGTCGTTGCCTCATCCCAAGAAGTTTCACCCACTGTGCCAAAAATTTCCGCAACGCCGATCTTAAAAATTATCAAAATGAGAATTTTTTGTGCTTTGGGTTTTGCGCCTTTGGTTAGGATGGCGATCAAGTGTTGGGTGATGTCGTGTTCTTCAACAGGGCTCAAACCACAAAAAACATATATCAAAGGGAGGTTGAATTGTCAGGAACCGTTCGCGGCAAGTCTATAATCGTCACCGGTGCTGGTCGTGGCATTGGTGCTGAGATTGCGCGTGATCTTGCTGACAATGGTGCACCGGTGTGCGTGGCCGACTTGAACCCACATGCGGCACAAGACGTGGCGAACAGAATTGGCAATAACGCAATCTCAGTCGAGGTAGATGTCTCAAATCGCGCCAGCACGAAGGCGATGATCGGTGCCACAGTCAAGGCTTTCGGCAAATTGGACGTGATCTTCAACAATGCCGGCATCAGCCAAACTTGCAATTTCATGGATGTCACGGAAACCGACTGGCACCGCATTATGGATGTGAACGGACTGGGTGTTCTCATCGGTACACAAGAAGCAGCGCACAGAATGAAAGCGCAGGGGACAGGTGGAAAAATCATCAACACGGCCTCCATTGCCGGAAAGCAAGGTTATCCACTGTTTGCCCACTACTGCGCTTCGAAATTCGCAGTCGTTGCGCTTACGCAAGCAGCAGCCCGCGCGCTGGCCGCCGACAAGATTACCGTCAACGCCTTTGCCCCCGGCGTGGTGCGCACGGAATTGTGGGAACAGCTCGACCGCGAGTTCATGGACCTGGGGCTCACGCAAAAACCAGATCAAGCGATCAATGAGTTCAGTCAATCGATTCTCGTCGGGCGCTACTCCAAACCCGAAGACATTACTGGTGTCACGACATTCCTCGCCTCAACCGGTTCAGACTACGTGACGGGACAAACTTATATGGTCGATGGCGGGATGGTCTTGACATGACGACATTTCAGGAGTGTGCAGTATGAAGGCGGTAAAATTCCACGCAGCAAAAGACATTCGTGTCGAAGACGTGCCGGCTCCCTCCAACAAGCTGGCTGCGAATGATGTACTGATCAAGCCGCTTGTCACGGGTATTTGTGGCACTGATCTGCACGAATACATTGCCGGACCAATCGTGACGCCGCAAACACCACACGTTTATACAGGTGTCACAAATCCTCAAATTCTCGGCCACGAATTCAGCGCCATAGTTTCAGACACGGGCTCAGCAGTTTCTCGCGTGAAAGCGGGTGACCGTGTATCGATCCAACCGCTGATCTCGCCACGTGATGACTATTATGGCCGCCGTGGGCTCTATCACCTCAGCGAGAAGATGGGTTGCGTGGGTCTCAGCTGGGGCTGGGGTGGCATGGGTGAGCTTGCCGTCGTCAATGACTATAACGTGGCCCTGCTGCCCAAGGGGGTGAGCGACATTCAGGGTGCCATGATTGAACCCGCTGCCGTGGCTGTTTATGCTGTGGACCGCGGCAATGTGCGCTCGGGCGACACAGTGCTCGTCTCTGGCGTGGGCCCGATTGGCGCCCTCACCCTGCTGGCCGTGAAGGCTGCTGGGGCCGGGCAAATTTTCGTCGCCGAACCCAATGCCTTTCGCCGCAAGATGGCCAAAGAATTGGTGCCCTCTGCTATCATCATCGACCCGACGTCTGAGAACGTGGCCGAAAAAATCCACGATATGACCGAAGAAGGAGTGGGCGTGGACGTGGCGATTGAGTGCGTGGGGCTTGAAGCCAGCCTCAACACCTGCGTGGCCTCCGTGCGCCGCCAGGGCAAAGTGGTCCAGACTGGACTTCACATGAAGCCTGCCAGCATTGATGCCATGTTGTGGGCACTCAAGGACATCACGCTGGAAGCAACGTGGTGCTACCCCGTGCAGTGTTGGCCCCGCATCATCCGCATGGTGGAGACGGGCAATTTTCCCATCGAGAAGATCGTCACTGCAAACATTTCAGCCGACAATGTGGTGAAGCAAGGTTTCGATGCACTTCTCGACAAGTCAGTAAATCACATGAAAATTCTGGTGGAAGTAAAATGAGCAAGAACGGACCTGTAAAAGTCGCAATGATTGGCCTCGGCTGGTGGGGCAAGAAAATGACTGCCGTGCTTCAGAAGGCGAAAGACGACATTGAAATTGTCTGCGCTGCTGAGCCCAATCCTGCAGGAGAAGATTTCGCAAAAGAAAACGGCTTCACTTGGTACGCAAGTGACAAAGAGGCTTTAAAGCACCCGGAAGTCGAAGCAGTGATTCTTGCGACTCCGCATTCATTTCATGCCGAGCAGATCAAGCGTGCGGCGGCAGCGAAGAAGCACATTTTTTGTGAAAAGCCACTGGCTCTCACCAAGAAGGGAGCAGAGGCAGCGGTCTTGCTATGCAAAAAGAATAAACTCGTACTTGGCATGGGCCACGAACGGCGTTGGGAGCCTCCCGTTGCAAAATTGCTTGAAATGGCGCGAGCGGGAGAGCTTGGCCGCATCCAGCAGATTGAAGGCAATTTCAGCCATGACAAATTCACCACTCTCGACCCCAAGAACTGGCGTCTTAACAAAAAAGAAGCGCCCGTAGGTGGTATGACCGCAACGGGTATTCATCTGACTGATCTTTCTGCTGCCTTGCTCGGCCCGGCGAAGGACCTACGAGTATCTTGTGAACGTCTGTCGTCGAAAATTCCACAAGGCGATACTATGAGTGTTCACATCAGGTTCAAGGGTGGCGGCACGGCCTATGTTTCGGCGTCGCTGGCGATGCCTTTCGTTTCGCGTTTTGCGGTGTTCGGCTCCAAGGGCTGGATTGATATTCGTGACAAAGCGCATGTGGAAGCGCCAGCAGGCTGGGTCGTCACGTCTGCCATGGCAGGCGGACCGATCACTGTCGCAGAG
>CAWJXD010000010.1:0-32899 GCA_963846785.1 uncultured Alphaproteobacteria bacterium | reverse complement strand
GCGGGGGTCAGGTGTTCGAGTCACCTAAGCGGCACCATAAGCCTGTCCGGATAATGCCGAAGTTTAGCGGCTCAGATGATGCGCCGGAGCAGGAATTTCTTGGTCTTTCGAAGACGACTTTGTCCGTGTAGCCAGAGAGAGAACGAGCCGCTTAACTCCGTGACCAGATTTCATTTTTGTCCAATTCAAGGTCAGCAAAACTGCGGGTCACAAATGCAAAACTCTCTTTGAAAAGAGAAGAGTCAAATTGCTGGATTTCCCCTGAGAACTGGCGCGATTTGCGGGATGCGAAACGGATCGGTTTTCGACAGCCAAAGATAGATTGTCGGGAGAATGAACAGGTTTAACAAACATGAGGACACCAATCCGCCAAGGATGACGACTGCCATGGGGTGTTCAATTTCATGTCCAGGAAGGTTTCCGGCAACCACCAGCGGCACAATGCCAAGGCCAGTGGTGAGCGCAGTCATCAGGATCGGAGACAGCCGCTCCATGGCACCACGCAGCGCCAGCTCCCTGCCGAACACCATGCCCTCATGTTGTTCCAAATGTTGGTAATGGTTAATCAGGAGTATGGCATTCCTGCCGGCAATACCGAGAACGGTGATAAATCCAACGAGTGATCCCAGCGAAATAATGCCCCCGCTGACCCAAGCCGCAATAATACCACCAACCAAGGCACTTGGGAGTGTGAAAAAAGCTACAGTTGCAAGCCGCCAGCTTCCAAAGGATGCTTGCAGCAGAACGAATATTCCGACAAGTGCGGCAAGGCTGAAAATGAAAATGCGCTGCTCCGCTGCTTTGCGTTCTGTGTGCTCACCAATCAGTTCAGCATGATATTGTGTGGGGAAATCCACTGTTTTTAGACGCGCTTCCACATCACGGACTACCGAACCAAGATCACGCTCACCTGACAAATTGGCAGCTATGTCCATCCTGCGGGACGCCCGTTCGCGCTTGACGACGTTCGGTGTTGGCAGCATCGCAATGCTTGCGACATCAACCAATTTCACCTGCCCACCATTCGGCGTATCGATCATCAGATTCTGCACAGTCGTCAAATTTTGCCGAAGATGCGGGCTTCCAATCAACAAGACATCATACAGTTGCGAGCTCATGTAAATGTCTGATAACTCGATACCACCAATAATTGCCGATGCAGCGCGCCTCACGTCGCCTGGCTTCAACCCGTAGCTCTGGGCTTTGTCGAGGTCGACTTTGACTGCAATATGGGGGATTTCTTCAATCAGTTCGCCATGCAGTTCTTTCATTCCTTTCACATCTGCAAGCGCTGTCTTGATGTTGACAATGGTCTTTCTGAGTTCGGCCAATTCCGGCCCGTAAACGCGGATCACGATGGCTTCGCTTGAACCGGTGAGAACTTCGCGGATACGCTCTTTCAGATAAGTCATCACGTCGCGATAAAGGCCTGGGTAACCGTCGACGACTTCCTGGATTTTAGCCAGCGTTGCGTCGTAATCCGCATCCGGATGAACGCTAATCCAGTTTTCGGTAAAATTGATGCCAACCACTTCATCGGCGGCTACCGCCCGCCCGACATGGGCACCGAAATTTTGGACGCCAGGCACGGCCCGCAGCTCATTGCTTGCGGCAATTGTAATCCGGTTCATCTCATCGTGTGATGTGCCAGGTTTAGTAACCCAATGCATGAGAAAATCGCGTTCCTTGAACGATGGCAAAAGCGCCTGCCCGAGGAATGGCAGCAGGCCAAAACCTGCAACTGACAAAACCAGTGTGACAACAACAGCAGCGGCTGGCGCTTTCACAATTGGTGTCAGCACGGCGGAATAGCCCCGTTTCAGCAAACTGACAAAGGGTGGTTCCTTGGAGCTGACTGGCCTGGCAGACAGAAGCAGGTAACATAACGCTGGTGTCAATGTTAGCGCCACCAGCATGGAGGCGAGAAGTGCTAGCGAGTAAGATGTTGCCAGTGGCTGAAAAAACGCCCCGGACAGGCCTTCCAGGAAAAACACGGGAACAATGGCAAGCACGATAATCAGTGTGGCGTAGACTATGGAACTGCGCACTTCCAGCGAGGCCTCGACAATGACCCTGCCAATGGACCGGGTCGCATTGCCTTCGCTTTCACGCAACCGCCGGACAATGTTTTCAACATCGATAATTGCATCATCCACAACAGCCCCAATCGCGATAACCAGGCCCGCGAGGACCATCGTGTTGATCGTGGCACCCATCGCCGCGAGGACAAGTGTCGCGGTCAATAACGACAATGGAATAGCCACCATGCTGATAAGCGCAACGCGCCATTCATAAAGGAACAGGAACAACACGCCGATGACCAGGATCACGCCAATCAGCAATGCCGATTTGAGATTGTCGATTGCAGTCTCAATGAACGTTGCAGGCCTGAAGATTGTAGGGTCAACGGCAATTCCGGCAATTGCCGGCTTGAGTTCTTCAAGGGCGCGTTCAACATTATGCGTAACTTCAAACGTATTTGCCCATGGAAATTTTTCGACGATCAGGAGAAGGCCAGGACCATCATTGATGATCCCGTCTCCAATCATGGGTGGATGTCCTTCAACGATCCGAGTCACGTCGCCCAGCAGGAATGTTCGGCCATCTTTGGAGCGGAACGAAACCTGTGAGAGACCCTCTGGATTGACGACAGGAAGGACGTGCCGGATTTTCATGCGGCTTGTTTCGTTTTCTATGAACCCGCCTGTACCGGTCCGCGCACCTTCGCGGTAGGCCAGCAAGCCCACATCCAACGCGTCACTTGTGGCCTCCATGACTTCGTTCAGGCTCAATCCGTTGGCTGCCAGACGTTCGGGGTCAACTTGCACCTGGAGCTGACGTTTGCGCTGTCCCCAAACCGCCACATTGGCAACACCCTGGACCTTCATCAGCCAAGGCCTGATTTTCCACCGGTAGGTTTCTGACATTTCGACCAGTGACAGTGACTTTGAAGAAAGTCCGATCTTCATAACTCGGCTAGTTGCCGACAATGGCTGTATCATCACTGGTGGCCGCGATACATTGGGCAAAATGCCTTGACTGGCAGCTAGCCGCTCGCCGACCAGCTGGCGGGCTTCCATGATATCGGTGCCACGCTTGAAAATCATTACAACTGACGATAATCCGGGCACAGACTTCGAGCGCAGGACATCAAGATGCTGCATTCCAGCCAGCGCATTTTCGATGGGTACAGTGATCAGCCCCTCAACTTCTTCAGTCGAAAGACCCTGCGCTTCGGTTTGGACCTCGACCAGCGGCGGTGAGAATTCAGGAAATACGTCGATTGGCATCTTTGTTATTTGACTGGTGCCGGACACCAAGAGGATCACGGCAAGAAAGACCAGCAGGTGTCGAAACTTCAGGCTCGTTTCTATGATCCAGCGTAACATGACCAAGCTGCTCCTTGAGTACTAGTGTCCGATTCCGAACTCTTCGCCAAACAGTTCCACACTTCCGGTGGTGACAATGGCGCTGCCGGTCGGAGGACCACTTTTGAGAATGACGCGTGCGCCATCAATCCAGTCAACTTCCACAGGTGCCCTCACATATGTCAGTGGGCTTTCTTCTGCATAAACCCAGGTTTTGCCATCCGCCAAATACAGCAGTGCACTGTGCGGTATCACGCGCGCTTGTCCCGCAGTTTCTGCAACACACAGCTCGACAAATACTTGAGTTCCAACGGATAAGGTGTCTGTTTTGCTTTCAAACATGTAGCGCGTCGAAGTCGCGTCTTCGCTGCTTGCCAGAACGGTGTCCGACATCTGGGCAGGAAAAGCCTGCGACCAGTCGTAAACTGACATCGGAACGACTCTTACATTGCGTTCGCAATCCAGCCCGCTGTGCTGCAGGCCTTTGACTGACACAACGCCAGCCACAACTCCCCCGTCAGTTGCAACGCCAAGCTCCGTAACCTCACCAAAGATTTTTCGGCTCTGGTGAACGTACGCGTCTTCAATGCTTGCGGTGGCAATTCCAATTCTGTGTGCAGCTTGTTCAGTGAGTGTGATCCGTTTCAGCCCGGTATCACCGATCAACTCCATTTTGGATGGCGCATTCTTGCCGACATTGGACGCACCCAAAGATCCTGTCGAGAATACACACATGAGCGCGAGTGATGAGAAAAAAACATTATGTTGCAGCATGGACTGGTCCTCCTGTGCGATCGCCGAGTATGTCTGCCTGCGCTTTGACTGCCGTGCTGAGCACTGCGATCGGTGCAGTGAAGGCAAAATAAGCGAGTAGTGTCGGCAAGCCGAGCAGGATGACTGCCGACATGGGATGCAAGAGTTCCAGCCCGGCGGCTTCTCCCCTGATGATCGCGGCCAGGCAAACACCAAGCAGGGCAGCTGTGGCCAATAGTGGTCCGGCCAGAGAACGGTTGCTACCGGACAATCCGGGCTCATCTGGTTGTTCAGCGATCTGAAGCAAACCCGCATATGTCAACGCCGCGAGCACTGCCAAGCCGACAAGATGTCCAGCCATGATCGTACCTTCAAACAGCGGAGCCACCATGCCACCCAACAGGGCAGAAGGAGCAAGGAGGAACATCAGCATCGCGCGGTTCCAGCCACCGATCAACTTCAAAGCGGCAAGAAACAACACGGCAAGCACCGCCAGGATTTCGTACCGGAGCTTTTGGTCACCCGACGACGCTTCCTCTTGTGAAAGCACCAGATCGGCGTTGAACCCCACTGGAAACGCAAAGGCAGCAAGTGTTGTCTTGATGTCACTACGGACCTTTGACGCAGATCCGGAGATTCCGGCTGATATGACTGCATACCTCGATGCGCCTTCACGCGAAATAATATTGGCCGTCGCGACCTTTCTAATTTCAGCGACCTGGCCAAGTTCGATCGCTTTGCCGATCGGCGTGACAATGAGGATTTTTTCAACACTCGACGTGTCCATGTAGACATTGGGCTTGCCGATGACCACAACATCGAAGATCTTCTGGCCTTCGAAAAGCGTTCCCACTTGCAATCCTGAGATCAGAATGCTCGCGGCTCGCCGTACATCACCCGGTTTCAAACCATACTCGGCAGCCTTCGCGAGTTTGACTTCAATTTCGACATTCTCCTCCATGGGTGCAGAGAATACTTTTGGCTCAACGACACCCGGTATTTTCGCCAGTGCAACCCGCAGCTCTTCCGCCCGCTGCGCGAGTTGTCCATCGTCTGGCCCATGGAGTCTGACTTCAACCGGCAATCTGCTGCGGTCGACCTGTGCCGCAATTCTAATTGCTGAGTATGAATCTACGAGTATATTCTCGCCGGCAATACTGGCGTTTTTGGCAACGATCTCCCGCAGTGACGCAAGACTGGCTTCCCTGTCGACAGTTGTGTCGATGTTGACCAGGATTTCCGCAGCACTGACGTCGCTGATCCGGTCTGAAAGTTCAGCACGTCCAATCTGCGCGGCAACCCCGGAAACTCCAGGCAACTCTCTCACGGCAGTCATGATGGTCTGGACATCTGTCTGCATTTTTGCAAGCGATGTGCCTGGAGTCGCACTCATGTGGACGACGAAATTTCTTTCGCTGAAGTCAGGAACATAGGCCTTCGGCAAGAAAAATAAGGCTGCCAAGGCTAAAACAGATCCAACACCCGCGACCCAAAGCCAAGTGGCTGACTTTGCGATTGCCCTTTGCAATGAAAGTTGCAACCACGCATCAAGCCGTCCAATGAGCGAGGTGTCACCCAAGTGACCAATCCGTCGCGGCGACAGGTAAACAATCAAACTCGGCAGCACCACCGCACTCACCAGATAAGAAATACCAACGCCGATCACAAAGGCGGAAACTGCAGGCCGCCAAAGTTCGACGACGATACTCGACATCATCAGGACTGCGAAGCCGGCAAAAAGAATGCCAAACAGCGCAATCGTTGAACTGTCAATCCGTGACGTAACACTGGAAACCGCGTCCAGATTCACATCGCCGCTTGACGCGTTTCGTTGAAAATTGGAAACCACTGTGGACATGTGGCTGATGGCCACAAGAGTTGCCATCCAAAGTCCGACAATCGTCATTGTGTTGGTTGCAATTCCCGACAATCGGAGGACATAAATCGTGGCAAGGACAGATGTCGCTGCCCCGATGCCAACGGCAAGTGTGCGCCGACCGTCGAACGTTACAAGCAGCATGAGCGCCAGCGCGGCACCCAGCCCAAGTAAGGCTGTCTGTGCAAGGTTTCCGCGGACTTCTTCAATATAGGAGCCCGGGCGGTAAAGACTGGTATCCACGGCAACTCCAGGGAGTGCAGGAGCAAGTGCGGCCATCGCTTTTTCGACTCCGTCGGTGACCGCGCTTGTATCTGCACCAGGAAATTTCTCGACGACGAACATCAAACCGGTTTTGCCATTGATCACGGCATCCCCGAAGAGTGGCTGGTGTCCTTCAATGACACCGGCGACATCACCAAGTGTGTGTATTTCCCCTTTGGCGGAAACAAAGGATATTTTTGCAAGATCCTCAGGCGAAGAAATTGGCAGAATGTGCCGCACATCGAACCGTTGGTTTGGTGTATCAATAAACCCACCGTTGCCGGGGGTCGAAGCTTGGAGGTACGACAGCGGTGACGACCACAGCGAGTCACCCGTTGCCTTGATCACATCAGAAAGGGCGACGCCAAGCGCGCTGAGTTTGACGGGATCGACGAGGACTTGCAGCTGCCGGCTGCGCTCGCCCCAAATGGAAACATTGGCAACACCAGGAACGCCAAGCAACCGTGGCTTGATTTTCCACCTTGCCAGCACCGACATGTCGATGAGCGACATCGACTCACTGGAAAGTCCAATGACGTTCGAGCGATTGAGCACCGAAACCGGCTGCAGCATTGTTGGCGGTTTTGAAACCTTGGGCAGCGCACTCGCGTGGTGCAATCGTTCCTGAGCCATCTGGCGAACCCGCATGAGATCTGCACCCGGCTCCAGATGGAGAACAATCGACGACACACCCGCGACGGAATTCGATTGCATGGAAGTAACCCACGGGACGCCACTCAGCATCTCTTCAAGGGGGACAGTGATCAGCGACTCAACTTCTGCCGCAGCAAGCCCTTGGGCTTCCGTCTGAATTTCAACGACGGGCCCGGCAAATTCTGGGTAAAGGTCGAGTTTTAAATCGAAAAGCCGCCAACTTCCAAAGGCAAGAACCAGAACTGTGGCAAACACCACAACGCTACGTAAACGGATGAGACCCAGTAGCAACGACGTTCCCATGGCAATTACTCCAAAAGAACCCCCGCCACACAGATAACATATTATTAACACAATTTCAACGACTGTTTGCAGAGGCCTGAAAGCGCCCGTCCTATCGACGCTGAAAAGCCTTCAAGCTGATGATCTGTTCCAGATCAAATAATTCGCAATCTTGGCCTAACTTAGAACCGCGAGAACGGCACCAAAGGCAATGGGTGCGCCATAGGGAATGATGCGCTGTTCAGCCTTGTCGAGCAGGCGCTTGAACATGACGGGAAAATTGCCGCCCTGAAAATACGGATTCCACAGGCGCAGGCTTTTCAGCGCGAAGAGCAGCCCGATGGATGCAATCGTTGTTGCCAGAATGAAAACAAGGATCTGGTCGCGCTCCATCCACAAGGCGATGGCGCTGAGGAATTTTGCATCACCTGCCCCGAGCCAGCCCAGTTGCCAGAAGATGACGCAGGGAATGAAGAACCCAAGGCCGAGGCCAATGTGCCAGAGCAGCGGCAGTGTGGCCCAGTGCACGATGGCATAGGGGATGAAAAGCAGCACGAGGCCGTAGCTGACAAGGTTCGGAATGCGAAAGGATGCGAGATCGCTGAGACCGCCGTAGATCACGGCGAGAATGAACAGCGCTTGCAGAATGAGGGTCGCGGTCACGACTGCCTGAGGCGCCGGATGAACAGGACGTGGTTGGTGACGCACAGGATCAACATGACGCTGAGCATGGTTGCCATGCTGACGGCATCGAGCGTGAGACTTTCGGGATCAATGCGAAACGAAAGAGATGCAACTGGCGTATCGACTTTCATGTAGCTCAGTGTTGTGTAGGCACCAGCAATCAATGCAATGTGGCCACAGGCGGCGGTGGCAAGAAGATTGCGGCGCCTATAGCCGAACCAGGCAATGGCCCATGTCGTTGCGAGCAACACCAGTGACACCACAAGGCTGGGTCCCGGCAAACCATCGACAAAATACGTGACGGGGCGCGACACGCGGTCGGCAGCGATGTTCAAACGCCAGAGAATTTCGGCAGAGGGAAACGAGTAGAGCAGATAGGCAAGGGTGTTGGAGATCAGCAACAGGCCGAAGATAATGGCGGCCAGCGTGTTCTGTGTGAGAAATACAAGGGTTTGAGCTGACGCACGGGATTTCATGGTGCCACTGCAACAGAGAAAACTTAAGGAATCGTGTTGTTTTGATGTGATAATCTTGGTTTTTCTCAGAACGAGGCTTAAAGGCACAATCAGAAGGATCATTTTCCTGCAGTTCGGTATCCCAGATTGAGGCATGACATAAATAACTTGTTAAGGATAATTTTCCCGTAGAGCACAGCGTGTATCGATTTAGCGATGAATTTTATTCAATTTGCTGTTTTCGCTACAAAAAACGACGATTCTTGACGGTTCAAAGGTTCTGGCCGCAACTTTCCGCTGTCTCGACAGGGAGATAAGTTACTGATACGTTAATGAAGTCGTTCAGATTGTGGTTTTTTAATGAGTCATAATGTCACATTCGGACGACGGGACGAGGAATTCAATCCTACGGGTTGCGATCCTATCTCTGTTCAGTAACCCTCTCAAGGAGACATAATCTCATGTCGAAAATTGTAAAATTGGCCCGCAGCCTGCACAACGATGAAAGCGGCGCTGCCCTTCTCGAATACACTGTTCTGCTCGGCATTCTAGCCGTCGCCGTGATCACCGTGATCACCACGATCGGTACGGAAACCCTTGCCAAGTGGACCGCGTTTGACGCTGTCTACAATTAATTAACAGCGACGGGATTGCGGCATCACCACAATCCCTCACAGTTTAATTTCAATTCGAGGATAATTATTATGACAAAATTTGCGAACCTTGCATACAAACTGCACAACGATGAGAGCGGTGCCGCTCTTCTTGAATATACTGTTCTGCTCGGCATTCTGGCTGTCGCCGTGATCACCGTGATCACCACGATTGGTACAGAAACCCTTGCCAAGTGGACTGCCTTTAATGCGGTTTATAATTAAGCCACGCGCAGACACGGCCCGTGTCTGACAAAAAGTCCCCGCCTGATTTCATTGCGAAATGAGTCAGGCGGGCAGATTTCAACTTCGATTGGCGTAATCACATGCGTTTTAGCACCCTCCTGATGATCATTCTGGCCACGGTATTTGGCTCAGCAGCCGTGTTTTTTGCCAACACATGGATCAGCAACCAGGCGCCACGCCAAATGGCGGCCATCGTCCAACCCGTTGAAGAACAGGCCACCATCGTCGTGGCAGCCAAGGACTTCGTCTTCGGCGATCCGTTGCAGGCCGAAACCCTGAAGGAAATTCCCTGGGCGAAATCGTCTGTTCCCGAAGGTGCCTTTTCCAAGATTTCCGAGCTGACTGTCGACGGCCGCCGCGTGGCGCTGGCCTCCATCAGCACCAATGAAGCCATTCTGAAGTGGAAGATTTCTGGTGCCGGCGGCCGCGCATCCCTGTCCACCACCGTGACCGAGGGCATGAGGGCCGTTGCCATCCGTGTTGATGATGTCGTGGGCGTTGGCGGATTTGTCTTGCCCGGCGACCGGGTAGACCTGCTCTACACACGCAGTGCCAACCGCAACAATGAAAAGGAAAGCGCCACCAATGATGTGCTGGTGCAGAATGTGCGCGTGTTGGCCATCGACCAGGTGGTTGACCAGAAGAATGAAAAGCCGGTCGTGGCGCGCGTCGTGACCGTTGAGGTTCTGGCCCAGGACGCCCAGAAAGTGGCACTGGCCCAGAACACGGGCTCTGTGATGTTGTCGCTGCGGGCCGCAGGCTCGACCGACAATGCCAATGCCCAGCGCGTGGTGGAAGAGGAGCTTGTGTCCAATCCATCGGTCTATATGGCCAAGCTTGAACAACGCGATGCCGCCCAAGTGAAACTGGAGCAACAGCTGGCCGATGTGGCGACCGAAGCCAACAAGTCCAAGGATGCCCTGAAGGCGCAACTGGCCGACATCGAGAACAAGCTCAAGGGTGAGATCGCCAATGCCGGTGCCGATGCTGGCAAGCTCAAGGAACAGTTGGCGTCTCTGCAACAGGCCATGGCCAATTCCAACGGCAAGATGAGCGATGAACTGCGCAAGAAAATTGCGGAATTGCAGGCGTCCATGCGCAAGATGTCGTCAACGCCCGTGGTGATGGTGGAACCTGCGGCGGCCGATGAACCAAAAAGAACCATCACAGTCGTAGGCGTGCGGCGCGGTATTGCGAAAAGGGAGATCGTCGAAGTCGTCCCGGAAAACGGCTTTGAGAACGTGGAATAAGTGCGGGGTATGGCTTTGGTCTTTGACCGAAGTCGGAGAGAGGTGAATATGAAGTCAATTTTTCGTTACATTCTTGTGTGTCTTGCGGCTGTGGTGTTGCCGCTGGCAGTGGCCGCACAGACAACCCTGATCAAACTTTCGGGTGACCGGGTCGGGCGATTGCAAATCGTCCATGGACAGTCGGAATCAATTCGCGTTGATGTGCCCTTTGCTGAAATCGTCGTGGGCGATCCGGAAACCGCAGACGTCAATCCGCTGACGGACCAGACGCTCTATGTGCTGGGCCGCAAGCTGGGACTGACCAATGTGGCACTCTTCGATGCACAGAAAAAACTTGTTGGCGTCATTGATGTGGAAGTGACCCATGATCTTGACGGGTTGCGCCGCGCCTTGCGCAATTCCATGCCCAACAGCGCCATCAAGGTGAAATCCATCAACGGCCGCATTTTGTTGGAAGGCATGGTGGCAAGTGCGCCTGCGGCCGAGAAAGCCATGGCGCTGGCCAGTGAATTTGCATCCGGTGCCGATGGCCTGCCGGGGCGCGTGTCCAACTCGCTCACGGTTGCCGCCAACCAGCAGGTGAACCTGGAGGTGCGCTTTGTGGAAGTAAACCGCATCGCCGGAAAAGAGCTTGGGATCAATTGGGGCTCTGCTGCTGATGCCAAGATCGGCGGCCGTACCGGCACTGGCGTGTTGACCAATGGTATTCCACTCCCCGGATTGGGCGCACTTTCCAACACCATCCCCTTCGGAACATTTGTGGCCAACATTCTGAGCAATGGTTTGTCGCCAGACATCCTCATCACGGCATTGGAAGAAAAGCGCCTTGCACGCCGACTGGCCGAACCGAATCTGACCACCATGTCGGGTGAGGAAGCCAGCTTTCACGCCGGTGGTGAGTTTCCCATCCCCGTGGCGGAAGATGCCAACAGGATCACGATTGTTTTCAAGGAATTCGGCGTCAAATTGAAGTTCACACCAATTGTTCTGGATGATGGTCTGATCAATCTGAAAATTGCACCAGAAGTGAGTGAGATCGATTCAGCCAACAGCATCAGGTTTACAGCTGGTGGCGTGTTGATCCCTGCTCTTTCCGTGCGCAAGGCCTCGACCAGTGTGGAGCTGCGCGACGGCCAGAGTTTTGCCATTGCCGGATTGCTGCAATCGGTAAATCAGAAAGTGACAAACCAGGTGCCGTGGCTGGGCGATGTCCCCGTGCTCGGCACACTGTTCCGCTCATCGTCCTTCCAGAAAAAACAATCGGACCTGGTGATCATCGTCACGCCCCGGTTGGCGCGGCCCGTCGGAAACCGCGAACAGTTGAAAACGCCACTCGACACCAGCCTGGCCTCGAACGAACCGGAGTTTTTCCTGCTCGGCAAGCAGGAGGTCTCGCGCAAGAAACTCGATAAAAAATATCACGGTGTTTACGGACACATCATCGATTTACCAAAGGTGGATAATGGCCAACCCAGCAAATAAGTTCCTTCTCACGGCAGCAGTGTTGTCGTCGATTTCCAGCATTGCGGTCGCACAGGACTACACCGAATTGAGCCGCAGCGACTTCATCACGATTGATGCTGGCGATGCGCCGCAGTCAAATATCGCCATTCAAACGCCAACGCCGTGGCCCGACTACATTAACGACACGGATATTCCGATGTCGGTCTACGGAACGCGCGGTGTTGGTTTCTACGATGAGTTCTATCGCCGGGGCAAAAAGGAGGCCGCTGCCCCGACGACCCTCAACATCAACCTGCCGGGAGCCCCCGGACAGTAACCCAGGACACACAACCATGCTTTGCCCCCTCATCAGCATGATCAAATTCGCCACCCGACGCTTCCGTAAAGATGAGTCTGGCATTGCCATGGTCTATGTCACCATGATGTTGCCGGTGATTGTTGGCATGGGACTGCTGGCCATCGATATGGGCCGCGTCAACAATCTGCAATCGTCGCTCCAGCATGGTGCAGATGCGCTGGCGCTGGCAGGGGCGGGCGAACTCGATTTGCTGCCAAACGCGATTGGCCGGTCGGAACGCGCCATTGCAAATATCATCACGTCCAACACGGCGCAGTTTGCAACAACAGCTGTGACCGTCGATGAAACTGCGGTGACCACCTGCTATCTCGCCACCCTGCCGGCCAATGACGTAACAGCGATCAACACTGGCAATTGCCTGAACAAGGCCGATGCCGCATCTGATTTGCAGGCGCGATTTGTGCGGGTGTTGGTGACGCCCGCAACGTTCAACACGATTTTTCCCGTGACCTTTCTGGGCGGGGCGTCAAATACCGGCACCGTGGGAGCGGAGGCGACTGCGGGTTTCCAGGCGGCAGTGTGCAAGTTCACGCCCATGTTTATCTGTAACCCTTATGAGGCTGCTGGCAACACCGACATTCTGCGCAGTGTGGAGTTGCTGGAGCACTTTGCCAGTCCGGCGAACCGCAAGCGGCAGATCAACATGAAGCAGACGGGTGGCAATACCGCCCAGTATTTCCCTGGCAATTTTGGTTGGCTGGTGCCGGCAGGCGGATCGCAAAGTGCTGCGGTTCTGCGTGAGCAAGTTGGCATGGCCAATCCGCCCGCATGTTTTGTTGCCAATGGCGTGGAACTGCGAACCGGCAACATTGAATCCATCCGCTTTGGTTTCAACACGCGCTTTGATCAATATGACGGGCCCATGAACAGTGTGAGCAGCAACCCGGTCTACCGTCCGGCGCGCAATGTGCGCCGTGGTGCTGCCAACGACAAAAACGGCGGCAAGGGCGGACCATGCAATCCCGATGAAGATGACCGCGCACTCCTGCCGAATGCGGCAGGTGCCGCACCGCACTATGGATATTTGTTCCGGGACAATTGTTTTTACACCAACAGCTGTGCCTTGATGGGCGGTCGCATGGGGGATGGCAACTGGAACAAACAGCTGTACTGGGATAAGCTCCATGACGGCACCCCCGGTACGTCACTGCCGGGTCCGATATCTGGCCCCGACGTGTCGCGCTACGATGTCTACAAATATGAGCTTTCAAGTGCAGCAAACTATGCCGCCTTTGTCGAGCGTGACAGTTTCCCCGGCAATGGTGGCGAAATCGGCAGCCCGCGCTGTTATGGTGGTGCTGCCAGCACGTTAAGTGACAGTCCCGACCGCCGCATCTTCCACGCCGCCGTATTGAACTGCCAGGCCCTCAACTCCAGTCAGACCTACGGGCCCATCCGCGGTGGCAGTGGCAATCTCTTGCCGGTTGTCATGTTTGCGCAATTCTTTCTGACTGAACCGGTAGGTGGCAACAAGACCAATACGGCCGCCGCCGATGGCGATGTCTGGGCCGAGATGGTGGCCATTGACAAGCCGGGGCAGGCCAACAGTGTGGCCCGCGACCTTGTGCAGTTGTACCGGTAGGAGGCGATGATGGGATCGCTCCGCCGCTTCAAGAAAGAGACAAATGGCGCAGCTCTGCTGGAGCTGACGCTCGTCCTTCCCCTCGTGCTGCTGATCGGCATGGGAACAATTGAGTTCGGCAATCTGTTGCAAAAACGCCAATTGATCATCAATGGTGTGCGCGATGCGACACGCTATGTGGCAGGATTAGGGTATGATCCAACCAACCCCACGGCCAATGTTGCAGCCGGACAAAACATGGCCACGCGCGGCACAGCAACAGGTGGGACAAACCGCGTGGCATGGTGGAATCCCGCTGCTGTGACGTTCAGCTACACGGCGATTCCAATGAGTTCCAACTGCGGCGCTGGGGGGAATGAAAAGTGTTATCGTCCGGAAGGTGATTTCTACACGGTCACTGCCACGACCTCAGTGACCTACACGGAACTGGGTGCGCTTGGGTTTCTGCATAACATGGGTGCCATCGCCTCTCCCACAATTACTCTGACTGCCACCCATCAGGAAAGGGTTTTCAGTGTTCGCTAAGCTGCACCAGTTTCACCGCCATGAAGACGGCACCACCATCATCGAATTCACGATTGCGATGATGACGTTTTTCGCGGTGGTGTTTGGGGTGGTTGAGTTCACCTACAGCTATTATCAATGGAGTGCGGCCTCGAAAGCCGTGCAGGTTGGGGCCCGGATTGCTGCGGTGTCGAACCCCATTACGCCGGGTCTGCGCACATGGACTGGCGTCAGTGCCGGCATCATACCCGGCGATCCCATGCCAACCTTCGATGTCACCTGCCAGATGAGTGGCGCTGCTGTGAGTTGCATAGGCAATCCAGCCGAAGTGACGGCAACACCAAGTACGGCAGCATTTCGCGATATCGTTTTTGGTCGGGGCAATGCAGCCTGTGTGGATCCACCTCTTTCACCGCGCCAGACAGGCATGTGTAATGTTTTCAACCGGATCACCCTGAACAATGTCTTCGTGCGTTATCAGAATACCGGGCTTGGCTATGCGGGACGCCCTGGCGGCACAGTACCCACGATCACGGTCGGATTGCGCGCGGACGTAGCGGGACGACTGACGTTCTCGTTTATCTTTATTGGTGGGTTGATGAATTTCGCGCCAGTCACCCTGCCCAGCTTTTCAACAACGGTCACCGGCGAAGACCTCAATGTTGCTGCCCCAACGTGAAATGACATCCATGTTCCAATACTTCAAATCATCATCCCACGGTCAACGCAGTCTCAAGATCGGATTTGTCTCCCCCGATGCAACGACCCGCAAGCAGATCAGTGATGTGGTCGGAAAGCAGGAGGGAATCGAGTTCAAGTTCCTTGACCGCAAAAGCATCACGGCGAAATCCATCCTGAAAGACGTCAACGTGCTGGTGTATGACCTAGATACGTCCAGCGAAGCCGAGCTGCTGGAACTTGATCGTTTCATGGGCGATAGACCGCAGAGTGTGCCCGTTGTTGTTATCTCAACGTCGATGGATGAGGAGTTGGTGCGCTGGCTCTTGCGTCTGCGCGTGGCAGACTGGTTACGCCAGCCAATGTCGGCAGGCGAGCTCATGTCCGCATGTGGTCGGGCCCTGAGCCAAGCACAAGCACAAAAATCAGACGTGAAATGCATGGCGTTTCTGGGCGCACGTGGCGGCGTGGGGACAACGACACTTGCAATTCATGCGGCCCTTGCTTTGGCCAAACAGGTTCCCGGCTCACCGTCCACATGCCTTGTTGATCTCGATTTCAACACGGGCGCGGCGTCAGACTACCTCGACCTACAACCTGGCTGGCAGGTCGATGAATTGATGAGCGACCCGGGCCGACTCGATGCCCTCATGTTTGGTGGCATGCTCGGCCAACACAAGAGCGGTATTGCCGTCCTGTCAGCACAACGCAAGTACGGCCTCGCCACCGATTTTCCGGAAGATGTCGTAACCCAGCCCCTTGAATTTGCATTGCAGAAATACACCAATCTTGTGGTTGATGTTTCAAGGTCGGCGGAAAAATGGGCCAACAATGTTCTGCAAGGCGCAACCCAGGTTTTCGTGGTAACTGAGTTTACCGTGCCCGGTCTCAAATCCGGGCGTCGGCTCGTCAATGAATTACGCGATCGCTACGGCGACGACATTCAGCCCAAAGTTATCGTCAACAAATACCAGAAATCACTGTTTGGCTCCAACCTCTCGTCGACAGAGGCCAAGGAGTTGCTGGGCACTTATTTGGCGGGTTTCATCCAGGATGACAGCAGACTGGTCAATGAAGCCATCAACCGTGGAATACCCACAACTGAAATCAAGAAGAACAACCATATCCAGAAAGATCTGGCAAAAATCATCGGGGTAAAGGCATGACGTTTGCATCACGCAGAGTGGAGGACTGACCATGGTGTTAAGCCGGTTCACATTGCGTAAGCCACCCGTTAAAATTGCAGCGCCCACTGAGGCATCTGTGACACCAATTCAGGTTGCGCGCAAAGCCACCCAGACGAAAGCCGTGGCTGTGGATCTGCAGCAGGTATCACAACAAGAACGATTGCTTGATGCGAAGCTGCGCATTCACCGCAAGTTGATTGACGAAATCAATTTATCGGCTGTCGACAAGATTCCGGAGAAAGAGATGCGTGCACAGGTGTTCGACCTGGTGGCGCAGCACGTCAACACGGAACGGGTTGTGCTCAACGCTGCGGAACTCGACAAATTTGTGGATGACATCCTGCACGAGATGACAGGCCTCGGCCCGATAGAACCGCTGCTCAGCGATGAATCAATCAACGACATTCTGATCAACACCCACAAGCAAATCTACATTGAGCGCCGCGGTCGGCTGGAACTATCTGGCGCACGTTTCAAGGACGAGGCCCATCTGTTGCGCATCATCAACAAGATTGTTTCGACAGTGGGTCGGCGAGTCGATGAGAGCCAGCCCATGTGCGACGCGCGATTGCCAGACGGTTCGCGCGTCAACGTTGCGATCAAACCAATCGCAGTGGACGGACCGCTTGTTTCAATCCGCAAATTTTCAAAACGCCCTCTGTCGATGGAGCGTTTGGTGGCCAGCAACAGCATTGCGCGTGAAATGGGTGACCTCCTCATCGCGGCTGTTTCAGGCAGAATCACAATTCTCGTCTCCGGTGGCACGGGCTCTGGCAAGACGACCATGCTCAATGCGCTATCATCGTTCATTTCCCATGATGAGCGTCTCATCACCATTGAAGACGCAGCCGAACTGCAGTTGCAACAACCCCATGTGGGTCGCATGGAAACGCGTCCACCCAATCTGGAAGGGCGCGGTGAAATCCGCCAACGCGAACTTGTTAAGAACGCCTTGCGTATGCGTCCCGACCGCATCATCGTGGGAGAATGTCGCGGCGAAGAAGCCTTTGACATGCTGCAGGCGATGAATACGGGCCATGAAGGCTCCATGACAACCATCCACGCCAACACGCCACGTGACTCGATCTCGCGCATCGAGCAGATGATCGGAATGGCGGGCTATCCCATGACAATTCAGAGCATCCGCTCGCAGGTCGCATCCGCAATTCGACTGATTGTGCAGTTGACACGGCTCAGCGACGGCAAACGGCGCGTGGTGAGTGTCACTGAACTCACGGGGATCGAAGGAGACATCATCCAGCTGCAGGAGATATTCAAATTCGTGCGTGTCAATACAGGTGAAGATGGCACAGTGCAGGGGCATTATCAGGCAACCGGCGTGCGGCCTAAATTCCTCAGTGAACTCATGGCACAGGGCATCACCGTTCCAGCAACACATTTTGATCCGTCGAGGCAAATGTAACCATGGACTGGGAAGCCCTGTCAAAAACCGGATTTATCGTGTGTGCAGCGGTGGCAACTGTGTTTCTTGTCGAAGCTGTATTTCTGATGTTCTTCAAGCCCATTTCGCGAAAGCGCAGTGTTAATCGCCGCATGAAAGCGCTCGAATCGGGCGTAATTGGCGAAGAGACCATGGTCTCACTGAAAGCCGAGCGCGGTATTTTTGGCGATAATCTTGAGGTTGCGGGGCGGCTTCAAAAGCTCTTGGTGCAATCCGGATTGCGCCTCTCCCTGCGCAAGTTCGCAACCTATGCTGCACTTCTGTTTATCCTGTTGTTCGGGCTCCTGGAAATGCTGACAACATGGCCATCACTTGCGAACATTGCAGTTGCGTTGTTTGCCGGATTTATCTTGCCCTTGCAGTTTGCGAAATTCATGCGGGCGCGGCGTCAGAATGCGTTTTCTATCCAGCTGCCGGATGCCTTGGACATCGTTGTTCGAAGCTTGCGCAGTGGTCATCCAGTGCCTGTGGCACTCGCCATGGTCGGGAGGGAGATGCCTGATCCCTGCGGCTCTGAGTTTGGTTTCGCAGTCGACGAAATGACCTATGGTCTCGATCTCCCTCGGGCGCTGCGCAACCTCTCGGACCGTGTGGGTGTGAGCGACTTGTCCTTGCTCGTCACGGCCGTAACACTGCAATCACAGTCAGGTGGCAATCTTGGCGAGGTTCTGAGCAATCTGTCGCGGGTTTTGCGCGAACGCTTTCAACTGCGCCGCAAAGTCCGGGCATTCTCTGCGGAAGCACGCTTTTCAGGCATTGGCTTGTCGGTGCTGCCGCCGATCATCGCATTCTTCATCTACATGCAAAACCCAAGGTACTACACCGATGTTTGGCAAGAACCGATGTTTGTTCCGGTTCTGGTCGGGCTCGGTCTGTGGTCCCTGGTCGGTGACTTCATCATGTATAAAATGATCAACTTCAAATACTAGGAAAAGTCGTGCAAGGGTTCATCACACAGCTCGTCGACAATGGAAGACTGATCTCACTCACTTTGGTCTTTGTGAGCGTGATATTGTTCACCGTGGCTGTTTTCATTCTGACAACGACGTGGTTTGGAGTGCGCCGCAGGGCAACATCGAGCATGGGTCTCGCTGTCAGCAACGGCCAGCAACAACTTCTCACCCATGCAAATGAGAATAGCAGGCTTGATTCCATTTTTTCACGCAACCAAAAGAGCAAGTCAGAGCTGCGAAAGTTTCTCAATTTGGCTGGTTACTATGGCACGCAGACCCCATTCTGGTTCCAGGTCATCCGGATCATTTCTGCAATTGCCTTTGGTATGACAACGCCGTTTTGGGCAGGCAAGGTTTTCGCCGATATGCCATACATCATGACCGTCGCTGTCACGATATTGGTGGCTTTGCTTGGTTTCATGTTGCCGCGCTCAATAGTAAGCCTGCAGCGCGACAAGTTGATGGAGGAGCACCGCAATGGCTTTCCCGATCTGCTTGATCTTCTTGTCATTTGCGTAGAAGCTGGCATTGGCATGGACAGTGCCATTGACCGTGTTGGTGCCGATCTCAAGCGCGCTTACCCGTCGCTGTCGACCAATCTTCGCTTCCTGAGCCTCGAGATGCGTGCGGGACGTTCCACACGGGAGGCTCTGAACGGCCTCGCTGATCGCCTGGGAATTGGTGAAGCGCGTTCGTTTGCCATGTTGATCCAGCAGTCGGAGGAACTGGGGTCCAGCCTTGTTCAGTCACTCCGCGTTTATAGTGACGAGATGCGCTCCAAACGATTGTCGCGGGCTGAGGAAAAAGCGCATGCGCTGCCGGCAAAGCTGGTTCTGCCATTGGGGCTCTTCATTTTTCCGGTGTTGCTCGGCGTCACCGTATTTCCGATTTCAATTAAGATTTTCAAAGCATTGGGGGTTTAAGATGAGGCATGCCAAAGGGACATTCACATTCCATTTTCGCGCCTGCAAAGTGGCCGCTCTACTGTCTGTGGCAACGGCACTCGGCGCATGCCAACCCTCAGCCGAGAACCGGCTGCTGCATGAATCCGGGATGAAACTTGAGGATCCACAGTTCTTTCCGTCGGACGATTACGTGCGCATGGGAAAAGTTCATTTCCGCAATGGCGACTATGGACTGGCGGAGGAGAATTATCGCAAGGCGCTGGAAGTGACCCCTCAGGACAGCGAAGCATGGCTTGGACTTGCAGCGTCCTATGACAAATTGCGGCGGTTTGACCTCGCTGATAAAGCCTATGTACAGGTTGCGAAATATGGCCGTGACAATCCAATCGTCTTGAACAATGCGGGTTATTCGCAGTTGATGCGCGGGAACCTTGCAAGCGCGCGAAAGTTCTTGCTGCGCGCCTACGAACTCGCTCCCGATAACCCTTACATCGCGAACAATCTGGAGCTGTTGGGCGAAAGCAACAAATCGGTGAAGCGGATCAGTCTTTGACGCTGAAAGCGACCATATTCGCGAGCGTCTTCAGTGCGTCACTGGTGACTGCCTTTTTTGTCTCTTTTGAATATGGGGGGCTGCGATCTAACCAAGTGAGGCCACCTCGCCTCGTCACTGTAGAAGAGGAACCACTAGCGCAGAAACAGAACTTTATGATGTCGGAACACGCCAAGTCGTCTGACGAAGACGAAGAACCGCCCCGCAAGGGAGGTCTTGCCGGTTCCGTTGCCTACATGTCTTTACCATCAACTGAACAGCAGGGTGAACCCACTGAATTTTCACAGCTGGAAGCAGAGCAGCCAGCTTCGAGTGAAACAGACCTCGTTGCCCAGCCTGTAGGCCTGCAATTGCCAGAAGGTATCGCTCCTATCCTGCGCAAGGGTGCCAATGGTGTTGAGATCGGGAACTTCCGCGCAGCGTCTATTGCAGGTGACTCGGAGGATTGCCTGAGTACAGCTTTTTCCATGTTGTCAGCCGCAGGTGTCCCGGATCATGCGCTCAACATCATGGTCGCGACGAAGCCAATCACCATCGCAAAATTCTGTGCTCAAAATGGCGTCGTCATTTTCACGTGCCGCAACAATACCATCACCGTCAGCCCGCGACGCGCACGACCTGACAGCAACTGCCCCAGCAGCACCTGAGCGAACTCTAAAACAAGCTCACCCGTTGCGGTAAGTATACGAATACCCGTTGATCGCAGGCGCGCCGCCGAGATGGGCGTAGAGCAAGCGCGATCCTTTGGGAAAGAAGCCCTTCTTGATGAGGTCCAACATGCCCTGCATGGACTTTCCTTCATAGACAGGGTCCGTGATCATGGCCTCTGTGCGCGCCGCAAGACGCATGGCCTCATTGGTTTCATGTGACGGCACACCATAAGCCGGATAGGCATAATCCGCGTTGATGACAATCTCGTCGTCGCGCACTTTGCGTCCCAATTCCACAAGCTCGGCTGTGTTCTCGACAATGCTGCGAACCTGCGCCCGTGTCTTTTCCAATGTGCCCGATGCGTCGATGCCAATGACCCTGTGGGCCCGGTCGTCCGCCGCAAATCCCACGATCATGCCGGCCTGTGTAGAACCGGTCACAACGCACACAATGATGTAGTCGAAGGCAAATCCCAGCTCATTTTCCTGCGCGCGAACCTCTTCGGCAAAACCGACGTAGCCCAACCCGCCATACTTATGAACCGATGCACCGGCCGGAATGGCATAGGGCTTGCCCCCTTTCGCCTTCACATCGGCAATGGCGTCTTCCCAGCTCTTGCGAATGCCGATGTCAAAACCATCATCCACAATGCGGCTGTCGGCCCCCATCAAGCGTGTGAGCAGGATATTTCCGACCCGGTCATAGACTGCATCCTCATGCGGCACCCAGCTCTCCTGCACCAACCGGCACTTCATGCCAATCTTGGCAGCAGTCGCTGCCACCATGCGCGTGTGATTGGATTGCACACCACCAATGGACACCAGCGTATCCGCTCCCGACGCTATCGCATCCGGCACAATGTATTCGAGCTTGCGCAACTTGTTGCCGCCAAATGCCAGACCGGAATTGCAGTCATCCCGTTTCGCCCAGATCTCAACGTCCCCACCTGCAGCAGCGGAGAGGCGGGGCAGATGCTCGACTGGTGTTGGACCAAATGTCAGCGGATAGCGCTCAAACTTTTTCAGGTTCATGGATACTGCCTCATATAATCCCGCCACTGCCACCACTGACAGCTGGACGTTCACCCGCCACCTTTGCACGGTAACCACTGGCACGGTAGGCAGCAACAGGCGCAATGGCACCACCAGACCGCAGCCGCGCCATGGCAAGGATCGGCTCAACATCCGTGCGGAAAGCATCCTTCAGCGTTTGCGTGGCCATCAAGGCATCATTGCTCTCTTGAAAACTTGACAAAGCCTGTCGGTCAACCAGCAATGCCATGGCATAGGAACGCTGCACCTCCATGGCCGACACCATCAGGCTTTCGATGGGGTCGGTCACATTGTGGCTTTGGTCAAGCATGTGTGCAGGATGAAAAGTTGAGCCCAAGGACTGTTCCGCATCCACCAGTTCATTGAACACCAGGAACAGACGGTAGGGATCGATGGACCCTGCATCCAAATCATCATCGCCATATTTCGAATCATTGAAGTGAAAGCCGCCCAATTTCTTGTACTGGATCAGACGCGACACGATCATCTCAATATTGACGTTAGGTGCATGATGCCCGAGATCAACGAGGCAGAACGCTTTGTCACCTAGTTCTTTCGAGATCAGGTAATTGGTGCCCCAGTCCTGCACCACAGTTGAATAAAACGCAGGCTCATACATTTTGTGTTCGGTGAACAGCCGCCAGTTATCCGGCAGACCGGAATAGATATCTCGCATCCCATCGAGATAGCGATCAAAGGACTTTGCAAAGTGAACCTGACCCGGAAAATTGGAACCGTCACCAATCCACACGGTCAGCGCCTTGGACCCCAGCTCCTTGCCAATGGCAATGCATTCGAGATTATGTTCTACAGCCTGTCGGCGCGTAGCTGCATCGGTATGGCTCAGCGAGCCGAACTTGTAAGACTTTGACTGATCCTTTTGATCAGAAAACGTGTTCGAGTTCATCGCATCAAAACCAAGTCCGTGACGGCTTGCAGCCTGCAACAGTCGTTTTGGATCAGCCTTGTCCCATGGAATGTGGAGCGAGACGGTGGGTGTGGCGCGGCACAATTGCTGAATGACGGCACAATCATCAATCTTGTCAAAAATATCCCGCGGCTCACCTGGGCCCGGAAAGCGTGCAAATCGAGTACCACCCGTGCCTACACCCCACGACGGCACCGCAACAGCAAACGCTCCAACTTGCTTGCAGATGTCATCAATCACGATGCCCCGGCGCGACAGTCTTTCGCCAAGTGTGTCATAGTCGCGCCGCAATGCGGCTTCCTGCAAAGCATTGTTCTTCTCGACGACATGTGCGGCAATCACGGTATCCTGCATGTTTTAGTCTCCAGTCCTCAAGTCCTAGCGCGGAAATGCCTGCACATTGCCGGCATCCACATTGATGATGTTTCCGGTTGATTTCGATGACATGTCAGACGCAAGAAAATAGATGGCCTCCGCGATGTCTTCTGGAAATACCGAGCGCTTCAACATGGAACGCGAACGGTAGTGTTCTTCTAAATCATCCGTCGACATCTTGTAGGCAGCGGCCCGTTGCTCCTTCCATTCACCGGTCCAGATTTTGGAGCCCCGCAAAACGGCATCAGGATTGACCACATTGACGCGGATTTGTTTTTCAGCCCCTTCCAGTGCCAAACACCGCGCCAGATGCAGTTCTGCAGCTTTTGCCGTGCAATAGGCCGACGCATTGGGCGAAGCTGCAAGGCCATTTTTCGACACCACAAACACCACATTGCCACCGATGTTCTGGGCATGAAACAGCCGGAACGCTTCCCGCGACACCAGGAAATATCCCTTGGCCAACACATCAAGATTGCGATCCCACAGTTCAACCGATGTCTCCGTGATCGGTGCAGATGAGGCAAGCCCGGCATTGGACACCAAAATGTCGACGCCGCCAAAAGCAACTGCAGCAGCCTTGAACCCGGCAGCCACCGGCACTTCATCCGTGACGTTGACGACCGTTGAATGCACGAAGTCGCTCCCGAAGAGTTTGGAGATTTCAGAGTGCGCCGTGGCAAGTGCTGTCTCATCGATGTCCGCAAGTACGACGCACGCACCTTCACGCAATAGGCGATGCGCCGTGGCCCTGCCGATGCCACCCGCCCCTCCCGTGATGAAGGCCACCTGCCCCGCCAGCGACTTGGGTTTCGGCATGCGTTGCAACTTGGCCTCCTCAAGCAACCAGTACTCGATGTCGAAAGCCTCCTGTTCTGGAAGTCCAACATAGGTGGAGACCGCAGCCGCACCACGCATCACGTTGATAGCATTGATGTAGAATTCTGCCGATACCCGCGCTGTCGCCTTGTCGGCGGCGAACGTAAACATGCCAACACCTGGCATCAGGAACACAACGGCATTAGCATCGCGGATCGCTGGTGAAGTCGGACGTTTGCAGCGGTCATAATAGGCCTGATAGCCAGCCCGGTAGTCCGCAATGTCTTGCGGCATTCGCGCCAGCACAGCGTCAACATCCGGTTTTGAGGGATCAAACGCAATGACCAGTGGCTTGATTTTGGTGCGCAGGAAATGGTCCGGGCATGATGTACCAAGGGCCGCAAGGGCATTGAGATCTTTGGAATTCACGAATGTGAGCACGGCTTCGGAATCATCAAAGTGTCCGACCTTGTGTGTTTTTTCCGAAACAAATCCGCGAATGCGTGGCATCAACCGCGCGGCAATGTCGCGCCGCTGAGCGCCATCAAGTGCGGTAACGGCGGCTCCGTCAAAGGTCGTTTGGGAAGCCTCACGCGCGGCAAACCATGCCATCGCCGTGTTGATCGTGTCGATCGTCGTGTCGTAGCAGGCGCGCGGTGTATCACCCCATGTGAACAGGCCGTGACTCTCCAGGATGACGCCTTTTGCGTGTGGATTGTCGACACAGAATTTTTCAAGCCACAATCCCAACTCAAACCCGGGACGTTTCCAGGGCAACCAACCAATGGACTCTCCGAAAATCGACAGTGTCAGTGCCTTGGAGTCTTTTGCAGCAGCAATGGCAATAATGGCATCGGGATGCATGTGATCGACATAGTTGCGCGGAACGAAGGCATGTAACGGTGTATCAATCGAAGCGGCCCGTGTGTTGAGATTGAAGGTGCAATGCGGGAGATAGCCAACCATCTCGTCCTCATGGGCGGTGCCGCGATACAGTTTTTTCAACGCCCGTAGCTTGTCCATGTACAGGGTCGCAAATCCATCAAGTGTGATAGACGCACTGTCTCCACCGGACCCTTTGACCCACAACACCTCAACAGTCTCTCCCGTGAGAGGATCCTTCTGTTTGATTTTTGATGACGTGTTACCTCCGCCATAATTTGTGACGCGCTTGTCGGAACCCAAGATGTTTGACCTGTAAACCAACTGTTCGGCCTCAGTCATCCGGGACGCCTTGCTGTCGTCCCATAAATTTGCAAGTCTTGCAGAAAGGGCTTCAGCGGCCATGGCAGTCCTCATTGATCAAGCGTGAACGGTTGGAACAGTAATACCATTAAATCAGTCACATTCAATCATTTTCGCGCAATAAGTGACCGCAATTGATTGACAATGGGCGACGCACACCCTAGTCTGACCGATGTGGAGCATGCAATGCATGAAAAAGAACGCCATCGTCTGATCCTGAATGCCGTCCGGGACAAACCCGTTGTCACGGTCCGCGAGAGTGTCGAACTGACGGGCGCATCGGAAGCCACCGTCCGCCGCGACATTGCGAAACTTGATCGGGAAAAGAAGCTGCGCCGCGTCCATGGTGGAGCGGAATCATTGATACCCCCTCAGGTTATGGGCCTGTCCGGCCGCCCCTTTGCTGTCAACGCCTCACTCAACATGTCAAAAAAACGCGCCATCGCCCGCGAGGCCGCAGCCTTGTGCAAGGATGGTGAGCCAATCATCATCAATGGTGGCACCACGACATTTCAAATGGTTCATTATCTCGACCATCACCGCGCCACCATTCTCACCAACTCTTTTCCCATCGCCGAGCACCTGCTGAAGCATTCAAAAAACAATGTGCTTCTGCCCGGTGGCACCGTCTATCGCGAGCAGAACATCATTCTCTCGCCCTTCGACAATGATGTGACGGCCAATTTTTATGCCAAGCGCCTGTTCATGGGGGCACAAGGTCTGGGCCCGCTTGGTCCCATGGAAAGCGATCCCCTGCTGATTCAGGCCGAACGCAAATTGATCAGCCAGGCCGATGAACTGGTGTTGCTGGTTGATTCTTCCAAATTTGAACAGCGCTCAAGCCTGATATTGTGTGCCTTGAATCGCATCAGCATCGTCATAACGGACGACGGCATTGATGACCAGAATATGAAAATGTTGGAGCAAGAGGGTGTGACGCTGCATATCGCGCAGGTGCCAGATCTCCACTCACGATCAACAAAAGAAGAATCCACGTTGCGGCTCTGACCACGAGCCATGACGTTGATAACGTTAAAGTAGAAAACCAAACTGGAGGAAGACCATGAAACTGACACGCAGATTGATGATGGCCACCGCATTCTCGGTTGCCATGATAGGGACAGCGGCACACGCCGAAACCATGAAAATTGCCCTCGTTGTAAAATCTTTAGGAAACGGCTTCTTCGATGCTGCCAGCAAGGGCGCAATGGATGCCGCAAAAGAGTTAGGCGATGTCGAAGTAATTTACACCGGCCCAACCAAAGCGACAGCCGAAGGTCAGATCGAAGTGATCAACGCCCTCATTGCCCAGAAGGTCAATGCCATCGCCATTTCTGCAAACGATCCTGACGCACTCGTGCCAACTTTGAAAAAGGCGATGGAACGTGGCATCACTGTCATTTCGTGGGATTCAGGCGTTGCCGCAGAAGGCCGTCAAATGCATCTCAACCCATCGGACACGAACCTGATTGGCGAAACCATCATTAAGTTGGCCGCTGACTATTTGCCCGACGGCGGTGAAGTTGCCATCCTGTCAGCCTCATCTACAGCAACCAACCAGAACTCCTGGATTGACGCCGCCAAGAAAATTCTCCCCGAAAAATTCCCGAAGATCAACCTGGTCTCTGTCGTCTATGGCGACGATGACTCAGCCAAAAGCACGGATGAAGCCAAAGGCCTTCTCAAGGCACATCCGAACCTCAAAGCCATCATTGCACCAACAACGGTGGGTGTTGTGGCAGCAGCCCAAGTCGTCACCGATGCAGGCTTGATCGGCAAGGTCAACGTAACGGGTCTCGCATTGCCATCAGAGTTCAAGAAGTTTATCGACAACGGCTCCTCGCAAGCTGTTGCTCTGTGGAACCCCATCGACCTCGGTTATTCAGCGATCTACATCGCCCATGGCCTGGCCAGCAAGAAAGTGGAAGCCAAGCCCGGTGCCAAGATTTCCATTGGCAAGGTCGGTGAGATCACCTTGGACGACACAAACTCGGCGGCAATGGCAGCGCCATTCACCTTCGACAAGTCGAACATCGAGGAATTCTCGAAAATCTATTGATCTTCATAACTCAAGCATGCGGCGGACGGCGTCCGCCGCATGCATTCTGTTCATGGTCATGCCAGACGCACAAACAACTGCAGAGGGCGCACACGCGATCCTCGAACTCCGGGGAATCAGCAAAGGGTTTCCGGGCGTAAAGGCATTGAACGACGTCAGCCTGTCGCTCTATCCCGGCCAGGTAACAGCCTTGATCGGCGAAAATGGTGCGGGCAAATCCACCCTCGTCAAGATCATGACAGGCGTTTACCAACCCGACGCAGGATCCATATCCATCAACGGCCAAGTCGTCGAACTGTCCAATGCCCATCGCGCCTTCAAACTCGGAATCACGGCGATCCATCAGGAGACAACGCTGTTTGACGATCTGTCTGCTGCCGAAAACATTTTCTTGGGGCACGCACCGCGCAATAAATTGGGACTTATCAACTGGCGCGACATACACGCCAAGGCACGCATCGTCCTCGACAACATGAATGCCGACCACATCGCCACAGACACAAGACTTCGGGATCTCGGCATTGCCAACAAACATCTCGTAGCTGTCGCTCGCGCCCTCTCTATTGATTCAAACGTCGTCATCATGGATGAACCAACCGCAGCATTGTCCGCCAAGGAAATCGAGGACCTCTACAGCCTCATCTCGTATCTGAAAAAATCCGGCAAGGCGATCCTGTTTATCAGTCACAAGTTTGATGAAATCTACCGCATCGCCGACCGCTATACAGTATTTCGCGATGGCGCCTTTGTGGGCGACGGCCATCTTGCGCAAACGCCGCGCAGCAAGATCGTCGCCATGATGGTTGGTCGCCCCGTTGATCAGATATTTCCCGTGCGCACATCAAACATCGGTGAACCCGTTCTGGAAGTTGAGGGGTTTTCGCACCCCACGGAATTCGACAATATTTCGTTCACGTTGCACAAAGGAGAAATTCTGGGTTTCTACGGTTTGGTGGGGGCAGGCCGCAGTGAGGTCATGCAGGCGATCTGCGGCATGACCAAAACCACAAAAGGAACACTGAAGTTAAATGGCGAAGTAATATCCAACGCGTCAGCCGCCGACGCCATCGCTGCAGGCATTGTTTATGTTCCTGAAGAACGCGGTCGCCAGGGTGTGGTAATCGGTTTGCCCATATTTCAGAATGTATCCCTGCCGTCTCTCCCGAGAACAGCACCACACACTATACTCAATCTCGCGCGCGAGTTCGGATTGACACGCGAATATACATCGCGGCTCGATCTGCGCGCCGCTTCGCTGAGCCAGGATGTCGGTACATTGTCAGGAGGCAATCAACAGAAGACCGTCATCGCCAAATGGCTAGCCACCCATCCTGAAATCATCATTCTCGATGAACCGACCAAGGGTATCGATATCGGCTCCAAAGCAGCCGTCCACGCCTTTATGGCGGACCTCGTTGCGCAAGGACTGTCAGTCATCCTCGTGTCATCGGAACTTCCCGAGGTCATGGGCATGTCCGATCGCGTGGTTGTCATGCGCGAAGGCCTGATTGTAGAGACTCTCGCCAAATCCGGTATCACGGCTGAGGCCTTGGTGTCGTCGGCAGCAGGCATTCTCTCATGAAGTTCGCAAACCAGCGGGAACTCTGGCTGGCCCTTGCGGTAGCAGCGCTTGTTGCAGCCATTGCCTTGCGCTTTCCGGAATTCATCAAACCTGCAAATCTCGCTCAACTCTTCAACGACACATCGATTCTGATGATCCTCGCACTTGGCCAGATGTGTGTGATCCTGACCCGCGCCATCGATTTGTCGGTGGCGGCCAATTTGTGTTTCACAGGCATGGCAGTTGCCATGTTGAACGCCGCTTATCCCGGCATTCCAATTCCGCTCATCATCTTCTGTTCGTTGATGATTGGCTTGGCGCTCGGCGCCATCAACGGCCTCCTTGTCTGGAAGCTCGACATCCCGGCAATCGTTGTCACGTTGGGAACGATGACTATCTTTCGCGGGTTGACCTTTGTGATGTCGGGCGGCGCTTGGGTCAATGCTGATCAAATGAGTGAACCTTTCATCGCCTTCCAGCGCGCCACAATGATCGGAATCCCTGTCCTGTCCTGGATTGCAGCGATTGTTATTGCGGCCTGTTATGTTTTTCTGGGATACACGCAAGCTGGTCGCGCGATCTATGCCGTAGGGGTCAATCCATCTGCGGCAGTCTACGCCGGGATAAATGTGGGGCGCGTGAAATTCATGGCCTTTTGTCTGTCGGGATTGATTGCCGGACTCGCCGGCTACCTGTGGATTTCACGCTATGTCATCGCTTCGGTGGAAGTCGCAAACGGCTACGAACTCAATGTCATTGCGGCCTGCGTCATCGGTGGCATTTCAATTGCCGGTGGCATCGGATCCGTTGCAGGCTGCGTGCTTGGTGCACTGTTTCTCGGCATCATTGCAACTGCATTGCCAGTGATCAACGTTTCACCGTTCTGGCAACTTGCCATTTCCGGCAGTGCCATCATCTTTGCCATCATTCTCAATGCAAGAGGCGAGCGACGAATTGGCCGCAAGATCCTGCGCGAGGTCACTGTGCCATGACAACAGAAGACCATACAGCTCAACCACGCTTTGTGCCCGACCGGCTCGACTCACGCTGGCGTCAAATTTTATTGTCATGGGAGATGTTGCTTGGCGTCGTGGCCGTTGCAATCTTCATCACCAACAGTCTTGCCTCGCCCTATTTTCTCGATGCCTATTCGCTATCCGATCTAACATTCAACTTCACTGAAAAAGCCCTGATCGCTTTGGCCATGGCGCTGCTCATCATCGCCGGAGAGATTGACCTGTCGGTCGCCGCCATCATTGCACTGGCCTCAACTCTCATGGGGCTGGCCCTTCAATACGGCGCGGGAACACCGATGCTCGTGATAATTGGCCTCGCAACGGGCCTCGCCTGCGGCGCCATCAATGGCTGGCTGGTGACCGGACTGGGCCTGCCCTCCATCGTTGTCACCATCGGAACCATGAGTCTGTTTCGCGGCATCGCCTTCATAATTCTCGGTGATCAGGCTTACAAAGGCTATCCATCCACCTTCGCATTTTTCGGTCAGGGCTATGTCTGGTGGGTCGTGTCGTTTGAGTTTGCGCTATTTGTAACCTCCGCCGCAATCTACTGGTTCCTGCTGCATCGAACGGTTTTTGGACGCCGTGTCTTTGTCATCGGAAACAACCCCGTGGCTGCACAATTTTCCGGTGTCCGCGTGGCTCGCATAAAGTTCATCCTGTTCTGCCTGACCGGCTTGATGGCCGGCATTGCTTCCATCCTCGTCACCTCAAGGCTCGGCGCAACCCGTCCATCCATTGCGCAAGGTTATGAACTGGAAGCCATCACCATGGTCGTACTCGGCGGCGTCAGCATTCAGGGTGGTGCTGGAAGCATCCCCGGCGTTGTCCTGGCCGCCATCATCATGGGGCTTGTCACCTTTGGTCTGGGTCTGCTCAATGTACCGGGAATCGTCATGTCGATTTTCATCGGCCTTCTGCTGATCATCGTCATCGCCATTCCGATCCTATGGCGCAAACTGAGTTGGATGCTGGAAAAATGACCGCTGAAAAATTTGCGTTCCGCATGACCTTGAAGCCAGGAATGGCAGATGAATACCGCATAAGGCATAATGCCATCTGGCCTGAACTGGCAGAATTGCTCAAGCAGGCGGGCATATCGGATTATTCCATTCACCTCGATGCGGAAACCAATCACTTGTTCGGCGTGCTTTGGCGCAAGCACGATCACACCATGGCAAGTCTGCCGAACCATGCAGTCATGAAGCGCTGGTGGGCCCATATGTCCGACATTATGGAGACCCATGCCGATAACCAACCGGTGGTCACTCCGCTGACCACCGTGTTTCACATGGAATGAGAATGCAGGGCCTGCAACACATTGCTGTCATCGACATTGGAAAGTCCAATGCCAAGGTCGCCATCGTCGACAAGGCCACGGGCGGCGAATTTGATCTTCGCAAACAGCCAAATCCGGTTTGCAACGATGGCCTCTACCCGCATCACGATACAGTTCGCTTGTGGAACTTCATTCTTGAAAGTTTGAAGGATCTCGCAAGCAGGCACCGCATCGACGCGATCTCCATCACCACCCATGGCGTAACAGCAGCATTGGTCGATGATCGCGGCGAACTTGCCCTACCTGTTCTGGATTATGAGCACGACGGTCCGGACAAGATGCGCCCTGCTTACGACACCATAAGGCCGGACTTCGCTGAGTCGGGTTCGCCGGCCCTGCCCGTCGGCCTCAATCTGGGTGCGCAGTTTTTCTGGTTGCAGAAGTCCTTTCCGGAAGCCTTCGCAAATACGCGTACCATACTGACCTATCCGCAATACTGGGCCTACCGCCTGAGTGGTGTCTCCGCATTTGAAGCGACGTCTTTCGGCTGTCACACCGATCTGTGGGCCCCGAAACAAAATACCTTTTCATCACTGATGCACAAGATGGGGTGGCTGGAACTCATGCCGCCGCGACGGTCAGCTTTCGACTGCTTGGGACCAGTTACGTCGGACGTGGCATTGGCGACAGGTCTCGATCCGGCATGCCCTGTCTTCTGCGGCATCCACGACTCCAACGCATCGCTGTTGCCACATCTCCTCAGGCAAGAAAAACCCTTTGCCGTCGTTTCGACTGGAACCTGGGTCATTGCCATGTCCGTTGGCGGCAAGGACATCACTCTCGATCCGGCCAAGGATACGTTGTTCAATGTGAATGCCGAAGGCAATCCCGTGGCATCAGCACGCTTCATGGGCGGTCGCGAATACGAAATGCTGATGCAGGGAAGATCTGGAGCGACGTGGACCGACGCCGATGTTGGGAACGTCCTCTCCACCGGATTTCAGCTCATGCCCCTTGCCATCCATGGCTCCGGCCCGTTTCGAAATCAAGTTGGCCAAAGTCAGAGTGCGGATGCACAAACACCCGGCATGCAACATGTCGCAGCATCATTCTACCTGGCGTGCACGACAGCCCACTGCCTCGACGTGATTGGTGCACAAGGCGAGATCATCGTTGAGGGTCCGTTCGGCGCCAACGCACTCTATTTGGAAATGCTGGCCACAGCATCAGCTCGCCAGGTCAGCTATCAACCCCATTCATCCACCGGAACGAGTTTGGGTGCAGCAATGTTGGCTTGGAAGGATTACCTGCCAGCGCAAATATCCGCCAGTCATCGGGTCAATCCAAATGCAGCATGGGCTGACTATGCACGGCGCTGGATCGCAACCGCTCTGACCTGAAAAACAAACGGGAAGCCAGTTTTGCAACTGGCCTCCCGCACAAACTGGTGTCCGGGTACGCAGTACCCAATCCCGGAACGCCCCTGACACTTCCCCCGCATGGGAAAACGCGTGTCGTGGTGATGAATGTAAACAAGAAGGGTTTCGAAACCCTTTCCAAACCCATTCAAAGGCTTAAGGAAGTATTGCAGTCATGTGCGGCCATGACGCAGAACACTGGAAAATCTGCGATATGCAACTTTCGGGTGCTGAATTCCCGGTTTTTGCGCTGCAAATAAATAAATCCGCTGCAGGGGTTCACAAGTCACCCCGGCGTTGCTACATCGCGTGTGCGCAACAGCGTCTTTGACGCGGGATGGAGCAGCCCGGTAGCTCGTCAGGCT
>CAWJXD010000009.1:0-148013 GCA_963846785.1 uncultured Alphaproteobacteria bacterium | reverse complement strand
CTTGCTTCCCTCGGTTTGCTGGAATTGCTGGGCTATAAGAGCTCGAACACGGTTACGCTGGATGGTTCAGTCGGAGCCTTTGTTAAACTGGTCGACGCGCATGGCAATCTTGAAAAGGAAGAGGATGTCCGACTGCCGCAATGGAAAGGCGCGGATTTCCTGTTCCAGTTGACGAATGATGAAATTCCAGCACTCGCCGCATTCACGAAAGACATGTTCCAGAGCGAACAGGACTATCGCTCGTCAATCATCGAGTCTTTCGTTTTGATCGCCCTGGAGCTCGAGAACACCGCTTGGACCATAGGCCGACTGGTCGCCATCACGCGGGAAATTAACCGCGCCTTCCCTATGCCGGCGATCATTCTGTTCCGGATCGGCGATACGCTTTCACTGAGTGTCATTGACCGCCGGCAGCACAAGCGTGATACATCAAAGGACGTGGTCGCCAAGCGCATTTCCATCATCAAAGACGTTAGCCTGATCAAGCCTCACCGTGCGCATTTGGATATTCTGGCAGACATTGCGCTTAGAAATGTGAGTGTCAAAGGTAAGGGCGCGCCAACAAATTTCCGCGATCTTTATGATGGCTGGATTGAGCATCTTTCGGCTCAAACGCTGAACAAGCGCTTCTACCAAGAACTTGCCAACTGGTTTTTCTGGTCGACGAAGCGTCACATTTCCGGCCGCAGCGCGCGAAACGGACAAGAAAAAGAAGCTCGAGCAGAACCAGATTGCCACCATCCGCATGTTGACGCGGCTGATTTTTGTCTGGTTCATCAAAGAGAAAAAGCTGGTTCCCGACGAATTGTTTGAGACCGAAGAGCTGGCCAAACTTCTGAAGCAACAGCCCGACAAGGACCGCGACAGCAGCACCTACTACAAGGCCATTCTGCAAAACCTTTTCTTTGCCACGCTCAATACCGAGACCCGGAAGAGCGCGACTGGCGCACGTCAGCCGATGGCAAGGGAATCGACGGCCACTACCTGGTGCACACCCGCTATCGCTACAAGGATGCGTTCAAGGATCCTTCAGCAGCGCTTGAATTGTTCCGTAAGGTGCCATTCCTGAACGGCGGCCTGTTTGAATGTCTGGACCGTGAAGTGTCCGACCGCGATCTCGAACGCAACGAAGATTTGAAGCAGCATGTCGTTCAGGAAGGCAAACAAAAAGTCATCCGCATTGATGGTTTTTCTGACAAGCCGCAGAACACGCTCGACGTGCCGAACAAGATTTTCTTCGCGGTCAATGAAGAAGTTGACCTCAACGAGGAATATGAGACCAAAGGCAAGAAATATGAAGCCCAAGGCCTGATCGAACTGTTCTCGCGCTACAAATTCACCGTGGAGGAAAACACGCCGGTGGAGGAGGAAGTCGCGCTGGACCCGGAACTGTTGGGCAAGGTGTTTGAAAACCTGCTGGCCAGTTACAACAGCGATACCAAGACCACGGCGCGCAAGAAATCCGGCTCGTTCTACACGCCGCGCGAAGTGGTGGACTACATGGTTGATGAGGCCCTGATCGCCCATTTCAGTCGTGCACTGGATAGAACGCAAAGCCTAGAGCCGCTCAGAAAACCCATCAATCAGGCGCTGGACTTTGGTGCCATGCCGGGCGAGTTGGATTTACAGCGGAGTGAAAACGCCACGCCCAGCAACCCGACAAATGACTGGCGGCTTAAGTTGGAAGCTCTTCTGAATTACGCGGTGAAGGAAGGCAACCCCTTCTCGGATCAGCAGACAGATCTGTTGATTGGCAGCATCGATGGTTTGCGGGCATTGGACCCAGCGTGTGGTTCAGGTGCATTTCCTATGGGCCTGTTGCAGAAGCTCATCCACGTTCTGCATCGGCTGGACCCTGACAATTCCCGGTGGAAACAACAGAACCGTTGGCCCTATGAGCGGCGCTTGGCTGAGGCTCATGGCATTGTGGACAGTGAGGAGCGCGACAAGAAGATTGACGAAGAAAAAGCTGCGCTAGACAAATTGGAGCGTGACTTTTCCGACGCGAATTATGCCGACTATGCTCGCAAGCTTTATCTGATTGAAAAATGCATTTATGGCGTGGATATCCAACCCATCGCCGTGCAAATCGCCAAGCTGCGCTTCTTCATTTCACTGATAGTCAGCCAGAAGATTGTGCCGGGCGCACACAACCAGAATGTAACCGCACTGCCCAATCTTGAAACCAAATTGGTAGCCGCCAACAGCCTGATTCCGGTGGAGCGCAGCGCGCAGGACGACCTGTTCCGCAACAAGGCGATTGAGGCCAAGGAAAAGGAACTTCAATCCATGCAGGCGCGCTATTTCGGAGCGCGCACGGCAAAGACCAAGCGCAAAAAGCGCGAAGAGATCAACGATCTGCGGGATGAACTTGCCGATTTGTTGAAAGTTGAGCGCGGCCTGCCAGAAGACGACGCGAAGAAAATGGCGGCTTGGGACCAGTTTGACCAGAACACGGCAGCGCCGTTTTTTGATCCGGAATGGATGTTCGGCCTCACGTCAAAGTTTGATATCACCATTGGCAACCCGCCTTATGTGCGGCAGGAAGAGATCAAGGACCAGAAGCCGGCACTGGAAAAACATTTTGGTGGCAAGGACACCAAGGGAAACCCGAAAGGCTGCTACAGCGGCACGGCTGACCTTTATGTGTATTTCATCCAGCGCTCGATTGAGCTGTTGAACCCCGGCGGGGCCTTTGCCTTTATCACCTCCAACAAGTGGTACCGCGCCAAATATGGCACCAACTTGCGCGGCTGGTTGAACCGTCAGGCCGAGATCAAAACCATCATTGATTTTGGCGATGCCGATGTGTTTGACGCCATTGCCTACCCCACCATTTTTGTGGCAACGCGCCGGGCTGAGGTGCGGGCAGCACCATTGGCCAGTGATTTGGTGCGGGTGATGAACTGGCCACAGCACTTGACCAAGGATGATGTGCCAGCATTTCCTGAGCACATGAAATCCCTGAATTTCACTATGCCACAAAAGGCTTTGGGTGCGGATGGCTGGCAACTGGAACCACAAGTTAAGCGACAATTGCTGGAACGCATTCGGGCTGCTGGAAGACCGTTGGGTGAGTACGTGGAGAAGCGTTTTTACTACGGTGTGAAGACTGGACTAAACGAAGCGTTCGTAATTGATGGACCGACAAAAGATCGTCTTTTTGAAGAACATCATAGTTCTCGGGAGGTAGTTAAGCCATTTCTACGAGGTCGGGACATTAAACGATGGCACGTGCAGCCAGAAGATCTCTGGCTGATTTTTACGAGGCAAGGCATAGACATCGATAGTTACCCCGCAATCAAGAAGCACCTTGAAAAATTTAAAAAAAACCTAGAGCCGAAACCAAAGTCTTGGGATGAAGCTTCGGATGGCAAGTGGTCAGGCCGAAAAAGCGGTCCTTACAAATGGTATGAAATTCAGGATAACGTGGCCTATTGGGAAGAATTCGAAAAGCCAAAAATTATTGCTCCTGAAATTCAGGGTAGCGCCCAGTATGCATTGGACAGCCGTGGTTTTTTCTGCGTCAACAAAGCTAGTTTTATCGTCGCGGAAGACATTGAATACATTGCAGGCATTCTGAACAGCCCAATTTCATGGTGGGTTACGCAGACCACGTTTGCGAGTAAGCAAGGTGGCTTTTATGAATTTACACAGCAGTATGTTTCTCAAGTCCCAATTCCGATGCCGGATGTTGACGCCAAGAAACAAGTGAAATCCCTCGTTAAGGCAATATGTGGACTTCAGAATCCAAATGCTTTTGAACAATTGTTAAGCGGCTTCGTCTATGAACTTTTCTTCAATGTTGATCTGCACGCCAAGGGCCTGACGCTGTTTGCCGAGGCCGAAGCCGCCGGGCTTTCTCAGCTGCAAGGGCTGGAGGGCCAAGCCTTGATGAAAGCCGCAGAGGCCTTCGCCAACACCCACCTCATCCCCGGTGCGCGCCTGCACACCATGCTCTCCGACCTGCAAACCCTCGACGTGGTCCGCATCATCGAGGGCAAGGAATGAGATGAGCCAGGAAGAGCTGTTCCCCGAGATTGAAGGCCAAGAACGGGCCCTGATTGAACAGCTCATTGCCGCCACACGGCTTTATCGCACCAGCGGGGCGGTGCAGGAACTTTTGGACTTTACCATCCGTCTCCGGCGCTTTGCGCCCTTCAATGCACTTTTGTTGCACATCCAAAAACCCGGCCTCACCTTTGCCGCTTCTGCCCATGATTGGTTCCAACGCTTTGGTAGGGTGCCAAAGGTTGGTGCGCGGCCATTGCTTGTGATGCGCACCATGGGTCCGGTGGACTTTGTGTTTGACGTGCTGGACACCGAAGGCCGCGAACTGCCGCCATCTGCTTATAGCTTTCCAACGCTCGGAAAACTCACCGAAGCGCAACTAGGCACCATCACTGCAAAGATCACGCGCGCAGGCATCAGGTTGGTTCGGTTTGACCATGGCGACGCCAAGGCCGGATGGATCAAACGTGTGAAACCACCAAAGACCGCCAAGGACAAAGCGATCTATCACCTTGCCTACAACACAAATCATCCGGCCCCCACACGCCTTGTGACACTGGCCCACGAACTGGCCCATTTGTTTTTGGGTCACCTTGGCGGGGATGGAGGTTTCAAAATCAAAGACCGCAGCACCCGCACCAAAGACGAACGTGAGGTGGAAGCAGAAATGGTGGCCTATATTGTTGCCAAACGAAGCGGGCTTACCCCCCGCAGTGAATCCTATCTCACCACCTATCAAGGCGCATTCGAAAACCTGGACCTCTTCGCCATCACCCGCGCCGCCAACGCTGTAGAAGCACTCATGGGCGTGGCGGCACATCAGTTGAAGGTGACGTCGCATGACTGACGAACTTGTGCTTCCCGTTGGTCCACCTGTAGCGGGCACGGCCCCCGTCGTTGCGGCAACAGTACCGCCCGTCAGGCCCATCCGCATCAACAAGATCACACTCAACGACTTCCGCGCCTTTGCAGGACCCGAGCCCGTGACGATTGACCTTATGGGCAAGAATCTTTTGGTCTATGGCGAGAATGGTGCGGGCAAGTCTTCCATCTTCCACGCGCTGAACGAGTTCTTTTCAGTGGCTGAACGCTTCCCGTCAGCCCGGCGCGACAAGCTCAAAGAACTGAAAAACATATTTTCCGGCAAGCCTGAAGATGACGTTTTGGTTCAAATCGAATTTGACGATGGCGCTGAAGTTGCAAAATGGAACAACAAGCGCCACCCGGCTGATGCTGCTCCCGGCAAAGCTGATTCACGAGTGGTCAATGCTGCATTCCGCAAAGCTATTCTGGACTATCGCTCTCTTCTGGAAACCAACTTCCGCCACAACAAGGAGGACATCAATCTCTTTGAAGTGTGCGTGAATGTTCTGTTGAGGGACTTTCCAGCCCCTCACAATGGCAAGGGAGAACGCATCTTTGACCTGTGGCAACGAGTGAGGTTGAGGCCGCATTCCAAGCCACTTCGAGAAAGCGAAAAGACAGAAATCCGAGCCCTTTGCAGCAGCATCAACGGTGCATTGGATGCTGCAATTTCTGCCCTGCTGCCCATTGCCAACCAGTTTCTCGTCGAACTTGGCTGGGGCGAAGTGTCGCTCAAATCGCTTCAACTTGCTGGCCTGAATTTCAAAGACGCGCGACTTGTGAAGGACCGCCGTTTGTTGGGCGAAAAAATCACACCCGTGTTGGGATTTCTTGGGCAAGAGTTGCCTAAACCCCAGAACTTTCTGAATGAAGCCCGGTTATCAGCATTGGCACTCGCAATCTATTTTGCAGGCCGCGATCTCTGCGCGCGAACCCTGCAACCGCTGACACCGCGTTTGATGGTACTGGACGATGTGTTGATTGGTCTCGACCAGTCCAACCGCTTGCCGGTGCTTGATGTGATCTCAAAACGGTTTTCAGATTGGCAGATTGTCCTACTTACCCATGATCGGGTGTGGTTTGAAATGGCGCGAATGCATCTCCAACCAGAGGCGGAATGGACCAATATTGAAATGTTTGAGGGCAAAGAACCTTCAGGAATTGTTCGGCCGATCGTTCGGCCTGAAAACACTGACGCCGTAACATCAAACATTTCCAAAGCACGGTCATTCCATGCCAACCATGAGTTCCCGGCCGCCACAGTGCATGCACGTATGGCGTTTGAGTTGGTGCTCAAGAAAGTCTGCGACAAAAAAGCAATACCTGTGCGCTATCATTTGGAGGCACGGCAACTTTCCACCGATGAACTGCTTTCAGCTTTCGAGAGGTGGATTTCTGAACCAGCGCGCATGGGAGTCAAACCAAACCTAGATCCAGCCGTCAGCAGTATCAAAATGTATCGTAAGGTTGTTTTAAATCCATTTTCGCATTCCACACCGGTGACACTTGCCGCGAATGAGGTATTAGGGGCGATAGATTCTGTCGAGGCCTTGAGGAATGCAATTCAAGTTCATCTTAAAAATGTATTCTAGCCACTTTTTTGGGGGATTATCATGACACCATGGAAGCTCAGCATTCAGGAACTGTTCCAGCGTGAACGACGCTACGTGGTTCCGCTCTACCAGCGTGCCTATGTTTGGAGTCAGGAAGAGCAGTGGGAACCACTATGGGAAGATGTTGAACGTCTCGCGGAGGAGCAATTCAATACGCCCGGAGCAGACACTATCCGTTCACATTTCATTGGCGCTATAGTGTTGAACAACGTGAATACTGGTGGTTTAATTTCACGAGCAGAGATCATCGATGGTCAACAACGTTTAACCACGTTGCAGCTTCTGCTGGCCGCGATCAGGGATTGCGCTGTCGCAATGCAGTCGGAGCATGCCAATCGTTTTCGCGATTTGACAATTCATGGAAACGAAAAAGCTGGTTCTGTAGAGTGGTTCAAAGTCTGGCCAACTAATGCAGATCGAGACGTATTCCGAAAAGTATTGTCATCACATTCACCTGAAGCGCTAGCAAAGTCGTTAGGTCTTGAAGCAACCGATGAGTTACCACGCATAGCAGAAGCCTATTCATATTTCCATGCATGCGTGATGAAGTTCGTTGGTAACAAAGGAATGGAACGAGCGACAGATGCCTTGGAAAAGCGCTTCCTTGCGCTCTTTCAGGCACTCAAGAATAATCTGCAAATCGTCAGTATTGAGTTGGACAAGCAAGATGATCCACAGGTTATTTTTGAAACGTTGAACGCCAGAGGACAGCCGCTTTTGCCGTCCGACTTAATCCGGAATTTTATTTTTCTGCGAGCATCACATGAAATTGAACAGGATGTCGACCAGCTGTACGAGAACTATTGGAAAGCCTTCGACAATGACCGTAACGAAACACTAGTTAAAGGTGAAAGCCGCTTCTGGCATGTGCAGGAACGCCAAGGGCGATTACTACGCCCCCGAATTGATCTTTTTATTTTCCACTATCTGACTATGAAAACTGCTGGCAATCGTCAGGATTCTGAAGTTCTCAACATAGGTCAGCTCTTTCGGGAGTTTCGTGATTGGCAAGAGTTGACTCCAATGCGAACCGAGGAACTCTTGGCAGATTTGGTCAAGCATGGTTCAAATTTTAGAACTTTGATGGCGCATAAATCGGACGACAGACTCTCGCAGTTTGCGTCCAGATTAAAATCACTCGACACGAGTGTAGTTTATCCAGTTCTTCTGTTTCTTATGGGGCTGGGTGACAGCAAGGACGTTGAGGACGCACGAAACCGCATCGTTGCCGATCTTGAGTCATGGCTTATTCGCCGTATGGTGTGTCAGCTCACCAACAAGAACTACAACCGCTTTTTTCTTTCACTCCTAACAAAACTCAAATCGACAGCAAACTTTGCTGAGATGCCGAGTATCGTAAGGGCAGAGTTATCGCGGTCCAAGGACGACACGACGAATTGGCCGAATGATCAGGAGTTCAAAACGGGATGGTTGAACAAGCCAGCCTACGTCAAATCCAGACCTGATCGTACAGCAATGATTTTGCGGGCAGTCGAACTTGCGCTTCGCACCAGCAAGAATGAGTTGGTGGTTCTGCCTGAAAATCTGACTGTAGAGCATCTATTGCCACAAAAGGGAAAGCTCGTTGATTATCCATATTCTTCGACTGATTTGATGGAGAAGTCTGAAACTGAACTAAAGTTTCGAGAGCGAATGATCAATACTATGGGCAACTTGACCCTGCTGACCCAAGAGTTGAATTCTTCTGTCAGTAACGGACCCTTTGCTGCCAAATCTGCTGATATTCGGAAAGACAGTGACTTGAGACTCAACGCTTGGCTTCGTCACAATGAAAAATATGAAAGCTGGTCAGAGGCTGACATCCTCCAAAGGGGCGAAAGGCTGTTTGAATCTGCCAAAACTACTTGGCCATACGCACCCATATCATAGTCGGTAGATATGGATAATGACCACGCGGCTATTACTGTAAATCGACAATTACGTCAGCTAATTCGAGGTAGCGACAGAAGGCGTTCGCGAGTTGCATTTGACGCGGTGTACGACATTGCGCTTCGAAAACTGATGGGGATGCCACCAGAATACAAAGGCATTTCGCCCGCGATGTCGCCACATTCAGACGGTTCGGGCTATAGAGGAATTCCATGCCGCGTGGCGCATCGGCATAACTGGATGTCGTCATCGAATATATAACAATTGGGGCTTCTTGACCCTGGAATTTATCAACCGTTCCTATTCGCGCACCCGGAATACGATCAGTAAGTTCAAAAACTTGCGCATTGTATGGTGCGATAATCAAAATATCTTGAAGCGATACAGGCCTAACAACTCCATCTCTATCGCTCCATGTCGATTTAGATTCGAAAATGTTTGTGACGAGGCCGCAGATACAATCCGCTTCTTGTGGCGATGAGCTTTGGTTGCCCTGCGTAGGCACAGCAACAAATCGAAGTCCGCTACCGTTGATCACTCCCGACGAAAATATAACCTGATTTTCCAACCCTGATTTGGATTTCAGGCGAGCTTCATAAAACATCTCAGATGTAAAAGAACAAATTTCGGGATGTAGACGCCAAGTTTCTGAAAGAAAAAGTCCTTTGTCAGCAGGTATCGTTTGTTCTCGACCGAGTATATGATGTAGCGCTGAAACGGCTGTTCCATCTGGATGGCTGCCCTGTACCGGCTGATCAAGCTGTTGTGGATCTCCAAGCAACACAATACTCTTGGCAGCAGGAGAAACGGCCAAAACATTGGCGAGGGTCATTTGAGCGGCTTCATCTATGAATAGCACATCGACTGAATCCATAGCGTCTGGCGATGACCAGAACCACGCCGTTGCTCCTGCGACATTGGCACTGCTGCCAATTGCTCCCATCAGGTCTGGATTTGTTTTGACGAATCGCAAGTGGGGTCGATCAGGCTCAGGTTCAGATGGTTTTTGAATGCACCAGGCATCGACATTCATTTCTTCTGCGGCCTTTACAACAGCATCGAGAAGGTTGCGAATGACCTTATGGCTGTTTGCAGTAATGCCAACAGTCTTTCCTGACTTTACAAGCTCACAAATCATCCTCGCGCCCGCATGTGTTTTCCCAGAACCAGGCGGGCCTTGGATAGGGAATAATCCACCATCAATTCTCGACGCTGCTCTAAGAGCAGCTTCAAGGCTCGATTCGTCTGGTCTTTGAATTTGATGACCTCCAATACGGGGCGGTATGCGCAAGAGGAGATCGCGAGCAGCTTGAAAAGCTCCATGGCCACTAATACCATTATCTGCGACCCATTCTCCGACACCAACCAAAGAATTTGCCAAAACTTCTGTATTGATAACACTGTGGGAGAAAATAGCTTCCGGATGAACCCCAGCACTGTCCCCACGCTTTTTAATATCAACCCAACGCTCTTCTATCGAAATGGCTTCAACTGAGCCAAGTTTTGCGCCTCCTGAGTTGCGCAAATCTTCTCCTCCCCGCATTTCGGTTTCCTGAGTCACGAAGTTATAGCGATGCACGGGTGCCTTTGTGGTCCCGCCTTTTGGTCCAACATAGGTAAGACCAGAAAGTCCCGCACGCTCATCAAGCAATTCATCTGCACCAAGATCGGAAAGCCTGAAATACTCCCACCACAGTGCTTTCTGTTCTCTTCGATGCCAATCCAAAGTATGAGCGAGAAGCCATCGCGCATGCTGCTCTTCAGTTCGCGCTGTAAGATCTGCTGGAACATCGTGTGTGAGTCGAACAACTAACGCGTTGATCTTCTCTTGCCATGCCCCAAGTTCTTCGGTTGGAACGCCTTCTGTAACCTCCGGTCTGGAAACATCGAATCCATCATCAACCAGTTTTGCCCTTTGAACTTCCAGCCAATCCCGCAACCTCCAAGTCGAAAAGCAGTCATCGCAATTGTAGCCAGCAACTATATCTCTATCTTCTGCACTGATGAGCGGAATATCTCCCAGTTCAAGCCCCGCTTGAACTTTTGCAAGTGCCTTATTGGCCGCTGAGAGTGTAGTGTTTCTAACAAAATTATAGAGGGGTTCGAGTTTTTTGATTGAATAACTTTCGACGCTGGCCCGAAGAGCATTTCGAACTACGCTAAACAAGTCCACAAACCGCTTTGATCGAAGCAAGAAATCAATTTCTTCTTCGCGGCTTGCAAATCGACCCATTAATCGCTTCAAAGCAGCTGGCTCATATGGTGCAAAATGATAAATGTGCAGGTCAGGATATTGGATCAATCGGTCAATGACAAAATCGACAAACCGTTCAAACACCTGTCTTTCATCTTCGCGATTTAATGCCCAGTCGGCTTTGTACTCGGGTAAACCCTCGCTATCGGTAAATGCATAACCAAAGAGATACTCAAGACCGCCTTCACCAGCAAAAGGATCACCTTCTAGATCAAAAAAATGTCTCCCGTTGACGGTTCAGGTAATTTTGTTAGGCCGAATCCTTTCATCAATGGCAACAACTCGTGAATGATCTTGCCAGATTCTCGCCCTTCAATCTGTATCCGTGCCTGTTCACGTATGCGGCTGTAGGATTGTATTGAACCGCGTTCAGGTTTCCACAACAATGGCGTTGGGACTTTTGCAAGCGCCGCTACATTGTTAACGCCGTGCTGTTTGAGCTCATCAATCTGGATTTTCGTGATCCCAGCAACCAGCGAAAGGTGATCGTCTGCATGTCGCCGATCATCACAACGTACCTGCCAACGGCAAGTTTGACAGTATTCCTTGAGCTCCGGATCATTTTCCACCGTCACTGGCATTGCAGCAGCTATTTCCAGACTATTTTTGATACGTCGGAAATACGCAAGGTAGTCATCCATGCGATATGACTGGGGTTCAAAATTTGAAAATGGGGCGACGACATAACTGAACTTGGGCCGGACGCCTTGAACCGAAGCTACGAGGTCGGCATAAAGACAAAGTTGCAGTACTGTGCCGCTCTTGGTCTCGCGTGCGAGTTTTGTGTCGATGACCTCATAAGACCATGAGCCGAAATTACTCGGCGTTTCAATTTTTCTCAATATATCTGCGCGACCGATCCAACCACCAGATTGAAATGCGCCTTGTACAATTATTTCACTGCCTGCGGCCATCGCATTTCGCGTCTGCGCTACGGAAGTTTTATCAACCCCAAGACCCTCGATCTCAGTGATTTTAAATCCGTGAGACTTTAAGTGATCAACATAAGCCTGCTCATGCTTCGCGCCGCGCTCCCAAAGAAGTTCAAGAAGCGGGTCCCATTCTTTTGGTTTTTGTAGGTCACCGCGTGCGACCTCGATATCAAGTCCAGTTAAATGTTGGCAATTGAGGTGCCCGACCAAATCTGAAGCGCTTAGAGCTATTGTGTCACCAACTTTTTGCATGCTGACTTTGTTCCTTATAGCTCCGCGACTTTTTCTGAATGGAGGTTTACTTGTTTCGTTTTTGACTTTCGCCCGTCAACTCCCCGTTGAACAGCCGAATATAGGGTGCATACTCGAACTGTCGGTTTCGGCTTTGGCCTGTGATCTCGACCAAGATGCCGAGCTTGCTCAATCGGTCGACGAGTTGGTTGGCGGCGGGATAGGTTGTGCCAGTTAGTTCGCGCACATCATTCACCGAAACAATTGGATGTTTGTAGAGCGCTTCCAATACACGGTGGCCGTTGCCTGCACCACGGCCCAAGTGGTCGGCAATCGCTGTGCGATGCTCTTCACGCAAAGCCAAAATGCGCCGCGCCGTTTCGGCGGCTTGGCTGCTGACTTCAACAATGCCTTTCAGGAAAAATGCAATCCAGCTTTCCCAGTCGCCGGTGTCGCGCGTTGCTTGCAACAATTCGTAGTATTGCTGCCTATGCTTTTTGAAATAGTGCGAGAGATAGAGAACAGGTTTTTGCAAAACCATTTTCTCGCAAAGCAGGAAGGTAATGAGCAGACGACCTACACGTCCATTGCCATCTAAGAACGGATGGATAGTTTCAAACTGCGCATGGGCAAGGCCGATTCGTATCAAGAGCGGCATCGGGCTGTCATCGTGTAAAAAGTTCTCGAGCTGACCAAGTGCTTCGGGAACCGCATGAGGTGGAGGCGGCACAAACGTCGCTTCGTTCAAAGTGCAACCGCCCGGGCCTATCCAGTTCTGGGTCGTGCGAAGCTCCCCGGGCGTCAAATGTGAGCCGCGAACACTTCGCATCAGGCGCTCATGAATTTCACGAATGAGACGCATGGAAACAGGCAAGTCTTTCAGCCGCTCAATGCCGAGGTTCATCGCTGCAACGTAGTTGACCACTTCGCCGACATCTTGCGGCCTGTCGGGGGACAAGATTTTAGCCTCAGCAGCAAGCAAATCTTGCAAAGAACTTTGGGTGCCTTCGATCTGACTCGAAAGTACGGCTTCCTTGCGCACGTACATGTAAACAAAGAGATCGGGATTTGGCAGGATTTGGATTGATCCGTCCAAGCGGCCCAGAGCCAGATCGGCCTCCGAGAGGAGTTGCTGGACTTGTCCGGATATATCAATTGCGGGAACTGGCGGAAGCGGAGCTGGAATGAAGGCCTTGTAGCCCGACAGTTGCTGGATATAGGTCCCAGACCTTCCAATAACTCGCGGAGGCTTTTTGCTACCTTCTGGGTTTAATATGGCCATAAAAACGATTCTTGTTAAAGTCTGGCTTTAATATGGAGCCAAATGGTGGCCTTATGCAAGTCTGGCTTCAATAGGCGGCGTCTACCCTCATAACAAGCCGAGAAACTTTTAGGGACGAATGCTTCTGGTTTCACCCAATCTGTTGAGTGAATTTGCGGGAACACTTATTCCGTGGCTGCTGGGTGGCTACTTTTCAATTTTTACCATCCAATAAAATCAGCTAAGTTATTGAAAAGATGGCGCACCCGACAGGATTCGAACCTGTGACCTCTGCCTTCGGAGGGCAGCGCTCTGATCCAGCTGAGCTACGGGTGCTGATGGGTGGGGTATAGATGAGCAGCGGCGGGGGTGCAACTGCGCTCGACGCTGTTGTTCACGTGGTTGTCATTGGTGGTCATGGGGCAACGGCTTGAGACTTGCTCATTGCAAGACAGACAAATCCGGTGTTCATTTTGACACAGGCTGATACACCTTCAAGGACTTTATTTACCATGTTTGCTGCGCCACGCCAGACTCGCATCGATTGGGTCGATTATGCCAAGGGCATCTGCATCATTCTTGTTGTCATGATGCATTCGACGCTGGGCGTGGAAAAAGCCATGGGTGAGACAGGTGTGCTCAGCTCATTCATTGAATGGGCCCGGCCGTTTCGCATGCCGGATTTCTTTTTGCTGTCGGGGTTGTTTCTGGCGCGGCGGATCGAGGCCCCCTGGCCGCGCTATGCCGATACAAAAATCGTGCACTTTGCCTATTTCTATGTCCTGTGGATGTCCATCCAGTTCCTGTTGAAGGGCTATGGCATTTACATGGAACAGGGTGTGTCGGGCGTGATCCAACAGTATCTCCTCGGCTTCATTGAACCGTTCGGCACGTTGTGGTTCATCTATCTTCTGGCCGTGTTCTTTGCCGTGACCAAACTTTTGGACAAGGTGCCAGCGCTGGCCATCTTTGCCGTTGCCGCCCTTCTTGAGGCCCTGCCCATCCACACAGGCTGGACTTTGATCGACGAGTTTGCGTCGCGTTATGTCTACTTCTATGCCGGCTTCTGGCTGGCACGCCATGTGTTCTCCTATGCCGGCCTTGTGGCGCGCATGCCCGTGCTGCCACTGATGGCGGCCTTGGGCGTGTGGGGCATTGTCAATGGTGCGCTGGTGTTCGATGGCTTGTCCCAGAGTCCCGGCATCGGTCTCGCACTCGGTTTCATTGGTGCAGCCGCCGTCATCGCCATGGGCGTGTTGCTGTCGCGCACTCGCATGGCAGAGCCGATCCGTTATCTGGGATCGAATTCCATCGTTGTGTATCTTGCGTTCTTTTTGTTCATGGCGGTCTCACGCAGTGTGTTGATCAGGTTTGCCCCGGAGCTTGGCGTCGACGTCATAGCCCTTCTGGTAACAGCGGCGGGTGTTCTGGGACCTGTCGTCTTGCATCTCATGGTCCGTCACACAGCGCTCAAATTCCTGTTTGTGCGGCCCGCCATCGCCAAGGTGGAAAGCTGGCGCAAGGGCTGGCATAGTGGCGAGCATGAACAGCTCCGCACCCAAGAACTCGGCGAAACTCAAGGCCGGTGACCATGTCTACCTGATCGATGGATCGGGTTATATCTTCCGCGCCTACCATGCCCTGCCGCCGCTGACGCGAAAATCCGACGGTTTGCCAGTGGGTGCCGTGCAGGGTTTCTGCAACATGTTGTGGAAGCTGTTGTCGGACAAGGGCAAGGACACGAAGCCCACGCATCTCGCCGTGATCTTTGACCACTCGTCGAAAACCTTCCGCAATGAGTTTTATCCCGAATACAAAGCCCACCGGCCCGAACCACCGGTTGATCTCAGGCCGCAGTTCGGATTGATCCGACAGGCAACGCGCGCGTTCAATGTGTCGTGCATTGAAATGAAAAACTACGAAGCCGACGACCTGATCGCGACCTATACACGCCAAGCCGTTGAGGCTGGAGCGACGGTTCGCATTGTCACCTCGGACAAGGACCTGATGCAGTTGGTGCAGCCCGGCGTGGTGCTCTATGACACCATGAAAGAGCGCGAGATTTCCAATCCGGAGGTCCATGAGAAATTTGGTGTCACGCCGGACAAGGTGATCGAAGTCCAGTCCCTTGTCGGTGACAGTGTTGACAATGTTCCAGGCGTTCCGGGCATTGGCGTCAAAACAGCGGCAGAGCTTATCAACCAGTATGGCACGCTGGAAGCGTTGCTCGAGAAGGCTTCGGAGATCAAACAACAGAAGCGTCGGGAAAACCTGATCCAGTTTGCCGATCAGGCCCGCATGTCAAAGAGGCTGGTGACATTGGACCAGTCGGTTCCGATTGACGCCACACTCGATGACTTCGCCGTTGATACACCGCGCGCCTCAGCCCTGATCAGTTTTCTGAAAGGGCTCGAGTTCACGTCATTCACGAAGAAAATCGCATCGGCACTGGATGCCGACATGGAGGCCATCGATCCAGCCGCCATTTCCTTCACCCACTGGCCGCCGGACGGGCACCCACAGCCACCTTCGCAACAAGTAAAATCAGAGCAGCATGTCGTCGCTGCAGCTGAAGCGACCGCCGATCATGTGTCGGCCATGGAAGCCCACCTCAAGGCCATTCCGGTTACCCACGCTGCCTATGAAACGGTGACTACGGTGGCAGCACTTGAGCAATGGATTGCTGCTGCCTTTGCGCAGAATTTTGTTTGTATCGATACGGAAACGGATTCGCTGGATGCCATGCAGGCCAGAATCGTTGGTGTGTCACTGGCCCTGCAGCCGGGACAAGCCTGTTACATCCCGCTGGCCCACACGGCGGCGGGCGGGGGCCTGTTTGGTGGTGAGCGCCTTGACGGGCAAATCGATCCCCAGTTGGCCTTGCAAATGCTGAAACCGTTGTTCGAAGCGCCGGGCGTTCTCAAGATTGGCCAGAACCTCAAATATGACATGTTGCTGTTGTCCAACCACGACATTCGCGTCGCCCCCATCGATGATACGATGTTGCTGTCTTATGCCTTTGAATCGGGTGATGTGGGCCATGGCATGGATGAACTGTCAGAGCGCCACCTCGGTCACAAGCCCATTGCGTTCAAGGATGTGGCGGGTTCGGGCAAATCGCAACTGACCTTTGACAAAGTGGGCATTGACCGTGCCACCGCCTATGCAGCGGAGGATGCCGACATCACCCTGCGCCTTTGGATGCTGTTCAAGCAGAAATTGCTCCGTACACGGAAGGTCACTGTTTACGAAACACTGGAGCGACCGCTCATTCAGGTGCTCGTCGACATGGAGCGCAACGGCATCAGTGTGGACCGTGTCACTCTGGCCAAACTCTCGCAGGAATTTGCCGCCAAACAGGCCATTATCGAGAAAGAGATTTATATTCTCGCCAATGAACCGTTCAACATCGGTTCTCCCAAGCAACTCGGTGACATCTTGTTTGGAAAAATGCAGCTGCCGGGTGGCCGCAAAACCGCAACGGGGGCGTGGAGTACTGATTCAGACGCGTTGGACAAGTTGGCCGAAGACGGCATTCTCCTGGCGCAACGGGTGCTGGACTGGCGTCAGCTGGCCAAATTGCGGTCGACCTATACAGAGGCCCTGCCCACCTACATCAATCCAAAGACGAGCCGTGTGCACACAAGTTATGCCATGGCATCGACCTCGACGGGGCGGCTGTCATCGAACGAACCAAACCTGCAAAACATTCCGGTGCGAACGGAAGACGGACGACGGATCCGCACGGCCTTTGTGGCAACGCCGGGTCACAGCCTCATCAGTGCTGACTACTCGCAGATTGAGCTGCGGGTGCTGGCTCATATTGCCGACATTCCACAATTGAAAAAGGCATTTGCGGATGGCCATGACATTCATGCCATCACGGCCAGCGAAATGTTCAATGTGCCCCTGTCGCAAATGGATGCAACGGTGCGGCGGCGGGCGAAGGCCATCAACTTTGGCATCATTTATGGCATTTCCGCTTTTGGTCTCGCAAACCAATTGGGCATCAGCCGGCAGGAGGCGGGGGACTATATCCGCACTTACTTCAAGCGGTTTCCGGGCATCCGGGATTACATGGACCAGATGAAAAAGCGCGCCCACGCCGACGGGTTTGTGGAGACAGCGTTTGGACGGCGCATGCATTTTCCCAGAATTGCGTCGACCAATCCGTCGGAGCGGGCGTTTCTGGAACGGGCCTCAATCAATGCCCCCATCCAGGGCACGGCGGCAGACATCATCCGGCGGGCCATGATCAGAATGTCTTCTGCACTACAGTCCCACACCCTTAGCGCCCGCATGTTGTTGCAGGTTCATGACGAGTTGATCTTTGAAGTGCCGGTCGGGGAAGTCGACAGAACCATTCCGGTAGTGCGCGAGATCATGGAAAAGGCACCGGAGCCCGCGGTGAAACTCAGCGTGCCGCTGAAAGTCGATGTGCGCGCGGCTGCCAATTGGGATGAGGCTCACTGACCGCATGATGAAACTTGTGTCTGCAAACATTGAAGGTGACTTGCACCTCGACAAAGTTAGCGCGTTTCTGCAGCACCAGAATCCGGATGTTGTCTGCTTGCAGGAGGTGTTCCAGCGCGATGTGCCAATCCTGCTTGGTCAAGATTTCAAAGGTGAATTCCTGCCGATGTGCCTCAAGGTCAACCGATCCGGCGAATTGGCACCGTGGGGACTCTCTATCGCCAGTCGACGGCCTTTGCAGAGGGTTCGCACCGGCTACTATCACAGGGCGACACAAGACCTCGTGGCCTTTGATGAGAAGAACAAGCGGCACACCATCTGGCAAGGCTTAGCGGGTTTGCAACTTGAAGATGACGGTGCTGTCGTCAATGTGATCACCACGCATTTCACCTGGACACCGAATGGCGTTTCAGATGCCAACCAGGATGCCGACATCGTTGCCTTGCTGGGTTTGCTGCGGGACGAAACGCCCCATGTGTTGTGTGGTGATTTCAATATTCCGCGCCGCCAGAATGAGCTCTATAAAACCCTGATGCAGCACTATATCGACCATGTGCCCCCGGAGATCACGTCGAGCATCTATGTTCCCCTGCACTACGCCCGCCACAAACCAAATGTGGCCGAACGGCTGGCGCAATACATGGTAGACTATATCCTCTCAACACCCGGTGCCTATCGCGTCGAGACCGTCGCCCTGCATGGCGGCATCAGCGATCACTACGGGTTGACCGCTGAGATCAATGGTACACCTTAGGGTGGGATCATTTTTGAGCGAGTCCGTACTCCACTTCACCCTCCCCCTTGCCTCATGCAAATACGATCTCGTACTACGCGCCTGCAAAGCCCAGATAGCCGACACCGACAGCGATCAGCGCTATGCCCAACCATTGTCCGGCGGATACTTTTTCTCTCAGAACGATCGTGGCCAGCAGAACAGCAAGGGCACCGTAAGCGGTGATGGCCATGGCGCCGTATTCCTTGTTGGCCATCTCTCCCATGATATTGATTACAGTGATGGCGATGACGTCACACAGAGCCATGGCCGCAATGGCCCACCAGAGGAGAGGTTTCAGTTTTGTGCCGCTGTGGTGTTCAGGCAAGGCCAATGGCAAAAGCAGAAGTGCAGCAGGCACGCGGGACACCAGCGTTGCCTCCAAACTTCCGAGCGTGGCCGATGCCATCTGGCCCAAAATGACTGATGCAGCAAATCCAAGACAGGCCAGGGCACAGGCCAATAACAATGTGGGAAGCTGGCCACTGGCGACGACATTCAATCCGCCATCACTATGGCCAAAGCGCGCAACGACGATGGCGCCCCCAAGGATCAGCAGAATGGCGGTATACTCACCCCATCCCGGTGTCAGGCCGTTAAACATGCCCCAGATCACAACGAGGGCGGGATAGGGTGCCGTGAAGGGTCCGACAATGGATATGGGGGCAATGCTGAAGGCCTTCAACAGGCCACCAATGGCAATGGCATAGGTCGCACCCATGGCAAGCGCGTAGGTCAATCCTTGTGTATCGATTGACTGCAAGCGGGCCCGCGCCATCACCGGCACGGCAAGAATAGCCGCGCCCAACAAAACGACCCAAATGGCCAGTCGAAACGGCCCGATGTCGCCAGAAAAGCGCCGCGCCAGCACATCATGAAAGGACCAAAACAGGGCCGCCGTCAAACCGAGAGAAATTGCAATCATGGTCCTCCTTATCAGGGGTTGGTGTTGGTTGGCAGTCAATCCGCCGGGATTTCACAGTTTCCTGTTTCACCCATTGTAGGTATATACTCCTTTAGGAATTTAGAGTCAAGAGAAAAATGACGCAAACGGAATTTTTTGGGTCTGGCAGGAACAGCTCGTTGTGCCGGAGCGCGCTAAACTGCTGCTCATGTTCCTCTCGGTCTTCGATCTCTTCAAAATCGGTATTGGCCCCTCGAGTTCTCACACGGTGGGACCCATGGTGGCGGCGCGCCGGTTCTTGGCCTTGGTCGCAGACAAACCCGGCGGGCGAATTCAGGTCAGCCTGCATGGGTCGCTGGCCTTCACAGGCAAAGGCCACGGCACGGACCGGGCCATCGTGCTGGGACTGGCTGGCGCGGAACCGAAAGACATTGATCCCGACCAGGTTGAATCCATCCTCGCCCACATGGCTGAAACCCGGCGCAGTGGTGTCTTTGATTTTGATCCTGCCGTTGATATTATTTTCGACTACGGTCCGGCCCTGAAGGGTCACGCCAACGGCATGGTGTTCCGGCTTGAACATGAAAGTGGCTCCATCAGCGAGACGTATTACTCCGTAGGCGGAGGATTTGTGCAGACAGCTTTGGAGCGGGCCGAACCTTCTGTGGCCAGATTGGCGGATGTGCCCTACCCTTTTTCGTCGGCGGCTGAAATGCTGACCATGGGTGTGTCGTCAGGCCTCAGCATTGCCGCCATGAAACGGGCGAATGAGAAAAGCAGCACGCTCGATGCTGACCTGGATCATCTCTGGCACGTCATGAACCGCTGCATGCAGCGTGGATTGTTGCAGCGCGGCACGCTTCCAGGTGGTTTGAAGGTCAAACGCCGTGCCGCTGATGTGATGCAGAAATTGATTGCGGAGCAAGGTGGCAATTCCGTGCAGCCGCATCGGGTCATGGATTTTCTCTCTGTCTATGCCATGGCTGTGAACGAGGAAAATGCCGCCGGTGGCAAAGTGGTGACGGCTCCCACCAACGGAGCCGCCGGTGTGGTGCCCGCCGTCATGCGCTACTATCTCGATCATTGCGTTGGTGCGGATCAAAACGGCATTCGCACATTCCTGCTGGCGGCTGCGGCCATCGGCGGCATCATCAAGCACAATGCCTCGATCTCCGGCGCTGAAGTGGGGTGCCAAGGAGAAGTCGGTTCAGCTTCGGCCATGGCCGCTGCGGGACTCTGCGCTGCATTGGGCGGCAGTAACGAACAAGTGGAAAACGCCGCCGAGATTGCCCTGGAGCATCATCTCGGCATGACGTGCGATCCCGTCGGCGGCCTGGTTCAGGTGCCTTGCATCGAGCGCAACGCTTTCGGTGCCGTGAAAGCGGTCACAGCTGCATCGCTCGCGCTTCGCGGCGATGGTACCCACCTTGTGCATCTCGACACCTGCATCGAAACCATGCGCCAGACCGGCCTCGACATGAGCGATCGCTACAAGGAAACGTCGCAAGGTGGTTTGGCGGTGAATGTGGTTGCGTGCTAGGAACGAAGGTGTTTTATCAATCCCGCTGTTGATGTATCTTGGCCTTCAAGCCCGCGCTTGCCTTCGACGACGGGTTGCAAACCGGTGGCCAGTTCCTTGCCGAGTTCCACGCCCCACTGATCAAAGGCGTTGATGCCCCAAATGGCGGCTTCGACGAACACGCGGTGTTCGTAGAGCGCAATGAGGCGGCCCAGTGTGTAGGGATCGAGCGTCTTGTAGGCCAAGGTCATCGATGGTCGATTACCGATGAACACGCGATGCGGTGCCAGACGTTTGGCTTCGTCTTTCGATTTTCCAGATGCAAGCAACTGCGCTGTTGCTTCTTGCAAGGTCCGTCCCTTCATCAGGGCCTGGGATTGCGCCAGGCAATTGGCGATCAGCAAATCATGATGCACCCGCATGTGTCCCGGTTCATGGGGTTCGGCGGCAATCAGGAATTCAATGGGAATGACTCCTGTGCCTTGATGCAACAACTGGAAAAACGCGTGCTGGCCATTGGTACCGGGCTCGCCCCACACGATGGGGCCTGTGTCATGCTTCACGGCATCCCCTGCCGCTGTCACGCGCTTGCCGTTGGATTCCATATCGAGCTGCTGGAGGTAGGCCGGAAAACGCAACAGTCTTTGGTCATAGGGAATGATGGCGCGGGAGGGATACCCACAGGCGTTGCGATGCCACACGCCCAAGAGCCCCATCAGCATGGGCAAATTCTCCAGCGGTTTTGCTTTTGCAAAATGTTGATCCATGGCGTGGGCGCCATTGAGGAACTTGTGAAAATGCGACGGCCCGACGGCGATCATCAATGGCAGGCCGATCGCCGACCAAATCGAATACCGACCGCCGACCCAATCCCAGAATCCGAAGATGCGGTTTTCTGCGATGCCAAAAGCATTCACCTTGTCGATGGCGGTGGAGACAGCGCAGAAGTGTTCGCCGACGGACGCCTCACCCAATTTCTCAACAATCCACGCCCGTGCTGTCTTCGCATTGGTCATGGTTTCGATTGTTGTGAACGTCTTGGATGCAATGATGAAGAGCGTTGATTCCGCGTTCAGTGACGTCAGCGTGTCGGCAATGTGCGCGCCGTCGACGTTCGATACGTAATGCAGTCGCGGGCCGTCGTGATAGGGCGCCAATGCCAGCGTCGTCATGACAGGCCCCAGATCTGATCCACCGATGCCGATGTTCACGACATCCGTGATCTTCGACTTTCGAACTTCATTGGCAAAACGCGACATGGCTGCCAACACATCCTGCACGTCGTGCACCACATTGTGCCCGGCCACCATGACGATTTCGGATGCCGGACGACGCAAGGCCGTATGCAATACGGCACGGCCTTCCGTGGTGTTGATGATGTCACCGCGCATCATGGCGTGGCACTTGCCTTCCACATCAGCCGCCTTGGCAAGGTGCGCCAGCAGCGTCATGGTTTTGGATGTGACAGCGCATTTCGAATAGTCGAGCAGCATGTCCTCGTGGCTGGCCGAAAATTGGGCGAAGCGATCCCCTTTGGCAAAGGCCTTGCGCATATCCGGCAGACCTTGCTTGGCATGGTCTTTCAGTGTCTTGAGCGCGGTGCGCGTTGCTGGTGTCATGTTCTCACACTCCAACCTTTCCTAAATGTAATCTATCGTTTTTGCGTGTTGGTGAACCAAAGGGTGTGTCGTTGCGTTCTGATAGCGTAACACAAAACAAGGAACTCACACATGACTCGAATTCGTAATTGGTTCGCGGGTGCTGCCATCGCTTTGGCTGCTTCGACACAGGCCTATGCTGCTGACATCGTCGATACAGCAGTTTCTGCCGGTACTTTCAAGACATTGGTTGCTGCCGTTCAGGCCGCCGGCCTGGTTGATACTCTCAAGGGCGCTGGACCGTTCACGGTTTTTGCACCAACAGATGAGGCTTTCGCAAAACTTCCTGCAGGCACTGTTGAAGATCTTCTCAAGCCAGAAAACAAAGACAAGCTTGTTGCGATTCTTACCTATCACGTTGTTGCAGGCAAGGTCATGGCAGCTGATGTTGCTGGCAAAGAGACCATGGCCAAGTCGGTTCAAGGTTCTGAAATCAAGGTCAACGGCATGGATGGCGTGATGGTCGATGGTGCCAAGGTCGTGACGGCAGATATTGCCGCCGATAATGGCGTGATCCATGTGATCGACACCGTGATCATGCCAAAAATGTAAAAATCCCCGGGCAAGGTGGAAACGCCTTGCCCGCTCCTTTGACTTACCCGCGCAAAACAGCGCCTGTCGCCTTGGCCGCTGTTGTCACAATTTTTTGCGATAGGGCGGTGATATCTTCTTCGGTCAAGGTCTTGTCTTTGGGTTGCAGTGTTACCGAAATGGCGACGGATGTTTTGCCATCGGCGAGCTTGAACACGTCGAACACGGACGCTTCTGCAATCATAACCTTGTCGACACCCTTCACAGCCTTGATCAATTCTGCGGCCTGCACCGTGTCGTCAACGACAAAGGCGAAGTCGCGGTCCACTGGCAACAAATCCGCAAGCTGAAGTGCTGGTTTGGCCGTGCCTTTTTGGCGCGGGGCCGGAATGGTGTTGAGAATGATTTCGAAGGCGACGACGGGACCCTTCACGTCCATCTCTTTCAGAATCTTTGGATGCACTTCACCAAAGTAGGCAAGCTTGTTTTGCGGGCCCATCTGGATGGTGCCGGAGCGTCCGGGATGGAACCAGGCGGGGGCTTGTGCCACAACCTGCAAGGTGGAAGCCGCCATGCCGCAAGCTTCGAGCACGGCGAGGGCATCTGCTTTGGCGTCGAAGGCGTCACCCTTGCGTTCGCCCTTCAACCAGCCGCGCGTTGAAGCGTCGCCCTGGCGAAGGCCGGCAGCACGCAAGGTTTCGTTTTCGGGCCTGTCACCAGAATAGGCATGTCCCACTTCCGACACGGCAAAGTCGGTGAAGCCGCGTGCGATGTTGCGGCCTGCCGCTGCGATCAAGTTGGGCAACAGCGAGGGGCGCATGTCTGTCAGTTCGGATGAAATGGCATTGCCGAGTTTCAGTTCCGGTTGGCCACCGCCGAAGAGTTTCGCATGGGTTTCGGATTGAAAGGCATAGGTCACACATTCATTGAAACCCCGCTGCGCCAATGTGCGGCGTGAGGTGAGCATGCGTTTTTGCAAGGACGTGAGTACGGGGCGTGCAATCGCACTGGGCCGGTCCATGGCTGCGTAAGGCACGTTTTCCAGTCCGACGATGCGGCAGATTTCTTCCACGAGGTCTGCTTCGCCATGAACATCAGGACGCCAGCTTGGCACTTGTGCCGATGCTCCGCCTGCTGCTTCGGTGACGATGAAACCGAGATTGCGCAAAATCGTCAATTGATCTGCCCACGGAGTATTCAACCCGCCCAGTGCTTTCACGCGGGCTTTGCGCAAGGTGATCTTGCGGTTGAGGAGCGGTGGTTTTCCGGCGATCACAAGTTCTGACGCCTCACCACCACAGAGATCGAGGATCATCTGCGTGGCGATCTCGGCACCAGCTTCAACAAAGCCTGGATCGATACCACGCTCAAAGCGGAAGCGTGCATCGGAATGGATGCCAAGCTTGCGGCCTGTCGCGGCCGTGCGGGTGGGATCGAACCATGCGGCTTCGAGGAACACGTTGATTGTCGTTTCGGAACAGCTTGAGGGCGTGCCACCGATGATGCCGGCAATGCCTTCTACACCCGCATCGTCGGCAATCACCGTCATCTCGGATGTAAGCGTGTAGGTCTTGTTGTCGAGGGCTGCGAGCGTTTCGCCATCTTTCGCCAGGCGCGCATGAATATTGCCCTTCACCTTGTCGGCGTCGAAGACATGCAAGGGGCGACCATAGGCGAAGGTCACGTAGTTGGTGATGTCGACGAGTGTCGAAATCGGGCGCAGGCCAATGGCTTTCAACCTTGTTTGCAACCATGCAGGCGACGGGCCATTCCTCACGCCCCTGATGTATCGCCCGATGAACAGCGGACAGGGTTTGGTGTCGGTGAAATTCAGCGTGACGTTGATCGGCGATTTGAATGTGCCTTTGACTGGCTTGGCGTCAAGGGGCTTGAGCGAGCCCAAGCCTTTCGCCGCCAGATCCCGCGCGATGCCGTAAATGCCCAGCGCATCTGGCCGATTCGCCGTCACCTTCACATAGAACATGGGATCGTCAAGACCGAGAGCTTGAGCGGCAGGTGTTCCCACTGGCCAATTACCCTGAACATCAATGATGCCGTCATGTTCTTCAGAGAGCAGCAGCTCGCGCTCGGAACACATCATGGCCTGCGATTCCTGGCCACGGATTGTTGCAGGCGCAAACACGTGTTCCATTGTCCCGGAATGACAACACCTGGCAATGCAATGATCGCGCGCATGCCGGTCCGCGCATTGGGCGCACCGCAGACCACCTGCTTCATGCCGTCCTTGGTCTCGACCTCGCACAGCCGAAGCTTGTCGGCATTGGGATGCTTGTCAGCTTTACGCACATAGGCAACGCTGAAATCAGCCAGTGCCTTGGTCTTGTCGGTGATCTCTTCCACTTCGAGACCAACACCCACAAGACCGTCGGCGATTTCGTGTACTGTGGCTGCGGTGTCGAGATAGTCCTTGAGCCAGGAGAGGGTGAATTTCATTGTTGGGGCCAATCTACCTTGGATTTCTGTGTTAGTTCCTTGAACAGTGAAGCGTTGAGTCCGGTCAGAAAATCTGGAAGTTTGAAGTTTTCAAATTCGCTCTTCAGTTTGTTACTCATAGTGGTTTCCCATTTTCCAGAAACCGGCTTCTTCATTGTTGGATTATGACCATAGTCACTCAGTGCTATTTGAACCATCAAATCGTGAGGTGCCAAATACCAATGTTGTCTACCTGAATCATAGTCATCAGCAAACACCATCCAAATATTTCTGCTGTGGTACTTCCGCTCTACAGTCCAAATTGCCTTTTGCTGAACAGCAAAGAAGATTTCATCAGTCTCTCGGTACAAAAAGAAGTCGATTCCCACATCAATGACAGGCTCTGCTGGTAGAAAATCAAAACCTAGAAACACATCGAAGAGTTTGTTTCGATTTCGCAGTTCAGTTCGAGCGCTGGATAAAACAGTTGTCATTTTGAACTTACTCCCTCCCCCTTGTGGGGAGGGTTAGGGGTGGGGGTCGGGAGGTGTGTCAGCCATACCCCCACCCGGAAATTTGCTGCGCAAATTTGCCGACCTCCCCACAAGGGGGAGGTTAAAGGTGAACGGTTTTCCTTCTCCCCTTGTGGGAGAAGGTGGATCGCGCATCTTTCGCGAGACGGATGAGGGGTTGGTGCGACGAGTCTCGTGGATGACGGAGTGCGCGGGACGGCCCCCTCATCCGGCGCTCCGCGCCACCTTCTCCCGCGAGGGGAGAAGGAAAAGTGGAAGGGCAAGGTCACGACAACCCTCCCGCCAGCGTTGGTACCTGCAGGCTCTTGAATCCGTAGTGCCTGAGCCAGCGCAAATCGCTCTCAAAGAACGCGCGCAGATCGGGGATGCCATATTTCAACATGGCGATGCGGTCCATGCCGATGCCGAAGGCGAAGCCCTGGTATTTGTCGGGATCAAGCCCGCCGGCCTTGATGACTTTCGGATGCACCATGCCGGAGCCCAGAATCTCCAGCCAGCCATCGCCTTCGCCGAGTTTCACCTGGCCATCTTTCCACGAACACTGGATGTCCACTTCCATGGACGGCTCGGTGAAGGGGAAATGCGACGCGCGGAAGCGCATCTTCACATCGTCGAGTTCGAAGATTGCCTTGCAGAATTCATGCAAGACCCATTTCAAATGACCGAGATGGGTTGACTCATCGATCACCAAAGCTTCCACCTGATTGAACATGGGCGTGTGTGTCATGTCGCTGTCAGAGCGAAACGTGCGGCCTGGTGCGATGATGCGGATCGGCGGCTTTTGCGACAACATCGTCCTGATCTGCACAGGTGATGTATGGGTGCGCAGAACCATGCGACTGCCATCGGGCTTCTCGTTGAAATAAAACGTGTCGTGTTCCTGACGTGCAGGATGATCAGGTGGCATGTTCAGCGCATCGAAATTGTGAAAATCGTCTTCGATATGCGGACCTTCGGCCACGCTGAATCCAAGGTCACCGAAAATCTGCACCACTTCTTCCCACACCTGATTGACGGGGTGAATGGTGCCGCGCAATTCGGGTCGCACGGGCAGTGTGATATCGACCCGCTCGGTGGCGAGGCGTTCGTTCAGGGCTGCATCGGCAAGGGCTGATTTCTTTTGCGCAATGGCATCAGCAATCTTGTCCTTCAGCACATTGAGGGCCGCACCTGCGGTTTTGCGTTCATCCGGTGCCATTTTTCCAAGCGTCGCCATGCGCTCTGAAATCGAACCCTTCTTGCCCAGCGTTTGCACGCGCACCGCTTCAAGGGCCGCTTCATCGGCTGCATCAGCAACGCGTTTCAGTGATTCAATTTCGAGCGCTTCGAGCGACATCGGCAATCCTCAAATGACAAAGGCCTTGAGTTACGGGAGTCGCAACTCCCCCTCAAGGCCTTATGAATGACGGTCGTTTGCGTCTTAAGCTGCGATGGCAGCCTTGGCCTTCTCGACGAGGGCCTTGAACGCAACGGGATCATGGATGGCAATGTCGGACAGGACTTTGCGATCCACCGCAATTCCGGCCTTGGAGAGGCCGTGAATAAATCGGCCGTAGGTGAGGCCGAGTTCGCGGGTGCCGGCGTTGATGCGCTGGATCCAGAGGGCGCGGAAATTGCGCTTCTTCTGGCGACGATCACGATAGCCGTATTGTTCGGCCTTCTCGACAGCCTGAACGGCAACGCGGAAGACATTCTTGCGGCGTGAGAAGTAACCCTTCGCACGGTCCATAATTTTCTTGTGGGAACGGCGGGCAACAACGCCGCCTTTACTGCGTGGCATGTATCAGACTCCCTTAGTGCTTGCCGGCATAGGGCATGTGAATCTTGACCAGACCGGCATCGCCGGGGGCCAAAATCATCGTGCCGCGCTGGTTGCGGATCTGTTTGTTGGTGCGCTTGATCATGCCATGGCGTTTGCCGGAGGCACCGCCCTTGACCTTGCCGGAGGCGGTGAAGGTGAACCGCTTCTTGGCTGAGGACTTGGTCTTCATCTTGGGCATTTTGTTCAATCCTTTCAGGATATTAGAGTAAACCGCCATGGCAGCCCTATACGGCCAGGCGATTGTTCAATCTCAGCAGTGAAGTGAGAACTGGGCGGATTAAGCAGAATTGGCCGGGAAAGGCAAGTTGGCGATTAAAACGGCACGCCTTACACGCCAAGGGCATGTCGCGGATTCGCTCTAAAAGAAGCGTTGGGCCATCCACATGACCAGGCTCAGCACAACCGACAGGACAATGGAGGACATGACGGGGAAATAGACCCGCACATTGCCGCTCTCGTTCTGCCACTTGAGATCGCCGGGCAAAAGATTGAGGCCCGGTGTGAGTGAGGTGTTGCCTTTTTGCGACTGCGCGTCGGACAATTGCCCGACGAGGGCGAGGCCCAGCAAGATGGCGATGAAAAAAATGATCGCGGTTGATATCATCTCACCTGTCTAGCGGCAAAAAAATCAAGGTGCAATGCCACCACCCTAGCTCTTGTGATAGATCGCCGGTGGCACAACGGGTGAGCCAACGGACACTGCTGTTCCATTCTTTATCGCTGTTGCGAGTTTACCTGTCTCCTGCAGCATGGCCGCCAACGTGTGCGGGCCAAAGAGTGTGGACGCACCTTCGTAGTTCTGCACGTCGTATTCTTCAGGTGTGGTCACATAGAACGCATAGTCATTGCTGTAGCCGGCAATGGCCACATGTTGCACGGACGCGCCGAACGTCGCCTTGATTTTGGTTTTGAGACGATAGCCTGCGACGGTTGTAAACTCGGTTGGCATGGCGACAATGGCGCAGCTGCCGATGGTGACGAGTTGCAGCGGAATGGTGTGGGGCACGAGCGGTGCTGGTTGAATGGTCCATGGACCAAAGCCGCGCTTGCGCTTCAACTCGGTGACGCCGACGGGGAACATGATGGGCTTGGCGCCCTGCCCCGCGATGTAATTGGCGGGCCAGTTGTCGATCTTCGGCACATTCCATTTCCAGCGATAGGTTGTCGTGGGCTGGGGATTTTGTTTTTCCACCCGGTCCACGAAAATCGAACGGGCTGCCACAGGTAACGCCCAGGAACGGGACAAGGGGTCATTTCCGATATCGTCGAGTTTGGTGGGAAACCCGGTTGCGGCGGAGATCAGGTCCCAAACGGTGCGCGCGTCCTCCACATCTTGCGTATTTGATGCGCCAATGATCGTCACGGTTTTGGCGCGGCCTTGTGCGAAGGCCACCTGGTTGGTGCCTTCCTCGATCTTCGGCTTGAGGCTCAGCGTCCAAATGATATGGACTTTGGCCACATTGTCTTCGTGGCTGCCAGCCCCAAAAGACGCACCCAAGGCTGCGGGCCAGGTGCGTGCCCCGGCCTGTCCGGATATCCGCACAGTGGAAAAATCAATGTGCGTGCAACGGACGTCGAGGCGGCCGGTGAGTTCCGTGTTTGCCGATGCTGCAAGGGCCAGTGCCTTGTCCGATTGCAGGCGGGCCAGGGCTTTCATTTTGGTTTTGTCGCCAGCCAGTTTGGCCGGGTCTGATGGTCCGCCTTCGGGGCGGGCAAACCGGGTTGTCCAATTGCCACCTGCATTGGTTACTGCCACATTGGGCGAGACATCGCCGGCACTGCCATTGGCGAATGCGGCAACGTAGCCTGCACCTTTGGCATCTTCGCAGTATTTTGCGGCCCAGCCCTTGTTGTCGCCTGAAATCTCGACATTGTTGACGCCCAAGGATGTGGGGTGAATGGCAAAGATGGAATAGAGCCCGATTTCAGTGTGCGTGCCGCCGGTGTTGTGAACGAATTTCAACACGGTCATATCGCGGTCCGTGCGCCTGTCAAATCCGTCCGCCGCCGTGCTCTCGGGATTCTTGCGGTAACTGCTCATAGAGCGGTTGTCGCCACAGCCCGCAAGATCGCCATGGTCGAGATAGATGTGGCCTTCTTTCCTTGCTGCCTTGGCCTGGCGAATGGCCGCGACTATCCCGGTCACCATGGTGTCGATCAGCGGCTTGTCAGCGCCGCCGGTGGTGAAATTGTAGAGGAAGTGATTGGCATAGCCCCCGGGACCAGCGTGCGTATGGGTCGCCGAGATGACCAGATTGGCGCGATTGATCTTGTTGCCGGACATGGCTTGCAGTTTTTTCAGCACGTCGGTTTTTATGGGCTCGGGACAGGCCCAGGCATCGATGACAACGAGGCAGAGTGTGCGGGGACTGGCGCGGTTTTCTTCAATGTAGAAGGCCCTGGCGAACAGCGGCAGATCAACCGTGCCGTCGGTCTTTTGCTCTTCATAGGCGAAGCCTGCCATGACGCGGCCGGAGTCAGGTGATGTGATGCTGGCTTTTCCGGTGCCGACTTTGAATGATGTGGGCATATGCTGGAGTACCTCTTTCACGAACATCAAGCACTGAAGCTACAGTTAGGATATTCTCGAAGAGTTACAAAACGAATTTCGCCTCTTTAGTATTGCCGATCTTTTGTAAGCAGGTTATTCGACCAAGCCGGAGTCATATGCATCATTTCACGGTATACATTGACGAAGCGGGTGACGAGGGATTTGGAAAGCTCGCAGCTGGACCAGTTGGAGGCCAGTCGCGTTGGCTCATTCTTGGCGCTTGCATAGTGAGTCGTGAAAATGATCTCAAATTGCCCCGTTGGCGAGATCAAATACTTGAGCGGTTTCCGAGGAAACAAAAACGAGATTTGCACTTTCGGGATTTGAAACATGAGCAGAAAATCGTTGTGTGCCAAGAAATAGCGAAACTTCCGTTGGGTGCCTGTTTGACGTTGTCACACAAGGTTACGATTTCGGGTAGCGATTTCGAAGATACCTTTAAGAAGAAGGGATATTTGTACAACTTCATGATTCGATGGTTGCTGGAAAGAGTTACAACGGCGTGCTCCAGCAAAGATTCAAGTTGCTCAATCAAGCTCGTTTTTTCCCGGCGGGGAGGAACTGACTACAAGTCAATGAAAGAGTACCTTGAACTCATGCGCGATGGAAGGGAAGCGCTCAGGCCAGTGAGGAGCATCAACTGGAATGTTTTGGACATTGATGCGATAGCAGTTGAAAATCACAGCAAATGGGCTGGCCTGCAACTTGCTGACTGCATTGCAAGTGCATTTTTCTCCGCCGTCGAGCCAAACTTATACGGAAACTATGAACCAAACTATGCGCTACTTCTCAAACGCAACTTGTTGAGGACTAAATCAAATGCCTTGAATTATGGACTGACCCCGGTCCCCTCTCTCGACAAAAGTATGCCCGATACAGACCAATTGCGCTTTTTCGAGCAGTTCAAAAAAATTGAGCAGGTCCCTGGCTCCTGATTCACACCGCGAAGGATGCTGCCGCCCGAAGGCAACTCAGAGTAACTCCAGCGCTTACCTGCCCGACGTGTAATGTGGGCTACAATCCACTATTTGTCAACAATTTTCTATGTTAATCAATTGGTTATCAAGCAAGTAGTTGATTTTGATTCTCTTTTTTGAACAATCGGTCAACTACAAAACCGGGCTTTGTGTTCTATTTTTGTTCTTACGCGACGGAAATGAAACCGGTTCACGTCTTACTTGAAACGGGTTGGGGAGAACGCGCGATGACGTCACGGGTATCGACGGTAGCTTTTCAGGGCATTCAGGGTGTGATCGTGGATTGTCAGGCGCAGTTTGTGTCGGGCCATCCCAATTTCTTCGTGGTTGGCATGGGTGACAAGGCGGTGGCGGAAAGCCGTGAGCGCATCCGCGGTGCACTGCAAGCCATTGGCCTTGCCCTTCCGGCCAAGCGCCTCGTGGTCAATCTGTCGCCTGCGGATTTGCCCAAGGAAGGCTCGCATTATGATTTGCCGATCATGTTGGCGCTGCTCTCGGCTTTGGGTGTGATCCCGCCCGATTTTCTCGACCGCTTTGTGGCACTGGGAGAGTTGGCGCTCGATGGGACGCTGATGCCGGTATCAGGTGCCCTGCCCGCCGCCATGGCCGCCAGTGGCAAGGGGCTCGGCATCATTTGCCCCAAGGCGTCGGGTCCGGAAGCGGCGTGGGCTGGCGAGACTGTCGACGTGCTGGCCCCTGAAACGCTGGTGCAACTGCTCAACCACGTGAAAGGCACACAGGTCTTGACCCGGCCCCAACCCAATCTCTTGGAGAACAACGATGTGTTGCCAGACCTTGCTGACATCAAGGGGCAGGAAGCTGCAAAACGCGCCCTCGAAGTGGCGGCGGCAGGTGGTCATCACCTGTTGATGGTCGGCCCGCCCGGTGCCGGCAAGTCCATGCTGGCCAGTCGCCTGCCCTCGATCCTGCCGCCCATGGATGCACGGGAAATGCTTGATGTCTCCATGATCGCCTCACTCGGTGGTGAGGTGAAAGACGGTCGCCTGTCACGACGGCGACCATTCCGCAGCCCGCATCATTCGGCCTCGATGCCCGCCCTTGTGGGTGGTGGCCTCAAGGCCAAGCCCGGCGAGATGGCGCTGGCCCATCATGGCGTCTTGTTTCTTGATGAATTGCCGGAGTTTCAGCCGCGTGTGCTGGAAGCCATCCGCCAACCCATCGAAACGGGTGAAGCGGTGGTGGCGCGCGCCAATTATCACATCACCTATCCGGCCCGCTTCCAGCTTGTCACCGCCATGAACCCGTGCAAGTGCGGCATGGCTGGTGAACCTGGTCACGTCTGCCGCACGGGCCCTCGGTGTGCGGCAGACTACCAGTCCCGGATTTCAGGGCCCCTGCTCGACCGCCTCGACGTGCAGATTGAATTGGCGGCCGTCAAGGCTTCGGACCTGACACTGCCGCCGCCCAAAGAAAAAAGTGCCGACGTGGCAACACGCGTGGCGTTGGCCCGGACCATTCAACGACAGAGATTTCTCGATCGCGGACTTGAGTCTCTGCGCACCAATGCGCAGGCCGATGGCACGGTGCTGGAAGAGTTTGCCGCCCTTGATGCTGCGGGGACAGCCCTGATCCGCGATGCTGCCGATGCCATGAACCTGTCAGCGCGTGGCTATCACCGGGTCTTGCGGGTTGCGCGCACCATTGCCGATCTCGATGGCAGGGACAAGGTTTCGCGCCTTCATCTCGCAGAAGCCCTGAGTTACCGGCAGAAGCCCGCATCCATGCGCAATGTGGCGTGAAACCTTCACCGATTGTTTACCGTGTTGCCAGTGTTTTAGGGTTTCGCAAGGCTTGGCTGGCAAACGTGGATTCCCATGAGGGGAAAAACGTAAAGCGTGGATACTTCAACTGACCACAGGAGGCGTGATGCAACAGCATTACGGTTTATGGCGTGGCGCATTTTTGGCGTCGCGATGGTGGGTTGTTGCCTTTGGACCGGAGCGCTTCTGACGTTTTTTTCAAGTGCGAACACCATCCCGTTTGTCGTGTCCCTGCTCGCCGGGATTTTCGCCATTCTGACGCTGGCACTCTACACTTGGCTGAAGATTGCCGGCCGTCACACGACAAAGCTCCTGCACCAATTGCAGGTCGCCCAATCGGAGACATCGGAAACCCAGCGCATGCTGGCGTCCATGAGTCATGAAATTCGCACCCCGCTCAACGGCGTCATCGGCATGATCAACCTGATGCTCGGCAGCCCTCTCTCGGCAGAGCAACGCAATTACGCCCAGACTGCGGATGCATCGGGCCGCACCCTGTTGTCGATCATTGATGAAATTCTGGATACGGCCAAAGGCAACGCGACACGCGGAGACAGGACGCGCGGCTGCGATATCCGGGAAACAGTTCAAAGTGTAACCGAACTTCTGGCCGCACGTGCCCACGCCAAAGGTATTGAACTGTCCGCGCATGTGGACACTGATGTTCCAGCCCACATCAACATGGATGACACGCAGTTGCGTCAAGTCCTGTTCAATCTCGCAGGCAATGCGATCAAGTTCACGCATAATGGTGGTGTGGCCATTGACATCGACTTGCGCGACGGCACGACACTTGAGATCACCGTGTCTGATTCAGGGATCGGCATGACCGAAGCTGAACAACGGCGCATCTTTGAAGATTACAGACAAGCCAATGGCAGCACCCACCAGGTCTATGGCGGGACCGGTCTTGGACTGGGAATCACGCGGCGTATCGTCGGGCAATATGGCGGGACCATCGCTGTTGCCAGCACAGTCGGGCTTGGGTCTCGTTTCAGCATCACGGTACCTTTGACGCAACCTCTCCCGGCACCGCCATCACACCAAACCGCTGTGCTCGCGGGTCGTCACTTTGTTTTGGCCATGACAGATGGGGTTTCTGCAACGCATCTGGCACGCACCCTTGATCATTTGGGTGCCCAGGTTTCGCGCGTGGCGTCGGCATCGGAGCTGCGGCGGCAGTTGGCGTTGCGCGATCACACCGTGTCCATCATTGCCGATACAAGTCACGCCACCACATTGCGGCGTTGGGGCAGGGCGGACGCAAAACGCGGTCAGAGCGCTGTTCAAAACGCAGTCTGGATCATGCTGACGCCGGAAGAGCGGCGCAATTATCCCGATCTGCTGTCGGCACCTTTTGCAGGGTATTTGCTGAAACCTTTGCGGGTTGATTCCGTGTTGCGACTTCTGACACGGCATGACGCGTTGCGGGTGTCACAGGCCGTCAACGACATGCGCTCCCTTGTGAAAGACAGTGTTGCCACATCGCTTCGCGTGCTCATTGCCGATGACAATCCGGTCAACCTGTTGCTCACCCGCACCATGTTGCAGAAGTCTGGTCACAAGGTGACGGCCGTGACCAACGGCCAAGAGGTTCTCACTGTCTTTGGCAAAAAATCCGGATTTGATGTGGTGCTCCTCGATGTTGAAATGCCCGTCCTTGATGGCCATGCAACGGCGCGCCGTCTGCGCCAGATTGAAAAATCCAAAGGCCGTCATCGTCCGGTGCCCATCCTCGCCCTGACCGCCCACATGCGCCAGGAGGATTTGCAGAAATGCCTGGCCAGCGGAATGAATGATTATCTGTCCAAGCCGTTTGACCAACTTGACCTCATGGATGCGATTGCCGCGGTGATGCAGGTCGCCGGCACCACCAAGGTCGCCTGACCGTCCCATAATCGGCCGGCTTTCAAATGACGGTTCCACTTTTCTGCATGCCGTTCTAAACAACAGCATGACCGCATCATCAGACCCGACGCAGGGTACACTCCTTGTCCGGCTGGCGACCACTGCCGCAGAAATCGAGGCGGCGCAGCGCTTGCGCTACCAGGTGTTCTATGAGGAATTGCAGGCCACGCCGGATGCCGTTGCGCGCGCCACGCAACGGGACCAGGACAGGTTTGATGAGGTGTGCGATCATCTGCTGGTCGTTCAAGCAACACCGACGTCGTTACCGGGGGCGGTGATCGTTTCCGACGGCGAGCTTGTCGGCACCTACAGGCTGTTGCGGCAGGATATTGCCGACGCCAATTTCGGTTTCTACACACAGGGCGAGTTTGACATTGCATCCCTCATTCAGCGCAAGCCCGGTTTGCGCTTTCTCGAACTCGGGCGCTCCTGTGTGCTGAAACCGCACCGGTCGAAGCCCGTTGTCGAACTTCTGTGGCAGGGCATCTGGGATTATGTGCGGCTCCACAAGATGGATGTGATGCTGGGCTGTGCCAGCCTCGAGGGCACGGACCCACGGGTGCATGCAGATGTCTTGAGTTTTCTGGCCACCCATGCTGCGGCGGCGGCGGAGTGGCAGGTCAGCGCCCATACGGTGCGCCGCGTGGACATGAAAATGCTGCCCGTTGAGAGTTTCGACGCCAAGCGCGCACTCGCCCGACTGCCGCCCCTGATCAAGGGCTATTTGCGGCTGGGGTGCGCCATTGGCGATGGTGCCGTTGTCGACCAGCAGTTCAACACAACCGACGTGCTGATCATCCTGCCCGTATCGCAGATCAACCCACGCTATTTCGAACGCTTCGGCAAGCCTGATACTGCATCCCGCGCAGGAGTCTGATGGCGGTTCAGCAGTCAAAGAAGATCAGAGTCTACCGATTGATATCATACGCCGCGATCACAGCCAGATTGACGATGTCGTTGGTGGTGGCTGACATGGATGCAATCTGGACCGGCTTTTCCAATCCGGTGAGCAGGGGACCGATCACCGTCACACCGCCCAGCTGTTGCAGCATCTTGGTGGAGATCGATGCCGAATGGGCCGCTGGCATGACCAACACATTGGCCGGTCCGGTCAGGCGGCAGAAGGGATAGAGCGCCATGGCCTCGCGTGACAGGGCCACGTCGGCGGCCATTTCGCCATCATATTCGAAGTCGACCTGTTGACCATCGAGAATGCGCACGGCTTTGCGGACATGTTCCGACCGGTCGCCCTTGGGATAGCCAAAGGTGGAGTAGGACAGAAACGCCACTTTCGGATCGTAACCAAAGCGCTTGGCCACGCCTGCGGCTTCAATGGCAATTTCCGCCAGTTCCTGGGCCGACGGCAATTCATGGATCGACGTATCGGCAATAAACACAGTGCGACCGCGCACCAGCGCCATGGAGACGGCAATGGTGCGATGATTGGGCGTGACATTGATGGCCTGGCGCACATTGTCGAAGGCCTGGGAAAAATTGCGGGTGAGGCCGGTCACCATGGCATCGGCATGACCCAGTGCCACCATGCAGGCCGCAAAGACGTTACGGTCCTGATTGGCGAGGCGTTGGCAATCGCGGAACAGCATGCCTTCGCGTTGGTGGCGCTGATACAGGTAATTGGCATATTCAACATTGTGCGAACTGATGCGCGCGTTGATGATCTCGACATTTTCATTGAGCTCAAGTCCCGATGACTTGAGGGTTGTTGCGATGACATCTTCGCGACCCACCAGAATTGCGGTTCCGAGACCTGCGGCGGCAAAGCTGTTGGCTGCCCGTATCATGCGGTCCTCTTCCCCTTCGGCAAAGACCACGCGCTTGGGGGCGCTGCGCACCTGACCGTAAACCGTTTGCAATGTTCCTGCGATGGGGTCGAGCCGTGCTGACAGCTGGGCTGCATAGGCATCGAGATCAGCGATGTGGTGGCGCGCCACACCTGAATCCATGGCGGCTTTGGCAACCGCCAACGGAATGCGCACAATGAGGCGCGGATCAAAGGGCACCGGGATCAGGTATTCGCGGCCAAAGGTCAGGCGCGAACCATGATAGGCGGCGGCGACTTCGTCGGGTACATCTTCGCGCGCCAATTCCGCAAGAGCGCGGGCGGCGGCAATTTTCATGTCTTCGTTGATGGTGCGTGCGCGGACATCCAAGGCACCGCGGAAAATGTAAGGAAAGCCCAGGACATTGTTGACCTGATTGGCATAGTCAGACCGGCCCGTGGCCATGATGGCGTCTTTGCGCAGTTTGGCGACATCTTCGGGCAGGATTTCGGGATCAGGATTGGCCATGGCAAAAATGATGGGATCCTTGGCCATGGATTTCACCATGTCGTCGGTCAGGGCACCCGCCACCGACAGGCCGAAAAACACGTCGCACCCTTCCATGGCGTCGGCCAAAGAGCGGGCCTTGGTCTCCACCGCATGGGCGGATTTCCACTGGTTCATGCCTTCGGTGCGGCCCTTGTAAACGACCCCCTTGGAATCGCACAGTGTCACATTGGCGTTGGGCACGCCTAAGGATTTCACCAATTCGACGCAGGCAATAGCCGCCGCACCGGCACCGTTGCACACGAGTTTGAATGTCTTGAGATCGCGGCCTGTCAGATGCAGCGCATTGATCAGGGCGGCGGTGGCTATGATGGCCGTGCCATGCTGATCGTCATGGAACACGGGAATGTCCATGAGCTCGCGCAAGCGCTGTTCAATGATGAAGCAATCGGGGGCCTTGATGTCTTCGAGGTTGATGCCGCCGAACGAGGGTCCGAGATAGCGCACTGCATTGATGAACTGATCGACATCCTTGGTATCCACTTCAAGATCGATGGAATCGACATCGGCGAAGCGCTTGAACAGGACGGCCTTGCCTTCCATCACCGGCTTGGAGGCCAAGGCACCCAGATCGCCCAATCCCAGAATGGCCGTGCCGTTGGAGATCACCGCCACCAGATTGCCCTTGGCTGTATAGTCATAGGCCGTATCGGGATTCTCGGCGATGGCCCGGACAGGGGCTGCCACGCCCGGACTGTAGGCCAGGGACAGATCGCGCTGGGTTGCCATGGGCTTGGTTGGATTGATTTCAAGCTTGCCGGGCTTGCCGCGCTGATGAAATTCAAGGGCCTCGGCATCGGAAATGGCGGGGCGGCGTGATTGCTTACGGGGTTCCATGGACATTACGTTTTTTCCTGTGTTGCCGCTAGCCTATCGGGCTCAATTGTTTTGCTCAAGCCCGGAATGCTGCTAAGCGGTTGACATGCACGGTCCCGGTCCCCATCCAGCGCAAGAAGACGTGGCAGAACTTGCTGCGGCAACGCCCATGATGGTACAGTATCAGGCCATTAAAGCCGCCCACCCGGAGACGTTGTTGTTCTATCGCATGGGCGATTTTTATGAATTATTCTTCGACGACGCCGTCAAGGCATCGTCTACGCTGGGCATTGCCCTTACCAAACGCGGCAAACACCAGGGCATGGACATTCCCATGTGCGGTGTTCCCATCCATGCGGCTGAACATTATTTGCAAAAACTGATCCGCGGCGGGCACCGGGTGGCGATTTGCGAGCAGATGGAAGATCCGGCCGAGGCCAAAAAGCGCGGATCGAAGGCGGTGGTGAAGCGCGACGTGGTGCGCATGGTGACACCCGGCACGTTGACCGAGGATTCCCTCCTTGAATCAGCCGCACGCAATCATCTGGCCGCGCTGGCGGTCCTCGGCACTGGCGAAATGGCACTGGCCTTTGCCGATATTTCAACCGGTGTGTTTGCGGTGATGGCGAGTGATCCCCAGCGCCTGTCCGCCGACCTCGCCCGCATTGACCCGGCAGAATTGCTGGTTGCTGATGGACAGTTGGACGGTGTGATGGGCGGTGTGATGGCACAGGCCAAGGTTGCCTTATCGCCCTTGCCGTCAAGCCGCTTCGACAGTGCAGGAGCCGAGCATCGGCTCAAACAGCATTTTGGCGTTGCCTCCCTCGATGCGTTCGGCGCGTTCCGGCGGGCCGACATCACGGCTCTTGGGGTGCTTCTTGATTACATCAGCCTGACGCAAGTGGGCCGCGTGCCGTATTTGCGACCGCCGCGGCTGGAACGGGCCGACGAGGGGTTGCTGATTGATGCCGCCACACGGGCCAATCTCGAACTGGTGCGAACCACACAAGGCGAGCGCAAGGGAAGCCTGCTTGATTGCCTGTCAGTGACGGTTTCAGCCGGCGGATCGCGATTGTTGGCCGAGTATCTGGCACGACCTCTCGCTGATGCCACCCAGATCAATGAGCGGCTCGATTGTGTCGACGCTTTCCACAGGGATGAGCGGTTTGCCAATCTGTTGCGAGACGACATCAAGGCTATTGCGGATATGGAGCGGGCGCTGGCGCGGGTCACGGGCGACCGTGGTGGTCCACGCGATCTTGCGACCATTCGCGATGGCTTGACAGCGGCACACGCCATCAGTGCTCTGCTTGACGGGCAATCCAGCTTGCGCGGTCTGCCACCGCGACTTGCGGAACTTGCCCGGCACCTGACCCAAGCCCCAGGCGAAATTGTCGATCAATTGACGCTGGGGCTCATGGATGAGCTTCCCATGCTGGCGCGCGATGGCGGATTTGTGCGGGCCCTATACTCACCGGAACTCGACGAGAACCGCAAACTGCGGGATGAAACACGCCAGGTGATTGCAGCGTTGCAGGCCTCCTATGCCGACATCAGCGGTGTGCGCGGCCTTAAGATCAAACACAACAATGTGCTGGGTTATTTCATCGAAGTCAGCGCACAGCAGGCGCAGGTTTTGCAGGCCGCCGATGCGGACAAGCTCTTTATTCACCGCCAGACCATTGCCAGTGCTGTCCGTTTTACGACGGTTGAACTTGGCGAACTGGAGCAACGGATTGCCGTGGCCGCAGGGCGGGCACTTGCCATCGAACTCGACTTTTTCAAACTCTTCTGTACACTGATCAATCGCCATACGGGGCCGATTTCGGATGTGGCTGCAGCCCTGGCCGAACTCGACGTCTATTTGGCCTTTGCCCATCTGGCGCGGAGCCAGAACTTTGTGCGACCAAACGTGGATAATTCCACTTCGTTTGTCATCGAGGGAGGCCGTCATCCGGTGGTGGAGATGGCGCTGCGCCTGCGGGGTGAGCGGGCCTTTACGCCCAATGACTGCCATCTCAGTACCGACACAAAACGTGTGTGGCTGTTGACCGGACCCAACATGGCAGGAAAGTCGACGTTTCTCCGGCAGAATGCGTTGATTGCCATCATGGCGCAGATCGGGTGTTATGTGCCCGCCACGTCGGCCCATCTCGGTGTGGTCGACCGGTTGTTCAGCCGCGTGGGAGCAGCCGATGATCTGGCCCGGGGCCGTTCGACCTTCATGGTCGAGATGGTGGAAACGGCCGCGATCCTCAATCAGGCAACGGCGCGGTCGCTGGTGATCCTCGACGAAATTGGCCGGGGTACGGCCACCTTTGACGGGCTCTCCATTGCCTGGGCTGCGCTTGAGCATCTGCATGAGAGCAACCGGTGTCGCGCCCTGTTTGCCACACATTATCATGAACTCACGGCCCTGGCGGTGTCGCTTGATGGCCTTGCCTGTGCGACCATGAAAGTGAAAGAGTGGAAAGGCGATATTATCTTCCTGCATGAAGTGGTGCCCGGTGCCGCCGACCGCTCCTACGGGATCCAGGTGGCGAAACTGGCAGGCTTGCCGCCCAGCGTCATTGCGCGAGCCAGTCAAATCCTGGAGCGGCTGGAGACCCACCGCAACCAGCAGCCTGCCCTTGCCATGGTGGATGACTTGCCGCTGTTTGCAGCCCATCGGTTCGAGCAACCACCGGCAAACGAACCGGACCAGTTGCGCGAGGCCATGGCCCGTCTCAATCCTGACACGTTGTCGCCGCGCGAGGCGTTGTCCAAACTTTATGAGTTGAAGAAACTTCATGAACCTTGATCGCCTGCAAGACCAGTTGCGTCAGTCCTTGCCTGCTGTGGTGACCGATGTGTTGGCCTGTCGCACGGCCACATCGGCTGCCATCCGCACCGTCCTTGATACGGCGCGACGGGACGCAGAAGAGACACTGAAACGCGATGGCAAGGGTACGGCTTGCGCCATACAACTGGCCCGCGTTGAAGACATGATCATCCGGACCGTGTTTGACTATGCCCGCACGACGGTTTTTCCCGGCGCCACTGATGTGGACCGCACCATGGCGATCGTGGCGGTCGGAGGTTATGGACGCGCCACACTGGCACCGGGATCAGACATTGATCTTCTGTTTCTCATCCCTGCCAAACCGGATGCGGCGGTGAACAACATCGTCGAGTTTCTGCTGTACGCGTTGTGGGACGCACGCCAGAAAGTGGGACACGCCACCCGCAACATCGTCGAGTGCCTCAAACTCTCGAAGACCGACATCACCATCATGACCTCGATTCTGGAAGCGCGGTTCATCTGTGGTGCGCAGACCCTCTATGGGGACCTCACGCTGCAATTCCGCAAGACCATCGTGCAGACCAGTGCCCGGAAATTTGTCAGCGACAAGCTCGAAGAGCGGGACCAGCGCCATGCCAAGTATGGCGAGAGCCGTTATTCCGTCGAACCCGACCTCAAGGACGGCAAGGGCGGATTGCGCGATCTTCATACGCTGTTCTGGATTGCCAAATTCCTGTTCGAGGCAAACTCACCGGAAGAGCTGGCGGATAAAGGCGCTTTTTCCCACGGTGAATTGCGCCGGTTCCAGAAGTGCGAAGATTTCCTGTGGGCGGTGCGATGCCACATGCATTTCATTGCCGGGCGCGGCGAGGACAAGGTGTCCTTTGACCGGCAGAGCGAACTGGCAGAGCGGCTGGGCTACAAGGGCCATGCCGGATTGAAACACGTCGAGCGTTTCATGAAGCACTATTTTCTGATCTCGAAGGAGGTCGGCGACTTGACGCGAATCTTCTGCGCATCCCTGGAAGCCCGACATCTCAAGGACGCGCCGCGTCTGAGCCGGGCGATCTCGATGTTCTTCTCCAAAAGCAAAAAGCTCAAGGCGGGTCTCAAGGATTTCCGTATTGAATCAGGCCGCGTCACCGTCGCAACACCAGATGTCTTTGCCGAAAACCCCGGCAATCTCATCCGCATCTTCCGCGTGGCGGCGGAATGCAATGCCGAAGTGCATCCCGATGCCTTGCGCCTCATCCGACGTTCGTTGCGCCTGATCGACGAGCCCTTGCGACAGTCCCCCGAAAGCAACGCCCTGTTTCTCGACCTCCTGACATCTACCCACGATCCGGAAACGCTGTTGCGCATGATGAACGAGGCCGGTGTGCTGGGTCGCTTCCTGCCGGAGTTCGGCAAGGTCGTGGCCATGATGCAGTTCAACATGTACCACCACTACACAGTGGACGAACACCTGATCCGGACAGTGGGCGTATTGCACGGCATTGAATCCGGCACGCTGTCGGGCGAACATCCGTTGTCGGCGGCGATCTTTCCCACCCTCAAATCGCGCCGGGCGCTGTATGTTGCGGCCCTGCTGCACGACATCGCCAAGGGCCGGGACGAGCATCATTCCATTGCGGGCGAACGGATTGCGCGTGAGGTGTGTCCGCGCCTCGGTTTGTCGGCGGGCGAAACAGATACGGTTGCTTGGCTCATCCGTCACCACTTGCTGATGAGCGAGACATCGCAGATGCGTGACCTCAATGACTTCAAGACGATTCTGGATTTCACATCCATCGTGCAAAGCCCGGAACGGCTGAAACTCCTGCTGATCCTGACGGTGGCTGACATTCGCGCTGTGGGCCCCGGTGTGTGGAATGGCTGGAAGGGCCAGCTTTTGCGCACACTTTATTCCGAAGCCGAACCGGTGCTGACTGGCGGGCACACCATTGTGTCGCGCAAGGACCGGGTGGCAGACGCCCAAGCGCGATACCTTGCTGGCCATCCCGAATTGACCGATGACCAACGCAAAGCGGCGGCCGGCAAACACTATGATGCCTATTGGCTCAACGTGTCGCTGGAGCGGCAACGGGACCATGCCGCGTTGATCGCCAATGCCAGCCCGCGGCAGATCACGACCAGCCACAAGACGGATGCTTTTGCGGGCATCACCGAAATCACGGTTTATGCACCTGATCACCCGCGTCTGCTGGCGCTTTTGTTTGGTGCCTGCACTGCGGCCCATGCCAATATCGTTGGCGCGCAGATTTTTACCACAACTGATGGCATGGCCCTTGATACGATCCTGCTGCAGCGTGAATTCGCCGATGATGGCGATGAGCAGCGCCGTGCAGACCGGGTGTGCGAGATGATCAAACGAACGATGCGCGGTGAGGTGCGGTTGCGCGATGTCCTGGCCCATGCGCAACAACCGCAAGGCAGGGCCAAGGCCTTCACAGTGGAACCCGTCGTCATTGTCGACAACACCCAGTCGAACACCTATACGCTCATTGAAATCAACGGGCTTGACCGATTGGGACTGTTGCATGGGCTGACGGAAGCCCTGTTTCATCTCAATCTCAACATCGGGTCGGCCCACATCACGACATTTGGCGAGAAGGCTGTGGACGTTTTTTATGTGACTGACCTCACGGGAGCAAAAATCATCAGCGAGACCCGGCACAAGCAGATCGAAACGGCGCTGATGAGTGTTCTGGCACCGGTTCTGGCACCGGTCGTCATCCAGCAGAAATCAGCGTAGATCGCCATGTCGCTTTTGAAATCCGCAGCAACCGTCGGCGGTTACACACTTGTCTCACGCCTGCTCGGCTTTGTGCGTGACCAGCTGATTGCGTTTACCCTGGGTACGGGATTTGTGGCGGATGCGTTTTTCGTCGCACAGCGCTTTCCCAATCTGTTTCGCGCACTGTTTGCGGAAGGTGCGTTCAACAATGCCTTTGTACCGCAGTTTGCAAAAAAGGTGGAAGGTGAAGGGCAAGACAAGGCGTTGCTGTTTGCGCGCGATATGTTGTCGGTGCTGGCCACTTGGATGCTGTTCTTCTGTGCGGTGTGCATGATCTTCATGCCGTGGATCATGCGGGTTTTTGCACTGGGGTTTTCTGACCAACCGGACAAGCAGGCGCTGGCGACGGAGTTGACCCGCATTTGTTTTCCCTATCTCGGCTTCATGACCATGACGGCGCTGTTTGGCGGCATTCTCAACAGTCTGGGGCGCTTCACGGCAGCTGCTGCGGCCCCGATTTTTCTCAACCTGGTGGTGATCAGTGCCGTGTTGCTGGCCTGGTGGATGGGGTTTGGCAATACGCCTGACACGGGCCGCTATCTCGCCTGGGCGGTCACGGTTTCAGGTGTTGTGCAACTGGCGCTGCTGGCCACGGCCGCTTGGCGGGCCAATGCCCATGTGGTGCCCGGTGTGCCGCGCCTCACGCCGGATGTGAAGCGGGTGATCGCCCTTTCCATTCCGGGTATCATCTCGGGTGGTGTCACGCAAATCAATCTGGCGATTGCCACGATGCTGGCCACGGGTTTCAGCAGTGCCGTTTCCTTTCTCTATTACGCCGACCGCCTGTTTCAATTGCCACTGGGCATCATTGGTGTTGCCATTGGTGTGGTGCTGCTGCCAACCTTGTCTCGCAAGCTTCGCGCCCATGACATGCAAGGCGCCACGGACAGCCAGAACCGGGCGCTGGAACTCTCCTTGTTCCTGACTTTGCCCGCAACACTCGCCCTCATCATGATTGGCCGCCCCATTATCCATACTGTCTATGAGCATGGTGCATTTACGCGGGCCGATACATTTGGTGTGGCCCCTGCGCTGATTGCGTTCGCTGCCGGTTTGCCGGCCTTTACGCTGACCAAAATATTCCAACCCGGATTCTTCGCCCGCGAAGATACGCGGACGCCGATGATCTTTGCCATGACTGCGGTGGCCGTCAACATTGCCGCAAGCCTGATCCTGTCGCGGTCCATTGGCTACCTTGGCATTGCCGTTGCCACCAGCATCGCTGCTTGGGTCAACGCGATCCTGCTGATCACGACGTCGACGCGTCGGGGTCACTACAGTGCTGATGCCCGGTTCAAAATGCGCTTTCCACGCATGGTGGCATCGCTTTTTGTGATGGCGGCTGTGCTGGGTGTGTTGACCTATCTGCTCGACGGCAATTACGCCGAAAATGCGGGTACGGCGAAGGCCATCTGGGGATTGGTCCTCTTGGTCCTCGCCGGTGCGGGCAGCTATTTCATCGCTGCCCATGTCACCGGTGCATTCCGTTTCACCGAATTGAAATCCGCCGTCCGTCGTTAGACTTGGCTGGTAGACTTGCCACGGTAGACTTGGCGGGCAATCCCCGCCATAAGGCGCGGCTTCCATCATCAAGAGGTCCACACTCATGAGCACTTTTGCGCAACGCGTCTTTTCCGGCATGCAACCGACGGGAAATCTTCATCTCGGCAACTATCTCGGTGCCATGGTGAACTGGATCAAGATGCAGTCGAGCCACGAGTGCATTTATTGCGTGGTTGATCTGCATGCCATCACGGTGTGGCAGGACCCGAAGGAATTGCGCAAGGCCATCATCGATGTGACGGCGGCCTATATGGCATGCGGACTCGATCCGACGCGCTCCATCATTTTCAATCAAAGCCAGGTGCAGGAACATGCGGAGCTGGCGTGGATATTCAATTGTGTGGCGAGACTTGGCTGGCTCGACCGCATGACGCAGTTCAAGGAGAAGGCTGGCAAGGACAAGGAACGGGCCTCGGTTGGTCTTTATGTTTATCCGAACCTCATGGCTGCCGACATTCTCGCCTACAAGGCAACCCATGTGCCGGTGGGCGAGGACCAGAAGCAACATCTGGAACTTTGCCGCGACATTGCGCAGAAATTCAACAATGACTTCGGCGTGGACTTCTTCCCCGTCACCGAGCCCTATATCCAGGGACCTGCCACACGTGTCATGTCGCTTCGCGATGGCACCAAGAAGATGTCGAAATCGGATCCCTCCGACCTGTCGCGCATCAACATCACGGACAGTGCGGACGACATTGCCAAGAAAATCCGCAAGGCCAAGACTGATGCCGATGGCATTCCGTCAGATGCAGATGGCTTGAAAGGCCGCCCGGAGGCCGACAATCTGGTTGGCATTTATGCCGCACTGTCCGATTCAAATGTGGATACGGTGCTGCGTGATTTTGGTGGCGGGCAATTTTCGACATTCAAGGCTGCGCTGGCAGACCTGGCCGTGGCCAAGATCGCGCCGATTACAACCGAGTTGAACCGGCTCATGGGCGATTCAAGCCATGTGGAAGCAGTGTTGAAGGATGGTTCGGCGCGGGCGCGGGCCATTGCTGCACCCATTCTCAAGGATGTGAAGTCGATTGTGGGTTTGGTGCAGTCCTGAGACGGATCGATTGCGCACTTTAAAATGATTCTAAACTGGCCTATATGAGGCTGAAGAGGATTTTGCCATGTTCATCCAGACCGAAGCCACGCCCAACCCGGCGACCCTGAAATTCATTCCCGGCAAGCCTGTCCTGCCCGGTGATACGCGCGAATACCGCAGCGCCGACGAGGCGACGGAGTCACCGCTGGCGGCCAAATTGTTTGAGGTCACGGGCGTATCCGGCGTGTTTCTTGGCCATGACTTTGTGACGGTGACACGGTCCAATGCCGAATGGCAGCAGTTGAAGCCTGCCATTCTCGGCACCATCATGGATCATTATCTGTCTGGTGCGCCTGTCATTGCCGCAGGCTCAACGCCCGTCACCGATGATGGCGAGTTCTTCAATGAAGAACACGGCGAGATCGTCAAAACCATCAAGGATCTGCTTGATTCGCGGGTGCGCCCTGCAGTGGCGCAGGATGGCGGCGACATTACCTTCAAGGGTTTCAAAGAGGGCGTGGTCTATCTCAACATGAAGGGATCCTGTGCGGGCTGCCCATCATCCACCGCCACACTGAAACACGGCATCGAAAACCTGCTGCGCCATTTCGTGCCGGAAGTGAGCGAGGTTCGCCCCGTATGACAGAGCGGATCGCCGGACCCTTTACCGGTGGTTGCCAGTGCGGTGCGGTGCGTTACAGCGCAACACAGCGTTTCGATGACGCCCATATCTGCCATTGTCGCATGTGCCAGAAAGCAGTCGGCGGTTTTTTTGCGGCCCTTGTCGGTATCCCCGACGATGCCCTCACATGGACGCGAGGAACGCCTTCCATCTTCATGAGTTCCAACACAACGGAGCGCGGTTTTTGTGGCAACTGTGGCACGCCGCTCTCTTGCCGCTATGTGGGTGATGACTATACCGACATGAATATCGCGACACTGGACGATCCGGACTTGGTCGCGCCCCAGCGCCAGATCGGCAATGAGTCACGCGTTGCCTATCTTGACGGGTTGCACGCCCTGCCGGGCCGCGAAACAACAACTGAAACCAGCATGCCCGAGTTGGCCCGGACAATTGCCGCCAGCACACATCAGCATCCGGATCATGACACGCCAAGTTGGGACCCACGCCCGAAAGAGCGATAGACCACGCTTATTTTTGACATGAGGGGCAGAAGAAGGTCGAGCGGCCTGACTGCACGATGCGCTTGATTTTTGTGCCACACGCACAGGCTTCGCCCTCGCGGTCATAGACGGCGAAGCGTTGCTGGTAGTCACCCTTGGTCCCATCGACAGATTGATAATCTTGCAAGGTCGAACCACCGGCTGCTATGGCCTCGCGCAGGATATCACGGATGTGGCGCACGAGTTCGTCGAGCCTGGCGTCGTGGGTTTTCATTTTCACCAAACGCCCGGCTGGCATTTTTGGCGAAAGTTTCGCGCGATACAGGGCTTCGCAGACATAGATATTGCCCAGCCCTGCAATGATGCGCTGATCGAGCAGGGCGGCCTTGAGCGGGGCCTTTTTGCCGCGAAACTGGTGGACCAGATAATCCGCCGACAGTTCATTGCCCAGGGGTTCGACACCAATGTTCCGCAACAGCTTGTGGTCCTCGTCGCCGATGTCCATCATGCCGAAGCGGCGCGGATCGGAATAAATGACGCGGGTGCCGTCGTCGAAATCAAAGACCACATGGTCATGGGCTCCACGCGCATCACCGGCACTGCCGGTTTCGAAATAGAACTCGCCCAGATTATCCAGTGCGCCATTGGCATGAGCAATGGTAAAGCGCCCGGTCATGCCGAGATGCATGATCAGGACCTCACCCGTATCGAGACCAACCAGGATGTACTTGGCCCGCCGCGTGAGCGATGTCACATGGGCGCCTTCCAGCCGTTGGACAAAATCATGCGGAAAGGGAAAGCGCAAATCCTTGCGCCGGAGTTCGACGCGGACGAACTGGCGGCCCAGCAGGGCGGGTTCAAGGCCGCGTCTTACAGTTTCGACTTCTGGTAATTCCGGCATGTCAACCTTGCATTAACCATGTTTGGAACGGATGGAACTGGTAACCAATCTGCACTACATAGAGGGCGGAACAGGATGATGACAACACGCAACGAAACAGCCTTCGGCTTCCGCGACGTCAAACCCGGCGAAAAGCAACCTCTGGTCAATGAGGTCTTTAGCAAGGCGGCGGCGAAGTATGACCAGATGAATGATCTGATGTCGGCCGGATTGCACCGTCTGTGGAAGGATGATTTCGTTGCCCAACTCAATCCGCCAAAATCAGCCGCGCTGTTCCGTGTGCTCGATGTGGCCGGTGGTACGGGTGACATTGCGTTTCGCATTGTCGAAGCTGGTGGTGCCGGAACCGAGGTTACTATCGCCGATATTTCACCGGAGATGGTAGACGAGGGCCGCAAGCGCGCCGTTGCGGAACATCACAGCCAAGTGAATTTCACTGTTGGCAATGCCGAAGAGCTTGGATTTCCTGACCGGCATTTCAACGCCTACACCATTGCCTTCGGCATTCGCAATGTGCCCGACATTCCCAAGGCGCTGCGTGAGGCTTATCGCGTGTTGAAGCCGGGCGGACGGTTCATGTGTCTGGAATTCAGCCACATGGAACTGGAAGCCGCTCAGAAAATTTATGATGCCTACTCCTTCACGGTCATTCCGGCCGTTGGCAAGGTGGTGACTGGTGATGGCCAGCCCTATCGTTACCTCGTCGAATCAATTCGCACCTTTCCAAAGCAGCAGGACTTCGCCGACATGATTTCTGCGGCCGGATTTTCGCGCGTCACCTATCGCAATCTCACGGGTGGTGTTGCTGCCATCCATTCGGGTTGGCGCATCTGATGGCATTTGCCGGTACCAATGTTTTGCGTTTGACCAAGGCTGGTTTCATGTTGGCGCGTCATGACGCCCTTTTGCCGCCCGAGCAGGTGGCACGATTGCCGTGGATTGCGCGGGCAGGCCTTAAACTTGCGCAGTTGGGCAAGCGCGACGACGGGTCCGTTTCACACAGCATGCGGATTTCGACAGCCCTGGCATCCCTGGGGCCGAGCTATATCAAGCTTGGACAGTTTCTCTCGACGCGACCTGACGTGATTGGCGTCAAGCGGGCGTTTGAATTGAAATCTCTGCAGGATCGCCTGCCACCGTTTCCGCAGGCCGAGGCGCAAGCCATGGTGGAAAGCGAATTGGGATTGCCGATTGCTACCCTGTTCACGCATTTTGGCGAACCCGTGGCTGCCGCATCGGTGGCGCAGGTTCACAAGGCAACAACACCTGAGGGGCGTGAGGTTGCCGTCAAAATTCTGCGACCAACAATCGAGAAACGTTTTGCTGCCGACATTGACAGCTTTGGATTTGCCGCGCGCCTGATGGAGCGGGCCAGTGCTGAAGGGCGGCGTTTGCGGCCCGTTGCTGCGGTTGCCATGCTGGAAGAATCGATGAAGCTGGAGCTTGATCTGCGCATGGAAGCCTCAGCACTTGCGGAGATGCGTGAGAACACCAAGGATGATCCGGCGTTTCGATTGCCGCACGTGGATTGGGTCCGGACTTCGAAACGTGTGCTGACCACAGAATGGATTGACGGCACGCCGATGGCGGATGTGGCTCAACTGAAAGCCAAGGGCTACAATCTCGAGGCGCTGGGCGATTCCATCATCCAGAATTTTCTGCGTCATGCCATCCGCGACGGTTTCTTTCATGCCGACATGCATCAGGGCAATCTGATGGTGGATGGCACGGGAACGCTGGTGGCGCTTGATCTTGGCATCATGGGGCGGCTGTCGGACAAAGACCGCCTGTTCCTTGCGGAAATTCTCTACGGTTTCATCACACGCGATTACATGCGTGTGGCACAGGTTCATTTTGACGCTGGTTATGTGCCGGACACACAGAACGTGCATAATTTTGCCCAGGCCTTGCGGGCCATCGGCGAACCGATCATGGACTTGCCTGCCGACAAGATATCGATGGCGCGACTACTGACACAGTTGTTCGAGGTGACTGAACAATTCCAAATGGTGGCGCAACCGCAGTTGCTGCTCTTGCAAAAGACCATGGTGGTGGTGGAGGGTGTGGCGCGCACACTCAACCCCAATCTCAACATGTGGGCCACGGCCGAGCCCGTGGTGCGGCAATGGATTGAACGGAAGCTGGGACCGGTTGGCAAACTGGAAGAGGTCGCTGGTGGTGCGCTGTCGCTGGGGCGTGCCGCCTTGCATCTGCCAGACATGCTGGATGATGCCCAACGGGCCACGCGCATGCTGTCGGACATGGCCAAGGGTGGTGGTCTCAAGCTCGATGCGGCGACGACGGCAGAGATTGTCAGACAACAGAAAGACAGCCGGAAATGGCTGAACCGGGCGGTCATGGCCGGAGCGGCAGCCCTGGTTGTGATTGCCGTGAAAGTCGTGGGTTAGTGAACATGCGTTCGGTTCTTCTCATTATTGGTGGCGGCATTGCGGCCTACAAGTCACTGGAACTGATCCGGTTGCTGAAGAAAGCCGGCATGGGTGTGCGGGTTATCCTCACTGCTTCAGCGAAAGAATTCGTGACACCGCTTTCGGTGGCAAGCCTGAGTGGTGAAAAGGTTTTTGATGACTTGTTCAGCCTCACCGATGAGGTAGAGATGGGGCATATTGAATTGTCGCGCTCGGCCGATTTGATTGTGGTTGCTCCGGCGACGGCCGATTTGATGGCGAAGATGGCGCATGGTCATGCCACCGATCTGGCCTCCACAACGCTGCTGGCGACAGACAAGACCGTGTTGATCGCACCGGCCATGAATGTGCGGATGTGGCAGCATGATGCCACGCAGCGAAACCTCCGTACACTGAAGACTGATGGCATTCAGGTTGTCGGTCCCAATGATGGTGACATGGCGTGCGGTGAATTCGGCCCCGGTCGCATGGCAGAACCGGCAGAAATTCTGTTGGCCATTGAGGCGCTGCTGTCACCAGCTGCAAAACCATTGACTGGCAAACATGTTTTGATCACCGCTGGACCGACGCGCGAGCCCATTGATCCGGTGCGTTACATTTCCAATCACTCGTCCGGAAAACAAGGTTATGCGATTGCGGCGGCCGCCATCAGGCTGGGCGCTTATGTGACGCTTGTATCAGGCCCGGTCAATTTGCCAGCACCTCAGGGCGCAGGGACGATGGCCGTCACTAGCGCTGATGAAATGTTGAAAGCTGTCGAAAGCGCCTTGCCAGCCGACATCGCCATTTTTACCGCCGCCGTGGCGGATTGGAAAGTTGTGAAGGCTGCGGGTGAGAAAATCAAAAAGAATGATGATGGAACACTACCATCCCTGTCCTTCACGGAAAATCCTGACATCCTCAGAACGATTGCCACGTTGAAAAAGGGGCGACCAAAATTGGTGGTGGGTTTCGCCGCCGAAACTGAAAAAGTCTTGGAACACGCAAAATCCAAACTGACAAAGAAGGGCTGCGACCTGATTATCGCCAATGACGTATCACCGGAAGGTGGAGTGTTTGGCGGTGACAGCAACACGGTTCATGTGGTGTCGGACTCAGGTGTCGAAAGTTGGCGGCAAATGTCAAAACAGGATGTTGCCGAAAAGCTGATGGTAAAGCTGGCGGAAATGTTGTGATCCTCAACAACCCTAAACCGTCATTCCAGAGGCCCGCAAGCGCGGACCATCAGGAACTCCGTTGCGGCGCGTGCCATTTCAAGCTGGGTTCCAACAGCACGCGGTGGCGTGCTTTTGGAATGACGGGCACTGTGGGGTGAGATGCGATTGCAAATTCTGAAACTCCCCCACGCCAAAGATCTTCCACTTCCATCCTATGCAACAGTTGGCTCCGCTGGCATGGACTTGCGCGCTGCAGAAACTGCAATCCTCAAGCCCGGTGCCCGCGCCCTTATTGCCACAGGCCTCGCCATCGCTTTACCCGAGGGATACGAAGCGCAAGTGCGCCCGCGTTCTGGTCTTGCCGTCAAACACGGGGTCACCGTCCTCAATTCACCGGGCACCATCGACGCCGATTATCGCGGCGAAATCAAAGTACCCTTGATCAACCATGGCAGCGAAGATTTTGTCATCGCGCGCGGAGACCGCATCGCACAAATGGTGATCGCTGCTGTCACCACTGTTGAACTGGTTGAAGTGGAGGTACTCGATGACACTGCGCGGGGTGCGGGCGGGTTTGGAAGTACAGGAGGCGAATGACAACCCGTAGCCTCAGCAGCTTGCCGAAAGAAGTTGGCTGTTGGGGCACTTGCGACGCATTTTATGGTAGGGGTAGTCGCGGTCGAAAACGTAGGGAGATCTCGACTTTTCTAGCATCATGTCTGCCGCAAAAAGTCTGAACTCGGGTGGTTCCGTGGACTGCCGAAATTCGGAGGGGTCTTTAAAACACTCAAACCAAAGCAGTACACATTCGCGTTGGCTTTTAATGACGCCAAGACTTGATTCACTGTAACCAACGAGCTCCTGCTTCCCGTTCAATGAGGCACGCAGTTCAAACCTTTCACCACGCAGTGTGTTCGATTCTTTGAAACTTGTCTCGTGTCCCGAAAGCAAGACAAGTGCGTCTCTTGTGGCAGTTTCCCATGACAGTGGCCCATACTTTGTCTCGGTTAAGCACGCCTCCAAATTAAAGCTGTCTGTGCCCGACTGACGCCCAAACCTCTCGATGAAGTCGGAATAGTAAATTTCCTTATAGACGCGACCTGCCGAAGTGTATTCGTCATTTTTTCTGAAACCAGAAGCGTACAGTTCTCGCGCAAACGCCAGATTATGCCTTGTATTGAATCTTGCCGTGTTGCAGCGTGAGTCGTTCACGGTCGTGTAGCGCGTTGTCTTCCCACCTTTCTCCTTTAGCACTTCGATCCTTTCGCCAAACAACAGAGCTTCTTTGACATTAGCAATTGACATCAGTATTCCAATTTCTGATGTCCGGGCACCACCAACGACGACGAGTTTTTTGAAATGGCCTGGCTTGATTTTGACAGTTTGTAGCGAACTCAGGTCTGCTTCGCGTCTTTGAATGTCATGTGCCACATAGAGATTGATAGCGCCAAGAAAGAACAATGGCACCGCCGCAAAAATGCACCAGCCGACGCGTGGCACTGGTGAATTCGAAGTGTAGGCATTCCAAATGCCCAAGACAGGAAATGCCAACACTGTTGCCAACTGCACCAGTTGGAAAATAAAGAGCGGAATAATGATTAACAACCAACCTGCGTCTCCCATGCAATACTCGTTTAGAAGCTTGTTCTTTGTCTGTGTTTGCCACTAGGGTACTGAAATTCATTGTCGAAAACCTTAACATTAAATGATCCGGGATTGAGCGTGCATAATGCCCCTCTCCGACCTCGAACTTGAACGTTATGCCCGCCACATCGTGCTGCAGGAGGTGGGTGGGCCGGGGCAGAACAGGCTCAAGAATTCTTCGGTGCTGGTGATTGGTGCCGGCGGGTTGGGGGCGCCGATGCTGTTGTATCTGGCGGCGGCGGGTGTGGGGCGCATCGGGATTGTGGATGCAGATACCGTATCGCTGTCGAACTTGCAGCGGCAGGTGATTCACACGACGGAGCGTCTCGGCATGTTGAAGGTCGACAGTGCCAAATTGCACATCGCTTCCGTCAATCCGCATGTGACTGTTGAAACTTACCCGGTGCGCATTACGGTGGAGAATGCGCTTGAACTCATCGGCGCTTACGACATCGTCGCTGATGGCTGCGATAATTTCCCGACGCGCTTCATGGTGAGTGATGCCTGCTACTTCGCGCAGAAGACGCTGGTCTCCGCTGCGGTCGGGCAATTCGACGGGCAGATTTCAACCTACAAGCCGCATGTGAAAATGGCCGACGGAACACCTTATCCGAGCTACCGCTGCTTCCTTGGCGAATTGCCGGCGCGGGGCTCGTTTCCGGCCTGCGAGGAAGCCGGCGTGATGGGTGCATTGCCGGGCATCATCGGATCGATGCAGGCCATGGAGGTGATCAAGGAATTGCTGGAGATCGGTGATTCACTGGCGGGGCGCATCGTGATGTATGACGCGCTGTGGTCGCGGTTCTTTGAAACGAAACTCGCGTGGAATCCGGACAACCCGTTGAATGGTCGCAAACCAACAGTGACGACACTCAAGCGGGAAAACTACATCGACACTTAACCAAAGATAGAAATTAAATCTTTTCCAGTTAATTTAATCCCACAGCGATGGGAGGGGTGCCGGGCTGCGGAGTGACCGCCAAACCCAAAAATGCCCCAAAAGGGCCTCTACGTGCGTTTTTGATGTGGCCGCTGTCTATCATCGGCGATTTGGCACAAGTGCAGGCGATTGAAAATGAATCCCCTGCATATAAAGATATCCTTATATAGCTCTTGCGGCCTGTCCACCTCGCTGCTATCTCCGGACTTTCACACCTTGAGGTCATCATCATGAGCACGCACGATTACATTGTCGCCGACATTAAACTCGCCGATTGGGGCCGCCTCGAATTGGACATGGCCGAAGTTGAAATGCCGGGCCTGATGTCGACCCGCGCCGAGTTTGCCAAGGCGCAGCCTTTGAAGGGTGCGCGCATTTCAGGTTCTCTACACATGACCATCCAGACGGCCGTGCTTATTGAAACCTTGAAGGCCCTCGGTGCCGATATTCGCTGGGCCTCGTGCAATATTTTTTCAACGCAAGACCACGCCGCCGCTGCCATCGCAGCAGCTGGTATTCCTGTTTTCGCCAAAAAGGGTGAATCTCTGAAAGAGTATTGGGAATACACTGCGAAGATTTTTGAATGGGCCGACGGCAAGCCAACCAACATGATCCTGGACGATGGCGGCGATGCCACCATGTATATCTTGTTGGGCGAGCGTTCGGAAAAAGATCCATCCTTGATCGCGCATCCCAAGGCCGAAGAGGAAGAATATCTCTTCGCGCAAATCAAGAAGCGCCACAAGGAACAACCGGGCTGGTTTGCCGAACAGCGCAAAGCCATCATCGGGGTCACAGAAGAAACCACCACAGGCGTTCACCGCTTGTATGAAATGCAGAAGGCAGGTTTGCTGCCATTCCCTGCCATCAACGTGAATGACTCGGTGACGAAGTCGAAGTTCGACAACAAATATGGCTGCAAGGAATCATTGGTTGACGCGATCCGTCGCGGCACCGATGTCATGATGGCTGGCAAGATCGCCGTTGTCTGCGGCTATGGCGACGTTGGCAAAGGTTCTGCGGCATCGCTGTCGGGTTCGGGTGCACGCGTGATCGTCACGGAAGTTGATCCAATCTGCGCGTTGCAGGCGGCGATGGATGGCTATGACGTTCAAACCTTGCAGGACACGCTCGGCACTGCCGACATCTACGTAACTGCAACCGGCAACAAGGACGTCATCACGCTCGATGACATGAAGAAGATGAAGGACATGGCCATTGTTTGTAACATTGGCCACTTCGACAATGAAATTCAGGTTGCTGAATTGAAGAACTTCACGTGGAAGAATGTGAAGCCTCAGGTGGATATCGTCACCTTCCAGCAGGGCAACCGCATTGTGCTCTTGTCGGAAGGACGTCTCGTCAATCTTGGCAACGCCACCGGTCACCCAAGCTTCGTGATGTCGGCCTCGTTCACCAACCAGACGCTGGCGCAGATCGAGATTTACACCAACAGGGACAACGGCAAATACAAGAACGAAGTCTATGTGCTGCCAAAGCACCTGGATGAAAAGGTGGCCCGCCTGCACTTGGGCAAGCTGGGTGTGAAACTGACCACGCTGAAGCCGGAACAGGCCGCCTATATCGGTGTCACGCCTCAGGGTCCGTTCAAAACGGAACAGTATCGCTACTGATCTTAGTGGATTCCGGCGCAGACATTTTCTGTCTATAGGTCATGACGGATTCGCGGCCTTGATTCGCGGACCGTTCACAGTGACCGGAGACAGGGTTTGCAGGTCTGGGGCAAGATCAAGCGCAGGGTTGCAAGGCGGGGCACATTCGGTGTGTCAGCATCGACCTGTCTGACTGTAGGCCTGACCGAACCAGCTGGGGCCCAATCGGTGGCACAGGCGCAGTTTCTCTTGCAACAATATGGTGGCATCGCCGGGCTCGCATTGGGGGCGGCCTTGTGTTTTGCCATTATCCGGATGGCAGGATTGCGGAAAGCGGAGCGCGCTGCCCGGGAACGGGTCGCTGACCTTGAAGTTTTGCTCAATGACACGGAGGCAGCCGGCAAGGCCGAGTCCCATGTGCTGTTGACCTGGCGCGGCACGGATGCGCGACCGGACCGCATGAGCGGCACCATGCACGGGGCCGTCAAAATGCCCAAGGACCTCGACGGGGTCATGGCCTTCACGCGGTGGCTTGAACCTGATTCCGTCACACAGTTGCAAACCAGCCTGCGGGACCTGCGCAGTTCAGGGGCTGCTTTCAATATCGGCATCAAGACCATCGAAGGTGACTTGCTCGAAGCCGACGGGCGCGCGGCGGGCAGTCTGGCGACACTGCGGTTCCGGCCCTTGGCGGGAGAGCGGCGGCAGGTGTCGGAACTCTCCTATGATGCGGGCAAACTTGCGCGGCAAGTTGAGCGCTTGAGTGCGGTCCTTGATTCTGCACCATTCCCCATCTGGATTCGCGATGAGAACAGCGACCTGCAATGGGTCAACCAGTCTTATGTGAAATCCACGGAGATTCCCGACATCGATTCGGTGTTGCGGATCAACGCCGAATTGGTGAAGCGTGCGGGCATTGACGAGAGCAAGGCCAATCCGGCCACCGGACTTACGGGTCGCGCGCATACCGTTCTCAATGGCAAGATGCGGGCCCTTGATGTTTATGAAACACAATTCGAGAAGGGCCATGCGGGCTTTGCCATTGATGTGACCGACATCGAGACAGCCGAGAAAGAACTGGAGCGACACATCAAGGCGCATGCCTCGACACTGGACAAGCTCGATACCGCCATTGCAATTTTCGGACCGGACCAAAGACTGCGGTTTTTCAACAATGCCTTCTGCACCCTGTGGTCGCTCGATGCGGCGTGGCTGAAAACCCATCCGGCGGACGGCGAAATCCTGGATCATTTACGTGCGCAACGGGCCCTGCCGGAGCAGGTCAATTACCGCGAATGGAAAACAAAGCATCTGTCGTCCTATACGACAATCGACATGCGCGAGGATTTTTGGTACCTGCCCGACGGCCGATCCATCCGGGTGATCTGCGAGCAACATCCCTTTGGTGGTGTCACTTATCTCTATGAAAACCTGACGGAAGAATTGCTGCTGGAATCGCGCTTCAATGAACTGGCGGGCGTGCAACGTGAAACCCTCGATAATCTGGCGGAAGCGGTTTCACTGTTTGGATCAGACGGCAAACTCATGCTGTTCAATCCGGCCTTTGCCAATTTCTGGAACATCGATCCGAAAACACTGGCGCAACAGCCGCACATCGACGAGTTGATGAGTCATAAATCCCTTGATCCTGATGCCCAATCCGTGTGGCAAAACATCCGCTACAGCATGACCAGCATTGAGGGTGATCGCAAGATCGTGGAAGGAAAGTTGATCCAGGACGGGCGGGCCTTGCGCTATCGCTCAGTGCCCTTGCCGGATGGCAACGCGCTCCTCACTCTCACCGATATTTCCGATGCCACGCGGGCCGAGCAGGCGCTGCGCGAACGCACCGAGGCGCTGGAAGCTGCCGACCGGCTCAAGAACTCGTTTCTGGCCAATGTGTCCTATGAGATCCGCACGCCGCTCACCAGCATTGTCGGATTTGCAGAGGCCCTGGATTTTGGTCTGGCCGGACCCTTGGCGCCCAAGCAGCAAGACTACATCCACGACATCAAGAGGTCGTCGGATGATCTCAAGAGCATTCTCGATGCCATCATCGATCTTTCAGCAATTGACGCTGGCGCCATGGAGCTCAGGACACAACGGGTCGATGTCATGACCATCCTTGAAAACGTCATCAGCAAGTTTGCGGGTCAGTTGGAAAAGCGGCAGTTGCGCCTGACTGTCGAAGCCAGTTCCGATGTGTCAGAGATCGAGGCCGATCCGGCGCGGCTTGAACAGATCCTTGGACATCTGGTGTCGAATGCCATCGGGTTTTCACCGGCCAACAGCACCATTCAAGTGGGTGCCCGCAAGAAGGACGGCTTCGTGCAGTTGTGGGTGGCTGACTCCGGCCGTGGCATCGAGCCCGACTTCCAAAACAAGGTGTTCGAACGCTTCCAGGCCAAGCCCTTGGCTGGCAGCCATCGCGGCGCCGGGCTTGGACTTGCCATCGTCAAGAGCTTCACGGAACTGCACGGCGGCAAGGTTTCTCTTGTCTCAAAACTTGATCAAGGAACCACGGTTGTCTGTTCTTTGCCCATCGCTGGTCCACGGCGCGCCACGTTGGACGGACGCATCAGAACCACATCACACAAAGCCGCATGACCGCTCCCTTGACGCATCACCACCGGGCCATGACGCAAGAGATGGTGGAGGACCTGGCGTCCCGCCATTCCTTGTGGGCGAAGGCCGGTTTCGTCATTGCATTGAGTGGTGATCTGGGGGCGGGCAAATCCACATATGCGCGGGCCTTCATTCGTGCCGTGGCACAGGACTTGGCACTCGACGTGGCGAGCCCGACATTCTCGTTGGTCCAGCACTATGACGCGTTGCGGATACCCGTTGTTCATGCCGATCTCTACAGGCTGGATCGCGGCAGTGACAGTGATGACCTGGGACTGGCTGATCTCGCGCGCGATCACGTGGTTCTGGTGGAATGGCCAGATCGCATGGATGTCACAACGCTATCGGCCGATGTCCTGCATGTGACTCTTTCTGGGCATGGCGAGACACGCGACGTGGACGTGGCGGCAACGGGTGGCTGGGCAACGGCATTGCAGCGCGACGTGACCTTGCGGGCCTTCCTTGATGCGTCGGATTTTCTGCCAGCATCAGCGGCGGTTTTTCATGGGTGACGCATCGCTGCGGCGCTACGAGTCGCTGCACGATGGAACGTCCATTGCCCTGCTGATGGACATGCCGGAACGATCCGACAAGCGCATTGTCCGACATGGAAAATCCTATAGCGCATTGGTGCATCTTGCCGATGACATCCGTCCCGTCATTGCCGTCAACAGCTATCTGCATGGTCTCGGCTACAGTGCGCCCCGCATCGAGGTGTGCGACCAGCACCAGGGGTTTGCCGTCATTGAACATCTGCAGGGCGAGGTTCATGGCACCATGATGGTGCGTGGCGACGACATGACTGAGCCCATGTCAGCTGCCGTGGCCGTGCTTGCCGATATGGCGCGACAGGCGTGGCCGCGCAAGGTTCCGGCGCATGGCGGGTTTGAGCATCTGATCGCTGATTTCGATATAGATGCGCTGCTGGCGGAAACCGACCTGTTGCCATCGTGGTTTTGGCCCCACCTCCATGGTCGCGAAGCACCGCCAGATGCGCACCAGTCTTTTGAGGATGTGTGGCGGGCCGTGTTGCCGCTGACCTTCACCGCGGACCGCATGTGGGTGCTGCGGGACTTTCATTCGCCGAACCTCATCTGGATGCCACAGCGCGAGGGATTGCAGCGCACCGGTCTCATTGATACGCAAGATGCGGTTATGGGAAACGCGACCTATGATCTTGCATCACTGTTGCAGGATGCCCGGGTCGATGTGGATTTTTCGATGCAGCACGCGCTTTATGATCATTATGTCACGCTGCGGCAGGCGGGCGGATCTTTTGATGCCGTTGGCTTTGGTCGCGACTATGCAATCCTCGGTGCCCAGCGCGCCTCCCGGCTGCTCGGGACATTCACGCGGCTCTCCAAGCGCGATGGCAAACACCAGTATCTGCAACATCGGCCCCGCGTGGCGCGATACCTCGTGCATAATCTCCAGCACGTCGCACTGAAACCTGTGCTGCACTGGTATGAGCACAATTTGCCAGAGGTTCTGGCGTTGGCGCGCCCATGACTGCACAGGTGAGTGCCATCGGTTCGCGGGGCATGATCCTGGCGGCAGGTCTTGGAAAACGCATGCGACCCCTCACCCTGACACGGCCGAAGCCCATGATCGAGGTCGCAGGCAAGCCGCTCATTGCCTATGCGGTGGACGCGCTCACGCTTGCCGGCACGGAGCAGGTGGTTGTCAATGTGCATCACTTTGCATTACAGATTGAGGATTGGTGCAAAACCGTTGCGACGCCCAAGCTGGTGATTTCCGATGAACGGGAAGCCGCACTCGAAACCGGAGGCGGCATCCAGAAGGCCTTGCCTCTGCTGGGCCCTGACCCGTTTTTTGTGTTGAACGGTGATGGTTTCTGGGTCGACGCGGGTGAGCCGGCCTTGCGCGCCTTGCGCGCCCATTGGCGTGATGACGACATGGATTGCCTGTTGTTGGTCTGTCCGATGTCTCGAACCACCGGGTTTGATGGCAGGGGAGACTTTGTGAAAGACGGTGCAGGGCGGTTGACGCGCCTGACTTCGGATCCGGACCACGCGATGGTCTATATCGGCGGCTATCTGGTGCACCCGCGACTGTTCGAGGGTGTGGCTCCCGGCCCATTTTCGATGAACCGGTTGTGGGATGTGGCGCTGGCCCGCGGCCGATTGTTTGGGCTTGAACATCGCGGCCATTGGTTCCACGTAGGAACACCAGAAGCCATTGATTTGGCAGAACAGGGACTCCGTCATCTCGCACTCCACGCCCATAGAGACTGATCGCACTCGCATCCTGACCTGCGACATTTCAACCGACATGCTGACGCAGTTGGCACAGCAGGTGATCGATGGTTCGCTGATCCCTGAATGTGCTGACGTACCGATTTTCCGGTGGCGGATCTTTCTGCCCACCCGGCGTGCCGTGCGCCGCCTACAAGGGTTGTTTCACGCGCTACAGATGGATCGCGCAATCGTGTTGCCACGGATCATGCCGATTGGTGACATTGACGAAGACATGTTGGCCAATGATGGGCTTGGCGCAGATGTTCCTGAGGCCATTTCCGATTTGGGCTTGTTGTTTGACGTGATGACCCTGCTCAGCCAGTGGTCCCATGACCATCTCGAAACGTCGGCGATTGCGCGCGACATCGCAGGATCCATGACACGCATCCAGCATCTGGCGGAGTCACTTGTCGAACTCCTCACGCAGGGTGATATCGAAGAGCGCAGTTTTGACGGTATTGCTGCCGTGTTTGATCGCGATCTGGCGGGCCACCGGCAAACCATTCTGGATTTGCTGGACGTGATCAATGTCAAATTGCCGGACCGTCTCGCGCATCGCAATCTGATCCGACCGGCGGCCCGTCGCAACTTGCTGATCCGCAAGCAGGCGGCAGACTTGCGCCGCAGACAATCGCGTGATCCCGTCATCATTGCAGGTTCGACCGGCACCAACCCGGCCACCCGCGACCTGATCAAGGCGATTGCAGAGCGTCCCTCAGGATGTGTCATACTTCCGGGTCTTGATACGGTGTTGGCGGATTCTGACTGGCTGGCGCTGGCTGCCACCCACTCGCAATACAATTTGCGCAGTCTGCTGCAGACGCTTGAGGTTGCGAGGAGCGAGGTGGGTGTTTTTGGCCACGCCACACCGGACCGTGCGTGGCTGGCGCGGGAAATCATGCGACCCACGGAGAGTGTTGATCACTGGCTGGAAACCATCGCAGAGAATCGGACCCCTTTCGCGCGGGCCATGCAAGACCTGCAACTGATCGAGGCCCCGGACCGGCACATGGAGGCGCGGGCCATTGCCCTGGTGTTGCGTGAGGCGCAACACCATGGTCATTCTTCGATTGCCCTGATCACACCGGATCGTGATCTTGCCATCCGGGTCAAAGTGGAGCTGCGGCGCTGGGCGATTGAGGCTGATGATACACGTGGCGAAAGTCTGGCAGCCCAGGGACAAGCCCATCTCCTTAGCTTGATCGCGGCCCATGTGCTGTCGGATTTTTCAGCGCAGACACTGGTGGCCATCCTGCATGACCGCCATGCCAATTTCGGCATGGCTGAAGACGATGTTGCGGTGGCGCGGCAGATTCTCGAATTTCACGTGCTGCGGCAGCAGGGCCTGGGTTTGGGCCTCAACGGACTGCGGCAGGGTTTGCTGCGGGCTGAGTTGACACTGGCGGCAGACGCGGCCCGGCACCGCACAAGATCTGTTACGGATGGGGAATGGACCCTGGCCAAAGCGCTCACGGTGCGGCTTGAGTCGGCGTTCCGGGCTTTTGTTGATAGCGATGAAAAGCTGTTGCTGGGTGTGCATGTCACACGCCTGCAAGACTGTCTTGGCGTGGTGACCGGAGACCAATGGGCGGCCACGCCGGAAGGATTGGAACTGGCAACAGCCCTTGCGGCGGTCAAAGATGAAGAGCGGCTTTTGCCAGATGTGCAGTTTGCCGAAAGCGTGCCGTTGATCTTTACCAAACTGGCCAAGGTCATTGTGCGACCGGTGCCCAGGCCTTCGGCCCGGATCGGAATTTACGGCCTGCTCGAAGCGCGACTTATGCAGTTTGATGTGGCGGTGCTGGGTGGATTGAACGAAGGCAAATGGCCTGCGACCGCGGACGCTGGTCCCTGGCTCAACCGGCCCATGCGCCACGATTTTGACCTGCAACAGCCCGAACGCGATATCGGATTGACGGCCCATGATTTTGTTGATGCCTTGGGATACGCCAAGATTTATCTCACGTGGGCCAAGCGCATCGGCACTGAACCGGTATTGCCGTCACGGTGGGTGCTACGCTTGCGAACGGTTATGGAAGCAGGCGGCATCGCTGAGGCCAAGCACTGCGACACAACCCACATCACACTTGCGCACATGATCGACCGGCCTGACGATTTCAACTCCTGTGAGCGTCCGTGGCCAACACCACCCGTGGCGGCGCGACCGCGCAGTTTCAGTGTCACTGAAATTGAACGATTGATCCGTGACCCTTATGCTGTCTATGCGCGCCGCATGCTGAACTTGCGGCCCCTGTCACCGCTGGCGGAAGCACCCGACCGCCGCCTGCGCGGCATCCTGTTCCATCATGCGCTGAAAGACTGGAGCATGGCGTCACCTTCTGGGCGCGCAGCTCCGTTGGCAATGCTCCTTGAAGCGGGCGAGAGAGTCTTTGAACCCTTGCGTGATGATGATGTGATGACCTTCTGGAGACCCCGCTTTCAGCGGATGGCAACGTGGTTTGCCGACCAGGAAGAAGACCTGCGGTCCAACCTCCATATGTTGCACGCTGAAATACGCGGTGCGTTGACGCTGACCATCGTCGGTGACGTCTTCACGTTGACGGCCATTGCCGATCGCATGGATGTGTTGACCGATGGGAGTGTGCGGATCATCGACTACAAGACCGGCATCGTGCCGACCAATAACCAAGTGCGCAGCGGACTTAGTCCACAACTGACACTCGAAGCTGCGATGGTCAAGCGCGGGTCATTCACCGCTGTGGGAGCGCGGACCGTTAGTGCGGCGTGCTACATCAAGATCTCCGGCGGGCGTGTGCCTGGTGAAATTACTTTTCTGGGGCAAGGCAAGAAAACCAATGATCCTGGCAAAGGCAAAACAGCCAAGGACCAGTTTTCGGTTTCGGACGTCGCTGACCTGCACTTCGAAAAACTGACGCAGAAACTTGCGACGTTGCTGGTACATGACACGGCTTTTCCGCCGCGCGTTGCCGTCATGAAGGACAAGGACAAAAGTGACTACGATCACCTGTCGCGGTATCTGGAGTGGAGTCTGTCGCGATGAGTGTGACCCGCCCCCTCATTGTTCCCACAACTGAACAGCGCGCGGCTGCTGATCCAAGCACATCTGTCTGGGTGTCAGCCAACGCGGGCTCTGGCAAGACGCATGTGCTGGTTGACCGATTGACGCGACTGATGCTCGACGGCGTTGATCCGTCGACCATCCTGTGTTTGACCTTCACCAAGTCGGCGGCTGCTGAAATGGCCAACCGATTGCTGGAAAGACTGGGTTTTTGGGTGATCGCGGACGAGGACGACCTGCGACAGCGACTGGAGGTCCTCGGGGTCAAGAATGTTTCGCAGGGTTTGCTGAAGCGGGCCCGGCAGTTGTTCACCCTTGCTCTGGAAACGCCGGGTGGCCTGAAGGTGCAGACCATTCACGCTTTTTGCCAGAATCTGTTGCACCTGTTTCCAGTCGAGGCAGGCCTTGCTCCCGGCTTCGAAGTGATGAGTGAAGAGGATGCCGCTGTGCTTCGGGCCCATGCCTGGAGTGACGTGCAACAACACTTTGAAACTGATCCTGACAGTGATCTGGCGAAGGCCTTTCTGACCCTGGAACGCTATTTCGACCAGGATAAATTTGACGACGTCATTCGCGCGCTCGTCAGCAAACCAACGCCAGCTCTTGAAGCCCTCAGTGGGCTCGAGGGGTTTGCGGCGTTTCGCGCTATCGCGGCGCAGTTGCTGGAGGTGGACCCGTCCTACACTGAGTCTGATTATTTTGGTCAGCTGGTAGAGCTGGATCCCCATATCTGCGGCGCGATCATCAGGGCTCTTCCCTTTTCGGGATCGGGCATGGTCATCAGCGACGCTTTGCGTGCGGCCAATCCCGAAGCGGTCGCCGACATTTTGCGTGCCTGGGTCTTCATCTCGAAAGGCAGTGGGAAGCGGGTACGCTATACAGTGAAACCGGAGGTCGAGAAACACCCGCACGAGGCCCAGCTCATCACACAGTTTTTCGAGGAGAAGCACGAGCTCTTTGTGCTGCATGACAGCCATCTCAAGGCCAGCCTGACGGCGAGCTTGCTGTTCATTGCAACAGCTGTTCTCAAAAGCTACCAAAACGAGAAACGCAAACGCGGCAAGTATGATTTCGCCGACTTGATTTCCAAGGCTGCCGACATGTTGACCAAGGATCAGGCGGCGCAATGGGTGCTCTACAAACTTGATGGCGGCATCTCACATATTCTGGTGGATGAGGCGCAGGACACCAATCCCCTGCAGTGGAGCATTATCCAGTCGCTGACGGAAGAATTCTTTGCCGGTCAGGGTCGGGACAAGAATACGTCACGGACGGTATTCGTTGTCGGCGACCGCAAGCAGTCGATCTATTCCTTTCAGGGTGCCGATGCGGCGCTGTTTGAAACAACCCGGCAGCTTTTGGCTGAACGCATCAAGAATGCGAAACAAGACTATCGCGACGAGAAGCTTCTTGTGTCCTATCGCAGCGTGCAGGACGTGCTGGATGTGGTCGATACGGTTTTTCCTGAAGCTGCCCTGACAAAACTCGGGTTTTCCTCTGCGTCAGGTTCGGACCTGCACCAGAGTTCGCGGATGGGTGAACGGGGCCGTGTTGAAATCTGGCCCACCGTCATAGCTATGGAAGAAGACGATCCGGAACTGTGGATTGCGCCGGTTGACTTTACCCCCGAGAACGCACCACGCAAGGTTCTGGCACGGCTGCTGGCGGAACGGATCAAGAGCTGGATTGGCTGCAGGATGCTGGTGGCGCGCAATCGACCGGTGAGGGCAGATGATATCCTGATTGTCATGCAACGGCGATCACCGCTGTTTGGGCTGATCATCGCAGAATTGCGGCGGGCCCAAATACCTGTGGCCGGAGCTGACCGGTTGAAGCTTGAGACCAGCATTGCGGTGCAGGATCTCATCGCGCTCGCGCAGTTCAGCCTGTTGCCGCAAGATAACTACTCGCTTGCGTGTGTACTCAAAAGTCCCTTGCTTGAGAATGCCCTGAGCGAGGAGGAGGTCTTTGAACTGGCGCATGATCGCGGCGACCTGTCGCTGTGGGACCGACTGGTCGGATCTGAAAACCGGCGGGACACGGTGCGGTATCTGCAAGACTTGTCCAAACTTGCAAAGCAGGTTGATCCACATCAGTTCTTCGCTACGGTTTTGACTTTGCGTCGCAAAGCGATGGTGGAACGGCTTGGACCTGAATCCATTGATGCGACCCATGCCTTTGTTGATCTCGCGCTGGACTATGTGACTACCACGTCCTCGTCACTGGCCGGTTTCATTGCCTGGTTCCTGCAAGGGGATGTGGAAATCAAACGCGACATGGACAAACCAACGGGCGAGGTTCGCATCATGACGGTTCATGGTGCAAAAGGCCTTGAGGCCAATATTGTGATTATACCTGATGCCACTGAACAGAGGTACGACAAGCACGAAGGGTTCTACATGTCGCGCGAAGGCCTTCCAGTCATGTCGCCTGGCAGCCTTGCGCATTCGGCGGCGTCTGACGCCATCAAGGCGCAGTCCAGGCTGCTTGGTGACGAAGAGCACATGCGGCTTCTGTATGTGGCGATGACGCGGGCTTGCGACGAGCTCTACATTTGTGGAAGCCTTGGCAAGAAACTTTCTTCTGCAAGTTGGTATGCACATATCCTGGGCGCGCTTGCCAATGTCGGCTTACTGTCAGCGGAGCAGAGTGAAGCCCTTGCAAGGGGTGACGGTGCGATCGTTTCGTTTGGCCCGGAACCGGCGGAGAGTTCTGCTGCACCAAGCGACACTCCTTCTGATGACATGCCGGACTGGGCGCTACCTGCGCCTTTATCCGAGCAGGCTCGTATCGAGCACGTGGCAAAGACATATTCCGACACCACGCTTGCACCTGCTGACGATGTGGCCCGGCGACGGGGGACGGCCATGCACAAGCTGTTGCAGCTTCTGCCAGACTGGAGTGATGACGAGCGACATGTCATGGCTCACAAACTTGGTGCAAACCTCGACCTTTCGGCGCACGATGTTGCACTCGCTCTCGGCATCATCGCGTTGCCGGACCTGGCGCCCTTGTATTCAGATGTATCGGCTGGTGAAGTCGACTTGATGGTGGCTCCTGGCCAAACCCGGCGGGTGGACCGGATGGCTGTCAGTGCCACGGACATTCATGTGCTCGACTACAAGACTGGCAAAGGTGGCGACCTGCCAGAGCATCATCCCTATGTGCAACAGATTGGTGAATATGCGTCCATCTTGGCAGAGGCCTATCCGGGGCGAACCTTAAAGGCTGCCGTGGTGTGGACTGACAGCGGCACCGTGACCTGGATCGATACCGCCGTCCTTTCACAGATTCGTGACAGGTCATGGCAGAATCGCAGGGCAGACCTGACTTGACCTTGGTGCGGGGGCACCCTACCTCAGGGACATCAGTTTAAAGGAATTCGAATCATGTCCACCCACAAGGTTACCGACGCCAGCTTTGATGCCGATGTGCTCAAGTCTACCACACCTGTTGTCGTGGATTTCTGGGCCGAATGGTGTGGACCATGCAAAATGATCGGGCCGAGCCTGGAAGAAATCGCGGTAAGCCTTGGACCCAAAGCCAAGATCGTCAAGATCAACATTGATGAAAATCCCAACACGCCGTCAAAATTCGGTGTGCGCGGCATCCCGACCTTGATGGTGTTCAAGGATGGCAAACTCGCAGCCACTAAAGTGGGTGCTGCCCCGAAGAACGCATTGCAAAGTTGGATCGAGCAGTCGATCTAAGTCCGGACTATCGCCGGGCCGCGCCAGACACGGAAGACATGTCCTCTCCCGTGTGAAGGGCCAGCACATGGCCTGCCAAATAGAGTGAGCCGCAAATCAGGATCCGAGGAACAGGCCGCAGGGATGCGGCCTTTTCCAATGCGGACTCCAGTGTTCCAGCGGTTTGCGCGGGAATGGCCAGCGACGATGCAACGGCCTGAAGTGTTTCCGCCGGAATGGCATTGGGCTCATCAGGAATGGCAAGTGTGATGCAGGCCGCCGCGATGCTGGCCAAGGGTTGCAAAAATCCGGTTGCATCCTTGGTGTTGAGCATGCCCCAGATGATGACCAGCGGTTTGGGGTTCTTTTTCCTCATGTCCGAAAATGCCTGGACAGGATCACACCAGCATCGGGATTGTGACCGCCATCCAGCCAAAGCTCCGTACCTGTCGGCAGTCCTTGCGTCAGTCGTCCCTGCGTCAGGCGCTGCAGACGCGCAGGCCATTGGGCCGATATCACGCCAAGTGCGATGGCATCGTCGGAGATGCGAAGATCATTCAGTGTACGGATTATTGCGATGGCATTGCCCGCGTTTTGCACCTGATGTGGACCCGTCAGGTTTGGCAGCGGAAGATCGAGCAAGCCTGTTTGGTCCTGAAATACCATGCGGCCATGTTGCTCATAGGCTTGCCAGTCCTGATCGGTGATGTGCAGAGGTGACCCCTTCGTATCCGCCACGGCTTCAATGGCTTCGCGCGCTTCTGTCGGCATGCGTCCGACAACAGCGGGGACTGCGAATTTCAGGATGCCAGCCTTCTCGGCCGCTATCTCCCCAAGCGTGTTGCCCAGATACTGTTGGTGATCCAGACCAATGGTGGTGATGCAGGTGGCGACCGGTTTGGGAACCACATTTGTGGCATCCAGCCTGCCGCCGAGACCAACTTCAAGAATGAGATAATCAGCGGGTGTCCGCGAAAACGCCAGGAATGCCGCTGCTGTGGTGATCTCAAAGAACGTGATGGGGTCCGTGCCATTTGCGGTTTCGCATTCAGCCAAGAGGTCGACGAGATCTGGCTCAGAGATCAACTCACCTGCGAGGCGAATGCGCTCGTGGAATTTCACCAGATGGGGCGAGGTGTAGCAATGAACCTTCAGTCCGGCGCGCTCCATGATGGAGCGGACAATGGCAACGCAGGATCCCTTGCCATTGGTACCTGCGACATGGATGACGGGCGGAAGCCGGAGTTGTGGATTGCCCAAAATCTCCAGCACCCGTGTCATGCGATCAAGAGACAGGTCAATGATTTTCGGGTGCAGCTCCAGGAGCCGGTTCAGGATGTGGTCAGAGCGCATGAGCGCGGGATCTCGCTTACGCTGGCACGAGGGCGTTTTCAGTCGTCACGGCAGGTGCCCGCAGCAGCAACCGGGCAATGCGTGATACAGTCTCTTTCATTTCGAGCCTTGAGACGACCATATCCACCATACCGTGATCTTTCAGGTACTCGGCGCGCTGAAAGCCTTCGGGTAGTTTTTCGCGAATTGTCTGTTCAATGACGCGTTGGCCTGCAAACCCAATCAAGGCATTGGGTTCAGCCAGATGCACATCTCCCAACATGGCGTAGGAGGCTGTGACGCCGCCCGTTGTTGGATTGGTCAACACGACGATGTAGGGCAGTTTTGCCGCCCGCAGTTCCTGCACGGCGATTGTGGTGCGCGGCATCTGCATCAGCGAGAGAATGCCTTCCTGCATGCGGGCACCACCGGAGGACACGAAAAATACAAAGGGTGAGCGCTTTTGCACGGCATGGCGCATGGCCGTGATGATTGCTTCGCCGGCTGCCATGCCGAGGGAGCCACCGATAAAGGACATGTCCTGGACGGCCACCACCATGTTGAGACCATCGACGGCGCCGTAACCGGCGCGAACGGAATCGTTGTTGTCGCTCTTTGAGCGCGCGTCTTTCAACCGATCTGAATATTTTTTTTCATCGCGAAACTTGAGCGGATCAAGGGCTACGGCAGGAAAGGAGATTTTTTCGAATGCATCGTCAAACATATGTTTGAGACGCGCTTCCACCGGCATGCGGTGATGATGTTTTGAGGCAGGGAAAACAAAGTGGTTGGCCTCGAGGTCCTTGTAGAACACCATCTCGCCGGTGTCCGGATCCTTCACCCACATGTTCTCCGGCACATCCTTGCGCACGGCACCGAGGATGGAGCGGATTTTTGGGCGGACGAAATTCTTGATCCAGTTCATGTCAGCCTCTTACACCCGCAGCGATTTCAGATACAAGTTTATGGACGGCTTTGGGCGTTTTGGCCGTGGCTTTGCCGTTTTTGTCCAGCGAATTGGCGATGGCAGACACAAGTGCAGACCCCACGACAACGCCATCGGCATCCTTGGCGATGGTGCGGGCCTGTTCAGCAGTCTTCACGCCGAAGCCGACGCAGATGGGCAGTGTGGTATGGGTCTTGAGCCGTTTCACGTTGGCTTTGACACTCTTCAAATCCGGCGCTTTTGTGCCGGTGATGCCGAGAACCGAGACGTAGTAAACAAAGCCGGAGGTGTGCTTGAACACGGCGGGGGCGCGCTTGTCATCGGTTGTGGGTGTGGTGAGGCGGATGAAGTTCAAGCCAGCAGCCATGGCGGGAATGCAGAGCTCGTCATCTTCCTCGGGCGGCAGGTCCACAACAATCAAGCCATCAACGCCAGCAACCTTTGCATCGGCGAGAAATTTGTCAACACCGTAGACATAGATGGGATTGTAGTAGCCCATGAGAACAACTGGCGTTTCCCTGTCCTTCTTGCGAAAGGCCGTGACGAGCTTCAGCGTCTTCTTCATTGTCTGGCCCGCCGCAAGGGCGCGTAATCCGCCCGCCTGGATTGCTGGACCATCAGCCATGGGATCAGTGAAGGGCATGCCGAACTCGATGATGTCAGCGCCCGCTGCGGGCAAGCCTTCAATGATTTTCAACGAGGTGTCGAAATCAGGATCGCCAGCTGTGATGAAAGTGACGAGGGCGGCACGGTTCTCCCGCTTGAGGACAGCGAATTTTTGATCGATGCGGTTTTGCAAGTCAGCCTCTTTCTGATGTCGGCATCCAACGTCGGGGTTTGTTACCCCTGTTATCCCAGACTCTGATGATTTCAATACTCGTATTGGTCACCCGATAGATCAGTGAGAATGGTGTTCGGGTAACTTGCACTTCGCGAACGTCAATTTCGTCGGTTGCTTTGCCAACATATGGGTTGCCCCGAACCAATTGAAGTGCCGCCTCCATTTGCTCATAACCGTTGCTGGCCCCTGCTGGAAATACAGACATGTAGTAAGATGTGAACCAACGCACATCGCTGCGGCAGCCGGGTAGGAATATGATTTGCACTGCTCAGTCTTTTTTCAAAAACACATCCGGTTCAGGAGGCGACTGTTCATTCGCGGTGCCAATTGATTTCATCCATTTCATCATGGCTTTTTCCGAAACAAAAACACCCTTGTCGGCTTCAGCAATCGCTGCCCGAATGCACTCATTCTTGTAATCTCGTGCGCCGAAATAATCCTCAAGTGCTTCGTTTATGAAATAGCTTGCGGGGCGGTTCTCCTTGGCCGTTTCCATTTCCAGACGTTCACGCAAGGGACTTTTTATCCGAACGGAATAGGGTGCTTCAGCCATAACAATCTCCAAGAGCACAGCGTACTACACTGTACTACATCCGTCAATCCTACAGCTTCACCCCCAGAATATCCGCCACGGTGAAGATGTCCTTGTCGCCGCGGCCACACATGTTCATGACCATCAGGTGCTCCTTCGGCAGTTTCGGCGCGATCTTGATGACATGGGCCAGCGCATGGGATGGTTCCAATGCGGGGATGATGCCTTCGAGTTTGCAACAGAGCTGGAAGGCCGCGAGGGCTTCCTTGTCGGTGGCCGAGACATACTGCACGCGCTTCATGTCATGGAGCCAGGCGTGTTCCGGGCCGATGCCGGGGTAGTCGAGACCTGCGGAAATGGAGTGACCTTCGGTGATCTGGCCATCGTCATCCATCAGGAGATAAGTGCGATTGCCGTGGAGAATGCCAGGCCTGCCGCCGGTGATGGAGGCGGCATGTTTTTTCTTGAGGCCGTGACCTGCGGCTTCAACACCAATGATCTCCACATCCTTGTCATCGAGGAAGGGATGGAACAGACCCATGGCATTGGAGCCGCCGCCAATGGCGGCCACAAGTGAATCCGGCAGGCGGCCTTCGCGCTTCAACATTTGCTCTTTGGTTTCGCGGCCAATCACTGACTGGAAATCGCGCACCATTTCCGGATAGGGGTGGGGACCTGCGACGGTGCCGATGCAATAGAATGTATCTTCCACATTGGCGACCCAATCGCGCAGGGCTTCGTTGAGAGCATCTTTCAGGGTACGTGAACCGGATTTGGCGGGTACCACTTTGGCACCCAGCAATTTCATGCGGAAGACGTTGGGGGCCTGACGTGCGATATCGACTTCGCCCATATAGATGATGCATTCGAGGCCGAAGCGGGCACAGGCGGTTGCCGTTGCGACTCCATGCTGGCCGGCACCGGTTTCTGCAATGATGCGCTTCTTCCCCATGCGGCGGGCCAATAGAATTTGCCCCATGACATTGTTGATCTTGTGGGCACCGGTGTGGTTGAGTTCGTCGCGCTTCATATAGATTTTTGCGCCGTCGAGATATTCGGTGAGACGCTCGGCAAAATACAAGGGTGACGGCCTGCCGACATAATGCTCGAGGAAATCATCGAGCTCAGCCTGAAACGTTGGATCGGCCTTGGCATCCTTGTAGGCCTGCTCAAGCTCCAGGATCAGCGGCATCAATGTTTCGGCAACGAAACGACCGCCGTAAATGCCAAAGAGACCTTTTTCGTCGGGTCCGGTGCGGAAGGAATTGGGTGTATTGATGGTCATGTTTTTACTCTACCGGGCCCGTTTGGCTTGCTCAATGAATTTCCGGATCAGGTGCTCATCTTTGATGCCGGGGGCTGATTCAACACCCGATGAGACATCGACCATATGTGCTCCGGTCTGGACGATTGCACTGTGCACTGTATTGGGCGTTAACCCACCTGCCAGCATGTAGGGGTGGGCCGCTTGTGACAACAATGACCAGTCAAAGGCATGGCCCATGCCGCCGGGAAGCGGGCCTGTGGTCTTGGCGTCGAACATCATGAACTCCGCCTTGCCTTGATAGTCTCGGGCGCGTGCAACATCGGCGGCGTCGGCCACACTGATGACCTTGATCACAGGAATGCCGGTGAGCTTGCGGATGTCTGATACGCGCGCTGGTGTTTCCTTGCCATGGGCTTGAATGTAATCGGACTTCACGTCGCGGGCGATGGAGGCGAGCAAGTCGTCATTGGCATCAACCACAAGGGACACGACTTTCGCTGTGCCGCTGGCCATATCAGCCAGCACGCGGGCTTGTTCGAGTGATACATTGCGGGGAGATTTTGCAAAGAATACAAGACCGACAAAATCCGCCCCGGCATCGAGTGCGGCGTTGAGTGTCACAGGTTCAGAGAGGCCACAGATTTTGACTTTTGTCATGGGCCAAGACTTTCGTGGATCGCCTTGCAAGCGGCGACCGGATCGGTGGCCCCGGTGATGGCGCGGCCAATCACCAGAATGTCCGCACCTGACGCGCATGCGGCTTGCGGTGTGGCGATGCGCTTCTGGTCCTGGACCTCGCTGTCGGCGGGGCGGATGCCGGGAACGACGGTCAGAAATGAACGTGGCAAAGTGCTCCGTATACGGACGAGATCGTGGGGTGAACAGACAACACCGTCGAGGCCTGCGCCATGCGCCAATTGTGCCAGGTTGAAGGCGTGGGCTGTTGTGTCAGACGCAGGATCAAGTCCGGTTTTCCAGATGTCGTCACTGGAGAGACTGGTGAGAACCGTTACTGCAATCAGCTTGGCGCGGCCTGATACGGCATCGCGCGCGGCTTTCATCATGTCCAGCCCGCCTTGGGCGTGGACATTGATGATGGCCGGTGCGGGTGCAAGTTTCATCAGTGAGGTCAAGCCTTGCGCCACCGTGTTGGGAATGTCGTGCAATTTGAGATCAAGAAAAATCGGCAGGCCTTCAGATGCAACGGCTTCATAGCCTGCAGCACCATTGGCATAGAAAAACTCCATGCCGATTTTCATATATCCGGCATGAGGCTTCAGGGTACGCGCCAGGTGTTTGGCCTTGGTGATGTCAGGCGTATCAAGGGCGATGCAAATGGGGTTTGGCAAAGGGTTTGGCATGGCCCTGCGTCCTAGCCGTTCTTCACGTTACACGCAAATGCACCATGACGGCCGTGGCAAGATCTTCCAGCGCTGTGCCGCAAGATTTGAACAAGGTGATTTCGGTAGCGGATTTTCGGCCGCGATGCTTGCCCCGGCACAGGTCAAAAAGATCGGCGGCAATGGTGTCGAAGCGGAATTTTCCTTCGGCTTGCGCCTGGATGAGGTCACCGGCCTCCGCCAAGGCACCGTCGCGGGTGTCGACAAATACGGTGGAGCGCGCGATGACTTCACCGTCAGTTTCGCGCATGGTGGGTTTGAAGGCTCCGGCGAGATCAACATGGGTGCCGGGCTTGAGCCAGGCGCCTTTGACAATGGGGGTGGTTGACGTGGTGACACACGAGACAATGTCGGCTTCGCGCACGGCGGTTTCGACGTCTGACGTGACGTGGCCTTCATAGCCGAGGCTTTCGAAAATCTTGGCGAGACCCGGCGTTTTTTCCGGTGACCGGGCATAGACAATCACCTTGCGGATGGGACGCACACTGGCATGGGCATGGAGGAAATGGGGTGCCAGAGCGCCCGCGCCGACGATCACCAATGTGGATGCATCGGGCCGGGCCAGATAGTCCGCAGCCAATGCGGAAGCAGCGGCGGTGCGCATGCGGGTGAGCTGCGTGCCATCCATGGCGACGACAGGTGTGCCCGTGGCATTATCAATCAGCAGGTAGTTGCCCTGTACTGTGGACAGACCTTGCGCGGCGTTGTCCGGTTTCACCGTGACGGTTTTCAAACCGGTCCATTGCTTGGACCAGGCGGGCATCAGCAGCAGCGTTGTGCCATTGATCTCATGGTGATGACGGACGGGTGTGGTGATGTTAGAGGTAAAACCCTGGCGCAGGGCTTCGACAATGTCCCTGTAGGAAACCTCTTCAGCCAGTGTTTTGGCTGAAATCCATTTCATATCCAGCCGGTTCCCACCGGGACAATGTCTTGTTGCGGGTTCTGATGCGGTTCCGGCTCGGCCTTTGCCATCAAGTTGGCGCGTTCAGCTTGCAGCCTGACCACTTCGGCTGCGGCCTCTCGGGCGCGCTTTCTGTGTTTGGCTTGGGCAAACCAGCAGCCGATCCACCCCAGAATGACACCTGTGATGATTCCGAAAAAGAACAGAAGCCACAAGGGCATTGAAATCGACGGGTAGGATTCGCCAGCTACAAAGGGATTGAATGACAGCGTGACGCGCTGCCGATTGGCAACGGCAAAGACAATGACAAAGAGGGCGACAGGGAGGCCGATGAGCCAGCGCAGAATGCGTTGCAAGGCGCTATCCGATCACACCTTGATATTCAACCGGGCCCTGAGTTCCTTGCCGGTCTTGAAGAAGGGGACTTTCTTTGGCGTGACGGTGACGCTCTCGCCGGTGCGTGGATTGCGGCCCGTGCGGCCGTCGCGCGACTTCACGGAAAACGCACCAAATCCACGCAGTTCGACGCGTGAACCGCCTTTCATGGCAATGATGATTTCGTCCAGCACCTTGTTGACGATGCGCTCGACGTCACGATGGTACAGATGGGCGTTCTTTTCGGCTATTTTCAAGACGAGTTCGGATTTGATCATGGTGCATTCCCGCTGCTGATTTGCACTGTCGGGGGACCGTGCCAAAGCATTGGCAGAACGTCAAGCTATTCATTCAAAAATGAAATCTGGCAAAAATGAAAGCTGGCAAGTTTGAAACGTCGCAAAAATGAAATCTGGCTGTAACGCCCAGAAATAGAATTGGCCGGGTTTCCCCGGCCAATATGCAGTTGCAAGTCCAGTTGAAGGTCTGGGATCGATCAGACTTCCTGATCTTTCTTCTTCATGGCAGCCTGGAGAATGTCGCCCAACGATGCGCCTGAATCCGACGACCCATACTGGGCTACGGCTTCGCGCTCGTCGGAGATTTCCAGGGCCTTGATGGAGGCGTTGACCTTGCGGCCCTTGGCATCCATGGCGGTGATGAGAGCATCGAACTTTTCGCCAACGGCGAAACGCTCTGGACGCTGTTCGCCACGGTCGCGGGCCAGATCGGCGCGCTTCACATAAGCTGTCAGGTCCGTGCCTGTGATCCTCACTTCGAGGCCACCGTCTTCCACCTTCATCACTTCACAGGTGACCTTGGAGCCCTTGCGGACGTTACCACCTGTTGCCGGAGCTGCTGATGCGCCGCCTGCCGACTTGGCACCACCTGAAACACCACTCGATGCACCGGCACCTTCGCCGGACAACTGCTTGATGCCCAGCGAGATACGTTCCTTCTCCTGGTCGATGTCGAGCACCACGGCCTTGACCATGTCGCCCTTCTTGAAGTCCTTGATGGCTTCTTCGCCCGGACGCTTCCAGTCGATATCGGAGAGATGGACCATGCCGTCCACATCGCCTTCGAGGCCGATGAAGAGACCGAATTCGGTCATGTTCTTCACTTCGCCTTCCACTTCAGTTCCTTTGGGGAAGCGCGCGGAGAAGGTTTCCCACGGATTCTGCTGAACCTGCTTGAGGCCCAGTGAAATGCGGCGCTTCGATCCGTCGATCTCGAGAATCTGCACTTCAACTTCTTCCGAGGTCGAGAGAATCTTGCCGGGATGGACGTTCTTCTTGGTCCAGCTCATTTCGGACACGTGGATGAGGCCTTCGATGCCATCTTCCAGTTCAACAAACGCACCGTAGTCCGTGATGTTGGTGACCTTGCCTTTGACCTTGGCGCCAACCGGATATTTGCCGGTGACGATTTCCCATGGATCCTTGTCGAGCTGCTTCATGCCCAGCGAAATGCGCTGGGTTTCCGGGTTGATGCGGATGATCTGCACCTTGACGGTCTGGCCCACGGCCAACACATCGGACGGATGGTTGACACGCTTCCAGGCCACATCGGTGACATGGAGAAGACCATCGATGCCGCCGAGATCAACGAACGCACCGTAGTCGGTGATGTTCTTGACCACACCGTCCACAACCTGGCCTTCAGCCAAATTCTGCACGAGTTCGCTGCGCTGTTCCGCACGGGTTTCTTCCATGATGGCGCGGCGCGAGACAACGATGTTGCCACGGCGGCGATCCATTTTCAAAATCTGGAAGGGCTGTGAGATATGCATCAGCGGGCCGACGTCGCGGATCGGACGCACGTCCACTTGTGAACCGGGCAAGAAAGCAACAGCACCGCCGAGATCGACGGTGAAACCACCCTTGACGCGACCGAAAATCACGCCATCGACGCGCTCGCTCTTGCCGGACATTTCTTCGAGACGGGTCCAGGCTTCTTCGCGCTTGGCCTTGTCGCGCGAGAGCACGGCTTCGCCCAAAGCATTCTCGATACGCTCGAGATAAACTTCAACAGTATCGCCCGCCTTGAGTGTTGCGTCCTTGCCACCAACGGCAAATTCCTTCAACGGCACGCGGCCTTCGGTCTTCAAACCGACGTCGATGATGACGAGTTCGTTTTCAACCGCGAGGACGCGGCCCTTAACGACGGTATTTTCTGAAACGGGACGGTCGGCATAGGCTTCTTCAAGAAGAGAAGCAAAATCGTCACGGGTTGGATTCATTGAAACGGCGGATTTCGCCATGTGGTCACTCTTTCTGGGCGGGGCGATGGGAATTGTGCGGGCACAATCTCATCCGCACCGGCTGTCGCGACACCCAGTGGCGTCCGGCAGTGTGGTTTGAGCGTTCAAGAAGCGAGGTTCACGAGGCGCGGCCCTGATGAGGCTTCCAGAACAGATTGGGTGCCGATCACATCCGCACCCGGTTTGTCTCATCCGCGAGACGAGCGGGACATAGCCCAGACGGGGCTTGCGGGCAAGGTATTGTTGTTGTGGCCGTGCGGTCCATCAGAGGAGATGTTTACGCCCTGTTAAGGCGGACATTTCAGCTGCGGCCGGTCTGGCAGTTTGCCGTTGGCATGGCCCGCAAGAGCCGGATTTGCGTCGTAGCCCGGACCCACGACCAGGGGACGGTCGGGCAGGGCTTCCTGGCCCAGTTCCGAGGCCAAGGTCGTCGCGATCTTTTGCAGCTCGGTGCCGGACTGGTCCACAAGCTGGATGGTGATGGCGTAAGGTTTGCCCTTGACGATGCAGGTGAGAGAAGGACTTTCTATTGTGATGTTGGGGCCCGGCCATATCTTTTGGGTGACGCGCAAGGGTTCTCCGCCGGCCGGGTCTTCAAAGTCAGTCACCAATGAAGCTCCCGCAGTCGCGTCTTTCAGTTTACGCAAGGTGACGACAATCGTTGCGTCTGCCAACCTCACATTGAACAGGAAGACCTTGCCAGTGAGTTCGAGATAGTCCTTGGGCGGTTCGGCACATGCGGCAAGCCCCGCAAGCAGCGCCACCACGGCTGACAGACATCTGACATGACGCATCATCGTTTCGTGTTACAACAGCGCGGCATCATGGTCTACTTCACGCATATCCTCTTCAATGGGCTGCACACGGGCATGATCTATGCCGTGCTCGCTTATGGCTATGTGTTGATCTACCTGGTGACGAAGCGACCCAATCTTGCCCACGGTGCTGTCTTTGCTTTTGCCGGTCAGGTGCTGGTGCAGGCCACGACTTACGCTTTCCAGAGCCTGTTCCTGTCGCTGGGTGTGGCGCTGGTGTTTGGTGTGGCGACATCGCTCCTGGTGTGTGGTGGAGTGGTGGTGGGGCTGGCGCGGGAGGTCTATGTGCCGCTGTCATCGCGGTCTCCCAACATGATGATTGCGGCCACGCTTGGCGTATCCATCGTGCTGATGGAAGTGGCCCGGCTTGGCGTCAATACGCGCGACCTGTGGCTGCCACCACTGCTCACAACGCGGATTGCGGTTTTGCCTTTTGCTGATGCCCCGGCCCTGACTCTGCTGCAATTGCTCAACATCGCAACCATGCTGTCAGTCATTGGTGCTGCCCATTGGATCCTTACGCGCACGCAAGGTGGTCGCGCGGTGCGGGCCGTGGCGGACGATCCGCTGGCGCTGGCACTGTGTGGAACAGCGCCGTTGCGCGTCACTTACGGCGCCCTTTTTTTGGGTGGCTTCCTCTCCATCACCGCCGGTATTCTGGCGGTTCTCTATTATGGCAACATGTCGTTTGGGGCCGGCCTCATCTATGGCCTGAAAGTCTTGTTCATTGCTGCTGCTGGCGGTTTTGCCAATCCCCTGACTGCGGCCGTTTCGGCCTTGGGCTTTGGTATGGCCGAACAATTCTGGGATGGATATCTGCCACTGGCCTGGCGTGACGTGGCCTTGACCAGCGCACTGGCCTTCCTGTTGGTGATACAGGGACGGAAGGGTGATGGCTGACACCACCCTTCCGCAAACACACGATGTCAGAACACGAAGTCCGACGCGGTCAGCGCGATGTGACCTTGCACGTAGATTGTCACTTCCGCTTGTGCATCGGTATCATCGTTGCCGGTGATGATGGTGCGGTTGGACACTGCGTCATAGGCCACGTTCAAATGTCCCGGTGTGGTGAAAGCTGCCGTGTTCAACGCGAATGCCTGGTCACCACTGACCATGCGATTGGCATCAATTTGCGACAAATCGATCTTTTCACCTTTCTCAAAGTCCATGATGGTGTCGATGCCATACTTCGTCCGGGAGTCGCTGGTGCGCTTGAAGAAGTAAATATCGCTGCCCGCTCCGCCCCACAGCGCATCGGTGCCATCATCGCCGCGGAGGATATCGTTGCCAGCGCCGCCGTTGATGACATCGTTGCCATTGTTGCCGTCGATGAAGTTGTTCAAGGCATTGCCAACGATGGTGTTGTTGCCATCGTCGCCCTCGAAATTCAGGCCTGTGAAAGTCGGCGTTGTATCGCCCGTCGTTGGTGGCACTCCTGACCCTGTGCCTGACCCTGTGCCTGAATCAGGAGGTGTGCCGGAGCCTGTACCTGTGTCGGGTGGTGTGCCCGACCCCGTTCCGCTCCCCGTACCTGACCCTGTGCCTGAGCCTGAGCCTGTGCCGGGATCAACACTGCCGTCGGTGTGGCGTGTGACCCATTCAGCGCGGGCCTTCTGCCAATAATCGCGGGCCGCCTGGCCCTGGAGCACGGTCCATCCTGCGGGCGGTAACGGATAGCCGGAAGGAAGCGGCTGATCAGTGAGGTTCAGCAGAAAGTTGCCCTTCGATTCGATCGTGTTGGACCAGGCATCAAACATGCTGCGATAGCTGTGGTGATTTACATCCTCAATGGCAAACACAGTGTTGATGAAACGCAGATTGGGGGTGAGCGTGCCCGGGGTGGCGGAGTCCGTCTTGATCATGGACGAGTGAGTCATTTCGCCTTCATACAATGACTTCTGCATGCGCATCAGCACGCCGTCCAGTGTGACTGTTTCGTTATGGCCGTCGACGTAACTGGATGATGACGGATCGATGCTGAGGCCGCCAAAAACGCCGTCAAACAGGCTGTCGCGGATGGTGCCACTTTGCAGTCGGTCGTTCTCGATGGCATCATCGCGGCCATTGGTCACCCAGACATCTTCGATGAGGAAGTTCTGGGAATTCCAGGATACGCGCACGGCATCCCAGGTGTTGGTGATGCGCCAATCGCGGATGGTGGCATTAGGCGCATCTTCGATCCGCACTGCGGCGGCGTTGCCATGTTCATAAACCGTGCGCCAATCCGTCACCTGGTCAATCTGACCATTGATGGTGCCGCCCAGAATAACGGCGTTCAGCGTGTTGACGAGTTGAAACGGATAGGGATTGTTCCCGCCGCCGTCAGCTGCCCAGTTGTCGTGTATAAACGTCGCTGTATGTGCGTCGATAATTGTTCCAGCCGCAAGGCCAGAGAGTCTTTCGGCGGTCAAGCCGCGGTCGCCTGTCAGGCTGATGGTGCTCATTGTGCAATACCCCTCGTGCGTGAAATCGCGTGCGAACGCGACCACTGTTCATTTCATTGCCATCCATTTTATGATTGGTGCCGCCGATTGAAGTTTCTCTCGTGCATATTTGCAATTTGAACTTCAGGCGATTCTCGTTGGCCCCGCTCAAAGCCGCATAATGTGTTCGAAGTTTGACGATAATGGAATTTTCGTTCCGGCGATTTGTCGATCAGTTCGTGTCGGGTTCGAGGCGTTTGGTTTTTTTAGTGAGGAAAGACTCCAGTCTTTCGCGAATATCCGGGTTGGTTTGCACAGCCATGGCGAGAAGACTTTCGGCGAACAGACCATCTGTGGTTGACATATCGCTTATGCGTGCAATGCCCGTTACAATCGCATAATTCGTCGTCGGTGGATGGGTGGCGACCTGGATTGCCAATGCTTTGGCCTTTGCCAAAGCTTCACCTGCGCCCACGACTTCATGGCACAGACCAAGGTCCAGGCCGCGCTCAGCATTGTAGGTGCGGGCCGACAACATCATGTCGACCATTCGTGCAGGTGTTACAATGCGGGCGACACGCACTGTGGCGCCGCCACCGGTAAAAATTCCGCGCTGTCCTTCGGGGAGTGCGAAGAATGTGTTCTCCTCAGCAATGCGCACATGGGTCGCGGCCGCAAGTTCAAGCCCACCCCCCACAACGGCACCTTGCAGGGCGGCAATCACCGGAATGCCGCTGAACTGGATCAGATCAAAGGCACGGTGCCATGCTTGACACATGGTCATGAATTCGAGGGGCGTGCGATCCTTGTCGAAGTGCTCACGCAAATCCAGACCCGCACAGAAATGTCCGCCTTTGGCAGCAAGTACAAAACAGCGCGTGCCCTTGGGCGGGGAGCGAAATGCGTTTTCGATTTCCTGGAGCATGTCTTCATTGATGGCATTGCGCACGGCCTCACGCGCCAGGGTGACCGTCGTCACAGCGCCATCGGTTTCGACAGTGATGTATTGGTTACTCATCTTAGGCTTGTCGTCCCCTTGAAATTGTCTGCTTCACTCATAGAAATGGCAAGTCAACAAGTTGCGCCTTGACCGGTCCGGTGGCGCGCCTGATGATCACTGTCTCACCCACTTTAACACCAGCGGAAATAAGCGCATAGCCGATGTTGGTTTTCAAGCGGGGCGACCAGACGCAATTCGTCATCTTGCCGATCACTGTGCCATTGTACAAAATGTCTTCCAGCCTGAAGCCAAGGGGTGCCATTGTGTCGCCTTGCAGAATCAAGCCCAGTTGATGGCGCTTGATGCCATCCGCTTTCAAGCGACGCAGTGCATGAATGCCGACAACGTCGTCGGGCACATCAAGATCAACATATTTACCAAGCCGCACTTCAAATGGGTTTGTCTGATCATCAGTATCGCCGCCGACGGAGACAAGTCCACTTTCAATCCGTTCTGGTGTGGCAGGTGCGCCCGGACCGATGTCCCAGGGCTTTCCCGCTTCCTTGAAAATGTTCCAGAGTTTGGTGCCCTTGCTGGCGTCTTTCAAATAGAGTTCAAAGCCACCTTGCTTCGACCATCCCGATCTTTGAACCGCGATTGGAATGCCTTCGATTTCAGTGTCCTTGAACCAGAAATACTTCAAACCGCGAACCCAATCACCCAACACATGGGCTACCACATCCTCGGCCTTGGGGCCTTGCAAAGCCATGGGAGAAACGTCCGGCTCAGTGATTTCCACGTTCAATCCCCGTTCGGCGGCAATTGCACCTGCCCAGAGCCAGATATCGCTGTCAGCAATCGATAACCAATATAGATCGTCGGCATGTTTCAGCAAAATGGGATCGTTGATAATTGTCCCGCGATGATTGCAAAGCGGCACATATTTGCCCTGACCCACTTTGCAGTTCGATAGGTGCCGCGGACTGAGGATCTGGGCGAGTTTGCCCGCATCAGGTCCTTTCAATTGGACTTGGCGTTCAATGCCCACATCCCATTGCGAAACGCCATTGATCAACCGCCAATACTCTGCTTGCGGGTTGCCGTAAGAGGTTGGCATGATCATGCGATTGTAAACATTCGCAGCAACCATTCCATCGGCCACGGCGGCCTCGAAAAATGGCGACGGGCGCACCCGCGCCGTTGGGGAAAATGAAAACACTGGACTACTCGCACTTATGAATCCCGAGCGCGAACAAGAATACTTATCGCTCGGCTTGGCTACCTGACGGCAGGACCTCAAAGTTGCAGGCTGCACAAGCAAAGTCAACCAATCGACGGCAATCGCCGACATTTGCCAGGCCGGGCTCCAGCGCAAGTCCTATGCCGCAGCATTCCAGCATGCTATCTTTTCAGTATGACCCAGATCAAAAACATCGGCCCCATCCCCCAACTTGGCTTTGGCACCTGGAACCGCGATGGCGATGAAGCCTACACCACCACCTTGTGGGCCCTTGAAGCAGGCTATCGCCACATCGACACGGCAGAAGGTTACAGAAACGAAGAGCATGTGGGCCGCGCCATTGCAGACAGTGGACTGAAACGAACAGACGTTTTTATCACCACCAAGGTTGCACCGGAAAGCTATGCACCCGGCCAGATCATGCCGCATGTGAAAAAATCACTGGAAAAACTGCGCACTGAAAAGGTTGACCTGTTGTTGTTGCATTGGCCCTCGATCAAAGACCAATACGACATCCATGATTACATGGCACAGTTTGCGGAGGTCTACGATGCGGGCCTCGCGCACTGGATTGGCGTTTCGAACTTCACCAAAAAATACCTCGATGCTGCAGTCAAGCTTTTGGGTGACAGGCCGATCACGACCAATCAGGTGGAGTGTCACGTGCTGCTGCAGAACCACGTCATCGTCGACTACACCAGAGCCAAGGGCATCAGCACCACAGCCTATTGTCCACTGGCGCGCGGCGCACTGGCGGGCCATCCGGCACTGAGTGCAATTGGCAAGCGGCTGGATGCTACGGTTGAGCAAGTGGCTCTCGCATTTCTGCTGGCCGAAGACCACATCGTCATTCCGTCATCCAGCAACCGCGAGCGCATCAAGACCAATTTCAAGGCGTTGGACGTTGCGCTGACCACAGATGATGTCGCGACCATCCGCACGCTTGATGAGAACCGCAGGCTGGTGAATGGAGACTGGTGTCCGGTGTGGGACGTTTGAGTCTTTTCTTGTGCAATGGGCGCTGCTAAGACGCGGCCCATGACATTGAGACTTGCCATTGCCGGAGCCGCAGGCCGCATGGGCCGTGAATTGGCCAGAGTTGTCCATGAGACTGAGGGCTGCAGCCTTGCGGGCGGTATTGAAGTAGTGGGCTCGCCGCATGTTGGCGTCGATTATGGACTGCTGATTGGTGCGGGCGAACTGGGTGTAAAAATTTCTGCCGATGCCGAAACCGTGTTGGCAGGAGCCGATGGTGTCATTGATTTTACTGTTCCCCAAGCCACGCTGGCCTTGGTCGAACGCACGACCCGACACAGGTTGATCCACGTCATTGGCACAACGGGCATTGATGCGGCAGGTGATGCATTGATTGCCCAAGCCGCGCAGCACACGCGTATCCTCAAATCAGGCAATTACAGTTTGGGTATCAATATCCTGCAAGGCCTCGTGAAGAAGGTGGCCTCGGTTTTGGGCGATGAATTTGATATCGAAGTTTTGGAAATGCACCACAAGCACAAGATCGATGCGCCTTCTGGCACGGCCTTGATGCTGGGCAAGGCCGCAGCCGATGGCCGTGAGGTGAACCTGCAAGCCAAGTCAGTGCGGTCACGTGATGGCCACACGGGAGCGCGGAAAGCTGGCGATATTGGATTCGCCACGTTGCGCGGCGGTGCTGTCATTGGTGATCACACCGTGATGTTTTCAAGTGATGCAGAACGGATTGAACTCACGCACAAGGCGCAAAGCCGCGACATGTTTGCGCGCGGTGCGGTGCGGGCCGCTTTGTGGGCCAAAGACCAAAAGCCCGGACTTTATGACATGCAAGACGTATTGGGATTGAAATAACATGACTGGAACATTGGTACTCGTTCGCCACGGGCAAAGTGATTGGAATTTGAAGAACCTGTTTACAGGCTGGAAGGATCCTGATCTTTCTCCCAAAGGCATGGACGAAGCCAAGGCCGCCGGGCAGCGCCTGAAAGCCAAAGGGCTGACGTTCGACATGTGCTTCACGTCAGCACTCACGCGGGCGCAACACACACTGCAATTGATCCTCAAAGAGTTGGATCAGGTCGGACTGCCCGAAACGCGCGATCAGGCGCTGAACGAGCGCGATTATGGCGAACTCACGGGCCTCAACAAGGATGACGCCCGCAAGAAATGGGGCGAGGAACAAGTGTTGATCTGGCGCCGGTCATTTGATGTGCCACCACCGGGTGGCGAGTCACTGAAAGACACGCTCGCCCGGTCGCTGCCCTATTACATGCACCACATTCAGCCGCATGTTCTCGAAGGCAAGACCGTGCTGGTGGCGGCCCATGGCAATTCGCTGCGCGCGCTGATCATGGCGATCGAAGGCATGACGCCTGCCGAGATTTTGAAACGCGAACTCGACACTGGTGTTCCGGTTGTCTACAGGCTCAAAGCCAATTCGCTGCCTGCATCGGTGGATATCCTCTCAGCCTGAGAGCTTTCCGGCTTCCCATCCGAGAATAGCTTTCTTGCGAGTCAGTCCCCAGTGATATCCCGTGAGTTCGCCGGACTTGCCAATGACGCGGTGACAGGGCACCACAAATGAAATGGGATTGCGCCCGACTGCAGCGCCCACCGCCCGCGCTGCCTTGGGTTTGCCGATGGCACCTGCCAGACCGCCATAGGTCACAGCCTTGCCCATGGGAATCTTGAGCAATGTTTCCCACACCCGGATTTCGAAATCCGTGCCTATCATGGTGATGCGCATTGGTTGGTTGGCTTGCCACTTGTCTGACGCAAAGATGCGCGCGGCATAAGGTGCTGTCTGGGCCGAATCTTCCGTATACTGAGCATTGGGCCAGCGCCGCACCATGTCCTGCAATGATGCGCGTTCTTCGCCCGGATCACAAAACGCCATGCCGCACATGCCGTATGGACTGACCATCACCAGCGCCAAACCAAATGGAGAGGGATGATAGCCATAGGCAATGCCAAGGCCTTCGCCCTTGTTTTTGTAGGCACCGGGCGGCATGCCCTCATGGGTGACAAAAAGATCGTGCAAACGGCCGGGTCCAGACATGCCGGTATCGAGGGAAGCATCAAGGATACTCGCCTGATCTTTCAACATGGCTTTCGCGTGATCGAGTGTCAGTGCCTGCAAAAATGCTTTCGGTGAAAGGCCAGCCCAGCGCACAAATAATCGTTGCAAGGCATCCGGCTGCATCTTCGCGTGCACGGCAATCACGTCAAGCGATGGCTGGTCGCGCCAATTTTCGGTGAGGAACGACAGAACCTCCTGCACCTTCGCATAGTCATCGAGTTGGGACTGTGTCATGGTGTGACGCTAGTCGGTTGCAAAAGTGAAAACCACCCGAAAACCTAAAGCGACTGGCGCAAGGCTTTGGCCAAGGATACCCGTTCATCAGCGCCCAGGAACGATGCAATTTCGTGCGACACTCCGCGCGAGCGCAAAGTGAGCCTGCCGACAATTTCGCGGAAATCATCGTATTCCAAATCAACGCTCAGCCATCGACGATTGAAGGCGACATCGTCGCGTGAACCGTCCAATGCGAAACGGGACAGTGTTACCACATCCCCGTCAACCGAAATCCGTTCGGCCCGCTGCGCATCGGCAAAATTCCGCTTGAAGGCCCACCACACCAGCACCACGTCGAGGCCCAGAAACCCTGCAATGGGCCAGGCTCCCATCCTGTAGAACATCAGGCCTGCCATCAGGTTGGCGAGCACCACCACTGCCATGACCGCAATAAATCCCTCACGCGTCAACGACCGGTGGGGCGTCAGCGTGATGCTCCATTTTTGCTGCTTGCTCATTGTTCCAGACTACGCAAAGACGAACAAATCGGAACGCGACACATTGAACCATGGCCAGACGCCTGAAACCCCACGAGATCGAAGCCCTGTTCAGCCGCTTTCGCGCCATGAACCCGGAGCCAAAGGGAGAGCTGCATTCCGTTAATGACTTCACCTTTCTCGTCGCCGTGGTGTTATCGGCACAGGCAACGGACGATGGTGTGAACCGGGCCACGGGACCACTGTTCCAGATCGCGGACACACCAGAGAAGATGGTGGCACTTGGCGTGGAAAAACTGACCGACTACATCAAGACCATCGGCTTGTTTCGCGGCAAGGCGAAAAATGTCATCGCCCTGTCACAGCAGTTGGTCGACTTGCACCATAGCCAGGTGCCGCATGATCGCGACGCGCTTGAAGCGCTGCCTGGCGTTGGCCGCAAAACAGCAAATGTTGTTCTCAACATTGTTTTTGGCGAACCTACGATCGCCGTCGATACGCATCTGTTTCGCCTCGGCAACCGCATGGGACTTGCTCCGGGCAAGGATGTTTTGACCGTGGAGAAGAAACTCCTGAAAGTCATTCCCGAACCCTATTTGCGCCACGCCCACCACTGGCTGATCTTGCATGGACGTTACATTTGCAAAGCGCGAAAGCCTGAATGTTGGCGATGTGCCATGGCCGATCTCTGCCCGCACACGCCTAAGACACCTGCACCTGCTTGAAGAGGTGTGTGAAATAACTGGTGGCAAATAACGGCACTGTCAGGTTGACAAAGGGAACCAGCGACAAGGCCGCCGGGAGAAAGCCTGACACAAAAACTTTTGCGGCATTGGTCTTGCGCAAATCCCTGGCCTCATGTCGCGTCATGAAGCGCATGGCTGACATTTCGAAATATTCCCGGCTGATCAGATAGGCATTGATCGCCAGCAACACGACAACACCAAATCCCGTGAACACCAGTGGCAAGGCCAGGAGATTTGCCACGAGCACCACCAGCGCAAACTGCAGGGATGTTGTTACCGCCGTGAACCCGGACAAGGGTTGCCCCATCGCATGTGTGGGATAATGCCGTTGCTCCACCAGTGTTGCCACCCGGTCGAGAAACAGGCCGGCGAAAATCGATGTGACTGGTGCCATCAGAAAAAAGAAGGCCACGAACAGCCCAAGCCCGGCGCCGACAGCCATCAGCGTTTCCAACCAGGGCCAGGGGACAAATGTGAGAAACCAGAAGATGGCCTGCACGCCTGCAAAAACGAGGACGAACAGCAAGAGTGTGAGCCCTACGGCTTTCCCCAGGATCGACCGGAAATCCCGCGACAGCAGATCCCCCAGAGCTTTGATGGCAGCAGAAAACATGCTCCCCAAGTAGGATGGCGATCTTGTTTCTGCAAGCCTTGTGGGCTACTTCGACGCCAGACACATAAGGATTTCCATGAACAGCACATTTGATGTTCTCACCATTGGCAACGCCATTGTTGATGTGATTGCCAAGGTCGACGATGAATTCGTCGCCCGTGAAAAACTTGTGAAAGGGTCCATGAACCTCATCGATGAAGCCCGAGCAGAAGAACTCTACAGCCACATGGGGCCGGCAACCGAGCGCTCCGGTGGTTCAGCCGGCAACACGGCGGCAGGTGTTGCGTCCTTCGGCGGCAAAGCGGCCTACTTCGGCAAAATCAAAGACGACCAGTTGGGTGCCATCTACCGCCACGACATGCGCTCGCTGGGCGTGAATTTTGACAGTGCCGCAGCAATCAACGGCCCCGCCACAGCCCGTTCCTTCATTCTCGTCACCCCCGATGGCGAGCGCACCATGAACACCTATCTGGGGGCCTGTGTGAACTTGACGACCGCCGATATTGATGAAGCCATCGTCCAGAACAGTCGCGTGACCTACATGGAGGGCTATCTCTACGACAAGCCCGATGCCATGGCCGCATTTCGCCATGCCGCGAAAATATCGCAGGCAGCAAAGCAACTGACTTCGATCACACTCTCTGACTCATTTTGCGTCGAGCGGCACCGCGACGACTTTCTTTCCCTTATCCGCAACAGCATCGACATTGTGTTCGCCAACGAATCCGAAATCAAATCGCTGTACCAGACCCAGAATTTTGAGGGTGCCGTTGAGGCGATCCGCAAAGACTGCGCCGTCGCTGTTTTGACGCGATCGGCCAAAGGCTGTGTGGTTGTGCGCGGCTCCGAGCACGTCGAAGTGCCTGCCCATCCGGTTGATCACGTTGTCGATGTAACGGGTGCAGGCGATTTGTTTGCCGCAGGCTTCCTCTATGGTTTCACCCGCGACATGACGTTGGGTCGCTGTGCCGAGTTGGGTGCGCTTGCAGCTGCTGAAGTGATTTCACACGTTGGCGCAAGGCCAGACGTTGATTTGCGTGCCTATGCAAAAAGCAACGGATTGCTTTGACGCGAAGGGATTAGGGCGGCATGCCGATTCCATGAAGCGGCATTTCGCTCTAGGCACCTTGGTCGCTGTTGACCTCGTCTGACGACAACTCGCGGGACTTCACGTGGATGCGCACGCGCTTGACGCGGCGCGGATCTGTTTCAATGATCTCAAATTCCAACCCGGATGAATGCTTGATGATTTCTCCGCGATTTGGAATGCGTCCACCCATTTCAAACACCAAGCCAGCGAGCGTGTCGGCCTCGTCTTCCTGATCTTCCGGCAAGGAGATCAACACCAAACATCTGGTCGAGTGTTGAAATGGCAATGCGCGCATCGGCAATATAGGTCGTGTCGTTCTGCTTTTTGATGAGTGCCGCCTCATCGTCAGAATCATGTTCATCCGCGATATCGCCGACGATTGCTTCCACCAGGTCTTCAAAAGAAACGAGTCCGTCGGTGCCGCCATACTCATCCACCACCACGGCAAGATGCACGTGGGAGGCTTTCATTTTGACCAGCAGGTCGGGTGCGGGCATGGAGGGTGGCACGTGCAACACATCGCGTACCAAGCTGTTGTGCTGTTTGATCGTTGCCGAGAGGTTGGTGGCTGAAAGCGAAAGTCCGGAGACCGCGTTGGATTTCGATTTCTGCATTTTGCCTTTGGAGACCAGCCACTTGAGATAGTCTTTCACATGTATGAAACCGCTCACATCATCCAGGGTCTCACGGTAAACAGGCAGGCGTGAATGATTGGCGGTTGTGAACTTGTCGAGCAGGGCGCGCAGTGTCTCGGTTTCTTCAATGGCGTCAATGTCGGCTCGCGGTACCATCAGATCATCGACGCGCAAATCAGAAAATCCGAGGAGATTGCCGAGCATGGAGCGAGCGTCTTCCGCCATTGCGGGAGCACCCGAATCCTGCGCATGACTTTCGATCACGCCTTCCAGACTTTCGCGCAAATCCTTGTTGCGCACGAAGCGCCGTCGCAGTTTTTGCAAAATACCGGGTTTGGATTCGAAAGTCTTGTCGGTGCTCATATCTGATAGGGATCCGCTATACCAAGCCGCGCCAGGATCACGCGTTCCTTGTCTTCCATGATCTCGGCGTCTGCCTCGGTTTCATGGTCATATCCTAGCAGGTGCAACATCCCATGTACAATCAGATGACTTGTGTGGTGTTCAACGGATTTGCCGGTTTCGGCTGCTTCCTTGACAACAGTTTCATAGGACAACACAATGTCGCCGAGTGGCGCCGGCTCTCCGGGCGGCAGTGTCAGAGTTGTCGCCGTCGGAAATGACAGCACGTTTGTTGGGCCCGTCTTGCCGCGCCATTGTGCGTTGAGCTTTGCAATTTCGGCATCATTGGTGAAAAGCAGCGACAGCTCCCGATCATCGGGCTGGCCCGCCACTGCTTGGCACGCCTCGTTTGCCAGTTGCTCCAAATCGCCAAGCCCGTTCCAGCGCGGATCGGCGACATCGATGATCAAGGTCATCGTGATGGCTTGGGCTTCCTGGAGTTTTGCTCATATGCTGCAACGATGCGGCCCACCAGGGCATGGCGCACGATATCAGCCTGTGTGAAGTGAACTTGTGCTGAGCCCTTAACGCCCTTGAGAATGCCCAAGGCGTCGGACAAGCCAGACGTCATTGCATTCGGCAAGTCGACTTGGGTAGGATCGCCCGTCACAACCATGCGACTGCCTTCGCCAAGACGGGTGAGAAACATTTTCATTTGCTGTGGCGTGGTGTTTTGCGCTTCATCCAGAATAATGAAAGCCGACGACAGCGTGCGACCGCGCATAAAGGCAAGTGGAGCTATCTCAATCTGGTTCTCGGCAAGTCCTTTGACGACCAGACTTTGAGGCATCATGTCGTAGAGTGCGTCGTAGAGAGGCCGCAAGTAGGGATCGACTTTTTCCTTCATGTCACCAGGCAGAAACCCAAGGCGTTCGCCAGCTTCGACAGCCGGGCGAGACAGGATGATGCGGTCAACTTCGCCATTCATCAGTGCCTCGGCGGCACAGGCCACAGCCAAATACGTCTTACCGGTCCCTGCCGGACCGATACCGAACACCAACTCGTTTTTGCGAATGGCCTCGATATAGGTCTTTTGCATGGGCGTGCGCGCCATGACCTGCTTGCGCCGTGTCTTTACCTGTGAGTCATCCGACGTGGAATCCTGCGCCGACTGCGCCATGCGGATTGCACCTTCGACGTCACCCTTGGCGACCTCGTGGCCGCGCGTGACCCTTGCATAGAGTGCAATCAACACCTGGCGTGCCGTCTCTGCTGCGTCCGGCTGGCCCTGTATTGTGAGTCGGTTGCCACGTGGTGTGATTTCTACGGACAGACGGCGCTCGATCAGTGCGAGATGCTCATCATGCCCGCCAAACAGGGCGTGCAGGTGCTGCGGATCATCAAATGAAAGCGAAAGCGTTGTGCCTGAATCAGAAAAATTGGCGGACGAACGGGGGCCAGTTTGAAGGCCATTTTGCGACCGTGTCGCAGTCGATGTCGGACTCAATGCAATCTGTCTCCTTGCGAGGCATTATACCGGCTTGCCATCAGTCTGCAACTGGCTCTTGCTGGTCCAAACGCTGCCCTTCCAGGCTGTTTGGCTTGGTTCCGGTGATCTTAACCATGACCATGTCACCGATCTGCGCATTACCAGCCTCAAAATGCACGGACTGCAAGTAGGGGGATCGACCAATCACTTGTCCGGCGTACCGACCAGGTTTCTCCACCAAAACGCTGAAGTGCCGCCCTATGCACTGCGTGTTGAAGTCCAATGTTTTCTCGGCGAGCAGGGTCTGCAGGCGTTGCAACCGATCGGCCTGCACCTTCTCGGGGACGTGATTTTTCATATCAGCGGCAGGCGTTCCGGGCCGGGGGGAATACTTGAAAGAATAGGCAGAGGCATACCCAACCTGGCGTACCACCTCGAGTGTGGCCTCGAAATCATGGTCTGTCTCGCCAGGAAATCCGACGATGAAATCACCGGACAGCGCAATGTCAGGGCGGGCTTTGCGCACCCGCTCAATGAGGCGCAGGTAGGCATCAACCGTGTGGCCCCGGTTCATCAGCTTGAGAATGGAATCGGAACCCGATTGGATGGGCAAATGCAGATACGGCATCAGTTTGGGATTTTCAGCATGGGCTGCAATCAGATCGTCCGTCATGTTGCGCGGGTGGCTGGTGGTGTAGCGGATCCGTTCAATGCCAGCGATATTTGACAGTTCCGTTACAAGTCCGGCCAATGTCGCCGGGCCCGTATCGGACGCACCATGATAGGCGTTTACATTCTGGCCAAGCAATGTGACTTCGCGCACGCCACTTGCGGCAAGGTCGCGGGCTTCTTGCACAACCTGCGCCAAGGGTCGCGAAAATTCGGCCCCGCGGGTATAGGGCACGACACAAAATGTGCAGAATTTGTCGCAACCCTCTTGCACCGTGAGAAATGCAGCAACCCCTTTTGTCAGGGGCTTGCGCGTGGCCGTCGCACCCAACTCGTCAAACTTGTCGCCTGCGGGAAACTCAGTTTCAACAACGGCGCGGTGCGATGATCCGGCGGGTTGCTTCAAGAGCTGAGGGAGGCGCTGATAGGTCTGCGGTCCAAGGACAAAATCGATGGCCTTTTCGCGGCGCGCCAGTTCTTCGCCCTCCGCCTGCGCCACGCACCCCGTGACGGCAATCCGGGTATCGAGTCCTGCCCGCGCCCTTGCTTCCTTCATGACGCGAAACTTGCCAATCTCCGAGTAGACCTTGTCGACGGCTTTTTCCCTGATATGGCAAGTGTTCATCACAATGAGATCAGCACCCTTGGCCTGATCTACCGCGACATACCCATCAGCCGCCAACAGTTCTTCCAGACGGGTGCTGTCATAGACATTCATCTGGCATCCGTAGGTCTTTATGTAGACCTTCTTGGGCAGGGTTGGTGGTGTGGCAATGGTTTCCATAGGCATCTGCTACCGCATTTGGCGGGGGCCGTGAAGCGTTTCGGCCAAAGTGGTTTGAATGATGCGGTGGGCGGCACGCGCCATGGTCTTGCGGTCTGTTTCTGCCAAGGGTGCATGGATCGTGATCACGATCTCAATGGGGCCGGATGTGAGCGCCTCCCACAGATGGGGCGGCATTTCCATATCGCCGTACCACGCGAAAAATGGCCGTTGTCGCCGCGTCATGGGGAGGCCCCGATGCCCCTTGTAGGCAATGGTCACAGGAATTACGGATACTTCTGATGGTTCGACCGCGCCAAACAAAGACGATTTGAACGGCAGGACAGTGACGCCATCGTGAGAGGTGCCTTCCGGGAACAGGACGAGCATGTCACCCTGTTTCAACCGGTCGCTGATGGCGGAGCGCGAGTGTCCGGTCCTGTGGCGGCTGTTGCGGTTGACAAAGACTGTCCGTTGCAGTCGCGCCATTTGGCCAAACAGCGGCCACCCTCCAACTTCCTGTTTGGCGATAAAGGAGACAGGCGCCGCCGCACTCATCGCCACAATGTCAATCCACGAAACATGATTGGCAACAAACAGGACAGGTCCCGTTGCGGGGACATCGCCAATGACCTTCACGTGAAAGCCCAGCATCCTCGACAGTCGTTTGTGATAGGCGTGGGGCAACTGGCGGGCCAGGCGGGACGATGTCAGATTCAGGATTTTCTGCACCGGCATCAATGGCAGGGTCAACACCAGGAATCCTGCGGCTCTCAGGAGTGCCCGCAGCCGTCGCATCACAGGTCGAGGCGCATCACAATGGCGTCGATGGTGCCGCCGTCTCTTTTATAATAGTCCTTGCGTACGCCACGTGTCACAAATCCACTTTTATGATAGAGTGCAAGGGCGGCGTCATTGTCTTGTGCCACCTCAAGAAACAGTTCTCTCGTTTTCAACGCCCGCACATGGGCAACTGCTGATGTGACAAGTCGTTGCGCTACACCGCGCCTGCGGAATGCGGGATCAACGGCAAGCATCAGGATTTCCGCTTCATCCGCTGCGGCCCGCACAATCATGAAGCCTACGGGCGTTGTATTGGTCTGTGCCAGAAGGGCAACGGTACCGGGGGTGGCTATCATGTGTTCAACGTCCAGCGTTGACCATCCGGGCGGATGCGACCGGTCATGCAGTGCCGCGAGAAGAGGCGCATGGTTGTTCCCGACACGCGCGACGTGGATATCGCCCAAGGGCCTGATAGCGAGAAGTTGCGGTTTTGCGTCGACGTCGCGGATATAGATCGGCTGCACAGTGCTGGAGGCAGGTTGGGTTGCGGCGAAGGCCACGAAGGCCTTTGCATCGGGCAAATCGAATTCAGGTGTTCGTCGCGCCGTTGATGACAACAGGTCGGCGGCGCTGCCGACAACAACGTCAAATACCGTTACGTCGACCTCCGATGGCCGCGCGAGTGCGATGTCGGCCAGTGCCGCACCGCTTGCGTCAAATCTTTGCACGTAGACAAATCCGGAGGCACCGGCGGCATGACACACCAGTACGGTTTGCTCTCGGGACAGAATGGGAAAAACGGGCGCTGCCGTTGCCAGCAGGGACGACACCCCGATCATCGCCGTGTTGTTCGCTACCGCCATGCCTTGGGCCAGCGCCAGGCCAATGCGAACACCTGTGAATGTTCCGGGCCCAATTGTAACCGCGATGGCCTTGAGGTCATCAAAGCCTGCGCCTGCCTCGGCCATGACCGATTGCACCATGGGTGCGATGGCCTCGGCGTGGCCGCGCTCCATGAATGCGCGTGCGTGTGCTACGACGCGCTGTTCGGCCGGGTCAAAGACCGCAGTTGAACAGGACGCAAAGCATGTATCGAGGGCCATCAGAAACATGGGTCGGCTCCTATCACGCAACCAACATGGTGCGCAAACCGATCACGTCGTTCTGAGGTGGTTCAATTATCGTCCATCTTGAGGGCGGCGATGAAGGCTTCTTGCGGAATTTCGACTTTGCCAAACTGCCGCATCTTCTTCTTGCCTTCCTTCTGCTTGTCGAGAAGTTTGCGCTTGCGCGAAATGTCGCCGCCGTAACATTTGGCGGTGACGTCCTTGCGCATGGCGGACAGGGTTTCGCGCGCCACCACCTTGCCACCGATGGAGGCCTGGATCGGAATCTTGAACATATGACGCGGAATGAGGTCTTTCAATTTTTCGCACATGCCGCGTCCACGTTGTTCGGCACGGCTGCGATGCACAACCATGGACAATGCGTCCACGGGCTCTTCGTTCACCAGAATACTCATCTTCACCAGATCAGCTTCCTGATAGTCCGTCATCTTGTAATCAAAAGACGCATACCCCTTCGATACGGATTTCAGCCTGTCATAAAAATCGAACACCACTTCATTGAGCGGCAAGTCATAAACCACCATGGCGCGTGAACCGGCATAGGTCAGCTGTTTCTGGCGGCCGCGACGGTCCTCGCAGAGTTTCAGAACTGATCCCAGATAATCATCGGGCACAAGGATCGACGCTTCAATCCACGGCTCTTCCATGTTGAGGATCAGCGACACGTCGGGCATGTCTGCCGGATTGTGCATCATGATCTGCGTGCCGTTGCGCAAATTCACCTTGTAGATGACGCTCGGTGCCGTGGTGATGATCTCGACATTGAACTCGCGTTCGATCCGTTCACGGATGATTTCAAGATGCAAAAGCCCCAGAAAGCCGCAGCGGAAGCCGAAGCCCAAAGCCGCCGACGTTTCCATTTCGTAGGTGAAGCTTGCATCATTGAGGCGGAGCTTGCCGATGGCTTCGCGCAAGTCTTCGAATTTCGCCGCGTCGACGGGGAAGAACCCTGCAAACACCACGGACTGGGCCTCACGGAAACCAGCCAGTGGCTCACTGGCGGGATTGCGTTCATCGGTGATGGTGTCGCCGACGCGGGTGTCGGCCACCTGCTTGATTTGACCGGTGAAGAACCCGATCTCGCCGGGTCCCAATTCGTCAACGATTTCCTTCTTGGGGCGCGACACGCCGACACGCTCCAACTGATAGGCACCACCGGTGCCCATCATCTTGACCCGCATGCCCTTCTTCAACACGCCATCAATGACGCGCGCCAGGACCACCACTCCGAGATACGGATCATACCAAGAGTCGACGAGGAGTGCCTTGAGCGGCTTGTTGCGGTCGCCCTTCGGCGGCGGCAGACGCGTGATGATGGCTTCCAGAACGTCCGGCACACCCACACCGGTTTTTGCTGAAATCGGGATGGCGTCTGATGCGTCGATGCCGATCACATCTTCAATCTGCTGGCGGATGCGCTCTGGCTCGGCGGCGGGCAGATCGACCTTGTTCAGGACGGGCACGATTTCGAGATTGTTGTTGATGGCCTGATAGACATTGGCGAGGGTCTGCGCTTCCACACCTTGGGAGGCGTCGACCACCAGCAATGCACCTTCGCAAGCCGCCAACGAGCGCGAGACTTCATAGGCAAAGTCGACATGTCCCGGCGTGTCGATCAGGTTCAAGACATATGTCTCACCATCCTTCGCCTTGTAGTCGAGGCGCACGGTGTTGGCCTTGATGGTGATGCCGCGCTCGCGCTCCAAATCCATGGAGTCAAGGATCTGGTCGACCATTTCACGGTCGGTCACGGCACCACAGAGCTGGATCAACCGGTCAGCCAGCGTGGACTTGCCATGGTCAATATGGGCAATGATGGAAAAGTTGCGGATATGCGATGTGTCGGTCATTTCCGCGCTGTATGGCGGCGCTGGCTACAGAGGTCAAGGCGCATGGCAAGGGGGTCGTGGCCATCCCTGGCATTCAGACGCTTCAGATCTTTGAGGGCTCAGTCGTAAACGTAGCACACATAGCGTCGACTGCGGTAGTCCACCCGCACTTCGTGCAAGCGGGGGCGAGTAATAAAAGTCACCTGCTGCCATGAGTGTTGACAGAGACTTCATGTCGCCCTCCATTAATCCGGCAAGCCTAACTGGAGATTGCAGAACTATCGAATGTTCTCTTTTGATCCCGTCACTGTTACCGCAGTCGCCGTGGCTTGACTGCCTGGGCTTCGAGCGGGTTTTCCGGCCAGTATTGTTTGGGATAGCGGCCCCGCAGATCCTTGCGCACGTCCGGGTAGACATTGGTCCAAAAGGTTTCCAGTGACTGCGTGACCGCAACGGGCCTTCCGGCTGGTGAGAGGAGTTCAATGCGCAGACGGGCCCGGCCATCTGCCACTTGAGGAGCCGCGTGAAGTCCGAACATCTCTTGCAAACGCACCCGCAGAACCGGATCGCCGTCGCCGGCATAGTCAATACGGTAACGGCCACCAGATGGCACTTCCATGCGCACCGGTGCCAGGGCATCCAGCCTTTGCAGTAGCGGATAGGGAACGAGAGCACGAAGAATGGTGGTGAGATCAAGCCGCTGCAAATCGCTGCGGCGCGCCATTCCTGCCAGGTAGGGTGCGAGCCACCCCGACAGTGTCGACTGCAGTGTGGCATCGGACAGATCGGGCCATCCGGCTTCCGGCATCATGCGGTGCAGATAATTGATCCGTGTACGGAGTTCATGAGCACCAACCGTCCACGGCAGGACGCCGAGGCCCATGCGCTGTGCGCCCTCAACCATGGCAGCTGACAGCAGGTCTGGATTGGCGGATGCGAGGGCTCTTTCGTCGAGCACCAGTTCACCCAACCGTGTCTGACGGACAGCACTCACCGCCTGGGTTTTCTCGTCCCAACGCACCCCCTCGCGTGTTTCAATCAAGTCAGCGAAGTATCTGTCAATGTCGCTGCGCGAAAGTTCGCCCGCCAAATAGACCTTGGCGTCAGTCTGGGCGCCGTCGAGCAGCGCCACGGCGATGTAGTCGACTTTTGCGAATGCATCATGTTCCGGCACCACAGCACCGCCACCATTGGATAGGCGAAACCGATTGCCGCCGCGCCGCTGTGCAATCCGGTCCGGATAGGCGAGAGCGAGCAGGACACCATGTGAAAAACTGTCTTTACCGTTCAATACCAACATGTCGGCAATTTGCCGTGCCGTTTGACGGATGCGATCGCGTGCGGAACCGCGCACTTGCGACAGCCGCTGCTCGATATCCACTGAGGCATCACGGGGCAAGCCATCGCGCTCTGAAATCAACGCCGCGATCTCGGCTGCATCTTTTGTGCGCGCAGTTGCCACCATATGGGCCAATCGGGGATGCAACGGCAGTCGCAGCATCTCCTTGCCATGGGCCGTGATCGCATGTTGATGATCAATGGCACCCAGCTGATGCAACAATTCTTGGGCTTGCGCGAAGGCAGCGGCCTTCGGGGGTTCAAGCCAGGGCAATCCGATCGGTGTCGTCACGCCCCACTGGGCCAGTTCCAAGACCAGTGGTGCGAGATCGGCGGTGCGGATTTCCGGATCATCATGTGCCGCCAGCGCCTTCATTTCCGCTTCTGGCCAGAGGCGATAACACTGGCCGGGGGCGAGGCGTCCCGCACGGCCCTTGCGTTGCTCAGCGGACGCTTGCGACACGCGAACCGTCTCAAGGGATGTCATACCCGCAGCGGGATCAAAACGTGCGACACGCTTCAACCCCGTATCAACGACGGCTGTGATGCCGTCGATGGTGAGTGATGTTTCGGCTATTGTGGTGGCAAGCACGATCTTTGATCGTCCGTGGGCTGATGATTGTATCGCGTCGTCTTGGGCAGCAAGTGGCATGGCTCCGTACAGCGGACGGACATCCACGTTGTCAGGCAAGCCCAATTTCAGCAGCACCTCTTCACAGCGCCGGATTTCACCCTCGCCTGGCAGGAACACCAGCACACTGCCGCGCGTCTCACGTTGTGCCCGCAGCGCTGCCTTGGCCGTGTCGTCAATCAATGCAAAACGACCGGGTTTATCGAGATGAGTTACGCCCACGGGAAACACACGGCCTTTGGCGGACACAAGTGGTGCATGGTCGAGATACTGGATCAAGGCCTCGGTATCGAGCGTTGCCGACATGACAAGGATCTTGAGGTCATCGCGCAATCCCCGTTGCACATCGAGCGCCATTGCCAGTCCCAAGTCGCCATTGAGCGAGCGTTCGTGGAACTCATCAAAGATCAACAGACCTATGTCCGGCAGTTCGGGATCGGCCTGCAACCGCCGTGTCAATATACCTTCTGTGACAACTTCAATGCGCGTCGCATTTGAAACCTTGCGATCCAGTCGCACCGTATAGCCAACGGTTTCGCCAACTGTTTCGCCCAGCGTGTCGGCCATGCGTTTGGCGGCAGCACGTGCGGCCAGACGCCGTGGCTCCAGCATGACAATCTTGCGGCCCGTAAGCCACGGTTCCTGAACCAGCGCCAAGGGCACGCGCGTGGTCTTGCCAGCACCGGGCTCAGCTACCAAAATGGCTGAAGACCGCGATGCAAGCGCGGCCTTGAGCTCCGGAATGACGTCATCAACCGGGAAGATCAAACTTCAGTGTCCCATGGCGGATCGGCACCGGGTCGGGACACGGTTACTGCGGCGGCCTTCATGGCGAAGGTTGCAGCGGCTTGGAGATCGTCTTCTGCGATTGCTGCAATGGCCTTTTTGGAGAGTTGCTTGTGGCGCGACAGATGTGTGAGCAATCCGGCGGTGAAGGTGTCACCGGCGCCGACTGTATCGGCAATTTTTACCTTTGGGGCGGATGCCGTGAACTGAAACCGCTTGGTAAAGACCTCAACACCCTCACCGCCTTTGGTGATGGCGACAATCTTTGCTCCGGCCCGCAACCATTGCTTGGCCACCGCGGCAAAATTCTTCTTGCCTGTCATCCACACTACATCTTCATCGGAAATCTTGACGATGTCGGCCAGCGCCATGAGGCGATAGAGGCGCGACAGGTGTTTCTTCTTGTCCTTGATCAGTGTGGCGCGAATATTCGGGTCAATGGATATAACCCGTGACTTTGCCTCCCGCTTGAGCAGTGCTTCGTAGGTGCCACCGCATGGTTCCGGTATGAGGCTGATGGAACCAAAATGCAGGGCCCTAACTGCGGCTGGAAGCTTTGGCAAATCTGACTTGACCAGATTGCGGCCAGCGGATGCGTCATCGATAAATGAATAGCGCGCATGGCCGTCGGTGAGTTTGACGAATGCGAGGGTCGTATGATTCGGTTTGCGTCGGCAATATTTGAGATCGACGTTGCTGGCTTTCAAGCCGTCCATCAAACTGTCACCAAAGAAATCCTGTGATATACCGGCAAACAATCCGACTTTTTGGCCTAACCGACCCAGTGCAATAGCGGTGTTGTAAACCGAGCCGCCATTGAAAGGTTGAAAGACATCAGCTCCATCGGTGCCCTTGCGGGGTAGAAAATCGATCAGTGCTTCGCCGCAACATAAAATCATGTCTGCTTCCCCTATCTTTACCGACAATAAATCATGCCGAATGATTTATTGCCAGTGGCATTTGAGCGATGTAGACAGGCTGAAATTGATGTACGCTCCTCAAATCCCAGAAAGTCGCGCGGTAACAAATCATGACAACCCGTATCATTCCTGTCGATGTTTTTGACTTGGTGGTCTTTGGTGCAACCGGTGACCTGGCCCAGCGCAAATTGATCCCGGCCATGTTTCATCGTGACGAACAAGGCCAGCTGCCACCGGATGCACGCATTATCGGATCGTCGCGCCGGGTCATGAGCAATGATGAATTCAAGACCTTTGCGCAAAAAGCGTTGGAAGCTCACGTTTCTGAAACTGATCGCAAGCCCGACGTCATGGCGCGCTTTCTCAATCGCCTGAGTTATGTAGCTGCTGAAGCGACCGTTGAAGATGGTTGGGCGAACCTGGACGCTGTTCTCAAGGGCTTCGAAAAACGCATCCGCGTTTTCTATCTGGCTGTCGGCCCGGATCTTTTTGGCCCCATCTGCGAGAGATTGGGCCAGCATGGGTTGGTCACACCGCAGTCTCGTGTGGTGGTCGAAAAACCGCTGGGCAAGGATGGTGCATCTGCAGAAGCCGTCAATAACCAGATCGGCGCTGTCTTTGCCGAGCCTGCCATTTATCGCATCGATCATTATCTGGGCAAAGAGACCGTGCAGAATCTCATGGCGTTGCGCTTTGGCAATGCCCTGTTCGAACCCTTATGGAACGCCCAGTACATTGATCACGTGCAGATCACGGTGGCGGAAACGTTGGGCGTGGAAGGACGTGCGGGATATTACGATACATCAGGTGCGCTGCGCGACATGGTGCAGAATCATATTCTGCAACTCCTGTGCCTCGTGGCCATGGAGCCTCCGCGCTCGCTTGAAGCCAATGCCGTGCGTGATGAAAAACTGAAGGTGCTGCAATCCCTGAAGCCCTTCACATCTGATACGCTTTGGTCGAATGTGGTCCGCGGCCAATATGCACCCGGTGCATCGGCAACGGGGGCCGTGGGGGGGTATCTTGAAGAACTGGGCAATGACACGTCGAAAACCGAAACCTTTGTTGCTCTGAAAGCCGAGATTGGAAACTGGCGATGGTCGGGTGTTCCATTTTTTCTGCGCACAGGCAAGCGCCTGCCGTCCCGGGTCTCGGAGATCGCCGTCGAGTTTCGGCCCGTGCCCTATTCGATTTTTGACAAGGCAGCCGGCCAAGTGAAAGCCAATCGCCTGGTGTTGCGCTTGCAGCCTGACGAAGGTGTGAAACTGTGGATCATGATCAAGGATCCTGGGCCCGGCGGCATGCGCATGCAACATGTGCCACTCGACATGACATTTGCCGAAGCTTTCGATGCCCGCAATCCTGATGCCTATGAACGCCTGCTGACTGACGTCATTCGTGGCAATCAAACATTGTTCATGCGCCGTGACGAAGTGGCTGCAGCCTGGGCCTGGATTGATCCTATTCTTGATCACTGGAAAGACTCAAATGACCTGCCAAAACCCTATACATCGGGAACATGGGGACCGGGAGCATCTGTTGCCCTGATCGAGCGGGACGGCAGGACCTGGAACGAATCTGTGGCATGATCCTGTCCCGTCGCACTTTTGATAATCGTAACGACTTGGCTTCGGGTCTCGCTCACCGCGTGGCGCAGAGCCTCTCGAAATCGGTGAGTCACCGGGGGTCAGCCTTCCTGGCCGTGTCTGGGGGGACAACGCCGGCGTTGTTTTTACAAACCCTGTCGCAGGCTGAGATTTCGTGGGACAAGGTGATCGTTACCCTTGTTGATGAGCGCGCCGTTCCGGAAGACAGCCCGCGGTCCAATGCCAAACTGGTGCGTCAGCACTTGCTCCAGAACAAGGCGGCCGCTGCAACGTTTGAACCACTTTACAATAATCCGGCAGCGGCCCGCATGGGACGATTTGCGGCCGTCGTTTTAGGCATGGGCAGCGATGGCCACACAGCGTCATTTTTTCCGGGTGGCGATACATTGGCAGCGGCCCTCGACATGCAGGCCAAGCCTTCCATTGTGACACTCAATGCGCCCGGAGCCGGTGAGACGCGATTGACGTTCAATCTGGTAGCACTTGCGGCGACGGATTTCCTGGCGCTCCACGTTGAAGGCCGCGAAAAATTTGATGTCCTCGAAAAAGCCATCTCCGGCGGCGATGCATTTGGGATGCCCGTTCGCGCCGTCCTTCATCTCGCAACACCGCTACACATTTACTGGTGCCCCTGAAACCAAAGGTTTGATCATGTCTGTCCTGCCCGCACTCGCCCGCGTCACCGAAAGAATCACTGAGCGCAGCAAGGTCTCGCGACGTCGCTATCTCGAGCGCATCGAGGCGGCGCGCAGCAACCAACCGACGCGCAAGGCATTGGGCTGTGCCTCGCTGGCACACGGATTTGCCGCTTGCAATACACATGACAAGAATGAACTGCGCAACGGCACGGGTGCCAATCTCGCCATCGTTACGTCTTACAACGACATGCTGTCGGCCCACCAACCCTTCGAAAATTATCCTGAGATCATCCGGCAGGCGGCCCGGGACGCAGGCGGCACGGCTCAAGTTGCAGGCGGTGTGCCTGCCATGTGCGATGGTGTGACCCAAGGCGAAAGCGGCATGGACCTGTCCTTGTTTTCGCGTGATGTGATCGCGCTTTCCACAGCTGTCGCCTTGTCGCACCAAATGTTTGATGCCGCAGTCTATCTCGGTGTTTGCGACAAGATTGTACCGGGCCTGATCATGGGTGCGCTGGCCTTTGGCCATCTCCCTGCCGTCTTCATTCCTGCGGGGCCCATGACGTCGGGCTTGCCCAATGATGAGAAGGCCAAGATTCGCCAACTCTATGTTGAGGGAAAAGTCGGCCGCGCCGAACTTCTGGAGGCAGAAGCCCAATCCTATCACGGCCCCGGCACATGTACCTTCTACGGCACTGCCAACTCCAATCAGATGCTCATGGAAATCATGGGCCTGCATTTGCCCGGCTCAACCTTTGTCAATCCAGGCACCAAGCTGCGCGATGAGATCACCAAGGCCTCTACCAAACAGGCCCTGTCGATCACGGCCCTTGGCAACTCCTACACGCCCATCGGCTTGATCTATGACGAGAAGAGTGTTACCAACGGTGTCGTCGGGCTGCTGGCAACGGGCGGCTCGACCAATCATACGATGCATCTCATTGCCATGGCAGCGGCAGCTGGCATCATACTCACCTGGGATGATTTGTCGGACATCTCGCGTATCGTGCCCTTGCTCACCCGCATCTATCCCAATGGCGTGGCTGACGTGAACCACTTCAATGCTGCTGGTGGCATGGGCTATCTGATGCGCGAATTGTTGGCGGCGGGACTCCTGCACAATGATGTGCGCACCATCATGGGAGCCGGACTCGATGGTTATCTGACGGAACCAAAGCTTGATGCTGCTGGTGGCCTGACGTGGACAGATGCGGCTCGCAAATCAGGAGACGATAAAGTGCTACGTGGTGTGGCTGAGCCATTTCAGACTACAGGCGGCTTGAATGTGCTGATGGGCAATCTGGGACGCGCCGTCATCAAGACATCAGCCATCAAGGAAGAGCGTCACATCATCGAGGCACCGGCAAAGGTTTTCCATTCTCAAGACGAGATGATGGCGGCTTTCAAAGCAGGTCAATTGAATGAAGATGTTGTGGCTGTGGTCCGGTTTCAGGGACCGAAGGCCTGTGGCATGCCGGAACTGCACCGCATGACACCGCCACTGGCCGTACTGCAAGAGCGCGGATTGAAGGTGGCCCTGGTCACCGATGGCCGCATGTCGGGCGCATCAGGCAAAGTTCCCGCTGCCATTCACGTTACTCCGGAGGCCGCTGACGGCGGGCCCATTGCCAAAATCCGTGACGGTGACATTATCCGCATCGATGCGGTGGCAGGCACTCTCAGTGTGCTGGTTGATACGGAAGAATTCAATAGGAGGGCACCAGTGCAAGTTGACCTGTCCCGCAATGAGTATGGTGTTGGACGGGAACTGTTCGCCAGTTTCCGTGACCGCGCCGGTCGCGCTGATCAGGGCGCATCCATATTTGAGGTGGCGTGATGTCAAAGAAATCTCCGCAGGCCGGTCTGGAAGATGCGCTGAAAAAAGCACCCGTCGTTCCCGTCATGGTGATCGAAGATGTGAAACAGGCTGTGCCATTGGCCCGTGCACTGGTGAAAGGCGGATTGCCTGTGCTTGAAATCACCTTGCGTACGGACGCGGCGATGGATTGCATCAAGGCGATCATTGCAGAAGTGGAAGGTGCCATCGTTGGTGCCGGGACAGTGCTGACACCAAAGCAGCTGCGTGACTGCGACAAGATCGGTTGCACGTTTGCTGTCTCACCGGGGTCAACGGGCAAGTTGCTTGGTGAAGCGGAAGATCGTGAAATTGCCTTGTTGCCGGGCGGTGTGACGGCGAGCGAATGCATGGCGTTGCTGGAATGGGGCTACAAAATCCAGAAATTTTTCCCGGCTGAACCGGCAGGCGGTGTGGCTTACCTGTCATCACTGGCGTCTCCCTTGCCGCAGATCAAGTTTTGCCCGACAGGTGGAATCACGCCTGCACTGGCACCCAGTTACCTGAAGCTTGCCAATGTCATCACCATCGGCGGATCATGGATGGCGCCAAAAAACCTGGTTGTATCAGGCGACTGGGCTGGAATTGCAGCACTGGCAAGTCAGGCTGCAAAACTGCGTTGATCTGTGCTGCCGCCAGAGCGGCATGCAGAAAAGTGGAACCGGTTCTCTGCGAAAATGCCGCGTCAGACAAAGAGCCAGATCATGACGCCGATTCCTTGTAGCGGCATTTCGCTCTAACGTTGCCTGTGGTTCATGGCATCGACGTAGCGCTCGATGGCCAGTGCCACGGTTGAAAGGCCCTGACGCCAATACAAAAGTCCGCTGATAAAAATGGTCACAGTGATCGAAACGACTGGACCCGCAAACAGGAACAGGGCGGCCACCGCAAAATAGAATCCGCGGATCCCTGTATTCAGGCTTTTCACGGCATCTGTCAGTACCACTGCCGTCTGGTCGATCATGGTCTGAGACTGATCATCCGTACACGGAGCTTCTGGCAGACCGCCGATCATGGCCAAGGTGTAAGCCAATTTTCGCAGCGCATAGGTGAAACTGAAAAACGCAAATGCCACAATCGTCGTCACGGCAGCAAAATGTATGGTGAATAACTGCAGCGTCGTTTGTGGGAAAAAAGGCAAGGCCAGAAGTGTGGCATGAACACTGTTGATGCCCGCCAGTGCGCCAAGAAGACCGGCAAGCACGATGAGTGTTGCTGATCCAAAAAATGACATGGCAGCAGAGATGTGGCCCAGGAGGATACCATCAAAGACCCGATTTTCCCGCTTGGAATTGAGCAGGTTCCGCATCCACATCATGCGCACGCCATGCAATTGGGCATTCAACGTGCCGTGACCAAACGTGTTGAGAACGGGACTGTAACCCGCCCACATCATGAAAATCAGAGCAATGGCAATCATGTGCCAGATATCGAGATCAGCGGGCATGGGTGCTATCCATGGATTTCCTTGATGGTATGAACCTTGATTCCTGGTGCCCGTTCCATGGCATAATTGAGCGTGAACGAAGAACTTGCCAGAAAGACCGGCGCGCCATCAAGATCGTGGGCGATGGATGAGCGGTTGCTATCGGTGAACGTGTCCAGTGTCTTGGCATCTTCACAGGTGATCCAGCGCAGCACCTCAAATCGGGTGGTTTCGAATTCAACAGGCACACCATATTCCTGATTGAGCCGGTCCGCCAGCACGTCCAGCTGCAAGGCGCCGACAACACCGACAATGGCGCCTGAACCATCTTGTGGCGTAAATAGTTGCACAACGCCCTCTTCAGCCAGCTCCTCCAGAGCAGAACGCAGTTTCTTGGCTTTCATGGGATCACCCAGACGCACGCGCCGCAAGATTTCTGGCGCAAAACTTGGAACACCCGTGAACACCACAGTTTCACCTTCGGTCAGGGTGTCGCCGATGCGCAACACGCCGTGATTGGGGATACCGACCACATCGCCAGCAAAAGCTTCCTCGGCGAGCGAGCGGTCTTGGGCAAAAAAGAACTGCGGGGCATTGAGAGCCAGCGTTTTGCCGGTGCGCACAATCGTTGTTCGCATGCCGCGCGTCAGCTTGCCGGAACAGACCCGCATGAAGGCGATGCGGTCGCGGTGGTTGGGATCCATGTTGGCCTGGATTTTAAATACGACACCTGTGAGTTTAGGTTCTGTCGCCTTGATCACCCGGCTGCGGGCCTTCTGGTCGCGCGGTGGCGGCGCGTATTTGATCAGGGCTTCCAGCAAATCCCTGACCCCGAAATTCTTGATGGCCGAACCAAAATACACCGGCGACATATGACCTTCGGCAAACGACTGCCGGTCAAAGCTGCGGGCCACTTCTGAAACGAGTGCGATCTCTTCCTGGAAATGGGCGGCGACACCGGGCTGGAGCAGGGCGGTGACTTTGCTATCGTCTGGACCGGAAACCACCTCTCCGTCAGCACTGGCATCGAGTCTGCGCATGCGCGGCTCCGTCAGGTCGTAGGTTCCGGCAAAATGCCGCCCCAACCCGATGGGCCAGACCATGGGCACGGCGGTGAGTGCCAGTCCTTTTTCGATTTCATCAATGAGGTTGAGCGGTTCCTGGGTTTCACGGTCGAGCTTGTTGATGAAGGTCACGATGGGAATGTCACGCAGGCGGCAGATTTCAAACAATTTGCGGGTGCGGTCTTCAATGCCTTTGGCCCCGTCGATCACCATGACGGCTGCGTCAACAGCTGTCAGTGTGCGGTAGGTATCTTCCGAAAAGTCTTCGTGGCCTGGCGTGTCGAGCAAGTTGAAAACGCAGCCGCCATACTCGAATGTCATGACTGACGTCACAACTGAAATGCCGCGCGCCCGTTCAATCGACATCCAGTCCGAGCGCGTGCGTCGCCGATCCCCCTTGGCCCGCACTTGGCCCGCCAACTGGATGGCACCGCCGAACAGCAACAGCTTTTCGGTCAAGGTGGTTTTGCCGGCGTCTGGATGTGAAATGATGGCGAAGGTGCGACGGCGCGCAACTTCTTCAGGGATGGATAATGCCACGGATGGGATACTCTGGATGAACGTGTCGCCCCTGTAGCTGATCGATGTTGCGTCGTCCAGAGTTGCCCTTTTGCATGGGCTGTGGCAGACAATTGCGCATGACAGACACGACAAATATGGCCCTTCTGGGCGATATCGGCGGCACCAATTCACGCTTCGGATTGATTGACATTGGATCAACCACAGTGCGCGATGTCGAAGTCCTCAAGAATGACAGTTTCGCCAATCTGGAGACGGCGATTGTCCACTATCTGGACAAGCGCGGCATTTCCGAGCTGGCTGGTGCTGCTGTGGATGTTGCAGCGCCTGTCGACCGCGAAACCATTACACTGACCAACCGGGACTGGACCTTCAGTGCGGATTCCTTGCGCAAGGCCGCACGGGCCAAACGTTTTCGGCTGCTCAATGATTTTGAAGCCCTGGCCTGGTCGTTACCCCATATTGCTAATGGCGATCTGGTTCAAATTGGGGGCGAGAAAATCGCCAAGCCCATGGTCAAAGTGGTGCTGGGGCCAGGGACTGGCCTTGGCATGGCTACACTGGCTCCCTTGCCAAACTCTGGCTGGATGCCGATCCCCGGCGAAATGGGCCACGTAACACTTCCCGTGGTGACGGCAGAGGAACTTGCCCTGAAAGACAAGATCGTCGGCAGCGACAATTTTGCCGAAGTGGAAGATGTGCTGACGGGTCCCGGAATGCTGGCGCTCTATCGCGCGGTTGCAGCGTCACCGGTATTGCAGACTCCCGAAGCCGTGATGCAGGCGGGCCTCGCCGGGACAGACGCAGCTGCGGTCAAGACGCTCGATCACTTCATGACGTTTCTCGTCCGCCTGGCCGGTGATGCCGCCATGGCCTTGCAGGCCCGCGGTGGCGTTTATCTTGCGGGCGGAATCGTTCCTTCACTTGCAACGCCCTTACAACACCCCAAGTACCGTGGCGTGTTTGAAGACAAGGGCCGTATCGCTGGCGTGATGAAACCCATTCCGCTCTATGTGATCATGGACAAATTTCCGGCCTTCAAGGGCTGTGCGGCGGCTCTCAATGCAATCCTCTGAAAGGACATGAATGAACAAGGTCCTGATCGTCATTGATGTGCAGAATGACTTCTGCCCCGGCGGACATCTGGCCGTGTCGGGGGGCGATGAGATCGTACCCGTCATCAATCAATTGGCAACCGGGTTTGAACGTGTGGTGCTGACACAGGACTGGCATCCAAGGGGTCATTCGTCCTTTGCCTCACAGCATGAGGGGGCCGCACCTTTCACGCAAATCGCCATGCCCTATGGACCACAAACCCTGTGGCCAGATCACTGCATCATCGGCAGCAAGGGTGCGAAGTTCCACAAAGACCTCGACATTCCCCATGCCGAACTCATCATCCGCAAGGGCTTTCGCAAATCGGTTGATTCCTATTCCGCATTTTTCGAGAATGATCATGTGACGCCCACCGGTCTCGGTGGTTATTTGAAGGAGCGCGGCCTGACCTCTGTCACGCTGGTGGGGCTCGCTTTCGACTATTGCGTGCGCTATTCGGCCGAAGATGCCAAGGCCCTGGGGCTGGACACGACTGTCATTGAACACGCTACCCGCGCCATCGACCTTGGTGGATCAGCAGACGCGACCCGCCAGAGTTTTTCTGATCGCGGCATCCGTCTCGTTTAGGAGGACCTTAGAGTATCCGTGATGGTCAAGCGAGACCTCAGACCAGCAGTATGTCGGCGACTGTCACTGAAAAGCCTTTGAGCTCGGCGAATACTATGCTGGTGCCTGCACCGTCGCCGTCGGCGTCGTAGGCCAGTGTTCCCGACGCCGCATCGAAGAGAATAAAGTCATCGCCATCCACAGCGGTTGTGCCCGCGACGAAATGATTTGAAGACCACGTCGACACCCCGGCCAGGCTTTGGAATGCAGCACGGCTGATCACAATCCTGTCTTCGCCAGAGCTAAAGTCCTTGAGGCTGTCGATTGTACCGTCAGCTGTGGTTGAGAAATAAAACTGGTCGGCGCCGAGACCACCCTTTAACCTGTCGCTGCCGCCCCGGCCTTCGAGCGTGTTGGAGCCATTGTTGCCCTCGAGGATATCGTTGCCGTTGCCGCCGCGCAGGTTTTCGACGAAGGCATATTTGTCCTTGCCGGTCTTGGCCGTCGACGTGGAGGTGCCACGGAGCAAACTGGCATTCACGGCTGCGCCAAGATTTTCATAGGACACTGTGTCGCTGCCATTGCCACCCTTCATGGTGTCATCGCCCTTGCCACCCAGAAACGTGTCATTGCCATCGCCGCCACGCAACACATCGGCACCCTTGCGGCCGTTCAACACATTGTCTGCGGCATTGCCGATCAAGGTATCCGCACCACTGGCACCTGTGGCATTTTCAATGACGACACCATTGGCAATGGTGAAGCCGCCGACAATGCCATCAACGGAGGACACGGCACCGCCAGCCTTTGCTCCGGTCAGTGTTGCGGCCTGGAGATTGATTGTCGCCGCGGTGGACGTGCCTGCGACGGTGATGGTATCGCTGCCGCCTGCGTCCCAGATGCAAGACCAGCTGGTTCCTGTGGCTCCGACTGTGGGCAAAGCGTAGACGTCATCTCCTGTGTTGTAGGACATGTTGGCGCCATAGATTGCCTGAATGGCGGCGATATCAAGGGCCATGGGTGTTGCTTGCAGGCCAAAGTTCACGGCCTTGTGCTGGGGGTATCGGGTGAGCCAGCCATCATTGTACGACATGGCCGAGAATATGCCCTGATTAAGATTGAAGTCGCCAAAATCATCGAATTCTGCCGTCACACCCGGAAAGTTGTTTGACGATGTTTGCGTGCCGCCATCATGGGGATGGGCGAGGCCCAGCGTGTGACCCAACTCATGCAACATCACGGCATAGGTGAGGCTGCCTTTTGCGAAATTGCCTTGAATCCAGGCTTTGGATTGCCAATTGAGACTGAGGTATAGGGGCTCAAAAGGACCCATCCCGGGGTCGGGCGCTTCAGAATACCCAAAATTGCCGCCCATGTCTTGATCGTCGAGCAACCAGAACCAGACATCGGCATCACCTGCCATGGTGGATTTTTCAACAAAATCTATGTTGGCGACTGATTCCCAACCACGGACAACGGAGCGCATGGCTTCGCGTTCAGCCGAAATCCAATTCTTGCCGGTGACCGGAGCGGTTGGTTCATTGGGGTCAAGACCGCTGGCGAAGGCATAGGTGATGGTCACGGGCGAAGCACCACCAGATGTCCATGCTCCACCCCAGACGAGGCTGTCGATCAGGGGGTTGGCGCCATTGGTGGGCGTGCCGTCGATTGTGGTTATTTCTGCCATGATACCAATTATTATTGCGAGTCTGGCACTTTCTTGCAACTCTGATCGTGCATAGGTTTAATGCCGTGTTTAACTGGGTCTTCTGATCCGCGATTGTGCCATTTCAAGGGCCTGCAGCATGTGGCGGAGACCGTGTTCGTCGAGCTTGCCAATGGCCACGGCCAAGCGGTTGGCCAATTCGGTTGCCACAGGATCGAGGCCTGCTGTGTCGATGGTAATTTTGGGATGGGACAAACGGGCGAGACGGGCGAGCTCTTCAGCGTCATCCCAAATTATGTTGAAGTAGGTGATGATGCGCTGCACGAGGTTCCACGAGGGCCGTGAGCGTTTACCGTGTTCGAGTGCCGACAAATAGGCACCTGATACACCGACGGCACGGGCCATTTCGCGGAGCGTAATGCCACGCTCCTGACGCAGGGTGCGAAGTCGGGCGCCAAAAGGTGTCATGAATGGGCTTTGCGCAATTTGACATAGAAAGCGCCGCCCCCACCGTGGCGCGGATGGGCGGGTTGATAGCCAACGACGTGACTGCGAAACTGGGCCTCGTGAAACCACAGGACGACCTCGCGGCGCAGACGGCCCTCGCGCTCGGGCGTGTGAAACACCTGGCGGGTGTGAAGGGTATGGCGGGCGTAGGGCGAGGCACCCTTTCCGGTTATAACAAGAACCAGCCTGTTGCCCTGATGTTGTTGGGATTGAAGATAGGCGTAGAGTTTCATGCGGGCCGTTTCGACCGTTTCGCCGTGGAGATCGATACGCGAGTCAGGTTCCATCTGGCCGCGTGACAGTTTCTGTGCAGTGCGCCGGTCGAAGGCGGCAATGGGTGGTGGTTCGTGACGCTGGATGAGTTGAGCAGGGTGAACAGCTTGAGTGTAAAGCATGCGGTTCAGAATTGGCCTTGCAGACGTCACCGCATGACGTACGCTGGCAGAGCGTTGGGATTTCAGCGGCTGAATGGTGTGGGTGACATCAACCCACAGACTGTGGTCCGGCAACACCGGCGGTTTCATGGTGCAAGGCCCAGTTTTTCAGAGAGCTCAACGGGAAGGAGTACCGTCATTGTTCCCGAGCTCTTCATATGGCCTGCGATCGTTGCTGCTTCATTGCCCCAGCCCCAGTAGACGTCGCCGCGCGCAAGGCCCTTGATTGCAGTTCCGGTATCCTGCGCAATCATCAGTGTGCGGAGGGGTTTTGAACCGTCGGGAGATTCGGGTGGTGTGTGGGTGTCAAGCCAGACTGGGGTGCCAAACATCCAATTGCTCCGGTCGACAGCAAGACTGCGGCGGGGTGTGAGATTGACTTGTTGGGCCGCAATGGCACCGAGGTGCGGATCGGTGATTTTGGTTTCGCGGAAAAACACGAATGACTGGTTCTGCCACATGAGCTCCCGCGCGGCCTGGGGATTGTCCGCCAACCATGAGCGGATTGCCTGCATGGAGTTGGTTTCGCGGGTCAAGATGCCACGGGACACGAGAACTCCACCAATGGCTGTATAGGGAAGGCCGGTCTTGGCGGCATAGGCAAGACGGATGGTTGATCCATCCGGCAGCCGCACACGGCCAGACCCTTGGATGTGAATGAAAAAGGCATCGGCCCAGTCTTTCAACCAGACAATTTCGAGGCCTTTGCCCTGCAAAGTACCCTGTTCGATGTCCTGACGGGAGTAATAGGGCTTTGCCGTGCCTTTTTCGTAACGCCCATATTTGAGGCCGGTGACCTTCGTACCTTTTGCATCAAGGGCGACGAGATCGCCTGGTTTGCGATAAATCGGGACGCTGTAGGTCTCGGTTTTTTGGAGACTGCCTTCGGCTTCGGGTTCAAAATAGCCAGTGAACAATCCCGCCTCGCGCTCACTGTCGACGACACGAAAAGCGCGAAACCTGGTTTCGAAGAATGCTTTTGCATTCTGGTCCAAAGTTGCGGCCTTGCAGACATTGATCCAGTCTTCCTTGCTGCCGCCAAAAACCACTCTGCGTTTGAAGCCATGGCCGGTCGCCAGGATTTCACGACATGATCGGCGAAATGTTGCGAGAGCTGCGGCGTGGTCGTCGTCGGCCCAACCCGTCAGGTTGGCGAATGACACTGGTTCGAGTGGTGCAAAAGGTTTGGCCATGATTGTCGGCGGTGTTAGCAGCAGACATACGGCCAAGGCCAGTACCACCGCATGGGCCAGCCTTGATTGGCGTACCCGCGCAGTCTGGTCAGGCTTCGTCATCAGTGGTGTCGGTCACTCTCCAATTGGGATCGCGGGCTGATATATCACGCTCAAATGTCCACTGATCATGGACGTCGCGGACATGGCGTGGATCACCTTCAATTGCCGTTCCGGACTGATCGAGGATGGCACTGATCATTTCGCCGACAATTTCAACCGAAAGCTGGGCCTTTTTGCCCTCCAGCCGGGCGTGGACAATCTTGGCCGATTTGACACCCACAAACTGCATGGACATGGTTTGACCGGCCTTGGTCCGCTGTTCGACGGCTTCGGCAAAGCTGTCGTAGACGTCGGCTGCCAAGAGTGGTTTGAGCGCCTTCAGGTCGCCCTTGGCAAACGCCTCTAGCACCATCTCATAGGCGAGCTTTGCGCCATCGAGGAAAGATTGGGGACTAAAGTCGCCGGATGCGGTTGCGATTTTTTCAAGCCCGTCCGCCGCATCTGAACCCTCGACAGCAAAGCCCTGCCAAATTGGTTGTTCGGGTTTCACGTCTTCTGGCTTTTTGGTTCCGGGGAGGTGAATAACGTTGTCGTTTTCGGCCGGACGGTCGTTGCGCGGTGCCAAGGGATCGATGGTTTTCTCGAATCCTGTCCTTTCGCCAAGGACCGATTTCAGTTTCCACAGGACCACCGCAGCCACGGCCATCAAGATCAGGTTCAATGGGTCCAACATGGGATGTTACAATCGCTTTCTCTAATCGGTGCACTCTCTGGCAGCTTATATAGGCGTCCTTGTGACGCAATCAAAGTGACAATGCGGCACGGTGGGCGGCACGGTGGGCGACACGTGGGCGTCAACGGTCACGGCACGGCAGGAGGACGCCGAACGTCTTGCCGTGCCAACGTATTCCGTGATAGCCCCTGCCATCATTCAAGGCAGGCGAATCTGCCTGTTGCAGAGAGGCACACTATGGCAAAACCAACAAAACCGGCCGCCAAGAAGGCTACCAACGGCGCCAACAAAACAGCTCCGGCCGCGGCCAGCGTCAAGGTCACGACACCTGCTGCTGCCGAAACAGTGCAGTTGAGCACGACACCACCACAGCCGGGTGCCCAGCCATCGATGCGGATCCTGGGTCAATACCTGAAGGATTTCAGTTTTGAAAATCCCAACGCCCCGGGTTCGTTGGCGCCTCAACAAAAGCAGCCGGACATCAACATCTCCGTCAATGTCAATGCACGCAATCTCGGACCGAATGATTTTGAAGTCGAGTTGCATCTCGATGCCAAGGCGACGGGTGACGATAAAACCATTTTTGCCGCCGAACTGCTTTATGCCGGGATCTTCCGCCTGGAAGGATTTCCGCAGAACCTCTTGCACGCTGCTGTGCTGATTGAATGCCCGCGCATGTTGTTTCCGTTTGCGCGCCAGATCATGGCTGACGCAACCCGCAATGGTGGCTTCCCGCCCTTGATGCTCGACCCCATTGATTTTGCCGCCATGTACCAACAGCGCCTGCGGCAAGCAGCAACGGCTCAGGCCTAACTGTTAGGCCGAGGCGTCAAGCCACAGACAACAGTTTTCTCCACAGGGAATCTGGCCCCAAGGACGCGACGTGGGCGCTATGGGCGTCGCGCTCTTCGTCGGTCAGGCGGGACGGCAACGGGGTTGGACGTTGCCGGGCTGTCAGGGTCGTCGTTATGGCAAAGGTTCTGCGGGTAAGGGTCTGATCATTCAGGATCAATGCTGTCTGGCGGCCGCCAATCAGCTCCAAATAAACTTCGGCCAAGAGTTCCGAATCGAGCAGTGCGCCGTGTTTGGTCCGGCGTGAGTTGTCGACGCCAAATCGGCGGCAAAGAGCATCAAGACTGTTGCCTGCCATGGGGAATTTGCGCCTTGCCAATTGCAGGGTGTCAATGACACGGGCCGGCATGATGGGTTCGCGATCAAGATAAGCGAGTTCGGCATTGAGGAAGCCAACATCGAAACTGGCGTTGTGAATGATCAGCGGCGCATCCGCGATAAAGATCAAAAAGTCTGCAACAATATCGGCAAACACTGGCTGGGTGCGGAGAAATTCCGAAGTCAATCCGTGAACGGCCACAACCTCGGCCGGGACGTCGCGTTCCGGATTGATGTAGCGGTGAAAGGTTTTACCAGTCGGCAGATGGTTCAGGAGTTCGACGGCGCCAATCTCGACCAGCCTGTCGCCCTTGGCGGGATCAAGTCCTGTGGTTTCCGTATCGAGAATGATTTCACGCATGTTTTGCTTTCGCCAGGAGCACATCGATAAGGTGATCGGTGCGTTGGTGTAATTGGTCCAGTGTGCCGTCGTTTTCAATGACAAAGTCAGCGCGGCGGCGTTTTTCAAGATCCCCCAGCTGTCGGGCAAGAATCATTTCTAGTTTTTCCAGAGTCATGCCTGGACGTGCCAGGGCGCGCTGGCACTGGAGGTGCGGCGGGGATGATACAACTATGGCCAGATCAACATCATGTTCCATGTTCTTCTCGAAGAGCAGAGGAATATCGAGGACGACAATTTGGTGATTCTCAGACCAGGCACGAGAAAGAAAATCCTGTCGCCGACCGGCCAGCACGGCATGAACCCCGGTTTCCAGTGTGGTGAGCAAGTTGGGATGTTTGGTCAAGTGATCGCCCAAGCGCTGGCGATCAACCCGCGCGTTGATGATGGCATCCGGAACAATCGCCTGCACCATCGCAACGCCTTCCGGACTGGCATAGAGGCTGTGCACTTGCGCATCGGCATCAAAGACGGGAATGGCCCGCGCCTGAAAGCGTTTTGCGACCTCTGACTTTCCGGTTGCAATGGAACCAGTGAGACCCACCACCAGCATCAGTGCGTTGCCTGCGCAAGATCGGCGGCCACCAGGTCGTAAAGTTCGGGTGTCACCACAGGTCTTATACCAAACCATTTTTCAAAGCCGGGTACGGCTTGTTGCAGCAACATTCCGAGACCTGTCACGGTTCTGAGGTGCCTTGCCTTTGCGACCCGCAACAGCGGTGTTTCGAGCGGCGCGTAGATAATGTCACTCACGATCGCATGATCGGGGAGTTTGGCGAGGTCGGCCGGGTAGCTGCTTTCACCGGCAAGGCCGATGGACGTCGTGTTCACCAGGAGATCGCTACGGGGCAGGGCAAGGTTGACGTCGGTCAGGGCAACCGCGGTTACGGATTTTCCAAAGAGCGTTGCAATATCCTTTGCGCGTTCCAGATTCCGATTGGCAATCGTGATCTGCCCAGCACCACGGCGCAACATTTCATCAATGACCGGGCGGGCTGATCCTCCCGCACCGACCACCGTCACGGTTTTGCTGTCAAAATCGAAATTGGTGATGGTGTTTTCGATGTTGGCGCAGAATCCAATACCGTCGGTGGTCATGGCGTGACGCTTGCCGTTTTCAATCCAAACCGTGTTGATGGACCCGATGCGGCGGGAGGTGTCATCTGCTTCATCGACATAGCGCAAGGCTTGTTCCTTGTGGGGAATGGTGATGTTGCAGCCGACAAATTCAGAGTGCGGCAGGTCGTTCATGAATTTTTCCAACTCGGCCGGTTGGATTTCGCGCCGCTCATAGCTGCCATCCATGGCGTGTTGGGTCAGCCAGTAAGTGTGGATTATGGGAGACCGTGAGTGACTAATCGGATGGCCGATCACGCAAGCTCTTCTGTTTTTGTTCATGGTGCCATTAGACCGGATTGAGGCCAGAAAGCCAACAGGGCAAGGTGGCCTGCCGGGTTGTGTATAGCGGGGATGGATTGGCCCTGCCTGTGGACAAGTGGAGGTGAATTTGGACAGAGGATTTCGGGCTGTTCATAACCTGTGCGTAGTCCACAGGATCGGCTTGAGCGGCTTTGCCTTGGTTTCCCGCGGTGGTTTTTATGTGGACATGTTTGCTATCGGCAAGCTTTTGAAAATCATGCTCGATTTCAATCATAAATGACGTTATCCAGTGCCATCCACAGGCGTTGCAAGAAGATGTTATGCTTATCCTCGCTATTCCCGCAAATCACAGACCAACAAATACATCAATTCAATTAAACTTATTTCTTATTTAGAGGCAAACCGGATATTCATGCCTGGACCCCTGCTTGATGTTTTGACTTTACGCGCCCCAGTCCGTCGACCGATCTGGCTGATGCGACAGGCAGGACGGTACTTGCCTGAGTATCGGCAGCTGCGGCAGCAGGCCGGTTCGTTTCTTGACTTGTGTTATGCGCCTGATCTTGCGGCAGAGGTGACATTGCAGCCTTTGCTGCGGTTCGATCTTGATGCTGCAATCTTGTTTTCTGATATTCTTGTTGTGCCCCATGCCATGGGCCTTGATCTGGCTTTTGTTGAGAACGAGGGCCCGCGGTTATCTGTTGTCGCCGATGCCGAAGATGTGCGGCGCTTGCGTGTTGATTCAAGTGCATTTCAGTTTCAACAGGTCTGTGGAACTGTTCAGCGTGTGAAATCGCAATTGACACGCGAACCAGACACTGATTGGATTTTGTGGAGCGCCTTGGACTGTGGCGAGCTACATGATTGAAGGCGGAAGTTCAGACAGGCAAAAGGCAGTGGCCGCGGCTGTTGCCGCGCCCTCTTGGTATGAGGAGTTGATGGCGAAACTGATCGAGGTGTCGGTGATCTATCTCAACCAGCAAATCGCCGCTGGGGCGGAAGTGGTGCAGATCTTTGACAGTTGGGCTGGGGATGTTCCGGTGGTACATCGGGATCGGCTCGTGGTTGAGCCAATTGCGCAGATTGTTCGTGGGGTTCGGTCCGAGTATCCCGGATTTCCGGTGATCGTGTTTGCGCGAGGTATCGGTGCGGATCATGGGCGTGTTGGGCGATTGACCGGGGCGTCCGCAGTCGGTGTTGAGCAAGGCATTGGCCTCAACGATGTTTTGCGGGGAATGCCTGACGGGATTGCGGTGCAGGGCAATCTTGATCCTGGCGCATTGCTGGGGTCGCGTGAAAGTTTACGCCGCGAGGTGCGGGCTGTGGTGCAGGCGGTTGCGAAGGAGCGGCACATCATGAACCTGGGTCATGGGATTCAGCAACAGACGGATCCGGACGCAGTTGCCGCCTTGGTTGCTGAGGTCAGGGCATATGATGGTGAAGCGGCATGAGTTATGAGTGGGTGAAGGTGGTGCACATTTTGGCTGTTGTTGCGTGGATGGCCGGGCTGTTCTATTTGCCGCGGCTCTTTGTGTACCATGCGGATGCTGCGCCGAACACGGAGATGTCGGAGACGTTCAAGATCATGGAGCGACGATTGATGTCGGCCATCATGCGTCCGGCAGCTGTTGTCACACTTCTCAGTGGCCTTGGGTTTTTGCATTTGGGCGTCGTGCGGTTGGGTGAGCCCTGGTTGTTGGGGAAGCTTGCCGGTGTTGTTGGCATGTTTTTGTTTCATGGTTTGCTGGAACAGCATTTTCGGGTTTTCGCCCGGGGCGGACAGGCAAAAAGCGGCCGATATTATCGTTTGATCAATGAAATTCCGACGGTGTTGCTGATCTGGATCGTGATTTTTGTTGTGGTCCGGCCTTTTTCATAAAGTGCTTTTGTTTTTGGATTTGGTCTGGTAAACGCCTTTGTCACGCTGGCGTTCTGCCATCCGTTTTCCCAGATCATTCAGAAGTATTGCGTCCTGCATTTACTTTATTTCGAACAGTTGAGCCATGACCGACATCACACTTGAAGTTAAAGAAATCAAGCTTTCCGACTTGAAGCGAAAGTCCGCAGCGGATCTGGTCAGTTTGGCAGAGTCTCTCGAGGTCGAGAACGCAAGTTCGCTGCGCAAGCAGGAGCTCATGTTTGCGATTTTAAAGAACTATGCGGCAAAGAGCGTTGAGATCATCGGCGAGGGTGTGGTTGAGGTTTTGCAAGACGGGTTCGGGTTCCTCAGGTCAGCTGAGGCCAATTATCTTGCGGGGCCCGACGATATATATTTGAGCCCAATCCAGATTCGGAAATTTGCGCTGCGCACGGGTGATACCGTGGAGGGATATATTCGCGGGCCCAAGGACGGCGAGCGGTATTTTGCTTTGGTGAAGATCAATACGATCAACTTTGAAGATCCCGAGAAGGTCAAACACAAAGTCCATTTTGACAATCTGACGCCACTTTATCCGGATGAACGGTTGGAGATGGAAGTCGCCGATCCCACGCGCAAGGATTTTTCGCCACGGGTTATCGATATCGTGGCACCAATCGGCAAGGGTCAGCGCGGATTGATCGTAGCGCCGCCGCGGACGGGTAAAACCGTCATTCTGCAAAACATCGCACATTCGATCAGTACCAACCATCCTGAGTGTTTCCTGATCGTATTGTTGATCGACGAACGGCCTGAAGAGGTGACCGACATGCAGCGATCGGTGAAGGGTGAAGTGATTTCATCGACGTTTGACGAGCCCGCGACGCGCCACGTTCAAGTTGCCGAAATGGTGATCGAGAAAGCCAAGCGCCTGGTAGAGCATGGCCGTGATGTGGTGATCTTGCTTGATTCGATCACGCGCCTGGGCCGAGCCTACAACACGGTTGTACCGTCTTCCGGCAAGGTTCTGACCGGTGGTGTGGATGCCAATGCGTTGCAGCGGCCAAAGCGGTTTTTCGGTGCAGCCCGCAACATCGAGCAAGGCGGGTCGTTGACGATTATTGCAACGGCACTTATTGATACGGGTAGCCGGATGGATGAGGTCATCTTTGAAGAATTCAAGGGTACCGGCAACTCGGAAATCATCCTCGACCGCAAGGTTGCGGACAAGCGCGTATTCCCGGCAATTGACATCATCAAATCGGGGACGCGCAAGGAAGAACTGTTGGTCAAGGCGGACATGCTCAAGAAGACCTACGTGCTGCGGCGCATCCTCAATCCGATGGGAACGGTGGATGCCATCGAGTTCCTGCTCGACAAGTTGCGGCAGACCAAGGGCAACAGTGATTTCTTCGATTCGATGAATGCCTAGACGGAGTCAGTCTCCGGTGTGTTGATCGATTCGTTTCCGTAATGAACGCCTCGGATACCATTTACGCAGTTTCAAGCGGACGCGGAAGGGCCGGAATCGCCGTGGTGAGGCTTTCTGGCACAGCATGTTTAGATGTTGTTAAGAAACTGTCCGGAGTGAACCCTGCCCCGCGTCAGGCACAGCTCGTCACGTTGCGAGATCCAGTAACCCAGGACGTCATCGACAAATGTGTGGTGCTGTTCTTTCAATCACCCGCCACTGTGACAGGTGAGGATGTTGCCGAGTTTCATATTCATGGAAGTCCTGCCATTGTGCAGAAGCTGTTTTCCGTGTTTGGAGAGTTTGCGTCCCTGCGGCCAGCTGAGGCTGGTGAATTTACGCGGCGCGCCTTTGCCCATGGCAAACTTGATCTGGTGGAAGTTGAAGGACTGGCGGACTTGCTTTCTGCTGACAGTGAGCCTCAACGCAAGCTCGCCATGCGACAGTTCTTGGGCGAGGCCAGCGCGGTTTATGAGGCGTGGCGTTTAAAACTTGTTGCCTGCATTGCAATGATTGAAGCCGTGATCGATTTCTCTGATGAGGACGGTGTGGCCGACGCTGCATTGGTTAAAGTGCGGCCTCTAATTGAGGGGTTGTACGGTGATCTTGAAAAGGCGCTTGCGTTATCTGACTCAGTTCGCGCCGTTCGCAATGGTGTCCGTGTGGTGATCGGCGGACCGCCCAATGCCGGCAAGTCGACATTGCTCAATCTTCTGGCCAAACGGGATGCGGCAATCGTCTCGCCTGAGGCGGGAACGACACGAGACGTTATTGAAGCTGTCACTTTGATTTCCGGTGTCCCTGTGACCTTGATCGATACGGCTGGTGTGCGGCAAACCGCAGTCGACAGTGTTGAGGTGCAAGGTATTGCGCGCGCCCACTCGCAGTTTGAGACTGCTGACATCCTGGTGTGGATGGTCGCATCAGATGCAATGGGGACATATCCTTCTGGCCCTACTGGCCCTTCTGGCCCCTTGGGGACTCCGGAAAAAACGCCAGACCTGATTCTTTTCAATAAGCTGGATCTGGATGCTGAGACATTGATTCAGGTCCGAAACGATTCAAATGGTGTCGAAGTGGCCGGTGTTTCGCTCAAGACGGGTGAGAGTGTGGGCGCGTTCGAAGCGCTTCTGCAACGCTTGATCACGGAGCGATTTGCCAGTGTTGATGATGCGGTGATTGTGCGGGCCAGACATGCGGACCGGGTGCGCGATGCGGCTCGAATCTTAAAAGTCATACTCGGGTCGGACTTTCAGTCTGACTCTCATCGCGGATTTGAATTGATGGCGGATGACATGCGGCGTGCGGCGCGGGCACTTGCTTCTGTGACTGGACGCGTCGATGTGGAAGACTTTCTCGGCCACATCTTCGGTGAATTCTGCATCGGCAAATAGAGGCGATTGATTCGACTCCGAAACGATGCCGTGATAGACGGCAGCCTGTTTCACGTGAAACCGCTTTTGACGATCCTCCGTGGGCTGACTATAAGGCACCGCATGACCCTGCAGTTCGATGTTGTTGTTATTGGTGGTGGCCACGCTGGCTGTGAAGCGGCGGCGGCTTCGGCGCGCGTTGGTGCCAAGACCTGTCTTGTGACTCACCGGTTCGAAACGATTGGCGAGATGTCGTGCAATCCTGCCATCGGTGGTTTGGGCAAGGGTCATTTGGTCCGGGAGATTGATGCTCTTGATGGTCTGATGGGACGTGTCGGTGATGCTGCCGGGATTCAGTTCCGGTTACTCAACCGATCCAAAGGCCCCGCAGTGCGGGGACCGCGTGCGCAAGCCGACCGGAAACTTTATCGGCAGGCCATGCAAAATGAAATTTCACAGCACAGCGGTCTTGATGTTGTTGTGGGTGCGGCATTCGGGTTGTTGCACGACGATGGCCATGTCACTGGCGTGGTGTTGGAAGACGGGCGTGAAATCGCAACGCGCGCGGTTGTCATTACGACCGGTACATTTCTCAACGGACTTATTCATATTGGTGACCGGCAGATTCCGGCGGGTCGTGTGGGTGAACCCCCGTCCAAGGGGTTTTCTGACCAGTTCCGCAAATTCGGATTGTCGCTTGGACGCTTGAAAACCGGAACGCCAGCGCGGCTTTCCGGGGCAACCATTGCGTGGAACGAACTGGACGAACAGAAAGGCGACGAGCAACCCGTACCGTTTTCCTTTCTGACGGATGCAATCAGCAATCGCCAGGTTTCATGCCATATCACCCAGACCACTGAAGAAACGCACCGCATCATTGCCGCCAATATCGGGCGATCACCCCTCTATTCAGGGCAGATCAGTGGCGTTGGACCGCGGTATTGCCCGTCCATAGAGGACAAAATCCACCGCTTTGCTGACAAGACATCGCATCAAGTGTTTCTCGAACCGGAAGGACTTGATGATGATACGGTTTATCCGAATGGTATCTCGACATCGCTTCCCGAAGACGTGCAGGAGGCGTTCATCAGGTCCATGCCCGGATTGGCGGGTGTAACAATCCTGCGACCCGGCTATGCCATTGAATACGATTATGTTGATCCCCGGGAGCTTTCGCACGGGCTTGGCGTCAAGTGTCTGGCGGGGCTTTATCTGGCCGGGCAGATCAACGGTACAACGGGATATGAGGAAGCTGCCGCACAAGGACTGGTGGCCGGACTGAATGCCGCACGCCATGCAGGCGGGCAGTCGGATCAGGTGTTTCAGCGTTCCGAGGCCTATCTTGGCGTGATGATCGATGATCTTGTGACGCGGGGTGTGGCTGAGCCTTACCGGATGTTCACGTCACGGGCCGAATACCGCCTGAGTTTGAGGGCGGACAATGCAGATCGCCGGTTGACTGCGTTGGGTGTAACCCTTGGCTTGGTCCACTCAAGGAGAGAAAACCGGTTTGACGCCAAGCTGAAGCGGATCGACGCTGCGTTTAACATGTTGCGGAGCCTGTCGATGACATCAGCGGAAGCCCTGAAGGCGGGTCTCAAGGTCAATCAAGATGGCCTGCGACGGACCGCCATGGATTTGATTGCAATGCCGGATGTAGGGTTTGACCGGGTGGCAGGGATCTGGCCGCAGATCAGCGGGCTGACGCCCGATTGCCGTGAAGCTGTTGAGGCAGAAGCACTGTATGCAGGTTATCTCGACCGCCAGACGACTGAAATTGCGGCCTTGCAGAAGGAGGATCACCTGCCCCTGCCTGCGACACTCGACTACCACAGCATGCCCAGTCTCTCGATGGAGCTTCGGCACAAGTTGGCGAAGGTTCGTCCGGTGACGTTAGGGCAGGCGTCGCGTATTGACGGGATGACACCGGCGGCGCTTGCTGTTGTTCTGTCACACGTCAAACATGTGCGCGCTGCTTGATGCGTCCTGCAGCTCTGGATACCCGGTTTGTTGTTTCACGTGAATCATGGGACAGACTCGAGCGTTTTGTAGAGTTGCTGTTGATATGGCAGGCGCGGATCAACCTGATTGCACCGTCCACGATCCCTGATGTCTGGGAGCGGCATGTGGCTGATAGTTTGCAGCTTCTGCCACTGTTGCCCAAGACGACGCGCCACATTGCCGATCTCGGCTCAGGCGGAGGGTTTCCAGGGATTGTGCTGGCCATAGCCACTGACGCCGCAGTGCATTTTTATGAATCCAATGGCAAAAAATGTGCCTTCCTGCGCGAAGCGCTACGGGTGACAGGATCGACGGGAGTCGTGCATCAGCAGCGGCTCGAAAGTCTCCACGGCCAGCCGGGCTTGTCCCAGGTCGACGTCGTCACGGCGCGAGCGTTTGCGCCCCTTGACCAACTATTATCACATGCAGAACCCTTCCTAAAACACGGTGCCATCGGGCTTTTCCACAAGGGGCAAAAACTCGAAGATGAATTGACGATGGCTGCCAAATACTGGAGACTCCAATCTGTTCAGCATCCCAGCGTGATTGATTCGGATTCGTTCGTGCTGGAGATCAAGGAGATCACCCGTGTCCAGTCTTGAAGGCGTCAGCCCGCGCATCCTTGCCGTCGCCAACCAGAAGGGTGGTGTGGGCAAAACCACGACAGCCATCAATCTGGGAACAGCGTTGGCGGCAGTTGGTGAGGATGTCCTGGTCATCGACCTTGATCCGCAAGGTAATGCCAGCACCGGACTTGGTATTACCCGCACGCCTCATCAGCTTTCCACTTATCACGTGTTGATTGGCGAGGCGGACCTAGGCGTGGTGATCGTCGACTCGGGCATACCGAGGGTTGACTGTGCGCCTGCCACCATCGACCTCCTGGGAGCAGAATTGGAACTTGCAAATCTTGACCGCAAGACCCATCGGCTCAAGGATGCTATCACCAAACTCTCTAGAACCTATTCCTATATACTGATTGATTGCCCACCTTCACTCAACCTGCTCACCATCAACTCTCTGGTGGCTGCCAGTGCTGTGCTTGTTCCGTTGCAGTGTGAATTTTTCGCCCTTGAAGGACTGAGTCAGCTGCTCAAAACAGTGGACAGGGTTCGCGCCACGCTCAACACCAAGCTTGTCATTCAAGGTGTTGTGTTGACCATGTATGACCGCCGCAACAGTCTGACCGAGCAGGTTGCTGATGACGTGCGCAGCGTGCTGGGTGCAAAAGTTTACGATACGGTCATTCCGCGCAATGTCAGAATTTCAGAAGCGCCATCGCACGGTCGACCTGTGCTCCTCTATGACCATACCTGTGTTGGGTCACAGGCCTATATCAAACTGGCATCCGAGGTCATCCGGCGCGAAAGAGACCTTCGCGCGGCCTAACGATTCGGAACCGAAACTATCTACCAAACTCAGGGGGCAATTCATGATGATGCAGGCACAGAAGAAACGATTGGGACGCGGTCTGGCGGCCCTTATCGGTGATGACGTGTCTGAAAACACGGTCGTTCAGGACATTCGCAGCCTGCGGCACGTGCCTGTTGAATCCCTGATCCCCAACCCCGCCAATCCGCGCAAGCATTTCAATGAAGAAGACATCGACAATCTGGCGCGGTCGATCAAGGACAAGGGATTGTTACAGCCCCTGGTCGTGCGCTCGAAGGGACAGGGTATCTATGAAATTGTCGCCGGTGAACGGCGTTGGCGTGCCGCACAGCGCGCGCAATTGCATGATGTTCCGGTTCTCATCCGCGAGCTTGATGATCGCGAGACGTTGGAAATCGCAATCATCGAAAACGTGCAACGCAGCGACCTCAATGCGCTCGAAGAGGCCACGGCCTATCGCCAACTGCTTGATCAATACAGTTACACGCAACAACAGCTGGCGGATGCCGTTGGCAAGAGTCGCAGCCACATCGCCAATACACTGCGGCTTCTCACACTGCCTGCCGATGTCATGTCCATGATTGAGAGTGGGGCATTGACAGCCGGACATGCGCGGACCCTGGTGGCGAGTGACAATGCGGCAGATGTTGCCAACCAGATCATCAAACTGGGTTTATCTGTGCGCGAAGCCGAAGAACTTTCCCGTGCGGCACCCACAAAAACGTCCAACCCTCGCAAGGTTGAAAAAGATGCGGATACGCGCGCGCTTGAGAAAATGATTTCACAGGAACTCGGCATGCACGTCAATATCGTCCATCAGGGCGACAAGGGTGGCACGCTGACAATAACCTACAAAACCCTCGACCAGTTGGACCTGGTGGCGAACAGACTCACCAAATCCTAGAGCGGTTCCACTTTTTTGCGTGCCGCTCTAACTTGCACTGCGCAACCGACTGCGACTGAAATTCGCGATCCAGAACAGCGTACGACCCGTCGTGGCCTCAGCCAGTGCAGCGCGGCTGCGTGTCTCGGCAATGGCATTTGATACCACCAGAACCACCTCTTCCAATGCCTTCAAATCAAAGCGCTTGAGTTGAGATGTCACGGCAGGCTTGCGCTTGAAAAATACCTGAGGCCTGGAGCGCATCATGGCACTTTCGGTTGTTGCGCCCCCTGACATATCGAAGCGCATGGCCTGAAGCTTCTGGATATGAAACAGGAGTTGCATCAGAATCGCAGAAACCTGTGACGACTCGCGATCAAGTGCTCCCAACATTCGATCCACCGAAGCAAAATTGCCATCGAGTGCGGCATCAATCAATTCATCCGGCGCGAAACTCGCCAAATCCCCGCATGATGCCCGGACATCGTCTTCGCCAATCAGTTCCCTGCCAAGACAATAGAGGGAGAGTTTCTCAATCTCCCGCGCAACTGCAGTCCGGTCTTCTCCGACCAATGCATAAAAACTCTCTTCAGCATCGCCTGACCAGGCCATCGAGCTCTCTGCGAGTTTTGACCGGATGCGAGACTTGAGTGATCCAATGTCTTCTTCATAGAGAGCCGTTGCAGCGAAGTTCGCTGCGGCCTCGCAGGCAAGGCGCAATTTCGATGACTTGGACAACGCTTCGGACTCAAGCACAATAAAATTACCACTGGGTGGAGATTGCAAGACCGGACCCAAGGCTTTCAGAACTGTTTCATCACAACCGGACACGACTATTGCATAACGGTCGCCCAGCAGTGACATGGCGTTGTACTCATCCACCAGACGGGATGGATCAGATTTCAATGAACTGGTCTCCAGACGCATGATCGTCGGGTTCTGAGACCACTTCGCCAAGACATCACGCGAGATGTCAGAGACTGCTGGCGTGTCATTGCCATGGATCAAGACTCCGGCCAGTTTGGCTGCGTTGCGCTTCAGGTACTGAGCCAGCTGTTGCTCAGGAACACTCGTCACAGGTCACCGCGCCAAAAAAGCAGACAAACGCAGGCGGATGTCCTGGCCCAGATCAATGGCGGCACGGCGCATGGCGGCATCGCGGGCTTGCCTGTCAGAAACTGGTTCACGCACAACATCGAATGATACCGCAGACTGGCTCGATCCCTGGGTTACAATCTTGCCCGTCTTAGTGTCTTTAAGCTCATAGGATGAGGTTATGCGATAGCGCCACCGGTCCACTGGCTGATCCGGCAAGCGCGAGACATAAGATGCAGCGTCTGTTACCACGAGTTTCAACCGATACTGCTGTGGCGCATCCGCGCCAGGGGGCGACATCGTCGACAGCAATTCATTGCGCAACAATTGCCCGGCGCGCGTGTTTTGCTCCTCGATGGCAATGGAGGCCAAGTTGGCGCTCACGTCGGTTCTGCCGCCGCGCCCATACAATGGCCGATAACTGCATCCTGCCAGGGGCAATGTCAGCGCTATCATGAATCGACGACGGTTCAGCATGTTCACACAACAATATTCACAATACGGTTGGGCACAATGATGATCTTTTTAGGGCTGGCTCCGGCCAACGCGCGTTGGACATCGTCCAAGGACAGCACTGTGCGTTCGACCTCCGCATTTGGCATGTCCTTTGGCAACTTCACTTCAGCTCGCCGCTTGCCATTCACCTGGATCGCAATGGTCACGTCATTCACTGCTGTCAGAGCCTGATCGGCAACAGGCCAGGGCGTGTCTACAACAAGTGTTGCATGGCCCAAGACCTTCCAGCACTCCTCCGCCAAATGGGGCATCATAGGTGCAGACAGAAGAACCAGCGCTTCCGTCGCCTCTTGAATTGATATTTTATCCAGCCCCGGTTGTGCGGCCAGTGACGTCGATACGGCATTCGCCAACTCATAGAGGCGGGCAATGGCACGATTGAACTTCAAATGATTGAGGTCATCGGTGACGGCCGCAATGGTGCGGTGAGTTGTCCGGCGCAGCTCGAGAGATGCTGCCGCATCGCCGGGTGCCTCTTGCAAGGCCACGGTCTCGTTGACCAGACGCCAAATGCGTTGCGTAAAGCGCCAGGCTCCTTCGGCACCCGCTGCCGTCCATTCAATATCGCGTTCGGGCGGTGTGTCGGACAACATGAACCAGCGCGCCGTATCGGCCCCAAAGGTTGCGATGATATCGTCAGGGTCCACCACATTCTTTTTCGACTTGGACATCTTCTCGACGCCGCCGACCGTCAGAGCCTCACCGGTCTTCGCGTTGGACCAGTGGCCGTCGTTCTCGATTGCATCAGATGGCAAAACCCATTCGCCGGATGCCGACTTGAACGTCTCATGAATAACCATGCCTTGGGTAAAGAGATTGGCAAAGGGTTCCTCGGTATTGAAGTGGCCAGTTCGCGCCATGGCCCGTGCATAGAAGCGCGAATACAACAAATGCAAAATCGCGTGCTCGACGCCGCCAATGTACTGGTCGACCGGCAACCAATAGCGTCCTGCCTTTTCGTCCACAGCGCCATTGTGGTGGGGCGAGGTGAAGCGGGCATAGTACCAGGATGAGTCTATGAATGTGTCGAAGGTATCTGTTTCGCGCTCAGCCTTGCCTTTACACGACGGACAGGAGACGTGCTTCCAGGTGGGGTGATGGCTTAGCGGGTTGCCCGGTTTGTCAAAAGATACATCCTCGGGAAGGACCACGGGGAGACTTGATTTCGGAACCGGAACAATGCCACAGGACGGGCAGTGGATGACCGGAATCGGGCAGCCCCAGTAGCGCTGGCGCGAAACACCCCAATCGCGCAGCCTGAAATTGACCTTGCTTTTGCCTATACCCATGGCCTCAAAGCGTTTTGCAACTTCTTCCTTTGCCTGAGGCACTGACATGCCGTTGAGGAAATGGGAATTGATCAAGACGGACTGCTCGCCGTCCTTTTCCAAATATGCCTCTGATCCAATATCGACTGTTGCGGGATTAACATCCTTGGGCGCGACGACAGGTGTCACCTGCAATCCATATTTGCGGGCGAAATCAAGATCGCGCTGGTCATGGGCCGGGCAGCCAAACACCGCCCCTTCACCATAGCCCATCAAGACAAAGTTCGCCGCGTAGACGGGAAGCTTCACGCCTTGCAAAAACGGGTGCCGTGCAAAGAGACCAAGTGGGTATCCCTTTTTTTCTGCGCGCTCGATGGTTTCTTCACTGGTACCCAGGGCTGCGACTTCACGGCGGAAGGCCGCAAGGCCAGCATCAGTCCCACTGCGGGCGCGGCAGATGGCGTGATCCGCTGACAGGGCACAGAAACTGGCGCCAAAAATCGTATCGTGACGCGTCGTGTATACTGTCAAGCGATCTTCAAGCAAGTTGCCATCAGCGTCTTCGAGTGCAAAGGAGAACTGCATGCCGGTCGACTTGCCGATCCAGTTTTTTTGCATCAGCCGCACTTTTTCCGGCCAATTCTTCAGGTCATCCAAAGCGGCCAGCAATTCATCGGCGTAGGTCGTGATTTTCAGGAACCACTGGGCGAGTTCGCGCTTCTCAACCAATGCGCCCGAACGCCAGCCGCGGCCATCAATCACCTGCTCATTGGCGAGCACCGTGTGGTCGACCGGATCCCAATTGACCATGGAAATGCGGCGCTCCACCAGACCGGCCGCGAGAAAGTCAATGAACATGTCCTGTTCGTGGCGATAGTAAGCGGGATCGCAGGTGGCGATTTCGCGGCTCCAGTCGAGGGACAGTCCCATGGACTTGAGCTGGCCCCGCATGGTGGCGATGTTGTCATAGGTCCAGCCCTTGGGATGAACGCCGCGCTCAATGGCGGCATTTTCGGCTGGCATGCCAAAAGCGTCCCACCCCATGGGATGGAGCACGCTATAGCCGCAGGCCCTGCGGAACCGGGCAATGACATCGCCCATGGCATAGTTGCGCACATGGCCCATGTGAATGCGACCCGATGGATAGGGAAACATTTCAAGCACATAGTATTTCGGCCGTGTGGCGTCTTCGGTCGCGACGAAGGATCCGCGTTCTTCCCAAGTTTTCTGCCACCTGGGTTCCGTTTCACGGTGATTATAGCGTTCGGTCGACACGGTCATTCCTCGTTGCTCATCCAGTCAGCAGCACGTACCAGTCCTTGAATTGAGCTGCAAGCATGGCCATAAGTCGTGCGATCACCATGGATACCTCTCCTTCCCTTAATGCTTTTCACCAGGTCTCGGACCGGATTGCCGCGGCATGTCGTGGTGCCGCACGCGACATGTCGTCTGTGACTTTGGTGGCTGTTTCAAAGACCTATGATGCACCGGCCATCACACCGATACTTGATGCAGGACATCGCATTTTTGGCGAGAACCGCGTGCAGGAAGCAAAATCGAAATGGCCGCAGCTGCGACAGGGCTACGATGGCATTGAACTCCATTTGATTGGACCTCTGCAAAGCAACAAGGTCTCCGAAGCGGTTTTCCTGTTTGATGTCATCCAAAGTGTTGACCGCCCCAAGATTGCAGAGATGCTGGCGCGGGAAATGGAACAACAGAAAAAAAAGCTGCGCCTGTTTCTGCAGATCAATACCGGCGATGAATCCCAAAAATCGGGTGTGCCACTGGCTGATGCCGACCGCTTCATTGAGTACTGTATGGGGATTTTGCCGGTGGAGGGGCTGATGTGCATTCCGCCCGTGACCGATTCGGCTCCGAAACATTTTGCCATTTTGGCGCGCCTTGCGCATGACCATCGGCTCACATCACTCTCCATGGGCATGAGCTCTGATTTTGAATCCGCGATTGCGTGCGGTGCCACGCACGTTCGCGTCGGGAGTGCTATTTTCGGGGCCAGATGACCACTTTCGTTCCGGGGCCGCAGCGCTGCAGGATCAGGCGCATGTGTTTCGCTGACACGGCGATGCAGCCTTCAGTATGCGTTGCTCCGGGCCTTATCACGTGCATGAAAATTGCGCTGCCACGGTATTGCATCCGTGGCTTCACATTGTAATCCAGGACCACCACGGTGTCATAGGCGCTATCGTCACGCCACAGTCTCTCATGACTCGCTGCGTAAGGCACAGTCACCTGACGGTTGTAGTTGCGGTTTCCGGGTGCATCGCACCACCCTTGGTCAGGTCTTAGGACGTGACAGGGCACCCTGGTTTGAGGGCGTGTGTTACGATGATGCAGCCGCTGCATCGCGAATTCGCCAACAGGTGTTTTTCCGTCGCCTTCCCGTTTGCGAAACGTGCGACCACCGCGCCCCAACAGACACGGAATATTAACCGTACCGAGCTGCAACACCGCCCTTTGCGATGACGCATTTATCGCGCGAACGTGAAGATATGATAAGATGGCACTCACAGCCTGTTGTGTTGCCAATCCTTTGGCCATCAGACAAGAGGTGAAAGCGGAGGATCCAACACCCATGTCGAGCACCAAGAAAATACTTCTCGTTGATGATGACGACAGTTTGCGCGAGACCCTGAAGGAACAGTTTTTGCTGCACGACGAATTTGTTGTGGCTGATGCGGCCAATGCCACAACCGGCATCAAGCTGCTCAAGGATGAGCATGCCGATGTCGTGCTCCTCGATGTCAACATGCCGGACATGGATGGCCGGGAAGCCTGCAAGATCATGCGGCGCAACGGTTACAAGGGGCCCATCGTCATGCTGACAGCCCAGGGGTCTGATGCAGATACCATTCTGGGTCTCGATTCTGGTGCCAATGACTACGTGACGAAACCGTTCCGGTTTGCCGTATTGCTGGCGCGCATCCGGTCGCACTTGCGGCAACATGAACACAGCGAAGACGCCGTCTTCCAAGTGGGACCTTACACGTTCAAGCCTGCCTCCAAAATGTTGGTGCGGGAAGACAACAAGAAAGTTCGTCTCACGGAAAAGGAAACCGCGATCATCAAGTTCCTGTACCGGGCCAGCGAGCAATCGGTCAGCCGGGAAACCCTGTTGCATGATGTCTGGGGATACAATGCCGGAGTTTCGACGCATACACTCGAAACCCATATCTATCGACTTCGGCAAAAAATCGAACGCGATCCGGCCCAGGCTGAAATTCTGGTGACAGAGGGTGGGGGGTACAAGCTCATCCCTTGATCTTTAGGTGCTTTTCGCTGCAAAAGGTGGGCCGCTGCAAAAGGCGGTTCAAGGGATTTGGGGATGCCTGCTGATACCACAACTGCCGGAGTAATGACTGGAGACGTGCCGACGTGAGCGTGCGCGCTGACGCGGAAACGTTGCGCCGCATTCCCCTGTTTCAGGACTGCGATACGGTGCCATTGCAGATTCTTGCCTTTTCGTCGGAGCGGTTGACGATTGGACTCAAAGAACAGGTCCTGCGCCAAGGCTACGCTACCGAAAATGCATATCTGGTCCTGAGTGGGTTATTCAACCTCATTGTAGACGGTGCCGTGGTTGGTGTTGCAGCACCTGGAACATTTCTCGGTGAAACGGCCATGATCGGCGGGACCAAATCGTCACTCACTGCCGAAGCCGACCAGTTGTCCTATGTGGCATCGATCTCGCGTGCCACCTTCAACCGGGTGGCGGAAGAGTATCCCGATTTTGGTGCGACGGTACTGCAGTCCATCAACGCCCGGGTTACTGCTTCCTTGCATGAATTCGATGCTGTGCGCGATTTGCTGATCCAGGCGAAATCGTTTTCAGAGATCTAGTTCAAACGTCGCTATCACCGGCACGTGGTCGGATGGTTGGGTCCAGCTGCGGGCTTCCCGCACAACTTTGATCGATGAGCAGGCCAAGGCCGTTTTCGGCGCGGCCCAAACATGGTCCAACCTGCGGCCCCGGTTGCTGGTGTCCCAATCCTTGGCGCGATAGCTCCACCAGGTGAAGAGTTTTTCTTCGGGCGGCACATGCTGGCGCATGACGTCGACCCAATTGCCGGCTTTCTGTATTTCCTTGAGACGCGCCGTTTCCAGTGGTGTGTGACTGACGACCTTGAGGAGATCCTTGTGGGACCAGACGTCAGTCTCCAAGGGTGCAATGTTGAGGTCGCCCACGGCAATGGCGTGGGTCGCTGTCTTGCAGTCTGACGACCATGCTTCCATTTCATCGAGAAATTTCAGCTTGTGATCGAATTTCTCATTCTTCATGGGATCGGGCTCGTCGCCACCGGCAGGGACATAAAAATTGTGAACACCGATTTGATGTGTGCGGCCAAAGACGGCGCTCACATGGCGACAGTCTTCCTTGCCGCAAAAACTGTGGGACAGTTGCCGTTCAAAGGGAATGCGCGAGACAATGGCGACCCCATGATACCCCTTCTGGCCGAACTCAGCGATGTGGCTGTAACCCAGGTCATTCAATGTTGACGACGGAAACTGGCCTTGCGGGCATTTGGTTTCCTGCAAACAGATAATGTCGGGGGCGTGTTCGCGGATCAGTTTTTCAACGAGTCCGATGCGCAAGCGTACCGAATTGATATTCCAGGTGGCGAGTGAAAATCCCATGGCGAAGGGTTTGCCACGGGATCAACACTGTTGGCAAGTTGCAGCTATTTCTTGTCGCGATTGATCTTGCCGACAAAAAGCTTTGGATCAAACTTCTGTCCGAACTCGAGGTTGGCGAGTTCAACGGATGTCTTGCGACCCTTGCCATCGACGATGATCCACTGTTGCAAGGTCTTGCTCGTTTCGTCGAAGACCAGAACCAAATAGCCGCCGATGGAGCCCTTCTTGTCCTGGAAGGCAACACTCACGAGGTTCTCGTTCTTTTCATAGCCAATGACATTGGCCTCGGCCATGAGATTGACTTTCGGCGAGACAACGAAACGCATGGGTGTTGCTGACAGCGGGAACTGGTCACCGCGTTCCTTCACCTTGTTCTTGATGGTGAGCCACTTGCCATCCGACACGATCAGAAGGGGATTGGGAGGCTCATACTCAAACCGCATCTTGCCAGGCTTGCTGATCAAGACAATACCGCGCGAGGTCTGTCCGCGGGGACTGATCTGGATGAAGTCACCGCGCATGCTCTGAAAACTGTTCATGAAGTCATTGATGCGGGAGATCGACTGCATCTGCGCGTCAGACAACGCAATGGGTGCAGCTTTCGCCTTGGCCGCATGGGCGTTGGGTGCTGCAAAGAGCATCATTACGCCGAGTGCTGCTATTGCCAAAAAATTCCTGAGGGCCGTCATCGTGTATCCTTCCGTTCTCTGGCCACAGCTACCGGACCTTGAAGGCCGTTTTGGGGCAGCCAGCGTTGCCAATTGTTCATCTTCACTTCCCATTCAGTCCCTGGCGCTATCGCCGGGGACGAGGATTTCGCGCTTGCCTGTGGCATTTGACGCCGAGATCAAGCCTTCCTGTTCCATGCGTTCAATCAAGCTGGCGGCCTTGTTGTAACCGACTTGCAGGCGGCGTTGAATGTAACTGGTGGAGACTTTCTTGTCGCGCAAGACGACGGCTACAGCCTGATCGTAAAGCTCGTCCCCCGATCCACCGCCCAAGCCTGGCGTTGCGCCGTCTTCAAACTCGCCGTCGTCGATTTCTTCTGTTACGGCCTCGACATATTCTGGTGTTGCCTGAGCTTTCAAATGACTGACGATGGCTTCGACTTCACTGTCTGATACAAATGCACCGTGGAGACGCGAAATCCGTCCACCACCTGCCATGTGCAGCATGTCACCTTGACCGAGTAATTGTTCGGCACCCTGTTCACCCAGAATTGTGCGACTGTCGATTTTTGAAGTCACCTGGAATGAAATGCGGGTCGGGAAGTTGGCCTTGATTGTGCCGGTGATGACATCGACCGACGGACGCTGGGTTGCCATCACCACGTGGATACCGGCGGCACGGGCCATCTGCGCCAGGCGTTGCACAGCGCCTTCAATATCCTTGCCTGCCACCATCATGAGGTCGGCCATTTCGTCGATGATCACCACGATGTAGGGCATCGCGGAGGTTTCCATCTCTTCCTTCTCGAATATAGGCTGGCCGGTCTCGGCATCAAATCCGGTCTGCACGGTGCGGGTCAGCTTCTGGCCCTTGGCCAACAATTCCTGAATGCGTTGATTATAGCCATCGACGTTGCGCACGCCGACCTTGGACATTTTCTTGTAACGGTCTTCCATCTCACGCACGGCCCACTTCAAGGCCACGACGGCCTTGCGCGGGTCGGTCACAACAGGTGCCAGCAAATGGGGAATGCCTTCGTAGACGGAGAGTTCAAGCATTTTGGGATCGATCATGATCAATTTGCAGCGCTCCGGCGGCATGCGATAGAGCAGGGAGAGGATCATGGTGTTGATGCCGACGGATTTGCCTGATCCGGTGGTGCCGGCAATGAGCAAATGGGGCATGCGCGCCAGATCGGCGAGAATGGGTTCACCGCCGATGTTCTTGCCGAGGGCAAAGGCGAGACTCATTTTTGAATCGGTGAACAGGTTCGAGCCCAAGAGTTCGCGCAAGTAAACCGTTTCACGTCTGGCATTCGGCAATTCGATACCAATGGCATTGCGGCCAGGGACGACCGCAACACGGGCCGATATGGCGCTCATGGAGCGGGCAATGTCGTCGGCCAAGCTGATGACGCGCGATGACTTGATGCCGGGTGCCGGTTCCAGTTCATAGAGTGTGACCACGGGGCCAGGTCGGACATTGATGATTTGCCCCTTAACTCCGAAATCATCGAGGACAACTTCAAGAGCCCTGGCGTTCTCCTGGAGAATTTCAGCCGACAGTTCGACGGGTTTGGCAGGGCGTTTGGGTTCGGCAAGAAGGTCAAGTGGCGGCAATTCAAACTCTGCCTCACTGGTCGTGCTTTTCGACTTAACTGGTATTCTTGCAGACTTGCGCGGCACTGGTGGCTCGTCGATTTCTTCTTCGACGTCGTCCTCCAGCTCATCGGGCACTCCAACGGCGACACCACTGAAGTCCAGTGAGGGGCCGCGCCTTGCGCCGTCCAAAGCCGGTTCAACACGGACAGATTTTCGCGCACCCGAGCGTACAGGTGCCAGGCGACCAATGATCGCATCTTCGTCAGCAACGGTGACACCGGCCTGACTTCTGCGTGCAAATGAAAACCGGGGTCTCCAACGGGCCAGACGCGTCATGCCTGCCCACATCAACGTGCAGACTGTCATGCCACCCGTGATGATCAAGCCCGCAGCCTGATGGAGCCTCGATCCAGGCTGGATTTCTGACAGGCCGAGGGCCTTGGAGGCAGACCACACACAGAGCCCAAACGCGAGGCAGGATGTGGCGATGCCGGCAAAGCTCCCTTTCAGTACGATTGACAAGAGCGAAGAGATTGCTGATGCAAAAACATCGCCGACGTTGCCGCCCAGACCCACGCTCATGGGCCAGGAACCGGGTGTTGGCAACGCACTCAGACCGCAGGCCAAGGCCAGGGTAGTGACGAACCACATGAGGATTGCCATGCGCGGATGTGATGGTTTTTCATGGGCGAGCAGACGGGAGGTCCAGGCGAGGGGGATTGCCAGAAATGCAAGGACAGATAGCCCGAGCCACTGCATCAATTCGTCAGCCAAAACCGCACCTGGCATGCCGAGAAGATTTTTGGGGCGGGCGTTGGTGGCATTGTTGAGGGATGGGTCGTTGACAGACCAGGTGGCCAAGGACAGAGCCGCAAAGATCAGCAGTGTCAAAATCAAAAGACCTGAGAATTCGTACATCCGCTTGCGCAGAAATGCACGCAAACCTGCGGGCAGTGTTCCTTCATCGGTCTCTGTCAACTCATGCAGCGCCATAAAATTCTCCACACACCGTTGAGCATCGGCCCAGCGGGTAACAAATGGTTAATGGCACTTTGGGGGGTGAGGGTTAAACTTGCGTAAAATCTCTGGCATTTTCACCGGATATTCGCAAGGGTCTCCCCAACAGAAAAGGGCACCCTTTGCAGGGTGCCCTTGCGTCGCGAGTGAGGGACCTCGCGACTTCACGGAATCTCTTTGGGGAGATTCCCTGGGAAGCTAGTTGAAAGCCCGTTCGCCGTGGCTGGTAATATCCAACCCCTGACGTTCGTCCTGTTCTTCGACACGCAGGCCAACCGTGGCCTTGCAGATCATCAACGCGATGACGCTGACAATGGCAGAGAGGCCAGCCGCGACTACGACACTGGTGATCTGGGCACTCATCTGGCTCGCGAAGGAATAGTCCACCAGTTTGGTGGATGTATCGATTGCGAGATAGTCGGTGACGCCCATGCCGCCGAGCAGGTTCGGGTTGACGAAGACACCGGTCAGCAAGGCGCCGACGATGCCACCGATGCCATGGACGCCGAAGACGTCGAGGGCATCGTCATAGCCAAGCTTGGCCTTCAGCCAGAGAACGGCGAAGAGACAGACGAAGCCAGCGATCGCGCCGATGATGATGGCAGCCACGGGGCCAACCCAGCCACAGGCCGGAGTAATCGCCACGAGACCTGCCACAGCACCTGATGCCGCACCGAGCAAACTGGCGTGGCCACGGGTCAACCATTCACCCGCGATCCAGGCCAGTGTTGCCGCTGCTGCACCCAGTATGGTGTTGAGCACGACAAGAGCGGTCAAGCCGTTGGCTTCAAGGTTTGATCCGGCGTTGAAGCCGAACCAGCCAAACAAGAGCAGGCCCGTACCCAACAGGGTTGTTACCAGATTGTGCGGAGCCATGGCTTCACGGCCGAGGCCGACACGCTTGCCCAACATCAGGGCGCAGACGAGACCTGCCACACCGGCATTGATGTGCACCACGGAACCGCCAGCAAAGTCGATGGCACCCTTGTTGAAGAGGTAGCCGTTGAAAGCATTGACGGCCGTGGCGTAGTCACCCAGGACAGCTGCCTTGGAAGCGTCGTCTGTGGCGCTGGCAAGTTTGGCCAGGAAATCATTGGCGGCCACTTCACCGACGGCTGCCTTGACGGCTTCAATATTGTCTGCCGACAGGGTGTAGGCATCGGGACCTGCCCACCACCAGACCATGTGCGCCATGGGTAGATAGGAGAAGGTGAACCAGATGACCAAGAACAACAACACGGCCCGGAATTTCATGCGTTCGGCAAAAGCACCGACGATCAGGGCCGGTGTGATGGCGGCGAAGGTCAGCTGGAAAATGACAAAGACATATTCCGGGAGATAGGTTTCCTTGGAAAAGGTCGCGGCCATGGATGAAATGCTGACACCCGACAACAGGGCTTTTGAAAAACCACCGAGGAAGGCGTTGCCGTTGGTAAAGGCGAGGGAATAGCCATAGGCCACCCATAGAATGGCAATGACGCAGAAACAGATGGTGACCTGCATCAAAACTGAAAGCACGTTCTTGGAGCGGACAAGACCGCCGTAAAACAAGGCAAGGCCCGGAATTGTCATGACGACAACCAAGGCTGTGGCCATCAACATCCAGGCGGTATCACCCTTGTTGATGGAGGCTGCGGCCAGCAGCGTGGGAAATTCGGCCAGAAGAGACATTGGAGATTCCTTTCAGGTCAAAGCGCTGCCGCGCCGGTTTCACCGGTGCGCACGCGGGTTGCGTTTTCGAGAGGGAGGACGAATATCTTGCCATCACCAATCTGGCCGGTCTGGGCAGATTTCTGGATGGCTTCGACGGCGCGGTCGGCGAGAGATGCTTCGACAGCGATTTCAAGTTTGACCTTGGGGACAAAACTTACGGCGTATTCGGCCCCGCGGTAGAACTCGGTATGACCGCGCTGGCGCCCGTGGCCTTTGACTTCGGTTACCGTAATACCCTGGATGCCTATTGCACCCAAGGCTTCGCGCACCTCTTCAAGTTTGAATGGTTTGATGACTGCGACAATGTATTTCATGCGTGAACCTTCTGTTTGCGGTCATTGCCACTCAAATGACGTGCCAATTAGGTTAACCAATTAAAGCATTGATATCATATAATTTATTGATGTGAGCGGGGTCGCAATGTTGAGTGAGTAGCTTAAAAACTAGGCACTCATTAAATATTGCATAATTTTTAGTCAGTGACTTTGCAGGTTGTGATCACCTAAACTGGTGACATGGCATACGACGTCATCGTTATCGGTGCAGGACTGAACGGGCTGGTCACTGCATTGGCACTTGGCGGGTCGTACTTGCGGGACCCTTTGCGCATTGCGGTGGTCGATCAGCGCGATCCGCGTGCGTTTGCGAGCCAATCCCATGATTCCCGTGGCACGGCCCTCACACCTGCGACCCAGACCATGTTGCGCAATCTTGGCCTGTGGCCCGCGCTGGAACCCCATTGCCAAGCGATGTCACGGATTTCGGTCACTGACGGTGCTTTCCCTTCAACCACGCATCGCGGTGCGGGTCAGTTGCCAGAACTTTTGTTCTTTGATGTCGCGTCTGATCAGGCCTCGGTCATCGTCGAGAATGCCTCCCTGTTTCAGGCCCTCGTCGCTGCTGTAGTGGCGTCACCGAGCATCCTTCTGCAGACCGGACAAGGTGTTGCAGACGTTAGCTTTGCGCCGGGACTTGCCTCAGTCCACCTGACTGATGGCCAAGCATTGCGGGCTGCCCTTGTGGTTGGGGCTGACGGGCGGGCATCACGGGTGAGAGAGGCCGCTGCGATCGCGATTGACCGGCATGACTATCAGCAAAGCGCTGTCACGCTGTCCTTTGACCACACAGCACCACATCATGGTCGGGCTGAAGAGCACTTTACACCACAGGGTGTCTTTGCGGTCCTACCGCTTCCGGGAAACAGATCGTCCGTGGTCTGGGCCGAAGACAGTTCTGAAGCTCAACGCCTGATGGCGCTCGATGATGGCGGATTTCGTGCCGTCCTCAGTGCAGCCTTGCAAGGGTCACGCGGTGCGGTCACACATGTCGGGCAGCGCCATGCCTATCCCTTGTCCATCCTTCTCGCCGAAACATTCGTGGCCGAGCGCTGCGCCCTCGTCGGTGATGCTGCCCACGTCATCCATCCGCTGGCCGGTCTTGGTGGCAATCTCGGGTTCAAGGATGCCGCCGCCTTGGCTGCCTGTGTTGGCGATGCCGCTGCTCTGGGTCTTGATATTGGTGGCGCAGATGTACTGGACCGTTATCAGCGTTGGCGCCGGTTTGACACGATGGTGGCGGCTGCGGGTGTTCATGGCTTGAGCAACCTGTTCAATACTGATTTTCCGCCCTTGCAGACCTTGCGCCGGGCGGGGCTCACATTCATCAATGGCACGCCCGCACTCAAAACACTGTTGATGCATGAGGCGTCCGGCATGACGGGAGATGTACCGCCATTAATGCGGGCCTAGATTTTGGGGGCCTTTAACCTGGCCCGATAAGCCACGTCCAAGGCGTCGCGTTCATTGCCCATTTTGTAAAGATAGGGCCAGGTAAAAATACCGGTGGCATGGCCATCATCAAAGATTGGACGAATGGCGTAGTTACCCACCTGTTCGATCCTCAGTATACGGACGTTTTCCTTGCCGGTCACGAGAACTTCCTGGCCGGGACCATGGCCTTTCACTTCCGCACTTGGACTTTCGACGCGCAGCAACTCTGCCGGGATGTCGAAGGACTCGCCATTTTCGAATGACACCGTCAGCGTCACACCACGTTGACCCAACCTGATTTCTGTCGGCCAGATGTCAGTCATCTTTCAGTTCACGGGCCTCAAGTGCCAACATGATCGGGATGCCATCGCGGATCGGATAGGCCAGTCCAGCAGCGCGAGACACCAACTCCTGACGTGTGGCATCATACTCCAGACGGGTCTTGGTGAGGGGGCACACCAGCAGCTCCAGCAGCTTTGGATCGGTCATACGCGTGGTCACTGGAGCCTGGTGCCCTTGGTGCCGCCTTGCTTCACCAAAGCAAGCTCAGTCAAGGCCACCAGCGTATCGGCCCGGGCCTTGAGGTCTGGCGCTTCCAGCAGGGCCTGCTTGTCGAGGGCGGGATAGGGTGCCATCAGGGACAGGACATTGACCAGCTGCTCGGTGTTGACCGATTCCACATCTTCCCAATTGGTCGTCATGTCGTTGGCTTCCAGATAATCCCGGAACGCCTTCAACACGGCACCGCGATTCACCTGATCGACGCCGAGCCCGATGACGAAGTCGCTGGCAAAGGGGTGATAGTCGGCATGAACGCGGCGATAGGGTGTTGTGGTTTCCACCTCCTCGAGAACCTTGAAGCGGGCAATGCCCGTCAGGGTGATGAGGAGACGACCATCCGGCGTTTCACTGTACGATGTAATTCGCCCCGCACAGCCGATGTCCGACAAGGCAGGCACATCCTGGGTGTCACCGTCGTGGGGCTGGATCATGCCAACGATGCGGTCGGCGGACATGGCCTCGCCAAACATGGCGAGATAGCGCGGTTCAAAAATATTCATGGGCAGTTCTGTGCGCGGCAACAGCAATGCGCCGGTCAAGGGAAACACCGGAATCACTGAGGGCAGGTGCGACGGTTTTTCATAGGATTTGAAGCGGGACATGGCGTGCCTCACGAAAACAGGACAGATGACAATTTGCGACGACCCGCCAGCGTTGACTCATCCTTCGGCCCCCAGGCCTCGAAGAACTGGACGAGCTGCTTGCGGGCGGCATCATCATTCCAGTTGCGATTCTTGCGGATGATGTGGAGAAGATGATCGGTTGCGGCCTCGCGCGCACCCGTCCCGTTCAGAAGAACGGCCAGTTCTATGCGGGCCTCGTGATTGTCCGGATTCTTCGCCAAAGTTGCTTCCAAAACTGAAACGCCGGATGTGTCGACCGGGTTGCGTTTGAGTTCGAGGGCGGCAATCGCACTCACGATGTGAGGGTCGCTCAGCTTATCGGCAGGAACAGCGGCAAGTGTTGCTGCGGCCTCTTCCACATTGTCAGCGTCAATCTCACATCGTGCCTTGATGGACCATGCTTCTGCCTGTGTCGGATCAGCCTCGAGGATTTGCTCAGCCATCTCGCGGGCGGTTGCGAGATCACCCTGCTCAAACATGGTGCGGCAGGCGGCCAGTGCTTCGGCCACTTGCTCTGCCAGATTGCCTTGCTTGCCGAGGCGCTCCACAAACTGCTTGATCTGCGATTCCGGCAATGCGCCCATGAAGCCATCGACGGGTCTGCCACCCACAAACGCAAAGACGGCGGGAATGGACTGCACCCGCAACTGTCCGGCCACGGCAGGATTCTCGTCGATGTTGACTTTCACGAGCTTGACCTTGCCCTTGGCCTCGCGCACGACTTTTTCGATGACGGGCGTCATTTGTTTGCAGGGGCCGCACCAGGGCGCCCAGAAGTCCACAATCACCGGCTGTTCCTTGGACGCCGTCAGGACGTCAACCATGAAAGACTGGTCAGTGCCATCCTTGATCAGATCAGTTGCGGGTTTTGCAGCAAGCAATGTCTCGAAGCTCATGTTTCAGTTGCCCTGTTAATCGGACCCAGATGGGGACGACGGTACCTTACAGCAAGGGATCGCTGACTGCCACAGTGCGGGGCAGATGGCCGCAGGAGCGGATAAAGAGCTCCAAATCTGCACTGGAAATGGTGGTTGTGGCGTCGTTGCGCAGCGGATGAAAATTCAATTGGGGGAGCTGCATCATGGCGGCATCCAGAATGACGTTGACCCGCTGGGACGTGTCATTGATGAGTGCAAACGGGGTCACCGATCCTGGTTCCACACCCAATATCTCCAGCAGGAGATCGGGTTTGCCGAAGGACAGGCGTCGCGAACCGATCCGGGCGGGTGCTGCTTTCAAGTCAATGCGCGCATCTTCCAGCGCCACGATCAACCACAGTGCGCCCTTCTCATCCTTGCAGAACAGGTTCTTGCAATGACCGCCGGGGATGGCGTCGTGGACCTTCCTGGCTTCCTCGACTGTGAAGACGGGTGCGTGGCTTTGGGTTTCAGTCTTTATGCCCAATTGTTCAAAAGCCTGCATGAGGTCGTCGCGCGTCGCGGTCATGGGAGTTAAGATGCCCTTAAATTGGAAAAAAATGTCGCTATTGCATTTCGCAAGCCGTTGCGCAATAAGACGCCCGCCTGACATGAGGAACCCATGTGCCAGGTCGCGAAGCGGGCGTAGCTCAGGGGTAGAGCATAACCTTGCCAAGGTTAGGGTCGGGCGTTCGATTCGCCTCGCCCGCTCCAATTTCTCCGACATCGTGATGGTGTATAATGGCTGGTGCTTATTTTTCGGCGAGGGCCGTCATGATGCGCACCCAGCTTCTGATGCCCTTGTGAAAACTCGAGAGATTGTATTTCTCGTTGGGTGAATGGATGGCGTCGTCGTTGAGGCCGAAACCGACCAGCACGCTATCCATGCCGAGAATGTCCTTGAAGCTGCGGACGATGGGAATTGATCCGCCGGAGCCGACGAGGACGGTGTTTTTTTGCCACTCGGATTTCAAGGCGGCCGATGACGCTTCGATATAGGGATTGGATTGCGCGATCTCACTGGCAGATGCACCACCCCCATGACCGGAGAACGTGATCTTGGCGTCTTTCGGCATTTGTTTTTTGGCCCAGACCTGAAACGCTTTCAGGATTTTGACCGGGTTCTGTTTGCCGACCAAACGGAACGTGAGTTTGGCGTGAGCCTTGGACGGAATGACGGTCTTGGTGCCCACACCGGTGTAACCGCCCCAGATGCCGTTGACTTCGGCGGTGGGGCGAGACCAGATTTGTTCGAGGACGGATTTGCCTTTTTCGCCCGCCGCCGTTTTCAAACCAACGGCACCCAAAAATCTGGTCTCCGAGAATTTCAGGGATTTCCATTGCGCGGCCGTTGCCTTGGGCAGGGGTGATACGCCGTCATAGAATCCGGGGATCGTCACCTTGCCGGTCTTGTCGTGCAGATTTGCGATCAGGCGCGCGAGGACCTTGATGGGATTGGTGGCCGGGCCGCCATACATGCCGGAATGCAAATCGATGGACGGGCCCTCGATGGTGATTTCCTCGTGGACCAGACCGCGCAGCCTCGTCGTGATGGCGGGTGTCTTGGCATCCCACATGTTGGTGTCGCAGACGAATGCAATATCGCAGGAGAGTTCGTCGCGATTGGCTTTCAGAAACGGAATGAGCGAGGGCGAACCTGACTCTTCTTCTCCTTCCAACAGAAACGTTGCCTTGATCGGCAACGTGCCTGTGGTGGTGATGAGGGCGCGGGCGGCTTCGACAAAGGTCATGAGTTGACCCTTGTCATCGGCAGTGCCGCGACCGACCAGAATTTCGCTGCCGTCTTTGGCTTTCTTGCGTTGCGGCTCGAAGGGCGGTGTGGTCCACTGTTCGATGGGATCAACAGGCTGCACATCATAGTGGCCGTAGAACAGGGCGTGGGGTGTTTTTGCCGTGGCACCGACGGGCGTGTAGTGGGCGACGACCATGGGCTGGCCCGGTGTCTTGCGGGTTTGTGCGGTGAAGCCCAGAGCACTCAATTCTGCCGTGATCCAATTGGCGGCTTTCTGGCAATCGGCATTGTGGGCCGGATCGGTCGAGATCGAGGGCATGCGCAGGAAGGTGAAAAGCCGGTCGAGACTTTGCTCCAGATTGGCGTCGACCGACGCTAAAGTTGCTGAAGTCTCACTCATTGCGTCACCACATGGCCAACAAAGGGAAGCTCGCGAAACTGATGCCCCATATCCATGCCATAGCCCACGACAAATTTGTCCGGGCAATCAAAGCCACGGAAGTCGGCCTTGATGGAGGCTGCCAGATGGCCGGGCTTGTCGAGGAGCACACAGGACATGACGGATTTGGCGTCGCGGGCGGCGATGAGGTCCTTGGCGAAAGCCAGGGTGCGGCCGCTTTCGAGAATGTCGTCGACGAGAAGCACGTCGCGACCTGCGACCAACGATTCAATATCGCGCAGGACATCGACTTTGCCGGACGAGCGCGTGCCTTCGCGGTAACTGGCCAGAATCATGAAATCCACCTCCGGCGACAGACCTGCGTGGTGCATGGCGCGAATGAGGTCGGCGGCAAAAATGAAGCTGCCTTTCAAAACCGGAATGACCAGCAGGCGGTGCGGTTTTTTAGCCGCGATCTCGCCCGCCAGTTCATCAATGCGGTGTTTGATCTGGACTTCGGTAAACAGGACATCGATGCGATGTCCGTCAATCAACAGGGTGCTCATGGGGTGGCATTTGAGCCGATTTCATCCGCGTGGGCAAAGCGAATTTGCAGATTCTGAGATGTTTCTGGCGGGGCCTGGACGCGGGTGATGAAATTCGTGCTCTCCCCGGGCCTCAGGGGTCTCGATGTGGTGTCGAGTGTCCAAGTGTAGACGTCGGCGTTGGTGGCGTCTTGCAGGGCAAACCGCAGCCAGGGAATTTTCTGCAAGCTTCCGGTTGTGTTGACGATTTCGCCTTTGACTGACAGGACGCGCTTGCCTTTCAGCAAGGCGTGTTGCTGCTCAATGCGGCGGATCTCAAGGCCGTAAATATTGACATCAATGCCCAGCTTTTCGTAGGCCAGAGCCGTGATTGGTGCAGCCCAGACGACGGTTTCCGGAAAGGCGGCAGCACCCACCAGCGGCATGGCGGTAAAGAGACCATAGGCGGCCCAGGATTTGAGGCGACGGGTTTTCAGTTTGCGGTGTTCAGCAAAAACGGCTCGGGCCTCGCGGGCGGCGGAGACCAGATGCTGCACATCATCTTCTGGCTCATCTTCAATCTCGCGCGCATAGGCTGGTGACGCGGTGCGGCGCAGGCGTTCGGTGTCGATGGCCGCTTCTGCATCAATTTCGATCCAGCGGTGCCCGCAGGAGCGGCAGGTGATGCGGACATCGCCGGGTGCGCGCAGGGCATTGTGAAAATCGTGGCGGGTTGCACAGGAAGGGCAGGTGACTATCATTGCTTTGGTCTGGCTCGGTGTGATTCGATGACCATGATCCGGCCATCGCGCTAGCCTAACAGCCGGTGCAGTTAATGAACGGTTAAACAGGCGCGTTGATTTGGGAAGTGGAGTGGACTGATGGTGCGGCTGGAAATGGTCGGTCTCAGATATGGAACCGGCCCGGAAATCCTGCGGGATGTCTCGTTCAGTTTGGCAGCGGGTGCCTTTTGTTTTCTCACGGGGCCCTCGGGTTCCGGCAAGACATCGCTGTTGCGCCTTTTGTTTCTGGCTCTGAAGCCGACGCGGGGACATATATCGATTTTCGGAGAAGATGCGGCCACATTGACGCGGCGGCAGTTGCCGACGGTGCGGCGGCGCATCGGGCTGGTGTTTCAAGACTACAATCTGCTGGACCATCTGTCGGTGTTTGACAATGTGGCGCTGCCGCTGCGGGTGATTGGGCAGAGACCGGATTCTTACCGGCGCGACGTGATGGATCTTCTGGCTTGGGTGGGGCTTGCCAATCAGGCGCAGGCCTTGCCGCCAACCCTGTCGGGTGGCGAAAAGCAACGGGTGGCGATTGCCCGCGCCGTCATTTCAAAGCCTGAGATGCTGCTGGCGGATGAACCAACCGGCAATGTGGATCATGATCTCGCCATGCGGCTGTTACATCTTTTTCTTGAGCTCAACCGGCTGGGCACAACGGTGTTTCTGGCGACCCATGATGACAGCCTGATCCGCCAGGCCAAGGCGCCGGTGATCCATCTTGAACACGGAAAGCTGCGCGCCGCATGACGCCAAAGCCGCAGCCCATCATTCCACCGGAAGCCGCACCCATGCGCACACTCACTGTCACCATGGCGGTGATGTGCTATCTCGCGTGCCTGGCCATCGGGGCGTTGATCCTCATCAACCGGGCGGTTGATGGGTGGACGCGCGGATTGTCGCATGAAGTGACGGTGCAGATCCGCGACATGCCCGGAGCCACAGTGGAGCGTGAACTGGAAAAGGCCAAAATCATTCTGGAGAAAACCGCCGGTGTGACAGGGATCGAAGTGCTTGACCGGGCAGCGAGCCTCAAGCTGCTAGAGCCGTGGCTTGGCAAAACGCAGCTCGATGACCTGCCGGTGCCGCGCCTCATTCGGGTCACCGTTGATGATGCGGCCAAGCCTGATTTTGCAGCACTGGAGCGCGCGTTGAAATCGCAAGTGCAAGGTGCGGGTCTCGACACACATCAACGCTGGGCCGTTGAACTCACGCGCATGGCGGCCACGCTGACGCAGGTGTCGTGGCTCATTTTGCTGCTGATTTGTGCGTCGGCTGTTGCCGTGGTCATCTTTGCCACGCGAGCGGTACTTGATGCCAATCGCCGCGTGGTCAATGTGCTGCATCTGGTGGGTGCACGCGATGGCTATATCGCACGGCAGATTGACCGGCGGTTCATTCGCACGGGATTTGTGTCAGGACTGATCGGTGTGATGCTGGGGTTGCTCACGTTTTATCTGGTGGGTTCGTCAGGGCCGCACGAGAGCAACGGATTGGCGGCGGCAGCGAGCAGCTTGCTGTTTGCGCCCACCACCATCGTGTGGCGGAATTATCTGGCCCTGTTGGCCGTGCCGGTGGTGGCCACACTGATTGCACTTTTGACGTCGCGGGTGACGCTCATTCGCATGCTGAGGGCCGTGCCGTGATTTTTGTGCGTTCGCTGATTTTCAATGTCGTGTTCTATGTGAACCTGGTGCTGTTCCTGGTGCTGGGGTCGTGGCTGTTTGTGTGTCCGCGCATCTGGGCCATTCGCGGCTTGCAGGCGTGGGCGCGATCTTCCCTATGGTGGCTCAAGATGATCTGCAACATCAAGATGGAGGTGCGTGGGCAGCACCATATTCCGGCGGGGGCGTGTCTTATTGCCGGCAAGCATCAGTCCTTGTGGGAAACCTTTGCCGTTCTGCCGCTGGTTGATGATCCGTGCATGGTGCTGAAGAAAGAGCTGACCTTCATTCCGCTGTTCGGGTGGTTTGCGCTGAAGTTCAAGATGATCGCCGTGGAGCGTACGGCCGGGTCGGCGGCCTTGAAAAAACTTGTGGCGCGGGCCCGCGAGGAGGCGGCACGGGGCCGTCAGATTGTGATCATGCCGGAGGGAACGCGGCGTGCGCCCGACGATCCGCCGGACTACAAGCCGGGGGCGGCGGCACTTTATGGAGCGCTGGATGTGCCATGCGTGCCGTTTGGGTTGAATGCCGGATTGTTTTGGCCAAGGCGGAAATTTTTGCGGCTGCCGGGGACGATTGTGATTGAATTTCTGCCGGTGATCGAGGCGGGATTGCCGCGCAAGGTGTTTCAGACGCGGTTGGAAGTGGCGATTGAAGGGACGACGCGGGACGTTGGTGAAGGAGGGGAGGGTCGAGTTGAATGCACTGTCACCGTAA
>CAWJXD010000008.1:0-92739 GCA_963846785.1 uncultured Alphaproteobacteria bacterium | reverse complement strand
GTTTGATCTCACGGACGAAGAGCTTGCTGAACTCATTCCCAGCGGCAAGCAGTCTACATTCTCAAATCGAGTCCATTGGGCCAAAACTTATCTCAAGCAAGCAGGCTTGGTGGAAGCAACGAAGCGTGCTCATTTTGCGATTACGCCTCGCGGTAAAGAGGTGCTAGGCAAGGGCATTCAAAAAATTGATATCAAGTTTCTGCGCCAGTTCGCCGAATTTGTAGATTTTCAGAATCGCACAAATGCAGACGCGCAAACCGACGGTGCTGGCCCTACTTTGCCTGAAATTCTTGGAAATGAAAATCAAACTCCCGATGACCTTATGCGCCATACGAGTCTCACAATTCACGCTGCGTTGGGAAACGAGATTTTGGATCGACTACGTGTTTCAAAGCCCGCATTCTTTGAACGTGTTGTGGTTCAGCTGCTTTTGTCGATGGGATACGGTGGCACCTTGGCACAGGCTGGAAAAGCGATAGGAAAGTCTGGGGACAATGGTGTTGATGGCGTGATTGACCAAGATACATTAGGCCTCGATCGAGTATATGTTCAAGCAAAGCGATATGCTGAAGACACCACAGTTGGTGCTGGAGACATTCGAGATTTTTTCGGCAGCCTCGATATGCACAAGGCGAGCAAAGGGTTGTTCGTTACAACTTCGACTTTCACAAAGGCAGCAACGGAAACCACAGAGAAGCTTGGTAAAAGGATTGTTTTGATCGACGGTCGCGACCTCGCCAAGCTGTTGATCAGATTCAACGTCGGCTGTCGTGTGGAAGAAGTGTTTGAGATGAAAAAAATTGATGAGGAATTTTTTGAGCAATGAGCCACTATCAATAATGCCAGCCACCCTGCGCAATCTCCAACTGCTGCAAATACTGATCCGTTGAATGGTTTTGGCGGTCGGCGCTGAATCTTGCATTCAACAAGAATATCTATATATCATAGACATGCAAAAATTCTCCACTGTCGACCTCGATCAGCACCTTGGCGATGTCAAGGCCGCCGCCGCCCGCGCGCCTGTTGTCATCACGGAGCACCGCAAAGACCGCTTTGTGCTAATGAATGTCGAGGAGTACAAGGAGCTGAAGGCGCGGGCCAATCCGCGCAAAGTTTACGGCCCCGGCCAGACTCCAAAGAAGCTCGTCAAGCTTTTCACCGAACAAATTGATCAAACGCTCAAGAAGCTGAAGTAGCCCGTGTCCGTCCAGCAGGGAGACATTGTCGAGGGTTACCCATATTTGTGGCTGCGGCAGTTTCAGGCGGGCGAAACCGAAGGCCGGAAACCAAGGCCAGTCTGCGTTGCTGTCGTTGCGAAAGACAAATCCGGCGCTACGCATTTGGCACTCCTCCCGATTTCCAGCCAGAAGCCTACGGGCGGGCAAGCTGCTGTCCTACTCCTGCCATCTGAACGCAAGCGCATTGGTCTCGATGGAGACAAGCCAGCGTGGGTTTACACCAACGAATACAACTACGACATTCTCGAGGCGTCATACTATTTCCCGCAGTCTCCCGGCACCCGCAAGCGGCTCTCCACTGCCTCTCTCAAGAGAGTATTGGAAGCATTCAGGCCAACGCTGCAGAAGAGATCCGGTCGCGTCACCCGATAAGCGAATGGCCTGCCTTCGCCCTGCGTGACCACCAACCTTTGAGATCACCGCGCAATGGCTCGGGCATTCCTTGATGAGCTCTTTCAGCCGTGCATGACATTGCGGATAGTCTTCCCATGCCCGAATTGAGAAGTCGAACCCAATTGTGGAAAATCATCAACGTACAGGCTTGAATCCACCAAAGCCTCCGCGACTTGGCTCAGCCGTCACCGCGTGCTAATTCTTCCCCATGTCCCTCTACGCCGATTTCAAACCCAAGCACGACCACTCCCGCTTTGAGCATAGCCACAACTTTGCCTTTGGCCATGAGGCCGAGAGCGAGCGCCGCGTGTTCTGGGTCATGATTTTGACTGCCGTGATGATGGTGATTGAAATCGCCGCTGGCTGGTATTTCAATTCCATGGCAGTGTTTGCCGATGGCTGGCACATGGCCACCCACGCGGCAGCATTGGGCATCGGCTATTTTGCTTATCGCCATGCCAGGCTCAACGCCACATCCCATGCCTATTCCTTCGGCACCGGCAAGGTGCAGGCGCTGGGCAGTTACTCGAGCGCATTGCTTCTGGCGCTGGTTGCTGTGTTTGTCTTGGTCGACAGCCTGTGGGCCATCCTGCGGCCCAGCGCCATCGCGTTTGACGAGTCACTTGCCGTCGCTGTGGTGGGATTGGTGGTGAATGTTGTTTCGATCCGCCTGCTGCATGTCAGTGGTCACGATCACGAACACCACGGTCACGCGCACGACCACAATCTCAAATCCGCTTATGCCCACGTTGTTGTCGACGCCATGACGTCGGTTCTCGCCATCATAGCGCTGTTGCTCGGAAAATACATGGGCTGGTTGGTGTTCGATGCGCTGGTGGGCATCGTCGGTGCTGTCATCATCGGGCAATGGTCCTGGGGCCTGATCCGTAATTCCCTTCGGCATGTTGCTAGATAAACTCCCCGATCAGGAGTTGGCCGGGCGCGTTGCCGCCAGTGTGGAATCCGACGGCGACAGCCGCATCGCCGATCTGCATGTCTGGCAAGTGGCCCCCGGCCGCATGGCGGCCATTGTGTCGGTGGTCAATCACACGGGAGCAACGACCGACGCCTACCGTGCGCGTCTCAAGCAATTTGGGTTCGCGCATCTCTCTATCGAAGTGAATACCTGCGAGACAGGAGAGGATGCGCCAAAGCCGCTCTGAGTTTCCCCTGTCTAATTCCGCCAATGTGCTCTAATCTCGCATGTGGGGGCGAGGGAGAAATCATCATGACAAGCGAACTCACGTATCTTGCTTGGACTGCAATGCTGACGGCCGCACTATGGATCGTCTATATTGCGTCACAAGTTCAAACCAACGGTTTTCTGACACCGCAAAACTACGTTGATCCAGAACCGCGTCCGGTTCCCTTGTGGGGCAAGCGTGCCCACCGGGCCTATCTCAATTCTGTTGAAGTCTTTGCGCCCTTTGCGGCCCTTGTGTTGATCATCCATGTCACTGGTCAGTCGAACGGCACAACAGCATTTCTGGCCATGGCCTTTTTCTGGCTGCGGCTCATCCACGCCGTGGTTTACTGGTTTGCCGTGCCTTTTGTCAGAACACTGGCGTTCACCCTCGGATTTTTCTGCGTCCTCGGCCTGTTCTGGCAAGCGATAACCTGACGAACATTCTTATCGCCCGCTCATCTTTTGCATCGCTGCCGGATAGCGCTCGCCCTGAATCTTGATGGTATCAGAAAGGCGGGTGAGTTCGGCAGCATCTTCTGCCGATAACGTCACGGAAGCACCGCCAAGATTCTCATCCAGTCGTGCCAGCTTGCGCGTACCCGGAATGGGCACAAGGTCGGGGCGTCGTGAGAGCACCCAAGCCAACGCAATCTGGGCCAGCGTCGCGCCATTTTTCGTCGCGACAACTGAAATGGCATCCAGCAATGCCTTGTTGGCAATCCGGGCATCTTCCGCAAAACGCGGGATTTTGCTGCGGATGTCAACGTCTTCAAACGTGCGCGTCTCGTCAATTTTGCCGGTGAGAAATCCTTTGCCGAGCGGCGAAAACGGCACGAGGCTGATGCCAAGTTCATCCAGCACCGGCAGGACATCCGCTTCGAGTTCGCGAAACCACAGAGAATACTCACTCTGCAAAGCGACCACGGGCTGAACAGAATGGGCCCGGCGAATGGAGTCAACGCCAGCTTCCGACAATCCGAAGTGTTTGACTTTGCCTTCTGCAATAAGTTCGCGCACCGTCCCCGCCACATCTTCCATCGGCACATTTGGATCAACCCGGTGTTGATAGAGGAGATCAATGGCATCGACACGCAATCGCTTCAGCGAACCTTCAACCGCCCTCCGGATTTGTGCAGGCGAGCTGTTCATGCCCTTGAAGCCCGGCGAGCCGTCGTCATTCATGTCGAAGCCGAATTTGGTGGCAATCACCACTTTGCCTTTGAACGGTTCCAGCGCTTCGCCAAGCAGGTCTTCGTTCGTATAAGGACCGTAGACTTCCGCCGTATCAAAAAACGTGACTCCACGCTCCACGGCCTGCCGCAGAAAGACGATCATCTCCTCGCGCGGTGGAAAAGGTGCATAGGAAAAACTCATACCCATGCAACCGAGCCCGATTTCCGAAACTGCAAGTTGACGTCCGAGTTTACGCGTGAGCATGGTTCATACCTCACTTGATTTGGTGCGATGATTGTAAATGGAAACAGCAACACCTGATATGGCAATCATCGCCATGCCGACAAAACTCCAGACATCAGGCACATGATGATACACCAGCCAGCTCAACATCACGGCAAAGGCGATGTGGAAATAATTGAAAGGTGCCAGTATCGAAGCTGGGGCAAGCCGAAATGCGGCGGTGAACAAGAAATGTCCCGCCAGCGAGGCAGCCCCCAGGAACAGGAGCATCGCCACGTCAAAAATTGTGAATGCAACATCGGGCCAGTTCCACGGCAACATCGCGCCAAAAACGGCAACACCTGCAAGGCCTGTATAAAACATCATGGCCATGGTGCTGTCTGTCGGTGCCAACAGGCGCGACAGCAAGACATAGACAACCGAAACACCCGCACAGATCAATGCAAACAGAACACCTAAAGGCGCAAGTTCACTGCCCGGCCGCGCGATGAACAAGACACCCGCAAATCCAACGGCCGCCGCAATCCAGCGCGGCAGTGTGATACGTTCATTCAGAAAATATCCAGCGGCAAGCAACATGCCAAAGGTTTGCAGGTAAAAAATTGCAACGGATTCACCAACGGGCATGCGCTGCAAGGCAAGGCCAGCAAAGAACGAGGCCGCCGCAAGGCTGAGCCCGCGAAACACTACCAACCCCGTGCGCGTGGTCTTCCACAAGCCTGAGCCATACCTTGGCATCATGATTGCCATCAACAGCAGCAGATTGAGGCCATATCGCACGGCGGACACAAATGGCACGTTGAACTTGGTCATGAGATATTTGCCAACCGTATCCATGCACGCAAAAATCACGACAGCAGTCAGGATCAATGAGATGCCCTTCAACACGTTTTGAGCCGGGAATTCTGGATGCTTCATGGCCAGCCCATAACGCCCTTTGCCACAGCCGGGAAGACGTTAAAAAAGTTCGAGGAAATCGGGTAAAATTCGCTCCAAGGCTTTAGCGTCCAGTCAAGTTGTACCATCGTATAAGGCCAAGAAAACGGGACCAAAAATGGCAAAAGATACTCTTTTCGGCTTGCAAATTCTGTATGACAACGAGGCCCTGAACGCAGCCTCAGGCGGTGATTTGCTGACCAATTGGAAGGCCCACATTGATTCCGCTGCCGCCCTTGGTGTCGACGTCATTCGCCTGCCGGGAGACTGGCGCGGTGTGCAGGGCGATGGCCCTGGCCAATACTCACAATGGTACCTGGATGCAGTTGGCGCAGTGACGGCTTATGCAAAAGACCTCGGTATTAAAGTCGTCGTCAACTTTGCCCACTCCCCGCACTGGGCGACAGATGGCTCCCATCCCGACGGAACGGCGGAATCCCTCTGGTCGCCGCCGCTGGGCGCGAATGTAGCGCACTATGTAAGTTCGCTGTTGAAAGTTCACGAAGCCATCAAGGCGGCAGGCGCACTCGACACCGTTGTCGGGTGGGAAATCTGGAATGAACCCAACACGACCACCTATTGGAAAAATGGTGGCGTGCGTGCCAACACCGATGTGCAGATCGAACTCTCGGAAGTTCAAAACTACGTCAATGTATTGAACCAATCCTATGACGCCTTAAAAGCTGCCGATCCGGCCGCTGTTGTTCTCGGCGGATCACTAGCCGGTTGTGATTTCGATTACCTCGCAAAGATGTACGAACTCGGCGCCAAGTTTGATGGCCTTGCTGTGCATCCCTATCCCAAAGCCAACCCCTTCAATAACGGCCTCACATACGGTCCCAACGAAATCGATTCTCGCGATCCCCTTGCGTTGGTTTGGAGTTTCAAGCCCGGTGCTGATGCATTGCGTGCCATGATGGTGGCGCAAGGCGATGCCAACAAGAAAATGTGGTTCACCGAATTTGGCTGGTCAAGTGACAGCTCCTGGGGTGCGGCAGGCAGCCCCGAAAAACAGGCAGCCTACATCACCGAAGCGATGAACTATGTTCCCGCCATGGACTACGTTGCGGCCGCCATAAATTTCCGTGGTTATGATGTGCCAGGAAACACATTTGGCATGTACGATTTCAATGGCGCAATGAAACCATCGGGTCTGGCCTTGCGCGAATTCATGTTTGATCTCCATCCGAAAAAATATGAAAGCATCGTGCGAGGGTTGGAAGCGGATTTCGTCGCGCAATCTGCCATGTTTCGGCATGCCGAAACCAAGGTCACAGTAGATCTGAGAGACTTGAATGCCCGTCTCGATGGCCCCAACTTGAAAAACATTGTGGGCAGCGCCTTTGCCGACAGTCTCACCGGATCAAACGGTTTTAACAAACTGTTTGGCCAGTCCGGAAAAGACAAACTGGTTGGCCGTGGAGGCGATGACACGCTTGATGGTGGCCGTGGACGTGATGTCATCACCGGTGCTCTTGGAGCAGACAAACTCTGGGGTGGAGCAGGCCCGGATACATTTGACTACAATAACATCAAGGAGTCGTCCGTATCGTCGCGCGATACGGTATTCGATTTTACATCAGGATTGGACAAGATCGACCTCTCGACCATTGATGCAGTCGCAGGTTCAGCCGCAAATCAGGCATTTCGGTGGATCGGTTTTGACCAGTTCTCCGGTGCCGCTGGCCAGTTGCGTCAGGCTTATAGTCCGTTGGGCGTCATCATAGAAGGCGATGTCAACGGTGATCGCACAGCCGACATCCAGATCGTCATGGCGAATGGCGCGGCACTGCAGGCGTTCGATTTTATCTTGTAGGCTCTATCCACCAACACCAATGTTGGGCTGGGCATTTCGAACCGTGCCAAACAATTCTTCAAGGATGGTGCGGTCTTCACCAGGAACGGGTGTCTTCCTGTCATTGATGTTGATGATGCGACCGTCTTCCAGCCCGTATTGGGCGACACTCGTCACCTGATCATCACGGTTGAAACGTACCGCTATCACTTCACGGCTCACTTCTTTGGGCCTCAGAAAGGCCCGGCTCTCTGTGGTGCTGGAGATGTAGTAATAACTGTCGCCCTGTACATTGGCACTCGCTGTCGTAGAAGGTGAACCCAACACACCTTCAACTTCACTCTTGGACATGCCCTCGGATATTTGCGAAAACGCGCCTGGTTTGGCATAGTAACCCCGACGGTTGATTTCAGGCGAACAACCCGCAAGGACTGCGGCAACGCTGACAACAAGAAGTGAGCGGCGATGTATATTAAGAGGCTTGAAAGTCATGGATGATCCAAATCAATTCGCGAAAACCATTTGCACGCTTGCTGCAAGAAGGGCAAGCGCATCGTGCTGAAAGGTCTTTTCCAACGTAAGTTGGCACCAGCCGAAGCGCTCTATGCCGCGATTGTGGCTGCCGCGCGGCAGCAGAAGTTTTATGCGCAGTGGAATGTCCCGGATACCGTTGATGGTCGTTTCGACATGATTACCCTGCACATGTTTGCGGTCTTGAACCGTCTGCGTGAGCAACCAGGTCTCAAAATATCCCAGGACCTTGTTGATGTGTTCTTTGCCGACATGGACAGCGCCTTGCGCGAAATGGGAGTTGGTGACCTCACCGTTGGCAAAAAAGTGCGCAAGATGGCCGAAAGTTTTTACGGCAGATTGGACGCTTACCGCACGACACTCGCTCAACCAGAGCCAGCGTTAAGCCAAGCCATAGCCCGAAACGTGTTTGCAGAAAGTCCGGTGACCCACGCCGAAACACTGGCCAAATGGCTGCGAAAGAACGTTGAGCAATTGGCGTCACAACCCATCGAACAAATCGCCCAAGGGATAATTGCGTTTTCGGAATGATGAAAAAACTGGAACTTTCTCGCCCTCTTGAAGTCAAGCGCGTACCCGCCAAGGGCAGCCATGAAATCATCAAGGCTGATACCAAGGAATGCGCTGCATTGGCCAAACGCATGGACATACCGGCAATTCACGTATTGGAAGCCCGGCTTCTCGCGTTGCCCTGGCGCGGTGGCGGTTTGAAAATCACGGGAACTGTGCACACAGATATTGAACAGGTATCTGTCATCAGCCTGGAAAACTTCCTCTCGACCGTATCGTTTGATGTCGAGCGGTATTTCTTGCCCGCCGGTATAGAAGGCAATGACGAAACCGATGAAATCACCGGCGGCGTGGTCGATCTCGGCGAAATCGTGGCTGAAACAATTGGCCTCGAACTTGATCCCTATCCCCGGAAAGCTGATGAGGCCTTTTCGGGTTTTGATTCGGAGGAACTGCCAGAACCCCGTGTGTCACCCTTCGCCAAGCTCAACAAAGACGGCTGAAAACGGCTGTAAATAAATGAAATATATCAAGATTATTAAATCTTGTTTCGTTTGTGCAACACATTATGGTGCGCTCGAATAAGAACCGGAGTTCAAGCCCCATTGATGACTGAAGCGCTGACAATTGCCTTGGATGCAATGGGTGGCGATCATGGCCCAGAAGTCGTCATTCCGGGGGCGGAAATGGCAGCGGTCAGGCACCCCGGTTTCAGATTTTTGCTGGTGGGTGATCAAGCGCGTATCGCCCCAATTCTCGAAAATCACCCGAAACTCAAGGCAGTGGCCGAAATCATCCATGCCGAAATCGCCATTGCCATGGACGACAAGCCCAGCCAGGCCCTGCGCCGCGGCCGTGGCAAGAGCGGCATGTGGCTGGCCATCGACGCCGTTCGACAGGGCAGGGCGCACGCTGCCGTATCTGCAGGCAATACTGGTGCCCTCATGGCCATGTCGCGCTTTGTGTTAAAGGGCCTGGAAGGGATCGAACGCCCCGCCATCGCTGCCATCTGGCCAACCACGCGCGGCGAAAGCGTGGTGCTGGACGTCGGTGCAACGGTTGGTGCCGACGCCCGTCAACTGATCGAATTCGCCGTCATGGGCGAGGCCATGGCAAGTTGTCTATTTGGCCTGGATCGTCCGTCCGTCGCTCTCCTCAACATTGGCGTTGAGGAAGTCAAAGGTAATGACGACATCAAGGAGGCCGGCCGCCAGTTGAAAGACCTTTCAATAGCCATCAACTACATTGGTTTTGTCGAAGGCGATGATATCGGCAAGGGCACGGCCGATGTTGTGGTGACCGAAGGCTTCACCGGCAACGTTGCACTAAAAACGGCTGAAGGCACCGCCAAGCAGATCACGTCATTCCTGAAAATGGCCTTGAGCAGCACACTCATGTCCAAACTGGGAGCAGCACTGGCCTCCGGAGCATTCCGCGCCTTGAAAGATCGCCTCGATCCTCGCAAGCACAACGGCGGCGTATTCCTTGGTCTAAATGGCATCGTCGTCAAGAGCCACGGTGGTACAGACGCTCTGGGCTTCGCCACAGCAATCGACGTCGCCATCGACATGGTGCGCAATGGCCTGGTGGAGCGCATCAAGCACGATCTGGCAGAGGTCAATGCCGCAATCCCCGTGGCTGAAAACCTCAACGCCGCAAAAGCCGCAGAATGACTGTGATCAGATCCATCATCAGGGGCTCAGGCTCAGCCCTTCCGCGCCGTGTCATGACCAACGACGACATGGCAAAGATTGTCGACACCAGCGACGACTGGATCACCGAGCGCACGGGCATCAAGCAGCGCCATATCGCAGGCGACGGCGAAACCACACGCACACTCGCGACCGAAGCCGCACGCCGTGCGTTGACCCACGCAAAACTGACACCAAACGACATCGACCTCATTATTGTAGCCACATCAACACCGGACAACACGTTCCCCGCCACAGCAGCACTTGTGCAGGCCGATCTCGGCATAACGCAAGGTGCCGCCTTTGATGTGCAAGCCGTCTGCTCCGGCTTTGTTTACGCACTGACCATCGCCGATAATTTCATTCGCGCCGGACAGCACAAGGGCGTTCTTGTCATCGGCGCAGAAACATTCTCGCGCATCCTCGATTGGACTGATCGCGGTACCTGCGTGCTGTTTGGCGATGGCGCAGGCGCTGTCGTGCTCACCGCCGGGCAGGGCAAGGGAACACCCGATGACCAGGGCATATTGGCCACCAGACTGCGCGCCGATGGCCGCTACAGCAACAAGCTCTTTGTCGATGGCGGCCCCTCCACCACACAAACCGTCGGCCACCTGCGCATGGAGGGCCGCGAGGTTTTCAAACATGCCGTGGTGAACCTCGCCGAGGTGATTGGCGAAGTCATCGCCGGAACCGGATTGACTGTGCAAGACATTGACTGGTTCGTACCGCACCAGGCCAATCGCCGCATTCTCGACGGCACGGCAAAGAAACTTGGCGTACACCCAGACAAAGTCGTCATCACCGTCGATCAACACGGCAATACCTCCGCCGCATCCATCCCGCTCGCCTTCGACGTCGCCGTCAAGGACGGCCGCATCAAGAAAGGCGATGTCGTCTTGCTGGAAGCCATGGGCGGCGGCTTCACCTGGGGTGCCGTGCTGGCGCGCATGTAGTTTAACGCCAATACAACCGTTTTGACTACGAAGCCATTTTCAAGCCAAAGTTGAAACTGGCGTGCGTGCGACACACGTCGGTTTTCTACACTTGAGTTTAGGGGACGGAAAAACTTGGCCTGATGGGGGCAAGGTTTTGGGACAACACACAACTGATGGAGAATTTGACATGCCAATCACGACAACCAGTCTTGGCGGTACCAGCTTACAAACGACAGTTAAAACTCTCGATGACCTGGGCGTTAGAACTTTCGGTTTTCCGGGACTTGCGATCGAAGATAGTTCGACTTCAGATAACGATGCATTTGTTGGAGATTGGAGCACTGATCAGACGGTTTACACAAGGGTGGTAACGAACTCCAGTTTCTATGACATTGATGTTGAACTGGCATTTATTGGCGGCGGGGGTGCATTTGCAACCTACTTGACCAAAGCGGTTGAAAACATCGCACTCACACTCGGCAAAAACAACGATACCTTGCACTACGACGCAGCGACGCCAGTGACATCAATGGTCGTTGATGCCGGAGGCGGACTGGACCAACTGTTTATCACCAATTTTAGCGGCACATTGGACATGTCAGGCGCAAGTTTCTCAGCAAGTACAACGGGCAGTGATGGTGTCGTTCGCTCCGCCACGTTTACGGGATTTGATTATTTCGTAGTTCAGACCAACGCGACGACCAACCAGCTGACAGGTGGCAACCTCGGCGACAACTTTGTTGTTCGTGCGGGAACAAATACGATCTTTGGCGGCGGCGGCAATGATACGATTGACGTCGGTGCAAATGAAATCAACGTCGGAAGCACAGGCTTCGCCGACGGCGGGACGGGCAATGATTATATTTCGTTTAGCAGCGGTACGAACACGGCCATAGGCGGTGCCGGTGACGATATTATCGGCGGTGGGCAGGGTGTCGATACGGTAGTTTTTTCCGGAGCGTTTTCTAATTACGCCTTTCTTGACTTGGCTGGGAGTCTAAGGGCCGTTGATCAGCGTGCCGGATCGCCGGACGGCACTGACCAGTTTTCCAACGCTGTGGAGTTTTTCAGGTTTTCTGACGGCACAAAAACATTTACTCAAGTTTTTGCTGCACCACCTCCACCTCCACCTCCAACCGGTGGGCTTCCCGGCAATCAGATCGGCACGGCGGGTGCTGATACGCTGATCGGTGATGGTACTAACAACATCCTTCTTGGCAACGGCGGCGCGGACAAGCTCGTCGGCAATGGCGGAGTGGATGTGCTCGAGGGCGGTGCTGGCAATGACGACATTGATGGCGGTGCGGGCAATGACACGGCTGTCTTCAGCGCCAACATCGCCGACTTCTCGTTCCTGACCTTGGCCAGCGGTGCCATTCAGGTAACCGACTTGCGGGCAGGCTCGCCCCAAGGCATCGATACGGTGCTCAATGTGGAGAGCTTCAACTTCAAGGACGGCACCAAGACTGCTGCCCAATTGACGGGCGTAACACCCCCACCCCCACCCCCACCACCAACAGGTGGCCAACCCGGCAACCAGATTGGCACGGCAGGTGCCGATACGCTGATCGGTGACGGCGGCCAGAACATTCTCATTGGCAACGGCGGCGCGGACAGGCTCGTCGGCAATGGCGGCGTGGATGTGCTGGAAGGGGGCGCTGGCAACGACGATCTCGATGGTGGTGCGGGCTCCGACACGGCTGTTTTCAGCGCCAACTTCGCCGACTTCTCGTTCCAGACCTTGGCCAGCGGTGCCATTCAGGTGACAGATTTGCGCGCAGGCTCACCCCAAGGCATCGACACAGTTCTCAATGTCGAAAGCTTCAACTTCAAGGACGGCACCAAAACCGCCGCCCAATTGACGGGCGTGACACCACCTCCACCCCCACCACCCGGTGCCATCGTCGGCACAGCGGCAGGTGAGACATTGACCGGCACCGATGCAGCCAACACGATACAGGGTCTGGATGGCGGTGACACGCTGTTTGGCCGTGGCGGCGTTGACAATCTGGAGGGCGGCAACGGCGGCGACTATCTCGCTGGCGGAGCAGGAGCTGACACCTTGAACGGCGGAGCTGGCCTTGATCAGTACTTCATCTACAACACCGGCGAAGTGGGCGACACCATCACCACCTTCGAAGCCGGAGAGAAGATCATGCTGAAAGGCTCAGGCTTTGGCGGCCTGGCGGTTGGCGCACTCAACGCGGTGAACTTCTGGTCCACAACCACCAACCAGGCCCATGATGCCGACGATCGCTTTGTGTTCAACACCACGGACTCCACCCTGTGGTACGACAGCAATGGCAATGTCGCTGGCGGCGGTCTCATCATGGTCGCCGACCTCGGCAACACCTTCGCCCTCTCAGCCTCCGACATCACCATCATCTGACGATCAGCATCCCTCCCGAAAGGGAGGGGTGCCACCGACCCCACACGTTAGAATTGCTGCGCACAGTGCGTTGACTCCCTCTGTGATTGCAGACTATAAACATCGGGTTGTAAGTCGTGTAACGCGCAGTGCGCGTTGGAATCTGGCCCGCGGGTAAGATCCGGTGTTTTTCGAAAATCAAAGCCAAGGGTAGTTCCAAATGACGATCATTTCTAGCGCAGCTGTGGGCACAGACGGTTATGGCATTACGGCCCTCGGCAACGGCACATTCGTGGCAACCTGGTCTTCCGACGGAGACATCAAGGCGCGTATCGTCAAAGCCGATGGAACGCCCGTCGCGGCCGAATTCACCATCAACACCACAACATCAGCTGAGCAAGTCGAACCCTCTATTGCCAAACTCGCCAATGGAAATTTCGTCGCAGTATGGCAGTCCGATGAAGGTGCCACGGGCCAAGACATCCGCGCCCGTATTTTCAAACCTGACGGCACCCCGCTGGGCAACGATTTTATCATTGTATCCACGGCTGCCGATCCAACCAATCCCAACAGCTATCAAGGCGATCCAAATGTGACCGCACTGGCCGATGGCCGTTTTAGCGTCCGTTGGGATTTTGAGCACAACGGTGACCAGACCTACGATCACTTCGCAACAGGCACCAAGGGACAAATATTCAAAGCCGACGGGACGGCAGACGGCAGCGCGTTCGTCATCGAACCCTTTTCCCATGAACACTTGAGCGATGATGGATTGACCCAGCTCAACGACGGAAAATTCATCGTCACCCAAACCGGATCGGAACTCGGCCCCCAGAGCTACGCGACACTGTTCAGCGCAGCCGGTGCAGTCCTTGGCACCGAGACCTTCAACGATGTGCAAAACTTGGACGCAACGCGCTTGAGCGATGGCCGCACGGCATACGCGTGGGAGGATTATGGCAGTGGCGCGGATATGTTGCGCGTGCGGATCAACAATGCCGATGGGACGCCGACCAGTCAGATTATTGATGTGGCGCAAAGCGGCAGACGCCCGGAAATAACAGGTCTTTCCAATGGCGGCTTCGCTGTCAGCTGGCACACATGGGGCGACACACCAACCACCACAGTGCGTGTTTACAAGGCCGATGGTACGATGTCGGGCGCCGACCGCATCATTGCCAATGGCCTCAATGCTGATGTCGTCGATATCGGCAGCAACAAACTGGCTGTGGCTTGGCAAGCTTGGGATGGTGCAGCACCTGCTGCCCTCAACGCCGAAGTCTACGCATTCGGCCCTGCACCAACCCCAACACCAACCCCGACCCCGACCCCGACACCAACCCCAACACCAACCCCAACACCAACACCAACACCAACACCAACACCAACACCAACACCAACCCCGACGCCAACACCGACACCGACACCAACCCCGACACCAACCCCAACGCCAGAACCAACCCCAACGCCGCCACCGCTCACGGGTGGCGATTCAGGGTCGAGGGACAAGACGGGCACCGCAGTCGCCGAAACTCTCGTGGGTGACGATGCGGCCAATATTCTGTGGGGCCTTGGCGGTGACGATTCGTTGCAAGGAGCGGCGGGCATCGACACATTGCTGGGTGGCAAAGGCAAGGACCAGCTCTGGGGCGGCATGGGCGTTGACGCGCTGAATGGTGGCAAGGGCATTGACAGATATGGCTACATGTCAGCCGCGGAAGGCGGCGATGTCATCGCCAAGTTCGAAAAGGGTGAGAAATTGGTCTTCGATGGCGAAGCCTTTGGCTTCGGCACTTACGCTGGCAAACTCGACGCCGACAATTTCAAATCCGGCAAAACCAAAAAAGCCGCCGACGCCGACGATCACTTCATCTACCGCACCGGCGACGACACCCTCTGGTTCGACGTCGATGGCAAGGGAGGTGCGGCAGCCATCAAGATCGCCGACCTCTCCAACAACTTCGACCTGCACGCCGCCAACATCCTGATCATCTGAGCTTGGGACGTCCGGTACGTTAACGCTTTATTAGTGACAATGTTTGCGATTTGAGCTAGCCTACAACCAGAGCTGGTGTGAACATTCGCAGCAACGGTATTGGGAGTGAGGCATGGTCGTGAACGTAAACGCTGGCCCGGATGGCATAAACGCCAGTATTCCAAGCGCAGATTACCCCAATATCCATGAACAATTCATCGTCAATGGTGGAGCAGGTGCAGACTATGTCACAATCGGCACGTTCAGCATGTCTGCGGACGCAAGACGGCAACTGTCCAATCAGGTAACATTTAACGGTGCAGCAGGCAATGATTGGTTCGGCCTTTTTGCGCAAGGCTCCACACCTGTTCACGCGACCTTGAATGCGGCGTCAACGACCCATCAAATAGGCGGCGTGACGCTAACCAATGTTGAGAACATTTCAATCAACAGCACATTCGTCAACGACACTGTTACGTTCACTGGAGTTCGCGGCAATTCACAAATCGACATTGCAAACTACAATACGTTTTGGGGTGCATACCAAACTGGGATTGCGACAATAGCGTTTGATCTGCGTGCCACAACACAGGCGGAAACATTTACCATCGACACGTTTTACAAGACGGTTGTCGCCGGAAATGTTGAAGCGACAAATTTCGATGACATTGAAATGAAGCTGGGCACCGGCGGCGATGTTGTACAAATGGATTTGGGCTGGGACTATCTGGACAACGGTCAATCTTTTTCAATCGATGCGGGTGGTGGCACGGACACGCTGAAACTGACCGCCACAGCGTCGAACGGCTTCGATTTTGGTGCACTTATTGCGAATGGCAACAACTTCACCAATTTTGAAAAATTTGAGCTGACCGCCGGGGCAGGCAACAATGTCATGCTAGGCAGCGCAGGTGATGACTCCCTCTTGACCGGAACAGGTGACGATCAACTCACCGGTGGTGGTGGCAACGACTACCTTGATGGTGGCTCGCAATTTGACAGATCACCAGATGCAGATCATGCGAACTATACAGGAGCGTTCAGCGACTATGAAGTCGTCAGAATAAATAGCGGACTGATCAAGATTACCGACCTTCGTCAGGGGTCCCCAGATGGCATTGACCTTGTGCGTGGAATCGAGAACTTCAACTTTACCGACGGCACGAGAACAATTACCCAAGTCGTAGCGCCTTCAAACTCGCCAAAGATCAGTGGAACGCTGAAGGCAGCAGTTGTGGAGAGTGAAGTCACTGGTGATATATCTAACGCCAATGGCATCACGGCACTGGCCAGTGGCCGTTACATGCTGACGTGGGTGACGGAAAGCAATGGCGTGTCCGGCACTGACATCAAAGCCCGCATCTTCAATGCTGATGGTACGCCTGCAGGGGCCGAATTCGTCGTCAACTCCACCACGACAAGCGACCAGCTAACGCCAGCCATCGCCACTCTGGCCAATGGCAACGTCTTTGTCGCCTGGAATTCCAACGAGGGTGAGGCAACCAACGCCGACATCCGCGCACGTATTTTCGATGGCAATGGTGTAGCGCTCGATCCTGATTTTGTCGTCAATACGATTGGCCAAACACCAGACTTGATGAACAAGGATCAATACAGCCCTGACATTACCGTGATGAGAGACGGACGCGTATTGGTAAGCTGGGAAAATGAAACGCCATTTGATGGTTCCTACGCACACAATCCGTCAGGTAGCCAAGCTAGATTCTTCAATTCTGCAGGAGCGGCTTTGGGGGAAGAGTTTGTTGTCGATACTCCATCTCACCAACACTACCGGGATTACGGCTTTGTTGAATTGGCAGATGGTCGGTTGATTCACACGCACGACACAGCAGTACCGACTTTTTACATTGAACTGAAATTCCTGAACGCAGACGGGTCACCAATAACTCAAGCACCGGCGACAACTACGCAGTTTCCTTTGAATCCGGAATTGCCGGGCAACAACCAGTATCCTCAACAATTGAGCGCTGCTGTTTTGACCGATGGCCGCGTTGTGACAACTTGGTTAGGGCACGGCTCCGGTTCAGCCGGCAACGCTCACTATATCTGGGCACAAGTTCGGAATGCCGATGGTCAGGCCGAGGAGCAAATGTTCCAGGTCGCAATTGCACAAGGCGGCGCAAACGCCTTGAACATCACTGCACTCGCCAACGGGCACTTCGTCTTCACATGGGAAGAAGTGAGCGCCAACACGGGTAACGACACATACATGCGAGTCTACAACAGTGATGGCACAGCGGCGGGCGAGGAATTTGTCATCAACACGAATACGGCAGGTGGTCAATCTTCACCGGTGATCGCCGAGCTATCTGATGGCAGGCTGGGCGTTAGTTGGCTTTCCAACAACAATGACAATACAACTCTTCAAACGACTGTCATTGATCTGGGCAATGTCAAAACGACCCTAATTCCGACACCTCCAGACCTTGTTGACAACGAAACTGGTTCCAAAGACCAGACCGGAACCGCGCTCGCCGATACCTTGCAGGGCGATGATGTGGCGAACTTCTTGGCTGGCAAAGAGGGCGCAGACACTCTCAACGGCGCAGCAGGCATCGACACGCTGAAAGGCGGCATGGGCAAGGACAAGCTTTGGGGCGGCTTGGGCAGTGACACACTGAACGGCGGCAAAGGCGTCGACAAGTACGGCTATATGTCGGCTGCAGAAGGCGGAGACATCATCACCAAGTTCGAAAAGGGCGAGAAATTCGTCTTTGACGGCGAAGCCTTTGGCTTTGGCAATTACGCTGGCAAACTCGACGCCGACAACTTCAAATCCGGCAAGACCAAAAAAGCCGCCGACGCCGCCGACCACTTCATCTATCGCACAAGCGACGATACCTTGTGGTTCGATGCCGATGGCAAGGGAGGCGCGGCAGCAGTCAAAATCGCCGACCTCTCCAACGACTTCGACCTGCACGCCGGGAATATCCTGATCATCTAGTCTTCACAGAAAGCCTTAACTTCCCTGTCTAAACCTTTGACGGTGCACGCTATCTGACAATTGGCTGTCGACTGACTGTTGACCTCTGAAAAGAACCGACTTATGGTCCCGTGAGTCGTTGGGGGTTGGAAGATGGCCAGTAAGACACTAACGCGCGCGGATTTGACCGAAACCTTGCACCGGGACATCGGGCTGTCGCGCACAGAGTCGGCGGATATGGTGAATGCGGTGCTTGATTTGATTGCTGACGACCTCGTTGGCGGCAATTCAGTTAAACTGTCGTCCTTTGGAACATTTATGCTGCGTGACAAGCGCCAGCGCATGGGACGAAATCCAAAAACGGGCGAAGAAGTGCCCATTACACCCCGGCGTGTGCTGGTGTTCCGGCCAAGCCAGGTCATGAAAAACATTGTCAACGGGCTCGAGCCCGGCGACATCGACTGAGCGGCGGAGAGCCAATATTGGAAAAATCACCCGACGCATTCCGCACAATCAGTGAAGCCGCTGAGAAGTTGCGGGTTCCTCAGCACGTCTTGCGGTTCTGGGAAACACGCTTTACTCAAATCAAGCCCATGAAGCGGGCCGGTGGTCGCAGATACTACCGCCCGTCGGACATGGAAATCCTCGGTGGCATTCGCGGACTGCTCTACGAAGAAGGCTATACCATCAAGGGCGTGCAGCGCATCTTCAAGGAAGAGGGCGTGGGCTACGTCAGTGGCGTGGGCCGTGGCGAAATCAAGCCGCGCCAGGGTGACGCTATTCGTGAAGGCGCCCCCAAGCCGGGCACAGCCAAGGCAGCACCCCGCATCGTCAAACCCGGTGCCATGCTGGCCGCCAAGCAGGCCGCTGAAGCACCCAGTGTTATTGCCCGCATGTCCGCTGCCCAGGCCGATTCCCTGAAGTTGGCACTGAAGGACTTGACGGACGCCCGCAAGCTGCTCGACCCGGGTAGCAGGTGAGTCTGACAGCGATCGTTCCATGACGCTTGGCGGCATGATGAAGCTCATGGTCGGCGTCGTGGGCGCACGATTCATTGGCGCGTTTCTCAACCTTGCCAGCCAGATCATTTTCACCCGGCTGTTTTCCACCAATGATGTGGGTCTCATCCTGCTCGGCATGAGCATCACGTCGCTGGTCAGTCTCGTGGCGTCCTTCGGCTACCCAACACTGGCTTTCACAAAACTGCCGCAGCTCGCCGCTCGCAATCAGACACCAACCATGCGCGCCTTCCACGGTGCATTTCTCAAAACCACAGTGTTCATGTGGCTGCTGATTTGCCTCGCTTGCATCTTTGCAACCTACTTCATCGGGCTACCAGACCACGTGGCCATGGCCTTGTTCTTCGCCTGCCTCGCTGCACTGCCGTCGTCCATGATCCGCTACAACAGCTCCATCGCCAACAGCCTGCGCCGCTTTGGGCTATCCTACCTGCCAGATTTCATCTACCGGCCACTGTTGCTACTTGCCTACGTGGGGCTGGCCAAACTCCTCGGTGTTTCGCTCTCGGTCAATCATGTGTTGTGGGCCTTCGTCGCCATGATCCTGATCATTGCGGTGTCGCAAGCCACACTCCTTGGCGAACATGCTGTAAAGCCGTCCCATTGGTTCGATGCTAAACCGCGCATGACCAAGGCTTTGCGCAAACCAGCCGTCGCCCTGTTGATCGTCGCCGCCGTGGCCACAACCTACACCGATCTCGTGACCATGGTCGGGGGCCTGGTACTTCCACCTGCCGATGTGGCCTTGTTGGCAGTCACCATTCGCCTCGCCAGCATTGCGGCGTTCGTCATCCAGGCCACGCAGCAATTCATTCTGCCTGACATGACAGAGGCACTCACGGCGCGCGACCAACACACCGCCGACGCCATGATGCTGAAAATGAATTATCTCAGCCTTGCCACCATGGTCTTGGGCATTCTTGGCACGCTCGTTCTCGGAAAATTTGTGCTCGGCATCTACGGATCGGAATATGTCCAGGGCTATTGGCTGCTGGTCCTGTTCATGGTCGGCCAGGCCATCCGCGCCATTGGCGGCATGAACCAATACCTTTTGTCACTGGCGGGAAAACAACTTCAAACAGCCACTGCCTGCCTCAATGCAGTCGTCATCCTGGTCGCAGCAACCATGCTCCTGTCGCCCTCCATGGGGCTCATGGGGATGGGCTTTGCGGTTGTCTTGGCCGAACTGGTCTGGGCAATTCATCTCGCAATTTTGGCGAAACGCCTGACCGGTCGTCGCGGCGATCTCCTGTGGTTGGCGAACCAATAAAAATGTGGACGCGAGCCATGTTGCTCGCTAAACCCACCTCAAGTCGGAGCGTAGCGCAGCCCGGTAGCGCACTAATCTGGGGGGTTAGGGGTCGCAGGTTCGAATCCTGTCGCTCCGACCAATTCCTCAAACCCTATTTCAAAAGTCCAAAGATTGACGGGTCGATGCCCAGGTATTTTTTGGTTGCCCTGACCGCCAGTATCGACGTGAACAACATGCCGAGCGTGGCCGGAACAGCCGCACCCATGAGCCCGTAAATGGGAATACAAATCACCTGCAACACCACGACGACCGCATAACTGACGGCCAGAATTTTCAGATAAGTCTTCTCGTGGCCCGTCATCTGCAACAAATAGGCTGTCGGTCCAGCCGCTGCATCACACGCGTAACCACACGCGAGGACCATCAAAATTGGGTAGGCCGCATCGAAGGTGGATCCAAACAGCGTCAGCATCCAACCCCCGATCAGGGCGAGAAACCCAAGACCAAGCAAAGTGGGAATGCCAATGCCTGCCGACGCAAGGCGCACCATGCGCTTCAAGCCGTCCATGTCCTTGTTGTGATAGAGTGACGACATCAAAGGAGCGGCAGCAAGATTGCCAGCCAAGAGCAGCAAGCTCAGCATGCTGGCGGTGCGCGCTGCGGCAAAATAAGGTCCGCTTTCCGACATCTTTCCAAGCAGTCCGAGAATGACCACATCAAACTGCTGCACAAGTACAACGAGCGAGGAAATCCCCCAGATCGGTAACATGGTGCGAACCCATGCAGCCTTGTCAAAGCGGGTCTCTGCAGCATTGGTCAAAGTGGCCAACACGGACCGGGACATCATGATTTGCCAGATGCAAATGGCGAGCAACGTCCACGTACAAACCATCAGCATGGACGCCCCCGTCTGGGGCCATGCCATCCAGAGGCAAATCAGACTGATGACGGACACAGCAATGCGCCAAACAACATCTTTCGGCACCTGCGACAACATCACATTGCCCAGCGACCGCAGCACCGCCGAAATATAATCGCACAAGGGAATAATGAGCACGAGAGCGGCCGTTGCATAGATATGGACGACGGAGTTGCCGGGATAAAAATACTGCGTAACTGCACCCGCAATCGCTATGCCGATTGCAAAGAGAGTTGTTGATGCAGCGACGGCCTTCGACGTTGCCGTGAAATATCCCTTGGCCAGAGACTGTTGGCCACTGCTCATGTATTGTGGAATGAAGCGCAAGTTGGATGTGGCGGTACCCAGTGCAGCAATATTTCCAAGCGCAATTGCAAGCGCAATACCGAAACCAAAACGCCCATATTCTTCCGCCGAAAGCACGTTGGCAACAATGACAAACATCAAATAGGCAAGTGCGGCAGAAGCGATCTTGATGACGAGCGTCGCAAGACCGTCTCGCACAACAGTGCTCTTGCCAAGCAAGTCTGTGATCAACCCGATACCCCGTTTGATCATCAGCGATCGTGCTCAATCACGGTCGATTGTTGAATGTGTGTAGCCGCAAAGATTCCCCACACCAATCCAATCAACCAATAGAAATGACGCCAGTGATCCGTGTCGATTTGCACACCCTGAACGGCCGTCGACAGAAATACACAAAATGCCGAAATCGCCATGTATTGCACGCGGGATTGAACCAGCATCGATTTGAACCCGACAACAAGCGTGCTGATTGTAAGCAACGCATAGGCAAACCCGCCGGTCCATCCATAAGACGCAAAACCATTGAGATAAACATTGTGCGGATCTTCAGTGAAGTATTTGCGAAATGAAAGCGGCCCATAACCAAAGGGGCGTGTCAGCAATTCCGGAATACTGTTGAGCTGGTTGCCGAAACGTCCTGTTTCGCCAGCATCGTAACTTTTTGTCAGCGTCAGTCGGTCAAAAAACTGCGCGCGCACTGGCTCAAAACTCAAAAGCAACATCAACAGAACCACCAAAGCCAGAACACCTGCCACCGCAAATGCAACGATGCGCAGCCGCTTCTCGGATTGTCGCTCCAGCACAAATGAGATCAGCACCATGAATGCTGTTGCCAACAGGAAGTTGAGAAGTGCGCCTCGTGAGAAGGAAAGAATGATGCCAGCAGCGATGGTGATAAGGGCAACCGGTCCCAGGATTTTGTGGCGTGTTCTGCCGAGCATAATGGCCTGAACCAACAGCAGTGCAGGCAACGTGATGTGCGTTGAGAACACATTGGGATCTTTGAACCACCCGGTTGCGCGTCCATATTGTGACAACGCCTCGCCGAGTCCTGCAATATTCAGCGCACCAAGAACGCCCATAATGGCGGCGATGACACCGCCCACTTTCCAGCCATTGGCCACAAGCGCCACGCGGCGTTCGGTGTCAGTGCTGAAGTAGTAAGTGAAAAACAATCCCGAAACCACCATGTAGGCAGAGATCAACATGTATTTCTGGGCGTCAAAATCATCCGGCACCTGGATGAGGCTGGTGAATCCGCCAATCAGGAACAGAAGCGAAAAGATCAGCAAGGGCGTCGTGACGGAACTCACCACCAGACCGGATCCCAGAAACAAGGGGATCGCCAGAAAGAACAGGATGTCCGTGGGAGCAGGCTCAATCAGAACTGCAAATGACGAAGCAAACACCAGCCAGACAACACCGTGCCGGAACGCATCAAGCGTAATGCCGCGCGAGGCGGGGAGTTCATGCGAGTCAGATATGGTCAAAGTCGCTAATAAGCCCGATCACTGTTCAGCAAGGAGAATGGAGTTCTTGCCAAAATGTAAAGATCGAAGGTTAACGACCAGTTCTCAATATAAAACAAATCATGATCAACGCGTCGTTTGATTTGCTCTTCGGTTTCGGTTTCACCGCGCCAGCCATTAATCTGGGCCCAGCCCGTAATACCGGGCTTGACCTTGTGCCGCGCAAAATAACCGTCAACAACCTGCTCGTAGAGTTCGCCATTGGCCTTGGCTTTGGTTGCATGCGGCCGTGGTCCCACCAGCGACAGCACACCCGTCATGACATTGAACAGTTGCGGCAATTCGTCGAGGCTGGCCTTACGTATGAAGCGGCCGACGCGCGTCACACGCGGATCGTCCTTGGTCACCAGTCGCGACGCATTTGCATCTGACATATCGGTGTACATGGACCGGAATTTGTAAACCTCAACCAGTTCGTTGTTGAACCCATAGCGTTTTTGCTTGAACAAAACGGGCCCCTTGCTGTCGAATTTCACAGCAAGCGCCAGTGCTGCCATCACTGGTGACAGCAGGATGAGGGCCAATGTGGCGATGACTTTGTCAGATACGCCCTTCATGAATGGTCCCCAGTCGCCCAACGGACGATCAAAGAGATCAAGGCATGGCAGGTTGCCGATGTAAGAGTAAGCGCGCGGCCTGTAGCGCAGCTTTTGACCATAGGCAGAAATGCGAATTTCCACCGGCAAAATCCACAAGCGATTGAGGATTGTGAGCAATCGTGCCTCGGCTGTCGTCGGCAACGTGATGATAACCGTGTCGATGCGGGTCGACCGAACGAATTCGATAAGGTCGTCGATCGTACCAAGTTTCCGTACACCTGAAGTTAGCGAGGGTGTCCGCGCATCGTCTCGGTCATCAAAAATTCCAAGCAGACTCAAGCCCGTATCATGGGACGCTTCCAGTGCACCAATGACACTCTCCGCCGCTTCCCCGCCGCCCACCAAAACGGCCCGCCGATTGAGCTGGCCCTGTTTGTTCAGGTGTCGCAAAATCGCTGCAGCGAAAAACCGTTCAGAAATAAGGAAAAACAATCCTGTAATGGACCACAGGAGGAGCCAAACTCTGGAGAGATCGCTTCCAACTTTAAAGAGGAACACAAATGCCGTGAGACAGACAAACACCACAGCCCAACCGCCAACGATCCGCGAAAGCTTTGTTACGGGGTTGAGCAAGGCTGACAGTTTGTTCAAACCGGCGACTTCGTAAATCAGGATGACGCCAAGCGCTCCCGCCAAGGCCATCAGGCCGTAGTGAAGGTGCGAAAAGTCCACTTGGTCAAAGCCCGGGTAACGCCAGGCGCACAACGCGCTTATTGCAAGGATGGACAGAAATTCCGCCAGTCGAACGAGCATGCTGACAAGTGATGGCGCAATAAATCCGCCTTGCGGCAAAGTCGTGCGCAGATAATCACGCAGCCGTTTGCGTTCGTCATCGTTGCCGCTCAAATAATCGAGCGGATAGTCATATCTGATTGATTCTGGTTCTATGAACATTGGGGCGCGCTAAAAAAAATTGAAGCGGAAACGATCCTGCAAATTGCAGGAATCGCACCGCCTCTTCAGCGGCTATAGCACATTCCTAGAAGTTGTTAACAAAAATATGAAGGGATTGTTAACTACCGTCCCGGTGACAACTGGGAATAGAGGTTTCCGATCTTTTCTGCCATTTTGGCCACAGTCGTTGATACCTTGACGCGTGCTGCCAACTCTGCGGCCTGTTGCCGCGCCAGGTGCTCTGCACCAAGTACCTCGCGCAGTTTTGCAGTCAGACTGGCAACGTCAACAGCTGTCATCAGCATCTCGGGCGGCAGCACTTCAGCAATGCCGCCAACATTTGTGGAGACAATTGGTTTTTCCGCCGCAATGGCTTCCATGATCACATAGGGGAATGATTCAAATCGCGATGGGAGAACGAAGATGCGGCCCATGGCAAAGGCCTCGGCAATTGGCACACGTCCAACAAAATTGACCAGATGTTCAACACCCAATGTCTTTGCGAGTAACTTGTATTCATCGAACTGAACACCATCGCCTGCCAGCGTCAGTGTCACGCGGCGCTCTTTGTTCAATTCAGCGATAGCTTCAAGAATCAGGTCCACGCCTTTGTTGAATCGCATCTCGCCAGCAAATAACAGATCAGTGGCATCCTCACGTGGTTTGACAGGTATGAATTCCCGCGGCCACAGTCCATTGTGAACGACCACAAAGGGCGCGCCACCAATGCCAATCTTGCGGTCAAAAGTCGCGCGTTCATAGTCGCAAACAAAGGCAAATCCCGATCCGGCTTTGGCCAGATACCGTTCTGTTGCGAGAAAAAGTGCGCCGCTCGGGCTCGACCACTCATAATTGAGAACGCCACCATGCGGCGTGTAGATCGACGGTACTCCCAGTCTTCGACCGGCCAACCGGGCATAGAAACCACCCTTGGATCCGTGTCCGTGGATAATATCCGCCTTCAGACGCCTCGCAATATCTGTCACGCGTCTGGTATTCGGAACATCAACAAATGCCGGCATGCGGGGCATTGGCATGCGCTCGATGCCCATTGAGCACCTGGCTTGCAGCCCTTCAATGAGCCGGTTTGAGTAAGCACCGCCCGCAATGGTGTCACAGACAATTCCTGTTTCGTAGCCCATGGAGACTTGCGCTTCGACCAGGTCGCAAACATGACGGAAAAGACCCCCGACAGGGCTTCTGAAGACATGAAGAACCCGCATGGTCAGCCTTGAAAACTCTTAGAACCAGCGCTCTCGCACATAGACAATGTCTCCCGGATAAATTTGCGTCGTCACTGGAACCTTATAGGTAAAAGTTCCAGTGCTATTGCGCCGGGTGATTAACACGTCTTGTTTGTCGGCGCGCGCACTATAGCCGCCAGCCAATGCGACAGCGTTTTGAACGGTGATTCCTGGTTGATAGGCATAGTTACCCGAGGACGTAACTTCGCCAAGAATGTAAAAAGGCCGAAGCGCCGCCAGTTGCACTGAAACCTGAGGGTTTCGAAGATATCCGTTTTTCAGTCGCGACGTGACCAGCTGTTCAACATGGCCCGTCGTCAACCCGGCCACAGCAATTGATCTCGCATAGGGAATGGAAACTGATCCGGCAGGATCAACTATGTATTCGCCTGTGATGTCACTTTCCCCGGCAACCCGCAGATTAATCCTGTCACCAGCGCCGATTCGGTAGCCAGCACCAAATTCATAGGCCGCTGCCTCACCCTTGGCCCCATAAGGTGGCAGCACACCATATTTTCCACGTGAGGCGAGCACCTGTGGGCTCGCAACTGCATCACGGCCTTCACCTAACAGGCCGTCCGCCATGATACCCGTGCCACCAGCCAAAGATGTTGGCGCATCGGCTTCCCAGGTCTCCTGGCAGCCGGAAAGAAGTATCGCCCCGAAGAAAAGTCCAAGATATCTGCCCAACATACTGACACAACTCAACAAATGACGTTACTGGCAGCTCGATGCCTGACTGCCTTTCGTCATTCATATGGCATTAAGGTTAGCAACTGTTTAAACGGCGCGACCAAGTTGTTAATCGAATGGTTACCATACTAAACGAAAAGCAAGTCAGGAACTTAGAGGTAACGACGCCACATGGCTGGGGCCAATTCAAATAACACTGGGGTAGGACTATCGGACGTGCTCAAGGGCATTTGGCGCAGGAAAAGCCTTGTCTTGTCCTTGTGGTTGTTGGGCACCGCATTGGGCTATGCGGCCATAAAGATCATCGAGCCAAAGTATCAGACCGAATCACGAGTCCTGATTGGCGTTCCCGAAAACGCAGAGAGCCAGACAGGCACACCACGCGCCGCAAATTCCGTCGTCGATGAGCGCAAAGTGCAGAGTGAGTTGGCTGTCATGCAGTCCAACGATCTCGCAGCCCGCGTGATTGAACAATTACGCCTCACTGAAAATCCGATCTTCATTGCAAAATCCAGCCAAAACTCTGGTTGGCGGTCAAAACTGATTTCTTGGGGACTGCTCGACAGCGATCCATCTCAGACACCCGAACAAGTGGCCCTGGATGAATTCACAGATAGTATCTCTGTCTATCCATTGCCGCTCTCGAATGTGATCGGCATTAAATACAATGCTCCGGAACCGAAAGTCGCGGCTGAAATCGCGAACGCCGTTGCCGAGACGTATGTTCGCTCAACCCAGGAACTGCAGGCCGACTCAACAGTTGCAACCCGCGAATGGTTGGCAGCTCAAATTGAGGACCTGCGCCGCAAGGTGTCGACCGCCGATGCTGAAGTTGAGAGATACCGCAGCGAGCAGGGCCTGTTGCAAGGCGAGAACTCACGGTTGGGCGCTCAGGAAATATCTGAGCTGAACTCGCAAATCACACTCGCCGAAGCGGCAAAATCCGAAGCCGAAGCGCGCTCTCGCGAGATCAGGGACTTGTTGTCGTCAAAAGGGTCTGTCGATACGGCAACCGAGGTCTTGGCGTCCTCCACGGTCTCAGGATTGCGGGACCAGCAACTCACTGCCACACGCAAGATTTCGGAACTCTCTGCAACCTACCTGGAAAATCATCCAAAGATGATTGCGGCCCGCAAGGAACTCAACGATGTCGAGCGCTTGCTCCGTCGTGAGGCACTGAAAGTGGCCGAAAGCATTGAAGGCCAAGCCAAAGGTGCAGCGTCTCGTGTCGCAACTCTGCGCAAGGAGTTGGATAAACTGAAAATACGCGAAGGCGAAGCAAACTTGAGCGACGTCAATTTGACAGCACTTCAGCGCGATGCCAACGCGCAGCGCACATTGCTTGAAAGCCTGCTGGCTCGCTATGCCGATGCCAACGCCCGCGTCGAAGTCAACGTAAAGCAACCAGAAGCACGGATCATCCAGCGCGCCGTCGTCCCAACAAAAATATTCTTCCCGCAACGCGGACCAGTCCTGTTGTTGTCGTCTCTTGCCGGCCTGTTGGGCGGTCTGGGTTTGGCATTCCTGGCAGAAGTCATGCGCTCGACATCCCAGTCAGCCAGAAGAACAGCAGTGGCCGAACCATTGGTTGAACGTTCACTTGTTGAACCGGAAATCGTTTCGGCTCCGCCTGCACCACAGCAAGCTGCAGCAAGGCCAATCCGGGCTGAGTCCCAGCCACAACGAACTGTTTCAACCCCGCTGCAATCATCGTCGGCAACACAGCGCGTGAACTTGCCACCCATTATTCCCGCTCGGGCAGCCACGCAGACACCACCGACTGAAACTGTTGCTGCCACCAAACCGGCCGCAACAACGGCCGACACCGCCGTGCAATTGGCCACCGCACTGATCAAACTGAAGGACGACTACAAGATCTATTCGTCCAGGTTCGCGGGTCAGACCAAATTCAAGACCGACGTAGCCTTGTTTGTTGTGGCAACGGCTCGGGCAATTTCAGAGCAAAACAAGAAAGTCCTTGTGATTGACGCGGATCCTGCGTCCCACGCTCTCGAACCACTGTTTGATCTCGAACGTGGCGTGGGTTTATCTGATCTCGTCGAAGGCAAAACCGATTTCACCAAGATCATTCGTCGTGATCAACAATCCACAGCTCACGTTGTCAGTTATGGTCTTTCTGAATCCGAAGAAACATCGACCCAACTCGACCTTCGCATGCCGAACATCATTGACAGCCTGGCCGATGTGTATGATTGCGTAATCGTCCACGCAGGCGACAAGTCACCGACAACGCCAGAGTCATTGCTGGGATGCAAGTCAGTTGTGATGATCGTTCCGCAAAACGGGCAGCGCGATTTGGCGGAGATCGAACAAGGCATCCACAATCTCGGTGCGGAATCCGTCATGCATGTCACGCTGATGCAGGAAACGATCCTGAGTTGAAAAGTGCGCGAGTGGTGCATCGATGTCCGCGACACTCATAAAACTGTCCTTTGACGTTCTTCACGCAACTGGCCTCGCCAATCTGGGTGCGCCCTTTTTCCGCGGTCGCGGCATCATCTTCTGCCTCCACCAGGTCTATCCCGGCGGCGGGAACTCTGCGGGCTTCACGCCGAACCATCAACTGGCCATTGATCCCGCGTTTCTCGATGCTGCTCTGCATGAAATCAAACACAAGGGATATCGACTCATATCGCTGGACGAGGCCGTGAGCGAACTGACCTCCAACACCAAACCTGCCGCTCCATTTGCCGTCTTCACCCTCGATGATGGCTACCGTGACAATGCCCGTCATGCCGCCCCGATTTTCCGTCAGCACGGCTGTCCGTACACAATCTACGTGGCCCCTCGCATTGCAGAAGGAACCTGTGAACTGTGGTGGTTGGCCCTGGAAAAGGTCATTGCCCAAAACACCAGCGTTGATGTTGAGTTGCCGGGTGTCGCGCGGCGCTTCGACATCAGCAATCCATCAGGCAAAAACGTTGCCGCAAGGACCCTCTTTCCAGTCGTGAAACACATGGACGAATATGAACAGCGACGTTGGATCAGAAAATTCTGCGCACAATATGCGGTTAATGTCGACGATCTCTGTCGCGAACTCGCCATGACGTGGGATGAATTGCGAGATTTGTCCAAGGATCCTCTCTGCACCATCGGTGCTCACACGCTCAATCATTACGCACTCAAGAAGTTGAATGCTGCCGATGCAAAGCATGAGATGGAAGCATCGGCACAAAACATCACGCAAGAATTACGACGGCCTGTCCGTCATTTTGCATTTCCCTATGGTGACAAGGCCGAAGCGGGACCGAGGGAATTCAGTCTGGCCGCCGCAGCAGGATTCACATCAGCTGTCGTAACTCGCAAAGGTGTCATCCACGATGGCCACGCCAATCATCTCCACGCATTGCCACGCGTCATGTTGTCGGGTCGATATCAGAAACTGCGCTACGTGAAAGCACTGCTCACCGGAACGCCGCTCGCCTTGCTCAATGGCTTGCGAAAAATCGACGTCAATTAAACCGGATCGGGTTTTGACATCCACCGGATGATGATCATGGCTCCCGGAATCCACAAGAGCCCGAGGACAATGAATGTCAGGAGTTCTTTGACAAGACCGCCACCCACCACAAAGTGACCGCCGATGGCCATGGCAACCAGCGCATAAATTGTCATGTATGTCACTGTGGCAATTATTCCAACAAATTTGCGGGTGCGAAGTCTCATGTAATCGTGATACATGATTTCACGGACCCCGCAAATGGTCTGTCAAGGCACTAACATCGAGGCCCGTTGGAGTAGTACCGTGGACACAACAATAACAACATTGGATTTGCCGGCAACAGAAATCAAGCCAACGCGAACCACACACAAATCGGTACGCACCTGGTTGATGTTCGTCGCATTTTTGGTTTTTTGCATGATCGTCATCGGTGGTGCAACGCGATTGACCGATAGCGGCCTGTCTATCACGGAATGGAATCCGGCACTGGGTGCCTTGCCACCCATGAATGACGCTGACTGGAATATGGTGTTCGAAAAATACAAGCAGACCACAGAATTCAAGGTCCAGAACAATTGGATGCAACTATCGGACTTCAAGCCGATTTTCTGGTGGGAGTGGGGTCATCGCCAGTTTGGTCGACTGATTGGGATCGTTTATCTGGTGCCGTTTCTTTATTTCCTCGTGCGGGGGCGAATTGCCAATCGCCTGATCCCATGGCTTCTCGTTCTGTTCCTGCTCGGTGCGGCCCAAGGTGCATTGGGCTGGTACATGGTCAAGTCAGGCTTGGCGGATCGCACGGACGTCAGTCAATATCGGCTGGCGGCTCATCTTGCTGCCGCGACAGTATTGTTCGCAGCAATCCTGTGGACAGCACTTGGTATTGGATACAAGCGCTTTGCACCCCGTTCCTTCGATCAACTCATGGCGATCTTTCTGCTCCTCCTCGTCTTCATTCAAATTGTGTTCGGCGGATTTGTCGCAGGCCTCGACGCGGGGCACGCGGCGACAACATGGCCAAAAATGAACGGCGCATGGATGCCGGAAGGACTTTGGACGCTCCAGCCCCTGTGGCGCAATGCGTTTGAATCCGCCCTCACCATCAATTTTCTGCATCGCACATCGGCATACGTCGTTTTGGCCCTGGCCATACTTCATGCTTGGCGAGCCTTCAATCTGTCATCCATGATTTTGGCTTATGCGATCTTTACGCAAGCCTGCATTGGTGTGTTGTCGTTGGTGCTGAAGCTGCCGCTTAGCCTGGCGCTCGTTCACCAGGCCTTTGCAATTCTTGTTCTGACAGTGGCGGTGCGCAATGTGCACCGTCACCATTCTATGAAAGTGCCTGTTCCAGATCAGCAATGATGTCGTCAGCATCTTCGATTCCAATCGACAACCGCACAACATCAGGGCCTGCACCCGCTTTTGTCTTTTGTTCTTCAGAAAGCTGACTGTGAGTCGTTGAGGCCGGGTGAATGATCAGGGATCGCGTGTCGCCGATGTTCGCAAGATGCGACAGCAGTTTGACCGATGAAACGGCTTTGACGCCGGCATCATATCCGCCTTTCAGTCCAAAGGTGAAAACCGCTCCCGCACCGCGCGGCGCATATTTTTTCTGTAAGGCATTGTGCTTGTCGCCTTTCAAACCGGCATAGTTGACCCACGCCACCTTGGAGTGTTTCGACAACCATTCCGCCACAGCCAATGCATTCTCGCAATGTTTCTGCATCCGCAAAGACAGCGTTTCCATGCCAGTCAGAATGAGAAACGCATTGAACGGTGCGATGGACGGTCCAAGATCGCGCAGACCCAACACACGGCAAGCGATTGCAAATGCAATACCTCCAAATGTCTCGTGGAGTTTCATGCCGTGATAACTGTCGTTGGCCTCGGAGAGCAGGGGATAGCGCCCGCTCTTGGACCAGTCGAAATTGCCACCGTCAACGATTGCACCGCCCATTGAATTGCCATGACCCCCCATGAATTTCGTCAGGGAGTGAACCACGATGTTGGCACCATGTTCAAATGGTTGCACCAGGTAAGGAGTGGCCATCGTGTTGTCGACAATGAGGGGAACACCCGCCTTTTTCGCAATTGCTGCAATTCCCGCAATGTCCATGATGACACCACCAGGATTTGCAATGGACTCGATGAAGATGGCTTTCGTCTTCGGTGAAATGGCCTTCTCGATGCTGGCAAGATTCTCGCCATCCGCCCACACAACATGCCAGCCAAATGATTTGAACGAATGATTGAACTGGTTGATCGAGCCACCATAAAGCTGCCGGACGGCCACGAACTCATCGCCGGGCTGCATCAACGTATGAAACACCAGCATCTGCGCTGCATGTCCTGACGCAACAGCAAGAGCTGCCGTACCCCCTTCAAGGGCTGCGATTTTTCCTTCGAGAGCCGCCTGGGTCGGGTTCATGATGCGCGTGTAGATGTTGCCGAAGGCACGCAAGGCAAAAAGGTCAGCCGCATGGTTCACATCATTGAAAACGAAAGCAGTGGTTTGATAGATCGGCGTGATACGTGCGCCCGTCGCTGGATCAGGTGTGCATCCAGCATGAATGGAGAGGGTTGAAAATCCTGGCTTCTTGTCGGTCATGGCGTGCTCCTCATGTGCTGGGGCAAGACTATGCCGATGCGCGCTCTCACGCAACACACCTTACGTCTTCTTGCCGATCCCCAGGCTTTGATATTTTCCGTTGTCATGCATCACCGGCCGCTTCGATGAAATCAGGCCTGCATTTCCGCCGACCCATCCCCACTCACCGGAAAGTTTTCCAAACTCAATCTTGGGGCATCGGTTCATCACCACCCGCAGCCCTGCGGCTTCTGCTTTCGTGGCGGCAGCGTCATTGCGAACTTGCAACTGCATCCAGATGACTCGCGGGGGAACAGGGAGTGCCAGCGCCTCGTCAACAATCCCGGCAGCCGCGTCTGAATTCCGAAAGATGTCGATCATGTCGACGGGCTGTGGAAGGTCGTGCAAAGCTGTGTAAACCAGTTGTCCGTGAAGTTGTTGGCCCGCCAGACCGGGGTTCACAGGAATAACAATATAGCCTTTGTCGATCAGGTATTTCATCACCAGATAAGACGGCCGTACCGGATTGCTCGATGCGCCAACCAGTGCAATCGATTTTACCGACTGCAGCACGTCGAGAATATAGTCGGAATCGTACTGGTCGTGGTTCATTTCAATGTCAGTTTGGCCACTGCGGATGCCGCTTTGACAGAAATGCGTCCAACCCTTCACAGGCAGCGCCATCAAGCATGTTTTTCATCATCACGCCGCTGCAATAAGCATAGGCATCTTCCAAGTTGAGATGAATTTGCTCTTGGTAAGCGCGTTTGCCAATCTTGATGGCCGTCAGCGACTTACCCGAAATTTTCTGTGCGATGGCATTCACATGCGCAGTGAGTTCTGACGGCTCAACGACAGCGTTGATCAGCCCAATCCGCATCGCATGAGTTGCATCATACACTTCGCCCGTCAGTAACATCTCCATCGCGTGTTTGTGCGTCACGGTCCGCGATAACGCCACCATTGGTGTGGAGCAAAAAAGACCAATGTTCACACCGGGCGTGCAAAACCCCGCATCTGGCGAAGCGTAGGCAAGATCACATGTTGCAACGAGTTGGCATCCGGCAGCGCTGGCAAGCCCCGTGACTTCTGCGATCACCACACAACGGTGCCGCGCAATTTTCACCATGAGGTCGGCGCAGTGGTCAAAAACTTTTTCAAAATATCCAGCACCCTTGTCCGCATCGGCCCGGTGTGCCGTCAACTGCTTGAGATTGTGACCGGACGAAAACACCTTGCCGTCGGCGGCAATCACAATGACCGCAATCGTCGTGTCATCGTCGGCCACATCGAGCGCCACCCGCAGCGCACCCATCATCTCTTCTGACAGGCTGTTACGAGTCGCCTCATCGGCCAGCACCAGCCGCAACACTGGGCCGTCTCGCTCAATCCTGAGCGGCGACGTCATTCGCTTTCCACGTCAATGCTTTTGAGTTTTTCCGCGTAGTCCTGGTCCTTGATCAGTTCTTCAACAACCTTGCTGTTGTTTTCCGATGGGATCATGGCTTCCAGGGACTTGATCATGCGGTCCTTCATGTCCTGCGCCATGTCGGTATCGGCCTTGATTTCCTCAACCTGCTGTTTGATGTCGTCGGTCTGGTTGTCGACAACATTGCCATAGCTGAGGCTGAGCGTTGAGACCGTGAGATTCCAGGCATCGACATTCGCAAAGCCGGCCGCCTTGATATCGGTATCAAAATCCTTGCCACGCGGATTGTTGTCCACAAACTCCTGCAGGCTTTCGTAGTTTTCCAACTCTGCATCCTTGTACTTGTCGCGCACGAGGACGTAGGCATCGAGCGCACGCTTTGCCGAATCCGCGGTCAACTCCACGGTTTCAATAACGGGGATCTCCCCAATGCTGACTTCAGCGCCGTCTCCATCTGTGTCTTCCGGGGGCAAATCATCACCTTCTTCAGTTGCAGGGCCGGGCTGAGCCTCGGCAGGTTTGGCATCCACAGCCTGACCATAGGCCGTTCCGGTCAAAGGCCAAAACAGCAAAAACAGACTTGTTATGATAAGGAATCGTTTCATCTGGCCTCTCCGGCACAGCAAATCTATCCGACCACATCACGCCGTACTAGAAAAAAGCAATCACATCCGGTAATATGATACCACATAGGAATTATGGGCAGTTTTGTTCGCTTTTTCTTGACATCCCGCCGTCACCTGAATAGGGAACGCTCCATCGGCCCGGTGTTCGGGCTTTTTTTGCAAGTTAAATTGAGAGAACGCAATGAAGACCTATACGGCGAAAGCCAAGGACATTCAGAAGCAGTGGATATTGATTGACGCCGAAGGTCTGGTTGTCGGTCGTCTTGCTTCCGTCATCGCCAACCGTTTGCGCGGCAAACACAAAACCACATTCACCCCCAGCATGGATTGCGGCGACAACGTCATCGTCATCAACTGCGAAAAGGTGCTGTTCACCGGCAAGAAGCGCGAACAGAAGAAGTATTACTGGCACACGGGCTTCCCGGGCGGCATCAAGGAACGCATTGCCAAGGATTATCTTGATGGCAAGCATCCTGACCGCGTCATCGAGGCAGCGGTCCGCCGCATGCTTCCCGGCGCGTCTTTGAAGCGCCAGCAGCTCACCAATTTGCGCATCTACAAAGGCGCACAACATCCGCATGAAGCCCAGAACCCAGTGACCCTGGACGTGAAGGCGATGAATGCTAAGAATTCAGAGAGGGGCTAAGCGTCATGGCTGAGCAAACAACACTTGCAAACCTTGGCGAGGCCATGGGCATCAGCGCACCTGCTGCAGCCCCCGCCGCACCTGCCAAGCCCAAGCTCGACAAGCAAGGTCGCGCCTATGCAACCGGCCGCCGCAAAAACGCCACCGCGCGCGTTTGGCTCAAGCGCGGCAAGGGCAAGATCACCGTCAACGGAAAGACGATTGAAACCTACTTCGCCCGCCCCGTGTTGCGCATGTTGGTGCAGCAGCCCCTGGTCACATCAAACCGCCTGAGCGAATTGGATATTGATTGCACCGTCGCTGGTGGCGGTCTCTCCGGTCAAGCCGGTGCCGTGCGTCACGGCATCGCGCGCGCCTTGACGAACTTCGAACCGGATCTGCGTCCGCCGTTGAAAAAAGGTGGCTTCCTCACGCGCGACAGCCGCGCCGTGGAACGCAAAAAATACGGTCGCGCAAAAGCCCGCCGTCGCTTCCAGTTCTCGAAGCGCTGATCGAAAGACGAACAAATATCAAAAGGGTCGCTTCGGCGGCCCTTTTTTGCATCTCAAAGCGTTTTCAACAGTCTGTTAAACTTCAACTTCTAACCAAGGCATGGGGAGATCAACTCGCGGGAGGAGATCGGCCATGTTTGGCAAGTGTGTTGTAAGAGTAATAAGTTGTGTCCTGGTGTTTGTGGCATGTGCCGCAGCAGCCCGCGCGGCTGACACATTTCCCGGCACCGTCATTACGGGCGCAAGCGGATCTATCGTCGGCACCACAACGGGCGCCTCGGGTCAAACTGGTGAACCCAATCCCCCTGGTGGTGGAACAATCACTTCCGATTGGTTCTCTTGGACCGCCCCGGCGAGCGGCCTGTTTACAATCGGGACATGCAATCTGACCGGTGAAACCGTCACCAACACGGATACGACCCTGCAAAGTTTTACAGGTGCTGCTGTGAACACCCTGACACAAGTCGCCTCAAACGATGACACGACCGGGTGCAACAGCACCGTCAATGCCAACTATGGCAGTACAAATTCATTCAATGCAGTGTCCGGGACCACCTATCGTTTCCAGATTGATACCTATCAAGGCGGCACGACCGGAACATTCACGCTCCGTTGGGGCCTCGCAGGTTTGACCGTCGCGAACACTGACCCTGTGGCGACAGAGGGTGGAGACACCGCAACGTTTACAGTTGCAACCACAAGTCCGCCAGCCGGAGGAACGAGCATTGTGGTGACAGTCGGCACCAGCCCGCAATGCACATATGCTCCTGCGTCGTTGACCTTCACGACAGCAAACTACACCACACCGCAGACTGTCACAGTCACGGCAACCAATGATGCCGTCGCCGAAGGAACACACACCTGTTCGCCGGCAACACTATCTGCAACCGGCGGAACTTACGCCGGCGTGACAGCGACACCACCAGTCACCACCATCAACGACAATGACAATCCTGCTTTCACAATCAACAAGTCCGCATCTGTGGCAAACATCGCGGCACCGGGTCTCATCACCTACACAATTACCGTCGACAATTCGGGCAGCGCACTGCTGACGGCCCCGACCATCACTGACGCACTCTTTTTGGGTGCCGCATCGCGTACCCTTGCCAGTGGCCCGACACTGACCGGTGGAGACACCAACAGCAATGGCCAAATGGAAGATACAGAAACGTGGATCTACACGGCGACTTATGCGGTGAACCAGGCCGATATGAATGTGGGTGGAACATTCTCCAACACGGCAACATTCGATACGGCCCAAACAGCCCCGCAAACATCCAACGCAGCGACAACCATCATCACGCGAACCCCCACACTGTCACTGCTCAAAACCTGGTCCTTTGCGCCCGGCGGCGATGTCAACAGCAACGGAACAGCTGATGTCGGCGATATCATTCGCTATACCTTTGCGGCCACCAACAGCGGCAACATCGTCCTGTCCAATATCCAGATCAACGATGTGTTTTCAGGCAACGGAACGCCGCCCGTTCCCGACAACGAAACACTGTCAAATGACATTGCACCCGCTGGCGATTCCACCGACGTATCAGCAGCAGATGTAATTTGGTCAACACTGGCACCCGGAGACCGCGTCACATTCACGGCGCAATATTCAGTCAACCAGGCGGACGTCGATGACCAGTGAAATCAATTCACGCCGCTGACCCGCACATACTCACCGGGCGCATCACAGATACTGTCGTGCGGCACGGGAGCCGTCACCATGTCGCCGGACCGTGCAGAAATCCATGACAACCAATGCGGCCACCACGAGCCGTCGTGTTGGGTGGCCGACGCCATCCATTCTTCAACCGTTGGAGCCTGCGCGTCATTTGTCCAATACTGGTATTTCTTCGCATCAGGCGGATTGACCACACCTGCAATATGACCGGAACCTGACACCACAAGCGTCGTCTCACCGCCCAAAAACTCCCCGACACGAAACACCGATGGCAAGGGCGCAATGTGATCATCGCGGCAGGCGAGATTGTAGACTGGAATCTTGACCTTGCTGAGGTCAATCTGCACGTTGTTGAGCACCAGTTTGCCTGCCGAAAGATTGTTGTTAAGATAGCACTGCCGTAGGTAGAAGGCATGCACACCCGCTGGCATCCGCGTCGAGTCACTGTTCCAATGCAACAGGTCAAAGGCCATAGGCTCTTTGCCAAGCAGGTAATTGTTCACCACATACGACCAGATCAGGTCATTGGAACGCAAAAGGTTGAAGGCGTCACCCATGCGACTGCCCGGCAGGTAACCCTTGTCCTTCATGCGATCTTCGATCCAGCTGACTTGTTTTTCGTCAACATAGACCCGGAGATCACCCGCTTTTTCAAAATCAACTTGGGTCGTGAAAAATGTGGAGGCACCAACGCGATCGTCATTGATTGCGGCCATATATCCAAGCGTGGATGCCAACAGCGAGCCGCCAATGCAGAAACCAACCGTGTTGACTTTCGCCGCACCTGTTGCCTTTTGCACGGCATCAATGGCTGCCAGAATGCCGTCTTCCGAATAGTCTGTGAATCCCAAACTGCCATGATGTTCGTCGGCGTTGGCCCAGGACATCACAAAAACAGTCAGTCCGTTCTCGACGCAATATTTCACGAAGGATTTTTTCGCGTTGAGGTCAAGTATGTAATACTTGTTGATCCACGGCGGCACGATGAGCAATGGAATTTCATGCGTGCGCGCCACTTGCGGCGAGTATTGGATCAACTCGAACAACGCGTTTCGAAACACCACTTTTCCAGGCGTCGTCGCGATTGTTTCTCCCAGTTTGAAACCACGAGAGTCGACCTGGCTAATGCGCAAGCGGCCATCGGGTGTGTTCATGTCGGATTGGAATTTGGCGAGACCACGCAGCAGGTTTTCGCCACTTGACGCCATCGTTGCTTTCAAGACTTCTGGATTGGAAGCCGGAAAATTCGTCGGAGAAAATGCGTTGAGCAGGTTCTCCACATAGAACGACGCCAACTGCCGGGTATGCGGATCAAGCCCGTCAGCCGTGTTCACCATGTCGCGGGCCCAGTCAGACGAGAGCAGATAGAATTGCTTGATCGCATCAAAAGCCGAATTCTGTTCCCAATCCTTGTCCTTGAACCGTTTGTCAGTGGGCTTTGGCTTGGCAATCGGCTCCGCTGTTTGTCCCAGTGCCCGCGCCCACGCGTTGTTCCAGACCGTGGAATACTGCATCCACAGTTTCTGTTGGGCCTCCATCAGCTTTTGTGGATTGTTGAGGTGAGCCTGCACCACGGCCTGAAGCGTCGAGTTGACCTGCTCCATGGGAAACACCTGAATTTCGCCTTCCTTGCGAATTTGGTCTTGTCGCTCGGAAAATTGTCGCGCCAAACCTGCTGCAATCTCGAAGGCCTTGGCAAGGTTCGACGCCAGCTTCGCCGGATCGGCGAGCGCGTAATCCGTCGGGGCCTGGGGCAATGGGGTCTTGGGCGCGGTCATGGCTAAAACTTAAGCGTCTTTGGATGTGAATTGGTAGCTCCTTTGACTGTTACAAGGCCATTTCTTGCCAAATCGTGCCCCTCCGGCCATAAGCTCCGCAAACGCGGTTAATTTAGGAACAACACATGACAAATGCGCTCCGGTTGGGCATCGCAGGCCTTGGTACGGTTGGGGTAGGGGTTCTCGACATCCTGAAGGCGCACGCTGACCTCATTGCCACCCGGACGGGCAAACCTGTTGCCGTGACCGCCGTCAGCGCCAAGTCCAAGACCAAGGATCGGGGCCATGACCTGTCGAAAATGGACTGGTTTTCCGATCCGGTGGAACTCGCACGCTCTGCTGGCATCGATGTCTTTATTGAACTGATCGGCGGCGATACGGGGCCGGCCAAAGACGCAGTAGAAGCGGCGATCAATGCAGGCAAACACGTGATCACGGCCAACAAGGCCCTGCTGGCCCATCATGGTGTGGCATTGGCCAAAGCGGCAGAACGCAAGAATGTGGCCTTGAATTTTGAGGCGGCTGTTGCCGGTGGCATTCCGATTATCAAGACATTGCGCGAAGGCCTTGCCGGAAATTCGGTGCGCAAAGTGTTCGGCATCATGAACGGCACGTGCAATTATATCCTCACCAAGATGGGCAACGAAGGTCGCAGTTTCGCCGACGTTCTGAAAGAAGCACAAGCCCTGGGTTACGCCGAAGCGGATCCGACGTTTGATGTTGGTGGGTTTGACACGGCCCATAAACTTTCAATCCTGACATCTCTGGCCTTCGGAACCGAAGTCAACGTCAAGGGCATTGCCATCGAAGGCATTGAAGCAATTACCCTCGATGACATCCGCAATGCATCGGATCTGGGCTACAAGATCAAATTGCTCGGCGTCGCCGTGGCCCATGACGGCGGCGTGGAACAGCGTGTCCACCCAACACTGGTGCCGAAAGGCTCGCCGATGTCCGATACCGACGGCGTCTTCAACGCTGTCGTGGTCAAAGGTGATTTTGTCGGCGATTTGTTTCTTGAGGGCAGGGGTGCTGGCGCCCACCCGACGGCCTCCGCCGTGCTGTCGGACATTGTCGACATTGCGCGCGGCAACATCCGCCCGGCTTTTGGCGTACCCACGGCAAAACTGAAGCCCTATAAGGCAGCACCGCAAAAAGCGCATGAAGGCGGCTTCTACGTGGCCCTGCAATTGCGTGATCAACCCGGCGCTGTGGCGTCCATTGCCAAGATTCTCGCCGACGAGAAAATATCCATCGAAAGCATTGTCCAGCGCGGCAAATCCGACAAGGACGCCCAGCGCGCCACGGCACCTTTTATTCTGATCACTCACAACACCCTGGAACCATCAATCCGCAAGGCATTGGCCCGCATTGAAAAGGATGGCCATGTCGCAGGCCATCCCCGCATGATCCGCATTGAACGACTATAGGTCATGAAGCCAGCGTTTCTCGGCGTCGAAAAATCCCTGAGAGGCAACCGCTGGGCAGCACGGCTCGACGACAATCGACTGGCAGAAGCCATTTCCCAACGCCATGACCTGCCGGAAATTCTGGGCCGGGTATTGGCGGCCAGGGGAGTAGCCCTTGACGATGCGGAAGCGTTTCTCAATCCGACACTGCGCGGATTGATGCCGCACCCGTCAACAATCCAGGACATGGAAAAAGGTGCAGCCCGTCTCGCCCAAGCGATTGTCGACGACGAATCGATCGGCATTATCAGTGATTACGATGTTGATGGTGTGTCGTCTGCTGCATTGATGGTGCGATTTCTCAGGGCCGTCGGTTCGTCTGCACGCGTCTACATCCCGGACCGGTTGACCGAAGGCTACGGCCCCAGTGAAGCGGCCGTCCATGATCTGAAATCCCAGGATGTCGAAGTCCTCCTGACACTCGATTGCGGCGTGCTGTCCCACGATCCGCTGGCCCAGGCCGCTGACCTTGGCATGACGACAATCATCGTCGATCACCACCAGGCCAGCGAGCATCTGCCGGAAGCCTATGCCGTGATCAATCCAAACCGCCTCGATGACACATCGGGTCTGGGCCATCTCTGTGCTGCTGGTGTTGTGATGATCCTCGTAGCGTCAACCAACAAGTCACTCCGTGAGCGCGGCTACTATGCTGAAGGCAGGCCGGAACCCAATATGTTGCAGTGGCTCGAACTTGTAGCCCTTGCGACCGTTTGCGACGTGGTTCCGCTGCATGGTCTCAACCGGGCCTATGTGACGCAAGGGCTGAAAATCATGGCCCGTCGCGAGAATCAGGGATTGGCAGCATTGGCCGATGTCGGGGGCGTAAAACGAAAGCCGGATGCCTACGCCCTTGGATTTGTTCTCGGACCACGCCTCAACGCGGCAGGGCGGATCGGCCACGCCAATACGGCGCTTGATCTCTTGCTTGAGAACGAAAAATCCGACGCCCTCAACATCGCCCGTAAACTCGACGACATGAACCGCAAGCGTCAGACCATTGAACTGCGCGCTGTTGAAGAAGCAATTGCACAAGCGGAATCGTCCCTGGGCAAGGAACGCAAACCCTCCATGATCGTCGCATCCGCCGACGGCTGGCATCCCGGTGTCGTTGGCCTCGTTGCGGCACGACTGAAAGAACGCTTCCAGTTACCCAGTTTCGCGCTCGCAGTGAATCCTCGCACCGGTCTTGCAGTTGGTTCTGGGCGATCCGTAGCCGGTGTGAACCTCGGCAATGCCGTGCGCAAGGCGGGCGAACTCGGCATTATTGAAAAAGGCGGTGGCCATGCCATGGCTGCGGGCCTCACCGTCAGGGTCGACAATCTCTCTGCCCTGCGTGAGTTTTTCGAACTCGAACTCCGTGACCAGGTCTCTGCAGTGAAAGAACCTTCGCTTCTGATTGATGGAGCGTTGAACGCCAGCGGTGCCACACTCGACTTGATCGAACTGCTGGACCAAGCCGGTCCCTACGGATCAGGCCAGCCACCACCGATGTTTGTCTTTCCGGCACATCGCGTCCTCTACGCCGATGTCGCTGGTGTCGGCCACATCAAGTGCAACATCGCAGGCAGCGATGGAACGCGCCTAAAAGCCATCGCTTTTCGCGCCCTCGGCACAGAACTGGGCGAGATGCTGCTCTCCGAACGACACCAGCGATTGCACATCGTCGGTCGCCTGACTGCTGATGAGTGGGGCACAAAACGCGTTCCCAGCCTGCAAATCGAAGATGCCGCGCCTGTTTTTGAATAAATATCCTACAAAGGAAAATAATGCTTGACACCGTACGGAGCCTGTGCTATATCTCGCTATACTGGCAGCAATGTCAGACTTTTCTGTAATACATTCTGCCACACTTGCCTTCCCCTACGATCCAACCTATAGAAGCGCGGCTTTCGACAGTTGCTCGAATTGTGCGCCCTTCGTCTATCGGTTAGGACGACAGCCTTTCACGTTGTAAAGACGGGTTCGACTCCCGTAGGGCGCACCACTTCCTCAAACACGCCATTGGTATTCCAAACTGCGACATCTTTGTCGCCGCGCGTGTTGCAACCCCTCAACTGCGGAGCACTTCAACATGGGCATCTTGGATGCAATCAAAAAGCTATTGGGTATCAAACGAAAAAAGAAACGGCCGGTTTCAGGTGCGGCCGCAGCGGAGATGGCGCCTGTTCAAGTGCCAGAGACGCCACAGCCTGTGCCGCCGGCCCCTCCTGAGGTACCGGTGACCTTGCCACCAGTCACAGCGCCACCTGTGATCACACCGCCTGTTATCACTTCCCCACCAGCGCCAAACGTGGGAACCGAAGTGACGTCAGCCGCAGAACTTCGCGACGCCGTGGTAGCGGCAAAACCGGGTGCCAGCATCATACTGCGCGCTGGAAATTACGGCGAGCAAGTCTTCTATGGCCTTCAGTTTTATCCCGCCATTTCCATCACGGGGCAAGCTGGTGCTGTCATTGAACGATTGACCGCAAATGCCTGCACTGGCCTGACCTTCGACGGCATAGCGTTTACCGCTGTCGCAAAACCCGGCGAGCCAAAATGGACCCGAACCGCGTCCTTCGGGAAATGCAAAAGCATTGCGTTCAAAAATTGCAAATTCACCGGTCAAGTGGCCCAAGGCACCGCCACCAAAGACGACGGTTTTGGTACAGGATTTTCCTTTGCCGCAGATGACTGCACCAATGTCTCGGTTGAGAACTCGGCTTTTGCGACCTTCAATCGTGGTCCGCAGTTTCGCGGCACAAGCGGCGTGCGGGTGATCGGCAATGACATCTCAGATATTTCAGAAGATGGCATGGACTTCGTCATGTGTACCGATGTTCGTATTTTGCAAAACAAGGTCCACGATTTCCGTCGGCATGCAGCAAGCCCGGCGCACCCTGATATGATCCAGTTCTACACCCAAGGGACAAACCGACCGTCAACGGGCATCACCATTGAAGACAACACCTTTGATATTGGCGACGGCGAGTGGGCCCAGACAATATTCATGCGCAACGAAGAAGTTGATCAGGGTCGCGCAGGAATGGAGATGTACTATCGCGATGTCGTGATCCGTAACAACACAATCCGCAACAATCACACCCATGGCATCACCGTTGGTGAAACCACAGGGTTGGTCGTAGACCGCAACACAGTTGTTCCCGCGCGCACCAAGGAGCAAATGAACAATGCACCGACGTGGCGACCACAGATCAATCTGACGGCCAGGTCACTAAATGTCGCTGTCACGGATAACATCGCAATGTTGGGCGAGCCCACCACACCACCGGCTGGCTGGGATGTTCGTGGTAATCAATTTCCATGAGTTTGAGGTGCGACAAACAGTGACTGATAAAATATACGCATGGCCACGTTTCGACCATTGTTGATTCATAAGTTTTCATGAATGGGACGGCATCTCTGGAAAGGTAAAGACCATGAGACAGCACTCACAGCAATACGGCGACTATCATGACGACTACGCCCAATCCGCGCCAAACAAGTGGTTATGGGCGTCTCTTGCCGCGTTGGCAGCGTTGGGTTTCCTCGTGTGGTTCGCATCAAGCGATGGCCCTGGCAGCATAACAGCAATTTCGACAGCACCAGAGCAAACGGAATCGACCACAATGGCTCCAGCCGTACCGGTTGAACCAATCGCACCAGCTGCACCTGCAGCTCAACCCGCGCAGTAACAATTTCTAATCCTTTCCCGCAACAGGGGAAGGATTCTCTTTTTGTGGCAAGGAAGATTGTTTCACATTAAGGTCTCTTCGCAAGGAGAGGCACGATGTTTGATGATCTGGTCGGTAAAGTTGTTGTCGTAACGGGCGGCGTAACTGGAATTGGTGGAGCGGCGGCACTGGGCTTTGCAAAAGCCGGAGCGCGTGTTCTCGCACAATATCACGCGGGAGGTACTGAGCTTGCGGCGATTGAAGCTGCAGGTATCGCAACCCTGAAACTCGACCTGACGGCACCAGCGTCACCGCAGCAATTGATCGATGCATGCATCAAGACATTCGGCCGTATTGATGTTCTCGTCAACAACGCCGGCGGTCTGGTATCCCGCATCGACGTGACCAATCTGACAGATGATTTCATCGACGACGTTCTTGATCTCAATGTCAGGCAACTGGTGCATTGCTGTCGCATCGCCGCTCACCACATGAAAACACAGAATAGCGGCACGATCATCAACGTGACCTCCATTGCCGCGCGCAATGGCGCAAGTCCGGGTGGCAGCATCTATGCAGGTGCCAAGGCGTTTGTATCCGCCTTCTCGAAAACCACCGCCAAGGAATTGGTGGACTTCAACATCCGCGTGAACTGCGTGTCACCGGGCACCATCCACACGGCATTTCATGAGCGCCATTCCACTGCTGAAAAACGCGCCGCAACCGCCAAGCAGATCCCCATGCAGCGCCTTGGGCTGGCCGATGATTGCACCGGAACGTTTCTCTATCTCGCCAGTGAAAAAGCCAGTGGCTATGTGACGGGGCAGGTCGTGGAAGTGAACGGCGGGCAATTGATGCCATGACATCTCTGCAAACCCGTGCCCTTTCAAAGACACCGGACGTGACCGCGCCAGACGGATCAGAAGTGCGTCTGCTGGCGACATCGGAGCAAGGTTCCATGGCCCACTTCACACTGCAGCCCGGTCAAGTGTCCCTTGCCGTCGCCCACCATACGGTGGAAGAAATCTGGTTTATCACGGCAGGCCGTGGACGCATGTGGCGAAAATTGAAAAGTCACGAGGAAGTCACAGCACTCAAGCCGGGGCTCTCACTGACGATTCCCGCAGGTACCCATTTCCAGTTTTGCTGTGATGGCGACAAGCCCCTGCAAGCGGTCGCCGTGACGATGCCGCCCTGGCCCGGAATGGACGAGGCCTTTACCGTTCAAGGCGTATGGTAATTACCAAGTACCGATATTGGGCATGCTCTGCCATGGTTCCTGAACCGGCAGATAGGCATCATCCTTTTGCAGCACTTCGATCGAAATGCCATCGGGAGTCTTGATGAACGCCATGCGACCTTCACGTGGCGGACGATTGATGGTGATGCCAAGTTTCATCAGGCGTTCGCAATACTCATAAATGTTGTCCACCTGATAGGCGAGATGGCCGAAGTTGCGACCACCGGTGTAGACTTCCGGATCCCAGTTGTAGGTCAACTCTACCGGGCACTCCGGACTTTCAGGGCACGCGACGAACACCAAAGTGAAACGGCCTTTCTCGCTGACATGTCGACGGAGCTCTACAAATCCCAACTTGTTGATAAAGAAATCAAGTGACGCATCGAGATCGCTGACGCGGATCATGGTGTGGAGATACTTCATCGGGGAGCTTTCTCTGGTTGTCGGGCGCACATTTGCATCGTAAAGTGCATACACTCTTGCAATTTAGTCGAATTCTCCCCAGTTTTCCACCGCAATCGCGAGTTGACACTGTACAAATGTCTCATGAATGTTCAAATTTAACTCAGGGTGGCGTGAGTCGACGCCGGCAGCGGATGGTTAGGTTAGTTTATGGCGGCAAATGACGGACAGTATACGGGCGAAGGTCTAGAAGGCCATATCTCGCAAGAGAGTGGCGTTAATATCATTCGTATTGACGGGCTCGTGAAGTGGTTTGATGTGGGCAGAGGCTATGGCTTCGTCATTCCTGACAACGGATTGCCCGATATTCTATTGCATCTCAGCTGCTTGAAGCGTGATGGCTTCGACGCACCGCTCGAAGGTACGCGTGTGACCTGTGAAGTTGTGGCGCGCCAAAAAGGTTATCAGTGTCTGCGCGTGTTGTCGCTCGATCAGTCAACTGCAATACATCCAGTCGAACGTCTTGCGAAAACCCATAACAGCGTACAGGCCTCAACGGGTTGGGTGCGGGCCAAAGTAAAATGGTTCAATCGCGCCCGTGGCTTTGGTTTTGTCAGTGAAGGCGACGGCTTGGGCGACATTTTCGTGCACATGGAAGTGATGCGCAAAACCGCCATACCTGAATTGATCCCCGACCAATGGGTCTATGTCAAATACGGCGACAGCAATAAGGGTAAAATGGCCGCAGAAATAAGGCTTCACCTCGAAGGCGGTCCGGCGCATACTAACTAAGACAGGGTCTGTGAAGTAGAGTGGGGAGGCGCACATGCGCTTGAAAGTCCTTTTTGGACTTATCATGATGTGGATGGTGACTGCCAATTCATTTGCGCAGGAGCTGGCGAAGCTTGAGCCACTCACCATTGTCTCGGAAGAAACCGCAACACTTTTGACCGCCGAAATTGTGGATACGCCGGAGTTGCGCAAGCGCGGTTTGATGTTCCGTCATCGCCTGCCAGACGGAAATGCCATGCTGTTCGATTTCGAAAAGGACGGCCCCGTGAGCATGTGGATGAAAAACACAATCATTTCTCTCGATATGTTGTTTGTCCGCAGTGACGGTACGATCGCGGCCATTGCAGAAAACACAGTGCCGCAGTCCCTCGACACAATTGGCGTTCAGGAACCTGTGCGCGGTGTGGTGGAACTGCCGGCCGGAACGGTCAAAAAGCTGAAGATCAGGACCAATGATCTCGTTTACCACAGAATCTTCAAAACCGTGGACGTTGAACCCGCCTTCAGCCTTCCACAATGAGGCGTTAACTGGTGCTTGCCTTTGGACTGTGAATTCGTCTAAGGAGCGCGAGTGAAAGTGTCGGGGTGTAGCGCAGTCTGGTAGCGCACCTGCCTTGGGCGCAGGGGGTCGCGAGTTCGAATCCCGCCGCCCCGACCAACCTTCGCCAGCGGTTCAAGAGGTTCAAATGCCAGCTCGTATTTCCAAACCTTCCCGCAACGCCATGCAATCTGGCAAAGGCAAATCCGATGGCTGGGTTTTGGAGTTTGAACAGGATTCAGCCCGAGCGGCCGACCCGCTGATGGGATGGACGTCCGCCAACGAAACCCAGACCCAGGTAAAGCTGAAATTCGCCACCCGCGAAGAAGCCGAAGCCTATGCCCAGAAACAGGGCATTGCCTACACCGTGCAAGCCGAAGCACCGGCATCGCGCCTGATCAAGAAGTCTTACTCCGACAACTTCAAATTCGGCCGCACGACCCTTTGGACGCATTAAGCAAAATTATTCTCTAGCGTTTGTCGAATCCGGTTTCCCCCGTTCGTCTTTGCTGTGAACACCAGCAAAGGAGACGAAAATGGGTTCACCTCTCATCACCAGTCTATACGCAGCACCCTTGGGACTGATGGCTCTTGGCCTTTCAACCCATGTGACCATGCTGCGGGCGAAATTGGGGATTTCAATCCTCGACGGCGGCAACATGGCGCTCGCCGAACGCATCCGACGGCACGGCAACTTTATCGAAGCGGTACCGTTCGTACTGCTGCTCATGTTGCTTGCCGAGTTGATTGGCGTCGGCAGCATGTGGTTGCACATCTCAGGCGCAGCTCTGATCGTCGGCAGGGTGCTTCACGCACTTGGTCTGAAACACGATCAGCCTGCCTCACCCATGCGCATTGCGGGTGGCCTGACCACCAACATTGCAGCGCTCACCGCGATCTGCAACATTCTGGCGACAGCGTTCGCCGGGTAACCAGGGAAGGAGAACAAAATGAAATACATGGCCTTGATTTATTCCGAACCCAACATTGGACCGGCTCCAGGATCACCTGAATTTGGGGCCTACATGGCGGCCTACACGTCAGCGACTGAAAGCTACGTCAAGGACGGTGTGATGCGCGGTGGTGAAGCGCTTCATCCTGCCTCAACCGCAACAACAGTTCGCGTGCGCAAGGGAAAGACGCAAACCATGGACGGCCCATTCGCTGAAACCAAGGAACAACTCGGTGGTTATTACATTTTCGAATGTGCTGATCTTGACGCAGCTATCAAATACGCCGCGATGATTCCGGATGCAGCGAACGGCTGCGTCGAAATCCGTCCGATCATGGATCTTGGACAAGGATAACCACGACCACACCACGACTGCGCGGCAGGCCGTCACTCTTGCCGCGCAGCAACACCATGGCCGCTTGCTGGCAATCCTGATCAAGGAATTGCGTGATTTCCAATTGGCCGAGGATTGTCTGCAAGACGCGATTAAATCGGCACTCCAGCATTGGCAACGCAACGGAGCGCCCACAAGTCCCGTGGCGTGGCTGTTGCAAGTGGCGCGGCGCAAGGCCATTGATCGTTTGCGCCGCAAAAATCTCCACACGCGTAATGAGGGCGAGCTGCTTTACCTCATGGAGCAGGATCAGAGCGCTGGTGAGTTGCATGAAGAATCCGCCATTCCGGACGAACGCCTGCGCCTGATCTTCACCTGCTGCCATCCGGCACTCGACTTGCAAACCAGCGTGGCACTCAGTTTGCGTACGCTGTGTGGCCTGACAACATCCGAAATCGCACGCGCTTTTTTGGTCAGTGAAGAAACCATGGCGCAACGCCTTGTCCGCGCCCGCCAGAAAATCTCCAAGGCTGGCATCGCCTATGAAGTGCCCGAAAAACCCGCATTTCCGCAGCGGCTGCAATCCGTGTTGAACACGATCTATCTCACATTCAACGAGGGAAATGCGGCGGCAGCGGGTAAGCAGCACGTGCGCGTCGATCTGTGCAATGAAGCTATTCGTTTGGCACATTTGCTCAATGCGCTCTGTCCCAATGAGGCCGAGGTCATGGGCCTCCTGGCGCTCTTGCTGCTCACGCATGCGAGGCACAAAGCGCGCCAGTCAGAATCTGCTGCCTACGTCCCGCTTGGCGAACAGGACCGTACCCTTTGGGATCAGGCAATGATTGCCGAAGGCGATGACATCCTCTTGCGCGCCATCCAGCTTGGCAAGCCCGGACCTTTTCAACTGCAAGCGGCCATCAGCGCGATTCATGCGCAGGCGCGACATCACACTCAAACCCGCTGGAACGAAATCATCCTGATGTATGATCGCCTCTATGAACTGTCCGAAAATCCTGTCTACCTGCTCAATCGGGCCGTAGCTGTTTCATTTTTTATCAATCCGCACAAGGCGTTAGAGGACCTATCTGCCTTGTCAAATGAACTTCAGACTTACCAGCCCTATCATGCCGCAAAAGCTGATATTCTGCGCCGCGCGGGGGATTTTGAGAACGCCCGAATAGCCTACGACAAAGCCATCAGTCTCAGCCAAAACCAGGCTGAGGTATCATTCTTGAAACAGAAACGGGCAGGGCTACCCATCACGAAATCGATCAGTTATACCGCACACCGAGGCCCCGTAGCTCAGCTGGACTAGAGCAACGGATTTCTAATCCGTCGGTCGCATGTTCGAATCATGCCGGGGTCGCCAGTTTTGTCCATTCTCGACATAGGTTACACTTCATACCGGAGACATAGGTTACACTTTTGGCCCTTTGCTAGGAGCGCCAGATGCCTTGGAGGGAGTGTAACGTGATGGACGAACGTGTGAAGTTTGTCGCCCGGTTGCTGGAGGGCGAGAAGATGGCAGCACTTTGCCGGGAGTTCGATATCTCGCGCAAGACCGGCTACAAGATCCTGGAGCGCTATGAGGACACAGGGCTTGAAGGTCTGACGGACAGAAGCCGCAGGCCCTACCGCCATGCCAACCAGCTACCGTTCCAGATTGAGGCACTGATTGTGCGGCTGAAGCACGAGAAGCCAACGTGGGGAGCGCCGAAGATCATGGAGCTTCTGGCCAGAAGATACCCTGATGTGCACCGCCCTGCGATCAGTACGATCCACGCCGTGCTCGACCGGCGCGGGCTGGTGAAGCACCGCAAGGGGCGCAAGAACAAGGCGGTGGGAACGGTTCTCAGCAACAGTGAACAGCCCAATGACCTGTGGTGTGCGGACTATAAGGGCGAGTTCATGCTGGCCGACCGCAGATACTGTTATCCCCTGACCATCACCGACTATGCCAGCCGCTATCTGTTTGCGGTGGAGGCCTTGCAGTCAACGAAAGAAGTGACTGCTTTTACAGTGTTTGAACGGGTGTTCCGCGAGAACGGCATGCCAAGCGCGATCCGCACCGACAATGGGGTGCCATTTGCCTCGCCCAACGCCCTGTTCAATCTCTCGAAGCTGTCGGTGTGGTGGCTGAGGCTGGGCATTGGCATTGAGCGGATCAAGCCGGGCAACCCGCAGCAGAACGGCAGGCATGAACGCATGCACCTGACGCTGAAGCAGGAGACGACCAAGCCAGCAGGTCAAAACTTCCTGCAGCAGCAGGCGAAGTTTGACAAGTTCATTGCAGAATTCAACACCGAGCGCCCGCATCAGGCCCTTGGCATGAAGCCGCCAGCTGCGTTCTACGCCCCCTCAAAGAGGGCTTATGAAGGATTGCCGGAGCTGGATTATCCGCTGCACGACAAAAGCATCATCGTCACCACTTGCGGACGCATCTGCTTCAACACCCGCAAGATCAATCTCAGCCAGGTCTTTGCGGGCCAGCGCGTCGGCATCAAGCAGGTGGAAGACAGGCTTTGGCTCGTCAGTTTTATGGATTATGACTTGGGATACTTCGATGACACAGAATGCAGACTGGAACCGCTCGACAACCCATTCGGCGCAAAACTGTCACCCATGTCTTCGGAATAAAGTGTTACCCATGTCTCAGAAGGACAATCAGCGCAGCACATACAGCCGCAATGAGCCGCCCGACGAAATCCGGACCCCCACAACGTCATTTATATCGATGCCATGGTCGGCCAAGGCGTCTCGCGTCACGCGATTGTTGCGCAAGGCGCGGCGCATGCGCGATACACCGGCAGCATAGCGCTCAGCCACCATGCGAAAATCGCCAGCATCCATGTAGTTGCGTTCAATCTCAAAGGGGCCGCCTGTGATGTTGAGATTGACGACGCCGACGCTGGGGACGGCTCTGATGCCGGCAATTCGCGCGGCAGCCTTGGACGACGCCCGAATGGCGCTCTCGGCCTCGATCTCGTTTGCCATGTCCATGGCAACTGCAGGGGAGGCTACGCCGACGCCAAGTCCTATCAGCGCGGCCCAAACAGTGCGTCTCGAAATTGTCATGGTATAATCTCCCGTGGTAATCAGGAGAGAGACATGGGGCTTTGCAACGGCAGGTTCAAGGCCCGGCCATCTACTGGCGGCGCAATTTGACCTTCCGATGCGCCTTGTAGCTCCGTTTTGACGTCAAAGCTTTGCGCTTGGTATATTTACGGCCGCAGCCCCAAGCCCACTCGCGCCGTGGCCCCACGTCGATGTGCACAAACGACGAGCGGCAATAAGTGCCAATACCGCCCCGGCCCGGCATGTTCATCAGCGTGCGCCAGAGAGCGTATTTACCAACACCGGGAATGAAGATGTCGGCGGCCATGCACCGCAAATGATAGGACTCGCGCGCACCGCCAACCCGGCGGTTATGGCCCTTCGAGCGGCAACCGGAAACCACGATAACCTTACGGCCAAATTTTGCCTCGACTTGGTGAAGCAAACCAACAAGTCGCCCGTTGAGGCCAGACTTGCCGCGGTCCTTGTACTTAACAGATGCGTCAGCTGTCGCAGCCACCAGCCACAGCAGCGACAAAACAACCATAAAAAGCGGCAAAATGCGCCGGAATGATCCAAAAACAACAGTCATGCCCCTATCGGAGCAAATCCATTGCCATAGGCAAATTTGGAACGCTTAAGGCGTTACGAAATCGCCACATTTGGGGGCTGCGACATTGCCCCACGGCATGATGGGCACAGTCGACGTGGAGTTCTGTGGACTGCCTTCGATCAGCTTGTCTGTGTAGGCCAGATAAACCAGAACATTGCGCGCGGCATCACAACCACGCACAATTTGCATCTTCTTGAAAAACAGCGACCGGCGCTGTTCATACATTTCAGCACCTTGGGCAAATTTGGCCTTGATGGTGACGGGTCCAACCTGCCGACAGGCCAGCGATGTCTCAGACCTTTCTTCGGCAAAACCAGCCCACCCGGACCAGCCCCCGATTTCAGGCACAGTGAAGTAACAGGCCACGCCTGTGACCTCCGGATCGTCGATCACATAGGTCGCAAGCTTCGCATCGGGCGACAACATGCGCCAAACGGTGGTTTTCTTGAAAATCAATTCCGGATCATCGCTGGATTGCGCGAGCGCAGGTGAAACGGCAGCGAGCGCCAACAGTGCAGCAGCAAATAATTTCATGATAACCCTCCGGACAGCACAAATGGTGACGAAACAATCAAAGTCAAGTTGCACGCACCAGCCGCTCAAATCCGGCAGTGAGATCGGCAATCAAGTCATCCGTATGTTCAAGCCCGATGTGGAACCGCAGACAAGGTCCCTTTGGCGTCCACTGTGTCGCCGTGCGATGAGGTTTGAACGGCACCACGAGACTTTCAAAACCGCCCCATGAATATCCCATGCTGAACAGTGTGAGATGATCGAGCATGGCCGCAACAGCTTTGTCGCTCACGGGTTTCAGCACAATCGAAAACAGCCCGGACGCACCAGTGAAATCACGTTTCCACAACGAATGGCCAGGTGCATTGGAAAGAGCAGGGTGCAACACGGTTTCCACTTCTGGCCGCGACCGCAGCCAATCAGCAATGTGGAGTGCATTTTTCATGTGCCGCTCCATGCGCACATCCATGGTGCGAAGTCCGCGCAGTCCCAGATACATGTCATCAGGTCCGGCAAAGAGCCCCAGCGTTTCGTAGGCCTCCTTGAACTGCGGCCAGGTGCTTTCGTTGCAGGTCACAACACCCAACATGGCATCGGAATGGCCGACGATGTATTTCGTGGCCGCTTGAATAGAGACGTCACAGCCATGGTCAAAGGCCTTGAAATAATGCCCGCCACTCCACGTGTTGTCGAGCATGCATAGGGCACCAGCCCGGTGCGTCTCGTTCGCGATTGCCGCAACGTCCTGCATTTCCATGGTTTGCGATCCCGGGCTTTCGCAATAGACAACGCGCGTGTTTGGCTTGATCAGTGTACGGATGTTTCCGCCCACGAGCGGATCATAGTAGGTGGTCTCGATACCAAGACCCTTGAGCAACGTGTCACACAGGTGCCGCGTTGGATGATAGGCGGTGTCGGTCATCAACAAGTGGTCGCCCGACTTGAGAAACGCCAGCAGGGCAACTGAGATGGCCGCAAGCCCCGACGGCGCAGCCTTGCAGTCATGCCCACCCTCCAGCTGCGCCACGGCAGTCTCAAAGGCCCGCGATGTCGGTGTGCCGCGCCGGCCATAGAGATAATCTTGCGTCCGGTTGTGCAAAGCTGCGACATCAGGAAATGTGATGGTGGAGGCGCGATAAACGGCCGGATTGACCGCGCCATGTTCCGCGAATTCCCTTGCCGCCGTCACCAATCGTGTTTGAGGCCTCAATTTGGATGAGGAGGAACGTTCAATCTTCTCTTTTGCCATGTTTCCGCCGTTGCTCTATGACATCTGCTAGCACAGTCTTAACCGGAGTGAAAACCTGCATGGCCGATCAATATCAGATGTCTCCACTTGGCAGTTTTCTGATGCGAATACTGCGCAGTGGCGTCTGGGGGGCCTCAGCCCTTTTGCTCCTGTTCGCGGGCATCTTGATCTATCAGCGCTTGACGCCAGAGGGTTCAGTGGTGTTTCAAAAAGGCGACATTGGCTTTCTCGGTGTCCTCGCGGTCATGATGGCGTTGGCAATTTATCTTGTGTGCGGCATAAAAAAAGAAATGGAACAGCCCGGCGGTGACAACAAATGAGAAATGAAACACCGGTTCGATCATCTCTGCACTTGAGTTGGTTCGTGCCCTTGTTGTTTGCTGCTGCATTCGCCGCAGCCGGATACTATTCCGGCCTTGGCCTTCGTGGCATTGCATCTGCCGATGTTTTTGCCAGCCCAACAGCACCCACTGAAGTAGCAAATACCGAAAAAACAAACACCAGCAGCGGCTGGTAAATCTCACCTCAAATCTGAAAGTATGTATATTGGCCTTTCCCCTTTTGCCGGCCCCGATTTCGCGCGCACTCACTGAACGCAATTATGCCGAACCAACACCCGTCCAACTCGCCGTTTTAAAAGAAGAAGCACTTGAGCGTGATCTCGTCGTTTCGGCTCAAACAGGTTCTGGCAAGACCGTGGCCTATGGCCTTGCCATCGCTTCAACACTGCTCGGCGATACGGAGAAGTTTCCCCATGACGCCTCGCCAGTTGCCTTGATCGTTGCTCCAACACGCGAACTCGCACTGCAAGTTGAACGCGAATTGGGCTGGCTCTATCTCAACACAGGTGCTCGCATTCTTTCCTGCGTCGGCGGCATGGACCCGAAGCGCGAACGCCGCTGGTTGGCCGATGGCGCACATATCATCGTTGGTACACCGGGCCGCCTGCGGGATCATCTCGAACGCGGTGTGCTGGACATCAAGGGCCTGAAAGCCGTCGTGCTTGATGAGGCCGATGAAATGCTCGACCTCGGTTTCCGCGAAGACCTGGAATTCATCCTCGAGGCAACGCCAGCCGAACGCCGTACGTTGCTGTTTTCGGCCACCATGCCGAAGCCCATTGCGTTGATGGCCAAGAAATATCAGCGCAATTCACTGCGCATCGACGTGTCGGGCACGGAACGCGCCCATGCTGATATCGAGTACCGGGCAATTCGTGTTGCTCCCAACGAAATCGAACTGGCTGTGGTCAACGTTCTGCGCTTCATTGAATCGCAAAGCGCAATCGTATTCTGCAACACCCGCGAACACGTAAAACATCTGCACGCCACCTTGTCTGAACGCGGCTTTTCAGCGGTCAATCTCTCAGGTGAATTAAGCCAGAGCGAACGCAATCACGCGCTGCAAGCCTTGCGTGATGGCCGTGCCCGCGTCTGCGTCGCAACCGATGTGGCCGCCCGTGGTATTGACCTGCCCAATCTCAATCTCGTTATTCACGCTGATCTGCCGAGCGACGGTGAAACGTTGCAGCATCGCTCCGGCCGCACCGGTCGCGCCGGAAAGAAAGGTGTGAGCGTCGTCCTCGTGCCATTGTCGCGCCGTCGCAAGGCCGAGTTCCTGTTTTCGTCCGCCCGCATCAACCCGTCCTGGGCTGGTCCACCACAGGCTGAGGACATCCGCAAACTCGATCAGCAACGCATGTTGCAAGACCCGGTCCTCACGCAAGCCAGCAGTGAAGAGGATCTGGAGCTGGCCAAATCCGTTCTGGCAACACGCTCGCCCGAAGAAGTGGCTGCTGCACTGGTTCGGATATATCGTTCGCGCTTGCCTGCCGCTGAAGAAGTGTTTGATCCAGGTGCCGGGCACAATGATTTCCGCCCCGCCAAGGCCCTGCGCCGTGATTCTGAACCCCGTGATTTTTCCTGGTTCCGCATGGACATTGGCCGCAAGAACAATGCCGATCCAAAGTGGCTGCTGCCCTTGATCTGCCGTCGTGGCAAAGTGACCAAACCCGATATCGGCGCCATTCGCATTACCGACAACGAAACCCGTTTCGAAATCGCCAATTCTGTGCTCGAAAAGTTCAAGCAGTCAATCAAGCTCGTCGAGGAAGACGACGTTGTGATTTCACCTGCAGCAGGAGCACCCGAACAAACCGCACCCCACACGCCACGCAAATTCAAAGGCGGCGGTAAACCTAAATTTGGGGGTGGCGGAGGTTTTGGCAAACCCAAGGGCGACCGACCGAAGTTTGGCAGGCCAGAGGGCGAAAAACCGAAATTTGCAAAGCCCGACGGTGAGAGGCCGAAATTCGCCAAAGCAAACGGCGACAAGCCGGTCTATAAAGGCAAGAAGGGCGATTGGAAAAAGAAGCCACCTGCGGGCTGATTGTAGTTGACTGTCACTGAGCAGGCAATTCCTGGGCAACTTCCCAGACATTCCCCGCCGGGTCAGCAAAAGCTGCAGTGCGGCGGCCCCATGGCCGGTCGACAGGGCCGTTGAGAAGCTTCACGCCGAGCGCGGCAAGTTCAGCACAAACTGAGTCACAGTTCTTGACCTTGATGGTGTAAAACGCCCGGGAACCTGCCGCAGGACTTGCGACCTTCATCGGTTCCACAAGCATTGGGCAATTGTCAATGTGCAACACATTGAGCACAATGTTTCCGACTTTCAAGATTGAACACACGTCGTCCTCAAAAAGGATCTCGTTGGCAAAGACCTTTTTGTAGAATGCGCGGGTGGATGGCAAGTCTTCCGCGAACAGGGTGATAACTTCGAGGGCGTTCAGGTCGGCGATCATAGAACAAGTCCTTCTAGTTATGAGGTGTTGATCGGTCTTTGTTGCTGACACCCAGGGTGACGAGAAGTTCGTCCAGCTGCGCGAACTGTTCTGGCATGCAAGCTTCCGTGCCCTCGAACGAAGCCTCAAGCGCTTCGTTCGTGGGATAGCGTTCGTGCAAAGTCAGCAGCGTCGCGCCGCCCGTTTCCTCAAACGTCACCGTGGTCACGGCACCTTCATCACTTTCGTCATTGGTCCAGGCGAGGAGCGAGTGCGGTATCACGTCAATGTACTTGCCGAAGAAGGCCATTGCACTTGCAGCAGCGCGGCCAAACGCAACACGGTATCCGCCGCCCACACGAACATCCATCTCGCAGGACAGGAGCGCCATGCCCATTGACTTCGGCGCCCACCACCGCATGAACAGCGCAGGCGTGGTCCATGCCTCGAACACAATGCGGGCCGGAGCGTTGAAGCTTCGTGTCACGACGACATCAAGTTCGGATTTCCGTTCCACAACCGTGCGCCCGTCATTTGTACTTTCGGCCATCGGCTTTCTCCTTGCGTTTCAATTCCGCGACAACTTTGTCCATCGCAGCATGTAACATGCGAATTGGCGGCATGCACTCCTTACCACTCAACTCTTCCAGCCGAGTGGACACTATGACCTGTTCCGCATGGACGGTGACTGGGGCGTAGACTATGCTGTTCTTTGACGGCATCTTTGTAGAACTCAAAACCCAACTGCTTTCTTCTGGAGTTTGACGCGCATGGAAACACAAGTACCCCACGTCAACAGGCCAATCGCGTTGTGGATTGTTTCTGGTATTGGATTGATCTGGAACGCCATGGGCCTGGTTAACCTGATGATGCAGATGAATGCCGGTATGCTGGCATCAATGCCCGCTGAACAGCGCACCATTGTGGAGAGCAGACCGGGCTGGGCCACGCTGGCCTTTGGTGTTGGCGTGCTGGCTGGTGTTATTGGTTGCCTGCTGCTGTTCTTGCGCAAGTCCACTGCATTTCCGGTGTTGGCCGTGTCACTCGCGGCAATTGCCCTGCACATGTTGTCGTACTTTGGAATGAGTATTCCCTTCGGTCCCGTACAGGTGATGCTCTACATCGTGCTGCCGATTGCGGTCGCGGGGTTCCTTGTTTGGTATGCAAAAAACTGGAGTTAAGCTTCGCCCGGTCACGCCGGGACGCAAGTCAAACGGCTAACATCCGCGTCCGTCCGGCCGCTCGTCACCAGCCGCAGTGGCGGCCGGTCGCCGTGCAACTTGATCCAGAGCCGATCCTCACCTATGTCCACACAAACCCGACTTAAACCAACGAGCGAACCATGAACTCCGAACTCCGTTTTGCCGACAAAAAAGACTGGATTAAGGGCGCCACCGGCGACTGGGAGATCATTATTGGGTTGGAAGTCCATGCCCAGGTCCTGTCCAAGACCAAACTGTTCTCCGGTGCATCGGCGGAATTTGGTGGTGAGCCCAACGATCACGTGTCGATCGTGGATGCGGCCATGCCCGGCATGTTGCCCGTCATCAATGAATTCTGTGTGGAACAGGCCGTTCGCACAGGCCTTGGCCTGAAGGCCGAGATCAACAATTACTCGGTGTTTGACCGCAAGAACTATTTCTATCCCGACTTGCCTCAGGGCTACCAGATCTCGCAATACAAGCAGCCCGTCGTTGGTGAGGGCAAGGTTTCCATCGATCTGGATGACGGCAAGACGATTGAAGTCGGCGTTGAGCGCCTGCATCTGGAACAGGACGCCGGCAAGTCGCTGCACGATCAGCATCCGAGCATGAGTTACGTCGATCTCAACCGCTCCGGCTGTGCGCTGATGGAAATCGTTTCGCGCCCCGACATGCGCTCCGCCGAAGAAGCCAAGGCCTATGTCACCAAGCTGCGCCAGATCATGCGCTATCTCGGCACCTGCGATGGCAACATGGAGCAGGGCTCCATGCGCGCTGACGTCAACGTGTCGGTGCGCAAGCCTGGCGACAAATTTGGCACGCGCTGCGAAATCAAGAACGTGAATTCCATTCGCTTCATGGGTCAGGCTATCGAGTATGAAGCCCGTCGCCAGATCGGTGTACTGGAAGATGGCGGCAAGATTGATCAGGAAACGCGGCTCTACGATCCCAAAAAGGGCGAAACCCGCTCCATGCGCTCAAAAGAAGAAGCGCACGATTACCGCTACTTCCCCGATCCTGACCTGCTGCCATTGAAACTGCAGCAGACCTGGGTTGACAACATCAAGGCAACCTTGCCCGAACTGCCCGACGACAAGCGCGCCCGGTTCATGAAGGACTATGGCTTATCGGCTTATGACGCAGCCGTACTGGCGTCGGAGCGCGCCTCCGCCGATTTCTTCGAAACCGTGGCCAAGGGAAGGGACGGTAAACTCGCGGCCAACTGGGTCATCAATGAGTTCTTTGGTCGCTTGAACAAGGAAGGCAAAGCCATTGAAACATCTCCAATTTCAGCAAGCCAGCTGGGTGGAATTGTGGATTTGATTGTCGGCGGCACGATCAACGGCAAGATCGCCAAGGATGTGTTTGAGATTGTCTGGACCGAAGGCGGCGATCCGACCGACATTGTGGAAACGCGCGGCCTGAAACAGGTGACTGACACGGGTGCAATCGAGAAGGCAGTCGACGACATCATCGCCGCCAACCCAGACAAGGTCGAAGCGGTCAAAACCAAGCCCACCATGCTCGGCTGGTTTGTGGGCCAAGTGATGAAATCCACCGGAGGCAAGGCCAATCCGGCGGCGGTGAGTGATTTGCTTCGAAAGAAACTCAATATTAACTAACTAAATCAAAGATTTATTAACTATTTCCATTTTCGAGGTGGTTCCTGTATAGTCCGTGTGCTGACAATTAAGTTCGGTTCGTGTGTACAGGAGTTGAGTGATATGGCGAAGCCAGCCAAGAAAGCGGCAAAGACGTCCGCTGCGGCCAAAAAGGCGGTGCCCAAAAAGGTTTCCAAGCCAGCGGTCAAGACTAAAAAGGCTTCCGTAAGAGGCCCATCAGCCGCAGAAAAGCAGCGCTTTACCCTCTACGGTTTTGCCGGGTCGACATCGACCTACACGGCGGCCCTTGGCCTGTCGATGATGCGGCATCCGTTTTCTTACATTCACGTGAGTCTGCGCGACAGCGCCCACAAGCAGCCAGACTACCTGGTGAAAAATCGCTTCGCCCAAGTGCCTGCCATGCGCGATGGTCAGGCTTATTTTGTCCAATCGGCAGCGATTCTGCTCCATCTGTCTGATTCACTCGGCAAATACGATGGCAAAAACCCTTTGGAAAACCAGCGGATCAGGGAATGGCTGTTCTGGCAATGGGACAAGTTGGCCACACCGATTTTCCGGTTGCGCGCCCGCAGCCGCGGCTATCGCCAGTTTGGCGAAGAAGTGCGCACCATGTACGACGCAGAAAGCCGCGCCGCATTGGCCGTGCTGGACGCCGAAATGGCCAAGCATGAATGGATCGCTGGCAAGAAGCCAACCATTGCCGATATCGGCATCTATAGCGTGATCCGCTTTGCCGGTGATGCAAACCTCGATTTGAATCATTATCCACATATTGTTGCGTGGAGAAAAAGGTTTGAGGAATTGCCGGGGTTTGCTACTCCCGAGCAGCTGCTTCCCATGGAGAGCAGACTGATTTGACAACGGAGTAGACGTGATCGCCAAAGCGGACACGACCAGAGCCAGAAGACCGGAAACCAAGCCGGAACCCAAGAAGGACGTTCCAAAGAAAAAACGCAAAGCAACGCTGGGCGTTACCTTGGGCGTTTTGCTGGGGTTATGCGGACTCATAGGCTCGCGCCTGGGTCATCTGTGGGTGGCCTTCGACGTCATGTCGCAGTTCACCATGCAATTCCTCTTCTGGACCGTTGCATTCCTGCTCGCGTGGTTTGTGCCGCGCCTGCGTGTGCTGACGGCAATTGTTTTGTTTGTCAGCATGAGCGTTGCCTATGGGGTCTGGCCGCACTTGGTATCAGGCAATGCCAGCGCACCCGCACCCGCCGTTGCGGCCAAGGAAAAGGCGTTGAAGATTGCCAGCTTCAACACCTATCGCTTCAATCAGGATTTCGCCGCACAAATTGCCAGCATTCGCAAACTCAATGCTGATGCCGTGGTACTGATTGAACTTGATCCGCCAAAAAAATCGATCCTTGAAGGCCTCAAGGATATTTATCCGCATCAGTTTGCGTGCTTTGATCAAGCCTATTGTTTTCTCGCCATCATTTCAAAGACTCCACTCACCAACACCAGTGCGCAAGCCATTTGGGAAGGTTCACCCTATATCCGCGCAACCTTGGGAGCAGAGTTCGGCAACGTCACCCTTGTCGGCACACACACCACGCGCTTCCCCCATTCCCGCGCACAATTGAAACAGGTGCGTGCACTGGTGCGCAGCCTCGAGAGTGTCACCGGCAAGATCATCCTCACGGGAGATTTCAACGCCACGCCATTCTCGCGCGTCACATCCACAATTGCTCAAGGTGCTGGTCTCGTGCGGCATACATCTCTGCCCACCTGGCCCGCTCAACTGAACATCCCGCAAATCGCCATCGATCATATGTTCGCCTCACCCGCATTGCGCCCGTTGACATCCGAAATGATAGGTGACGCAGCCGGTTCCGATCATTTCCCGATCACCATGTCCTTCGCAGTGCCAGTGGTAAAGTAGGCTGTGAATGCGGCCTACAAATCAAAATCCACTGCCGTCAGAGTCTTCAAACCCTGCAGCGCAATCATGAAATCAGCCGAACCATCACCGTTGATGTCGCCGGCGATGAAGGTGCGATCATTGGCCAGGCCTGCCTTGTTGGATGTCCAATAACGCAACTCTCCATCCTCACGGTGGAAACCCTGTTTCCCGATGAAGTGGAAGGCATCATCTCCTTGGACAAGCGCCGAGGCGTCGATGGATTGCAAGTCGATGTGGTCAACCTTGTGACGAAAGTCAGTGATTAAATCTGCGGAGCCGCGCGTTTTCTGGCTTTCTGTGATGGCGTTGAAATCAAAAATGTCAGACCCTTTGCCGCCGGTCAGGACATCGCGACCCACGCCGCCGATGAGCGTGTCATTGCCGCCCGAGCCCGCAAGACTGTCATTGCCAGCATTGCCGATGATGACATCGTTTCCTCTGCGTCCGTCGATGGTGTTATCAAGCGCGTTGCCGATGATGGACTGGTTGCTGGCATCACCTGTGAAACTCACCTGATCAAACGTTGGTGGGCTGTCGATCGGCACGGGATCAGGTGTCGGATCAGATATTGGATCTGGTGTTGGTGCCGGGGCTGGCTTTGGAACTGGCACGGGCGTCGGGCTCGGCACAGGATTTGGTGTCGGCACCACCCCGTTCCCATCGCCATGGGTGTTGATCCATGCGGCTTTGGCAGTGTTCCAATGATCGCGTGCGGCCTGGCCCTGCAGAACGGTCCATCCGGCCGGTGGCAGCGGATAGCCAGAGGGCAGGGGCGTGTCGGACAGGTTGAGGAAATAGTTGCCTGTTGACTGCACGGTGTTGGACCATGCGTCAAACATGCTGCGGTAGGAGTGGTGCGTCACATCTTCGATGGCGAAGACTGTGTTGATAAAACGCAGGTTCGGCGTGAACACGCCGTTGGTGCCGGAATCGGTTTTGATCGGCGAGGCGTGTGTCAGTTCGCCTTCATACAGAAACGGCTTCAGGCGCAGCAGCACGCCGTCCATGGTCACGGTTTGGCTGTGGCCATCGACCGGGCTGGAAGATGAAGGGTCAACGCTGAGGCCAGCAAAGACACCGTCAAACAGACTATCCTTGATGGTCCCGCTCAGCAGCCGGTCGTTCTCCACCGCATCATCGCGCGCATTGGTGACCCACACATTCTTGATCAGAAAGTTCGGCGAATTCCACGACACGCGAATGGCATCAAAGGTGTTGGTGATGCGCCAATCCTGGATAATGGCATTGGGCGCATCCTCGATACGCAGGCTGGCTGAATTGCCATGATCGTAGACGGTCTGATACTCGGCCGCCTGGTCGATCTGCCCGTTGATGGTGCCGCCGATGATGACGGCGTTGGCCGACTGCACCACCTGAAAGGGATAAGGATTGTTGCCGCCGCCATCGCCAGTCCAGTTGTCTTGGATGAAAGTTGCTGAACTGGCATCGACGATTGTGCCCGTCGCAAGGCCATTCAATCGTTCGCCGACAAATCCATGATTGCCCGTCAAGCTGATGGTGCTCATTTTGCATCCCCCGAAACTGTGGATCACAATCGCTTGCAATCACACACGCTAATGTCTTGCCGCCGACGTTGGCATTTGCCCCCAGGGTGTGGAGATAGGTTTAAACAAAATGGAACAACTTTACGGAATTTGGAAATTGTTTTTCAGGTCGCTGGCCAATTGTTCGCGCTGAGCCAGGCCGGCAGTGTCTATGGCAATCCCGTGACACGGTGAACCAGTCCATAATGGAATTCCTAAAACACGCGCGATAAAAATCGTAAGCTATTGAAATTATTCAAAGTAACGCGATCTTCAGTGTGGTTGTTCGGCCTTGCTTAATCATGTCCCTTAACGCTGGATTCGAAATCTCCGGGCACAATCCAATGCCATGGACGGTTGAATCTGCACCATCCAACGGGAGCACTGGAAAACAAGACCAGGCACCGGGCGTCAAGCAGAGTGAGTAACTGTTATGTCTATCGAAGCAATCCATTCCGCCGACCACTTGCTGAACCCCACGTCAGCCTCTGCAGAAGACATTCTTGAACTGGCCTTGAATTTTTGTTTGGGCCGCGGTGTGTCGCAAGATATCGTCGCAGCACACAAATGGTTGAACATTGCAGCCATGAAGGGCAGTAAGGCCGCCTTGCAATATCGTCACGAACTGGCGCGCGAAATGTCAGCATCGCAAGTGGCCGACGCTTTACGTCAAGCCCGCGCCATGCTCACGCTGCACTGAATGCGTCAGTAGTCGATGAATGTGTCGGCGCCGGAGACTTCGGCGTCAGACATAAACCGGTTGAAGCGGCTCTCGCTGACGGCTTCTGCCTGATCAGCGCGGTAAATTTCCGTTTCGATGATGTCGGCCTGCTGGTTGATCGTCGCCCGTTTGCTGTCAAAAACCGGGATGGAATCGACCTCGGTCGAATAGCCTGTGCCAAGGGGTAGGAAGTTCTCATAGGCGTGCGAAACGCCGCTGAACGCTGCCAAAGTCACCCCAAAAACCACCAATCCAAGCTTACGCATGTCCAACCTCACCCTTAATGTATCCCCAATACGCCACTTCTGGCCCATGAGCCACAAACAATTGCTTAACCACGGGCGGGTGGCCTCCACAAGGCTTGCACCGGCAGCCAAATCATTGCAAAAGCCCAAAGACCAAACCCTGCGGAGACGTGGCCGAGTGGCTGAAGGCAACGGTTTGCTAAATCGTCATACGTTGTAAAGCGTATCGAGGGTTCGAATCCCTCCGTCTCCGCCATTTCTCAAATAATGAGAATATCCCCTGCCTTGAGATCATAATTGTTGGTCAAGTCCGCGATCAGGATCGACACCGCACCGCCTTTGCCATCAGCGTCGTACCACAGCGTGTCGTCGCCGGTGCGGAAGATGAAGTGGTCGTTGGCGTCAAGCGCCTTGTTCTTGGAGCTCGCGACAAACATTTTGGAGTCCAGCTTGCCAGCCTTAAGGCCACCGAACGCCGACCCTTGGAAGGCGAACTTGTCGCCGGATTGGAACTTGACGACGGTGTCACCGCCTTCATACTGCGAGTGATAAATGAACTGGTCATTGCCCTTGCCGCCCGTCAACTTGTCCAGACCACGGCCACCGGTCAGCTTGTCGTCGCCCAACCCGCCGAACAGGAAGTCATTGCTGGCACCGCCATGTAGGGCGTCATCACCCGATTCCCCGTAGAGACTGTCGCCACCATCGCCTCCATAGAGAAAATCGCTTTGACCGTTGCCATGGAAGACATCATCACCAGCATAGCCATACATGGTGTCAACTGCACTTCCACCACTCCAGAAGTCGGCCAATGACGTGCCGCTGAAGCGGTTGGGATCAATGATGGCCGAGCGGATATCATTGCCCGTGGCAGCGCCTTCGTTGGAATCCCACGTCACCACCAAGCGGCCATCGGCCAGTGCCGTGATGCTGGGGTTGTACTGATTATTGGCCGTGGTTGAATTGACGATGAAGTCATTGCCCGACGCAGAGCCATCGGCATTGTAGATGCGGGCCCGGATGTCAGAGTTCGTGCCATTGTCGTTCGACTGCCACGTCATCACGAAGCGGCCATCGGCCAGTGCCGTGATGCCCGGTCTGGACTGATCTTGCACAGTGGTCGAGTTGACCACGAAGTCGTTGCCTGCAGCCGAGCCATCGGCATTGTAGATGCGCGCCCGGATGTCATAGTTCGCGCCATTGTCGTTCGAATACCAGGTCATCACAAAGCGGCCATCGGCCAGTGCCGTGATGCTCGGGCTGTACTGATCTTGCACAGTGGTCGAGTTGACCACGAAGTCATTGCCTGCCGCCGAACCATCGGCATTGTAGATGCGGGCCCGGATGTCATTGCTCGTGGCAGCGCCTTCGTTGGAATACCACGTCACCACCAAGCGGCCATCGGCCAGTGCCGTGATGCTGGGGATGAACTGATTTTGCGCTATAGTCGAGTTGACCACGAAGTCATTGCCTGCCGCCGAACCATCGGCATTGTAGATGCGGGCCCGGATGTCAGAGTTCGCGCCATTGTCGGTCGAATCCCAAGTCATCACGAAGCGGCCATCAGCCAGTGCCGTGATGTTCGGGTCATACTGATGTTGCACAGCGGTCGAGTTGACCACAAAGTCGTTGCCTGAAGCCGATCCATCGGCATTGTAGATGCGGGCCCGGATGTCATAGTTCGCGCCATTGTCGTACGAATACCACGTCACCACCAAGCGGCCATCAGCTAATGCCGTGATGTTGGGGTCGACCTGAGATTGCAATATGGTCGAGCTGACCACGAAGTCATTGCCGGCAGCAGTGCCATCGGCATTGTAGATGCGGGCCCGGATGTCATAGCCCGTGCCAGGGCCCTCGTTGGAATACCATGTCACCACCAGGCGGCCATCGGCCAGTGCCGTGATGCTCGGGTTGAACTGATCTTGCACGGTGGTCGAGTTGACCACGAAGTCGGGCGATATGAAAACAGGCATGGGGCACTCCTTGCAAAAGTTACCTCAGAGTGACATGCTCCGCACCCGCCCACCATCCCCAAATAGGGTAGAGACCCAATGATTTCGTGCGATGCGTGGGCTTATCCCTGGCTCTCCACCAAGCGCTCCACCAGCGGGGCCATCAGCTCCGCCTCCACATTGGCAAAAGCCAGCCGCAGATAATCCTCCTGGTCTTGCCCAAACATGGAACCGGGCAGGCACAGCACATCGTGCTCCTGCGCCAGCCGCTTTGCCACCGGCCTTGAAGCTTCACCTGCAAACGGATGTTTCACATAGGCAAAGTAGGCACCGCTGCTCACCAACTTATACTTCAGACCCGGCGCCTGAAATGCAGATCGCAACGCCTGCAGCCGCCCCGCCATGAGGTCACGCTTTTCGGTCTTCCATACGTCAAGCTGGCCCAGCGCAAAGGCAACAGCCCGTTGCGAAATGTGGGGAGGGCAGATGGTCATCGTATCCAGGATTTTCGCCATCTCATGCAGAATGCGCTGGCCCGCCGTGATCGCACCCAGGCGGTATCCGGCCAAGGCATAGATCTTCGAAAAGCTGTAAAGATGGATCAGTGTGTCGTCCCAGTCCGGCCGGTTGAAAAGGCCATGTGGCGGCGTGGTGTCAGGCCGGAAGTCACGGTAGGTTTCGTCCATGATCAGCGCCAGATTGTGCGTCTTTGCCAAATCATAAAACTGCTCAATCACCGCGGCTGGATAAATGGCACCCGTCGGATTATTGGGCGTACACAACACAATGGCCTTTGTCCGCGATGTGATGCACCGCGCAGCGTCTTCGACCAAGGGATGGCCCGCACCATTCACCGCAGCAATCGGCACACCCTCAATGCCCAACATGGTCAGCCACATGTTGTGGTTAAAATAATGGGGAGCAGGCAGGATGACGCTGTCGCCACGTTCAGCGACACTCATGACGGCCGCCGCAAAGGCCTGATTGCAGCCTGTGGTGATCGCGACCTGGTCGACACTGAAAGACGCGCCATAGGCGGTCGTCATCGTCTTGGCATAAGCCTCGCGCAGCTCTGGAATACCGAAAATTGCCGTGTATCCACCAGTATCCGGCATCAGGGCAATACGCCCGATTTCTGCTTGCAAAATAGGCGAAGGCGGGTAGCTTGGTACCGCTTGGCATAGATTGAGCAGATCGCGGTTGCGCGCACCGGAACGAACATCCGCCTTCACCCAGCCCATGGCCTCAGCGATTGGCGGAAAATCAGTCGCGACGATGGAATGAGCAGGACGGAGCATGGTGTTCTTTCGGAAATTTGGCTGTCGCCAAGCTTAGAAGAATAAAGAGCGAAATGGAACCAGTTACGATTGCCAGTCTGTTGAAGCGCAAGAATGCCTGGCTGAAAGGCGAGCCAGGTGATGGCAATGCAGCCAATGTGCGCGCCGACCTCAGCCGCATGATTGCGGCGAATTACACACAGTTTGAAGAAGTGAGAGATCATATTCTCTACGACACGGACATGGCTCTGCGGGGCAATATTGCATCATTGAAGCCTTTGGGTTCTGAATTCGCTGAATTGGTAGATGCCTTGCTGGAACACACACTGGTTTTCCGGAATGAAAATGGCCTGCTGCTGAGCGAGCAAGAGGGGCGAAGATATTTATCGGGTGGATGGCTCGAAGAGTTGGCGTGGCTCGCCGCCATGCAAGCCGGTGCCGACGAAGCAAATTACGGGCAGGTGGTGACCTGGAAGGTAAAAGAGTACTCTGGTGAAAACGAAATTGACCTGATTGCACGTAAAGGTGAAGCTCTTGCGTTCATATCATGCAAGGCCTTGCGGTCTGAGCTCGACATGCAGGATCGCAAACATCGCCACCGATTGATGGACGCCGTTCACGAAGCCGACAATCTGACCGATCATTTCGGCACTGATGGCGAACATGTGGCGGTGCTTGTGACCACTGACCTGTTTGACGAAATGCGCGGCGTCGCCCGTTACAATGCCTTGATGGGAAAAGCCGCCGTACTCAACGTACGCATCATTCCGCTCGAAGAACTGCATTGGGACAAGCTTGTCGCAGCCATCGGCGAGTTATGGTAGGGGGCAATCATGAAGGTCATAAAATTTGAACAGATCGGCGGACCGGATGTTCTTCAGTACACGGATGGATATTTGGCGGCACCGGGTCCGGGCGAAGTCCAAATCCGTCATCGCGCCATTGGACTGAATTACATTGATACCTATCAGCGCAGCGGCCTTTATGCCGTACCTTTGCCCAGTGGCCTGGGTTCTGAGGCCGCGGGCATCATCGAGGAGGTGGGTGTCGGGGTAAAAGGACTCAAGGTCGGGGACCGTGTGGCATATGGGTCAGGTCCCTTGGGGGCCTATTCCGAAGTGCGGAATTTTCCGGCCAATCGCCTCGTTAAACTCTCGAAAGACATCAGCGACGAAACCGCCGCTGCCATGATGCTCAAGGGCATGACAGTGCGATACCTGCTGCGCGCATCTTACAAGGTGAAACGCGGCGAAACAATTTTGCTGCATGCCGCCGCCGGTGGCGTGGGCATGATCCTGTCCCAGTGGGCCAAACATCTCGGCGTGCGCGTCATTGGCACCGTTGGCAATGAAGAAAAAGCTGAAATAGCAAGGGCTAACGGTTGTAGCGACGTCATAAACTCCAGCACTGAGAATGTGGTGCAGCGTGTCCGTGATTTGACAAATGGCAACGGAGTTCCGGTTGTTTACGACGGCGTCGGCCAGGCCACGGTAATGACGTCTTTGGATTGCCTGCAACCGAAAGGCATGTTGGTGAGTTTTGGCAATGCGTCCGGTCCAGTCAAAAACTTCGACCTTGGCTGGCTTGCATCCCGAGGCTCGCTGTATGTGACGCGACCCACGTTGGGATCATACATTGCGACAGATGCGGAGTTTCGCGAAACGACCGACGATCTCTTGGCTGTGGTCAAGTCAGGTAAAGTCAAAATTCCTGTCAACCAACGCTACTCTTTGAAAGATGCGAGCCAGGCCCATCGTGATCTCGAGGCGCGACAAACCACGGGCGCGTCAGTGCTTCTGCCGGATTAATTGTCTGGACAGTTCGACGGCGAACTCCGGGCAAGGGCGGCCCACCGGTCACTGCATGTCGCCTTGGAGCAGAAAAATTCCGCCAGCGACGACACATACATCGCGTGCGCAAGATTGATGGGGTTTCCGGCCTGATCAGACAGTGTGCTCACCACCATGCCAACGAGCAGTCCATTGTCATTGAACAACGGTCCGCCAGATTCGCCCTTCTGAGTGCTCATGCGAACAACCAGCGCATCAGGGTATCCAAATCGGCCATAGCTCACGGGCCTGCCGAAATGCATGGCTTCCAGACTTCCCAGCCGCGCCGTGTCACCCTTGGCATGTGGGCGACCGAGCGAGAAAACGAGAGCATTCCGTGGCACACATGCCGAGTCAGCGGGTGTCACAGATTTCCCCGCATAGCCTCTCAATTTGATCAAGGCCATGTCATTGCCACGATCCACAGCGACGACCTTGCCGGAGTAAATCCGGCCATTGGCAGCGCGCGCCGACACAAGATAGTTCTTTTCATGGGCCACATGGGCAGCAGTCATCACATAGCCATTGGGATCCACGATAAAGCCGCTTCCAGATGTGATGGCAAACTTGTTGCGTTCCTGATCTTGAACGGAATCAAACTGGTTGATCTTGGTGATGGTCAGCGTGACGTAAGTTGGCCCCGTGGACGGCAACAAATGCCCAACCGAAACGACCGCATCAGCACCCGCAGGGACGGCATTCTGCTCCACAGCAATGGTCCGGCTTTCCAGATCAAGCGGTGGTTCATCCGTGGCCACGCAGCCCGCGAGCAGGGCCGATAAAAATATGCCAGACAAGTGTTTGATACTGAACATGGTGATTTTTACGATCGCATTGATCCAACTCATCTAGCAACGAAAGCTGCAATCAACAAGCATTTCAAAAGAAAACGGCCCGCCGAAGCGAGCCGTCTCACTAAATTGGCTGTTAGGCCAGATTAGAACTTGTAGATCGACACGAAGTCAACCGTTACAACATCGTTGTTGGCGCCCGATGGATCGCTGTAACCAGCTTCCAAACCGAACTTCAACTGGCTGACTGGTGAGTAGTAAACAGCAGCCAATGCGCTTGTGCGCTTGCCTGAGTCAAAGTCAGCGTAACCAGCACCGAGTTCTGCAGACACTGTGTCTGACAGCGAGAACGATGCGAGAGCCGAAGCTGCCCAACCGTCATCACCGCTCCAGTAGTCAGCCATAGCAGCGGCTGCCTTGATGGTGACGATGTCGAGGTTCAGGCCGATGCCGACGCCGACTTGCCAAGCTTGTGCATCTGCTGCACCAGCGACGTAGTCGTCATCATCCCATGCACCGCCGGCGATTTCGAAGGACAGCATGTCTGCTGCGTACTTCATTTCAGCGGCAACGCCGAATGCATCGTCAGAAGCTGCATCACGCGAAGCATCTTCCAAAGCAACTGCGAAGGAGATTGGACCCGAAGCATAGCTCAGGCGCATCTGCGATGGGTCGCCACGGCCAAAGCCCTGGTCGCCGCCATTGTAGTAGCATGTGCAAGCGTTCGATCCATCGAGACCAGCGAGCGAACCGTCACGGCCACCGCCGAGTGTCAGTTCGTCCGAAATCTTCCAGTAACCCCAATAGCCGTCACCCGAAACATCGCTCAGCGAACCGGTTGTGATGTTGACAGACTGGATCATGGAGAACTTGCCACCGACTTCACCGACAGCTGTGTCGGTTTTGCCGCTGATGGTGATTCCGCCACGTGACTTGAGGTCCATGTCGTCATCGCCACCGACGCCAGCAGCGTCGTTGTCCTGGTAAACCAGGGCAGCGCGGATTTCACCGGTGATGGTGAGTTCGGTGCCGGCTGGAGCATCAGCCGTTGGCATGATGCCAATGGTGGTGCCAATGCCGTTCTCGCCCTTCGAGACCGACAGGAGCTGGTAACCAGCTGGTACTGCTGGAGCAGCTTCAACCGAAGCTACACGAGCGTTCAGGGCTTCGATTTGAGCCTTGAGGTCCGACAGTTCGTCGGCACGTGCGCTCACCGAAACAGCTGCAATTGCGGCTGTTGCGAGAAGAGCAGTTTTCATCATTTTCATTATAGTGGTCTCCCAAGTTCCTTGGAGTTGAAAGCCCCCCCCGATCCCCTGCAAGTGAATAGGTTGGGAGTGACTGAGTGATCAGGCACGATGTGGTTCTCGCTTGATCAGCTGCGAAGGTCAACCAATAAGGCCACGCAAAGGCCAGTATTTCGCCACATGTGGCACCAAGGCAACAGTTGACCGGAACAAAGCGGAATCAAAATTTCGTAAGTTAATACATAGTCTTAACGCATTCTTAAAAATGCACTATATCTGCACTTTGGGCTTGCCAAGTCCGAGTTCAAGTATGCTAACGAATTGTGAATAACTGATTTTTGAGTCGTTCCGCTTGTATAGGGGCGAACTCGCACGGAGAATCGAATGTACCGCTGGAAACCGTCTGACTGGTTCAAATTTGCCCCCGCTTTGGCTGGTCCGCCGTTCTTGGCAGCTGCATTGCTCACATCTCCCATGCTTTACAAAGATGTGCAAACCCGCGCCGACGAAGGTCTTAAGAAAACCAGCCCGTGGGCTGTTGTTGAGATTGATGGGCGCGATGCAACGATTCGGGGCGATGCACCGAGCCAGGCCGCAAGCGACGAAGCAGTAAAGACCGTCATGTCGACCTATGGCGTGCGCTCTGTGCGCCCTTTGACGAGAATCGTCGAACAAGTCGCTTTGGCGGCACCATCAGCTGAATCGTTCCAGATCGCCAATTCCCGGCCCGAACTCACCGGCACGTGGCCGGAAGGTGCAGGCCGCACCTTGAGCGTCGCTGTCGCTGGCAAGACTTATACCCTGGGCAAAGACGCGGAATTGGCATCGTCCGGCGGCAAATGGACCCTCAAACCGTCGGCACCCATTGCGGATGGCACCTACGATGTAGAAGTTGAAGTGACAGACGGTGGCGGAGTTTCAACAAAAGCCGCCAGCGCAGGAAAACTCCTCGTCGACACAGTCCCTCCCTCAGCACCTGTATTTGATGCAGCACCCACCACCGCAACGTGGCCTTACGTGATTTCGGGCTCTTGGCCGGAAGGTGATGCAACATCTCTTGTGGCGACAGTGGCTGGCAAAACATTCGAATTGGGCAAAAGCGCTGAACTGACCTCCGATGGCAAGGGCAAATTTGCATTTGACCCGAAAGTGGAATTGCCGCCCGGAACCCATCCCGTCGAAATCATCATGAAAGATGCTCTCGGCAACGAACAGAAATTCACGAATCAAATCGTGATACCTGAAGCAAAAGCCACAGAGCCTGTTGTTGAACAGCCAAAACCAGCCGAACCTGTCGTTGAACAACCGAAACCAGCCGAGCCTGTTGCAGAAGTTCAAAAAGATGAAGTTGCGCCAGTTGACCCGGTACTGACTGCCGCCACGACCGACCAGCCTTGGCCGTTCGCCATCAAAGGCACATGGCCCGTCAATGATGCAAAGAAATTTGCTGTGACATTGGAAGGCAAGACATACACCCTGGGCAAAGATGTTGAACTGTTGTCAGATACCAAAGGCAATTTCACGTTTGTCCCAAAAGTTGACTTGAAGCCGGGCTCCTATGACTTGCAATTCACGTTGCAGGACGCAGTGGGCAATACCAATGTCTATTCGGCTCTTGCAGCAATTGTTGTCCCTGAACCCGCACCGCCCCCCGCACCACCAAAAGCCGCACTGGTCAGTCCTACTGTGGAAAAAGGTCTGGATCTGGTCGGCACACCTGTCTTGCGCGGCACATGGCCAGCGGACAAAGCATCCGGTCTCGTTGTGACCGTCAACAATCGTGACTACAAGTTGGGCGCCGATGCCAACTTGCGCACCACTGAAGACGGCAAATGGTCACTGATCATCACGCCGTCTTTGGGCGATGGCGTATACGATGTCAAAGTTCAAACGTCCGATGATAGCGGTCAGACCGCAGTTGATCAGACGACAGACGAACTCGAAGTCGCGACGGCTCTCCCAACAACGCCCTCCATGACGCAAGTGTCGGGCTCAACAATACCCAGTTCAATAAGTGGTACATTTGGTCGCGACAAAGCGACCGCACTGAAAGTCTCAATTCCAAAGCTGGGACTCACGGCCGAAAACGGCAAAGATCAAAACTTGAAGGTCGACGGCAACACCTGGACATTGTCGTTGCCATCAGCCATTCCAGTCGGGAATTATGATGTCGTCGTGGAAACGACTGACCGCTTCGACAGGAAGCAGTTGGACACGACAATCGATGAACTGCAGATCAGCGCTGCAGCCGCAGTTGTTCCAGAACCGGCACCTGTTCCAGAACCGGCACCAGCTCCAAAGGCCGCCGAGACTCCAAAGGTCTCTCAACCGGCAGCACCATATGATTGCGCGGCAGTTATACAACGTGTGGGCAGCGTTTTCCCGGTGCGTTTCGAATATCGCCGCGCGCAACTCGACACGCCCAATGATTTGGCCGTGGCACAGTTCGCCGCCATTTTAAAAGATCCGCGTTGTGCTGACGTGAAGCTGGAATTGAAAGGCTTTGCGGACGATCGCGGCAAGATCAAATTCAACCAAGTTCTCAGCGAGCAACGCGCCAGTCAGGTGCGGCAGGCCTTGGTGGCCGCAGGCATAGACGCTTCGCGGTTGACTGCAGTTGGCTACAATGAGCAGTTTCCGATCGATCCAGCCCGGACTGAGGCAGCGCGTGCCAAGAATCGGCGCGTCGAATTTTCAATTGCAAAGTAGGACAATGCGATGAACGAGTTTTTCAACTGGCATAACACAGCAATCCTGTTCCAATACAATTGGTACTGGCTGCTGCTGGCGTTCGCCCTGGGCGCATGGAACGGCTACCGCTCGTGCCAACCCCTCCTGCCTGACCAGCGCTAATTCAAGGATAAACGGATCATGTCGCACTATTTTATCGAGTTGGCGTTTTACGTCTTGTCAACTTACTTGTTGGGTTGTTTGGCGGGTGCCGCTTGGCGGACCTATTTCAGCAAGCGCGAACCCTATTACGAACCGGCAGTCATCGGCGCAGCAGCGGGTGCAACGTCTGTGGTGTCCAATGAGTTCGCTGCGCCAGCATCACCACCGATTCCAGTTTTGCCTGCAACAGCACCAATTGTGACCTCGATCCGCCAACCCGGACCAGTGCTTGCGCCAACTCATCCATCGTTTCAGCGCAATGATGTCGACGGACTGGGTGACATGAAAAAGTCTCGTCCAAAGGGGCTGTCTGCCCCCCGTAACGGCAAGGCTGACGACTTGCAGTTAATCGTCGGTATTGGACCGAAATACGAAAAGTCTCTCAACAACCTCGGTATGTATCACTTTGATCAGTTGGCCAATCTCTCGCAGGAACAGGCCACGTGGGTGGACGACCACTTGCGCTTCGAAGGCCGCATGGAGCGCGAAGAATGGATCGAACAAGCCCGCCTGTTGGCGGATGGCGACACGGCCCAATTCAATACGATGTACGGAAACGTCAACCAGAAGGTTGCAAAACCAAAGGGCATTTCAGTTGCCCGCGGTGGCAAGCCCGATGACTTGAAACGGATCAGTGGCATTGGCCCCAAGAACCAGAAGGTGCTCCATGACCTCGGAATTTTCCATTTTGACCAGATAGCCAATTGGTCAAAGGATGAAGTGGTCTGGGTCGATGGCCATCTCCGATTCAATGGCCGCATTGCGCGCGAAGAATGGACACGCCAAGCCAAGTTGCTGGCTGAAGGCAATGAGTCAGAATTCAAGCGCCTTTATGGAACTGGCGGCGAAAAGGGCAGGGACGGCGATGCCGTTTCCGGTTCTCGCACACGCAAGAGCTGAAAAATACTAATCACAGGCTGAGACAAGCGCGCTGATCGTAGAACCACCGCAAGCCGTGGGTTCGACTGTTGAAGTCGAAGCAACTGTTAGGCCTTGCGCACCCCCGCGTTTCAAATCCTTGGACATGGCCGTAACGGTGCGTGGCGCAAGTCGCGATCTGTAGATGTGCACATTTTGCAAGACCTTTTGCACATACTGCCGCGTCTCATGAAAGGGAATCGATTCAACCCAATCAATCGGATCAATTGCAGCACTGCGAGGATCGCCATAGGCCGCGATCCACTCGGTCACCCTGCGCGGTCCGGCGTTGTAAGCAACCAAAGTCAATATGTATGACCCACGATATTCCGCAACCAAGTCTGCGAGATGAGCCGCACCGAGCTTGACGTTATACGCAGGATCGCTTTTCAGCTTGGATACCGCAAAACTCATGCCGTTTTGCTTGGCAATAATCCGTGCAGTGCCCGGCATCAATTGCATGAGGCCCTGTGCGCCAGCTGAGCTGCCCGCCTGCGCGTTGAATTCACTTTCCTGCCGCGACAATGCAAACACCAGTGGCTTTTCCACTGATTTTCCAATTTGCTTCCAGTTCGGCAATCCGCGCACCGGATAACCCCAACCGTCAATGTCAACGCCTGCTTGTCCCGCAGCTTTTGCAAACCGCAAAGCCATGTTTAATCCACCAGCATCATGCACTATGCTGGCCACGGCGTTCATGTCAGCTTTGTTTTTGAAACGTTTCGCCAATGACCAAAGGAATTGATTGAGGTGGTCCTTGTTTCCAGTTTTTTGAACGAGACGGAACGCACGAACGACGTCATCACCGCTCACGCGTTCCAACGCGTCGTTCGAAACATTGGTATTGTCAATTGTCGCTGGTGTGTTGGCGAGCCCGACATGCTCGCGAGCCAACTGGCCATAAAATATTGTGCCGAAATCAGAAGCCTCGGCAAACGCGGCATTCGCGGCGGCACGATCTTGCAATGCGAGTTCGGCCCTGCCAGTCCAATAAGAGGCACGCGCTTTTTCTGTCCGCGTCGGGGCCAACTCTTTCAGTTTGGAAAAATGCTTGAGCGCAAGTGAAGCGTCCTTCTTGTAACGCAGCGCAATCCAACCCGAGAGAAATTCTGCTTCGACGGCTTCGGTGCCTGAAAGCAATCCGTGATTGCTGGCAATGGCATAAGCGGCATTCCAGTGTTCGCGAAGCTTCGGGCCGACCGAGCGACGTGCGATAATTCGGCGCTCTGTCCAAACCGCTTCGGGATCCAGAACACCATTGCCAGGCATATTTGCAAGTACGGCACGAGCTTTGCCAAAGCGTTCCAAACGACGGTAATACCGTGCTAACGCATACTGCAAGGCAGGCGCATTGCGGAGCGAAGCGGGCAGGGCCGCCAGCTTGCGTTCTGCTCCCGCTGCTCCGCCGATCAAATACTGTGCCGCAACAGCAGCAGCAGGATAGGCTCCACCAATTCTCTTGGATTGACGAATGGCAGCATTGGGTTGTTGCGCAAACACCAGCCGCCACATACGATTCTTGTGGTCTTGGCCTGAGAGTTGCCCGCCAAATTCTGACAAAGCCTGTTTTTCAACGTCAAGACTGAAGTCTGTATTGAGCCATGCCTGTTGCAACATGGTGCGCCCACCATTTTTGTCGCCAGACTGCAGCCGGGCCCGTGCCAGTGCAAACATGCCTTCGGCTGTTAACGGCTTTCGTGCCGCAAAATGCGCGATGACAACATCTGTATCGCGCGGTGAGTGAAACAACGCACCTTCGGCATTCTTGAGAAATGTTTCGCTCAGCGGCCAATTTGGTGACGACTGAAGAAACGCCATGATGCGAGAATAGCTGGCATCCTTGCCTTGATCCTTGAGATACAGCAGTTCAACCAGTTTGATCGCAGCCTGATCGCCGGAACGGCTGGCAAGTTGGGGTGCGTTGAAAAAATCGCCCCCGATGGCAGATCTCACGGCATCAACCGCCAACCCCGAGTTCTCGGCAGCAGCGACAGGGGTCGTTGACCAAGGCATGTCATGCGGCACCAATCCGAAACAGCCAGCCAAAACCAGACTGGTTGCAAACATGAGCTTCAAACGCCTGAAAACCATACTGAAATCACCATCCAAACAGACACTACACCAAGCCAGCAGCGCAATGCAAACAACCAGAAATCGATGCTTTCTTGCGCACCTAACCGCTGCCTATTGATCGCTTAACCGAAACCGGATACGCAGAAACCGCGACTTTAAGTTTTTCTGGTTAGCAAGTTATTACTTTGATGAGGTGCAATGTGCAGTTTCTGGGTTCAATTCCGGCTTTGATCACTCCGATGAAGAACGGTGCCGTTGATGAGGCCGCGTTCCGAAAATTCATCGCGTGGCAAATCAAGGAAGGAAGCAGTGGCCTGGTCCCCGTTGGCACAACCGGCGAAAGCCCGACTGTGACCCCGGAAGAGCACAAAAGCTTGGTGGAAATCTGCGTTGCGGAAGCCAAGGGCAAGGTACCTGTGATAGCTGGCACCGGATCCAACAACACGGCAGAAGCAATCGAATATACGGCTCATGCAAAAAAAGCCGGCGCTGATGCTGCCCTCGTGGTCGTGCCGTATTATAACAAGCCGACCCAGGATGGCATTTACGCTCACTATCGGGCGATTGCTGACGCCGTCGATATTCCAATCTTCGTGTACAATGTTCCGGGCCGCACGGTGGCCAGCATTTCCGTCGAAACTCTTGCCCGCTTGGCGCACGACTGCAAAAACATCATCGGCACCAAAGACGCAACGGCAGACATGACCCGCCCATCCCGTCAACGGTTGGCCTCCGGTGAAACGTTCATCCAGCTCTCTGGCGAAGACGGAACCGCCCTTGGTTTCAATGCACACGGTGGCATCGGCTGCATTTCAGTCACCGCCAATGTGGCTCCGCGTCTGTGCGCCGAGTTTCAAAAAGCAACATTGGCGGGTGATTACAAGAAAGCTCTAACCCTTCAGGATCGTCTGATGCCCCTGCATCACGCACTTTTTGTTGAAACCAGCCCCGGACCGATCAAGTATGCCGTGAGCTTGCTCGGGTTGTGCGAGCCTGATGCCCGCCTGCCCATGGTGCCCGTGACAGAAGCGACAAAAAAATCGGTGCGCGACGCCATGATATATGCCGGGCTGCTGAACTGATGTCATCCAAGAGCGGCGGAGCCAAAGGTCCGCGCAAACAGGAAGGCATCAAAATCGCCGGTGAAAACCGCCGGGCGCGTCATGATTATGAGTTGTTGCAGAACTTTGAAGCTGGCATCGAACTCGTTGGTTCTGAAGTAAAATCCCTGCGCGTCGGCAAGCTCAATCTCGCCGAATCCTATGCCGCGATGAAGGGCAACGAACTCTACCTGATCAATGCCAACATCTCGGAATATCGCGAAGCCAACCAATTCAATCACGATCCCAAACGCCCGCGCAAACTTCTCCTTCACCGCAAGGAAATCAGTCGTCTCGCCGATGGTATTTTGAAAGAAGGCCTGACGATTGTGCCCTTGAAGGTTTTTTTCAACACAAGAGGGCGCGCCAAAGTGGATCTGGCCCTCGCGCGCGGCAAGAAAATGCATGACAAGCGCGAGTCGGTGAAGGCCAGGGACTGGAACCGGGAGAAATCCCGTCTGCTCAAAAACAGCCGATAGTTTCCCATGTTTTTGCCATGATATTAATTGCGTTAGGCAGCAACCAATCGGGCCCTTGGGGCACGCCATCCGAAACTGTAATGCGTGCACGCGCCGAACTCGACAGTGCCCCATTGCGCCTTATCAAGTCTTCGACCTTGATCACAACGAAACCCTTTGGCATCACAGATCAACCTGATTTCATCAACGCCGTGGCCGAAATCGCAACTGATCTCTTCACCGCAGGCACTTCTCGCTCACATCCACAAAATCGAAAACAGCGCTGGCCGCAAGAGATCCATCAAATGGGGACCGCGCACGCTTGATCTCGATATCCTCGACTACCATGGTGCGATTTCCACAGATAAGACGCTGCAACTTCCGCATCCGGGGATTGCAGACCGCGATTTTGTCTTGCGACCCATTGCCGAAATTGCACCTGCATGGCGGCATCCGGTACTGAAACTGACAGCACAACAGATGCTTGACCAACGCGCGTCTTTAAGCGGGAATTAACAAACGCCACGCAATCTATGCCTGAGTTTGTAAAGGTGTAGACGTGCGTAACAGTTTAAATCGCAGGGCATGGCTTATCGGTGCCTTGGCAATAAGTGTATCCTCGGCAAATGCCCGCCAAGCCGCAATTATATATGGCGGCATCGCTGATCCAGCACCTTCCGCCCCGCCATCCACACGTTACAGGGCCAAAAAAGAACGCGTGCCATTTCAGCGCGATCTCCCCCCCGGATCAATTCTGATCAGCACCGCAGACCGCACGCTTTATTTTGTTCTGCCAAACAAGATGGCCTGGAAATATCCCGTCGGTGTTGGACGACAGGGGTTTTCGTGGTCGGGAAACGATGTGATCACGCGCAAAGCTGAATGGCCCGACTGGCGTCCGCCACTGGCCATGGTGGAGCGGGAAAAAAAACGGGGCCGCATTCTGCCGGCAGTCATGACGGGCGGAAAATCAAACCCACTCGGTGCCCGCGCGCTTTACATTGGCACCACCGAGTATCGCATTCACGGCACCATTCAGCCCTGGAGCATCGGTCGCGCTGTATCGTCAGGATGCATTCGCATGCTCAATGAACACGTCATCGATCTTTACAACTTGGTCACAATTGGTGCCCACGTAATTGTTGAACAATAATTTTTTCCGCGAATTTGATTCGATAAACCCTCCATTAACCTAAACTATTTATATCTGGTTCATCGTTCGTAGTGGAGTTCGCGTATGCGCAGCCGTTTTTCAAAGTCACAGACAATGCGTCTTTCTTCTCGCTTCCTTTTGGCCATCGCCACAGCCACCATGTTGACGGCGTGCTCGGATTCATTGGAGCGGTTCGCAAACTACGGCAGCAATCCTTCCGATGCTGATCCTGTCTACACAGCTTCAGTACCGAAGGCGAAAGCCACCAAGGTCAGCCGCATCGTCGTGCAGTCCGATGACGAAATTTCGTCGACTGACATCGATGCTCCGCAAGTTTCGCAATCTAAGCCGAAGAATTTGGCTTCTGCCAAGGGCAAGCCGAAACTGGAACTCGACCAACAGGACGTTGGCGTAACTGTTGAAGAAGACGTTGCAACACAGGATGTCATCGAAGAACCAGTGCAACGGTTGAAACCAGTCCGCAAATCCACACGTGTGGCATCCGGCGCAACAGTGCGCGTCGAACCTGGCATGACAATGTTCTCCATCGCCCGCGCCAACAACGTTTCGGTCGGCGCACTCGCAAAAGCCAATCGCATCCCGCCACCCTACATTCTCGCCGCCGGTCGTGAGTTGAAAATTCCGGGTGCATCAAGCGCTGTGACCCCCGATGTCACTGTTGCTCAGGCCCCCGTGTCACGCACCGTCAAGGGTGGAAAATACACCGTTTCGTCCGGAGACACGCTCTATTCAATCGGTCGCAAGTTCGGCGTCAGCCCGTTCCTGATTGCGGATGCGAACGGACTAAAGAAAAACACCGTGCTCTCTGTCGGCCAGTCTCTGCGCGTGCCAGGCAGCAAAGGCGTTGTTGTAGCCAAGGCCATCAAGACGGATGATCGCGTCGATGATCAGTCCACGGACGATCAGGTCTTGCAACCGGTCGCCAAGGCAAAAATTCTCGCACCCGTTGAACAGCCAGTTGCGGACAACTCGGTTGAAGAGCCCGCGCAAAAGCTGACGCTGAACACCAAGCCCCTTGTTGAAGAGACACCCGCAATCGCCGCTGGTGCGTTGACCATGCGTTGGCCCGCTGATGGCAAGGTCATTTCGGAATTTGGCACAAAGCCAGGTGGCCTGAAGAATGAAGGCATCAACATTTCCATGCCGGAAGGCACGCCCATTCGCGCTGCTGAAAGTGGCGTCGTCGCCTACGCAGGCAACGAGTTGAAGGGCTATGGCAACCTCGTTCTCATCCGCCACGAAGGTGGCTACGTCACGGCCTATGCCCACGCCAAGGAATTGAGCGTCAAGCGTGGCGACACCGTCAAGCGCGGCGCAGTCATCGCCCGTGCAGGTCAGACAGGTGCCGTAACAACCCCGCAACTTCATTTCGAAGTTCGAAAAGGCGCCACCGCCATGGATCCACTAAAGTTCCTCGGCAAGGCAACCGCCAGCAACTAAAGAAAAAGACCTCCCCCCTCAGCCCTTCGGGCAGCTCCCCCAGCAAGCTGAGGGAGCGAAAGTTATCGCTCCCCCAACTTGTTGGGGGAGCTCCGCGCAGCGGTGAGGGGGTCGGTCCTCTGTTGCAACTTTTAAACTACAGTACCTGCGCGCTTCGCACCCCCCTCAGGCCTTCGGCCAGCTCCCCCAGCAAGCTGAGGGAGCGAATGCTGGGGCAGCTCTCGCAACCTTCGCTCCCCCAACTTGTTGGGGGAGCTCCGCGAAGCGGTGAGGGGGTCGGTCCTTCTGTTGCAGCTTTCAAACCTGCAATACGATCACGCCTTCGCACCCCCCTCAGGCCTTCGGGCAGCTCCCCCAGCAAGCTGGGGGAGCGAATGCTGGGGCAGCTCTTGCAACCTTCGCTCCCCCAACTTGTTGGGGGAGCTCCGCGCAGCGGTGAGGGGTGGTGACGCCAGAACGATTTCTTTCCCATCCAAAGATTCTTCTTGACATGCCCTAGAATATATGCCTATGGTGGGATGATGGTTCTGGAAAGGAGGGACAATGTCGACAGTGTACCGAAATTGCCAGAACCATGGGCAGCGCCTGCAGGAAAAAGGTCCACACGCCTTGATCCTCCGGGAGCCGATGGCGAGACCCTTGGGCACTAGGACCCGAGCGCCTTCAGTGGCTAATCATGTCTGGGAGCATCGTCTTCCAGGCCTCTGTAAGAGCGGACCAAAGGCCAAAATCGCTGCGTTCTTCTTGAAAAAGACCACTGCACGCTTCTCCTTGGCGCGGAAACGCGCCATGGGCGTGAGTGGATGCCAGGCTTCGAGCCAAACCACCTTCTTCCACCACCACATGCGCAGGCTTGAAGCCAGGGCGGGGACATACCCTCCTTCTTCCCTCCAGCAATCGCGGGCGCCGCCATAGGTGTTCGACAATCACTCCGCAGTCGAGCGCTGTTCTCAAATCCGTCCCGCTGGCGGCGAAGGGCAGTCGCATAATCGTGCGACTTCAGTTATAACCCCTTCAACGCCTTGGCCATGTCCAGCGCAAAATACGTCAGCACGCCATCAGCACCGGCGCGTTTGAAAGCCAGCAGCGCCTCCAGCACCACTTTCTTCTCATCCAGCCATCCGTTCGCAAACGCCGCCTTCAGCATCGCGTATTCACCGCTCACCTGATAGGCAAAGGTCGGAACGCCAAATTCGCGCTTCACCCGCGAAACGATGTCGAGATACGGCATGCCAGGCTTCACCATCACCATGTCGGCACCTTCGGCCAGATCAAGCGCCACTTCACGCAACGCCTCATCGGAATTGCCGGGGTCCATTTGGTAAGTCTTCTTGTCGCCCTTCAACTGCGACGATGCACCCACAGCGTCTCGGAATGGCCCGTAGAAGCCCGATGCATATTTGGCGCTGTAAGCCATGATCTGCGTGTCAATGAAACCACCCGCTTCAAGCGCACCACGAATGGCACCGATGCGGCCGTCCATCATGTCGGAAGGGGCAATGACATCACAGCCCGCTTCGGCCTGCACCAGCGCCTGCTTCACCAACACGGCGTTGGTCTCATCATTCAGAATGCGCCCGCCCTCCAGCAGCCCATCATGGCCGTGGGACGTATAAGGGTCCAGCGCCACATCACACATGATGCCAATGTCTGGCACGGCCTTCTTGATGGCCCGCACAGCACGGCAAGTGAGGTTCTCCGGATTCAACGCCTCGCGTCCATCATCCGTGCGGTCGCTCTTGCCGGTATTGGGAAACACCGCGAGCAGGGGAATGCCAAGCTCTGCCGCTTCACGCGCCCGGTCCACAATAAGATCGATGGAGTATCGCGCCACTCCGGGCATGGAGGCCACTGGATCAACGACGTTCTTGCCGTCGGTCACAAACACGGGCCAGATCAAGTCAGAAACCGAGAGATGATGCTCCGCCACAAGTGCTCGCGCCCAGGGAGATTTGCGGTTCCGCCGCATGCGGGTTGATGGAAAATGTGCCATAAATGATCATTATCAGCCATTTCCGGATTTGCAAACGACAGCGCTTGGCGGAGCCCGGTCATGCGGCTAAAATCGAAGTGAATCAGTGAGGTCCAACCCATGCACTTTGTTTCCGCCCTTATCGCTGTCTTGCTCGCCACCATTTCTGCGGCGGCGGCATCAACTCTCGACGATGTCAAACAGCGCGGCACATTGCGCTGCGGTGTCAACGCAGGCCTGATGGGCTTTGCGCAAAAAGATGACCAGGGCAAGTGGGCTGGTTTCGACGTGGACTACTGCAAGGCGCTCGCCGCTGCCACATTGGGCGATGCTGCCAAGGTGGAATTTGTGCCCGCCACCGTCGCTGACCGTTTCGACAAACTGGCCAAGGGCGAAATCGACATCCTCGCCCGCAACACCACCTGGACCCTGGAACGTGAAACCAAATGGCCGCTGCGTTTCGTCGGCATCAGCTATCACGATGGTCAGGGCTTTCTGCTGAAAACCCTGATGGGTGTCACATCGGTCTTCAACATGTCAAATGCCGCCATCTGCGTTGTGAAAGGCACCACCAACGAAGCCAACATCGCAGACTTTTTCGTCGAGCGCGACATGGCTTTCACCACCCAGGCTTTTGACACCAGCGACGAAGCCATCGAAGCCTATGACGAAGGCAAGTGCGATGCCTACACCGCCGACCAATCCCAGCTCTATGCAGTGCGCCTGCGCGTGGCGAAACCCGATGACCACATCATCTTGCCGGAAGTGATCTCAAAGGAACCTTTGGGGCCCGTGGTCCGCGCCGATGATGCCCAGTGGTTCAACATTGCACGCTGGACCTTGTTTGCGCTGATCAACGCTGAAGAACTGGATGTGCGCCAGCCCAACATTGACGACGAAACCGCCAATAGCAAAAAAGCCACTGTCAAACGCCTGCTGGGTGTCGATGGCGAATTCGGTACCCTGTTGGGCCTTGACAAACCTTGGGCCGCAAACGCCCTCAAGGCCACTGGAAACTATGGCGAAATCTTCGACCGCAACCTGGGCGCAGGCAGCAAACTGGGAATTGAACGCGGCCTCAACGCCCTGTGGAGTAACAACGGAGTGCTATACGCACCGCCTGTGAGATAGACTGCGGGCAGCAAGCCTTCAATTCCCCACCTCAACCGCGCGCCCGCTTGCACCCCATTCCGTCCACGAGCCATCGTAAAGTGCGTGATCCTTTGCGCCTATCCGTTCCAATCCCAACGTCAAGATGGCTGCAGTAACACCTGAACCACAGCTCGTAACCACTGGTTTTGATTCATCAATCCCGGCGGCGCGAAACACTGTCGCCAGCTCTCCCGGCGATTTCATCGTGCCATCGGCGTTCAGCAGAGAGGCATAATGCACATTCCGCGCACCCGGCATGTGACCGGGTCGCACGCCAGGGCGGGGTTCTGGCTCTTCACCGCGAAAGCGGGTGCCAGAGCGGGCATCGGCAATCTGCACGTTTTCCAATTGGTCAATAGAACGCACCATTTTCTCGCGCTTGCTCGCGGTGAAAGGGACAGGCTTCACCGAAGGTGGTGGGCCGTCTTCAGTAGTTCGTTCTTCAGCGATCCACTTCTTCAAGCCACCGTCCAACACGGCAACAGTGTCATGGCCAAAGACCCTGAACATCCACCAAGCCCGTGCCGCTGAGAACAGCCCCACACTGTCATAACAAACGATGCGCGAGGAGTTGCTGATACCCAACGCGCCCGCCTTGGCAGCGAACACACGCGGCGACGGCAACATATGGGGCAGGGGTGTCGTTTTGTCCGAGATGTCGTCGATATCAAAGAACTGTGCACCCGGAATGCGGCACGCCTCATACTCAACCTTCGCATCGCGCTTGGCCGCTGGCAAATGCCACGATGCATCAAGGATCATCAAATCATCCGCATACAGATGATCAGCGAGCCAATCCGTGGAAACGAGGTCTTTCACGGCCTCACCAGCCCTAGCCGAATGCGCCGGTTGATCTTGCCCTTGTTCTCGATCTTCACCACCGCGATCTCGCCGATCTCACCCGTGCGCGCCACATGGGTGCCGCCACACGGCTGCTGGTCAACTTTGCCATCCTCGCCAATCAGCACCAGCCTTACAAAGCCAGAACCACGCGGTGGTTTTACAAACATGGTACGCACCAGCTGCGGATTGGCGTCGAGTTCTTCCTCGGTAATCATCCGTGTCGTAATCATGTGATTTTCACGGATCAAACCATTGATCTTTTCGGCCAGCGCAACCTTGTCCGGCACCTGGCCCTCCGGAATATCAAAATCAATCCGCCCGCCATCTTCGGTGATGGAACTGCCGGTGACGGGAAACGCCACCGAAGCACACAACAAATGCATCATCGTGTGGCACCGCATGATCCTGTAACGGTGCGCCCAGTCAATCTCCGTATTCACAACATCGCCAACCGCCGGCAGTGTCTGCCCTTCAGTTGGCACATGCACCACGTTCTTGGCCTCATCATAAAACGTGGTCGCAATCGTCAGCCCACTGATGATCCCCTTGTCCCCCGGCTGACCGCCAGCCGTGGCATAAAACACTGTGCGATCCAATATAATACCACCGCGCTCATTGATGCCAACAACTTTGGCCTCGCACGATTTCTGGTATGAATCGTCGCGGAAGAGGAGGTGTGTCATTTTGTCTTGGGATCCTTGACCCATCCCTTTGACTTGAACACCGCTCATATGGCCATGGAGGGCCCATGTCCGAGTTCAAACTCGTCTTTCAAAAATTGCACCAACACGGTCGCCTTCATGTCTGGGCTAAGTAGTCCCTTGGCTTCAACAGTTTCATGAAGTCCTCCGGCGACTTCCCTGTTTGTTCCTTGATGTTGTCGATATAGGCTTGGAAAGACATTTGCTAGACCTCCTCAAACACCGTCGGCACATCCACGCCACCCTCCAGCCACTTCGGCACGGGCAAATTCTTCGACCGCAAAAATTCCGGATTGAACAGCTTCGACGCATAGCGCGTGCCGTAGTCGCACAGGATTGTCACGATGGTGTGGCCCTGTCCCATCTGCTTGGCCAGTCGAATGGCACCAGCAACATTGACGCCGGTTGAGCCACCCATGCACAGGCCTTCGTATTCCAGCAAGTCGAACGCCAAAGGAATGGCCTCGCTGTCTGAAATCTGGAACGAGTCATCCGGCGTAAAGCCCGCGAGATTGGCGGTGATGCGGCCCTGGCCGATACCTTCGGTGATTGACGAGCCCTCAGATTTCAATTCGCCTGTCGTGTAGAAAGAGTGGAGCGCCGCACCCATGGGATCAGCCAATCCAATTCGTACATTCTTGTTAAACGATTTCAGCGACATGCCAACGCCAGCTAAAGTCCCACCTGAACCAACAGCAGCAACGAAGCCGTCCACCCCGCCATCGGTCTGGTGCCAAATCTCCGGCCCTGTCGTCTCAATATGCGCCTGCCGATTCGCCACATTGTCGAACTGATTGGCCCACACCGCACCCATCTTCGCCGCCAGCCGACCGGAATATTTCACGTAATTGTTTGGGTTCTTGTACGGCACGGCGGGAACCTCCACCAAAGTTGCCCCCAACTGCCGCAGCGCGTCTTTCTTTTCTTGCGCCTGTGTATCGGGAATGACGATGACCGTCTTGAATCCCATGGCATTGGCCACGACAGCCAGCCCGATGCCAGTGTTGCCCGCCGTCCCTTCCACAATCGTGCCTCCGGGTTTCAATTCACCACGCGCGACTGCATCCCGGATCATGAACAGCGCGGCGCGATCCTTCACCGACTGCCCCGGATTCATGAACTCCGCCTTGCCGAGAATGGTACAGCCCGTCACTTCGGACGCCCGCCGCAACTTGATCAGCGGCGTATTGCCAATGGCCTCAATGACGGAATTTCGAATATCCATAAAAGCTAACTCCTGCGGCCCCTTGAATGCCCCAGCCTTGCGCCAAGGTCAAATCAGCAGGAGATAATGAAACTACCACCACTTCTTTGTGGTGAACGTGCCTGCGGCATGTTCAATCGCCGCCGCTGTCTGGAACAGCGTTTCCTCATCAAATGGCTTGCCGATCAACTGCAGACCCAACGGCAGTCCGTTCTCGGAAAGACCAGCAGGCACAGCGATGCCGGGAAGGCCCGCCATGTTCACCGTCACTGTGAAAACGTCGTTCAGGTACATCTGCACCGGATCGGTGATCTCACCCGGCGCGAATGCCGGCGAAGGCGTGGCAGGAGTCAATATGACATCCACCTTGGCCCAAGCCTTGTCAAAATCCTGCTTGATCAGTGTACGGACCTTCTGCGCCCGCACATAATAGGCATCGTAATATCCGGCTGACAGCACATAGGTCCCGATCATGACACGCCGCTGCACCTCCTGGCCAAAGCCCGCTGCACGTGTGCGCTCATAGGTGTCAATCAGGTCATCGCCGGGCACGCGCAATCCGTAACGCACGCCGTCATAACGGGCAAGATTGGAAGACGCTTCAGCCGGTGCCACAATGTAATACGCAGGCAGCGCATACTTGGTGTGCGGCAACGAAATCTCGACGATCTCCGCACCTTGCTCTTTCAACCACTGCGCACCCTTGTCCCACAGCGCATTGATTTCTGCCGGAATGCCATCGGCGCGATACTCCTTGGGAATGCCGATGCGCAAACCCTTGATGGATTTGCCAATCACCGCTTCATAGTCCGGCACCGGGCGGTCCACCGATGTTGTGTCTTTCAAGTCAACACTGGCCATGGCCTTCAGCATGATGGCGGCGTCCCGCACGTCGCGCGCAATGGGACCCGCCTGATCCAGCGACGATGCAAACGCCACAATGCCCCAGCGCGAGCAACGACCGTAGGTCGGCTTGATGCCAACGGTTCCGGTCAATGCCGCAGGCTGACGGATGGAACCACCCGTGTCAGTGGCGGTGGCAGCAGCACAAATATGCGCCGCCACAGCGGTTGCCGATCCACCTGAAGAACCACCGGGCACAAGTGCCGTGTTGGAATTTGTCCGTCGCCACGGATTTGTGACAGGTCCATAATAACTCGTCTCGTTGGACGACCCCATGGCAAATTCATCCATGTTGAGCTTGCCCAACAACACCGCACCTTCACGCCACAGGTTCGATGTGACGGTGGATTCGTAAGTCGGCTTGAAACCATCGAGAATGTGCGAGCAGGCCTGCGTGTGCACGCCCTTGGTGGCGTACAGGTCCTTGATGCCGAGCGGAATGCCTTCCAGCGCCCCACCATCGCCCTTTGCCAGTTTCGCATCAGACGCTTTGGCCATGGCCCGCGCCTGTTCCGGCGTTTCGGCAATATAGGCATTCAGCCCACGCGCCGATTCCACGGCTTTGATATAGGCGTCAGTCAATTCCAGCGCCGAAAACGCCTTGGCCTTTAACTGCGTGCGGGCTTCGGCAATGGTGAATGCGGTGAGATCAGTCATTATTCCACCACCTTGGGCACGGCAAAGAAATCATCATCAGACACTGGTGCGTTCTTCGTCACGTCTTTGGGGTAGTGCCCGTCCGACACAACATCAGCCCGCTGGCGCATGTCCATGGCCACGACAGACGTCATCGGTTCGACGTTTTCCACATTCACTTCATTGAGTTGCTCGACAAAGTTCAGGATTGTGTTGAGCTCGCCCGCCAACCGCGGCACGTCCTCATCCTTCACCTTGATGCGCGCAAGCCGCGCCACCCGCTTCACTGTAGCATGATCAACCGACATGGACCGTCCTTAAAAATGGTGGCTCCGCATAGCAGGCCGGGGCTGGGCCTGCAACTTGGGTGTCTGGAAGCAATATGAGCCAAGCACCGCATTAACCACCTTTCCCTCTATCCAAAGTGGCACAGGCTGTTAATCTCCCATTAACGCGCAGCGACACGCGGGATTTGAAACTGGGGGACGGCGATATGGGATTTGCAGTTGATTGGATAGGACCTGCCGTTTCGGATTTCAATGCAGAGGCGGCCATCGCTGAATTGGACTCAGGAAACACTATTGTATACCACATTTGGGGTTATGGAACCGCTGTTGTGCAAGACGAAGGTCAGCTTGTCGCGAACACGCAACATTTTGGCTACTATGGGGTTCAAGATTACTTCTTCCAGACCGACCAATTTGGTGTGACTCAACTGATTGTATCAGCAAAGAGGTTCGCGCCTCAGCCTTCACCAATCGTGGATGAAATTTTTAGTCGTTATATAACTGATGATGGCAGCATCGGTCCGAAAACGGTGATCTATACGGCACCCAGTGGAGTCGGATTGCGAGTGTCTCCACTAAGTGAAGGAATACTCTTCGTCAGTTCGTACAACAGAGATTTGCATACTTCCACAGGACAGTTGATAGACATCCAAGGGAACTTAATCGGTTCTGCCACCGCACCAATTGCTAGCGAAGACGTATTGACGACTCCGCTCTTAAATGGCGATTTTCTTATAGCCTGGTCGTCCAATATCGCCGGGGTCTACTCGCTCGGGTATATGGTAATGGATGCGACTGGGCAAATCAAGCTACCTGCGACGTTGTTTGAATCGAGCAATTTTCTGCAAATACATACACTGACTACAGACTCCTCGGGCAATGCAATTGTCACCTATTTTTCAGACCACGGCTATCAGTCACAAACCATTTCTCATGAGGGTAGCATGGCGGGGCCGCCGACGAGCTTTGGGGAATCCATTTTTGGGGATTTCATAGACATCCATGGCGTAGTCCAAACCGAAGGCCAAACCCTCTATGTTTCAAGTTCGGCTGTTATGTACACAGTCTTACCTGATGGTGAGTTAGTAAGCGCACCGATTGTTGACAACTCAACGCCTTTTTATCCGAATGCGTACTTGATTGCCCAAAATGGACACCTATTAGCCGTATCGCAGAACAATCTGTTTTCATTCGACACGAAAAAATTCATTGGTAGCGACGCCGTAGATATTTGGTATGGCAGCAAGCTTGCCGATAACATCTCAGGTCTAGGAGGCAACGACATTCTCAGCGGCGGGTTAGGTGCCGACGTCATTGACGGTGGCTTCGGCATAGATACACTATCGTTTAGGCATGATCACGGTGTAGTGGTTTCACTTGATTATTCACTGCTAGCGACCAACACAGCTGCAGGCGACCAGTACATTTCAATTGAGAACATCATTGGTTCAGAAACAGGCAATGACACTCTTGCTGGAGACGTGGGAGAAAATGTCATAGATGGTCGAGACGGCGACAACGTCCTATACGGGCGTGCTGGCAACGATGTGTTGGCCGCTGGCTCTGGGGTGGATTTCGCAGATGGTGGCGACGGTGTCGATACAATAAGCTATGCGCGGCTTGGTGCTACAGTTGTAGACCTATTGGGCATCCATGCCGCGGATGGTGGGGCGCTTGGTGACACTCTGGTCTCCTTCGAAAACATTGAAGGATCGGCAACCGGTTCCGACAGCCTTTATGGCAACGATGATGCAAATCATCTGGCCGGCTTGGGCGGCGACGACTATTTGTCTGGGCGTGAGGGAAATGACACGCTCGACGGCGGCGATGGCGATGATGTTCTGGCCGGTGGCGCAGGCGCAGACAGTCTTTTCGGTGGTGAAGGTCGGGACATCGCCGATTATTTTTACCAAGGGGCCGTCACACTGGCGCTCGACAAATCCAAAAAGAGCAAAGGTGCTGCGGCATTGGATACGTTGACATCCATCGAAGGCCTCGGTGGTTCCAACACCGGAAGCGACACACTTATAGGTGACAAGTTCGGCAACTATCTGGCCGGCAATGGCGGCAGTGATAAGCTTTACGGTCAGGCAGGCAACGATAGCCTTGATGGCGGCCAAGGTGCCGATCACTTCTACGGCGGCAAGGGTTTTGACTTTACGGACTATTACTACAGCAAAGGCGTCACAGTCTCACTTGACGGGACTCTGACCGCAACGCGCGCCGCAAAAGGCGACACATTTGACTCGATCGAAGGGATTTACGGATCGGCCTCAGGTGCTGACAAACTCGCGGGTAGCGCGGGTAAAAATGAACTCTACGGCAACGGCGGTGACGACAAACTCTTTGGCCGCGCCGGCGATGACCGTCTTTATGGCGGTTTTGGTAATGACAAATTGGACGGCGGCTCTGGCTACGACGTCCTCCACGGTGGCAATGGCATCGATCACCTGGATGGTGGTGGAGAAATCGATGTCTATGCGTTCGACCGACCTCAGGATGGTTGGGACACCATCGTCAAGTTTGAAAAAGATGAGGAAGTAGCCATTGCATTCGAAGGATTTGGCCTGACATCACGCAGCAGCAAGACCTTCCAATCGCGCAACGACAAACAAGCCCAGGACGCCGATGACCGCTTCATCTACGAAAAAGACGCCCGCACCCTGTGGTTCGACAGCGACGGCACAGGCACCGCCGAAGCCATCAAGATCGCTGTATTGGGCAACGCCTTCGATCTCAAATGGTCTGACTTCCAGATTTATTGAGTGCCGTCAGCGGATCTGCAATCTGGCCTTCTGCCGCCCATCACCGTCGAAATTTTCCGGCGCAAGCCAACGCTCAAATCCTTCACGCAAACCCGGCCACTCCCTGTCAATCATCGAGAACCATGCCGTATCCCGGTTCCGCCCCTTGATGATGTAGTGCTGCCGGAAAATCCCCTCGAACGTAAACCCGAACCGCGCTGCCGCCCGCCGCGATGGCGCGTTCAGTGCATCGCATTTCCATTCCACCCGGCGCACGCCAAGATCTTCAAAACAATGCCGGAGCATCAGAAAGATCGCCTCCGTGGCCGCGCGTGATTTCTGCAGCGCAGGCGAAAACCAGATATTGCCAAGCTCAATGGACCCGTTCGGCGCATCCGCCCGCATGAACGCACCCATGCCGCAGGCCGTCGCCGTGGCGTGGTCGATGTAAGCATAAAACCATGGATCCCGCGCCGCTTGCTTTTCCGCCAGCCACGCCAGAAACGCATCCTCCGACGCAAACGGCCCATAGGGCATATACGTCCACAAACCCTCATCCTTGCCGTGGAACGATGCATAGAGATCCGCGCCATGCTGCGCCAGGCTCACAGGCTCCATCCCCACCCAGCGCCCCTGCAAGGGCCGCAAATCCGGCAACAAGCCAGGGGGCAGGGGATCGACGAGGGGTCCGATGGGCCGGTCTGCGGGTTGGGTCATGACATCTCCATGCAATAAGGTTAGACCCCGGCCATGTCCAACGTCATGTCCACTCTCCTCGAGACCGCCCAGACCGCAGTTTCCACCCTGTTGCCCGGCCAGCGCCTCATGGGCCTGGACCTCGGCACCAAAACCATCGGCATCGCCACGTCCGACCTCACCCTGCAAATCGCCACCCCGCGCGAAACCATCGCCCGCACCAAGTTCAAAGCCGATGTGACCCGCATTCTGGAGATCGGTGCAGCCGAAAACATCGCCCTTTATGTGCTGGGCCTGCCCCTCAACATGGACGGCTCAGAAGGTGCCCGCGCCCAATCCACCCGCTCCTTCCACCGCAATTTCACCCAACAGACGGGCAAGGCCATGATCTTCTGGGACGAACGCCTCAGCACCGCCGCCGTCACGCGCACCATGCTGGAAGCCGACCTGAGCCGCGCCAAACGCGCCGCCAACGTGGATAAACTGGCCGCAGCCTATATTCTGCAGGGGCTGCTGGAGGCGGTGGGTTA
>CAWJXD010000007.1:0-1211775 GCA_963846785.1 uncultured Alphaproteobacteria bacterium | reverse complement strand
AGGTATGCCTATGCGGGGAATGATCCTGTCAACATGAGCGATCCGGGGGGGCACTATGCAGGACTAGTCGTTCGTGGTGTTTTCATTGGCGCGGAGTATCTTGCTGGAACGCGGGTGGGAATTGCAGCGGGGCGAATGCTTGGAGCAGGTTTGACCGCAGCTTTTGCAATCAGTGCAGTGGAACTCACAGGCTACGACAAAGACTATAGTAGGGAAGAGCAATACTACATTGATGATCGGCAACGGCAGCTCATTGCTGGCGGCATGGCTCCGATGCAGGCCAACCAGCATGCAAAAGATGAAGTTCATCAACAACGTTCAACAAACTCCTATCGTAATAACACCGCGCCTGACAGACTCGCTTCCAAGTCGCTTGGCGCTTGGGGTGAAATGCGTATGGCTGAGTACTTGGGCGGAAAAGGCGGAAAACCCAAACAGCCATTTGATACATCGCTGGGCAAGCGCTACATAGATCGAGAAGTGGATGGTGTGTTGTATGAAAGCAAGGCAGGCAAGAACGTGCAACTTACATCAACAATAAGAACCCAGATTGCGAAGGATGCGGAACTTGTGAAAAAAGAGAGATTTAGACGAGCGGAGTGGCATTTCTGGAATGGCGTCAGCAGAGAGGTATTACGTGAACTCAGCAAGAACCGGATCAAAGCCGTGGTCCATTAGGCGAAAACGATATGAGCGATAACAAGAAGGACGTCCTGTCGAAGGAGCTTTACGAGCTGACAGAAAGGGAAGCGAACAAGGTATTGCAGAATTTTCTGAACGAAGAGAAACAGATATTCGAGACTTTGAAGATCGATTGCGTGTCATTTGATTACTCACGTGAATCGGTGATTGCGTTTTTCAAATACGTCATAGACCAGTTTCACAAAACGGGGACTTACGACAATAGAAGCGTTTGGACGCTAAGGCTTGCATACTATTTTGGCGAATCTCTGTTGCGCAGCTCAGCTAAACTGAGTTGGGGTCTTGGAAGTCCTAAATTTGCAGACCACAATCATCCTGTAGTCCAAGGATTTGGAAGCGGAGTTGAAGCGCCGCTCATAATAATATCTCGAAACATGGTGGCTTCGGTTGTTTTGGATGGGGAGCCATTTACTAGAGTTGTGAATGCGGCGAATTTTTGGTTCGACGATGCTGCAGGCAAAATCAAACGCAAACGGAAGAAGCGGTGAGCTAACAACAATCAGGTGTCTGCGGTACTACCATCACCTATGACAAGAACGGCAACTCCCTCACTCATGACGCCAATGGCAACACCACGTACTACGACGCCGACGGGGCAGGGCCGATCCAGCCGCGGGCCTTCACCTATGACGGCGAGAACCGCCCTACTGCCATCACCGCCAATTCGAAGACGATTGACTTTGACTACGGCCCCGATGGCGAGCGCATGCGCAAGCGTGATGCGGCGGCGTCGACCATCAGCTGGTATTTCAACAGCGATGGCGACATCCGGTTCGATGCCGCCAATTCTTCCGGCGTGCTGACCAGCTACATCCATTCTGATGTCAAGCGCGTGAAGTCGTCGGGCCTTGGCAACACGGATTTCCTGACGCGGGACCATTTGGGCTCGGTGCGCCATGCCACGCGCCACGGCACCACGCAGGATGTGTCGGACTACGGGCCTTACGGTATGCCCACCAACACCTCCGGCCCCATTACCGGCACCAGTGCCAAGGGCTACATCAACGAGGTGTTCGACCCCGAGACCGGCCTGCAATATCTGCACGCGCGCTACTACGATCCCAACCTCGGGCGCTTCCTCACGGCGGACACGTGGGACCCCATGCTGCCGGGGGTGGATGTCAACCGGTATGCCTATGCCGGGAATGATCCCATCAATGGGAGCGATCCGGGGGGGCATGAGACTTTGTTTTCGTTCCCAATGATCATGCCGTGTGTGGGCTGCGGCATGACGAATGAAGAGAGACTTGAAACAGCGGCGGTTGCTGGGGCTGCTGGCGTTGTTGTCTCGGCTCCTGGAGCTGCATTGGCTATTGCTGCCAGATATCCCGGTGCCGTCACACTCGCGACTGAAATGGCCGCATCCGAAGTTGGTATTGTTGCGCCGACAGTTGCTGCGGCGACAATTGCTGCGGGAAAGCTGTCATACGGTGGCAAAGTGTACAGTTTGACTGATCATCACTTGTTTCCCCAGTCAAAGGGGATGGCTAGTCTGGCGAAAGCTGCCGGGATCAGTGTTCAGTCGGCAATGAACCGCATGATGGCCTATCAACAGTGGGGTGCTGGGCACCGGGAGTTTACCGCAGCAATTGTCAGAGAAGTAGAAGATGTTGTAAAGCAGTTTGGATCTCGCCCGAGCCCAGAAAAGGACGCTGCCATTGCCGCCTTATTGAAAAAATACCGGAAGATGGTGGAAGACGACCCCACGATGCTGGTGCGTGAGAAGTCAAAAGTTGTTTCCCCAACAAAGCAGGCAGGGCAGGCAAGTGCACCCTCATCCGGTTCGACAGCGGCTGGCGGCGGAAAAAGTTGCATTGTTGGTCTGAGTTGCTAGTTTGGAATGACGCGGTCAGTGGTCAGCAAACTGCAAGCCAAAACTTGAATTTGGAGTTCTAGGATGCCTTGGGTTTGGGAGTTTCCGAGTTCTGACTGGGGGGCGGATTTCGTCTACACGGATGAATGTTTGGGTCTGGAAGCGCAATCTGCTGATCCGATCGCCGAAGGTAGCGTTTTGCCAATTTATAAATCGCGGACTTCAGTTAAGAAATTCAAACAGCTTCATTGTCCGCCCATGGGATCGCATACTGTCGTCGATGACGTGTGGGAAGACATCATCCTGGATTTTGTGCCGCAAGACCGCATACAGTTTTATCCGGTGCGACTGATCGCGCGAGGAGAAATCTGCGACGAATTCAAATGGGTCATTCCTTTTGACCGGGTTGAATGCCTGGACACCGAAAAGTCAAAGTTCACAGTGGTTGACCGCAACCGGACACCACCGATTTTTATCGGGTTGGAGAAGGTTGTGCATAGGCCGAACTGCATGGGAAATCTTCATTTGGCCCGCGACGTGAACGTGAACAGTCATTTGTTGGTTTCTGACGCATTGCGCGATGCTCTTGCAGCGACTGGCGAAGACAGCATGTTCTACAGGCCAGAGGACCTGCCTATCGTTGGCCGCAAAGTCGAACATTAGACTTACTTTGATCCCCGCCTATCTTGAACTCAAAGTTTGGGGTGCAGTCCAGTGCATAAATAGAAACATGATCTGATCCGCAGAACCGCCCTACTGCCATCACCGCCAATTCGAAGACCATCGACTTTGACTACGGCCCCGATGGCGAGCGCATTCGCAAGCGTGATGCGGCGGCGTCGACCATCAGCTGGTATTTCAACAGCGATGGCGACATCCGGTTCGATGCCGCCAATCCTTCCGGCGTGCTGACCAGCTACATCCATTCTGATGTCAAGCGCGTGAAGCCGTCGGGCCTTGGCAACACGGATTTCCTGACGCGGGACCATTTGGGCTCGGTGCGCCATGCCACGCGCCACGGCACCACGCAGGATGTGTCGGACTACGGGCCCTATGGTGCGCCCACCAACATGACCGGCCCCATCGCCGGCACCAGTGCCCGGGGCTACATCAACGAGGTCTTCGATCCCGAGACCGGCCTGCAATATCTCCACGCGCGCTATTACGACCCCAACCTCGGGCGCTTCCTCACGGCGGATACCTGGGACCCGATGCTGCCGGGGGTGGATTTCAACCGGTATGCCTATGCCGGGAATGATCCGGTGAATGGCAAGGACCCCAGTGGGCATTTTGACGACGGAGCGAATTCGGCTGGCTCAATCATTGCTGAACACCTTTTACCATACATGCCAGACAGCTTTGATGAAGGTGTGAGCGCTCTTGATGACTTTGGAAATTCTCAGATAGGAACGGGATATCCGGCTACAGTCGGATTAGGTGTTGGTGCGAAAGGTTTGGCAAGTAGCGGCAAAGGAATTTCAGCCGGGGCAAAGGGACTTGTAGCTGGTTACAAGTGGGCGGCTGCAGCATTGGGAATTGGCGCTAAAGCAACCAATTCAGTTTGGAGCTATCCCCCAATCGTTCGAGGCCGGATGATCCACGCCGCATTAGGTGAGAATCTTCCTCATGGTTTTCCCGTGATCGACCGGATAGCAGACATGACAGTTACCAGCATCAAGTCGATGGATGTGGCGAAGTACGCCGACAAACTCTCTTCATTTGAAGCCCGGATCAGATCGTACATTGACAAGCTTGCAGAATTTGAGAACAAGTCCTGGGCAGGAAAAACAATCGAAAAAGGCACGGACTACAACAAAAAACAACTCGACCTCGTGATAAAAAGGGACGCGCTGACGAGCGGTCAGCGTAGTTCATTGGACAGCTTGACCAAATATGCCAAAGGTAAGAGTATTATATTAAATCTCGTGAATGCCCAGTAGAACAGAGAAAATGACATCTTCAACCTCCAACAAACGGCCTCCGTTCTGGCGCAGTGCCGCTGCTTACCTTCGGAGCGACCGCGTGTTCGTCAGTCCCTATGCGCGCACTCGCGATGGATTGCGTACCCTCATGGACCTCGTTCATGTAGCCGATCATGCCGATTCTTTGGGAATTGGAAGCGCGGTACTTAAGGCATTGGACGATTGCATCGACAATATCCCCGACAGCCGACTTGCCGCGAAGGTTCCATCCCTTTTCAAAGCGACCAAATTGCGCTCATGGAGTCAACTTAACAGCCAAACGCTAAGCGTCAGCATCTCCCAGAGGCCGGACGATACGTGCCTGATCGAGATTACTCCCATGAAGAGAGTTGGTTCGGGCAGTGAACATATCAAAGAACTGACAATTCAAGCCGGGCAAGGGCCGGAGCAAATTGGTGAAGCCATGAGGAGCGCCCTTGAGCTATCCCGCAAGGCAAACTTGGAGAGTTGACCAAAGACATTCAACGCACGCGTATTCCAACTATTCATCTGTAGGCTTTTAATGCAGTCAAATGGCATTTCTCCAGATGCCTGCGTGAATAGTTGACCGCTGCCACGCACACGACCAACGCCAGCCGCAGCCGCTCTTACGCCTATGACGGGGCGGATAACATGGTGTACAACTCGGGCCTCTGTGGATCGAACCCGAACATGAGCTATCCGGCGCCAACCCTTTCCCCAGGGGTTGCGTCGGGAAATATCAACAAGGCCGAAATCAAACCACTTTCGTCGTCCGGCGAAAACAAGTTTAACAGTCAGGTCAGGAATTGGGACGGTGGGCCAGTCCATCCCATAACCTATGACAAGGATGGCTTTTTCTATGATGGATTTGACTAACAGAGCTTGGGGTCTCATGTGTTCAGGCCGATATCAAGAAGCGCTCGAAATCTATGATCGCCTGAGGCCAGAGTTCAAACCGGAAAACTGGCGGTACATCAGCGGCCGCGGAACTGTGTTGATGTGCCTGCGGAGATACGGAGAGGCCGAGGCAGAATTCAAGTTGGCCAATGCATTCCGCCGGCAGGAAGACGGGCCAACAGCGTCGCCTTATTTGAATGATATTGGCGCAGCACAATGGCTCACTGACAGGAAAGATGAGGCGGCAGAAACGTGGCTCTCGGAAGTCGACGGACTCATCAACAGAACGATCCAATTCGCCGATATATCAGGTGGGGTTGGCCCGGCCATGCTGCTGTGGTTTGCAGGAAAATCTCTGCCAAGGCCGGAGTTGATAGAGCGGAGCTTAAAGCTTTGTTTGCGGTTGAGCAAGACATCGCGCGCGAAGAGCTGGCCCGGGCCGTTGGCATTGTATGCGCTTGGGAAGGAAAGTCTTGCCAATATCGTGATTAAGGAGTTCGAGTATACAGAACTCAATCAACTGCTCGCAGCGGTGGAAGGTGACCGCCGTTCCCAGCGCCATCTATGTCAAGCACTGTTCTATTGGTCATTCTCTGAACGCGAAATGGGCAACAAGGATCAAGCGTTTCAGCTTTTGAAGGCTTGCGTGGACATGGAAATACCGCTTGAAACAGAATGGTTCTTGGCGCGCGGCATGTTGGACAAGATGCAGTAGCGTCAAGTCGGCCTTCGGGGCGCAGACGCCTTTCTTCTCGGCCACCTACACCCGCATGCTTAACGGCCAGATTTCTGCGGCCACCATCGCCGATGCCAACACCACCAGCCCGTGGACCTATACCTATGACGGGCTTGACCGGTTGACCGCTGCCACGCACACGACCAATGCCGCGCGGAGCCGCTCTTACGCCTATGACGCGGCGGATAACATGGTGTATAACTCGGGGCTCTGTGGATCGAACCCGAACATGAGCTATCCCACGCCAACCCTTTCCCCAGGGCTTGCGTCGACGCACCCGCACGCCCCCAACACGATCTGCGGGGTGGCGGTCACCTATGACGCCAATGGCAACACGACGTATTACGACGCGGACGGGGCCGGGCCCATCCAGCCGCGGGCCTTTACTTACGACGGCGAGAACCGGCCCACCGCTATCACGGCCAATGGCCGGACCGTGGACTTTGACTATGGGCCGGATGGCGAGCGCATTCGCAAGCGCGATGCGGCGGCGTCCACCATCAGCTGGTACTTCAACAGCGATGGCGATATCCGGTTCGATGCCGCCAATCCTTCCGGCGTACTCACGAGTTACATCCATTCCGATGTCAAACGGGTGAAGCCTGCCACCGGGTTGGGCAACACGGATTTTCTGACGCGGGACCATTTGAGCTCGGTGCGCCATGCCACGCGCCACGGCACCACGCAGGATGTCTCCGACTACGGGCCGTACGGCATGCCCACCACCACCTCCGGCCCCATCACGGCCACCAGTGCCCGGGGCTACATCAACGAGGTCTTCGATCCCGAAACCGGCCTGCAATATCTGCACGCGCGCTATTACGACCCCAACCTCGGGCGCTTCCTCACGGCGGATACCTGGGACCCCATGCTGCCGGGGGTGGATTTCAACAGGTATCGGCCTTCGGGGCGCAGATTCCGTTCTTCTCGGCCACCTATGTCCGCAAGGCCAACGGCCAGATTTCTGCGGCCACCATCGCCGATGCCAACACCACCAGCCCGTGGACCTATACCTATGACGGGCTTGACCGGTTGACGGCCGCCACGCACACGACCAATGCCGCGCGGAGCCGCTCTTACGCCTATGACGCGGCGGATAACATGGTGTACAACTCGGGGCTCTGTGGATCGAACCCGAACATGAGCTATCCCACGCCAACCCTTTCCCCAGGGCTTGCGTCGACGCACCCGCACGCCCCCAACACGATCTGCGGGGTGGGTGTCACCTATGACGCCAATGGCAACACGACGTATTACGACGCGGACGGGGCAGGGCCGATCCAGCCCCGGGCCTTCACTTACGACGGCGAGAACCGGCCCACGGCCATCACCGCCAATGGCCGGACTGTGGACTTTGACTACGGCCCCGATGGCGAGCGCATTCGCAAGCGCGATGCGGCGGCGTCCACCATCAGCTGGTACTTCAACAGCGATGGCGATATCCGGTTCGATGCCGCCAATCCTTCGGGCGTGCTGACCAGCTACATCCACCATGATGTGAAGCGGGTGAAGCCGGCCACCGGGTTGGGCAATACGGATTTCCTGACGCGGGACCACTTAAGTTCGGTGCGCCATGCCACGCGCCACGGCACCACGCAGGATGTGTCGGACTACGGGCCGTACGGCATGCCCACCACCACCTCCGGCCCCATCACCGGCAGCAGTGCGCGGGGCTACATCAACGAGGTGTTCGATCCCGAGACCGGCCTGCAATATCTGCATGCGCGCTATTACGACCCCAACCTCGGGCGCTTCCTCACGGCGGACACCTGGGACCCCATGCTGCCGGGGGTGGACTTCAACAGGTATGCCTATGCCGGGAATGATCCGATAAATGGGAAGGATCCGAGTGGGCATGCGACCTGTGGCATGGCGTGTAGACCGGGCTATGAGCAAACGGGAATCGATTTGATCGACGTTCTCGACGCTCTTGATGCCGCATCATATTATGCAGGAGCGCTTGATTTCGAAGCGGGTATGGGAAAGCCGCTAACGGCCGGACTAGGAGGCATCGCAACAGGAATACGCTTGTTGTCCCGTATGGAACAAAAAATCGAATCAACTTTGCGGCTTAGCAAATCACTGACTGGAATTTATGCGAGCGCTTCTAGACGTTTAGACTTAACACACCTAAGCGCAGCAGGCCGTGAACTCAAAGGTGAAATTGTTGCCTTAAAAAAGTCAGGTGCTTCATACAAACACTATATGGAAGTTGCCGAAAATCAAAGACGCCTCGAAAACGGTATTCTTGAAATCAAAAAGGCGTTGAATGACCCTGAACTTCCAGGCAGTCTAAAGGAGACCCTAGAAAGCCAGCTGAGCAAGTATAACAGTTTGCTAGTTAGTTCTGAAAAAGCAGTTCCAAGAAATGTCCGGGAGGACTTGATAGGTCCTCTAACCCGGAATCCGCTTCTGCCTGATTTGACAGGAGGTCGATCTGATCGAGGAACTTCCGGTGCTACTTGCATAAAAAATTTGACTGGTGGAGGAGGTTGTTAGTGGACCATAGTCTTGAGCAACTTGAGAACTATCTTCATCAAGCCAACTCCGGTAAATTGTCGGCTAACGATATTTCCGCCGTGTCTGAGTTCCTCAATTCCGATCTTGAAGAAGCGCAAGCATTGGCAATTCATATACTGGGGATAGCAGGCGCTTACCGCTACTCTAATCAACTTGTCCAGATGCTGTACGCGACTAAAAGCTGTGTAGTGGCTACAGAGGCGCTACTGACGCTCACAAGGCGTTTTGGTCGGTTAGCGGAAGTTCGTCAATTTGTCATAGCGATCGTAAAAGGCGTGGCAGAGAACTGGCAAGATATTATTGGCGATATGCGTTTGCAAGCACTAGCGGTTTCTGGTGATTTGTTGGAAATTTGCCCAATTGACATAGAACTTGTGAAAGCCTTGATGGAACTTGTCGAAGATGAACAGGAAGAAACAAAGTTCAGAAACGCGGCATATACTGCTTTACGGCGAATTGAAGTCAGCAGAAACACACTGCCAGATTTCAACGCCGACAATATGCATCGTTGGGGGATTGAAGACAGTTTCATTCAGCGGGTACATAAGTTAATCACAACTAACTAACCGCACGCCCCCAACACGATCTGCGGGGTGGGTGTCACCTATGACGCCAATGGCAACACCACGTATTACGACGCCGACGGGGCGGGGCCGATCCAGCCCCGGGCCTTCACCTACGATGGCGAGAACCGGCCCACGGCCATCACCGCCAATGGCCGGACTATGGACTTTGACTATGGGCCGGATGGCGAGCGCATTCGCAAGCGCGATGCGGCGGCGTCCACCATCAGCTGGTACTTCAACAGCGATGGCGAGATCCGCTTTGATGCGGCCAATCCTTCGGGCGTGCTGACGAGCTATCTCCATGCCGATGTGAAGCGGGTGAAGCCCGCCACTGGCTTGGGCAACACGGATTTCCTGACGCGGGACCATTTAAGCTCGGTGCGCCATGCCACGCGCCACGGCACCACGCAGGATGTGTCGGACTACGGGCCGTATGGTGCTGCCGACCAACACCTCCGGCCCCATCACGGGGACCAGCGCGCGGGGCTACATCAACGAGGTCTTCGATCCCGAAACCGGCCTGCAATATCTGCATGCGCGCTATTACGATCCGAACCTCGGGCGCTTCCTCACGGCCGACACCTGGGACCCGATGCTGCCGGGGGTGGATTTCAACAGGTATGCCTATGCCGGGAATGATCCGGTGAATGGGAGCGATCCGAGGGGGCATGCGGTACCAGTCATTATCGGCGGCGTTTGCGCAGTGTCGAGGCGTTTGTGACAGCAATTGTGATCTTCAAAAAACGGCTCGGTCAGCAATGGTCTTACAGGAGAGAGAAATTATTGATGCCATTCCTAAGATCCTTCCGGCCCAATGGATGAAGCCCTTTTGATGATGCAGGACATACTGCATCTGCGCCAAAGCAAACTTCTGCATGCGCTGCGAAGTGCTTAGGCGTTAGAAACCCTCGATGGTGAAGGACGAGCCAACAGCTGTTATGCTGCAGTTGCTATGGCTTCTCGCAAGATCGGGCAGCCAGTCTTTCGACATTGTCGGACTAGCTATAACAGGTAGAATTCTGGGCTCTAACATGAAGAGGCTCCAGCAGGGTCCAACTTGTGATTGCGCATATGATCACGACGTCGCCACATTCTCGACCAATTGCGTGCAGCGTGCATATTTCAGGGTCAACTACATGGCGCATGAATACAAGATAGCCTACCTCGCTTTGCGTGCGGCTGGTTTGTCTGATACGCAAGCGAAATTTCTTAAATGAAATACCCCAATAGCTACGTTCGGCAGTTTAGGCGTGAAACCCAATACTTCAACTAATCCATCAGCGCGTTGGCGCAGAACGGAGTCAAAATATGGCTTAAGTTCATCGGCAGGAAGTGGATCGCGGCGCGAAAGGCTCAACAAGGCCGAATTCAGGAACCACTTTCCTCCAGTCCGGCGAAAACAAGTTTGTGGAACTAGTCAGGGTTGACAGTTATGAATGATGGACAGTGGAAAGCAAAATATTGCTATCAGTCCATCCTCGGGACATTGAACCTATTACAAGCGATTCTGACGCTTTTTGCCAATCATGATGCGATTTGCACTCAATCAGAGCTTAGGATACGTCATGGTGTCCTCTAGGCCCGCATTTCGAGAAGTTCACTCGAAAATCTCCATGATCGCCTTATGCCCCCGCCGAATGATTTCAAATCGAAAATTGGTCGGTACATCAGCTTGTCTTGCGAGAACTGTGTCTGATGTGCCGGCGGAGATATGGACCGAGGCCGAAGGCGAAAGTGAAATGTACTCATAGTTGTCGCCAGATGCATTCTGAAACTCCGCCAGGAAGACAGGCACATTGACAGCGATCGCCTCACTTGAGATGATCATTGGCGTCAGCACAATGGCTCACTGACAGGAAAGATGACCGTATGGTCTATTTAAACGTGAGTGCTGCACGAAATTCGACGGCCTCATGAAGCCGAACGATCCAATCTCGCCCGATATTAACCGCTGTTGAGAGGGGTGGAACCATCGGCATCATGCTGCCGTGGTTTGCGGGAAATTGCGCTGCCAAGTGCCGGAGTTGATAGAGGCAGGTCATGCCTAAAGCTTCAATTTACGGTTGAAAGCCGACATCAGCAAGCTGCGAAGAGACATGGCCCATTTGACCTTTGGACGATATTTTGTATGCGCTTGACACACAGGCCATAAAGTCTAATGCCAATGATTGTTGATGCGTCAGTGAGTTGCGAATTGGCTTTTGCCTGAACGCATATGAACTGCCAGCAGCGGCGGACAGGCTTATCAGTCGCTCGATCCCGAAGAAGCCATCTATCGCCAAGCCTGTTGTGGTTTGAAATTCGAAGTGTGCTATTCTCAATGAACGCAAAGGTCGCAATGCTCCTGTTGTCGTCAGGCGCGGTTTCAGCTTCTGATCGGCTTTGCCCCTCCGTCTGGATCAAGAAACAGGCTGAATCAGCTTTGCTCTATCTTGCCCGCATTCACACGCTCACAGTCTATGATGCGTCTTATCTTGAGCTCGCCTTGCGGCTGAGATTGCCGCTTGCGACTTTGAATCGGCAATTTATCTCCGCTGCTGAAGGCAGAAAGCATCAAACTGGTTGGGAGAATGGTGACGTCGACGAATCTTTTCTCTTGACTTTTATCCTATAGTGTGCCTATATCCTCCTTGCCCCTGTCCACTCGGGGTCCGGTGTACGACGGTGCAATTGGGCGGGTGGGGGTGACAGGTCTGCGGTGCGGCTTAAACGTGAAGCTTTCACCCCGGACCCCTGGCGACCCCCCGGCGGAGTACTACGGCTCCGCTTTCCTAGTGGAGGGCCAAGGTGTGGAGTAGGGTTCCTCAACGGGTAACGCCCCCAAACACACAGGCTGACAGAGGGCACAGGGTGCAAAACCTGCCGGTGTGAGCGCTGCAAAGCGCACCAACCAACCAGCGACTTTAAACCAGTCGCAATCCGCGTCGAGCAGCGCTCACGCTTCCCACTTTCCATCCGGAGTTGACCGGGTGAACAAGGGCAGAGATGTGTCCTGATGGCTGTTCCGGGACCCTGAGGGGATCATTCGAATGAAGGACGACTAATCGGCTATCTGACTTATTTTTGAGCTTTCCAGGGGAGGCTCGCGTGGCAGATCATGATCATTGAACTCTTCGGTCCTCCGGCATCTGGCAAGACGACATTTGCCACAGCCCTTGCGGCGTCTTTCAGGGATGGGGGCAGCGATCCATTCATGGTGTCCAGCGCGCGCCCTGCTGAGAGGAATACGCAATCGGATACGGCATTTCTGGCCCCGCTGCGGCGCGTGTCGAAGATCGGCAGCGTGTTGCCATCGCTGTTTTCGGGTGATGCGTTGGGGAGCCGTCTTTTGGAGTTGATGCCTCCGGACAGTTTCGTTTGGTCGATCCGGTTGAAGCGTTATTTGGCCATGCTTGACAGATCCTGGACGAAAGCCATGCTCTCGAAAGCCATCACAATTGTCGATCAAGGGTACCTGTCGGCCTTGACATCCCTTGCCTTGCTCTCAACGTCGCATAGACCAGACCATCTTTCGCGGGGTTTGGCGCTCCTGCCCAAGCCTGATTTGCTGGTTTGCCTCAGTGTTCCAACCCATCTGCTTCGAAGTCGACTTGAAGCGCGCTTGCGGGCGCAAAGCGCATTCGAACGCCTGTTCGAATTGGATCTCGCAACCAACTTGCGACAAGCTGACATTGTCGCCACGGTAACGGCGCTACTGCGCCAGCAGAATCGGCCCATGATCGTCGCTCAGTGCGCCAGCCGGCAAGAATTAATGCAATCCGTTGGCGAGGTCACGACTGCCATTGATACGTTGATTGAGGCGGATCGTGAAGAAAGGCGAGCCTGAACAAATGTCAGAGACCAGTTCAATCTCGGCGGAGAAAGGGCGCTGGACCAATTTTTCCAGTGGACTTGGATTGAGGTCAAAGCTGACGCTTGCCCGCTTGGCTCAACCTCTCGCGGCCTCTAGCATTGGTTCTTTTGCGGTTTATGCAGCGGGCGCTGGCTTGTCCTACATCGCGCAGCTTGTTGTTGCCCGTTCCATTGGCCCCGAAAGTTTTGGCATCTTTGCCTACGTGACGGCATGGGTCACGCTGTTGGCATACCTCTCAACGCTTGGGTTTCATGTAACGCTGTTGCGATTTATTCCCGCTTACAGAGCAACGGGAAAATGGCAGTTGATCCGGGGTGTTGTCCGGTTCTCCCAACAACGCGCATTTGCGACAGGGGTGGTGGTCGCGCTTATGGGCAGCGCCATTCTTTGGTATTTTCGTGAGTCAGTTCGGCCTGAACTCAGTTCAACGTTTTTCATCGGGATCGTTTCCATTCCCATCATCTCCCTTCATCTTGTCAATGCTTCTCTGGTTCGTGCTTTCGGCAGCGTCATCAAAGCCATTGCACCGGAACGGCTCGTGCGCGACAGCCTCGTCCTTACCATCGTTGCAAGTGTAACCTGGCTTGGCCTCGTTCACGCTGATGCCCGCATGGCCATGGCTGCAGCGTTTGTCAGCGCGTTGGCGACACTGGCCGTGCTTCGGGTATTCATGCGACATGTGCGTCCACCTGAACTTGCTGGTACCGACAGGCTCTTTGACGCGAAAGACTGGTACAAGCCTGTTGGTCCGCTTTCGGTGATGACAATTGCTGACAATGTCATGACGCGGGTCGGAGTCATCTTGCTTGGCTTGAGCGGCATGACCGCCGAAGCGGGAATTTTTGCGGTTGCACTGAGCATGTCGTTGCTATCAGGATTGCCGAGGACTGCCGTTTCAACGGCATTTGCTCCCCAAGTTTCTGACTTGCATGCACGTCACGATCAAGACGGGCTGCAGGCCCTGTCTGCAAAGGCGTCGGTGCTCTCTCTCCTTGGCACAGTTGCCATTGGGGTTCCCTTGATGTTGTTGAGCGGACCGCTTCTCCGTTACTTTGGAAAGGACTTTGTGTCAGGCGAAGCGGTGGTCATTATCCTGGTCTTGGGTCAAATTTTTGCTGCGGCTTGCGGACCACAGCAGCACCTCATCAACATGACTGGGAACGAGCGCAGTGGTGCCATGTTACTTGCGGTTTGTGCGGGTCTCAATCTCGCCGTTTGCCTGGTGACCATCAAGTTGTTCGGCCTGCCAGGTGCGGCACTCGCCATGACCGGCAGTCTCATCACATGGAACATTGCGATGAGTGTGTACATTCGGAGACATTTGAATCTGAGGTTGGGGCTGGTGGCTGCGTTTGATCGATTGATGAAGCGCAGATTGTCAATTGGGAGTAGCGATAGTGAAACTTGATGCGATGTTATTCAAATTTGGCCAGGGGTCTGCTGGTGTGAGCAAGTTCGTGGGGGCTTTGCATTCTGATTCAGGAGTTGTGACATATACTGCCAATGGTGTTGTAGTGAGCCTGTTTAAGACTCTTGACGCGCGACGCGTGAGGTTCTGCCACTGGAAGAGTAATATTCGAATTTCAGATACGCTTTCTGGCGCAGAAGACATTGATCTTTTGGTGCATCGTGGTGATGCCGCGATGTTCCAAACCATCATTCAGGAACACGGTTTCAAAATGGCCCTGTCCAAAACTGGATTGGGGCATCCGGGCGTGTTCCATGCGCTGAGCCTGGATCAGGACAAAGGCGAACTTTTGCATCTGCATGCCTACCACCAGATTGTCAGCGGCGACAGTTTGGTCAAGAATTACAGGTTCCCTGTGGATCAGGCGTTGCTGGAAAATACACGTCTTTTGCAAGGCGCACGCGTCCCATCAGCGGAGATGGAACTCGTTCTGTTCGCGCTGCGCATCGCGCTCAAGCATGTCAGTCCTGTTGAAATCGCGATGGTCAACCGAGGTTATGGCAAGATCTCACAGGAAATGAAGTGGTTGCGCAAAGCAGCGCAGCAGGACAAGTCCGCCGTCCTTGTTGCCGAACTATTTCCGGCAATCGAGCCAGCCTTTTTTATACGTCTGTTGGATGCAATTGAGAAAGATGACGCTCTGTTGCGTCGCATTTATTTGGGATGGCAAATGGCTTGGCGTCTGCGCGACCTTCGACGCCTGGGATATGTCAATGAAGGACTTGCGCGACTTCGCCGCGTCTGCGTCCTTCTTTTCGGCCGTGTGTGGCATCGGAAAGACATGACGCTTCAGACCGGAGGAATGATCGTTGCACTCGTCGGGCCGAAAGCGACCGGCAAGTCCACTCTCGGGCGTGAACTTGCTTCGCGGCTTGGCTTGTATCTCGATGTGCGGCTCATTCACTCTGGCAAGCCACCGGCAACGGCATTAACCGCTTTGCTGCATGTGTTCATACCCTTGGCGCGCCGCCTGTTCCAAAGTGAACGACCCCGCGAGTATGAAAAACCGGGGCGCAGGCAGGACAAGACCTATTCCATCATTTACGTTCTGCACATGACCATGCTGGCCTATGAACGTCACAGACTGTTGCGGCAGGCATCACGGATTGCGGCGGCGGGCGGCATTGTTGTGTCCGACCGTTATCCATCGGCAAGCACTGGCGCTATTGACAGCAGTTGTTTTGATGACGTGGCCGTTGCAAAATGCAAGTCGCCCATCAAGCGTTGGCTGATGAATGTCGAGCGTTCACTTTACCAGAGGATGCCCAAACCCAATCTCATCCTTCGACTTGTCGCGCCAATTGAGAAATCAATTGAACGCGATGCAGACCGCACAAAACCTGGTGGACCTGATGCAGATGCGGTTCATCGGCGCTGGGATATGGAAACCAATGCCGAATTTCTTGGTGTGAATGAGGTTGAAATCGACACGAACCGTGCGCTTGATGAGACAGTCAGGGATGTTGTCAACTCGGTATGGAAGGCTCTGTAGCCAGAGAAGAGTGCAGAGAATGAAGGGTTGGTTAAGCTGCTCGTGACGCGCCCACTTGTACGTCGAGTTCCTTCGGTTGCGCACACTGGCCAATTGCTGTGTATGCGAATCCCAGCAACTCAAGATCTTCACGCCTGTAGATATTTCTTAAGTCGACAATGAGCGGGTTGGCCATTGCGCCATGTACCTGGTCCATTTTAAGTGTTTTGAACTCGTTCCATTCGGTCACAATAACTGCTGCGTGTGCACCTTCTATGCATTCATAGGCGTCTTTTGCGTAGGTGATGCCATTGAGTAGTGTCTTTGCGTTGTCCATTCCAACGGGATCATAGGCCCTGATTTGGGCGCCTGCGTCTTGTAGCGTCTGTATTATGGCAAGGGAGGGCGCTTCTCGCATGTCATCTGTGTTGGGTTTGAACGTCAGGCCGAGGATTGCAATGCGCCGATCCCGGACAGTTCCCCCACAGGCGGCAATCACTTTGCGTGCCATTGCTCTTTTGCGCTGATCATTGACAAAGGCCACAGTCTCAACAATTCGCAAGGGTGACTGATAGGTTTGTGCCATTTGCATGAGTGCGAGCGTATCCTTCGGGAAGCATGATCCGCCGTAGCCTGGTCCAGCGGACAGGAATTTTGAACCAATCCGTTCATCAAAACCCATGCCGCGTGCAATTTCCTGCACATCGGCGCCCACATTTTCGCAGAGATCGGCGATTTCATTGATGAAAGCAATTTTCGTGGCGAGGAATGCGTTGGCTGCATACTTCGTGAGTTCAGCTGATCGCGGTGTGGTTACCACGATCGGTGCATGCCCGATGTATTGTGGATCGTAGATATCGCGCATTGCGGCAATTGCGCGTTCGCTGTGACTGCCAATTATAATGCGGTCAGGACGCTTAAAATCAGCTATTGCCGCTCCCTCTCTCAAGAACTCCGGGTTTGAAACAACGGCAAAGTCAGCTTTGGGTTGCCGTTCGCTGATGATCCTGCTGATTTCATCTGCAGTTCCGACCGGAACAGTTGATTTGGTAATTATGACAGTGAAACCCCCAAGGTTGCCAGAAATTTCCCGAGCCGCCTGGTAGACATATGTGAGGTCAGCCAAGCCATCTCCGCGCCGGGACGGTGTGCCTACTGCGATAAATACGGCATCAGCGGATTGGACCGCTGGTCCAAGGTCGGTCGTGAATGCCAATCGACCACGCCCGACATTGCCAGCGACAAGCTCGCTTAATCCGGGTTCAAAAATAGGTATTTCACCCTGCCTGAGGGCGTTAACCTTCGTCACCTCCTTGTCAACGCAGACGACACTGTGTCCAAAGTCGGCCAGGCACGCAGCAGAGACAAGTCCCACATAACCCGCACCTATCACTGCAATGCGCATGCTTAAAGCTCCCTGTTTCTTGCGAAAATGCAGGGATTTGCGGAATTTTCATCATCCGAACGAATGAAAGAGGGGGAGCGAGCCTTGCATCATTCAAACGTACGAGGACAAGGCTAGGTGACCCCCATAATTTGGCCGGAGCTCCGCTGTCGCCGAGTCAGAGAGAAAAGCGCCAAAGTGAAGACACTTTCGCATATCGTGTGTGTTGGAGGAGAGGATCATTCACTCCGGATACCCTACATCCATGCATTGCAAGAACGTCAGTACCGGGTAACAGCGGTTTCGACGGGACTTGGTTCAGCCTTTGCTGATGCGGGCATCGGTCATCACCATTGTCAATTTGACCGGTTTAGCAGTGGTCGTGGCGACCTGGGCAATATTGGCAATTTTCGCCGCCTCCTATCGTCTTTGAAACCGGACATTGTTCATAGTTTTGATACCAAACCAAACCTTTTGGTCCCATTTGCATTGCGTGGCAGTTCGGCTTTGGTCAGAACGATCAATGGATTGGGCTGGACCTTTTCAACGACCCAAGCCAGGGCGCTGGCACTTCGCCCGATTTATGCTTCCTTGCAGCGAATTGCATCATTCTGGACTTCTGCAACGGTCTTCCAGAACAACGACGATATGGCACTCTTTAAAAAGTGGCGGCTCCTCGGACCTGGTGTTGCAAACCTGATTGGCAGTTCAGGAATTGACGTAAAAGGTTTTGAAAGACAACAGAAGGCCGGACCTCATCCGGATCAGCTGCGACACGAGCTTGGTCTGCAAGGCGCTGAAATTGTCATCTATGTCGGTCGGTTAACGCGTCAAAAAGGGATACCGACTTTGTTAAAAGCTGTTCCGCTCGTTCTGGCGCAACGGCCCGCGGCAAAGTTTGTTCTGGTTGGGCCACTTGAGTCAGAAGGACCTTTTGCAGTTGATCCTGCCAGCATTCAGCAGTTGGCCCCGCATGTTGTACACCTCGGTCGTCGGCAAGATGTTCCATCACTTCTGGGAATGGCAAATGTCTTTGCCTTTCCGACGGAATATCGCGAAGGCATTCCACGCGTTCTGCTCGAGGCTGGCCTCGCTGGTCTCGCCATTGTTGCGTCAAAAAAGCCGGGTTGCACTGACGTGGTTTTAGACGGTGTCAATGGATATCTTGTTCCGCCTCAAGATCCTCAGGCCCTTGCATCAAGGATCATTGACCTTCTTGGCGATCCGGCTTGCGCTGCCGACATGGGCAAAATTTCAAAGTCCATCGTTGAACAGAAATTTGAACTCAAGCTTGTGGTTGACGCTTACTGTGCGGTTTACGATTCCATTCTCAAATCGAACCGCGCGGGACGTTATCGTCGCGAACCCTTGCAGGTTGACTTACGTCATCGCCAAGAATTGTCGGGCATACAACAATGATCCTTGACGCCCTATTGGCATTCGGAATTGTGATGTCTTCGTCCACGCAAATGCAGGTGCCATTTGTTGGAATGACCATTGGTGAGCTTTCGCTTTTGATTTGGGTCTTACTCCGGCTATGGCAAGTGATATCTGGACAGGGCGTGGTCTTCACTCCAGCTGTGTCGAGGCTTTTTTGCTATTGGCTGATATTCGCCCTGACTCTTTGTGTCGGAGCGATCAATGGTTACATGTCAAAGGTGCTCTATTTGTCTTACGTGGTACATGACAGTCTTGCGTACATGCTGCTGGCTGCGATTTCATGCCTTTTGGCCAGCCAACCAAATGCTGCTCAACGGATACGCAGAAGTGCCTGGTGGATGACTGCATTTGCAACCATTACCTTGGCTTATCAGGCCACACTTGGCTGGGGACTTCTGCATCAGTCCAACATCACTCCATGGTTTTGGGATAGATTCCAAGGGTGGTCAAAAAATCCAAATCAGCTGGCCCTTTATTGCGCAGCCTACGGTCCAATCGCGCTGTATCTTGCTTCGACTTCCAAAACCAAAACGAACGCATTTCTCGGTTATGCTGGTATGGTGTTGCCCTTCATCGTTGGACGTATGACAAAGAGTGACACTTATCTCTTCAGCACCATCATGGCCGCTCTCGTCTTCATTGGGCTAGGGTTCTGGACTTGGATTTCCACAGCAGGCAGGAATCCTACGTTCCCGCGCCAGATTGCAATCTTGTTGCTGATTACCGCGGTCCCGATGACACTTGTTCTTGAACCTCTGGTCAGTGGGGAGCTCAGTTATGTTGTTAGCACGGCCAAAAGCCTTACCCGCGACAAAGAGGGTTTGCCTTCGGCGGAGACGTCCAGTCGTCGATTGCAGTTGTGGAACGAAGCCGTTGTTGAAGGTTTGCGTTCGGCATCGATTGGTTACGGCCCTGGACCACAGCTTCAAAGTCGACCACGAGCAGAGCCATACTATGCGGGTATTCCATTCGAAGCCCACAACACGTTTCTTGACCTCTATATTCAAGGTGGAATGATTGCGACGTTCCTTTTCATGTGGCTTGGAGGAACGGCGCTCGCTTTTTCGTGGCGTGCACATCATGGGGCGCTGGTCGCACTCATAGCGTGTCTGGCCGTATTCTGCTTCCCGCATCTTATCATCCGCCATCCGATTGTGTGGTTCTCACTCACACTGTGCCTTGTGACGGGATATGCTCCCGCTGTGACCCGAATATCAATGAGCAGAAAGTCAATGACATGTGCGGCATAGCTGGGATCCTGTGCTCTCCGCACACAAAAAATCCTGATATACTTCGTGCCATTCGGCCAATGACCGATGCGTTGCAGCATCGTGGTCCTGACAGCTCAGATCAATGGATAGATGAGCACTTCGGAATTGCCTTAGGTCATCGGCGACTTGCGATTGTTGACCTGTCAGCTGCAGGCCGCCAGCCCATGCATTCTCCAAGTGGCCGATATGTCATTTGCTACAATGGTGAGGTTTATAATTTCCGTAATCTCCGGACTGAACTCGAAGGGGTTGGCTGCCAGTTTCGCGGCGGGAGCGACACCGAAGTGATGCTTGCGGCAATTGGGACTTGGGGTATTGAAAAAGCACTTCGGCGCTTTGTTGGCATGTTTGCGTTCGCACTTTGGGACACAGTTGATCGCACACTCCATCTTGCGCGTGATCGCATTGGAAAGAAGCCACTCCATGTTGCGCTTGTCGGCAAATCACTGGTGTTTGCCTCTGAGTTAAAAGCCATAACCGCAATTCCAGGTTTTCGTCGCGATCTCAATGAGCAAGCTGCACGTCGCATGGTGGAAACGGGCTGGGTGCCTGACCATCTTTGCATCTGGCAGAATGTACTCAAGCTTGCGCCCGGCAGCCTCTTGTCAATTGCATCGACGCAACTGGCATTCGCGCCATCAATTGAGACTTTGCAAGCTCAAACAAAATATTGGTGGTCACTCGCGGACAGTGCTGCTGATGGGCGATCAAAACTGTTTGAAGGGAGTGATCAAGACGCTGTTTCACGCCTTGATGATGTCTTGCGAGTCGCGGTTCGCGAACGCATGGTTGCAGATGTGCCGCTGGGAGCTTTTCTGTCTGGCGGTGTTGACAGTGCAGCTGTCGTGTCTCTCATGCAAGCCCAGTCTGCAAAACCAATTCGTACTTTTACAATTGCCTTCGGGGAAAAGTCATTTGACGAGTCAACTCACGCTTCTGCGGTCGCAAAGCATCTTGGCACCGAACATACCGAATTGCGCGTCACGCCGCATGCCGCGCTTGATGTCATTCCGGAGTTGCCGCGGATTTGGGACGAGCCGTTTGCAGATGAATCACAGATTCCGACGCTGCTCGTATCCCGATTGGCGCGCCAACATGTGAAAGTCGTGCTTTCCGGTGATGGTGGTGACGAATGCTTCGCAGGTTATACCAGGCACTATATGGCGCAACGTTTGGCCAGATTTTACAAGTTAAACCCGTCAATACGCCACGGCGCTGTGTCGCTGCTCTCTATATTGTCAGGCGGAAGGGCAAACTCCGCACTCAGGCGACTGCCGTTGAGTAATCACCTGCATCATGCTCTGCGTGCCGACAAACTGAAACGGCTTACCGATCTGCTTGATGCCGAGAACGCTGATGAAATGCTTGACCGGCTTTCAGCGGGCAACTCGGCCGATGTTACCGACCTTGGAGATGTGGTTTCAACACTTATTCTCAGGGACATGACCCATTACTTGCCTGGCGACATCCTGGTGAAGCTCGACCGGGCAACGATGGCAGCAAGCCTAGAGGGTCGGTGTCCACTTCTTGACCATCGTGTCATTGAATATTCATGGCGTCTGCCCACTCACTTGAAAGTCCGTCACGGAACAGGCAAATGGATATTGCGTGACCTGTTGCGTCGCTACGTCCCCGATCGCCTGATTAACCGCCCGAAGCAGGGCTTCGATGTGCCCATTGGGGCTTGGTTGCGCGGGCCACTTCGCGATTGGGCATCTGATCATGTTGTCATGATTTCAAACTCAGGAGATGGCATCATTGACCGGGCCGACCTCCACTTACTTTGGAAGAACCACCTCGCGGGTTATCATGATCATTCGCGTGAACTTTGGCCTATTTTGATGTTCCAGTCCTGGACGGTTGAAAATCTAAAAGTAGGCTTGACACCAAATCCCCAACTTCAAGTGCAATCGATGCATGGAGCTTAAATTGGACAACTCTTCGAACGAACGCAATCAACCTCAATTGCAACGTCTCAGTTCTCCAATGGACTTGAGAACTGATATGCTGCCGAGCGGCAGAACATCTTTCGGGCAGTTGATGACGACACTCTGGTCATCGAAGTGGCCGATTATGTCATTCGCCATACTTGGTGCATTGCTCGCCGGCTTCATTGGGCTTTCGCGACCTGTGCTTTATGAAGCCAAAGCGCAACTCATTGCAAACGCCCCTGGTGAGAACGCCGCGGCCGGTACACCGACAGGTACACAAGAAGCAATCAACGAAATAATCGATGGACATCTGACCGTGTTGGTATCGCCGTCGCAACTGCGCAGGGTTATAGATAAGCTTCGGCTTCAGCGCGATGACGAGACGCTGAGCGCCTTGCGGCAAGCTGGTGAACAAAACCGAATTGTCCAAACAGTGGTTTCCACGGCCAGGGATTGGCAGTTGCACTTGCAGAATCGGTTTAATCCCCAACAGGCTGATTCAGTTGTCGTCCCTGAAGACAGGGATGCAAATCTTGTCGATGCCTTGCGCGACGGCATGAGAGTCGGGCAAGAATTGCGTTCACGCGTTATCAGTGTCGGGTTTACCAATCCAGATCGCAACATTTCGACCAAATTGGCGAACACATTGGCTGAGGCGTATATTGAACACCTCACAAAGCGAAATCGAACATCCACGGAACGGGAACTTGCTGCCATCGAAGTTCGTACGCCAGATGTGCAGCGGGGACTCGCCACAGCAATTGAAAAGAAGGAAATCTTCATCGTCACCAATGGTGGCGTAGACAAGACTAACACAGAACAAGTTGCCCGCGAGATTGGTCAGTTGCGACAGTTGTTGTTGGACTCAAAGGCCAAGTTGGCGATGGCAGGCGATCAGAGCGGCAATGTCACCGGCAGTTTGCATGTCTCCGCCATTAATGCGGATCGGACTGTCCAAGAACCAACCAGTCAGGAGATAGATTTCTATCAGTCAACAACTGAGTCGATTGAGAAGCGCATCGCGGCGCTTGAAACGAAGGCCGGTGATGATGCCCGGCGTCTTTCACGCCTGCGCGGTCTTGAGTTGGAAATTGATGCCAAAGCTGGCCGCTACAACGATGTGCTAACAAAACGTGACAGCCTTGCCTTGCGCGCGAAATCTCCCGAACCGGGCATTGCAATCCTATCAACAGCCGCACTTCCGACTGACTCGAAAACGATGTCAGCTGTATTTCTCTTGCCGCCAGGCTTCATTTTATTTGGTTTGCTTGCGGCCATGTTTGCTGTGTTCCGTCAAAGTATTGATGCCACATTGCGGGGCGCGACTGAAAGTGAAGCTGCGCTTGGCATAGCCTCTGCCGGGCTCCTGCCAAAACTTGGCCAATCCAGCATGAAAGAACTTTGTCGTCTGATCATTGACGAACCAAGTTCGCCATTTCGACGAGCAGCGACGTCGGTGCTGCTGTCATCTCCTGTGGACTGGGTGAGAACAAAACCGGCTGCGGTGTTGTTGGTTACATCCAGCACAAATGGAGAGTCAAAAACTGAACTTGCATGGAGTCTTGTACTTTGCGCACAACGGCTTGGACAGAAGGTGCTGCTCATAGATTTTGACGTTCGTGAAAGCACACTTACCCGTTCCTTCCGGGAAGATTCAACAGATGGAACACCGGCTCGGACGTTCAGTGAATTCGCCAATGGTAAGTGCCAACTTTTGGATGCCGTGCGTACAAGCAAGGCGACTGGTGTGGATTTCATGATGGCTTCTGCTCAGCCAAATAAGCTACTCGCCGGATTGTCAATTGCGGATATCCGCCATGGCGTTGACAAAATACGAAACAAATATGGCCTTATCGTCGTGAATGCACCGCCAAGTGTAGATGCTCCGGAGGTGTGTTTGTTGGCTGACATGGCTGATGATGTCTTGTTCGCTATTGCTTGGGGATCAACACACCGCAATCTTGCTCGCGCAGCAATCCGTCAGGTCGGCGATACTGAAGACAATGCGGCAAAAGTCCGCTTTGTTCTTACCGATGTCAATCTCAAGCAGCAGAAGCGCTACATTTATGGTGATAGTACAGATCTACTGATTGCGCATTAAAGCGAAATGCCGATTCATGGAGTCGGCATCTACTCAAGCTCTTTTTCTGCAGGACGTACAAGCGAAACTATGCTGAGAGGTGTCCGTCGAACGGCTGTGATTGAGGTTGCCGCTGAGGTGTGAGAGACGAACCTTGGTAGTCAAGATACCATTCGATGAATCGGCCAAGACCGACCGTCAGTGGTGTGGAGGGTTTAAAACCCACGACGGAATTTAGATCAGAGATGTCAGCATGTGTACGCAGAACATCGCCCGGTGGCAGGGGCACGTCGGTGCGATGGGCTTTGCGCCCCAGCTTTGATTCGATGATAGAGATCAGGTCGTTCAGCTCTTCTGGGCTATCGTTACCTATGTTGTAGACTCGAAATGGTGCAGCGCTGGTGGCAGGATCAGAGGTGAGCGCATCCCACTTCGGATTGCTCTGCGGTGCAACGGCAAGTAGCCGTGTAATTCCTTCAACAATGTCGTCAATATAGGTGAAATCTCGCCATACGCGCCCCGCATTGGCGACTTCGATTGTTTGATTTTCAAGTATCGCCTTGGTGAACTTGTAATAGGCCATGTCGGGACGGCCCCAGGGTCCATAGACTGTAAAAAACCGCAGCCCTGTTGTGGGCAGACCAAACAAATGGCTGTAGGAATGGGCCATCAGTTCGTTGGCACGTTTCGTGGCTGCATAGAGGCTTACAGGATGGTCAGCGTCACCATGTTCGCTGAAGCTGTCTTTGCCATTGGACCCATAAACTGAACTTGATGAAGCATAAACCAAATGCTCGACAGCGGTGTTCCGACAATTCTCCAAGATATTGAGGAAACCTACAATGTTCGATTCTATGTATTGATGTGGATGAGTCAGCGCAAAACGCACGCCAGGCTGTGCAGCCAGATGTATCACGTGGGATGGCCGATATCTGTTGAACAGTGTTTCAACAGCAGACTTATTGGATAGATCAAGTCTTTCTGGCTCAAAAGTGTCTTCCGCCATCAGAATTTCGAATCGAGACTCTTTCAATCGCAAATCATAGTACGGCGTGAAGTTGTCGACGCCGACCACGCTAATGCCATTCTCGAGAAGTCGGCGTGCTACATGAAATCCAATGAAGCCCGCCGCTCCCGTAACAATAACTGGTGCGCGATGCTTGCCCGTCATGGAAGTACAGAAAAACTGTCAATGAGGGCAACGAGTTCGGACTGCCTGCGTGTCTCTGTTTTGGCAAAGAGAGACGCGAGGTGAGAGCGAATTGTTGTACGACTGAGGTGGCGATTGCGGGCAATTTCCAGCAAAGTATGCCCGCAGGCAATTGAATCCAACACCTGTGTTTCCGCGCCAGTCAAGCCAAACATTTCTTGCAGACGCCCAACATTCGGATGGGGCCGCGTGTCGCGATCGAGTAGCAAGACAATGCTCCGGTCATCTGACGCTAGTGCTGACTTTTCGTGCATTACGGACGGCGTGCCTTCGCGGTGGGCGATGACAACCCAAGTCAATGTGTTTGGCAGGAGTTTACATGATACATTGCGCGTCAAATTTCTGAACGCCGACCAGATATCTTTCGATATATCCTGGGCAGGATTCTTCACTTGAAGTTTAAGTTTTGCTTCGGTGTTCCAATCGAGGACATTTTGGCGCTCGTCGAAAACCACGTAGCCAAGCCCGAATCGGTCAAGTAAACGGCACATCCCATCCCATTTTCCAGAGATTGGACTTTGAAGAATCTCACTCAGCTGCTGCTGACCAAGTGTAGTGCGGGTTTCAGTATCACTGAAAGTAGACATTTTTTAATTCTCCAAAGACGCCTGCCAAATGTTGGGCAAGACGGTGCATTGTCTGGTGGGCTTCAGACCTGGATTTAAGATGGAAATAGCCGAGACGCTTAGCGGGTCCGCTTAGAAGATCGTCAATACGCCATCAATATTTAAGGTGATTCATCGCCATGTATTCCTTTGAACCTGCGTCCACTATGGCCGCAGCAAGCATCCAGTGGTCCACTCACGATGATTGTTAGACGCTGAATGATGCTTTTTAGTTCCTCGCCAAACAGGCGGGAACAGTCACGGGGACCTTACAAGCACTAGTGTCCAAATCACGCAAGTGGTTGGCTACCTGGCTTCACCGCCCCCTCTAAGAGCAAAGAAGTCGCCGTTCGTATCTCTTCAATTATGAATACTTGATGACGACTATGTGTTATTTTTTCAGAAATGTAAAGAGGTGATGTTGCTTCTCGTGAGCACAAATTTTTGATCGAGAACGAATGCGATCGTATTCTGCGGCCTGCGTGATGCACCCACACAGGCGATGGGCTCAATGGAAAAAACATGAATATTGGCTGCCATTGGACGTGTGCTCGTACAATTTTAGTTACCATTCAAATGAAGGACGACAGAATTTGTGCGCCATTGGATAGTGTTTGTGAAGTTGGTTTGCGCCCAATTGCGAGATCAACAAAACAAAACACGAGGTGATACATGAAAGCAGTCATTCAGTGCGGTGGCATGGGAACCAGATTGCGTCCATACACTTCGGTTTTGCCAAAGCCATTGATGCCAATCGGCTCTCGCCCGGTGATTGAATTGCTGCTCAAGTGGTTGCGGCGAAATGGCATTCGAGATGTCTATATCACATCTGGCTATCTCGGACATTTGATTCGGAGTTTTTGTGGTGACGGTACGCAATGGAATTTGAAGATTCGTTATACGCAGGAATTGGAACCACTCGGTACCATTGGCCCACTTTCACTGATCAGAGACGAATTGACAGAACCCTTCCTGGTCCTGAATGGCGATATTCTGACGGATATTAATCTGAACGAATTTTCTGCCATGCACCTCGCGCACGGTGATCTGGTCACGATAGCGACGTCTTATCGAACGACGAAGATGGACTTCGGCGTTATAGATGACACTGCAGGTGTAGTCGATGTGTTCCGGGAAAAACCAACGCTTTCGCATCTGGTTAGCATGGGGCTGTATTGTATGAGCCCTGCGATCATGGAGTTCATTCCCTCGGGCGTAGCCTTTGGATTTGATAATCTTATGGCGGAAATGCTGACCAATAAACTTCCGGTGCATGTTTACAAGCACACGGGTCACTGGCTTGACATCGGACGAGTCGATGACTTCCAACTCGCCCAAGATATTTCGTGGGATGAGCATCTGTCGCCCGCTGCTGCTGCGGCATAAAGGTGTAGTTATTTGATTTTTTCGAGATGGGGTGAGTCATGTTACTGGTCAGTTCCGCGATTGTAGGACAACCCGAAAAGTCAGCATTGTGTGATGTGATTGACAGCGGTTGGCTGACGATGGGCGACAGGGTAAAAGAGTTTGAAGTTGCTTTTGCGACCATGCATGGAGCGTCGGACAGCGTGGCGGTGAACTCCTGCACTGCCGCGCTGCACTTGATCCTCCACGCATTGGAGATTGGTCCGGGAGACGAGGTCTTGGTGCCTTCTCTTACCTTCGTGGCAACGGCGAACTCAGTTCTCTACGTTGGGGCGAAGCCAGTCTTTGTCGATATCGAATCGCTCCATGTGCCTTTGATGTCGCTCGCCGACGCTGAAGCGCGATGCACGCCAAATACCAAGGCCATCATTCTCGTTCATTTTGCCGGTTATCTTGCTGATCGCGCAGCATGGCAGGAGTTTGCACGGCGGCGGGGCTTGTATTTAGTCGAGGATGCGGCGCATGCGCCTGGCCTGAAGGAGGTCGGGACTTATGGTGAGGCCGCAGCATTCAGTTTCTATGGCAACAAGAACATGACCACGGGCGAAGGTGGAGCGGTGATTGCCCGAAATCCGGAATTGCTTCAGAAAATTAGACAAGCGCGCGGGCATGGCATGACCAGCGGCACGCATCAGCGCCTCAATAGTCGAACTCCCACTTATGACGTCACGATGTTGGGATTCAACTATCGACTTGATGAACTGCGTGCCGCGATTGGATTGATACAACTTGGAAATCTTGAGGCGTGGAATGCGAAGCGTCGCGATTTGGTGGCGCATTACAGGCGAATGATTGCAAGGCATTGTCCGGAGGTTGTAACGCCCTTTGATGAGTCGTGGACATCTTCCTTCCACATCATGCCAGTTCTGCTGCCACCCATGGTTATCCGACAAGATGTCGTGGACCATTTGAGGGCCAATGATATTCAGACAACAATACACTACACACCCGTCCACGCATTGACACTCTATCGAGACATGTACCCAGATTTAGTGCTGGCGAAAACGGAGGAGTTTGCAAACCGTGAACTCACGCTTCCCTTGCATCCTCTCATGACTGAAGTGACGGTTGAGAGCGTCGTGACTGCCTTGGCAATTGCAACAGGCTCCGATGCGTACGCCGTCCGGGCCGCTTGACATGTCCGGGATTGCCGCGAGCATCTCAGAGCAACCTACTGTGACACACGGTTTTGCGCGCCGGTTGGCTGATATTCTTGTTGCGAGTTTCATACTGATCTGCCTTTCACCATTGATGATCGCCATTGCTATCGCCGTGTTTCTCGAAAGCGGCAGGCCGGTGTTGTTCCGACATCCGCGCATTGGGGTCGGGGGGCGATCGTTCTACATGTACAAATTTCGGAAATTCTACCGGGACTGCAGTGCGAAAGGTTTACAACTCACGTTGAGCAACGATTCACGCCTTACACGTGTTGGAAAATTTCTTGCTGAGACCAAACTTGATGAAATTCCGCAGTTCTGGAATGTCTTGAAGGGCGATATGGCCGTTGTAGGACCAAGGCCAGAGAGTCTGGAATTTTTGGATTGCTACCGAGCCGGGTTTGAAGAGGTCTTGCGATTCAGACCAGGATTGATTGGTCCCAGCCAGGTCTTTTTTCGCGACGAGGCGATTTACTATCCGGCCAGCGAAGATCCCACAGATTTTTATCGCCGCGTTATTTTTCCGACCAAAGCAGGACTTGATATTGCGTATTTCAGGCAACGCACTTTCAAGTCTGATCTCGAATGGATTGTCCGCAGTGGTTTAGCTGTAATTGGTTTTGCCTGAACACCTTCAGTTGGATCAAACCAGGGAAGTGGATATGGAATACAGTGGTGCAAAAGTATTGGTGACGGGTGCTGATGGTTTTATTGGTTCTCATGTCACTGAGGCCCTGATACGCGCGAACGCGGAGGTTACGGCGCTTGCGCTCTATAACTCCTTTGACAGCCATGGTTGGCTTGATGACTTGCCTGCAGATGTCAAAAAGAGATTGAAGTTGGTCCGGGGAGATGTTCGCGATAGCGGGTTTGTAAACCGAATCGTCGAGGGTCAAGATACCGTACTTCATCTCGCGGCCCTGATTGCCATTCCATATTCCTATGTCGCTGCTCAATCTTATGTGGAAACAAATGTTCTCGGGACGCTGAATGTTCTGGAAGCTGCCCGCGTGTTCAAGACCAAACGGGTCGTGCATACATCCACAAGCGAAGTTTACGGCACAGCACAAACGATGCCGATTTCCGAATCTCATCCTTTGCAGGGGCAGTCACCCTATTCGGCCTCCAAGATTGGGGCCGACATGATGGCAGAATCATATGCCAGATCATTTGATCTACCCGTCGTAACATTGCGACCCTTTAACACGTTTGGCCCCCGTCAAAGTGAGCGCGCCATCGTCGCGACCATCATCCGCCAGGTTCTTGATCCGTCATGTGATGAAATCATGGTCGGAGATCTTAGCCCTGTGCGCGACCTTACATTTGTTGAAGATACGGCGGCTGCATTCCTCGCAGCTGGTGTGTCTGAACTAGAGTATGGCAGTGCTTACAACGCAGGCAGTCAAAAGACGGTAACCATTGCAGAAGTGCTTGAGTTGATCATGGATATTTCAAAGTGCAACAAGCCTGTTCGTCACGATGCGAGCCGACAGCGTCCGATAAACTCTGAGGTACGCGCCCTGCAAGCGAATTCAAAACGCTTCGAAAATGCTACGGGCTGGAAAGCTAAAACTTCCTTGCGAGACGGTCTTGAACGAACAATTACCTGGTGGCGTAAACGGCTTGTTGACGGCCGAGTCCGTCTCGAAAAGAGCTATATGACATGAATTGGCATGGCCAATGTCTACTGTTGAACAGCTTGCGGCTCATTGGTTGTCTGTGGGGATATGCAGCAGCGGCTGAAACCCGCGAAGTAGTTCTGCCGACGCTACCTGACTATCTCGTGACCTATCAAGATAGTGTTTCAGGTCTTGATTTTACCCGCATTACAAAACCTGGAAAACTTGGGGCCGACGTGAAGTGTGGCCCGAAATACTGCAGTCACCGCTATTCGAGTGCCCAGGCATGGAATTGGGACCAGTCATTATTGGTGATTGCCAATGGATGTGGCGGGTTTTGCTTTTTTGATGGGCGAAATTATACCCCACTCTTTCAGCGTTCCCAGTCGATGGAATGTGAATGGCTGCCGCATCATCCGGAGAGAATGATTTGCGTGGGCGGCAAGAAAATAACGCTGTGGAGCCCTAGGTCAGACACTTCTGAAATTCTTTATACATCGGATGACTACACGGACCTGCATTTGGGGCCAGGCAAAGGCAACCCGAGCAACAACGGTGAACGACTGACTGTGCGCGCTGAAACAAATGGCGCAACAGTGGCATTCGCTTTTGATATTCCTTCACAAACGAAATTTCCAGACATCCGTCTGGATGCGTTGCCCGGCGAAAATAGCTATTGTACGATCTCTCCACTTGGAGAGAAGTCGGTTTGCTTCCAGTCCCAAGAAATTGGATCGCTATTTACCTATGTTTTCGATTTGAATGGGGAGCTCCTGCAAGAGTGGAGAGAAGATCACCGACCTGGGCACGGTGACTTGGCTGTTGATGTTGATGGATCTGAAATAATTGTTGGTGTGAGCAAGTCAACACCGGACAAGTATCACGTTATAAAGCGGCGGCTTGACGATGGTAAAGTCACTGTTCTTGCACCCTATGGTGAAGCAACGCATGTGTCACTGCGATCGATTTCGAAGAATAAGTGGGCCACTGTCAGCTATGAGGGAGATCCGGTTGAAGTTGGACGGCACCCAAAATGGTCGCAACACAGTCGGCAGATTGTCCTCGTTGCACTCGACGGCAGTGGAACCTCTCACGTCATTGCAGATACAAAAAATGAGAAATCTGACTACTACAGCGAGACGCACGGCTCTATATCACCTGATGGATCGCAGGTTATTTGGTCCAGTAACTGGGGCCGCAAGGGTGGCCCAGTGTATGACTTTGTTACGCAACTTCAGCCCACAACCCTCACAGAAAATCAGAATTGACAGGAGATCAGCATGGCCGCGATCAGAGGTATCTTTCACACACTGGCCTTGGTCGGTGCTTTGTCGTTTGCAACACCTAATGCACATGCAGATGGTTCCGCATACCGCATATCTCCTGGAGAGACAGTTGAAATAAAAATTGCTTCAATTCCGGAATGGTTGGCACGCCCTGTCGTGCAAACGGATGGTACGATTTCTCTCGTCGATGCAGGTGCGATTGTCGTTGGAGGTATGACGCCAGCGCAAATGCAAATTTATCTAGAGCAAGTACTTCCCACGCACCTGTTTCACCGCAGGTCTCAGGCAGGCACAATGGAAACAGTGATCATCGGGCCAGGCGATATCACATCCTCAGTTGTGGCCTATCGGCCAATCTATGTCTCAGGTGATGTGCTCACACCTGGAGAGCAAACGTATCGACCAATGATGACAGCGCGACAAGCCATCGCTGTATCGGGAGGGTACAGTTTAGTGCATGTACCCGTCACCAGTCAAAAGTCCGCTGTGATTCAGAAGTCTGGGGACCCTGTCGAATTGCAGCGCGACTTTGAATCTTTGGGAGCAAATTACGCCAAGGCGATTTACCACAACCGCCGACTTGTCGCGGAGCTTGCCGGACGGGACGAATTTGATATGCGTGCGCCTGACGGCATTCCTTTGTCAGACACCGTTGTTTCGCAAATCGCAAAAAGTGAAGCCAATGAATTGAAAGTGACCGTTCAGGACCGCAACAAAAACGATGCTTACCTCCTCAATTCAATAAAGGCGTCGGCTGATCAGATTGATACGCTTTCTGAACGTCTGGAAGTCGAGACATCTGCACAGACAGCTGATGAGAGCGATATGTCCAAAGTCACGAAACTTCTGAGAATTGGCGATGCATCAAATGCGCGAGTTTCGGAAATCAGGCGTAATCTTATGCTGTCCTCCGGCCGCAGGTTGAGCACCTTGGTCGAATTGCTCCGGGCAAAGGGACAGCGTGTCGATTATGAAAGGCAGATTGTCAGAAACACTGATCAGTGGAAAATTTCGCTGCTAAAAGAAATGCAGGAAGGAAATATGCGACTTGCCGATCTCAGTGCAAAATTAAGAGTGGCGAAATTGAAACTGGAAACCGCTGGCTTGGCAACGGGTGTTGGTCCTGCGGTTGATCCCGCGTTGACGTCCCGGGTTACCGTTGTTCGGCAAATTGGTGGTGAATGGCAACATCTCGCATCGTCGATTGATTCTGAGATACTCCCAGGTGATGTGTTGGAAGTCTCATTGTGCAGCAGAACTGATGCTTCTTCGGCAACCTGTGAGGAATCACTCAGTGCAGGTACGCAATGAATATCCGGAATTATCCGGCATCAGCGAATCCAGCGGCGTCACTGGTTTTTGCGGCATTGAGCATGGCGAGCGTAGCACCAAGCTTTGCTAGGCCGTCTTCGTAGTCATAAACCAAAGATGCAGGTTCTGGATCATGCGCGAATTGATGCGTCGCTGCTGAGACCGATGGTGTCTCGAGCATGATCTCTTGCACCACCTCAGACTCTTCAGGAACGTGTTCAGAACCTTCGCGCTGTGGTTCGTTACCCAAGACGAAACTTGTGCTTTCCATCGTGGTCCAAGGTGGTTCAATTGATGCATTGCCCAGAAAATTACCCTGCAAACAGTCAATTCCGAGTTCGCGCAAAACATCCGCGTCCTCTTTTGATTCTACCCATACGGCAATTGTCTGGAGACCAAATGTCTTTCCCAGCTCGATCAGGCTTCTGGCGTAGAAGCGTCCCTCTTTGTTGTCTTTCAGATTCTTACAATAGCTGCCGTCAATCTTGATGATGTTGATTTTGAGGTTGCGGATATTGCGAAATGAGGTGTAACCGGCGCCAAAATTGTCGATAGCTACCTTGCAACCGATGTCTTGCAGTTTTTTGATGAACTCCATGGCATATTCAGTGTTTGCGAACGCGGCGGTTTCTGAAAGTTCTATGACCAGGCGGCTGGCGATCGATGGTTCAGCACTGAGGAGTTCGATGAGTTGCGTATTCCACCGGGAGTCGTTGACTGAATGGTCGGAGATATTGATGGACAGACTGGCGTCAGGGAAAGAGTGCAAGGCCGTGATGGCCATTTGCACGACGTTTCGATCGATCAGCCGGATCAATCCAATGTGTTCGGCGACCGGTATCAGATGACCTGCCGGTATAACTTCACCACCAACATCAATCATGCGCAGGAGTGCCTCATGCATGACGATTTTACCCGTAACAGCATCTTGGATCGGCTGAAATGCAAGCTTGAAACTTCCATCCTTGAGACAATTTACAATTTCAGTCGCACACTTCGCATTCAATGCGTGTTTGAGTTGCCGCGATTCAGATTGCTGGTAGACGACACATGCATCGGCGGGCCGGGTGCTTGCTTCGTTTAGCGCTTCTTCGGCAAAGGCTATGGCCATTGTGGTGTCATTGGTGGATTCCGGAATTGAAACGGCACCAAGTGACAGGTTTGCCCAGACTGGTCCGCGAGACGTTTCGATAACGTTGTCGCGTACTGCCGACAAGAGACGTTCACCTGCGTGGGCCAAGTCTATCGGACTGCAGTTGTTTAGAATGAAGCCAAATTTTTTATCGGAGTAGCGGGCGATGATGTCGCCGCTGCGCATGACATCGCGAAGACGCTGAGAAATTTGCAGGATAACCTCATCAGAGACTTCGAAGCCGTAAGCTTCACTGATGACACCAATGTTTGATACCATGGCGATTGCGAAACCGCAGCTGGAGTGCTCGCGCGTTGAATTGCTGATCACTTCGTTCAACAGTTCAGTCATGCGATTGCGGTTGATTGTGCCAGTCAACGGATCGCTGGTGCTCATCATAACCATGTTTTGGTCGTGTTTGTGACGTTCATCAACGCGATGCAGCCGACCATGTACGATTGCAGGTCGGCCATTGGTGCCCATTTGCCAGACGCCCGTGTCTTCAAGCCAGGTTGTCGACTGATCTTCGCTTGTATTCGCTTTGAACTGATACTCGATCTGGAATGTGGAACTTTTTGCCGGGCTGGCGGCGGTGCTTCTAAAAACGGCGTGGTGACGGGACGTGACATTTTCGGAATCCAAGTGATTGGCAAAGGCCTTGCCTGTCGACAATTGAGATGCACTGACGCCGAGGACCTCTTCAACATTCCCTGTCCATACCAATTCGTCTGAAGTGATGTTCCAGCGGTAGCCCAGCGTTTCGTTTGCAGTCAGTGCAGACGCAAGGTCACTCGGGCTAAATGGGGCATCTGCTGTGATGTTGTTCGGTGTTGAAATTTGCACAGACGTTCTCCCGCTTGTCACTTCGTGGTGAAACTACGGTCGAGTGGTAAACATTCGCGCAAGGCTTATGCTTAACGGAACGTAAAGGTGCAGCTATGCTGGCTGGTAGATTTTTACCAACAACGGGTGGCAGCGGGCAGCATCACTTGAATGTTCGCTGCTACAGTCGCCGCCAGGGCAGGCGGACAGGGCCGCAAGCAAATTCATTTCGGCGTGAAATTCAATATAGTCACCTGGACGTGCGGGAGAGGCCTTCATGAAATACTGCCCCGTGTCTCTGGTAAATCCGGTGCACATGAACACATTCAACACGTCGTGAATGTGTTTTTCAGCTTCCGCGAAGGACACGTTGCGCGCCGCAGCGTAAGCATTCGCAAGATTGCTGTGGCAGCAGTGGTGGTAGTCCGTGCCGTTGAGAAGTTTATGTGTGTATGGATCACAGCGTGTTCCAATGACATCGTGCACCGCGCCACCAAACTCATCGAAGCCGTACCAATCGAGGGTATCTCGCGTTATCGTGGCCATGGCCTGCATGTAGGGCAGGCTTGACCAAAGTTGATCACCAGTCGACACATGCGTACCGTGAAGTGCGCGCGTTTTCCCAGAGAAAAAGCGCTCTTCGTGGTTGTCGGCATTCCACAGGTTCAGATCTCCGACCTGAGGACCTTCAATGCTTTCGATCTTGAAGAATTGCCCAGCGGCGACATCAAAACAGCGCGCCTCACGTGGGGGAACGATGATCTCGTTGACTTTGCGCGCGCTCTCTCGCTTGGCGCTCAATAACTTGAGGTCGGGAATTGGACGGGCGTTCGTTGGGTAGCAGATCACAGGCACCACTGCACGTCTCGCCATCGCGTCGGATGGAGTTGCGTGTTCTGGATGCCTGTTTTTCACTGTTTGTATGGCTGCGGATCAGACCTTCACCGGCTTGCCGGTCTGCCAGCTTACAGTCGCGGCGTCTGCAAGAATGCCGGCTTGCAAGCCGTCGAAGCCTGATGGCTTTGGGTTGCGGTCGCCTGTTTCAACGGCATTGATGAAGGTGTTGAGTTCGTTGGTGTAGGCTTGGAAGTAACGCTCCAAGAAGAAATTCTGAACCGGGTCGGCTTGTGTGCCCTCACCATTGTGCAATTGCACCGTGGTGTTGTGGACGTTGGCGGCCGTGAGCATCCCTTTTGAGCCATGCACTTCCATGCGCTGGTCATAGCCGTAAGTGGCGCGGCGCGAGTTGGTGATGACGGCGATGCGGCCGGACTTTGTTTGCATCTGCACGGCGGCGGTATCGACGTCACCTGCTTCGCCAATGCCCTTGTCGACGAGTGATGAACCGAGCGCTTGTACGACAACAAATTCCTCGCCCATCAGAAAACGGGCCATGTCGAAGTCATGGATCATCATGTCACGGAACAAGCCGCCTGATCCTTTGACATAGGATGGTGGTGGCGGGTTTGGATCGCGGGAAATAACGGTGACGATTTCAACATCGCCGACAGCACCTTTGCGGATGCGAGATTCGAGTTCGGCAAAGTTGGGATCGAAGCGGCGGTTGAAGCCGATCATCAGGGTCGACTTGTTCTTTTCGACGACCTTCAAGGTTTCATGGATCGCATCTACGGCCAGTGACACGGGCTTTTCGCACATGATGGCCTTGCCGTTGTTGGATGCAGCCTGAATCTGTTCGGCATGAAAGCCTGTTGGCGAGCCGATCAGCACGGCATCGACGTCCTTGGATTTCATGATGTCGTCGACACTGGCGACTTTCGCGCCGTATTTGGCGGCGAGCTCTTCTGCGGCCTTGGGCATTGCATCGGCAATGAAGGCGAGTTTTGCCTTGGGGTTTGCAGCGATGGTGGCCGAGTGAACCTTGCCGATACGGCCCGCGCCGATGACACCGAATCTAATCATCTGAAGTCTCCTGTTTTCTGTGAATTATGAAGTTCGTCATTCCCGGGAATGACGGCGTGATGGTCATATTTTCGACATGCGCTTTGTAAATTTTTCCATTTCGTCCTTCGGTGCAGCGACGATGTAGTCAGCTGATGGATAGACACCTGACTGGACTTCATTGACAAAGGATTTGAATGCGTTGACGCGAATGTCCTGGATCTTGGCGTATTCTTTGGCGAGGTCAGCGTATTTCTTGGAGTGACGTGGCACGTGGCCGGTATTGTAGCCGAGCACGTCGCAAGCGAAGAGATACTGGCAATCGCCGCCTTTTCCGCCGCCCATGGAGACGAGGAAGAGATTGGTGTGTTTGGCGATTTCAGCTGTGACTTCGGGTGGTACCACTTCGATTTCAACACCGAAAGCACCGACTTCTTCATAGCGCTGGCAGCGTTCCCACACCTGAATGGCGCTGTCGGCAGTTTTTCCAACGCCTTTGAAGCCGCCCGTCCACGTACAATAGTGCGGGACAAGTCCGACATGACCGATCACCGGGATGTAATCGTCGGCCATGCGCTTCACTGTTGCGAAAGAGGCCGCGCAATAGACAGCGTCGGCACCGGCTTCCATCATCTTGTAGGCCCAGGCCAGATATTCGTCTTGCACAGCGGGTGCGCCATAGAGGGGCATGCCGGGTACTGCAAACAATGAAGGGGCCACATCGCGGAAGTGCTTTTGTATGAGCAGTTCTGGCGGCACGGAAATCATGTCGATGCCAGCGGCTTCGGCGGCTGCCACTTCGTCCCATGTCTCGGTGCGCATCATCGTATATTGATACTTGCCTTTGTTGGCGCGCACGTCGGCAACTGTTGGGCGTTTCTTGGCCATTGGTTTCATCCCTTGAGAAGTGATTTGAGTTGGACGGTCGGATCTTCGAGTTGTGCAGCAGCGGGCGAAATGCCCTTGGCGATCATCATCTCGGCGAGTTTGATGTCGCGGGCGATTGCATTGCCGGGGCCGATGCCGCTGGCACCACACAGGGTTCCATTGTCGTTGAGATGAAACAAGATCAAGGCATCGGCTGATGGTTTTCGTACCACGGTGACTGGTCCCATGTCGGCCATGCCGGTTATCTGCAGCGACAGGTCATATTGATCGGACCAGAACCAGGGGATGGCCTTGAAGGGTTTGTTCGCTCCCATCATGTTTTCAGCGGCGATGTTGCCCTGGTCTTGCGCATTGCGCCAGGCTTCGTAACGCACACGGCGATTGCCGAATGCAGTGTGCACGAAGGAACAGCAATCACCTGCTGCATAGATATCTGGATCGCTGGTTTGCAGGAATTCACTACATGCAATGCCGTTGTCGATGATGAGTCCTGCATCGTTTGCAAGTGTTGTATCTGGTGCAGCACCAATTCCGGCAATGCTCGTATCGCAGGGAATTACTGAGTCATCTGAAAGCGTTACGGAGTCTTTCTGGAGTGATTTGATAGCTGTATTGGTGAGAATTTTTACACCCGCCGTGATATGGCGATCGTGTACGATTTTTGCGATGGCTTCCGGTACGCCGCGCATCAATAGGCGGGGTTGGGCTTCGATCAGTGTTACATTGCAGCCGCGCTTGTTGGCTGATGACGCAAGTTCGAGTCCGATGAATCCGCCGCCAATGATGACGATGTTTTTACCGGGCTGAAATTTTTCACGAAGGACGATAGCATCTTCGAAATTGCGCAGGAGCAGTGCGTGTTCTCCTCCTGGGCAATTCAGTTTGCGTGGCTTGGCGCCGGTTGCGAGGAGAAGCTTGGTGTATGCTATTGTTGTGCCATCGCTGAGGGAAACGGTTCTTCCGGCGCGGTCAATCTTTGTGGCTTTTGCGTTGCGTCTGACATCGGCTTTCAATGAGGCCGCAATGTCTTCATCCATCAACCACACAGGAGTGGGTGAATCTGGTTCAACAATTGCGGATTTGGAGAGGGGCGGGCGGTCGTAAGGCATCAGCCCTTCTTCGCCGATGAGGGTGATGGCACCCTCGTAGCCAGACGCGCGCAGTGATATGACGGCGCGATGGCCCGCCATGCCAGCGCCCACGATGACCATGCCTGTCATATTCAGCTGAGGTCGATGAAGACTTTGCCGCCTTCAACTTTAACCGGATAGGTTTTCAAGTTCACGCACACCGGCGCTCCCCTGGCTGCGCCAGTGGTGTAATCAAAGCGGCCATTGTGTTTGGGGCATTCGATGATGTTGTCCATCACAAGGCCGTCGGCGAGGTGGATCTTCTCGTGGGTGCAGAGGCCGTCGGTGGCATAGTACTTGTCGTCCGGCGAGCGGTAGATGGCGAATGTGCGGCCAGCATGATCGAAGCGGGACACGTCTTCGTTGGCTACGTCTTCAGCGCCGCAAGCTTCAATCCAGTTAGCCATTTCTGTTCCTCTTATTCTGCTGCGGCAGGCATAGCCTGACCGTGGAGGTCTGGTCGATAGGGTTTTGCTGTCGCAGGTAATGTGCGTTGCAAATAAATGTCTTCGCCGCGCATCTGGCGTGCCCAAATAGGGAACATTTCGCGATATGCCGCCCAAAGGGAAAGTGTTGGGGCGGGCAAATCGTGCTTCAGCAGCTCGTGGAGTTTGGGGAGGGCGTGATAGGGGATCATGGGGAACATGTGGTGTTCAACGTGGTAGTTCATGTTCCAATAGATGAAGCGTGAGATCGGATTGAGGTAGACGGTGCGGCTGTTCATGCGGTGGTCGAGGACATTGTCGGCCAGTGCACCGTGTTGGGTCAGGCCGGTCAAAACGTGGTGCCAAGCGCCATACAGGCGTGGGGTTCCGACCAGGAGCAGCGGCAGCCAGGACTGGGTGTAATATGCAGTGGCAATCGTGGCTGCATAGATAACTGTCCAGATGCGCGCGACGAGGATGACTTTGGGCCACTCCATTTCAGGGATGAAGGTCTTTTCTTCGGCGCTGATTTTTCCGAAGGCGTTGATGACCATCATTTTCATCGTTTCCCAAGCGTCGAGAACACCGACAAATGCCAGTCCGACCTTGACAGCAACGGGTGGGCGCATGACGGCGATTTCAGGGTCGAGGCCAACGATGACTGTATCGGTGTGGTGGCGGGTGTGGCTCCAGCGCCAGCGGGTCGGGTTGCGCATGATCATGAAACAGGCGATTTGATAGACCCAATCGTTCATCCACAAGGTTTTGAAGGCTGTGCCGTGGCCACATTCATGCCAGCGTGAATCGGTGGCCGAGCCGTAGAGGACGCCGTAGGCGAGAAGTGGCAATACGGCCCACCAGCTTGGCCAGAGGTAAATTGCGAGACCTGCAAAGACAACCATTGCGCCGAGCCAGATGATGGTATCGCGAATGGCAGGCTGGTCGGAGCGTTTCATCAGCTCCTTGATGTCCTTGCGCGGGATTTCGGTGTGGTACCACTCGGCGGATTTGAGGCCGTCGGCCACGGCCTGCTCTGCTTCACGCCCCAACATGCCGTAGTCACGATGGGCATAGTTCGGTGTCGATACTGTTGCTTGGGCCATTGGGAACTCCGCATTCGTGCAATAGCGATTTTCTACGTCATCGGCAATTCCGAGGGCCAGCGGTCTATCAAATCATATCATTTTGTTGCATGTTTCTGGTGTCGTTGATATCAACATGCCATGGTTGATCGTGCCACAATTTTTGATCTTGCGAAGGCTGCCGGGGTTAGTGTTGCCACAGTCGACAGGGTCCTTAATCGGCGGCTACCGGTGCGAGAGGACACGGCACAGCGGGTCGTTGAAGCGGCGGAACGCATTGGTTTTCATGCAACCGGGCTACTCAAACGACGATTGGTGGAAGCGCCGGTCAGGCGGTTCGGGTTTCTACTGCAGAAAAGACAGGACCACTTCTACCACGCACTTGGCGACAGGCTGGGGCTCGAAACGACGCAATCGCGTGCAATTCAGGGTCGGCCATTCGTGGATTACATTGATGATCTTGCACCGGAAAAGACAGCTCAACGGTTGTTGGCGCTGGCGAGCAAAGTGGACGCGGTGGCAGTTGTGGCTGTTGACCATCCTGTGGTCAACGATGCAGTTGAGGTGATTGCGAAGACTGCAAAACCCGTGTTCACGCTCATCAGCGATGTCAATGCCCCGTCGCGAACGTCCAATCTGGCGGTGGACTCGCGCAAGAAGGGTCGGACTGCTGCCTGGGGCATTTCCCGCATGGCAAAACGGCCAGGGAAGGTGGGAATTCTGGTTGGCACCCATGGTTACCTCAGCCAGGATATCGTTGAAATCAGTTTCAGAAGCTATTTTCGCGAGCATGCGCCGGATTTTCAGCTGCTGGAGCCCTTGATCGACCTCGACGATCACACACTCACATATACTGCCACGCGAAAGCTCCTCGCAGACCATCCGGACGTTGTCGGTATATTCTCGCTAGGAGGTGGACAGGATGGTTTTGTGCAAGCCTTGAGTGAAACTGGCCGAGGACGCGACCTGGTTGCGGTGTGCAATGAGTTGACGCCATCAACACGTACAGGACTGATCGATGGCCATATCGCCATGACACTGGGGACACCCATTGCTGCCATCGCGGTAAAAGCAGTTGAGCTTATGTCGATAGCGACAGACGCCATAAGCGGGTCGGTTCCAGCCCAGTTGCTTCTCCCGGCCGAGATCTATATCAGCGAGACAATCTGATGGCAGCTGACGGCACCTGATAGATTTTGATAGGATATCGGAAATTGAAAGACTCGGACGTTGCCTCACCCGAATAATGGAATAGTGTGTCCGGTACTGTTCCGCGATGAAACAATTGTTCTATCACGGGATGGCCGCACCGTGCCACACTAAGAAGCGCAGGCGGACTTGGGAGGACTGAAATATTCCGCACCAATGTTTGCCGCACATGCCGCTGGACAGCACTCTCCCTTGCTGGCTTTCGGCATGAAAGATCGGTCAACGGCTAATGACTTTTCCCTTCACGGGGAACCGGCATAACAACGGGTGCCGCCGGACGCCCGACTAAAGGAGCCCAGAATGAAGAAATTTATTATCGCCGCAGCCATGACAGCTTTGATGTCTGGTGCAGCATTTGCTGGAAACATCGGTGTATCGATGGCCAACTCGGATACGTTCCTCACGGTTCTCCGTAAGGGCATTGAGTCGGCTGCCGCTGCTGCCAATCAACCCGTGCAGATCGAAATTGCTGATGACGACGTTGCCAAGCAGCTGTCGCAGATTCAGAACTTCATCGCCGCCAAAGTTGATGCTGTCATCGTCAACGCTGTTGACACATCAGCAACAGCGCCAATGACCAAACTTGCCAACGACGCTGGCATTCCTATCGTTTACGTCAACCGTCAGCCTGCTGACGTTGACAATCTCGGCAAGGGTGCGTTTGTCGCTTCGAACGAAGTTGACTCCGGCACGCTGGAAACCAAGGAAGTTTGCCGCCTGCTCAAGGAAGCTGGCAAGACCGAAGCTAACATCCTGATCATGGTGGGCGACCTTGCCAACCAGGCTGCCGTACAGCGCACCAAGGACATCCATGATGTCAACGCTGGCCCAGATTGCGGTGTGAAGCTCAACGTTCTTGATGAGCAGACAGCCGTTTGGGATCCAGTCAAGGCACAAGACTTGATGACCAACTGGATCGCTGCTGGCCATAAGCCAGACGCAGTCATTGCCAACAACGACAACATGGCCATTGGTGCCATCAATGCCATGAAGGCAGCTGGCTGGGACATGAAGTCGGTGATCGTCGGTGGCATTGACGCCACACAGGAAGCGCTTGCCTATATGAAGGCTGGCGATCTTGACATCACCGTGTTCCAGGACGCTGCTGGCCAAGGTGGCGGTGCAGTGAAAGCTGCAATGGCGCTTGCCAAGGGCGAGAAGGTTGAAACCAAGGTTTGGATTCCGTTCCAGTTGGTAACACCTGCCAACATGGGCGACTTCATGGCCAAGAACTAATCGACAAATTTTGGGAAGTGCGCCACACTGGTTGTGGCGCACTTTTTTAATGAGGCAACATGGTCAGTCCATCAACAATGAAAGTAGTTCGCGACAGCGGTGCTATTCCGGGTGCTGCCGTGCTGCTGGAAGTTGACGATGTCCGCAAGGAATTTCCCGGCGTTGTGGCGCTCGACAATGTAAAGTTTAAACTGCGGCGCGGCACCGTGCATGCCCTGATGGGTGAAAACGGTGCTGGCAAGTCCACGTTGATGAAAATTGTGGCCGGTATTTACACACCTGACTCCGGTAGTTTCAAATTGCGCGGTCAGGATATCCGCCTCAAAAATCCTCTGGATGCTCTCGAGAACGGTATTGCGATGATCCATCAGGAATTGAACCTGATGGGCCCGATGACCGTTGCTGAAAACATCTGGATCAGGCGCGAGCCGGTGAACCGTTTTGGTTTTATCAACCACGGCGAAATGCACCGCATGACGGTGGAGTTGTTTCAAAAACTCGATATCGACATCGACCCTGACATTCCAATCAGATTGCTGAGTGTGGCCAACAGGCAGATGGTGGAAATTGCCAAGGCGGTTTCATTCAATTCGGATGTGCTCATCATGGATGAGCCAACGTCGGCTCTCACCGAAAAGGAAGTGACGCATCTGTTCACGATTATTCGTGCACTAAAAGCCGATGGCAAAGGCATCATCTACATTACCCACAAGATGAACGAATTGTTCGAGATCGCTGATGAAGTGTCTGTTTTCCGGGATGGAAAGTACATTGCGACGAAACTGTCTTCCGAAGTGACGCGTGATGACATCATTCGCATGATGGTTGGCCGCGAGATCACGCAGATGTTTCCCAAGGAAACCGTGCCGATCGGCGATGTGGTGTTGAGTGTCAAGAATTTGACGCTCAATGGCGTATTCAAGGATGTGTCTTTTGAGGTGCGGGCCGGGGAAATTCTGGGGCTGGCAGGGCTCGTGGGATCTGGCCGTTCCAATGTGGCCGAAACGATTTTCGGTGTCACGCCAGCGAGCAGTGGCACCATCCATATCAACGGCAGCCATGTGAACATCAATTCACCCAAAGTGGCGATGCAACACGGCATGGCTTTCCTCACCGAGGATCGCAAGGAAACCGGATGTTTCCTGCTGCTTGATGTGCAGGACAACACACAGATGGCGGTGCTCCAAAACCGCTATTTCAAATACGGTTTCGTGCAGCAAAGTGAACTGAGCAAGGATTCGAAAGATATTGCAAACCGCCTGCGGGTGCGAACGCCCGATATGCAGGAGCCGATCATCAATCTCTCCGGTGGCAACCAACAAAAAGTGCTGATCTGCCGCTGGCTGATGACCAATCCGAAAATTCTCATTCTTGATGAACCGACCCGCGGTATTGACGTGGGGGCCAAGGCTGAAATTCACAAGCTGATTTCATCGCTGGCAGGGCAGGGTGTGGCCGTCATCATGATTTCATCAGAGATGCCGGAAGTGCTGGGCATGAGCGACCGCATTATGGTGCTGCACGAAGGACGGGTGACGGGGTTCCTGGACCGCAAGGACGCGGACCAGGTGAAGATCATGGAATTGGCGTCCCACTAGGGACATCGGGGATACGGGGAATAAGATGGCAGAGAACACAGGTGATCTTGGTGGTACGTCGGCCACGGGCTTGAGCAAGGTGCGTCGCTTGCCGCCCGAAGTTTCAATTCTTGGCGTGTTGCTGGCCATCGTTCTGGTGTTCGAAATGCTTGGCTGGTTCAAGTGTAACTGGGACAGCAGCAGCCTGTGTGAGAGTTTTGTCGCCAACAAACAGCGCCTCTCCATTATCGTGTTGCAGGTGGCGATTATCGGCATCATCGCTGTAGGTGTCACACAAGTTATCATCACGGGAGGTGTGGATCTGTCGTCGGGCTCCATGGTCGGGTTTATCGCCATGGTAGCGGCCAGTTTCGCGCAGTCGGCCACCAACGCACGGGCTGCCTTTGCAACGCCAGAATTCTCTCGATTTGGGTTGAACTGGTTTCTTGACAGCAATCCAGCCTGGGCCATCTGTGCGGGGCTATTATTGGGTTTGTTTCTGGGCTGGTTGAATGGCTGGATCATTGCCAAAACTAAAATCCCGCCGTTCATTGCCACGTTGGGCATGATGGTATCGGCCCGTGGCTTGGCCAAGTGGTATACGCTGGGCCAACCGGTGGCCTTGTTGCGCGAAGAATTTACGTGGTTCGGCCAGAGCTTTGACGTGATGGGATTTCCGGTGCCGCGCATCGTCATCGTGTTTTTCATTGTGGCGGCGATCTGCCATGTGGCGCTGACTTATACGCGCTATGGGAAATTCACTTATGCCATCGGCGCCAATCCGCAGGCCGCGCGGGTGTCCGGCATTGATATCGGCAAGCACCTGATCAAGGTCTATGCGGTTGCCGGTTTGCTGTCGGGGCTTGCTGGCGTTATGCTGGCAGCGCGTGCGCAATCGGGCCAGCCCAACATGGGCGTGGCCTTCGAGCTAGATGCCATTGCTGCTGCCGTTATTGGCGGCACATCGCTGGCGGGTGGTGTGGGCCGTATCACGGGCACCTTTGTCGGCACCATTATTCTCGGCGTTGTCACATCAGGATTCACGTTCCTGAAAGTGGGTGCCTATTATCAGGAGATCGTCAAAGGCCTGATTATTGTTGCTGCCGTCATCATTGACCAGCAGCGCCAGAACAAGAAGCGGAAGGCGTGAGCGATCTGGCTCAGTAGATCCAGAAATCTTCGGCATTGATAACTGTGCCGAGACCGACAATGGCGAAGGTCTTTGCAGCGCCGTTGCCGGATCCGTCTGCATCGAAAAGCAATCGCCCGGTGTTGTTGTTATAGATCACACGATCGTTGGCGTCATTGGCAGCTGTTCCAATGATGAAATGGTCCGGGTCCAGTTGTCCGGTGCCTGCACCTTTAAAGTACAACTTGCTCAAACGAATGGAATCCTGCGACGTGTCGAAGTCGGCAATGATATCAACGTTGGCCTTGATCAGTTTCTGGTCGAAGCGGAACTGATCCGCACCTTCATTGCCAGTTAGCTTGTCCCTGCCTTCATCGCCGAACAAGCGATCATTACCTGTGCCGCCGTGCAACGAGTCGTTACCGCTGCGCCCGTGGAGGATGTCATTGCCGGCTCCGCCGTAAAGCGTATCGTTCTTTCCACCTTCGCCGCTCAAACTGTTGTTGCCGGCACCGCCCGCATAGGCGCGGGTCGTCGTGTTACCGTCGTAGGTGGTTGCCGTCATGAAGCTCGGCACTTGGCCGTCAAGATTGGCAAAGTTCTCTACGGCCTTGAGATAGCGCCCGATATCGTGTTCGTAGCGACCAACCTTGTCGTCGCGCGATGTGGAGGCGCTGTCCAGTGGCATGCGAATGCGCTGTCCCTGGTGATCGAAATCGACAAATGGAGACTTTTCGAGTTTCACGAAGGCATCGTCGGAGTATTCAAACTCGATCATGCGATTTTCAGCTGAATTCCCTGCATTGACTGCGCCGGGATTGCCGAAGATCGCGGCGCTCACTTTCGTCGTGGCCGTATTGGGCAAATCACCCATGCTATACTGTGCCATTGCAGCGCCGAGGCTGTGGCCGGTTATCAGAATCTTCTCGATGGCGTGCGAGGCGGCGTAGACCTTTACCGCATCAATCAGCGGTTCATAGAGGGCATAGTAGCCCTTCTTCATCTGCGGTCCCCACCCGAGGACCCTGTCGAGAGCCAGGCCATCTGTGCCGCGAAAAGCTACTGCAAGAGTTTTGGAGTCTTCCGAGAGATAGACATGAGCGACGGCGTCGTCCTTAAAACTCTTGGCATACTTGTCCGGCAGAGTGGCACGGTAAGCTCCGGCATCAAAAGTCCATTTCACATTTGTGCCGGATTGCGAAACAGCAATGCCGAACTCTGTCGCGGATACCGCTTTCAAACCGTCGACAGGCAATACTGTGTTCTTGTACGCATCAAGCGAAAGTTTCGCCAAAGTGACAATCTGATTGGGCATGTTGATTTCCTAGTTTGACAGATCTTTGATCATTTCCTTGGCCGCATTGTGGCCGGGAGCGCCCGTGACACCGCCGCCCGGGTGGGTACCGGAGCCGCAGATATAGAGACCTTTGATGGGGGTGCGATAATCGGCGTATCCCAACATTGGCCTTGCGGAATAAATCTGGTCCAGTGACAGCGCGCCGTGGAAAATGTCGCCGCCGAGGAGACCGAATTTGCGTTCGAGATCGAGAGGGGAATGAATCTGCCGGGCGATGACGGAGGATTTGAATCCGGGGGCGTGATCATCGACCGTTTTGATCATGAGATCGGCGACGGTTTCGCGATGATCGTCCCATGAAGAGCCATCGGGAAGTTCAGGTGAGACGTGCTGGCAGAACATGCTGGCGACGTGGGAGCCTTTGGCGGCGAGTGTATCATCCAGCGTTGAAGAGATGTTGAGTTCGACGATGGGTTTTTTCGACCAGCCGTGGGTTTTTGCATCGAAGTAAGCTTGTTCCATATAGTGCAGTGAGGGGGCGATGATGATGCCAGCGGTGTGATGTTCGGCGCGGGTTTTGCCGGGAAGGGCGGTGAAGCTGGGGAGTTCGGACAAGTGCGACATTCATGCGGAAGGTACCGGAGCCGCATTTCCAGTTCTGCATGCGGCGGGAAAAATCTTCCGGAACAGGGCGCTCGTCCTCAATCATCCGTGTAAAGAGCAATTTGGGATTGAGGTTGGACGCAATGGCTTTCGCCTTGAGGTGTTCGCCATTGTCGAGTTCAACACCGGTGACGCCGAACTTGTCTTGTGTCACACGCTTTACGCCAGCACCGGTGCGGATGGTGACGCCTGCTTCGATGCAGGCTTTGGCCATGGCCTGCGTGATGGCGCCCATGCCGCCGATGGCGTGGCCCCATGCGCCTTTCTTGCCGTTCACTTCACCGAAGACGTGATGGAGCAATACGTAAGCGGAACCTGCATCATAGGGTGAGGCGAAATTGCCGACGATGCCGTCGAAGCCATAGGCCGCCTTGATGGGGGCTGATTCAAACCATTGATCGAGATAATCGCCGGCGCTTTGGGTGAAGAGGTTGAGCACTTCCTGCTGCATGGGGGTGGAGAGTTTGGCGATGCGGCGGCCAAGTTTTCCGGCTTTATACAATTGGGGCAAAGCGGCGATGAGGCCTTTGCCGCCGACGGCATTGGGCGGGGTTTCGAGCACGAGATCACGCAGCAGATCCGCGACGATGCCCAGTTTTTCGTCGTAGGCATCGAGGCGGCCGGCATCACGGGTGGAGAATTTGGCGACTTCGGATTTGGTTTTGCCGCCGCCCGTCTTGAGGTAGCGGCCATCTTCAAGGGGCAAAAAGTTGGAGATTTCGCGCTCGACAATGTTAAGGCCGTGGCGGTGGAGTTCGAGATCGCGAATGACTTTGGGATTGAGCAGCGAGACGGTGTAGGCTGCTGCGGAATTGCGGAAGCCGGGGTGGAATTCTTCGGTGACGGCGGCACCGCCGACGACGTCGCGCTTTTCAAGAATGGTGACGGCGTGGCCGGCGCGAGCGAGATAATAACCGCAGACGAGGCCGTTGTGGCCGCCGCCGATGATGATGATGTCAGTCATGTTGATGAGAAAAGGCTCACAGCTTTATCCACTTCGCGTTGGCCTTGGATGACTTCACGCAGGCCTCGATGAAGGCCATGCCGTCGATGCCATCCTTGATGCCGGGGAAGGCGACGTCTTTGGCGGGTTTTTTACCGTCACGGGCGGCGCGGATGGCTTTGGCGGTTTCGGTGTAGATGTTGGCGAAGCCTTCGAGGTAGCCTTCGGGGTGGCCGGAGGGAATGCGGGTTATGCGGCCAGCTGCTGCGCCGGAGCCGGCACCACCGCGGGTGATGAGGCGCTTCTGTTCGCCATAGGGCGTGTACCAGAGATAGTTGGGATCGGCCTGCGTCCATTCGAGGCCGCCCTTGGTGCCGTAGACGCGGATCTTGAGGCCGTTCTCGTGGCCGGGGGCGACCTGGCTGGCCCAGAGCATGCCCTTCGCACCGCCCTTGAAGCGGAGCATGGCATTGACGTTGTCATCGAGCTTGCGGCCAGGAACGAAGGAGGTGAGATCGCAGGAGATTTCTGCGAGCGTGAGGCCGGAGACGTCGCACATCAATTGATAGGTGTGGGTGCCGATATCGCCGACGCAGCCACCTGCACCGGAGCGTTTCGGATCGGTGCGCCATGCAGCCTGTTTCTGGCCGGATTTTTCCAGCGCTGTGGTGAGCCAGTCTTGCGGGTATTCGCCCTGCACGAGGCGGATGTCGCCGAGGGCACCTGCGGCCACCATCTCCTTGGCCTGCCGGATCATCGGGTACCCTGAGTAATTATGGGTAAGAGCGAAGACGAGATTTTTCTTTTTCTTCAGGAGTGCTTCGAGTGATTTTGCTTCCTTGAGATTGAGCGCCAGTGGCTTGTCGCAAATCACGTGGATGCCGGCTTCGATGAAGGCACGTGCTATAGGCACGTGCATGTGGTTTGGCGTGACGATGGCGACGGCATCAATGCCATCGGCGCGGCCTGCTTCGGCCTTGGCCATGGCTTTGAAGTCGGAGTAGGTGCGATCGGCAGCGAGGCCGAGTTCGCGGCCTGAGGTCTGGGCTTTTTTGGGATCAGCCGAAAGTGCGCCGGCGACGAGTTCGTATTCGTCATCGATGCGCGATGCGATGCGGTGGACCGCGCCAATAAACGCGCCCTGTCCGCCACCGACCATGCCGAGGCGGAGTTTGCGGGATTTTTTTTCTGATGTGCCGGTGATTGCCATTGTGTGCTCTCCGTTTTATTTCCTTCTCCCCTTGCGGGAGAAGGTGGCGCGCAGCGCCGGATGAGGGGGTGGCGCAGCGAGTCTTGCTGCTGAAATGTGTTTCGCGGGACGGCCCCCTCAACCGTCTCGCGCTGACGCGCGATCCACCTTCTCCCGCAAGGGGAGAAGGAAAATCAAGCCAACCCCAACATCCTTCGTGCCTGGCTCGTATCTGTCTTCCCACCCGCCGCGAAATCGTCGAAGGCTTTGTCGGTGACTTCGATGATATGGTTGGCGATGAAGGGTGCTCCTTCGGCGGCACCTTGGGCAGGGGATTTGAGGCAGCATTCCCATTCGAGCACGGCCCATGAGTCATAATTGTACTGGGCGAGCTTGGAGAAGATGGCGCCGAAATCCACCTGGCCATCGCCCAATGAACGGAAGCGTCCGGCGCGGTTGGTCCAGTTCTGGAAGCCGGAATAGACACCCTGGCGGCCGTTCGGATTAAATTCGGCGTCTTTCACGTGATAGGCGAAGATGCGCTCGTGGTAGATGTCGATGAAGTCGAGATAGTCGAGCTGTTGCAAAACGAAATGCGAGGGATCGTAGTTGATGCCGCAGCTTTCGTGATTGCCGGTTTGCTCGAGGAACATTTCGAAAGTGGTGCCGTCGAAGGTATCTTCGCCGGGGTGGAGTTCGAAGCCAACTTTCACACCATTGTCTTTCATGACATCGAGCAGCGGCTTCCAACGCTTGCCCAATTCCTTGAAGGCTTCTTCGATGACGCCGGGCGCGCGCGGGGGCCATGGATAAAGGAAGGGCCAGGCGAGTGCGCCAGTGAAGGAGACTTGCCGGGTCAATCCCAAATTCTTGCAGGCCTTTGAAGCAAGGTTCACCTGCTCCACGGCCCATTTGGTGCGCTCGGCAGGATTGCCATGAACCGCGGCGGGAGCAAAGGCGTCGACGGCTTCGTTGTAGACGGGATTGATGGCGACGAGGTGGCCTTGCAAGTGAGTTGAGAGTTCCGTGATCTCGACGCCGTTTTCCTTCGCAATTCCCTTCAATTCATCGCAGTAGGTTTTGGACTCGGCGGCTTTTTTCAGGTCGATGAAGCGAGCGTCCCAGGAGGGCACTTGTACGCCTTTGTAGCCGAGGTCGCCGGCCCACTTGGTGATGGATTTCCAAGTGTTGAATGGTGCGGCATCGCCTGCGAACTGTGCGAGAAAAATCGCGGGGCCTTTGATGTTGGTGGGCATATTTGGTCTCCTTAGTTCTTCCTCCCAACAAGGGGAGGTAAATTTCAAATCAGTATCGGTTCAACAATCCCTCAAGATATTCCTGACGGCCGATACCGGCTGCGGTTCGATCTTGTCCTTGTGAACGCGGGCGGCGATGGATTCCAGTGACGCGCCCTTTTCCAGCATCGCCTTGTTCACCGGCTCGCTCCACTTGGCGTAGCGCTTGTTGACTTCGGCGTCGAGCTTGCCGTCTTCGATGATCTTGGCCGCCGCCAGAAGTCCGCGCGCACAGGCATCCATCGAAGCCACATGCGCATGCAGGATGTCGTCGGGATCCAATGACTGACGGCGGATCTTGGCATCGAAGTTCATGCCACCGGTGGTGAAGCCGCCAGCGCGTAAAACTTCGATCATCATCAGTGTCAGCTCGGGAACGTTCATGGCGAACTGGTCAGTGTCCCAGCCCACTTGATAGCCACCGCGATTGAGATCGAGGGAGCCGAAGATGCCGAGTGCCGAAGCGAGTGCAATTTCGTGTTCGAAGGTGTGACCGGCGAGGATAGCGTGGTTCTGTTCGACGTTCATCTTCACGTCGTTCTCGAGGCCGTAGGATTTCAGCAGGCCATAGATGGAGGCGACGTCGTAGTCATATTGATGGGTCGAGGGTTCCTTTGGCTTTGGCTCGATGAGGATGGGTCCCTTGAAACCGATCTTGTGCTTGTATTCGACGACGAGTGCCAGGAAGCGTCCTGCCTGTTTCAACTCGTGGCCGATCTTGGTGTTGATCAGGGTTTCATAGCCTTCGCGGCCGCCCCACATGACGTAGTTTTCACCGCCCAAATCCTTGGTTACGTCGAGGCAATGTTTTACCTGAGCTGCGCAATAAGCGAAGACATCGGGATCGGGATTGGTGGCTGCACCTGCCATGAATCGCCGGTTGGAGAACATGTTGGCGGTGCCCCACAACAGTTTCTTGTTGTGTTTTTGCATATTCTTTTCAAGCACTTTCGCTATCTTGGTAACGTTGGCGTTGAACTCCTGCAGGGTGTTGCCCTCGGGGGCGATGTCGAGATCGTGGAAGGTGAAGAAATCGATGTCGAGCAGGCGCAAAGTTTCGAACATGACTTCGGCCTTGCGTTCGGCGGCCTTCATGGGGTCGGCCATGTGGTGCCATTCGCGCATGAAAGTTTCACCGCCAAACGGATCGCCACCGGGCCAGCACAGGGTGTGCCAGTAACACACGGCAAACCGCAAATGCTCGCGCATGGTTTTGCCGAGGACTTTTTGATCCGGGTTGTAATGACGAAAAGCAAGATCGCTGGTGGAGGAGGGGCCTTCGAATTTGATGGGGTCTTTGCGGGTGTAAAAGATCATTTCGATTTCTTTCTCCCTCCCCCTTGTGGGGAGGGCCGGGGTGGGGGTCGGGAGGTGTTTCAGGTTATCATTGCCAGGATAGACAGGCCGGAGCGACCCCCACCCTAACCCTCCCCACAAGGGGGAGCGAAGATTTATGCCAGTTTGATCTCCTTGATGGCGGGATAAATTTTTGTGTAGCGATGATACTGATCGTTGTAGGCGGCGCGTGATGCTTTGTCGGGGTCGATGGTTTTTGCGATTTTTGGCTTGGTGCAAATTTTCTTTGCGCTTTCACCGGTGGCCGCCATGATCCCCAGGCGAGCCGCACCAAAGGCCCCACCGACATCGCCTGCTGCTGGCAAGTCAACAGGTACGCCCAAAACCGTCGCAATGATTTTCAACCAGAGCTCTGAATGGGTGCCGCCGCCGACGGCCATGACGCGCTTGATTTTTGAACCCCCAGCTTCAAGCGCTTCAAGTGAATCGCGCAAGGCGAAGGCGACTGAATCCAGAACCGCGTGAGTCATGGCTTTTGCGTCAGTTTCGTGGTCGAGGCCCATCATCAAGCCGCGGACTTCGGAATCGCCGACGGGTGTCCGTTCACCGGAGAGATAGGGCAGGAAGAGTGCAGACGAAGGACCATCGACGGATTTTCCGAGTGCGCCCGAGAGTTTTGGTGCTGGTGTTTGCAACACGCCCGCCAGCCATTCCAGTGAGGCTGTCGCTGATAAAATCACGCCCATCTGATGCCAAGTGTTCGGCACCGCGTGACAAAAAGCGTGAACCATGCGGTCAGCATTGGGGCTGAACGCGTCATTGGACACGAACAACACGCCGGATGTCCCGATGGACACAAAGGCTGCGCCATCATCCACCGCACCAATGCCACAGGCTGAGGCCGCGTTATCGCCGCCACCGCCTGCGACCACCGGTTTTTTTGGCATGCCCCAGTCTTTGGCGAGTTTGTCGGTGATACGGCCTGTTGGTTCTGAGCCTTCATAGAGCATCGGCATCTGGTCGCGGCGCATGAAACTGGCGTCGAGCAGCGTGTCGGACCAGCGGCGCATGGCAATGTCGAGCCAGTACGTGCCAGCGGAGTCAGACATGTCCGATGCATAGTCACCAGTCATGCGGTAACGCACGTAGTCTTTCGGCAGCAGCACCATGCGCACCTTGTCGAAGATGCGGGGCTCGTGTTTCTTGACCCAGAGAAGTTTGGGTGCGGTGTAGCCTGCGAGCGGTACATTGCCTGAGAGCGACACCGCGCCCGGTTCGCGTTTGATGATGTCCTTGCACTCAGCAAATGATCGGGCATCGTTCCACAGGATACAGGGGCGAAGGACTTTCCCGCCGCGATCAAGCAGTGTCGCGCCATGCTGCTGACCCGACAAGCCAATGCCTTCTATGGCTGCGACAGCCTTGACTCTGCCTTTTCTCAATTCGGCCACAACGGCATTGGCTGCTTTCCACCAGTCGTCGGGGTTCTGTTCAGACCAGCCTGGCCTGGGGCGCGAGACCTTGAGCGGGGAGGTGGCTGAGGCAATGATTTTCTGCTTGCCGTCAACGAGTACGCCTTTCACTGACGACGTGCCGAAATCCAGTCCAAGATACATTGCTCTATTCCTGCTTGTTCGTTCCGATGTTTACAGGAATCTGCGCTGCGTCCAAGGGGGAAGGATCAACTCGCTGCCCACGTCGTTTTCATGATGGGCTCAAAACTATTGTGGGGCAGGGAAGTGATCCAGCTCTTGCGATCTTCCCGAATATGGCACATCCACCGTACGGTGTCAAGCATTATTTTCACAAACTGGAATAAAATTCCGGATTCCTCAGGCAATCAGAATATCGCGGTGGGTCATGATGATGTCGTTGCTGATGTCGGCAATCAATGTCGGCAGTTCAGCGCCCGTGCCATCGCTGTCAAACCACAGCGTGTCGTCGGTTTTGCGGAAAATGAAGAGATCATCCCCGTCCTGGGCCAAGTTGTCCTTGCGGGACCGGAAGTTTATGGCGTTGAGCGGACCTGAAAAATCGCCAAGGCCAAAACCAGACCCTTCAAAAACGAAGTAATCTGTGGTGGAGAAGTAGACGACCTTGTCGCCTCCTTCCGTCGGTTTGTTGTAAATGAAGCGATCGGCACCAGAGCCGCCGGACAGCCTGTCTGCGCCTTCGCCGCCGTTCAAGCGATCCTTGACCTGCGTTGCCAAACAGTTTATCGTTGCCATTGCCGCCGAACAGACGATCATTTCCGGCATTGCCTCTCAATCGTTGTTGCTGTTGTTGCCAATGAGGATGTCCGATTGGGCTGAGCCAATGGCGATTTTTGTCGCGGCGAACTTATTGATGCTCACACCGGGCACGTTGTCCCCACCCGGTTTGCTGAGCAGCAGGAGTTGGCCGCCTTCCACGAGGTTTCCGACTTCGATACCGTGAGCCATGACGTTGGTCAGGAACAGTGAGCCGGCGGCTTTTCCGAAAGCCAGTGACACGTCGATGATGCCGGTGGATTCCCACGCTCCGGGTTCACTTGCATTGGTGTCTGTCTGCAGTGCACCGACGCTGCCCCGATTGATGGTGGCGATGCGCTCAATGACTCCAGTCGTGGGATTGATGCAGATGATTGAGGCCTCGAGCGGATTTGTTGCCGACGGACCGAAAATGCCGGCGGCCCTGTCTTCCTGCACATAGATCCAACCGTCGGCGGACCATTCGACATTGTCGGGACTGCGGATGGGTTGACCGGGTGCCGAATTGGCGTTGTGCAGGATGCTGATTGTGGCTTTAGGGCCTGCGACGTTGTTCAAGTCAATCGAAACAGTGTGAACCATGCCTGCTGTATTTGCGCCATTGTCAAAGTCAGCAAAACCGGTGGCCGTGAAAACAAAATTGTTGGTATTGGATGGATCGCGCGCAACATCTTCGTTGCGGGCAAATGAAAATGCTCCCAGTGCGTCAGCATCCGTTGCCAGTTTTTCGGCGGTCTTGTAGCCCAGGGCATCGTAGCCTGCCGTGCTCGCCAGACTGGCGTTGCGTGTCGCGATTGCTTTCCAGGTCCCGGATTTTGATCCCGACTGAAACGTCGCTGATGTCAGGTCGCCGCTATCGGCAGACCACACGTAAAGTTGGCCATCGCGCAGACCGTTGCGTGAGAGGAAATCCCCGTTCGCATTCTTTGTACCAACATACATGTACAGCGCGGCACCGGGTGTATCGTCGCCCATGAGAAACGCGACACGCGACGTGTCGCCCGTATCAATAGGCGCGATGTTTTCCCATTTGCCACGGCCGAAATCGGGTAAGGCCCAGAGTTCACCGGTCGCGACGTCGAGCGCCCATTCCGTGCCGCCGGGGCTGGATGATTTTTCCTCGCCTGCAAAATAGATGGAGTCAATGAGGCCCCGGCTTTCGCCAAATTCATTACTGCGGACAAGGACAGACGAACAAAATGCTGTGAACGCGCCACTTTCCAAATTACTCCTGGATGCGACGAGATCACCCGCCCGGTTGTGAATGGCCGCAATTGCATCGCCACCACCGATGATGGCTTTTGACGTGATGTCGATATCAAAATAACTGATGCGTGCGCCAGTGAGGGCTGTGCCGTTGTCCAGCGTATATGGTTTGCCTCGACTTGCACCGAGCTCGTGATTGACAAAGATTCGCACGGTTGTCGCGTTCAATGAAAGATGGCCTATACCGTCCAATGCGCCAACGGGTTGATGGTCGCCAATCGTCTCGCCCACAGTCAGCAGGGGAATAGCGGACCAACCGAGCTTCCCGGTCAACATCGGCGCTGCTTTTGTGATGCCTTCAAGTTCCGGCGTCATGAGCGTGGCCGTGCGCGCCATGAGATTGATGGTGACGGCAGAGACTGACTTTGAGTAATCGGCGGCCATCACATATCCTAGTCACGGAAACTTGGCCAAAGCGTTAACGGCACCTGTTGCGTCAAGGCTCGCAAAGCGTTTAAGATAGGGCATGGTAACGGATCAAGACATCCAAGAGAAATTGCGGGCGGCGGGAATGCGACCGACGCGCCAGCGTGTTGCTTTGGCGCACCTGTTGTTCAGTGTCGGTGACCGGCACATTTGTGCCGAGGACCTTCATGCAGAAGCGACCGGTGCTCAAATCGATGTTTCGCTCGCAACTGTTTACAATACCTTGAACCAACTGAAATCGGCTGGTCTGGTTCGGGAGATCGCAATCGAAGGCGAACGCAGCTACTTCGACACCAATACGGCTGATCACTACCACTTCTTTGATGTCGACAAGGGCGGACTCATGGATATCGACGCCCGGAATGTGAAACTTACAGGATTACCGGCGCTGCCGGAGGGCAAGTCTGTTGACCGTATTGACGTGATTATCCGCTTGCGCGACAGGTGATGATCACCGACATCGATTGGCTGGTGCTGCCTCCCGTCATGCTGAGCCAGTTCAGACTGTGGCAGAAAGATGGAGCGCCGCTGGGCTTCGCCTCCTGGGCCTATCTTGGTGAAGAGGCGGAAGAGCGAATTGTCACCAAAGGCATCCGCCGCCTGATGCCGACGGACTGGAAGTCAGGCGAAAACCTGTGGCTCATCGATTTTCTCAGCCCCTTCGGCGGGCAGGAGGAGATGCTCAAGGAACTGCGCGAGAAAATCCATCCGGGCAAGAAGATGAAGATGATCCAGGCTGCTCCTGGTGGGGGAAAGGGAGTGGTGGAGTGGTAGCAAAAACTCTCCTCATCGCCTGCTCCATTCTTAACTTCGAGATTTTTGCGAACTCTCAAGTGAGTGCGCAGGAAAGTTCCGGACACCCGGACTACTTGAATTTTCCGCCCTCTGCAGAACGGCAGCCCAACTGCTTTGCAAATCTGCAACCCGTCGAAATCAACGGTGTCAAGATGGTCTGGCCTTATGTGGCACCTGGGCACAAGACTGATTTGCTAAGCTTGAACATCGACCCAAAAACAGGGGATTGCATGCCCTATGACAGAGCTGGCGAATTGATCAGGGAATCGAGCTGGCTCAATATTTATAAAGTTTTCGTCATTCTTAAGTCGCTGCGTCCAGATGGTTATTCAGGGGCGGTTGATACGGTACGAAGGAATCTTGAATTCGACCAAACCTTTCCGGGACGCCGCGTGAAAGAAATGCACGGCTTCCAGGCATCCTTCACAGCGACAGATAAGTCAGAAAGAATTCTGAATTTCTTTAGGATCGATCCAACTTACGCTTACAGCGGGCACTGTTATGAACCCCAAATCAAGAACGGGCTCAACCCGCATTGGTGCAGTGTCTACAGGTATTCTCCCGAGATGCCAGAACTCCTGGATTTTCACTTCGATGTGAGGGATTTCGATCAAATTCTAAAGCGCCTGCAATTCACCGACGCACTCATAAAGAACTGGTACAGATAGGGGCAAGACGATGGGGAATCTCGTACTCACTTTACAACAACGGGAGACAATTCGCAATCTAACTAATATCAACACTCAGGATTGGTGGAAGGCCTACAGCTACACTTACAGCATCATCAAAGATGATTTGACTATCAGCAAGGATATCCGTGTCTGGTTCCAGAAGGCTTCTGAAATCAACGCAAACGACCCGTACTCAGCCGCCAATAGTTTCATCCGAAACGTTACCGCAGCTGGATTGACATTTGATGGCAATCCTGCCGACCCACAACTTGTCCAAACCATCTCGAATAACATCGGCGAGAGCGTTGTTAGAGCCCGTGGGAGTTCAAGCAAGGCTTAACGTTCTACGGACCTAATCTACGGTTTCGCCCGGGTAGACACCCCAAATGCGGGACTGCGATACGTATCCGTTATAATCCTGCGCCTCGATTTTGCACCAGGTGCCGTCGCAATCCTTGACCAGCCCGGTTACGCCGGGTGCCAGCTTGGCGACCAAGGCACTGTCTCCTTGGGGTGACACATGCAAGTCGGCCTGGCTGGTGTGACCATAACTCATCACAATTGCGGACCGCTTGCCACTCAGCATCTGTTGAAGGATCCACCCTTGGGCCCCTTCACTGTCGCGAATTTTCCGCCAGTTCTCAAACTCTGCGACTATCTCCACAGGCATGCCCTTGCGGTGGAATACCCAGGCTACATCATGATCACTTGAAGGGCCTTTGCGGACATTGACCTTTTCACTCTTCAAGCTGACAAATCTGGGCAAAGGCAGGCCGGACGGCCCAACTTGTGCCGATTTTGATACAGAACCGGTCGAGAGGCCGTCGGATGGTGCGTTGTTGGCATTGCGTTTTTCCACCAAATGAGCTGCACCCGCCAAAATTGCGATGCCGACCGCAAGTGGAATTGCAAGTCGGACATAGTTATGCCCCGTGGTGCTGGTCGTGGTGGACAAGTTCACTGCCGTTTCCTGTTGCAGCCAAAAATATGGGCGACTAGAGAGGCGGTTAGCTTAAAAATTCGTAAACAGCGGGCATTTCATGACAAAAATCAAGCCTCTGGTTGTTGTTACGCGTAAACTGCCAGATTTGGTAGAGACGCGGATGATGGAGCTGTTTCAGGCGCGCCTCAATGAAGCCGATGTTCCCATGAGCAAAGACGCTTTGATCCATGCGCTGAAGACAGCTGATGTGCTGGTGCCGACTGTTACGGACAGGATTGACAAAGACTTGTTGGCTCACGCTGGGCCCCGGCTCAGACTGATCGCCAGTTTCAGCAATGGTGTCGATCACATTGATGTCTCGTCTGCCATGGAGCGCGGAATTGTCGTCACAAATACTCCGGGTGTTCTGACAGAAGACACGGCAGACATGACTATTGCTCTTATTTTGGCTGTCTCTCGGCGGTTGGTCGAGGGTGCCCAGTTGATGTCTGTCCATGGCGGATGGCAAGGTTGGTCCCCGACGTGGATGCTGGGTCATCGCCTGAAGGGAAAACGGCTTGGTATTGTTGGCCTCGGGCGCATTGGAACGGCCGTGGCCCGCCGTGCCCGTGCCTTTGGATTGCAGATTCACTATCATAATCGCAAACCGATACTGCCAGCCCTTGAGAGCGAACTTGAAGCGACTTACTGGGAAAGTCTTGACCAGATGTTGGCCCGCGTCGACATTGTGAGCATCAATTGTCCTCATACGCCAGCAACGTACCATCTGCTTTCGGCCCGCCGTCTCAAACTCCTCAAAGACACAGCGATCCTCGTCAATACCGCGCGCGGTGAGATCATCGATGAGAATGCCCTTTGCCTACAACTTGAAGATGGTGCTTTCGCAGGTGTCGGGCTTGATGTGTTTGAGCACGAACCCGCCGTTGATCCCCGTTTGCTGGTGAACAAGCGTGTTGTCGTCCTTCCGCATCTCGGTTCGGCCACTTGGGAAAGCCGCATTGAGATGGGTGAAAGAGTCATCATCAACATCAAGGCATGGGCTGACGGCCATAAGCCACCTGACCGCGTGTTGCCATCGGTGTAATGAGATGTATATTCGATTCGAGCGGTTTCACTGATAAATCGCAAGTGAGGGGGACGGGTGCTCGATAAACTTTTTCTCGAAGTATTTGCCCAGAACGACAAGTTACAAATCACAGAGTGCGGTGATGAGTTCCTGCGTGTTGCCTGCAACATGTTTAATGTCGACAACCTGGCCTACCTTGGTGTGAACCTGCCAGTCAGCAACGTGAAAAACTATTACGTGCACAACACGTATTCCAAAGACTGGGCAATACGTTATGAGTCCCAGAACTATGTGTCCATTGACCCGATTGTCAGACGGGGGATGACCAGCATGTTACCAATAGACTGGAATGGACTTGACGCAATCGGTCGGCCCCAACGGAATTTTTTCGGTGAAGCGCAGGAATTTGGTGTCGGCAGCCAAGGCCTGACGTTTCCTGTACACGGCATGCATGGTGAAACGGCAGTGTTCAGCGTCAGTGCGTCGATGGGGGCACGTGAATGGCAGGACTTTCGTCGAAGTCATTTGAAAGACTTGCGCATTATTGCCGATTTCTTCCACCAACGTGTTTTAAACACCTTGACTGGTCAACAGCAGAGCCAGCAAAACATACTTACGCAGCGAGAACTTGAATGTCTGCACTGGAGTGCGGAAGGCAAGACATACGAAGATATTGCGGCGATCCTCAAAATTACGCCGCGTACCGTTCGATTTTTCCTTGAGAATGCGCGACATAAACTGGGAAGCCTGAATACCACCCACGCCGTTGTCTCGGCTTTGCTGCGTGGCTTGATCTGATACAACATGACCTTACCCAAACTTGAAATCGCGCTTACTGCTATAAATGGCAGTAGGCTTCCAAGGTGATCCACTTAAGCTTTTCGCAGTTCGCAACTGGGGGCAGAACCATGATACGGGTAATTGACGGACGATATGCAAATGACCATCGGTCGACTGTTGATGATATGTTTCGGCTTCGCAAACGCGTTTTTCATGATCGCCTGCAATGGGACGTGGAAACTGATGGCGAGCGCGAAATTGATTCATTCGACGCTCTGAATCCTTTGTATGTTTTGTCTGTCGATGAGCGAACTGACCACGTTGTCGGAAGCCTAAGGCTGCTTCCGACAACTGGTCCCAACATGCTTGCAGACGTCTTTCATGAATTGCTGCCGGACGGACAAGTTATCCGCAGTCCGACAATTTGGGAAAGTAGCAGATATTGTGTTGATACCCAGCTCGCAGAACAATGGGGCCCGCATGGTGTTCATCAAGCAAGTGCCGAGCTGCTTTTGGCACTGTGTGAAATCGGATTGGCTGCTGGCCTTACCTTCATCGTGACTGTCATTGATCTGCGCATGGAGCGTATTTTACGTCGTCTCAACTGCGCTGGTGACAGGATCGGATCGCCCCGTCGATATGGCGCTGTGACTGCTACAGCAGGCTTGTGGGAAACGTCCGAAGAGATGTTGGATATGTTGCGAAAATCTTCGGGAATTACTGACAGCGTTCTTCACCCAAGTGTTTATGGAAAACTGAGTAAAGCGGCATAGAAAGCAAGTTGGCTGACATGGCCATTGTTTCCACCACGCCGTTTTCCGGTCAATTGCCAGGCACCTCCGGCTTGCGCAAGAAGGTCAGTATTTTTGCCCAATCGGGTTACGCTGAAAACTACATTCAGTCGGTGTTTGATTGCATCCCGAAAAACGGAAATCCTGTTTTGGTGCTTGGCGGCGACGGGCGCTATCTCACGGACGTTGTCGTCAACACTGTGCTCCGCATGGCGGCTGCCAATGGTTTTGAGTTGACGGTTGTTGGTCAAAACGGTTGGCTGTCTACTCCTGCCGCTTCACATCTTGTATGCAAATGCAATGCGAGGTGTGGCATCTTGCTGACGGCAAGTCATAATCCTGGTGGGCGTGACGGGGACTTCGGCATCAAACTCATTGTGGCCAACGGCGGACCAGCGCCTGTTGCGCTGACGACAGCTATTCACGCCAAAACAAAATCAATCACCTCATATGACATTGTTGATGAGACGAACCTGGACTTGAACACGCTGGGCACATTCCAACTGGGAAACATGACCGTCAAGGTCATTGATCCAGTGTCAAGCTACGTTACACTCATGCAGTCGCTGTTTGACTTTGATGCGATCATGGACCTGGCGAAATCCGGTTTCAGCCTGAAGTTTGATGGCCTCAGTGGCATATCCGGTCCTTATGCAAAGAAGATCTTCGTTGATCTCCTGGGTTTTCCAGCATCGTCACTGGTCGGCTGCACGCCCTTGCCGGATTTTGGAGGTCAGAATCCTGATCCCAATCCCATTTATGCGAACCGTTTCTACAACGAGATGATGCGTGGTGCTGCAGATTTTGGCGCAGCTTCAGACAGTGATGCAGATCGCCACATGATCATGGGCCGTGGTGTATTCGTAACACCCTCGGATTCCCTTGCGATACTGGCGAGCCACATGAGCAAGGCACCGGGCTATTGCAATGGTGCAGTTGGTGTCGCTCGCTCGCTTGGAACCAGCTCAGCAGTCGACCGAGTGGCTCGCCATTTGAATATTCCTTGTTTTGAGACACCTACGGGATGGAAACATTTCAATTCCTTACTCGACAGGGGATTTGTCAATTTATGTGGTGAAGAAAGCTATGGCGCGAGTTCCAATCATGCCAGAGAGAAGGATGGCATATGGGCCATTTTGCTTTGGCTGAATATCCTCGCTGTTACGCGCAGCAGTGTCAGACAACTGATGTCTGAACACTGGCAATCATTCGGACGCACATATTACGAGCGACGTGACTATGAAGAACTCGACGAAACGGCGTGTCTGGATTTGATGAAGCGCTTGCGACACCGGCTTGCGACTTTGGAGGGTCGCGCAACAAAGCTCGGTGAAATCACGCTTGCCGATGAGTTCGCCTATCACAATGTCATGGACGGTACAATTGCCACGCGACAGGGCATGAGACTGTGTTTTGCGTTGGGGGCCCGTGTCATTTTGCGGTTGTCAGGGACGGGCACGGTGGGAGCAACGCTGCGCATTTATGGAGAGCGATACGATGCCTCGCGATTTGATCGGTCCACGTCGGAGTTTCTTGAGCCCCTGTTTGATATTCTAGATCAGATTGCCGGTATTTCGGCCATCACGCGGAAATTTGAACCGACTCTCGTCACCTGAACTCACGGGAAACTGACTGGCGGTCGCGGGTTCGATTTGCCATGGTCAACGGCGCAATGATTCTGAAAGGCAATCACAATGTTTGACCGGACGGCCTTGGCCATCACCAAGCCGGTGGTGGACTATCTGGCGCGTCGACTTCATCACTTTGGGGTGTCGGCAAACCAGGTTTCAATTGTTGGATTTGGATTTGGTCTGCTCGCGGCGATCTTGATCGCAGCCGGTATTTTTTATGCCGGACTGTTTTTTATCCTACTCAATCGCATTGGCGATGGGTTGGACGGTGCCCTTGCGCGTCTTGGACATTCGTCCGACCGTGGTGCTTTTCTGGATATCACATTGGACTTCATTTTTTATGCCAGTGTGCCGTTGGCCTTTGCCATTTGTGATCCACCCCGCAATGCATTGTCAGCTGCGGTGCTGCTGGCCGCATTCATCGGCACGGGTGTGAGCTTTTTAGCTTACGCCATCATGGCCGAAAAACGCGGTGAGAAGAGTGCAGCTTATCCGACCAAAGCATTCTACTACCTTGGCGGCCTTACAGAGGGGACCGAAACAATCGCTTGTTTTGTCCTGATGTGCCTGCGCCCGGATTGGTTCGCCATGGTGGCGTTGGTTTATGCAGGTCTCTGTTGCATGACCACAGTGACGCGCCTGATTGCAGGGTGGAACGCATTTGAGTGAGGAGAATTATAAGTAATTTGTCGATTTCGTTTTGCAGAATGGTCAAGAAACAGCCTGATTGTGGACGGAATTACACCTGATTTCTCCACCAATGGCGACTTGGGCGTCGCGGTTTCAGATTCAGTTGCAAATGAAAAAGTCTGCAGGAATTGGAAGCGTATCGCTGTGGACGACGAACAACGATCGCACATTTGATGTGTGGTTTTTTTGAAACTGTATCGCGTGAAAGGTTGTTCTCATGCATCTTCTGACTTTTGTCAAAATTGCGCATCTTTTTGGATTGGTCATGGGATTGGGAGGTGCCGTTCTCCTCGACCTAACCATTTTCAATCGTGGCATCATCAGGCCGATCAGCAACTATACTGTTCATCAGGCCGAAGTTCTGTCGCGCATCGTAACTGCCGGCCTGGCTCTGCTTTGGTTTACAGGTTTGGCCCTGATCTGGATCAACTTGGCCGAGAAGCCAGAATACCTTACCAATCAAAAGCTCTGGGCCAAAATCGCCATCGTGATTGTATTGACTGTCAATGGTGTTTTCATTCACAGGCATGTCTTGCCGATTCTGAAAGAGAAAATCGGTTGTCGACTGTTCGATCAACTTAACCGGTCGCATGTGGCCCTTCTAACCCTGATGGGCAGCATATCCTTTGTGTCCTGGACGATGCCATTTGTCTTGGGGAAAGCCAGTGAACTCAACTACGTCACACCCATGCATGTGATTCTTGCAGCCTATTGCATGGCCATATCGGCAGCCTGGGGTGGCATGTTCACCATGGTGTGTGGCTTGACACGGATTCAGGCGTTTGTCCGCACGGCAGCCGCCAGAACGCTACAGGAAAGTGACACTTGGGAAGACATGCAAACTGATGACCTGCATGACGCGTTTCGTCAGCGACGCGAGGCCATGATGCAACAACTTGAACGGCAGCCTCGACTGACGAGGGCTGCATGATATCGTGCGAACTCGAAAGACTGTTGTGACGGACGAAAATCAGCTAGAGCGACACCCATGGCTATGTTGGAGACGAAGACGCTGACTCTTTCGCCATGCAGTCCGCGTGACCGTGCTGATTTCATGGATCTTGAGCGCGATCCGGAAGTCATGCGCTTCTTGAATGGTGGTTACGCTGTCGATCATTCACAGAGCCATGTAGACACCACGTTTCTTATGCCCAGAGGAACGGAGGATTATGTTTGGACGGCGCGGCGAAGCAGCAACGGTGCATTCGTTGGTTGGTTCTGTTTGTGGCGAGAGAATGAACAGCTGGCCGAACTAGGATATCGATTGTGCCGGATGGAATGGGGGCAGGGGTTGGCGTCGGAAGGTGCAATTGCGCTTGTCAATTGGGGATTCGAAACTTGCAAGTATGCTAAAATATTTGCGAGCACGATGGCGTTGAACCACGCATCACGCCGTGTGCTAGAGAAGGCTGGTCTGCACCATGTTCGTACAGTCGATTGGCCCGATCCATTTCCGGGGAGTGAGGACGGTGAAGTTGTGTACGAGGCCACTCGTTCGGTATGGGACAAGAGGGCTCCTTAGAGAGGCCGCTACGTCAGGAAGGACAGACTCTTGAGGGTGTGTGTTTCTCGTTGGTCGTTTGCACGTGGGATCGCAATTCAGTTATTTGACTTGTGGTATTCCTTCATTAGTCTGACAACATGACTGCAAGTTCTCTCACGATTTTTCGAAGTTTGATCGCTGCACTTCCCGATGCAGCTCTGGTGGTCGATCGCGCAGGCACCATCCAAGCTGCCAATGATTTTGCCCAGCAGTCATTTGCGGGTCAACTGGTGGGGGAACCGTTGACGCTCTTTGTCCGGTCGCCGCGCGTTGCCAAGGCTCTTGCCGAAGCATTTGCCCAAGAAAGTCCTTTTGAAGTCGAATATGAAGAACATGCAAAAGTCTCGCGTACTATGCTTGTTCATCTGGCGCTGCTGAATTCACCGGACAGCGCACCAATGGTCTTGCTGATCCTCCGCGATCGCTCCCGAGAAGCACAAATTGAACGCATGCGATCCGACTTCGTTGCCAATGCCAGTCATGAGCTCCGAACGCCTTTGACTACCCTGTCTGGCTTCATTGAAACCATGCAAGGTGCTGCCAAGGAAGATGTGAAGGCGCGTGGAGAATTCCTGAAACTCATGAAGGCACAGGCCGAAAGAATGTCGGCACTGATCGACGATCTTTTGTCCCTTAGCCGTATTGAAGTCGACGCTCACATTGAACCAAAGGAACGGATTGACCTGGGGATGGTGGTGCGTCAAACCGATTCACTTCTGCGACCGCTGGCGGATGAAACAGGCTGCGACCTGAATTTTGAAGTGGCGTCGCATGTTTTCATTCTGGGTGATGCCAATCAACTCGGACAGGTTGCCCATAATCTGATTGAAAACGCCATCAAATATTCTGGCAAGGGCAAGCGGGTCATTGTGGATGTCAGTCGCCAGAACAAGGAGGCGTTGTTGAGCATTACCGACAATGGTCCGGGCATTGCGGCCCATCATATTCCGCGATTGACCGAGCGGTTCTATCGCGTGAATGTGCAGGACAGCCGTACGCGCGGTGGCACGGGACTGGGGCTTGCAATCTGCAAGCATATTATCAAGCGGCATCGCGGTCGCCTCGACATCACGTCCGAGGTTGGATTGGGATCCCGGTTCGCGGTTATCCTGCCATTTGCGGATCGTGACTGACTAGGCTTCGGAGCCTGCCTCCGCTGCAATCGACGGCTTTGTGTTGCCTTTTTTCTCTCTGATTTTTGCTGGCTCAGAATCTGTGCCAAGCCGCAATGCAACGACACTTAACGGAATGACATCAGTGCCTGGCACATGTTCGACATGTAGCTTGTTGCCGGTGGTGTAAGATGCAAATACCATGCTGCAGAGCAGGGGGGCTTTAACTTGAAACACCTTTGTCAGACCCTTCTTACCCTTGCCCGCAATTTCAAAAACGATACCTGATGCGTCATGGTCGACACGAACTGCGCTCACCTTTCCTGAGGTCCTTGTCTGTTCTGAGGTCTTCTTGTTCTTCGGCATCACGGAACTCCATTTGTTTGGTTTGTCTTTCGACACTATGGTGCATTCACGAGACTGTCACATAGTTCGATTATCCGTGAATGATGGAACTGTCAGCTGTCGCAGAAACGCTTGAAGCGCTGGGTCACCCTGCGCGGCTGAAGATCGTTGAACTGCTTGCGCATGAACCAGAGGGGCTGGCTGCTGGTCAGATTGCAACCCGATTGGGAGTCGGCAATAGCACTCTTTCAACCCAATTAAAAACACTGTTGAGGGCCGGCGTTCTGGACAGCGACCGAAGGGGTCGGCAAATCATTTACTCATGTGACATTGATGGAATCCTGTTTCGGATTACCAAACTTCTTCGCATTATGGGCCCCAACGTGTCGTCACGCATTCGTCACCAGATTTAGGTATGACCGTCACTGTGAAATCTTAATGCAAGATCGTGCTCAAAAACTGAAAACTCCTGATCACGGTCACCTGTTTGGTCCGGGTCGAGTTTGCCCTGGGTTAGAGTAATCCTCGACCCGGTTCCACTGAAGGCCGCGCACTCCCCCCCCCTCTGCTGCGCGGCCTTCTTCTTTCTGAGCCGTCATCGGACTGCAATTTGTGCTTCGCACCGCTGTCGCCTTTCGACCCTAGCAGTAAGCCCCAACCGAAAATCTGAATGAGGTATAATCATGTTTGAAGTCTTGAAGTCCCGCGTCCAAGTTTGGCGCCGCCGCCGCGAGACAATTACCGAACTGCGTAAATTCACGGATCGCGACTTGCTCGACATGGGCCTGTCGCGCCATGATATTGAGCGCATCGCCAGCCAGATGCACCAAACGCGCCGATAGACACATCAGACGGAAAACTATGCCAATCCCCGACCTCTGGCCCTCTTGCTGGAGGTTTTTTCATTTCAAGTCAGATACTTGAGTTGTCATAAATCTGTGATCTTGCCGTCGCATAAGCGCAATGTGCGGCCCCTAGAAGCAGCCTCGTTGTTTCAAAATGGAGAAAGATTTGTATGAAAAAGCTCGTCCTTACCGCAAGCCTTCTGGCCTTGGCCACCAGCCCCGCATTCGCTGCCCGCGATCAAATCAGGATTGTTGGTTCTTCAACCGTTTATCCTTTTACCACTGCTGTTGCCGAAGCTTTCGGCAAGGCGTCGAACAAGACGCCAGTCGTTGAATCGACGGGTACTGGCGGCGGCATGAAATTGTTCTGCGCGGGTGTGGGCGAAGACCACCCCGATTTCACAAATGCTTCGCGTCAAATCAAGAAGAGCGAATTCGAAGACTGCGCAAAGAATGGCGTAACAGAAATCGTTGAAATCAAAGTTGGATTTGACGGCCTGTCGCTGGCCCAATCCAAGGACGCAAAAGCCTTCGCGCTCACCAAGCAGCAGATTTTTGCTGCCCTTGCCAAGGAAATCCCTGACAAAGACGGCAAGCTCGTTGCCAATCCAAACAAGCTCTGGTCGGATGTGGATGCATCGTTGCCTGCCACCAAAATCGAAGTTCTTGGCCCACCTCCAACCTCAGGCACGCGGGACAGCTTTGCTGAACTCGTACTTGAAGTTGGTGCTGCCAAGTACGAAGGCCTCGCTGCATTGAAGAAATCCGATGCAAAGGCATTCGAAAAGGTCTGGAAGTCCGTGCGCGAAGACGGTGCATATGTTGAGGCCGGTGAAAACGACAATCTGATTGTTCAGAAGCTTCAGGCCAATCCAGATGCCGTTGGCATTTTCGGCTTTTCCTTCCTCGAACAGAACGCCGGCACTGTTAAAGATGTGGCCGTTGATGGTGTGCAAGCAACTTACGAGGCCATCGCTGATGGCTCTTACAAAGTGGCTCGTCCGCTCTTCATTTATGGCAAGAAGCAACATGTTGATGTTATTCCGGGTATTAAGGAATTCATCGCTGAGTATGTTTCCGAGAAGGCTATCGGTGAAGATGGCTATCTGGCCGATAAGGGGCTGGTCACACTTCCCGGTGCTGATGCTGAAAAGTCCCGCGCAGATGCGCTGGAACTCAAGCTCGTCACTGCTGACGGTCTGAAGTAACAATCATGTCGGACGCGCGCGCATTGCCACACCCTGAAGGCGTTTCATCACGCTTGACGCGTGGGCGTCCGACATCACGCAACCTGCAGGAAAAAGTTGTAAAGGTTTTGCTGTTTGCCTGCTCGGCTGTTGCAGTTCTTACAACTGTTGGTATCTTTGCTTCTGTCATTTTCGAAAGTCTGGTTTTTTTCCGAGAGGTCAATCCGCTGTCGTTCCTGTTTGGCACGCAATGGTCGCCAACTGGCTCGCCACCAAGTTTTGGCTTTGTCCCCTTGCTCCTTGGCACGTTGCTCATCACAACAATTGCCTTAGTGGTGGCTGCTCCGCTCGGTCTTCTCTCCGCCATTTACATGTCGGAGTATGCCGGCAAATCCGTTCGTAATATTGCCAAACCATTGCTGGAACTTCTGGCGGGCATTCCGACCGTTGTTCTTGGATTTTTTGCAGCGCTCACTGTTGCCCCGTTGATCCGCAATGTCGGGCAGTCCGTTGGCCTTGATGTCGCATCCGAGTCTGCACTCGCTGCAGGCCTGGTGATGGGCATGATGATTGTGCCGCTCATCTCTTCGCTTTCCGATGACATCATCAATGCTGTGCCGCAATCCTTGCGCGATGGGTCATTCGCCATGGGGGCTACAAAATCAGAAACGATCAAACGCGTGGTTCTGCCAGCGGCTTTGCCCGGCATTGTCTCTGCAATCATGCTTGCGATTTCGCGTGCCGTTGGCGAAACCATGATCGTCGTGATGGCTGCAGGCCTTGCTGCCAATCTCTCATTCAATCCCTTGGCTGCCGTCTCTACCATCACAGTGCAAATCGCAACACTGCTGGTGGGTGACCAGGAATTCGACTCGGCCAAAACCCTGTCGGCTTTTGCCCTCGGCCTTGTCCTCTTCTTCTTCACACTGGCCCTCAATTATATCGCACTGCGCACCGTGCAGAAATACAGGCAGCAGTATGACTGACACCAACTATCAACACCGCCTCGCCAAGCGCTATGCATCCGAACGACGGTTCAAAGCCTATGGTACCGTGGCACTGGCGCTGACGTCCGCATTCTTGGTCCATCTTTTGGTCGATATTGCCCGCAAAGGATGGCCGGCATTCTTCGAACACCGCGCCACCATTGATGTGACGTTGGATGCCGCCAAAATCGATGCGACCAACCCGGGTGTCGCCGACTTCTCTGGCATTGTTAAGGATTCATGGCGCGCCCAGTTTCCGGATATGAATTCGCGCGCTGACAAGAAAAGACTGAATCTGCTTTTGTCCCAGGATGCAAGTGCAGACTTGCGCGAGCGTGTGATTGCCGATCCAACCTTGGTGGGACAGACTGTAGAAGCTGACATTCTGCTGTCCGACGAAGCGGATCTTTTTCTCAAGGGTCAATCGCAAGAGGCGGACACCACGCTTCTTGAGAAAGTCACTAAAGCCGTGCCTGTTGAAAAACATCTATCATGGCGCATCTTCAGTAATGGTGATTCCCGTGAACCTGAGCTGGCAGGTCTGCGTGGCGCTATTGTCGGTTCTTTGCTCACAGCCCTTGTAGCCCTGTCATTGGGTTTGCCAATTGGTGTGGGCGCTGCAGTTTATCTCGAACAATTTGCCCCGAAGAATCGATGGACGGATTTGATTGAGGTGAACATCAACAATCTCGCGGCGGTTCCCTCCATCATCTTTGGTCTTTTCGGTTTGGCCATGTTTCTCAATGTATTTGGCATGCCGCGTTCTGCACCACTGGTGGGTGGGCTTGTGTTGGCACTGCTGGTTCTGCCAACAATTATCATTGCGTCACGCGCGGCACTCAAAGCAGTCCCGCCATCGATCAAGGAGGCAGCATTGGGTGTTGGAGCTTCTGATCAACAAGCAGTTTTTCATCATGTGGTGCCGTTGGCTTTGCCCGGCATTCTCACAGGAGCCATCCTGGGTCTGGCGCGCGCGTTTGGTGAAACGGCGCCCTTGCTCATGATCGGCATGGTGGCCTTTATCGCGGATGTACCGAGAGGGTTCACTGATGCCGCTACTGTTTTACCCGTGCAAATCTACCTGTGGTCGGATTTGCCCGAACTTGCCTTCCAGTCTAAAACTGCCGCTGCCATTATGGTATTGATCGCAATTCTCTTTGTGCTCAATGCGGTAGCCATTTTCCTTCGCAAAAAATTCGAACGACGTTGGTGAGTATTCAATTATGAACATGCATGTTCCATCTATTATCACTCCATCCGCTCCGCGCATCATGGCCGAACGCCAACCTCGCATTGCTGCCCGTGATGTGAACATTTACTATGGTGAGAAACGGGCCATTAACGGCTTGTCGATCGACATACCAGACAAGGCAGTATCCGCTTTCATTGGTCCATCTGGCTGTGGCAAGTCTACCTTCTTACGCGCTGTAAACCGGATGAATGACACCATTCCGTCCTGCCGCATTACCGGTGAGGTGCGTCTTGATGGCAAGAACATCTATGACAAAGATGTCGATGTGGTGGAACTGCGGTCACACGTCGGCATGGTGTTCCAGAAGCCCAATCCGTTTCCGAAATCCATTTACGAGAATGTGGCCTATGGTCCGCGCATTCACGGTTTGGCGAAGGACAAGACAGCACTCGATGAGATTGTTGAAACTTCACTCAAGAAAGCTGGCTTGTTTGAGGAGGTAAAAGACCGCCTTGCCCATTCGGGTACGAGCCTTTCTGGTGGCCAACAGCAGCGCCTCTGCATTGCCCGTGCAATGGCTGTCAATCCCGAAGTCATATTGATGGATGAACCGTGCTCGGCGCTTGACCCAATTGCAACGGCACGCATTGAAGAGTTGATTGACGAATTGCGCCAGAACTACTGCATCATCATCGTCACGCATTCCATGCAGCAGGCGGCGCGCGTCTCTCAGCTGACCGCCTTCTTTCATCTCGGCACACTGGTGGAATATGGCGATACGGATGAAATGTTTACCAGCCCGCAGGACAAGCGCACGCAAGACTATATTACCGGACGCTTTGGATAGGATCGCAAAGACATGCCCGACCACATTGCAAAAGCTTACGACAACGACATTTCAGCACTGAAGACACAGCTCGCTGAAATGGGTGGTATTGCCGAAGAGCAACTGGCCAACGCCATTCAGGCATTGGCCCGGCGCGACATCGCACTCGCGGATCAAGTGATCAGCAATGACCAGAAACTGGATGACCTTGAGCGGCGGATTGAAGAGAAGGCCATTCTCACTATCGCCAAGCGTCAACCGATGGCATTGGACTTGCGTGAGATCATGGTGGCCATACGCGTGTCATCAGATATCGAACGCATTGGCGATTTGGCCAAGAATACAGCAAAGCGCACCCATGCGATATCTGAGGTATTGCCGCGCCGGCTTTCAACTGGTCTTGCCCGCATGGGGCAAATGGCGCAGGCGCAGCTCAACCAAGTACTCAATGCCTATGCCCAACGCAATGATGAGCTGGGACTGGCTGTATGGCGTTCCGACGAAGACCTGGACGCACTCTACAACTCTATTTTTCGCGAACTCCTTACCTACATGATGGAAGATCCGCGCAACATAAGCCTGTGCACACATCTTCTGTTTGGTGCGAAAAATCTGGAGCGTATCGGCGATCACACGACAAATATAGCGGAAAACATCCACTATCTTATTCATGGCAAAACCATTTCGGAAACACGTCCCAAGAAAGATATTACCGCAATGATGCGGCCATCGGAAGACTGACATGGCAGCCTCGATTCTTGTCATTGAAGACGAAGAGCCAATCCAGATCTTGCTGCGTTACAATCTGGAATCCGAAGGTCATCGTGTGCGGATGTCGCCTGATGGTGAAGACACCATGATGCTGATCGCGGATGAGAGGCCCGACCTGATCCTGCTCGACTGGATGCTTCCCGGGATATCGGGGATAGAAGTGTGCAGGCTCGTTCGTGCTCGGCCTGAGACAAAGGACATTCCAATTATCATGCTGACCGCCCGTAGCGAGGAGGCAGAGCGGGTGCGCGGTCTGGCAACGGGCGCTGACGATTATCTGGTGAAACCGTTTTCGGTGCCGGAACTTCTGGCCAGGATCAAGTCCATCCTGCGCCGTGTCAATCCGGATTCCGTTGCTGAGGAACTCAAAGCGGGTGACCTCATGTTGAACCGTGCCTCTAAACGGGTGTTGCGGTCAACCCGGGACATTGATCTTTCGCCCACTGAGTTCCGCTTACTGGAACATCTCATGCGCAATCCGGGACGGGTCTATTCGCGCTCGCAGCTGCTCGATACGGTTTGGGGACGGGACGTGGACGTCGATGAGCGAACCGTTGACGTGCATGTCGGAAGATTGCGCAAAGCCCTGAGCCGCGGGAAAGAACCAGACCCCATCCGCACTGTCAGGGCGACTGGCTATGCGTTCGATGAACGTTTTCGGACTTAGCAGGCCGCCATTTTTGGCATGCGTAAATTCGATACTCCCTGGCGTGATGGTTAATTTCGGCGCTCTTGTCATTGGTTACACTCACAAGCTCTTCGAGCTGTGGCCGAATGCCGACAGGCGTCGGAGTTAAGAAATAGCTCATATTTTTCATTGGTATAGCTACCATTTTTTAGGTCCATTGCTGTTTGAAAAACAGCATCCGTAACACAACTTAAAATTCAGTAGTTTGAATATTGCAATTTCAATTAGGGCCGTGTTAAGGAGTCGCATATAGATTGTAGTGATGGAATAATACACTACAAGGGTGAAAGCAGAGTGGGAATGGGTAAACTGACGCGAAAACTCATGAGTTCGGCAACGCGGTGGCGGACCATTGCAGCGTCCCCGGCTTCAACCAACAAACCAGTGAGAAAGCAAGTTGGAAGCAACTTTTTCATGTTGGAACCGCGCATCATGTTTGATGCCGCCGCTGGCGAATACATTGCCGACCATTTGATCCGGGAGACTGTCCTTTCCGACAGTGCGCCGGAAAGTCAGGCAATGTTGCTAGACGCCCTGCGGGACACTGTTCCTGTTGTCGATGCAGAGCCTGTTGCAACAACGCAAGTGCCTTACACATCCGACGAGATCGTTTTCATTGATTGGGCAGTGGAAGACGTCGACGTGATTATCAGTGACCTTGGGCCGAATGTTGAGGTTCACATTCTGAATTCCGATTCAGACGGTGTTGAGCAAATGGCAGCGGTTCTCGAAGGCCGGTCCGGCATCGATGCTATCCATGTCATTTCGCACGGGCGCTCCGGCACGCTTGACCTGGGTTTAACCAAATTGACAGAAGTCTCAATCAATGGCCGCCATGCTGACGAGATCGCGATCATCAAGTCTGCGCTTTCAAATGAGGCCGACATTCTGATCTATGGTTGCGACTTCGGGGCAGGCACACGCGGTGCCAGTGCGATCACCGCGCTGTCTGAGGCAACCGGCGCTGACGTTGCCGCATCTGACGACTTGACGGGTGCTGCCGAACTTGGTGGCGACTGGGTGCTGGAAGAGTTCACTGGCACCTTGGAAACGGAGATTTTTTCTGCGACGGAATGGCAACGCTTGCTGGCCGCGCCAATTGCTAACGATGACACGATTGTTACGCAGCCCGGTGTACCAATTCTTTTCGATCCGCGTTTGAATGACACCGATGCCGACGGCAATCCGTTGTCAATCACGTCTATTGTCGATCCACAATCTGGCGTGGTTTTGAATTTTGCAGGCGCAGGATCGACTGTCACTCTCACGAGCCTTACTCAAGTGACTTTGCAGGCCAGCGGCGCACTTTTGATCACGCAGCCATTTACCGCCCCGAGCAGGGAGTCGTTTACCTATCGGATAACTGATGGCACGAGCGTGGCATCTGCTTCAGTGATCATGGATCGAGATTCAGATGGCGACAATCAGGCCGATCTTGTCGACACGGATGACGACAATGATGGTCTGTCGGATATCGCGGAAGGCGCAGGTTTGCCGCCGGGTCAGTCCGGCAACTGGACCATTACAGGGCAGACGGCTACTTTCGACTTTGGAAACGGCGTCAAAGTTATTGCGACGACCAACTCGACTTCAACTGGTGGCGTAAACTTTACGGCGGGCCAGTTCAATCCAGCGGGTGATGATGTCGTTGGTCAGCACTTTTGGTCGCCATCATCCTTGGCTGCCGCATCAAGCTTGCAAGCCGCCGTTCACTTTGGTGGCACCGTCACATTCCAGTTTTTTGACTCGGTGACGAACCTTCCGGTCACCGTTGACAATCCAATTCTGCACATCGATCGCATCGGAGGCACCGGCACCACTGCCGGCGGCACTCTCAATATTCATAATGGTGCAATTATTTCCATCAATAATGGCCTGACCTGGACGGAAATTGCTGGCACGTCTGACTTCGCCACAGGTCTATCGACCATGACGGACAGTTCAATTGGAACAGCCGGAGCACAAGCATCCGAATCCAATTACGCGGCGTCCCAGACAGCATCGGGAAGTGTCCGGATCAACGGTGCGACTTCCGGCTTTACCCTGAGATTTGCCGCAGGTGCCACAAATGAAGATGCAGGAAATACGCTGGGCGATGGAGTTGAATTCATCTTCCAGTCCGCTCCAGCCTTGTCGGACACGGATGCTGACGGTTCCTTTGACCACGTTGATATTGATTCCGACAATGACGGCATTCTGGATTCTGTGGAAGGCCTTGCCAACAGCCAAGACATCGACTCCGATAATGACGGCATTACGGACAATGTGGAAGCGCAATCGACCGCAGGTTACATAGCACCTTCGGGCAATGACAGCGACAACGATGGTCTTGACGATGCCTATGATGCAACGCCGACAAGTGGCGTGGCTGGATCGGGTGGCCTGACGCCGGTCAACACGGACGGTGGTGACCTTGCGGACTATCTTGATGCCGATTCGGACAATGATGGCAAAGCCGATATTGCTGAACGCGGAGATGGCCAACCAACGTCAGTGACCTCCACGACCGACACCGACGGGGATGGTTTGCTCAACATCTTCGAAGCGGGCACAATCAATGACGGCGCCGATGTCAATGACAGCAACGTGACTACGGCGGCTGGTGCCACGGTTGCGAACAAATCCGAGTATAACCTCGCTGGTACATCAACACTTGCCGCCAATCTCTCTAACGTCAGCGGCACTACCATCAACCTCGCATTCCGTGATGGTGATACTGACAATGATGGCCTGAACGATACGGTTGACATCGACGATGACAATGATGGCATTCTGGATACGGTTGAGCTTCGGCCAGGCCAATTTGACATTGCTGATTTCTCTGGTTGGGTTCCTGGCTCTCTGACTGGTACCGTGCCGATGCCCAACGGTGGCACCGTCGCCATCAACACGGTGCTCAGCTATTCACCAGGCGGTTATGTTGTACAGGCAGGCTTCCCAAGAGGCACAACTGCTCCAGAACTTGCGACTTTTGCAACCCAGCCTGAATTCGTTGCGGCGTTTCCAGACGGGTTGTTGGGTCCCACATCTGGCCTGACGATTTGGACAGCAACAGGGGCCGCCAGTCCCGTCACACACAGTGTTTCACTGGATTTCACCGGCACGACTGCTGGCGTTGCCAATGAATATTCTGTCGTTGGCATTTCCGGTATCTATCCCGACTACCTGACCATTTATGATGCCAAGGTAACGATCACGGCCATCAAGGCTGACGGAACACTCGAGACAAACTATACGGGCTGGGATGCAATCAATCCCGGTGCTGGATATGGTGGTGTCGATGCGAACGGCGCAATTCTCAACACCGCATTGGAATCTGCAACGGCCACAGCAACAGGCTTTGTGCTCGATCCCGCCAACATTTCCACTTACTCCGGCAATCAGGATCTTGTACCTGTCTTGCTCAAACTGCCCGCAGGCTCAGCTTATCGATCGATCATCGTTACACGTGAAAAACTGGGTTTAGGCGCTGACAACGAATATATGACGCTCTACGTCGGTGAACACACTCTGCCACCCGACACAGACAGCGACGGACTTATCGACGCGCTCGATATTGACTCGGACAATGACGGCATAACCGACAACATCGAGGCGCAAACCACCGCAGGCTATGTTGCACCATCAGGTGTAGGCGCGGGCATTACTGACGCAAACAACGATGGACTTGATGATGCCTATGATGCTGGCGTCTTGGGGACCGGGGGTGGCATTGGTCTCACGCCAGTCAACACCGATGGAGCTGACACTGCGGACTACATTGATCTCAACAGTGACAACGACACTCTGGCTGACATCGCCGAGCGTGGCGATGGCCAGCCGACATCCATCACCTCCACGACCGACACTGACGCTGACGGCCTGCTCGACATCTTCGAAGCAGGCACGGTCTCTGACGGCTTTGATGTCAATGACGAGAACCGCACAGCGACAACACTGAACCTGGCGGGCGTTCCCGCCCTCAATGCGTCGGGCTCCAATGCGGTGCCGCTGACCGTGGATCTGCTGTTCCGCGACGTGAATAACTTGCCCGTTGATGGAAATGAGACAAACGCCGTCACCGAGGACGTAACGCTGACCGTCGCCGATGGTGCTGCGGGCGATTTGCTTAACAACGCAACTGACGCCGATGGCGATACATTGACCATTGCCAGCTACACCATTGCTGGCATGACTGGCACCCAAGCCGTGGGCACGGCGGTGACAGTTACCAGTGGTGCAACCACCGTCGGCTCGCTCACTATTAACGCTGATGGTTCCTACAGCTTTACCCCGGCACTCAACTACAGCGGACCCGTCCCTGTCATGACCTATACAGTGTCAGATGGCGTGGGTGGAACCGACACCTCCACGCTTGCATTGTCTATGTCAGCGGTGAACGATCCACCTGTTGCAAATGCGGACTTGGGCTCTGGAACAGTCGGATCGGCCGTTTCCATCGATGTGCTTGGCAATGATACCGATCTGGACAATGCACTCGATCCAGCCTCCGTCGAAATTACAGGCAGCGCCGGACCGGGGGCAAGTCTCGTTGTTTCTGGGCAAGGCACCTGGTCCGTCAACACAACTACCGGTGCCATAACATTCACGCCCGAAGCTGGTTTCTTTGGCGTTCCGACTCCAATAACCTACTCCGTTGCTGACGTTGGTGGAGCGCGCTCGGGACCGGCGACAGTAACGATCATGCCATTGCACACGGCACCACATTTGGATCTTGGCGCGGAAACAGTTTACACTGCGCCAGCTCCCGGCAGTGGTGCTTTCCTGTTTGGTCACCAACAGCCAAATGCTGTCAATCGCAACGAACCATCATTCGCAATATTACCGGCGAATGTGACGCAAAGTGTCGGCAATGAAGTTGCGGGAAGTGGAATCAACATCAGTTATATCGGTGGGACGCATGCAGACATTACCGGTGCAGGCGCACTGACACTCGGAAACGCAATTTCCAGCGGCGACTATATCTCAATGTCGTTTTCGACGACCACTTCCATGCCGGAAAGCTGGATTACCAATGTAGCCAAGCTAAACGCAGGTGGACCCAACTTTCAGTTTGCCATTGCCATTTCGGATGATGGCTTCCAAACCTCATCGCTTTTGTCCAAGGACAACTCATCACCTTCAAATGGCAGCCCAACCAACTATGCTCCAGGCTATCCCAACTTCGACGGCACTGACTTCAAGCTTGAGGCAGGAACGACATATGAAGTCAGGGCCTATATCTACAATGTCGTTGGTGGAGCCACGGCTGCTGCAAAATGGGATGACTTTTACGTTTTCTTTGCCAATGACCCCAGCGGAACCGAGAAGACATTTATCGAAGGTGGAGCACCGGTATCGATCACGTCTGCGGGATCGGAAGTTGAGGATGTCGATAGTGCCAATTTGGAGTCCGGAACAGTCGAACTTATCAACAAGCAGGCGGATGACCGATTGGTGGTTGCGGGAACACCTGTTGCTGATGGTGTGAGTGGGACCGTTGGCAACATCAACTACGTTGTGACCGAGACTGCAGGTACAATTTCCATTGCGCTGAGTGGCACGGCTACCAAGGCGGAATACACGGCTTTCCTGGCTCAGGTGGCTTTCGAAAACACCTCTGATACGCCACCGACCATCGACCGCATCATCAATGTATCCGTCAACGATGGCGTCCAGAATTCGAACACTGCTAGCACCATTGTTCACGTTACGCCGGTTAATGATGCACCAGTTGATGGCAACGAAACCAACACCGTCACTGAAGATATAACACTGACGGTGGTAGACGGATCGGCGGGCGATCTCCTCGCCAATGCTACGGATGTGGAAGGCAATACACTGACGATCACGGGTTACACCATTGCCGGTGTGGCAGGCACCCAAGCTGTCGGAACGCCGGTCGTCATTTCTGGCGTTGGCACGATCACAATAAATACCGATGGCAGTTACACGTTTGCTCCCGTGCTGAACAATACGGGCCCGGTTCCACAGATCACTTATTCGATCTCGGATGGTCAGGGTGGCACCGATACCTCGACACTGACGCTGACCATGACAGCCGTCAATGACGCACCCGTCGATGGCGACGAGACCAACACCGTCACTGAAGATGTGACCCTGACGATTGCCAATGGAGCGGCGGGAGATCTGCTCAACAATGCCACTGATGTGGAAGGCAATGCGTTGACCATTACCGGCTACACCATTGCTGGCATGACTGGCACGCAGGCTGTCGGTTCTGCTGTCACGGTGACTGATGGTGCCACCACGGTGGGCTCGCTCACCATCAACGCCAATGGCAGCTATAATTTCGTCCCAGCCCTTAATTACAACGGACCTGTTCCGGTCGTCACTTACACTGTCTCTGATGGCCAGGCCGTCAACAATACCGATACCTCCACCCTCACCCTCTCCATAACAGCCGTCAACGATCCGCCAGTAGCGGATGACGAAGGCCCGATAACTGCGGCTACGGGAGTCGCCGTGAATATTCCTGTGCTGCCCGGTGACACTGATGTCGACGGCGATTTACTGACGGTGACTGGTATCATTGATCCTGCCAATCCCGCCGTCGTCATACCTGTCGGTGGTGCCAATCCGTCGATTGTCACACTTGTCTCCGGCACGACAGTCACGCTGCTGCCGGATGGCACGCTGAATGTGACCATTGGTGCGGGAGCGAACAACACAGAGGCCTTCAGCTATCAGGTTTCAGACGGCATTGGCGGCACAGACATCGGCACAGTGACGCTGGCACGCGACAGCGACCGCGACGGCGTTGTGAACAGTGCCGATATTGATGACGACAATGACGGCATCACCGACACCAGCGAAGGTTCGGTGCTGACCCCGATTTATTCGCAGACATTCACCGCGGGGCTTCCAGCCTATGACTCTGCGCCATATTTCGCTGCCGGCCAGAACGCCAATGGTGTGCTGCAAACCAGCAATGGCGGTATCACCATGGATGGTGATGGGGTGGCCGGCGGCAGATATCTCCAGTATTTCACATTCCCAGGCGGGGCCGCTGCCGGCATGGAAATCTTTGGCTCCGCAACGCCAATTACAGTTACGGCCAACACCGACTACACCTTCTCGTTCCGCCTCGCCAATTTTGGCGCAACCAATCCTGTCATCATCAACGTTGTAATCAACGGCCAGAACGTGATCCTTGGCGCGCAATCCTCCGGCAGCGGCAACGGGTCGTGGACGACTTTCTCCGGTACCTGGAATTCGGGAGCGAGCACAACGGCCGATTTTTCGCTGATCAACGCAACCACCTCGAATGATGGGCAAGCTGGCGTTGATTTTGCCATTGACAGCTTGACGTTGTCGACGCTTTTGCCAGGTGACTCTGACGGCGACGGCAAGACTGACAATGTTGACATCGATTCGGATAATGACGGCATCACCGACAATGTCGAAGCCCAGACGACGGCAGGCTATATGGAGCCTGCCGGCCTCGATTCAGATGGTGATGGCCTCGATGATGCTTACGATGCAACAAGTGGAACCGGAAGCACGGGCTCGCTCGGCCTGACGCCGGTCAATACCGACGGCACCACGGCAGCCGATTATCTCGACAGCGATAGCGACAATGACGGTGTCGCCGACATCGCCGAACGTGGTGACGGGCAACCAACGTCCCTGACATCAACGGCTGATACAGACTTAGATGGTCTGCTCGACATATTTGAAGGGACAGACGCCAACGACGGATTTGATGTCAACGACGACAATCGTGACGCGACAACGCTGAATCTCGCTGGCGTTCCGGCCTTGAATGCTGATGGGTCAAACGCAGTTCCGCTGACCGCTGATCTTCTTTTCCGCGATGTGAACAATCTCCCCGTCGATTCCAACAACACCAACGCGGTGACGGAAGACACAACTCTCACAGTGGCAGACGGCTCAGCGGGCGATCTTTTGGCCGGAGCAACCGATGCCGATGGCGATCCGCTGTCGATCACGGGTTACACCATTGCTGGCATGACTGGCACCAAGCCGATGGGCTCAGCCGTCACGGTGTTGTCTGGTGCAACCACGGTTGGCTCACTCACTATCAATGCCGATGGGTCCTATGAATTCGTGCCAGCCCTCAACTACACCGGCACGGTTCCGGTCGTGACCTACACCATCTCTGACGGGCAAGGTGGTACGGATACTTCAACGCTGACGCTGACCATGACAGCCGTCAATGACAATCCTGTCGATGGTGATGAAACCAACACCGTCACCGAAGATGTGACGTTGATCGTGGCCAATGGTGCCACGGGTGATCTCTTGAACAATGCCACCGACGTGGAAGGCAACACGCTGACCATCACCGGCTACACTATTGCCGGCATGACTGGAACGCAAATGATCGGCACCGCCGTCACCGTCACCGATGGTGCAACGGCCGTCGGTACACTCACCATCAACGACAATGGGTCCTATACTTTCGTCTCGGAATTGAACTACAACGGACCCGTTCCTGTCGTCACCTACACCGTCTCCGATGGCAACGGCGGTACCGATGCATCCACCCTCACCTTGAGCATGGCAGCAGTCAATGATCAGCCTGTTGCCGTAAACGACAGCTATTTTCCGGTTGACGAGGACAGCAATATGGGGGCCAATGCCAGCGCGGGCCTTCTCGCCAATGATACCGATGCAGATGGCGATCCTTTGACGATTGTCGAGATCAACGGTGTGGCTGTCAACGTTGGCCAAGCTATAGCTGGAACGAATGGCGGACTGATCACTGTACAAGCTGATGGTTCATTCCAGTTCGATCACAACAATGATTTTGAGGATCTGCAAGTCGGAGATACAGCCGAAACCCAGATCAGCTACCGCATTTCTGATGGAAACGGCGGCTTTTCGACGGCAAATCTCACTGTTTCGGTCTTCGGTGTCAACGACCCGCCCGTTGATGATGATGAAGCAGCAGACGTCACAGAAGACACGACTCTCATTGTCCCCGCAGCAACGGGATTGCTCGCAAACAATGTTGATCCGGACGGCCCAACGAACGTGATCACGGGCTTTACGGTTCCGGGGCTGACCGGCGTTCATCCAGCCGGTACGCCAGTTGCTATCCCGAATGTTGGCAACATCACGATCAATTTGGATGGTTCCTACAGCTTTACGCCATTGCCCAACTATGCGGGCGCAATACCGGCCATCACCTACACTGTATCAGATGGTGACTTGACCGACACGTCGACACTTCTGCTCAGCATGGTCCAGGTCAATGACCCTGCGGTGATCATTGATCCGTTGAACCCTGGTACGCCGCTCAACCCGATTGAGGTGCCAGATCCTGACAATATCATTCCTGATGTTGACACCAGCGACAGTCTGACGCCGCCGTCAATTGACGTATCGGATTACGTTGTTGATCCGGAAGGCGACACGCTGAGCTATACCGCAATGGGCTTGCCGCCCGGACTCTCAATCGACCCCGATACTGGCATCATTTCTGGCGGTCCATTGCCTGCCGACGCTTCGCAAGGCGGGCCGAACAACGACGGCATCTATCCTGTCACTGTTACCATTGATGACGGCAACGGCAATCTCACAACAACGACAATTACCTACACTGTCGGAAACCCAGCTCCGGTTGCTGAGAATGACACTGGCGAGGTAATCGAAGATACGACGTTGACGGTTCCGGCAGTCGAAGGTCTGCTGGTCAATGACAGCGATGTAGATGGGGATTTGCTGACGATCACGGAGTTTGCGGTTCCGGGCGTTGGCACTGTGCCAGCGGGTTCTGCTGCGGTCATTCCAGATGTCGGCACGCTCACCATCAATGCTGATGGTTCGTATGAGTTTGTTCCGTCATCCAACTATGTTGGTGCAATTCCTGTGGTGACCTACAAAGTGTCTGACGGTGAAGGTGGAACTGATACTGCCACTTTGACCTTGGCCATTACGACGCCGCTCAACGATCCGCCGGTTATGGTTGATCCGCTTAATCCTGGAACGCCGCTCAATCCGATCCAAGCTGAAGATCCAAACAATATCATTCCGGATGTTGTGACGAGCGACAGCCTGACGCCTGCGCCAATTGATGTATCCGACTATGTCGTCGATCCGGAAGGCGATACGCTGACCTACAGTGCTGCAGGATTGCCGCCAGGACTCTCGATTGATCCGGAAACAGGTCTCATTACTGGAACGTTGACGCTTGATGCCTCACAGGGCGGACCTGAGAATGATGGAATCTATCCTGTCACCGTCACGATCGATGACGGCAATGGTGGTGTCATAACGACGACGATTACCTATGCAATCGACAATCCTCCGCCCGTGGCGGAGAATGACACTGCTAATGTAACCGAAGACATACTTGCATCGGGCAATGTTCTGACCCAAGCCCCCGGCGCAGACACCGATCCCGACGGCGATCCGCTGGTCGTGACGCAATTTGATATTCCTGGAATTGGCGTCACGCCAGCGGGGACACCGGCCATCATTCCAGATGTCGGCACGTTGACCATCAATTCGGATGGGTCGTGGAGTTTCGATCCGGCGCCAAATTATGATGGGCCGATCCCGGTCGTGACCTACACCATCAGTGATGGCAACGGTGGTACGGATATGGCGACGCTCGCGCTCACCATGACGCCGACCAATGATCCGCCTGTGATCATTAATCCGAACAATCCAGGCTCGCCGCTTGATCCGATTGAAGCTGTTGATCCACTCAACATCATCCCGGATGTTGTGACGAGCGACAGTCTGACGCCGCCCACGATTGATGTCTCTGACTTTGTTGTCGACCCGGAAGGCGACATACTTACTTATACAGCGACGGGATTACCCCCGGGCCTGACGCTGGACCCGGCGACTGGCATCATTAGCGGCACACTCCCGCCTGATGCCAGCCAGGGTGGTGAAAATGGAGATGGCGTCTATCTCGTCACCGTCAACATCGATGATGGCGAAGGCAATGAAACGACCACAACCATTACCTACACAATTGGTAATCCGCAGCCGGTGGCGACAATTGATGCGACTGCTATTGATGAAGACACAGTAGCGACAGGTAATGTGCTGTCCAATGACAGCGATACGGATGGCGACCCACTTGTCGTTTCGGCGGTCAGTGGTGGAGTGGTTGGGCAACCAATCGCCATGCCTTTTGGTACGATTGTGTTGAACGCCGATGGTACTTATACTTTTACACCAAATGATACGGCTAATGCTCTGCCAGCTGGTGAGATCGTTACGGAGCAGATCACCTACACGGTGTCTGATGGCAATGGCGGTACTGATACAGCAACGCTTACAATCACTATTACAGGCACCAACGATGCTCCAGTTGCAGCTGACTTACCGGATCGTTTCAATTTGGAAGGGGATAATGCTGAAATCGACATCAGCAAAGCCTTCACCGATCCAGATGGCGACCCACTTGCGTTTTCAGCGACGGGCTTGCCGCCAGGTTTGACGATTGATCCTGTCATGGGCGTGATTAGCGGTGAAATCGCAGTTGGTGCGGCTGAAGAAGGCCCTTACACGGTCACTGTTACAGCTGATGATGGAAAGGGTGGTCTTATCACTGTCACGTTTACCTACACTGTCGACAATGTTCCATTTGCCATGATTGATCCTAGCCATCAAGTTTCTGACATCCCGAAATTCACGTCTCCTCCAAGGCCGGTTATTGAATCCGCCATTTCTTCGGCTAACGAAGGTCTCATGTCTTTGAATTCAACGCCTTGGTTGGTGTATCCACCAATCCTTGCTTCGGTCAACGGCATCTCCGACCTGAATTCTGCCGCCGAACTTGGCAAAGGCTGGAATCCCGTGTCGAGGGTGGTTGACTGGCTTGAGAGGCAAGGTTTGAGGTCGAGTTGGATCAACAATCTACTTAATCCAATGCAGGTGGAACCATATGCTGGCGATGTCGCAGCGTTTGGACTTTCCCTTGGTGGTCAAGACGTGTTTGCGCTCCGCACATTGATGCGCAATGGAGCCTTGCACGTCGGTATTGATGCTCTGGCTGATCTTGCGTTGGTCGAAAAGATCACCGGTTCAGATGGGTTCTCATTGCCCGATAATATCACCACAGTTGGTGCACAGGACATTATCATTAACGTCTCTCCAGGTCGGCCGTGGTCTGAATTCCTTGTCACAGGTCGATTGCCCAATGGAGAACTTTCAACATGGACTGTGCGAATCGATCATGCGTCTGGTGTCGTGAAGATTGAATCAGAAGTTGAGAGAGAGCAGGGTTTTGCACCAACTTCATCCGGCTCTGATTTTGCCCAACAAGCAGTCAGTTTAATTGAGCAAAAACAACTAATCAACGATAGCCTTCTACGCGCTTTGTCGGGCTGATGATGGCGTAGCAGGAACAAACTTGTTGAAATATGCAATTTAAACGGTAATATTATGAAATGTACAACTTTCAATTTAGGCGGGCAAGATGAAAGCTAGAGTATTGGCCACAGTGGCGATGGTGGGGCTATTGGCTGGGTGCAGCGTCAAGCCAGATGCGTTGACGGAAGACGAAATCAGTTCGTTTGTCAGCCTGAACGCCGAACAGGTTATAGCGAACCAAGAGGCACTTCATGGTTCTGTCGGCCTTTATGAAGCGATGGCCAGAGCGCTGAAATATAATCTCGATTATCGAGTCGAGATGATGAATGAGGCCCTGGCTGCGAGATCGCTTGACGTCAAATCTGCCGCGCTATTGCCACAGGTGGTTGCGCAATCCGGTTATGCCGGTCGCGACCCCAACTCGGGCAGTTATTCGCGATCATTAACCACGGGCAATGTGTCGAAAGATGCATCGACATCTGCGCAAGCGGAAAATATCAACGCAGATATTGCGGCGTCGTGGAACGTGCTGGACTTCGGGCTTTCCTATGTGAGAGCCAAGCAAGCGGGTGATGAGAAGCTGATTGCCACCGAGCGACGGCGCAAGACCGTCAATCGCATAGTTGAAGACGTACGAACAGCTTATTGGCGCGCTGCAAGTGCCGAGCGGCTGTTGACCGGATTGCAGTCTTTGGAGGGGCGGGTGAATGCAGCATTGGCGAACTCTCGGTCACTAGCGCGAGACGGATCCCTGGCTCCCCTCACAGCGCTCACTTATCAGCGCGAACTTGTAGATATCCGAAAGCAGATTCATCAACTCGAATTGGAGTTGAAGACGGCCAAAATCCAGTTGGCGGCATTGATGAATGTGCCGCCGGGTTCCAAGTTCAGTCTTGTCATTCCTAAACGCAGCGAAAATACACTCAAACTCGCGAACTCGGGCGACGATCTCGTCGAGATGGCCATGCGCAACCGTCCAGAATTGCGGGAAGCCCTCTTGAAAGAGCGGATCAGTGCCAAGGAAGCGAATGCGCAGCTGCTGCAGCTGCTGCCGGGCATCCAGGTTTTTGGTGGCGCAAATTTGGACTCCAACGATCTCCTGGTGCATTCAAACTGGTTGTCCTGGGGGGCGAAAGCGAGTTGGAACGTCATGCGCGTGTTCAATTTGCCCGCCCTCAAACGTGAAAACGAAGCGCGTGATGCAGTCAACCGCGAACAGGCGCTGGCCCTCACGATGGCTGTGTTTACACAGGTCCATGCGTCCCGGGCGCGCTATGTTCAGAATGCCCAAATCCTGAAAGACTCCGCCGACTATTTTTATGTGCAGCAACGGATCCTGAAGCAAGTCAAGGCGTCTGCCGCAAGTGATGCCACTAGCGAGCAAGCCTTGATCCGTGAAGAGATGAACACACTTGTTGCTTCGGTGAAGTACGATATCGCCCATGCAGACCAGCAAAATGCATTTGCCAATGTCTACGCCTCCGTTGGGATTGATCCTTACAGCGCAGGTTTTACTGGTGAGGAGAGTGTCAAGGCGCTTGCCAATGGGCTTCGCGCTACTTGGGTGGAGCGTGGTGATCGGTCTGGGACATAATAAAAATCCGGAAAGGGGTTGAACATGGGACTGAAACTGATCGCCGCGGCGTTTTGTTTCCTGATGACAACGGCTGCGCAGGCGGAAGACTACAAGGCCAGAGGTGTTGTCCGGTCCTTGGCTGAAGCAACGATTTCCGTGGACTATTCCGCCCGAATTGAACGTCTGCCGGTTCTGGAAGGGCAGGGGTTTCTCGAAGGTGATGTGTTGGTTGCCTTTGATTGTCGCCGCTTTACGGCAGAAATCAATGCGGCACTTGCGAACGCACGGGCGCAGGAACTTGTCTACGCTAACAACAAACGTTTGCTGGCGCGGGGGGCAATCGGGGCAAATGAAGTCAAGGTGTCCATGGCGCAATACGAAAAATCACGTTCGGAAGCTGTTGCTGTCCAGGCGCGAACCGGTGCTTGTGACTATCGTGCGCCATTTGCAGGGCGCATGGTTCAGCGCATTGCACAAGAGCACGAAAGTCCAGCGCCAAACCAACCTCTCATCCGCATTGTTGACACGCAGCGGCTTGAAGTCGAATCCATTGTTCCTTCCAAATGGCTGGCGTGGATGAAAGAAGGTCAGGTCGTTAATTTCATGATCGATGAAACGAACACCAACGTGCGAGGTGAAGTGGTTCGCGTTGGTGCCACCGTCGACCCTGTCAGCCAAACCGTAAAGGTATTTGCCGTTCTTAAGGAACAGAATGGATCCGTTCTGCCCGGCATGAGTGGAACAGCAATGTTCCTTCGTGCCGGCAGTTAAGTGCCGGATGCGCAAACTCTCTCCCCAAGAAGGTCGTTCAAATCAATGAGCACCCCTAAATCTGCGCATCCGGCATCTTTCCCCGTTCCTGACAATACCATCCACTTCCCAAAGAAAGATCAAGCCGCCAGGACTGTGGGTAAGCTTGAGCAACTTGTTACGATTGAAGGTGAAATACGTAACCTGCCGACGCGGGCGGCGCTTGGCATTTTTGCTGTGAACGAACCACGGGACTTGGTTGGTTTTGACCAAGCATTCCTGATCACGTTTACCCGCCGGGGCAGGGCCAAGGTGGAGGCAGCATCGAGCGTTGCTGGTGTAGACCCACAAGCTCCACTGGTACGCGACATCTGCATATTGGCTAACGCCCAGTTCAAAGCCGCGAAATCAATGCGAGTCGATCTGTCTGTTTTGGGCAATGCCCATGGATACCCTTACATATATGGATTTTGGGTGCCACTTGTGGACAGTCGCAAAGGTGTATTCGGCGGGCTGCTGTATGCATCAGGAGAACAGTGGAGTGATGCCAGTCTGAGCATTGCGGATCGCGTTGCAACAACGTGCGGCCATGCCCTGCGCGCGCTTTCTCCACCTCGCTTGCTTCGTACTTTTTCCTTGCCGCGATGGCTCTCTGCTTTGCTGTTATTCGGGGCTGCATGTCTTATTTTTTTGCCGGTGCCACTCACAGTGCTGGCACCTTTTGAAGTTGTCGCTGCAAAACCACAGATCGTTACATCGCCGCTTGACGGTGCGATCGCGAGTATTGAAGTGCCGCCAAGTTCCAATGTCGTTCAGGGACAAGTTCTATTCCGTTTTGACACCACAACTTTGCAAGCGGATGCCAATATCGCGGCTGAAAAAGCAAGAGTTGCTGCAGCCAAACTTGAAACTGCACAAAATGGAGCCTTTGGTGCAGAAGAATACAGGAATTCCCTTGGCATATTGGAGAAAGAATTCGACCTTGCGCAAATTGAGCACGCCTATGCAGAGACTTTATTGAAGCGTGCGAATGTGTCGGCTGAGCGCAGCGGTGTTGTTCTCTATTCAACGTCTGCAGACCTCATCGGTAAGCCGGTACAGGTTGGCGAGAAAGTGATGGAGATTGCCGACCCGAAACACGTCGCCTATCGCATCAGTGTTGGTGTTCACGATTCAATTGCGCTTCAAACTCATTTCCCTGCACGGCTCTTTTTCGACTCTGACCCGTTGCACCCCATGAACGCTGGAATCACTGAACTGAGCTACCACGCTACTCCCCAGCCTGATGGCCAACTGACTTATCAAGTGCTCGCAGAGTCAGACGAAAACGCTACGCCACCGCGCATTGGAGTCAGGGGGACAGCACAAATATCCGGCCAGACTGTCAGCCTTGGATTCTATCTTTTGCGCCGACCCATCGCTGCTTTCCGTCAAACTTTGGGACTCTAGCATGGTTGATACGGCTCGGTTTCAGCCCTTGCGAGGTGAACTTGGACTGAGTGATGCAGGATATGACGCAAGTGGGCACTCCATCAATGTTGTGCATGATCCGCTGCGGCACAGATTTTTTCGTGTGCCTGAGCAAACGGTCAGGGCAATGGCAAACTGGCATGGTGGAAGCGCAAAGTCAGTTGCCAAATTATCGAGGCAGGAACTTCATGATGTAGAAGCTGCAGCCCAATTCCTCGGTGACATGCGCCTTCTACGCTTGCCAGACGAAGGTCGTGTCGCACTCATTCAAGAACGAGAGCTATCGGAAACAAGCCTGCTTTCGAAGCTCATCCACAACTACCTGTTTTTTCGTATCCCTTTGCTCGATCCGACACGCTTGCTAGATGCGCTTTTGCCTGCAGTTCGTTTTTTGGTTTTGCCGATCGCTCTCTTTTTGCATGCAATTGTTGCAGCTACAGGGTTCTATTTTACAGCGCGGCAATGGGACCATTACTATGCGGGATTCACAGGTGCCTTGTCGCTTGATGGTCTGGTTTCCTTTGGCGCAACGTTGCTCGTTCTGAAAGTTTTTCATGAACTTGGTCATGGCTTGGTTGCGAGGGCTCATGGCTGCCGCGTGCCAGTCGCTGGTGTTGCTTTCATGTTGCTGGCTCCCATGTTGTACACCGAAGTATCTGACTCTTGGCGGCTGAAAAATTCGTGGTCGCGATTTAACATTGCCGCCGCGGGTATCGCGGTGGAATTGGGAATTGCCGCCTGGGCCTTGTGTCTATGGTCCTTCATGGCGGACGGACCCATGCGGAGCATTTTGTTTTTCGTGTCGTCAACAGCCTGGATCACAAGCCTCCTCGTCAACCTGTCACCATTCATGCGCTTTGATGGTTATCACATGCTGGGTGATGCATTGCGCGTACAGAACATCGGGCCGCGATCATTTGCCCTGTCGAATTGGAAATTGCGCGAGTGGTTATTCGGTTTGGATGAAAGTCCGCCGGAGCGATTGTCGCCTCTCCTGCACCGTGGTCTCATTCTCTACGCTTGGTTCACATGCATGTACCGTTTCACATTGTTTATGGGAATTGCGTACCTGGTTTATACTATGTTTCCCAAGGCACTTGGGCTGCCACTGGCTTTCATTGAAGTCTATTATTTCATCTACAAGCCTGTGTGGCGCGAAGTGAAATCCTGGTTCGCGAAGGGCGCATTACGATTGTTCCGTTCGCGCCGCAGCGTATTAAACCTTACACTGTTTTTCACCATGTGTTGTCTTGCTGTCTTGCCATTGGATCGACATGTCAGCATGCCTGCCGTTCTGCTACCTGCGCTTGAAACAACGTTATATCCGCCCGAAACTGCTCAGGTTCAGAGTGTTGCTGTAAAGGCAGGTGAGCGCGTCGAAGTTGGCGAAGTTATTCTGACTCTGGACGCACCCGAGATCTCCTTTGAGCGAGATCGAACCACATTGAACTTGGCCATTGTTGACTTGCAACTTTCTCGGATTGTTGCGGCAGATGAAGACCGGGCCAAATTGCGCATGCTCCAGAGGGATCGACAGCGACTGACACAAGAACTCAGCGGGCTTTCCGCGCGGTCTCGACGCCTGCAGATCATAGCTCCGTTTTCCGGTGTGGTGAGCGATGTCATGATCGGGCTTTCCCCTGGGGTTTGGGTCTCTCGTGAGCGTGCACTATTGCGTGTGTCGGGGGATGCCGGATTATCAGTTGTTGGGCTGGCGGCAGAGGCTGATGCGGTCCGCCTTTCTGTGGGGAGTGTTGCCTCGTTCATTGCAGAAGATGGCGCAAGGCCCGCTGTGCAGGCGCATCTTGTAAATGTCGGAATGCCTGGACGTGAAGGCATCGAACAAAACTATCTCGCATCAATTTACGGTGGCCCAGTCCCATTCGGTAAAGATGCAGCTGGCCGTCTCAAGGCGACATTGGCCGTTTTGCCTGTGATGTATTCTGCATCAGGTCAAATTCCCTCCCAGGCAATCCGTGGACGGATCACGGTAAAGGCCAATGCCGAAAGTGTGTTGTCACAGGCGATGGCACGCATCTTAGTTGTGGTGCTCAGAGAGAGTGGCTTCTGATCGCTCAACATACTGACTTGGATTATTCTATTTAGCAACTGTCGGGTCGCGCGAATGGTTGCAGCACCTGCTGGGCAAACTTTTCAATCCACTCGAGATTCTCGCCGGCCGCCCCTTGCAAGCAGGCGATGACAAAGGAGTAATTCTCTGCGCGTGCATGAATGTGGGTCGCAACCAAATCTCTCGCCACATCGACAAGAACCGCAACGCCTCTCTGCAAACCGTCTGTGACGCGACACGTGCGGGAATCGGGTTGCGGCACATGCCGCATGGAAGTGCAAAAGATGATCCATGAAAACCAGCGATTTATCCAAGCAGCAGAATAGACACGTGCGTACTTTCAATCTCGGGCGGTCAGAAAGTGAACAAGCGTGTCCAACCTTAGGCCAAGGTTGGACACAGAATGAAAATAACCCAACGAAATCAAATGATTTTTTAGGAGATGGCGCGCCCGAAAGGATTCGAACCTCTGACCCCTAGATTCGTAGTCTAGTGCTCTGATCCAGCTGAGCTACGGGCGCGCAATGAGGCGGTTCCTTAGTATGGCGGCAGTGAGAAGGCAAGGGCGTTAAGTCAGGCTGCCGGGAATGCGCTTTTTTGCTCGGGACAAGGTGAAAACATTGCCGGTTTCAGCCGGGAAAAAATCCGGGATCGTCACCAGAAACGAGGTTCCGCGGCTGCCTGTGCTGACGAGATCAACGGTGCCCTGATGGGCCCTGACCAACTCTGCAACGATGGCCAAGCCCAGCCCGGTGCCGCCTGACCGGGCTGCCGACTGAAAGGCTTCAAACAGTTTGTTGCGAACTGCATCCGGAATGCCGGGACCATTGTCATCGATACGGATATCCGTGGCGCCGGTCCTGCGGCTGGCCGCAATCGTCACCAGTCCTGCCGGGCTTTGTTCATCGTTTGCAATGGCTTGTACCGAATTTCTGATGAGATTTGTGAGGATCCGGTTGAGTTGCTCACGGTCGGCATCAATCATGATGTCCGGTCGCACCAGATTTGTGATGCGTGTATTGGGTCTGGCCTGCAGCTGCATCTGCTCACACACTTCATCGACAATCTCGAGCAGATTCAGTTTTTCGCGATGGGGCGGTTGCTCTTCTGCCCGGCCATACTTCAGCGTTTCATTCAGAAAGGTGATGGCACGGTCAAGAGAAGAGTAGAGTTTGGGGGCAAATCTTTGAACAGTTGGATCTTGTACGTCTGCCAAACGATCCGAGACCAGTTGGGCGGTGGTCAACATGTTGCGTAAATCGTGGCTGACTTTGCTGACTGCCAATCCCAAGGCGGCCAAATGAGTTTTTTGCAGCAACATGGACTGCAACTGGGTTTGCATGGATTGCAACTCTTCCTCGGCCATACCGATCTCGTCGCTGCGACCGGATGGTGAAATGACGCGTGAGGCATCTTCCGGTTTTTCTCCAAACGACACCATATTGGCGCTGAGCTGGCGCATGGGCTTGACCAGCGTTCGGTTGAGGGCCGCAAAAACAAAGGCCGCAACGATGAGCGACAAAGCCACAGAAAGGCCCAGAATGTTCAACCCATAACGGAGCATGGCCTTGCGCAACGGCTCCTCGTGCATGGCGACTTCAATCAGGTCACCGGACATGTTGGGCGGAAAGTCGGTGACCATGATGGTGCGATCTGTGCTGCGGAACAGCAGCCGAAGTGCGTCGCCGATGGTGTTGTAATACATGCCCGGACGCAGGTCGAACCACTCTTCAACGTTGGCTTCGTCGGTGCCCCGCAGTACCAACCGGCTGGCTCCGTCTTTTTTGACGGCCACAGCCGTTACGCCTGCTCCTTTCAGCAATTCGGTGCGCAGGCCTTCGCCCAAGAGCATGTCTGGGGCTGCTTCCACTGCCATTGCAGCGATTTCCGATTGGGCGATCCGCGCCTTCATCAACTGGATGCGAAAATTGGCAATTGACGGCAAGAAAATCAGCAGCTCACCAATCATGACAAACAGGATGGTCAGGCCGAGCACTTTGCCGGAGAGGCCGCGAAGAAGGCCAAAAACACCAGGTTGATGCCGCGATGTGCCAGTCATGGAATTAGTCTAATGGAACCGCTTGAAAAGTCCACTCTTGCCACTGGTGGACTCCTACCCAAAACGCTTGAGAAACCCGATAACTGTGCGGATGAACGGCTTTTTTGCGAGGTCTGCATAGTATGTCACAGCAGCTCTTTTTCCGGCTTCGGAGAGGGTTGGATAGGGCAGGACCAGGTTCGCAATGGCGGAAATCTTCATCCGTTGGGTCACCGCCAGTGCCCAAGGTGCGATCAGTTCACCGGCGTTGGAACCGACAATGGATGCGCCCAGAATCACACCGCGTTTGCCCGCCACAATTTTGACCAGGCCAGTTGTCTTGCCTTCGGCTTGAGCCCGGTCATTTTCGGCAAAGGTCCAGCGCAGCACTCTGATTGCATCGCCATGTGATTTGCGGGCGTCGACTTCGTTCAGACCGACGTGGGCCAATTCGGGATCCGTGTAGGTAACCCAGGGGATGATGTCGGTTCGATTTTTCACAGGTAGCCGAAACAGTGCGTTCCGGATGATGAGGCCAGCGTGATAGCCCGCAACATGGGTAAACTGCAGGCCGCCGGCGACATCACCTGCGGCATAGACTCGCTTGTTGGATGTCCGGAGCGACTGATCCACCGTGATGCCACGTTTTGTAAAAGCAATGCCTGCGGCCTCGAGATTCAGTTTTTCGATATTGGGCGTACGCCCCGCCGCAACAAGGAGATGCGAACCTTTGATCGTGGTTTGATCCTTCAAGGCAATTACAATTTCGTTGCCAGTTTGTTTGATACCTGAAATTTCGATGTTGCCGCGAATGTCGATGCCTTCTGATGTCAAAGACTGAATCACGATTGCTGCAAGTTCGGGGTCGTCCTTGGCCAGTGGCTGGAACGCTTCGAGTACCGTCACTTTTGCGCCGAGCCTGCGGTGAGCCTGAGCCATTTCCATGCCGATGGGGCCACCGCCAATGATGATGAGGTGATCCGGTTTCGTGCGGTTCCTGAAAATGGTTTCGTTGGTGAAATGCGCCGTTTCGGCAAGACCCGGTATTGGCGGAATGGACGCTCGCGACCCTGATGCAATGATGATGCGCCGGGCTTCAAAACTTTGGCCGTTGGCATCAAGCGTGCGAGGTCCTGTGAATTTGGCCGTTGCGCGGATAACCGTCACACCCAGGCCCTCGAAGCGCTCTTGGGAGTCATGTGGTGCGATTGATTTGATGACGCTTTCAACATGGGACATGGCACCAGCGAAATCGATGTCGGGCTCGTGGCTCTCGGTGCCGAATTTTGCGCTTTTGCGGTGGGCGTCAGCGTATTTGGCTGCGGCCAAGAGGGCTTTTGACGGGATGCAGCCGCTGTTGAGGCAGTCGCCGCCCATGTCGCCTTTTTCAAACAGGACTACGCGTTCGCCAAACTGGGCTGCAGCTGCGGCAACTGAAAGTCCGGCTGACCCTGCGCCGATGACAGCGAGATCATACATCATGACGGTTTCCGCCATTTCTTCACCGCTATGGGGATGAGGGCAATGACGCCCAACACCACGAATGCGGTCAGCAATTCCGGTGTCAATAGTGAGGACGCGGACAGCTCAAAGGGACAGGCCGCAGGCGATTTTGCAGCGAGGCACGTATCGTGTGCAGATTTTTGGGCAGCGATAATGCTGTCGAGACCGCCTCCCAACCATGAAAAGGCAATTGTTCCGGGAATGATGCCAAGGAAGGTGGCGAGCGTGAAGGACTTCAAGTCAACGCGGCACAAGCCAGCAACAGCATTGACGATGAAAAACGGAAACGCTGGCACGAGGCGCAAGAACAGCATGTAATTGAATGCATCATTGGCGAAACCTTGTGAAAGGCGCGCAACAAATGGGCCGGCGCGTTCGGCAATCGATGCACCCAATGACGTTTTTACGATCTGAAATACGATCACAGCACCGATAGTTGCTGCAACAACTGTGACTGGAGCGCTGAGTTGCCAACCGAAAATGAAGCCGCCAAGTATGGTCAGTATGACTGCACCGGGCAGGGACAAGGCAACGGAAACGATATAGACGGCTGCATAAATGAGGACAGCGACGAGGGTGTGGGCGGATACAAAGCTTTCGAGTTTCACCTTGTTTTGCACGATTGTTTCAAGCGACAGGTAGCGGTGCAGTCCTGATGCGTAAGCGACCGCAATCAACACAGCCAAGACCGCCAGGGGGGTCCAGCGCCGGTATGATTGTTGATCTGTAGCCATGGCAGTTGGTATCGCCTTCATGGCGTATCAGATGGCTGAAACGCGCGAAAATGAATAGGGGGTGTCACTGGCTCGTGAGAAAGGTTCAGGGCCCGTGTTATCCCGTGAAGGGTATGAAATCTCTGTTAAGGGCCGCTGGCGTTGACTTTCCGGGGGCATTCGCCCATAAGCGCCCAAACCTTTCAGCATCCTGCTGTTCCTGATCTTGGAAATATTGATATTTTCACGTTAAATCAGCAACTTGGATGCGAGTGAAATTGACGGAGAATTTGTTGTGAAGCGCACTTATCAACCCTCGAAGCTGGTCCGCAAGCGTCGCCATGGATTTCGTGCCCGTATGGCAACTGTGGGTGGCCGTAAGGTGATCACCCGCCGTCGCGCCCGTGGCCGCAAGCGCCTGAGCGCTTAATCTTCATTTGATGTTGGCAAGGCTGACCAAGCGGCGCGATTTTCTTGCCGCTGCGAAAGCGTTGTCGCAGGCCGCACCTGGTGTGGTTTTGCAGGATCGCGACAGGCAGGATGACGGTCCGCCGCGAATTGGTTTTACGTGCTCGAAAAAGCTGGGCAATGCGGTTGCCCGCAACCGGGTGCGCCGTCGACTGCGAGAAGCTGCGCGCCTGACCATGCCTAGTTTAGCAGAAGACGGACATGACTATGTTCTGATTGGGCGAGTGGCGTCTGAAAATCGCTCCTTTGAAGCTCTGCAGAAAGACATTATATCAGCGCTCACGAAATTGCATGCCGCCAGGGGCAAAGGCGAAACACGGACATCATGAATCAGAAACCACCGGCCATCGACAACAAAAACTTCATTCTCGCGATGGTGCTATCGTCGCTGATCATTTTTGGCTGGCAGTTTTTCTATGTCGCGCCACAGGCGGAAAAGGCCAAAGCCGTTGCCGAACAACAGCAGAAGCTGGAGGTTCCGCAGGCGCAGGGCACTGCACCGGCCGCCACTGCTGCTGCAGCCGTCGCCACACGCGATCAGGCACTGACTGCGTCAACACGCGTGAAAATTGACACACCGTTTGTTGACGGCTCGATTAACCTCAAGGGTGCCGCACTTGATGACCTTCGATTGAAGCGTTATCGCGAGACCGTATCGCCTGCCAGTGCAGAGATTGTTCTGCTTTCGCCCAATGGCGCAAAGGACGCCTATTTCGTGGAGCATTATCTTGTGCCTGCGGTGGGGGTGAGTGCCAAGGTTCCAACACCTGACACTCTGTGGGCTGCCACGGGCAATGCCGTATTGGGTCCGAATGCGCCAGTGGTGTTGAGCTGGAACAATGGCGAGGGACTGACGTTCAAACGTGAGTATTCCATTGATGATCAGTATGTCATCGCGATCAAGCAATCGGTTGAGAATACAAGCCAACAGGCTTTTTCATTCATGCCGTATGGTCGCGTGCAGCGGCAAGGCACGCCGAGAACGGAAGGTTTTTATGTTTTCTTCGAAGGCCTGCTGGGTGTTCAGGATGGCGTGTTGCATGAAATTCATTATTCCGATGTGGCGGAAGCGGGGGGTGCGGTCAAAGCAGAGAGCACTGGCGGCTGGTTGGGCTTTACTGACAAGTACTGGGCCACGGCGCTGATTCCTGATCAGACAAAGGCGATTGCATCCAACTATCAGCACCGGAACCAGAATGGCCAAGACGTGTATCAGGTTGATTACCAGTCGCGGGATTCTATTTCAGTGCCTGCGGGTGGGTCGGTCAGCTATCAGGACCATCTTTACGCCGGTGCCAAGATTGTCGAAACAATCGATGCGGTGAAGGTCAAACACAAAATAGACAATTTCGATTTGATGATTGACTGGGGCTGGTTCAAATTCCTGACGAAGCCCATGTATTATCTGCTGTCTTACGTCAAATCCATGGTGGGTAACTTCGGCCTCGCGATTCTGCTTGTGACAGTGTTGGTCAAACTGGCCGTGTTTCCATTGGCCAACCGGTCTTATGCATCAATGAGCAAGATGAAGAAACTCCAGCCGGATATGGAACGGTTGAAGAAGGAATTTGGCGATGACCGCATGGGCATGCAGAAAGAGCTCATGGAACTCTACAAGCGGGAAAAAGTCTCACCCGTGTCGGGTTGTTTACCGATCCTGGTGCAGATCCCCGTGTTCTTCGCCTTGTACAAGGTCATTCTGACGTCCATCGAGCTTCGCCACGCGCCATTCTATGGCTGGATCAAGGATTTGTCGGTTGCTGATCCGACTCATTTGTTCAATTTGTTTGGCCTCATTCCGTGGACGCCACCGGCCCTCCTGGCGCTCGGCATCTGGCCCATTTTGATGGGCATCACCATGTGGGTGCAGATGCGTCTCAATCCCGCTCCTGCTGATCCCATACAGGCCAGCATGTTCAACTGGATGCCGCTCATCTTCACATTCATGATGGGCAGTTTTCCGGCGGGACTTGTCATTTACTGGACCTGGAGCAACCTGCTTTCCATCCTGCAACAGTCGTACATCATGAAAAAGAACGGCGTCGACGTCGACCTGTTCGGCAATATTCGCGAGAGCTTGCCGTTTCTCAAGAAGAAACCTGCAGCGTGACGGATCATCCGTATACAGATGATCAATTGACCGAGGGGCGGAAACTGTTTTCCGCCCCCAGTCGCTTCCGCATGGGGGTGGCACAACTCGAGCAACTGCCGCCTGCGACGGGCGTGGAAATTGCATTTGCCGGGCGATCCAATGTCGGCAAGTCGTCGTTGATCAACGCCCTAACGGGGGTTCGTGGGCTGGCGCGGGCGTCGAATACGCCAGGGCGCACACGGGAGCTTAATTTTTTCGATGTGGCTGGTCGTCTTACTGTGGTGGATATGCCGGGGTATGGATATGCCAAGGCAGCCAAGAAGGATGTGAAGCAGTGGCAGGCCGTGCTACGGGGATATCTGCGCGGCCGCCCCGGTTTGACGCGCGTGTTTGTCCTGATCGATTCACGTCATGGTATTACGTCCCATGATCGCGACATGTTTGAACTTCTCGACGAAGCCGCCGTGCCATATCAACTGGTTCTCACCAAGTCAGACAAGATCAAGGATTCTGAACTGGTTCAAGTCTCCGCTGCCACGCTGGAAGAGGTAATTAAGCGGCCTGCTGTCATTCCGGCGCTGCATGAAACCTCCAGCGACAAGGGGACGGGCATGGACGGCCTCAGGGCCGAGATTGCCGCCATTCTTAGGTAAGGACAGAACTTTCGGAACCGGCAAACAACTGCGTTTGCTGGTTTCTTTTTGTCGACTATAAGGCTTGCCGAATCTTGAGGTTAGCCCATGACCACAGCAGACGTCTCTGAAACCGCCCGCATCCTGTCCGAAGCCCTGCCGTTTCTGCAGCGTTACGATGATCAGATCATTGTCGTTAAGTATGGCGGGCATGCCATGGTTGACGCCAAGCTGGCGCAGCAATTTGCACGCGACATCGTGATGCTGAAAGTCTGTGGTCTGAATCCGATTGTTGTTCACGGTGGCGGGCCGCAGATCAACAAGATGCTGGACAAGCTGCAAGTCAAGCCCGAGTTCCGTGATGGCTTGCGGGTGACGGATGACGAGACCATGTCGATTGTCGAAATGGTGCTTGCGGGTTCGATCAACAAGTCCATCGTTGCATCGATTCAGAAAGCCGGGGGGAGAGCTGTCGGCATTTCCGGCAAGGATGGCAACCTGCTGATCGCCGAGCGCTACACAAAACAAAAAATGAACGTTGCAACCGGGATGATGGAGACCATTGATTTCGGGCAAGTGGGTGAACCGGCGCGGGTCAATGCGGAAATCCTGCACACCATCATGAAGAGTGATGCAATTCCTGTTGTTGCGCCCATCGGTGTCGGCTGGGAAGGTGATACTTACAACGTCAATGCCGACACGGCGGCAGGTGCCATTGCATCGGCGGTCAATGCAAAGCGTCTGTTGTTGCTGACGGATGTGGCAGGTGTTCTCGACAAGGACAAACAGTTGATCAGCGAACTCAAGATTGGCGATGTACAGGGCATGATAGCGGATGGGACAATTACGGCTGGCATGATTCCCAAGATCGAGAGCGCTGTCGCTGTGGTCGAATCCGGCGTTGAGGGCGTGATTATCCTTGATGGTCGTGTGCCGCACAGTGTGTTGCTCGAATTGCTGACGCCCCATGGTGTGGGTACGCGCATTTCAAGGGATGGATTTTGAGTAGCTTTGACCATATCGACACCTGGGTGTTTGATCTCGACAACACGCTTTATCCGGCGTCGTGCCGATTGTTTGACCAAATCAACCTCAAAATGGGCGCTTATATGATGCGGCGATTTGGTGTCGACCATGCAGAAGCGCGGCGCATCCAGAAGGACTTGTTTTACAAATATGGGACAACGTTGCGCGGGCTGATGGTTGAGCATGGGGAGGCACCGGGGCAATTCCTCGATGAAGTCCATGCGCTGGACTATTCTCCAGTGAAAGCAGATCCGTTGCTGGCGGAAGGGCTTGCAAAGCTGTCCGGGCGCAGGCTTGTGTTCACTGCGGGAACTGTCCAGCATGCTGCCAATGTCTTGCAAAGGCTTGGCATTGTTGATGCGTTTGAAGGTGTTTTTGATATTGTGGCGGCGGGTTACATTCCGAAGCCACAGCGTGACCCTTACGACACATTTGTCGCGCAGTATTCGGTTGATGCCAGGCGTGCGGCGATGTTTGAGGATATTGCACGCAATCTTGAAGTGCCGCATGAGATCGGCATGACGACCGTGCTCGTGACAGATCACGAAAACCATGATGCCAAACATTTGAACACTGACGCTGACGGCCCGCATGTCCATCACAGGACGTCGCATTTGGCTGGTTTTTTGATGACACTTTAGTTTGGGAGAATGACATGAAGAATGCACAGGGCATCATAGAGTCCGTCTGGGATAACCGCGATCAGGTGAACCTCAAGACCAAAGGGGATATTCGCAAGGCTGTGGATCATGCGCTTGAACAACTGGATTCAGGTCAGCAGCGTGTTGCGGAAAAGCGCGACGGTGATTGGCATGTGAACCAGTGGCTAAAAAAAGCTGTGTTGCTGTCGTTCCGCCTCAATGACATGGAACTGATCAGTGGTGGGCCTGGCAAATCAAAATGGTGGGACAAGGTGCCGTCCAAGTTTGACGGATGGACTGCCAAAAAATTCCGGGAAGCTGGATTCCGCGCTGTGCCGAATTGTGTCGTGCGCCGGTCTGCCTATATTGCGCCAGGTGCCATCCTTATGCCGTCGTTCGTCAATCTCGGTGCCTATGTGGACACGGGCACCATGGTTGATACGTGGGTGACCGTTGGGTCATGTGCGCAGATCGGAAAGAATGTTCATCTCTCGGGTGGCGTTGGCATCGGCGGTGTGCTGGAACCCATGCAGGCCGGGCCGACAATCATCGAAGACAATTGCTTCATCGGGGCTCGGTCGGAAGTGGTGGAAGGCGTTGTTGTCGGCGAAGGGTCGGTCATCTCCATGGGTGTGTTCATCGGGCAATCCACAAAGATTGTCGACCGCACCACAGGTGAAGTGCATATGGGCAAGGTACCGCCGTATTCCGTTGTTGTGTCAGGTTCCTTGCCGCAGAAACCATTTGCCGACGGCACGCCCTCTCCCTCGCTTTATTGCGCTGTGATTGTGAAGCGGGTAGATGAAAAAACGCGGAGCAAGACGAGCATCAACGAGCTGCTCAGGGATTGAGTCGAAGCGAAATGCTGCCCTCGACTTTTGCCAGAGTGTGAATGCACCTTATGGTGCCGATGGTAGGTTCGTGATAAGAATGCACTATGCCAGCGATGAAAACTGATCCCATCTCCATCCTGCAGGACCTCATCCGGTGTCCGTCGGTGACACCGCGTGATGCAGGGGCCCTGTCGGTTTTGCAATCACTGCTGACGGATGCCGGATTTCATTGCTCGCGTCTGCCGTTTGAAGACATTGACAACTTGTTTGCGTCCATAGGCCATGGTGCGCCGCATTTGTGTTTTGCGGGTCACACGGACGTCGTTCCTGCGGGCGATGAATCGATCTGGACGCACCCGCCGTTTGCGGCAGAGATTGAGAACGGCCACGTCTATGGACGTGGTGCCTCAGACATGAAAGGCTCTGTTGCAGCGTTTGTGTCTGCTGCCATCACACACGTACACAGTTTTGGGAAACCAAATGGCACGTTGTCTTTCCTGATAACGGGTGATGAAGAGGGTGCAGCTGTCAACGGCACGGTGAAAGTGTTGCCGTGGATGAAAGACAACGCTCTCATTCCTGATCATTGTCTTGTGGGTGAGCCTACTTGCGTTGATCATTTGGGTGATGCGATTAAAATCGGACGGCGCGGATCACTGAGCTTTACCGTTACTGTCGAGGGCAAGCAGGGACACGTCGCCTATCCGCACAAAGCTGACAATCCCATTCCGAAACTGGCAGCCTTGGTGGACGGCCTGTCACGTTGCACGCTTGATGCGGGCAATCAGCATTTTGATCCGTCAACACTGGCGATCACGTCGTTTGACGTGGGCAACGCTGCAGGCAATGTCATTCCGTCCAAGGCCGTTTTGAAATTCAATATCCGTTTTTCCACGGAACATGATTTTGCGTCATTGCGGACGTTTGTTGATGAACAGATTGCCGCCGCGAAGCAGGTGCATGGCGGCGAGTGGCGCGTTGCATCAAGTGAAGGTGCTGAGGCGTTCACAACGGAGCCTGGCGCTTTTGTGGGCATTGTCATGGATGCCATCCAGGAGGAAACCGGTCTGACACCGAAACTGTCAACATCTGGTGGAACATCTGATGCGCGGTTCATCAAGGACTTTTGCCCCGTACTCGAGTTCGGCCCGACCAATGCTACCATCCACCAAACGGACGAGCGGATATCGATTGTGGAACTCGAAGCCACAACACGGATTTATCAGTCCGTTATTGAACGCTATTTCAGTAGCTGACACTGACAAGGTACAGGCCCTGTGGTAGTGCCAAGGCACCGCATGCGGCACGGTTGCGCGCTTCGAGGGCGCGTTTCATGTCTCCGGGTTTCCATTTGCCTTCGCCGACATGTTTCAATGATCCAACGATGGAGCGGACCTGGTGGTGGAGAAACGAGCGCGCTTCGGCGGTGATTTCGATTTCGTCGCCATAACGGGACACGGCTAGTGAATCGATGGTTTTGACTGGAGATTTTGCCTGGCAGTCGGAGGCGCGGAAGGTTGTGAAGTCGTGATTGCCGACCAGATATTGCGCGGCCTCATGCATTGTGTCGGCGTTTAATTCAGGTGCCACCCACCAGGTTCTCCCAGCCTCAAGGGCAGGGGGGCCGCGGCGGTTGAGAATGCGATACAGATAACGCCGCTTGGTTGCCGAGAAGCGGGCATGAAAATCAGCTGAAACAGGTTCGGCTTCCACTACACTGACACGGTGCGGGCGCACATTGCCGTTGATGGCATTGCGCAGCACGAACGGGTCCCATGTTTTTGGCAAGTCAACATGGGCAACCTGCTGCATGGCGTGGACGCCGGTATCAGTGCGACCTGCGCCGTAAACCAGACAATGCAGCGAGTGAATGTGTTCGATGGCATTTTCCAGAACGCCTTGCACTGTCACAGCGTCCTTTTGAATCTGCCATCCCAAGAAGCCGGTGCCATCATATTCTATGGTGAGCTTGTAGCGTTGCATCAGGCCAGACTCGTGCCTTTGGGCACCGGAAAGCCACGCAGGAATGTTGACACGTCCATAGCCCCCTTGCCTTCGCGCTGAAGCTCAAGACACGCGATGGAACCCGTGCCACAGGCAATTGTCATTTGGTCATTCAAAGTTGTTGCAACGGCACCAGACGCTTGGTCACGCTTCGCCCGCAGCACCTTGACGCGGGCACCGTTGACGGAGAACCAGGCCCCCGGGAACGGCGATAGCCCATGGATATGCCGAAGAACGTCTGCCGCTGGTTTGGTGAAGTCAATTCTGGCCTCGGATTTATCAATCTTCTTGGCATACGTAATGCCGTCGCTCGATTGTGCGGTTCCGCCCGCCTCAGGATGTTCCAACGCTTTCACAATGGCCGTGGCACCCACGTGCATCAAGTGATCATGCAATGTCGATGCGGTGGTATCTTCGTCGATGGTTATCCGTGTGGTGCTGAGGACCGGGCCGGTATCCAGGCCTTCTTCCATGCGCATGATTGATATGCCGGTTTCGGTATCGCCTGTCATGATGGCGCGCTGGATGGGTGCGGCACCGCGCCAGCGAGGGAGCAGCGAGGCGTGGACGTTAAAACAGCCGAATTTTGGGGCGATCAAAATTGCCTGGGGGAGCAAGAGGCCATAAGCGACCACAACGGCTGCATCGGGTGCCAAGGCCATAAAGCGCTGCTGCTCTTCTTGCGATTTCAGGGACACAGGTGTGTGGACGGGAAGATCGCGAGATTCAGCAAAGGCGTGCACGGGCGTCGGTTTCAGGGCCTGGCCACGGCCAGCGGGACGGGACGGCTGCGAATATACCGCCACGATGTCGTGGCCAGCACCAATCAAGGCCGCAAGGCACGTGACGGCGAAGTCCGGTGTGCCCATGAAGATGAGACGCATGCCTTACAGCTTTCCCAGCTTCTGGGCCTTCTGGAATTTCTTAAGAACGCGGTCCCGTTTCAATTTCGAAATATGATCGATAAACAAAATGCCATTGAGATGATCGAACTCATGCTGGATCACAGTCGCCAGGATGCCGGCTGCATGCATGTCCTGGGCTTCTCCCTGGCGGTTCATGTAGCGCAGCCTGATTTCACGGGGACGCTGCACCATTTCATAGAATTCTGGAATGGAAAGGCAGCCTTCCTCGTAGTCGCTCAATTCGTCGGACATCCAGGTAATTTCGGGATTGGCGACAAACAAGGGTTGCGGTTCTTCCCCTTCCTTGGCGGTATCGATCACCAGTACCCGGCGGGGAATGCCCAACTGGATCGCCGCAAGTCCAATGCCTGGTGCATCATACATGGTCTCCAGCATGTCATCCATGAGCTTGCGGGCGTCTGCGTCTACCGATCTCAGTGGGAGCGAGACCTGGCGCAACGTCTTCTCGTCAGGGAGTGTAATGATAGGGCGGATTGTCATGGGGGCTCAAATAGGCGAGAGAACGTGCAGGGTCAATTCTGGCTGTCAAATGTGGGAAACAACCCTTGGCGGGTTGGTCTGGCCTGTTAATCTCGCCTGTGCAAAAAGCGATTCCATGACCCCCGACCTGACTGTCCTCCTCAACGTCCATGATGACGCAAAATACCTGAAGCGGACGCTCCAGTCGCTGGAGGAGTGCGCTGCCTATGGGCGGGCGTTCGATATTTCAACGGTGTTGTTGGTGGTCGCTGACCGGGCCTCGGCGGATACGTTGGCCTTCTTCAAGACGTACCGCTCGCCGGTGTTTGCCAGCATCAAGGTGATCAAGGTTGACAATGGCGACTTGGCGTTGTCGCGCAACGACGGGATTGCAGCAGCATCGGGTGAACTTCTGATGACGGCGGATGCGGACGACCTTGTGTCGTTCAACACAATTGCCGATGCTGTGACGATGTTCCGGATCGGCAAGCTGCGCAAGACAGTGATTGTGCCCCAGTATCATTATCGATTTGGCCAAGACTTCAGTTTGCGGGTTAATGTTCCACTTGATGTCATTGATCCCATTCTGTTTTTTGAGTATCATCCTTATGGCTCGCGTATCATCGGTCGGCGCGAAGAGTTGCGGTCAATCGCCTACGTGGCTCACAAAGCCCATGACGGATTGGCCTTTGAGGACTGGCATTACAACAGCGAATTGCTGGCTGCCGGTTTTACATTTGTCGTGGGCAAAGACACGATCCTGTTTTACCGACGCGCCGCAGATCGCATGAACGCGCTATCCACTGCGAAAACATTCGGTGTGACAGCACTCAGCCGCCTGCATGATCCAGATGTTTTCAAGGCTCTTGGATCCAGGTCAGGCAAACCAATCCAAGACCTGCCAGTCCCGTCACCCCGTCTTGAACTTGATACCCTGATGACGAGCCATACGTGCCATGAATTGATGTTGGCGGCTTCGGGAATCGAACCTGCCATCAATCTGGCGTCATTGAGCAAGATCAAAGTGCGCGGCGGTGCATGGCGCACGATGCGCAATTCATTGCATTATCTGGAGCTGTGCCGGAGGTTTGGCGCGAAGCGTTTTGACCATGTGGTGCTGTTGCCATTTCTGGTCAATTCGGGAGCGGAAAAATACATTCTGGCGATCTTGCACGAATTGGTGCGGGTGAATCCCGGTTCACGGGTCTTGTTTCTCACGGGCCAGAAATGGGACGAGCACGAAGGCATGGACCGATTGCCGCCGGGTTCCGAGTTTGTCGATCTGGACGCGTTTTGCGGTGACATGGACGAACGCCATCGCCAGATTTTGGTGTTGCGGATTCTACAGGTCTTTGCACCAAATGCCCTAATCCATATGAAGTCGTGCGCGTTTGCGCGAGATTTCTTCACGGTCTTCGGCAAAGTGCTGACGTCCCATAGGGCTGTTTTCTACCGGTTCTGTGAAAATCACGGGCGACGTCATTCTGATTGGGTTGCAACTGGCCGGGATTTTGATTTCGTGTCAGACATGGGCGACCGGCTCAGTCTGGTAGTGACGGATACGCGATCTCTGGCTGAACACGACAGGGCGCGACTGGATTTCATCTCCGATAAAATCAAACCCATCTATATTCACCGAGACATGACCATCACACCGGCGCAGATGGATCGCCCGTTTACCCGCAAACTGCTCTGGGCGTCGCGGTTTGATGCCCAAAAACGCCCCGAGTTGGCCGCACTCATTTGTGAGGCCTTGGCACGCCAGTTGCCCGACATCGAAATCCATGTCCACGGAGCGGATGTGTTGCACAAAGGCAAGGCAACGGCGTTCAGTCGGTGTTCCAACGTGAAGATGAAGGGCGCGTTCGACACTTTTGCCACTATCAATGCTGCTGACTATGATGCGCTGATCTACACGACCGCATTCGATGGTCTCCCCAACATCATACTGGAATGCATGGCAGCCGGGATCACTGTCATAGCGCCCAATATCGGTGGCATTGGCGAGGTCATCACTGGCGAGACGGGATTCCTCATTGCCGACGAAACAGATGATGTTGCATTGGTTGAGGCCTATACCGCAGCAGTCACGAAGCTTTATTCCTCGCATAGTCATGTGGCGCAGTTGCGCCAAGCAGCGCTCGCCAAGCTTGAAGAACAACACAACACATCAATATTCCGCGATCGCGTTGCAGAGTGTTTTGGCCCATTGAAATCGCAGGTTACACCATGACACCAATCAAAACCCAAACTCCGGATTCGACGTTGGAGATTGCGCGGTTGCGCAAGGTCCTGCTGGAAAAGACCCGGCAGCTCGATGCATTGCAGGATGACGCCCGCAAAACGGTGGTGTTTCAGGACTATGATCGCCAGCGAAAGCGCATGGAGCTGGTCGAAGACAGGTTGCGGAACCACCTCTTGATCCCAATCCCGAAATCCCTGGCCGGCCTCTATCGGCGGCTCAAAGGCAAGTCACCATAGGTGCTTGCGTTTTTGATGAAGTCAACCCATATAGCGCCCGGGAGGTTGGCAGCAGGCGCATGGCTTGCCAACCGGGTCAGGACCGGAAGGTAGCAGCCCTAACGAGATTCATGCGGGTTGTTTGTCCAGCCTCCCACCTTTAAGCTGCCATCATGGAAAATTTTATCGGCGCGGAACAGGCGGGTTACCGTGTTCTCGCCCGCAAATACCGCCCCAAGACCTTTGCCGATCTCATCGGCCAGGATGCGCTCGTCCGTACGCTGACCAATGCGTTTGCGACAGGCCGGATTGCACAGGCGTTCATGTTGACCGGGGTGCGCGGTGTCGGCAAAACGACAACAGCGCGGCTGATAGCTCGGGCATTGAACTACCCGACAGGCCCAACCATCGACATGCCGGAGATCACTTCGCAGTGTGAAGCGATCCTGGAATCGAAGCACATGGACGTGATTGAAATGGACGCCGCGTCCAATACCGGTGTCGACAACATGCGCGAGATCATCGATTCCGTGCGGTATGCGCCGGTTTCGGTACGCACCAAAGTTTACATCATTGACGAAGTTCACATGCTGTCCAAAAGTGCCTTCAACGCCTTGCTGAAGACGCTCGAAGAACCGCCGCCGCACGTCAAATTCATTTTTGCGACGACAGAAATCCGCAAGGTTCCGGTGACGATTTTGTCAAGGTGCCAGCGGTTTGACCTGAAGCGACTGGATGGCGCGCTCTTGGCACAGCATTACGGCAAGATTGCCGAACTGGAAAACGTGGAGGCAGACAACGAAGCCCTCGCGATGATTGCCCGTGCGGCCGAAGGATCTGTCCGCGACGGTCTGTCGTTGCTGGATCAGGCGATTGCCTATGGCAACGGTCATGTGCGCAACGCAGAAGTGACCACCATGCTGGGTCTGGTGGACCGGACACAGGTCATCGACCTTATTGAAGCAATCATGGCCGGGGACGCACCGCGGGCACTTGAGCTTATTTCAGCGCAGTTCAATGGTGGTGGCGATCCCGAAACCATCCTGACGGATCTGGCGGATTTTGTGCATTGGGTCACACGCCTCAAGATTGCCGAAGACTCCGCACTCCTGGACAGCCTGCGTTCACAAGAAGAAAAACAACGTGGTGTTGCGCTTGCCAAGCAGCTTGCTGTGCCGGTGTTGACGCGCGTCTGGCAGCTTTTGCTTAAAGGTATTTCTGAAACGGCTGCTGCGCCACAACCTCTTGCTGCTGCGGAAATGGTGATTATCAGGTTGTGTTACGGCGCCACGCAGTTGACGACCGATGAACTTCTGCGGCTGGCCCGTAGCGCACCTGAAAATGGCAGCCGTGAAGGACCCGTCAGTCTGGCCCGGGATTTTCGCAAAGATGTCGGGCAGGGGACGGCGCGGGGGAGTGAACCGCTGGCTGCTGCTCACTCACAGGCGCTGGCTGTGGAGCAGTCTTCTTCATCGCAAGAAACAGCATTGCCAACGGCTGGTCTGAATACTTTTCGAGACATCATTGCACTTGCAGCGGAACAACGCGACGTCAAGCTGAAGACAGAACTCGAGCGGTTTGTGCGACCCATCAAGGTGTCGCCCGGAAAGATCGAACTTGCACTGGAAAATGGCGCGCCGACGGGACTTGCAGGGGAACTGTCCCGAAAACTCAAGCAGTGGACGGGGCGGCAATGGGTTGTGATGCTGGCAAACTCAGGTGGCCATGAACCTGTTGCCGTGACAAAGAAAGCGCAACGTGACCGTGATTTCCTGGCCGCGCGTGAGAACCCTGACGTGAAAGTGATCCTCAGCCGCTTTCCTGGCGCCGAGATTACAGAAGTGAGGGACGCTGATACATTCATTCAACCGGAAGAGAGCGATGAAGAATCTGTCTGACATCATGAAACAAGTGCAATCCATGCAATCGCGCATGGGGGATATGCAGAGCAAACTTGAAGAGCTGAGGGTGACCGGACAATCAGGTGGCGGGTTGGTGGTCATTGAAATGTCCGGCAAAGGTGCTGTGACAGGTGTCAAAATTGATTCCTCGTTGCTGAAGCCAGAAGAAAAAGAGATTGTTGAAGACCTGATCATGGCCGCCCATGCAGACGCAAAATCCAAAGCAGAAGGGCTGGCGGCCGAAGAAATGAAAAGTGTTACAGGTGGTCTGCCGTTGCCCCCCGGCTTCAAGTTGCCTTTCTAGGCCCAAGCATGCGGCGACAGTCTGGCCCTGAAATTGAGCGGCTCATCCAACTCCTTGGCAAACTGCCGGGACTTGGCCCGCGCTCGGCTCGTCGGGCGGTGCTGCACCTGGTCAAGAACCGGGAAAAACTGATGGTGCCGTTAACGACCGCCCTCGCAGATGCCCGTGACACGATCACGGAATGCAGCACATGCGGAAACATTGACACGCTTGACCCGTGTCTGATCTGCAGTGATCCGCGGCGGGACCAGACGACGATTTGTGTGGTGGAGGAAGTGGGCGATCTTTGGGCGCTGGAACGCGCCAATGCGTGGTCGGGTCTTTACCATGTTCTCGGTGGCACGCTGTCTGCCCTGGGTGGCGTGCGGCCTGAAGACTTGTTGATCGGTCGATTGGTCGAGCGTGCCAGCAACGGGATCGTCAAGGAAGTGATGTTGGCTACCAATGCCACCGTCGAAGGGCAGACGACGGCCCATTATGTTACAGAACAACTGAAAACGCGTGGGATTGTGACGTCCCGATTGGCCCATGGTGTGCCAGTTGGGGGCGAGCTGGATTACCTGGATGAAGGCACGCTGACGCAAGCGATCCGGGCGCGGCGCCCATTTTAACCATTGAACTCGCGCAATCTGCTGAAAATCAATGTAAAACTGTTTGAATTGCGTTCACCTGCAACGGCCGTTTACCTTTTGATAACCACTCTCTGACGGCATTTGACCAGCTCATCCTGCTGGCCTCCCGCTTGCTCCTCTCCTGTCAAACCGCACAGCGGGTGACGGTTCAAAGAGCAGGTAGAGGCCATGACAATAGCTAAGCGTTTCGCAAATTCACTGAAGTCATTCACCAGTCAGCAGGATGGCAATGTCGGCATTCTTTTCGCGCTTACCATTGTTCCTGTGTTCCTCGCGGTTGGCGCTGCAGTCGACATGGCTCGTGTATCGTCAGCTCAAAGTGAAGTTCAGTCCGCCCTTGATGCTGCTTCCCTTGCAGCTGCGTCTGCTCCAGCGAGCACCAGCATTGCAAAGCGCATCAAGATTGGTGAAGACATGTTCAAGGCCAATCTGGTTGGCGGCGTTGCCGGCAATATCGGTGTAAGCGCCAGTTTCAAAGTGGTTGACAAGGCAATTGTTGCGAACGCCGCTGGCTCCGTGCCGACGTCGCTCATGAAGCTCGGTGGTATTACCACTGTTGGCATTTCGCTCGATGCCGAAGTCAACATGATATCGGAAAAGAAGGCCGAGATTGCTCTGGTCCTCGACTACTCTGGTTCGATGTGGGACCCGGTCAAGGGTGGCCGCAAGTACGACTTGATGGCTCAATCTGCCAAGAAATTGATCAAGGATCTCAAGGCTCTTGACGAAGACAATGTGAAGATTGGTCTTGTGCCGTTCTCGCAATATGTTCACACCACATTGCCACGCAGCATGGTGGCAGCGAAGGGCACAGGCGATTGGACCGGTTGCACGCAAGACCGCGGTGCACCTTATAATCTGACTGCCGATGAACCAGATGGCAGCGCTGAATCGAAATGGGCTCAACCGCTGAACACCGAGCATAGTGCTTATACCTGTGGTGATTTCGCGGGCAACTCACTGAAAGTCGTTCCGCTCACGAAAGAGTTCGACAAGCTTGAAGCCCAGCTTGGTGCAATGAAGCCCTATGGCTACACGCACATCGCGCTTGGCATGGAATTCGGTTATCATCTCGTGTCCAAGAGCGCGCCTTTTACCGAAGGCGTCGAGTTCAACGACAAGGAAACAGACAAGTATATCGTGTTGCTGACTGATGGTTCGCAGACAGAAAATGCCAAAGGTCCAGGTGGCGTGAAGTCTGTTGCCCAGGGTGAAAAGAACCTGGCCAGCATCTGCGCCAATGCCAAATCAAATGGCGTGAAAGTCATCACGATGGCGTTTGACCTCACTGACAAGGACCCGTCAAAGGCTGAAGAAACCAAGGCCCGTTTGCGTGATTGTGCGTCAACTGTTGCCGATTATTTCGATGCCAATGACGCAAATGACCTTGCGGTCGCTTTTGAAAATGTCCGCACACAGGTATCGCAAAATATTTTCCTCAATAAGTAAAATTCAAAACGAATTAAGTATCAGTCTTACGCTAATTCGAATTGACAAGTTTAGGTCGTGGTGACTCCAGCACTGCGGCCTTTTCTTCTTCTTGCAGGTCCAAACTCTCGATGCGGAAGCCGCGCTTGGATATCCGGTCGGATGAAATCGTTATTTTCTCGATGTCAGTGCTGGCCTGATCGAAATGCTTCTTGAGATCTGACGTTCTTTCCTTCAGCCGCACCACATCTTCCAGCAGCTTGACCACTTCGGCCTTAATCACATGGGCCTGTTCGCGCATGGATGCGTCCTTGATGATGGCCTGCATGGTTTGCACCAGCAACATGAGGACGTTTGGGCTGGCGATAATCACGCGCTGGCGATGGGACTTTTGGATCAAATCCTCGAAATTTTCGTGGAGTTCTGCATAGATCGATTCTGAGGGCACGAACATGATCGCGGTTTCGTGGGTTTCGCCGCTGATCAGGTATTTCTCCGCAATGTCCTTGACGTGGCGCATGATGTCGCTGCGCAATTTGTTGCTGAAGGCATGCTTTGCCTCTTCATCCTTGGCCGCTTTGGCGGCGTTGTAGGATTCGAGGGGGAACTTGGCATCAATGACGAGCCGGAGAGCCGAATCCGGCAGGGTGATAATGCAGTCCGGTCGTGTGCCGTTGGACAGGGTGGCCTGGAATTCATAGGCCCTGGAATGCAAACCATCCCTGATGATCGCCTCCATGCGGCCCTGACCGAAGGCGCCCCGGGTTTGCTTGTTGTTGAGAATGTCCTTCAGCCCCACCATTTCAGTGGACAGGCGCGTGAGGTTGGCTTGTGCAGCGTCAATGACGGCCAATCGCTCATTCAATGCGCCGAGCGATTCAGTGGTGCGGTTGGATTGCTCATGCAGTCCTGTGCCGATGCGGTGACTTACCTGATCCAGCCGTTCATCAAGTGTGCGCTGCATATCCAATTGTTGGCCCTGTGACTGGGTGCCGTAGCCATGGACGAGGCCGGCCAACTCGGCAATGCGGTATTCAAGTTCTGCCGTGCGGCGTTGCCTGTCGATGCTTTCCTCATGCCTTTGGCGCAGATTGCGCCAGCCCAATATGGTGGCGATGACCAGCAAGACGAGTCCCAAAGCTGCGCCCGCCAGCAGGATCTGGAGCAGGGTAATCGGGGTCTCGCCAATTTTAAGTGCGATGGAATTGAGGTTCATTGCCGGGATTCTATCCCAATTATTTCGCGATTCGCGGGTGGAATTTCAACGCGGTCATGTCGTCAATAAAAACGGGGCCCACCTTTTTTGAAGAAGGTGAGCCCCTGATCCGCATAGGCTCGGGACGGCGACAGGAGCCTAAACGGATCAACACTGCCAGTTCGGAGATTGCGAGGCCCGGCAGTCCTCGACCTCTGGACTGCCTTTGCCGCTTTTGATCCCCCGCTGGACCTGTGGTTAACCTGACTCCCAATCGCGGCAGCAAGAAAGCGGGTTTAAGGCATTCTCAAGGCCATTTCTTGACGGCTTTACCCTGAACAAACTGGAGCCCCTTGATGCTCCCTGAACGCGAGTTGTATCGCTTTGGCACAACTCTTATAATTGGCTTTTACAGGTTGGCAGATTGGTGTAGGTGTGCGGCGGCGCAAGACGGCTATGGCCATTGCGTTTTGTAGGGGTTTTAATAGCAAGGGGACTTATCTATGTGGCAAGAGTTTAAAGACTTCGCGTTCAAGGGCAGTGCATTCGATCTCGCCGTCGGCGTGATCATGGGTGGCGCATTCGGAAAAATCGTTGATTCCATGGTTGGCGATTTGATCATGCCGATCGTTGGTTACATCACCGGTGGTGTGGATTTCTCGCAGAAGTTCGCCCAGCTTGCAGGCGCACCTGCAGGTACATTGGCAGCTGCCAAAGAAGCTGGTGCGACGTTTGCCTATGGCAACTTCCTCACCATTTTGATCAACTTCCTGATCCTGGCCTTCATTCTTCTGCAAATGGTCAAGATTTCTAACAGAATGAAGAAGGCGACACCGCCTGCACCTCCTCCGGCTTCGGAAGTGTTGCTGGGCGAAATCCGCGACGCACTCCGCAAGCGTTGATTTTATCGCAGGTCGTTAAACCCCGGATGGAAACGTCCGGGGTTTTATTCTGTCTTGCAGGTGGTCAATTTGGCTGACTGCAGCAAGCGTTCTACAATTTTATCAGACAGAATTTCGGTTCCCGCTGGTGTCAGGTGAGCATGGCCGCGCGTGTAGTAGATGATCGATCCCTTGGCTGTGGCTGCGCGAAATTCAGGGAACGGGGTAATGACGTTGAGTTCTGGCAGCAAGCGTTGCGGCACGAATTTTGTGCCTGGTTTCGATACGTCGAGCCCAAAGCCGCTTGGAATATCGATGCCGTAGAATTCCGCATTGTCGGCTTCCGAGATCTTTTTGGCGTAGAGCAGCAGTGCACCCGTCAACTCGACAGCGTTGGACCCTTGCGCCAATTCGTCTTCGACCGGGGCAGCGGGTGCGGCTTTCGCTTCACCAATGGAATTATAGGCAACGAGTGCCTGCTTGATCTCAATCGTCGCCCATTCCCTCAGGAAGCTGTAGAGATGGCTGTTGTCGGAGATGAGGTTGTAAAGCGGCAATCGCATCAGGGTGTCCTGCGCCTTGACCGCTGGCAAATAGTTGCGCCCCGTTTCCGTCAGTGTCCCGTCTTTGAAGTCGAACAGATCTGACCTGATGTTGTCGATGGGATCGGTTTCGTGGATTTCGAAAAAGGTGAAATCAGGACTGAAAGTACGACCAACTGTCTCGTATGTGCGAATGGATTCAGCTGTTCCGAAGCCGCTCACCGAGAAGTTCAGGGCTTCAACATTGAACCCTTTGTCGTGCAGTTTTTTCTCGACAAGAACCGGAAAAGTATTTTCCAAACTCAGTTCGTAGCCCATGAAAAAGGAGTCGCCGAACATTGCAATGCGACAGGTTCCGGGCGGTTTTTCCTTTGGATATTCGCGATCAGACCGCATGCCTTGGGCGTTGATCCGTAGTTCGACTTTGACGTCTGGTGTGACGTGCCAATAGCGGGCATTGGGGATATTGCCGCGCACACCATTGTCGGTCCCCGTGACGTAGCGTGGGATCAGCGGTTCGGGGCTGGCAATTCTGATAAAGGCCTCGCCAAAAGCGACAGCTACCAAGCCGAGGCCCGCTAGTTTTGCAAGGTTCAGAACGATTTTTGAAGCAACAGACATGGCGGCCTAGAAATCAAAGTAGATGAATTCCTGCGTTGCAGGTGCATGCAGGACAAGGACAGAAAAGAACAGAAACAAGGCAATAAAGTAGCGAACAGCAAAGGGCTGGCCCAGCGCCAACTCCTGGCGGTTGGTGGCGCGCAAGTAGATTTCGGCAATAATCAAGGGTGCAATTCCCAACACAATGGGCCGGAAAACATCCCACGTGAAACCGTTGAACTGCGTCAGATTTGTCAGCACGGTCGCTGCTGCATCAAACGTGCGAGCGCGGAAGAATACCCAACCAATCATCACAAGGACCATGGTCGACGCCCATGCGATGAGGTGGAGGGGCAGACCTCGCAGTGTTGCAAAATTGAAGCGGCCCAAAATGAAATCGATGTTCAGGGTTCTGTAAATGACCTGGATGAAACCGTGGAACGCGCCCCAGACGACAAACGTCCAGGCCGCACCATGCCACAAACCACCGAGCAACATTGTGATCATCAGGTTGCGGTACATACCGGACTGACCCGCACGGTTGCCGCCGAGTGGAATATAGAGATAATCGCGCAGCCAACTCGACAGGCTGATGTGCCAGCGCTGCCAAAACTCTGACGGCGTGCGGGCAAAATAGGGCAGGTTGAAATTGGCCATCAGATCGAAGCCAAGGCAGCGGGCAAGTCCACGTGCCATGTGGGAATAGCCACAGAAATCGCCGTAGATCTGAAATGTGAAGGCCAGAATGCCGGCCAATGTTGCCGCCGCTGTCTTGCCTGCGGGCTCATTGAATATGTCATTGGCAATGGGAGCCAGATTGTCGGCAATGACAAGTTTGAGAAAGAGGCCCCAGAGGAAAAGTTCGGCCCCACTGATAAACAGCTTTGTATCGAGCGGGCGCACTTCTTCGAATTGCGGCATCAAGTGTCCGGCACGTTCGATCGGGCCTGCAACAAGCTGTGGGAAGAAGGCGTGATAGGCCGCGTAGTTGGTGATCGAGTAGGCAGGATCAAACTTGCCCCTGTAACTGTCGATTGTGCGACTGATGGCCTGGAACGTGTAGAACGAAAGGCCTACCGGCAAAATAATGGACAGTGTGGTGATTGATCCGCTGAAGCCAACGTTCTCCAGCAGGGTGCTCATGGAGCTGACAAAGAAATTGAAATATTTGAAGACAGCGAGGATGCCAAGATTGGTCACCAGCGACAGGCAGAGCCAATACCAGCGGCGCAGCTCCGCTGTCGCATGATCAATGAGATAAGTCACGAGACCGATGGCCGCAACGCCTGCCAGGATGGCCGCCATGATCCAATAGTCAGTCACGTTTGCAAAGGCCAGTGAGACAGCGGTTGTCGCGATCAAAAACGCGGCACTCTTGCCACGATCAGACCACGGAACAGGTTTTCCGGCAGCACCCAGGGCAGCGATGTAGTCGACCGCTGTGGAGACCGCTACCAAGACCAGAAAACGTGGATCCCACCACCCATAAAAAATGTAGCTTCCAATCACCAGCAGCCAATTGCGCCACATCACATTCTTGTGCACGCCGAGGTACAACGGCATGAACAGAATGAAAAATGCGAGAAATATGTAGGAGTTAAACAGCACGCAACGACGTCCTAATTGCCCAGCGTTTGCTGTAGCGTCATGTTCAGGAGTTCATAGCCCTTCGCAGTGAGATGCAATTCATCGGCGTTCACACCTGTTTTCCATGCACCATGGGACGTCTGAAGTGCAGACGTGGAGTCCAGTGACCGGGATGGCAACATGTCATTCAGTTCCTTGGTCAGAACCGGTATACGATCTGACCAGAAAAACTGGCGCAGGAATCCAACTTCTGATGGTGGAATGACTTTCATAAGTATCACTTTTGCCCCTGTGGCTTCTGCCATTTTGGCAATTTTATGCAAGTTTGATGCTGCATTTGCCTTAACGCGCTGATCGGCATCAGGATTTAGACCGGCTGCGACAATATCGTTAATGCCTCCTTGAATGACAATGATGGATGGCTTGAGGATGGCTACGTCGTTGTTAAAACGGGTTAGCATGCCAGGTGTCGTATCGCCACCCCTTCCGCGATTGACGACGGTGTAACCTGGCACATCAGGCAACGGATCCCACCGGGACATGCGGGAGTCTCCAAAGAGCACAAGCAGTTTCTTGGAAGTGTGTTCTATCTTATTGAACTGTTGGGTTTTTTCGAATTGGATGGACGGGCTGTCAACGGCCTGGAGCTTGGTCTTCGCATAATAAATTCGCGCGCCAAACAACACGACACCAGCCACGAGAGCGAGGGTACCTGCCCACAGGAGAATTGATTTTGAATGTGGCCCTTGCATATCACGCGGTATTGTACAGGATCAAAGCGCTGCTGTGCCGAGTTCAGCCTCTCGCCGGGCGATGAAGTCCTTAAGGCCTTCCGCCACGCCTTCGTCCATCTTTGGCTTTTCATAGGCTGCCAACATCGCCCGCGCCTTGTCGCGGCCGCGGGTGTCGTGATCCTTGGCGCCGCCGGCTGACCATTGCTCGAATGAATTGAAATCCATCACACTTGGAATGAAAAACGCCTTCTCAAAATGTTCCAGCGTGTGGGCTGTGCCGAGGAAATGCCCGGCGGGGCCGACTTCGCGCACCGCCGCCATGGCTTCCTTGAAGTCGTCGAACTTCAGGCCACCGGCATATTTGTACCAGCCGACGAGTTGTTCGGCGTCAGTGACAAATTTTGAATAGCCGCACGCCAGACCAGCCTCAAGCCAGCCGGCCACGTGCCAAATGTAGTTGGCACCCGACAGGATGGCGGCGTGCATGAGCATGTTGGCTTCGTAGCCGGCTTGGGCATCGTTGAGTTTCGATCCCACATGGAACCCGCTGGTGCGCCAGGGCAGGTTATATTTGCGGGCGAGTTGGCCCATGACGAACATCATCTGGGCTGCTTCCGGTGTTCCGCCCATGGGCGCTCCGGTTTTCATATCCACTGTCACCATGAACTGGCCGTAGATCACAGGTGCACCCTTTCTGATCAACTGGGTGAAGGCGACGCCGGCGAGGGCTTCGGCATTCACCTGTGCAACAGCCCCAATGGAGGATGCAGACGTCGATGCGCCGCACAGTGCAAAGGGAGCGGCGATGATTGGCTGGTTGTGGGAGGCGTAGACGCGCATGGCGTCCAGCATGGTCTGGTCCCAGACAAGGGGCGAGTTGCAATTGGTGATGGAGACGAGGACGGTGTTGTCTTTCACAAAGGCATCACCAAAGACAATCCCTGCCATTTTCATCACGTCTTCGGCACGTTCCTTTGACGTGACAATGCCCATGAAAGGTTTGTCGGAATGGGTGAGGGCGGAATTGATGATGTGCAAATGCCGCTTGGGCACCGCTACTTCCATGGGTTCGCAACAGATGGAACTGGCGGAGTGCAGGGCTGGCAGCATTTGCGCCAGTTTGTGGAAGTTGTTGAGATCGTCCAATGAACCATAACGCCGGACATTGTCGAGATCGCGCACGTAGGGTGCGCCATACATGGGCACGAAGATCTGGTTCTTGCCGCCGACTTTCACAGTGCGTTCGGGATTGCGGGCATGGAGCGTGAATTCTGGTGGGACGGTGGAAATGAGCGACATCAGCAGGGCACGGTCGATGCGAACGCGGGTCCCCTTTACATCAGCACCTGCGGCCTTCCACATGGCCGGAGCCTGATCATCGCGAAACTCGCAGCCCACTTCCTCCAGGATTTTCATTGATTCATCGTGGATGAGTTCGACCGCCTCAGCGGGGAGGATTTCGTAAGTGGGAATGTTGCGGACCAGGGTGGGCAAGGAGATCTGGGGGGCAGCGCGCAAGGCGCGGCGACCTTCGCGTCCACCAGCGGCGCGGCGTGAGTGGGGATGACTGTCAGACATTCTTTGGTCCTAACATTTTAACCACGATAATCTGTAGTGGGCCCGACGTGCAACCCATTGTGACCGACAATCCAACGTCATGGGCCTGTCGTGTAGATTGTGTTAACCACCTGTTGACCTTTCAGCCCATTCCCAGCACTATGGTCCCAGGGGAATGCCGCAGCCGGGGAGCTTCGAGGCCTAACGCTGCGGAGGCAATTCCACATTCAAACATCACCGTTCTCCCCGGAACGGCAGAGGGGAATATCATGACTGATACACGACACATGAGTGAGGACGAGAAAGTCCTTCACGGCATGGGCTATGCGCAGGAGCTATCCCGGCGCATGGGACCATTTCAGAGTTTTGCGATTTCATTTTCAATCATCTGCATCATTTCAGGTGGACTGGCATCGTTTCCAATTGCCATGTCAACACTTGGTCCATGGATGGCAACAATCGGCTGGGTTATCGGTGGCTTAATTGCCTTGGTCGTTGCTGCTTCGCTTGGCCAGATTGCCTCAGCCTATCCAACGGCTGGCAGCCTGTATCACTGGTCATCCATCCTGGGTGGCAGGTTCTGGGGCTGGTTAACGGCCTATATCAACTTGCTCGGATTGATGTTCGTCATCCCGGCCGTGAACGTCATTCTCTACACCTTCATCAAGGATCTCTTCTTCTCGGGCATGTTGGGGTGGGATGTTTCGACCTGGACCAACTCCACAATGTTCATGTGGGTCGCCGCCATTACAGCGGCACAGTGTCTGCTCAACCAGTTCGGCATCAAGTTGACAACGATGCTCACGGACTTCTCCGGTTATTTGATTCTCGGCATTACGGCCTTGCTGACATTGCTTTTGCTTTCAAAGGCGCCATCGTTCAGCCTCAGTGATGCGTTTGCTTCTGCAAACACAACAGGTGAAGCTGGTGGAAATGTTGCTCCTGCTGCAGGCTGGTTCCTCGCCTTGCTCATGGGCTTGCTCTATCCGTTGTTCACGATCACCGGGTTTGATGCTTCGGCTCATACGTCAGAAGAAACTGTTGATGCACAGAATACCGTGCACAAGGGAATGCTGACCTCGGTGTTCTGGTCATTGATTGCTGGCTTCATCATGGCGCTTGCCATGGTCATGGCCTTGCCAGCAATTTACACAACATTGGCTGCTGATCCGAACCAGACAACCATCGCCAAAGAGATGATGGATAAACTGGCCGCCATTCCGGGTGGTCCAAAGCCAGCTGACTTTGCATTCCTTGGCTGGGGTTCATTCATCACACTGTTCAACGTGCTGATTGCACCGAGTTTCCTCGGCAAAATCTGCGCATTGGGGATCATCATTGCAAACTTCTTCTGTGCATTGTCTGCGGTCACATCTACATCGCGGATGGTCTATGCATTTGCGCGCGATGGTGGCTTGCCACGGTTCCTGTCTTCCGTCAGCCCAACCAACCGTACGCCACAAGCTGCGATCTGGTTTACAGGCATTGTAACTTTCGTCCTGGTGTTGCTCACAACGCCGCTGGGAGCGTTTGTTGCCTTGTCGACCGGTTGCGCTGTCTATCTCTATATGTCTTACGCCATGCCGGTCCTCGCCGGTATGTTTGCCGAAGGCAAGACATGGACGACTTTTGGCAAATTCCGTCTTGGTGGATTGTCGAAATTGTTTGCCGTGATTACTGGCCTTGGTGTTCTTGGTGCCGTCATCGGTGGACACTACCTGGTGCCATCAGCAGGAGAGTTTGGCAAAGCGGGCTTCGTGCCTGGCCTGTGGTATTACACCGTTGGCTACATCGGCATCCTGAGCCTCATTTGGGCGTTGTTTGAAGGCAAGCGCTTCAAGGGACCTCCAATCGGTGCTGAAATTGCCCGTCGTCAGGCTGAAATTGCTGCAAAGGAAGCGGCATTGTCGGGGCGGCCAATTGCTGCGGCGGCACATTCTGCTAGCACCACAGCCGACACCTTGTCGTCCACTGCAAGCGGTGCGATTTCGCACAGCACCCGCGCTGGTGTGGGAACTGCGGCAGCTGTTGGTGCCGGTGTTGCGGCTTCTGCTGCAGCCAACATGAACCGCGCTACTGAAGACGCCGCATTGGCCAAGGCCAATGCCGAGCGGGCAACGGCTGCGCGAGCCGCCGCTGAAAGAGCTGCGGCTGAGCGTCTGGCGGCAGCCCGTCGTGCAGCAGAGAAATCTGCTGAGGACCGGGCGGCGGCTGAACGTGCCAGTGCTAGTGCTAGTGCAAGTCGGTTGGTGTCAGATGAAGATGACAGCGGATTGAAGCGTACATTGAAGGCTGCGCCTTCACGTGTGGCTGCACCTCGTGCATCAACACCTCGCGCCGTTGCACCTCGCGCAACGACAAAGCGTGTGTCTCCTGCCAAGAAAGCACCGGCTCGCCAAAAGGCCAGCCAACCAGCAGCGGGTGTTGTTGATGACATCTCGCTGATCAGCGGCATTGGTCCCAAGATCAAGGTGCAAATGACAAAGGCAGGCTTTGGCTCGCTGGCGAAGATTGCCGCCATGTCCAAGGCGGATATCGCTACTGCCGAAAAAGTGCTGGCCTTTGATGGTCGCATTCAACGGGAAGAGTGGATTGCACAAGCGAAAGAACTCCTCGCTGGCAAAGCACCACGTGCCGCGGTCGACAAGGCGAAGAAGAAGGGCAAGTAAGTCAGAAAGCCCCTTCAGCCCTCGGGCAGCTCCCCCAGCAAGCTGGGGGAGCGAATGGTGGTATCTCCCAATCGTATCGCTCCCCCAACTCGTTGGGGGAGCTGTCACACAGTGACTGAGGGGGCGGTTATGCCGCTATGCGTCCTCGAAGTTCCATTGCTCCGGAGGCGGAGACAAGGCCTTCCGCGCCGTCGAGGGCTTCGGTAACGAGTTCCAAGCCCAAGAAGCGATTGCGATCCACAGGGCCGGGCAGGTGGAGCGAGCGGGTGTGTTCCACACTGAAGCCAAACTTGCTGTAGAATGGTGCGTCCCCCACCAGCAGAATCGACTCGTAACCCAGCACCTTTGCGGTGTTGATGGCATGCTGCATCAGGGCTTTGCCGAGGCCGCACCCACGCGCTTTTGCATCCACGGCCAACGGTCCCAACAACAGCGAAGGTCCCGCTGATCCTGCAATCACATGCCACAGGCGTACCGTGCCGATGACTTTGCCTTTGGGGCAGGTGGCGGTGAAGGCCAGGCCGTCCGCTGGCAAACGGCCTTCACGCAGGCGCTCCGATGTCTTGCGGATACGGGCCACACCGAAAGCCTTGTCGAGAAGGGCTTCGCGAGCGGCGACATCAGATGCAATTTCGAGACGGATGGTCATTTCAACTCCTTCTCCCTCCCCCTTGTGGGGAGGGCCGGGGTGGGGGTCGGACGGTTTTGATTTTTGGGTTGCGAAGAATGGCGAGATCGGAGCGACCCCCACCCTAACCCTCCCCACAAGGGGGAGGGAACTCGAGCGGTGTTCGCGTGTGGACTTCGGCTTAAATCACATAGGCCTTGAGCGGCGGGAAGCCGTTGAACGCGACGGCTGAGTACGTCGTCGTGTAGGCGCCGGTGGCTTCGATCAGAACCTCGTCGCCCACGCTCAAAGACAGCGGCAGCGGGTAGGGGTTCTTTTCGTAGAGCACGTCTGCTGAGTCGCAGGTTGGACCTGCAATCACGCACAGCGCCTTTTCGCTGTCATCCTTGGCTCGTCAGAATCGGATAGCGGATGGCTTCGTCCATCGTTTCAGCTAATCCGCCGAATTTGCCGATGTCGAGATAGACCCAACGGAGATTGTCGTTGGCGTGCTTCTTCGAAATCAACACGACCTCGGCCTTGATGACGCCGGCGTTGCCCACCATGCCGCGGCCTGGTTCGATGATGGTTTCGGGCAAATCGTTGCCGAAGTGCTTGGTCAGCGCATCGTGGATGGCGTTGGCATATTTGCTCTGGCCCGGAACGGCCTTTCAGGTACTTCGTCGGAAAACCGCCGCCGAGGTTGACCATGTCGAGCTTGATGCCGTGGCCGAGCATGCGAATGAAAATTGCCTTGGCCTCACCGACAGCGGCATCCCACGCATCGAGGCGGGTTTGCTGCGAACCGACGTGGAACGATACGCCATAGGCGCGCAGGCCAAGGGAGTGTGCGCGAAGCAACACCTGTTCGGCCATGGATCGGTTCGCAACCGAATTTGCGCGACAGCGGCCATTCAGCACCTTCGCCATTGGCGAGGATGCGGCAGAACACGCGGGCACCAGGAGCGGCGCGGGCGACCTTTCTCGACTTCTTCATCCGAATCAACGGCAAAGAGATCGATGCCACGGGCATGTGCGGCGGCGACGTCGCGCTCCTTCTTGATGGTGTTGCCAAACGAAATGCGGTCCGGTGTTGCACCGGCGGCCAGCGCCATGTCGATTTCGGCAACCGAGGCTGTGTCGAAGCATGAGCCGAGGCGTGCCAACAATGACAACACTTCCGGCGACGGGTTGGCCTTTACAGCGTAATAGATTTTGGTGCCCGGCATGGTGCGCGCGAAGGCTTTGTAATTCGCCTCAACCACTTCCAAATCCACAATAAGGCATGGGCCTTCGGGCTTTTGGGTTTTGAGGAAGTCCAAGATACGTGCCGTCGCCATAACAATCATCCCGATCAAGAGTTGACTCTTCAGAGCGCTTCGCCAGTCCGGTGCGATGGAGACACCAAACAGGTTTGAACCCTGATGTTCGCCTTTGATTGATTGGAAAGCCAATCGCACATCGAGCAGACTTGTGTTTGCCTCTGGTAATCCCGGCCTTTGGAGGAACCGGAAGAGACGAGAAGCCCTCACCGTCGTTGCTTTAGGGAAACCCTTAGCGGCACGTGCGACTTTGGACAGCGCGCATATGATGTAAAAGACTGACGTTTTCAAGAGGTATTTTGCGGGCGTGGAAAATAATCGGTTAAGAAAAATGAAACGTGTCATGCATGTCAGCAAAATCATCATGCTCGTGGTCCTTTCGAAAGTGACGCTATCACATGAATAGGACTAAATTATGGCAAATAGGAAATAAATAATACACTGGTTTTGCTTGCACTTGCGGGGTGCCTGACTAACTTGGGGCGATTCGAAGGGGCAATTCATGGGCAAATCAGCGTTGATCGTTTGGGGCGGATGGGATGGACATACGCCGGACCGGTCTGCTGCCATTGTGCGGGAGATGCTCGAGCGCAACGGGTTTTCAGTGCGCGTTGAAAATTCCACAACGGCCTATGCTGATCCAGCCATTCACCACTTGAACCTCATCGTGCCGATGGTGACGATGTCGACCATCGCGAAGGAAGAAGTGGAAAACCTGTGCGCTGCCGTTCGTTCAGGCGTTGGCCTTGGCGGCTTTCACGGGTTGATGTGCGATTCGTTTCGCAACGAGGTGGAATATCAGTTCATGACCGGCGGCCAATGGGTGGCGCATCCCGGCAACATCATCGACTACCGGGTCAAAATTTCCAAGCCTGATGATCCGCTGGTGCAAGGTGTCGGTGATTTCGATTATCGCTCGGAGCAGTATTACATGCACGTCGATCCGGCCAACGCGGTTTTGGCGACGACCACTTTCACGGGTGAACACTGCGATTGGGCCAAGGGCGTTGTCATGCCCGTTGTCTGGAAAAAAGTGTATGGCAAGGGCCGCGTGTTTTATTCAGCGCTTGGCCATACTGCTGACGAATTTGCCGTGCCTCAAATGAAAACCATTGTCGAGCGTGGTCTGTTGTGGGCGGCGCGGGCGTGATATCTTGAGATTGGGTGCAGGAGAATGAGCATGAAACGTTTTGGTCTTTTTGCAGCTGGCGTTGCGGCCTGCGCACTCTTTTCAGCAGTGCCGCTCTTGGCGCAGGAGCGTTTGAGGAGCGTTGGTGATTTGACTTACGAGCCAGCGCCGATTGAAGCCCAGACAGGGACCATTCGGTTGGCACCGGAAGACCGGAACATCAGGTCGATGCGCATTTATCTTGACGAAGGCTCGGCCGAGATCCGCGAGTTGCGATTGCTGTATCGCGACGGTGAAGAGCAACGGGTGCGCGTGCGCGAACGGGTGAAGGAGGGCGGGCAAACGTCGCTGATCCGTTTGCAGGAACCGCGGGCCTTGCGTGAAATTCAAGTCATTTATGTTCCCGATGGCCGCGTCACGCTGGAATTGCGGGCCGATACGCGCGGACCGATTGAGGATGAGGAACCGGCACCACCACCGCCAAAACCTATCTGGGTTGAACTCAATTGCCAAACTGCCGGTTTCATTCTCGACCGCGATGCCATCGATCTCAAAACGGCAGACCGGTTTACAGCTTTGCGTTTGCGCGGCTCGGTGTTTGATGTTGAAGTCGCGGAACTCAGTGTGAAGTTTGCCAATGGTGTTCGTGAAGTCTATCCCTTGCGCACGGTCATTCCGAGTGGTGGTGTGACGGGTGCCATCGCGTTGCGCGAGCAGCGTCGTCCGATTACTCAGATTGAATTGGTACACCGCTCAAGGGTGTTGTCGAACCAGAAAGCGAGAACTTGCATCGAAGGCCTGAAACAGGTTGCTGCCGAGGAATAGCTTTCCGGGTTTTGCGTTTGCATGTGGCAGTGTGTAAAGTTGGCAGCACTAGCCGGGACTTGATTCCGGTTCAATGAAAACCGGACGAGACCCAGCCATGGCGATGCAAAAAACCAGTTTTAGTTATGAAGACCTTTTGGCCTGCGGGCGCGGTGAATTATTCGGGCCGGGCAATGCGCAGTTGCCGTTGCCGCCGATGCTGATGTTCGACCGGATTACCTCGGTGGAGGAAAAAGGCGGTGCTGCCGGGCTTGGCAAGATTGTTGCGGAGCTCGATGTCACACCCGACCTGTGGTTTTTCCCCTGCCATTTCCAGGGAGACCCGGTGATGCCCGGCTGCCTGGGGCTTGATGCGTTGTGGCAACTCACGGGATTTTTCCTCGGCTGGTTGCAGGAGCCGGGCAAGGGTCGTGCCCTTGGTGTTGGCGAGGTGAAGTTGCAAGGCATGGTGACGCCGGCGATCAAGAAGGTTACCTATGAAGTCGAGATCACGCGGTTGATCCTGCGCAAGTTGAAACTTGCTGTTGCCAATGGCATCATGAAAGCAGATGACCAAGTGGTGTATCAGGTCACCGACATGAAAGTGGGCCTGTTTGAACCCGCTAAATCTTAGAGGACAGTAGCATGCGCCGGGTTGTCGTTACAGGGATGGGCATTGTCTCATCGATTGGAAATAATACGCAGGAAGTGACCGCGAGCTTGCGCGAAGCCAAGAGCGGTATTGTCGCTGCCGAGAAATACAAGGAACTCGGGTTTCGCTGCCAAGTGCATGGTCAGCCCAACTATGATCTTGATACCGTAGACCGTCGGGTGCGCCGCTTCATGGCGGATGGTGCGGCATGGAACTACGTCGCCATGCAACAGGCAATTGCAGATTCAGGACTTGAAGAGTCGGACGTCAAAAATGAACGTACCGGAATCATCATGGGGTCTGGTGGTCCCTCCACTCGTACAATCGTTGCAGCTGCTGATATCACGCGGGAGAAGGGTCCAAAACGTGTGGGTCCCTTTGCTGTTCCGCCGTCGATGTCGTCGGCCCATTCGGCAACACTGGCTACGCCATTCGGCATTCGCGGCGTGAACTATACAATTTCATCGGCCTGCGCCACGTCGGCTCATTGCATTGGCAACAGTGCAGAGCTCATTCAGTGGGGCAAGCAAGATGTGATGTTTGCCGGTGGTGGTGAAGAACTGGACTGGACGCTGTCGGTTTTATTTGATGCCATGGGAGCCATGTCATCGAAGTTCAATAACGCAACGGCGAGCCGCGCCTATGACAAGAACCGCGATGGGTTCGTGATTGCGGGTGGTGCAGGCGTTGTCGTTCTGGAAGAACTGGAGCACGCCAAAGCGCGCGGTGCCAAGATTTATGGTGAACTCGTCGGCTATGGTGCCACGTCGGATGGTTACGACATGGTTGCTCCTTCAGGCGAGGGTGCGGTGCGCTGCATGAAAATGGCAATGAAAGACAGTGAACGGGAGAAGATCGATTACATCAATCCGCACGGGACATCGACTCCGGTTGGAGACGCCAAAGAGATTGAAGCGATCCGGGAAGTGTTTGGTTCCAACATTCCGCCGATTTCATCGACCAAGTCACTCACTGGCCATTCGCTGGGTGCCGCGGGTGTGCAGGAAGCGATCTATTGCCTGCTGATGATGAAGAATGGATTTCTATGCGAGAGTGCGCATATCGAAGACATTGATCCGGCGTTTGCTGATGTGCCAATCTTGCGCAAGCGTATGGACAATGTCGAAATTAACACAGTGATGTCGAATTCATTCGGGTTTGGCGGCACCAACGCAACGCTGGTGTTTCAGCGCCACACTGCCTAACCCCTGGGGGCGATAGATGATTGACGGACTGATGACGGGTAAGCGCGGCCTTATCATGGGTGTCGCGAATGACCACTCGCTTGCCTGGGGCATTGCGCAGGAATTGGCCAAGCATGGCGCAGAACTGGCTTTCACCTATCAGGGGGATGCATTTGGCAAGCGGCTTGAACCTTTGGCGAAAAGCGTTGGTTCCGATTTCCTGCTGCCCTGTGATGTGGAGGACATTGCTTCCGTCGATACGGTGTTTGATACCGTGGCGAAAAAGTGGGGTTCGCTGGATTTCGTTCTGCATTCCATTGGGTTTTCCGACAAGAATGAGTTGAAGGGGCTTTATGCCAACACCACGCGCGAAAATTTTTCGCGTACCATGGTGGTTTCGTGTTTCTCGTTTACGGAGATTGCGAAACGCGCCGCAGCATTGATGCCCAATGGCGGGACGATGTTGACGCTGACCTATGGCGGTGCGACGCGCGTGATGCCGAACTACAATGTGATGGGCGTTGCCAAAGCAGCACTGGAAGCTTCGGTGCGCTATCTCGCGGCGGATTATGGTCCGCAAGGCGTGCGCGTCAACGCCATTTCAGCCGGACCGATGCGGACGCTGGCGGGTGCGGGCATTGGTGATGCGCGGGCGATGTATAATTTCCAGCAGGCGCATTCGCCACTGCGGCGGACTCCATTGCTTGAAGAAGTGGGTGGAGCAGGGCTTTATTTATTGTCGCCGCTTTCAGGTGGCGTGACCGGCGAGATTCATTTTGTGGATTGCGGCTACAACATCATCTCGATGCCAAGGCCTGAGGATTTGGTGAAAGCATGACATCGCATGCGCAGTTGATCGATGCCTACGCCGAATTGATCATCAAGGCTGGCGTCAATATTCGCACCGGACAGCAGCTCTTGGTTACAGCACCGCTGGAGGCTATCGACTTGGTGCGGCGGATTACATTTCATGCATATCGCGCTGGTGCGTCTCTGGTGACGACGCTCTACAACGACGAACGCACTGCATTGATGCGGTACACGGATGGGCATGCGGGTAGTTTCGATGCGGCACCTTCGTGGTTGTTCAACGGCATGGCGGAAGCGTTCAAGGATGGCTCGACAGCCCGGCTTGCCGTTATTGGTGAGGATCCGGCATTGCTGGCTGCACAGGATCCCGGAAAAAGTATGCGCGGGCCAATCGGGCGCGGTCCAAGGCTTACAAGCCAGTGATCGAGCACATCACAGGGTTTGACACGAATTGGTGCGTGGTGTCAGCGGCGACACCTTCGCATGCGAGGAATGTGTTTCCGGATTTGAAACCGGATGCAGCACTTGCTGCATTGTGGGCGGCGATTTTCAAATGCACACGGGCAGATTTGCCTGATCCGGTGGGGGCGTGGGAAGAGCACACCAAAAGACTTCATGCATGGACGGCTTATCTCAATGCCAAGCGTTATGTTGCGTTGAAGTATTCTGGGCCGGGCGTTGATCTTACCATTGGGTTGGTCGACGATCACATTTGGGCGGGTGGTGCATCAACGGCGCGCAATGGTATTTTGTGCAACCCCAATATTCCATCTGAAGAAGTATTCACCATGCCGCATCGCGAGCGGGTGGATGGCGTCGTTCGATCAACAAAACCTTTGTCCTATCAGGGCACGATGATTGACGGGATTTCGGTGCGCTTCGAGAAGGGGCGCATTGTTGAAGGAATGGCGGACAAGGGCCATGACGTGTTTCGCAAGATGATTGAAACGGATGACGGTGCGGCGCGGTTGGGTGAAGTGGCGCTGGTGCCGCATTCATCGCCGATCTCCGCTTCCGGCATTGTGTTCAATGAAACCCTATATGACGAGAATGCGGCGTCGCATATTGCCGTGGGGCAGGCTTACTCGCAGAACATGAAAGATACGGCCACGCTTTCGGCTGAACAGAAGTTGGCCGCGGGCATGAATACGTCCATTGTGCATGTGGATTGGATGATCGGGTCTGGTGAGATCGATATTGATGGAGTCGCGCGCGATGGCAAGCGGGAGCCCGTGATGCGCAAGGGCGAGTTTGTATTTGATGCCTGACATTTCAACGGCGCAGCTGTTGCTGGCGCTGTGCCTGTTTGCGGGCGTCGACGCTTTACACATCAGTCGGGCATGCGGGGGCGTCGGCCTATATTGCCGCGATGGCGCTATTTGGCATTCCGTCGGCGACACTGCGGCCGACGGCGCTGGTGCTCAATATTTTCGTAGCTAGTTTTGGTGCCTGGCGATTCACCAAGGCTGGTCTGTTTCGGTGGCGCGGGTGTTGGCCGTTTGTTGTGGGTGCAGTTCCCATGGCTTTTCTCGGGGGCTATCTGCAACTTCCGGGGCACATTCACAAAACCATTCTGGGTATTGTGCTGCTGATCGCAGCGGCGCGGCTGCTGTGGCCCAAACCCCTCAGTGTACTGACGGATTGGCACGATCCGCCGGTGGCATTTGCCATTCCTGTGGGAGCAGGAATTGGTTTGTTGTCGGGACTTGACGGGCACTGGCGGCGGCATTTTTTTGACACCGCTGCTGCTGTTCATGGCATGGTCGGAGACAAAGACGGCATCCGGCATATCGGTGGTGTTCATTCTGTGCAATTCGGTTGCGGGGTTGCTTGGCAATTATGCGTCACTGCAATCATTGCCTGCGGAGTTGCCGATTTATCTGATGGCAGTGATGCTGGGGGCATTGGTGGGAACGCAAATTGGCATTCACAAATTTGCCAAGGAGCATCTGTTGCGGGCGCTGGGGGTGGTGCTGGTGATTGCGGGATTGAAGTTGATCGGGGTCTATTGAGGTAAAGTCGCTACAGTATAAACTTGCTCAGATCTGCATTCTTCGCGAGGTCGCCCACCTGTTTCTCAACGAATGCGGCGTCGATGGTGATCACTTGGCCGGAGCGGTCAGTCGCCGTGAAGCTGATGTCGTCGAGGACACGCTCCATGATGGTTTGCAGACGCCTTGCGCCGATGTTTTCAATTGACGCATTGGTTTCGGCGGCGATGCGGGCGATTGCCGCGACACCATCTTCGGTAACATCCAGTTGAACACCTTCGGTCAACATCAGGGCGTTGTACTGTTTCAGGAGGCTGGCTTCCGGTTCGGTGAGGATGCGGCGGAGATCTTCTTGATCAAGTGCTTTCAGTTCGACGCGGATAGGCAAGCGGCCTTGCAGTTCCGGCAAGAGGTCCGACGGCTTGGCGATGTGGAAGGCGCCCGATGCGATGAACAGGATGTGATCGGTTTTCACGGGACCATGTTTGGTGGACACCGTTGTGCCTTCGATGAGCGGCAGCAGATCGCGTTGCACACCCTCGCGGGAGACATCAGCACCACCGCGTTCAGAGCGGGCGCAAATCTTGTCGATTTCGTCCAAAAACACAATGCCGTTGTTCTCCACTGATTCAATGGCTTCGGCGATGATTTTTTCCTGATCCAGCAGCTTTTCGCTCTCTTCTGCCAGCAGAACCTTGTGGGCATCGGCGACCGTGAGCTTGCGTGATCTGGTGCGGCCGCCGAAAGCCTTGCCCATCATCTCGGTGATGTTGATGACGCTGGCTGAGCCGCCGGGCATGCCGGGAATGTCGAAGGAAGGCACCCCGGAATCCGCCACTTGGATTTCGATTTCCTTGGTGTCGAGTTCGTTGTTGCGCAGTTTCTTGCGGAAGGATTCCTTGGTGGCTTCGCTTGATGTGCTGCCCACCAGTGCATCGACGACCCGAGCCTCGGCGTTGAGATGGGCTTGGGCCTCCACATCTTTTTTGCGTGCAGCTTTCACCATGGCGATTCCTGCTTCCAGCAGATCGCGGGCGATTTGATCCACATCCCGGCCGACGTAACCGACTTCGGTGAATTTGGTGGCTTCGACCTTGATGAAGGGGGCGTTGGCGAGCTTGGCCAGCCTGCGGGCGATTTCGGTTTTGCCGACACCGGTTGGGCCGATCATGAGGATGTTCTTGGGCGAGACTTCCTCACGCATCTGGCCAGTGAGTTGCTGCCTGCGCCACCGGTTGCGCAGTGCGATGGCGACGGCGCGCTTGGCGTCGTTCTGGCCGACGATGTAGCGGTCGAGTTCGGAGACGATTTCGCGGGGGGAGAAGTTGGTCATTTTATTCTTTCTCCCTCCCCTTTGTGGGGAGGGCCAGGTTTGGGGTCGGGAGGTTGTGCAGATTGATGTTCATTGCAATTCTGAATGTTCGGAGCGACCCCCACCCTAACCCTCCCCACAAGGGGAGGGGACAAGAAAAGAAAGCGGATCATACATCACCTAACCACACAAAATCTTCCGGCAGCAATTCCATCAGCATGTCGCCTTCGTACTCGTCATATGGGGTGAAGCCTGCTTTCATGTAAGCCTTGACGGCGCGGGTGTTGGTTTTGTCGGGGTCGATGATCAGGCGCGTTGCACCTTCGGCAAAAAGTTTTGCGGCGAAGTGTTTGACGATGAGGGAGCCGTAGCCCTTGTTGAGGTTGATTTCGTCGCCAATCGTGATGTCGATGCCGCGCGTTGTTGGAGTCATGCCGTGTTGCCAGGGATAATCAGGATGTTTCGTTGGCCACCAGGCCTGGATGTAGGCGATGGGTACGCCGTTGATGCAGGCGATGTAGGGTTCGTGTTCGCCATCTTCGACAGCATAGCTGAGGCGCAATTCTACATCTGGTTCGCCCCACCATTCTTGTGCGTGCGGTGTGGAGAGCCAGCGCAGCAGCAGGGAGCGGTGGCCTTCGCTAAGTGGCACAAATTCAACCGACCGCATCCAGCATTTCCACGGTGAGATTGCCGTTGGTGTAGACGCAGATTTCGGCGGCGATTTTCATGGATTTTCTGGCGATGGCTTCGGCGTCCATGTCGGTGTCCATGAGGGCGCGGGCGGCGGCGAGTGCATAGTTGCCGCCGGAGCCGATTGCCGTGACACCACTTTCAGGTTCGAGCACATCGCCTGTTCCGGTGAGGACGAGAGAGACGTTCTTGTCGGCGACGATCATCATGGCTTCGAGGCGGCGGAGGTAGCGGTCGGTGCGCCAGTCTTTGGCCATCTCGACGCAGGCGCGGGTGAGTTGGGCCGGGAATTTTTCGAGTTTGCCTTCGAGGCGTTCGAACAGCGTCATGGCGTCGGCGGTGGCACCGGCAAATCCGGCGATCACTTTGCCATCGCCTAAGGGCCGCACCTTGCGGGCGTTGCCCTTGATGATGGTTTGGCCCATAGACACTTGGCCGTCACCGGCGATGATGACCTTGTTGCCTTTACGCACGGTGAGAATTGTGGTGCCGTGCCATTGTGGAATGTCTGCCATGGGTCCCTCTTATGACATCACATGTAAGGTGGCGTGCAAAAAAAGGGAAGCCCTTGCGTCAAACCGCGGTCGGCACCTCATTGATGTCGTGGTACACCGGGATGCCCAGTTCGTTAGCGATTTTTACATCGTTGTCTGCTCCCTTTGAGTTGCCTGGCAGGCGTAAAACTGCATCGCAGTGCTGGAGCAAGCGGTGGGCAGTTGGGTGCAGAATCTGATCATAAAGTTTGTCGCCAATCTCCTGGCCACCTGCGGCGTGCCACACGGGCAAAGCGGCCCACTCGCCGATCATCGGAACGTGACCCTTTTTGAAGATGGGCCATGAAGCTGCTTCGAGGCGCAGCAAATTGGCTGCCATTTTGGCGGGATCGTCACCTGTGCCGGAACGATAGGGCCCGGCAATCAGTATCATCATGGATTTGGTCATTTCATCACTCCCTACTCACAGGATGGTGCAATAGCATATCGTGACAAATCGTGCAATATCATGTATATATCGTGCAATGCTGACACGAGAACGAAAGTCACTGCTTCTGAAACGCCTGAAGAAGGACGGGCGCATTGTCGCAAAGGAATTGAGTGCGGCGTTGAGACTGTCGGAAGACACTATCAGGCGCGACCTGAGAGAGCTGGCCGCTGAGGGATTACTGCTGCGTGTCCACGGCGGAGCGCTGCCTGCTTCGCCTACAGTAGCAAATCTGGCGTCTCGCAGAACGATGGCTGTTGCGGAAAAGATCACGCTGGGCCACGTGGCTGCACAATTGATCCGGCCCGGGCAGTCAGTGTTCATCGACGGAGGGACAACAAATCTGGAACTTGTGCGGGCTCTGCCACTGGACACGCGGGCCAACGTCTTCACGCATAGCCCGGCAATCGCTGCTGCCCTTGAGCCACATGGTCTGGTCGATGTTGTTCTTGTTGGTGGAAAACTGTTCCGGCATTCCATGGTGGCAACCGGTGCTTCTGCGCTACAAACCATTCTGTCCTTGCGGGTGGATTTGTTTTTCCTTGGTGTCACGGGTGTTCATGCGACTGAAGGGCTTTCGACTGGCGATTTCGATGAGGCTGTTGTCAAGCGCGCCATTGCTGACCGTGCGGCAGATGTGGTGTCCATCATTACAAGTGACAAGATTGGAGCGGTTTCGGCCCACCATGTCATTCCGCTGCCGTCTCTTTCGGCGATGATTGTCGCCAAGAGCGCGAAGGTCTCGGCGTTCAGGGAGCGAGTTAAAATCTTGCGCGCGTAGTTACAGCTTCCGCAAAAACACGCTGCGCACTTTGTGGTCAGTACCTTTGCGGAGCACGAGGTCGGCACGGGGGCGTGGCGATCGGGCATGCGAACTCCCTGAGTTATTGTTAAGTAGAGCGGCGGCGGACAAAAGGCCAATTTGGACAGAATGGCCCGGATTCTGGCTGTCGATCAACTTTAAGTGTTTTAAATCAATCCTTAGCAAAAAAGTGCTCTAAGTATTCTGACTGATCATGCTGAGGAATTGCTTTTGGACGAGATGCAACAGAGCAACACTGCTTCTTCTTCTCCAGCTGCTGTGGGCGCAAGTCGACAAGCGGGGCGCAAACTTGCGCTGATTGTTGCAGTTCTTTGCCTGCCCTTGCTGTTCTTGAGCTATTTTCTGTTCAAGGGCAGCATCGCGGAGATTCGCGCGGTGAAAAACCAGGTGGCTGGAATCTCGTACCTCAACGACTTGACGCCAATCCTGTTTTCCATCAGCCGAAATGATCCTGCCACTGTGCGCGCAGGCGCTTCCCGGCTGTCGCTGCAAGGGCAGAGCGAGTCCATGGTGAGCTCCATCAAGCGGGAGCAAGACGCTTTTGTCAATCAGGCCTTGAGAGAGAAATTCAACCAACAGCAGAGTCTTGCAGAAGCGCGAGACCTGTTTCGACACGTTGCGAGCGCTTCGGGAATTCTGATGGATGGTGCTGTGTCTCGGCATTTTCTTGCGGACGCTTATGCGAAGCAGTTTCCTGACCTTTTAATGTTGGTGTCATCCGCCGATGCTGGATCAGATCTCTTTCGGGGTGAATTTACGACGCAGAAGAATATTGCGTTTGAAGCTCTTTCCACCGCAATTCAGACGGAGCGCACTGGCAACTTTGCCAAGCTACTGAATGAACCGTTTTCAAAGTTCGACAATGGGCTTGAGTCGTTTGAACTGGCATTGGGCTCAAAGTCTGCTGCTGAAAAAAATGCTGTGTTGGTCAACCTTATGGCAACGACGGAAAAGATAATGCTGACAAGCGGCGAGGCCCTGCAATGGAGTTTGGAGGATCGGTTGGGGGCACTTAGGCGGACGCTGGTTCTGATCAGTCTGGTTTGTGGCTTGGCAGTCGCTGTTGCGTTGAGCACCGCTGCGCGCATGTTCTATTCGACCTTTCACAAGCTTGACGATGTTGAAGCATCACGCGACCGGCTGACCATCTTGAATGACAGTATTGCGAAGCTGAACCGAGAACTGGCGGAAAACTTCCGTGTGCTGAAGGATACGCAGGACGATAATATTCAGAAATCAAAAATGGCGCAAATCGGCGCGCTTACTGCGATGGTCGCGCATGAGTTGCGCAACCCCTTAGGGGCCGTTCGCAATTCCATTTTTCTAATCGACAGAAAAGCGCGTGACGCCGGGCTTGACTTGTTAAAGCCAGCGGAACGCATCAACACAGCGGTCCAACGTTGCGACAACATCATTTCGCAGCTGCTGGAGTTCACCAGCCAGAGTCCACTGCAATTGGGCAAGGTAAGAATGGACGATTGGGTGGCCGAAGTTGTTGCTGGCTGTGCCTCGTCTGTCGCTGATGATGTGTTCATCCGTTGCGAATTGGGGGTGGGTGAACTTGACGCCAACTTGGACAAAGGCGCCTTGAAGCGCGCGATTTGTGCCATCATCCGAAACTCAAATCAGGCCATGCAATCTGCTGCAAGCAATGAAGGTAAGGAACTGTTGGTTCGAACAAGTCTATCTGGTCAATTTGCGAAAATCGAAGTTATCGACAATGGTCCTGGAATTACCAAAGAAAATTTGGACAAGGTGCTTGAGCCGCTGTTCACGACGAAAAGTTTTGGGCCTGGATTAGGACTGCCCATTGCCAAACATATCATGGAGCAACATGGCGGTACGCTCGCGGTTGCATCAGAACACGGACACGGCACTGCGGTGACACTGCAGTTTCCGCTATCTGCAGCGGTCGCGCTCGCAGCTTAAGTCTGTGATCTAGAGCTTCCGCAGAAACACGCTGCGCACTTTGTGGTCAGTACCTTTGCGGAGCACGAGGTCGGCACGGGGTCTTGTGGCCAGGATGTTTTCCTTGAGGTTCACGAGATTGATGGTGTTCCAGATGCGCGTGGCGGTCTCAAGGGTTTCGGCATCAGACATAGAGGCGTAGCGGTGGAAGTAGGATTTCGGGTCGCGAAAGGCACCGTCGCGCAGGGAGAAAAAGCGCTCGATATACCATTGCCGGAGATCGGGTTCATCAGCGTCGATGAAAATAGAGAAGTCAAAGAAGTCGGAAGTGTTGGGAATGCCTCTGCCATCGCGTGGAGGGCGGCCGGTTTGCAGAACGTTGATGCCTTCAAGGATCAGGATATCGGGCTGATCGACGAGCTGGGTTTTGTTGGGCAGAACATCGTAGGTGAGGTGCGAGTAGAGCGGGGCTTCGACATCGCGCTCGCCGGATTTGATGTCGGACATGAAACGGAGAATGCGCGGAAGGTCGTAGCTTTCGGGAAAACCTTTGCGGTTCATCAGGCCTTCGCGTTCCAACACGGCGTTGGGCATGAGGAAGCCATCGGTGGTGACGAGATCGACTTTCGGATGGGACGGCCAGCGCGACAGGAGGCGGCGCAGGATACGGGCTGATGTGCTTTTGCCGACGGCCACACTGCCACCGATGCCAATGACGTAGGGGACTTTCAGTTCAGTGCGGTGCAGAAAAACGTTGGAGGCCTGAAAGAGTTTTTGGCTGGCTTGGACGTAGAGATTCATCAGGCGCGAAAGTGGCAAGTAGATCGCTTCCACTTCGGTGAGGTCGATGCGGTCGTTGAGGCTGCGCAACTCGTCGAGATCGGCTGCCGTCAGTGTCATGGGCGTGTCGGCGCGCAAAGCGGCCCATTCCTCGCGCGAGAAGCGGCGGAAGGGGGAGACTTCGCGGGCAAAATCTTCGGCGAGATCAATCATGATTTGCGTGCGGCTTTCTCAGCAATGCCGGAGGTGCCTTCGCGGCGTTTCAGTTCGGTCATGACGTCGTCGGGCGAAATACCAGCTGCTTTGAGAAGAACGAGGAGGTGGTAGAGAACGTCGGCGGCTTCCTTGGTTGCTTCATCTCGTTTGCCTAGCACGGCGGCGAGGGCGAGTTCGACTGCCTCCTCGCCAAATTTCTTGGCGCATTTCTCGACGCCTTTGGACAGCAGTTGGGCGGTGTAGGATTGGTCCGCAGATGCAGAGGCTTTTGCAGAGATGCTTGCGGCCAGTTTATCGAGTTGGTCGAATTGTCCCATTACATCCTCACCGCAATACCCGCTTGTGCCATGGCCTGTTTAGCTTGGGCAATTGTGAAAGTGCCAAAATGAAAAATGGAGGCTGCGAGCACGGCTGTGGCGTGAGCGTCGCGGATGCCTTGGACGAGATGATCAAGTGTTCCGACACCGCCTGATGCAATGACTGGGATCGTCACTGAATCGGCGATAGCCCTTGTCAATGGGATGTTGAAGCCATTGCCCGTTCCGTCGCGATCCATGGAGGTGACAAGCAGTTCGCCAGCGCCGAGGCTTGCAACTTCTTGGGCAAAGGCAATTGCATCAATGCCGGTTTCCTTGCGACCACCGTGGGTGAAGATTTCGAACTTGCCGGGGGCTGTTTCCTTTGCGTCGATGGAGACGACGATGCATTGGGATCCGAATTTTTCTGCGGCTTCTTTCACGAACTGCCGATTGGTGACAGCTGCAGAGTTGATCGAGACCTTGTCGGCACCCGCCAGCAGGAGGGCGCGGATGTCATCGAGAGTGCGCACGCCACCGCCGACCGTGAGGGGCATGAAGCATTCGGCCGCCGAACGGCGCACGACATCCAACATTGTGCCGCGATTTTCGTGGGTGGCAGTGATGTCGAGGAAGCAGAGTTCGTCTGCCCCGGCGGCATCATAGGCTTTGGCGGCTTCCACCGGATCGCCCGCATCGCGCAAGTCGACGAAGTTGACGCCTTTGACGACGCGGCCATCTTTCACATCGAGACAAGGGATTACGCGAGCTTTCAGCATGGGGCGGTTTCCAGCAAGGTGAGGGCAGCGCGAGCATCCAGCCTGCCATCATACAAGGCGCGGCCAGTGATGGCCCCTTCAAGTTTTGCCGCATCAGGTTGGAGCAGGCGTTGCACATCCTCAATAGAGGCAAGACCGCCAGATGCGATGACCGGGATGGATGTGGCGTTGGCGAGCTCGATGGTTGAAGTCCAGTTGATGCCGGTGAGAATGCCGTCGCGTTCAATGTCGGTGTAGATGATGGCGGCAATGCCTGCGCCTTCGAATTTCTTGGCGAGTTCTGTGACGCCGAGAGAGGAGGCTTCGGCCCATCCTTCGACGGCGACGTTGCCACCTTTGGCATCAATGCCAACGGCAATCTTGCCTGGGAATTTCTTGCAGGCTTCCTTGACGAGTTCGGGATTGCGCACGGCTATGGTGCCGAGGATGACGCGCGCCACGCCGGTTGCAAGCCACATCTCGATAGTAGCGAGATCGCGGATGCCGCCGCCCAATTGTATCGGTAGTGAAACGTTTTTGAGGATCGATTCGGTGGCGGAACGATTGACCGGGCGACCCTCGAAAGCTCCATTCAGATCAACAAGATGCAAGTACTTGAAGCCCTGATCTGCGAAGTGTTTGGCTTGTGCGGCGGGATCATCGTTGTAGATGGTGGCCTGGGTCATGTCGCCCAGTTTGAGGCGCACGCATTTTCCGTCTTTCAGGTCGATGGCGGGGAAGAGGATCACGGCTTCCACCTGAGAAAATTCGCAATGAGCTGCAAACCGAGTTGCTGGCTCTTCTCCGGGTGAAACTGTGTGCCCGCGATGTTTTCGTAGCCGACCATGGCTGTCACCTCGCCACCGTAGTCCGCTGTGGCGATCACGTCTTCGGGCAGCATGCATTGCATGTGGTAGGAGTGCACGAAGTAGGCGTGCAAGGATGGATCGATGCCCGCCAACAAGTCGTGTGATCCGTGTACAGACAATGTGTTCCAGCCCATATGCGGGATTTTCAAGGCTGGATCGTTTGGCGTGATGGGCTTCACGTCGCCCGCCACCCAGCCGAGGCCTTGGGTTGTCTCGTGTTCCAAGCCACGTGTCGCCATCAATTGCATGCCGACGCAGATGCCGAGGAATGGGAAGCCCCGGGCAATGACCCGGTCCTGCAAGGCTTCGCGCATACCCTCAATCGCATAGAGGCCGTTGCGGCAGTCCTTGAAGGCGCCCACACCGGGCAGCACGATGCGATCCGCATCGGCGACATCAGCCACGCGCGATGAGACGATGACGTCGCCCTTGATTTTGTTATCGCGGGCAGCGCGTTCAAAGGCTTTGTGGGCCGAGTGCAGGTTGCCTGAGCCGTAGTCGATGATGACGGTTTTCATCTAGCCTTTGAGGGACCCCTTGGTGGAGGGAATCCTGTCCTTCTGGCGGGTGTCGATTTCGATGGCGTCACGCAAGCTCCGCGCCAAAGCTTTGAAGCTCGATTCCGCGATGTGATGGGCGTTGACGCCGTAGGCATTCTCGAGATGCAAGGTAATGCCGGCATTCATGGCGAAGGCCTGGAACCACTCGCGTACCAGTTCCGTGTCGAAGTCACCGATTTTGGGGCGGGGGTATTCGCAGCGGAACACGAGGAAAGGGCGGCCAGAGACATCAATGGCGCAGCGGGTCAGTGTTTCATCCATGGGCAAATTGCAGGACGCATAGCGGCGGATGCCCTTGCGGTCGCCTAGCGCCTTAGATACGGCCTGGCCCAGCGCAATGCCTGAATCTTCCGTGGTGTGGTGGGCGTCAATGTGCAGGTCACCCTTGGCCTTCAGCGTGATGTCGATGAGCGAATGGCGTGCGAGTTGCTCCAACATGTGGTCCAGGAAGCCGACACCGGTGGCGATCTTATAGGAGCCCTTGCCATCGAGGTTCACTTCGCAGGCAACTTCGGTTTCCGTGGTTTTGCGGCTGATTTTCGCGGTGCGCATGGGGGGATGACCTTTCAGGTCTTGCCCCTTAGCAGATGCAGCAAATCCTGCAAACCCGGTCTGGGTCTTTGGGTAACCATTTCGTCAGGAGCGTTGCACTTGTGCTTTTCCTGTCCAAAGAAACATTCTAGGTTGCTGGAAAAGGGGTGGCGGAATGATCAACACAGTTTTGACGAAACCATTTGATGGGCAAAAACCGGGCACCAGTGGCCTACGCAAGAAGGTCACGGTCTTTCAACAGCAGAAGTACACCGAGAATTTTGTGCAATCGGTATTCGATACGCTGAGCGGTTTTGCGGGCAAGACTTTGGTGATTGGGGGCGATGGGCGATTTTACAATACGCAGGTGATCCAGGTCGCCATCAAGATGGCGGCGGCCAATGGTTTTGGGCGGGTGATTGTGTCCCGCGATGGATTGTTGTCGACGCCTGCCGCGTCGCATCTCATCCGCAAGAACAAGGCTTTCGGTGGACTCATTCTGTCAGCGAGCCATAATCCTGGTGGGCCGGACGGGGATTTTGGGATCAAGTATAACGCCGGCAACGGTGGACCAGCACCGGAAAAAATGACGGACGCAGTGTTTGCCCGCAGCAAAGTGATTGATACATACAAAATCAGTGACGCTGCTGATATCGATCTTAGCCGGATTGGCACGACGCAGGTCGAAGGCATGATTGTGGAAATCGTCGATCCGGTTGCCGATTATGCGGCCCTGATGCAGACGTTGTTTGATTTCGACGCCATCCGCGATTTGCTCAAAGGTGGATACCGCATCAAGTTTGATGGCATGGGGGCGATCACAGGTCCCTACGCGACGCATATCCTGGAAGGCCAATTGGGGGCTGCGAAAGGAACTGTCATGAACGGCGTGCCATTGCCGGATTTTGGCGGGCATCATCCAGATCCGAATCTTGTGCATGCCAAGGAGCTGTGTGATCTGGTGTTGTCGGCGTCGGGACCGGAATTTGGCGCAGCATCGGATGGCGATGGGGATCGCAATCTGATCATCGGAAGGGGCATGTATGTCACGCCATCGGATTCGCTGGCCATCATTGCCGCCAATGCGACATTAGCGCCCGGTTATGCCAAGGGCATTGCCGGTGTGGCGCGGTCGATGCCGACGAGTTGTGCGGCGGACAGGGTGGCGCAGAAGCTCGGCATCCGGTCATTTGAAACACCAACGGGGTGGAAGTTCTTCGGCAATCTTCTCGATGCGGGGATGGCGACGGTTTGTGGCGAAGAAAGTTTTGGCACGGGCTCAAACCACGTACGCGAGAAAGATGGTGTGTGGGCCGTGTTGATGTGGCTCAACATATTGGCCAAGCGAAAGCAGAGTGTGGCTGACATTGTGACCGCACATTGGCGCGAATATGGACGCAATTTTTATACACGACATGACTATGAGGAAGTTGACTCCGAAGCAGCGAATTCCCTGATGAAGAATTTGCGGGGCAAGTTGGGCTCGCTGGTGGGCCACCATGACATCACTACAGCAGATGATTTTGCCTATACTGATCCTGTCGATAATTCATTTACCAGCGGACAGGGTGTGCGACTGATTTTTGGCAATGGGTCACGCATCATTTATCGCTTGTCAGGAACGGGTACTTCGGGTGCCACCTTGCGGGTCTATGTGGAGAAGTACGCAGCGGATACAGCTACGCATGGTCAAGAGACACAATCAGCGCTCGCTGATCTCATCGCATTGGCGCGCAGTATTCCGGATATCGCTGGGACCACGGGACGTGCTGCACCCACAGTGATTACCTGACATGCCAGATTTTCCGATCATTGATGCACATGTGCATCTTTATGATCCGAAGGCCGTGTGCTTTGACTGGATGGCCGGTGTGCCGCAACTCAATACGCTGCACCTGCCGGTGGATTTTGATCGGGCGAGTGGCGGCATTGATGTCGAAGCCATGGTGTTTGCCGAGGTGGATGCGGCGGATGGTGCGCATTTGGAGGAAGCGCGGTGGGTTCATGCCCTTATGCAGCGCGAACCGCGGGTAAGAGCGATGGTGGCGTCGGCACCGCTGGAACGTGGCGCGGCAGTTGAAAGGGACTTGATTGCGCTTTCAAAACTGGGAACAGTCAAAGGTATCAGACGGCTCATACAGGGACATGTGAATGAACCGGGTTGGTGTCTGCGTGACGGCTTTGTTGAAGCGGTGCAGATGTTGCCTCGCTACGGCTTTTCGTTCGATATCTGCATTATGCATCCGCAGATGGCAGATGCCATTGAGCTGGTGCGTCGCTGTCCGGATGTGCAGTTCGTGCTCGACCATATTGGCAAGCCGGGGATCAAAGCCGGGCTGATGGAACCTTGGGCGACCCAGATCAAAGCGCTGGCGCAATACTCCAACGTGTCATGCAAAATATCTGGCGTGGTGACGGAGGCCGATCATGGATCATGGACCGCAGAACAAGTGAAGCCCTACGTGCGGCACGCCATCGATTGCTTTGGATTTGATCGCGTCATGTTTGGCGGTGATTGGCCGGTGCTGGGATTGGCGGGCACCTATGCGCAGTGGGTGAGTATCGTGGATCAGGTTGTTGTGGCGGAATCGGCTAGCAACAAGCAGAAACTGTTTCGCGAGAATGCCATCTCGGTTTATCGGTTTTAGGTCTTTATTGCATCGAGCCTGTTGATAGCCTCCACATTGGCTGCAGAGGCGCCAGCAGGATCAAAGTCCGATGCCAACCAGGTATCCACGATCGCCTTCGCCAGTTCCGGACCTATGACACGCGCACCCATGGTGATGATCTGGGCGTTGTTGGATTTCGCGGCGCGTTCGGCTGAATAGGTGTCGTGGGTTAGAGCTGCTCGAATGCCGGGCACCTTGTTGGCGGAAATGCAAACGCCTATGCCCGTGCCACAGCACAGGATGGCCCGGTCGGCTGTGCCATCGGTCACTGCTGTCGCCACTTCGGCTGCCAAGTCGGCATAGAAACCAGATTTGCTCATGTTGGTGACCTGGTGTTTGCCGATGGTTTTGAGGTGCGCCTCGATGACGTCGATCAAAGGTTTGCCGGCGCTGTCGCCGCCGAGTGCGATTTTCATTGGGGTGACTCCATGGATGTGATCACGCTGTTGATGATCTCTAAGTAACCAACAGCATCCCACGCAGAACGACCGATGAACAGGCCATCGATGTTCGGGCGTGCAGCGAGGCCGACGCAGTTCTGCGGATTGACGCTGCCGCCGTAAACGACGGGCAACGAATTGCCAAGCATGTCAGCCGTCAGTGACTTCAGTTTTTTGTGTTGAGCGTCAGCGAAATCGGGGTCTGCCGGGGTTCCGCCTTCACCAATAGACCACACGGGTTCATAGGCCAAAACCACGTTGCCAATGGCGGCCTTGCCGACATGCTTGAGTGCAAAGCGGGTTTGGCGCGCCAAGACTTCGGCTGTCGCACCGGCATCATATTCACTGCGGGTGTCGCCTATACAGACAAGGGCGATGAGGCCGTGAGACAGAGCAGCCTTGACCTTGAGGGCAACGGTTTCGTCGGTTTCACCAAAATGGGTTCGTCTTTCGCTATGGCCAAGTTCGACGATGGATGCACCGCAGTCTTTCACCATCGAGGGGGAGACTTCGCCCGTCCAGGCACCGTTGTCACTCCAATGGATGTTCTGTGCGCCGACCTTGACGCGCGTGCCGTTTAGCACTGCCGCGACTTCGGCAATATAGGGGTAGGGTGGAATCACGAATGGCTGCACAGCTGTTGTATGTGCGATGGGTGATGACAGAAGCGTATTCGCAAAGGCAATCGCTTCGGCGCGCAGTTTGTTCATCTTCCAGCTGGTGCCGATCCACGGAATTTTCTTCATGGTCAATTGTAGCCCGTTTTTGTGTGGGGTGCCCAGTAGGCGACTGATTCCTTGAGTGCTGAAATGACACTGCGGTCTGTGGGTTCGCGTTCCCGAAACGCGAGTTCAAGACAAAGCTCATTCGCCGTGCCGCCACCCTTGCGAATGGCAGAGAGCAATGTATCAGGCGTGATTCGTCCGTTCTCGTTGTAGTGCGCGGTGAAGGGCCAGTGACCCCCCTTGTTCATGGTGGATTGTTTAATGTGTATGATGGGAGACTGGGTTGCGAAGTCTTCGGCCCAGGCAAAGGGATCAATATCGCGGGGGTTGGGCGATGAGACATCGCCGTGGTCGATGTCGATCATGGGAAGCAAAGGGATTGGCAGTTTCGCAGCATTGATCCAGTCCTGAAGGGCTTGCGTTGCAGCGAGTGTGTGACCCAACTCACGCTTCACGGACATGGGTTCCCAGAAGAGATATTTCAGGCCGCGTTTTGCCGCGTGCTCAGCCACGTCGCGCCAGCACGACAGGGCAATGTCCATGATTTTCCGATAGCGTACTTCATCTTCAGCATCGCGATAGGTGAGGATGGAAAATTGCGTTCCGATGGCGGGGCAATCAAGGTCGGCGGCGATGTCGGCATAGGTCTTGAACCAGCGCACATAGTAGGCTCTCACCTCTTCGTCGGGGTGGCCAAAATGATTCAGGCGGCCATAGGGACCGGTCATGGCCGATGTGATGCGAGCATTTTTGGCGGCGAGCGACTTGCCCATGCGGGACGTCAACCGGGAAATGGTCTTGGCATCCCAGGACGGATTGATGAATTCATGAACCAACTGAATGTGACCGATGCCAACTTCATCGGTGAGAACAGACACGACGTCTTCCGGCTCAGCATAGCGGTTGACCAGCGGATTGGTATTCACGGACAGGGAGAAGGCTGTCATGATTCAACATGCTCAAAGCGTTTCATGTCATTTCGCCTCGCTTCTTCTGAGCAACCCCACCTTCATCACTCTGGCGACACCCATAAAGCAGAAACCCCAGAATTTCCCACGATATTCCAATTAGAAACTTGGACCCATTCATGCTTTCAATCGGACCATATGATACGAATGCGGCGGCAATGACGCTTGAAATTTATTCTCTTTGACTTTCGCGCCCTTGCCCTTTTGTGGCACAACCGCATTTTGGTTGTTGAGATCGTTGACGGCTTCAAGATTGTCATGCGTCATCACTTGATGGTCAATCACAGATGCATCGCCGAAGCCCTCAAGGCTGATGCTCACGTCCAGGCTTTCACTGCCGTGGCGGTTGACAATGAAGAATGTGAGTGTGCCCTCGTCCTCATTATGCACGCCTGAAACGTCGATGTAGGGTACATTGTCGGCCACATCGGCATCATAGCCTGGGCATTTAACTGATAATTGCAGCGCTGTGCCACGCCCATAAATCGAGGCGAAGTAATAGGGATAGTAGATCGTTTGTCGCCAGGCAGCGCCGCCCGGTTCAGTCATAATTGGCGCTATGACGTTGACAAGTTGCGCGATGCACGCGATTTTCACAATGTTGGAACGGCGAATGAAGGTGTTGAGAATGCACCCCACTTGCAGCACGTCTTCAAAATTATACGATGTCTTCCAACAGGCGCGGCGCATGGGGCCAACCCTTGTTGCCGCCCAAAATTTCACGGTCTTGCACGTTGGAGTGATACCAGACGTTCCACTCATCAAAGGAGATATTGACTTTGTGCTTCGAACGCTTGTTCGACTTCACCAAATTGATAGTACTCTCTATTGTCGCGATATAAGCGTCAAGCTTGTGGTTTAACGCCAGATAATTCGCCGTGTTCTTGGCGCGGTTGGCGAAATACATGTGCAGCGAAATATGATCGACCGACTCGTAGGTGTGCTCAAGAACGATGCGTTCCCACTCAGGGTAGGTCTTCATATCGGAATTGGATGAACCGCAGACGATGAGTTCCAAGGACTTGTCAAAGGCGCGTAGTGTCTTTGCCGTTTCGAGTGCCAAGCGGCCATATTCATCCGCCGTTTTGTGGCCTACCTGCCAAGGGCCATCCATTTCATTGCCCAAGCACCACATTTTCACATTGAAGGGCTCGGGTTGACCATTTTTCTTGCGAAGGTCGCCCCAATAGGAGCCGGTGGGGCCGTTGACATACTCAACAAAGTTGCGCGCTTCATCGAGTCCGCGCGACCCCAGATTGATGGCCAAGACCATTTCAGTTTTTACGGTTTTGCACCACTTGGCGAATTCATGAATGCCGACTTTGTTGCTTTCAGACGTATGCCAGGCAAGGTCCAATCGTACCGGGCGGTTTTCGACCGGACCGATGCCATCTTCCCAATTGTAGGCCGATACGAAATTTCCACCGGGATAGCGCACGCAAGGAATGTTTAATTCGCGCACCAACGCCGCCACATCGCCGCGCATGCCGTCTTGATCGGCAGTGGGATGGTCTGGCTCATGAATGCCGGTGTAGACGGCGCGGCCGAGATGCTCGAGGAAGGCACCATACACGCGGTCATCGATCTTCGCGATGGTGTAGTCCTTGTGCGCAGTGACAGTGGCTTTCATGGCGGCCTCCCAATATCCGGATTTTCCGGTTTATATCCGATTTTGGGGTATATAAAGCTGGAGAGGTGAGGTGCGTCAAGGGTAGTTTTCTGCCTTGATCATTTCCATGGGTCAGCAAGAAATGCTGAAACTTCTTTTGTTGATTTCAGCGTGACGGCGCGAATGTGTGGTGGCAGGGATCGCATGATCGCGAGTTGTTTTGGGCGGCGCTCGGGATAGCGCCACACCCATTCGCGGAAGAATTTGATGTCGAATTGTTCTTTGCAACCGGGTCCGATGTCTTCGCGCACACGTCCGTAACTCTTGATGGAACGCCAGATGGCGCGGGGGAAATAGATATGACGCGGAAGATCGAGAAATATCATGGCTTCAGTGCGTGGCAAGCGCAGATCGAGAGTGCGGCTGTAGTTGCCTTCGATGACCCAATTCTCGGCTGCAGCAGCAATGTCTATTCTTTCTCGGAACCGATTTCTCGTCGATTTCTATCCAGTTCGGAAGCCAGAACAGTGCATCAAGATGTGTGATGGGTAAGCCAAGTTTCGCGCCCAATTTCCGTGCTACAGTGGATTTTCCGGAACCAGACGGCCCCATTATCAGAATGCGGCGCGGAGTGTTTTCGCTCATCTGGTAGCATGCAGCCGCATCACAATATCCTGGTCATAGTTTCCAAAGCCGCGTCCGAAGATGTTGATGCCACCGCGATGTTTTGCGTCCTCGCGCACTTCGATGCGCAGGCGGATCGAATGGTGGTTATCAAGATCGAGTTCTTTCAGGGAGATCGGTGAGATCTTTGTGCCATCAACATAAGTGCCATCTTCCAGCACGCGCCAGGTTTTCAGCATGCCGTATTGACTGCCCTTGAGCTTCCACCAGGCAGGTGTGTAGACGCCACGCTTGTCACCGAAATCACCGGGTGACATCCAAGTGCCAATTTCAATGCCGTTGACTGAAAGTGTGATATCGGACGGCCAATCGGCAGCAGTGCCAGGGACTTCCGACGACAGTTCCATGGCAAATTCCAGTCCGTTGAGTTTGCGGTTACCGAGTTTGGCATTGTTCGGAAATTGATATTCCAAGAAGCCGCGCGTGAACCAGATCAGGCCTGCGTGCATGCGGTCGGGATCCAAAAAAGCGTTGGGCACATCGAGCAGCCCGATGATGCCTTGTGGACTGCACAAGCCACATGGGCCGGCCACTTCACACGATGTGTAAAGACCAAGCGGCATCGACACTTCGATAGCGTCAGCGCGCAGTTTTTCAGTGTCCTCTTTGAACATTACCAAAACTTGATCAAAGGTAGAATGGCAGATTTTCTGGTTGCCCTTTTTGGCGCGGATCGACTCCGTACGGATCAGTCCTGCGTCTTCCAACACTTGAATGTTGGACGACACGGTGGATTGCGGTAGTTGCAATGCTGTTGAGATGTCGTTCACGTTCATGCCGCCCTTGAGGTGCAGCAACTTCAGTACTTTCACTCGCGCCTCAGAGGCCAGCGCTTTCAAGACGTCCACACTATCTTCAGGATCTATGACCAGAAATTCGCGGCTCACCTGCAATTCCTATTTTATGATACTGACGATTTTTGTATCAGCAACTGCGGTACAGTCAAGGCGGATCGGCCAATTTTTGACTGAAAGGACCGTTCATATCCAGTTATGTGATACATATCTTATAAATCGTTGACAGTTCTTAACTGTGGGATAGAGTGTGTCCTGTCCAGCGAGACCAACCGTCAAAAACACCTTGGGAGGGAATGATGATCAAGAAAATGCTATCGGCAGCCGTGCTGTCTACAGCGCTGTTTGTGTCCAGCGCCTATGCCAAAGAAACCGTGGTGTGGTGGGATTTCCTCGGCGGCGGCGACGGCGTGCGCATGAAGCAGATGATTGCCGACTTCAACAAGTCCCATGCCGATACGGTTGAAATTCAAGCCACAACATTGGAGTGGGGCGTGCCATTCTACACCAAGGTGCAAACCTCAGCGACAGTGGGTGAGGCACCCGACGTGATGACCTATCACGCTAGCCGCATTCCTCTGGCCGTATCGCAAGGCATCTTGCAGGAAATTACGCCCGATGATTTCAAGGCCATGGGTCTGTCATCGGCTGACTATGCGCCCGCCATTTGGGAGGCCATCACCAATGAAGGCAAGCAATATGCCGTGCCGCTGGATACCCACCCCATCGTTCTCTATTACAACAAGGACATTCTCGGCAAAGCCGGGCTGCTGGATGAAAACGGCAAGCCCAAAGGTTTCAATGGTGCCGACAACTTTCAAGGCCGCGATGCAAAAAGCCAAAGACGCCGGAGCCAAATGGGGCATTGCCGGCGTGACCGCTGACGGCAACTTCATGTATCGCACGATCTATTCCTTCATGGGCCAGCAAGACGGCCAACTGATGACGGAGGGCAAGTTCCTTGTCGGCGACAATGCCAAGAAACTGGAAAATTCGTTGGCGCTTCTGGCGGATTGGACCAAGAGCGGGTTACAATCTCCGTACACGGATTATCCGGCAGCCGTGGCCCTGTTCACATCTGGTTCTGCGGCCATGATGATCAATGGCGTATGGGAAGTTCCAACGATGACGGACTTGAATGCCAAGGGAAAACTGTTCAACTGGGGCGCCATTGAATTACCGGTGATGTTCGCCCATCCCTCAACCTATGCTGACAGTCACGCATTTGCCATGCCCGCCAACAAGGGCAAAGAAATGAGTGCGGAAAAGCGTGCGGCCACGCTGGAAGTGATGAGCTGGATGAACAAGAACTCGTTGTTCTGGGCCACCGCTGGCCACATTCCTGCCTACGGCCCAATCTCAGCCATGGACGATTATAAAAAAATGGAACCGAATGCGACCTATTCGCCGCTGACGGCCAATATGATCTTCGATCCGAAATCGACTGTATTTGGTGTTGCAGGCCCTGTGTTTGACGTGATGTCAACGCACTTCGTGCCAACGCTGAACGGTGAAATGGACCCCGCTGCTGCTGTTGAGAAGATAAAGAACGATCTCGACAACATGTAATTTATGGCACACTTTGGACTGTCTGTTCACTCCCTGGCAGACAGTCCGAATTGCATCGTAATTCATGCTCCGCAATATTCGCTCTGAGACTTTGATCGCAGGTCTGCTGTTGCTGCCGTTCATCGCGGTCTACGGCCTGATTTTTGTTTATCCAACCATCCAGATGTTTATTACGTCATTCACGGATTCCCCGCTGATTGGCGATGGCAATTGGGTGGGGATTGAGAACTACACGCGACTGCCGAAAGACAGCAAATTTACATTGTCTTTGTGGAACACGGGTTACTTCGTGTTGTTGTCAGTCATACCCGGAACTTTCATTGCGCTGTTGGTGGCACTCGGCGTAAGTCGCCTATCCGGCTGGCTGCAATCGACAGTGCTGGCCTTGTTCTTCTTGCCCTACATTTTACCCGTCGCTGTTGTGTATTACCTCTGGGACTGGATTTTGAATTTCCAGTTTGGCGTGGGTATGCACGTGCTCGATTTTCTTGGGCTTGAGCGTGTACCGGTATTCAAGACCATAACATGGTTCATGCCTGCGGTGGCCGTCGTGACAATTTGGTGGACAGCTGGCTTTTCATTTCTGCTGTTTCTTGCAGGCATCCGCGCCATTCCGCCAGAAATTTATGAAGCAGCGGCTCTCGATAATTCAGGCCCATGGCGAACTTTCCGAAAAATAACTTGGCCGTTGTTGTGGCCCATCACAGCGCTGGTGCTGACCATCCAGTTGATCTTGCAATTGAAAATTTTCGATCAAGTCTATCTTTTCTCCACGGGCGGACGGCCAAATGACACTCTGGTGATGGTGCAGTATATCTTCACGCGCGCCTTTGTGAACAATCAAGGTGGGCGGGCTGCAGCTATCGCGGTCACACTTTTTATGATTGTCATCATCATATCGGTGTTTCAATTCCAATTGCTGCGCATGACCGGCAGGAATGAGCGCAAATGAACTACGCAACGTTGCAACGCTGGAACCTGTTTGGCGGCATCGTCACGTTTCTGACGGTTTTCATTGCAGTGTTATGGGCCTTTCCGATTTACTGGGGCATCATCACGTCTTTGAAACCGGAAGATGAAGTGGTCCGAGCCAACATTGAATTGTGGCCGGAGCATCTGACATTCGAGCACTACACCAACGCCCTTTTCAATTCGCAAATCGGGTTGTGGTATATCAACTCGGTTGCGGTAGCAGTGGGGGTCACGGTGATCACCATTATTTCCTCGATGCTGTGTGGCTATGTTATTTCGCAACTGAATTTTCCGGGTCGCAAAGTGTTGTGGTGGCTGATCTTGGCCAGTTTCATGGTGCCCACGCAGACTTTGATCATCAACCATTTTGAATTGATGGCCGGAATGGGACTGCTCAACACCTGGGCGGGAATGATTTTGCCGCAACTCATTCACCCCGTCATCATCATCGTCTACAAACAATTTTTCGACAATGTGCCGAAGGATTTCCGCGAAGCTGCAGTAATGGACAACGCCTCTGAACTGCGCATGCTGTGGAAAGTCTTTGTCCCGATGAACTGGGGTATCACTACAGCCTTGTCCATCGTGGTTTTTATCTGGACATGGAATGCCTTCCTCTGGCCTTTCCTGGCGGTGACGCAATCCGAAAACATGACGGTGCCGGTTGGTATCACGCAAGTGAACGACAATTTTGGTGTTTACTACGCACGACAATTGGCAGCAGCAATTCTGGCGGGTCTTCCCGTGGCGATTGTCTATTTACTATTTCAACGCCGGGTGACCCAAGCCATTACCCTGTCGGCGGGCATCAAGGGCTGACACCTGTCGTCCGACACGCCGCAATGCGGCCATGGATCTGGCAAGCATCGCGCCGCAGGTGTTAACAGCACGGGTCATCGGATCAGCCTCCAAGTGGCATTCAAATTCCTCAAGGGTTGGTTTTGCACCAAACAGCTGGCCTTGGTGGGTGTTGCTGATTGAATTTGGTGTAAGCATTGTGGTTCTCCTCAAACAGTGTTTCGATGAGGATCACATTCCGCCAATTGCCGATTTGGGTCATTGTGCCGCTGCCCAAAACTTCCAAAAAATTACAAAAGGAACACTATGTTTCTGGTAACCCCGCCAATCGCAGGCCCTCCAGAATGGCGGCACAGCGGCTAGGATTCTTTTGTGGTTGCCCGGCCCATATGCTTGCGACAGTGACGCCGGGGGCGAGCTTGCGGAACTGGCCAAGAAACTTTTGCGCTTCGTCCATCCGGCCAAGCAGGGCATTGGCCGCGATCAGCATCCAGTAAGTGCATTGATAAATCGGCTGCAGTGCCAGCGAGCGGGTGGCCCAGTGCAAAACCTCCAGATAGTCGCCGAGAACCATGTGGCAATGCGCGATTCCGGTCAAGGAAGTATGAGCCGCCGGGTCGCGCGGGCCGAGCCGGATCGCCCGATGAAAGCAGGCCAGCGCGTCCGCGATACTGCCGCAATGCAGATGCGCGATGCCAGCCCGGCTGACGACCAGCAAGTCATTGGGGTTGGCCTCGACCGCTGCAAGGATGGCCGCCATTGCCAGGTCATAGTCCCTGGTATTGTGGAGCAAGACCAGGCTGCAGTGTGCAATCACGGTCGCATCCCCCGCCGCAAGTTCCAGACCCCGGCGTGCCAGTTCGGCACCCTTCTGCCTTTCTTCGGGTCCGAATATCGCAAAGATCGTGAACCGTTGGGTGATCGCATGGGCAGCAAGGGCGAGGAAAACAGGATTGTCCGGTTCCATCTCCAGTGCCTGCGTCAAGAACGCAGTCGCATCTGCATTGTCCCGCTCGGTCTCAGCCGTAAATTTTGGCAGCGCCCGCAGATACAAATCATAGGCCGCGATGCTGCCCGGACGCTCGCGGCGTGAGCGCTCCAATTCCGCCTTCTGGATATGCGGCTCGATCATGGTCGCAACGCTTTCGGTGATGCGGTCCTGAAAGTCGAACACGTCGGCCACCGCGCCGTCAAAATGCTCGGCCCAGATATGCTGCCCGTTGTCGCATTCGACCAGCTTCGCTGAAATGCGCAGTCGGTCACCAGCGCGGCGGATGCTGCCTTCCAGCACATAGCGCACACCGAGGTCTTGGCCCACTTGCCTGATGTCCACCACCTTGCCCTTGTAGGTAAAGCTGGAATTGCGCGCGATGACGGCGAAGGATTTGAAACGGGACAGGGCAGTGATGATGTCCTCAATGACGCCGTCGGCAAAGTAATCCTGTTCGGCATCGCCGCTCAGGTTTGCAAAAGGCAGGACGGCAAGTGCCGGTTTCAGAGGTTCAAGGGCCTCTGGCTTGGGTGGCTGCGACAGGATCAGCCGATACCCGACACGCGGCACCGTGACGATCCAGTCATTGCCATCGGGCATCGGACCAAGCACTTTACGCAATGCCGCAATCTGCACCGTGAGATTGCCTTCCTCGACAATCTGGCTGGGCCATGCCGCCGCCGTCAGGTTGTCCTTGCTGACAGGTTGGCCTTCGTACTCCAGCAATACCCGCAGCAGCGCAATCGCCCGCTGGCTGATTGCGAGTGGCACGCCTCCATGAGACATGAGGCCTAACTCTACATCAAAATCAATTTTGCCGAATGAAATCTTGCGACTGACCATGGTCGCATCATAAGCAATCAGGTTTGCCTTGCCTATGGCTTGAATGTGTTTAGCGACTTTCCTTGCCGAGCTTCATCCTTGGCAAAGCACTTGTCATCCACCAATACCAGCGTCGTGACAGGAAGGCCTGTGTCAGGCGTGATAAGCTTTGCCCGTCGCGTCAAAGAAATGACTCTGCGCCATATCGAATGCCAGATTGACCGTGTCGGTTTGTTGGATGGTGGAGCTGCCATTGTCTTGCGCCGTCAGCAATGTGCCGTCGCTCATGCGAGCATAGACGAGTGTCCGATCGCCCAATCGTTCGACCACTTTCACTTGGCCAATGGCATCGCCACCTTTGGCAACCACGCGCAACGCTTCCGGACGAATGCCCAATTCGTAACTGCCACTGGCAATCTTTGCAGGTGTTGGTGGAAGCTTGCTGCCATCTGCCGCCGTTATGCTGGATGACTTTGTGCCGCCCCCGACATTCACTTTGATAAAATTCATGGCAGGTGACCCCACAAAGCCCGCCACAAAGCGTGACGCGGGGCGTGAGTAGACTTCCATGGGCGTGCCGACTTGCTCGATCCTGCGATCATTGAGAACAACAATCCGATCAGCCAGTGTCATCGCTTCAGTCTGGTCATGGGTGACATAGATCATTGTTGACTTGATGCGTTGATGCAGTTCGGCCAACTCCACACGAGTGCGCACACGAAGTGCCGCATCGAGATTGGAAAGTGGTTCATCAAACAGGAAGGCTTTTGGCTCTTTGACAATGGCACGGCCAATGGCAACACGTTGACGCTGGCCTCCGGAAAGTTGCGACGGCTTGCGCGCCAAAAGCGGCTCAATTTCCAAAATTCGTGCTGCGTCTTTCACACGTGCATCAATCTCAGCAGCGGCCATGCCAATATTTTCAAGACCAAAGGCCATGTTCTGCTGCACTGACATATGCGGATACAGCGCATAATTTTGAAACACCATCGCCACATTGCGCTGGCCCGGCGGCAAGTTTTCACTGCGAACACCACCAATGGTGAGGGTGCCTGCGTCAATCGCTTCGAGGCCCGCAATCATCCGCAGCAATGTCGATTTACCCGAACCCGATGGCCCAAGAAAAACAACAAATTCGCCGTCAGCAATGGTCAAGGAAACTTCGTGGATTACGGCGACCGATCCAAAAGACTTCGATACTTTGTCGAGGCGAATTTCAGCCATGCACCACACCTTCATTTCTCAATACCATATTTTCCGGTATAGATCAGTAGTCAAGATTTACTTGTGCTCTCGGGCTTAAAATTAAGCCGTTTTGAACTTGCGCGATCGCATTCAAACAAAGACTTTCACTACTTCGCGGTTCAGTGACACCCAGCCAACTGCCTCTGGCTGCTTGTCAATTTTCAATTGTGCTAATGCGTCAGGTTCGATCGCCGTCCTGCAATTTCAATACGCTGTTGTCGCTGCATTTCATCACGCGACACCCAAAACGCCACCAGCGCAAAAATCAGTATTTCGCAAGAAACCGCGATTTCGCCGTAACCTCTTGATTATCATTGTCGGAAAAATGGTGCCCAGAGCCGGAATTGAACCAGCGACACGCGGATTTTCAATCCGCTGCTCTACCAACTGAGCTATCTGGGCACGCGCCACGAAATGGCTGGGCGCTGTATAGGTGAAAGGGTTTTGCCTTGCAACACCCTCTTATTCCCCCACACAAAATTGAGTGCATTGGGCTTATTTATGGTGATCGCTGAAGGCCTCGGTAGTTTGTGCGCAACCTGGGGCAGATGCGTTTTTGCTGAGTTTTCGTGTCTGAGATCTTGCTTGTGTTCAAAGAAGATTCCATAAGTGGGCGTTGGACAATACACAGCCGTGCAACAGTTGTGTGTCTCCAGGGAAAGCGGGGGGGCCCCGCGTATTAGGGGAAGGAAACTATGTCTTATTCTGAAACTATCCAGTCGCAGGCTCGCAGGTCGAGAACCATGACGGCTGAGGAAAAAAAAGTCATTCTTGCATCATCTGCCGGTACCATCTTTGAGTGGTACGATTTTTATCTGTATGGCTCGCTCGCAGCCATTATCGGCGCACAGTTCTTTACCTCATTTCCGGAAGCGACACGTAACGTGTTCGCGCTCCTGGCATTCGCGGCTGGTTTCCTTGTCCGGCCCTTTGGCGCACTGGTGTTCGGCGCGCTGGGTGACATCGTTGGCCGCAAGTACACATTCCTCATGACCATCATGATCATGGGTCTTTCAACTTTTCTCGTCGGTCTTCTGCCAAGCTACAGCTCCTGGGGTGTTGCCGCGCCGATCATCCTGATCGCGCTGCGCATGCTGCAAGGCCTCGCACTCGGTGGTGAATATGGTGGTGCTGCGATTTACGTCGCTGAGCACGCTCCTGCCAACCAGCGCGGGTACTACACCGCGTTCATTCAGACGACGGCGACACTGGGCTTGTTGCTGTCACTGATCGTCATTCTGATGGTGCAGGGCTATGTCAACGGCAACTATCCAGACATGCCTGTGCTTGATGCAGCTGGGGCAGCTGTCATGGGTGCCGATGGCAAACCATCGATGATCAAGGCGTTTAACGCCTGGGGTTGGCGCATCCCATTCCTGATGTCCATTTTCCTGTTGGCGATTTCGCTCTACATTCGTTTGCAAATGGCAGAGTCACCGGCCTTCAAGAAAATGAAGGAAGAGGGCAATGCTTCCAAGGCACCGCTGAGCGAAGCGTTCGGTCCTGGACGCAATGCGCTCGTCCTGCTGATTGCTCCGGTCCTGTTCATCCTGGCTTGGTTGACAGGCATGCTATCGAGTACGGTTGCGGCAGGCATCGGCATCATTTTTGCCGCTGTTGCAGTAATCTGGGGTCTGAAGAACGCAAAGCTGGCCCTGATCGCACTGCTTGGCCTCACTGCCGGACAGGCTGTGGTCTGGTACGCGGGACAGTTCTACGCACTGTTCTTCCTGCAGAACGTAGTCAAGCTGGACAGCTTCACGGCTAACGTCATGGTGGCCTGGTCGCTGATCATCGGTACGGTGGGCTTCCTGGTCTTTGGTGCCTTGTCTGACCGCATTGGCCGCAAGCCGATCATTCTGGCAGGCTGCCTGATCGCGGCGATTACAATGATCCCGGTGTTCAAAATGCTGACGCAGCTTGGCAACCCCGCACTGTCTGCGGCCCAGCAGACTGCTGTTACGGTGACTGCGGATCCGGCCAACTGCTCGTTCCAGTTCAACCCGACCGGAACGGTGAAGTTCACCAATTCGTGCGATGTTGCCAAGGCGCAGCTTGCCCGGACTTCGGTAAACTACACCACGGTTGACGGTGTCGCTGGCAGTGTTGCCGAAATCAAGGTCGGCGAAACGGTGGTTCCGTCCTTCGACGCTTCGGCAAACGCTGCTGCCATCAAGGCTGCAACGGAGGCCTTTGACAAAGCCAAGGCTGGCACGGACCAAGCTGCAACTGATGCCGCGAAAGCTGCATTGGACACAGAAAAAGGCGTGAAAGGGGCTTTTGAAAAAGGCCTCAATGATGCCCTGAAGGCGGCCGGTTATCCGCTGGTTGCCGCAGACAACACAACGGTTGCGAAGGCGGCGAATTTCATCGATATCTTTACGGGCCAGAAGCTTGGGATCATTGCGCTCCTTACCTTCCTGATCGTGCTGGTTACGATGGTTTACGGGCCAATCGCTGCCATGCTTGTCGAACTCTATCCGACGCGCATTCGCTACTCCGGCCTGTCGTTGCCTTATCATATCGGCAATGGTTGGTTCGGTGGTCTGATGCCTGCAACGGCCTTCGCCATCTCGGCGCAGACTGGTAACATCTACGGTGGCCTGTGGTACGTGATCGTGGTTGCGCTGATGACCTTGGTCATCGGGGCCATCTTCGTGCCGGGCGGAACTCACAAGAAGGATATCTTCGCCGACGACGCGCGGCGCTGAGTCTCTTTTTTGGAATTAGTAAGAGGGCCGGGGCAACCCGGCCCTTCGCTATTTCATTCGGGGCTTCAGAATTGCCCAGAGTGACAACAGCACAGCGATGATCACTGAGTTGGCCGCAAGGCCAGAAACTATATTCTGAGCCATTGAATATCCCGGGACTGGTGTTGTTGAAGCAATGATGACGGCGACAAAGACAATACCTCCGATCAGAGGCACAATTGTGCCTGTATGGGCGCGCGTGCGCTCCATGGTGTAGAGCAGACCGCAGAGAAGTCCGATGCGAAAGATGTCAGTGAGTTGTGAGCCAAAGAGTGTGTTGTCCATTAGTCGCTCTCGCTCTCTTGCGGTGAGTCCGGTTCGACCTCTACAGCCGGAATTGCATATTTTCCGCCAAGCCAGCGGGCGAGATCAGCATCGGCGCAATGTTGCGAACAAAACGGGTGATATTTCTGCACTGAGGACTTTTTGCAAATGGGGCAGGGTCTGCGTTTGCGGAGGGGAATTGGGTCGGACATCACAGACCTGTCACTCCAGCCTCTGACCATTTTGCGTAGATCGGGTAGCCAGCTCCCTGCAGCAAAACGATGGTTTCATGGAGCGGCAATCCCATGACGCCTGAGTAGGACCCCGAAAGGTATCTTACAAATGCTTCTGCGCGGCCCTGAATGGCGTAGCCACCAGCCTTGCCGCGCCATTCTTCGCTGTCGAGATAGGTTTTCATGTCCTGACGTGACAGGCGCTTCAGCCGCACTTTGGTTTCGGAAATGCGGGTGGTCGTGTTGCCTTTGGGATCGATCAGGCAGACAGCGGAATAGACCCAGTGTGAGCGACCTGAGAGCAAGGCCATGCAGTCCTCGGCCTCGTTACGCGTGCTCGCTTTCGGCAAGATGCGGCGGCCAAGGCCAACCACAGTGTCAGCACCCAAGATGAAGGATGGCCCCAAGTCTTTGACCAGAGGCGCCAGGCTCGCGGCTTTTGCCTTGGCTTCTGCCAAGCGGATTGCCAGGCGTCTTGGCGTTTCGTGACGCAGCGGTGTTTCATCGACGTCAGCAGGGTTCAGCAGATCCGGTGCCAGATTGACACGATCGAGTAGTGCCACACGGCGCGGTGAGGCGCTGGCCAGTACGAGCGGTGCTTTTCCGTCTGCCACGATGTTATTTGAAACGGTAGTTGATGCGGCCCTTGCTCAAGTCATAGGGCGTCATTTCGACCATGACACGGTCGCCGGCAAGAACGCGAATACGGTTCTTGCGCATTTTTCCAGAGGTGTGTGCGATGATTTCGTGACTGTTGTGATCGAGTTTTACGCGGAACATGGCATTGGGCAGCAATTCGCTCACCATGCCTTCAAATTCGAGTAGTTCTTCTTTTGCCATTGAGTCTCCTTGGGCGATGGGCGTGGCATGGACCAAAAGCTTGAATTTTTCAAGCGCCAGGTAGGAATTGCCTAAAGTCTCGGATAGGCTTTCTGAATGATTCAACCTTGGGCGATACTGGTTTTCTGTCTCGGCGCTGCCTTGGCGTTGTCCGCTGCTGTGGCCAGCGCCAGTGAACGGGGTATACACGGTGCGGACGACCGGGTGAAAGTTGATATCAGCACCGGGCCTTGGTCTGCCATTGGGCACGTCAACATTGGCGGTTTTCGGACCGTTCGTGAATGTACCGGCACGCGATTTGCGCCTGGTCTCGTGCTGACGGCAGCTCATTGCATCATGGATTGGCCAAAGCAGCGGCCATTTGCTGCTGAAGACATTCATTTTGTGGCTGGCGTGGATAACGGCAGCAGTGTGGGACACTCCAAGGCGCGTTGCGTTTTGGTGCCGGACGATGTCCTCAAGGTTGACATGGCCGTTATCGTTCTTGAGCAAGATGTTGTTGAAGCTGGCGTTATCAAACTTGCAAGTCGGCCAGCACCGGACAACAGCGCAGTTGCGCTCGCCGCGTATCATCTCGACCGCCGCCAACGACTGCTGGCGGACACGACGTGCCATCTTGTTTCGCAATTGCCGCACTCAATCCTGACTGATTGTGATGCCGTGGGAGGCAGTTCAGGTTCGCCGCTGGTGGCGGAAGAGGATGGCGAGAAGCGCATTCTGGGCGTCACATCAGCGGTGAGTGACGCTTTGACCTATAGCAAGCCCGTGGGGCTTTGGTCAGAATTGTCGTCAAAAATGACCTGTGACTGATTTTCGCTTCTGCTAAATCGTTCAAAACCAAAGGTTAAAAAATAGGGCTTGTAATTTTCAGGGATCGCGACTAGATGACGCTATCGATATTTTCGGCCGACGGGTTCGGCTGCGCGCCCTCTACAAGAGTGTTACCGCTTCGTCCAACAATCCAGAATTTCGATAGGTAAGCCCGTGCGCCCTGTACGGGACAACACTCTTCGAGGAATAGACTACAATGGCATCAGGTACAGTTAAGTGGTTCAACGGCCAAAAAGGCTATGGTTTCATTCAGCCTTCGGCTGGTGGACCGGACGTTTTCGTCCACATCAGCGCAGTTGAACGCGCCGGGCTCTCGGGCCTCAACGAAGGTCAGAAGGTTTCTTACGAAATCGTCGCTGATCGTCGTACCGGCAAGACGTCGGCTGACCAGCTCAAGGCTGAATAAGTTTCAACCAACTGTCGTTCCGACACCCACGGATGTACTGGGGTCGGATACAGATTGTTGAATGGGAGCCGCGTTCTTTGTTGGACGCGGCTTTGCGTTTTTGAGATGTGGCGATTGTGCGCTTCCTGCGAAGCATCGCATTGCTTTAATTCTCTGGTGCCCGATAGGATTGGTGACATCCACTGCACGACGCGCCAAATGCGCCGAAGGCCATGCTGAACTTGACGACGTCCGTTTGCGTTTTGACCTTCGCCAAGGCCTCCTGGAAGGCCGTGTTTTCTTTTTCAAATCCTGCGCGGTCTGTCCAAATCTCAGGTCTTGCCCTGGTTTTGACCGTGGGGATATCCGGACTGGCAAAATAGTTCAGTAGATCTTTGCACGTTTGTTCCGTTATTGCAATTTGCTCAGTCAACGATACTGGTTCGTAAGGCTTTTCACCCTTTGCCATTGGGGCAGCCAGTTTCATGAACTCGCCCGCATTTTTCATGCAGAGTTGACGGTTTTTGACATCTTCATCGACGTTCGCGAAGGCGATGCCTATGCTGGTTGCGAAGACAGCCAATGGCAAAATCAATTTTGTGTTCTTCATGAGTTGAAACGCCTTTCAATTTCTTTGGTCAGTCCGTCTCGAACGCTGCGATAGGCGTCGAGCGTTTGTTCGCGATTGCCGTGGTGCTGGGTCGGGTCTGACGTTGGCCAATGTTCCACCTTGATGGCTGAGGTTTTTGTGATCTCCATCGCGAAGGCTTGCGCTTCAGGTGACAGTGTTATGACCAGATCAAACGCATTGTCCGCAAGATCGTCCAATGAATGGGGGCGGTGGCGAGTCAGATCGAGACCAATTTCATCCATGACAATTCCCACAAATGGGTCAGGATCGCCCGCGCTGACGCCTGCAGAAGCAACGTAAACCTGACTGCCAAATGTTGCATGCATCAGGGCTGCTGCCATGGGGGAGCGCACAGCATTTTGTGTGCACACAAACAGGATTGATGAAGGTAGTTTTCTGATCATCAGGCTTTCCAGATCAAGGCGCAGACCAACGTAAACAGTCGCCTGGCCGAGTCAAAATCCAACTCCGCCTTGCCTTTCAGGCGTTCTTGCAACAACTCACTGCCTTCATTGTGGATGCTGCGGCGGGCCATGTCGATGGTTTCAATCTGCGATGGCGAGGCTGACCGGATGGCGTTGTAATAGCTGTCGCAGATCAAGAAGTAGTCTTTCACAATCCGGCGAAACGGCGTCAATGACAGCCCAATGACAAAGCCCGGCTCTTCGCGGGAATCGAGAAACGTGAAAATCAGGCGACCTTCAGTTGATGAGAGACGCAGCCGGTAAGGACCTGGCATGCCATTGGTCAACGTGAAATTGTTGGCTTCCAGCAGGTCATAGATCGCGACATCGCGCTCGCGTTCGGCATCCAGTGAGGGTCCCCGACCGATGCTATCGTCGAGTTCAACCGCAATGAGGCGATTGTCATTCATCGGGATGGTGCGGTTTGCTGGCTGTACTCCAGGCCGGGCCAAGATCGCGAAGTGAGCAATCGAGATACTCGACCTCGAGCTGAATGGCATGGCCGGCCGAGAATGTGAGAGTGATCATGCCAGACGGTGAAGTCGTTTCCTGGAAACCAATGGAGAGCAAAGAGAGAACGGTATCAGCAGCAGACTGCGCAAATCCTTGGCGTTGGGCGCGCAGCACGTTTTCGAAATGCAGCCCGCTGCGCCGACGTTCATTCTCTTCCTGCGATTCCCAGGCGAATCTATTGGAAATAAATGCAAATTTTCTGGACTTGGATTCATATTTGATCTCGCCGACGCGCACGACAGCGTCCTGCATCATGGCCGAAATGACCTGCAAATCGTCCGAGTCGAGAGCCCGCAAGTGTTGCACTGTTACCCCGTGAGACGGGTTACGTCCGCGCCACAGGCGGACAACTTTTCTTCCAAGGCTTCAAAACCACGATCCAAATGGTAAACCCGGTGCAGCATGGTTTCGCCCTCGGCTGCCAGACCGGCAATCACCAGCGTTGCAGAGGCTCGCAAGTCTGTCGCCATGACTTCGGCACCGGTGAGTTTTTTCACGCCCCGCACCTCTGCCATGTCCCCATGGAGATGGATGTCGGCACCGAGCCGCGCCAACTCCTGCACATGCATGAAGCGATTTTCAAAAATGGTTTCGCGGATGTGCGACGTACCACTGGCCTTGGTCATGAGGCCCATGAATTGAGCCTGCAAATCGGTCGGAAAGCCGGGGTAGGGGTCGGTTGTAATGTCGACAGGCAAGAGGCCTTGGCCATTGCGCGTAATACGCAAGCCTTCCGGTGTCTTTGCGATTTTTACGCCAGCCCGTTCCATGGTCATGAGGACCGTGTCCAGAGTATCGCTGCGCGCACCACGCAAGAGCACGTCACCGCCAGCCATGCCTACGGCCATGGCATAGGTTCCTGCTTCAATGCGATCCGAGATGACAGTATGGTCTGCTCCGTGCAGCGAAGTTACGCCTGTGATGCGCAATTCGCGTGTGTGAATACCTTCAATCCTGGCCCCCATTTTATTGAGGCATTCCGCGACATCGCCGATTTCGGGTTCTGTTGCAGCATTTTCAATGATCGTGTCACCTTTGGCCAACACGGCGCCCATCAGGGCCGCGTGGGTGGCCCCAACTGATACTTTTGCAAAGGAAATATTTCCGCCCTTCAGCCCGTTCTTGGCTTTGGCGTGGACGTATCCGCCTTCCACGTCGCATGTTGCGCCCAATTTTTCCATGGCCTGGAGATGCATGTCGACGGGGCGTGTGCCAATGGCACAGCCGCCGGGCAGGGACACTTTGGCTTCACCCATGCGCGCGATCAGCGGGCCCAAGACCCAGAAAGAGGCCCGCATGCGCGATACGAGATCGTATGGTGCGGTGGTATCCACGATGGTTTTGGCGGAGATGCGCAAGGTCTCACCGGCCTGGGTGTTCTGGCCTGCTCGCTTGCCTGCGGTCGTGATATCCACGCCGTGGTTGCCGAGAATTTTTTGCAGGCGCAAGGCATCGACGAGGCGTGGCACGTTATGCAAGGTCAACGTGTCAGGCGTCAGCAATGCTGTGATCATCAACGGCAGGGCAGCATTTTTTGCGCCTGAAATGTCGATTGTACCGTTGAGTTTGTTACCACCGCGAATGCGGATTCGATCCATGTTGAATGTCCCAGATAATGGCCCATTGAATACGGGGTGAATCAGGCCGTTGTTCCCGAATTGCCTTGTAAAAAGCACATGTGGCGTCTTCGGGGCAAGACAATGTTTGGGGGCCTCAGGTTCGGCCTTTGCGGCGTTTGAGATTGGCCTTCAGGGCCGCGGCCAGGCGGGATTTGCGCTGTGATTGCTGGATCAACTTGGTGGAGGGGGCAGGGTTTTCCTGCGCCAAGGCCATGGCCAGAAGCTTTTGACAGGTGTTCCAGTTTCGTGATGTCCCCGTTACGCCCAGCACGTGTTGAAGTTTGGAGGGGGTCAGGTTGGTTGTGCCTGCGCCATTGACGTAGTCGACATAGAGGTGGTTGGCGGCGAGATGCAGCCGTTCAGGTCCTGCGTATGCAGCGAGATTGGTTGAAGCGCTGTCACTGGCTGCATTTGCGAGAAATTGAACATGAAGCATGTGCGGCCGGATGTTGGCGGCATCTTTGAACGGATTGTTGGCGATAGTCTCTGCCAGATCATGACTTTGGCGCAGGATAACATCGTTGCTGACCAGGCCAAATTGACTGGTCAAGATGTCCAAGAGCAACTGGTGTACCTGTTCTTGCGTCTTGTCGCTGGAAAAGACGACATTTCCTGACGCGATATAGGTCTCTACATCTAAAAGCCCCGCCGTTTCGCAAGCTTTGCGAAACTCTGCCATGGGCAATTTTCCGGTGCCGCCCACATTAATGGCGCGCAGAAGAGCGATAAAGACTGTCACATATCCGGAATTAATCGGATGCCAACCAATGTCAACGCGGCTGTTTCAAGCGGGTTGCGCTTCATGGGCACCTGTGGCATGTGTCCCTCCGCGTCGCGCATCAGCTGCCGTAGCTCAGTGGTAGAGCACTCCCTTGGTAAGGGAGAGGTCGAGAGTCCGATTCTCTCTGGCAGCACCATTCTTCAAGAATTGGGGTAAAGGCGACGGAATTCCTTGAATGATATGAGGTTACGCGAAGTTTCGTCCCAGAGTGACAGGGTTGCTGTTGCCAGGGATTGGCGCAGCGTCAGGGTGGGTGCGACGTTGGCTATTTCGGGGTTGTCACGCAGGCATTCACGCAAGCGATAATTTGGAATGCGGCTGTTCAAGTGATGGATGTGATGCAAGCCGATGTCGCAAGTGAACCAGTTGAGAAAGCGCGGCAAAAGCAGGTGTGAGCTGCCTTTCAGTGCTGAAATCTTGACATCCCATTCATCGGCCCCTTCCCAGAGGGTTTCCTCGAACTGATGTTGCACATAAAACAGGAAACCACCGATCCATGTGGCAACGAGTGTTGCTGGCAACATCACGGCAAGAGTCGCTGCCCAACCAAATACATAGACAAGGGCCGCATAGAACAGAATGATTGCCAGGTTGGGCATGATGTTGCTGCGCCAAGTGTGGCCATTCGGCAAGTGCGCTCCAAATGACAAGCGTTGTAGAATCAGAAAATAGATCGGCGGACCGGCAAACAGCGACACAAACGGGTTGCGCAACAGGCGATAACGACGTTTTTGCGATGGCGTCATGGCCAGATATTCGGAGACAGTCTGTGTTTCAATGTCGCCGAAACCACGACGGTCAAGGTTTCCAGACGTCGCGTGGTGGTGCGCGTGGGAAAAGCGCCAGTGTTCATAGGGTGAAAACGTCAGTACGGCCAATACATGCCCGAGCCGGTCATTGGCTTTGCGTGTTGAGAAAAACGAACCATGACCACAATCGTGCTGGATTGCAAAAATGCGGACGAGAAGCAGACCCGCAGGAAGGGCCAAAACCAGGGGCGCAAACATGGACAGTTTCGTGAGCAGGAACATCGCAGCGAGAGTTGCGATGAATGGTGCCAAAGTCGAAATCAACTGACGTGTTGCTGTGCGATCATTGGCTGTACAATAAGCCCTGCAATGTGCAGTCAATCGTTTTGCCTGGTCTCTCAAATCGACTGAGTACCAGCCGCCGGCCATTGTATCCAAAATTACCTCCGGTGCCCAACCACGTTGGCGGGCCACAAATAATAAACCTGTGTGCAGCTAATCGTATTAACTACCAGTTAATCGTCTATTGACGACGTTTCGACCAAAGCGCCTTCCACCCTTGTTTGGCGCTCCCGGTAGTCTTCCGGTCTCTCAAATTCCCCGTACCAAATGCCGCGCTGGTTCTTGCGCGCATCGCGTTCTGCTAAAACATAGGCAAAACTATGTTTGTCATAGGCGATTGCCCAACCCAAACGTACCATCTCCCGGTTGATTTCCACGCCGTTTACCTCGCAAACCGCAACTGTTCGGCCGTAGCGGTCAACGTCGCGCTTCTTGCATTTTAATTCTTTGCCAGCAACCAGTTGCTGCAGGGACTTCCGCGCCTCAACGCCGCACTGGTAGGCGACACCGCGTCCGTCGTTGCAGGATTGTTTTGCTTCTGGTGCATCAATGCCGAAGAGCCTGATTTCCAAGTCTCCCTTGCGCAGGCTGTCGCCGTCAATCACGCGAACCTTTCCGGGCTGCAAGTCCATGATTTCGAAGTAATCCAGCGCCAGTGAAACCATCACCAGCACCATGGCAAATGTTAACGCATCAACCAGGGTTCGCCAGAGCGGGCGGGTGCGACTGCGGCTGGCTGCCATTATTTCTTCCACCGCGCCGCGGCGGCGTCATCGGTGAGTTTTGCATCTACCCAGCTTGACCCTGATTCAGAGCTTTCAAGTTTCCAGAACGGCGCGCTGGTCTTGAGCCAGTCCATGAGGAACTCGCAGGCCTGAAATGCTGCCGCCCGGTGGGCTGAAGTCGCGATGACCATGACAATGTCGTCACCGGGTTCAAGTTTTCCGTAGCGGTGGACAATGAGGCAATCATCGAGTGGCCAGCGTGACATGGCTTCATGTTCAATTGAAGCCAAAGCCTTTTCTGTCATTCCGGGATAGTGTTCGAGTGTCATGCTTTGGATTGTTGACCCTTCCGATTGATCGCGCACTGTGCCTACAAAAATTGCGGTACCACCAATGTTGGTCTTTCCCTTGCGCATTTCGGACAGCGCCATGGCGACGTCAAATGGTTCAGCTTGAAGGCGGATCATGACGTATTCTGCCAAGAGGGAGGTGCGGATGCAAATTAATCTGCAAGCACGCGATTGGTCGGAAACGCAATTTCAACAAGCGTGCCTTTGCCGGGCTTGCTGGTCACTTCCATGGTCGCACGATTTGCAAGCACCAGGGCTTTTGCAAGCGGCAAACCTAAGCCAGTGCCTTCCGTTTCCCGACCTTGTGTGGCAATGCGCTTGAACGGTTCAAGGGCTGTCTGAATCTGTTCGTCATTCATGCCAATGCCGCTGTCTTTGACACGCCAAACAACGGAACCATCGTCGTTGTTTTGGGCGGACATGATGACTTGCCCACCGGGTTCCGTGAACTTGATCGCGTTCGACAGGAGATTCATCATGATCTGCCGCATGGAGCGCAAATCTGCGACAATGGCAGGCAGTTTGGGCGGGAAGGACATGCGCAACAGAACGCGGCGCTGTGCCGCTTCTGCCTGCAGCATCCGGACGGCGTGTTCGGTGACTTCGGGCAAACTGACTGAAATGAAATTCAAATCCAGTTTGCCGGCTTCGATGCGTGACAAATCTAACAAGTCATCGATCAATGACAGGAGATGTTGGCCGCTGGCGTATATGTCATCGGCGTAACTGCGGTATTTTTCGTTTGGGAGGCTGCCAAATTTTTCCTGCTGCATGACCTCTGAGAATCCCATGATGGCATTTAGCGGGGTTCTCAGTTCATGACTGATGTGGGCCAGGAAAACGGATTTCTGACGGTTGGCTTCTTCTGCGGTATCGCGGGCGTCGCGCAGTTCCTTTTCGGTGCGCTTGAAATATGTTATGTCACGCACAACTGCGCAAAATCTGGCTTTCGATTTTGTGGATTGCAAATGCCCGAGCGCCAGAAACAGAGGGATCGTGCCACCTTGTTTGACGAGGCCAACAACTTCCCTGCCATCATTGAAAACACTGGCCAGGCCGGGGCCTTGGAGGGCGGCGACATAGTCAAGCCACACCCTTTTGCTATCCTCGTGCAACACGTCCGTCATGGGCAGATTGACGACATCTGACGTGGTATGCCCAAAAATGGCTTCGGCGCCTGCAGAGAAACTCAGGATGCAACCGTTTTCATCAAGTGTAATGATGCCGTCGGATGCAATATCAAGGATTGCTTTCAGCTCGTCGTCTGGAGCTGCATGTTGGCTCTGGTCGCGGTTTGGCGCGACCCGTGACATGGCAATCTGCGACGTTGTCACCCGGTGGGCAACAGGTGCGGGACGAGTGTCAAGTTCCTTGACATCGAGTTGTCGGGAAAGGGATGGAGGTTCGTGGTCCGCACTTGCTTCAGGACTTGATTGCAGGGCGGGTGTGTCCGGGTTTGCCTTGCGGATAATGTATTGCTGCGCAGGCCCGTCCTGCCAAGGAACAGTCTTGACAGAAATATCCACGCTGACGAAATCTCCTTCAGCGTCAATGATTTCGGTTGTGGTAATTGGCGATCGAAAATCAGCCAGACTGTCGAGCATCATTCGGACTTGTTGATTGTTTTCGCCAACGGACAACTTGAACAATTTGGCAGCTGCTGTCGTTGCGAAAGCGATTTTGCCATTGCGCGCGATGACAACCGCTTCTCCCGACCGTTCCATGGCCCGGCGGATGGTTTCAGGGATCAGTACTTCGGGTGGCTTGGTCTTTTGCTGTGTTTCGACGACTGGTTCAGGTCGCTCAACCGGCTTTGGTTTTTCCAAATCGGCTTGCGACTGCATCGTGTCTTTCAGTTTTTTTGCAAGCTTGTCGAATGCTTCCTTGCGTGACAGATCGGGGACGGGCGTTTGTGCCAGCGTTTGCTCTGCGAGTTGAAGTTCCAATTGCCGGCGATCCGTGATGTCGTCAAACTGGGCTACTGCAAGGAATTCTTCGTCTTCAATGCGACTGAGGGTGATGCGCACATCGCGAAGTCCGACACGGCATTTCAGTTTTTCGATCGTCGAGACAAGCGAGCGTTCCTGCACTTGTTTCAGCAATCTTGACGCACGATCCTTTTCGTCAATCAATGTCACCAAATCCAACGGACTGGATGTTCCAAAGAGATCAATCGCAGCTTTATTGCCCTGCACAATTGAACCCGTGCGTGTCATGAAAGCCGTCGGCTGGGAAAGAATCGAGAACGCCAGTTTATAAATACCGTCTGCCACGGCTAAGGGTTCCTTGGCAGCGTCAGCAACGACCAATAACCCCGTCCGGCCGTCCGCCAATTCATGCTGGGTTGCCATGACATTGAGCGTGGTATCCTGCAACGGAAAGGCGAGAGAAGCGGATGCATTATCACCTGGCTTCAGTTCGGCAGCCAAGGATTGCAGCGTCGTTACGGCAGGCTCAAGTGGATCAAACAAGCGATCCACCACGTCAAACAGGGATTTGCCTTCAAACAATGCTATGGCAGCACGGTTTGCCCAGACCACGCGATTTCGCCCTGTATCCCAAAGCCAGGCAGGCTCCAGGGATTTCTGGGCGTTGGTCAGGGTCAATTCCAAGGCGGGTTTAGCGGGCATTTCCGGCACCTTAGCGAACTGTCTACAGAGTCGTCCATCACTCGTTAACAGGAGCGATTGTGTGGACAAAATTGTCCGTTGAAATTGGTTGGCCGGAACGGTAGAAGCAGCGCGTTGCCGCCATAGCTCAGTTGGTTAGAGCGCTAGATTGTGGATCTAGAGGTCCCCCGTTCGAGCCGGGGTGGTGGTACCATTTCCCTAATATTTTGGTCAGGCCGCCTGTTTCGTCAGATTCTGGAGGATTTCGTCCACCTTCGGGACGTGCTGGACAATTTCAAGAGCATCGTGCCGCACATGGTTTTGGTCCATGTGTTTCTTGAGGAGGGCAGGTGCGATTGTCCCGTTTTCAACACATTCCTTGAGCAGCGCAAAGAAATATTGCTCTTGGCGCTGGTCCGGATGGCGCCAATAGGATCCAGGCAGTTTGCGGCGTTTGATCCACCCTTGAGGGGTCCAACTTGCCGGCAAAATGCCAAACAGGCCTTTGCGGTTGGTGAAATCAACCGGCAGACCGGTTTTCCAGGGCTGGGTCCGGCGCTTGGTATTGTGGATCATGCGGGTCTTGGAATCGAGATTGTCAAAATCGTTCCAGTGGTCCTCAAGTTTGCCAATGGTCGAGATGTCTTCATAGCCGAGCCGCATCCAGACTTCGTAATCCCGTTCGTTACGAAACATTGCGGCAAAGTCTTTTTCAACATTCCAGTGGGTGAGTTTGCTGTTGTCCATCAGCATCACTGACGTTGCGATGTAATCAGCGTAACCTTTGTGGCCAGAGCGGAAGCGGGCCATGACAGCTTTTCCAGCCATGTCACGATTAAACAATTCCATGACATCACGAACCGCGAAAACATCCGGGTCCACGACAATGGATCGGCCTTCATATCCCATCAACTGGGGCGGCATAAAACGTGTTGTTGTAAACGTCTGAAGATCGTTTGCTTCCCATGTTGCCTGGCGCTTTTCACGCAGATACGACTTGCCGTCAAACTCCTGATACCACGGATAGTCCTCCGCCCGAATCAGCTTTACTTCAAAAGCATCAGGTGTTGCCGAGTTGCGGCGCATGGAGTGGGCGCTCACCAATGCGCCAATCATCTGCTTTTCGTTCGTATGTACAAAAACCGTATTCCGCACGCTATTCCTCCTGGAGGGAGGCGCAAAATAGACGGATCGCTCCCGATAGTCTAGCACTTGAACAGTGAAACATGTGGTGGTGTCTCGACTTGAGACAGGCAACACAGTATCGAGTGGCCATGAGCAAAGTCTGGATTGTATCGGCTGGCCGTGCCGGTGATCTTGGCCAGCTGCAATTGGTTGCAGAGGCCCTTGGCTGGTCCTACGAAATCAAAGCTCTTTCCTTCAGACGTGTGCATCCTGCAAAAATTGCGCTTTGGCCAGAATCCTATCTGGATTCACCTTCGCCTTTCTCTGGCGTCATGCCAGAGATCGTGCTGTGCGCGGAGGCTGCTGCTTGCGCCCTTGCTGCGAAAGCCAAGCGGCGTGGTCTTGCTTTCAAATTGGTGTGCATTGGCCGACCGCGGGGGCACTACCGCGATTTTGACCTGATTATCACGTCGCCCCAATATGAATTGCCTGATGCCGACAATGTGGTGGAGTTGCCAGTGGCGCCACATCGACGTGTTGTGCTTGATGAAATTGATCATCAGTTCGTGCGACAGTATCAAAGTCTTGCGCGGCCCATTGACGTGGTGTTGGTTGGCGGGACCAGTCGGCCAGATATTCTGGATGGACCTGCTGCCACGCTCCTGGCACATGCAATCAACCGCAGGGCGGCAGAAACAAATGGCAGCACCGTTGTTGTGACGTCACCGCGTACCGGTGACGTTGCCGCGTCAATGCTCAAGGTGACCCTCAAGGAGGGCATACATTTTGTTGCCTGGTCGAAAGACAACAATCCCTACAAGGCGCTTCTTACAGTTGCTGATCGCTTCCTGGTGACGTCAGATACGGTCTCAATGACCGTTGAGGCCATGTTGACGGGTCAGAGGGTCGCCATCCACACTTTGCCGCAGTCCCGCAACTGGGGCGATCGTTTGGTCGATTACTTGTCGCGGATTGATGTGTTGACGTTTTTGTTTGATGCCGGGCTTTTGGAGACCCGCCCCCGCCGTGCCCGCTTGTTCAGGTCCCTGTCACACAGATTTGGTCTGTCTTTTGAGAATGTTGAACCCTGGCCTGGGGACCAGTTGCCTGAGACTGCTCAACATACTGCGGCCCTGATCCGGTCGTTGACCGCCGCAAAATCCTAATAGTTGTTCATTTACAACGTCTTGATGGCGGTGCGAATGGCCATGACCGGATCATTTGGTTACACCGAGTTAACCTGCTCTTAACCACATATTTCTAATTGTCGGTTAAGGACTTGCCTTGTTTTGAGCCGCGCCGGTTTGCGGCTCTGCAAGTGCGGCCCCGCATGGCCACTTAACATGCTGTTTAGTCAGCGTTTTTGCGTTTTCAGATCTCAATCTTCGTGTGCTGCGCCACTGGGGAGTCAAAACGCTGCAACTTTCAACATGCTTTTTGTGAGCTACAACTATCTGGAGTAGAATATGGAACTTGAAAGATTAAGGACGACACTCAGCATGAAGCGCATTGCGACTTCAGCGCTGACTTTCGCTGTGATACTGGAACAAACACTGCCCGCTCTTGCCACCATTGATAACACGGCGACAGCGAGTGGTACCTACAATGCTGGCACGACGACTTCGTTGGGATCAACGGTCAACGTACCGGTTACGGCTTCTGCGCCGGGTTTGACTGTCGCAAAAACTGTACAGGTCAGCCCGACAATTGCTGCCGGTGCTGATGCAACGATCAGTGATGCCAATGATACCATCACCTACAGCTATGCGATCCAAAACACCGGCAACGTCACGTTGACCAACGTGTCGCCCGTGGATACGGGACCGCAATTCAACGGTGTCAGTGGCACGGGTACATTGGCGGCATTCTCACCCGTTTCAGTGGCGACCTTGGCACCTGGTGCCACGGCCAATTTCACCGTCGTATATACCATGTCTCAGCTGGACGTGTTGCGCGCGGCCGGTTTGACAAATGGTGTGACAAACGTCGCGTCGGCGACGGGTACAACACCGGGGAGTACCACATACAACTCTCCAGACTCGCCACAGGCTGAAACAACAATCCCGTCCGGCCCAAAGTTGCAAGTTGTGAAAACTGTCACGGCAGGACCAACAGGCGGTACGGCTGATCTCGGCGAAACAGTTACCTATCGCTACCGCGTTACAAATACCGGCAACGTCGTCATGGCGAATGTTGCTATCGACGACGTGCATGAAGGTACGGCACTTCCTGCGGGCTCGGCTTCTGGAGAAACATTCGTGTCAAATGGTCCGCTGGGTGCAGTTCCTGCGACGACCGACAACAATGCGACAGCCGGTATCTGGGGCACGTTGCAGCCAGGTGCAGTTATCGACTTCTTCTACACACACACGGTCACGCAGACCGAAATCAATAACGGCTAAGGCTTGGCGCTGGCTGACCCCCGCATGGGTCTGCAAGCGAATTGACAATGGATGTCGTCAGAAGCTTGAAGCAATTGAAGCGTAAAGCCGGGCAGCGGAAGCTCCCGGGTTTTTGCGTTTTTATGCTTGGCGTCTTTGCTGGCGTTTCAGTCGCGAATGCAACCATTGATAACACCGCGACGGCCGTTGGAACCTATCAAAGCACGCAACACTCATCGGCTCCATCGACAGTCAGTGTTCCTGTCACCCCAGCTGCTGAGTCCATGGAAGTGACAAAGACGGCGAATGACACGACCGATGTCGTAGCGGGCCAAACTGTCACGTACACCTACACCGTCCGCAATACGGGCACGGTTACACTCACAAACATCAGCCTTGGCGAAAATCACGATGGCACCAACATCGCTGGCACTCCCGTGCCCGGTGGCGAAGTCATTTCAAATGATATCGGCACACCGGGAGACTCAACAGATGCCACAGCAAACAACGGTGTCTGGAGTGTCCTCGGACCAGGCGACACGATCACGTTCACGGCGACCTACACCGTCGTTCAAGGCGACATCAACAATCGGCAATAGAATTCATCAGTATACTGAATATTCAAGTGAGGAAATGCAATGACTGCCAAAATCAAAAAAACAAGACTACTGACATCTGTTGCGGTTGTTGGCATTCTATTACAGAACCAGTTTGCCGGTGCTGCCATAACAAACACAGTGACGGCTAACGCGACGGCGCCCAGTGGTCCATTGCCCCCTGTGACGGCCAACGAGACCGTTGATGTTGCCAACCCCATTGTGGACGCGTCGATTGTCAAGACTTGGTCGTTTGCCCCCGGCGGTGATGCCAACAACAATGGTCTCGTTGATGCAGGCGACACGGTCGCTTACACCTATCTGGTTACGAATACCGGCAACGTTTCCCTGTCCAATGTCGATGTCACAGACATTGCGGATGAAGCCGTTGGCGCACCCATAGCCATCACGCAGCCCACTCTGGTCACGACTGATTCCGGCACTGTGCCACCAGCGCAACTTGCTGCTGCCGGACAACTGAACGACTCTTCCAATACGGCAGGTGGATCATGGGATGTGCTGGGTCCGCAAGACGTCATTACTTTCACCGCGACGTATGTTGTGCAAGCTGGCGATCTTACAAGTCCCGGTGCGGCTGATAGCGATATCGACAGCACTGCGCGGGTCACGGGGACCTATGTTCCAGCGACCGGCCCATCCGTGGCGTTGGCAACGGGCGGCACCCGTGAAGATTCGGAAGCGGTTCCGTTGAACATTGCGCCAGTCTTGTTCGTCGACAAGGTTGCTAGCGATACAACAGATGTCGCTGCGGGCGATGTGATCACTTACACTTACACCGTGCGCAATGACGGCAATGTTCCACTGACAACCGTAACACTGAGCGACGTGCACAACGGCAACAACGGTGTGCCTGGAACACTCACTCCGGCTTTCCAGAATTTTACAATCAACACCGGTTCCACCAACACCGGCAACACAATCAACACTCTGCAGCCGGGTGACGAAGCCATCTTCACGGCGACCTATGTCGTCAAACAATCCGACATCAACAATCTTCAGTAACGGAAGCACGTTTTTTTGATCAACCTCTCCACCATACGAAACACACGAACTGAAAGGGGCATCAAGCGTCGGCTTGTTGCTGCGTTGGTCAGTGGTGTTTTTGCGGGTGGACAAATCCTTCCGGCCTTTGCGACAATCGATAACACGGTTACCGCGACTTACTCGGACGGCACGACCACCTATTCGACAAGCAAGACAGAAAACGTTGATGTTGCCAATGCTGTCAACAGCATTGCGGTCGACAAGTCCGGTGTTTTCAATGACGGCGGTAACGGACGCCCCGATGTCGGCGATGTCATCACTTACACATTTGTAGTGGAAAATACAGGCAACACAACGCTTCAGGATGTGCGCATCACCGAGTCATTCAGCGGCAGTGGTCCAGCTCCGGTTATTGTAACGCCAGTCGCAGTCACATCAGACTCAGGTACAGCTGCACCTGCCCAGCAAGCTGCTGCCGGACAATCGGGTGACTCGACTGACACAGGCAGCGCTGATCAAGACTGGGATGTGTTGGGACCACGCGACGTCATCACCTTCACTGCGTCCTATGCCATCACGCAAGTCGACATTGATGCAGGACTGGTGACAAACAACGCGACGGCATCGGGTGTCACACCGTCGAATGCGACGGTCAGCGCTGCAGACCAGACGACAACAGTTCTGCCGGGTGCGTCGAGTATCACACTCGCAAAAAGTGGCATTCTGAATGCAGGAACGAACGGGCGGGCAGATGTTGGCGATACGATTTCATACCAACTCACCGTTACAAATACAGGGGTCACGACTCTTACCAATGTGAGGGTGAATGACCCTCTGCTGGCCAGCTTGCCACAAGACAATTTCTATGCGGCACTCGATGCGATCAGGACTGGTGTGGATTTGGCGTCCACTGCCTCATTGCCAGAGGCAGATGTGCCGCGTCCGACCCAACCTGCATCTGTGCCTGATGTTTACGCTGCCCTTCATGCGACCCGTTCACTTGTGATGATTTCCGGTGACGCGGCATCGCCGAAAGCCGGTGACACGGTCGGCATCGTTTTCGACGTAACAAATGTTGGTGACACGCCATTGGTGAACGTCATGGCGGAGCAAGCGGACGCTGAAAGCTTCAACAACCGAATTGAGCTTCTTGCCAGAGGCGCTTCCGAAAAGACCAGCCTGCTTTTCACCCATGTCCTTTCTGATGCGGATATCGCGAGCGGCAGCATTGCTGCATCGGCACGTGTCAAAGCAACATCACGCAACTCTGACATCGTGTTTGTGCCAACGGACGAGATGTTGCTCGCTGCCATTCAAACACCAGAAGACATTGCGACGGCAACCATTCTTCCTGCGAATTTTGGACCACTGGCGCCGGGGCAGTCGACAACATTCACCGCTGCCTACACGCTGACGCAGACCAACATCAATGCGGGTGTCGTCAACAATACGGCAACTGCATCTGCCGCGTCACCAAATGGAACGTCGATCAATTCGCCACCGGCGCAAGCGACTGTTCCATTGGCGGCGGTTCCAGCAGTTGCCGTGCTGAAAACGGGTTCTGTCAATCTCGGACCTGACGGTCGTGCCTCGGTCAACGATGTCGTGACCTATACGTTCACAGTTTCCAATCCAGGCAACGTTTCAATCAATGGAGTGACGATATCTGATCCGCTGCCAGGTCTTTCAGCGCGTAACTATGTGAGCGGCGATCTCGCTCCTGTGACCTCATTGGATCCCGGTGAGAATTGGGTTTTCACCGCTACCTATGGACTGACGCAAGCCAATATCAACGCGGGCTTCGTGCAAAACTCGGCTACGGTGAATGGCACAGCTGTATCACCGGGAAATCCGCCAGTTACGGACGTGTCCGACCCGACAAATCCAGCGGGCAACACTCCAACAGATGTGCCGCTGACGCCGCAGCCTGCCATTGCGATTGTCAAACCTGTTGGCGTGGTCAACATGGGACCGAACGGTGTTGCAGACGTCAACGACACCGTCGCATTCACATTCACAGTCACCAACCCCGGCAATGTGTCCTTCACCAACGTCACTGTTGCTGACCCGCTTGTTGGTCTCACGGCACCAACCTTGGTCGGTGGTGACAACGCACCCCTCAATTCGCTCGATCCGGGCGAGGCATGGACATACAACGCAACTTACCCGCTGACGCAGCAAGACATTGATGCGGGGCAGGTGCAGAATACAGCGGCAGTTTCGGGACGCTCACCCGGTGGCACACTTTACAATGATGGGTCACATCCGACCAGCACCACACAAAACGCACCAACGATAACACCTGTCACGCGCGCGGGCCGCATTGCCCTGATCAAACGGAGCACGATCGCAGACAGCAACTCCAGCAGCGTCACGGACATTGGTGACACGATCAATTATACGTTTGAAGTTCAGAACCTGGGCAACGTCACGCTCAGCGGTGTCACAATCAACGATCCAACAATTGGACCCGTGAGCGGTTCACTGGCGACACTTGCGCCGGGGGCTGTTGACCTTTCGACGTTTACGGCCAGCCATGTCATCACGGCGCAGGATGTTCAGGCCGGTCGCGTTACCAACACGGCGACTGTGGTGTCGCGCGCGCCTGACAATTCGCCTGTGCAAGACGTGTCCGACAATTCCCGTGTCGATCAAAATGATCCGACGGTCACAGCCATTGTGAGCCAGCCTGAAATTGCCGTGTTGAAATATGTGACGGCCATCACGGACGAAAACTTCAACTCGGTCAGTGATCCCGGTGACAAAATTTCATATGCCTTCAAGGTGCGGAACACAGGCAACGTTGCACTCACCCAAGTGAGTTTGGCTGATACAATTGCGACTGTCTCGGGTGGTTCGATTGGTGTGTTGTTGCCCGGCGATACGGATGAAACCAATTTCACCGCAACTTACACGCTGACTGCTGCTGACAACACGCGCGGATATGTCGAAAATTCCGCAACGGTCAGTGGAACAGCACCGAATGCAGATGTCGTGAACGATTTCTCGGACGCGGAGAGCTATTCAGAGAACGATCCAACGCGCACTTATCTTTCGACAACACCGCGTATTGCCGTCGTCAAGCGCATGACTGGTATCGTTGATGCCAACAGCAGCGGCACACAGGATGCTGGCGATGTTGTGACCTATGAGTTCATCGTCGCCAATACGGGTAATCAGCCCTTGACGAACGTCACTGTTGTTGATCCTACGGCCGTCATCACGGGTGGGCCCATTCCACTGCTCGCCATTGCGCAGTCGGACGATACGACATTCACGGCTTCGCGCATTATCACGCAGGCCGATCTTTTGGCGAACGGCATCACCAATCAGGCTACGGCGTCCGGTCAGCCATCCGTGGGTGCACGGGTGAGCGACCTCTCTGATGACTCCAGTGTGCTTGAAAATGACCCGACGTATACAGCCCTTTCTGGTGTTGCCTCCGTTGCCGTCGTGAAGACAATCGGCAAACCAGACGACAAGAACGGCAACGGCATCACGGATATCGGCGATGTCATCAACTATAATTTCGCGATTACGAACACGGGCAGCGTGACCCTTCGCAATGTGACGTTGACGGACAATAACGCAGTGATCACGGGTGCTCCCATTGCGCAACTCAATCCTGGCATCACAAACTCAACCACGTTCAAAGGCAAGCACGTTGTTACTGTGGCTGATGCAGAGGCGGGTAGTGTCACCAATCAAGCGACTGTCCGGGCTGAGAGTCTGTCAGGTGAAGTTGTTACTGATTCTTCTGACAATGCCTTGGTGTCCGACAACCGCCCAACAATAACGCCCATCGCGAAGACTGCTCCATCGCTGTCGAAGACTGCTGCAAGGTCAGAGCTGCGGCGCGGGGAAACGGTTTCCTACACAATATCAGCGGCGAACTTGTTGGCTGGGCCTTACACATTTGTTGACACGATGCCTCCCGGATTCTCGCTGGTGAAGAATTCGGTGAGCTTGAATGGCAGTGCGGTCGCTCCCTCGGTGAATGGTTCCGTTCTGACCTTCATGGGAACCGTGCCCAATGCCGAAGGTCGTGTGACCATCAAGATGATGTTGAAAGCCGGCACGTCATTGTCGACCGGTGCCTTTGTCAATCGTGTCGCCCTGTTTGACGAAAGCATCGGAACGCGCGTTGCGCGGGCGGACGCCACGGTCACCATAAAGGCAGAACATGTTTTTGACTGCGGCGAAATTATCGGCCGCGTGTTCGATGACCGCAACGGCAATGGCTATGCTGATGAAGGTGAGCCGGGCATGCCGGGTGTCCGGGTTGTCACGGTCAATGGCCTGTTGTTGACGAGTGACAAGAACGGCAGGTTCCATGTGTCGTGCGCTGATGTACCTGACGCCAGCATCGGCACGAATTTCATCCTGAAACTGGATACAGCGTCTCTGCCGCATGGTTATCATTTGACGACTGAGAATCCACGGGATGTGCGTTTGACGCGCGGCAAGGTGACGAAGCTCAACTTTGGTGTGACCAAGTCCTGTGACGTTGCACTTGATATTCGCCGCGATGCGTTTGTTGGCAACACGCCACAACTGAAACCAAAATGGGAGCAGGGACTCGATCAGCTTACGCAGGTCTTGCAGCAGTGCCCGGGCACATTGAAGTTGACGTATCATTGCGGCCAGTACGCACCCATTGCCGACACGCGCCTGCGCGCGACGGAGACGGCTCTGCTTGCCAAGTGGGTTGAAGTGGGCGCGCCCTACAACCTCGCAATCAACTCAAGTGTTCAATGTGAGAAATGACGCAATGAAATCCCTTTTCCTTTCATTGCGAATTGCGACGGCGCTGGGTGCGCTTGTTGCACTTGGTGCCCATACTTCGTCGGCCAAAGAAATCCCCTTCCAAATTTCGGTGGATGGCCAACCGGTTGATGGCACAACTGTCGGATCGATTTCGCCGGTGCAGAAAGAATCGGACTTCAGTGCCGCCGACATACAAGTGAAATTCGACGGGTTGGGTGTTCGGCCTGTGCTGAACGTCACAAGCATTCCACCAAGGATTGTTTTCAAGTCGGGTGAGACAATTCGCTTTCTGGCGAGCTTCAACTATGCGGCGTGGATCGACCGGGCGGAAATCCTGATTTATCGCCGCGGGCAACGGGAAGATGGCGACGCCATCGCCCGCATCGACGTATCGCGCAAGGGTGCTGCCGAGTGGCAAATGCCTGCTGACGGTCCTGCATCTCTTGAGTATGTCTTGCGTGTCTATGATGCTGATGGGCGGTATGATGAGACCGCTCCCCTGTCGCTCACACGATCAAATCGTGCCATTGCCGAACAGTCAGAACAATCGGTTGCTCCAGGCCATGGCGAAGATCGCACAGCGATACGGAACATCGACGTGTTTGGCGGTGCTGTCACTGTCTATGGGAAAAATGTTCCTGCTGATCATCAAGTCACGGTGATGGGCGAGGCGGTGACACTCGACGCAGATGGTGCCTTCGTTGTGCAACGTGTGCTGCCCTCGGGTACACATAGTGTTGACGTGACGGCTCTTAAAGACGGTGTTGGACTTGAGTTCGCGCGCGATATTACCATTCCTGAGACTGAGTGGTTCACTGTGGCATTGGCGGATTTCACTGCGGGCTATCGCTACAACACAGAAATTGATGCGGTGCGGCCCGGGGAGTTCAACAAGACCTACACCAAGGGCAGACTGGCTTTTTATCTCAAAGGCAAAATCAAGGGTCGGTATATTCTCACTGCGGCTGCGGACACAGGAGAGCAAAAACTCAAGAATATTTTCAACAATCTGGATGAGAAAGATCCGCGGGCATTTTTGAAACGCATCGATCCGGACGACTACTATCCCGTGTATGGAGATGACTCGACGGCATTTGAAGACGCGCCAACGCGCGGTCGTTTTTATGTGCGTCTCGACAAAGGGCCCAGTCATATTATGTGGGGCAACTTCAAATCCAATATCACAGGCACAACGTTTTTGCGCAATGAACGCGCCCTTTATGGTGCAAGTGGTGTGTATCGCTCGGAGCGCGTTGTGCCAAACGGTGAAGCACGCACGGCTGCCGATGCCTATGCCGCGCAACCTGGCACAGTGCCCCAGCGCGATGTGTTGCGCGGCACTGGAGGTTCCGCATTTTTCCTGAAACATCAGGACATCACGCAAGGTTCAGAGACAGTATCGATTGAAATCCGCAATGCGGTCACGGGATTTGTCGCTGACCGGCGCACATTGAAGTACAATGAAGACTATGAATTTGACTATGTGCAAGGTGTCATTATCTTGCGCCGACCACTTTCATCTTCAAGTGGGGCGGGAACCGAGAACTTCCTTGTCGCCGGATATGAATACACGCCTGCGACAGGTGACGTTGAGGGCTATGCAGTGGGCGGACGGGCGCATCAATGGATTGGTGATCATGTGCGTGTCGGCGTGTCGGCCATGCGTGAAAAAACCGATGGAGCCAACCAGAAGGCCTATGGCGCGGATGTGCGGGTTGAAGCAACGCCGCGTACCTATGTGGAAGCTGAAGTTGCGCGGTCTGAGGGACCGGGTTTTGGCAAGAGCTATTCACCAGATGGTGGATTGTCGATCATCAACCAACCATCGGCAGGTGAGGCCAACCGCAAGGCGAATGCCTACAGGGTGGTGGCGCGCGCGTCGTTCGATGACATGACGGACGGTGCGGTTGAAGGCAAAATCCAGGCCCAGTTTGAGCATTTGGAAAAAGGCTTTTCCTCGCTGGATACCGAGGCCAATGAAAAGAAAACAAGTTGGGGTGCCGAAGCGGACGCCAAGATCAGTGATCGGATAAAGGTTGCCGCGTCCTACAGTGAGGCCCGCTCAGGATCGACGCAAGTTGATCGTGAAGGTTTGGCAAAAGCGCGTATTGGTGTCAGCGAACATGTCAGTCTTGAACCCTTCGTCCGCCATGTGGAGAGACAGAGGCCCGCCAGTACGGATGACGATGCAGGCCGGCGGACAACTGCGGGAGCGCGGCTGTTTTATACTTGGGACGAGAACAACGAGGTCTATATTTTCGCAGAAGGGACTGTGGCTCATGCCGGCTCACTCAAGAAGGATAATCGCGCTGGCGTTGGTGCCAAGAAGCAGATCACAAACCGTCTGAAAGCCAGCGGTGAGGTGTCCGGCGGAACCCTGGGTCTCGCGGCACAAGCCATGCTCGAATATGAACCCTCTGACTCTGGCCGCTACTACCTCGGTTACAGGCTGGAAGCCGACCGTGAGAGCGCATCGAGTTGGCCCTTTGCTCTCCTTGGGAATGATCTTGGAAGTGTTGTTGTCGGCGCGCAGCAGCAGTTGACTGACCAGGTGAGTGTTTTTGCCGAAGACAACTATGACATGTTTGGTCGCAGGCGGACACTGGCCCAGGTTTATGGCGTGAAATATGCCCCGGCAGAAGAGTGGCTCTTTACAGGCGGGTTTGAAGTCGGAACCATCCGGGATTCCACCATTGATCCGCTGACTGGCAAGCGCAGTCCGGATTTTGATCGCAAGGCCATTTCACTTTCGGCAGCTTATCATGATGATCGCGGCATTGACGGCAAGGTGAAGGGCGAAGTGCGCTTCGAGAATTCGGAAGACAATTCGCGAGATCTTGAGTCCTATCTCTTTGCCGCTGATCTTGGCATCAAGGTTTCGGAAGATTGGCGGATGCTTGGGTCCATCGATGCCGTGTTCACCGATGCCACGGATGCGATCAAGGAAGGTCAGTACGCAGAAGGTTCAGTTGGTTTTGCCTATCGTCCAGAAGTCGGGGACAGGCTGAATGCGCTCGTGAAATACACTTATCTCTATGACAAGCCGGGCGCTGATCAAGTCACCGTCGATGGTACGCGCGATGGACCTTCGCAGGAGTCGCATATTTTCTCCGCTGATGTCAGCTATGATCTGGTGCCGCAGCTGACCCTCGGGGCGAAATATGGTTTCCGATTGGGCCGCACAAAAGATCGCACTGGCAGTGCTGAATGGGAGGATGCAGATGCGCATCTTGGCATTTTGCGCGCCGACCTGCACATCGTGAATGAATGGGATGCGCTGCTGGAAGGCCGGGTCTTGTGGTCACCTTCCACTGACCAGACTGAATATGCGCTGTTGGTGGCGCTGTATCGGCAATTTGGCGACAACTTCAAAGTTGGTATCGGGTACAACTTCGGCCAGTTTTCTGATGATCTTCGCGACCAAACATTTGACGATGGTGGCGTGTTCGTGAATATAGTCGGAAAAATCTAGCCGAAAGACTCCCATGCTGCCTTCGCAAGCCCCCTCGATTGAAGATCTCCGGCAAATCTATGAGCGGCGTGTGCCGCGGATGTTTTATGATTATTGTGACACGGGGTCCTATACGACGGGAACCTATGTCGATAATTCGGCGGCGTTTGCGAAATACAAACTGCGGCAGCGGGTGGCTGTCAACATCGACAATCGTTCACTCAAAACCACCATGGCGGGCGAAGAGATGGCACTGCCAATTGCCTTTGCGCCTGTCGGGTCGACGGGCATGCAGCATGCGGATGGTGAAATCCTTGCATGTCGGGCAGCGCACAAGGCGGGACTGCAATACACGTTATCGACGATGAGTGTCTGTTCGCTTGAAGAAGTGGCGAAGCACGTTTCCAAACCATTCTGGTTTCAACTTTATGTCATGCGCGACCGGGACTTCACCACGCGCATGGTGCAGCGGGCGAAAGATGTGAAGTGTTCTGCGCTGGTGCTGACGCTTGACCTGCAAATCCTCGGACAGCGGCACAAAGACATCCGCAACGGACTGTCGACGCCACCGAAGCTGACGCTTTCCAACATCTTGAATATGATGACAAAGCCCGGCTGGTGTTTGGGGATGCTGGGGACACGGAACCGGCAGTTTGGCAATATCATGGGGCATGCCAAGGATGTGAAGTCGCTGGCTGATCTGTCCCATTGGGCCAATCACCAGTTCGACCAAACGCTGGATTGGAGTTCGGTCGATTTCATTCGCAAGCAATGGGGTGGCAAATTGATCCTCAAGGGGATCAATGATGTGGACGATGCGATCATTGCGTCGAAGTTGGGAGCGGATGCGATTATCGTGTCGAACCATGGCGGGCGGCAGCTGGATGGTGCGCCTGCGACGGTGGATATGCTGGGTCCGATTGTGGATGCGGTTGGTGAGAAGGTGGAAGTGCATTTCGATTCCGGCATTCGCACGGGCATGGATGTGATGAAGGCGCTGGCACTGGGCGCCAAGGGCACTTATGTGGGCCGCGCCTATGTGTATGGCTTGGGTGCTGCTGGTGAGGCGGGTGTGACACGCGCGATTGATATTCTGCGCAGCGAGTTTGATACGACGCTCGCACTCTGTGGCGAGCGCGATGTGAAAAATGTGGGTCGACACAACATCATGATGCCGCCGCCGTCATTCATGATTCCTGAGTCAAATCATGCCGTTGCAAAACCGCGTTCATCCAAACGGTGAACTTTTTGCGGTGACGAGCCGAGGCACGATGCTGGGCAATCGTGGTGGCAAATTTCACCGCGATGACAAGACACTGGGCAAGCGGCGCTGGGCATCGCATCACTGGATCGCTTGCGAGCTTCATTACAAAAACATGCACCACGAACCGATGGGGCGAGGCTACACGTCGCTGTTTTTTCTGGATGAGGTGACGGCGCTCGCCGCGGGGCATCGGCCGTGTTTTTTTTGCAGGCGAGCGGATGCGAAGCGATTTGTTGAATTGAGCGGCATGGAGACGATTGAATTCGACAGCATGTTGCACAAGGAGAGAGTCAAAGTGACCTCTCTTCCCACCGCATTGCGATGGGCCCCTTCTCCCCAGAGGGGAGAGGAAAGACCTTCGCTTCTCCTCTGGAGAAGCTGTCGCGAAGCGACTGAGGAGGTCCCTTTGCCTGATGGTGTGATGGTGGACATTGATGGTGCGCCGCATGCGCTGCGTCGCAACCACCTCCTGCGCTGGTCATTTGACGGCTACACCGAAGCCATTGCGCGCACATCGTCCATGCGTGCGAATCTTTTGACACCACCCACCATCATCGGCATTTTGGCCAAAGGCTATCAACCGCGCTGGCATCCGTCAGCCGAGCAATGGGGAACATCATGAAACTTTTGCGTTATGGACCAATCGGCAAGGAAAAACCCGGCATTCTGGACGCGGATGGCCGCATTCGCGATCTTGCGAAAGTATTGAAAGACATTTCAGGCGAGACGATTTCGCCGGTCGCCTTGGCCAAACTCCGTAAGGTCAAAGTGGAAAAGCTGCCGCTGGTCAAAGGCAATCCTCGCATTGGTGCGTGTGTGGCCAATCCCCAGAAGTTCATCGCCATCGGTTTGAACTATGCTGACCATGCAGCGGAGAGCGGATTGCAAGTGCCGCCAGAACCTGTTGTGTTCACCAAGCAGGTGTCTTGTGTGTGCGGGCCCAATGACACGATCACCATTCCACCAAAATCGAAGAAGTCGGACTGGGAAGTGGAGCTCGGTGTGATCATCGGCACGAAGGCGAAAAATATCAAGAAGGCTGATGCGCTCAAACACGTGGCTGGTTATTGCACGATCAATGACATGTCAGAGCGGGAATTCCAGGTCGAGCGGGCAGGGCAGTGGACCAAGGGTAAATCTTACGACACGTTCGGGCCCATTGGTCCGTGGCTCGTTACTGCGGATGAAGTGAAAGATCCGCAGAAGCTCAAGCTGTGGCTGGAACTCAATGGCAAGCGCGTGCAGAACGGTTCGACATCAACCATGGTTTACAGCGTGGCGCATATCGTCGCTTACCTCTCGCAGTTTTTTACCTTGATGCCGGGCGACATCATCACCACGGGCACGCCGCCCGGTGTGGGCATGGGCATGAAGCCGCAACGATTTCTGAAACCGGGCGACAAGATGAAGGTCTATGTTGAAGGCTTGGGTGAGCAGAACCAGGTGGTGGTGAGGGATAAGTAGTCTTACTTTTTGCTGGCACGCTCCCTCAGGCCCCCTCAGGCCCCCTCAGCCCTTCGGGCAGCTCCCCCAGCGAGCTGGGGGAGCGAATGCGGGTTATCGCTCCCCCAACTTGTTGGGGGAGCTCCGCGCAGCGGTGAGGGGGTGGTGACGCCAGAAAGATTTCTTTCCCATCTCAAGATTCCTCTTGACATCCGTCCGAATATATGCCTATGGTGGGATGATGGTTCTGGAAAGGAGGGACAATGTCGACAGTGTACCGAAATTGCCAGAACCATGGGCAGCGCCTGCAGGAAAAAGGTCCACACGCCTTGATCCTCCGGGAGCCGATGGCGAGACCCTTGGGCACTAGGACCCGAGCGCCTTCAGTGGCTACTCATGTCTGGGAGCATCGCCTTCCAGGCCTCTGTAAGAGCAGACCAAAGGCCAAAATCGCTGCGTTTCTGAATCGGGCTTCGAGCCAAACCACATTCTTCCACCACCACATGCGCAGGCTTGAAGCCAGGACGGGGACATACCCTCCTTCTTCTTTCTCTCAACCCATGCCGCCGTAGAATTTTCATCCACATCCCGGAAAACGCCCTCTCCAAAGGTTTTGGGGAGCGGCGTTGCATGGGTCGGTGGCTTCCACTACAAGCGCGACCACATCAGAATGAGCCTCGCACATGTCCAATGATTCAAAACACAACCGCCCAAAAGCCCGCGTCGCGAAGGGCTTTCGCGATATTTCGGCCGATGAAGTTCGCGGCACACGGGCCATGCTGGCGACGATCCAGCGGGTTTACGAATCTTATGGGTTTGAACCCGTCGAACAGCCATTTGTGGAATATACGGATGCGCTAGGCAAATTCCTGCCGGATCAGGACCGGCCCAATGCGGGCGTGTTTTCGTTTCAGGATGAAGACGAGCAGTGGCTCAGCCTGCGTTATGATCTGACAGCGCCGCTGGCGCGCTATGTGGCGGAGAACCAGCAGTTCCTGCCGACACCGTTTCGGTCGTATCGGCAGGGTTGGGTGTTCCGCAACGAGAAGCCCGGGCCGGGGCGGTATCGCCAGTTCATGCAGTTTGATGCCGACACGGTGGGGAGCTCATCGCCAGCCGCTGATGCCGAAGTGTGCATGATGGCGGCGGATACGATGGAGGCGCTGGGGATTGCGCGGGGATCATATAGGATTAATGTCAATAATCGCAAAGTTCTTGATGGATTGATGGAGGCTGTTGGCATTTCGGGCGATGAAGCAACAACCAAAAGACTGGCTGTTTTTCGGGCCCTCGACAAAATCGATCGGCTAGGTTCTGAGGGAGTTATGAAGCTACTTGGGCCAGGCCGCAAAGATGAGTCAGGAGACTTCACACCTGGGGCAGGGCTAACTGACGCGCAGATAACTCATCTTATTAACGCTACTGGAAATCCACAAGAAAACCTTGGTGCAAAGAGCGCAGCTGGTGGTGGACTAACAATTTGGAATCTTGAAAGTTACATGAATGGTAGCGAGCTTGGTCTTCAGGGTCTCAAAGAGCTGCAGGAAATGAGCAGGCTGTTTGACATTGCAGATTACACCAGTGACCGCATTGTCATAGAGCCTTCAATCGTCCGTGGCCTCGAATATTACACCGGTCCTGTCTTCGAATGCGAACTCCTGATGGAGACGAAAGACGAGAAGGGCAATCCGGTGCGCTTCGGGTCTGTCGGTGGGGGTGGGCGGTATGATGATCTGGTGGCGCGGTTCACGGGGCAAAAGGTTCCGGCGACGGGGTTTTCGATTGGGGTGTCGCGGCTGTACTCGGCGTTGAAGCTCGTTGGAAAAGCTCAGTCTACGGATGAATTGGCCCCGGTGGTCGTCACAGTCATGGATAAGGACCGGCAGGGTGATTACTGGGCCATGGTGCAGCAGCTTCGCGCTGCGGGCATCCGCGCTGAGATGTTTGTCGGCACCGGCAATATGGGCAAACAAATGAAGTATGCCGACAAACGGGGTGCTCCACTGGTGCTCATTCAGGGTGGGGATGAGAAAGCCAAAGGTGAGATTCAAATCAAGGACTTGCGATTGGGATCGCAACTGGCGTCTGAAGTGAGTTCACGTGAGGAATATGCCTCGCAGCGTTTGGCGCAGTGGTCGGTGAAGGAAGCTGATCTCGTTGATGAAGTGAGAAAGGCATTGGCCCGGTGAGTTGCCTCTGGTCCCCCTCAGCCCTTCGGGCAGCTCCCCCAACGAGTTGGGGGAGCCAATGGGGTTGGCAGCTCCCTCCGCACTTCGCTCCCCCAACTTGTTGGGGGAGCTGTCCGAAGGACTGAGGGGGCCCTCTAATGCCCGGTCGCACCCCACCAGAACGCGAGGCGCTCGCCAAACAGAACGCTGCCATCATGGCGGTGTTTGAGCGGGCGGGTTTTGCGCAGATTGCGCCGGACATCATCCAGCCTGCGGACATATTTCTCGAACGGTCCGGCGAAGACATCAGGGCCCGGACGTTTGTGTTCAACGATCCTGACGGAAATGAATTGTGCCTCAGGCCCGATCTGACGGTTCCGGCGTGCCGGTTTCATTTGAGTCATGCGCCAGAAAAAGAAGCGCGGTACTGTTACCTTGGCCCGGCCTTTCGATTTCCGGATGAGCTGCTTTCACCACAGGAGTTCACACAAGCCGGACTCGAATGGTTTGGCGGTGCGGACCGCATTGCGGAAGAAGCGCGCGTATTGAAGTTGGCCATCAGTGCGCTCGAAGCTGCCGGATTGACGAAATACAAAATTACACTGGGTGATCTCGGGTTATTCAACGGCTTGATTGATGACACTCCAATGCCGGAGCGTTGGCGTCGGCGGTTGCGGCACCAGTTCTGGCGACCACAGGCCTTTCACACGTTGCTCGACAGTTTTTCAAACGGTACGCAGACCAAGCGCAGCAGCATTTCGCCGTTGATTGACGCCATGGGTCAGGAGGATGCGGTCAGCCATGTGCGTGCTACGCTTGCTGCCTCAGACTATCCGCTTGTGACGGACCGTTCTGTTGAGAATATCGCGTCGCGATTGGCTGAGAAGCGGGCTGATCGTTCGGAGTCTCCCATCGGCTCAGATGCCGTTGCGGCCATCGAAAATTACCTGCGTATTGAAGGTGCAGCCACTGACGTGGTGCAACAGTTCAAAGTGATTGGCCACAGCCCACACTTCGCCGCCGCAACTGCATCGTTCGAAAAGCGCAATGCTGCGCTCGAAGATCTGGGCCTCAACCCCCGGCGGTTTCATTTCAATGCAGATTTTGGGCGCGAGCTTGAATACTACACTGGATTTGTTTTTCAGATTGAGGCGAGCGTCGGCAATCATGACGTTTCGGTTGCAGGTGGCGGGCGCTACGATGAGCTGTTGCAAGACTTGGGGGCACCGTCGCGCATTCCTGCGGTTGGATGTGCCATTCATACGGAACGTCTCAAGGCGGTGTTGACATGACTGTCTTGACGCTGGGAGTTCCGTCTAAAGGGCGTCTGATGGACGCGACGTTTGAGCTTTTTCAGCGGGCCGGTTGCGCAATTGAACGGGTGGGTTCTGATCGTGGTTATCGTGGCCGGATCGCGGGCATTGAGGGAATCGACGTGGCGTTTCTTTCAGCCTCGGAGATTGTCGGCCATCTGATGTCCGGCAAAATTGACATGGGAATAACAGGTGAAGATCTGTTGCGGGAGACCATGCCATTGCTCGACACCGTGACATTTTCACTGCGCCTTGGATATGGCGGAGCAGATGTTGTGGTGGCTGTTCCCATGTGCTGGCTTGATGTGGCCGCGATGAGTGACCTCGAAGATGTGGCTGAACAATTTTACCGCGAGCATGGTCGACGCTTGCGCGTTGCGACAAAATACAAGACTTTGACGCGGCGGTTTTTTGAAGCGCATGGCGTGACGGGGTATCGAATCGTTGACAGTGCCGGTGCAACCGAAGGTGCTCCAGCCGCAGGAGCGGCAGAGCTGATCGTTGATATCACGACGACTGGCAGCACACTTTCGGCCAATCACCTCAAGGTACTTGATGATGGGTTGATCCTTCAGTCCAGCGCTGTCCTTGCGGTACGGGCTTCAGCAGACACTGATCCCCGCAGCACCTTGCTCATCGGAAAGCTCAACTCGCAGTTTCGCGGTTAAGTGGCAGTTTACAGTTCATTATCTGTGCGATTAACCTTTTGACTTGGCATGGGGCCAATGGTCCGGGCTTTGCGTGGTTCACCACAAGAAGCCGATCCGGGTTCAACCCGGCGCATTGATTCTGAGTGGAAGTCAAAACCTAAGCACGCCGTTTCGCGGTATCGCCCCCGGTCCGCGGTCAACTGGATGTGCATGGGTCGTGTTTTCGCCAGAATCATGGGAGGGTCGCATGCAAATGCGGCCCTCTTTTCTTTTGTCCGCGCGAGACTTCCAGTCTTTACAAATTATCAACCACAGCGGCGCTGTATCACTCCGGGAAAACCTGTGTCCTGAATGTGGAATTCCCAAGTAAAGACAAGCAATGACATTCGCGCACCTTACGCCAAAATTGGCAACTGTCTTAAGAGAAGGTTACGGCCTGGCGCAATGGCGCGTGGACCTTGTCGCCGGCCTAACCGTCGCCGTTGTCGCTTTGCCCTTGTCCATGGCGATTGCCATCGCATCTCATGCCACGCCAGCAGCCGGACTCGTCAGCGCAATCGTCGGTGGATTTCTGATTTCGGCCCTCGGTGGCAGCCGGTTTCAAATTGGGGGACCTGCTGGTGCCTTCATCGTTCTCGTCGCATCTATCATTGACACCCATGGATTTGACGGGCTGCTGCTTGCGACCATGATGGCCGGCATGTTGATGCTTGTTGCAGGACTGTTGCGTGTGGGGGAATTGGTACGACTGGTGCCCCATACTGTCATCGTCGGGTTCTCGTCTGGCATAGCGATCATCATCTTTGCAACCCAGCTCAGAGATCTTGGTGGGCTGCGTTTTGCAGGTCTGGAACCTGCAGCACTGATTCCAAAATTGGATGTACTGTGGGCAGCCCGCAGCAGCATCAACTGGCATTCATTGGCTATTTCAAGTTCGTCTATCGCCATCATTGTGTTGTCCCGTTGGATCAGCCCCCGCATTCCTGGTTTTCTCATTGCGGTGGTGGTGGCAAGCGGGGCCAGTTGGTGGATCGGTTTAGACGTCGAAACAATTGGCTCACGATTTGGGGGAATTCCAAGTGGTTTATCCATGCCACGGTTGCCGGAAATAAGTTGGGACCGTGTTTGGTTGTTGTTGCCATCTGCCTTTAGTTTGGCACTGCTTGGTGCAATTGAATCGCTCTTGTCGGCAGTGGTCGCTGACACGATGAAAGGCCGTCGGCATCGCTCGAATGCAGAATTGCTGGCGCAAGGCATTGCCAATATCGCGACGCCGATGTTTGGGGGGATCACGACGACTGGCACCATTGCCCGAACCGCGACAAATGTGCGAGCTGGTGCGCATGGGCCTGTTTCCGGAATGTTACATGCAATATTTATTCTGTTGTTCATGATGTTCGCCGCGCCCGCTCTGATTTATGTGCCGCTCGCGGCACTGGCTGGGATTCTGGCTGTCGTGAGTTGGAACATGTTTGAGCGGCGCGAATTCATGCGGCTCATGCAATCATGGCTAACTGCGACTGTTCTGCTGGTTACGATTGCGATTACTATATTCCATGATCTGTTGTGGGGCATCATGGTCGGTTCGGCAATGCATGCCATGTTGTCACTATTTGCCCGCAGTTCGGACCGGATGAGGCCATGATGTTGAAAGAAAGACAGATGATGCAACGACTCGTTTTCGCCGCTGGCCTGTTTTCCATGCTCTCATGTGGTGCTTCTGCCGCAACGTGCGGCAACACCGCCAATGGATTTGAAGCTTTCAAAAAGCAGCAGTTGAGGGAAGCGCAAGCGCAGGGCATGAGTTCTGATGCAATCGCGCTTTTGGAAGTGGCGAAGTATGATGCGAAGGTCATCAAGAAGGATCGTGCGCAAACGGTTTTTTCCCAAAGCTTCCTCGAATTTCAGGCGCGCATGGTGACGAAGTACAGGATTGCGCAAGGGGCGGCACTGATCAAGAAGCACAAGCGCGTGTTCGATGCGGTGCAGGCGCAATATGGCGTGCCACCCGCCGTGATCACTGCGTTCTGGGCCCTGGAAACAGATTTTGGTGCCAATACGGGTGATTTTCCCACAATCCAGTCGCTGGCCACATTGGCGTGGGATTGCAGGCGGCCGGAAAAATTCCGACCCCAATTGATGGCTGCGCTTGGGCTTGTCACGCAAGGCGACTTATCAGCCGTTGAAATGGTTGGAGCCATGCATGGCGAGATCGGTCAGACGCAGTTTATGGCCTATGACTACAATGAGAGTGCCGTCGATTTTGATGGCGATGGCCGCCGAGATCTGCGCGAGAGTGTTCCAGATGTCATCGCCTCTACCGCAAATCTTCTGCGAAAGCACGGCTGGCAACCCGGTCAAGCCTGGTTGCAAGAGGTGCGGCTCAAGCGGGAATTGCCGTGGGAGCAGGCTGATATCGCCATTCAACATTCGCGCGCCCAGTGGGTGAAGTGGGGTGTCATGTCGGCAACGGGAAAGCCCATTCGCGGCGATGCCACAAAGGCGTCGCTGCTCTTGCCCATGGGGCGTAACGGGCCAGCTTTTCTCGCCTATGATAACTTCACGACGGCATACCTCAAGTGGAATGAAAGCTTGGTCTACTCCACGACCGCTGCCTATCTCGCAACGCGCATTGCCGGGGCAGGGGCGGTTAACAAAGGGCGCGAGACAGTTGTTCCCCTGACTTATGGTGAACTGATTGTCTTGCAGAAGAAACTTGCCGACAGAGGATATGATGTCGGAAAAGTAGACGGGAAACTTGGCAAGGGAACAAGGGCTGCCGTGAAAGACATGCAGATCAAACTGGGGTTACCGGCGGATTCCTATCCGACAGCGGAACTGTTGGCGGCGTTACAACGATAGTTGTCATTACTCGTGTCGCAAAGCCTCGATCGGATCCAGTCTGGCAGCGCTTCGCGCCGGAAAAAATCCAAAAACCAGGCCAATCAATCCTGAGAAAGCAAAGGCAACCGCAACAATTGGGCCATTGACTGCGAATGGTATTACCAGCAGCCATGATGCGAAGTACGCCAGTCCAAGTCCTGCGATGATGCCAATCAAGCCACCGATCAGGCACAACACGATGGCTTCAACAAGGAACTGGGTGAGCACTTGCGAGGCCAGAGCACCGATTGCGAGGCGTATGCCAATTTCGCGTGTCCGCTCCGCCACTGACACCAACATGATGTTCATGATGCCAATGCCGCCGACCAGCAAGCTCACGGCAGCAACAGCACTCAACAATCCTGTCATCACGGCCGTGGTTGATGAAAATGCCGCTGCGATTTGTGTCATGTCGCGCACCGTGAAGTCGTCCGTTTCACCCTCAGCAACACGGCGGGTTTCGCGCAGAAGTTCTGTCATTGTCGATTGTACGGATGCGAGATCAGCTGCCGTGGCTGCCGAAACAGAAATAACTGAAATCCGGTTGTTGCCTGCTATGCGACGCTGAAATGTGCGCAATGGCATAATGATGGCGCTGTCCTGATCATTGCCAAAAGCGGATTGCCCCTTGCTTGCCAGTACGCCAACAACTTCACATGGCATCGATCCAATGCGTAGAACGCCGCCAATTGGTGTCGTCGCTGGAAATAGTTCGCGCCGGACTGTTTCCCCGATTACACATACGCTGGTGGCGCTGCGGACGTCATTGTCGCTGAACGGGCCACCAGACGTAAAACTCCAGTCTTGTACGATGAAGTAGCCAGGGTCAGCACCGGTAACCGTTGTGTCGATGCTCGCGCCTTCAAAAACGGCCGTGGCGCCCTTGTTTGCTGCCGGTGCAATGGCCTTGACGTTGGTCAGAGTTCGCAAAGCGTCAACGTCACGTGATGTAAAGGTGCGCGCTTCGCTTCCACCTGGTGGACCCTGAGTGGGTGCGCCCGGACGTGCGATCAGCATGTTGCTACCGAGCTTCGACATCTCTGATGCCACCTTGTTTGTGGCACCTTGACCGATGGTAACGAGGGCGATCACGGCTGCAACGCCTATCACGATGCCCAACAGCGTCAGGATTGAGCGCAAGACATTGCGGCGAATGGTTCGTAGTGCGAGTTTTACAGCTTCCCATAACATCAGGCGGCATTCCTTATGTCGTTCGCAATCAAGCCATCTGAAAAGTGTATCTGGCGGGAGGCATAGTCTGCCATGTCCTTTTCATGGGTCACCATGGCAATTGTCAGGCCGCGCTCGGTGTTCAGATCCTTGATCAAGCGCATGATGTCATGGCTGCGTTGGGTATCCAGATTGCCGGTCGGTTCATCAGCGAGTAAAACAATAGGGTCTGTGACGATGGCGCGGGCGATGGCGACGCGCTGCTGTTGACCTCCCGAAAGTTCGCTGGGCACATGGTGCTCGCGCCCTTGCAGCCCGACTGCAATCAGTGCCGCCTCTGCCTTGTCGTGGCGTTCAGACTTTGAAAGACCCCGGTAGATCAGGGGAAGTTCGACATTTTCCAGTGCTGTGGTGCGGGAGAGAAGATTGAATCCCTGGAACACAAAGCCGAGATAGTTACGCCGAAGGAGTGCCCGACTGTCGTTGGTTGCGGTCGTGATTTCAACGCCATTGAAAAGGTACTGACCAGACGTTGGCCGGTCGAGGCAGCCAATGATGTTCATCGCCGTCGATTTTCCCGACCCCGACGCGCCCATGATGGCGACAAACTCACCTGCGTGTATTTCGAGGTCGACACCAGCTAATGCATGCACAACGGCGTGTCCGGTTCCGTAAGTTTTTCGGACCTGACGTAGTGTGATGAGAGCTTTTGCCATCACGTACCGTTGCGCGATGCTGTGATGATTTCGTCGTTGGCCTTGATGTCACCTTGTTCCACGATGGTATATTTACCATCGCTTGCGCCAATCTTAATGCGAACCTCCTTCGGTTTGCCTGATTCCATAATGTAAATGCTGCGCTTGCCGTCTGTTGCTACTTCACGCTTGGCGCGGTCGTTGCGAGGAAACCGCGGCATGAAAATCTGGGTAATTGAAAAGCCCTGCGACGGCGCGACGCGGGGTGGTGTATAGCGAAGCGCCTCGTTGGGAACAGCGAGCACGTTGGAAAAATCCGCAATGATGATTTTCGCGGTGGCTGTCATTCCTGGTCGCAATGACATATCTGCATTATCGGCAGAAAGCGTCGTCTTGTAGGTGACAACGCCGTCAACTGTCTCTGGCGAATATGACATGCTGCCGATTTTTGCCGGGAAATTCCTGTCGCGATAGGCATCAACATTGAATGCGGCGTCCTGTCCGATTTTCACGACACCGACATCGGCCTCATCCACATTGACCTCAACCTGAATGCGCTTGATGTCTTGGGCAATTGTGAAGAGAACTGGTGCCTGCAACGATGCGGCAACGGTCTGACCCGGCTCCACCGTTCTCTTCAACACGATGCCGTCGATAGGTGAAACAATGTCTGCCTTTGCAAGATCCGTTGTCACCAACTCAAGATCGGCGTTGGATGCGGCTATTTCGGCATTGGCAACAGAAACACTCGCTGCGCTCCGCTTCAACTCTGCATCGGCTTGTTCAAGCACTTGCTCGGTGGACAGTCCCCGCGCTCTCAAACGCGATTCCCGCGTGAAGTTGAGTGCGGCCTGACTGCGTGAGGCTTCGGCGGTGATGAGGCGGGCCTGGGCTGCCAAAACTTGCGCTTCTGCCTTGCTTTTCTGGGCCAGCAGTCGGGACTTGTCGAGTTGAGCCAGAATATCGCCAGCCTTTACAATGCTGTTTTCATCGACCATTACGGTTCGTGCAACGCCTGACAATTCACTGCCGACATCGACCTTGGTAAGAGGTTGGATTGTGCCCGTTGCCGAAATGGCAATGGTCAGATCACGGGCCGTGACTGGTGCGGTTTCATAGGTCACAGTGGATTGTTGCTGCTGCCGCGCTGCATACAAGGCGTACAATCCTGCAAGTACAGCGAGAAGCAGCGCTGACCAAATCAATCGCCGCAGCAGTCGGCGATTTTTTGACTTGGCGTTCAGACCAATCGCGGCCTGGATTTCTGCTTCATTTGGAAGTTGGTATTTGTTCATGGGTCCTCATATGCTCTAGGACGGAAATTGGCCAGAATTCCGTCGCTTCAATTCAAAATGAAGTATGCAGGCACCACAACATAGAACAACAAGGCAACAAGAAGTACCGCACGGAGGGTCCTGCTTGCGTATCGCGCCATCAGGAGCAGCGCAAAGCCGACGCCAATCAAGGCTTCGAAGATCGTGAAATACTGGCCGAAGTGTTGCGCATCATAGTAAGAGACAGGCGATATGAATTTCCAGTTCGAGACGGGCCAGAAACTCATATGGGCGTCTTCGCGGTGACATAGAAAATCGATTGTCGTATGAAGCAATGCCGATGACGCGAAGATGATGGGCAATGTCCAACGATCAATTTCAAGCGGTGACAGATTGCGGCGCTCACGCAACACCACAGAGATGAGAATGATCGCGCCCCAAAGCCAAAAATTATGGGCGATGGCATTGGCGATCTGCCACCAGTTCTGCCAGTATAGAAATCCAAATATGAGAATGTTCGGAATGCCGTATAATTTCAAAGCGCCGACAATCAGCAACATGGGAATATCAGGCGTGAAACCTCCGAGTGCTCCAGCCCAAGCCCGTTTCGGCATCTTACCGCCGAACAGGGCTGCGCCCATGATGATATGCGTCTGCGTATTCATGCAGAACCATATTGCATGTTTGGGGACTGACGAAAATGGCAATCGTTTGCGCGAGGTCTGATTGTTGGGAACGTTGATGACCTATGCGGGGCTGTTTGCGACCGCGTTCATTGCTGCAACGCTTGTACCTGCGCAATCCGAGGCTCTGCTGGCGACCCTTCTTGTGAAGAATACCTATTCGGCTGCGGCGCTGATTGGGGTTGCGACACTCGGGAATGTTTTGGGTTCGGTGCTCAATTGGTGGCTCGGCGGGTTGGTAGACCTCTACAAAAACAACACTTGGTTTCCGGCCAGTGCCGCACAACTTGCCAAAGCGCAGCACTGGTATCAGCGTTGGGGCGTGTGGAGTTTGCTTCTCAGTTGGGTGCCGTTCATTGGTGATGCCATAACCGTTGCGGCGGGTGTCATGGGAACGCGACTGCTGCCTTTCGTTGTGATTGTTGGTGCCGCAAAACTTGCGCGCTATGTGGTGGTGGCGGGTGTGGTTTGGGGCGTTGTGGGGTGAACTGGTGACTCGGCTCGCATAAGAAGCTGCATAAGCTCAGCCAAAATAGGTGCGATGCGTTTTTGGCGTCATGCTTCCTTGTGCCTGTGACGCCGACGGCCAGTGTTACTGCGTCGCTCATTGTCGACTCCTGTCGGTCAAGTCGGCTTTTCATTCACCAAAAGTGTTTTGTAAATCGCGATCGCTTCTTGATGCCCCAGTCTCGTGGAACACCCTTGCCGGTACTTACGGCAGCGGAACCGGATTGTCGCTGAGCGTGCGCAAATAAGCGATGACATTGACGCGATCAACCTCTTTGGGCGCACCCTGCATTTGCATGTTCACGCCGGGCGTGGTGACGGCTGGTCCAGAAAGAAACGTATTCAAATCCTCGTAAGTCCAAACACCGTCCAGTCCCCTCAAAGTCTTGGAATATCCCCTATACTCAAGAGACGCCTTGTCGCGTCCGACAACATTCCATAGGCCAGGGCCATAACCATCGCCATGCGGCAGGATGACGGTATGGCAAGATTGACATTCTTGTTCAAAGAATTTCCACCCCTTGCCGGGATCGGCAGAAGCGAGCTTGGCCTCGATTGGGGCTGGTTTTGGAAATATGACACCGTGTGAGATAAGGTAATCCGCGACGTCATTGTGTTCATAAGTAATGGCGAGGTGAAGAGGGGTCGTAACCAGAGTTTCTTGTCGGGGGGTATACTTGTGTTGCGCATTGACATTCGCGCCCGCAATAACCAGTGCCTTGACGCAGGCGAGGCAGCCATGCTCGGCAGCAACATGAAGCGCCGTCTGGCTTTCCAGTTCTGCGTTTGGGTCCGCGCCGTTTGCCAGCAACAAATGCACCAGTTCGGGCCCTCCTTTCGCCGCGGCTGCCATCAGGGGTGAACCGAAATTCGTCTTGGCATTGACATCGGCTCCGTGCGCGATGAGAAATCTTGCCGTTTCGAGGTGTCCTCTCATCGCCGCAAAATAGAGTGGTGTTGCCCCGTTACCAATCTCATTGACATCGGCTCCGGCATTCAGGGCCGCAGTCAGTGCGGCGACATCGCCTTTTTTGGCTGCCTCATGAATATCAGTTGAACTCGCATCTGGAACTTGGGCGAATACCGACAAGATCAAAATCAACAAGTTGCGCATTTTAAGTCTCCTGTGGGAAACACGGAAAAGGCACTGTCAATATTCAAATGTTACTATGATTTCGCAGCAACGACAACGCCATTTAGAACGACAAGCGCGAACTATGTCTTTGCTGTCACTGCATCCCTCTTCGCTGTCTCTTGCCGTTCAAGTGGACTTTTCATCCACCAGAAGAGTTTTGTAAATCGCGATGGCCTCTTGTTGCCCCAGTCCCATGGCCATGGCCCGCTCGAAATAACGGGCGATAAAATCCGGAATGGCGGAGGGAATGCCTGCATCGCGCGCCTGCATCTGGATACGGGCCAATGCTTCGCCCCAGACCTGAAGTGTTGCGGTGGGGTGATCGTAGGTATTGTCCTTGATGATCCGCGCCAGTTTGCAGGCGTAGGGGTCGTCCGGGAAGAGGTCCATAAAAGCCTGAAGATCGATGCCTTGCGCGCCGCAAATGCGCGCTGCATGGGCGACACCGATGAATTTCACGTAGAACATCGTCAGCCATGCGAGATCAAGTGCAGCGGCATCGCCCACGCCCTGACCCACGTAGCGTACTTTTCCGGCGAGGCAGGTCAGGAGCGGACTTGCGGCCTCCCACGACGACGCGTCACCTGAAAAAAGAACCTCACCACCCTTGGTGCCGATTTCTTTCGGGCCGCACAGGATCGCGCCATCGAGATAACGCGCTCCCTGTGCTGTGACCCACACCGAAAGCGCTTCGGCCTCGCGCGGCGTTCCCGTGGTCAGATTTACAATTGTTCGCCCGACAAGATGACCTGCCTGACCTTCCGTTTCCAAAAGTTTGCGGGCAGACACATAGTTGTCGATGCAGATCAACACGACGGGACTGGCGGCCATGGCTTCTGCGAAGGTCCGGGCCTCCTCAGCCCCCAGACCCACCAGTGCTTCTGCCTTTCCGGGTCTGCGGTTCCACACCGTAGTCCGATGCCCGGCCGCCAACATCGCGCGCGCAAGGGCCGACCCCATCAACCCCAATCCGACGCAGGCAATTTCGGTCATCGACTGACTCCCCCAACGGTGCAGGTGGATGATTGCACGCCGTGGCGAATTCTCAAACGGAATTGCCGGGGTGAGAGCAATGACCTGGGCAAGGATTCGTCGACCAGCCATGAGTGAAGACAAATAAAAACAGGTGGAAGGTGCTGACTCTCAGGTCAAGAAGACACGCGACCATCAGTATGTGAGTTGGCGCGATGAACGGGATCAAAGCAAACATTTCATTTGCAAATCACTTCCGCTCCCTCACGAATTGTTGATCATTTATCAAGTTGCAGTTGATCACGCGGTCGTTGGTTTCGTGTGATTGCCGGATGCTGGATGCATCGTTGCGTAAACATCACTCAAAGGACCTGCAAATGGCATTTACAACTCTTGAAAGACAAATCCTGAAAATCAGCGGCCAGGCAATCGGCTCTGGCGGAACAATCGCTGCAGGCACGTCAGTGACCACCGTGAAACTCACGACCATCGATGAAGATTCAGGTCCTGTTGGTCCGCTCAATCTCAATCCGGACCCCTTCACCTTTAATTCAACTGAAGCTCTTTCATTCCTCATCAATGGCCAGAAAGTGGCTGGAGCGCTGCCGGGGCTTTATGCGACAAGCATCACTACGAGTGCAGGCACATTCACGGCGCTGGCTTTCACTGTCGGCAATGACACGTATCTTTTGCCACGGGGCAATGTAGATGTTTCGGCAATCACGTCCATTTCCAACTCAGCGACACTGAACAGTGTGCCGGTAACGAGTCTGGTGACCGCTGAATACGGCCTCCTGCCCGAGAACGCCGCGAGCTTCACGGGCAGCGTATTCACCACGTCAAAAGGATTTGGTGCTGATTCCATCAGTGTAAGCAATGCCACAATCTACGACTCAGATCGCATTCGCGGCAATGCCGACAGTGCGGGCGAAGAATTCGGCACTGGTGCCTTAGGCCGTATCAGCGCGGCGCAAGAGGTTTCAGCTGTGGTGCAGTTCAAGGATGGCAGCACGCTGGCTGGTGTGGAAGCACTGGTGTCGGTCATCAGCGCGTCCTATAGCCCGACCAACAGTTCCTACCTGTTCAACTCCGCCGAATTGGCTGCTGCCGGAAAAACTGTGAACGACATTGCCGGCGTCATCTCCACAACAGCCATCAACCACGCGCTGCACTGGGAAGAACTGGGCTTCACGTTTCAGGGTGGCGGCGGTGGCACCCCCACACCTGATCCAGCACCATCGCCACCAATCAACCAGATATTCGGCACCAATGGCAACAACACGATCACGGGCACGGCCGGACGTGATGCCATTCACGGTTTGGGCGGCAACGACACCATGCAAGGGGGTGCTGGCAATGACGGATTTCTGTTCGGTGCCGAAACCATCAATGGCAAACGCGAGACCGATATCATCCGCAATTATGAAGCGGGCAAGGACGGTATTTATTTCGAAGACGCCGCAGTGGTGCGTAGCGTCGTCAACATCAGTGGCGGTGTGCGTATCACGTTTGCCGGTGATGCCGACAAGGTGGATGTGTTGGGCGCAGGCGTAAATCTTTATACAGTCGGCATTTACGCCGATGAATTCTTCGTCTGAACAAGATGCCAACAAAAACCCCGGGGCACTCCCCGGGGTTTTGCATTTTTTACAATGGTCGTCTGGATCAGAAATCCATGCCGCCCATGCCGCCGCCGCCCATGCCGCCGCCTGGCATGCCGCCGCCAGCTGGAGCCTTGGGCTTCTCAGCGATCATGGCTTCTGTCGTGATCAGCAAGCTTGCAACCGAGGCTGCGTCCTGGAGTGCCACGCGCACGACCTTGGTCGGGTCGATGATGCCGGCTGCAACCATGTCGCAGTATTCTTCGGTCTGGGCGTTGAAGCCGTAGTTGCCGGTCTTTTCCAGCAGCTTGCCAACAACGATGGAGCCTTCCACGCCAGCGTTCTCAACGATCTGGCGAAGGGGGGCTTCGAGCGCCTTCGACACGATGTTGATACCGGCCTGCACGTCAGGGTTCTTTGACTTCAGAAGATCCACAGCCGCCTTGGCGCGCAGAAGAGCAACGCCACCGCCTGGAACCACGCCTTCTTCGACAGCTGCACGGGTTGCGTTCAGCGCGTCGTCAACGCGGTCCTTCTTTTCCTTCACTTCGATTTCGGTGGAGCCACCGACCTTGATCACGGCAACACCGCCAGCCAACTTGGCCAGACGTTCCTGCAGCTTTTCCTTGTCGTAGTCGCTCGTCGTCTCTTCGATCTGGGCCTTGATCTGGCCAATGCGGCCTTCAATGTCCTTCTTCTTCCCAGAGCCGTCGACGATCGTGGTGTTTTCCTTTTCGATGCGGCAGCGCTTGGCGCGTCCCAACATGTCGAGGCCAACATTTTCCAACTTGATGCCGAGGTCTTCCGAGATCACCTGGCCGCCGGTCAAGACAGCGATGTCTTCCAGCATGGCCTTGCGGCGGTCACCGAAGCCTGGAGCTTTCACGGCAGCGATCTTGAGGCCGCCGCGCAGCTTGTTGACAACAAGCGTTGCCAAGGCTTCGCCTTCGATGTCTTCAGCGATGATGAGAAGTGGCTTCGAAGTTTGCACAACGGCTTCGAGGATTGGCAGCATGGCCTGGAGCGAGGACAGCTTCTTTTCGTGGAGAAGAATGTACACGTCTTCCAGTTCAGCAACCATCTTGTCGGCGTTGGTGATGAAGTATGGCGAGAGATATCCCCGGTCAAACTGCATGCCTTCAACGACATCAAGTTCGGTTTCGGCGGTCTTGGCTTCTTCGACAGTGATGACGCCTTCGTTGCCGACCTTCTGCATGGCCTTGGAGATCATATCGCCGATTTCCTTGTCGCCGTTGGCAGAGATGGTGCCAACCTGGCCCACTTCGTCTGATCCCTTGACCTTCTTGGAGCGCTTCTTGATGTCTTCGATGGCTGCAGTGACGGCCAAATCAATGCCGCGCTTCAGATCCATGGGGTTCATGCCGGCGGCAACATTCTTCGCACCTTCGCGAACAATGGCTTGTGCCAGAACGGTTGCTGTTGTGGTGCCGTCGCCGGCGGTGTCGTTGGTTTTCGAGGCCACTTCGCGCACCATCTGGGCGCCCATGTTCTCGAACTTGTCTTCCAGTTCGATTTCCTTGGCGACGGTGACGCCGTCTTTCGTTGTGCGCGGTGCACCGAATGACTTGTCGATGACAACGTTACGGCCTTTTGGACCCAGTGTAACCTTCACTGCATTGGCGAGAATGTCGACGCCGCGGAGCATTTTCTCGCGGGCTTCGCCTCCGAAGAGGACTTGTTTGGCAGCCATGTGTGTTTTCCTTTTGAATTATCAGTGTACGGATTGGTGCGAGAAACTTACTTCTCGAGCACGCCCATGATGTCGGATTCCTTCATGATCAACAGGTCTTCGCCGTCAAGCTTGACTTCCGTGCCGGACCATTTGCCGAACAGGACGACATCGCCCTTCTTGAGGTCAATGGGGGTCAACTTGCCGTTTTCGTCGCGGCCACCGGGGCCCACAGCGATGACTTTGCCCTGCATGGGCTTTTCCTGGGCTGTGTCCGGGATGATGATGCCACCCTTGGTTTTGGTGTCTTCTTCAACCCGCTTCACGACAACGCGGTCGTGCAATGGACGGAATTTCATGTGGTGCAACTCCTCTAAGTTCTTGTTATTGCAATTTAATCGGGACGACTTCGGGTCTGTTCCCGGCCCTGCTGGCACTCTCTGTTCGTGAGTGCTAGCAGCTGGGGTTGAAATAGGAGCGGCGAGGAGGGGAGTCAAGTGCGGTCCACAGACATTCGGGGAATATTAGCAATTTTATGCAACCCAGTGGCGTGAGTTGGGGATGTGTAAAGAATGACGCTCGAAACGCAACATAAAGCTGCCATCCACTCTCGACGCCAACAGGTTTTTTGTTGAGCCAGTGGAAGAGACGGAAGATGCAACTTGCAACCATGGGCTTCGCCGTGCAGGCATTGCCAATCGCTGTCTGCCGCAATTTCGTCGCGAGATCAGGAGATAGGACGCCAAACCGAATTTGAGGTGATTGTGTCCATTTTGAAGTATGTCGTGCTTGCCATGGTTGCTCTTTGTTCCATTGCTGAGGCACAGACCCTAACCGCGTCCAATGTCCAGATCGAGTGGGCGGTCGTAAACAGGTTTCGCTTGTTCAAGGACCCTGCATTTTTCAAGACGCACGAGACCGCTTGGCGGCAGTATCTGATCCATATCGACAATCTCAAACAGTCTGACGAAGAGAAGCAGAGACTGGTTGCCCAGACTTCCGTTGTGGGTACGGAACATGTTCTCAATGACAGGTTCATTCCGTTCACGAAAATCGGGCGCGAGAAATATGATTGGCGCGGTTGGGCGGCGCAGGCATACACATCGCTGTGCTATGATGAAAAAAGCCAGTCGCACAGTGCTTGCGGTGATGTTGCGTCTTTTGTCAAGCCGCAGAGCCACGCGGTATCGGTTTCGCTTCGACCATTGGCGCGGGATGTGTTGATCAACGAGTTCAATTGCGAGTGGCGGGTCGATGATGAAGCACCCGTCACGGCACCTTGCGACGAGGCAACGACGCTCGATATTCCCTACCCTGCGGGTGCCGTAGTGTCGGTCAATGTGCCGGGTGAACAACCACTGTCATTGACCATCAAGGTTCAGGATCTGCTGATCGCCGGACTGGGTGACAGTTTTGCTTCGGGTGAAGGCAATCCCGATGAGCCAGCGAAATTGTCTTCTAATCGGCGTGATCGCAACGTGTTGCCCGGACGGGCAACCAACGACGTCTCAAGCAATGCAGAGTGGATCGACGAGAAATGTCACCGCTCGCTGTATGGCTACCAGATGCGTGCAGCTTTGCAGATTGCAGTGGAGAAGCCGCATACCGCCGTTACATTCTTGGGATACTCATGTTCTGGGGCGACTGTGGATGAGGGGATACTCGGCCCGCAGGATTACGTGGACTATGTTTCCGATGGCGAGGGTCGCAGTGCAGCACGGTCCTTAAGTGGTGGCCGCAGGGATGTGCAAATGTACAGGCTGCTGAAAGATATTTGCGCAACAGCACCGGAGCAGCAAGATGGACTTTGGCGTTGCCCGGAGAACAGTTTCCATCGCAACCTGGATTACGTGTTTGTTTCGGTCGGTGGCAATGACATCGGGTTTTCCAATCTGGTGGCCTGGGCGACGCTTCGCGACGGAACATCTGCCGCACTGGCCAAGGTCTTTGGAGCAACGGTTTCGGCGCAACAATTTGGCGCGAACATGCAGGAGGAGTTGCCAGGCATTTATGGGCGTTTGGCCAAGGCGCTGGAAACAGCTTTGCCCTTGGCCCAAGACGACCCCACATTTGACGCGTCACGGGTTATTCTCACAGCATACCCTGATATTCTTGAAGACGAGAATGGTGATGTGTGTGCGGCTGGCAATGAAAACGAAGATGAGGACGCGTTTGCAGTCAACCAGTCGCTGAACGCATTCTCGTCGTGGCTCGTCGTTACGCAGGACAGGCTTGCAGAAACCCATGATCAACTTGCCAAACTCCATGGCAGGATGAGCGAACTTGCGGAAGATCATGGCTGGACTTTTGCTGCTCGAAGTTACGCGGACAGGGCTTTCCGCGGGCATGGGTTTTGTGCGCAGAACAGGGCTCGCCTGAAAGATCCCGTTGAACAACTCCTCATCCCTTGCTGGACAAGTCCGGATGCCAAATCGTGTTCAAGCAGTCTGTTTGGTGGGGATCGTGTATGGTCGCCCTATGATCCATTGAAACAGCATTTCCCTTACGCGTTGCGTCAGCGCTGGGTACGGACCATCAACGACGTCTTTCTCGTGATGAACCAGAAGGTCACGACGCGCGACGGGAAAATCGACAGCGTCGCTTCGGCACAGGTTTTTGCAGAAACAACAGGTGCAATGCATCCCACGCTGAAGGGCACGCTGCTATGGCTGACGCTTTATTGTTGGATTTGCGCGCGCAATTGGGAACGGAATAGTTGGCCTGACGGTGTCGATGACACCGCCAGGCCGGCCGGACTACAGAGCGCCCCCTGTTCAATCCAGCCCAACAAAAACCCCCGGATGAGCAACGCAATTGCGCCCGGTACAGGGTGATGACCGATTTGCAACTGCAATTGCGCGGGGGATTAAAGTTGATCAACCTAAGTTGACAAAATGCACATATTCACCGAGTGCGGATAAAGTCAATCTTGATTGACAGTAAAGGTATTGGCACTGAATTGGTCAATTCGTTGTTTTTGAACATTAAAAAATCCCTTGCTGATTTTTGCAGAGCAGCTATGATTGTCAATCATGGTTGATGAAAAAATAGGCGGTGTCCGCGAGGATAGCATTCGGCGCCTGATTTTTGAGCTGGGCAAGCTCATGGATCAGCGATTTGCGGATGTGCGCAAGGGGACAGATTACGAAAAAGTGCGCCCCTCTGACGTGCGACTTTTTGTAATGGCGACACGGAAGCGGTTCACCATTTCCGAATTGGCACGGGAAATGGCCATTACCAGGCAAGCGGCACATGCTTCTGTCAACAGGCTGATCAAGCTTCGCATCGTGGCCCTGGAAGACAGCGCTGACGATCACCGGGAAAAGTTTGTGGCCATCACGCCGCGCGGAATTCACGCACGCGATGTGGCAGTGTTTCAAACGGCAAAGCTGGAACAGGAATTTGCCGAATTTTCGAGCCAACAGGCACTGGACCACTTGCGTGAATCCTTGTCGCTGTTTGTGACCATGTTGGCCAATGCCAAATTCTGATCAAGCAACGGGTGTGAATTCGTCGTCGTCGTGCTGATCCATCAAGGCGCGGATCTGTTCAAATGCTGCACGCATTTGATAGACATTGGCCGGCGTGCCGAAACACAATCGGACATGCCGGTCCGGTTTCGACGCGCCAAGTTCAAAGGTTGCGCCGGGGTTTACTTTCACCCCACGGGCCGCCAACGCTGCCGTGAAGCGACTGGCAATCCAATGTTCCGGTAATTTCAACCAGGCGTAAGGTGCGCCCGTTTCACATCGGTATGGCGTACCTTTGAAAGTGTCCAGAAAGACGTCGCGCCTGACGGCCAATTCGTTGCGAATGCGGGTCAAAATGCCATCCGCAAGGCCAGTTTCGAACCAGAATCGCGCCACTTCAGCCGTCACGCCAACCGAGCGGCCCGGACCGGTTCGGATGTAGGATTTCAGGTTGCGGTCTTGTGGCGGCGTTGCAATGAAACCCATGCGCAAACCGGGTGCAAGGATCTTGGACAGGCTGGTGATGTAAAAGGTGCGCTCTGGTGCGAGTGCATAAAACGGTGCTGGTTGGGTTCTGGCGTCAAGCAGGCGAAAGACATCGTCTTCGATAATCGTAATATCATACTTGCGCGCTATGGTGACAATGGCTTCGCGGCGGGGGCGGTTCATTGTTGTCGTCGTGGGGTTTTGCAGTGTTGGCACGAGATAGAGTATCCGTGAACGACCGCTGCGCGCTGCGCGTTCGAATGCGTCCGGCACAAGTCCTTCGTTATCCATTTCGATCGGTAATGCTTCAAGGTATGCGTTGCGAAGAGTCGCTCCCAGAAGCGCATAATTGGTTTCCTCTGCCATCACGGCATCGCGCGGTTCGGCAATGGCACCAAGGATTGTCGTCAAGGCAATGTGTGCACCGGCCGTTACAATGATATCGGCGTGGTCGGCGTTGACATTTGAATGCTGCAGCCATTGTCGACCCAATTCGCGGTGGTGTGGGAAGCCTTCGGGTGGCGTGTATTCCAGCAGCTCCAGACGATTTTGTTCATGCATGACATTGGCAAGGGCCGCATCGAACTCTTGCGCTGTCACAACCATGGGCGGAATGGCCTGGCTCAGGTCGAGTGTTCCTTGGGATTGCATGACGGGCAGGGCTGTGGGGCGCTTGGTGCCGCTGATGTAACTGCCCCGTCCGACCTGACCTGCGAGCAGGCCACGTTGTTCTGCTTCCTTATAGGCCCGTGTAACCGTGCCCAAGGTCACGCCAATGCGCCAGGCCAGATCACGCTGCGGTGGCAGGCGACTGCCGGATCGCAGAAGGCCATTTTCAACATCCGTTGTGATGGCGTCCGCAATGGCGAGATAAAGGGGCTTTGATTTGTCGAGGACGGGAGTCCAAATTGTCATGATGACAAGATCCTGATTGTACCAAAAATCACCTTATTGTATTATTCAATACAGAGCAATAGCTCACCTTTATTGATACAATAGATACAATTAGTCGGAACTCTTGGTATGCGTTCGCTCGTTCTAACGATGGCACTTCAGCGGGATGGTTTTCGGCCCTTTGCCGCTTTACGACGGCGGTTGGAAAATCGCAAAACACTGCTCGCCTTGGGTCACCTGGATGTTGCTGGTCTTGCCGATATTGGACTGACACCTGCGGATGTTTCATATCTCGCAACCAACCACCATCTCCTGGATATCGTGGCGGATATGGAGCGACTGCGCCTCGTCAATTCACGCACTGTACTCGCGGGTCGTGTTGCTGACCTCGCGCGGAATGCGACTGCTCCGGCTGTGAGCCATGCGGATGGCGTTTGTCGCAACCAACAGGATTGCGATGAGCTCCAGCAACGCGTGAAGTTTTACACTGGCGACATTGGTGGAAAACATGTGGTCAATATGGTGGAATGAAATTGCGCGCAGTGTCACAAATGTTGCGCTCAGACTGAGGCCTGTAAATGCCAGCAAGCTGCGTGATAATATGCTGCGGAAATAATAGTAGAACGCAAACAGGGCCGTAGATCCAACAGCAAGGCCAACCAAAATTGCGGTCAACTGAAATGACCGCCGTTCAGCGTACCAGCCTTCAACGCGCGCCATGCATCGCCCCGTTGATGTTACGAACGTCTGGAGGTCGAGTTGCTTGTTCAAGCCCAGGAGCACGTAGACGACGAGAACTATGACCCAGAACTGAACATAAATCTTGCGGCGATCGGGGCTGATGCGACGCAGTTTGCGCAGCATGTAAATGATCAACATGGCCGTGTAGAAATAGCCAAGCGTCACCACCCAGCCCATGGGCGTGGCGTCTCCGATTTTTGGCGCCCACGATGCAGTGGCGCAGGTCAGAAAATCATTCATCGCAACACAGGTTGCCTCTCTGACGACGATTGGCTGCTTCGTCAAGTGTGACGCTGATGTTAGATGAACGGTGCCGGCTTTAAGGTTACCAGCGGAGGGTCAATCCCGCAGCAGATAGGTGATTGTCGTGACGACACGAACCTTCTTCATGATCTGCTTTTCAGGGCGGTCATTAGGAATTTCAATGGCAGGCGAGATTTCGATGATGCCCTGATTGGCGTTCTGGATGTCGCCCACTTTCGCACCTGATTCAGCAGCGAACTTGTCAGCGGATTCCTTGGCGCGTTTGGTGGCTTCGGTCAGCATGTCGCCTTTCAGGTCGCTGACTTTTGTGAATATGAACGACGGCCCTGCGTTGTAGGCATCGGATGAAAATACGACGCCCGATTTGAGGAGGTTTCCGACCATTTTCGATGCGTCGGCCAGTTTGTCGACTTCGTTGGATTTCACCAGGATGTCTTCGGTCAGCACAAAGCGCGAGTCTTCCGGCGTACCCTGGGCATTGTATCCCGCGATACGGTCTTCCACCTGAATGTTCTGCACCTGCATGTCGCTTTCGGTGAAGCCGCTAGTGGCGAGGAAGGATTTCACCGCCTTTTCCGATGTCTCCAATTTCAGACGGGCGTCTTCAAGTGTTGGTCCCGTGGCCACAAAGCGAATGGGCCAAAAACCAAGATCAGCCTTGGCTTCGCGTTCCGACAGGCCTTTCACGGTAACGACGCGATAGCCCAACCTGGATTTCACCAGTGACTCGCCAGCCATGAATCCGCCAGCAGCGACCCCCAGACCAATCAATCCGCCTGCGATAATGTTCGAGAGAGAACCCATGTTATGCGCCGTTCCTTGTGCAATTGTATGTCGCAATCATAATTTGGATTGTGGTGCGATGATGGCGGTCATCTGCGCGAGACTTGTTTTCGTATGATGACCATGTTGAAACTCTTTGCTGTATGGGGATTTATTTTGGGATTCGTAACGTCTGTGGCCGCTGACACACTCCATGATTTTACGCTGACAGGTATCGATGGTAAGCCAATGCCCTTGGCATCCTACAAGGGCAACGTCGTCTTGCTCGTGAATACGGCTTCGGAATGCGGATACACACCGCAGTATGAAGGACTCGAAGCGCTGTGGCTGGCCTACAAAGACAAGGGCCTGGTGATCATCGGTGTTCCGTCCAACGATTTTGGCGGGCAGGAACCGGGCAAGGCAGAAGACATCGCCACATTTTGCAAGATCAACTATGGCGTTACGTTTCCTTTGGCTGACAAGACCGTGGTAAAAGGCGACGGTGCCGCGCCGATTTATGTGTGGGCAGGCAAGGAGGCCGGGGTGCTCGGGCGGCCCAAGTGGAATTTCCACAAATATCTGTTTGGCAAAGACGGTCGGTTTGTGGACTGGTTCGCCACACCGACAGAGCCGATGAGTGCGAAGGTAGTGAAGGCCGTGGAGAAGGCGCTGGAGTGATGGTGATGTCGGGTCCTCCCACGTCGTCTTCATGATGGGCTCAAGACTATTGTGAGGCGGAGTTGAGGGCAGGGCGGGGAACCCACCTCTGTCGATCATGACAAGATCTAGCACACCCTCCGTACGGTGTCAAGCATTATTTTCTTATCAAAGGAAATAAATTTCTGGCCCCCGTTGCCGTGATATCCTGGTGGATTCACAGGTGGTCATTGATCTGCTAGTGTGAACAAAATCACCGAGGAGCTCCCTATGAACAAGCCCGTCAAGCCGTCCACTGGTTCGCCCTGGACGCCATCGCCCAACAACCTGGAACCGTTCTGGATGGGATTTACGCCGAACAAGTCGTTCAAGAAGCGGCCACGGATGATCGCGCGGGCCAAGGACATGCATTACTTCGACATGAGTGGTCGTGCAGTTCTGGATGGTTCCGCTGGCCTGTGGTGTTCCAATGCCGGGCACTGCCGCAAACCCATTGTGGATGCGATTTCGCAGGCGGCGGCCGATCTCGATTTTGCACCGACGTTCCAGTTTGGGCACCCCAAAGTGTTTGAGTTGGCGTCGCGCCTTACCACAATGGCGCCGGGTGATTTGAATTATGCGTTCTTCTGCAACTCCGGATCGGAAGCTGCTGACTCGGCGTTGAAGATGGCGATTGCCTATCACCGTGCGCGCGGCGAGGGAACGCGGACGCGGTTGATCGGGCGCGAGCGCGGTTATCATGGTGTCAATTTTGGTGGCATCTCAGTTGGCGGCATGGTTGCGAACCGCAAGTGGTTCGGCAATCTGATGGCCGGAGTCGATCATCTGCCGCACACCTACAATCGCAAGGAGCAGGCGTTTACGCGCGGTGAGCCGGAGTGGGGCGCACATCTTGCCGACGATCTCGAAAAGTTGGTGACGTTGCATGACGCATCGACCATTGCGGCGGTGATTGTTGAGCCGATGGCTGGTTCGACCGGTGTCTTGCCGCCGCCGAAAGGTTATCTCAAGCGTTTGCGCGAGATTTGTGACAAGCACGGCATCCTGCTGATTTTCGACGAGGTGATCACGGGCTTTGGCCGTCTGGGTTACGCCTTTGCAGCGGAGCGCTTTGGCGTCGTGCCGGATCTTCTGACGTTTGCAAAAGGCGTTACATCAGGTGCGGCCCCGATGGGCGGTGTGCTGGCGCGGCAGGGCATCTACGATACATTCATGAAATCGGCGGGTGACGCGGAACACGTCATCGAATTGTTTCATGGTTATACCTACACAGGCCATCCGATGGCTGCTGCTGCGGGTGTTGCAACGATGGATGTCTATCGCGACGAGAACCTGTTTGATCGCGCCCTCAAACTGGAAAACACCTGGGCCGATGCGGCGTTTTCGCTGCAAGGTCATCCCATGGTCGAGGACATTCGAACGATTGGTCTTGTCGCGGCGGTTGATCTCAAGCCAATAGAGGGCAAGCCGGGGCTTCGTGCGTACAAGGCCATGGAAACGGCATTCCACGACTTTGATCTTCTCGTGCGCATTACGGCGGATACGATTGCATTGTCACCGCCACTGATCATCAGCGAAAAGCAGATTGAAGAGATATTCATGGACAAACTGCCGAAGGTGATTGCAGCGGTCTCATGATGGTTAACGTGGCAGTCAGAAATTTGCTTTGCAGGTCTTGTTGCCGATGTTAGAGGCTGGTTGGGGATCAATCGTGTCATGCGGGTGATGGCGAAAGCTCACACTGAACAGGATTGGACATGGCGAAATGTGAGTGTGCTCGCACTCACAAGTAAATGAAGTGCGACTTAAAGGTGAACAAGCGTAAAAGTAGCAATTCCCAAGTGTCGATGGACGCTGTATCTTCGGGTCATTCTGATTCGAGCGGTGGGAATACCAGAATAATGAGCAAGAGTGGTTGGCCAATGCTCACAGCGGCAGCGTTGTCAGCGTGTTTGGCCATAGGGTGCGGAGTTTATCTATTGAGCGGTGGGCCAGACCAACGTGTGGTTCTGACCGTGTTGTCGCTGACCATGGGGTTAGCCCTTCTTGCCCTTATCATTCACGCCTATATTCAAAACTCACGCGCTAATGGACACCTGCGCCAGGTGCGCAACGAAATGCGTACTGTCGAGCGCGGCTTCCGCGAGAGCCAGGGACGCACCGATTATCTCGCGACACAAATGCTCGAATTGCGGCAACGCAGCGAACAGGTGTCCGGTGCCATCATGAACGGTCTTGATGACTTGAAAGCGAGTCACGCTTCGCTCTCAGACCAGATGCGCAATACGAACACTTCGCATGTACACTCAGCACCATTTACCGGCTTTGCGGCAAAGAATGAGCGGCAATGGGCTTTTGGAACTGCCGCGATGGGTGAGACCGAGCCTGTGCGCGACATGCCGCATTCTAGCTTCACGCCGCCACCGTTTCGTCAGGCAAGTGGTATTGGCTTGGGTACACCAAGCAACGACCAGCTTGAGTTTGTTGCGCCAAAGGCTGAACAACCTGCCCAAGCACATTCGGCGCCGATGCTGGACAAACTTTCCACTTCGCTCGAACCCATCGTGGATTTGTTTACCGGCAAGACCACGCATTACCGTTTGCATCTTGGCATGACCAAGCAGGATGGCGAAGATGTGGGCTCTGACATTGTTTTGCATCATGCTGACCGCACTGGCTTGCGCGCCGGGTTTGATATTCATGCCGCGCGTGAATCGTTCGGGTTGTTGCGGCGCTTGAGGCAACGTGATCCTTCACTCCACATCTTCCTGCCAATTGGTGCTGCGACCTTGCAATCCGATCACGCGATCCATCAGTTGATCGACTTGCGCGACGAATTCCCCGATATTGGTGATGGCCTTGTTTTGGAAGTTCCACATGCCATGCTTGCTGGATTGCCTGAATCGGGACTTGAAGGTTTGGCGCAACTGGCGCGACACGGTCATGTGTTTTCGCTCGCCAATGTCTCGGTCAGCGGCATCGACTTGCCGTCGTTGGCAAAACTGCATGTGCGCTACGTGTCGATGAATTCGTCTGTCGTTTCCGGCGTGGATGGACCGATGCCAGCCATTACACAGTTTGCCCAGGCTGCCCGTGCGATGCGCATTCACCTTGTCATCACCAATGTGACGGATATGCGGGTCGTACCGTTTCTGTCTAAAGTCTCGCGTTTTGCGTCGGGTCTTGCGTTTGCTGAACCACGTCGCGTGAAGGCCGATGCCGCTGCTGCCAACACAGCTGCTTATGGTGCTGTTGCCTAACCAGTGATGCACGCACTTTCAAAAGCGTATCGGGTCTGGTTTTGTGACATTTGGGGCGTCGTCCACAATGGCTATGAACCATTCACCGCAACCACCGATGTTCTGAAGAAGCACCGGGAGCAGGGTGGTGTTGTGGTGCTTGTGACCAACTCACCGCGCACAGCGACGGGTGTCGACAAACAGCTTTCTGAATTGGGAGTCGATCGGGAAAGCTGGGACTACATTGTGACATCGGGTGACGTGACTCGAACACTTATGCAGCAACATGGTGATGGGTTGTTATATCACATTGGTCCGGGGCGGGATTATTCGTTGTTTGACGGACTGGATGTCAAACGGGTGCCAGCAGATCAGGCCAAAGCGATTATTTGCACCGGGCTGATCAACGAAGCCGTGGAATCAGCGGATGATTACCGCCCTATTTTTCTGCCGCTCATCGAGCGCGGATTGCCAATGATCTGTGCCAATCCCGACAAACTGGTGCGCAAAGGAAACCACATCTTTCCATGTGCGGGAGCACTGGCGGAGGTCTATGCCGCGATGGGTGGTGTGGTGTACATGGCGGGCAAGCCCTTTGCACCGATCTATGATCTCGCGCTGCAAGTTTCCGGCGCTGAAAAGTCTGATATCCTGGCAATTGGCGATGGTCCTGAAACGGATATCAAGGGTGCGGCTGATTATGGCTTGCCGGTCGTGCTGATTTCAGGTGGTGTCAATCACGCGGGCACGGATCTCGAAAAAGAAGTTCGTCATCTCGTGCCGCATGCGAAAATCCTGAAGGTCGCACCCGAACTGAGTTGGTAAGATTTGTGGCTCTCAGGGCAAATTGTCCCGCATGAAGATGTCAATGCGGATTCTTTCCTGATCTTCGATCAGTGGGGCGTTGTCGACTTTGCTGAGCAATACCCGAACGGCACTGCGCACTTCGTGGCCGGCGTCCTGATTGATGATCACATCAATAGTGCTTTTTATGAGTGCGCGCCGAGATCCTTCCGTCACTTCATGGGCGATGAAAACAATATCCTTTGCGCGCGGTGAACTTTCGAGGCCTGCAACAATGCCCATGGTGCCGCCGCCAACATTGTAAACGCCGAGCAGTTCCGGCTGTTCCTTCAGCAATTGAAGGATGAGTTTTTCACTGCGACCGATGTCATCTCGCGATTCCCGCACCGGCAGTATTTCGAACTGCGGAAATTCGTGTGCCATCACCTGTTCAAATCCGAACTGGCGTTCAATGTGGTCGCGTAGCGCAAGGGAGCCAGCAAAGAGTCCCACTTTGCCTTTTTGACCCCGCAGGAAGCGCCCCATCAATCCGGCAGCTGTGCGGCCGGCCGATGAATTGTCTATTCCTGCATAGTGGGACCGCTTTGATCCTGGCACATCAGACACAAGCGTCACCACAGCGACGCCTCTGGCGACCAGCGCGTTGATTGATTCCCGGACTGCCGGATGGTCCAGCGCCACGACGGCCACGCCATCGACGTCGTCACCTAGAGCATCCAGTGCTTGCGCGAGCACTGGCCCATCAAACACGTCGACGCGTTTCACCATGATGGCGACGCGCTCTGGTGCCATGCGCACAGCTGCCATTTCGACTTCTTCGCCGATGCGGGTCATGAACTCGCCCGCCGTCAGAGGCAAAATGAACCAGAACCGATAATCCCGGTTGCGAGCCAGCCGGGCCGCAATCCGGTCCGGCTGATAATTCAGCTCGCGAATGGCGGTCTCGACTTTTTCGATTGTATTGGCCTTGACGCCGGGTCTGCGGTTTAGCACCCGGTCGATGGTTGCAACACTGACGCCAGCACGCTGGGCCACATCCTGAATTGTGATCTTTGCCATCATTTGAATGAAGCAATCCCCTCAACCCTTGTCAAACCCTGAGTGCTGCGGCATCACATTATCCCATGGCAAAAGAAGTTAAGCTCGCTGCCGATATTGGCGGCACGTTCACTGATATCGTGTTGGAAAACGGCGCAAAACGCTGGTCTGCCAAGATTCTCACGTCAACCCATGCACCTGAGCTGGCTGTTCTTGAAGGGGTTCGGACTTTGCTTGAGGAAGCAAGCGTAAACCCTTCTGATGTATCAGTTTTCATTCACGGAACGACGCTTGCCACGAATGCCTTGATTGAGCGAAAGGGGGCCAAAACGGCCTTCATCACGACCGATGGCTTTCGCGATGTGTTGGAACAAGGCTATGAAAAGCGCTTCGATCATTACGATCTCATGATTGACCGTGCTGAACCACTTGTGCCGCGTGAGCGGCGCTACACAATTCGCGAACGGCTGGCCGTCAACGGTGACGTTCTCATCCCGCTGGATGAAACTGAAATCGCAGGACTGGCAAAAAAAATCGTTTCAGACCATTGCGGTGCAGTGGCAATCGGTTTTTTACACGCATATGCCCACCCACAGCATGAACGGCGTGTTGCACAGCTCTTGCGTTCCTTGCTGCCGGACACAACAACCATTTGTCTTTCAAGCGACGTTGCCCCGGAAGTGCGTGAATACGAGCGCTTTTCCACAACAGTCGCTAACGCCTATGTGCGGCCGTTGATGGCGGGCTATCTCGCCCGGTTGCGCGATGGTCTCGCGGCAATGAAACTTTCGGCTCCCTTGTACCTCATGATGTCGGGCGGGGGTTTGACGACCTTGGATACGGCCAGCCGTTTTCCCATACGACTCGTCGAGTCAGGACCAGCAGGGGGAGCCATTTTGGCCAGCCGGTTGGCGCACGCCTGCAAACTGCCTGAGGTTTTGTCTTTTGACATGGGTGGGACCACGGCAAAGATATGTCTGCTCTCCCATGGTGAACCGGAGCGGGCACACAAGTTCGAGATTGCACGCGCCTACAAAGACATGAAAGGCTCCGGCATTCCGGTGCGTATTCCTGTTATTGAAATGGTGGAAATTGGGGCCGGTGGTGGATCAATTGCCCGTGTGGACAAGCTTGGGCGCATCACCGTTGGGCCCGATAGTGCTGGTTCCAACCCAGGTCCTGTCGCTTATGGACGGGGTGGTGAGGAACCCGCTGTGACTGATGCCAACATTGCCCTTGGTAAAATTGACCCCGTGCTGTTCGCTGGTGGAAAAATTGTGCTGGATGAAGCGGGCAGCCGCAAAGCCCTGCAGATCAAAATTGGTGATCCTCTTGGTCTCAAGGATTATTGGCCGGCAGCAGGTGTGGCAGAGATCGTCGAAGAAAACATGGCCAATGCTGCTCGCGTCCATGCCATTGAGCGCGGCAAGGATATCGCGTCCTGTACGATGATTGCGTTTGGTGGTGGTGCGCCATTGCATGCGTGTCGACTGGCCGACAAGGTGGGCGTGACACGCATCATTGTGCCGCAGGGTGCAGGCGTTGGGTCAGCTATTGGATTTCTGCAAGCGCCGATTGCTTATGAAATGACACGCAGTGCCGCCGTTTCACTCGATGCGTTTGAACCAGAAAAGGTCAATGCGTTGCTGTCAGCCATGCGCCGCGATGCCGAGATGATTGTGCGGCGTGCGGTAAAAAAGGATCCCGTTGACGTCCGCATCGTCGCGGATTGCCGCTATGTGGGGCAGGGGCATGAGATACGCGTGGCCATACCCGTCCGTGTACTGACCAAATCAGATGGCGTGAAGCTGAAAGCGGGTTTTGAAAAAACCTATGCGGCCGTCTATGGCCTGACAATTCCCGGTCAGGCGGCGGAAGTGATCACCTGGTCCGTCACTGTATCATCGCGTGTGAAGAAGCCGGTATCCACACGAACGGTTGCTTCGCGGAAGCCACCCCCACCTTTGCGAAACCGCAAGATATTTGATGCATCGGTCGGTCGAATGGTGTTTGCGCCGATTTATTGGCGATTTGACATGATGCCGGGCAGTCGCATCAAGGGGCCTGCCATTGTCGCGGAACATGAAACATCGACTATCGTGGGGGCAAAATATTCGGCCCGCATGGACTCGATGGGCAACATCGTGATGGAGAAAGGCAAATGAGTGCTTCTTCTTTGAATGCCATTCGCACACAGGTGATGTGGAACCGTCTCATTGCGGTGGTTGAAGAACAAGCGCAGTCGCTGTTGCGTTCGGCTTTTGGTACGATCACGCGGGAGGCTGGTGATCTCTCAGCAGGTGTTTATGATACGAAGGGACGGATGATTGCACAGGCGATGACCGGCACACCGGGGCATGTGAATACCATGGCGACGGCTGTTGCCCATTTTTTCAAGAAGTATCCGCCATTGTCGATGAAGCCGGGTGATGTTTACATTACCAACGATCCGTGGCTCGGTACGGGTCATCTTTTCGACTACGTCATGATGACACCTGTCTTTCTTGGTAAGAAACTCGTCGCCTTCTTTGCGTCGACTTGCCACGTGATCGATGTGGGTGGTGTGGGCATGACGGCGAAAGCCAATTCCTCTTTTGAGGAAGGCACGCTCATTCCCCATTTGATGGCGCGGAAGTCTGGCGTGATCAATGAAGAGTTGTTCGATGTCATCCTTGCAAACTCCCGCAATCCGGTTGAAGTGCGCGGCGATCTGCTTTCCCTGATCAGCGGCAATGACACAGGAGCGCGCCGACTTATTGAGATGATGCGCGAGTTCAAACTGCAGTCACTGGATACGTTGGCGCAGCATATTCTGACGCAGTCGGAGAAGGGTGCACGAGACGCTATCGGCGATTTGCCAGAGGGTGAATGGTCCTATGAGATGCCGTTGGACGGCTATGAATCTCCTGTGTTGATCAGATGCCGACTTGTGATCAAGGACGGTAAAATCCTCATTGATTATTCGGGAACATCCGCGGCCTCTCTCTTTGGTATCAATTCACCGCGCACCTACACTCTGGCCTATTCTGTTTTTGCTTTAAAGGCAGTGATCGCGCCACACGTGCCCAACAATATTGGTTCGCTGTCGGTTTTTGACATGAAGACTGAGCCTCATTCCTGCGTTGATCCCATCCGCCCGTCACCTGTGACGGCTCGGCACGTTATTGGCCAGATGTTGGCGGATTGTGTTTTTGGCTGCCTTGCTCAGGCGTTGCCAGGGAAAGTACAAGCCGAGAGTGCGGGCAGTATCTGGATCCTGTCTTTGAGCTCAGCCCATGGTCGCGTGGCGGCTTACCACCTCAAAGGCACACCGGAATTTGGCGTCATCAGCATTGCATTGGGTGGTATTGGCGGGCGACCCGGCAAGGACGGTCTCTCCACCATGGCATTTCCGTCTGGTATTGGAGGCATTCCTGTTGAAATCACTGAAGCGCAATGCCCGCTCTGGTTTCGTGAAAAACAATTCCTGCCAAACTCTGGCGGTGATGGCGAATGGCGTGGTGGCCTTGGACAACGTATCGAAATTGCCAACCGCGACGAGGCGCCTTTTACGATTTCTGCGGCGACCTTCGACCGCATTAAACACGCGGCGCAAGGCCGTGATGGAGGCAAGCCTGGACAGTTGGGTGCGGCCTATCTGAAATCAGGACAGCTGCTTCCCGACAAAGGCATTCACATCGTGCCGAAGGGGGATGCGCTGATTGTCGAACTCCCCGGTGGTGGCGGTTTTGGTGACCCGGTCAACAGGCGCGATGAGCTGCGGGCGCGTGATGAAAAAGCCGGGTTGGTCTCAAAGTCGTTTTAGTTTGGCTTCTATCTGCTGACGCTTTGCTTCGAGAAATGGCGGGAGAGACAGTGTTTCGCCCAACTTGTCCATCGGTTCATCCGTTGCAAAACCTGGCGCATCGGTTGCGAGTTCAAACAGAATGCCGTTGGGCTCACGGAAATAGAGGCTCTTGAACCAGAAGCGGTCCACGGGTCCGGAATTTGCCACGCGCATGGTCTTGAGGCGTTCTGCCCATGCATCGTAATCCGCGAATGGAATGTTGAAAGCAACATGATGCACGCCGCCGGCACCTTGTTGAGCAGGCTGAAGGTTTGGTTCTGGTTCAACGTGAAGTTCAGCGATGGGACCATTGCCGTGCATGCGATAGATGTGCGTCCCGTCCTTTTCACCGACGGGTGTCATGTTCATCACTTTGGTCAATACTGTCTCAGTTGAAGCAATGTCAGGCACGCTCAGTGTTATGGGACCCAGTCCGTGAATCTGATTTTCGACCGGGACACTGCTCTTGTCCCAAACAGAAAATGCGGTATCGCTGTCGTCATTGACCAGTGAGAGACGCTGCCCTTCAAAATCCTCAAAATCCATGGTGATGCGCCCCAGCTTTTCTGCGGGTTGCGCATGCTTTACGTCGTGTCTCTTAAAGTGATCGACCCACCAAGAGAATGCTTTTTCTCCGGCAATACGAAGGCCAGTGCGGCTCACGGAATGCGTGCCGCGCCTTTCCTTGCCCACAGGCCAATCAAAAAACGTAATGTCGGTACCTGGTGACCCTTTTCCATCGGCATAGAACAGGTGGTAGGCACTGGTGTCATCCTGGTTCACGGTTTTTTTGACGAGACGCAGACCCAGAATGCGCGTGTAGAAATCGTGGTTGCGCGGAGCGTCTGCGGTGACTGCTGTCAGGTGATGAAAGCCGTTGAGGTTCATGGTGCAATTCCTTTGCACCCATCTAGAGATCAGTGTCTTGGATTACAAGGTTTGAGCGATGGTGAGTGGCTCAGGCTGACCGAGTATGAAGTCCTTGTCGTCCAGGTCATAAATGTCCGGCCGGAAATGTATGCGACCATCTTCGGTTGCCCATGCTGTGAGATACATGAACCTCACATCGGTGGGTGTTTCTATTTTTGTGACAACAGTTTCCTGGCTCGCGGTGATCATTTCGAACTGGCCCGCATCGAAACCGTCCTGGCCATTCAATATCCACGTTACGAAGTCACGCACCTGATCGACGCGCACGCAACCTGAGCTGTCGTACCTGGCATTGGTCGCAAAAAGTTCGCGATGCGGCGTGTCATGCATGTAGACCATGAACTCGTTTTTGAAATTCACTTTCACGGATGCGAGTGCGTTATGTTCACCTGGCAATTGTTGAAAGTGGTAGCGGTCAGGCGCGGTGATTTCCCAATCAATTGTTGATGGATCAATTTCGGGACCGCCAATTCCGTCGAAGACACGGATGTGCATCTGATCCAGGTAAGATGGATCGGCCAGGTACTTGGGAACAATGTCGCGCTCGACAATTGAAGCAGGGACATTCCAGTAAGGATTGAATGTGACGTCCGTCACCATGCTTTTCAGGGCGGGTGTTGGGCGATCCAGCTTTCCGACAACGATATTATGCCGTGAATGGACGCGGCTGTTCTCGACTGTTTCCAGCTGGATCGACGGAATGTTCACGAGGATGGACCGTGTGCCGAGGCCAATCAGATACTCATGGATTCGCGGCTGGTTGAGACGCAACGTCGACAGCCTGACATCTGCTGTGACATTCAGTTCGGCAAGTGTGCGTTCATTCAACTTTCCAGACGGCGCGATGCCATGGTGGATTTGAAAGGTCTTGAGTGCGGTCAGGAGATCGTCGTCCAGTTTTTCTGGATTTTCCGTGTTGAGCGCTTCGAAGTCGAGATAGTTTTCGCGGACGAGCCGCTGGCGCAGACGGAGATAACGATCGGCTGTTTTCTTGGTGAGAAAATCTGCTGGCGGCAAAATCTGCCAACCGCCTGCGGCGGCAACTTCCTCGTACAGTGCGATTGCGTCATCCATGGCTTGGATGGCACCAAACGAAATCATCGGACTTTCATCGCGACCCGTGAGGATCTCGGTTTGGGTCGACAATTTGCCTTGCATGGCAAGTTTGGAGGTTGCTGATTGCGTTACGCGCTTAGGAAGTGGTTTAACGATAATATCTTCCGCAAGCGCTGCTTGCGCAAACGGCAAGGAAGCGAGGCCAGCTAGCCACTGACGACGGGTGATGTTTGCAAAAGACACAGCCAAATACTCACTTCAGAACATAGACTGGGTCAATATGGTAAACAGGTTCTTAATTTGGCACGAACTCAGGCAGCGGATTCGTTCAAGCTGGATTCTGCCAAGGGAATCGCACTCAACTCCTCAGGCTTGCGTCGTACAATGACAATGCGGGGCTTTTGCTCCTGCCGTTCGTCTTCTGCTGTTGGTTGATGAGTGACTGGTTCGTTGTTGGCTGGCACTGCTTCCGGTTGCCCTGAAGTGGATTGAGACTCATACTTGTGAATCGTCAAACGTGCGCCACGACCAACTTGCTCTTCGTTTGGCTTTTGATTCACCGGGGCCTTGAATTGAACGCCATTTGAAACGGACGTTGGCGTGGGAGCGAATACATCAGAGTCCTGGTGGAAGTATTTCTGGGTCTCTGCCGCGGGTTTAGGGGTTTGCGAAACAACCGGAATTTCCGGAGCCTTTTGAAGAGTTTGTGGCACTATGCCAAAATCATTTTCAAGAGCTTGAACAAAGTTCAGTGCGACATTCAATCCTTTACCGACGGACTCCCGCAAGGCTTGTGGTGCTTCGGCGGCCATGGCTTGTTGCGATAGTTTGGCCAGGTGGGCAAAGACCTGAGCCTCTTCGGACAAGAGCTTGCCTTCAGGTTTCAAAGCGCCAAGTTGTTGGCGAGCAAGTTCGATTGCAGACTTTACACGTTCAATTGCAGGAGTTGTGGTGTTGCTGACAGGTACTGTTGCAACGACAGATTCCAGTTTATGAATGGCATCCAGTACAGTTTTGGTTTCCTGACTGCGCTGACGCGCTGCAAATTCTCCGAGAAACCAGCGGCCCCGTTCCGATTCCTGGACAGCTGCCAGAACATCCTCATAAGACTCTGAAAGTACTGCAGAAATGTTACCCACGATACACCACCTTACAACGCCACACACAGACAGACCCACAAAATGCGCGGATGAGTCAGCCTTTAGCTAACTGGAAAGTGGTGAATGATTGGTTTAGGCGATCAGCAAGATTTGACAGGTGTTGCCGCTTTTCGGGAGAAAGATTACCCCCACAAGTCCGCCGATGCAGGCGAAATCACGCTGCCGCGGTACTCCAGACCGGGTTTGCGATCCGACTGCAACAACAGTGGCCCATCGAGATCAACGATATCAGCATACTGCGCCAGGAGCAGGGCAGGTGCCATGGCGAGGGAGGTTGCCAACATGCAACCCACCATGATCCGGAGATTCATCTCCTGAGCCGCAGTTGCCATTTGCAAGGCCGGTGTGAGGCCGCCCGTCTTGTCGAGTTTGATGTTGATAGCGTCATATTTCCCGACAAGGCCTGGCAGGCTGTGAATGTCGTGTGCTGACTCGTCTGCACATACGGGTACAGGTCGCTCGATGTCGCTCAGGAGACCGTCTTGGGAAGCGGGCAGGGGTTGCTCCACCATGATCACACCCACATCGGCGCATTGGCTCAGGAGGTCGATTATGGTCGTTGGCGTCCACCCTTCGTTTGCGTCCACAATCAGTTTTGCGTCCGGGGCAGCCTTGCGGATGAGGCGCAGACGTTCTGCGTCACCATCTCCGCCAAGTTTCAATTTCAAGAGAGGGCGGTGGGCTGCGGCAGTAGCCGCGCTTGCCATGGCTTGTGGGGTGTCCAGACTCAAGGTGTAGGCAGTCAAAATGTCCTGTGGTTTTTCGAAGCCTGCCCGCTTCCAAACGGGTTGCCCTGTTTTTTTTGCTTCCAGGTCCCATAAGGCACAGTCCAATGCGTTTGCTGCGGCTTTGGGCAGCTGGAGGTCGGCAATTTTGTCGCGCGAGATTCCCTGTTCGATTGTGGGGCGATGGTGCTCGAATGCCGCCAGTACCTGGGGGATAGTTTCGTTGTAACGACTGTAGGGTACAGATTCACCGCGCCCCTGGTGTGTGCCGTCGTGCAGCGACACAACAACAACGTCGGCCATTGTCTTTGAACCCCGTGAAATCGTGAAATTACCCGCGATGGGCCACGATTCCGCATTTACTTGAAGTTTCACCTTCAAGGTCAATCCGGTATGCGGCCAGCTGCTTGGGCGAGTGCGATGTAGACTTTGCCGTGTTCAGACGACAAGACTTTTTCAACGGCATCAGTTGCGCCTGGTTCTTCTGACAGACGATCCAGCAAGCGTTCAAAGGTTCTGATGTAACCATTGACACGGTTTTTCAGCAGTCGCTCTTCGCCAAATCGCTTTTCAAGCATGGTCTGCCATTTTCGACCGCGGCTTTCGAACAATCGATGATTATAGACCGATTGGTCGGAACCGGAGAAGGCGCGCTCAAGATCGCGGGGCAGGCCGTCGCCAAGGGCTTCAACAATGTCGCGAGCTGCGGCATTCAGTTTGTCGAGAGTCGACGTCACTTCGCGAGAGAGTGCACCGAAGTCGGTATCGCGCAGTGACTTGCGATCATTCTCCGTGCTAGAGCGAATAGCAGCGGCAATGTCGGCCATGCGGGACTTCATTGCAACGGGTGTAATCTCGGCGCGCTCCTCGGCGATTTTACGGGTGCTGATCGTTGCAGGAGCTGCGAACGAGGCACCCTCAGATTTTCCCGGCGCGGGGCCCTTTGTACTTCGTGTTGACAGCAGACCGGGGGCGGAGAAATCGAGTGTGCCTGACTGGCGTCTTACCGTTTCGGCAAGGGCGTTCAGGGCGGTGATCTGGTCCGCTACGACGCGGCGCATGGCGTCTGCATTGTTGCGGGTTTCTTCCGGCAGATCGATAACGGCGCGGCGCAACTCGTTGCGGGCAGAGTCAATGTCTTTCACAACTTGCTGGGCGGTGATCCGCATGTCCTGTGCGGTTTGCTGGAAATCTGTCGCGGTGGAAGACAACATTTCATTCATGCTGGCGAGGGCACGTTCGTGTTGTTCACGCAATACGCGGGCGGCCTGAACGACTTGACCGTTGGCGCTTGCCTCGAGACGTTTCAACTCCGTATCGAGATTGCCAAGGGACGACGCTGTCTGTTCTGACACGATACGATTGATGTCGCGGGCCCGCTTTTCGGCTGAATCGAGAGATTCCTCGATGAGGTTCATGTAGCTGGTCATCACCGCATCGATTTCCTGGGCGCGGCGCGCAGAGTCCTTTGTCAGGTTGTCGAGTGTGTCGCGACGGTTGACGAGCATCTTTTCCATTTCGTCATTGAATTTCTCCAATGAACGATCCACGAGAGACGAAACGTCTTCCAAGCGGTCAGAAATCTTGCTGCCGGTCATTTCGAGCTTGCCGGTCAGTTGCATTGACACTGTCTCGAGGCGGTTGTCGAGTTCACCAGCGGCCGTGGAAAGCTGATCGGCCAGATATGTGTTGGCGGTTTCGAGATGCTTGCCAAACTTCTTCTGGGCGTCGTCCAGTTTGCCGGATGTCGAGTTGGCGGCGACTTCCAAGTCGGCTGAAGCCCTATCAATCCGCCCAATGAGGAGGCCTGTTTCCTGCTCCATGCGGCCTGTGATGTGAAGTGCTGTCTGGCCCAATCCTTCAGAGAAGGCGGTGCGCGCACGGCCCAGATCTTCCGTCATCTGGCTGCTGGCCTGATCAAGGATTGACGCGAATTGCGAACCGGTTCCTGTCAGACGCTGGGAAATGTCACCAGTGACAGTTTGCAGATGCTGTGTTGCTTCGTCGAAGCGTTCACCCAGTTCACGGGCCGTAACGTCAACTCGCTCAAACATGTTCTTGCCAGCCATATCGATGCGCTGGGCGACATCGGTGCTGGTGGTGTTGAGGGCTTGGGCAGCGCGAACCGCCGTTTCGGCAAATGTTGTCGTGACTGCTGTTGATGACCGATCCAGCTGATCCGACATCATCTTGGTATTGACTTCGAAAAGGGCAGTGAGGTCTGTCGTGGCCTGTTGGAGCTGGCCACCAAGGCGTGTCTCTGTCTTGTTCAGCAAAGTGCCCAACTGATCGGACGACTGATCCAGTTGTAGCGTCAACCGATTGGTCACGTCAGCTACATTCTCGGTGACGCTGCCAGCCGTTGCCGTGATGTGGTCGTTGAGCCGCGATGAAACGGATTCGAGTTGGTCGGTCACATGCAAGGTCACATGATCCAGGCGACCAAGGACGCGGCTCGATACACTGTCAATGCCTTGGGTGACTGTTGCTGACGTGTCATCGAGGCGTTCAAATACGCGGTCTGCGGCTGCATTGAAGTCGCCAGTGAGACTGAGAGATACCTTGTCGAGGCGACCGTACAACTGTGCGGAGGCGTCATGGAGTTTGGACGTCAATTCTTCGCTGGCATTGCCGAGGAGTGTCGACATGTTGTCACGGGCGGAATCGAGCTTCTGTACATATTCGCCCGAGATCGTGATGAGTTTGTCGGTGACAAGGCCACCGGAGTTCTCAATGTTCTGAGACAAGGCCAGGCCAGACTCGCGGATCTGCATTGTGACGATGTCAGAGGTCTCCTTGAGATGGGCCGCAATGGTGCCACTGGTGGAAACCAGAATATCATTGAGGCCCGTGCCCGCGGATTGCATCTGGTTGATGACTGATGCAGACGTGCTGCTGATGCGGTCCACCATGCGGGTGGATGTGTCTTCAATGCGGCCAGATGTCGTATCCATTGTGCTGATGGCTGCACCTAGGGACGAGTCCACTTGGGCACTGAAACGATCCGATGTTTCACCGAAACCGTTCATGGCTGCGGCGAGGGTGGCTTCCAGGGTGCCGGCAAAGGTTTCGTTGGCGCGGACGAGCGTGCTGGTAGATGCCGTAAATGTCGCGTTCAACTGGCTTGTGATGTCTTCCGAGGTCTTTTGTATATTGCCCGAAAGGTGTTCGACTTGTTGGCGCAGGACATTCGTTGCACCAGACATTTGCGTGGTCACAACGCCAACAGATGACTGGATCGTTGCGCTGACACTTTCGGCGCGGTGTTCAAGGTGAGCGGCGGCATCACGAGATGCTTCTTCAATCCGATCAGCAAAACTGGTTCCGGTATTGTTGAGTTGGGTCAACAACTGGTTTGCCGAACCGTCAAGCCCCGAGATCAGTTCTGAACCTGCCTCGCCGATGCGATTGGCAAACCGGTTGGCTGCACTTTCTGCGCTGGTGGCCAAGTGGTTGGTTGCTTCATCCATGTAGCTGGACAGCGAATCCCGTGATTTTCCGACGCGACTGATAAAATCGTCGGCAACTGATTGCATACCCTGTGTGACAACGCCGCGGTTCTGCTCCAGTCGCTGAACTGCATTTGTACTTGATACCTCGATGAGGTTTGCGATCTCACCGGAACTTGACCGGAGATTATGGGCCATGTTTTCGCCCAATGTATTGATGACTGACGAGAGATCGCTGACGATCTCTTTCATTTGAGATGCGTTCGACGTCGCGATCCGATCAATTGTCTGGCTCACATCCTTATTGACGTTGGTCAGTTCGTCAGCGCGTTCATGCAGCAGTTGAATGACGCCGGATTGCAGCCCTTTGACCTCATTGCCGAACCCGCGCATTTCGGAGCCGAGGTTGGATGCTGTCATATTCAGCGTTTGGATGTAGTCCTGGAGTTGTGCTGAAAACCCACGGAAATCATTCAGGAGTCCGCTGGACATGCGGTCGAATTGCGCACTTTGTCCACCCATTTCCTGACCCACCGCGGCTGCACGGCTTGCGACATCATCAATCGAATGAGACAACAGGGCCGTTGAATTCTTCACACCGTCTTCGAGGCGGGCAAACGTTGCCATGGCCATGTTGACGACTTGTCCCAGGTTTTGCGTGCCGCTTTCGATACGCTGCAACAATGGTGCTGCTTCTCCCCCGACCATGGCGCTGGTTTGCTGAAGGGCGATGCGCTGAGTCTCGAGCCCGGCCACCAAACTGCGAATGCGGTCTTCGTTGGATCCGAAAGCGCGTTCAACGGCCGAGATTTCCTTGTGCACGATTTCTTCAAGGGCAGTTGCGCGCTGGTAGGCATGTTCCACGCCGCCCACCAGCATATCAACTTCATTGCGCACTGCTTGGGCGATGGATGTCAGACCGTCGGCTGCAATGTCCTGCGGGCGAATCAGTCGCATGGCTGACTGCATCAACACTTCTGATACATGGCGCAGTTGTTGGGCACGCTTCAAGAAATACCCAAGCGTCCAGAAGGCGAGAACTGGCAACAACAGGTTTGATCCTGCGTTCAGCAGGACAGATTTGGAAGGGATCGGTTCACTGGAGCCCAAGGCTGCAAACACGGTTGACAGCAAATCGGCGTTTACGAGGAACCAGACGAACATCCATATGGCGGAGAGGGCAAAAGCAATGGCATAGACGTTGGATGTGGGTTGGCGACGCAGGCGCGCGATCATCATGGCGGTGCCCGGATCATTTTCATTGGCTGGGCGATTGCGCAGTGGCGGCTGGTTTGCTGGCGCAGGAGCTGTCAACTCAGGTTGCACGCCGCCCGGGTTCCGGTCGGTGCGACGTGTGTCTGTTGTTTTGTTCGCCATTGTCAATTACCCGCACTCTCACTCACGACTTCGTAAATCCATGACCTCTTGCGTCTGCGTCACCAGATGCGCCATGGCCCTTCACAGTAGCGCAAGGGAGTCTGCGCTTGAACCGAAATTAACCAGAAATTAGGACATATTTAAAGGTTTGGTTAAGATTTTTGAAGGCATTGAATCTATTAAATTATTTCAAGTTTTATGGATTTTCTTGAGAGCCGGTCAGTTCCGTTGTGGCACATATTGTGTGCGGATTGCGGAGGGTAGCCCGGTTGGATCAATCACTTGAAGACGTGGCTGTTTATGTTCTTGGGGAGACGGCGTTCTATGGTCAAAGCGCCGCAAAACCGAATCTCGCCGTGTTTGACTTCGTCATGTTTGATCATCTCACCATGGGCGATCGGCTGCTGCAGCGTGAAGTCATAGACTTGTTTCGATTGCAAGTGGAGCAGCTGTGTCATCAAACCCCACATTTCAGGATCCTTCCCGAGTTCAAGGGCATGGCACATACGCTGCGCGGGTCGGCAGCGGCGGTCGGGGCACCAGAAATTGTTGCTTTGGCCAAGATTTGGGAGGGTGCTCTGACATTGCCTGATCCCAACGTGTGGAGCAGTTACAGGTCTCGCCTGAATGACCTCTTTAAAATCTATATTTCTGAGGTTGACCGCGTGTTGCCTCCACCGCCCATGCGGCGATAATGGCCGCCGTGATCGTATTTCCGACGTCGCAATAGGCTTGCGCCACAGTTCTCTGTTGTTCTAAGTCCCCATCAAATGGAGTGACTTGTACATGGCGAAGATCACGTTTATTCAACATGATGGTGTGGAGAGCACGGTGACAGGCGTCGCCGGCATGACAGTCATGGAAACGGCTGTGAAAAATCAGGTTCCTGGGATTGATGCTGATTGCGGCGGTGCGTGTGCGTGCGCCACGTGTCATGTCTACATTGAACCAGGTTGGGAACAGAAGCTCAACGAGCGTTCACCAATGGAAGAGGACATGCTCGATTTTGCTTTTGACGTTCGCCACAACAGCCGGCTGTCGTGCCAGATCAAGGTTTCTGATGCGGTCGACGGATTGCGTGTCAAAGTGCCGGAAAAGCAGTTTTGAAAAGGCCAAGCCATGACTGATGCAATTGAAACTGATGCCGTGATCATTGGCGCGGGCCCTTGCGGCCTGTTTGCCGTTTTTGAATTGGGTTTGCTGGACATCAAGTGTCATGTGATTGATATTCTGGACAAGCCAGGCGGGCAATGTGCGGAGCTTTATCCTGAAAAACCGATCTATGACATTCCCGCCTTGCCCATTGTGACGGGGTCAGATCTCGTTTTGCGCTTGCTCGAACAGGCCAAGCCGTTTCACCCGCAGTATCATTACAATCAGATGGTGACGAAACTGACGCGCCTCGACTCCGGAGGGTTTGAAGTCGAGACCAATGGCGAAACCGTTTTTCATGCGAAGGTCGTCGTGATCGCTGCCGGAGGAGGATCGTTTCAACCGAAGAAACCTCCCATACCGGGGATTGAAGCCTTTGAAGCGAAGTCCGTATTCTATTCGGTGCGCAAGATGGAGCACTTTCGCGACAAGGATATTCTGATTGTTGGCGGCGGCGATTCAGCGCTTGATTGGACGAACAATCTGCAACCCATTGCGAAGAGCCTGACACTCGTTCATCGCCGCGATGAATTTCGTGCGGCACCTGACAGCGTCAATAAAATGCGAGACCTTGTGGCCGATGGCAAAATGAAGCTTGTGATCGGGCAGGTAACTGGCGTCCAGGGAGCAGACGGATTGATGCAAACGGCCCAAGTCAAGACAGCCGACGGTTCGATCGAAACGATTGCTGCTGAAGTCATGATGCCTTTTTTCGGACTCACCATGAAACTGGGACCTGTTGCCAACTGGGGGCTCAATCTTCATGAGAATCTCATTTCAGTCGACACGGAAAAATTCGAAACATCGGAAAAAGGGATCTTCGCTATTGGAGATATCAATTGGTATCCCGGCAAACTGAAGCTTATCCTTTCCGGCTTTCACGAAGCGGCATTGATGGCGCAACAAGCGTTTCGTTACAAGAACCCTGGCGAGCGGCTGACTTTTCAATACACGACGTCAAGCACGAACTTGCAAAAGAAGCTCGGTGTGGCTTGAGCCACATCATCAATAATGCAGCATGAACAACCGCTGATCTGGGTGCTTCAAGGGATGCGGGCGGGAGACAATGCGCAAGCTCGCGCATTGGCACGCGAAATCGGTGGCCGAGTTGAAATCAAACAGTTGGGGTTTAACGCGCTCCACCAGTTGCCAAATTTCATACTCGGAGGAACTCGCAATACCCTAACGCATGCAACATCACGGAAACTGGTACCGCCATGGCCAGATGTTGTTGTTGCAGTCGGAAAACGGGCAGCGCCGGTTTCGCTTTGGATCAAAGCATCGTCGGGCGGGAAAACCAAGGCCATTCACATCGGGCGACCGAGATATCGTCTTGACGCGTTTGACCTGGTTTTGACCACCCCCCAATATGGTTTGCCTGCTGCTGACAATCTCATTGAGCTGACGTTGCCCTTTGTGGATGCACCAGACATTGATAAAGAGAGTTTGCAAGCCTGGCAAACGCGGTGGTCGCAATTTCCGAGGCCGTGGATTGTTGCTGCAATTGGCGCGCAGAAATATCCGCAATTGATGCGGCCACAAGATCTTGCAAAATTTGGAACTGCGCTGGATGACTTTGCCAACTCTGTTCGAGGCAGCGTCCTGCTTTTTTCTTCACCGCGCAGTGAATCTTCGGCGATTGAAAGTGTGGCTCAGAAACTGACTTGCGGCGTATGGCGAAGTGACACTGCACCGACATCTCAGAACAGTTATGCGGCTGCATTGGATTCGGGCGATGCCTTTGCCGTGACATCAGACAGTGTTTCGATGATAGCCGAGATGGTTCACACAGGACGAGCGACACACGTCTTTCAATTGCCTACGGCAAGAGTGTCGATACCTTCTGCGCTGTTTTCTGGCACTCGCAAGTTTCTTGCTGGCCGGGGACTTTTACAGCAACCGCGGAATGTGTCGGGATTGGTGAAAAGGTTGATTCAAGACGGCGTTGTGTTTGACATCATGAATGGTGCAACACTCGCTCCTGGCGGATTTGAAAGCCATGCCGAACGGCAACGTGCCATCACTTTGATACGCGGGATGCTGCGTCAGTGACCGGAGACTGCCTGCATGGCAACGAGCACATTTCGCGGCAGACGATAGTAGATTCTTCGCACGACAGGACGCAGGGTCTTCAAGTAAAGAAACCCATATACCCGACCTCGCCAACTCAATGGCCTATAGAAATCACGTGCTTGGACCTTGCCGGAACTCCATGACTCCTTGTGGGGGTCGTTGGGTACCATCAAGTCAAATCGCAACTGTTTGTCTGCGATCGCCTTGCGTTGCGACAAATCCATATGGAGGCGACCTGGCGACAAGTCCGTCATTTCAGTCATATGGGAGGTGATGTATGCGAAATGGGTGCCGCGGTATCTGAAACCTATTTCCCAAGAGACGGGCTTCTTCCCAACCGACAGTTCCGTTGTGATCACTTCAACGCGTTCGTTTCTGTTGCGTGCAAGGGTCTTTAAAAATTCCAAGTGACGTGGGCATCTCAGAATGAGGTTGCGACGTCCGCGCTGTTTGAGCCAAAGGTTTTTTTGCTCGATGGCGTTTGACATGGCGATGTCTGCAGTCACACCCGGCACGATCGATGTGAACGCGAGAGCGCCCAAGCTTTCGAGAGACTGGCGAATTTTCTTTCGACGTTTGCGTTGGGCGGAGGAATAGCGTGCATCGTACTCCTTCTCAGTTGGCATATTTGCCAAGTCGAGAAATGGAGCGTCATCGAACTGTTTGCCACACAACAAGCTTTCGTTGGCAAACTGGTAGCAATCGGCGTCACTCCGGATGTGCCGCAGCCGTAGCACGTCGAGACCCTTCAGTCGTTCAAGCAATTGCACCGAAGCCTTCATCCAGACGCTTGCCGAATGATTGGCATCAAGAAGTATATCTCCATACTGGCCCGACGGTTCTGTCAGCCAACTGAGAACGGAGATGCCCCATTGCCGTTCCTTCATCAATGGCCATGCAAAAACCAGTTCTCCATCGGTGTAGCCTGTGATGATCAGAAGTTCTGCGTCTGCATTTTTACCGGCATAGATATCACTCCAACTTGATATCCATTCGAAAGACTGAAAGACACTTGGTGACTGTCGGGACTTCGACTCGAGTTGGTGCCATGCCTGCTTCAGCGAGTGAAGTTCCTGTAGGGTATTCACGACACTCAGTGTCGAACCATAGGGCAGGTGCGCGACGGCACTCATGTCCGCCGACATGGCGAAATTGCCCGAAAAATTGTTTGACTGCGCTTCAGTTTCAACCTGTCCCATTGCGACAGCTTGAAGCAAATTGGTGAATAAAACACAGCGCGATTTCTGTCATGCTTAAGAGATTGTAACCGAAATGCCGAGGATTTTAGCTGGATGAATTTGACTTTTCATTCTCAAAAGGCGTGGCGATTTCCCGAAGCAGTTTCGCCAAGTCAGATCGCATCGTATTGCTTTTCGGGATCGGCCTACAGACGGCGGCAGCTGCAAGCCCGATACGCGACGTGAGAATCCCGTTAATGGCGCCTTCACCAAATCGCGCGGAAAGGCGGCCGAGGATACCCTTGCCGATGAACTGTTGGATGAACGTGTCCGACAGTGCCAAACCGCCTGCAACCGCGAGATGGGTCACAACCATACGGGCGAGGCGAAGCGTCGCCAGAGTTGACGGCCTTCCCCCATAGGCGGTGGCGATTTCGCGAAGCATGGAAAAATTTTGAACCGCCACAAAGATGATATCGAGTGCTGCTGCAGGCGTCACTGTCGTCAATAGTGTGACGCGACGTGCCCGACGGGCGATTAGCTTGTGAACGGACTCATCAATGGGATGGAGGAGGAGGCGATCAGCGAGATTCATGCGGTCGCGCGGATCCATTATGGTGGCGGAGTGAATTGCGAGATCACGCAGGGGCAGAACCATGTCTTGGCGTGATGCGAACAACAGACCAAGATCGGACAGGGCTTTCCGGGCTGAACTTTCATCATCAAGATTGATGGCACGTGCGGCGCATTCCTGGAGTGTCTCCAGTTTGCGCAGGCGGTACAATCCCCATGTTTCCCTGACAATAATGGCAGTGGCTGCAAGGGCTGCTGTGGCGGTTATGGCAAATGCGATCCACCCCAGGAAAACCGATTGCGCAAAAAAGGACTGGACCAACTGTGTCAGAAACAAGCCGGCCCACATGATGATCAACGAAGTCACTGCCGATACAAGCACGAGATTCCAGCGGAAGTATCGCGATGATTGTCGCGAAGCAGTGTGCGGCACAACTGCGATTGCAGTTTCTTGTGGTTCCTGGTCAAACGTGATTTTGGGGGCAGCGCGCGAGCGACGTGAACCGGAAACAACCGGTGTGTCGCCATCGAGGATAAATGCCTGGGGGTGACGAGGGTCAGCAGTCATGCGAACTTGTCTCCAATGAGAAATTCGATGGCGCGGTCCATGCGAATGTGCGGGTATGCATTGTTTGCCAACGGCGGCGGACGGAATCTTACGAATTTTAACTTCCCCCGCAATGAACCATCCAGCGCAGATTTTGGATCCTGAGGAAGGTCACCGGGAAAAATTGCAGCTTCCTTTAAACCGTCAAAAGTCGTTCCATCGATTGTCTCGCCAGCCTGGGGTGTGCCAACGATGCAGCGGAGTTCTTCGCCTTTTGATTTTACGACGGCTTCGCGAGTGGCGCGAATTGCGGACAAGGCGGCGACGTGTTGCTCAGCACCCGTAAATTCTGCGCGACTTGCCGCAGAGGTTACTAATTCTCGCAAAATGGCTTCCAAATTGTCGTGGCAACCGTGGTGGATCATATCTGCTTTCGTGGCCGCAAACAGTATGCGGTCTATTCGGCGACCAAAAAATTCTGATGCCAAAGAGTTTGCACCTATTCTGAAACACGAAAGAACATCTGTCATGGCGACCTTCAAGTCGTTCACAGATGTGGTACCAGCGTTCAATGCGGTCAAAATATCAACGAGAACAATTTGGCGGTCGAGGCGCGCGAAGTGACCAAAGAAGAACGGTTTGACGACTTTTGCGACGTAGGCATCGTAGCGGCGCTCCATCAGTGATGCGAGGGATCCCTGTTTGATTTCAGTGTCTGCATTTATTTCAAGTGGTGCAAACGTGAGCAGTGGTGATCCAGCGAGATCGCCAGGCATCAGAAACCGACCTGGCGGCAGAGTAGACATGGCAATGTCGTCTTGCCTGCACCGGGCGAGGTATGCAGTGAAGTGCATGGCAGCCTGTTGCGCTGTTGCTTCGTTGGACGGCGCAGCAGCGTCAAGTGATGCAAGATGCGTTGTCCAGTCGCGCGCAACGGCGCTGCGCGGTGGGTGTTTGCTTGCGGCAAGAGTCGCGGAAGACCATTGGGCATACGACATGTTCATCAGCGGGAGGTCGAGTAACCATTCACCTGGGTAATCAACGATATCGATGTGGAGTTTGCCGCCGTGCGTGTTGCGAGCCACTATGCCCGCTGGTTCATATTCGACAGTCAGCCGGAGTTGACTGATGCGATTTGTACTTTGAGGCCATTTGCGGTCTTCGCCCTGCAGGGCAGCCAGGTGATCTTCATAAGCAAAACGCGGCAAATCATCATCAGGTTGGGGTTCGAGATACACACGTGCAATGCGGCCTCGGGCATGGGCTTCGAACAGGGGCATCTTGCTGCCGTTGAGCAGGGCGTGAACAAGTGCCGTAATGAAAACGGTTTTGCCGGCGCGCGACAGGCCGGTGATTCCGAGCCTGACGGTTGGATTGAAAACCCCAAGAGCGAAATCGCGCAAGCCCCCTGCGGCCAAACGACTGCCATCTACAATATCTGTCAGATTCACTTTTGCGCCCCTTGCCAAGCGCCCCTAAATGGGGGGCGGTGACGCAAAACACAAGGGCCGGTCAGGTGCCGATGTCAGCGCGGTCAAATGGCGTGGTCTGGTAAACTGAATTGATCCAGTTGCCGAACAGAAGGTGGGCGTGGCTGCGCCAGCGATTTTCGGGTTTCAGTTTTGGATTGTTTTGCGGGTAGTAGTTGGCTGGAACCTCTATCTGCTTGTTCGCGCCAACATCGCGTTCATACTCTTCAGCGAGAGATGTGGTGTCGTACTCAATATGATTGAACATGTAGAGCGCGCGTTTCCTCTTGTCGTTGATGAGACACAGGCCCACGTCATCAGATTCCATCAAGATTTCGAGATCTGCTTCGGGCAAGTCTGCACGACGCACTTCAGTCCACCGAGAAACGGGCATTGAGAAGTCATCCGAGAATCCCCTCAGGTATGGGGAAGATGGATTCAGATTGCGATGGCGGTAGACTCCAAAAGCTTTCTTTGTGAGCTCATGTTTTGGAACGCCATGGAAATGATGAATGGCCGCTTGTGCGCCCCAACAGATGTTAAGCGTTGAGTGTACATTGGTCTGGGTCCAATCGAAAATCTTGCTGAGTTCGTTCCAGTAATTTACTTCTTCGAATGGCAGGAGCTCGATTGGCGCGCCTGTCACGATCAGGCCGTCGAATTTCTTATGACGTATTTCTTCCCAGCTTTGGTAAAACGCGAGCATGTGATCCTGGTTCGTGTTCTTGGGTGTGTGGCTGGCAACCCGCAGCAAACTCAAATCCATCTGCAGGGGCGTGGCACCCAGGAGACGTGCAAACTGTGTTTCAGTCCGGATCTTGTTTGGCATGAGATTGAGCAGGCCAATGTGCAGGGGACGTATGTCCTGACGGTTGGCCGTTTCTTCCGTCATTACCATGACGCCTTCGCGCTCAAGTATTTCGCGGGCCGGAAGACTATCTGGAATTCGAATGGGCATGGTGCGCTGGTCTACTTGCCATCAATCAGCGTGCAGATGTAGTCGACAAAGTCTGCAGCGTTGCGAATGTTTGGAATGTCCTGCATCTTTATGGTGTAACCGTACTTCTTGGCAATTTGCTCATAGAGTGGAATGCGGTGATGCAAGAGTTGCTCGAAGCCCCACGTCACGAAGTCGTCAGGGTCGATGGATTTGTCGTCGTTGATTTTTCGAACGACCTTGTATTCCGCCCACTTCTCCTCAAGAAAGTCAGGTTGATAGTACATGGGCTTGGGATTCTTGCGAAACCGGTCAACAAGCACGCGAGCGTGTTCGGGTGTGCCTTCGATATACAGCATCAATGTGTTTTCGCTGAGGGCATTGAGCACCGGGTTATTGGCGTCGGCAACATCCACGACTTCACACAGGCTGCCACCTGAATCGCAAATGAAGTGATGGTAGCGGTAGATGTCGTGGGCACGGCGAATGAATTCGGGCACATCAAGAAGGGCGTTTATTTCCGCTTCCCTGTGTTGTGCTTGACGCAACTTGTATTCTTCGAAGGGAATACCTCCTTTGTCCGGATTGCCTGGTTTCCCGAGATACGTTGACAAAGGTGAAAGATTTTCAAAGCTGATATTCGAGCGGATATAGATCGAATCTGAGCGCAGCAACCCACGAAGAAAAGGGTTGGTCATGGCTTCGCGTTTGAAATTGTCGACGATATGTTCGTCCATGTATCGCGTGCCGATGCGGTAGTCGACCGAGTATTGGAACCAATCTTCATTTTGCAGGATTCCTGCAATGCGCGTCTTGCCAACGCCGGACATGCCGAAAACAGTGACTGCTTTCGAGGGAGCGTTGCGGAAGTCCTGGCCGGATTTGTAGCGCATGGCCCTGCTTTAACGCCTAGAATTCCTTGGTCAAGCGCAGGTCAACAGCATGGGAATCAAAGTCATAAATGCCGTAGTTGCTGTTGTTCCACGTGTAGGTGTACTCCACCGAGGGCGCGAAACCAAACAGGTTCAGGTCGCGTTTTGTCAGGCCGATAGTACCAGCGGCGCGGATGTCTTCGCGGGGATCAAACAAGGTCAGGAATTTGCCGTCGAACAGGGTCTTTTGGACGTCGACCGATGTATTTACGGTAAAGCCGGCGGGGAGTTCCTTGTAGAAGCCGATACCAGCGGAGAAAGACTCATAGGCGTTGTTTGATTCTGCCGCAGAGTTGTCGACATTGACCTTCGTATAGCCACCACTCAACGTCGTGGAAAAACTCGAGTCAAACAAGTGTGTCCACGCGCCATTGACGAGGATTGCATTGCCGTCGCGCAACATGTCGTCAGCGTAGTCACGGAATTCGAAAGTGGCGCTCACGTTCAGCAGATCTTTGTTGGTAAGACCATGCCGCAGGCTGATACGCGGACCGTAGCTCAAGTAATCGTAGTCGATGCTGTCCATGCTCAGGGACTGGCTGGCGACTGCACCCAGGCTGATGTATCCGTTGGCGTTCAAGGCTCGGAGCTCAGCCGATTGACTGAGTGTCAGCGCATTGAAATCAGAATTGTCATAGAGCCTGCCATCTGCGCCACCTGAAATGACAGCCATCAACCCGTTGCCAAATCGCTTGGAGTAAGATGCATTTGCACCAGCAGCCATGCCAATTCCACTTTTGCGTTTGCTGGCCTCGGCAATATCAAGGGCCCAACCGCCGGGCAAATAAACAACACTGCGGATGGAGCCGTTGTTGACGTTTGTCGTCGGTGCAGCTGCAATATAGGCATTGAATTTATAAGGCGTATTGGCATCGATCTGATCAATGAATGATTTGATACCGGACGCTGCCTCGGCATTCGGCGCTTCTGACTGCAACAGTTTGAGATGGTGAACGGCGCTTTCGTCTTCACCCAATTCGTGTAGCGCCTGTGCCAATTCCGACCTGACTAGGGTCAGGGATGGATCGTCGGCCAACGCCGCCCGAAATTTTTCCACTGAACCAGACACATCGCGTCTGGCCTTGAGGATCAGTCCCTGTATGAACAACGTGCGATTCTTTGCAAATTTCCCTTGCAAGGGGTAGCGACGCAGAAGCGTCTCAGCGAGATCTGCCTCGCCCGATTTGGCAAGGTTGATCAAGATCGAGACCCGTTTTCCGTCTATTTCGCTTTGATATGCAGCCAACAGATCAGGGGTAAGCGGTGTTGCCGCAGTTGCTACATGAGCGGTTGAAAAAAGCAGCAGGGCCGCAAATGCAGCAGGCTGAAGTGCGCATTTCACAATCGAAAATAGATGGGTCGTCTGAGCGTGACTGATGGCCATTTTCTCTGATCAAGGAGCCGTGCCGTTGAAGACGCCGCTGTGCTGCATGCGTGAGCGGCGATCATCGTTGATTGGCAAATCGCCCCCAATTGGGCTTGGGGCCACGGCCTCAAGATTGAAAATGCCTGTCACTTCCTTGCCATCGGCACCAAAGAGTGCCGCAGCAAATGGGTTGGTGTCGGAGTTTGTGATCCAGCCGTCGAGGCTGTTTGCCGTGGCGCTACCTGTAATGGAATTCCCTTTCACGGCATCTCTTGTCAGTGTACCTTTGAGTCTCAGTTTCGAGTACATGAAACCGGCGTAGTTTGGATCGTAACTCGGGCTGTTAGGATCGAGAAAGACTTGTGGGTCGCTGCCAAGGGCGATTGTCTTGAAACCTGACCCTGCATTCAATGTTTGAAAGGTGCTCCAAAACTCGGGTGTCAAAGTCGAATTTACAGCATTGGAGGCAAAGTCCACTGTTGTGGAGCTCTCTCCGGTGACCCTGAAATTGCCATTGTATGACATGGTTTGACGCTGATCGACGGTATTGATGAAGCCAGACGTCAATGACGTTGAGGCGAAGCGTCCCGTGTATGTCGCGTTGCCGCCGGTTGGTATGTTTGCCATAGCCGTGCGTTTGCCGCCAAAGGACCATGCTTGGTGGTCCCCATTTGGAGCACCACTGGTAACATCGCGATACTGAAGGCCGTAGCTGTTGTTCCAATTCCATACCTGAAGGGATTCATCGACCGATGTCCCTGAGTCGATGGAAGATGTAATCTTGCGGTATTCTTTGTAATTGGCGTTGAGTGTGTCGGTCTTTACCACTGAGTTATTGAACACCGTGCCGTTCTGGTACAAATCCATCAATTTGGGCTTTGGCCAAAGCGCGTTTCGGTCGGTTTCCGTGTCGATTTCCAACTTTGCTTCTTCGGCAACGTTGTCGACCGTCAGTTTTGATACGGCGAGTTTGTTTTTCGTATTGATCAGGATCGATTTTTCGAGCGCGATTGTTGTTTCGCCGTCCGTCAGTGAGAGCTTCGTCGTGTTACCAGTATTGTTGGTGGTCGGCGTTGTTGGCAACTTGCTGACGTTTGTACCGGCACTGACCGTTTTGACTGGTGCATCGGGGCAATTGACGCCGCACACTTCCAAGCCGTCGGATAATGTCAAACCTGTTTCACCGCCGCATGCGGCCAATAACAATCCCGTGGCGGACAAGGTTACAAAAGACGCAATACGCATGGCTGGCTTCCCGATTCTGAACACTTCTGTTCAAAATGAAGCTGTTGTTCTAAGAATAGGTTAAGTTGAGTAAATCTAGTTTGGAATATGATGGTACAGTCTGTTTACGATGAGTTAACCTGGTATGATGTGACGGCATCCCGGCAAGCCCATGACAGTTCAATCCGCGGCACTGTTGAGTGTGATGTTTGTGTGGTTGGCGGCGGTCTTGCGGGTCTCACTACGTGCCTTGAACTTGTTCGCAAGGGAAAGTCGGTTGTCCTTTTGGAAGCCCACCGCATTGGTTCTGGTGCTTCTGGCCGCAATGGCGGATTTGTCTCAAATGGGTTCGCGCAAGACATTGATGGCGTCGCCCAAGTCGTTGGGCGCGATGCCAGTCTGGAACTTTATGGCCTGTCGGCGAACGGCACAGAGTATGTGCGGCAGGAAATTGAACATGGTGACACCTCGATCAAAATGGGTGACGGAATGCTCAAAGTTCAGCGCTTTGCTGGTCGAGGGCAGTTCGTTTCAGAAGCAGAGGATTTGGCGACCCGATTTGGGGAACAGCTGAGCATTCTTGATGCGACGGCGACGCGAGATATGCTTCGGTCAAACAGCTATCACGCGGGAGTGTACTATCCGGGTGCTTTTCACATCCATCCATTGCGGTATGTTATACAATTGGCCGAGGCCGCCCGCATTTTGGGGGCTCAGATATTTGAATACTGTCCCGCGTTTGCAGTTGAAAAATCCGGATCGGGTTTCGAAGTGGTCACTGCCGAAGGGAAAGTCCGCTGTGAAACGGTCGTGCACTGCGTTTCATCATTTGACCGGCAACTGCATCGGTTCAGCGGTCGGGCAGTACTGCCAGTTTTCACATATATCGCTGTTACGGAACCGCTTGATCAAGACTACATCAGGACGCAATCAGCCATCACTGATACGCGCAGGGCAGGGGATTACTACCGCCTTGTCGATGATGGTCGACTTCTTTGGGGTGGGCACATCACGACGGTGGCCCGCAGACCACGGCGTCTTGCTCACTTGATGCGTCGGCACATCCGAGACAACTATCCGGGGCTGGGAAGCCCACGGATGGATTACGCGTGGATGGGACAAATGGGCTATGCAACGCACAAGATGCCTTTGATTGGGCGCGATCCAGACGGGCAGTGGTTTGCGACGGCATTTGGAGGTCATGGCCTCAACACAACTGCCATGGCAGGCCAACTTATCGCGTCTGCCATTGCTGATGGCGATGACCGTTTTCGATTGTTTGCGCCCTTTGCTCCGCGTTGGGCGTATGGACAGCTTGGACGGATGGGGGTGCAAGGTGCCTATTGGTTCATGCAATTGAAAGATCGTTTCGAAGAAGCAAGTGGTTAGTGTCAGGCACCAGACTTGCATGCATTTCGATTGCAACTCTCAAATCCTGACCAACGACTCACGCTCAAGATAATTAACAATATTTTTCATGTAGTTAACGAGAGTTGCAGCGTGAGGCATTGATCGCTATAAGCCCCCCCACTTGGGAGAGATTTGCTGCATGTCAAATATCGTGGACGATTACCAGCCGACGGATCAAGAGCCGTTCATGAACGAGCGGCAGGTCGAATATTTTCGCGCCAAGCTTCATGCATGGAAAGACGAAATTCTACGGGAAAGCAAAGAGACGCTCTCTCACTTGCAGGATGAAAACCATGTCCTGCCAGACGTCGCGGACAGGGCTTCGTCTGAGACGGATCGATCGCTGGAACTGCGTACGCGTGACAGACAGCGCAAGTTAATCTCAAAGATTGATGCTGCATTGAAGCGCATTGACGATGGATCATACGGCTATTGCGAAGAAACGGGCGACCCCATCAGTTTGAAGCGACTTGATGCGCGGCCCATAGCAACCTTGTCGATTGAAGCCCAAGAGCGCCATGAGCGGCGCGAACGCGTGTACCGGGATGATTAATTGATCCTTTTGGATCGGGGTGTCGTAACTCAATAGGAGAGCGACATGCAAACTTACCTTTATCCGTTTTTCATAGCACTTGGAATTTTCCTGGCGATAGATTTCGTTTGGCTGTCACTTGCAGGACGCGCCTTTTACCTGCCAGAGCTAGGGCCGTTGTTGCGTGAAAACCCCAATTTGGGTGTCGCACTGGGTTTTTACGCCTTGTTTGTTGCGGGGTTGACCTTCTTTGTCATTGTTCCTTGCGCGACCAGCAGTTTGATCACCACAGCTGCGATGGCAGGTTTTTTTGGATTGGTTTGTTATGCAACCTACGACCTAACAAACCTTGCAACGATCAACGGTTTCACATGGCGTGTTGCTGTCGTTGACATGATTTGGGGAACTTTGCTTTCCGCATTTGTCGCCACTGCGACCCGGCTCATCTTGCGTTGGTTCGAAATCTAGCTCTGGAGCAGGGCGATTGCTTCATTGAGTAACTTTTCAGAATTGGCTGCGATAATGTTGCCGCCTTGCGTAGGGTCCCCGCCGCTCCATTCGGCTACGCATCCACCTGCGCCAGTAATTATCGGAATCAAGGCAGCGATGTCATAGATTTGCAACTGTGCATCAAGTGCAATGTCGAGATGTCCGGCTGCCACAAGACTGAAGAAATATGCATCACCGCTGTAGCGGGTTAACTGAACCTTGTTGCTCAGATTTGCGAAGTTTTTTGCTTGACCGGCTGTCGGCAGAAAGCTTGCTGTTGTGGTCCCGATCTGGGCTTCAGACAGGGCCGGGTGCTTGCGCACTTTCAATCTTTGTTGGTTGCCGTTTTTCTCAACAGTGGACCCTTCGGGAGTGCCTACAAACATCTCTCCAATGAAAGGCTGGTTCATTACTCCCAGGAGCGGCTTGCCTTCGTAATAGAGACCAATCAGGGTGGTCCAGGTCGGCATTCCGATAACGAAAGACCGCGTTCCATCGATTGGGTCGAGGATCCACTGATAGCCGGACAGACCCTCTTTTGCGCCAAACTCTTCGCCAATAATTCCATGGTCAGGATAACGTGTTTCGATGTGTTTGCGAATGATCAGCTCAGCTGCTTTGTCGGCCTCCGTGACGGGATCCCAGTGGCCTGAGCCTTTTGCCTCAACAGCAAGATGAGTTCGGAACAGGGGCAGGATTGTCTGGCCGGATTCAACCGCCAAAAACCTGGCAAAATCTGTCAGCTCACTTAAATTATGGTCAGTTTTCATTTTGCGTATTTAAAGTTTAGTTGCGTTGCGGTGAATGTCTTCAAGTAGCTATGTCAGAAACACATGCCTGTCCAACGATTGTGGTGTTCCACTTTTTTTCATTAGTTATTTCAATTATTTAAATATTTTTTGGCTGGCCGCCGGGATGGATGACTAAGCCTCTCGTTGCAGTTTGAACTTGTTTTTTTAATGTTGCAGTGCCATATATTTCTCATGGAACGGAGGCCCAGTGCTTCTTTTTCATGGCCCTTTTTAGGGCGTTTCCTCCCTAGACTTAGGCCGGTCACTTGGTGATCGGCCCTTTTTTTATTCGGCTGCAGCACTCAAACTGAAGTCCGGCAAGACACTTGCGAAGCTTTCAAACACAGATTTAATAATTGTTTGTATTTCTTTGAATTCACGGGTTTTTTTGTGTCCGCCCGATTTGACAAACAAGGCTCTGTTGATTTCGATTTGCAGGGCATTGCGACCGGCCCGCGGGCGTCCGTGGGTTTCAGTGATGAAGCCGCCGGGGTAGGGGTGATTGAGTTTCACATTCAAACCTGCCGCTTTCAAACCATCGCGCCAAGATTGCATGATGTCAAAAGTGCATGATGTTCCGTAACGATCACCCAAAACAATATCTACTGATTTGTCGGTCAAGGCCGATTCTGGCATTGAATGGCAATCCAGCAAACACACGAAACCGGCCTCGCGATAAACGTGATCGAGTAACGCAGACAGTGCCTGGTGATAGGGGCGATAGTAGTTTTCGATCCGGGCAAGTGCATCAGAGAGGTTTAGTTTTTGGTGATAAATGACTTCGCCATCGCCCGCGATGCGGGGAATGGTGCCCAGTCCAGCGATCACTCGCGGTGATGAGACATTCATGTAAGCTGGTAGAGGCTCGGAAAACATGCGCGAGTCCAGCTCATATGGTTCACGGTTCAAATCGACGAACGCACGGGACGTTAATGCATGCAACAAGGGTACGCCGCAATCCACACAGGGTGCAAACAGCTCGTGAACGAAACTGTCTTCGGAACGGTGCAACGCAGTTGCGGGGAGCTTCGTCATATCGAGCAACTGGCGCGGCATTGCGCTGCCGCTATGGGGCGAGCTCAAAACGACGGGGAGTGACCATTTTGTTGGGGCAACAATTTCAAAACAGTCACTGTTACTCTTGGCGAGTTGCATGCAGTTTCCTTGATGCTGTTGATTATGGATGGAAAACCCTGTGAAAGTCCAATAATTTCGCGTGTGCTTGCAGTTCGTTTACGCATCGTTCATGATCCGACCATATCCATCGGTATTGGACATTATTGGAACGTAAATTGAATGGTGAAGATTCTGCTGGCCGAAGATGACGCTGATATGCGGCGTTTTTTGGTGAAGTCACTGGAAAAAGCTGGACATAGTGTGGTGTCTTTTGGGGAAGGGGCCAGTGCCTACTCTGAAATCAAACACTCAACTTTTGACTTGCTTCTGACTGATATTGTGATGCCTGAGATGGACGGTATTGAACTGGCGCGCAAAGCGACTGAACTTGATCCATTGCTGAAGGTAATGTTCATTACGGGATTCGCTGCAGTGGCGCTAAACCCTGATTCAAAGGCACCGAAAGACGCTCGCGTTCTCTCTAAGCCGTTTCACCTGAGAGATCTGGTGGAAGAAGTGAATCGGCTTATTGCTGCCTAGTTCAATGACCTCCCGCTGGGTTGATCGTTGGCTTTGAGTTATCTGTTGATTTGCGCGTGAACACCAAATCGCGCAGCTGCATTGGTGTCGTACCATATGCTTTTGCAAAATGGCTGTAGAATTGGCTGATCGACGTGAAGCCGCTTTCATCGGCGACAGTTGAAACGGAAATGTTGCTTTCCAACAGCAATCCTCTTGCCCTGAGCAATCTCATTCTAATTATAAATTGTTTCAATGGGATAAGCATAGTCTTTGAGAAAAGAGATAAAGCGTAATTGGTGTGCAGGCCGGTAACAGCGGTGACTTGTTTATTGCTGAGGGGCTTGCCTACATGTTCCAACACATGTTGCACCATGCGCACGACATGTCGCACATGGGCCGACGCAATATTGGTTGATTTCTTCTTGTCTCTCCATGGCTTGCGCACGAAAGTGAACGGTTCCAACGATATTCGCCTGAACAGCGCATTCAATTCCATTTTCACGACGTCTATCCGTTCTGGCACGTTGGCACGGTAGTCGAGATACCAACGTTGCAATTGGCCAAAACTGCAAAGCTCTTCACCAATGTGCACCATACCGCCGGTGAGCATGGCCACCTGTAGTTCCGGAATATGCGGCATGAACAAAAATGTATCGAGGGGGAGATAAATGTTACACAACTCCGGCGCATGTGAATCCGTGTTTTCCACCTTTACCAGTTGGTGCGGAACACCCGCCCAAAAGATCACCAGTTGTTCGGGCTCAATGATAACCTTTGATCCATCAATGACATAGTGCATGCGACAGTGACGTGCATAATTTGCTTCCACGTGGCCATGCCAGTGGGGTCGTTCCATCAATTGAGGCTTGAAAATACGCATGCCAAAACGACCAAAAGCCCGACTGCGGGCATAAAAGCGACGCTCAGGTGCCTGTTGCATGATTGCTTTTCCAGGTTTCTCGGCCACGGATACCTCACAGATTTGAATCTTAAAATCCCGGAATTCTTATTTCTGAATCCCTATTGCCGCAAGCCCAGACTTGGCCGATGGTGCTGCCACGCGGAGTCGAAGCACTTTGAAAACAAGCGCGAACAACGCGTGTGCACACTTAAACACTGGATCCATGTCTTTGGGAGGACCACTGATGAAAAGAATTACAACTCTGGCGGCCAGCATTCTGGCGCTGGGCGTATCTGCTACTGCGGTGATGGCGGACGCCATGATGACAGCAGCACCGGATGCCCCTGGTTTTGATGCCCAAGGCAAGGTGAGCTTTGTTGGCATTGCCGATATTCAAGAATATAAGGCATTGCCCGCCTACAGCGAGCCTGATTTCGTGAAAGCCTTGGTTGACGCTGGCAAGTTGCCCGCCGTCAAAGATCGGCTGCCGAAGGAACCGCTGGTTTATAAGACCGGCAACATGAAAGACGGTGTTGGCGTTTATGGCGACGTGATGCGTCACGTCATCGGCGGACGTCCTGAAGGCTGGAACTACTGGGCTGGCCAATCACAAGGTTGGGGCGGCATCGACATTGGTCTGCAAGAATGCCTGACGCGTACGGGCCCTCTGTTCCAAGTGAAGGCCGAAGAATTGGCCCCGCTGCCAAACGTTGCCAAGTCTTGGGAATGGTCGGCCGACGGCATGTCGCTGACAATGAAGTTGATCGAAGGTGCCAAGTGGTCTGACGGTGATGCTTTCGACGCTGACGACATTATGTACCATTGGGAAATGAACGTACTCGACCCTGAAGTGAACCCACTAGGCGGCGAAACGCAAGAAACATTCGGCGCTGGCACCAAGCTTGAAAAAGTTGATGCCTACACCATCAAGTGGACCTTCACCACGGCGTTCCCAACGCAAGTGCTCTATTCGATGTCCTATATGAATTTCTGCCCTGGCCCATCGCACATCCTGGCGCCACAGCATCCGAAGAACTCCAAGAACACCTACGAGCAATATAAGAACGCATTCGGCCCGAGCTACATGGGCATGCCGACACTCGGCGCTTGGGTTGTGGTTGAACATCGCCCGGATGACATCGTCGTTCTCCGTCGCAATCCATATTATTGGAAGGTCGACGAAACCGGCCAACAGCTGCCATACCTCAATGAAATGCATTACCGTTTGTCCACATGGGGCGATCGTGACGTGCAAGCCGTTGCAGGCACAGGCGACTTTTCAAACCTTGAGCAAGCTGAAAACTATGTTGAAGCCCTCAAGAAAGCCGCAGACCCAGCCTCACCAGCTCGTTTGGAATTCGGCCAACGCACCATAGGTTACGTTTTGCACTTTAACCTGAGTGACAATGCCTGGGGCGATCCTGATGAGCGCTCAAAAGCCGTGCGCAAGCTCAACCGCGATGTGCACTTCCGCAAAGGTGTGACCTCCATGTTGGATCGTCAACGCTTGGGCGAGTCATTGGTGAAGGGTCCGTTCACCGCTATTTATCCCGGCGGCATCTACAATGACTCAAGCTATTATGACAAAGCCTCGACGGTTTATTATCCCTTCGATGTTGAAGCCGCAAAAGCTGAATTCGCGCTTGCTGGCCTGAAAGACACGGATGGCAACGGCATTCTAAACCACCCTGATGGTGGCAAAGATGTCGAAATCACCGTGCTGAGCAATGCCGACTATGGTTCAGACAAGTCATTGGCTGAAGGCATCGTCGCCATGGGCGAACAAGTTGGTTTGCGCATCATTCCCAACCTGATGGCTGGTAATGACCGCGACAACGCCCGCAAGGCAGGTAAGTTTGATTGGCACGTCTGGCGTGCTGGCACAGAGTTGGTAACGGTTGTGCAAAACACAACACGCTTGGCACCTGTTGGACCTGCCACCAGCGAGTTCCATCAATCGGCCGACGGCAAAGGCGAAGTTGATTTGCTCGACTTTGAAAAGCAGTTGGTGGATATCGTCAACAAGTTCATCGGCTCGAAAGATCCGGCTGAGCGTATTGCCCTGATGAAGGACTACCAGAAGATCGCAACAGAGAACGTCTATTGGGCTGGTCTCACCCAGTATCCGGGCGCTCTCATCATGAACAAGCGCTTTGCCAACATCGCTCCGGGCGCTCCAATCTTCATGTACAACTGGGCTGAAGACAACATCATTCGTGAACGTGTGTTTGTTCCAAAGGACAAGCAAGCCAACCATGAAGTGCACCCTAACACACTGGCTGATGTGCCAGGTGGCAAGGGTGTGATGAAGTAAGTCAAGAAACCCTCATCCGCCCTGTCGGGCACCTTCTCCCATCCTGCGGACGGGAGAAGGAAAATTACCCTTCTGCCATCCTGTGGATGGAGAAGGTGGCCGAAGGCCGGATGAGGGCTCTTCCGAACACCATGCTCCGCTTTCTCGCCATAAGAATACTCTCAGCCATCCCCGTTCTCTTCGTGATGAGCGTGCTGACCTTTGCGATCATCCAGGCGCCCCCCGGCGACTATGGCGATTATGTTGAAGGCATGCTGCTCTACAACAACGCCTCGCAGGAAGTGGCGCGCGCCGCAGGCGAACAATTCCGCATTGACCACGGCCTCAACGATCCGATGGTCGTTCAATATTTCCGCTGGATCAAAGGCTTTTTCATTGGCGATTTCGGCCACAGCTTTTTCTATAACCGCCCGGTCTGGGAAGTGGTGATGCAACGCTTGCCCGCAACACTGGGCATCGCCCTCGTTTGCCATTTCCTTGCGTCACTCTTCGGCATCAGCCTCGGTATTCTTGCAGCAACGCGGCAATACACGTGGGTCGACACGATCCTCTCGATCTTCACATTCCTCGGCATGACCATTCCGCGCTTCCTGATGGCGCTGATCATTCTCTATGTGATGGCTTTCAAATTCAACGTGCAGGAACTGGGCTCGTTCTATTCCACTGCTTATGGCGGCCAGCCCATGTCATGGGGCAAATTCGTTGACCTCGTGAAGCATATCTGGCCAGTGATAGCCATCGCCACAATCGGTGGCCTCGCCTACAACATGCGCGTCATGCGCGCCAACTTGCTCGACACCTTGAATGCACAATATGTCGAGACCGCGCGCGCCAAGGGCATGAGCGAGTCAGGTGTCATCCTGAAACATGCCGTGCCAAACGCACTGCATCCGCTCGTTGCATATCAAGGCGTCGTGTTGCCTTACATGCTTACGGGTGAAATCGAGGTCGCCATCATCTTTGCACTTCCCACCATCGGCCCCGCCATCGTCGGCTCCATGGGCCGCGGCGACGTGCTGGTGACAGCAACATTGATGCTGATCCTGGGTGCAACTCTGATCATTGGTAATATCATCGCCGACCTGCTGCTCGCCTGGATGGACCCACGCGTGCGCCTCGGGAGCAATGCATGAGCTCCGATCTCACAGCCCCCTATGTAAAATTGGAAGGTGCCGACTATCAGGACATCGCACCACGTTCGTCGCGCTATGCAAAAAGCGAAAGCTACGCCGCACTCGTATGGCGCAAGCTCCGCCGCTCCATCACCGGCATGATAGGACTGGTGCTGGTGAGCCTGCTGCTGCTCACCGCAATCTTTGCGGATTTCGTGGCTCCCGTTGAACCCAAGACACCCTACATCGCCTATTCTCCGCCAGACTCGATTAGCTTCTTTACCAAGAACGGCTTTTCCCTTCGGCCCATGACTTATGCCATGAAGGAGGGTACCGAACTTGATCCGATCACGTACCAGCCCATCATCGGCCCGGACTACGACAACCCACGCCCCATCAAGTTTTTCGTCAGGGGTTATGCCTACAGATTACTAGGCTTGATCCCCACTAACATTCATTTGTTTGGCACCGAAGATGGCAAACCGTTCCACCTGCTGGGCACTGACAAATTTGGCCGTGACATTCTTTCGCGCGGCATCGTAGGCTCGCGTATCTCACTCGCAATAGCCTTGATCACAGTCGCCTTCATCACGGTGATAGGCACGCTTGTTGGGATCACATCAGGCTATCTTGGTGGCCGCTTCGACGCTTGGACGCAACGCATCATCGAGGTCATTCTCGCCTTCCCACAATTACCTTTGTACCTTACTCTGACAACGCTCATTCCAGTAACAGCGCCAACGTCGGTATTCTTGACCTTCGTGGTCGGCGTCATGTCGTTCCTTGGCTGGGCCCGTCTCTCCGTGGAAATCCGCGCCAAAACCCTGGCGCTTGCCCGCATTGAATATGTGCGTGCCGCTCAGGCCGTAGGTGCCAATGACAAGCGCATCATCTTGCGCCACATTCTGCCCAACGTGATGAGCCACGTCATTGTCGCCATCACTTTGGGCATTCCAACCATCGTGCTTCTGGAATCCTTCCTCGGTTTCCTCGGTTTCGCGGTAAAAGCCCCGCTGATTTCTTGGGGCCTCATGCTGCAGGACACAGGCACTTTCTCCGTCATCGGATCTTATCCGTGGATTCTTTCTCCGGTCGGTTTCGTGCTGCTTGCCGTCTTCGCCTTCAACGCACTTGGCGATGGTTTGCGCGATGCCATTGATCCCTATTGAGGCTGACGATGGCGAACACGCAAGATTTCATTCTCGAAGCCCGCAATCTGGCCGTCTCTTTCAAAGTTGAAGGCGGCATGGTGCAGGCCGTGAAGAACATGAACTTCGCGCTCCGCAAGGGAGAGACGATAGCTATCGTCGGTGAGTCAGGATCAGGAAAATCTGTCACAGCGCGCGCCATCATGCGCCTCCTCACCAAACGTGCCACAATAAGCAAGGAATCATCGATCATTCTCGATGGCCAGGATGTTGTGACCTTGGCAGAAAATGAAATGCGCAAACTGCGCGGCGACAAGGTCTCGATGATTTTCCAGGAGCCCATGAGCTCGCTGAATCCGGTTTATACGGTTGGATCACAGATCTGTGAGGTGCTGCATCTCCACAACAAGATGTCACGCGCCGAAGCCAACTCCCGCGCGCTGGCGCTCCTGAAAGAAGTTCAAATTCCGGATCCGGAAGCGCGTCTGAAACAATATCCGCACCAACTCTCAGGCGGGCAACGCCAGCGCGTGATGATTGCCATGGCGCTGGCCAACCGCCCCGATATCCTGATCGCCGACGAACCAACGACTGCACTTGATGTGACGGTGCAGGCGCAGATCCTGAATCTGATCAAAGATTTGAAAGACAAATACGGCATGGCGGTGATCCTGATCACCCACGATCTCACGGTTGTTCGCCAATTTGCAGATCGCGTGTATGTGATGCAACATGGAGAGATCAAGGAACACAACTCCACCAAAGTGCTGTTTGCCAATCCGCAACACCCCTACACCCAGCGCCTGCTGAAGTCAGACCCCAAAGGCGTGGCGCAGCCCCTGACGCAGGACAGTGGAACCATTCTGCAAGGCAAGAATGTGCGTGTGACTTACAAGTTGAAGCGCGGCGGCATGTTCAACGCCACCTATCATGACTTGCAAGCCGTGGATGGCCTGAGCCTGGAACTCAAGCGCGGCGAAACCTTGGGGCTTGTCGGTGAATCGGGATCAGGAAAGACCACATTCGGCCAGGCCCTCATTCGCCTTCTCAATCCGCAAGAAGGTGAAATTGAGTTTGACGGAAGGCGCATCGACAAACTTGATCGTACTGGCCTGCGCCCCTTCCGGTCCCGCATGCAGATTGTCTTTCAAGACCCATTTTCATCGATGAATCCACGCATGAATGTGCGCCAGATCATCGAGGAAGGCCTGATCGTCAACAAGATCGGCGCGTCAGAAGCGGACCGCCTGCAGCGCGTGCAGCAGGCGCTGGAAGATTCCGGCATGCCGACCAATATCCTATCGCGATTTCCGCATGAATTCTCTGGTGGCCAGCGCCAGCGCCTCGCCATTGCCCGCGCCATCGCCATGGAACCGGAATTCATCATGCTCGATGAACCAACATCAGCGCTTGACCTTTCAGTGCAGGCACAGATCATCGAGCTTCTGCGCAAGCTGCAACGCGAGAAAAACCTGTCCTATCTCTTCATCAGCCATGATCTGAAAGTGGTCCGCGCATTGTGTCACCGCGTCATCGTCATGCAAAATGGAAAAATCGTTGAGCAAGGCCCCGTGGCCGACGTTCTGACCAACCCAAAAACCGACTACACCAAGCGCCTTGTGCGCGCAGCTTTTGATATTGCTGCCTAAAGAAAGAGGAAAACCAATATGTCCGCAAATCCCCGCATAGCCTTTATCGGTGCTGGCTCCAGTGTTTTCATGAAACATATCATTGGCGATATTCTGCAACGCCCGGCCCTTTCTGGCGCAACCATAGCCTTGATGGACATCAACAAGCAGCGCCTTGAAGAATCCGAAATCATCGCATCAAAGATGATTTCCACCTTGGGCGTGAAAGCCAAGATTGAAACCCATATGGACCAGCGCAAGGCCCTGACCAAAGCCGACTTCGTCGTCGTCGCCTTCCAGATTGGCGGCTATGAACCTTGCACCGTCACGGATTTTGAAGTGCCAAAGAAATATGGCCTGCGCCAAACGATTGCCGACACGCTCGGCGTGGGTGGTATCATGCGTGGGCTCCGCACCGTTCCGCATCTGTGGAAAATCTGCGAAGACATGACGCAAGTTTGCCCTGACGCCATCATGCTGCAATACGTCAACCCCATGGCCATCAACACCTGGGCCATTTCGGCGAAGTATCCGAAGATCAAACAGGTTGGCTTGTGCCATTCGGTGCAGGGGACAGCCGAAGAGCTCGCCCGCGATCTTGCTATTCCGATTGGCGAAATCCGCTACCGCGCAGCCGGTATCAACCACATGGCCTTTTACCTGAAATTCGAACACAAACAAAAAGACGGCAGTTACAAGAATTTGTACCCCGATCTTCTACAAGGGTATCAAGACGGCCGCTTCCCCAAGCCATCTAGCTGGAATCCGCGCTGCCCAAACAAGGTGCGCTACGAAATGCTGAAACGCCTCGGATACTTCGTCACCGAAAGCTCCGAGCATTTCGCTGAGTATACCCCTTACTTCATCAAGGAAGGCCGCGAAGATCTGATCGAGAAATTCGGCATCCCACTCGATGAATATCCCAAGCGCTGCATCGAACAGATCGCCAGATGGAAGCGCGAATCCAACGCGTTGAAGAACGAACCCATGGAACTGACACCCAGCAATGAATACGCATCGGCCATCGTCAATTCCGTCTGGACTGGCGAACCTTCGGTGATCTACGGCAACCAGCGAAACAACGGCTGCATCACATCGCTGCCCAATGACTGCGCCGCTGAAGTGCCTTGCCTCGTCGATGATCGCGGTATCCAGCCAACCTTTGTGGGCGAATTGCCACCGCAACTGACAGCGCTTATCCGCACCAATATCAACGTGCAGGAGTTAACCGTCCGCGCACTGATGACCGAGAACCGCGATCACATCTATCATGCCGCCATGATGGATCCACACACAGCAGCAGAGCTTGACTTGCAGCAAATCTGGGATCTGACCGACGACCTGCTTGCAGCCCATGACAACTGGTTGCCTGAATTCGCGCGCGTTAAAAAGCCCCGCATCGCGGCAGAATGACAAAACGTTTTGTCATCGTCGGCGGCGGAACAGCTGGATGGCTGGCGGCTCTCATGTTGCAGGACGCGCTCTCACGCCGACAGTTGGCGGCGACAGTAACTGTGATCGAGTCTTCAAGAATTCCGACCATCGGGGTAGGGGAAGGAACTACGGCCGTCTTTCGCCAAATGTTGCAACATTTTGGTTTTAATGAATTCGAATTCCTGCGCGAGACGGAAGCCACCATCAAATTCGGCATTCGTCACAAGGACTGGAAATCCAAAGGCCACCACTATGATGGCCCCATTGACGATCCACATCTTGTTGTAGCGGACCGCAATGCCCCGCCACAAAGCTGGCTGGACATTTATGCTGTGGCAGCCGGAAAACCAGTACAACAATCGCACCTCTTTGCCTATCTGCTCGACCAGCACAAATCACCTTTCGCACGCAGCGCTGAAGGCAGGCTGATACCCGCTGGCCCGTTCCATCATGCTTACCATTTCGATCAAGCCCTGGCCGGGAAATATCTCCGCAATAAATCGAAGGGCGTGGCAACACTTGACGCACAGGTTTTGAGCGCAAAGCGTAACGCACAAACGGGCGATATCGAAGCACTCATCACCGACGCTGGCGAAATTGCAGGAGACTTCTTTTTCGACTGCACCGGATTTCGCAGGTCGTTGATCGGCAAAGAGATGGGGGGAAGCTGGAAATCGTATAAGGACCGGTTGCCGGTCAATCGGGCGATGCCATTTTGGATCGACCTGAAAGACGGTGAAGAAATTCCGCCCTACACCTTGGCATGGGCGCGTGATGCCGGTTGGCTTTGGTCCATCCCCACGCAGAAACGCTTTGGTTGCGGCTATGTCTACTCAGATGCGTTCCACACGCCAGACAGCGCAAAGGCCGAAATCGAAGCAGCACTCGGCCATTCCATCGAACCACGCAACGACTTGAAATTTGACGTCGGCCGCCTCGATAACGTGTGGATCAACAACTGCCTGGCCCTTGGGCTGGCCTCAAGTTTTCTTGAACCGCTCGAAGCAACGTCCATTCACGGTACCATTGTGCAAATGATGCTCTTCACCAGCTTCTATCTTGAGGCCACACCTAAGGATCGAGAGGCGTACAATGGCAGCGTCGCGCGTCAGGTTGATGATTTCCGCGACTTCATCAATTTGCATTATGTGACTGCGCGTCGCGACACGCCCTTCTGGCAGCATGTTGCCAATGATTGCATAGGCCAGCCCACGCGCGACCGCCTCGCCAATTGGCAAATCAAAATGCCTGACTACACTGACTTCGATCCACTGCCCGGAAAATTTGCGCACACTGAACAGCAGTTGCATTATCCGGTACTGGATGGCCTCGGATTGTTAAATCAAAATGTCGCGCGAAGTTTCATGGACAAATATCCCAATTTGCGCAAACGCGCACACGACACCACGCAATCACTCACGCGAGAGTATCGCGCCGCTGCCCCTAGAGCCTTGGGGCATCGCGAATTTCTCGCGTCACTTTGAAAGGACACCATGACATTTAAAATCGCCATCATTGGTGCCGGCTCTATCGGCTTTACCAAGAAACTTGTGAGCGACATCTTGTGCGTGCCGGAGTTCGCTGAAATTGAGATAGCACTCACGGACATCAATCAACACAATCTCGATATGGCTCGAAAAATCATCGAGCGCCTGGTCGAAGTCAACAAATTGCCGACCAAGGTCACAGCAACTACGGATCGTCGCCGTGCGTTGGAAGGCGCACGTTATGTGATGAATTGCGTACGCATCGGCGGGCTGGAAGCCTTCGCTGATGACATTCGCATTCCACTGAAATATGGCGTTGACCAATGCGTTGGTGACACCATTTGCGCAGGTGGCATACTCTACGGCCAGCGTAACATTCCGGTCATGCTGGACTTCTGCAAGGACATTCGCGAAGTCGCCGAGACTAATGCGTTACACATCAACTACGCCAACCCCATGGCCATGAACACTTGGGCTTGCCTTGACTATGGCAAGGTTCGCACTGTCGGCCTCTGTCATGGCGTTCAAAATGGCTGGCGCCAGATTGCCACTGCACTTGGCGTCCGCGATCATACCGAAATCGACATCATTTGTTCCGGTATCAATCACCAGACCTGGTACATCGGCCTCAACCACCAGGGTCGCTCAATCACCAAGGACGAACTGATCGCAGCTTTCGAAAGGCACCCGGTATTTTCAGATCAGGAGAAAGTCCGCATTGATGTGTTGAAGCGCTTCGGATTCTATTCAACCGAAAGCAATGGCCATCTCTCGGAATATCTGCCTTGGTACAGAAAGCGCCCCGAGGAAATCATCAAATGGATTTCAACAACAGACTGGATCCATGGTGAGACTGGTGGTTACCTCCGCTACTGCACCGAAAACCGCAACTGGTTCGAGACCGACTTTCCGAAGTTCCTGGAAAGTGCAGGGCAGTTACTTGCTGCATATCAACGCACCGATGAACACGCCAGCCACATTATCGAAGCTCTCGAAACGGGACGCACTTATCGCGGCCATTTCAATGTCAAGAACAATGGGGTGGTCCGCAACTTGCCAGATGACTGCATCATCGAAAGCCCTGGTTTCGTCGATCGTTTTGGCATCAACATGGTGGAGGGTATCACGCTGCCTGATCAATGTGCAGCCACCTGCATTTCGTCCATCAACGTGCAGCGCATGTCCGTCAAGGCCGCAGTCACCGGCGATGTTGATCTCCTGAAACTCGCCGTGTTGCACGACCCTCTCGTCGGCGCCATCTGCACCCCTGATGAAGTCTGGCAAATGGTGGATGAAATGCTGGTCGCGCAAGCTGCCTGGTTACCGCAGTATGCCCACGCCATCCCTGCCGCCAAAGGGCGCATGAAAAACGCCAAGGTGAAAACTCGAGATTGGGAAGGCGCAGCCCGCCTGAAAGTGCGCGACGTTGAGGAACTCCGCACGGCCAAATCCAAGACCGTCGCCAACATTGGCCACAGCCTTGGGACAAAGGTTATGGGTTAATTATTTGAGCAGGGTAGATAGGCGGCGGAGTGCCGCGCTATAGCCTTCTGTTCCGAAGCCGACGACAACTCCATCCGCGCGACCTGACACGTAAGAGTGATGTCGAAAAGATTCGCGCTTGTGGATGTTTGAGATGTGCACTTCGATAACGGGACCTTGGAATGCATTCAAGGCGTCGAGTATGGCGATAGACGTGTGCGTGAATGCTCCCGGGTTGATGATAACAGCTTGCGCTTTTTCACGGGCCGAGTGAATTTGATCAATGATCTCGCCTTCATGGTTCGATTGAAAGAACTCAAGTTTCAATCCAAGTTCAGCTGCTAGCCTGATGCATGATGTCTGGACATCGCCAAGGGTTTCACGGCCGTAGATTTCAGTTTCCCGTTTGCCAAGAAGGTTAAGGTTTGGTCCGTTGAGGATGAAGATCGTTTTCATAAGTTGAATGTAATGCGGTTTTCTTATTGAAAACATAACGGTTGAGTGGCTCAGAACGTGGTATATGTAATTTTTGAGGTCATTCTCTTAACTCATTGAACATAAATCATTTTATTGTTTCTAAATTCTAGTCCGAGCGGTTGACGCTGCCTTGACATAGTAGGGTTCACAGTTTCGATCCCTGTCCCGTGCACCAATATCTTCAGTAATCCAATGGAACGGCTGTAGTTCTTGAGTCTATCATTCGCCTCTTGCCTGCCACTCCTGCCAGCGCAAGTACAGATTCGCGCCAATCGTTGACAGGGGCGGTGGAGGCAGTCGTGTCGGTTCTGCTTCAGCCGTGAAGTAACGCGTGATGTCACTTGTGACACCGCAAGCCAGTTCGGCAGCGCCGATACCCGTGAGAGTTCCACGTGCGGTGCCAAGACCGTTTTGCACGCAGGCCGAGAAGAGGTTGCGGTCAAGTTCACGCATGACGGCAACACCGTTCCGCGTAAGACACAAATGTCCGGCCCAACTATATTCCATTGCAATGTCGTGCAGTGCTGGAAAGCGTTGGTCAAATTTCTCGCGATGAACTTTTGCCGTGCGCTTCAATTCGAACTCACTCACTTCCATTCCCGGGAGGAAGCTTGCACAGGTGCGAGTGATAATGCGGTTGCCACCTTGTGCAGAATCGATCCGTCGCATGGTGGTGCCCATGGGGTCGGAAGGTGTCACCCCCCAGCGTGGCTGGCCGCCCAATCTTTTCAATGCTTCTGCACCGAGGTCAACTGTCATGGAAGCATAGAGAAAGATGTGCATCAATCGCTGTTCAGCAAAGCCAAAGCTTTCGAGATGACCATTATTCGCGAGGATTACTTTGCCTGTGCTGACGCGGTGCTGTGACGTTGCAATTGTCCATCCATGGCCTGCACGTTCGATTTTGAGAACTGGAGTGTTCTCATAGATATTGACGCCATCGCGACGCAGGCCGCTTGCGAGACCACGCACATAGCCAGCGGGCTGCAACATAGTCGTGCCAGGCGTATAGAGTCCTGAGATGTAATGTCGACTGCCCGTGAGCTCAAACATTGACTTGGCATCCAGCATTTCGCTCGCTTCACCGAGTGTTCTGAGATGTTTGGCGTAATTGCAATTATGATCATCGCCTTTGGTCCCGACCGCGCCATTCACTTTGCCGACAGGATCAAAATAGGCTGGATTGATGTCGTAGTCCTGGACAGCGCTCTTGGCAAAAGCAATGGCTTTCCGGTTGAGCGCGATCATCGCGCTGTCGCTGTGGACTCCTTGCGCAGCGTAACCTTTTGATGACAGTTCGTGCGGCAGATCAATCATGAAGCCGGAATTGCGCCCCGATGCACCTTCTGCAATGCGCCCAGCTTCCAGTACGGCGATCCTTGCTTTTGGTGCAAGCTGCGATAATCGCCTTGCAGCGGAAAGACCGGCAAAGCCTGCGCCGATGACCACAACGTCGGCTGAAATATCCGCATCAAGTTCAACGGGTGCATCCTGTCCCGGCAGGATTGCGCTCCACGCCGCAGGCCCACGATGCACGGGCGTGCGCCGCACCGTGTAACTGCTCATGCGACGGCTTGATCTCCATCATCGGCAAGATCAACCCAGATGGTTTTGATCTGTGTGTATTGATCATGGGCATGAATGCCATTGTCACGGCCACCGAAGCCCGAGGCTTTGAACCCGCCAAACGGTGTCGAAAGATCGCCTTCACCAAAGCTGTTGACGGTAACTGTGCCGGCGCGGATGGCACGTGCGCCCCGCAAGGCGCGTTTCACATTGGACGTGAAGATGGACGCGGCAAGACCGTATTCCGTGTCATTGGCCAAAGCGATGGCTTCGTCAAAATTCTCGACTGTCAACACAGCAAGGACTGGTCCAAAGATTTCTTCGCGCGCCTGCGGTGCATTGCGGTCGGTGATTTCGAAGATTGTTGGTTCAACAAAACCCTTCTCAGCTTTGCCACCCATCAGAATTTTCGCACCCTTGCCAAGATAGGAGCAAACCTTGGTGAAATGCGCAGGTGAGACCAGCGCACCCACGCGGTTCACTGGATCAAGCGGATCACCCATCGGCCATTCGCGGGCGTGCGCATAGATGCGTTTGAGAAGTTCTTCCTTAATGCCCTTCTGCACGATGAGGCGCGAAGTAGCTGAACAGTTTTCGCCCATGTTCCAGAACGCGCCATTGACAATGTGGGCAGCGACGCGATCCAGATTTTCAGCATCATCCAACACGACCGCCGGATTTTTGCCTCCCATTTCCAACGTGACTTCCTTGAGGTTCGACTCGGCGGCGTAGCGCAGAAAACGTCGACCGGTTTCGGTTGAGCCTGTAAATGACAAGGCATCCACATCCATGTGACGACCCAGAGGTTCCCCCACATCCGGACCCGAGCCCGGCACGACGTTGAACACGCCCGCCGGAATACCTGCATCCATTGCAAGTTCAGCCACACGCAAAGCGGTGAGCGATGTTTCCTCGGCGGGCTTCACAATCACCGAGCAGCCAGCGGCAAGGGCAGGGCTGATTTTCCATGCTAACATGAGCAGGGGGAAATTCCACGGCAACACAAGCCCCACGACTCCCACCGGTTCACGCACGATCATCGCAATGTGATTGTCAGAAGCGGGAGACACCTGATCATAAATCTTGTCGATAAGTTCGGCATGCCAAGTGAGGCAGTTGATGGTTTCCGGCACATCAACCGTTTCGCAATCAAAAATGGTCTTGCCACTATCGAGGCTTTCCAACACAGCCAAATCGCACGCATTGCGCTTGATCAGTTTGACGAGGCGGATCAGTGCTTCCTTGCGCTCACGCGGATGGAGCTTCGACCAGCGCCCGTCGTCAAACGCTTCGCGGGCCTTGATTACGGCAAAGTCAACATCGGCAGCATCGCAGGCAGCGACCTTGGCCAGAGCCTCTCCTGTTGCTGGGTTTAGTGTTTCAAAGGTGCGGCCAGACTGGGCTGGTCGGAATGCACCATTGATGAAGGCTTGGGTGGGAATCGTGAGGCCCTTGGCAATTGCCTTGTATTCTTCGGTGGTCAGCAATCCAGTCATGTCACTTCTCCGCAGCGATTTCGGCGATGGTGCGCTTCAGCACCTGCACCACTTGTTCCAGTTGGCGCTTGTCGTCTTTGTTCAAGGGTTTAAGCGGTGGCCGCGATGGCCCCGCTCTGAAGCCGCTCATTTCACACCCATGCTTGATGCATTGGACAAATTTTCCACCCTGTTCAAGCACACCCATGAGCGGCAACAGGGCTGACATGATGCGGCGACCCTTGTTAAAATCACCGTCGATCGCGCAGGCCTTATAGAGTGCCATGTGTTCTTGCGGCAGGAAATTGGAACCACCACACACCCAACTGCGGGCACCCCAGGCAAAAAACTCCAGCGCTTGATCGTCCATGCCGCAGGACATTTGAATATGCGGATAGTTGCGCGCCAAAAGATGGACGCGGTTGATGTCGCCAGAGCTCTCCTTGATCGAGCAGAAATTGCGCGAGCGGCCTACGCGGTCGAGGAATTCCACTCCCATGTTGATGCACATGCGGCCGGGATAGTTGTAAAGCATGATTGGGAGGTCAGCAGCGCGATCAATGGCAAGTGCATTGAGTGCATTTTCCTGCTCGGTTGGCACTGCGTAGGGAGGTGAGCCAACAAGAATGGCATCTGCACCAATTTTTGCCGCTGCTTCAGCCATCATTTGGGAATCTGAAAGGCGAGTGGCACCCGTGCCGATGATCAGCGCTGTGCGCTTCCCGATGACTTGCTTCGCCAACGCAGCCAATTCCAGGCGCTCTTCCATGGATTGCGCGTAGTATTCGCCTGTCGATCCACCATTGATTATGCCGTGAACGCCAGACGAAACCAGAAACTCAACCATGGCGCAGAAACTGTCATGATCAATTGTGCCATCTGATGTGTGCGGTGTGATGACCGGTGTATAAATGCCCTCGAACTTCATGCTGTTACCTTTTCCTTGCCCGCGTGAGGTGTGCCAAGAGGGATCTGAATGCTTTCAGGTATGACAAAATTTTCGATTTGTGCGCGGGAGAGTTCCCAATGTGCCACTGCGAGCTCGGCTGCTGCATCGGCATCGCCCACCGCAATCAACTCGATGAATTGGTCGTGCTGGTCTGCCGCAGTAGTTTGCTGCGTTGACAGGCTGTTTTGTCGCGAATTGTAAAATGTCATGCCGATGCGCGTGTGGTCGATAAGAAGTCGGCGAAGACTCGGTAAAAGATATTCATTGTCGGCCACTTCTCCCATGGCCGCATGAAAGCGCTCATTGAGAAGTGCACGCTGGGTCACATCTCCATTGCGGATGGCCGCGCGGAAAGACCGTTGGATTTGTTTCAGGCGTTCGACCTGGTCGGGCGCGGCATGTTGTGCAGCGAGCCTTGCCACGGCCGCATAAATCATCGGAGCCGCGATGAAAAAATTGCGCAATGTCTTGTGGTTCATGGGTGCAACTTGTGCTCCCCGGTTCTCATGCAAGACGACATAACCTTCGCCTGCCAACTGGCGCAAGACTTCGCGTACTGGTGGACGAGAGATGCCATAGGTCTCGCCGATCTCCACTTCGTCGAGATAGGAGCCTGGATTCTGTTCATTGGTAAGAATCCTGCGGCGCAAATCGTCGATGCAAAAGGATTTTTTTCCAATCGGAACGATAACCATGATAGTACCTCTTGCGGCGGCTTGGTGTCCCAGCAGCCTGCATTTTTGTATACAATATGTATTATGAGGCGGGTGTCAAGGCAAATGGCCAGTGCGACATCGTTCTTGAAATTCCTCATAATCGGGACGCGGGCATTTCACAGTTTTCAATGGCGATTTTTGAAAGATTCGCGCGAACTGGTTCCGAGATCAGGAGAAAAGAGTTTTGGCTTTCCTTGGACAAAGTATTGAAAATGCACTTTTCTTGTCGGCGATGTACACCGCTATACAAACATTGGATATTGCAGTTTATGTTTCTTGCCTTGGCGATTTTCTCCCCCTATACAGCGCGCATCCGCGTCAACAGTGGGTGGTTAGCTCAGCGGTAGAGCACTACCTTGACATGGTAGGGGTCACAGGTTCGATCCCTGTACCACCCACCATTGTTTCTTCAAGTTCATCTCGAATAAATCCGCCTCGCGGTAGCGGGGGTTGCCGTCACGGCAGTGGAAACCTTCTACAAATGCTCACGATCAGTAGTCTGGTCTACGTACTGGAATCTTGATATTGAATTTTAATGAAATCCATTGTCATTCACGCTGCCCGTGATTTGCGGATCGAGGAAAGACCCTTCGAATCCCCTGGTCTGGGGCAGGTTCAAGTGAGGCTCGCCTCGGGTGGCATTTGCGGCTCTGATTTACATTATTACAACCACGGCGGCTTTGGAGCGATTAGGCTCAAAGAGCCCATGATTCTCGGCCATGAAGTTTCTGGTCGTGTAATCAAACTTGGAGAAGGTGTTAAGGGGTTGAGTGTCGGGCAGATGGTGGCAGTTTCCCCGTCACGGCCTTGCCGAACCTGTAAATATTGCCAAGAGGGCTTGCACAATCAGTGCCTCAACATGCGGTTTTATGGATCCGCGATGCCATTCCCGCACATCCAAGGTGCTTTCCGCGAAGTGCTTGTTGCCGATGAAACCCAATGTGTCGACGCTACCGGACTTTCGTCCGGGGAGGCTGCCATGGCGGAACCCCTTGCCGTGGCCCTCCACGCTACTCGCCGCGCTGGTGCACTGTTTGGAAAATCTGTTCTCGTTACAGGTTGCGGCCCGATCGGCGTGCTGTGCATTCTTGCGGCTCGCAGGGCAGGTGCCAATTTGGTGGTGGCGACGGATTTGAGCGACTTCACGCTCGATTTGGCCAGACAGGCCGGTGCCGATGAAATACTGAACATGTCTCGCGATCAGCTGGCGTTGGAAAGACTTTCCCGCGACAAGGGCACATTTGATGTGCTCTACGAATGCTCGGGTGCGCAGCCTGCACTGGTGGGTGCAATTGCTACAATGCGCCCGCGTGGGACCATAGTGCAATTGGGACTTGGCGGTGACATGACGCTTCCCATGATGGCAATAACCGCAAAAGAACTGAACATTTCAGGGTCTTTCCGCTTTCATGAAGAGTTTGGCATTGGAGTGGACCTCATGCGCAAAGGCCTGATCAATGTCAAACCCCTGATCACGCACCAAGTCGCTTTGGACGATGTTGAAAAAGGATTTGCTCTTGCAAATGACCGCACACAAGCCATGAAGGTCCAGATTGAATTCAGTGCAGCATGAGAGAGACAACCATGGCGAATATATTTGATTTAAAGGGTAAGCTGGCTCTCGTTACGGGCTCCAGTCAGGGAATTGGTTTGGCAATTGCGGAAGGATTGGCGCAGGCGGGGGCACGTGTCGTTCTCAATGGTCGTGATGAAGCCAAGTTGGCGAGGGCGCAGGCTGACTTCATCAGCAAGAGCTATCATGCCCACATCGCTGCATTTGACGTGACAGACGAAAACTCCATTGCCGCTGCCATCATGAGTATTGAAGTAGAGATTGGACCTATCGGCATCCTCGTCAACAATGCCGGCATGCAATTTCGTTCGCCATTGGAAGATTTCCCGGTTGAAAAATTCCGTGAGCTGATGCGCGTGAATGTTGAGAGTGCGTTTCTGGTTGGCAAAGCGGTAGCCAAGGGCATGATCGCCAGACGCGCTGGCAAAATCATCAACATCAGTTCCGTACAAAGCGAGTTGGGTCGACAGACGATCGCACCCTACACCGCCACAAAAGGTGCCATTAAAATGCTGACGAAAGGCATGTGCGCTGACTGGGCGAAGCATAACATACAAGTAAATGCCATCGGACCAGGCTATTTCAAGACGCCATTGAATCAAGCTCTGGTCGATAATCCAGAGTTTTCGTCCTGGCTTGAAAAGCGCACACCTGCAGGACGCTGGGGAAATGTTGAGGAGCTGATCGGTGCTGCCGTTTTCCTGTCATCAGGAGCGTCTTCGTTCATCAATGGGCACATACTCTATGTCGACGGCGGCATCACTTCGGTGTTGTGATGTTTAAGGGCGCTATCATTGTGATGGGTGCTACCAGCTGCGGCAAGACGTCAGTCGGTGAAAAATTGGCTGCCACACTGGTTGTTCCGTTTATTGAAGGCGATACGCTTCATCCGGCGGCAAACATCGAAAAAATGTCCCGTGGAACTGCATTGAATGACGAAGACCGTTGGCCATGGTTGGAGAGGATTGGCACCGCCTTGCAGGGAGACACGGCAAAGGTCGCATCCTGCTCGGCCCTGAAAAGAGTCTATAGGCAGCGATTGGCCACGGCGGCGGGTCGTCCAATTGCCTATGTTTTTCTTCACGGAACGCGAGACTTGCTCGCGTCACGCATCGCTGCCCGAAGAAACCATTTCATGCCATCATCCCTGCTTGATAGCCAATTGGCCGTACTGGAGCCGCCCACACCAGAGGAGGGGGCCATGACTTTCGATATTCGGCTCACTGTCGATGAAATTGTCAAAAGGGCACTTGCACTATTGACGAAATGAAGTGCAAGTTGTCGGCGGCTCAGGAGATATGTGTGTCGGAACGACTGCTCGCCTTTGAAGGGGTTACCAAGCGTTTTGGCGGCACAACGGCCTTGCGCGACGTCACCTTGCATTTGGATGCAGGTGAAGTTTTGGCATTACTTGGTGAAAATGGTGCTGGGAAATCGACACTCATCAAGTCACTCGCAGGCATCCATACGCCGGACGAGGGTCGCATCCTTTTCAAGAATGAGCCGTATCATCACACGCCCCCTAAACCCAACCAGAAGCAACGGGTGGCCTTCATTCATCAGGATTTAGGGTTAGTGGAGTGGATGACGGTTGCCGAAAATGTAGGGTTAGCCCAAGGGTTTTCGCTGTCGGGCGGCCTCATCAATTGGCGTGCAACGGCAGACCGTGCCGCCGAGGCATTGAAGCTCGTGGGCTGCGACTTCGACCCGACCCGCCGCGTGCAAGACCTGAGTCGCACTGAGAAATCTCTGGTCGCCATTGCGCGTGCGCTTGCAGTTGAAGCTGATGTGCTTGTGCTTGATGAGCCTAGTGCGAGCCTTCCAGCCGATGAGGTAGAGCGCATGTTCCAAGTCTTGCGCGATTTGCGCAAGCGTGGAGTTGGCATGATCTATGTCTCCCATCGACTTGATGAAATCTTCCAGATTGCTGATCGGGTCGCCGTGTTGCGTGACGGCAAATTAGTGGGTGTGCGTGCTGTTAAGGAAACAACTCCTTCGGAATTGGTAAACTTGATCGTTGGTCGAGAAGTGAAGGACCTTTATGTTCGGGCAAAACGCGCTGAGGGACCTGAAACTTTGAAGGTTACAAACTTCATGACTTTCGGCGTAGGCCCTGTGACATTTTCGGGGAGGGAGGGCGAGGTTCTGGGCCTCGTGGGCTTGCGTGGCGCAGGTCAGGAAGCCATTGGTCGTGCTTTGTTCGGCGCTCAAGAAAGCGTTGGTAGAGCTCTGTTGAATGGTGAAGTTTTAGATCTATCGTCACCTGAGGCTGCACTGAGCCAGGGTATTGGACTTGTTGCGCGCGACAGAACCGAAGAGAGCGTAGCGCCGTCGTTGTCGATACGCGAAAACATGTTTCTGAATCCGCTGGCCATTGGCCGTACCTTGATGTCAATCCTTTCGCCAAAAGTGGAAGCTGCACAAACCCATGCGATTGGAATCGATGTTGGTTTGCGCCCCAATGTGCCTTCACTCGCCGTTGAGGCCTTGTCGGGTGGCAATCAACAAAAGGTCGTAATTGGGCGCTGGTTAGCAACGGGGCGCAAATTGCTCATAGCAGAAGACCCAACTGCGGGCGTTGATGTGGGGGCAAAGGCAGAGATCTACAGGCTCATTGCCAAGGCACTGGAAGATGGCCTGACAGTGATTGTTGTATCAACAGACTTTGAAGAGGTGGCGCATATTTGCCATCGTGCCTTGGTGTTTTCACGTGGCGGCATCGTCGCCGAGATCGATCAGAATGATCTTACTACCCAATCCTTAATCCACGCTGCATCTGCATCTGAGGCCGCCTGAAAATGAACTCGCTACAGTCAACAGCCCTTGAACCGACGCGAAGCGAGTTGCAGGGACTTTCCACTTTGCAGAAGCTAGTACGTCTGGTGCCAACTTACGGCTTGGTGTTGTTGACTATTGGTTTGATCCTGTTGTTCTCACTGTTGCTGCCAAATACTTTTCCCACCCTGCTGAACCTGCGTTCCATCATTTCCGACAAGGCCATCATTTTACTGCTGTCGCTAGGCGTCATGATCCCGATGTCGGCCGGGCGCATCGACCTCACTGTCGGTTATGGCATCGTGCTGTGGCACATTCTCGCGATATCTCTTCAGACGGCGTATGGATTTCATTGGATTGCGGCAGTGCTGACCGTGTTGGCACTCGGTGCCATCATGGGGATGTTGAATGGACTTTTGGTTGAAGTTGCAAAGATCGACAGCTTCATTGCAACCTTGGGCACTGGCACCGTGCTCTATGCATTGGCCCTTTGGCACACGGGCGGACGCCAGATCGTGGGTGTCGTGGATAAATCGTTCTATGCGCTGAATGGTACCATGGTGTTTGGCCTGCCAATCACTGGTTTCTATGTGATTGCCCTCGCTCTTGCGATGTGGGTGATCTATGAGTACTTGCCACTGGGCCGCTATCTCTATGCCATAGGTGCCAGCCCCAAAGCGGCGGCCCTCAACGGTATTCCGGTGCGCAAATATGTGATGGGGACTTTCGTGGTTTCAGGTGTGTTGACCGCACTGGCTGGTGTATTGCTGGCGTCAAAACTGCGCATTGGTCAGGCCAGTGTCGGCTTGGAATTTTTGCTGCCAGCACTTGTTGGCGCGTTCCTGGGCTCAACAACCATCAAACCCGGACGCGTCAATGTGTGGGGTACCATGGTCGGGATTATCATTTTGGCTGTCGGCATTTCCGGCATTCAACAATTCGGTGGCTCTTTCTGGGTCGAGCCGATGTTCAACGGCGTTACGCTTATCGTAGCCATTGGTATCGCCGGATATGCACAAAGACGAAAAGGCGCTGCGAGCAAATAAAACCAAACCAGAAAACGGAGGATACTATGCTGAAGAGAACATTCCTGAATCTCGTACTTGCAAGCTCTATGCTAGGGGGCGTGAGCCTGTCTGCATCGGCTGAAGACTTTGACGGGCCTACGGCCGGTCCAAAAGCTGTTGATGGCAAAACCATCGTCGTGCTTGCCGCCGACCTGAAAAATGGTGGCATTCTCGGCGTCACAACAGGCATCGAAGAAGCCGCCGCAAAAATCGGGTGGACTGTAAAAGTGTTGGATGGTGCAGGTTCGGTGCAGAGCCGATCAGCTGCCGTTGGCCAAGCCATGGCCTTGAAGCCGGATGGTATTGTCATTAACGGTTTTGACGCGACTGAGCAAAGCGCTGCACTTGAAGGCGTGGTCGCGGCCAAAATTCCGATGGTGTCGTGGCACTCCGGTCCAAAGATTGGCTGTGATGCGCCAGGCGGCATTTTTGCAAACGTGTCGACTGATGCGATGACCGTTTCAACAACGGCCGCAAATTGGGCCTTGAAAGATGGCGGCGGCAAGCCCGGCGTTGTGATCTTCACAGACTCCACTTATACAATTGCAATCCTGAAGGCTGCCAAGCTCAAGGAAGTGATTGAAGCGGGCGGAGGCACTGTTTTGCAATGGGTGGATACGCCAATTGCTGAGACATCCACCCGCATGGGGCCACTGACCACCACACTGCTTCAAACACATGGTGCCAAGTGGACGCACTCCCTGGCGATCAATGATCTCTATTTTGATTTCATGGGTCCTGCACTTGCTGCCGCAGGAATTGACGGCAAATCAAACCCAAAAGCTGGTTCAGCTGGTGACGGGTCCGAGGCCGCCTTCCAGCGCATTCGATCAAACGAGTATCAAGCCGTAACAGTTGCCGAGCCGCTGAACTTGCAGGGGTGGCAGTTGGTTGACGAGCTCAATCGCGCGATTTCAGGTGAGAAATGCTCGGGCTATATTACGGCGCCTGCGTTGGTCACGGAAGAGGGACTGAAGGCCTCAGGCGACAGCAACCAGTTTGACCCTCAGAATGGTTATCGCGACGCTTACTCTAAAATCTGGGGCAAGATGTAATCATTCAATGCAGCCCCTTCCTGCGTTGCGGGGAGGGGCACACTTCAAAGGCGGAGTTGGACGGTGCAGGCAGAAATCGGTTTGATAGGACTTGGCGTCATGGGGGCAAATCTGGCTCTCAACATTGCCGAGAATGGATTTCCCATTGCCGTTTACAATCGTACTTGGGCCACCACTGAAAAATTCATTGTTGATGCTGGTCCACTGCGAAACAAGATTGTTGCCTGTCGCACCATGGCCGAGTTTGCCGCCGCGATCAGGCATCCGCGACCCGTAATTATCATGGTGAAGGCTGGCGAGGCCGTCGACGAGCAGATATCCAATCTGAAGGAAGTGCTTGTCAGTGGCGACATCATCATTGATGCGGGCAATGCCAATTTCCGCGACACTGTCCGTCGCGATACAGCGCTCAACAACACGGGGCTTCACTTCATCGGCATGGGCGTTTCTGGTGGCGAAGAAGGTGCGCGGCATGGTCCTTCAATCATGGTTGGCGGTCCAGAAGCTTGTTATCGCCGTGTGGAGACAGTGCTCACGGCCATTGCGGCAAAATACAAAAAGCAGCCCTGCTGTGCCTGGATGGGCCCCGATGGTGCTGGCCATTTCGTCAAGATGATTCACAACGGCATTGAGTATGCCGACATGCAAATGATCGCAGAGGTCTATGGAATCATGCGCGACGGCCTGCGCATGAAGGCTCCGGATATTGCTTCAGTCTTTGCAAAATGGAACACAGGCAAACTTGATTCCTACCTGATCGAAATAACAGCCAAAGTATTGGCACGCAGTGACGCAAAAACAAAAAGACCCTTAGTCGACATCATCTTAGACAAGGCGGGCCAGAAGGGGACCGGCAAGTGGTCCGTGATGGAAGCGCAAGATCTGGCCATTCCCGCTACTGCAATTGAAGCCGCCGTGGCCGCACGTATACTTTCATCCATGAAACAGGAACGTATCAAGGCTGAAAAGGCCTATGCCATGCCTGTAGGTAGAATCACGCCGAAATCCAAGGTATTGTATTTGCGGCAGTTGGAATCAGGACTTTACGCAGCAAAGATTGCTGCCTACGCGCAGGGCTTTGCAGTCTTACAGGAGGCATCGAAACAGCACACATGGAACCTGCCGCTCGGTACTATTGCAAGCATCTGGCGCGAGGGCTGCATCATTCGCTCCCGTTTCCTTGACCTTATCACCAAGGCCTACAACACCAAAAATAAGCCGGATAATTTGCTGATGGCCAAGGCCTTCCAAGGAATGATGAAAGACAATCATCATGCTTTGCGAAAAACTGTTGCTGATGCTGCACTTGCGGGGTCGCCAGTTCCGGCACTCTCATCTGCACTATCTTATTTTGACGCTTACCGTCAAGCCAATGGCAGCGCCAACCTCATTCAGGCGCAGCGCGATTTCTTTGGCGCACACACGTTTGAGAGGATTGATGCAATCGGTGCATTCCATGAGAAATGGGAACTGTGAATCAATCTCATGGTTTTATGTGACCTGTCAGGGCCAATTCAGGAGTGGCCTGTTTGAAAGACGATGTGATAATCGGAATTGATGCTGGCACGTCCGTTATCAAGGCCGTCGCATTCTCAGTTGATGGAACACAATTAGCCAAAGCTGCTGTTCCCAATACATACGTGACACGCCCAGATGGTGGGGTCGAACAAGACATGGCGAGGACTTGGGCAGATACCGTGCTGGCACTCAAGACACTTGCTGAAAAAGTGCCTAACCTCAGGCAACGCGCAATAGCACTTGCTGTTACTGGACAGGGTGATGGTACCTGGTTGATCAACGAGGACGGTGAGCCTGTTGCACCCGCATGGTTGTGGCTCGATGCCCGTGCAGCAAATGTCGCTCAAGACTACACGCGCAAGCCCGAGTACGCGGCGCACTATTCGCGAACAGGTACTGGGATCAATGCTTGCCAACAGAGCGTCCAGCTGGCTTTGATGTACAAAACCGACCCTGGCATTTTCAGTGCTTCTGTCAGTGCACATCATTGCAAGGACTGGTTATACTTCAAGTTGACAGGTGTTCGTGCCACCGATCCATCGGAAGCCAACTTTACGTTTGGCGATTACACTTCTCGACAATATGAGCCCATTGTTCTTAGTGATTTGGGCGCGGCCGAATTAGACCGCGTCCTGCCTGATACCATTGATGGTGTTCAAACTGCTCATACGCTGTCGCCCGCTGCAGCCGTTACAACAGGCCTGTTGCAAGGGATGCCAGTGTGTCTAGGCTATGTTGATGTGATTTGCAGTGGTTTGGGCGGCGGCCTCTTTGATCTTTCCGGGAAATCGGGCTGTACTATTGTTGGTTCAACCGGAATGCACATGCGCTTGCGCCATCAGGACGATGTCAAACTCAACAGCGAAATGTCAGGTTACACCATGTGCGTGCCGCATCACCAGCATGTTGCACAAATACAATCCAACATGGCTTCAACGCTTAACATTGATTGGCTGCTGAGTTTCGCTCTTGGTATCTTGAAAGACCAGGGCGTATTTAAGAAGCCGGCAGATTTACTTGATGGTCTTGATGACAAACTCTTGAATGAACCTGCGGCGCGCGTTATTTTTCACCCGTACATTTCCCATGCAGGAGAGCGCGGGCCATTTCTTGATGCAAATGCTCGCGCATCACTCATAGGGCTTGAAACCGGAGTGGAGTTCGCGACCATCATGCGGAGTATCTTTGAAGGAATATGCATGGCGGCACGTGATTGCTATGATGCCATGGGGGGGGCTCCTGCTGAGGTTCGAATGACAGGTGGAGCTGCCAGGTCAAAAGCGCTCAGACTCATGATGGCCAGTGCGTTGAATGCAGATGTTCGCGCTGTGTCACGCGAAGAGACTGGTGCATCAGGCGCAGTGATGATTGCGGCCGTTCAACAGAAGCTCTATCCAGATTTGAAGGCGGTTGCAAGCGACTGGATTGATTCCAGTCTGGGACAAGCCACGCATCCCGATGGGGCAATGGTCAAAACATACAACAATCTCTTTCCAGTTTACCGTGACCTTCGATTGAAACTATCTGAAACTTGGCGCAGCCATGCTGCCCTCAAACGGAACTAAAATGCCAACACACAAAATTTCCATCATTGGTGATCGCTTCATGCAGTCAGCCGTTTTTGAGGCGGCCTTGCTCGAGCGTTGCGAAAATTTCAATTTATCCATCAGTAAATTTGATTTGGCTTGGCCCGATCAACACATGGAACATGGTTATGCAGTTACTGGTATGGATGGATTGAAGGAGTATGTTGGTTCAGCTGATGAGACGGTCGCGCTAATAGCGGATGCTGAAATTGTCATTACACAACTTGCACCATTCTCTGCGTCCATCATGGAGCGTTCTCCCACTCTCAAATTTATTGCTGTTTCACGCGGTGGACCGGTCAATATTGATATGAATGCCGCACGCCAGCGTGGCATCAGTGTGGTCAACACGCCCGGTCGGAATGCCAGCGCAGTCGCAGAGTTTACCATCGGTGCAATTCTTGCAGAAACGCGGAATATTACGAAGGGACATGATGCTTTGAGAAAAGGAGAGTACCGGGGAGACCTTTATCGTGCTGACGTCACTGGCAGAGAACTCAATGAAATGACAGTTGGTCTTATTGGTTACGGGCAAGTGGGTAGCCGTGTCGTGAAGCTCTTAAAAGTATTTGGCTGCCGCATTTTAGTGAGTGATCCCTATGTTCAGCTCTCCGCTCAAGACCTCAAGGACGGCGTTGTCCAGTGTTCGCTCGATCAACTCTTGTCTGAGGCAGATGTGGTTTCATTGCATCCGCGGGTTACACCTGAAACTACCAGAATGTTGAATGCGGAAACGTTACGCAAAATGAAAAAGGACGCTACGCTCGTGAACACCGCCCGCGGTCCGTTGCTCGACTATGACGCGCTCTTTGAAGTCATGACTTCCGGACACTTGCGCGGTGCCATGCTGGAAACGTTCGCTATTGAACCAGTGCCGGAGGATTGGCCACTGCTGCAATTGCCAAATGTTACTCTCACGCCGCATATTGCAGGTGCATCAGTTCGAACCGTGACATACGCTGCAGGCATGGCTGCTGATGAAGTCTCACGTTATTTGAGTGGCAAGCCTTTGCTTAATCCGTGTTGAACGAATTCTGTTGAGAGTTACCGTTTGCCAATTGGCTTGGATTGGCTATTGTTTACCAAAATGTTCAATTCGAGAATATTGGAGAGTACGTCCATGACCAATATAGCACTGTTTGGGGCAGGAGGAAAAATGGGTGTCCGCCTCGGACAAAATCTCAAGAACTCCAGATTTAGAGTAAGCCCTGTAGAAGTGAGTGACGCTGGAAAGGCGAGACTTAGTGCCGAATTGGGTTGGACAGCAATTGACGCGGATGTTGCACTACGTGACGCTGACGTTGTTGTGCTCGCTGTGCCTGACTCGGCCATTGGCAAGATTGCACATGACACAGTTGACAAGATCAAAACGGGAGCAATGATCATCATTCTGGACGCTGCAGCGCCCTATGCAGGCCATTTGCCAGAGAGACCTGACATAACATATTTTGTGACACACCCCTGTCACCCACCAATTTACAACGACGAAACCGATATGGCTGCCAAACTCGACAGATTTGGTGGAGTTGCAGCTAAGCAAGCCATCGTTTGTGCGCTCATGCAAGGACCCGAAGGGGACTACGCCAAGGGTGAGGAGGTTGCGAAGGCGATATGGGCTCCCGTGATGCGCTCACACCGCTTGAGTGTTGAACAAATTGCTTTGTTAGAGCCTGGCCTAGCAGAGACGGTTTGCGCGTCATTGCTGGATATCATGCGTGAAGCCATGGATGAAGTGGTGCGTCGAGGCGTTCCTGAGGAAGCCGCGCGCGATTTTCTATTGGGTCACATGAATATTCTGGGTGCAGTCATTTTCAAGGAACAACCGGGTGTTTTTTCTGATGCGTGCAACAAAGCCATTGAATTTGGCAAACCAGTGCTGATGCGAGATGATTGGAAGCGCGTGTTTGAACCTGATGAGATTGCAGCCAGCATCAAGCGCATAACCTGATTGCAGTTCATGCAAGCTCTTCGCGGCGGTTTGATCGGGTGTGGCTTTTTTGCCAGCAATCATTTGCATGGATGGAGGGACATCCAAGGCGTCGACATCGTTACGCTTTGTGATCTGGATTATGCCCGATTGGAGACAGCAGGAAAATTGCTTGGCGTTGCGAAGCAGTACACCAACGCGAGATTGATGCTTGAAAGTGAGGCGTTGGACTTTGTGGACATTGCAACTACGGCGTCTACCCACAAGCAATTGGTTGAAATGGCTGCTGCCAATAAGATGCACGTTATCTGCCAAAAGCCATTTGCACTGAACATGGCAGATGCCAAATATATGGTGCAGGCATGTGCGAGTGCCGGTGTGTCCCTCATGGTTCACGAGAATTTTCGCTGGCAGTCGCCGATTACCGCAGTGAAAGCCATCTTGGATTCCGGGGAAATCGGTCGACCTTTCTGGGGCCGTGTTTCCTTTCGTTCAGCCTACGATGTCTTTTCGGGCCAGCCCTATCTGGCTGAAGGGGAGCGATTTATTATTGAAGACCTCGGCATACATTCTCTTGATATTGCACGATACCTATTTGGTGACGCGAATGCGATCACGGCGCGAACTCACAGAGTTAACTCTAAAATAAAGGGCGAAGATGTCGCGACAATGCTACTTGATCACGGTCATGGGGTAACCTCGGTGGTGGACTGTTCCTATGCCACGCTCCTTGAAACCGAACTCTTTCCTCAAACTCTTGTCGAAATTGATGGCTCGGATGGAACTCTGAGGCTCGGTGCCGACTATGGCATGAAAGTAACAACGCGATCCGGCACGCGGCGTTTGGATGTCTCTCCACCTCTCTTGCCGTGGGCAGAGCGACCATGGCACAATATTCAAGAGAGTGTAAAGCGCATTCAAGAGCACTGGGTTGATTGCTTACGGACGGGGCGGGAACCTTTGACATCTGGCCGAGATAATTTGATGACACTTGCACTGGTTGAAGGCGCTTATGAGTCTGCTCAATCTGGCCAAACCGTAAACATCACCAAGTTCATTGCATGATGGAAATGATCCGACTCACCTATTTAATCGAGACTGCCGGCAGTCCAGAGCGCATGGCTGAAAAAATTGCAAGTGACCAATCGACTGGAACTTTTGTTGCTGTTGCAGGTGAGACTGAAGAATTAAAACGCCGGGTTGCCGCGCGTGTCGTTGAGATGCGGCCTTTGCAAGATGTGACTATTCCCTCAATTCCAACTTCCGAAGCGGGACCTTATCATCGTGCGGAGGCCGATATCGACTTTCCCGTTGATGCTGTGGGAACTGATCTGTCAGCGTTGATGACAATTGCCATTGGCGGCGTCTATTCGATCAAGGGATTCACAGGAATTCGTGTTGTCGACATGAAACTCCCTGGTTGCTTTCAAGGTGTGTATCCCGGACCGCAATTCGGTATTGACGGGAGCCGCAACCTTACGGGCGTCTTTGGCCGTCCAATCATAGGCACAATCGTCAAACCGGCGCTTGGATTGCTTCCGCATGAGACTGCTGAACTTGTTCGCGCAGTTGTGTATGCCGACGTTGATTTTGTGAAGGATGATGAGAAATTGATGTCACCTTCCTATTCTTCTTTGGAAGACAGGGTCAAGGTGATCATGCCCATCATCCTTGACTATCAGCAGAAAACTGGCAAGAAAATCATGTATGCGTGGGGAATATCGGCAACAGATCCAGACGAGATGATGCGTCGCCATGACGTCGTGTTGAAAGCTGGTGGCAACTGCGCAGTTGTGAACATCAATTCCATCGGTTTTGGGGCAATGGCTTTTCTCAGAAAGCGGTCTGGACTCGTGTTGCACGCCCATCGCAACGGTTGGGACGTGCTCACGCGTCATCCGGGAATTGGCATGGACTTCAAAGTCTGGCAGCAATTCTGGAGATTGCTTGGTGTCGACCAGTTTCAGATCAATGGTATTCGTGCGAAATATTGGGAGCCTGATGAGAGTTTTGTGGAGTCCTTTAAAGCAATTGCGACTCCACTTTTTGATCTGACAGACTGTCCACTACCAGTTGTGGGATCAGGGCAATGGGGAGGTCAGGCGCAGGACACATACGACCGAACTGGTCGAAGTCCAGACTTGATGTATCTTTGTGGCGGAGGAATTGTCGGGCATCCAGGTGGAGCTGCAGCGGGAGTTCGAGCGGTCAAACAAGCATGGGATGCCGCTCAACGAGGCATTAATCTTATTGAGTATGCGAAAACTCACGGCGAACTGAAGCAATCTATCGCGACATTTTCTGATGGAAGCAGAGCGTGACTCGTCTGCTCTCATACTATGGTGACGACTTTACAGGTTCGACGGATGTCATGGAGGCTTTGAGTGTTCATGGTGTGGATACTGTGCTCTTCACCCGCATACCAACTCATGATGAGTTTGTTCCCTTTGCCAATTTTTCGGCTTTCGGCTTGGCGGGGTCAAGCCGGAGCCGGAGTCCAAGTTGGATGGATAGCAACCTGTTGACCGCATTTTTGTGGTTGCGCTCCCTGAACGCGCAATTCTGTCATTACAAAGTATGTTCAACTTTTGATTCTAGTCCGGAAATTGGAAATATTGGCCGAGCTGTCGAAATTGGGGCCCAACTTTTTGAGCAATCTGTCATTCCGTTGATCGTGGGAGCACCGCAGTTAAAGCGTTATACTTTTGAGGGACACTTGTTTGCTGCCTACCATGGAAAAGTTTATCGGATTGATCGCCATCCTGTCATGAGTGTGCATCCAGTGACGCCCATGCTTGAATCTGACTTGCGGGAACATCTCTCACTCCAATCTCGCCTTGAAGTTCATTTGGCAAATGGGTCCTGGCCCCAAAATGGCTTGGGCATACTCGATGTACACGATCAGAGAACGCAACTCTTGGCAGGTGAACGGCTCACGTCTTTGCCTGAGAGTGCTCGACCATTTGTTGTGGGATCATCGGGTGTAGAGTACGCTCTCATGAGAGCTCTGGAGGCATCTGGTCATATCGGTGGTCGTCGTGAATTTGCGGCGCTCAAAAGGGTCGATCGTATTGCGATTCTGTCGGGCAGTGTTTCTCCAACAACCGAAAGACAGATTCAATATGCCCTGGACTGTGGATTTGAGTGCGTGGCTGTTGATCCCCGAACATTAATGGACGGGGCAAATTCTTCTTCTATTCCTGATATCGTTTCGCGTGCTGTAGGATTGATGAATGATGGACGCAGTATTGTGATCTATACAGCGAAGGGAGCAACAACTGATATCAGTGTGTCTCTAAACCCAGAAGCGCGTGAAGGTGTCGGAGCTGCCTTGGGGCAAATATTGAGCCGCATTGTACAACGAACAGGTGTGCGGCGGGCTATTATTGCAGGAGGGGATACCTCCAGCCATGCCCTTGGCCAATTGGATGTTCATGCACTCACAATGCGGTTCCCACTCACAGCAACCCCGGGATCGCCGCTGACCACCTGTCACAGTTCAATTGCGATGTTCGACGGCTTGGAAGTTGCCATGAAAGGAGGGCAGGTCGGAGCAGATAACTACTTCGTACAGTTGCGCGACGGATTGGCTTAAGATATCGAGTAATAACGAACATATCACATGGAGCATCACAAGGCATGAAACTGTCAGGTACGCAAGTCATCCCTGCCTCTCGTCATATCGTTTGGAAAGGTCTCAATGATCCCGCTACGCTGAAGGCAAGTATTCCGGGTTGTGAGTCGATCGAACAATGCAGCCCAACCGAGCTAAGAGCGACTGTCGTTGCAAAAGTTGGCCCCGTTCGAGCGTCATTCATGGGTGATGTTAAACTGAGCGATCTCAATCCACCGGAGAGTTATCGCATTTCTGGACAGGGGCAGGGCGGGATGGCGGGATTTGCTTCTGGGGGTGCTACAGTAAGGCTGACAGAACTCGGGCCAAGTGAAACGCAAATGGACTATGATGTTGATGCGCAAATTGGTGGCAAGATGGCCATGCTGGGTTCACGGTTGATCGATTCAACCGCACGATCTCTGGCGGAGAAATTCTTTACGAATTTTGCAGCGTTGATGAAAAACCGGGCATCTGCAGACAAGATGAACGTGCTCGCTACAGTGTCGAAAAAGACGCTGAAGGCAGTGAAGAAAGCAAAGAAAACGGCTACGAAAGCAAGCAAAAAAAGTACAAAGATATCGACTAAGAAATCTATCAAGAAAAAAACTAAAAAAAAGGGCCGTTAGATCACTTTGCGGGCTGTGAGGAAAGGTGGGACCTCATGACGAAAGAGCATCGATATCTGCGCGATATGCGGGGGTATGGGGCCAAGCCGCCTGATGCAGTTTGGCCCAACAAGGCGTGCATCGCTGTTCAGTTTGTTTTAAACTATGAAGAAGGTGGTGAAAATTGCGTCCTTCATGGTGATGGCCAATCGGAAGCTTTTTTGTCTGAAATTGTTGGTGCGCAGAACTGGCCCGGGCAACGCCACTGGAATATGGAATCGATCTATGAATACGGTGCGCGCGCGGGATTTTGGAGACTGCACCGCATTTTCACAGAAGCAAAACTGCCCGTGACAGTCTTTGGGGTTGCCACGGCTTTGGCCAGATCACCCGACCAATTGCAAGCCATGAAAGACGCGGGATGGGAAATTGCGAGCCATGGTCTCAAGTGGATTGAGTACAAAGATTTCACTGAAGAAGAAGAATTTCTACACCTGAATGAGGCGCTCAGACTTCATACTGAGGTTGCAGGAGAGCGGCCGCGGGGTTTCTATCTCGGTCGCGCAACGACCAACACATTGAAACTTGCCGCGCAAGACGGCGGTTTTCACTATCTATCCGACTCGTATGCTGATGATCTCCCTTACTGGATTGTGGTGAATGGAAAAGCGCAACTTGTCATTCCCTATGCGCTGGACTCAAACGACATGCGATTTGCAACTACACAAGGATTCAATGCCGGGGATCAATTTTTCAATTATCTTAAGGACGCGTTTGATGTACTTTACGCAGAAGGACTCGCGGGCAGCCCTAAACTGTTGAATGTCGGACTGCATTGCAGGCTGATGGGCCGACCTGGACGAGCCGCGTCCCTCAAGAGATTTATTGATTACGTTGCGACACATGAACGCGTTTGGGTTGCCCGTCGACTGGACATTGCGCATCATTGGATGCACTATTTTCCCTTCGAAAAGAATGCACTCACGCCATCATCAATGACCGAAAAAGACTTCGTTGCTGCCTTTGGTTCGATATTTGAGCACTCGCCATGGATTGCAGAACGCGCGTATCAGCTTGAGCTAGGTCCTGCGCATGATAGTGCCGGTGGACTGCATAGTGCCTTGTCTCGGGTATTCAGATCTGCTTCTGAAAGCGAGCGTCTTGGTGTCCTGCGCCAGCATCCTGACTTGGCGGGGAAGCTTGCTGCAGCAAAGCGGCTCACGAAAGAATCCACGCTGGAACAGGTGTCAGCAGGCCTGGATGCCTTGACTGATGTAGAGCGAGCGCACTTCATGGAGCTCAACGCTACATATTCAACAAAGTTCGGCTTTCCATTTATTGTCGCCGTGAAGGGACTTAACCGTCTTGACATCGTCAAGGCTTTTGAGCGTCGCATTAAGAACCAACGTGACAAAGAGTTTTACACTGCGTGCAAGCAAGTCGAAAAAATTGCTCTGCTGCGGCTCAAGGAAATTCTCCCTTTATAGTCAACCGCGCAATACCGAGATACTTGCTGGCGGTATATTGATCACATAATTTTCTCCAACGTGGAGCGTTTCTGTTACATTGGGATGTACTGATGCTGAAATCAAAACTTCTCTGCAAGTGAATTTGAGTTCTGTATGAGCCCCACGGAATACCTTGCTTACCAGTGTGGAGAGTCGAGCATTGTCTCTTGCTTTGCCCATGCGAACAGACTCAGGGCGAAAAGTCATTTTGCCCAATCCGTTTGGTAGGGCGTGCGCCAGTTTCAGGTTACCTAATGGCGATGAAAAAGTTTGCCCCTGTACTTCACCGGTAATAAAGTTCTGTCCTCCAAAGAATCGCGCACCGCGTTCAGAATTCGGACTGTCAAAGAACTCAACTGGAGTTGAAAATTGATCAAGTTGACCATCGAAAATCAGAGCTATGCGATCTCCGAGAGCAACTGCCTCCTCTTGGTCGTGAGTGACAAAAACTGTTGTGACCTGCAGATCGCGCTGAAGTTTGTGGATCAGTTCCCGCATTTCAACCCGCATGTGCTCGTCAAGATTTGAAAGTGGTTCATCAAGCAACAAGACACTGGGTTTCAGTATAAGTGCGCGTGCCAGAGCTGTCCGCTGTTGCTGGCCTCCAGACAGTTCAAATGGCATTCTATTTGACAACTCAGGAAGTTGCATCAGGCGAAGCAAGTCTGCAACACGACGATTGATTTCATTGCGTTCGTGCCCCCTCATACGTAGTCCGAATGCAATGTTTTCATGAACGCTAAGATGTGGAAATAGCAAATGATTTTGGAACACCATGACGGCATTTCTGTCTTCCGGTTTGCGTTGCAAAACAGTTCGGCCATTGAATTTTATGTCACCTGAGTCGGGATCGAGCAAGCCGGCCACAAGTCTGAGTACCGTTGTCTTGCCACTGCCGGACGGTCCAAGCAGAGCTACGCATTCGCCACTTGCAATATCCAGTGTCAGATTTTCAAGTGCGGGCTTTGTATTCCGTGCAAATCGTATGTTTAAATTCTCAATCGAGATGGACGTCATGGTTGTGCCAGGTAATTGATGTTTTTGTTGCGACCTGAAACGTGGCGGGAAATCATCAACAACAGGATGATTCCCGGTAGAATGTATAACATTGAAATTGCGCCAGTCAGATCATGGCGCCCTGCTGCTGCAAATCCAAACATCAACAGCGGCACAGTGATGATTTTCCCGCCACCAATGACAAGAGTTAGTACATATTGCCCCCAAGAAATCAGAAAAGCAAAAAGTGCGCTCGTCAATACTCCCGGCAGTATCATGGGGAAAGTCACAATCCAGAAAACTTGGGCGTTTGATGCGCCAAGGGACCTAGCTTGGTCCTCGTAATTGCGGTCAAAGCCCGCAAAAATGCCGGACATAACAAAAATTACATAGGGTACGGTTGGCACGAGATGGGCCAAAATGACGCCTATTGTTGTTCCAGTTAAGCCAAATCCAATGAATAGTGGATGTAAGCCCAGAACAATTGCGATACCGGGTACAAGCAATGGGGCAAACAAAAACATGGCGACTGCCGACTTTGCCCGAAAATTGTACAGACCGATAGCGCGACCGGCAGGAACTCCAACCAAGAGTGCGATGAGAGTTGTAGTTGCAGCAACGAGTATAGATTCTCCAAAGCTCGCATAGATGCCAGTGTGGGCCGCTGCAGTTGTTTGCCACGCCTGTAGAGACCAATTATTTGGTAAAAGCGCAGGGTAATTCCATCCTCTTGCCACTGACCAGATTGCAAGTGGTATGAGTGGCAGAACTGACCAGATTGCCAATGTGAGCAGAAAGCCAAACTTCAGTAAACGCATTTCAACGTGCCCACGAGCGGATTGTTGATCTATACCATATAGCCACGAAAAACGCTGCCACGAAAGCGATGATGATTGCTACTGCCATAGCTGTCTCGCGCTGTGAAATGTCTACGTCGGTGTAAAACCGAAAGGCGACGACGGGCAAGACAAGTGGGTAGCTTTGTCCCAGAATGAGTGGAACTTCATAGGCTCCGAACGTAAAAGAGAACACGATCGCAGTCGCTGCAACAACTGATGGCGTTAAGAGCGGAAGCAGTACATGGCGTAGTGCTTGATATTGTGTCGCGCCAAGTGTGCGGGCTACAGACTCATAGTCAGTGTTTATGGTCTGCATTTTGGCAAGTATAATGAGCGCAATAAAGGGTACTTCTTTCCACACGTATTCGAGGATGATACCGATGGCGAGAGGATCGAATACCATGGCTGGAAATTCTGACGGTGAATTGATAAGGGTGAGGCTCGTTGCCAATCGTGAGAAGGTTCCAGACTGTGAAAACAGGTACAAAATACCAAGGGCGCCGACAACGTGGGGAATTGTGAGGTTGAGCCTAAACAAGAAACTGACAACCGCACGACCTGGCGTGGTGCTCCGAAGAACTAGAGAGGCAGCAAGCGCGATAACAACCGCGAGAATGGTTGAAACAGAAGCAATATAAAGTGACAAGACGAGCGATTCATAGAAATCTGGTGATGCCAAGAGCGCTCGGTACGAATTCAAGTTTGGAGCTACTTCACCCGTGGCAGGAATGTAATTTACGGACCTCGCAGTGGCAAAGAAGAGCCCGCCGCCAAACAACAGCCCCACGGTCAATAGTGCGGGGGCCAGCAGAAGCATAAGCCGAAGTTTTGGTTTCAAAGAATTCACTTCTTTGAGTGAACACTATTTTCCGACATGTTCCAACCAGCCTTTTTCGATTGCGGAAAGCCATGTGGATTGTAGTTCGGGCAATGTGTTTTTGGCGAGAAGACTGGCAGATATGACCGAAGGATGTTGCTTGATTTCGGAGAATGCTTTTTGGGATTCAGGTGATGTTCGGTCAACCGCTATTGCTGCTGCCGTTCCCCAAACTTCTGGTCTTGCTTTTTCGAGTTGGGCGTCCGCTGAAAGCAGGACGTTCTGCAAAACAAGCGCTGCCGCTTTATGTGGAGAATTGAACGGTATCAGAGTGTAATTTGTATTGGCGATTGTACCGTCAGTCAGGCCAAAGGATTTCACTGTGTCTGGGTACTTTCCGTTTTGAACTTCAATGCCAAACTGCGACGGATCGTAGTTAAATGTCAGAGAAATCTCTTTGTTTGCGAAAAGATCATTCAACTGAGTGATGGAGGTTGGGTATGTCCTGCCTTTGCGCCAAAGGTATGGCTCCAACTCATTCAATAACTTCCATGTGTTTTCTGCTGCCACATCAAATTTCTTCTGATCGAAAGGCCCAAGCAGATTTTGCGCGCCACCGGCTGCGTGGTAAAACATGTGGCGGATAAATGCCGAGCCATTGAAATCAGGTGGAGCTGGGTAGGTAAACTGACCTGGGTTTGCCTTTATCCAGTCAATGAGTGCTGGAATCGACATTGGAGGATTTGTCAACGTTGCTGAATCATAAGCAAAAGCAAATTGTGCGGTGTTCCATGGAACTTCGCAACCTTCGACAGGTACACCGAAATCGTTGGCAATTGCCGGATTTTCCCAGTTCACCAACTTGTTGTTCGGCAGTGCATTGGTGTATCCGCACCAAGCAAGTTCGCCTTGTTTCATGGATCGAAAATTCTCGCCATTGATCCAGATCATGTCTACAGCACCTTTGTCAGAGACGCCCGCTTGTTTTTCACCAAGTACGATGTTCACAACCTCGACAGTATCGGTGACGCCGATGCGATTTAGCTTAATGTCGTAGTTGTCTCGCAAAACCTTCCCGACATAGTTCGAAACATAGGCGTTGATATTGTCTGCACCGCCCCACATGAACCAATTGACTTCGCTGCCTCGTGCCAATGCCACGACCTCATTCCATTCCATGGCAACCACGCTCCTTCCATCAGCAGAGTCGGCATAGGTAGGCAAAGCAGCCGGGAATAGCGACATGGTTGCGAGTAGAAACAGTTGAAGATGCTTCATATGGAGCTCCGTTTAACAACCTGCATATCGCATTCCAATTGCGACAGTGAATCATTATCGCAAGCTTGTGCATGAATTTATTGTGAAAACACGTTATGGAACTAGAGATCTGGCTCTAATTGTTCAAGAGCTTTGATGGCTTGTTTTGCGTCGCTCAAATGCGGGTTGACAGCAATGGCTTCCCTGAAAGCCTTAAGCGCATCGCGTGGTTTATTGATCCGTTGAAAAACCATTCCCCGACCCGAAAGCGCTCCAAAATGGCGGGGCTCAAGTTCAAGTGTCTTCTTAATATCGGCGAGCGATTCTTCATACCGCTCCATCATGAAATATAGTGTCGCGCGTTTGTTAAATGCTTCGGGAAAAGTGGGTGTTGACGCAATGAGTGTTGTGAGTTTGCTCTCTGCGTATCTGAAATTGCCAGTGTTCATGGCGATTGACGCGTCATTGAGGTCTAAGTTGTCCGCAGATGTACCTGACTGCATCCAAATCTGCCAAATTTGTGCCTCAGTTTGGATGATGACAGCGCGAGAGTTGGTGTTGCGCAGGTTGCCAAAAAGTATGTCGAGTTTCTCTTGTTGATCCTGGCTTTGTGCAGCAGCCAGTCCAGTCAAGAGCACCAATCCGAGCACTGTTTTCATGATCTGCATGGCTTATTATAGCATACTGGCAGATCCTGCGCCACGCTGTTAATAGGCTGTCTATGTTGGATCATTGTCGCAGAATCACATTTTTCTTATCTTTGGTCTTTTTCGGAGTTGCGTCCGAAACTTTTGCAGACGTGCCAGAGAAAGGGATCTTCGCGGCACGTCAGGATTGCGAAGCACTCCAATCAATAAAGAAACGCTTGAATCCGGGACAAACGCGAATCGTTACCGGGCGATCTTATGCACTTGTTGGTCAGAATAAGCGGCAGGCTAGCTACTATCTGATTGAGGTGCCAGGTGCGAAGCCATCACGGCGTTGGGTGGCAGCTCAATGTGGCACTGCTCAAGACGTGGCGCCGCCGGTTTCCAAAAGCGGTGTTACGGTGGATTCCTCACTGGGGACCGTGAAACCGAAACCAAAGCCAAAATCTCCGGGCGGTCGAACACCTTCATATGTTCTGGCTGTCAGTTGGGAAGCTGCGTTTTGTGAAACACATGGTTCCAAGAGTGAGTGCCGCAGCCAGACTAAATCCCGGTTTGACGCGGAACATTTCTCCCTCCATGGACTGTGGCCGCAGCCGCGCCGCAATGTTTTTTGTGGTGTATCTCCACATATTGCTGCGCTCGATGACACCCATCAATGGGAGGCATTGCCTGCTCAAGAACTGACACCAGAAACCAGGGCAGCTCTTGAAAAAGTTATGCCTGGCACGCAGTCGAGCCTAGAACGGCATGAGTGGATCAAGCACGGTGTATGCTATGGGCAAGATGCAGAGACCTACTACAAGGATTCCTTGCGATTGATGGTCGAGATCAACGCATCAAGTGTACAGGAGATTTTCGCCGATAGCATTGGACGAACGGTTACTGAAAGCCAAATCAAGTCAGCTTTTGATACCGCTTTCGGTGCAGGGGCGGGACAGCGCGTTCGGATCGACTGTGACAAATCGGGTTTGATCACGGAACTGACTATTTCTCTGAAGGGTGATATTTCGACCGGAACATCATTGGCAAAATTGATTGGAGCGGCTGCTCCTTTGGATGGCGGGTGTTCTGCAGGTGTTGTTGATGCTGTCAATTGATTGGTGAATTGGGTGGCGAGTTGGATTAGGCACATGAAAAAGCGCACGGAAATCGACGAGTGGCAGGCACTTGCTGCGAAGGAACTTGGTGTACCTGTACTGGGTTTTGCAAAGGCGACACCCGAAGGAATACTGGTTAAGCCGCTTTATACAGCGGAAGATACTGCTGACCTTGCCCATCTCGGAAGTCTTCCTGGCTTACCACCTTATGTTCGTGGACCCCGCGCTACGATGTATAGCGGTCGCCCCTGGACCATACGTCAGTATGCCGGGTTCTCGACAGCCGAGGAGTTGAATAGCTTTTATCGCAAAATTCTTCAGTCGGGCCAGAAGGGGCTTTCGGTTGCTTTCGATTTGGCTACTCATCGCGGGTATGACTCGGATCATCCACGTGTGATGGGCGATGTTGGTAAAGCAGGCGTGGCCATCGACTCCGTTGAAGACATGAAAATTCTCTTTGATGGTATTTCGCTGAAAGACGTGTCTGTTTCCATGACAATGAACGGTGCTGTTCTGCCAGTGTTGGCCAGTTTCATTGTGGCCGGGGAAGAGCAGGACGTAGCACCCGCTGAATTGTCTGGCACGATCCAGAATGATATTCTCAAAGAATTCATGGTTCGAAATACTTATATCTATCCACCGCAACCTTCCATGCGAATAGTTGCAGATATCATTGCGTTCATGACGAAGGAGATGCCGAAATTCAATTCGATATCGATTTCGGGCTATCATATGCAGGAAGCCGGGGCGACGCTCGTGCAAGAGCTGGCATTTACGCTGGCAGATGGTCGCGAGTATGTCAGGGCAGCAATGGCTCGAGGAATGAGTGTCGACGATTTCGCTGGCCGATTGTCGTTCTTTTTTGCGGTGGGCATGAACTTTTTCATGGAGGCCGCAAAACTCAGAGCTGCTCGATTGCTGTGGCATCGGGTAATGACAGAGTTCAACCCACAAAGTCCCCATTCGTCGATATTGCGAACCCATTGCCAGACCTCAGGCGTGTCGTTGCAAGAGCAGGATCCTTACAACAATATCGTGCGGACCACCGTTGAAGCGATGGCTGCTGTGCTCGGCGGTACGCAATCCTTGCATACAAATTCGTTTGATGAAGCCATGGCCTTACCATCGGAATTTTCTGCTCGCATTGCCCGGAATACGCAATTGATCTTGCAGCACGAAACCGGTCTTACAGACGTTGTCGATCCGCTGGCAGGTTCATACTATGTTGAATCACTCACCCAGGAACTTGCAGACAAAGCTTGGTCCCTCATGGAAGAAATTGAAACACGGGGTGGGATGACTGCGGCAGTTGCGGCAGGACTTCCGAAGGCAATGATTGAAGAAGCAGCGACGCGCAGGCAGGCGATGGTCGACAAAGGTGAAACGGTTATTGTTGGTGTCAACAAATTCCGGCTTGGGCAGGAAGATTCTGTGGATGTTCGCGAAGTTGATAATTCATTTGTACGAGATACTCAGATCAAACGGTTGATGCAAATTCGGAACACCCGCGATGAAAGAAAAGTGATGGATGCATTGCGCAATTTGGAAACGTGCGCGGAAGGTGATGGGAACCTTCTGGAGGCAACGGTCTCCGCGATGCGTGAACGGGCAACAGTAGGAGAGGTGTCGAACGCTCTGCGCAGCGTCTTTGGCGACTTTGCCGGCCAAACGTCGACTGTTCAGCATGTCTACTCGGCTACTTACGGTAACGATCCGGAGTATACAAATCTGGTCGCACGGCTGAACGATTTTAGGCAGCAAAATAGAAAAGTGCCAAAGATTTTGATCGCCAAAATGGGGCAAGATGGACATGATCGTGGTGCTCACGTCGTAGCATCTGCATTCCAAGATATCGGTTTCGACGTTGTTACTGGGCCATTGTTCCAGACACCTGATGAAGTGGTTGAGCTTGCTATCGCATCGCAGGTCCAGGTCATTGGTATTTCATCCCATGCGGCCGCGCATAAAAGTCTTTTGCCGATGTTGATTGAGTTACTTCGGGCACAGGGTCTGACCGATATCATCGTTGTCTGTGGTGGTGTTATTCCGCGCCAGGACTATGGCGTGCTTGAAGAGGCCGGCGTTGCAGCCATATTCGGTCCTGGTACGCCAGTGTTAGATGCCGCGCAAACGATACTTGATTTGCTGGAAGGCAAGAAGCGGAATTGATTTAGCCTGTCTGGCTCAGTTTGCGGTCGATTGTAATGATCGAAGGTCGTCCAACACTGTGATAGTTGAAGCCGAGTTTTTCCATTTGGTCGAAGGAAAACACGTTGCGCAGGTCAATTACAATGGGTGACTTGAGAAGTGATTTGACCCGGTTCAGGTCAAGCGATTTGAATTCTGCCCATTCGGTAATGAGACACACAGCATCAGCGCCCTTGAGACAAGAATATGGATCTTCAGCATACTCAATGTCGTTCAACATCGGGCGCGCTTGTTCTTCTCCCTTCGGATCGTAGGCGCGAATCCTTGCGCCGTTGTCTTGCAATGTCTGAATTATATTGATCGATGGTGCGTCGCGCATGTCGTCTGTGTCTGGCTTGAATGTCAGGCCCAGAATTGCAATTGTTTTACCCCTGACATTGCCGCCGCACGCGCTGATCACTTTGCGACCCATGGCGCGCTTGCGCTTTTCGTTGGCGTTTGCTCCTGCTTCCACAAGCGATAGCGCCACATCGTGATCCTGTGCTGTTTTAATGATGGCTTGGGTGTCCTTGGGAAAACATGACCCGCCATAGCCCGGTCCGGCGTTCAAGAAACGTGCGCCGATGCGCTGGTCCAAACCAATTCCGCGTGCCACTTCCTGCACATTGCCGCCAACCGCTTCACACAAATCCGCAATCTCGTTGATGAACATGATTTTGGTCATCAAGAAAGCGTTTGCGGCATATTTCGTCAGTTCAGATGTGCGGCGATCCGTGAATATCAATGGTGCCGTGGCGCTGACGAGGGGAGCATAGATTTCAGACATCACATCTTTTGCCTGGGTGTCGTTTGCGCCCACGACGATGCGGTCAGGTTTCATGAAGTCATCAATCGCCGCACCCTCACGTAGAAACTCGGGGTTGGAGACAACAGAGAATTTGAGTTTGGGCTGGGCTTCGCGAATGATGCGTTCAATCTCGTCACCTGTGCCAACAGGCACCGTCGATTTTGTGACGACGACAGTGTAGCGCTTGAGGCTCTCGGCGATTTCCCTGGCAGCGCCATAGACGTAGGAGAGGTCTGCGAAGCCGTCGGCCTTGCGCGATGGCGTGCCGACTGCGATAAACACGGCGTCTGCATCGGTAGCTGCTGTTTTGAGATCAGTCGTGAAGCTCAAGCGACCGGCTTTGACATTCTTGGTCACAAGTTCGCTAAGGCCAGGCTCATAGATTGGAACGCCGCCTGCTTTGAGCTTGTCAACTTTGGCTTGAACCTTGTCGACACAAATGACGGAATGGCCAACGTCTGCTAGACAGGTGCCTGACACCAAACCAACATAGCCAGATCCCACCATCACAATGCGCATTACCGTCTCCACTAAATTTTAAGTCAATCCATCAATAGCCAGCAATTTCTGCAGTTTCCAGCCAAAACCGACCGATGGTAAAATGTTATGGTAAAGCCCTGAAATCAGGCCTTACCAAGGGCATGGTCGTAGGCGGCGAGTAATGATGGTACTTCGACTGACCAGTTCAAATCCTTCTCCACACGACGGCGTCCAAAATCACCCATTTCTTTGCGTTTGCCAGTATTGTCCATCAGTTCAATAATTGATTTGACGAAGCCGTCCATGTCGTCAGGCGCTGCATAAAGCGATGCGTCTTGGGCGCTGAAGCGGCCTTCATCGAGATCGAACTGTACCAAGGGTTTCGAAAATGCCATGTACTCCATAATTTTGTTCATGGTGCAGCGACGCGTATATTCGTTGAATGGATCAGGGCACAGTCCAATGTCGATCGCACTCAGGGCTGCATAGAGTTTTTCGCCTGACAAATATCCCGTGAAGGTCACGTGGTCCTGCAAACCGAGTTCCTGAGCGCGTGTCACCATGATCTCGCGTTCAGGTCCGTCGCCGATCAGTACCGCGTGAAAATCATCACGCTTGTATTCCACCAATAGCTTGCGGAGTATGTCGAGCAAGACATCGATACCATCTTGGGATCCCATGATTCCGACGTAGCCCAGATTGATTTTAGCCTTGGCGCGCAATTCTGGATCAGGTGCAACAATGCGCATGATGTCGGCCTTCGGCGAACTGCGTACGACGAATAGATCCTTGGGTTTTTTGCCACCACGGTCAATGGCAATCTGCCGGTAGGACAAGTTGGTTGAAATGACGGCGTTTGCAAACTTGAACGAACACCATTCCGTAAACAGCATCAGGGCGCGACCGATGCCGTGCTTGTTGAATTTCTGTGTGTAGAGTTCAGGTGTCAAATCGTGATGGTCAAAAATCATCTTGGCGCCCAGGAGTTTGAACGGCAATGCCACCATGAACATCAGGTCCGGTGGATTGGCTACATGAACGACTTTGAATGGCTTGCGACGCCATATTTTGATGGCAAGTCGCATCTGGTGATATAGGGCAGCGCTGTATTCCTTTAGAAAACCTGCTGCACCACGCGCTTCCAAGGGCAAACTATGGCGATATATATCTATGCCCTCCAACGTTTCTTCTTCGGTCTGGAACTGTTTGGCCTTTGGGCAGATGACAGATACTTCGTACCCCGACTTCGCCAGCGTTGTGGCTTCCTGCCATACGCGCCGGTCGAACGGTACAGGGAGGTTTTCAACGATCATCAAGACGTGGGGAGCCATAACATGTCCTATTTTGAGACACTTGTTCGTGCTGAACAGGTGCCGTGTAACCAGTTTGCAGTGGGCTGAGCAATTTTGATGCTTACCCAGATGACACGCTTTATCTTTCGCGCAAGGCCATCGTGGTCATACGGTGAATGGGCTTTGTGAGGTACTGGAAAACTGTTCGCGTGCCGGTTTGTATCTCTACATTGGCAACCATGCCTGATTTGATCGGCCAGCGTTCGCCGCGTCTCTCGATGTAGTTCTTGTCCGCCCGCACATCGACCACATAGTAAACGCCGCCCTTTTCGTCGGTATTTGAGTCAGCTGCGATGCGCTCAAGTTTGCCCTTGAGAGATCCAAAAATAGAGTAGTCGTACGCGCTTAATTTTATCACAGTTGGCAGGCCGGTTGCGACAAATGCTATGTCCTCGGGCCTTACCCTCGCCTGAATCAATACTGTTTCGCTTGTAGGCACAACTTCGGCCACAATGTCATATGGCTTTATGACCTGACCGACATTGATGGCACTTACGGTTTTCAATGTGCCAGAGACGGGTGCACGCACTTCGGTTCGTGTCACACGGTGTTGTTGTCCCATGAGAGAAGCATTGAAGGAGGCCAATTTGTTCTCGGATTCATTCAATTCGGAAGCGATGCGGGATCTGAAGTTGTTGGACCGTTCTTCGGCTCTCACCGCATATTCTTCTGCGGCGGCTTCTAGGCGAACGAGTGCCAGCGTCAATCGCGACTTAGACCCTTGCAGTTCGTTTTGCTTGGCTTCAGCGGTCATGACTTCAGCCCGGCTTGCAGCCTGATCCTTTTCAAGTGACTGCAGAACAGCGTATTCTTCCGCTGCGAGATTCAGGGCTTTATTGATCGTTTTCAATTCTGACTTAGCTTCGGCAAGTTCGGATTTCTTTTGCTTTGCCTGCAGTGCAATTGTTTGAATTGACGTTTCAAACTCTGCCTTATCGGTCTCATATTGGGAGAGTTCGACGGCCACGATTTTTGCGTGTGATTTTACGAGGGTGTTGGAAAAATCTGGTTTCTTGTTGGATAGCAAAGCCCGCAGTCGCGTGGATTTTGCTTCCAGTCCTGCCATTTGCTGGGCCACTTCTTCGCGTGTCGTACCAGATGGAACGGGATCGAGCCTCAAGATAACGTCGCCTTTTTCCACGTGGTCTCCGTTCTTGGCGAATATGGCGTCAACGTATCCACCTTCCAAACTCTGAATGGATTGCACGAATCTGTCGGGCACGACTTTCCCCGTTCCCGCTGTCACTTCCACAACCGGAGTCAGGTATGACCAGAGCACGGCCAACGAAATACCTGCAGCGACCGATTTGATAATCAGTGAGGACGTACGTGATGGCGATTCCAAAAGATCAGCGCTCACGGACGTCAAATTTCCGATGTTGAAGTCTGACATGTTATGCCGCCTTTGTCGCTCGCTCGCTGTCGACAGCGTTGCGTAACTGGTTGAGAACCATTTCTTTGCTGCCGTCCATTATGACCGCCCCATCGTCGACGACGATGAGGCGCGTGCAGGCTTCTATAACCGCGGGACGGTGTGTGACTGCGATCAGCGTCTGGTCAGTTTGAAGAAGGCTGAGACGCGTTACGAACTGGAGCTCTGATCTGGTATCGAGGTCGCTTGTTGGTTCGTCAAACATGAGAATTTCGGGTTTCCCGAGGAATGCGCGTGATAGCGCCAAGGTCTGCTTTTGTCCTGTCGAAAGGCCAGTGCCGCCTTCACCAATTGGTGTATCGAATGCTGCTGGCTGCGCCTTGATCCAGTTCAAAGCTCCCCCCAAACGTGCGGCGTTGACCAATTCTTCGTCGGTTATTTCTGGACGGTGGAAACAGAGATTTTCACGAATTGTGCCGAAGAAAAATCCTTCTTCGCGGAAAGCTGTTCCAATCCTGCGGCGATAAATTGCTGGATCCAATTGCTGGATCGGCATGCCGTCGACCAACATCACTCCGCTGTCGGGCAGGCGCAGACCTGACAAAAGGCGCAGCAATGTGCTCTTTCCGCTGCCGATGGCTCCAATGATGCCAACTTTCTCACCTGCATTGATTTCGAGGGTCAAGTTCTTGATGGCTGGCTCAGCTTGTTTGCCATAACTGACGCTGACGTGATCAAGAACAAGCGTGCGGAAGGGGCCATTGGTTTTCAAGAAGTGTACTTGTTCGGGACGTTCCTGTTCCGCATCAACCAGGTAGCGAAGTGACTTGTATGCTGTTTTAGCGTGGTGGAATTTCGTCAGGAGACCTGCGATCTGCGTCACTGGAGTGAGAGCGCGACTGGTCAACAGAATTGCCGCAAATAATGCGCCAGCAGACATGTTGCCAGCAGAGATGAAATAGACTCCAACAACAAGCAGTAGAATGGTTGTCAAACTCTGCAAAGACAAGAGCATATGACTGCTGAGTGCCATCCACCACCGAATATCGAGAGAGTGGCGCAAATAGGACGCGACGGTTTTCTCCCATTTTGCTGCTGCCCAGCTCTCGCCCACATGGGCCTTGATGGTTTCCATGTTTGAGAGAACTTCCACCGCCACAGCATTTTTGTGCGCCATGTCCTTGTAATGTTCGGCGACAAGACGGTTGAGCTTGTTTTGAGTTAATAGTCCGCACAGGATTATTACGGGGATCATGAGTAGCGGTACAACTACTAACCAGCCAGATACCATGGCGATGACAACAAGAAAGAGCAGGGTGAACGGCAGATCACCCATCGTCGCCACTGTCGCAGCATTGGACATTTCGCGCAGACTGTCAAATTCGCGCAGTGTGTTTGATTGAACACCGACCGATCCCTGGCGCGCTGAAATTTTGGTGCCAAGAATCTTTGCGAAAATGCGATTGTTGACAATCACGTCTCCAGCAGCGCCGGCTTTGTCAATCAGTGTGGCGCGCAGGGTCCGGAGCACGAAGTCCAACGTGATGGCGATCATGCCTCCTAGAGCGAGGGCCCAGAGGGTTGCAAACGCTGCGTGTGATACAACGCGGTCCATGACATTCATCATGATAAGAGGTGTCGCAAGTGCGAGGATATTGGTAAAAATCGTGGCTATGACAACACCTGACACGATGGACTTGTCCATCCACAAGGACTCGATGAGCCAATGAGATTTCCAATCTGCAATTCCATGGTCAAGTCTTGCATCATGCTTTTCTGCGGGCTTTACAATCCAACATTTGTTGAATCCTGCTTTGGCGAGATTGAGTGTGGAAATGTCGTGGGTTTGACCTTTGTCTGAAAGTGCGAGGCCGCGGTTTTTCTCTGTTAGTTCGGCAATGATGATCGCTTGTCCGGCCGGATTGCAGAACAATAGCGGGCAATGGTAGGGTTTGAGCGTTGCCACATCTGTTGAAACAAGCGACAGACCAGCTTGTGCAGCGGCCTCCTGAACGTAGATCACGTCTATGTGACCAGTTGTTACTGGGAAACCATGCATGATTGCCTGCGCCGATGACCCGTTGCCGAGTGCTGTACTCAGGATGGCGAGTGCGTCTTGCAGACGTGAAAAGTTTGGTAAACTCATAGTGTCAGTCATTGTATTGGCTTACTACCCGGTGTGTTTAAATGCAGAACGGCCATCAAACGGCCAGTGCCGGCAAGGATGCGATAGACATTGTAGCGGTGAATGAACTCGGCGTTGAGCCAAGCGGCCTCTGCTGTTGTCAATTCAATGTGCATGTCGAGAAGTTGTGCCATGGATGTTACGCCCGCGCGGTATCGTTTGAGACCCAAGGTCAATGCGCGTCGTGAATTGGTGAGCTGACTTCTTACTGTTTTGGCCTTGTCTTTGGCGATGTGGATGTTGTTCCACGCCAACCTGATTTCGCGTTCGACTTCAAGGGAAGCTGTCTTTGTCCTGCTTTCGGCGGCTCGTGCCGTAGACAAGGCCTGATTGTACCGGGCTTTTCCTGTACCGCCGTCATAGAGATCGAAGCGAAACACAACTTGCGCCGAAAGATCCTGATTGTCATTCACGTCTCTCGAAAAGTTACCACTTTCCGTGGCTTCGAGGGCTAGGTCGAGTTTTGGCCTCCGGGCAGATGCATAGCCGTCAGCAACCGAACTGGCGGCCAACGCCTCATACTTTACCGCCATTATCTTTGGTGATCTTAGTACGGCCAAACTCACAGCGCGGTCAGCATTTCGGGGTAGGGCCATTGTGGGTGATGAAATCGTATCAAGTTTATCCGGGTTCTTGCCGATGATTGTCCGGTAATTGACGACAGCATCGGCCAGTTGGGTTCGGGCATCCAACAACTGGATTTTCGATGCATCTATCTTGGCGCTTGTCTCATAGAGATCGACTTCAGTTGAGGCACCCGCAATGACACGTGCTTCAATCCGCCCACGGAGCGCGGAGAGACGTTCGACGTTTGCCGTCAGAATTCGCACAAGGCCACGGCTGCGTTGGACTTCCATATACGCTTGGATAGATTCCAGTCCGACGATCATGGCCTTATCAATCAATTGATTTTCGACTGAATTTGCCAACGCGCTGGCACGATGCCTTTCTGATGTGGCGTAGCCGCCATCATAGAGTCTTTGCGTGGCGCTCACTCCGGCATTCCAACCCGTGTTTTCCCGCGTAAGGTCGGTGGCGTAAGTGGCAGATGCTTTGACGCTTATTTGCGGCCGATTGAGCCCCTTGGCCGCGCTGATGCCGTAGTTTGCGGCTTCTGACTCAAATTGGAGTGCGTGCAACTCTGGATGATTCCGAAGGGCGTTGCCGATGGCAGATGACAAATTCTCTGCGTCTGCTGTCTGGCAGGCCATCAACGCCACGGCGCCGACCAAAGATCGCAACACATAGTCTTGCACAAACACCATGGACAAACCAACTCTTCCAACTCAACTGACCGCACTGTTGCCACAGAACAGTCCATCAAAAGTTATGCGTTTGTTATGGTTACCAATTGGTTATGCGTGTTGAACAATTTTGGACAAAAGTAGCCTGAAAAAGTCAGGCGCTATTGCCGGCGTCCACAGTCATGACCGTTCCGGTCATACCGGAGGCTTTGTCGCTGAGCAGAAAAACTACAGCATTGGCAGCCTCTGTGGTCGTTGCGAAACGTCGCAATGGACTGCGGTCAGTGATCTTTTTTCGATGTTCGGCCGTCATGCCAGACACCATGTCTGTTTCGAGGAGGCCGGGGGCAACGGCATTCACGCGAATACCAGTGCGACCCAGTTCGCGTGCCAGAGACTTCGTAAATCCAATCAAACCGGCTTTGGTCGCCGCATAAGCTGAGAGACCACTGTAACCTGTAAAGGCGTTGATTGAAGAGACATTGACAATATTGCCGCCGTTCTGTGCCAACATGGATTTTGAAACGGCACGTGACATTAGTATAGGGGCCAGTAGATTGACCGACATGGCCAGTTCAATGTCTGCCGTCTTCAGCGTCGTCAGCACACCGTCTATCCCCACAGCCGCATTGTTGACGAGAGCTGTGATCGCGCCATGTTTCTTGCGGATCATTGTTACAAGAGTGTCGATTTCACCCGTTTTGGCAAAATCAAAAGTCTCATGTTTCAATTGATCCGGATGAGCGGCCATGAGAGATACCAGCTCGTTGGACTGTGTCCGTGAAATTGCAATGACATCTTGGCCGTTCGCCACTAGCATTTTGACGATTTCGAGACCGAGGCCGCGGCTACCGCCTGTCACAATTGTGTTAGCTCGCACGGCGTTCGAGCTTTCCTGCGGCACTCATCTTCAATTCGTCCACGATTCTAATCGTGGCCGGTACCTTATAGGCTTCAAGTTTTTCCAATAGAATTTGGCGAAGTTGTGCAGGAACGTTCTCCTTGTTGGATGTTTCCTGGCCAATCTTTGACAAGACTATATCTGCTGTCAGGATTGCGCCCGTGAATGGATTTTTGCGTGACGTCACAGCGGACATTCCAACGCGCGGATCCTCATTCAGCAACGCTTCAACTTCTTCCGGATGAACTCGTGAGCCACCAATGTTAACTGCACCATTGCGGCGCCCCAGGAAATAGTAGCGATCACCACGCAATTCGACAAGGTCGCCGGTTTCCACGTAGCCTGATTTGTCACGTAATGAGTAGTCACCACCACCGATGTAGTCGACTGCTGACCGGTCGGACTTTACTGATAACATGCCGTCCGTGACTTTTAGTTTCAGCCCTTTCAAATCGCACCCGACGATGGTCGCGGGAAATCCGGCCTTGCCGTCATGAACTGAGAATCCTGTTCCCGATTCTGTTGAACCATAAATGTGGGTGATGCGCGCCTTTGGAAAGGCGATGCGGAGCGAGTTCAGGACGGATTGTTCCGCAATTTCTCCAACCAATGTGATCTGTTTCAGGTTCAAGCTGGTGCGGCCATCATACATCAAGACCTTGCGCCAATGTGTGGGAGTGCCGGAAACATGCGTGGCATTTGTCGCCGTCAGTACCGGAAGGAAGTCTGCGATGGATTGTTCAACCGTCTTGAGCACAAGCGTTGAGTCACTCAGAAGGGCATGCAGGAACATCTGCAAGCCGGAAAAGCGTCGCATGTCATTGAAGCTCGCCCAGACGATGGGTTCACGCGCTGCGTCAGGTTTTCGGATGCTGGTGGTGAGGCTCGACAAGCTATGTCTTACGAGTTTTGGAGTGGAGGTCGTACCGGAAGTCAGTAATATCCATTCTGTAACGACGTTATGCAGTTGTTCCGTTGGGCGGTCGTAGCCCAGACGCTTTGGTTCCACGCGCTCAAGGCCTTGCAAACTCGTTGGTGCCAACGCTGCAACACTGTCGCATACAATTATGTTGGCTCCGGCCTGGCTCGCGATCTCTTCTATCTGTTGAATTGGCAGACCCGGGGGGCAAATGACCACGCGGTTCGCCACGCCATCGAGTTCGATCAACGCAAGTCCACAATCAATTGGCTGAGCCATGGCAATCAGTACATTGCTGCCTGCAAAGGGCGATCTTGCCTTGAATGAAGAGAATGCCCGAAGTGATTCACATGTCACCACTTCGCTGTCGCAAACCATCATCACATCAGATGGTTGTCGCGCGTCGAGTATTCTGCTGTACAATGAGTTATTGAGCGGCTGGCCGTTCATAGCAGCGCACCATGTCACCCACTGTCACGGGATATTCAATATTGTCGTTAGCGCTGAATGGATCGTATCCCAATTTCTCTTCTAGCCTTGCAACGATAATGGCAAAGCACAACGAGTCGAGACCCGACTCTAGAAGTGGCACATTTTCGTCCAATGGCATCGCAGCTTTGGATTGTTCATTTGCAACTTCCCTGAACATATTCAAAACTGTTGATTTAATAGTTGTAAATTGCTGCTTCATGATAACTGGCCTTTATCTATAGCATCGATTCTCGGTGACTGAAAGGATACAATTGTCGTGCCAGTCATGACTCTTATTATTTGGGACCTACCGTGAAAATTAGAGAGATGACTTCCGGGGATTGCGCTGCGGTTGTTGACTTGCTTGTTGAAGGGTTTCCATCGCGAAATGCAGACTATTGGCGCACATCGCTTCATAAAATTCAATCTCAGATTGTTCCAATCGGACAACCTCAACTCGGATTTGTTATGGAGGAAGCTGGGGCGCTCGTTGGTGTGCTGCTCATGCTTTGGACGCCTCCAGACCTGCTAAAAAAAGGCCAAATGCGAGCAAATTTGTCGAGTTGGTATGTTCAACCACCCTACCGCGGTTATGCGGCCATGTTGCTGGCCAAAGCGTGCCGCGACCCAAATGTCACCTACCTCAACGTGTCGCCCGCCGATCATACGGTCAAGATTTGCGAAATGATGGGGTTCAAGCAATATTCGGCAGGGCAGTCTGTCTGTTTGCCGATTTTGTCACGGTTTAAAATTGCTAACCGGGTGTTTCAATATGGCACAGAAAAGAGCCAACTCAGCCCAATGTTGGACAAACTTGTCGAGGCACATGTGTCGATGGGGTGTCTTGCACTCGTCGGTGAAAGTCATGGCCATCAAACTCCATTTCTATTTGTGCGAAGACGGGTGCAGGGCGTTGTGCCAGCCTGGCAGCTTGTTTACGCCGAAAATGTTGGTGAATTTGCCGAATTTTCGTGTGCGCTCGGATGGTTGCTGTTGAAAAAGGGGACACCACTTGTGATTTGTGATGGCAACGGAAACCCAGGCAAGATGCTGGCAAAGTTCATCTCTGGAAAGGTTCCCAAATATTACAAGGGGCCGGACAGACCGGAAATAAGTGATCTCGCATTTACCGAGATTGTAGTGTTTGGCATTTGATTGGCTTTGGACTTGCTACATGTGCTCTAATCAGACCGGGGACACTGCAAATATGCGCGCTACAATACAGCCAGAATTGCGATTTAACAAACGGCAAGGCAGGATATGAGTATGACTGCCGCAAACAATAACGCAAAGGGTTTGGCTATCACACCTCTTCAACACGATCGTCGGCCTTATGCTTTTATCATCAAGCTGTTACCCGGGCTGGTCTTGATCCTCGACGCCTTGGTCCTGTTGGCTGTTGGTTACGCGACCTACTGGCAGTTCGTAGACTATTCGTATCAGACGGTGGACTACTATGTGGCCGCCATTATCGGTAACAGCCTGATGGCTGTCATGTTGATGTATTTTGCAGGGCTTTATCAGTTTGGTGCAATTACACGTGCGGTATCATCTATCGACCGAATTGTGTTGGCAAACATTACGACTTTTGTTCTCATGTTGGCGGGTGCCTTTGCAATCAAGATTTCCAACTTTTACTCCCGTGCCTGGGTTGGCGCGTTCTTGTTTGGTGGTATCGCCGCGCTCATTCTGACGCGCATGGCAATTGCACACATCGTTCGAAAACTCGGCCAGAGGGGTGTTGTAGCCCGTTCCGTCGCTATTTATGGGCATGGAGAACAGGTCCAAGAGCTGCAAAACTATCTGAAGCAACAGAACCTCACATTCATAAAGGTCGCAGGGGTCTTTGGCGAGAAAGACACGGCAGGGATTTCACCTGACTCAGTTGATTTTTGCAGACTGATTGAATTTACACGATCCGACAATGTCGACGATATTATCGTAGCTTTGCCGTGGGCCAACTCACGTGAAGTCGCCAGCATAATGGACAAGCTTCGGGAACTCCCAATAAACGTGTATTTGAGTGCCGATCTCATTGGCTACAAGATGTCAATGCGTGCCGCTCCGAGTTACTTCGAATCTCTGCCGCTCTTCCAAGTCGCGGGCAAGCCACTGTCGGGGTGGGATATTATCCTAAAGACTATGGAAGATTACATCATCAGCTTGATCGTTCTGGTGCTTCTTTCCCCATTACTTTTGGTTGTCGCTCTCTTGATCAAGCTCGATAGTCCGGGTCCTGTGATCTTTAAACAGAAGCGGTTGGGGTTCAACAATCAGGTCTTTGATATTTATAAATTCAGATCAATGACATACAATGACACTGCCCAGTCCAAAACCGTACAAGCTCAACGCAATGATCCGCGAGTCACACGGGTTGGGAAGATTTTGCGGAAAACGAGTATTGATGAAATTCCGCAGTTGTTTAATGTCCTTAATGGCACGATGTCGATCGTCGGTCCGCGGCCCCATGCGATCGACCACAATGAGGAATTCTCGAGCAAGATTCGTGGATATTTCGCTCGTCATCGGGTCAAGCCAGGACTTACCGGGCTTGCTCAAGTCAAGGGTTTTCGCGGCCTGACAGATACAGTCGAGAAGATGGAAAACCGCGTCAAGTACGACGTGGAATACACTGAGAACTGGTCTTTACTAACTGATCTCAAGATCATTTTGCGCACACCGTTTGCCGTCTTGCTCGGCACGAATGCGCATTAGTATTGTTCCCAAACATTTAATCTCAACGTCATCAACACAGGAAGAGTGGTGGAGTTTAGATTTAAGTGGATGTTCTTGATTTAACACGTTGAATTTAGAAGAATAAATCTTATTTGATATCGATTTGTACAGAGATGGACGGTGCGTGGGGCAGGTGAGAGCTAGTCGCCCGTGTGGGTTGAATATTTTACAAATGAAGAATAGAGCACAGCAATCATATGTGGCACGTAAAGTGCTTCTGAAGCGGAATTGGATGAGTAGAGTTAAATGAACGAAGGTTTGGATCTCAGATACTATCTTTTTGTCGTGAAGCGACGGTTCCTGCATTTTCTTGCGCCGATGCTCGCGACACTGGTGTTGGGGACAGCGATTGTCATGTCTCTGCCTCGAATATATAATTCGACGGCCAAGATTTTGGTGGAATCTCCGCAGGTCGAGTTGCAAAAGCAGCCAACGGCAAATTTTGCAGCAGAGCGTATTCAACAAATTCAGCTGCGCATTTTAACCCGCATCAACCTGTTGAGCATTGCCGACAAATACAAGTTGTTTGATGTCAATTCCGGCATGTCAAAAACAGATATGGTTGAATCGATGCGGAAGCGGGTTATTTTTGACCTGCTTGAACTTGGCAATGCCAATACATCCCGTGGAAACGAACGGCTTGCCATTGTGTTTGCCGTGGGCTTTGAACACGAGAGCCCCGATGCTGCGAACAAGGTGGCAAACGAACTCGTTAATATCGTGCTTGAGGAAGATAGCACAATTCGCCTGGGCATCGTTGATCAGCAGATCAAGGTGGTCGAACAAGAATTAAACCTTCTCAAGCGCAATCTGGGTGAGCTCGACGCCAAGATATCTGAATTCAAAATCGAAAAATCTGATCGTTTGCCTGAAAAGCTTGCCTTCAACATGCAGTTTATCGAACGGCAACAAAATGAAATCGCAGCGATTGAACGCGCTGAAATTGAAGGCAAGAGCCAAAAACAGCTCTTGGAAATTGATCGCAATAAAGCGCAGGTCGATGCTCAAAATGGTGGTGAAGAGGGTGCCGCAGGTGTTTCGACATTGGAGAAACAGCTGACAACTTTGCAGGCCGAATACCTGCAGCGGAAAGTGACCTACACGGAAGCTCATCCTTCCATGCGTGCCTTGAAACTTCAAATCAGCGTCACGGCAAAGGAACTGGAAAAGGCGAGACTTGAGGCGGCAAATGCCAAGCCAATGGACTCTTCTGATCCGCTTTTGCCTCTGGACCTGAAGTTAATTGCTCAAAAAATTGAAATCATTGATGAACAACTGGCGTTGAACGCAAAGCGGAAAGCCGAGCTTGAAAGGTCTGTTGCGACTCTGCGTGACGTCATCACAAAGTCTCCTGAAGTTGGCGCGCAATTGCAGTCATTGGAGCGTACGCGCGTTTCGCTGCAAGAGCAGGTGGATGAATTCCAAGTTCGCCTCCAGGATGCCAAACGCCAGAAGACACTGGATGACTTGCAGGTTTCTGAACGCTTTGAAGTCATTGAGTCTCCCGTATTGCCAACCGAACCCATTTCGCCAAAGCGTGGACAGTTGTTGATTGGGGCACTTGCGGCGTCATTGGGTATCGGTGCCGCTACTGCACTCGGGACCGAATTCCTCGATAGTACAATCAGACGAAGCCGTGACATCACACACAAGCTCAACTCACGGCTCATTGTCACAATCCCTTATGTGAAGACGCGTGGCGAAGTGCGGCGGAGCAGGGGCAAGGCCGGTTTGTATGTTCTAGGTGCTCTAGCGGCGCTGGCTATCGGGCTGTTGCTGACGCATCTCTTTATCTCACCATTGGATATTCTATTCTTCACCCTGACCAATACACTTGGCCTTTAGTTCGCGATACAGATCATAGAGTTGTAGACACACATGGAAAGAATTCGAGAAGCAATCAGAATGGCCAAGGCTCAGCGGAAGGGCGGCAGTGTGCCGATCCCATCTGCTCTTCCCCTGCCAGATGCTTTTGCAATAGATGACGTACGCGAAGTGCGTGCGCCTCGGGAATATCGTCAGCGTGCGATGCTCAAGATTGATCGCAATCATCTGGAAGCAAACCGGATCATTTCCCCACAGGTTGGAAATCCCCAAGCTGCGGCCTTTGACATGTTGCGCACCAAAGTCTTGCAGGAGATGGATGAGCAGAACTGGCAGGTTCTGGTCATGACATCACCGTCGGTTGGATGTGGCAAAACGATGAGCTGCATCAACCTCGCACTCAGTATTGCGCGTCAACCTGATCGCAGTGTATTCCTTCTTGATCTGGATTTTCGAAAACCGAAGATCGCCTATACCTTGGGCGTCACTCCCGACCATGACATTTCAAATGTAATCAAGGGAGAGTCAGACCTTGAAGATGCAATGTTCAATATTGACATTGCCGGTCCGCAGTTGACGATTCTGGCCAACAGACAGTCGATCAAGCATCCGTCGGAGGCCATTGCATCACGTCAAGTAAAGCACATCATTGACACCATACGGTCTGAACCTGGTCGTCCTATTCTGGTCGTAGACATGCCGCCAGTGCTCATTACTGATGATGTGTTGGCGTTTTTGCCTCAGGCAGACTGTTGCATATTGGCCGTGGCTGAAGGCGTTTCCACAGTCAGCGACGTTTCGAGCAGTGAAAAACTTCTGACCGGTACAAATTATCTGGGTGTCATTCTCACCAAGTCAAATGAACGTATGGCAACATATTATTGATCAGTACTCAGCACGCGGCAGCATTGGCATAGCCAAAAAAAAGAAACTTCACCCAGATGTACGAGCAATTCTACAAACTCACTGAAAAACCGTTCCAGATGCATCCGGACCCGGACTTCATATATTGGAGCCAGGGCCACTCGATGGCATATACGATGCTTGAGTACGGTGTGATCAACAATACCGGATTCACAGTCATCACAGGTGAAATCGGTTGTGGCAAAACAACACTCATCCGGTTCCTGCTATCTCAGCTCGTTGACCACGTTACAGTTGGCTTGTTGTCGAATACCCAGATCAAAGAAGGTGATCTGATGCGCTGGGTGATGATGGCATTCGGACAAACTTTTGATCATTCCACGAGCATGGGCCTGTTCCAGGAGTTTCAGAATTTCCTCATCCGCGAGTACTCAAAAGGCAAGCGGGCAATCCTGATTGTTGATGAGGCACAGAACCTGTCGACTTCCATTCTCGAAGAACTGCGGATGTTGTCCAATATCAATTCGGACAAGGACCAACTTATTCAGGTCGTGCTCGTTGGCCAGCCGCAGTTGCGCGACGTTTTGCAAGGTCCAGAGCTGGTGCAGTTCAGCCAACGTGTTACGTCGGACTTCCATTTGGCACCGCTTTCACCGGCGGAGGTCTATGAGTATATCCGCCACCGTGTTGAACGTGCTGGCGGCGTGCCTGATTTGTTTTCGCGTCAGGCCTGTCGTCTGATCGCTGACGCCAGCAAGGGCATACCGCGAACGATCAACATGTTGTGCGATACGGCCTTGGTCTACGCCTTTTCAGCAGGCGCCAAATATGTGTCATCTGGACTGGTGTCGTTGGTGATTGCCGACAAGCGGAAGTACGGCTTGTTCTTCAAGTAAGAACCGACGTTAAACCGGGAACTTCCTGGTCTTGACCATTGTGGTGATGAACTGGCTGAAAACCGGTGACATCCACATCAATATGCCGACGCACAGTATACCTGCCAGCGTGCCAATCGATACTTCCGTAAGCCATCCAATTGGTGCACGCCCCGTCACTTGCATGAGGAGCAGCAAAATGGAAATTACAATGATGAGTGACACAATCTTGAACCCGACACGGCCGGCTCCTGGAATGCGAGCGACAACGAAGATTGAATGAAGAACCGCCACAAGTTCCGCAAACGCAATTCCTGCTGCCACACCTTCAATTCCATAACCGTATTTTGCTCCGTAGTACGCAAATGCAAGTCCAGTGACAGCGATCAAATTGGAATAGAAAAGTATTGACGTCTGGGAGTTGGCCAAGAAGGCGCGCTGTGGCCAGGTCCGCATCAATCGCAACGCAACCTGAATACCCATTAATGTCACAAGCAATGGGGTAGGGGAGAACTTGTCACCAAATGTCAGTTTTACAAAGCTGAAACCAAGCATACCAAAGAACATGAGTGTGGCAATTGCAGTAAGGGCTGTAAATGCGCCGCTGGCTTCAAACCTTTTGAGATACTCGGGTGTGCCGACCTTCGCATCAGACAAAAGGGGAAGGTAAATAGCGTCAGTGACGCGCATAACCAGGATCGTGATCCCAGCAGAGAGGATGGCCACAACGGCAAAGTTTTCAAGTGCGCGCAAACCCAACATGGATCCGATAATGATGCGGTCGCCTTGAGACAGGACGTAGATCAACATGCCGTTCAAAATGAGAGGACTGCCGAAGGACGCAATCTCTTTCACGCGGGAACTCACGAATGACAGTCCATAGGCCCTCTCGGCCGTGATGTGCGTGCCGACCAACATGACAAACATCTGTGCGACGTAACCAATTACAATGGCAATTGGACTTCCAGTTCTCCAGGCGACAGCCACAGAGATGATGGCGTTCACGAGTGTCGCCAGGAAGATAATTATGATTCCTGGCCAGAACCTGAAGCTGCGCTCAAATCGCTTGTAGTCGAGGTGGGTAAATCCCCGAATGAGAGGAACAATGGCGAGCCATTGGTAGGCCCAGGCAGAATCGGGAACGCCGAACAGTTGCGCGACCGGGTGGGCGAGCAAGTAAATACCAAGTGCTGAAACCAGGCCACGCAAGATCATCATGGTATGCAGCGTCCGCTGTAATTCGATGCTGTCCTGGTCCTTGTTGCTGATAATGTAGATTTCAATGCCAATTTCGGTCATGGCATCAAGTGCTGCGATCACCGTCATAAACGTTGAAGCGATACCGAATTGTTGTTCCGGCAGAAGTCTTGCCACAAAAATGCTGCGGATCAGCAACAAGCCCTGTTGACCAATCTGACCAAGGGCTACCTGGAGCCCACTTTTGACGAGTGTGGCGGAAAAACTCATGATGACGTGGAAGCGTTCAAGTAAAGAACCATGCAATGAAAGTCGGTTGACGCTGAACGTCTAGGGAGCAACAGGGTGATCTGCAAGGGACTATTGTTTCGTTGGTAACCGAATATCGACCAATTTAACGACGTTAAGCCTTTGAAATGTCTAGCCACCAATCTCGATTGTGCGCATTAACTTAAGTTTTTCGCCACCTTTTGTTGTCAGATCAGCTTGCACAACAAATATTCCCTTTGAGGCGTAGTCATGTGACGTCTGGCTCCCTTGTCCTGTCTTGCCGTCGCCAAACGTCCAGCTGACAGTTTGAATTTGATCTGGCGAAATCCTGCCCTGTGGACCGTAAATATTGGTGGCATCCAACTCCATTTTAGTGCCACTGCGGTTTGCGCCCCTTGTCTTGATAAAACCAGAAACCGCCGCAGGAGTAGGTGTCAAATTTCAACAGTGGAGATCCGAGGTTTTTCCCGGCAATTTCACTCGTTGGCAACACTGCGAAGTCCTGAAGCGCGAGTGTCTTCTTGGCCATCACATCCTTGAATACATTGAGGTAGTGATTGTTGCGACCCACGGAAGAGCGTTGGGCTTCATAGTTGTCTTCAATGTTCCAGCCCTTGGTCTTGACCAAGTATTCCCTTTGGATGCGTGGCAACACGTTGCGCCGTATCGTGACATTGCGCGACGGCGTCGTCAGAATGACATGTGGTACTTCGACGTTTTTGCTCTCAGCGTAGGGATTGATCTGGATAAGTGTATTGTTTTCAATCGTCGCGCCGTCCACAGCGTCGATGGTTATTCCGTGAATGTGGCCATTTCTGATCACATTTCCCGTGACAGTGATGTTCTTGTAGAACATTTCCTTGCCTTTTCCGTCCTGCAACACGGCCTCGTTTCCCATGAAGATGGACTGTGTCCAAGGGTGTGTGCCAGCGTCCAAAACATTGTTCTTGATTGTGACTTCGGTGGATGGCCGTGCTGCATTCTTGGTCCAGAACTGAATCATGTCAGGGTGATCAGGGCTGTTCACGGAACGCAAGAAGTCGTGGATGTAATTGCTTTCAACAACGGCATTTTTCACGGCCGAGAAATTGAAGCCTTCGGCTCGCATTTCCAGCACTTCATTGCCCGAAACATTCAAGTCGACGACTGTGTCGAAGACCCCGCCGCGATAGAATTTCGTAAACGTGTTGCCTGCAATTGAAATGTGGTTCGATTCGCCGACATAAAGGGAAATTCCTGTCGGGTAGCCATCGTTCTCTGGCAGGCCTGTGTTGCGCACAAAGTCTCCATTGAACACACAATTCTGCACCGTTATGTGAGAAGTATTGCTCAAATCTACTGTGCGTTTGTGGGGCGCATCGTTTGCAGTATAGACGTAGTCAAAGAGAAGACTGTCAAACGTCAGGTTTTCAGCACCGTTGACTGTTAGAGAATTGATGACGGCTTTCTTCTTCGCATTCGATGACGTGATTGTAACCGGCGCGTTAAGTTTGGCCCGGCCATTTATCGTCAGATTACCGTAGACACCCGGTGCGAGTTCAATCCTGTCTCCACCTTTGACTGAACGCAGCACTGAGGAAAATTCCTGCGGTGACGACACGGTGAGAGTTTTGGAGTTGGCTGCCTGGCCGAAGCCAGTGATGGCAATAAACAGCAGAAATATTGGGCGCAGTATCGTTGGCATGTCAAACTCCCGCGAGGTTTCCCGCACCTGTTCCCTCGCACTTTATCCTATCAGGCTTCAGCAATCAGGGCAAAACAGTGAAATTGCGGGTCATTGACACAAAAACCGTGTTGGAGCTCGCCACTGTCGTGGAGTTGCTATGAACATAGCGGTATCCCGCTTTCATTTTCCACTCGCGTGTCAAATCGAGTGTGTAGCTCGGTGTCAGATAAAACGCGTAGTCAGACCCCAATGAACCGCCAGACGCATCCTCTGAGAGGACCACACGTGCCGTTGTTGCAAAGCTGGAGCGGTCGTTGATATTGTGTGTGAAGGCGAAATCCGATGACAGACGCGTCGCAAATTGGCCAAGTGTGTCTTCTTCCAAGCCGTAGTCAACGTTCCAATTGATGCGCGACCGCTTCATTGTGTATTCGAGACTGGCATTGAATGTGTTGCCGAAGGTTACGTCCGGATCTTTGCCGGTGAAATCGACGTCGCTTGCCGTGAGGCCTAAGCCAATTGATCCTGTAAGCCGTTTTGTAAGTCTTGATTTAATGCTGCTGTCGACCGAGTAAATTCGTTGTTGTACACCACTGTCATCAAGCTGCTTGGACCATATCAGGCCCGCCGACAGTGTGCCGACAACGCGGCGCGACAACTTCCGTTCCCATTCAAGGGTGCTGCTGACTTCGCTCTTGTCAACGCCGACCGGATTGTTGAATTCTGTCAGTGACACATCATTGCTGAACGTAAACGTGTCGCGATTGTCGGCTTTATGGGTCCAAACCAAGCCAGCGCTGGTTGTATTTCGGACGGTATCAACCGGAATAAACACGGGCAGGAGGCCAGGTATCGGCGTGCCTACGAGGTCCTGCAATGTCACACTTTGGCGTTGGTAGTCGGCTGACAAGACAAGTGTGTCTCTCTTTCCTGTCTTGAGCCATTCAGCCCTGAAACTTGGGAAGTAGCTATTGACGCCGTCTTCGCTTGCTTCGCCAAAATACCTGCTGGATTGCAGTTTCGCGGTGAGATCGAATTTGCCATCGGGCATGGCATAGGCAAAATCAACCGTCATATTAGAAACATGAGCGAAGCTTACGCCTTGCGAAATATCGCGTAACGCCCGGTTCTCGGCAATGTTCAGTTCATTTTCCGAAACGGCTTCAATTGACCAATCGCCCGCAAGTGCCGGCTGCACCGCGAGTGTCAGCAACGCGGCATAAAGCACATGTTTGATTGGGAATTTAGGTGCCATTGACATGAACCGGTTTTAACCGGGCACCGTTACTCGAAAATTCCTTTTTCAGGCACAATAATCACATCGCCTGACCGCAAATTCATGTTGCCCGACAAGTCATTGCCCTCTGAAAATGCTTCGTAGTCGAATTCATAAAGAGTTTCGCGTCCATTGACCTTGCGTCGGATCTTGATGCGGCTCTCGGCTGCGAATGGGCCAAGACCACCAGCCAAGGCAATTGCGCCCAGGACGTTGGTGCGGCTTTTGAAGAAGTATTGACCTGGTTTGGCCACTTCGCCCGTCACATAGATTGATGGGTCGAGTGGTGGTTCAACTGGACGATTGTCGAGTGGTTCGCGATAGATTTCTGCCACCGCAACTGTCACATCGATTTCATCGGTGTATTGCTTTTGTAACTTACCCTTGAGATCAGCTTCAACAGCTTCAACTGAACGTCCACCAGCCTTGAGATGGCCAACGAGGGGGAAGGCAACGCGGCCATCTGGTGCAACAACGATTGTGCGGTTCAGTTTTTCGTCTTGCCAGACAGTCACTTCAATTTTGTCACCCGGCCGCAACCGATACTCAGCTGCCTGGACGCTTGCTGCTGCAAACATCGCCAAAAAACATGTTGTGCCCCACGCCATGATTGAACGCATGTGTCCCTCGCCTTGGTTAATTGCTACCTTGTTTACTTCTACAACTGACCCGATGGTAACCTCAAGGACTTTTAAGTTAACGAGAGGTTACCCAGCGGGTTTTCTTTGTCCGGCCACATTGCAGCATCTAAGTTCTTAAGGCATTGTTATAATGACTTAAAAATCAGCTGCCGTGGCCTTTCGGCGACAGCAGCTGGATAACTTCTGCAAAACTGTCACTTCGCCCGATCAGATCAAGCGAAAATCGGAATCAAGCGTCGTGTAATGGACGGGATGGACTGACATCATGTTGTCAGCCAGGCCATGACTGTCTGTTGCAATGATCTTTTCCATGGCAGGGGCCTTTGCAGATGCGAAATCCTGTGCAACTGAAAACTCATCGGTTCCCAAAGCATCTGCGCTGAGCTTTGCCAATTTGGCCGCCTGCAGATTGGTTGCAATGGCCGCCTTGAAGTTGGTTCCGAGGGCCAGTGCGCTTGCAGGTGCAACTTCTCCAAGTATGGAGACGTTGTCGATCTTGCCATCGAAGCTTGTTCCGTAGGGGCTTCCGATAATGAAATCCGTGCCATTGTAACCGAACTGCTTTGATCCCTGTAATCCGCCAATGGACGCAACTTCCTTGCCGTCCAGGTATAGTTTGGCAAATCCGGTTTCACCCGAAAATGTCACACCAACCCTGTGCCAATCGGTGTTTTTGATGTTCAGGTTTTCGGCCTTCAAGAGTTGCAAGCCCTTTGTCGTGTAGACTTCTGCTTCAATGCCGGTTGGCTTGATTGTTACCATCAGACTGCCGTTGAAGTATGCAACGCGACCCCATTGTGATTCAGCGCCCGCATCCTTTTTGAAGTCTGCGACAAAAGTATACTTCGCGTTGTTCTGGAATCCCGGATCCGTCTTGACAGCTACATATCCGCCATTGAGGTCCAGAACCTTGTTGCCGTTGGCAAGTGTGTCGATCGTTGCCTTGGCACCTTTGACGATCGTGTTAGGCAACATGGAGTTGTCTTTGAAGCCATCGGTAAAGTCCATCGACAAGATATTTGAATCCTGGATGATGATGGTCTTCGTTGACGTGATGGTGGCACCGCTGGAGAGTTTCAAAGTTACGGTCGCTGTATAGGTCCCGCTCTTTTCGTAAGTATGGTATGACGTCAGTCCTGTGCCCGACGTACCGTCGCCGAAATTCCAAACTGCCGTAGCACCCGACAAATTGACTTTTGAGCCACCGCTAATCACGTTGGTGGCGTCAAATGATTGATTAAATGGGTTCGTCGTTGTCGTTGGACTGCTCACAACACTTAATGTCGTGGTCGTGGGAGCAGGGGCTGGAGCCGGTGGTGGCGCTGTAACGGTCGTCGGCGCAATGACAGTCGTTGGCGCTATCACAACTGGTTCTACAATGACTGGTGTTGGCGTTACTGTAACTGGTGAAACATAGACGGTACCTGTTGCTCCAGTTGGCAATGTCGAACCAGCACCAACATTCTCGTAAATTGAGCCCGGTATGAACTTGAATGCCGCAAGTGTCGTCGCATACTTGTTCAAAGCATCGGCAAAGACCTTGCCGACATAGTCTGCTCCAGCCGTGTTTGTCTTCTGAACAAAATAGTTGTTGGCCACAACCCAACCTGCTTTGGGAGCAATGTCCAACCCAATTGTGATGTTCTTTGTGACATTCACGCCGGTTGCACTAGGAGCCACAAAAATTGACGTCTGGCTGTTTGACAGGATGCCGTTGATGTTCGGAAGAATCGTATTGTTCTGAACGGTCAGTCCGGCTGTTTCGCCAACCGAAATACCGTGGTAGTGGTTGTTGCGGATGACGTTGTTCGCGATGACTACATCACGATAGAACAGGGCAGTGCCAGCGCCTGACGTATCAACAGCTTCATTTCGCATGAAGATTGTTTGCGTCCAATTGCCGACGCCTTGGTCGAAGTAATTGTCGATGATCTTGATGTTGGTACTGGGAATTTTCGTGTTGATCGTCCAGAACTGAATCATGTCCGGATGTGCAGTCGTCGTCGCCGACATGCTGAAATCGTGAATATGGTTCTTGGAAATCACGACGTTCTTGACTTCAGAGAAGTTCAGACCGTCTGACGAAATTTTACTGATGTCGTTGCCGGATACAGTGAGATTGTTGGTCAGCGAGAAGTAGGCGGCGCGATTGAAATTAAACACCTGATTGTTTGAAAATTCGACGGTATCGCTTCCCAACACATAGAGCGCGCGACCACTGCCATAGCCATTGTCCATGGCGGCGATGCCTTTGGCAACATCGCCATCGAATGTTGATTTGGTAATCGAGATGTTTTGGCTGTTGTAAACACCAAAAGGTGTTGTCCAAAGCGGGTCGCCATACTTCGACACATAGTCGAATTTCACGCCCTCAATCTTGAAGTTGTTAACGCCATTCAGCGCCATGCCTGTAAAGATCGCGGGATTCGTTGCCGATTCTGACATGATCTTGACGGGCGCGTCGGTGGTGACTTTGCCTGACACATTAAGTGCGCCGTAATTGCCGGCCCGCAGCATAATGATGTCACCGCCCTTTGCGTTGGCAATGGCCGTGCTCAATTCAGCCGCGGTTGAAACGGTTATTGTACCCATTCATCGTACTCCCTCAAGCAGGAGCACGCGGCTCCCAGTAGTTCAAAAACTGGAAGCGCAAGAGGATCGTTAATGATCTGCTATGCTTTCCCCCGAATACTCCTCAAACTCTACTGACTGGCGATGAACTCGATGCTACTGAAACTGTTCGAATTTTAGGCGAAGGTTTGACCCTTCCAAGAACTTTCCCCGTTCAGTGCCTAATTTTCGTCTTGTTTCAGATAGTTGCGCTTAACAGGCGCCTTTACTGAATATCACCGGGTGCGACGGGAGTCAGATACAGAGTCAATCAAACCCTAAATCGAAACTCGTAACACTATGATATATATTAACATTTAATTGGCGATTGCGACGACTTTGGGGCACTCAGATGGCATCTTGGGGACATCAGGAGAAAAGGGACCATGTCGGCCGCCTCCAAAGCAAAAAACCCCGACCTGTTTCCAGGCCGGGGCATAAAATCCGTATTTTTTAAAAGGGATTAGGCTTTCTTGTTACGGCGACGTGCGAGCGTACCGATACCAACCAGGCCAGTTGCGAGCAAAGCTGCTGCTGGTGGCAGTGGAACTGGTGACAGTTCAGCAACATCGATCGAGCGCAGCTTGAAGGAGTCAAGCGAAGTCAAGGCGCCGAAAGCGAATACTGTGCCTGTTACGCTGAGTGGAACCAGGCTCGGGTGACCCAGAAGGGCAACCGTTGACTGGAGAACACCATCAGCCCAAACGCGTGCGTGTTCGTCGCCATCCACGTAGGTAAAGCTTGCGGTGTTGAGCGTAACCGGGTGGTCGAAAGTGAGGACCAAAAGGTCTTTTTCGTTCAGGTTACCTGCACCGTCAACTGCGTGGTTGTCGCCTGCGCCGCTGGTGACGCCGAGACCGCCGCCGCCAGTGTTTGTAGCCCACTGCGTAACTTGCGATGCGCCCTGGTCTGCACCAGCGCCATTAATCTTACGGCCCGTAATTGTAACAGTGTAACCGTTCTGTGCAACGACCAAGCTGCCAGCTGGACCTTGAGTGGCCGAGCCGAAGTCGATCGTGATAGCCGATGCAGCTGACGCTGATATCGCGGTCAAAGCTGCAGCCGCCAATAGCGTCTTCATCTTTTTCATCGGATTTTATCCCTTTGTTTGTGCCCCATCTGTCCTCCACATACCAAACCGAAAGCTAAGGAGTCAAGGGAAGTTTTACGCAAAAGCCATCGATGTGATTCATCATTAATACATCGAAGGGGGATGAGCTGTTCAATATTACTGTTTTTTACCAATGTGTTACGGGAATTGAATTGGTTAAACAAAATAAGGCGAAATTGTGGAGGCGTGCCCTAAACGTCACACCTCCACAGCTCGATTCGTTAACGACGCTTCTTGCGACCCAGGACGCCAAGACCGAAGATACCCGAAACCATGGCAAGAATTGCCGGGGGAAGGGGGACTGGTGTAAGTTCGATAGCTCTCAACTTAAAGTTATCATCCTGGCCGAGGGCGGCAAAACCAAAGGTGGTGCCAATGAAGTCTGCACCGATGAAGTTATTCCAGCCGCTGCCAATTGATTTGGTGGTTTTGAGAACGCCGTCCACAAAAATCGACACATCGTCGTCCGCATCGACACGAGAGAAGGCTGCGCTTGCAATTCGAACGGGAGCGTTGAACGTCAACAGCAGGAGTTCCCTGTGGATGTTGCTTCCGCCAATGCCGCCATCGATTTCGTGGTTTCCGTCCGCGACGGTCGAAATACCAAAGCCACCCTCATTGTTGGCAAGGGAGCCGGTCTGTTTTACCTGTGCATCGACAAGGATGTTGCCGGACGCATCAGTGCCATGGCCAGTGGCGGTGAGCGTATATCCTTGCTGGCTCACTGTAATTGAGTTGGTCAAAGCCAGGTTATTGGCTCCGAAGTCGATTGTTACTGCAAGTGCAGGTGACGCTGACAACAGTGCAGCTGTCGCACCTGCAAGCATGGTAGACCGAATGAAACGCATATTGATACCCCATCAGTTGATCGATATTGATCACACCCATTAAGTATCAAATTTTACTATAAGTAGAACGATTTTGCGCGAATATGGTTAATGAAGCAATGCGCTTTGTGTTGTTGAATCAGGGGGTTACTGGGCCGAGAATTTCCAATGCCCGGATAATACGCTCGCGATCTGACGCGTTTTGCTCAAGGTTCAGTGCAATTTTAAGGTGCTTCGCTGCGAGCGATTTTGCCCCTTCGGCGGAGTAGGCCATGCCAAGATGATACTGGGCCGCTGAAATGTTTTCGAGTTCGCCAATTGTCTTTTCAAGAATTGGAAGTCCAGATTTCACATCGCCTTGACGTACCAGGGACCAGCCGAGAGTTTCGCGGAAATGGGGAATAGGGCTATCCTTTAGAACAATCGCCATTTGAGCTGCTCTGGTCAGCGTCGCCTGATCGTCGCGGAAATCCGTCAGCAGACTGACCAGATTATTTACGGCGATGACCGAATTGGGTTGTGCGGCAACCACCGCTTCGTAAGCGGCAATGGCTTCTTCGTGCTTCTTGCTGCGCTCAAACACTCCACCCAGCGCCATCTGAATTTCTGCTTTGTTGCCGACTTTTTCCAATGCCGACTGGAGCACTTGAACGGCAGAAGGAAGATCCTGCTGACTTTGATGAAACTCTGACAGTGCCATGTAACCCTGGACGTCCGTTGGAGCCTTGGAAACTGCTGTCTCGTAGCTTGCACGTGCTTCGGGAATGCGCTGCATGGCAAGTTGCACTGCGCCGTTGATAATGTGGGAGTTGGGGCTGTTCGGACTTGCCTCAAGTATCGATTTTGCAAACGATTCTGCCTCGCCCAACTTTCCAGCTGAAACATAGGCCCGAATGAGATTGAACATCGGTTGAATGTCGGTTGGTGTCGCTTGGGCCGTGCGTTGGAGATAGGCAATCGACTCGTCAAACTTGCCTTGGTTTGCGAGGACGTTGCCCATAATCTTGTCGGCGAAATCAGCATCGCCGATTTGCTCCTTTGCGATGCGGGCCAAAGCTTCAGCCCCCTTCCAATCGTTTTTCCGCATTCTGAGATCAGCCAGCAAGCTCAAGACCTGACGGTTGCGAGGAGAAGTGGTGTAAATCTCAGTCAAGACGGTTTCAGCGCGATCAAATGATCCGCGGCGCAACAGAAAACCTGCATAGGTGAGGCCGACATCGCTGTTGCCCTTCGATACGCGAAATGCATCAGCAAGCTCTTTTGCGGCCAAGTCATAACTTGCGCGACGTTCGTAGGCGTTTGCCAGCAATAGTCTGATGGCCGGGTCATTCTGATCGAAATTCAAGGCTTCGCGTAGATCGTTCAACGCCAACTCGGCATTGCCTTTTTCAAGGTTCATGGCGCCGCGCAATTTGAGCGCGGACACATTTTTCGCGTCATTGCCAATGATGTCCGCCAGCGTCTTTTCGAGTTCGACAAATTCTTTGTTTGCCAGCAGCTTCTCTGCCAAGCTGATCCGTGCAACGATGCCGTTGTCAGAAATTTTCTGCTGCAGGGCAAGGGCTCGAAGTGCATCCAATGATGCAGACTTCTTGCCATCGACATAGTCGAGTTCAGCAAGCTGCAAATCATAAGGAAAGGGGTCTTTAGCTGACTTGGAGAGCGCCTGCAGTTCTTCGCGAGCGGCGGCTGCACCCCGGGTGTCCAGCAAAAATCCTACAAGGCGCTTGTTCCGCGCCACATCATCGGGACCCGCTACAGCATCGCGATATACTTTTTCAGCTTCGTCGGTGCGTTTCTGTTTGACCAAAAACACGGCAAGCGAATCCTTGAATTCTTCCTTATCCGGGTTAGCTGCAACGATTGCCCGAATGGTTTTTTCCTGGTCGGCAACGTTTTTCTCAATTTCGGCAATTCTCATGCGAAGCAAGAGGAGACCCAGAGATTTCGGGTTCGCTGTCAACGCAGCATCAGTGATCGTCCTTGCACCTTCAAACTGTTTGTCGGCAATGAGATCAGCGGCAACGAGGATCGTGGCGTCGGAATGGTTAGGCTTAATCTTGAGTGCCTTGTTGGCTTCGGCAAGACCTGCATCCCGCTCGTTGAGCTTCATCAAAATTGCGGCCTTTAAAGCCATGGCGTCAGGATTGTCTGGCTGCAATGCGTACAGTGTATTGGCGTTCTTCAAAGCGTTCGGGAAATCACCTGCGAGCAACAGAAATTTGCTCAGATTTTCCAATGCTTCCAGATGCTTCGGATTGATTTCGAGAACTTTGTTGAGGTCGCCAACGACGCGCGACCAGTTCTGCTCGTTTTCCTCAATCTTTGACATGCCGAGCCAGGCATCGGCATAGTCTTCCTTGAGTTTCAGCGCATTGCGAAACTCGATTGCGGCTTTGACATAGTCTTTCTGCTCGAGGTAGCGGCTGCCGCTTTCGTAGTATGCCTTTGCACGGTCTTCAGCAGAGCCGCACGCAACCAGGGCAAGGGCCGCAAATCCAATGGATGCATACTTCAGTTTGTGCCGCATGTGACTCAACATTGATCTAACCTCTTTCGAAAACTCGAATGCCTCAATAGTGCCAAAACATGTCTGATCGGTTACGGCGGCACAAATGCCGGGAGTGGCTTCAGTGCCAATTCCAGGAAGCCGGATAACCGCTGCGATGCTGATTCAACCTGTTCGCCCGGCAACAAGGGGGTCACAACGCGTATCATTGCGCCATCAGACCGGCCCACGGCAATGGAATCATAGACCGTGTAGGCCTTTGCCAAGTAATCATTGGTCAGCTGTCGGCCACGTTGTTCAAACCAGTAATAAACCAGTTGGCGATTGAGGCCTTTTTGAATGATGGCCCGGTTCACATTGAAGCTGCGGTTGACTTCTCCACCCAAGGCGAGCGGGATTTGTTCCCACTTGGACACTTCCCAGCCACCGCCTGGAATGCAGACTTCAGGCGAGTGTATGCCACTGCCTTCGTTCTGGGACTTGTAATAGGACACAAGGAAATTCACGCTGGGCGTGCTTGGACCCTTAGAATAATCCGCCATCAAGTAGTCGTCGGCACCCAATACCCGTTCAATTTCGAATTCGAGATAGCTTCTGTTGCCATTCCATTCGCCCAAAACCGAAGGGTACAAATCGAGTGTGGTTCGATCCGGAAAAACACGTTTCGGCTGAAGTGCAACTTGTGACACGGCCGCGACGGAAATGAGCGCTAACGCAATCAGCACAGATTTTGTGACAGTGGCGTTGGCTATGCGGCCCAGCTTTGCAAAAAGGCCTTCGGTGTCGAGATCAAGTACTGAACTGATGCTTTGAGGATTGGCCGTGAAGCGTTGAAGTATGATGGCCAGCAGGAACAGCATTGCTATGCACACTGCAAAAACAACCCAACCTTCAAAGAAATGCAGGAACCCTTCCGCTTGCGACGTGCCGTAGCTGTTCACCAGGAACCCAATGGCGGCGATTCGCACACTGTTCATCAGAATCGTGATCGGAATAGACGCCAGGAAGATCAATATCTTGTGCCACGTCGGACCCCTGTAAAGAACAGAAAAGAGGAACCCGAAACTCATGAGCGGAAACAGATACCGCAGGCCGCTGCAGGCTTCCGCCACCTGAAGTTGATAGTTGCCAAGATCGATGATGTTGCCATCGAGATACACGGGAACGCCCATGAGTTTAATCAAGGCCACGCCAATTTCTGATGACAGAAACTGCAGTTTGATGGACAGGGGCCAATAAATGAAATTGGGCAAAGGCAGCATGAAACCCAAATATACCCAAGCCGGCCAGAGTTTGACCGCACGGGGCAGGCCCCAGACACATATTGCCAAACCTGCAATCACAATCAAAAGACCGTAGGTGGAAATGTCGGGGATGGCTGAAAGTCGCCCAAAGATACCCGCAAGTACACCAAGCACGAGCAGCGCCAGGCCAAATACGACACCGGTGCGACTGTTTTCTACTGCGCTCCATGTCATGCGCTTCAGAGCAATGAAGATGGCAATGGCAGGGATGATGTAGCCATGGCTGTATTCTGGCCGTTGCCAGGCCACGAAGAGCGATTCGATGCCTTGCCAGAAAAAGGCAATCGTTGCGAGAATGACAGCAACGTAAGCCAGTGGACCAAGCCACGGCTGTGCTAAAGCAGACTTTGCTGGTGTGGAGGATAAACCTGTCTCAATATTGTGCACTGTCATTCCGTCGAACTTACCATCTCTTCCCGATTGATATTGCCTGCAAATTTCATGCTTGCGGAACAACTTCGCGCATAAGGCTAACAGGGTCCATAAGTTAATACTAAAATCACTTTCACCTTAATAAATTGGTGGTGGCTGTGCAAAGAGGTAGGCATATCCTGCATAACGTTGACGCGGTGGATAACACCGTGTGCGCGTTAGGCAGATAAGATGGTTGAATTAATTAGCCGTCTACTAACCGATGAAATCGCATTGAAAAGAGGAATTAATATGTCCACGCGGAAACGCGGTATTGTTTTGGCGGGGGGGAGCGGCACACGGCTCTATCCGCTCACACTGGCGGTCTCAAAACAGATGCTACCAGTTTACGACAAGCCCATGATTTATTATCCAATTTCGGTGTTGATGCTGTCTGGCATCCAGGACATTCTGATCATTTCAACGCCCCATGACCTTCCACTCTTCCAGAAGTTGCTGGGAGACGGGTCGGCCTTTGGCGTTAACTTCTCCTATGCTGAACAGCCACATCCCGGCGGTTTGGCGCAGGCTTTTCTCATCGGCGAATCATTTTTGCGTGGTGAAGGTGCCGCGCTTGTGCTCGGCGACAATATTTTCCATGGGGCAGGCCTGGGAAAAATGTGCACCGACGCGGCTTCGCAGGAGTCAGGTGCGACTGTCTTTGCTTATCATGTGAATGACCCTGAGCGTTATGGCGTGGTTTCGTTCGATAAACAATTCCGGGCGCAATCCATTGAAGAAAAACCAGAAAAACCCAAGTCCAACTGGGCGGTCACGGGACTCTACTACTACGACAAGGATATTACGGACATCGCAAAGTCCATCAAACCATCACCACGGGGCGAGCTGGAGATCACCGACATCAACGCGCACTATTTGCGGCGCGGGGACTTGCGTGTTGAGTTGATGGGGCGCGGTTTTGCCTGGCTCGACACGGGTACGCATGACAGTTTGCAGGATGCGGGTGCATTTGTGCGTACTATTGAAACGCGGCAAGGGTTCAAAGTGTGTTGCCCTGAAGAGATTGCCTTGGAATGCGGATATTTGTCTGCAGACGACGTGTTGAAGCGAGCCGCAGCACTGGGCAAGACCGAGTACGCGACTTATCTGCGGCAGCGTGTAGCCGAACATCTGCAGGACAATGCTTGATATGATTGTCAGAGAACTCAGTTTGCCCGGCGTGTTTGAGATCGTGCCAAAAAAATTTGGCGATGACCGCGGGTTTTTTTCAGAAACCTATTCGCAAAGTAAATTGGCACCCCATGGTCTTCCGGACCATTGGGTTCAGGATAACCATTCGTACTCAGCTGCGCGCCACGTTTTGCGTGGATTGCATTACCAGGCGCCTCCTTTTGCACAGGACAAGCTTGTGCGGGTCGTCAAGGGCTCGATTCTCGATGTGGCCGTGGACATACGGACCGGTTCGCCATTCTACGGCAAGTGGGTTGCTCTTGAAGTGAGCGCAAAAGCCTGGAACCAGATTCTTGTGCCGAAAGGATTCGCACATGGATTCATCACATTAGAGCCACATACTGAAGTGATATACAAAGTCACTGCAGACTACTCACCTGACCATGACAGGGGAATCAGGTGGAATGATTCTGACATTGCCATTGATTGGCCGCTGGATGGTCTGGAACCTGTGCTTTCAGCAAAGGACAAGGTTGCGCCATTTCTCAAAGATGTTGCAGCTGAATTTGTTTATTCGGAGATGAAGTGATGAAAATTCTTGTGACGGGTGGTTCCGGATTTATCGGATCTGCCGTCTGCCGTCATTTGGTGCAGGACCTGAAGGCGAGTGTCATCAATCTCGACAAGCTTACGTATGCTTCTTCATCTGGCAGCGTTGCCATGTTGGAAAAGACAGGGCGATATAAACTCGCAAAGCTGGATATCTGTGACCGGGATGGCGTGGAAAAGCTCTTGATGTCGGAACAGCCTGATTCGGTCATGCATCTTGCGGCCGAGAGTCACGTGGATCGTTCGATTGATGGTCCGGGCGAATTCATTCAGACCAATATCATTGGCACTTTTTCCATGCTGCAGGCCGTGCGCGCCTACTATGGAACATTGAAAGGTGAGAAAAAAGACCGGTTTCGGTTTCATCACATTTCAACTGATGAAGTTTTTGGTGAGTTGCCACTCGACGAAAGCCTGTTCACCGAGACGACACCATACTCTCCATCGTCGCCTTATTCCGCTTCGAAAGCTGCCTCTGATCACTTGGTCAGAGCCTGGCATGCGACCTATGGGTTGCCCGTGGTCTTGACAAACTGCTCGAACAATTATGGGCCGTATCATTTTCCTGAGAAGCTCATTCCATTGATGATTCTCAATGCTCTGGAAGGCAAAAAGCTGCCGGTTTACGGCACAGGACAGAACGTCCGTGATTGGCTCTATGTCGAAGATCATGCGCGGGCACTGGCGGTTGCGATGATGCGCGGAAAAATTGGCGAGTCCTACAACATAGGTGGAAATTGCGAACGCACAAACCTCGAGGTAGTGCACGCCATTACGGATAGGCTTGATCAACTTCGCCCTCGCAATGAGGGCTCCTATCGTGAGTTGATTTCCTACGTGCAGGACCGGCCTGGCCACGATCTGCGGTATGCCATTGATGCGAGTAAAATGAAAAGCGAGCTGGATTGGCAGCCTGTCGAGACATTCGAAAGCGGGCTTGCAAAAACAATTGATTGGTATCTGGCAAATGGCGACTGGTGGCAGCCGTTGCGCGCTGGCCGGTATTCAGGCGAACGGCTTGGTCAGAAAGCCGAGTGATGAAAATATTTGTTACAGGCGGGCAGGGACAACTTGCTCGATGCGTTGCTGATGTGGCGCATCGTCATCCTCTGTTGACGTGCATCTGTGCAGGTCGGCCTGAGTTTGATTTGATGAACGGTCCGGTTGCGCGCGATTTTATAATCGCCGCAAAGCCTGATATTATTGTCAATACAGCTGCATATACTGCAGTCGACAAAGCCGAAAATGATGTTACCGCCGCATTCGCGGTCAACAGGGATGGCGCTGCAGCAGTTGCAGAAGCCGCGACTTTGCTCAATGTACCAGTTGTCCACATTTCCACGGACTATGTGTTTGCGGGTGACAAGTCTTCCGCTTATACAGAATTGGATGCGGTTGATCCGGCGGGCGTATACGGGCAATCCAAACTAGAAGGTGAAGAGGCGGTGCGTGCACTCGCGCCACGTCATGTCATCCTCAGAACGTCGTGGGTTTATTCTGTGTACGGATCAAATTTTGTCAAAACCATGTTGCGGATCGGGCGTGAGAAAACCGACGTCAGTGTCGTGGATGACCAAATCGGCAATCCCACTTCGGCGCATGACCTTGCAGAGGCGATCATCGCCATTTGTCAACTTGCCGAAATAGACAAAGCTCAGTGGGGCACATATCACGCTGCCGGACGTGGCGATGTTACATGGCACGGATTTGCAAGACACATTTTTGACAGTGCCGCAGCACTTGGGTTTAAATCGCCAAACCTTCATGCAATTTCGACGAATGCATATCCTACACCGGCTAAACGACCTGCAAACTCGCGACTGGATTGTTCGAAACTGCGCGATGTCATGGGTGTTGAGTTGCCAGCGTGGCAGGGTAGCACGGCAAAATGCGTGCAACGGCTGTTGGGTGAGGCATGATATCCATCGTCATTCCGCACCTCAACCAACCGGCATATCTGGTCCGATGCCTGGCTGCGCTCGCACCGCAAGTAGAGCTGCTGCGTGACGCGGAAGTCATCGTCGTCGATAACGGGTCAAAGGTGTTGCCAACCGATGTTGTGGCAAAGTTCAGCTTTGTGCGATTGGAACGCGAGGCAAAACCAGGCCCCGGTCCTGCCCGCAATCGCGGCATAGAGGTTTCCAAAGGCGATATTCTGGCTTTTATTGACGCCGACTGCATCGCCAATCGCGACTGGCTCAGCTGGGTGATCCGAACATTCAAGGCCCGTCCCGACTTCCAGGTGATTGGCGGCGATGTTCGCATCGGGTTGGCTGACGAAAGCAACCCTACGATGCTCGAGGCCTATGAAAGCGTGTTCGCATACAGACAGGCCGAATACATCGAAAAGCACAAGTTTTCAGGCACAGGCAATCTGGCCATGCGACGCGAAGCATTTTTCAAGATTGGGCCCTTTGCAGGCATTGATTTTGCTGAAGACCGTGAATGGGGCAAGCGCGCTGAGCAAGCGCAGATCGACATACACTATGTGCCGGAGCTGATTGTGTACCATCCGGCGCGACAGAGTTTTGAAGAGCTGAAGAAAAAATGGGATCGTCACATTTCCCATGATTTCAATGAAAAACCCGTCGGCCTGTTTGGCCGCTTGTTCTGGTTGCTGAGATCGATCGCAGTGGCGTTGTCTGCCGTTGTTGATATTCGCAAGATCGTCGTCTCTGACCGTATTACATCAGGCCGTGAAATGATGCTGGCGTCCGTCATGTTGTTCAAGATCAGGATGTATCGCGCTTGGCGCATGCTCGGCATGGTTTTCCAGAAGGGACGAAGCGGCCCACGGTGGAACAGGAAATGACTGCAGTTTCCAATATAGAGCCTAGGCAGCTGTCAGGCATCGAAAAAATGCAGGCCGAACTGGCGAAGCGGAAAATTCACGTTTGGCCGGCGCTGTTCTTGATTTCACTTGTCTTGCCATTTGTCATCCAGATTGGACCGCTGCGTCTTACAGTCTATCGGCTGTTGTTGATCGCTGTTCTGTTTCCGGCTTTGATTGCGTGGATATCGGGCAAGGCTGGCCCGAAGCGACCGACGGACTACTTCATGATCCTGTTTACGCTGTGGTGCCAGTTGGCACTGTTTGTCGATGACGGATTCTCCGTGTCCGTTGAGCCCGTAGGAATGTTGGCCATTGAAACACTTGGGGCTTATTTTCTGGCGCGCTCCTACATCCGGAACCAAATGCAGTTCCGTTCAATGATCAAAACTTTCCAGATCATATTGATCATCATCCTGCCATTTGCCGCACTCGAGGCGATTACGCACCGCGCCCTGCTTCTGGAGATATGCCAGAGCATCTTCAAGACAATTCCGGTCGTGTACGACGGCGAGGCGCAATATGGACGTCTTGGCATGCGCCGCGCACAGGTCAGTTTCGAGCATCCAATTCTATACGGCATCTTTGCGTCATACGGGTTCGCCTTGTCGACCATCGGCCTGGAACGGAAACCCATTTCCATCTCGACAAGTTTTCGCGGAATTGTATCCGTGATTTGTACGTTCTTTTCGCTCTCTTCTGGTGCTTATCTCTCCATCGTGATGCAAACGATGCTGGCAGGTTGGGAGTACATTACCCGGTCAGTCAAGGCGCGTTGGAAAATCCTGATTGGCATTTTTGTTTCGGCTTATTTCGTGGTGGATTTGATTTCCAACCGTAATCCGATCCAGGTATTTATTTCATATCTCGTTTTCAACAGCGATACGTCTTACTACCGCGTCCTCATCTGGCAGTTTGGATCAGCCCAAGCACTCAAAACTCCCTGGTTCGGCATAGGCCATACAGGTGATTGGGAGCGACCCTGGTGGATGTTGTCCAGTATCGATAACTTTTACCTTGTGATTGCTGTCACTTTTGGTTTGCCAGCCGTTCTCTTCCTCTTTGTAGCGCTGTTCTTTTTGATCAAGAATATCGGGCAGGCAAAACTGACTTTGCAAGAACATAAAAACATGAGATTTGCATGGATGTTTACGTTGGTGGCCGTGTTGATTTCTGCCATCACCGTGCACCAGTGGAATGCGTCCTACGTCATGTTCATGTTTTTCCTTGGGTCAGGCGCTTGGCTTATTGATGTCAAGGATGGTGATGCAAACCTCGCGCAGGAAGGTGCTGCACCTTCTGCCGAACCTCCAAGGAAAGTCGGCAACTTCCGTCCTGCAGTCAAAGTGCAACCGACGGCACACGACACAAAAAACAACAACAAAAAGAAGCTGACCCGATATTCATGACAAAGCTACCTTCAGTTTCAGTTGTTATTGTCAGTTACAACACCCGGGAAATGACGTGTGACTGCATCGCGTCCGTGTTACAACAACCACACTCGCTCGACATGGAAGTCATCGTCCTCGACAACAAGTCCGAAGACGGATCAGCGGATGCCATTGCGAAACGGTTCCCAACAGTCAAACTCATTCGGTCAGAAGAAAATCTCGGGTTTGGAAAAGGCAACAATGTTGCCGCGCGTCATGCGACCAAAACCCTATTGCTGTTGCTCAATCCTGATACGCTTGTTCTCGACAATGCCATCGAGAAGCTCGTTGTTTTCTCGACCCAAAGGCCCTCGGCAAAAGTCTGGGGCGGAAAGACGCTCTTCGCGGACAGGTCACTCAATCCGGCGTCCTGTTGGCGGTTCATGTCGCTGTGGTCACTTGCTGCGAGTGCAACCGGATTGTCGATGATGTTTCCGAACAGCAATCTGCTTAATCCAGAAGCCTATGGTGGATGGGATCGTTCAACCGAACGGCAAGTGGACCTTATTACTGGCTGTTTCCTGCTCCTTGAACTCAAGTTTTGGAATGAACTTGGTGCCTTTGATGAGAAATTCTACATCTATGCCGAAGAGGCAGACCTTTGCTATCGCGCGGGTGAGCATGGCGCAACACCCACGGTGACTCCGACTGCTGAGATTGTGCATTATGGTGGCGCCTCGGAAAAAGTCAGAGCGGGAAAACTCATCCGGCTGTTCACTGGCAAGGCCACGTTTGTGCACAAGCATTGGTCAAAGATGCGTGCTGCCATGGGGATATTTCTCATGAAGCTCCACGTCTTGGTGCGCGTGGCTTTGTTCAGCCTGTCGGGAATTTTGCGTGGCAATGACGCACACAAAACTGCCGCTCAAGAGTGGCTTGAGATCTGGCGCGCCAGGAAATCCTGGGAAAATGGCTACGCCTGATTGGCTCAAGGATGAAACGGCAGCAGATCTTTATGATCTTGCTGTTTCGCGGCGTATTGCAGACAAGATCCTTTTTCAATGTGAAGACAAGCAGAGCTATTCTGCGGCTGCATTCTGGGATATAGTTACGTCGTTCGCCGATGCCTTGGAAACTCACGGCGCACAACGGGGCGACAGGATTGCCGTCCAAGTTGCCAAGAGTGTCGAGGCCCTTGCGCTGTTCTGGGCGTGCGCCCGCAACGGGTACATTTTTCTACCGTTGAATACCGCCTACACACCTCAGGAAGTCAGCTACTTTATCGGCGATGCCGAGCCTGCCGTGTTTGTGTGTGATCCGGCGGCAGAAAAAGTGTTCACCGACTTGTTCGGTCAGCACTGCAAAGTATTGACCTTGGATGGTGAAGGGCAGGGGAGTCTTGCACTCAGTGTGGCGCAGAACACGAGGAAGTCCCCTGTCGACGGTCGCCTCTCGTTGGACTGGGACACGCCCGTTGCCATTCTCTACACATCAGGAACGACAGGGCGGTCGAAAGGTGCCGTGCTTAGTCATGGCAATCTTGCTTCGAATGCGCTGGCTCTTGTTGATACGTGGGGATTTACTGCAAAGGATACACTGATCCATGCCCTCCCGGTCTATCACACGCATGGTCTTTTTACGGCAACCAACACCATCCTGTTGTCCGGTGGATCGATGTTGTTCCATCGATCCTTTAATGCTGATGATGTGATTGCGCTGTTTCCCCGCGCGACTGCATTCATGGGGGTTCCCACTTACTACACGCGGTTGCTGAAACATGAGCGGCTGACGCGGGACAGTGTGTCCCACATGCGGCTGTTCATCTCGGGATCGGCACCACTTCTCGCCGAGACCCATGCGGCTTTTCGGGCGCGGACCGGACATGTGATTCTTGAGCGTTACGGCATGACTGAAACCAGCATGAACACCAGCAACCCTCTTGTGGGTGAGCGCAAAGCCGGCACGGTCGGACGCCCATTGCCCCATATTGCCGTCCGCATTGCCGATCTGGAACAAGGACGTGAAGTGCCAAAAGGTGAGACGGGCATGATCGAACTGAAAGGTCCGAATCTTTTCAAGGGTTACTGGCGCAATCCTGAGAAAACGGCTGAGGACATGACCCGTGACGGATATTTTCGGACGGGTGATGTGGGGCGCATTGATGCGGATGGCTATGTTATCATTTCCGGCCGCGCCAAGGATCTGATCATCACGGGCGGCTTCAATGTGTATCCGAAAGAAATCGAGTCGTTGATTGACGCCATGGACGGTGTCGAAGAATCGGCAGTTATTGGGCTGCCGCACGATGATTTTGGGGAGGGGGTCACGGCGATTGTTGTCGCAAAGGCCGATGTTGTCATTGATAACGCAGTCAGTACTGCAGGCGTTGCGCACGTCGCTAGCCCCCTTCAAGTTGCCCAAAGCCATTATTCAGCGAACCGACTTGCCACGCAATGCCATGGGCAAAGTGCAAAAAGCGGCCTTGCGGGACGCCTACAAGGATTTTTACCGCCCGGTTTGAATGCCGAACAGATTGAGCATGTGGACAATTGACAGAATTGCCACAACACCAGCGAACAACATGATGGGCGTCGACGGAAGCAGACTTGGATCAAGGCTGGTGCGGACCCGCTTTTCGCGCCATGCCAGTGCTGCAACGGTCAGCACGCTGGCAGCGGCGATGACTGCGGTAATGGTGATTTCGTTTGCTAACATATTGTATTTTCTATGTTTATCAGGTGTCTCAGCAGTGGTTGACAGGGTGGGACGTGGTCTCTATGTACAGCAACGAGTTCAGTTTTTTGCCGTTTCGGCATATAGGTGTTACATGAAAGTTCGCAATTCTCTCAAGGGCTTGATGAAGCGTCATCGCGACAACAAGCTGATCCGCCGCAAGGGCCGGGTCTATATCATCAACAAGACCAATCCACGTTTCAAAGCTCGCCAGGGTTAAGTCCCGGCTCGTGTTTTTCAGGCGCGTCGGCATTCCCGGCGCGTTTGTCGTTTTGTTGCCTTCATTGATGTGGCATATCTGGGCCATGAAATCAGTCTTGCTGCCATTGCTTTTTTGGTCTGTGTCGGTGGTTGGCCACGTGGCACAAGCGGCAGAGGGACAAGTTGCTTCGAAAGAAGAGAGCCGCGCAGCGGAGCTTGATCGGCTGTTTGGCAAACTCCAAAAGAACAGCAACAAGGCAGAATCACAGATTTATGATCTTTGGTTGCAGTCAGGCTCGCCGACAGCTGATGTGTTGCTAGGGCAGTCTATCAAAGCGATCCGGGCCAAGAGTTATGATGCTGCCCAATCCATTCTTGATCTTTCCATCCAGACTTACCCGGATCATGCAGAGGCTTACAACAAGCGGGCGGCCCTGTATTATGCGAAGGGCGAAAACGACAAAGCACTTGTCGATCTTGGCAAAGTTCTCGACTTGGAGCCGCGCCACTTCGGGGCGCTTATCGGACGTGGCCTCATCCTCGAGGATATGGGCAAGTCAGATCTGGCACTTCAAGCTTACCGTGACGCCTTGGTCATCAATCCAACATTGGAACATGTAAAGGCCGTCGTCAAATTGCTCGAGAGGGCATCTCCCAACATCTGAAGTCAGATGCCTTTGCCGTCTTTCCCGATGGTGATGATGCGCAACAAGTTGGTGGTCCCGAGTGTTCCAATGGGCACACCGGCGGTGATCAACACGCGATCACCCTGTTTTGCCATGTCTTCCTTGTATGCGACTTCACCGGCATTGCTGAACATGGCATCCAAAGTGGGTGCGTCGTCAACCAGGACACAATGCGTTCCCCACAACAGGGCAAGTTTGCGCGCCGTTTCGCGAATGGGCGTGAGAGCCAGAATCGGCATGTTGGGCCGTTCACGGGCGACGCGGTATCCAGTGGATCCTGAGCCCGTGTAACAAACGATGGCTGCGACATCGAGCGTTTCAGCAACGGTGCGCGCGGCAGCCGCGATTGCATCTGCTGCTGTTGGTTCCGGCTCGGTCCGCTGGGCGTGCATGATGGAGTTATAGTAGCCGTCCGTCTCGACGTTTTGGGCGACGCGATCCATTGTTGCGATGGCTTTTTCTGGCCATTTGCCCGTGGCACTTTCTGCAGACAACATCACGGCGTCAGCGCCTTCATAAACTGCTGTTGCAACGTCTGAGACTTCGGCGCGGGTCGGAACTGGTTCTGTCACCATCGATTCCAGCATTTGTGTTGCAACGACGACCGGCTTGCCAAAGCGGCGGGCGGCGCGCGTAATCTGTTTTTGCCGGGCAGGTACTGCTTCGATGGGCAATTCAACGCCCAAGTCGCCGCGTGCAATCATTATTCCGTCAGCGATCCGCAAGATGTCATTCAGTACAACAAGTGCAGATGGCTTTTCAATTTTCGCCATCACGTTCGCACGGCCAGCAATCAACTTCTTTGCCTCTGCCACGTCCTCTGCGCGCTGCACGAAAGAAAGCGCGATCCAGTCCACGCCGAGCGAAGCAGCGGCTTCGAGGTCTTTGCGATCTTTCTCGGTGAGAGCAGGGATTGGCAAAACCGTATCGGGCAGGTTGACGCCCTTGCGATCAGACAGCACACCGCCGAAAATGATGCGCGTGGTCAGATGGTCTTTTGCTGCATCCGTAATCTCAACGCGCAGACGACCATCATTGAGCAGCAATGAGTCGCCGGTTTTTGCGGCTGCGAAAATTTCAGGGTGGGGCAGGTGGACGCGTGTCGCGTCTCCAGGTGCCTTGTTGGTGTCAAATGTAAAGGTGTCGCCAGCTTTGATCAGCACCTCTTTGTTGGCGAAGGTTCCGATACGAATCTTTGGGCCCTGCAAATCCGCCAAAATGCCGATGGGCCGATTGATCCGGTTTTCGACGCTGCGAATATATCCATGCAGCTCACGCAGGTGCTCGTGGGATGTGTGGCTCATGTTGATGCGGAACACATCGGCTCCGGCGATAAACAGCTTTTCAATCATCTCTTCGGATGATGATGCGGGACCCAATGTGGCGAGGATCTTGACCTTACGATTTCTGCGCACTGGACTTACTTTGGCGGGTTCGTGGTTTTGTTGCCGGACAGTGACACCGTCCAGTCTTGCTCTTCATTTGTATCGACTTCGAAGAAACCCACTTTTTTGCTTCCCTGTTCAGTGCAGCCATCGAGGCCGCGAATTGTGAAAACTTTGTCCTTGATGCACAGCATGGACTTGCCACCCCATGAACCACCTTTCTGGTAGTCGACAGCAAAGACATAATAGTAACGCGAAATCAGCGAACCCTTGAGAAGGGTCAGGCACTTCTTTGGCTCAGCAGTCCACCAGCCTTCGCTGGCCCAGCCTTTTTTGTCTTTGTAACCGATTGCAACCCCAACACGGCTTTCTGTATTGTTGCACAACTTCAAATCAGCTCGGGCCAAATTGGATGTCAAACCAAGTGCCAACACCGCAGTTACTAGTCCTGCGGAAATGCGAAACATGCCGTACCTCCTGGCCACCGTCGAATTGCCCCTACATTTCATTTGGTGCTGCTCTCGTCAATAGTAAGCTCCTGATGGCCTAATGGCTAAATGGTTATGTTTCAGATAAAACTGTCAACTTCAAGGCTTTTGCCCGGTTTGAATTGACGTGTGGATGACTTTCAATACGGGATGGAGAGGTGTTGCAGCAGTCGCTATGACACACTCAGAAGGCAGGAACCAGTGGCGAACCAAATTGACACCAGAGACCTTGAAGCAGCGGTATTCCGTCGCCTTGTGAAGCATTTGCAGGGCCGCACTGATGTGCAGAACATCGACATGATGAACCTGGCCGGATTTTGCAGAAACTGCCTGTCGAATTGGATGGAAGAGGCTGCTGCCCAGCTGGGTGGTGAAATGTCTCGTGCAGAGGCCCGCGAAGCCGTCTATGGCATGCCCTACGAAGACTGGAAACGGCAATTCCAGAAAGAAGCGACGACGGAGCAGTCGAGCGCATTTCAAAACCAGCCAAAAAACAATCATTGAGCGAGCAGGAGCAACACGTGGCCGAAGGTACCAAAACAACATTTGCACATGGTCAGTTGCGTTCGGTTGTGGAACGCATCGAGCGCCTTGAAGAAGAAAAGAAGACCATCGCGGGCGACATCAAGGAAGTTTATGCTGAAGCGAAAGCCAACGGCTTTGACACCAAGGTGTTGCGGAAGGTCATTTCGTTGCGCAAGAAAGATGCAGCTGAGCGCATGGAAGAAGATGCCATGATTGACGTCTATCTCGCAGCCCTTGGCATGGTTCCTGAACGGGAAGCCGCAGAATAACTGTTGTCAGTTAAGCGTCATCGCAAGCGCTGATGGCTCGGGGTTGCCCTTGCCATCGCGGACTACGACCTGAATGTCACTTTTGCCTTCCGCCGTTTGCTGCACGGGTTCAAGCGGTGCTTCGGCGTTGACGTCCGCTGCCAACTCAGGCCACCAATTGAAGGTGTCCGATATGCCAGCGGCGAGAACGGGCCGAATTTCAGGAATGTCTTTTGCCAGTGTCACTGGAATGTCAGCTCCGAAATCCGACTTGCCTTCGGCCATTGTTTGCGATGGCACAATTGGTTCGTAGTCCAAAGCTTCCGTCATCTCGCCAATTTGCAGAGGGTTTTTCGATCTTGGCGTTGATCACTTCCTCATCAGGCTGAGCTGATGCGGGTTCAATCTTCATATCGGCAGCCGCCATCATCATGATTTCGATGGGCTTCAACCGTGGGCGTGGAACTTCATCGCCGACACTTACGTCAGCAGGTCTTGCCATGCGGCTTTCACTGACGATTGATGCAGATAACGCTGCAATTTCTTCATCGCCAAATACGCCATCCTGACCGAGTGTTTGGGCGGGTTGCTTTTTGCGCGCAACAGTTCCTTCAGACGATGCAGTGGCGGCGAGTTCAGCCAGATCATCCTCGTCCGATCCTGCGTAAACGGGATTGTAGTCGGGCTCTTCAGGCGTTCTCTCGACTGTGACAGGTTTTTTCTTGTTGCTTGTCAGCCAAGAGATCAAACCACCGGATTTTGACTTTTGCTTTTCAGGTTCGAGGGCCGCAACGGCGAATGTCTGGCTGGACTCCGAATTGGGATTGCCAAGGCGGCGGCCAACCGTCTTTTTTCCTTCGCGCATGATCTGCGCCCATTGGGCTTTGCTGATCCGTGGACCCCAATGGCGTACTTTGCCGGAATCAACATGCAGAAACCCGGTTGGGCCTCCAGATGTCCGGTAATAGCCAACTCCTCCAACCTTGCGGACGAGTGCGCTGTTGCGAATTTTCTGTGTGGGCACATCGGGGAAATAAAAGTCGATGGCCTTGCCATTCATGTGCTGGCTGTGTTTTGCGACGTTGCGACCAATGCGTTTCAGGAATGCATTGGTGCGCGGCGAACGATATCCGCTGACGATGTGAATGGGGCGATTTGAGCCCAAGTCTGCGTGGAGCTCCCAAACCAGATCCAAGGATTTCGGATCAATGTTCACAACAGCGTCACGACGCCAATCGCGCAGCAGGTAGTTGATCTTCTTCATGGCTGACGGCACATAGCGGCCGTTCTGCATGTAAGTGACTGTCAGGCTTTCCTTGGTGTGGATGTGGCGCAAAGAAATTGTGCGGGTTTCGCCACCGGCAATGGTTTCAGCAATTCCACCAGCCCAAAGCGCAGCTGCAACAAGTGTTGCAACTGATACTGATATCAGTGAATTCCGAACCCTGCTCTTCAATGTCTTGTGTTGTCCCACGACGAAGTTGTCTTTACCCATACTTTACATACCCCACCAGGTAAACCCCCCGGTACTCAATGGATTTAGCCCAGATTCCGACCAAATCCGATTCAGCCATAAATGCGGCGCGTTTGAGGCACCGAAGGCACATATTCACTTTGTTCTGTTATGTTTAACGACAGCCTAAGACGCGCAAAAATTGTTTCATTCCTGCACGGTTTTTTGGCCAGAGCCGTTTGTTTGGTCCATGAGGGACACCGTTTCAATCTGACGTGCGCGCTTTCTCATCACGGCAAGTGCATCCAGCATCTTGGCGTCGCGGCCATAGAAGTCAGAATGATATGCGACCTTGCCATTTTTGTCGGGCCAGGCCGTAAAGTATGTCAGATGAACACGGTAAGGCGACGGTAGCTTCACAGAGCTGCTTTCTCCACCCTCAACTCGTTGATCAACTGAATCCCTGCTCCAGTTGAGAAGGACGGTGGCAAATTCGCGCGGGTTTTGAACGCGCACACAGCCATGACTAAAGGCTCGCGATGTTTCCGAGAAGAGATTGCGTGTGGGCGTGTCGTGCATGTAGATGTCGTGGGAATTCGGGAACAGGAACTTGATTTCGCCCAGTGCATTTTCGACACCGGGTGGTTGCTGAACACCAAAGGGCGGCTTGTTTCCATAAGCGCCCCAATTCACGCTGCGTGAGGAAACAACTTTGCCTGCGCTGTTGACGACCTTGAATCCCATGCGGTCCAGATAGCCCGGGTCACGCCGCAGTTTTGGCATGTACTCGTTGACGATAATCGACTGCGGAACGCCCCATGACGGGTTGAATACAACAGTTTCCATGGTGTCGCTGAACACGGCCGTCTGTGTCATTGGTCGACCGACAATGACATTGCTGCGCCAAACTTCGGCATTGTTTGCTGTCACAACAACTTCAAAACCAGCCTGATTCACAAGCACATTACGATTGCCAAGGTCTTTTGGAATCCAGCGCAGACGTTCAAGGTTGATTGCCAATTTGTCACGCTGGCGCTGGCGCGGGTCAATTGAAAGTACGACCTCCGTCGGCTTGTCCAAGTTGCCCGTAGCCTTGAGGCCGTTCGAGGTTTGGAAATCCTTCAGTGCCTTTGACAACGATTTGTCGAGCAGTTCACGCGCGGTTTCCGTCACGAGTGCATCACCGGGTTCCAGCAGACCTGCATCCAACATGCGCTTGCGCAGATCCGGAATACGTGCATCGCGCTGACCGGCTTTGACGCGCTGGCCAGTTGTTTCAAACGGAACGTGGGGGGATGCAGATATTGAAGACTCAAGCACTGCGAGCTGATTTTTCAGAACGGCATAGGCCGCATGTTTGGGTACCAAGGTCTGCATGTAAGCTGCAGGAAATGGTGTGTAAGCCAGAACACGCAGCACTGATTCAGGTGCGGTCACTTCGGGCGTGATGTCGTGGTAGAGCGAAAGCTTGTTGGGCTCAAAGAGGCCGCTTGAAACATGCCTTGCATAAAGCAATGCCGCGCGTGTCAGGTCAATGTCGAGTGAGGCCGCATCCTTTGGCTCAAAAGTCACTGACAAGCTTGCATCTGACACGTCAGGCAGAAGTGTTGGTAAATAGTGGTGCGGAAGCAAGCCTTCAGTATTGGCACTTGCCATATGTTGCAGCACCTGCTTTGCGCGATCAGTGAGTTTGCCGTCCAACATCCAAATGGGCCGGTAGGACGTTTGCGCATAGTGCGCGATAATCGCGTCACGGTTTTTTGCAAGTGTGCGGATTTGTATTTTCTTATCGGCAAATTCCTGACGAATTGCGTCAGCAGCAGCCGTTGATGTCAGGGCCTTGGCAGCCTTTGGATCGAATATGGAAACGGTTTTTGGGCCTACATAATCGAGATTGCCCATTCCAAGTGTAGGCAATGGTTCCGGATCACTATCGTAGAACTGTTGCTCGTTGGGGACGCGATTACCATAGATGACACTGACGCCGTCGTTGTTCTTCCAAAACCTGAATGCCGAGTTGCGCTGCACTTGGGGGCGCTTCGGCGACGAGCTGATAAACATGCGCTCGAAAAACCCGAGCTTGCGTTTTTTCGTTGCAGCATCTGCATAGACCATTCCCGCAAGTAACGCGGTGACGGTTAGACCAGTAACGAGTGAGTGACGCCGTTTTGACATTTTTATCCCTGACTATTGGGACCATTCTAGTCAGTGGGTTGTAAAAAAACAATGCAAAGGCTTGCTTAGCAAAGTTTGAAAAACTCGATTATTTAAAGTTTTCAGCTTGCTATTTCTTCAAGGCCCAAATCCTTCATCTTGCGATAAAGGGTCGATCTGCCGATGCCTAATTTTCTAGCAACTTCAGACATTTGGCCGCGATACCTGCTGAGTGCCAGGCGAATCATGTCGGCTTCAACTTCTTCCAACGTGCGAATATGGCCGCCGTCAGTCACCACGGGAATTCCGATGGCTGTCCCGTCAGCGACTTGACCGGGTGCGACAGCCGGGGCCACACGATGGGCTGCAACTTCTGGAATGGCGGCAGGGGGGATTTTGACTTCATAGCCATCGACAAGGGATGCAATTTGCGGGAAGTCCTCAATGCGCAGGCAATCGCTTTCACATAACACAATTGCGCGGAACACCGTGTTTTCAAGTTGCCGTACGTTTCCCGGCCACGCATAGGCCCGCAACATGGTCAACACTTCAGGCATGATACTGCGCACTTTGCGGCCTTCTTCGGCGGCAATGCGCATGATGAAATGGTCCACGAGTGCCGGAATATCTTCGCGTCGGTCGCGTAGGGGCGGCAACATGACCGGGAATACATTGAGGCGGTAATACAGGTCCTCGCGGAACTTCCCCTGCTTGACCATCTCAATCATATTGCGGTTCGTCGCGGAAACCAACCGCACGTTGACAGTTGCGGGGCGGCGAGATCCAATCGGATCGATCTCACCTTCCTGAATGGCGCGCAACAGTTTGACCTGCATGTCGAGTGGGAGTTCAGCGACTTCATCAAGAAACAGCGTGCCGCCGTCGGCTTCCTGAAATTTACCGATGTGTTTGGATGTGGCTCCTGTGAAGGAGCCTTTTTCGTGGCCAAACAGAATCGATTCAACGAGGTTCTCGGGGATCGCACCGCAGTTCACAGTGATGAATGGTTTACCTGATCTGTCGCTTTCGCCCTGGATGGCGCGTGCGAACATTTCCTTGCCCACACCCGATTCGCCTTCAATCAGAATCGGAATATTGGACTGGGCACCACGACGACCGAGGCGCACAACGCTTGTCATGGAAGGTGCGTTGGCAATGAGATTGTCGAAGGAAAGTGAGCCACCAACCTTTTTGTTGAGTCGTTTCACTTCTTCAGTGAGGGCGTTGACCTTGAGCAGGTTCTGGATGGAAATCCGCAGCCGCTCCGGTGATACAGGCTTGACGACGAAATCATCGGCACCGGCGCGCATGGCCTTGATGACGGTTTCGATTGAGCCCTGTGATGTTTGAACGATGACCGGAACATCGCCCCGGATAGCTTGCAGGCGTTCGAGGAACTCGAGGCCGTCCATGCCCGGCATCATCAAATCAAGTACGATCAGTGCGACTGTTGCTCCGATGGGAGACGCGAGTGTTTCAATGGCCTTGAAGCCACTGTCCGCAACGACAGCGTCGAAACCGAATCGTTTGACCATCTCTTCCAGGATGCGACGCTGGGCCGGTTCGTCTTCGACAATCAATACGCGCGTTGCCATAGATGCCTGGATGCTTTCTTTGTTTTGAAGGATGGTTCAGACAACATTCCCCCGAATGTCGTCACCTTCTGTTTGGCCTGTTATGGGACACAATCGCAGCCAAGGGTAAAGGCAGCCTTAATGGGATAGCGCAATTGGAGACAGAGACGGTTGTTTTTCAGTCTGGAGCAGGTCATATCCATCAATAAAACATTAAGGACCTGCCATGACCACTTCACCAGCCTTGACTGATTTGCCTGAATGGAACCTCGCTGATCTCTATGCATCGCCTGAGTCCAAGATGTTTGCGGATGATCTTGCACGGGCCGCAGCTGATGCCAAAGCGTTTGCTGCGCGCTGGCAAGGCAAACTTTCAGCAAGCAGCGGTCCTGAACTTGCGTCGGCCATCAAAGCGTATGAAGCCTTATCGGATCTGGTTGGCCGTGTCGGGTCCTATGCGCAACTCTATTATGTGGGCGATACAACGGATGCGGCGCGGGGCAAGTTTTATGGCGACGTCAGTGACAAGCTCACTGCGCTTTCAACGGATATCCTGTTTTTTGAACTGGAGTTGAACCGCATCGGTGACGAAGCGTTGGCAGGGGCGATGAAGGACAGAAGCCTTGCGCATTTCAAGCCATGGATTGACAATTTGCGCATGGAGAAGCCCTATCAACTTGAAGACAAGATTGAACAGCTGTTCCTGGAAAAATCACAAACGTCAGCAGGGGCCTTCAACCGCCTGTTTGATGAAACCATGGCTGGCCTGCGTTTCCAAGTCGATGGTGAAGAGTTGACACTGGAGCCGACCCTCAACCTGATGCAATCGCCAGACCGCGAGAAGCGCAAGGCCGGGTCATTGGCCCTCTCCAAAGTGTTTGGTGACAACGTGAAACTGTTCACGCTGATCACCAACACGCTCGCCAAGGACAAGGATATCTCCGACACATGGCGTGGATTTAAAGACATTGCCGATGCACGGCATCTATCAAACAGGGTGGAGCCTGAGGTTGTCGAGGCGCTGGTCAGTGCGGTGCGTGCAGCCTATCCGAAATTGTCGCACCGGTATTACAAGATGAAAGCCAAGTGGTTGGGCATGGACAAGCTCATGCATTGGGACAGGAATGCGCCGTTACCTTCTGAAGACACTCGCGAAATTCCATGGGCAGATGCCAAGGACACGGTGTTGAGTGCTTATGGAGAGTTCGCCCCCGAAATGGCTGCCATTGCCAAAGACTTTTTTGACAAAAAATGGATAGATGCGCCGTCGCGACCGGGAAAGTCACCGGGCGCCTTTGCGCATCCGACGGTGCCGTCGGCGCATCCTTATGTTTTGCTCAATTATCTCGGCAAGCCGCGTGATGTGATGACGTTGGCGCATGAGTTGGGCCATGGTGTACATCAGGTGCTGGCGGCGAAGCAGGGTGCTCTCATGGCATCAACACCGCTGACTTTGGCTGAGACCGCATCTGTATTTGGCGAGATGCTGACGTTTCAGCGCTTGCTCAAGAACGAGACAGACAAGAAGAAGCGCAAAGCCTTGCTGGCGTCCAAAGTCGAGGACATGATCAACACGGTAGTGCGACAGATTGCGTTCTACACATTTGAACGCAAGGTTCATGCGGCACGTAAAGAGGGAGAGCTAACCCCCGAAAATCTGAATCAATTCTGGCTTGAGGTGCAACAGGAGAGTCTCGGAGACTCAATTGGGATCGGGCCAGGTTACGAGGTGTTCTGGACCTATATTCCCCACTTCATCCACTCGCCATTCTACGTGTACGCCTATGCCTTCGGTGATTGCCTGGTGAACTCGCTTTATGCGCGGTACCAGGAAAGTGCTGACGGATTTCAGGACAAGTATTTCACCATGCTGAGAGCAGGTGGCACGATGCATCACTCGGAATTGCTGAAGCCGTTTGGGCTCGATGCGACGGACCCGGCTTTCTGGCAGAAGGGTTTGTCTGTGATTTCAGGAATGATTGATGAGTTGGAAGGGATGGAATGATACGGTTTCTTTCCCGGTAACAAGTGAAATTGCCAGGCAAACCCTACGAAGAACGAGTTTATATCAGCTAATTCATATGTTTAGTTTCATGGCAAAATTTGACATACTTTGCCATTCATGCCATGTTGAACCAAAGGAGTTTCGCCATGGCCACGATGAACATTTCACTTCCGGATGCGTTGAAACAGTGGATTGATTCCCGCGTCGAATCCGGAAAATACAGTACGGCCAGCGATTACATGCGCGATCTTGTTCGCAACGACCTGAACAAGTCCGAATACATTGCATATATTCAGAAGGCTGTTGATGAAGGAATTGCGAGCGGCATAAGTGAGCGTTCAATTGACGAATTGTTTGCCGAGGCCCGCAACAGGGCCGGGGTCAAGTCTTGAGTTCATACCAAACAACCGTCCAAGCCGATGAAGATATCATCGACATTTATGTTCGGGGCGTCCAGGATTTCGGAGTTCCCGCTGCGGAGCACTATCTGGTGAAACTCCGCTCAACATTTGAGTCGCTGGCCGACTTTCCCAGAATGTCCCGCTTGTTGAAAGAGTTCAGGCCACCGCTTCGCGCGCACCCCTGTGGGTCACATATGATCTTCTACAATGAAGTGCAGAATGGTGTTCTGATTTTGCGTGTTTTGGGCGGCAACCAAGACTGGCAGCGGCATTTTGAGTGACTCCCTTGACCTCACCCCATGCTGGATGCAACTGATCATTGATGAGTTGGAAGGGATGGAATGAGATGGCAAAAACGCAACACACACGCTGGGGCATCATTGGCCCGGGAGACATTGCCCACAACTTTGCGGATGGATTGAGCGAAGCAAAGTCAGGGGTCCTCGTGGCGATTGCGAGCCGCGATGCGACACGGCGCAAGACCTTTGGTGACCGTTACAAAATCGCAGACGGCAAACGTCATGGGACCTACGACGCCTTGCTGAACGATCCCGATATTGATGCGGTGTATATTTCAACGCCGCACCCCTGGCATGCTGAGTTGTCCATCCGCGCCTTGCGCCATGGCAAGGCCGTGTTGTGTGAAAAGCCGGCCGGTATGAATGCGGCTGAAGTGACAGCGGTCACCGAAGTTGCCACGCAGACCGGACAATTCTTCATGGAAGGCTTCATGTATCGCTGCCATCCGCAGATTGCACGGTTGGTCGCGTTGATCACGGCGGGCACCATTGGTGACGTGACGCACATCCATGCCACGTTCGGATTTGCAGCCACGCGTGATCCCAAGTCACGCCTGTTTGATCCCGCACTCGGTGGCGGCGGAATCCTCGATGTGGGGTGTTACACCGTTTCGGTATCGCGCCTCATTGCGGGTTCGGCCATCGGCAAGCCGTTTCAGAATCCCTCGGCGGTGAAGGGTGTCGGGATCATTGGGCCCACGGGCGTTGATGAAGTCGCGCGGGCGCTCTTGCAGTTTCCGGGCGGGATCACGGCAGACATTGCCGTGTCCGTGACCACCGAAATGGAAAATGCCGTGGTCATCGAGGGTCGCAAAGGCAGCATTCGCCTCGGTAACCCATGGGTTCCCGGACGCAATGCAGGACCATCAGACTCGGTCATTGAAATCAGTGTCGGTGGACAGCGGCAACGGGAAGACATCACGTCGGCCCATCACCTGTTTGCGTTTGAGGCCGAGCTTGCCAGCCGCAACATTGCAGAGGGCAAGCGTGAAGCGGACGCGCCCGCCCTGAGCCATGCCGACAGCATTGGCAATGCCATGACCCTCGATCGCTGGCGGCGTGAGGTTGAGTCTACGACGTTCAATGAAGCTCCAGCAACAAACCGGATTTTACCCGGAACGGTGCCTGCCAACCTTCCCACCATTCCCCGCGTTTCACTGGACGGGGTGAAGCTTCCTGTGTCACGCCTCATCATTGGCTGTGACAACAAGGATGACGTCGGATCAGGGGCTATCGTTTGGGATGCGTTTTTGGAAGCAGGTGGCAACACGTTTGACACGGCCTATGTCTATGGGGGCGGGCATCACGAAAAAGTGCTGGGGCAATGGATCGCTGCGCGCGGTGTTGCCAAGGACATCAATGTTGTCGTCAAGGGTGCCCACACGCCTTACTGCACGCCACGGGCCTTGAAGGCCGAGTTCGATATCTCGATGGCACGACTGGGTCTGGATTTTGCGCCGATCTACATCATGCACCGCGACAATCCGGACGTGCCGGTGGGCGAATTTGTCGATGCCCTCAATGGCCTGAAACAGGCGGGCCGTGTCGGGATTTTCGGCGGGTCCAATTGGTCGCCAGCGCGATTTGCCGAGGCCAATGCATACGCGAAAAAGAACGGGCTGCGACCGATGTCCGTGCTCAACAACAATCTTTCACTGGCCGTCATGGAGAAACCCATTTGGGACGGGTGTATCACGTCGAACACGCCGGAGATGTTGTTGTTCCTGCGCGATAACAGTGTTGCGCATTTCAGTTGGTCATCGCAGGCGCGGGGATACTTCCTGCCGGAAGAGTTGCGTAACCGCCTGCCAGCCGACATCGGTCCCGACGTTTGTTATGGTTCGAAGGCCAATGAAAAGCGGCGGGCGTTGGCCGAAGCGATGGCGAAGAAACAAGGCGTTTCCACACATAACATCGCCACCGCCTGGGTATTGGCGCAGTCATTCCCGTCCTTTGCAATCATCGGCCCACGCTCGCCTGGCGAGATCGTTTCGACACTGCCAGCCCTCGGACTTTCGCTGAGTGCCGCCGACGCCAAGGCTTTGAATTTGGAGTAGGGGCAGCTTCCTTCTCCCCTTGCTGGGAATGCAAGGATCGCACTGAAGCGGGCCCCCTCAGGCCTTCGGCCAGCTCCCCCAGCGAGCTGGGGGAGCGAATGTGGGGGCAGCTCGCGCAAGTTATCGCTCCCCCAACTCGTTGGGGGAGCTCCGCGACGCGGTGAGGGGGGGCAGGGCTCGGAGACAGTGAACGCAATTAGATTACAGGACACTTCAGACAATTCACGAACCACTTGTCATTCCGTGCAAGGGCCTTACGCCGCTGAAAGGCGGCGTTGCCCGCGACACGGAACACAGCTTTTGTTGCTGCAAATCGCTTCCGTCTGTAGTTTCCATCTTCGGTATTGGCTATTATGATTCGATATAGAGCAGATCGCGATGTTTAACGTATTCGATGAAGATGAGGGAAAGCCATTCAGACTTTGGTCTTCCGAGGAATACAAGGCCGACTTGGACAAACACGCCGCGGGCGCTTGCGCCCATGAACAATTAGAGTTGTGCGAGTTCACCGATGCTGGAGGCAACAGACACTTCAAAAGATATTGCTTGCGATGTGGCGAGATCAAAGGGACGTCGATAGCCAGAAGAGAGATTGGTGACAGACATGTCTCCGCCTATGACAAAAGTATCGCAGAAAAGTACTCTGAAGCTCGAAGTCTTGAATTCAAGGCAATTCAACAAAAACATATTCGCATCCAGAAGCGCGACAGCGGAGAGGTCTCAAAGGAGTACAGAACACATCTTGCGTCCGACAAATGGCGAAAAGAGATACGCCCAAAGGTAATGAAACGGGCAAATGGTATTTGTGAGGGGTGTTTGGACAAGTCTGCAACCGAAGTACACCACTTGACTTACGAACACCTAGGCAATGAGTTCATGTTTGAACTCTTAGCAGTATGTAATGATTGCCATGGGCGGCTTCATCCTACGGACGAAACAATTGCAGCCGAAGTCGAAGCTGAGATAGCAAGACTGGATTGTCAGTGTAGATTCGGCGACGATCCAGGATTAGAGCCCCAGTGCGGCAAGTTCTGCATTTCTGTGAAAGAAGCAATTGCACCGGATGGACCATGTGGACCTCATCGCGACGAACACGAAGGCTACAAGTGAAAGGATTTTGTGGGTTGCGGTAACAGTGCAAACAATTTACCCGTCATTCTGTCCAAGGGCCTTGAGCTAGCCGAACGGCGGCGGTGCCCGCGACACGGAACCCAGCTTTGGTTCCGAGCTTTCGGGGCGAAGGCGGGATTCAGGTTCATGGGCATCTGTTTGCTGCGCAAACACGCCCCTGCCCGGTAAGGCGACATGTCCGTAACAATGTCACATGAAAGATTGTAACGGTCGTCATGTTAGATACTCGCGCTTGCGTGGTGGCGATTTTCGCGTTGATGTCCCGGTATGTGGTGGCACCACCGTTCTTTAGGCAAGGCAGCCCCTAAAGGCGATGGCAGTTGATCTGCTCTTCCTCATCGTCTGTCTCCTCAGGGGTGAGAACAGACTAACTTTCACGCGAGGTCAATTCTGGGGAACAGGTCACATTCAACTCTCTCAAAAAGCGAATTGATCGAAAGTGAACTCGACAGAACCACGTCACTTGATTATTTTTCTTGTTGTCGCGTCATCAAATAGGCCTTTGCGCCAAATCCGACAATAATAGGTACAAACCAATTTACAATTGGCTTGAAATACCAAGTAATCGAAGTTTCCCATATGGGTAGCGTCAGTAAGAAGAAGCCGAAGAATACAATTGCACCAATCCATTCAGAATTCGCATGCCCAAGGGTATGAACCGCCCCGGGATTGCCGGAGGCCGATTTAATTAAGTTATGCTGCCATGGGTAAGTTGTCCATGGCTGCGTAGTAGTTGTTCTCGGCTTCTGCTGGCGGGATATTTCCGATGGGCTCCAACAGGCGCCTGTTGTTGAACCAGTCCACCCATTCCAGTGTTGCAAACTCAACGGCTTCGAATGAGCGCCAAGGCCCGCGCCTGTGGATCACTTCAGCTTTGTAAAGGCCGTTGATGGTTTCGGCGAGCGCGTTGTCATAGCTGTCACCGACACTACCGACGGAAGGTTCGATTCCGGCCTCTGCCAATCGTTCAGTGTATTTGATCGAGAGGTATTGGCTGCCACGGTCGCTGTGATGAATGAGGCCGCCTTTGTTCACAGGTCTTCGGTCATGAATAGCTTGTTCAAGCGCATCCAGCACAAAGCCGGCATGGGCGGTGCGACTGACTCGCCAGCCGACGATGTATCGCGCATAAACATCGATGACGAAAGCGACATAGATCATTCCTGCCCAAGTCGAGACATAGGTGAAGTCTGACACCCACAGCCTGTTGGGTGCTGGCGCATGGAACTGCCGATTGACGTGATCAAGCGGGCAAGCTGCTGCTTTATCACTGAAGGTTGTTCGCACAGGCTTGCCGCGAATAACGCCCTGTAATCCCATCTCTTTCATCAACCTCTCCACTGTACAGCGAGCAACATCAAGCTTCTCACGCAGCAATTGCCGCCAGACTTTGCGAACACCATAAACCGCAAAGTTGTCCTCGAAGACGCGTGTGATCTCAGGCTTCAAGGCCATGTCCCTCTTGGCCATCGCTGACAACTTTGATGGATCGCGTCGCTTGGCCACACGGTCATGATAGGTGGAAGGGGCGAGCTGCAAAACCTTGCAGATCGGCTCGACCCCATGAACACCTCGATGATTGTCAACGAAGGTAATCATCTCTTGAACGGGCGGTCGAGCTCCGCCTGGGCAAAATATGCGGATGCTTTGCGCAGGATCTCATTGGCCTGTCGCAGATCTCGATTCTCGCGTTCCAAGGCCTTCATCTTCTCGGCCATGTCGCTCGGAACGCCAGCGCGTTTGCCGCTGTCCACCTCGGTCTTCCTCACCCACTCGTGAAGCGATTGCGGCGCACAGCCGATCTTCCTGGCAACGGAATCTATCGCTGCCCAGCGCGACGGGTAATCACCTTGATGGTCAAGCACCATGCGAACCGCACGTTGCCGGACCTCAGGCGCATAGCTGGGACGTTTCTTTGAGGGTGTTGTATTGTTCATGGTGGCTCCTTCTTCTCAAGAATTGGAGCCTCCGGCAATCCCGGGGCGGTTCAGTATGACTTTCAGTACTGGCATAGTCAGACTCAACTACAATCAAACCGATGCTTTCCGCTGCAGACCGTGCAAAGCCAGGCGAGCACGTAAAAAACTCTCTTTTGGTCGAATGACGAAAGTCTTTCAAAATCGAATGCAATCTGCGTTCGTCGCGAGCTGAATTGGTTGAATAGGCAAACCACGAACAAGTGAACGGAGTTGGCACCGATGTAGAACTGCCAAGCTGAGCCAAACGTACGATCGGGTGGCTATCGGTCATTCCAATTTTTACTAGGCCGCGCATGGCAGAGTTTTCTGCGCAATAAATGTACAAATCAATGCCTCTCCCAAGTACAGCCAAGCTATTAGCAATCTTTGCGCTCGAAGCGAATACCGTTCAGATTTGTTGTAGCGCCCAAACCTCACCCCCGCCAGACTCTCAACCCTTTTACCACCCGCTGCATCTCACTGAAATCACCGCACCTGCACGATGCGATCGATCACGCCTTCGATATTCTGGTACACATCCAGATTGTCGACGCGATAAACGGCGAAGCCATTGCGCCGTAGAGCCAGGGTGCGGCGCAGGTCATGGGCGATCTCTTGTTGCTCGCCATGGGTGGCACCGTCCACTTCGATGATCAGCCGCCGCTCCCGGCAGAGAAAGTCCACAATGAACGGGCCGATGGGCACCTGACGGACAAATCTGTATCCGTTCAGTGCGCGCCGTCGCAAGTGATACCAGAGTTTGCGCTCGGCTTCGGTTGTGTTGCGGCGCAGGTGCGTTGCGAAGTGTCGGGGTGTTGTCATGTTGGCCTCCTGGAGAACAGACGGGACGCGGGATAAATTCCGTCGCTGCCCCCCTCATGGCCCCCTCAGCCCTTCGGGCAGCTCCCCCAGCGAGCTGGGGGAGCGAATGCGGGTTATCGCTCCCCCAACTTGTTGGGGGAGCTCCGCGCAGCGGTGAGGGGGTGGTGACGCCAGAAAAGATTTCTTTCCCATCTCAAGATTCCTCTTGACATCCGTCCGAATATATGCCTATGGTGGGATGATGGTTCTGGAAAGGAGGGACAATGTCGACAGTGTACCGAAATTGCCAGAACCATGGGCAGCGCCTGCAGGAAAAAGGTCCACACGCCTTGATCCTCCGGGAGCCGATGGCGAGACCCTTGGGCACTAGGACCCGAGCGCCTTCAGTGGCTACTCATGTCTGGGAGCATCGTCTTCCAGGCCTCTGTAAGAGCAGACCAAAGGCCAAAATCGCTGCGTTTCTGAATCGGGCTTCGAGCCAAACCACCTTCTTCCACCACCACATGCGCAGGCTTGAAGCCAGGGCGGGGACATACCCTCCTTCTTCCCTCCACCACACGCGGGCACCGCCGTCGGCTTGCTAAGCCGTCAGCTGCATGAGCCCGGTCGACATTCGGTCGAGTGCTTTTCTCAAATCCGCTTCACTGGCGGCGAAGGACAGTCGCATGGACGCAGGCGATCCAAAAGCGCTGCCTGGAACCATGGCAACGCCGTGGGTCTCCAGCAGCCAGTTGCACAGGTCCTCTGTCGTTCCGATCCGTTGATTCCGGCCTTGCGCCCGAGGAATTCGGACATATCGGGAAAGGCATAAAATGTGCCGGGGATATCCGATATCCTGATCCCGGGAATGGCGCGCAATCCGGCGATGACAACATCGCGGCGATGGCGGTAGGCCTCGCGCATGGTGTCCACGTCTTCGCGCCCGCCTTGCAGGGCCGCGATGGCTGCCTTCTGGGCAAACATATTGGCACCGGCAGAGATGACACTTTGCATCCGCGACATGGCCTTGGCGATGGGTTCAGCCGCTGCCGCATAGCCAAGACGCCAGCCTGTCATGGCAAAGCCCTTGGAAAATCCATTGAGCGTGATGGTTCGGTCGCGCATGCCGGGCAGGGTGCCGATGGATGTCATGGCACCGTCAAACAGGATGTATTCGTAGATTTCATCGGACAGTACCAGCATCTGCGGATGTGAACGAACGATCGCGGCGATGGCCGCAGTTTCGTCCCGTGTCCAAACCGCGCCTGACGGATTGCAGGGTGAGTTGAGGATCAAAAGCTTGGTCCGTGGTGTAACAGCTGCCGCAATGCGTTCCGCCGGAACCTTGTAATTCTCCTCGACGGACGATGACAGGACGACCGGTGTTCCCTGGGCCAGACGGACGGTCCCCTCATAGGAGAGCCAATAGGGTGCCAGGATGATGACTTCATCTCCCGGTCCCACCACCGATAAAATGGCGTTGGCGATGGCCTGCTTCGTGCCGTTGGCAACGACCACATTTGACGCACCGCATTCAAGCCCGTTCTCGGCCTTCAACTTGTGCGCAATGGCTTCGCGCAAGTCCGGCAAACCGGCCACCGGGGCATAGTGTGTGAAACCCTTGTCGAGGGCGTCCTTGGCGGCGGCACGAATATGGGGCGGTGTATCAAAATCAGGTTCACCGATGGTGAGGGCGACGATATCGTGGCCGTTGGCGCGCAATTCGCGGGTCCGTTGTGACATGCGAATGATGGCCCCCTCGTCGGCGGAGGACCCACGGTCAGACAGGACAGATGCGGGATCGAAAATCATGGGTGGCTCATGCCACCTTCGCGCTTGGCCGTCGAGAGCGAAGCAGGTAAAGGTGCCCCATGTTGAAAATCCTGATGATATCACTCACCGTTCTCACTCTCGCGGGCTGCGCCAAGAAAGTGGCAGAGGTCCGCGTTGCGAAGTCTGACGCGGTCGCTGAAATCCAGTCGCGCAGCCGGTCGGAACCGATTTTCTACAATGGCAAGACCTATCAATTTAACCTCGATCCCGCAGGAGAGGGCAAATTTGCACTGCAGGTATCGCCCATGGCTGCGTCCCAGCAAAAAGATGCCGTCGCTCTCGCAACGTCATCATTGGGATATTATGCGTGTCCAAGTGGTTCCGCGGGCAAGTTGGTGGACAAGCCGACCTTTGGTGGCAAAACCTGGAAAATGACGGCCGTCTGTTGAATTTGACGGCTTATTTGCCACCTTGCACTTACGTCGCAGACTAATTAAGTTTTAGGTATCGGGGCGGTCAGTCCTTGGTGCCGCCCGCCTCGTGCCGTTGTGTTGCGTGAAGGAGGTGCGTCGTGTTGCTTGATCGCATTTTCAGGGATTTAATCATCACCGGAAACCTGTTGGTGACGGACTGGCGCGGTGTGACGCGCCGCTATGGCGATGGCACGGGTGTCGTCAGTCATGTGGAATTCACAGATGCGCGGTCGGCCCGGCGGTTTATCCTCGATCCGGACCTGGCCGCCGGAGAGTGCTACATGGATGGCACGTTTCGCTGTCTTGACGGATCGACCATCTATGATTTTCTGGCCATTGCCATGGCCAATACCGGTGGACGCGGCAATCATTTCATTCACAATATCATTCATGGTGCGCGGCGGCTGGTGCGCCGCGTGGACCAGCATAATACGATTGGAAAATCGCGTTCCAATGTTGCGCATCATTATGATTTGAATGGCAAGCTCTATGACCTGTTTTTGGATGTCGACCGACAGTATTCGTGCGCCTATTTCGACCATGACGGGGCGACACTCGAACACGCGCAACTGGCCAAGAAGCGTCATCTGGCGGCAAAACTGGCCTTGAAACCAGGCATGAAAGTTTTGGATATCGGTTCCGGCTGGGGCGGCCTTGGACTTTATCTTGCAGAAATATGCGGCGCTGAGGTTACGGGTGTGACCCTCTCCGAAGAGCAGCACAAGCTGTCCAATGATCGGGCCTCGCAGCGGGGGCTTTCACAGCGCGCCTCGTTCCTGCTGCAGGACTACCGACACCTCGACCAAACCTTTGATCGCATCATCTCTGTGGGCATGTTTGAACATGTCGGTGTTGGGCATTTTCACGAATTTTTCCGTCATTGCTCGCGCCTGCTCAGCAAGGATGGGGTTGCTGTCCTGCACTCGATCAGCCGTTCGGACGGCCCCGGAGCCACAAGCGCCTGGATCAACAAATACATTTTTCCCGGGGGCTATGTTCCAGCGCTTTCCGAAGTCGTGCCACACATCGAAGAGCAGGGGCTTTACATCACTGATATCGAGATTTTGCGCCTTCACTATGCTGAAACCTTGCGTCAGTGGGCTATTCGATTTGCCCACAACCGAAACGCTGCGCGCGCTTTGTACGATGAACGGTTTTGCCGCATGTGGGAGTTTTATCTCGCGGCCTCAGAATGCGCTTTCCGGTTTGGTGGCATGAACAATTTCCAGATCCAATTTGTGAAAAACCAACATGTCCTGCCGATGACGCGGACATGTATCGAAGCAGAAGAAAACCGATTGAAAAAACTGGAGCGCGGGCATCGCCATCTTAAAATGGTACAAGGGTCATCGCGTTAAACGAGTTTGCCGCGGTCAAGACGCACAACGCGGTTCATGCGTTGTGCCAGTTCGTGGTTGTGGGTTGCGATCAGGGCACCCATGCCCTCTTCCCGGATTAGCCGAGTGAATTCGTGGTGTACCAATTCAGCGGTTGGGGGATCAAGATTGCCCGTTGGCTCATCAGCCAGCAGCAATAGGGGGCGATTGGCAATTGCGCGGGCGATGGCAATCCGCTGCTGCTCGCCTCCTGACAATTCAGCTGGCCGATGCTCGAGCCGATGTGACAGGTTTAATCGCGCCAGAAGATCCTTGGCGCGAGCCTCGGCAGTGACAGCTGTTTCGCCAGCGATCAACTGCGGCATCATGACATTCTCAAGGGCCGAGAACTCGGGCAGCAGATGGTGGAATTGATACACGAAGCCGATCCCGAAACGGCGGATTCGCGTTCGAGCATCATCGTCAAGTTGGGTGCAGTTCTGACCTGCGACCAGCACATCGCCTGCTGTCGGCTTTTCAAGCAGGCCGGCTATATGAAGGAGCGACGATTTGCCCGCTCCAGATGGGCCAACGAGACCGACGATTTCGCCAGCATGAATGATGAGATTCAACTGTTTGAATATCTCCAGTCGAGAGGAGCCTTCGCCAAACACGCGGGAGATGTCGTTGAGTTGCAAGACCGGTCGTATCGTCATTCGTAACGCAGGGCCTCTACCGGATCGAGTTTGGCTGCTTTCCACGAAGGGTAGATGGTGGCAAGAAATGTCAGCAACAGAGAGGCGATGACAATTCCCGCGGTCTGTCCAAAATCCACTTTCGCCGGAAGTTGGGCGAGGTAATAGAGTTCGGCATTGAAAGGGTCATTTCCGGATATCCACTGGATGACTTTGCGAATGTTTTCTGCGTTGGCGCAAATCAGCAGGCCAATCAAAGTGCCAACCACCGTGCCCATCACGCCGATCGCTGCACCTGTCATGAAAAAAACGCGCATGATTGAACCAGCCGTTGCTCCCATAGTTCGCAAGATGGCGATGTTGGAGCCCTTGTCTTTCACCAACATGAAAAGGCCTGATACAATATTCAGCGCCGCAACAAGTACCACGAGAGAAACGACAAGTGTTACGACATTGCGTTCCACGTTGAGTGCGTTGAAAAATGACTGGTTACGTTCACGCCAGGTCTGCATCAGAAGTCCCGGGCCCGTCGCCTCCTTCAGCGCGGCAACATAAGTACTCATGGCATCGGGATCTTCGACCATGACTTCGATGCCTGATACACCTTCGCCTATCGATAGAAAATCCTGGGCTTCTGCCAGGGGCAGATAGACGACGCTTTCATCGTATTCAGACATGCCCATTTTGAAAATCGCTACAACTGTGTAATCGCGAATGGCGGGCGTGTTTCCGATGGCCGTGTCTGGTCCATTCGGTGAAATTAATGTGATGGTGGAACCCAGGGACACCTGGTGTTTCCATGCCATGCGTTCGCCAATGGCCACTCCTCCGGCCTGATCGAAACCCTTGAACGACGCTTCAGAATCTTGCGTGCCAACTACGGATAGCCCGGTAATCAACTTGTCGTTCATCAGACTTTTTATTTTCGACATGTCCAATTCCGCGATGCCGCGAGCCATGACACCAGTCGCGGTCTTGAGGGACGATGCCATAACTTGACCTTCGACCAATGGTGTTGCCCGAACAACACCTGGCACCGCTGCCAGGCGGTCGGCCACGTTGCGATAATCCATAATCGGTTCAAGCTGCGGCTGGTAGATCTGGGCGTGGCCTGAAAACCCCAGAACCTTGTCGAGCAATTCAGAGCGGAAACCATTGAAGACCGCGAGCACAACAATCAATGTCGCGACACCCAGCATGATGCCGAGGAACGACAACAGGGAAATGACAGAAATGAATCCGTCTTTGCGGCGCGACCTCAGATAGCGCAGTGCAAGCAGTCGTTCGAATGCTGCAAATGGTTTCGTGTCGAGAGTGGCCGCCATCAACCGCCTACGTAGGCCACAACTTTGTCAAGCGCCACGTTTTCCCGTGCACCGGTCTTGCGGTTCTTCACCTCTGCAATGCCGTCTTTCAGGCCGCGCGGTCCGACTATGACTTGCCAGGGCAGGCCGATCAGATCCATCGTCGAGAATTTTGAACCGGCGCGATCGTCGGTATCGTCGTATAGGACCTCACGGCCCTTCTTTTCCAACGCCGCATAGATTTTTTCGCATGCTGTGTCGACGTCGGCATTTCCGGCTTTCAAATTGATCAACCCGATATGAAATGGCGCCACGGATTCGGGCCAGATAATACCTGCATCGTCATGGGATGCCTCGATGATGCCAGCGACCAATCGCGAAACTCCGATGCCATATGAGCCGGATTGAAGTGTTACAACTTTTCCATCAGGCCCCTGAACACTGCAGCCGAGAGGTTCTGCGTATTTGTCACCGAAGAAAAAGATGTGCCCCACTTCGATGCCTCGACCTGTGACACGCCGATCTGCCGGCACGCGATTCTCATAGTCCGCAGCATCATGCATTTCGCTTGTTGCCGCATACATTGACGTGAAGTCGTCAACGACCTTTGCAACATCACCACTGTTGTCATAGTCGATTTCGAAGGATGACCAGTCCATGTCATGAAATGCCTTGTCGAAAAAGACTTCGCTTTCGCCAGTCTCAGCCAACACCAGGAACTCGTGACTGTCCTTGCCGCCAATAGGTCCCGTTTCTGCGCGCATGGGAACGGCTTTTAGTCCGAGGCGGGCAAAGGTACGAAGATAACTGACAAACATCTTGTTGTAAGAATGTTGGCCCGCTTCTCGGGTAAGGTCGAATGAATAAGCATCCTTCATCAGGAATTCGCGGCCTCGCATCACGCCGAAACGCGGGCGTACTTCATCGCGGAACTTCCACTGGATGTGATAGAGGTTGCGCGGCACGTCCTTGTAACTCTGTACGCCTGTGCGGAAGATGTCGGTTATCATCTCCTCATTGGTAGGACCAAACAGCATGTCGCGATCATGGCGGTCCTTGATGCGCAGCATTTCTTTGCCATAAGCGTCGTAGCGACCCGACTTGCGCCACAAATCTGCCGATTGCAGCGTGGGCATGAGGACTTCGATAGCGCCTGCTCGGTTCTGTTCCTCGCGCACAATCTGTTCGATTTTCTTCAGTACACGGAAGCCCAGTGGCAACCATGAGTAGCTGCCTGCTGCCTCCTGACGAATCATGCCAGTTCGCAACATCAACTTGTGTGACAGAATTTCAGCTTCCTTGGGTTCGGTCCGTATGATCGGCAAAAAGTATCGCGACACGCGCATGTGAGTCTACCTGTGAATATTTCTGCGAGCTGTTTGAAACATTTAGCTGCACAACTCAAGCCATGACAAAATTTGGACAGATTTCGCTTGGCAATATGTATGAATTCTGGCTTATTAACGATGCTAGCAAGACCCGAGCCTATGGCCTGGGTCTGGGGAGGAAGAACGGCAGACAACTTTCGGCGTTCCCCATCAGTTTCGCCGGAAATATGTGCTGCCACCGGGAGAATCCCAGATAACGGGGCTTCATAGTCGACATGAAGCCCCGTTTTCTTTTTTTCATGACATATTCCAACCGTGGCTGACGGTGATTGACTGACCCGTCAACGCATTGGTCGGAAACGCCGCAAACATCAGGGCAACTTCGGCCACATCTTGCAGTGTGGTGAACTCACCATCCACGGTTTGACCAAGCATCACGCGCTTCACCACTTCTTCCTCAGAGATGCCCAGAGTTCTTGCCTGTTCGGGGATTTGCTTCTCGACCAGTGGTGTGCGCACAAAGCCTGGACAAATGACATTGCTGCGGACGCCAAACTTCCCACCTTCCTTGGCGATGGTTTTGGAGAGCCCCATCAAGCCGTGCTTGGCGGTGACGTAAGCAGACTTCAGCGGTGACGCTTCCTTTGAGTGCACGGAACCCATGAAGATGATGGCGCCTGATTTCTGCTTGTACATATGGGGTAGGCAGGCCTTTGACGTCAGGAATGCACCGTCGAGGTGAATGGCCAGCATTTTTTTCCAATCCGCGAACGGAAACTCTTCAACCGGATGAACGATCTGGATGCCGGCGTTTGATACCAAAACGTCGATTGTGCCCCAAGCCTTGACCACCGCCAAAATACCGTCGTTTACGGCTTGCTCATTCGTGACATCCATGGCGACGGCCATGGCCTTGCCTTTGCCCAACTTGTTTATGAGTTCGGCGGTAGACTTTGCTGCATCAAGATTCAGATCGGCGATGGCAACATTGGCGCCTTCTGCGGCAAAGCGTTGAGCAATGACTTGACCTATGCCTGATGCGGCGCCTGTAACGATTGCGATTTTGCCTTTGAGATTCATGGAAACGCCCCCTTCGAGCAATTGATATTTATCTTCTGATGTTTATCTTCCGAATTGATGAAACACTGCCGCAAGTTTGTTACCATCAGGATTGCGCACGTAGGCAGCATAAAATGAGGGGTCGTAGTGGGCCCTGATTCTTGGTGCGCCTTCATCCGTGCCGCCATGCTCAAGGGCTGCGGCGTGGAAAGCCTGAACATGCTGCGGGCTTGCGGCGCGAAACGCGATCATCATGCCGTTACCCGGACTTGGAGCATCTTTGTTGAATGGACGGCAAATCCAAATGCTGTCGCCGTCGTAGGAACTGCCCCAACCCATAAATTCGCCGGTCCAATCGGGCGCCCGTTCAATCCCCAGAGTGGCCATAACCGCATCATAAAAACGGATCGAGCGCTCAAAATTGCTGCTTCCCAAGGTCGTACATAGTAACATTGGTGTTCCCATTCCTCGTTACCGTGACTCTTCGCCGCGTGAACTGGCAGCTTGCGGGGTAAGCCCGGCTTGGCTACAAGCTACTTTCAAGACCTCGCTTGGAGTAGCACATGGCCAATAACGTCAATCCTCATCATGAACCACATGGAATGGACGAACACTCGTCCACTTACGAGGGTTTTTTGACGGGCTCCATCGTCCTTTCGCTGATTTGTGGCTTTGTGCTTGTTGCGCTCGTGGCCTTCCGGTTTATGGACTCTTGGAACGTCTTTGTTGGTATGTCGGGAATCATCGTGGGAAGTCTGGCTACGTTGATTGATGCACGAACCGGAGGACGGTGGTTGTTGTCGGGCGGACTGTTGGTCCTGTTCGGCCTCTTCGTTGCCATTAATCTCTAAATCGCCATGAAAATTGCAATCCCCGCTGAAACACAATCCGGGGAGGCACGCGTGGCGGCTTCGCTGGATACGGTCAAAGCCTATGTGAAAAAAGGGGCTTCGGTTGCTGTTCAGGCCGGGGCGGGTGCCGGATCAAATATTTCCGATGACGATTTTAAAGCTGCCGGTGCCTCCATGGTGAAAGGTGCCGCTGTCCTGAAGGACGCCGATGTCGTTCTTACCGTTCGTCGCCCATCCGTTGCGCTCATCAAGGACCTTAAAGCAGGTGCCATCGTGGTTGGCGGTCTTGAGCCGCATGGCGACCGCAAGGAGCTTGAGGCATTTGCGAAATCAGGTGTTACGGCCTTTGCCATGGAGTTGATGCCGCGCATTTCGCGGGCGCAGTCGATGGATATTCTGTCCTCGCAGGCCAATCTTGCTGGCTACAAGTCGGTGATTGATGCGGCGGCGATCTATGGGCGTGCCATTCCGATGATGATGACGGCGGCCGGCACGGTGCCTCCAGCCAAGATCTTTATCATGGGTGTGGGTGTTGCCGGTTTGCAGGCAATCGCGACGGCGCGACGGTTGGGGGGCATTGTTTCAGCGACAGATGTTCGCAAGGCTACGGAAGAGCAGGTGAAATCCCTTGGTGCCAAATTCGTGTACGTTGATTTGGCTGAGGCGGCGACGGCGGCGGGTTATGCGCGTGAGTTGACGGCTGAGGAAAAAGCCAAGCAGTCGGAACTTGTTGCCGCTCATATCAAGGCGCAAGACATTGTCATTGCGACCGCGCTCATTCCCGGGCGGCCTGCACCGATACTGATCACCAAAGAAATGGTCGAGAGTATGAAGCCGGGTTCTGTGATTGTTGATCTGGCGGTCGAGCGGGGTGGGAATTGTCCACTGTCGAAGGTTGATCAGATCGTTGTACATAAGGGTGTCAAGATTGTTGGTACTGTGAATCTCGCTGGCAAGCTCGCAGGCAACGCAACACCGTTGTTTTCCAAGAACATAGCGAACTTTCTTGATCTCATGATTCAAAAGGATGGCACGTTGAAAATCGACGAAGCCGATGAGTGCATTTCCGGCACCATGATCGCCAAGGGTGGCAAGCTGGTGCACAAGATTTATGGGGGTACGCAATAATGGAACATGCGGTTGATCCCTTCATCTCGCTGCTCGGCATATTCGTGCTCGCCGTGTTCGTTGGATACTATGTGGTTTGGAACGTGACGCCAGCGCTGCACACGCCGCTGATGTCGGTGACCAATGCGATTTCATCGGTGATTGTCGTTGGCGCGCTGCTGGCCGTTGGGGCAGGGGCGATTGCTTCGGGTTCCACCATCGCAATGATCTTCGGTTTCCTCGCGCTGATCTTGGCGTCGATCAACATTTTCGGTGGCTTCATGGTCACCTCGCGCATGCTCGCCATGTATAAAAAGAAAGAGAAGTGAGATGAGCGCCAATCTCGCTGCCGTCCTTTATCTCGTTGCCGGCTCACTGTTCATCATGGCACTGCGCGGGCTTTCATCGCCTGCGACGTCGCGCACGGGAAACATGTATGGCATGGTGGGCATGGGCATTGCCGTGCTCACGACGTTGGCGCTGGCGAAACCCATTGGCGTGATGCCGTGGCTGTTGATCATTGCCGGACTTGGCATTGGCGCGGTGATCGGTGGTATCACGGCCAAACGTATTCCGATGACGGCGATGCCGCAACTCGTTGCTGCGTTCCACTCGCTGGTTGGTTTGGCGGCAGTTTTCGTTGCAGCAGCAGCGTTTTATGCGCCTGATGCGTTCGGCATTGCCACTGCCGGCATCATTCATCCGCAAAGCCGCATTGAGATGGCGCTCGGTGGTGCGATTGGTGCCATCACATTCACCGGTTCGATCATCGCGTTCCTGAAACTCGATGGCCGCATGTCGGGCGCTCCGATCATGTTGCCGGGGCGGCACATCATCAACATTTTGCTGGCGCTGGCGCTGGTGTTTTTCCTGTATGGATTTTTCGACAGTCAAAGCCCGATTGATTTCTGGTTGATCGTGTTGCTCAGTTTTGCCCTTGGGCTGCTGTTGATCATTCCCATCGGCGGCGCTGACATGCCGGTCGTCATCTCCATGTTGAACTCCTATTCGGGTTGGGCAGCTGCTGGCATCGGGTTCACGCTCGCGAACACGGCTCTCATCATCACGGGTGCGCTGGTGGGTTCTTCGGGTGCGATCCTGTCCTACATTATGTGCAAAGGCATGAACCGCTCGTTCATTTCGGTCATTCTCGGCGGCTTTGGTGGCGAAAGTGCCGGGCCATCTGGCAAGGGCGAGACGAAGCCCGTCAAGCAAGGCTCGGCAGAAGATGCCGCCTTCATGATGAAAAATGCGGGCTCGGTGATCATCGTTCCGGGATACGGCATGGCGGTGGCGCAAGCGCAGCATGCACTGCGTGAGATGGCTGATCATTTGAAAGCCTCGGGAGTTTCTGTGAAGTATGCCATTCATCCAGTGGCAGGCCGCATGCCGGGGCACATGAACGTGCTGCTGGCTGAAGCGAACGTGCCATACGATGAAGTGTTCGAGCTTGAAGACATCAACTCGGAATTTGCGCAGGCCGATATTGCATTTGTCATCGGTGCCAACGACGTCACCAATCCTTCCGCCAAGGATGATCCTAAGTCACCGATCTATGGCATGCCGGTTCTGGAAGTGTGGAAAGCCAAGACTGTGATGTTCATCAAGCGCGGCATGGCGAGCGGCTATGCCGGTGTCGATAATCCGCTGTTCTGGCGCGACAACACGCTGATGCTGTTCGGCGATGCGAAGAAGATGACGGAAGAGATCAACAAGGGGATGGGGTAGGGGCTGCGAACGCCGCACGTACCAATTGTGGGCAGTGCGACCTCGAGTGAATTGGCACAGTGTGCCTCATGAGCCAAATGACCAGTGACCTTGCAGACATCAAGTTGTCTCCGGCCAACCAACCTGAGAGTTTCTCGAAGGCAACCATATTTGCAAATGACTTTGTCACATAGAAGGGGCCGTCTGCGTCCATTTCTCTCCTGTCTTGAGTGAGTACCCTAGCCCAAAGGCGTTGCTCATCTTGCCATAACGTTATGACTTCTTGTTGGCCTACATTGATGCGGAAATAAAGTGATGAATCGTTGTGGATTGTCACTGACCAGAATTTGACTTCTGTCGATCTTGGCTTGGGTATGCAGCGTTCAATGAAAATACGGATTGATTGCAGAACGATGCAGTAAAGATCATCTGTTTGGAGAACGTCAAATTTTCCCGCTTGCTTTCGTAACAAGAGTGGCCATTCCGGCCAATTAGTATACTCCGTCAGTTGACCGTTGTTGAAGAAGTCCTGCCGTTCTCTCTCCGTCACGATTTCATCGAAAGGAACAGTCGTCGTCGAAGATTTCGCAAATGCAATATTCAGAATTGGAATCGCGGATTCCATTGCGGCGATCAGCTTTGGTTCTTCCACGTCCAAGACGTCTCGACCAATTGGTTGGAATGCTGCATATGCCATGGTACGATGGTTTTTCCAGTGTTGTCTCAGGCGAGCTTTCACCTTGATAGCTTGACCGACGTAGGCATCACCATTCTCAGTTATCCAAGTGTAGATGCCGCATGCGGAGTGATTGGTCCAATCCTCATTGGTTGAGAGTTCAGTGGTGAAAGCATCTTCAGGCGTGACAAATTCTTGAAAACCCAACCTGCGGGCATGTTGAGCCCATTTGTGAAAGGTCGGTTTGATGTATTGCGGCCCTGTCATGCAGCCTTGTTCCCTGACGGCGCAATCAAAATCTCTGCTGAAATGCCGAGCTTGCTATTGAGCCTTCTGATCATCGAAATCGACAGCTCCCGCTTCCCCGACAAAACTTCCGCAATCCGTCCCCGTGATTTGACAATGCCTTCCAAATCCTTCCGCGTCAGCCCTTGCTGCTCCATCCTGAACTTGATCGCGTCAATTGGGTCTGGTGGATCAATCGGGTAGTTTTTGGCTTCCCAAGCATCAATCAAGGTTGCCAGCACATCGAGGCGGTCGCCTTTGGCGGTTCCGCTTGGGGAGCCCCAGAGTTTTTCGACTTCGGCCAAAGCCGCTTTGTAGTCTTTCTCACTGCGAATTGGTTTGATGTCAGGCATGATAAACGATGTCCTTCACGTTGGTCTTGTCATAGTCCTTACACTCACTTCTGGCGCGACAATATACTGATGCTGTTCGGCGATGCAAAGAAGATGACGGAAGAGATCAACAAGGGTATGGGGTAGGCAACGCTTTCGTCGCGGTTCAGAATCGGACTGCTTCTGCTTCTGCCAACTTGAAAGAGTCCACAGAGATCTTGTGCAAACACCATCTCTCAAACTGTAGACATTAAGGTCAATGTGATGTGCCACATTCAAGGCGCCATCAAAGATTGACTATCCCTCAGAAAATTGCATACGGTTGCGGCAACGGCGTCAGTTGAGTCCACGTGTTTTTAATATGAGGATGTTTGATGCGGTTTTCTGGTCGGTTTTTTGGCTTTTTTCTGTCGTTTGTCGCGGTCTGTCAGTTCATTGGATTGGTCAACGCTGCCGATTCGACCCGAGTATTCGTTGAAGCCACCTATGACCGTCCTGTCGTGGAAGTTGGTGGTGCCATCGCTGACGATGGCGGGGCAGGCGAGATCAACATCATTGCGCCAATCTTGTTTTCTGAAGGCAGGGATCTTGTGTTCTTTGGCGCTGATGCGAAGTTCTCGGGGCTGGACATCAACCATACGGACGACACAGTTTATAACGTCGGTGGCTATATCGGGTATCGCAGACTGCTGGACGACAATGGCGGTGTGTTTGGATTGTGGGCCGGGCTCGATCACTTCAATACCGAACAATCGAATGACTTCACGCGCGCCATCGTCGGTGTCGAATATTTTGGATCGCAGGTCATTGCGCGCGCCAACGCATTTGTACCTCTTGATTCGTCGTCAGATGAATGGTCGGTCACGAGTGGCGGGTTTATCACGACGTATGACGAGAAAGTGCCGAGCGGTTTTGATGCGGAACTTGGTCTGCGCATGGTTGTTCCGATGGACCGCTTTGTGCGACCAGGCGAGCTTCGGGTTTTTGCGGGCGGCTATGACTTCATCGGTTTGGATGATGACGGTGGTGATGTGTTTGGTGGCCGGGGCCGGGTGGAGTTTGATCTCTATCCATTTGAAGAGTCACCTCACACACGCCTGAGCTTTGAGGCCAGCTTTGCCTACGACAAGCACAGTGGTGAACAATACAGTGCTGGAGTCAAACTCTCGATTCCGCTGGGTGTAACCAACAAGATCACAACGCATGGTGCGAAAGATGAAACTGTCGCGGAGCTTGATTCGTTCGGTCAGGACTTGTTCCAACCTATTCGCCGCAACCGCGCTTCTGTCAGCCGCATACGGCAAAAAGGCCGCGCACTTGTAGGGGGCGGTGGTAGTGGCGTCGCGGGCTTCAGCCTTTCCAGTGTCTGTGGCGGACCTTCGGGCAGTCTCACCCTCAACAGCGGGCTTGCATCCACGACGATCAAGCGTGGTGCCTTCCTGGGTGTCATTGATCCTGCAGGAGCGGCAACACCTCTCAGTCTGACGCTTGCGGACATGGTTGCGCCAGATGGCAAGACGCTCAGGGAGATGCTTGCCTCTGCACCGAAGACCATCAACACCACGCTCAAGTTTGCACGCACCATGGTTGATTTCACAACGCAAAGCGTTCGTCCTTCCGCAGCTGTGGCGCTGAGGTCGCGTTCGCTCAATAGCCAAACGATAAAAGATGCGGTGGTCACGATTGAAGGTAACACGTGTTCGCTCAATCTTGAGGTGGCTGCGCTTGTTCCACCACTTCCTGGACCTACACTCACACTCGATACGATCTGCGGCGGAAAAGCGACAAACATCAGTCTGATCGGTGTCAATGGTGCTTTGAACTCAGCAACTGTCAAGCAGGGCGATGAATTGGCAATCATCAATCCGGCGGGAAGCGCCTCGCCATTGTTGCTTGATCTCGCAAACATGGTGGCTCCCGATGGTCGAACCATGTCTGCCATTCTTGCCGGAAACCCGGCGACGCTCAATTCGACTTTCAAGTTCTCGGCGACGACAGTGGACTTCACGAACCAGACTGTGCGGCCCCATGCGAATGTTGCGCTGACAAGCGGTGCGACCGCAGAACAGACAGTCATGGATGCAATATTGAGCGTCAACAACAGTTCATGCCAGTTGTCGCTGACGGTGGCGCAAACCCCTATTGCCGTACCGTTACCGCCCCCAACTCCACCGGCATCCGGGCTTACGCTGGCAACACTATGTGGTGGTCCCAATGCGCAAATTCCGATCTCGCCTTTTAATCCAGCCGGCCCACTCGTGACTTCCAGCGTTCAGCAAGGTGATCTCATCGGAACCATTGAGCCAAGTGGTAGCGTACTCACCCTCAATCTGGCGAACATGGTTTCACTGAGCGGCACCAGCGTCACAGACCTTTTGGCCAGTCAGCCTGATAGTCTCGATGAAACTCTCGTTTTCGCGGGGGTTGATTTTGCAACGGTTGTTGCCAGGCCAGCGTTCAACGTGTCACAAGCCAGCGTCAGCGCCAGCTTGCAACGCATACGCAGGTTCTCTCTGACAATTGCTGGCAACAGTTGTTCTGCGATCATTCACAACGCCTAGAGTCGAAGATTGGTTGGGCTCTGATTTGCGGTCGATAAAATTGTTGCTGTTAAGTTCAATTCAAGGCATCCACAATCTTTGCGTTATCGGTCGTTGACTAATTGCAACAATTGCATATGGTTGTGATGACGGTGGTTTGAGTTCTGTCGCGTGAACTTTTTTGCGTGGCGATTTTGGGGCGATTGCTTATGCGACATCGGTTTTTATTTTCCAGTCTGGTGCTGTTTTGCCTTGGTGTGTTTCAATGGCAGGTGGCGAATGCAGCTGATGTGGAACGAGACACCTTGGCCGCGACCTATGATCGCCCAGCTGTCGAAATCGGTGGTGGATTTGCGGATGATGGCGGGTCTGGTGATATCAACGCGTTGATGCCGCTGATTTTTTCAGAAGGCAAAGATTTGCTGTTCCTTGGTGCGGACGCCAGGTTTTCTGGTTTCAATGCCAATGAAACCGACGACACGATGTATAATGTCGGCGCTTATCTTGGGTACCGGCGTTTGCTAGAGGACAACAATGGCGTTCTTGGCCTTTGGGCCGGACTTGATCATTTCAATACTGAAAATTCGAATGATTTCACGCGCGCCATTGCAGGTATCGAGTATTTTGGCCCGCATGTTATTGCCCGGGCCAATGGCTTTGTGCCGTTGGACAGTACCTCTGGCGAGTGGAACGTCACAGAAGGCGGGTTTATCACGACTTTTGACGAGAAAGTGCCAAGTGGGTTTGATGCAGAAATTGGACTTCGCATGACATTGCCAATGGCTGGCATGATAAAGCCAGCTGAATTTCGCGTCTTTGCGGGCGGTTATGACTTTGTTGGGCTCGCCGAAGATGGTGGTGATGTCTTTGGCGGTCGGGGCAGGGCCGAGCTCGACCTCTATCTGTTCGATGAACACCCCGATACACGGCTTAGCTTGCAGGCGTCTTATGCCTATGACAAGCACAGCGGCGATCAGTTTGCTGCTGCCATAAAGCTTTCGATCCCACTGGGTGTTTCAAACAAGATATCAACGCATGGTGCGAAGGACGAGGTTGTGGCCGAACTCGATTCGTTTGGTCAGGACTTGTTCCAACCAGTGCGCCGCAATCGCGAAGCTGTTAGTCGGGTCCGACAGAAGAATCGTGAGGTGGTGGGTGCAGGCGGCGTCGGTGGCTTCTCAATCTCAAATGTCTGCGGTGGCGCATCGGGCGATCTCACTTTGAACGGCGGACTGACTTCAACGACCGTGAAACAAGGGGCGCTCCTTGGCACGGTTGATCCTTTGGGTTCCGCAACCCCCCTCTATCTGACGTTGGCCAACATGGTTGCGCCTGATGGTCGGACACTGAAGAAAATTCTGGCGTCTGAACCGCAAACCGTCAGCACCACGCTGACCTTCCCAAGCAATACGGTCAATTTTGTAACGCAAACAGTGCGGCCAGCTGCGGGTGTGACTTTGACCTCGGGTGCGGTCAATGCCCAAACCATCAATGGTGCAGTTGTCACGATCAATGGCAACACCTGTTCGCTTGACCTTGATGTGCGTGTGTCTGCACAGCCGCAGCAGGGCCAAACACTTGCTTCCATTTGCGGTGGTACTGCGTCAAACATCAATCTGATTGGCGGGAGCGGTGCGCTTGCCTCGTCAACGGTCAAACAAGGTGACGTGCTTGGGACAATTGACCCGAGCGGGGCGGCAACACCATTGCCTCTCAATCTCGGCAGCATGGTGGCACCCGATGGGCGTACCATGGCGACAATTCTGTCGACCAGCCCGGCAAACCTCAATTCGACTTTCACGTTCCCGGCAAGCACAGTGAACTTCACCAACCAGGTCGTGCGGCCAACGGAGGGTTTCGCGCTGGCGACTGGTTCTGCAGCAACCCAGACGATTTCGGACGCAACTCTGACCGTCAACAACAATTCCTGTCAGCTGTCGCTCAGTGTTGCACAGGATCCACCACCACCGCCGCCGTCGGGTCTCACTCTGGCAACTATTTGTGGCGGTCCAAACGCGCAAATTCCCATTGTACCGTTTAATCCGATCGGCACACTCGTCGCTAGCACGATCCAGCAGGGTGACAAGATCGGAGATAACTTGACGATAGGTGGCGTACTCAGTTTCGACCTCGCAGCAATGGTCAATGGCAGCGGTGCCAGTCTCACCAGTCTCCTTTCCGGGCTTCCATCAAGTCTTAACGAAACGCTCAGTTTCCCAACTAGTGTAGTCGATTTCACGACGTCAGTTGTTCAACCTGTTTTGAATTTTTCCCAGGCGAATGTGAGTTTCGACCTACAAAGTATCCGGGACTTCACGGTGACAATATCGGGCAACAGTTGCACTGCAACCATCCACAATGGGCTCCAGCCGGTTGTTGTTGCGATCGACTAGTAGAAGCTGCGCGTTGCTGCATGGATCAACGAGATGGCAATGCACCACTGTTGGTAGGTGCCGTTTCGGCCTTGCGCCGTTTTACTGACACGATAATGTGGCCCTCTTGCTTGAAGCTTTGCGGGAGGCACAATGGCTCAGCCTAATGACATGATTTCACTTGAAAAGCCCAGTGTGCATATCGTGCATATGCTGGTGTTTGTTTTCGTCGTCGGGCTGCTTGGCGCTGTCATGGCGCCCAAGATCCAATCGGCCTTCATGGCGAACCCGGGGCTCAACGGTGTCATCGGCATCACGCTGCTGCTTGGTGCGTTGCATGCGTTTCGCATGGTGTGGCGATTGTTTCCTGAGGTGCGGTGGGTCAATGGCTTTCGATTGGGCGAGCCCAATGACATGCCGATGCCGACGCTTCTTGCCCCGATGGCCACCATTTTGGGGGATGCGACACGGCGCACTGTGCTCAGTCCGCAAACGATGCGTTCATTGCTTGATTCACTGGCGTCACGGCTTGATGAATCGCGTGATTTGTTGCGCTACCTGGTCGGGCTGTTGATTTTCCTTGGACTGCTTGGAACCTTTTGGGGACTCTTGGATACCGTATCGTCTGTCGGTGCTGCGATCCGAGCCCTGGATGTGACCGCAACCCAGTCCAGCAGTGTGTTCGAAGAATTGAAAACTGGTTTGCAACGACCACTGGAAGGCATGGGCCTGTCATTTGCATCTTCGCTTTTTGGTTTGGCGGGTTCGCTGATCCTCGGCTTTCTTGATCTCAAGGCAGCACAAGCCCAGAACAGGTTCTATCATAATCTGGAAGACTGGCTCTCCACCATCACGGATCTGCGTGCTGGAGAGGGCGGTGGTTCGGCGATGCCAGGGCTCCTCAAACTTGACATGCAGTCACTGCAGAAATCCCTGGAACGGGTTGAGACGCGCCTCGATACGCCTGCAAAACCTGGCGCGCAGCAGGGTTCGGTCGATGAACTTGCTGATGCGGTTGCGGGACTTGTCCATCAGATGCGGGAAGAACAAAAAAGTGTCCGTCAATGGATGCAGAACCAGCAAGTGCAACAGAATGAAATCCAACGTCTGCTGATGCGGACTGGCCGCGGTAAGGAGTAGGCCATGGCGCAGGCCCTTTCGCGACGACGGCGCACTGAGGAACCGCCCTATTGGCCCGGATTCGTGGATGCCATGGCGCAGTTGTTGCTGGTCATCATATTCCTCTTGTCGGTTTTCATGGTGGCGCAGTTTCTTCTGGCGCGGGAAATATCAGGGCAGGATTCGGCTCTGGGCAAACTGCGATCCCAAATCTCTGAACTGACAGAGCTGCTGTCACTTGAAAAATCTGCAAAGGCGGAAGTTGAAGCGCAACTGTTTTCGCTGACGGATGACTTCAATGCCGAGAAACTCAAGTCGGCCAATCTTTCTGCTGCCCTTGAAGCCGAAAACTCCAAGGGCGTTTCGGCGAGTTCAGTGTTGTCGACATTGCAAACTGATATCGACAAGGAGAAGAAAGTCTCCAGCGAAGCCATGGCAAAGGTGGAGCTTCTCAACCAACAAATTGCGGCCATGCGGCGTCAGCTTTCGCAACTGAACTCGTTGCTGGAAGATTCTGAAACGCGCAATCGCCAGTCGGATGCGCAGGTCGCCGATCTTGGCAAACGATTGAACTCTGCCTTGGCGCAAAAGGTTCAGGAGCTTTCGAAGTATCGCTCAGAGTTTTTTGGCCGGTTGCGTCAAATTCTGTCACAGCGGTCTGATATACTGGTGGTTGGCGACCGTTTCGTTTTCCAATCCGAAGTGCTGTTTCCCAAAGGAAATTCCGAGCTCAATCCCGCAGGCCAGCAGGAAATGTTGAAACTGGCCGACGCCTTGCTGCAGTTGGAGCGTGAGATACCGCCTGACATTGCGTGGGTGATGCGTGTGGATGGCCATACTGATGCTGATCCCGTGAAGTCGGCGCTTTTCAAGTCAAACTGGGAGCTTTCGGCGTCACGCGCAATTTCGGTGGTGAACTATCTGATATCGCAAGGTGTCTCACCCAAGCATTTGGTGGCTGCCGGATTTGGTGAGTTCCAGCCCCTGGTGCCCGGTGATTCTGAAGAGGCAAAGTCGGAAAACCGCAGGATCGAACTCAAGCTGACGGAAAGGTGAACTGCAGTTTGGCCAGCTTGGCATAGAGCGGGCTTTTCTTCAGCAATTGGGCGTGCGTTCCAATACTTGCGATGCGCCCCTGATCCATCACAATGATGCGATCCGCATTGCGGACTGTCGCCAGGCGATGGGCAATCACAATGGTTGTGCGATTTTTGGTGATCTGCTCAATGGCTTTTTGGATCAAGGACTCGCTCTCCGCATCCAGTGCAGACGTTGCTTCATCCAACAACAACACGGGTGCATTGCGCAGCACGGCGCGGGCGATGGCAACGCGTTGGCGCTGTCCGCCTGACAGGGTGATCCCACGTTCGCCGAGTCTTGTTTCGTACTTTTCCGTGAGGCGATCGACAAATTCATCGACGCGGGCCGCCTTGCCTGCCGCTTGAACCTCGGCGTCAGTGGCTTCCGGCCTGCCAAACCTGATGTTGTCGGCAATGGTTCCTGAAAAAATAACAGGGTCTTGCGGAACAGTGGCGATGGCATCGCGCAACGCGGTGAGATCGAGATTTTCAATTGCTATCCCATCAAGTTCAATGTGACCTGACGTGGGGTCATTGAAGCGCTCCATGAGATTGAAAATTGTTGATTTTCCAGCTCCTGATGGCCCAACGAGGGCGACGGTTTCGCCCGGCTTAATCGTGAACGAAACATCGCGCAGAACTTCAGCATCTGGCCGGGATGCATAGCGAAATGAGATGCCCTTGAATGCCACAGTGCCAGCGATCTTGTGTGGCAGTTTTTCGGGTACAGACGGCGACGTGACAGTTGGTGTTTCGTCCAGCAATTCAGAAATGCGTTCAGCGGCACCTGCGGCAAGTTGAACCTCACCCCAGACCTCTGACAATTGCCCAAGCGAACTGGAGGCCAGCAATGCGTAGAGTACGAATTGCCCGAGTGTTCCGCCCGTCATGCGATTTTGAAACACTTCGTGTGCGCCGTACCAGAGCAACAACACGATTGAACCGGTCGACACCAGGATGATCGCAAACGTCAATGCGGCCCGGGCGCGGGATCGCTTCTGTGCAGCGTCGAATGCAGTGCGTGTCGCAGCCGTGAATTCCGCATTGGCATTGGCTTCCTGTGTATTGGATTGGACCGTTGAAATGGCGCTGATCCGTTCCTGCGCAAAGGCTGCGGATTCAGCCAAGGCATCTTGGGCCTTGCGGGAGAGTGTGCGGACTTTGCGTCCGTAAACCGCAAGAGGAAGTACGATTCCGGGAATGGCGAGTGCGGCGAGTCCGGATAGTTTCGGGCTTGTGGCCACCATCATGATGACGGAACCCAGGAACATCACCGCATTGCGCAGTGCTATGGAAGCAGTCGAGGAGAAAGCCGATTTGATTTGTGTCGTGTCAGCGGTCAGGCGGGATATCACTTCACCGGATTGCTGGTCTTCATAGAACCCCGGCGTCAGGCTGGTCAGGTGGCGAAACAGGGCGTCGCGGACATCGGCGACGACGCGTTCACCAACCCAACTGACATAATAAAACCGAATGGCACTGGATGCCGCGAGGACTGCGACAATCGCCAACATCATGCCAAAATACTGGTTCACAAGGGCGGCGTTCTCAGTAGAAAATCCATTATCCAGGACACGGCGCACAGCCACTGGAATGACGAGCGTTGTCGTAGATGACACAATGAGAGCGATGAGAGCCATGACAATTGCAAAGCGCTGCTGCGCCAAGAATGGCAATAGCCGCCGTAGAGGTCGCAAATTGCTCGATTTTTGACGGCGGCGTGCTTGGTGATGGAAATTCATGGAAAATTTTAACGCAAATCAGAGGGGTTGCAGGGGCAGTGGCCTTCCTATATAGGACCCCCACATTCAGTTTCACCTTATATTTCAACATAGGACGGCCATTTGGGCGTCGTGCGAGAAGAGATTTTGACATGAAGTCCGGTATTCACCCCGATTATCACCCCATCACCATTGTGATGACAGATGGCACCAAGTTTGTGACACGCTCAACCTACGGCAAGTCGGGCGACACGATGAACCTTGATATTGATCCCAAGTCACATCCGGCATGGACCGGTGGTAACCAGACAATGCTGGATCGCGGTGGCCGCGTATCGAAGTTCAATCAGAAATACGCTTTCCTCAAGAAGTAACGTGTTGGTCGTTTGAATTGACCCGGCCTTCTGTGGCCGGGTCCTTCATGTCGTTTTGATATAAAGACTCTGTTGCGGCAGGCAGGTTTACACGCCAAACTGTTCATGTCTTTACAACAGAGATTCCCTTCATGATTTCTACTACCGCACGGAATGCAGTGTTTGCTGTGTTCGCACTTCACGGTGCCTTGCTTGGTGCTTGGGCACCGCATATCGCCTTTGCCAAAGAAAGGCTTGGGGCAGGGCCGGCAGTTTTTGGTTTTGCATTACTCGCCATGCCCGTTGGTGCCGTGATCGCAATGCCAATCGCTGGCGTGATGATCAACCTTTTTGGCAGTGCGCGCCTGACTTTGGTCGGCGGTATCTTTTTTTGCCTGAGCGTCTTGCTGCCCGCAAACGCCTCGACACTCCTCACCTTCATCATTGGAGCTGTGTTTCTTGGTGCAGCGATTGGTACTATGGATGTGGCCATGAACTCCCATGGATTGGCAGCGGAGCGCACGCTCAAGCGGCCTATCATGTCGGTCTTGCATGGCGGTTTTAGTCTGGGTTGCATCATTGGTGCATTTGCTGCAGCACCACTCATTTCATGGATCGGTGCGCCCTGGCAACTTGCTCTTACGTCACTGTTGTGTTTTTGCGTCCTGCTGTTTGCGTATCATTATTTTCTCCCGGCAGATATCGACAAAGGATTGTCTGGTTCGCATTTCGCATGGCCGTCGTGGGCGACAGTTGGGCTTGGCAGCTTGTGTTTCCTGGCCCTCATGATTGAAGGTTCCATACTGGACTGGGGTGGCATCTACATGCGCGAACAGTTTGCTGTGGATGTTACACAAGCTGCATTTGCTTTCGGTTCCTATCAGGGGGGAATGGCGCTCGCGCGGTTCACCGGAGATAGGCTCCGGGTCAGGTTCGGTGCCGTCAAACTGGTGTTTTTCAGTGCGGTGCTTGCGGCGTTTGGCACCGTTGTGGCCTTGCTGGCACCCACTGCCGTTTCTGCGATGATTGCGTTTGCCTTTGCAGGAATTGGCATTGGAAATCTTGCGCCTGTGTTGTTTGCTGGTGGCGGTCGATTAGAGCCTGACGCGCCGGGTCGCGGAATCGCGGCCGTGACGACCATGGGGTATTGCGGCTTTCTGGCGGGACCGCCACTCATTGGCTTTGCCGCTGAACTGACAACCTTGCAGATTGGTCTGGGGTTGACTGTTGTCGCCGCCCTGATCATCGCCATTTTTTCCCGACAAGTGCAAGCGGCTGATACTTATTGATGGAGCTTGTCTCATGAAGCTGAAAAACAGGATTGCACTGATAACCGGTGCCTCGAGGGGTATTGGACTGGCCATAGCAAGGGAGTTCCGCGCTCAGGGTGCGGAGGTGATTGTCGCCGACGTTCTTGATGGCAAAGCTGAAGCCATTGCCATGGGAGCAACTTTCATTCACTGCGATGTCTCCCGGCGCCGCGATATCGAGGCGTGTGTCGAAGCGTGTATCAACCAGCATGGTGCTGTTGATGTGCTCGTCAACAATGCTGGCATCAATCTGCCGGGCAACATCCTGACAGTTACAGAAGACGACTTTGATCGGGTTATTGCCGTCAATCTCAAAGGATCATTTCTGATGTTGCAGGCGTGTGCGCGTGCAATGGTGAAGCAGGTTGAGACAGGCCGCAAGGCTGGCGCAATAGTCAACATGTCGTCGGTCAATGACACTCTCGCGATTGACTCTATTCTACCTTACAGCGTGTCGAAGGGTGGTGTGCGGCAATTGACAACAGCGTCTGCACTTGCCCTTGCGCCCTACGGCATCCGCGTCAATGGTATTGGTCCAGGTTCAATCATGACAGACATGTTGCGTGGAGTTGCGAATGACAAAGCGGCCATGAACCGCGTGTTGTCTCGCACGCCTTTGGGACGTGTCGGGGAAACGGATGAGATCGCACGGATAGCCTCATTTCTTGCCAGCGATGAGGCGAGTTACGTGACGGGCCAAATCATCTATGCGGATGGTGGACGCATGCCGCTGAATTATACAGTGCCTGTGAGAGAATAGTTTGTGTGGCGCAAATGGACCTCTCCCGCCCCTTCGCGCCGTAAGTAAAAATCCTGACTCCCAGTGTTTATCGCAAAGTCTTAGAGAGCATTGAAACTTTGCGGCGCAAGGTTTTGCTCACGGGTTCGTGGCCATGGATAATATTTTTGATTTGTTCGAGTGACATCGTGTTGCGCACAGATGTGCGCGGCATGAGGCCTCTGCTCTTGTTGAGAGCGCCACCATCACTTGTCAGCATCCTCGTGTATCCAGCAGCACGCAGTTCCTTGAGGACAAGTCGGTTATACTTGCCATAGGGAATGCCGACAGTTGTAATGGGGCGCCCGGTCAGTTTCGCGAGTGTATCGCGAGCCGTAATGAATTCGCGTTTTCGTCCTGCTGCATCGAGGGTCCGCCAATCAACTTGGTCATATCCGTGGTTACCGATGTCCATACCCATGTTCATCAGTCTTTGCAGGTCTGTCGTTCGCAAAGAGCCCGGTTGACCCAGTCGACCAACCAACACAAGAAATGTTGCAGTCAGTCCTAGACTGGCAAGAATTGGAGCAGCAATCTCGATATCCGACATGTTTCCATCGTCGAATGTCAAAAGGACGCGGCGGCCAGCCGCAGTAACGAGATTCAGTATCTCCCGGAAACGTGTTTCCGTGATCCAGAACAGGTCTTCACCTTCTTCGAGAGTCCTTTGTGGCGTGCCAATGCCATGAAAATTCAGCCCCACATCATAGACTCTGTCCATCGCCGGAATCATAGAAATGGCGGTGTTTAAGTCAAGCCACAGGCATGTGATTTACAGTTGACGTTGAAATTGCAGTTAATGAATTGCAACAACCCTTGTGGCCATTACTCTGGAACTTCGGATTTCAAACCCTTGAGTTTTGCAAATACAGAATCTGCATCGTAGGTTTCTTCACGCTTAGGCTTTGCCTGTTCTTCAGCGGCGGCCTGTTTTGCGGCCTCGTGGGCACGCGTGCCCTCAATTTCTGCTGCAGGAATCAGGGTCCGTACTTCTTCAGCATCGGGCATATGTTTGCCACGGCCTTTGGATGCCGCTTTTTGCACGGCCAAGTCCAAATCAAACTGCGAACAGATGCCCAGTGAAACCGGATCTACTGGTTTGATATTGGTGGCGTTCCAGTGACTGCGTTCGCGCACTGCGTTAATGGTATGTTTGGTGGTGCCGACAAGTTTCATCACAGCTGCATCGGGCAATTCGGGATGATAACGCAGCAGCCAAGCAATGGCGTCAGGCCTGTCGCCGCGGCGAGAGACGGGGGTATAGCGGGGGCCAGCTGTAGATTTCTTTACCTGCACATCGACTTTGGACGTCAAGAGCTTCAAGGTGTGGTTGGAATCTGCTTCGGCTTTTTCGATTTCATCACGGGTCAGCTGGCCAGAGTTTACGGGGTCGAGGCCCTTGATACCGGCTGCAACATCGCCGTCGGCAATGGCCTTCACTTCGAGTTCGTGCATATGGCAAAAATCTGCGATCTGACGAAAGGTCAGGGCAGTGTTTTCAACCAGCCAAACGGCTGTGGACTTTGGCATCAATGGCGCATCTGACATGGGTTTTTGCTCCTTCGGGGCCTTCGTGAGGGCCCCCAAACCTACTCTCAACAACTTGTCGGGAATGGCGGCGGTATAGGTGCTTTGCGGCCACTTGGCAAGGATCACGGCAGCAGGATTATTTTGCCCGTGTGTTCGCTGGTTTCCATGAGGGCGTGGGCTGCGGCGGCTTCATTCAATGGGAACGTCCGGTAGATAACAGGCAGGCATTTCCCTGCGGCGAGCAACGGCCACACGTGGGTTTCTAGGGCCTGTGCGATGTCTGCTTTTTCTGCGATTGAGCGCGGCCGCAAGGTGGAGCCTGTCAGGGTCAATCGTTTCAGCATCAAAGGGAGCAAGTCAATTTCGACTTTGGAACCTTGCTGAAATGCGATTTGGACGATCCGCCCATCCTTGTTGGCGATGGCGATATTGCGCGCAATGTAATCGCCGCCCACCATGTCCAAGATAACATCGGGCTTGATGGATTTTTCCTGCAGTACAACAGCGAAGTCCTGGGTGCGATAATTGATGGCTAAATCGGCCCCGAGTGTGCGGCAGGTCTGGCATTTCGCGTCGGTTCCAGCGGTTGTGACAACACGTGCGCCGAAGTGCTTTGCCAGCATGATGGCGGTGGTTCCAATGCCGCTGGTGCCGCCGTGAATGAGCAGCGTTTCGCCGGGTTGCAATTTCCCCCGCTCGAAGACATTCGTCCATACGGTAAAAAATGTCTCTGGAATGCCGCCGGCTTGCGTCATCGTCAGTCCTTGAGGGATCGGGAGCGTATTGGCCTCGGCCGCAATACAAAACTCGGCATAGCCACCACCGGGAACCAAGGCGCAAACTTCGTCCCCAAGCTTGTAGCGACTGGTGCCGGTGCCTATGGCTACGACTTCACCGGCGATTTCGAGGCCGGGGGTCAAGGGTGCTCCGGGTGGAGGCGCGTAATTGCCGGTGCGCTGGAGGATATCCGGGCGATTGACGCCAGCGGCGTGGACTTTCACCAAAACTTCGCCTGCTGCAGGTTCGGGTCGTTCCATCAGCAGGGGAACCAGTTCACCAGGTCCGCCGGGAGACCGGATCGCTATTGTGTTCATTTTTGGCATGGCAGACTTCCGTTGTGGGGACTAAATATCGCAAAGTGACACAGGAGGCCATGATGAACCTTGATGATGAGTTGCCGAAATCAAAGCCGATTATGGTTATTGGTGAAAATCTGGATGTGATCAGCATCGTCGAATTGGAGCAGCGTGTTCACCTTCTTGAGGCGGAAATTGCCCGGGTTAAAGCAGAAGTCATTCGAAAAACGGCAAGTCTAAGCGCCGCAGAGGCATTCTTTAAAACTTAGAGTTTCGCGTTCTCAGTTTTATTATCATTGGGTGTGCACTGGTTTAAGCCTTTGGTAATGCTTAATGGTTACATTTGGAAACATCCTGGACATCCTGGGATTCTCCGAGTGGTTTATCCACTCTGTTTGACGCCTCCCTGTTAGAACTTAAGCCGCGAAAATCACGCGGCTTTTTTTTGGTCCGGTTCTTGCTCCCGTTTTATGGTGGATGGTTCTTCATGAGCCATTGACCGCATTGCGCCAGACGTTAGACTGGTCCGTGGTTGCGACAGTTTTAGGTTTGTGAGTAAGGGACAGTTCAGGATGATTGCCAAGGCGACAACAGAAACGGCCGCAGTCAGTTTTTTCACCAGATTTACCGCTTCCGACCAATTCGACCGTGTCTTCAAGGAAGGCATGAGCTTGGTTGAGGAAACCGCAAATTATCTTGATGGACCAGGACGGGTCGATTCCCGGGTGCTCGACCGCGTTGGTGCCATTGCCTATGCGACCGAGAGCATGCGCTTGACCACGCGTTTGATGCAGATGGCATCCTGGCTGCTCTTACAGCGGGCCATTGCTTCGGGTGAACTCACGTTTGATGATGCGCGCAAGGAAAAGGGCCGCATCAATCTTGCTGATATTGGTCGTGGTGACTCGATTGAAGGTGCCGAAGCAACCCCTGAGGGATTGGCTGACCTTATCGAGCGTTCCATGCGATTGCTGGAGCGTATCCGCACACTTGACCAGATGTTGATCAACCCGACGGGTGGCGAGCAGAAACCAAAGAATAGCCCGGTATCAGATCAAATGGATCAGCTTGCGCGTGCTTTTGGCGGGCGCGCCTGACACTTCTCTCATTTGCCCAATAAAAAAGCGCCCATTTCTGGGCGCTTTTGCATTTGTATGTGAGTGTTATTTCTTTTTGCGGGCCACGGCGCCGAGACCGGCAAGACCTGACACCAAGAGGATTGCAGCCCCTGGTACTGGCACTGGCGATGGTGTGGAATTGAACGTGTCTACTGTGTTCAGGACACCGTCGCTGGCATTGCCAGGCAAGGAAATTGTGAATGTGCCGAGGGCAAGCGCAGCTGCATACTGATACACCAGGTAACCACCGGTGGACAATTTGATTGCGAAAATTTCGCCGGTGCACTTGTCAGCTGTGCGAGGACCGGTTCCACCAAGACCTTCGCGGCAGCCTGTGCTGTCGACTGATGCGCCCAGAATGGGAGCGCTTTCAACGAAAGCTTCGACGTCTGCTGGTGCGTTGTCTGCAGGTGATTCAACTGAGCCGTCTGGCACATACCATGAATTAACAAAACCAGTGGTCACTGTGATGCCGGGGTAGCCAGCAGAAGCAGGGTTGTAGGAAACAGCGTTTGCCTGCGACGAGTACAACACAGCTGCTGCCATGACCGCCGAAGCTGAGATAGCCAGTTTAGATTTGAACATTGTTCGGTCTTTCCTAGATATAGTTGAGGGATAGTAGTTGGTTTGCCACATTACGGGACATCTAGCACAGAACAGTGCAAGTTTTAAGCAAATTTGTGAGTGCGCTTGGTGCGCGTACACTTGCCACGTTTTGGGCCCGTAGCGATGCCGCGCAACTTCATGAAACAGCTCACAATTACACGGAAATGGGAGATCGCAAACGAGTGCGATGACGCTGAACAGGCCGGTGAAATCGGCACACTCAACGTCTGCGACTCACGATTTGCGTCAGACAACCACTCGTCGTGACGAGCGCATGAACGAGCTGATTCGCGAGTGGCTCGCGCTCGAACTCGTCAAACCAACGGTGTCTTAGGCGGCGTGGAGCTGCCCACGTTCAATGAGGGTGATCTTGTCCTTGAGTTTCAGCTTCTGCCGTTTGATGGCGGCTATTTCTTCATCAGACGCTGCTGGGTGTGCAATCACATCCTTGAGCTCTGATTCCAACTGACGATGTCTGGCAATTAATGCTGCGAGATCTGTTTCCAGGTTCATTCGCACCTCCACTGGTGGTTAACCGTGACGGGATTCGCCGGAATCCCTGTTATCAGACTGACACAAAATTCTGCGCTTGTCGAATGTTGAAGTCCGGAATAGGTGAATGTTTGATCGCTGCATTCACATTGGGGCCAAGTCATTGAACACGCTGGATTCGCTGCTGGAGGTTCAACTGCGAACCAAGATGCGGTTGCTCGAACAGGAGCATCGTGACCTCGACGCTGCCATCCTGGCACTCGAAAATTCGGGCACAACGGACCAATTGCAACTGCGGCGGCTGAAAAAAATGAAACTCGGTCTCAAGGACCAAATTCTAAAACTCGAAGCCCAAATCATTCCAGACATCATTGCTTGAGGACACAACCGTGAAACCACTTGTTGCCATCATCATGGGTTCGCAATCGGATTGGGCGACGATGAAACACGGTGCCGAAAAACTCGATGAACTTGGTGTTTTATACGCAACGCAGATCGTGTCAGCACACCGGACGCCAGAACGGTTGTATGATTTTGCCAAGGGTGCAAAGGCTGCGGGGTTCAAAGTCATCATTGCCGGAGCAGGGGGAGCGGCCCATCTTCCGGGCATGACGGCGGCACTCACTGTGCTTCCCGTATTCGGCGTTCCTGTGGAATCGAAGGCGCTATCCGGACAGGATTCACTCCTTTCAATCGTGCAGATGCCGGCTGGCATTCCAGTTGGCACTTTGGCCATTGGCAAAGCCGGTGCCATCAACGCAGCGCTGCTGGCGGCCAGTGTGTTGGCGTTAAGTGATCCGGCTCTTTCGTCTCGCTTGGAGTCATGGCGTGAAGCGCAATCCAATGCTGTTGCCTTGCAGCCCAAGGACGACACGTGATGTCATTTCCACTAGCTCCCGGTTCCGTCATTGGCATCCTTGGTGGCGGCCAACTCGCACGGATGTTGGCGTTGGCCGCAGGGCAGCTTGGATTGCGGTGCCATATCTTTGCGCCGGAAACAGATAGCCCAGCATTTCAGGTAACGTCGCTTCACACCATTGCCTCCTATGATGATAGGGACGCTCGCGCTTTGTTTGCGGCTGCTGTTGATGTCGTGACATATGAGTTTGAGAATGTGCCCGTGGAGGCTGTTCGCTATCTCGAAAGCAAAGTGCAGGTTCGCCCCGGATCAAAAGCATTGGCGGTGGCGCAAGACAGGTTGCTGGAGAAAGCGCTGGCGCGCGGACTTGGTGCGAAAACTGCGGAGTTTGTTTCGGTCCAGTCCGTCGAGGAATTGAAGGCCGCCGTCTTGCTTATTGGTTTGCCGGCTGTGCTCAAGACCACGCGGATGGGCTATGACGGCAAGGGCCAAGTGAAAATCATGGCACCTGATGAACTGGACGCAGCCTGGAGAGCCATGAGAGGTGCCCCCGCTGTTCTCGAGCAATTTGTGAAGTTCGACTGTGAAGTCTCTGTTATTGCAGCTCGAAATGGAGACGGCCAAGTGGCGACATTCGATGTCACGGAAAATGTCCACCGCAATCATATTTTGCACACGTCATCGGTCCCTGCGCTGATCTCCCAGGCTGCGAAGCAGACAGCGCTGGTTACGACAGGTCGTTTGTTGGACGCCTTGGACTATGTTGGCGTTGCGGGTGTCGAGTTCTTTGTCCAAGGCGACGACGTCTTTGTAAATGAGATTGCACCCCGGGTGCATAACTCAGGACATTGGACACAGGATGCGTGTGTGGTTTCCCAGTTTGAACAGCACATCCGCGCCGTTGCGGGCTGGCCTTTGGGGGATCCTGTCCGGCATTGCGACGTGGTCATGACCAATCTTCTGGGTGATGACGTTGCTGAATTTGCCCAATTGGCTCCGGAACCGGGCTGTGCCGTTCATGTGTATGGCAAGTCAGAGTCCCGACCGGGGCGCAAGATGGGCCATGTAAACCAGCTCAAATGGCCCAAAACTTAGTTGTTTCGCGCCCCTCGACAGGGGCATATTAATGGTGTAACGACCCGCTCAATCTCCAATTCAATCCATTTATTTTTGAGGTAGATCTTTGCAAGTCGTAGTTCGTGACAATAACGTAGACCAAGCCCTCAAGGTTCTGAAAAAGAAGATGCAGCGTGAAGGCATCTTCCGCGAGCTCAAGCTCCGCGATCATTTCGAAAAGCCATCGGAAAAGAAAGCCCGCGAACAGGCAGAAGCCATTCGCCGTGCGCGCAAGCTGGCGCGCAAGAAATTGCAGCGCGAAGGCCTGTTGCCAATGCCGAAGAAGATCGAAAAGCCGCGTCGTCCAGGCCAAGGTGGTCCGGGTGCGGGCGGTGCTGGTACAGGTTTCAGCAGTGGCGGCATGGGCGGTCGCTGATCACTTTTTACCGGTTTGAATTTCAAAGCCGCGAGGGGCAACCTTCGCGGCTTTTTATGTTCCACATTCGTGACAAGGGCCTGCGAAGCTGAAGGACTATTATGCCATACTTGGGGTCGACAAAGACGCCAGCTACGCGGATATCAAGAAGGCTTGGCGCGACAAGGCGCGGCAATGGCATCCTGACACGTTTCAGACCGAGGAAGAGAAGCTCGCAGCACACAAGCGGTTTGTTGAAATTGTTGCGGCCTATTCTGTTCTCATCGATGCAAAACAGCGCGCGGCCTATGACGGTCGTGTTGCAGCTCATCCTTATGCCGGCTACGAACACGCCACGCCTGAGCAAGACCAGCGAGAGGCGGCGGACTGGTATCAGCGTATCCTGAATGAATCACCGTCGGAGTTTTGGCGCTCATTCGCGCTGGTGCTCATCATGTGTCCTGTGACGCTTATTTTATGGATGGGCGTCATCGCTATGCTCTTCGTGTTCTATCAAGTCATCTCGGGCCAATCGTCACTGGGACTGGGTGGCGTGGTGATGCTTGTTGTCATGTTTTTCCCAAACCTGTTTGTCTCAATCTTTGGCGCAGTGTTGCTCAAAGACCTGTACTTTCGGCTGAAGCGCATCATTATGTGGATTGCCTTGCGCGCCAGGATCAAGCGCCTCTTCCGCAAGCCAGGGCGGGGCGTCAGTGTTCATAAAAACGCTGGATTTAACCGCGCCGACGAGCGCTAAGTCGACCGGCGGTTAACCGTGTGGTGAGCCAGTTTGAGTTTGATGGCTGATCTTTTCACTGATACCCGCTTGCGCTAGACTTGAGAAACACTGATTGGAAGTCTCTTGATGCCCCGCACGCCCTCAACGATGATTGACTATGAGCGTTACCCGATTGGCGAGGAAGGGACCAAGCGCGAGGCCTTGTTGAACAGGGTCCGGGCTGACTTGGAACGAGACGGCTGTGCTGTTATGAAACACTTTCTGACGTCCGAAGGCATTGCGGCACTCACGACTGAAGCTGATCGCGTGGCAGACAAGGGTCATCGCAGTTTCAACCGCACCAATGTTTATTTCACCAAGGACGACCCAGGTCTACCGGCTGACGATCCACGCCGACAGTTCTTTGATCGCTCGAATTCGTTTGTTCCTGCAGACAACTTTCCCAAGGACGGCCCACTTCGCACCATTCACGATAGCGAAGGTTTCGACCGCTTCATCCAAGACTGCCTTCAGGAGGATGAATTCTACCGCTACGCCGATCCATTGGCTGACGTCATCGTCAACATGGCCGAGGAAGGCAACGGCTTTCCGTGGCATTTCGACACGAATAATTTTACTGTGACACTTGCCATACAGAATGCCGAACAAGGTGGGGCTTTCGAATACGCTCCCCACATTCGCGAAGGCGACGAGAATTTCGCTGAAGTCTCTCGCGTTCTGAACGGGACTTCAGAAAAGGTGAAGGTGCTCAACCTTGAGCCAGGCGATCTTCAGATTTTTCGCGGGCGATACTCGCTGCATCGGGTGGCACCCCTCAGTGGACCGCGTCGGCGCTATGTCGCGATCTTTTCTTATGTTGGAGAACCGAACATGGTCGGCACACCAGAGCGAACGAGGCAACTCTATGGCCGAACCTTGCCAATCCACCATGAACGTGCGGGGCAAAGGTCAGATTCATATCTTGATTGAACGCGTTTCTGAATTAAGGGAAGCATCCCTGTTTCAAGCCGCTCCCAAATCCGCCAGCAAGTGCCGGGAGGATGCCTTGAATCTGGCCAGGCCACCGTGGGTGCGGGACATCATCATGGAGCCTTCGAGGGAGCTGATGATGTAACTTGCTGTGTCGGCTGCCGGGCCCTCAAAGCGCAGGCTGCCCTGCTTGCGCCCGACTTCCAGCACAGCAGCAAGCCAGGTTTCGTTGAGTTCGAAATAGCGGCTGAGCGCTGCCTGCATCGATGGTGGCAAAGTCGTAAACTCCGCCGCGAGCATGCCGCAGAGGCACATGCGATCATCGGCCAGAACATGCGCATAGAGTTCAACATAATGGCGGAGCTTGTCTGGCGTGGGGCAGCCGGTGGCATCTATCTCATCCAGGGCGCGCTTGAATTCGGCGTGGTAGCGCTCGACCATTCTTGTGCCGAGGTCCGCCTTGGTGGTGAAGTGATAATGCAGACTCGCTTTCGAGACATGCATGGCTTTGGCGATGTCGGCATAACTGAAGGCGTTGAAGCCACGGGTTTGGACAAGGAGCTGCGCGATATCGAGAATGCGTTGAGGTGAACTCAGGGAGTCGGACTTCTGATCCATCGAGCCTTCCTTTGGTTGTGTTGTCAGTCCCGTTTCACTTGCTTACAAGTGATATTTGGCATATTCTGCTTGACTATTTACTTACTAGTAGGTAAGCATATTTGCATGGGTTTGCAAACCCTTTTTAGCTTGGTTTCGCAAGCCCCGTTTGCTGCATGAGCCGCAAGCCACATTCCAGATCCTAGATATCAGGAGGTGCCCATGAAGCCCGACACACTCACCATTGCGGACATCCGCAAGGCGGTTGAAACGCGTGACGCCAAGAGCCTGAAGGCATTCTATGCCGACGATGCCGTGCTCACGATCATTGACAGTAACAATCCACCGAGCAAGCCCCGCACGATCTCAGGAGCCCAGAAGATCGGCGAATTCTACGACGATGTTTGCGGCCGCGACATGACCCATACATTCGACAATGGTATCATGGACGACGAGCATCTCGCCTTTGTCGAAGGTTGCCGTTACGCGGATGGCACCCACGTCATCGTTTCGGCGATGGCGGATCTGGGTCCGCGTGGAATCGTCAAGCAAACAATCGTGCAGGCCTGGGACAATTGATTTCCGCTGTTTGCAATTTTTCGATGACCAACCAACAAGGAGACCAACCCATTCGAGGAGAATAGCCATGACAAACAATTTTCTTCTTTCCATCAGCGTGGTGGCGTTGAGCCTTTCAGCCGTGCCTTTGGCGCTGGCCGATGGCGACGCTGACTTGATCAAGAGTGCTGAATCTGCGGCACCGGCAAGTGTTGCGAGCGGTGCTGCGGTCTATGCCGCCGCTGCTGACGGCAGCATGAAAACTCTGCGCGAAGGCAGCAATGGATTCTGGTGCATGCCGGACAGCCCGGCGACACCGGGACCGGATCCGATGTGCGGCGACGCCAACGCCATGGAATGGGCGATGGCGTGGATTGGCAAGAAGGATCCGCCCAAGGGCAAGGTCGGATTCATCTACATGCTGGCTGGTGGCACGGATGCCAGCAATACCGATCCTTATGCAACGGAGCCCACTGAAACCAATAACTGGGTCAAAACTGGCCCTCATGTGATGGTGATGAACGCCATGGACATGATGGCCGGCTATCCAACTTCGCCGACGCCGGATACAACCAAACCTTACGTGATGTGGCACGGTACGCCCTATGCACATTTGATGGTTCCCGTGGAGTAGACATGAATGGATATTGTGGGCGGCCCGAAGTGCCGCCTATGAGCTGATCGCTTTTTACCGGTCTTAATTTCAAAGCCGCGAGGGGCAACGTTCGCGGCTTTTTTTGGTGATATTTTTCGTTTCGCTAAGGGCGACCTTCCCAATTTGGGTATGGCGTTGCTGCTTCTGATACGCCAGACTTCGTCAAATCTGACAGGAGAATGATTGATGGCTATCAAGCGCGGCACGAAAATGGGCGAAAGCCTACGTGGCACCAATTCAACCGACAGTCTCTATGGGCGGGGCGGAGATGATAAGCTCTACGGACTTGCCGGGGCTGATAGCCTTTTTGGTGGCGTTGGTAATGATGCGCTCTTCGGTGGCACCGGCAGAGACCTGCTCGATGGCGGCAACGGGAATGATCTCCTCGATGGTGGCAAAGGCTACGACAGGATGTTCGGTGGACTTGGCGACGATATCTACATCGTCAACAGCATCGGGGATCAGGTGGCTGAAAACACCGGATCTGGAATCGATCGTGTGCAATCAAGTGTGTCGTGGACACTCGGCGAGAATGTCGAGAATCTGACGTTGACTGGCTCAGCTGCAATCAATGGCACCGGCAATGGGCTCGCCAATGTGCTCATCGGAAATGGGTCTGCTAATTCTCTCGATGGCGGTTCTGGCGATGACACCGTGAGCTATGCTGGCGTGTCGGAATTCACCGTCAACAATGCGATTAACTACGGATTGGTCAATCTTGCGGCGGGCCAGAAATTCGGTATTGCCGTTGAAATAGGAGGAGGGAACAATTTTTCAGGCAACGTTGCAGGCGCCGTTGCCGGAACTGCAGGTATGTCGAGCGGTGACACATTCACATCTATCGAAATTGTCGTAGGCACGGCATTTACCGATATCATCGACCTCCATAGCACCGGGACAGTCCATGGTGGCTCCGGGAACGATAACATCCAACTCTTCGCGGGCGGAACTGCAAACGGTGGCAGCGGCAATGATGGGTTTGGATTGATCAATGGTGGCACTGCCAATGGTGATTCTGGCAATGATTCGATTTTTCTTGTGCGCGGTGGCACCGGTACTGGAGGCGACGGCGAGGATTATATCATCAATCAGAGCTCGATAGCGGGAAATATTGTTGGAGATGCAGGGAACGACACGCTCGTTGGCGGCGGAGGCATTGACAGCATATTTGGAGGAAGCGGCAACGATCATATCCGAGGCGGCTTAGGCATTGACAGTCTTTCTGGCGGCGTAGGGGCTGATACCTTCTTCTTTTCAAGGGGAGATTCAGGAGATTTTTTTTCGCCAGTATCAGATTTGATATCGGACTTCTCCAGGTCACAAGGAGACAGGATTGATCTGCGCGCCTTTTTTGGTGGTGAAGCGGTCGCGTTTGCCGGCAGTGGAGGCATTACCACCGTAGGGGGTGGAAACCCTTTAAATCCAACGGTTTCTTGGGAAACGCAGATTGCCTATTCATATGACACGACAAGCAATATCACGCGTATTTATTATACTAATTCGGGTTCAAGTTCGGCTCTCTTTGCCATAATTCCATATGAAACCGTCGAAGTGGCAGGGTTTTTCAATCTGACAATGGCCGATTTCATTGTTTGATTTTGAAGGAGTTTGTCACAACATTGGCTGCACCAACATGCGGTCCAACCGCTGGTCTTGTGGGGTGCGGAATTGCTCCAGGCCGATGGTCATGCCGTCGTGGCCGGCTTGCGGTTGGGCGCGATAAGTGCCGAGTAACCTGTCCCACCAGGGCACGTTAAAACCGAAATTGCTGTTGGTTTCTGGCATCAGCACGGAGTGATGGACGCGGTGCATGTCGGGTGTGACAACCACGAAGCGCAGCACGCGATCCAATTTCGCTGGAATGTGAACGTTGCTATGGTTGAACAGTGATGATGCGTTGAGCAGGATTTCAAACACCAAAACCGCAAGTGCCGGTGGTCCAAGGAGCAGAATGATCGCGAATTTCAGCGCCATGGAAACGAGAATTTCGATGGGGTGGAAGCGGATTCCGGTGGTGACGTCAAACTCTTGATCCGCATGATGCACCCGGTGCAAGCGCCAGAGGACAGGGACGGCATGAAAGACCACGTGTTGCACATAAATCGCAAAATCCAACAGGATGATGGACACGGGAAGGGCGAACCACGCGGGCAGAGTGAGCATGTTGAACAGGCCCCAGCCTTGAGTTGCTGCGTATCCGGCAAAGGCTACGGCCGTGACGGGGAACACCAGACGAACGAGGAACGTATCAATGACCACGAGTGCGAGATTGTTGCTCCAGCGCAGCAGGCGGGGGATGTCCTGGCGGCGGCGGGGTGCGGCCAGTTCCCACAGTGCCATTGCAGCCAAAACGCCTAGAAATACAGTGATCCTGATGTTCGGCTCGAGAGCCAGGAGAGTGTCAGTCATTCCGGGCTCCTTTCGTTTGCCTGGGTTGCTGTTGGACAAGCATATACACGCACTGTCCGGCAAAGTCAAGCATTATTTTCTTATTTGTAGGTTTTTAGTGCTAAATACGCTTTGCTGCGGCAATCGCGTCTTTCATCAGGGGCAACAAGTCGGCATTGGCCGCGATGAAGCCTGTTGATTTGAGGGGGTCGGCATTGCCGTAAAGATCGGCAACAAACCCGCCTGACTCTTTCACAAACAAGACGCCAGCAGCGATATCCCAAATCTGAATGCCGTGGGTCCAGGCGGCGTCGAAACGGCCCATGGCCACATAGGCGAGATCAAGGGCAGTTGAACCTAACGCCCGAACACCGCTGCTTCTGGCCTGCAGCACTGCAATCTCGTTGCGATGGGGTACATGGAGTGCTGGTTCGCCGGGATGGGGAATGTTGGTCACGATGGCCGCTTGATGGAGTTCCTTGCGGGCGGCGACGCGCATGCGCTTGTTGTTGAGGAAAGCGCCCTGGCCTTTTTCGGAATGGAAGAGTTCGTCCGTGATCGGATTATAGGTTACGCCGACGACGATTTCGCCTTTGCGTTCGAGGGCAACTGTTACGGCGAAGTGGGGAATGCCGTGCATGAAATTGGTGGTGCCATCAATCGGGTCGATGATGAAGCGATGGTCCGGATCCTTGCCCTTTGTTTCCCCTTCTTCTTCTCCCAAGATACCATAGTCGGGACGCGCCTTGAGGAGTTCAGCGCGCAATATTTTCTCGCACTTCTTGTCGGTCGCTGTGACAAAGTTGCCGGGACCTTTCACTGATACCTGCAGATTGGCGACTTCACCAAAATCACGTTGGACACCGCGCGCGGCTTTGCGCACGGCGGCGATCATGACAGTCAGGGCAGGGGAAGTGGCCACGTGAATACTCTCTGTTGAACAAGGCCGCTGTATAGGGACAGGGGCGTGTGAATGCCAAATTATTTGTTGAGGCCGGGGTCCACTGGTTTGAATGCGGCGGCTTTGGCTTTGGCCTTCTTCTGCTGGGCCACTGACAATTCCGCGAAGGCGTTGTCGAGGGCGATATCAGCGCGGCCGCCAGCCTTGGCCAAAATGTTCCAGGCTGCCGCTTCGATCACGTCCTGGGGCAGGCCCTTGCCACTTTGGTAAATGCGCGCCAGGCGGTTCTGGGCAATGGGGTTGCCACGGTTCGCCGAGACCAACAGCCATTTTGCGCCGATGGCTTCGTTGCGTTCCACGCCGTCACCGCGATAGACCATCACGCCATATTCGAGAGCAGCTTCGGGCAGGCCCTGAAGTGCGGCCTTTGATAACCAGCTTGCCGCTGCCGACACGTTTTTCTCGACACCTTTGCCGTCAAGATAAAGCAGTCCCAGATTGAACTGAGCTTCGGCGAGGCCTTGTTCGGCCCCCTTGGTGAACCAACCGACAGCATTGGGCCAGTCAGGCTCAGCGCCGTAGGCCCCGGTATAAAAAAGTCCCAAATTGTATTGTGCCTGGGCATTTCCGCCGTTGGCTGATTGCTCCAGCAACTTCAACCCTTCATCGACGTCAGCGTTTTGCAAAGAACCGTCGAAATACATCATGGCGAGCGAGAACTGTGCACCCGGATGGTTCTTTTCGGCGGCTTTTTTGAACCAGTCATGGGCTGCGATGATGTTTTCCGGTGCGCCGAGACCTTTCAATGCCATGGCACCCATCATGGCCATGGCGCGAGGATCGCCTGACGAAGCGAGTGGCTCCGCGATTTGTCGCGCGCCAGCGTAATTCCTTTCTTCAAACAAAGAGACGGCTTCCTCGAATGTTTCGGCCCATGCGGGTCCGGCGCACAGCAAAAAGGCGATGAGGACAAGAACGCGTTTCATTTCAATATGGTCATTTCGGTCAATTTGGCCGCCAGTGCAGTCACGACTTTTTCAGCCTCCGCAGCAGATTGCCACATGGAATCCGAAGGGCGGATAAAATCTGGTTTCTGCGGCAGGAGAGTGGCGAGGTCGTCTGGGACGACGGGATCGAAGGCGACGGACGGAATTTCGAAAATGTCCTGCCACCACCCGATCAAAGGTTCGCCAGCCGTTTGTGATTTCTGGGCGAAGGCAATGTAGTCAGCACCGGTTTCTGCGGCTTCCATGGCAATGTGGCGCGACGTGGCCGCAAAGACACCGATCATTTCATTTTTGAATGTGGCGCGGAGATTTTTCACGGGGGCCGAGCGTGTGATTTGAATGCCGTCGGCTTTCAAGTGATGGACCATACGTGGTTCGCAATCGCGGATGATGACGGCGAGGCCAAGCGATTGCAGCTTTGCGATGTTGGTGGCGTTGGTCGTCGCGGGCACCAATATCGACGCACAATCACCTGCTGTCGCTGCGGCTTTAGCGCAGGCCAGCACATCGGGGGCATTGTCGGGGGCCACAAGGAAGAGGCGGGGAAGAGACATAGTTCCGGCGATAAAGTGAGTTGGGCTGCAATTCAACTGTTTGAACTTGAAAATTCATAAATGTAACTGTATATGTTTCATATACGCAACAAGGGAGACTATCATGTATCTCGTCACTGGAGCTTCCGGCCATTTGGGCCGCGCCGTCATCAATCACTTGCTCACCACCTACAAAGTGCCTGCGGGCAAGATCATCGCCTTGAGCCGTGATCCGGCGAAACTGGCGGATCTGAAGGGCAAAGGTGTCACGGTTCGCGCCGCGGATTTTGACAAAGCGGATGATTTGGCAAAGGCATTTGAAGGTGCGACACGGGCTTTGATCATCAGTACGAGTTCCATGGAGCCAGGCAGGCGGCAGGTCGAGCATATCAACGCTGTCAAGGCTGCCGACAAAGCTGGAGTGGGCCATGTAATCTATACATCGATGCCGAAGCCTGAGACTTCAACCATCCTGTTTGCGCCGGATCATCGCAACACCGAGAAAGCAATTGCCGAGTCTTCAATCAAGAATTGGACTGTGCTGCGCAACAACTGGTATTTTGAGAACCTGTTATTTTCGATACCGCAGGCGATCAAGTCTGGCAGTCTTTACACGGCCGCAGGGCAGGGCAAGGTTCCCCACATCGCGCGCGATGATCTGGCACGGGCGGCTGCTTCTGTCCTGGCTTCCGACAGCACGGGCCAGAAGACCTACACATTGACGGGTGCGAAGGAATACACCACGGACGAAACCGTGAAACTGGTTACGGCTGCGACCGGCAAGACCATCAACGTTGTGCATGTGCCCGTCGACGGATTGGTGCAGGGCATGATTGGTGCCGGATTGCCGGACGGCATGGCGCGGTTGTTTGCCTCGTTCGATGACAATACCGCAAAGGGTGGATTGTCTGGCGTGACGGGCGATTACAAGGCGCTGACGGGTGCTGAGCCACAGCCGCTGGAACCATGGGTGAAAGCCAACGCGGCGGCGCTTGCGGCGTAAGCTGCTCTGATGATGTGATTGCGCAGGCGCGGTGAATGGTGTTTGCTTCCTCAAAGTATTGGGGGAGACGCGCATGCGGACATCGCGCCTGCAGTTTTTTGGTGGGGCCAGTCTGGTTGTGATCAGCATTATCGCGCTGGTTTCGACATGGCATCTGGATTCCGGCACTCCGGGTGAGATTGGGGCAGGAGCGCCGCCGCGCGTGCTGGCGTTCATTCTGCTGGGATTTGGCCTGTTGATTGCCGCTACTGCCGTGGTCTTCAACGAACAGGACACAGAGAAATTCGAGATCGCCTTTCGCGCCATTATCGCCGTGCTGGGCGGCGTGATTGTGTTTGGCCTGACAATTCGCTCACTTGGCATTCTTGGTGCCTCACCGCTGTTGCTGTTGATTGCAGGGTTCGCCTCGGCGGAGACGCGGTGGAAAGAGTTTGTTCCGTTTGTACTGGGGCTGACGATATTCTGCACCGTGCTGTTCCGCTTTGTGCTTGGTCTTCCCATCCCTCTTGCGCCTTTGGTTTTGGGATACTGAGATGGACCTTTTCAACAATCTCATCCTTGGATTCAGTGTTGCATTGTCGTGGCAGAATCTTTTACTGTGTTTCACCGGATGCCTGGTTGGCACGTTGATCGGCGTTCTGCCGGGGGTTGGCCCCATTGCGACGATTGCCATGCTGCTACCACTGACTTACGGGCTGGACCCAGCAGGCGCGCTGATCATGCTGGCTGGCATTTATTACGGCGCGCAGTATGGCGGATCGACGTCGGCAATTCTGGTCAACATTCCAGGTGAGGCGACGGCAGTTGTCACCACGCTCGACGGGCACCAGATGGCGCGGAACGGGCGAGCGGGTGCGGCGCTTGGTATTGCTGCTATCGGTTCATTTATTGCTGGAACTGTGACGACACTGATTGTCGCCGCCGTCGGTGCACCGCTGACCAGACTTGGCATGTTGTTTGGTGCGGCAGAATATTTCGCGCTGATGATCACCGGGTTGGTATTCGCTGTGGTGCTGGCCCGTGGCTCGGTTCTGAAGGCCATTGCGATGATCGTGCTGGGGTTGTTGCTGTCAACTGTAGGGACGGACGTAAACACGGGGCAGGAGCGATTGACTTTCGGCATTCCGGCACTTGTTGATCGCATCGATTTTGCCGTTCTGGCGATGGGGTTGTTCGGATTTGCGGAACTGTTGCGCAGTCTGGAGAATCCGGAAGCACGGGATGTGGTGAAGGGTTCGCTTGGCAAAGTTCTGCCGACGATGGCGGAGATCCGGCAATCACTGAAGCCGATCTTTCGCGGCATCGGGCTGGGCAGTGTGCTGGGGGCGTTGCCAGGCAATGGGGCTGTGTTGGCACCGTTTGCAAGTTATGCGCTAGAGAAGAAGACCGCGAAGGATCCTTCGCGGTTTGGGCGCGGGGCGATTGAAGGTGTGGCAGGTCCTGAAGCTGCGAACAATGCGGGTGCCCAGGCGGCGTTCATTCCGTTGTTGACGCTTGGTATTCCGCCCAACGCGGTTATGGCTCTCATGGTGGGAGCGATGACCATTCACGGCATTGTGCCGGGGCCGCAAGTGATGACGCGGAATCCCGACCTGTTCTGGGGGATGATTGCTTCCATGTGGGTGGGCAACCTCGCGCTGTTGGTGATCAACCTGCCTTTGGTCGGATTGTGGGTGAAACTGTTGAAGGTGCCATATCGCTTGATGTTTCCGGCGATCATGATTTTCTGCTGCATTGGCATCTACTCGGTCAACAACCAGGCGACGGATGTGATCCTCACAGCGTTTTTCGGACTGTTTGGCTACTTGTTGCTCAAGATGGGGTTCGAACTGGCACCGCTGCTCTTGGGATTTGTTCTGGGCGGATTGCTGGAGGACACATTCCGGCGGGCCATGGATTTGTCACGCGGATCGCTCATGACATTTGTAGAGCGGCCGATCTCGGCAGGGTTGCTGCTGCTCGCGGCCCTTGTGCTCATCGTCTCAGTTATGCCAAGTGTCGCGGGTAAGCGGGACAAGGTTTTCGCCGAATAGCATTTAACAATCTGGGGAGGAAATTGACATGTTGAGACGTACATTTATCGGACTGACTGCGGCATTGATGCTGGGCACCAGTGCTTTCGCACAGAGCTATCCAGACAAGCCCATCACCATTGTGGTGGCGTTTGCAGCGGGTGGACCAACGGACGTGATTGCGCGCATTGTGAGCGAGCACATGTCGAAGACATTGGGTCAGCAGATCGTTGTTGAAAATACGGCAGGTGCGGGCGGTACCACAGCCACGGCGAAGGTTGCTGGAATGGCTGGAGATGGCTACACGCTGATCATGGGCCAGATGGGCACGCATGCGGCGGCACCTTCGCTCTATGCCGCGCTCAAATATGATCCTGTCGCCGACTTCACGCCGATTGGTGTCGCCGGTATCACGCCGATCCTGATTGTGGCGAAGAAAGATTTCCCCGCTTCCACCATGAAAGAAGCGGTTGAATATCTGAAAGCCAATGCAGACAAGGTGAACCAGGCGCAGGCTGGCATCGGTTCAACATCGTTCACGACCTGCACGTTGTTGAAGGCGCAGTTGGGTCTGCCGAAGATCAATGAAGTGGCGTTCAAGGGCACGGGTCCGGCGCTCAATGATCTTGTTGCCGGCCAGGTTGATTTCATGTGCGACCAGATCACCAATCTGGCCCCCCAAGTGACGGCGGGCACGATCAAGGCGCTGGCCATCGCGACACCAGAACGCTCACCTGCACTGCCGGATGTTCCGACGACGACAGAAGCCGGTTTCGGTGAATTCCAAATCTCTGGTTGGAACGCCATCATGGCACCGAAGGGTTTGCCTGCCGACATTCAGGCGAAACTTGTTGATGCGCTCAACAAGGCGCTGAGTGATCCGGAGACGGCGAAGAAGCTCACTGATCTTGGAACTGTGATTCCAAATGCGGAAGAGCGCACGCCCGCTGGTCTTGCGGCCATCATCGCGCGCGATACGGCGTTGCTTGCAGGTCCGTTGAAAGCGAGCGGCGTTTCGATCAAGTGATTTGAACGATCTTGTTGCGGCTCGTTGCACCTTTGGTGATGGCGAGCCGTGATACGGGAATATTCAAGTACTTTGACAACAACCGGATCATGGCGTCGTTAGCTTTGCCGTTTTCGGGAACAGCGGTGACATAGACTGTGAGCTGTTCCGTTCCATCGGGCAAGGTACGAACGTCGCCGATGCGGTCAGACGAGGCTTTGGGCGTCAGGCGGATGGCGAGAGTTTGCGGCACTGCTCAATCGGCGCTGAAGTTTGCCATGACGCAGTGAAAGACAGGTGTCATGACCTGCGGTTAAATGGAGTTGACGGGAATTTCAATGGCTTCTGGGCTTCGGGCGCAAAACTGCCTTTACTTCACTGCGGTTGTGGCATTTACTGGCGGCAGTGTTGTTGAGGCCCTCCGAATGTCCCTGATCTCTGTTGTTCCGGTATCTGTTGCGGTTCGTCGATTGGTCTTTGGTTTTCTGGCGGTTTTGTTTGGTATTTTGGCCGCTTCAGCTCCCGCACAGGCCGATTTCGCATCGGCGCGGCGTGAGTTTGGGAAGCTCGACATCGCAAAACAGGCAAAGGTCTCGCTTGGTTTGATTGCGACCGGTGATTTTGATGGTCTTGCGGGCCTTGGGTTCACCAAGCGTCTTTACAACGCCATCATCACGTTCCAGCGCCGCGAAGGCATGAATCCTGATGGTACGCTTGATGCACAACAGATCGAGGTGCTTGTTGACAGATTTCAGAAGTTTGCTGCTGACAAGGACATCCGCCGGGCGCGCAATCCAATGTCGGGTTCTGAGGCTCTGATTCCTTTTGCGATGTTTGATACCCAGGACAAGACGCACCGTGGCATCGTATTCAACCGCAAGGATGCGCAGCTGCAAATCAGCTTTGAGACTTTCGCTGGTTCAGAAGTGTCTTTCAAACAGCTCTATGACCAGATGTCGGGTCCCAAAGCCGAGAAGTTTGTGGAATACAAGACTTACAAACCTCAGTACTTTGTTGTTTCCGGACTTTTCGAGGGCAAGCATTTTTATATGTACATGGCCGCAACGCCGTCTGAGTCGACGGGGTTTGTTGTCACTTATGATACATCGATGTTGGTGCTGGGCCAGCGGACTGCGGTGTTGATGGCGAATTCCTTCACGGCCCAGGATGGACCGGGGGTGGAGGACAATCTGCCACCGGGTGCCGAAGGTCCGGCGGAGCCGCCACCGTTGCCGCCGAAATCGGAGCAGCCACCAGAAACGCAACCGGCTGTTGGTAGCAAGGAGCCACCGCCGCCTCCTGGCAACAGCACTGGAACCGGCTTTCGCATTACCGAAGCTGGCCATGTGATGACCAATTTCCATGTGGCCGGACAGTGCAAGAAACTCAGGCTGCACCGGATCGGCGAGACACCTGTTGACGCCTCGTTGGTGGCGCGTGATGAAGTGAACGATCTTGCAATCATCAAAGCTGCTTCGCCTTTGCCAGGTACGATTGCGACATTCAGTGGCAAGGGAGCGGTTCGGGCCGGAAGTGAGATCGTCGTTTTTGGATTTCCGCTGACCGGGCTGTTGTCGGATTCTGGGAACTTTACCACCGGCAACATCACTTCCATGGCGGGGATGGGCAATGACAGCCGGTTGTTCCAGATTTCTGCCCCTGTTCAATCGGGCAATAGCGGTGGGCCTGTGTTGGATCGGACGGGCGGTGTTGTCGCTGTCATCGTTTCGAAACTCAATGCCATGGGTGTCGCGAACCAGACTGGTGACGTGCCGCAGAATGTGAATTTTGCCATCAAGTCGAATGTCGCCTTGGGATTTGTTGATGGAGTTGGCATTTTGACAACGGACAGCCCAAAGGACGCTGTCGCTCTTGACACACCTACACTTGCCGAGCGGGCGCGGGATTTCACTTTTCTGATTGAGTGCAACAACGATTGATCGCTGTTATCAATCGGCGTGAAAGAAATGCAGCATGCGGTGAAAGACTGGTGCCAATACCAGGCCAGCGATGCCGATCAGTGAAATGCCGCAGACAATTGCATAGAATCCTGCAAAGATTTTCGCAGCATTGTTCGGCAGATCACCTACTGGCCCCATGCCGGAGAAGATCATCGACGCGTTGAGAAATGCATCGACGGCACTCATGTGGGCGAGGCCCATGTATCCCGCCATGCCGACGGCAATGGCAAACACGATTATCGCGAGGGCGACCGCCAAGTGGGTTGCCAGGCGTTTTCGAAACGTTTCGGTAGATGCTGGGGGGTGATGTTTTTTTTCGTAGTTCAACATGTGCGATCTCATGGTTTGGCACTTAAGAACTTTGGGGCCAGCGCCCGGTAACTTATTTCGATATGGTTCCGGACCGCATTCCAATCGGTGTTGTAGTCGAGTTTTATACCAGCGATGGTGCGGAACCAGACGGGTTTGAAATAGGGCTCGCTCTGGAAAACTGTGGCGTCGTATTCGGCGAGGTCTGCGCGGAACGTGAGCACGCATTGCGGCCCGTTGGTGTTTGCGGCCTTGGCATAGTTTGGCGGTTTGCCTTCGTGGATCATGATTACGTGGGCGAAATTCTTTTTGTGCACGCACCAGCGAATGCCCGCCCAGGCTGTCTCCTCATTGACCTGTGGCAGGGCCATGCAGATCTTGCGGAGCTTGGTGAGAATGGCGGGAGGGATTTGCTGGGATGTATTCATGGGAGCTGCTTATCACTGGCGTTCTAAAATGTCGCACCATCTTACATTTTAAAGTGGATCGCACCACGTTTTCTACAGGGTCGAATTCCTCAGAGGAGGGTGACATGACCAAGATGACTTTGACACCGGACGACTTCAGCAAACTTGCGGCAGTTGTATTTGCGCTGGGTGCCCTGGCGCAATTGGGCCGGACGCTTTACGGCATGCCGATGATGGCGGGTTCCATGATGGTGCCATTTTGGGCCAGCTGGATCGCCGTGATATTCTTTGGCGGTCTGGCGTGGCTCGGGTTCACGGCGCGACGGTAAGTCTTATTCGACGATAATGACTTGTCCCGTGAGAGCGCCTTCCACACTTTTGGCATAGGCCAAGCCGACGCGGGCTGATGATACGGGTTGGTGGCCGGGGAAGAAGCCGTCGTATTTCGTGGCGGATTCTTCGAGGAGGCCGGGGCTGACGGCGTTGATGCGGAGCCCGCGAGGCATTTCGATTGCGGCTGATTTCACAAAGGCATCAAGTGCGCCATTGACGGCGGCGGCGTTGGCACCTTTGCGGATGACATCGCGGTTGGTGACACCACTGGTCAGGGTGATGGAGCCTTGATCATTGAGATGATGCTGGCCGATCAAGGCCACCATGATCTGCCCCATGAGTTTGTCGTCGAGGCCTTTGCGGAATTGTTCCGTTGTCATGTCGACGACGGGGCCGAAATGCGTATGGCCGGTGGTGGTGACGATGGCGTCGATTTTTCCGGCCTTGGCGAACATGGCGCGGATCGAAGCTTCGTCCATCACATCCACCGTGATGTCGCCGGAGCTGCGGCCCGCGATGATGAGGTCATGTTTCTTGAGGCCAAGGCTTGCGGCTTTGCCGACTGTGCCTGAACCGCCGATGAGGAGAATGCGCATGTGGGTGAGTGTCCCTGGTTTTTCCTTCTCCCCTTGCGGGAGAAGGTGGCACGACGTGCCGGATGAGGGGGCGGTTCAGCGAGTCATATGCAGCATCTTCCCGCGCTGCACCACCCCCTCATCCGTCTCGCGACAAGGGTCGCGATCCACCTTCTCCCGCAAGGGGAGAAGGGGAAAAATTCAAGCCTTGGCCTTGCGGGCCTTGGCGCGTGCGATGAGATCACTCGCAGTTGTGCTGACTGTCCTGCCTGCTTTGAGGGATGTAAGTCATTTGTCAACTTCGCGACGCAAGACTTCCAGCTTCAGCAATTGTTCCTGCTGCCGCCGTAGCGCATCGCGCACGACTTCACTGGCGTTGTTGAACTCGCCGGATTTAACGCGCTGGTCGACATAGTCTTCCCAAGTTTTGCCGAGGGATTCGTTCATTCAGGTGGTCCACATTAGATTGCAATAGACAGCATGTGTACATGTTAGTTGCAATTGACCCTCCAGCCCGTTGCTTCAACGGGTCGGAGAACCCCTCCCCGTGAAGGCGGAGATGGCGCGGAATGCGACGACGCCTCTATTGGGCGTGATTTGGATCAATCCCTCTTATCTGAGCACCCAGAATTTCTTCAATGACCTGCTTTTTCCAAACTCTTCCGATCTGCATACCCATTTCATCAGCTGCGACTCTGCCGGAGTAGATGCCCACAATATCCTCGGCCCCAAATACAGATTGATTGTCGAGCTTTCCAGATGGGTTGAATATGCCGGCATGCCGCAGTATCGCGGGTGAACCAGACATTCCTTTTCTTGTGGCCGAGTCCACGAGGAATAACGGTTTTCCCCCATGATTCAGTTCCGGTTCACTCGCAATTGAACCTCTTTTCCAAATTGGAGTTTTTCCATTTCCTGAAAGTCCCTCAGGATAACCGACGATGAAAACGTCCATAGCAACTTCGGGGGTCATCGGCGTAAACTCATCCAATAAGTTTAACGGCCTTGAAGAAACATTAAGCGCCGCGAAATTCACAAGTTCCAGTGCTGCGCAGTCGACTTCGCGTCCAAGGTTGTGCTCAAGCCAGCGAGGCATGCCGTCATCATCATAGAGTTCAACATCGTGAAATTTGCGTTGATAGATTTCTGGTGCAACTTCCTCAAGCAACCCAATAGTAATTCTATTAGGAACTAACTGCATAAGTGTATTTGTGTCCGCATCGATGCCGGTGAAGCAGTGCCAGTTCGAAACTATGTAAATTTTTTCCCTGTGGGACCATAAAAAACAGGTTGCCGACGCCGAAGTGCAAGCTTCACCGACGAAGTTGATGCGTTTGAGTTCCAGAGGGCAAACTGAGTAAGTGAGAGAATGCATGGATTGTGCTTAGCTGTTCAACAACGCCTTCACGCCCGGCAATTCCTTGCCCTCCAGCCATTCGAGAAACGCGCCACCCGCTGTTGAGATGTAGGTGAAGTCGTCGGCTGCTCCGGCGTGGTTCAGTGCTGCAACTGTGTCGCCGCCTCCGGCGACTGTCACCAGTTTTCCGGCTTTGGTTCGGGCGGCGGCGTGTTTGGCGATGGCGACTGTGGCGGCATCGAAGGGGGCCATCTCAAAGGCGCCGAAGGGGCCGTTCCACAACAGGGTGTGGGCGTTGTCGATGGCGGATTTAACGCGGTCGACGCTCATGGGGCCGACGTCGAGCATCATGCCGTCGGCGGGAATGGCGTCGACGCCATAGTTGTGGTTCGGTGCGTGGGCTTCGAATTTGTAGGCGACGATGGCATCGATGGGAAGAATGATGGCGCAGCTGGCTTTCTCGGCAGTTTCGAGAATTTTGCGGGCGGTGTCGGCGAGGTCTGGTTCGCACAGTGATTTGCCGACGCCGTGGCCTTGGGCGAACAGAAATGTGTTGGCCATGGCACCGCCGATGACGAGGGCCTCGACTTTTTTCACGAGGTTGCCGAGGAGATCGAGTTTGCTCGAGACCTTTGCACCGCCGACGACGGCGATGACGGGCTTCTTCGGTGTCTCGAGTGCGGCAGCCAATGCTGAGAGTTCGGCTTCCATGGCGCGGCCCGCATAGGCCGGGATCACATGGGCGATGCCTTCGGTGGAGGAGTGCGCGCGGTGGGCGGCGGAGAAGGCGTCGTTCACAAAGATGTCGCCGAGTGCGCCCAGCATTTTTGCGAAGCCTGCGTCGTTCTTTTCTTCACCTGCGTGGTAGCGCGTGTTTTCCATGAGGATGACATCGCCGGGCTTGGCGTTGACGGCGGGGGCTGATTGCCAATCGGTGAAAACGAATTGCACCTTGTGGCCCAACGCTTTTTGCAGTGGTGCGGCGACGGGCTTCAGCGACATTGCCGGCACAACCTTGCCCTTGGGCCGATCAAAGTGCGCGAGGATGATGACGGCCGCGCCATTATTCAGCAGCTCTTGCAGAGTGGGGATGACGCGATCAATGCGGGTGGTGTCGGTGACTGTGCCGTTGTCGATAGGTACGTTGAGATCGAGGCGGATGACGACGCGCTTGTTCTTGACATCAACGTCGTTCAGGGTGCGGAATGCGGGCATGGGAGGCTCCTCTGGGATTTGCTGAGGGCGTACATCAGAAGCGAGGAAGCTGCAATATGAACATCGTTTGGTTGGGACATGCGAGCTGGCGGATTGAGATTGCAAATCAGGTGTTGCTGATTGATCCGTGGTTGGCCAATCCGCTGTTTGGTGGGCAAGACCGTGCGGCAGCCTTGACGGGGGCCACGGCGATATTGATCACACATGCGCATGGTGATCACGCCAGTGAGGCGGAAGGCATTGCGAAAGAACTCGGCATTCCGATTGCGTGCATCGCGGAGCTTGGTGACATCTGGGAACAAGTTGGCTGCAAGACCATTGGGTTCAACAAAGGTGGCACGATCACGCTCGGTGAGGTGAAGGTGACGATGGTGAATGCGGTGCATTCATCGACCCATGATTTTGGCGGCAAAATGATGTCGGCCGGATCGGAAGCGGGTTACATGATCGCGGGTGAGGGACATGTGATTTATGTTTCGGGCGATACGGATGTGACTTCCGACATGGGGCTTTGGGCGGAGTTGCATAATCCGGATATTGGCATTCTCAATTGCGGCGGGCACTATACGATGGACATGAAACGGGCCGCGTTTGCGTGTCGCAAATTCTTCAATTTCAAAACGGTGATCCCGTCACACTATCGCACATTCGGATTGCTGGCGCAAAATGCGGATGAATTGCGCACAGGTTTGCCTGGTGTGAAGGTGGTGGAGCCTGAGGTAATGAAAGCGATCGTCGTTTAGGATAACGACGCGCAACCAACCAACAAGGATTGATTCTCATGACTGACGTTTCGCGCGATAGCAACGGCAATGAACTGAAAGACGGCGACAGTGTTACGCTGATCAAGGACCTGAAAGTGAAGGGTGCGAATGTGACGCTGAAGCGTGGCACCATGATTAAAGGCATTCGGCTGACCGATAATCTTGAAGAGGTTGATTGCCGCCATGAGAAGGTGAAGGGGTTGGTGCTGCGGACGGAATTTTTGAAGAAGGCGTGATGCGATGACGCTTGATCTGGAAACGCGCAGCGGACTGCCGGAAGCGATGCGGATTTTGCTTGCAGAGTATCCGCGCGAGGCGTGGGAAGCGGATCCGAATTTTTCCGGACTCGTGGCGTTCTGGCTGCAAATGCATGAGGGATTTAGGCGCCGTTTGGCCGTGATGCGCGATGATGCCGAGAAGCTGCTGGATGGCAAGCTGGAGCGTGCTGCGTTTGCACAGCGCCTGGTGCGCGTGGGCGGGCAGTTTGTCGAACATCTGCACGGGCATCATCACATCGAGGATGATCATTATTTTCCGCTGCTGGTGGCGCGCGAGAGGCGGCTGGAGCAGGGGTTTCAGATTCTGGATTCAGATCATCAGGCGTTGGACAGGCACATTGCCGCGTTTGTGGAACATGCCAATGGCGTGTTGCAAGGTGGCGAGGCTGGCGCTTTTCACGCGCTGCTTTTGCAACTTGAAAAATTTATCGACCGGCATCTCACAGATGAGGAAGACTTGATCGTGCCAGTGATCCTACGCCATGGGGAGCGTGGGATTGGGGGGTGAGGCTGCTGCTCAGTTGTCCCAATCCAGCCCGTGATCATGAAGGCCTGAAAGAAGCGCAGGGGTTCTGGAATGCCGCTCTGGCGCAGCAGCTCTTCCGTTTCTTGCGGCGACAGCACGCTCAGCATTTCGCGCAACAGTTTCGGAAGGTTGGCGATGGACTCGGGTGTTGCGCCCAAGAGCTCCTGCACCTTTTCCCAGTTTTTCAGCATTGCCGGAAATTCGGGGGCGTCGAGATCAGAACTGATCTCGGTGTTGATCAGGCTGCCGCCTTTCCTCAAGCGACTGGTCATGTTGCGGAAATAATCCAGTCTCTCTCCGCGCTTCACAAAATGCGCCACCAACACACTCAACGCGACATCAAAATTCTGGCCAAGAGGTGCATCCTGCGCATAGCCATGCAGCAGCTGGCAGCGCTCCAGAACGCCTGCTTGCGCAAGCCGTTCGCGGGCGACTTCGAGCATGGCGGCAGAAGGATCGAGGCCCACAAACGTCCACTGGGGAAATGCCTTGGCGAGCGAGAGAATTTCAGCACCCGTGCCGACGCCAACGCAAAGGGCATGGGATTTGGCCGGCAAATCCTGCAGCGCAAGCCGGATGAGAAAATGCATGCAGTCAGCTATAGGAGACAGATTGCGATTGCGCGCGTCATAGGCGCGGGCGGCGGTGGCGTTGAAGTGGTCGGCGGGGGAGGACGGGTTACTCATTTGGGAAATTGACTTCAGAGGCGCTATTCTGCCACGCCAACAATGAACAGAACGGCGTGGTCTTCCTTCTTGCAGCCGCTGACGGGCGGCATCGCGGCACCGGGAGTGACGGGAAATCCTTTTTGCGCAACACTCGCTGGCGTGCAAGCCGCATTGGCGGATTCAGGTGTGTAGCGCGCCGAGCGGCAGCGCAGATGCGTGACATCATAGAGCGTTGCGCCATCGGACAATTCCCAGCGCTGTTTTCCTTTGCCGTCCTTGGGATGAACAGTGAGCACGGCCATCACTTCGCGATCACCGGTGACCATGTATTGACCGGGTGCAACGCCAGGGTTTGGTGGTTCCATGATCAAGCCATTCTCCTCCAGCCACCAGCTCGACTTTTCGAATATCCATTCCGACGGTGCAACGCCGCCATTGGCAACAAGCAGCGGAAAGTTGCTGAGCCTGACACCACGTGGTCCAGGATCAACCTGCCACAGGCCCCACGTATCGGCATTGACGCCACTGGTGGATTGCGGATCGCCGAGGGCTGCCAGGAATTGGGTTCGCACGGGTTTGAATTTCGTTTCCGCACTGGCGGGTGCGAGGAAGACCAAAAGTGCAGTGGCCAATGGGAGGAGGTGTCTATTCATGAGAAGTTCTCCGGGTGACGGGACGGACATGATTTACCTCGCGCCGGGGAAAAGCAAGTGGGGCGACAGGTCGGTCGTGGAGGGAGTGGGTGCGGGCAAACCCTCCGCGTCACTCCCAACCCTCCACAATGCAAATGTCGCCGCTGCTGGCGTTGGTGCGCAGCGCCTTTGCGAACTTGAACCTACACCTGTTCTTACCAGGTGCCGATCTTTTCCAATTTGCCTTTGCGTTTCACGATGTTCTTGTAGTCCCATTGAATGCGCTGGGCTTTGTCGAGCCAGCGCGCAAGGTCGGCGGCGTTGATCTGGGATGGCTCGGTGTAGAACATCTCGGCGGCCTTGAATGAACCTTCGGGCTTCAGTGCGGGTTCATCAAAAGACTGGCCGGACCAGAAGAGCAGAGTGACATGCTTCTTGCGCGACGCGTAGCCGACAAGGGGGTTGCCGTCGATGAACCATACCGCCGTGCGGTGCCAGATTTTTGCTTCCGCTTGCGGCAGTCCGTGTGACAGCAGCGAGGCGAGTGCATCCGCAATGGCACGGTGAGGGGCTGGCATGGCGGCGTTGTAGGTGGCGAGGTCGGGGGGCATGGGGAAATTATGGAGGAGTTTGATTTGGGGAGCAAGAATGTGATTGGCTATGTGGGTGTCGATTTGCCGCCCAATGTTTACACACCACCACCAACACCGTCATCCCCGCGCAGGCGGGGACCCCGCTTTGGGGTAGATGCGTGTTGTGGTTGGGTCGATGCTTTCGTGCAGGTCCAACCAATGTGGATTGAACTCTTCGATGATTCTGAATTTCCACGCGCGGTTCCATTTCTTCAATTGCTTTTCGCGGCGGATGGCACCTTCCATGAGATTATGGTGCTCGTACCAGACCAGCGTTTTCACGCTGTACGTCTCGGTGAAACCCTTGAACGTTCCTTCCTTGTGACTTGCAACGCGATTGTAAAGAGCGCTGGTGACGCCGACGTAAAGCGTACCACGATAGCGGCTGGTCATGATGTAGACAGCGGGGAATTTTTCGTCACGCACGGGTGCAAGGTTAGCAATGGGCTTAGCGCGGTCAAGCGGGGTCCCCGCCTTCGCGGGGATGACGGGTAGTGGGTGCGAAAGGTTAGCGCGTTGCCGCCTTCACCACAGCCTTCGCGGTAATTCCGAAGTGTTCGTACAGTTTCTCTGCTGGCGCACTGACGCGCCAAACCCTGTCATGCCGATGAATTTTCCTTCGTTGCCGATGAACTGGTCCCAGCCGGTGCGGACGCCGGCTTCGATGGCGATGCGGGTTTTTTCGGTGCCGAGGACCTTGGCTTTGGTGGCTTTGGATTGGCGGTTGAAGAGTTCCATGCTCGGCACCGAGACGACGCGGGTGGGGATGCCTTTTTTGTCGAGTGCTGCCTTGGCTTCGATGGCGATTTCGACTTCGGAGCCGCTCGCGAAAATCACGACTTTGGATTTCTTCGCAGATGAGGCGACTTCGTAGGCGCCTTGTGAACACAGGTTCTTGGTTTCGAATTTCAGGCGCGCGGGTTTCAGTTTCTGGCGGGTCAGCACGAGGATCGATGGGCTGGTTTTGCTTTCCAACGCGATCTGCCAGCATTCGGCTGCTTCCACAGCGTCGCAGGGGCGCATGACGATGACGTTGGGAATGACGCGGCAGGCGGCGAGGTGTTCGACGGGTTGGTGGGTGGGGCCGTCTTCGCCAAGGCCAATCGAGTCATGTGTCATGACGAAAATGCTGCGAATGCCCATGAGGCCAGCGAGGCGGATCGAGGGGCGGCAGTAATCGGTGAAGCAGAAAAAGGTACCGCCATAGGGGATAACGCCGCCGTGCAGCGCCATGCCGTTGAGGCTTGCTGCCATGCCATGTTCGCGGATGCCGAAATAGACGTAGGAGCCGCCGTAGTTCGTCGCGCTGAAAGCTTTCTGTTCCTTGGATTTGGTGTTGTTGGAGCCGGTCAGATCGGCACTGCCGCCGATGGTTTCTGGCACGGCGGCGTTGATGATATCGAGCGCGTTCTGCGAGGAATTGCGCGTGGCAATGTGCGGAGGGTTCTTGGCGAGTTCCTTTTTATAATTGGAAATCGTTTCGCCGAAGCTTGCGGGCAGGTCGCCCTTGGTGATGCGGGTGAATTCGGATTTGTGCTGAGAGGCGGCCAAGCGCTTTTCCCAGGCGAAGCGGGTTTCCTTTGCAGCGCACGCCAGCAGCGCGCCAGGCGATGAGGACATCTTGCGGGACTACGAAAGGTTCGGCGGTCCAGCCCAGTTCCTTGCGGGCGGCGGCGATTTCTTCTGCTCCCAGTGGCGAGCCGTGGACGGCGTGTGAATCTTTTTTGTTGGGTGCGCCAAAACCAATGATGGTTTTGCAGGCGATCAGGGTGGGGCGGTCGGACGATTGCGCGGCGGCGAGCGCGGTCACGGATCGAAGTCAAAATCGTGGCCGTCACAGCGGAGTGTGTTCCAGCCGGAAGCTGCGAAGCGGGCCACCTGATCAGTCGAATCAGACATGGAGACGCGGCCGTCGATGGTGATGTTGTTGTCATCCCAGATGACGATGAGGTTTTTCAGTTTGAGGTGCCCAGCGAGGCCGATGGCTTCCTGGCTGATGCCTTCCATGAGGCAGCCGTCGCCGGAGATGACGTAGGTTTTGTGGTTGACCAGATCGTCGCCGAATTTGGCGTTCAGGTGGCGTTCGGCGATGGCGAAGCCGACCGAATTGGCGATGCCTTGACCGAGTGGCCCGGTTGTCGTCTCAATGCCCGTGGCGTGGCCGTATTCGGGGTGGCCTGCGGTGTTGGAGCCAAGCTGGCGGAAGTTTTTCAGCTGTGCCATGGTCATGTCGCTGTATCCGGTCAAATGCAGCAATGAATACAATAGCATAGAGGCATGACCGGCGGACAGGATGAAGCGGTCGCGGTCCGGCCAATGGGGTTCTGAAGCGTCGAATTTCAGGAACTCGGTGAAGAGGACAGTTGCCACGTCTGCCAGTCCCATGGGAGCGCCGGGATGGCCGGAATTGGCTTTCTGCACGGCATCCATCGAGATGGCGCGGATGGCGTTGGCCATGGAGTTGAGGGGGGCTTGGGACATGGGGCAATCCTCTTGGAGTGAGGAGGTTCTGATACCAGCGGAACCGCGTGAGTCAATCCGCTCGCAGCACAACTTGGGCTTTCCGTTCGTGTATCGAATCAGGTAGGGAGGGCAACAAATTGAGTTCACTTGAGAATTTCTAAATGATGGGGTACTTTGACTGGGGGAGATTACATGGCTGAACCCAACAGATTTGAAGTTGCGATGGAACGTTTCGATACGGCGTTGAACACGTTCGAAACGACCGTTGCCAAAAAGCGCAATGACGAGTCGCGGTTGAACGCACTTGTGAATGAGGCTGCGGTCCTGCAATCGGAGCGGCAGAAATTGGCGCGTGATCTTGATCAGTTGAAAGCCAAGGCGGCGGAGCTTGTGGATACGAGCAAGCAGGCTGCCGGGAAAATTGACCAGGCCATGGCACGCATCCGTTCTGTGCTACACTCAAACAGCGGGGCTTGAGCATGGCCAATGTCGTCGTGAATGTTGCCGGGCGTCCCTACACCATGCAGTGTCCTGATGGTGAAGAGGGTCATCTGCAAGAACTTGCGAGCCTTCTTGATACAGAAGTGACGCGCATCCGGCAGAGTGTGGGTTCCATTGGTGACATCCGCCTGCTGGTTATGTCGGGGTTGATGGTTGCTGACAGGTTGTCAGAGGCGCTGCAGCGTGTGACCGGGCTGGAAGAGCAGATCCAAGCCCTCAAGGATGGGCGCAACAATGCCGTTGCACAGGCCAAGGCGATGGAAGATGCGTTTGCGCGTCGACTCGAAGAGGCCGCGATTGCACTCGAAAAGGCCGCAAAGGCCGACTGAGTTGGCAGCGTAAACTCTCTGCCGTTGGGTAAGTCATGCCAATACTGACAAAGGCCTATCATCGCATTTTGGACAAACCTGATTTTATTGGCCGCATTGAGCGGGCAACGAAAGTCGGCGATGTCGTGCGACTGGAAGGCTGGGTTTCTGCGACTTACGATGTATCATCCTATCAGATCGTTATCCGAAAATTTCGTGAAGAAGAGTTCACCCATTATTTTCCACTGAATATGATGTCGTTACAGGATACGGGACTAAAACTCTTGACCGAGATGCGGCTGCCAAAGATGTTGGTGAAGTCTTATTTTCAGTGTGACCTCCAACTCGACTGGGCAACACTTGTGCCGGCCATTTACTCGGTGACTCTCCTTGTTGATGGCTACGAACACCGGCGCGTTTTCTGGCCTGACTACGTTGACACTGTGTCGATGGACGAGGTCTGTCGCACGCTGCATTTCTGTCGAGATCCAGTGGTGGATACGGGGCGCATGGAAGTTCTCGCGATCACGTCCCGTGACATCGATGCTCTCAAAGTGAAAGCGCAAGAGCCCAAATCCCGAACAGAGCGTCCGCTTTGCATGATTGCCGAATATACCAACAGTGCTCGAGACAATGGCATCGCCCTTTTCAAGAGACTGCGGGAACAGGATTTTGGCGTGCAACCCTTTTTCTCGGTGGAGGAAGAAAATGGCGATGGTGTCGTGCCGGATGGAAAGTCAATTCTGGCCTATGGCACTTTTCAGCATCTTGCGCGCTGTCTGGAATGTGACGTCGTCGCCTTCACGCATCATCGCACCTATGGTTATCCAACATTATTACAGACCATTGCGCCCAAGCGGTACGCGGCCACAAAAACACTGTTTTTGCAGCATGGGGTTACCGCGCTGAAACGGGAAGTGCTGAAGAACTATCACTATGACGTCAGTTCTTATGATGCAGTTTGTGTTTGTTCAGAACTTGAGCAGGGGTTTTTTCTAGAACACTTTGGTTACACGCAGTCGCAGATCAAGATTACAGGCTTTCCACGACATGATCTGCTGGTCGAACCGAAAAATCTTCCAGCTGGCAGAGAGAGGGTGTTGATCTTTCCGACATGGCGGCGCGGTCTCGACAAAATAAGCACAGGCGAAGCAGCGGAGTCCGAGTTTGTCCAGCAATGGATCAGCGCAATCACATCCCTGAAAAATGAATTGTCTGAGGATGGAAAGACCTTTGTTACCCTGATTTTGCATCCGATCATTCAAAGGCACAAAGCGTTGTTTGAGCCCCATGTTGATGAGGTCAGGGACGCCAGTGATTTCCAGGATGTGCTCAGTATGTCGCAAGTGCTGATCACCGACTATTCTTCGGTCTGTTTCGATGCCGTTTATCTTGGCAAACCCGTGTTGTTGTTTCAGTTTGATGCCGCAGAGTATTTTCTCGCGAAAGATGCGTTCATCGACATTAAAACGCAGCAGCCCGGTGTGGTGTGCGGAAGTATCCGCGAACTTCTGTCAGCGGCGCGGGAGTTGAAATCAAAACATTGGAAAAGTCCGCAAACCGAAATATCCCGTTCCATGTATTTTGCGAATATTGATTCCCGGAACTGCGAGCGTGTTGCGGCCGTCATTCGTTCGCTGGCGCTCGACACCTAACATGGCTCTGCAGCCAACCAACAGGAACCGTTCACGTGCACCAGTCGGCCTTTGACCATATGCTCGACTTGGCAAATGAATTCCTCGTCAGAGACAAGCACTATCATATTGTCGATGTGGGTTCACGCCTGATCAAGCACCAGGTACTCACACACCGCCAGATTTTCAGGGATTACAATCACACATACTTGGGCCTTGACGTGGCAGCTGGCGACAACGTTGATGTCGTTCTCTCCGATGCCTACTCGTTTCCGCTTGAAACAGATTGCGCTGATCTTGTGATATCTGGTCAAGTGTTTGAACATGTCCCGTTTTTTTGGGCGACGTTTTTGGAAATGTCGCGCATTGTCAAACCGGGGGGACTGATCTTTCTGACTGCCCCGTCGCGCGGACATGTGCATTCGCCACCCTATGATTGCTGGCGCTACTATCCAGATGGCTATCGATCGCTGGCTGCCTTTGCGTCACTCGAGCTGGTACGCTGCCATACCGATTTTCCGCCACAAAGTACTACTTCCAAACGTCGTTTCGACTATGCCGAGGTTCCGCCGTCGCGCTATTGGGGGGATACAGTGGGGGTGTTCCGCAAGGACGAAAATTACAAAGGCGCCGAAATTGCCAAGCTCGCCAGCGTTCTCTTGCCTTGGGTCAACTCGCGCGCCGACATTGATGCATTCGCACCAAAGGCCGTTACGGCTCCGGTGGCCATTGGTGGCAAGGTCCTTGTGCACAAGAAGACCGGCATCAAGTTTCCGGCCAATGATGAGCTCATTCGGCCAAATGTACAGGCAAAACTCGAAAGTGGGCGCTACGAAATAAGAGAAGCGACGGCAGTGCGCAAGTATCTGCACAGAGATGCGCGTGTCCTTGAGTTGGGTGCCGGTATTGGGTTCATGTCGACATTGGTCGAACGTGATTTTTCGCCGGCAGCCTACACTGCAGTCGAAGCGGATTTTCGACTGATCCCCATCATCCGGGAAACGCATCGTCTCAACAACGTTTCCGGCGTTTCACTTTTTAATGCTGTGGCCACATCGGATCCGACACTGCTGGAAGCAGGGCATGCAACTCTCAACTACACAAGCACGTTCTGGGGGTCTTCAATCATTGAACGTGGGGCAACCAACGGCGGCCGTACGACGCAGGTCGCGGTGATCAGTTTCGAGAAAATTTTGCGAGAGACGCAATCAGATACTATCATATGCGATATTGAAGGCGGTGAGATTGGGCTGTTTGGAGACGTTGATCTGAGTTCCATTCAATTGATCATCATGGAGGTGCATCCGCGTGTTTCCGGTGAAGATGCCATCCACAAGATGTTTGCCTCGATTGCGCGTTGGGGGCTCGTCATCGAGGAGTTTTCGATGACATCGAAGGTTGCAGTGTTCAGAAGGCCTGGCAACAGGTTCCTTGGAGGCGCAATGCGCGGCTTGAGAAAGCTGGGCCGCAAGATGAGCGGTGGTTAGAATGGGAGTAATCCCTACTGGACCATTGGGGTTGCATACCCTACATATAGAAGTGGCGAAGCTGCCCGGTTCGTGAGGAACATTTTTTCCCTGGGGCCTATAAACGATTACCATGGGAGCTATCCCTGGGCTGGACCGTGGTCCGGCTCACATGGCGCCCACCTACGAAAGTAGGGACCCGGGATCGTACGTTCCCACGGCCAAGGCGGCTCGCCACTTTCCTTTTTCTCGCTGCCGCCCTATGGCGTGCAGTCATGGAAGCGAACAACACCAAGGCATTGGCTCGCAGTGCGGCGCGGAAGATTCGTGCGTTGGCGCATGAAGAGCAGAAACTGGCCGCACCACTTGCCCTGCTGGCACATGCATTTCCCGTTGTTGAGCAAGCAGGCCGGAGTGTTGTTTCTGGATTTTTTCCGTACCAGTCCGAGATTGATGTCAGACCGTTGTTGGGTAAGCTCGCAGGTGACGGCTGGACAACGTGCTTGCCGATTGTCATTGCCGACAATCAGCCGCTGGAATTTCGTCGATGGCTACCTGGTGAACCCACAGTTGCCGGGGTCTGGGGTATTCCGCGACCACCAGAGGACATGCCAGTTGTCGTGCCGGATGTCCTTCTCGTACCACTATTGGCATTTGACCGGTCGGGATATCGGTTGGGTTATGGCGGTGGCTACTATGACCGCACGTTGGCATTGTTGCGGGGTGCCAAGACAGTTGTTGCCATCGGCGTTGCCTATTCTGCGCAGGAGGTTGATGCCGTTCCGCATGATGGTCGCGATCAAATGTTGGACTTTGTCATGACGGAAAAAGAGGTCATTCGGTGCGGTTAATCTTTCTTGGTGATGTGGTTGGGCGTGCTGGACGCGATGCGGTGCATGCGGCGTTGCCTATTATCAAAGAACGTTACATGCCAGATCTGATTGTTATCAATGGCGAGAATGCCGCCCATGGTTTTGGCATAACCGAGGATATCTATAACGCCTTGCGCGAGGTGGGGGCCGACGTTGTGACACTTGGCAATCATTCGTTCGACCAACGCGAGGCTCTTGTGTTCATTGAACGTGAACGGCGGTTGATCAGGCCAATCAACTGGGTGAACGGTTGTCCTGGACAGGGCAGTGCGATGGTTGAGACTGCTCTTGGCAGGCGGGTGTTGGTGATCAACGCCATGGGCCGGGTCATGATTGAACCGCAGCTCGATGATCCCTTTCCCGCCATTGACCGTGAACTCGAGGCGTGCGTGCTGGGTCGGGACTGTGATGCTGTGTTGATTGATTTCCATGCTGAGGCAACGTCGGAAAAAATGGCGATGGGGCATTTTGTCGATGGCCGAGCCAGTTTGCTCGTTGGGACACATACGCATGTGCCAACAGCTGATCATCAAATTCTTCCGGGTGGCACGGCTTACATGTCAGACGCTGGCATGTGCGGCGATTACTTGTCGGTTATCGGAATGGATAAAACGGAACCCTTGCAGCGGTTTCTGCGCAAGCTTCCGGTTGAACGCATGCGCCCGGCAGAGGGTGAGGCGACGGTAAGCGGTGTGGCAGTCGAAACGGATGACCGTACGGGGCTAGCGCTTGCAGTTGCGCCGTTACGCATGGGCGGTCGTCTTTCTGCTGTTGACGTGCCTTTCTGGTAATTGAGGAACTAGCTGAATCTTTTAACAGCTCTGGTTAGTCATCGCTATCACTGCCACTTCCACTGTTGCCACTACCGCTGTTACTGCTACCGCTGTTACTGCTACCACTTCCGCTGTTGCTGCTACCGCTGTTGTCATCGTTGTCGTCACTGTCACTATCACTGCTGCCGCTGCCACTGTTGCTACCGCTGCTGCCGTTGCTACCGTTGCTACCGTTGCTTCCGCCGCTGCTGCCGCCGCTTCCACTGTTGCTGCCGCTGCTGGCGCCACTACTACTGCCGGAAGTCAATCCGGAACTGCGGCTTGAACCTGCCTGATTGTTCCACGCTTTTCTTTTGGGTTTGGCACGAAGTTTGCGGATTGTTTTTTTGGATGGCAACACTTTGGTCTGTCGAGCGAATGTCTTTTTCGTCTTTACAGTCGTCTTGACAGTTTCTGCCGGCTTCTTCTGAATTACCAGATTGCGAAGCGGTTCCGTGGCCGCGGTTGTGATTGTGTAAACCGTTTCAATTGGCGTCACTCTATAGCTTGACGCAATTTCCACGCCCTGACGAAATGCGTTTGGTGACCATTGAAAAGTTGTGCTGAGATCCTGCTTTGCCAACGTATTCAACGCACCTTCAATTTGGGCAATCCGCGACTTCAGTTCCGTTTCCAGTGCTGCAATGCGCGCTTCTGTGGGCGGGATCGTGTTTTGTGACGGCTGTTCCTCAACAGTTGCAACGCTGTTCCCGGATTCAGATATCTGCTGCTGGATGGCCAAACACCAAGCCTTGATAGCATCGGTTGGCAAGGTGGGACGCTTCTCGAGTGCTGTCGTCCACGTCACTTCAAAAGGCTCGGGAAATGTTATGCCGTTGTTCTCAGCACTGTAAAGCAGGCGGCGGGCCGGGTAAATTTCGGCACGTGGGCCAGATACGTTTATTTTCTCACATCCATTCTTTGCGAGTTCTGCGGTCACCATCTTCGGCATGCGCCAGAAGCTGGCATTCAACAGGCGCGTCGACGCGTTCCACGCAATTGCGGTGGTTGCGAGCACAAGAACTGCACCAACGAGCGCTGGTGCCCTGAGTTTCATTTTTCCGAGGTAGGCCTTCGTTCCAATCGGCACCCATTTGCGACCTGTAACCATGGACCAAGGCAGATTTTCACGATGCTGTATTGCTGCTGCGATCACACCGAGGAGATGTCCGACGATCAGTACCAACATCGCATAAGCTGAGAAACCGTGGATGTATTCAATCCATTCACTGCCCCACATGGCAGTCGTGGTCATGAGGATGCCGCTGCCGGCGGTCATCGCCAATGTGGCAAGCATCAGGCCGATCATTGCGGCACCAGCCGGATTGTGTCCGAGATAGTGGGCAGGTTTGCCTCTGGCGATTGACACGACATAGGCCAGTGTGGCGCGTGGGCCGCGCAGAAAATTTTCGAATCGTGCTGAGCTTGGACCAATAAAACCCCAAGCCGTCCGAGCAACAATCAGCAGGAGGACAATCTTTCCGGCTGTTTCGTGAACAGCATTTTCGCCAAGGCCCCACCAGGCGGTGGCAAATGCCGCGACGAGCGACCAATGAAACAGACGTACGAACGGGTCCCAGACCCGTCCGCGCTTTTTCTGTTCGGCTTGCGCCGACATGATCAGTCTTCCTTTTTCACTTTGACGATTTCGAGAGTTGTCGGATGAATGTAGACTTCAAACTTTGAACCGTCAGCGTTCAAGCCTTTGGCTTCATAACAGCCACCTTCTTCGTCCATTTTGGTGATATCAGCATAACCTGCTTTGACAGCTACGGCTTTTGCTTCGTCGACTGGCTTCTTTTCAGTTACGTTTGCACAGATTTCCTCTGCCATTGCAGCTCCGCTGAAGGCTGCCATTGCGCAAATAACCAGGATCAATTTGTTTTTCATGTTCTTCCTCAAGAGTTGCTGTTCGTCGCGTCATTTCGCGATGCACAAGGACTAGTGAGGGTAATCTGACAGTTACCTTGCTGATCTTATCAGGTGTTTGTCAGTTAGCAGGAAGGGTGCGAACCCACATATTTTTTGGACTATCGCCGAAGCGATTGATTTTCTTTCTTTAATACAGGTTGTGCGGACATGTGTTTCACCTGTGACGAGCAAAGGCGATTTTATTCCATTGAAAGAATTTTTTTATCGCGGTTGAAACGCGCGCTCAGCGGTTCCGCTTGAAGAAATTTGGCAGCGGCACTGGAATTTGATCTCCGAATGCAGCGTTGATTTCGTCTGCCACGCGATTGGCGTTCTTGATATTGATTTCAGCGGCCGACATTTCGTCTTTTAACATGGCAATCGCTGCTTTTTCATATTCAAGTGCCGCAGTGGCGCTGGAATCGGTCAGAGACGCAATGGCCTCAAAGAGGCGACCAGCTGGCAGTACCTTTGAAAGTGGCTCAATTTTCCGAAGAGCGGATGCTGCTGCGCGGCTTGCATTTTCACCGCGGCTGGCAAGTGTTTCCATTGCCGGATTACGTGCTGTCATAACTCAAACTCCCACACACTTATCGAATGACCAAGCCTAACGGATTTATCCTTAATTGCAGGTTAAGGTTAAAGGTCAGTCTGAATGTGAGGATGTAGCATCACCGCTGCCATACAGTGTCTCCAATACTCGGAATTGCGCGCCACAAATCGCAACACAAAACCGACGCGAAGGGCCAAAACGAGACATCATAACTCGTGCCGGTCTCCGGTCCAGCGGCAACTGTCGGGGACGCTTCATTCAAAGGAAGAGGAAAATCCGGGAAGCCACATTCGGATGCCTCATCCAATGTACGGCCATCGAAGTCACGATAAACGCTTGCGCTTGAGATCGCGACAATACGACCTGCTTTCCGTCCAGCATGGGCGAGACATTCGGCATCCACAGCAGTGAAGGCGACGCAAGAGAGCAACAGATCAGTGTCTGTGCCGATGAGTTCGCCAAGTTTTTCAGTATCACTTGCGTCGGCTTCGACATGGCGGCAATTGGCGAGCACAATTCTCGTGTTGCGACTTACTAAAGTTACGTCCCATTTTTGATCACTAAGCAGGCGTGCCGTTGCCTGACCAATCTGACCTGTTCCTCCAACAATAATTGCTTTTTGCATGACTTAATCTCGATACTTTCCGAAAACCGAAATGGAGCATTCAGCAACTGCCAACCGCTGGCGAACAAAATTAGTGCGAGAGGTCGGAATCCGCTCCAACAGGGACACAGCGGAAAATGATAGCCGCTTTAGGGCAAATTCCGAGGTGACCATCACTTCTTCCATCTTCGTCTTTCCTACCGAAAGCGGAAATTTAAACTGACCCGCCACCCAGGTTAAGTGTCGCTTGTGGACAGTCAGCTGAGCTGGCTATAAGGGCTTGAGAGACGTTTTTTCTTCTACTCGAGGCAGATATGGCTGGCCATTCACAATACAAGAACATCATGTTCCGCAAGGGAAAACAGGACAAGATGCGGTCCAAGATTTTCTCCAAGCTGTCGCGCGAAATTACCGTGGCGGCCAAGGCTGGCGTGCCTGATCCGGCAGCGAATGCACGGTTACGGCTGGCGATCCAGAATGCGCGGGCCGAAAACCTGCCCAAGGACAATATTGAACGGGCGATCAAAAAGGCTTCAGGTGCGGACGCTGCGAACTATGATGCAGTCCGCTATGAGGGATACGGGCCTGGTGGCGTTGCTGTGATTGTTGAAGCACTGACGGACAACCGCAATCGCACGGCGTCGAACGTGCGGGCGATTTTCACGAAGTTCGGCAATTTGGGAGAAACCGGATCCGTGGCCTTCATGTTCGTCAGGGTTGGCGAAGTGATTTACCCGGCAGCCAAGGCAAGTGCTGATGCCATGATGGAAGCGGCCATTGAAGCTGGTGCTGATGATGCAACAGCCGATGAAAACAGCCATATCATTACGTGTGCATTCGAATCCATTGGGGAAGTGTCGTCGGCCCTATCAGCCAAGTTTGGTGATGCCGAAACGGTGAAAGTTGTTTGGAAGCCCAACATGCTGACGCCGGTGGATTTTGAAAAGGCCGAAAGCCTGATGAAGATGGTGGATGCGCTGGACGAGGATGATGATGTGCAGGTCGTGTTCTCCAATGCTGACATTCCAGCTGATGTCATGGAAAAACTGCATGCCGCGTGACTGCTGACAGAAGCTGACATTGTTCCTTGTGATAGTGCGGTGGTCAATCTGAAAGGACCATCAAATGCCTACCACAATCCTCGATCATGTCGGTTATCCGGTTTCGAATTTTGCAACATCCAAGGCTTTTTATACCCAGGCACTGGCTCCGCTGGGTATTACGCCGATCATGGAAGTCACCAAGGAAATGACAGGCGGGACTGAACATGTGGGGTTTGGCATGGACAAGCCGGATTTTTGGATTGGCACAGGCCATGCCGCGCACTCAGGTGTGCATGTGGCCTTCATCGCCAGCAACCGTGCCAAGGTTGATGCGTTTTACCATGCTGCATTGGCAGCTGGCGGCAAGGATAACGGCGCGCCGGGCCTGCGCCCGCACTATCACAAGGACTACTACGGTGCTTTTGTGTTTGATCCTGACGGCAACAATGTCGAAGCTGTTTGTCACTCTCAGGAATAGAGTCCTTAAGAGTTATTAAACCTATAATAGAAATCAATTCTACGCCGTGAAAACGGACCGTACAGCGACATTTGTGCGGTCCGCTACCTCCCTACCACCTGCATCTTGATCGTGCGCCAGCGGTCAAAATATGCGTGTTTTAAGCCTATGAAAGGAACATAATCCAATTGTGCTTTTGAGCGGCTGGATTCACCGGCATTTTGCATTTTGGCGCAAATCAGGCACTTATAGGCATGGTTCGAATCATCGGGTTGGATCCCGGCTTGCGAAATACTGGCTGGGGCGTCATCGAAAGCGAAGGTTCGCGGCTGATTTATGTGGCGGATGGATCAGTGCATTCTGATGCGGATGCACCGCTGGCGGAACGGCTCTTGCAGATTCACCAACAACTCATCGACGTACTTAGAGAATTCTTGCCGGATGAGGCGGCGGTTGAGGAAACCTTTGTCAACACTGATGCTCGGGCGACACTGAAGCTGGGGCAGGCGCGGGGAGCAGTGATGCTGGCACCCGCGTCACTTGCGATTCCAGTTGCCGAATATGCGCCTAACACCGTCAAGAAATCCGTTGTGGGTGCAGGGCATGCTGAAAAAGCCCAGGTCAAACATATGGTGAAATTGCTGCTGCCGAAAGCTGCGATGAGATCTGCAGATTCCGTGGATGCACTGGCGATTGCGATCTGTCATGCGCATCATCGCGGGGTTAGATCGCTTGCGGCCAAGCTGACAATAGCCTGATATTTCAATCTACAACTGAGGTTGCAGACGCTCATTCTGGACCGTGAGGTCGATTCACTTCGCAATTTTTGGCCTCTAGATCACGGCCATGGCGGACAGCAATCACGCTCGTTCGCATAATCTGGAGAATAAACCCATGACACATGTATCACGCATTTTTTCCGCAGCTGCTGTTGCAGTTTCACTTCTTGCTGCACCGCTGGCTGTTGCTGCTGAGTCCATTGATGCTGCCACAAAGGATAAGGTCACCAAGCACATGGTTGCGCAAGGTTACGACGTTCGCAAGATGCAGATGGAAGACGGGATGATCGAAGTTTATGCCGTAAAGGGTGGCAAGACTTTCGAAGTCTATCTCGATAAAGACCTGAAGGTCGTCAAGACAATCGCTGGCTGATTTTTGGTGTGGTCGCGGGTGGTTCTGAAACATGGACCGCCTGCAGACATCTGGGATCAATGTGAGGACACATCATGACGAGCAAAGTTAAAGTCTGGGACGGTTTCGTTCGTTTGTTTCACTGGTCGGTGGCGGGGGGATTTGTGGCGAATGCCTTCTTCACCAACCCTGAGGCTGACCTACATCATTGGATTGGTTATGGCATTGCCGGTTTGGTTGGTGCGCGCATTGTGTGGGGTGTTTTTGGCACACGTTTTGCGCGGTTCTGCAGCTTTCCACCATCGCTTTCCGCGTCGTTGCAGCAGGTTGGCGAGATGGCGAGTGGCAGGCGGCATGCGCACACCGGACATTCGCCACTGGGTGCCTTGATGATCTACAATTTATTGCTGGCGCTGATCGGCATCAGTGTTACCGGTTACATGATGACGACGATTGCGTATTTTGGCATTGCCTGGGTTGAAGATGCGCACAAGCTGCTGGTGACATGGGCTGAAATTTCTGTTGCTACGCATGTTGTTGCAGTCGTGTTTGAAAGCCGCAGACTTCATGTCAATCTGCCCAAATCAATGATTACGGGGTATAAGGATTTACCGGAAGTTTGACAAAGGTTGATGTGGGGGCAGGATGCTAGAACGTTTGAATAAACTGTTCGATCGGAGCAGGCCTGTCGCACTCCTCATCCTGTTTCAGGTCGCGTGTGCCGTCTTCTTTATCTACGATGTGATTCACGATGCCAGTGAACTGGGCGTCCCGTTCTCTGCGCTGTGGCCGGAGTTTTTGGCGACTGTTGGGTTGATCATTGGCATCCTGTTTGAAATCAGGGGTCTATTGGGCTTGCTGCGGAAGCAGCAACACATGGAGCAGGGGCTCAATGTTGCTGCGGGTGCATTATCTGATCTAATGAATGGGTATTTCGGTGAATGGGGATTGACGGCCGCTGAGCAGGATGTGGCGACGTTTGTCATCAAGGGCTATTCGATTTCGGAAATTGGCACGTTTCGCGGTTCGGCGGAAGCGACAGTAAAAACCCATCTCAATGCCATCTATCGAAAGGCCAAAGTGGCGGGCCGGGCGCAGCTTGTGAGTCTTCTGGTCGAGGATCTTTTTCGCGCGCCATTGGTGGCAAATCGGGCGGGCACTGCGGAAAACTGAAGCGATGTTCTTGACTTGTTCATGTTTGTGTGGAAGTAATACTTGGGAGGTATTACCATGAGCCGCATGACATCAAAGGGGCAGGTGACGATCCCCAAGGAAATTCGGGACAAGCTCGGTATTGGGCCGGGCGATGATATTGGGTTTCGGGAAGAGGGCCAATCCATGATAGTGGAAAAAATCGAAGGGAACAAAAAAGTGAATGCTGGCCATGAACTTGCCAAGCATTTGTTGGGCAAAGGATCGAAGCTGCGGCATGGGCGCCCGATGATGACGTCTGAAGACGTTATTGAACTTACTCGTGGGCGGCCAATCAATGTCGACGACACTCCTTGATACAAATGTTCTCATCGATCTTCTGGAAAATCGGCCTGTGTGGGGTGCATGGAGTTTTCGTAAACTTGAGCTGCTCGGTCTGTCAGATGACATTGTCATCAATCAGATCATCTATGGGGAAGCTTCGGTGCCTTACGCGCCTCAGTCAGATTTCGATGCAGTGATCAATATCAACTGGCTCAAGAAGGAAGACTTGCCTTGGGACGCTGCTTTTCTGGCAGCGAAAGCCCATGCCGTCTATCGCAGTAAGGGTGGTCAGAAATCTGCGGCCCTGCCGGATTTTTTAGTCGGTGCTCACGCGGCGACGAAAGGTTATCGGTTGCTGACGCGGGATGCAGCTCGTGTTCGTACGTACTTTCCTGATGTTGAAGTGATCGCACCGGATACGCATCCATGAAAGTCTTGGCATGATTGGCAAATTGAAGGGGCGTATTGATTCCACCGGGCCGGATTGGGCTTATGTGGATGTGGGCGGGGTTTGTTATTTTGTGTCGTGCTCCTCGCGGTCGCTGGCATCGTTCGTGGTTGGTGAGTTTGCCGAGGTGCATACTGAGATGCTGGTGAGCCAGGACAATATCCGGCTGGTTGGTTTTGCTACGACGCTGGAAAAAGAGTGGTTCAAGCTTTTGCAAACCGTGCAAGGTGTGGGTGCGCGGGTGGCGCTGGCGATTTTGTCGGTGCTGTCGCCGGGTGAAGTGGCGAATGCGATTGCGCTGCAGGACAAGGCGATGATCGGGCGGGCTAACGGTGTTGGCAAGAAACTGGCTGAGCGGATTGTGTTGGAGTTGAAAGACAAGGCACCGACCTATACGGCAGCTGACATTGGTTTGGGGCAGGTGGCGGCGGAGTTGTTGAGTGATCGTCCCACGGCAGTGACGGATGCAGTGTCGGCTCTGGTGAATTTGGGATATGGGCAGTCACAGGCGGCGATGGCGGTTTCGGCTGCTATCAAGAAGGCTGGAGATGATCAGCCCACAGAGAAATTGATCCGCGCGGCGCTGAAGGAGTTGGCGACGGGATGAGAATAGGCACAGTGAAGTCGTTTTTCACCTTCTTATTGTTTGGCCCTTTCAGTTCGTTGCTGAGTTTGATTTGCTTGCTGTTATTGATGGTTGTTGTCGGCCTCCCCAGCTCTGGGCGAGGTTCAGGTTCCTCAATTGGAGATCTTTTTCGCAACATCTTCCCAAACTTAGGTCTAGGATTGATGATCGTTTATGTGATGGGCGGGATGCAGGCAGCCTTTGTTGGGTTGATTTCTGCATGGTGGTATCACCGCAAAGGCAGGCTGCCGCTGCTGGTTCCATTGTTGTCAGCTCTTCTCGCATGCGCTGTGTTTATCACCATCATGGAAGGTCGTGCTTGGTACTTTAGTATCTTCGTTCACACTGGAACGGAGCGTAGTTTTTGGAAAGAGTTGGAAAATCCACTGTTCTACTTGTTCCTGCATGCAGCGCTAGCTTTTTGGCCCTGGCTGTTGTTGAGAACCTATCTCAGGACAAAAGATGACCCGCACTATCCTTGATCACTCCCCCAAACCCGAGGACGCGCTTGACACTCACTTGCGGCCGCAGAAGCTTGATGAGTTTGTGGGGCAGACGAAGCAGAAGCAGAATCTTCGCGTGTTCATTGAGGCGGCGGGATGAGTGAGCCTGAACGATTCTTCATGCCGGTTGTTGCAACGGTCTTGTCTTATGTCTTGATCTGGGCGCCGGTTTTGGATTTTGCCTATGCATATCTCAATGCCATTCCAAGCGGAGTGGGTTCAGAAGGGACAACTTCTTTAGACGTCATGACGAAAGTGTTTCGCAATGCACTTCGGCCTCATAGACTCGCGCGCCTTGGAAACCTTATGGTTCTTGGCGCACTTCTTGGCTGCTCGATTTCAGTCGCCGCAATTGGACTGCGGAGATACTCATATCTTTTGGCTGTTTTGATCTCGACCATGTTTTTGGCGTTCTATATTAAAGGAGACATGAGTTTTTTAACTAATCCCCAATTGATGATTCTGTCATTTTTCATTCAGTTGATCCCGGTGGCGATTTGTTGGCTTGTAACAAGCCGCCGGTGGCAAAGATTGCCGTCATGACCCGCACAATTCTTGACCGTGACATGAAACCCGAAGACGCGCTCGACACTCACTTGCGGCCGCAGAAGCTTGATGAGTTTGTGGGGCAGACGAAGCAGAAGCAGAATCTTCGTGTGTTCATTGAGGCGGCGAAGGCGCGGAAGGAGGCGCTGGATCATGTGTTGTTTGCGGGGCCACCGGGATTGGGCAAGACCACGCTGGCGCAGATCATGGCGCGGGAGTTGGGAGTTAATTTCCGGGCGACGTCGGGACCGGTGATCGCCAAAGCGGGTGATCTGGCGGCGTTGCTCACCAATCTCGAAGACCGTGACGTGTTGTTCATCGATGAAATCCACCGGCTCAATCCGGCGGTGGAGGAAGTGCTCTACCCGGCAATGGAGGATTTTCAGCTCGATCTGATTATCGGCGAAGGGCCAGCGGCGCGGTCGGTGCGGATTGATCTGGCGCGGTTTACGCTCATTGGGGCGACGACGCGCACCGGGTTGCTCACGACGCCGCTCAGGGATCGGTTCGGCATTCCGATCCGGCTGGATTTCTACAATGAAGAAGAACTGCTCGACATTGTGAAGCGCGGGTCGCGCATCATGCAGATGCCGGTGACCGAAGATGGTGCGCGGGAAATTGCACGAAGATCACGGGGTACACCACGCATTGCCGGGCGGTTGCTGCGGCGGGTGCGGGATTTTGCTTCGGTTGCGGGCGCTTCACAGATTGATTGCAAAGCAGCCGACAACGCCTTGAAAGCATTGGATGTTGATGATGTGGGACTCGACGCTTTGGATCATCGCTATCTCAAATGCATCGCGCTGAATTTCGGCGGCGGGCCGGTTGGCATTGATACGATTGCGGCGTCACTCTCGGAAGCGCGGGATGGCATCGAAGATGTTGTGGAACCATATCTTTTGCAACTCGGATTCTTGAACCGATCCCCACGCGGGCGGATTTTGACGCATCATGCCTTCAAGCATCTGGGATTGGCAGTGCCGCAGCGGAGAGAGATCACGCAAGGGGTGTTGCCGTTGGAGGAGGGGGAGTGACGCACTCTGGCCAGATCTCTGACGGAAACCACGTTTTTCAAATTCGCGTTTATTATGAGGACACGGATTTCTCAGGCGTTGTTTATCACGCCAACTATCTCAAGTATTGCGAGCGGGCGCGGTCGGATTATTTGCGCGTTGTCGGTGTCGATCAAAATGCCATGGGGGCAGAGGCGATTTACTTTGTCGTGCGCAAAATGGATTGCGACTTTCTCAAACCTGCCCGATTTGATGAGTTATTGACGGTGTTGACCCGGGGCACTGGTTCTTCCGGTGCGCGGTTTCAATTGTCGCAAAAGATCACGCGCGGCGACGATGTGATTTTTGCTGCGGATGTGACCGTTGCGCTGATCGACGCAAAGGGCAAGCCGCAGCGGATATCGGCAACACTGGCAGAAAAGTTACAGGTCGCTTCAAAACCACTCTCGTAACCATTCATTAACCATAAAAGTTTCAACAGGTTACAAAGCTACGCAGTCTCGCGCTGGCTCTGGGGCGATTCGTGTTGCCGCAGTTTCGTCAGAATTCGCCTGTTTGAGCTTCCACAGCGGGGCTTTACCAGGCAACCGGGTCCCGAGACGCCCCTGCATGAGGAATACACTGGATCATGGATCCCATCACGACTGCACCCGTTTCTTCAGGTGCTCAAGTTTCGCTTCTCCATCTCATCACACAAGCGAGTTGGCCGGTCTTTTTGGTTATGATCGGGCTTGCGGCTGCGTCCATTTGGTGTTGGGCGGTGATCATTGAGAAGTTTTACACCTATCGGCGGGCCCATGCCGCCAACAATGAGTTTGAGCAGACGTTTTGGTCAGGACAATCATTGGACGATCTCTATCTTGCGCTGAACGCGCGTCCCGCTGTGGGCATGGCGTCGATTTTCATTGCGGCCATGCAGGAATGGAAACGCAGTCAGAGTTCGGCCATGCGTGCCGGATTCCAGGGGGTGCAAAAGCGCATCGAGAAGGTGATGGATGTCGCGATCCAGAAGGAAATGGGAATCCTGGAGTCGCGTTTGCTGTTTCTTGCAACGACGGGATCGGCCGCGCCGTTTATCGGGCTGTTCGGAACTGTTTGGGGCATCATGACGGCGTTTCAGGGGATTGCCAGTTCCGGGCAGACGAATTTGGCCGTTGTGGCTCCCGGCATTGCCGAAGCGCTTTTTGCCACTGCAATTGGCCTTGTGGCTGCCATACCAGCGACAATCTTTTACAATATGTATTCCGCAGATGCTGCAAAGATTGGTGCGCGGCTCGAGAATTTTGCAGATGAATTCTCGGCTATTATTTCGCGCCAGTTGGATGAAAGGGTTCAATAATGGGTGCGGCCGTTGGTGGTTCCGGTGGTTATACGAGACGCAATGCGCGGCGCCGGAGTGCGCGTCCGCCGATTAGTGAAATCAACGTCACACCGCTGGTTGACGTCATGTTGGTGTTGCTTATCGTGTTCATGGTGGCCGCTCCCTTGATGACTGTGGGTGTGCCCATTGAATTGCCCAAAACGCAAGCCAAGCAAATGAATACATCGACCGAGCCGCTGACAGTCACCGTGCAGGCCGACGGAAAAGTGTTTCTCCAAGAGACAGAAATAACCTTGCCTGATTTGACAATCAAACTTCAGGCGATCGCCAAGAACGGTTATGACGAGCAACTGTTTGTTCGGGCCGATACGGCCGTCAGCTATGGTTTGGTGATGGATGTCATGGGCCAGCTCAACGGCGCGGGATTCAAGAAGATCGGTCTCGTTACGTCAACCAAGGACAAGCCTGTCGCAAATTGAGCCATGAAACGAAGTCTCGTTGTATCCGTCTCTTTTCATGCTGTCATACTTGCCGCAGCGCTTTTTGTGTTGCCCAAACCTGAAGCGATGAAGCTCGAGCAGCTTGACGCTGTTGAAGTTGATATCAGCCAGATCTCTGATCAATCGAAACGCAAAGCGACGACGACAGAAGATACAGTGAAAGCAGAAAAACCTGCGCCCAAAAAAACGGTGATGGTGCAAGACACCAAACCGATGCCCAAAGTGGCGGAAGAGATCAAGACGGCGGCAAAGGAACCTGTTGCAGAGATCAAGCCACCCGAACCCGTAAAGCCTGTGGAACCCAAAAAGGAAGAGCCTAAAAAAGTTGAAGACAAGCCGTTGGATGCAGATCCGCTGAAGCAATTGCTTGCGGACGAAGCAGCAAAAGAGGCTGAAAAAAAGAAGGTCGAAGAGGCCAAGAAGAAGGCTGACGAGAAAAAGAAAGCAGACGACCAAAAGAAGGCCGAAGAGAAAAAGAAAAAACTCGACGAGAAAAAGCTGGCAGAGAAAAAGAAAAAAGAAGCGTTCGATGATATTGCAAACTTCCTGAACAAGGAAGAAACCGAACGGACAGCGCCACAAAAGTCAACAGATGTGACAGGCTCACCAGAGAAGTCCGAAATGGCCGCAAGTGGCGCTGATGATGCGCTGGCTGCGACCATCATCGACGCACTGCGCCAACGCCTAACAGAGTGTTGGTCAGTGCCGCCGGGTGCACGCGAAGCCAATGTGGTTGTCAAAGTGAAATTTGCCCTTAACCGTGACGGGAGCGTCAACGGCTCGCCGACTGTTACCAACGATGATGGTGATCCATTGTTCGCGCTGACGGCGCAGTCAGCTGTTTCCGCCGTCATGGAATGCCAAAGGTATGATTTTCTGCCACCGGAAAAATATGACCTGTGGAAAGGAATTACGATCAATTTCAACCCGAACATGATGTTCGGCTAGGGAACAGGACAAGTCGAGATGACAATTGCAAATCTGGTGTTGGTGCGTTTTGCGATGAGGCTTGCCGTTGCTTTCGTCTTTCTGGTTTTTACAACGTCAGCCAGAGCAGACATCGAAGTTGACGTCCAGGGTGGCAAAATCAATCCACTGCCGATTGCAATTGCTCCTTTTGTTGTCGTGGACAGCGACACAGAAATTGCTGCGGAAATTGCCGAAGTCATAACCAATGACCTGCAACGCTCGGGATATTTTTCACCGCTTGACCCGGGTTCTTTCGTTGAGCAACTGTCAGACTTCAATGCCGTGCCACGGTTTTCCGATTGGCGACAGATTCAGGCCAAGGCCCTTGTGACAGGACAGGTTAGCGTGGCTGGTGGCAAAATGTCGATTGCCTTCAAACTTCATGACACGAACTCGGAGCAAATGCTGGTTGGGCAGAATTTCTCGGCTTCACCCAAGAACGCAAGGCGTGTAGCACACAAGATAGCAGATGCTGTTTACAAGGCGCTTACAGGTTTTGACGGCTATTTCGATACGCGGGTGGTGTTCATCAATGAGGATGGCCCGAAGGACAGGCGCGTCAAACACCTCGCCATTATGGATCAGGACGGACATAATCCGCGTACCCTGCCAGTTGGTGGCGACCTCATTCTGACGCCACGATTTTCACCCACGTCTCTTGATGTGACTTTCATGTCGTTTGGCGGAGATGCGCCACGGGTTTACCTTTACAATATCGAGACGAGCCAGAAGGAAATTGTCGGAGAATTTCCGAACATGAGTTTTGCGCCGCGCTTCTCGCCTGATGGCCAATCCATCATCATGAGTTTGCAGAGCGATGATGGCAAGGATTCCAACATTGTCGAGATGGATTTGCGTTCACGGCAGGTGCGGTCGCTGACAAACACGACGGCTATCAATACAGCTCCTTCCTACTCCCCGGATGGGGCACAGATTGCATTTGAGTCGGATCGCGGCGGCACACAGCAAATTTATGTCATGAACCGCGACGGCTCCAACCAGAACCGCATAAGCTTTGGCAAGGGCCGCTATTCGACACCTGTATGGTCGCCAGATGGAAAGTATATCGCTTTCACGCGGCAGGGAAACGGCAAGTTCTCCATCGGTGTGATGCGGCCGGATGGATCCGGAGAGCGCCTGCTTACAGAAGGATTTCACAATGAAGGTCCGACATGGGCACCAAATAGCCGAGTGGTGATGTTCTTCCGGGAAAGTGGCGGCGAGAGTGGTGGACCAAGCCTCTATTCAGTCGACATCACGGGGTACAATGAACAAAAGGTGACAACACCAGGCTTCGCTTCCGATCCTGCTTGGTCTCCCAATCTCAACTAACGCATATCTTGGTTATTGGTTGAGTGCTGCCAAAATTTCCTTGTTGTTCATATTTGGTTAATCATCTGTGCGCGAAAAGCCTCGTGTTTGAGACTGGACTTCACATAAACGCCACAAAATCGCCGCCCTCAGCGACTTATCCATCGCCGGCCACGAAAAGTTGAGTGGTTTTGTTTTGTGTTTGTTAACCCTGTCATTGCAGATGTGATGTATTGGGCGTGTCGCGTATTTGCATTTGAGGAGTGGGACCATGATATCACGTACAGCAAGCTTTAAGGTCGCGGCGGTTTTTTGCAGCGTGCTCGCGCTGGCGGCGTGCTCGAAGAAGTCGACGCCTGATCTGGAGGCCGGAACAGGACTGGGTGCCGGTGTCAATGGTGCCACACCAGGGTCAAAGGCCCAATTTGAAACGGAAGTGGGCGACCGAATTTACTTCCTTGTCGATCAAGTCAATTTGACGCCGGAAGCGCAAACGACACTGACCAGCCAGGCACAATGGCTGCAGCAGTATCCTAACGTCACATTGCAAATCGAAGGCCACGCAGATGAGCGCGGCACGCGAGAGTACAACATTTCCTTGTCGGCTCGACGCGCCACGGCAACTCGTGAATTCCTGATTCAGCAGGGTGTTCCTGGCAATCGCTTGTCGTCTATCGCTTACGGCAAGGAAAGACCTGCAGCTCTGTGTGATCAGGAACAATGCTGGTCACAAAATCGTCGTGCAGTCAGCGTGATTACAGGCGGCACGAACTGACCGTCTGATTTCAGGTTTGGATAGTTGCCCCGCGTGTTGCGTGCGGGCAACAGTCTGACCATTTTTCGTCAATCAAATTCGACGTCTAAATTTGCACCAAGTTCGTGTGGATAGTGGATACTTGAATTGAACAGGGTTGAGACGTGAAAATATCATATCTATTCGGTGTGTTGTTGGCAGGATGTGCGTTTATTGGGCCGGGTTTTGCGCAAGACGCCGCACGAATCGATATGCTCGAAAACCAAATCCGGGAACTTACCGGCCAGGTGGAAGAGCTGACTTTCTCGGTCCGGCAACTCCAGAAGTCGCTCGATGGCAAGCAGTTGGGAGCTGTTTCGGCTCCGCAAGAGCAACTCCAGAATGTTCCGCGCCAAAAACTTGCCCTGGCTCCGGCCGCTGTGAATGATGGCGGTATTGAAGTGATTGGAGAGTCGCTTGGACAACAGGGTGACAACGCAAGCGATGCCATGACAACAAGCACGGCCAAAGTAGCTCCGAGTGCCAAGACGCTTGGCGCCATGGATAATGCAGCTGCGAGTTCAGGGGACGACGGTTTTCAGGGGCAGGTCATTGTACCGCTGGGTGACGAAGATGGGCAGCAGGATGGAATAGAGCAGGTGGCACTTGCTCCGGTGACGCCACAGTCGCTCTTCGAGCAATCTAATGAAGCCTTGTTGCGGAGGCAGTTTCCTGTTGCTGAAGACGGGTTCAGGAAATTGCTGCAAACCTACCCAGATCACAGTCTGGCTGGCAGTGCGCAATACTGGTTGGGTGAAACGTATTATGCCCAAGGTGATTACCGGACAGCTGCGCAGAATTTTCTGGTCGGATATCAAAAGTATCCGAAGGGTCGGCGTGCACCTGACAGTTTGTTGAAACTGGGTGTTACCTTGAGCAAGATGGGGCAAAAAGATCAGGCATGCGTATCCCTGAGCTCAGTCGCTGTCGAGTATCCCAAGGCTGTTGAAGCCAAGAAGCGGGCCCAGGCCGAGCTGAAACGTGCGGGCTGCTGAGGCCACGACGCCATCGGTCAACGTTTCGTTTTCAATTCTCACTGGAGAGCGACATATCGCTGTCGCTGTGTCGGGCGGCTCGGATTCGCTTGCACTTTTATTGCTTGCCTGCACATGGGCCAAGGGAAATGGGTGCCTTGTCACAGCTCTCACGTTTGATCACCAGCTGAGGTCTGAATCAGGAGCTGAGGCGCGCTGGGTCGGTGACGTTTGTGCCGGGCTTGGCATTGATCATGTTATCCTTGTGTGGGACGGCGAACTGCCTCGGACAGGCATTCAAGCCAAGGCGCGGATTGCGCGCTACGATGCGATGGCTGCGTGGTGCTGTGCGCATGATGTCCCATGTTTGTTGACAGGGCACACAGCTGACGACCAAGCGGAAACAGTCGCAATGCGGGCCATTCGGAACGACAGCGTGCGGGCGCGGGCAGGAATTTGGCCAGAGCGACCTTGGAAGGGTGTGCGTTTGCTGCGGCCCCTGCTCGGAGAGACGCGGCAGACTCTGCGAGATTACCTTCTTGCACAGGGACGGTCGTGGCTCGACGATCCCAGCAATGAGAATGTTAAATTTGAGCGTGTCAGGGTGCGGACTCGTCTGGTTGGTCAAGACACCCGTCCATTGGTGGAAGCTGCCAAGATCGCCCATCTCCAGGTTCGCGGTCAATCTGCGGAAGCCAAGTTGTGGTTTGATTTGCATGCAACAGTCCACGCGGAAGGTTTCTTCAGTTGGCCCCGGTCGGCGATTGAGATGATCCCACGGGATGTTTTGGATCACGTCGTGAGTGGTGTGATTTTTGCCTTGTCGGGCCAAAAGCCAAAATCCGATGGCTTGCGAAATCGTATTATGGATTGGATGCATGGGACGGGCCCGAGCCGCATGACGGCAGGAGGGGTGATGATGGCGCGGAAAGCCAAATTGATCGTGATCGGCCGCGAGCCCGGGCGTATTTCACGCTTGGTCGAGGTTATTCCATCGACGGGAGAACTGATTTGGGATCATCGTTTTTTAGTTACCGGCTTGCCCGGATATCGCGTTACCGCTGCCGAAAATACTCGAAAAACCGATAAAAAACGTGACATTCCGGCATTTGTAAAGATGGGGCAACCGATGATATGCGACCCGAAAGGCAGCGCTGTACCGACCAAAGCCCTGTTTTCTCCGCAATTTGACTTTAGCTGATGTTTACGCTCTCTGGAGTCTTGGAATACAGACGCGGGCAACCTATGTTAGTGTCGTGTTTGCGTCGCGGTTTTGCGATTATTTGAGGGTTGTGGGATGAATTTGAACCAATTTCGGAATGTAGCTGTTTGGGTCGTGATTGCGCTTCTGATGTTTGCGCTGTTCAGCTTGTTCCAGAGCCAATCCATGCGCACGGCCAGTACCGATGTGACTTATACGGAATTCATGAAACGCGTTGATAATGGCGAGGTGAAAAGCTTCACCATGTCAAATGGCGTGGTGGTGGCAACCACAACAGATGGCAAAAAGTTTGAGTCTTTCATGCCGTACCTTGCAGATGAAGACTTGAAAACCTTTCGTGCCAAGGGTGTGGATGTCGAGTTCAAGCCCCAGCAATCGGATTCAATCTGGAGCAGTGCACTGATTTATTGGTTGCCGACCCTGTTGTTGATTGGCGTTTGGGTGTTCTTCATCCGGCAGATGCAAGCCGGTTCCGGCAAGGCCATGGGATTCGGAAAATCGAAGGCCAAATTGTTGACCGAAAAGCATGGACGGGTGACGTTTGACGACGTGGCTGGTGTTGACGAAGCCAAAGATGACCTTGTTGAAATCGTCGAGTTTTTGAAGGACCCGCACAAGTTCCAGCGCCTTGGCGGCAAAATTCCCAAGGGTGCTTTGCTTGTAGGTCCTCCGGGCACAGGTAAAACGTTGATTGCGCGCGCCGTTGCCGGCGAAGCCAATGTGCCGTTCTTCACCATTTCAGGTTCGGACTTTGTTGAAATGTTTGTTGGCGTTGGTGCGAGCCGCGTGCGCGACATGTTTGAGCAGGCAAAGAAGAATGCGCCATGCATCATCTTCATCGACGAAATCGACGCTGTTGGTCGCCATCGTGGTGCCGGTCTTGGCGGCGGCAATGATGAGCGCGAGCAGACCCTCAACCAATTGCTGGTTGAGATGGACGGCTTTGAAGCGAACGAAGGTGTGATCATCATTGCGGCTACAAACCGGCCGGATGTTCTTGATCCAGCCTTGTTGCGTCCTGGCCGTTTTGATCGTCAGATCGTGGTGCCAAATCCGGATGTGGCTGGCCGCGAAAAGATTCTCAGGGTTCACATGAAGAATGTGCCAATGGCACCTGATGTTGAACCCAAGACAATTGCCCGTGGTACCCCAGGATTCTCAGGTGCTGATCTTGCCAACTTGGTGAATGAAGCAGCATTGCTTGCTGCGCGCCGCAACAAGCGGGTGGTCACACAGTCCGAGTTTGAAGAAGCCAAAGACAAGGTGATGATGGGCGCAGAGCGCAAATCACTGGCCATGTCAGAGGAAGAGAAGAGGAATACGGCCTATCATGAGGCGGGACACGCGATTGTTGGTTTGTCGGTTCCAGCAGGTATTCCCGTGCACAAAGCGACGATCATTCCACGTGGACGTTCGTTGGGAATGGTCAAATTCCTTCCAGAAGGTGATCGCTATTCCATGAAGTTCATTGAGTACACGTCACAGTTGGCGGTTGCCATGGGCGGGCGTGTTGCCGAAGAACTTACATTCGGAAAAGATAACATCACGTCCGGTGCGTCTGGTGATATCCAGCAAGCTACAAAAATGGCACGCGCCATGGTTACGCAGCTTGGGTATTCGGATGATCTTGGCACGGTGGCCTACGGCGACAACCAGGAAGAAGTGTTTCTGGGTCATTCAGTATCGCGTCAGCAGAATGTGTCTGAAGCGACAGCCCAGAAGATTGATGCTGAAGTGAAGCGATTGGTGCATCAGGGTTATGTTGATGCCAAGCGCATTCTCACCAAGCGCAAGAAGGACTTGGAAATGCTGGCGAAAGCCTTGCTGGAGTATGAAACTCTGTCAGGCGACGAGATCAAGGGTTTGTTCAATGGCATTCTGCCAAAGCGGGATGATGACGCTGATGGCACACAGAAAAAGAACAGGGTTTCGGCAGGCGTTCCGCGGTCTGGCAAGAAGAATGGTCCGCGCACCGCTGGTGATTTCGAACCACAGCCGCAGTCTTGACCTGTTTAATATCATGAATTGAGGGTCACCTCTGGAGCAATCCGGAGGTGATTTTTTTAGGATGAGCAATACATACTTTCGACCAATGGCGCTGGTTTTTGGAGCTGATGCCCGACAAGCTGTGGCGCGCGGTCATGCAGGGGCCCTCGGCGGTATGGCGGGAATTGCTTTTACCATGGTCGAGATCATCACGCGGCAAGGCCGTGACGTAGAGCGAAAGGCGGTGTCTTATCGCGACGTTGCGAGGGAGGCGTTGTGCCGAGAGCTCACGCGTCCGCGCCACAGGTTTGCGGGGCTTGACCTATCAGCAACCAGGGTCATGGGCATTGTCAACGTGACGCCAGACAGCTTTTCAGATGGTGGACTATTGGCGGGTGCGGATGCGGCCATTGCACTTGGATTGCGGCAACTGGAGGAGGGCGCCGACATCGTGGATGTTGGTGGTGAGTCTACCCGGCCTGGTTCAGATGCGGTGGACGAAGGTGAGGAATTGCGCCGGGTCTTGCCCGTGGTTGAGGGGCTGCAGAAGCATGGTATCGTTTCGGTCGACACGCGCAAGGCAAGTGTGATGCGAGCCTGTGCCGCCGCCGGTGCCCGTATCATCAATGACGTGTCTGGTCTCACTCACGATGCTGCAAGTGTTGACACCGTGGTTGCGCAGGCATTTGCCGGTTGTGATCATGCATGCACAGGGTGAACCAAAGACGATGCAGTTGAGCCCGCACTATGACGATGTTGTGCTCGACGTCTACGATTATCTGGCGGAGCGCATTGCCGCGTTGGTGTCAGCGGGGCACGACAAAGACAAAATAATGGTCGATCCCGGCATCGGTTTTGGCAAGTCTTATCGCCACAATCTTGAGATATTGTCGCACTTAACGATTTACCATGGCCTCGGTGTTCCACTCCTCATGGGAGTTTCACGGAAATCCATTGTCGGGTTTGTGACGGGGGAGAAGATTGCAGCGCAGCGCGTCGGCGGCTCAGTCGGAGGCGCTTTGCAAGCGGCCTTTCAGGGCGCGCATGTGTTGCGGGTTCATGACGTCAAGGCCACTAGCGATGCATTAAGGATGTTCCGGGGAGCGATGGACCCTGACTCCATTGACGTTTAAAGTCATATTTTAGGCAATTTCTGGTATTGGTGAATTGATGGCGCGCAAGTATTTCGGAACTGACGGTGTGCGGGGCACGGCCAACTCTGGCGCCATGATGCCTGACATGGTGATGCGTGTCGGCCAAGCAGCAGGTCAACTCTATCGCAACGGAACCCACCGGCATCGCGTGGTGATTGGCAAAGACACACGGTTGTCAGGTTACATGATTGAGCAAGCACTCACTGCTGGTTTGCTTTCAGCCGGCATGGATGTGTTTCTGTTTGGACCCGTGCCGACACCTGCTGTTGCCATGTTGACGCGATCCATGCGTGCAGACCTTGGAATCATGATCTCAGCTTCGCACAATCCCTATCAAGACAATGGCATCAAGATTTTTGGACCAGACGGTTACAAACTTTCAGATGAAACTGAACTCATCATCGAAAACCTGATGGATAATCCTGACCAGATTGAAGTTGCGCCACCACGTGAAATTGGCCGGGCCATGCGAATTGAAGACTCTGGTGCCCGCTATATTGAATTTGCGAAACGAACTTATCCGGGCGAGAGCAATCTGGATGGCTTGCGCATCGTTGTCGATACGGCAAATGGTGCAAGTTATAAAGTCGCTCCGACAGCATTGTGGGAACTTGGCGCTGAAGTCATCGTTGTTGGCAACGAGCCAAATGGCACAAATATCAACGACAAATGCGGATCGACCCATCCAGGAATGATCAGCGAAAAGGTCAAAGCTGTTCGCGCAGACATCGGCATTGCTCTTGATGGTGACGCGGATCGTGTCATCATCGTTGATGAGCGGGGGCAGGTGATCGACGGCGACCAGATCATGGCGTTGATTACAACGGCGTGGGCGCGACGCGGACAACTCAAGGGCGGAGGACTGGTTGCAACAGTGATGTCCAACCTTGGACTGGAACGCTATCTCGCAAGCCAGAACCTGAATCTTGCACGTACAAAAGTTGGTGATCGTTATGTTGTTGAACACATGCGACAGCATGGTTTCAATATTGGTGGTGAGCAATCAGGCCACATCGTGATGTCGGACTATGCAACGACGGGCGATGGCTTGTTGGCGGCCCTGCAGGTTCTTTCTGAAGTTGTGCGTCAGGGCAAGCCCGTGAGCGAAGTCTGTGATCTCTTCACGCCGATGCCGCAGGTTCTCAAGAATGTGCGCTTCAGGGGCGATAATCCACTGGACGATAAAAAGGTCAAGGCAGCCATTGCTGAAGTTGAAAATCGCCTTGGTAATTCCGGACGGTTGGTTATCCGCCCATCGGGAACTGAACCATTGATCCGCGTCATGGCTGAGGCGGAGGACGAGAAACTCGTCAATACGGTAGTTGAGGACCTGTGTTCAGTCATTGCCAAAGCTGCGACTTAATCCACACCACTTTTCAGTCTGTAAAATTCCGCTTGCGTGATGTCGCCAATTGCGGCACATGCGTCGCGGGCTAGCTCTCCCCACCGAGGGCCAGTCCATCTGTAAGGATGGAGCAAACATGACAAACCAAAAACCGGCGGTGCGCCCGGCCAACGCGCAATTCTCTTCTGGTCCCTGTGCCAAGATTCCCGGTTGGACCCCTGATCTTCTCAAACATGCTATGACTGGCCGTTCTCACCGTTCTGGTGAGGGCAAAGCACGTCTGAAACATGCGATCGCATTGACGCGAGACGTCCTTGAAGTGCCGCCTGATTATCGGATCGGGATTGTGCCTGCGTCCGATACGGGTGCCGTTGAAATGGCCCTGTGGTCGTTGCTTGGATCTCGTGGCGTCGACGTTGTGGCTTGGGAAAGCTTTGGCGAGGGCTGGGTTGGCGATGTCGTCAAGCAGTTGAAGATCGCCGATGTGCGCAAGTTGACGGCACCTTATGGTGAGCTGCCAGATCTCTCCACAATTGATTTTTCCCGTGATGTGGTTTTCACTTGGAATGGCACCACGTCCGGCGTGCGTGTTCCGGATGCTTCATGGATTCCTGATGATCGCAATGGTTTGACCATATGTGACGCCACATCGGCGGCCTTCGCGCAGGACATGGACTTCAGCAAACTTGATGTCGTGACCTTTTCATGGCAAAAAGTTTTGGGTGGGGAAGGCGCACATGGCGTCATTGTTCTTTCACCCCGTGCTGTTGAGCGTCTTGTGACAACCACGCCGCCTTGGCCGATGCCAAAAATATTCATCATGGCCAAGGGTGGAAAATTGCTGGAAGGCATTTTTGAAGGTGAGACCATCAACACACCATCGATGCTGTGTGTTGAAGATTACATTGTTGCCCTGGATTGGGCAAAACGTGTGGGTGGTTTGACAGGATTGCGGGCACGGGCAGATGCAAATGCAGCTGTCATTGCTGCATGGATCGCGAAATCCAAATATGCTTATCATCTGGCAAAGATTCCCGAAACACGATCCAATACCTCGGTGTGTCTGACGCTTGAAGGCAGCGAAGATGTGCCCAAGGCCATGGTGAAGCTTCTTGAAAAAGAAGGTGTCGCCTTGGACATTGGTGCTTATCGCGATGCACCTCCTGGCTTGCGGATCTGGTGTGGCGCAACAGTCGAGACGTCCGATGTTGCGGCGTTGATGCCGTGGCTGGACTGGGCCTACGCCGAAGTTACGGCCAAAGCGGCTGCATGATCGTGTGATGGCGCATTTGAGCGCCGTTGCTTTTCTCAATTCATAAAACCTTTAGGAGCGCCTCATGGCACCTCGTGTACTTGTTTCTGACAAACTCTCTGAAACAGCCGTTCAGATTTTCCGGGATCGCGGAGTTGACGTTGACTACAAGCCCGACCTTGGCAAGGACAAGGACGCGCTTTTGGCTGTCATTGGGCAGTATGATGGCTTGGCGATCCGGTCTGCGACGAAAGTCACTCCGAAAATCATAGATTCTGCGCCGCGTCTCAAAGTGATTGGTCGAGCTGGCATCGGCGTCGACAATGTTGATATTCCGGCGGCAACACAGCGCGGCATCGTGGTGATGAACACACCGTTCGGCAATGCCATTACGACGGCTGAACATGCGTTATCGATGATGATGGCGCTGGCGCGACAAATTCCCGAAGCCAATGCTTCGACCCACGACGGGAAGTGGGAGAAGAACCGCTTCATGGGTGTTGAACTTTACTGCAAGACGTTGGGCGTGATCGGTTGTGGAAACATTGGTTCTATTGTGGCTGACCGCGGCATTGGCCTGAAAATGCGAGTGATTGCGTTTGATCCTTACCTTTCGGTTGAACGGGCCGCCGAACTTGGGGTCGAGAAAGTTGAACTCGATGACGTCTTTCGACGCGCTGATTTTATTACGTTGCACACTCCCCTTACAGAGAAGACGAGAAACATCATTGACGCAAACGCCCTGAAGAAATGCAAAAAGGGTGTACGCATTATCAATTGTGCACGCGGTGGCCTCATTGATGAAGATGCGCTCTATGACGCGTTGGTCAGCAAGCATGTTGCCGGTGCGGCACTTGACGTGTTTGAAACTGAACCTGCGCTGGGCCACAAACTCTTTCACATGCCCAATGTTGTTTGCACGCCGCATCTTGGCGCTTCTACCAATGAAGCACAGGAGAATGTCGCTCTTCAGGTCGCTGAGCAGATGGCGGATTTTCTGGTCAAGGGAGCTGTGACGAACGCACTCAATATGCCGTCCATTTCGGCTGTAGAAGCGCCGCGATTGAGGCCCTTTGTTGTCCTTGCAGAAAAGCTTGGGAAGTTCGCGGGACAACTGACGGAAGAACCGATTACCGGCATTGTCATTGAATACGCTGGAGACGTGGGTGACATGAATACGCGTGCTCTGACATCTGCTGCACTCGCAGGCGTTTTGTCAGCGCAGCTTGGCACAGTCAACATGGTATCTGCCCCCATTGCTGCAAAGGAACGCGGTATCAAGGTTGACGAGGTCAAGCAGACGCAGCGTGGCGCATATGAAACATACATCCGACTGACACTCAAAACGCCGAAGTATGAGCGTTCCATTGCCGGGACGGTGTTTTCCGATGGCAAGCCGCGCATTATCCAGATCAAGGGTATTGAGCTTGAAGCAGATTTTGGGCCGAACATGCTCTACATCACCAATACAGACCGGCCCGGTTTCATTGGTGCGCTCGGAACCATTTTCGGCAATCTCGGTGTGAACCTCGCAAGCTTTCACCTCGGACGGCTTTCACAAGGTGGTGACGCAATCTGTCTCGTTGAAGTTGACGGGGACATTAAAGATGCGCAGATTGCAGAGATCGCCAAGTTGAACCAGGTGCAACAGGTGAAGGCACTGAAATTTTAATTGGCAAAAAGGCCGCTCGCGCGGCCTTTTTTTGAGTCTGGGTTATCCTGTTAGCCGCTGGTGGCGTTCACGAGGCCCTTGATCACTGATTTGCGTCGACGCGATTTCGATTTTGAAGCGCGTGCACCCGTGCTTGTGCTCGACGCGCTATCGTCGTCATTGTCGTCATTGCTGCTGCTGTATGTATATCGTATCATCGTCATCATCGTCATGGTTGCTGCCATCATGGCTGTCGTCGTCACTGTCATCGCTGTCGTTGTCATCGCTGTCATGGCCGCTGTTGTCGTCGCTGCCTGAGTCACTGTCGTCATCACCGCCACTTTCATGGCCGTCATCATCAGCAAAAGCTGCCGGGATAGCTATCGCTGACGTTGCTGCGATGGCGAAGAAACTCATGGCACCCATCTTCAAGAGGGCGCTGCGGCGGGACAGGAAATCTGAATCTGACATGGTGTGCTCCTTTGTGTCAGGCTGTTTGATAGCAGCCAGGCCCTGACAGATGGCGTACATTTCCAGTCAGGTGACTGTCAGATTAGCTGATCGTTTGCGAATACCTGCAGCATTCACTCACATTTTAGTGACGTCGACACCGTTGACGAGGATCCCGCCGGATCCGTTACTTTCAATGCCCCAGACCAGTTCTTCGCCTTCAATTTTGGCAAAACCCTTGATGACCATTAATGGACCGATCGCTTGTTGCACTGAGGGATCAGTTGCAGCGGCTTCTTGCATTGCCTTGAGGGTTGCATCGAAACCTTTCATACGAAGCTTCGCGTTTCCAGTGGGAATGCCGCTGGGCCCTGCATTCAACACTCCTTCGTAAGACAGTGTGTAGGACGGTGCAACGATTGAACCAGGATTCAGCGCTATGTTTACTTTTCCAGTGGGCAAGGCCGTTGTCAGAAGTTGAGGAACAAGTGCCTCTGGTAAAGGCGGTGTGTTGTTCAGATCCAAGGCATCAAGTGCCAGCGCAGTTACAGTCGCCGCATCAAAACCTGTGACGGTGAAATCTACACTCACGTCTTTTGGTATCAGATTGTGCGTCCATGCCGGGAATGCAGCAGTTGGTATCGTTACACCTTTGAACTCCAATGCCTCGCGGAATTTTCCATCCTTTGTGAGGCCATTCACATCAGCAATAAAATTAACCGCTGAGATGGCAGCGTCGCCATAAGGTGTCTTGATCTTGATGTCTGCAATTTCGGAACTTGACTGTACAGATTCCCATAGGGGCAAGGCGGCCTTGAACAGGGTCTTCATTTCAGCCTGACCTGATTTCACGGCTTGCTCGGAGGGATGGGCGACGAACCATGCAATCAGTTCCAGAAGTTCTTTGGTTCGGAGACCGGTTGCAGTGTATTTTGAAAGAGGCGACCGGCCGGAGTAGTCAATTTTTGTGGTTGATGTGCTGCCGGGAGTCGGAATCTCCATATTTGCGCTGAAGCCAGTGGTCTCATAAGATCCAACGACATCGAGGCCACCATTTTTTCCAGGTGTTGCTGTCGACGTGCCTTTCATCAACCGAATCGTCGAACTGGAGTTCGTCGGTACTTTTGTCGCGGGATCCAATATCGATTGTGTTGTTGTATAGTCGCGTACTTCAAATCCGCCCGATACAAACCACCCAACGTTTTCATCAAATACGCCGGTCTGTTGCAGTACGCCAAGCTTGTACTCCATGTCGAACGCGTCACCTTGTTTGATCGAAGCCGACAGGGGCTCGTTCTGATCCATTTGCCATTTGCCATTGCCGAGGGGCATCAGCTTGAAGTGCATGGGGCTAACGGACATCTTTGCGCTGCTCTTGGCGATCAAAGGCGCGACATCCAACGTCACGTCATAACCTTCGCCAGCTACCATCACAGTCACGAGTCCAGGTGTGGCCGACAGTACCTTTTCGAAACCAGCTTTAATTCTATCTGCCTCCTGTTGGGTCGCGGCTGCAAAAACAGCCGTTGCGGATGCGAGGAATGACACTGTGGTAAACAGAACTGGATAGGTGCGCATAGATGGATCCTTTGATTTCAGTTTCATGAGCGAAACTAGCGGCCCTCGAAAAATCGTCAATTGAATTATTTCGCCACAAATCCACCTTCAAATCGACAACGCCTAATATTTTAGTCAGGCCAGCGGGTTGGGATTTTGGAGAACGTCATGAGAAATTGGACAGCTGTTTTGCTGGCATGTTCGTACTGGACAGCACCGGCTTTGGCAGAGGAATTCAAGGTTAATTCCGCGATTGATGCAGTGTTGGTTTATCCGCAAGGGGCCGATGTTTCGCACGTGGCTGAAGTGACACTAAGAGCGGGCGACCATCAACTGGTCTTGGAGAATTTGCCGGGTTCAATTGATCCGCAATCGATCCGGGTCGCAGGTGAGGCAGGTGATGGAGTTGAGATTGCCTCGGTTGATTCCAAGTCCTTGCCATTGCAGTCCGTTGATATCGACCAGCAGCGGCGTGACCTGCAGAGGAAGATTGATGGGTTGATGGATGAGCGATCCGCCCTCGATGGTGTTGTCTCTGACGCAGATGTGCAGCGCCAATTTCTATTGGCGCTTGCGAACAAGCAACTCACACCGCAAACAAGTGAAGCCACATCCGTTTCTGTTGACAGCGTGGCGTTGAATGGGTTGCTGGATGTGATGCAACAACGATTGGCCGGGCTTGCCAAAACCACGCATGATGCGAGGTTGAGGCAGAAGAACATCGATTTGTCTGTGGCTGATTTGCAGCTTAACATGTCCACACTCGCACCGCAGGCTGAGTACCGCTCCACTGTCGTGGTGCACCTTGCGGCAGTGAAAAATACTTCTGCGAAGTTTCGTGTGTCTTACAGGGTTCACGAGGCGGGCTGGCAACCCTATTACGATGCGAGGTTGACGACTCCTGCTGATGGAAAGGGTGCCATCATTGATTTGGTGCGGCGCGCGGAGGTGGTTCAGTCGACGACAGAGGACTGGACTGGTGTAAAGCTGACGCTGTCCACAGCCCGTCCAAATGGTGCCACGAGTGCACCGGATATTTTTGAAGAGCAGTTGGCAATTGCCGGAGATTTCGACCGGATGAAAGCCAAGAGTGGAAAATATGAGTCCCGTGTGGATGCTGCGCCGAATGTGGCGGAGGCAGAAGGCTTCCTTGAAAAAAGTGACTTGATGGAGGATGGTCGTGTGTCAGTGGCCAAGCCTGCAAGTCCGATCGAGCAACGTCAGGCTTTTGTGTCGCTCACCGGGTTTCAAGCGACGTACGAAATCACCGGGCGTGTCAGTATCGACAACTCGGGCACGTCAAAAAAGGTTCGCATCTCCAGCGAGACAGCAGAGGCCAAACTTCAAGCCATCACTGTGCCAAGGCTTGATGCCAATGCTTATCTCACAGCAAGTTTTGTCGTTGCCGGATCTGGACCAATGCTGCCGGGGTCAGTGAACTTGTATCGTGATGGCATTTATGTCGGGCAGGGTGCTCTGCCACTGCTGAATGCTTCAGAGGATGCCAAACTTGGTTTTGGTGTGGATGACTTGGTTAAAGTTCAACGTGCCGAGGTCAAGCGGCTGTCTGGCGAAGAGGGTTTACTCACATCTTCCAACGTTGAAGAACGGGCATGGGATATCACGGTCAAGAACCTGCACGCGTTTGCCCTTCCGGTTTCAATTCTAGACCGGGTACCGGTTTCGGTGCGAGAAGATGTTGTTGTCACTGAGTTGGGTGGCATGACGGCCGTTACAGAGCGCAATGTGGAGAAGCGAAAGGGCGTCATTGCGTGGCGCTTTGATATTGATTCTAAAGGAGAAAAAGTGATAAAAACGGGCTACAAAATCAGCTGGCCGAAGGACGTTGAAATAGGTTTGCTGGAATAGTTGCGCCGCCCGCCAATTTCTCTATTAGGCATCAACGGCTCCCGGGAATGTGCGATTCCCTGGAGCCGTTTTTCGTGGATGAAGGAACATTGCAATGGCCAACGTAGCAGTCGTCGGTGCCCAGTGGGGTGATGAAGGCAAAGGCAAGATCGTTGACTGGCTTTCTGAGCGAGCTGACGTGGTGGTGCGATTTCAGGGCGGGCATAATGCCGGCCATACGCTTGTCATTGATGGTATAAGCTACAAGTTGTCGCTGTTGCCGTCAGGTGTGGTTCGGGGAAAGCTTTCAATCCTTGGCAATGGTGTGGTGTTTGATCCACATGCGTTTTTGAATGAAGTTGAAAAGATCGCAAAGCAGGGTGTCACGATTTCGCCTGCCGTGTTGAAAATTGCCGAGAACATTCCGTTGATCCTGTCGCTGCACCGTGAGTTGGATGCAGCCCGGGAAGATGCAGCGTCCAATTCAAACACCAAGATCGGCACAACGCGGCGCGGCATCGGACCTGCTTATGAAGACAAGGTTGGCCGGCGCGCCATTCGTGCGCTTGATCTGGCTGATCCTGATACACTGCCTGCAAAAATCGACCGGCTGCTCACGCATCACAACGCGCTGCGGCGCGGGCTCAACATGGCGGAAATTAGCCATGCGGCCATTTTAGACGAATTGACTTCAGTGGCTGACAAGATTCTTCCCTATGTCGATCGTGTCTGGAAAATTCTTGATGACCATCGGCGGGCAGGATCACGTATATTGTTTGAGGGTGCGCAAGGCACGTTGCTCGATATCGACCACGGCACCTATCCGTTCGTCACATCATCGAATGTTGTCGCTGGGCAAGCTGCGGCTGGTTCTGGCGTGGGGCCGGGAACCATTGGTTATGTGTTGGGAATCGTAAAGGCATATACCACGCGCGTCGGTGAGGGACCGTTTCCGACAGAACAACAAAACGAAGTCGGAGAGTTTTTGGGTACGCGGGGCCGCGAATTTGGGACCGTTACAGGCCGCAAGAGGCGGTGTGGGTGGTTTGATGCGGTGCTGGTACGCCAATCTGTTGCTATCAACGGCATGAGTGGCATTGCGCTCACCAAACTTGACGTCCTGGATGGCATGTCGGAGATCAAGGTCTGCACAGGTTACCGGTATAATGGCGAAATTATTGACTATCTGCCGGCGTCACAAGCTGCACAGGCAACTGTTGAACCAATTTATGAGACTCTGCCAGGCTGGATGGACACGACGGCCGGGGCACGGTCCTGGTCGCAGTTGCCAGCCCAAGCGGTCAAATATGTGCGCTATCTTGAGGAGTTGATCGGATGTCCGGTGGCGCTGTTGTCGACGTCGCCAGAACGAGAAGATACCATTCTGATGACGGATCCATTTGCCGACTGACGTCAGGTTCCTGTAGCGACGGCCAGCTCTGTTTCTGAGATGGGGTCCAAGCGTTTCAACTGGTCAGAGAAGTTTCGAAGAATAACGGCAGCGACTTCCGCTTCCACGACTGGTTTGCCGCAGAGATATCCCTGTACCTGATCGCAGCCCAGTTCACGCACGACTTGGGCTTGGGCTTGTGTTTCAATTCCTTCGGCCGTGACTTTCAGACCGATGTTTTTGCAGAGATCGGTGATGGCCTTGATCATGCCTTTGACCATGGGCGCTGAGTCAAGAGCGTTGATGAACGAGCGGTCGATCTTCAGTTTCGAGAACGGGAACTTCCAGAGATAGCTGAGACTCGAATAGCCCGTACCGAAATCGTCCATGACAATGGCGCAACCCATTTCCCGCAAGGCATTGAGCTGTGAAACCACAATTTCGGAGTCTTTCAGTAATGTGCTTTCCGTGATTTCGATTTCCAACCGGTAAGCAGGGAAACTCGAAAGCTCAAGGGCATGATGCACATCTGATAGCAGCGTGCCGTTGTAGAACTGCTCCGGCGAAATATTGACTGCAACGGTCATGTGGCTTGGCCAGTTTACGGCTGTGCGACATGCCTGAATGAGAGCCCAAGCTCCAATCTTCGTGATCGCACCCGTTTCTTCCGCAACGGGGATGAATTCTGCGGGGGATACTTTCCCGAGTTCGGGGTGTTCCAACCGCAACAGCGCTTCGAAGCCCAGCAGGTTTCCCTGCGCCAATCCGAAGACAGGTTGATAGTGGAGTTGCAATTGGTTCTTGGCAACAGCTTCGCCAACTGCAATCTGGATTTCTGATTTACGACGCGCGGCCTGGGCCAGTGCAGGATTGAAAAAGCTATAGGCGTGATGCCCACGTTCGCCAGCGGCGCGCAGTGCCAATCCGGCATTCTGCAAGAGTATGGTCGCGTCTTTTTCACCTTGGTCTGACAGCGCAACACCGGCACACACATCAACACTTACTTTGCGGTCAATCCAATCAACCGGTTCGACCATTTTCGCAATCAGCCGTTTGGCCTCGCTCATGGCTGCCAGAGCATCTTCAACGTGTGGAAGAAAGACTGCAAAACTCCAATAGTCGAGACGGCAACAGGCGCTCCCTGCGGGTGGGTCGAGATTGAGGCGTGATGCAAGGGCCGAGACCACATAGTCGCTCGCGTGGCGTCCCAAAGAGCCGGTTAACCTCGGCAATCCGCGAATGCCAAATTCAAGCAATGCCGAGTGGGCAGTACTTTGGTCTTGTTGGCGCAGAGTTGAATCTACAATGGGAATGAAGGCCGCGCGATTGAGGAGGCCCGTCAGGGGGTCGTGACGTTTCAGGTGTTCGACGTCGCGCTCCAGCTGGTTGCAGCGCAGTTTCAAGTCGTCAAATTGTTTGTCTTGACCGTGACTTTCAATTTCCATAGGTGCCCAATCGTGACCCATATGCTGGAAGCTGGGTCCTTCTTATTTGCTTGAAGGCCTAGCAATGAGGTGATTGGGTAAAAGTCTGGTTACTTGGGAAGGCTCTCGGGATTGAATATTTTCAACGAACTGACTGGTTTGTGGCGATTATTTGGTTGTATTGCTGCGTTCACTCTCTTTTTGGGCGCAAGCGAAGCGCGCGAGACCTATGTTCAATTCGCCGGCAGGATAACAGCCGAGCCGCAGGAGGGGCGTTTCCGGAGCGATCTTGAGAGTGCCTTGGTGGACATGCTCAATGCTTACCGTCGAAAGAATGGCTTCGCAGCGTTTGGTGTTGCCGGGCGGCTGAGGTTGGCGGCGCGGGCACATGCCATGGACATGGCGATCAACGAATTTGTCGGGCACCAGTCTAGTACGGGTCAGGGTTTTGACTCGCGGATGCGGGCGCTTAATCACGGTGCGATGTTCCTGCCGAGCATGGGCGAAAATGCGGCCCGTGAGCGATCGAAGGGTGGTGTTGATCGCGCCAAGGCCGGCAGATTATTTGCCCAGTGGGTCAAGAGTGGCAGTCATCGGCGTCTCATGCTGAGCCGCAGTTTCAACGTGGTTTACATCGGGGCGGTGCAAAAGGGCAACCACCTCTATGCAGTGATTACGTTTTCAGGACCCGAAGTCAAAACCAACGTTCGCCGTGCCGCAATCAAAACCCAAGGCGTGTACTGATCAGGCGTGAGCCTGATCAGCAATTTCGAGGTGGCGTGGTGCCAAGGCCTTTTGAGCCGCAGATTTTACGGCTTTCTGCAGCTTTTCGAAAGCGCGGACTTCGATCTGGCGAATGCGTTCGCGACTGACACTGAATTCCTTCGACAGGTCGTCGAGCGTTGCCGGATCGTCCTGAAGTTTGCGAGCTTCAATGACGCGGCGTTCCCGATCGTTCAATTTGGTCAACGCCTCGGACAACATGGAGTTACGACTTTTGGCCTCCTCGTTGGCGACCAAAACTGCCTCTTGGCTTGCCGTATCGTCAACCAACCAATCCTGCCATTCGCCATCGCCGTCACCGTCTGTGCGCAGGGGCGCATTGAGAGAGGTATCGCCCGATAGACGGCGGTTCATTGATATGACTTCGTCTTCGCGGACACCCAGCTTCGTGGCGATGTATTTCACCTGATCCGGCTTGAGATCACCTTCTTCAAGTGCCGAGATTTTGCTCTTGATCTTGCGCAGGTTGAAGAACAGTTTTTTCTGGTTCGCGGTGGTTCCCAGTTTCACGAGCGACCAAGAGCGCAACACGAATTCCTGGATCGAGGCTTTGATCCACCACATGGCATAGGTCGCGAGGCGGAATCCCTTGTCCGGTTCAAACCGCTTCACGGCTTGCATCAGGCCAATGTTGCCTTCGGAAATAACTTCGCCAATGGGCAAGCCATAGCCACGGTAGCCCATGGAAATCTTGGCCACCAAGCGCAGGTGGCTGGTGATCAAATGATGAGCGGCTTCCCGATCACCATGCTCCTTGAAGCGCTTGGCAAACATGTATTCGTTTTCAGCCGTCAACATGGGAAACAAACGAATTTCCTGCATGTAGCGTTGCAAGCTGCCTTCGCCATTGGCAATTACCGGCAAATAAGATTTAGCCATTCATTCCTCGCTCTGGCAGGTCTATGTCCCGACTGCCGAGGGTCATATATGGTATGCACCGACGAAATTAAAAGATACCGCGTCGGTCACATATATATGACTTCCTACGCCCGAGGTTCCGTCGCAGTTGTGGCGAGAAAAAGGTGCTGGAGACGGGCGAGCGGCTTGGGCAATGGGCTTTCAAAGCGCATATGCTTGCCGGATCGGGGATGGTCAAACCCTAAAATTGCAGCGTGAAGTGCTTGCCCTTTCAATGCTTTAACGGCGTTTCTTGTGTTGGTTTCGAGCTTCACCAGTGAGGCCTTGAAACCAGACCCATAGGTGTCGTCCCCCAATAATGGATGGCCGGTATGCGTCATGTGCACCCTGATTTGGTGGGTTCGGCCCGTTTCCAGAACGCACCGCACCAGACTGGCGACGGGGGGTGAGCCATATTTTTCCACTACGGCATAATGGGTGATGGCTTGGCGAGCGGCGGCAGACTGGCTGATGGCCATTTTCTGGCGGTTGCTGGATGAGCGGGCAATGCCCGTGGTGATTGTACCTGCGGGCTTTTCGTGTACGCCCCAGACGAAGGCGAGATATTCGCGCTCCATGCGGCCATCGCGACCGTGGGCGGCAAATTGCTCTGACAGGGACTGGTGAGCAGCATCGTTCTTGGCCACCACGAGCAGGCCCGAAGTATCTTTGTCGAGGCGATGGACGATGCCGGGGCGTTTGACGCCACCAATGCCAGAGAGGCTGTCTCCACAGTGGGCGATGAGGGCGTTGACCAGCGTGCCTGTCTCATTGCCAGCTCCTGGATGCACGACGAGACCTGCTGGCTTGTCGATGACAATGAGATCGCGATCTTCGAAGACGATTTCCAGTCTAATGTTTTCGGGGGCGGGTTCGGCGGGCAGGGCAGGCGGGATGGTAACGAGCAACACCTCGCCACCTTTGAGCTTGTGGCCGCAGTCAGACACTGCCGTGCCGTTGACCGTGACGTGACCGCTCTCAATCAGCTTTTGAAAGCGGGCGCGACTGATCGCAGGGAATGCGGTTGCAATTGCGCGATCGAGCCGGTCGGGTGTTTCGACGGTGTGGGTGAGGGTGTCTTTGGTCATTGGCTTGCGTATGCCTGAGTGCGTGCCTATAGGGAAGGCAAGAGAGCTCCCTTCGTCTATCGGTTAGGACGGCAGCCTCTCACGTTGCAAAGACGGGTTCGATTCCCGTAGGGAGCGCCAACTTTGGACCATCATGAGCACACCCGCCGGACGCATCGCGCCTGTTTCTCTCGGTGAAGCTTTCTGGGTCTGGCTCCGAATAGCTGCACTTTCATTTGGCGGGCCTGCCGGACAGATTGCCGTGATGCACCGTATTCTTGTGGATGAGAAGCGGTGGATCGGTGAGCATCGCTTTCTCCATGCCCTCAATTTTTGCATGTTGCTGCCGGGGCCGGAAGCACAGCAATTGGCGACTTATATTGGCTGGCTGTTGCACGGCAAGCGTGGCGGGCTGATTGCAGGCATCTTGTTTATCTTGCCGGGTGCTGTCTCGATCATGGTGCTCAGCTGGATCTATGTCCTCTATGGCAACGCTGGCTTTCTGGGCGCACTGTTCTTTGGTCTCAAATGTGCCGTGCTTGCAATTGTCCTGCAGGCTGTTGTCAGGATCGGTAGCCGGGCACTCAAGAACTGGACCATGCGAGGACTTGCCGGAGTTGCTTTCGTTCTGATTTTTTTCTTCAGTGTGCCATTCCCCCTGATAATTCTTGGGGCAGGGTTGATCGGGTACATCGGAGGGCGACGGGGCGTTGCGGCATTTCGTGTTGGTGGCGGTCACGCTGCCAGCGCTGGAAATATTGTGGCCGATGCAGATACTTTGCTTGGCGACAAACTGCCGGCTCATGCGAACCCGACAGTCAGACAGGCGCTGCGGCAGGCGGTCGTGTGGCTTTTGCTTTGGCTGGTGCCTGTTGCTGTGCTGATGCTGCAACTGGGTGGTGGTCATGTCTTTTCTGAGATTGCACTATTCTTTTCGAAGATGGCGGTGGTGACATTTGGTGGTGCCTATGCCGTTTTGGCTTATGTGGCGCAGCAAGCGGTGGAGAAGTACCATTGGCTGAGTGCGGGCGAGATGCTGGACGGGCTGAGCATGGCGGAAACCACGCCTGGTCCGCTCATCATGGTGTTGCAGTTCGTCGGTTTCCTGGGTGCTTATCGGCAACCGGGCGCGTTATCGCCGCTGCTTGCTGGAACACTGGGCGGCTTACTGGCAACGTGGGTTACGTTCGTTCCATGCTTTCTCTGGATTTTTCTGGGTGCGCCCTTTGTTGAACGTTTGCGCGGCAATGCAGCACTGTCTGGCGCACTGTCGGCGATTACCGCAGCAGTTGTTGGCGTGGTGCTCAATCTTGCCATCTGGTTTTCGATCCATACCATTTTTCGGACGGTGCAGCCGATTTCCTTCGGACCGTTCGATTTTGACTGGCCCGTGTTGGCCAGCGCTGATCTTTGGGCGTTGAGCCTGTCGGTCCTTTCGGTCTTTGCGATTTTCCGCTTGAAAGCGGGTACCTTTTTCCACTCTGGCAATGGCAGCTGCTGCAGGCATTGCCTTGCACTTGGCTGGATTTGATGTTTTACGGCTCCGGCTCGTGATGCCCGGATTGATGCAATTTTCAAACTCATTTGCCTTAATAGGCATGGCATTGGATGTGCGTTGAAATTCCGGAGAATCGTTCTAATCTGTTTACAGATGTGGCGACATCCTATCCGGGGGAATTTCTCGATGTACTTGTCCAAAGTTGTTGTGCCGATTGCGGCTGTGCTGTTTTCAGCACTCACGCAGGCCCAGGCGGCGGTTCTCACTTTTGATAATCAGCTTGATGCTCCCCCTTTTGGTTCGTTCACTGAACAGGGCTACACAGTTGCCGGGAACGGTTGGCTAGCGTCATTCGGAGGTGGTGTAGGTTTACATCTTGACGATGCGGGGACCCCAGATGCGCAAGCCGTTCGCATCACAAGGCCGGAACTCTTCGACGCCGACGAATTCCATATCTCCCGTACGGCTACGGAAATTGTTCTTGACCTTGAGCTTCCTGATCGCAGTTTTTCATCTGTGCTGGTGAATGGCGTGCTGGACGTGGGAGTTGACGGTTACCGCGGTGGCGTTCTGGTTGCGTCCGCCAAGTTTACGTCGCAGAGCGATACGAACTACTTGCTCAGCGAACTGTTTCACAATCTGGATGAATTGCGGGTGGGTGTTTACTTTCCTGACTTGAATGACCCAGGTGTGATGGCAATCCTGGCCAGCATTCCGCACTTGTCGACACGCTTGGTATCTTTTGCGCCAAGCGCACACTTTGATCTGGCATCCGTGACGCTGAATGATTCTGGTGTTACGCCGGTTCCTCTGCCGCCAACACTTCTGTTGCTTGCAGCGCCGCTTGTTGTTCTGCGGCGGATGCGGAAGGCGTGATTATTCCTTGCCCTGCGATTTGATGCGTTGGGCTATGGAGATCACGTTGGCAATGGCGTTGGATCGTGCGTCTGATTTTGATTCACGTGCGCGAACGTCGTCCTGATTTGCCATCAGGCTGCGGCGTGCGGAGTTGATCAGGTCGGATAATTCAGATGCTGATCTTGGTACTGAGCGCTGATCAGCCGGACCAGTTTCCGGGTTGATTGGTTCAAAATCGTAACGCTTGGGACGCGGTAGTTCCGTGGGGTTGACCGTCATCATAACCTGGCGATCTGGCTTGGATAAAGATGGTGGGGGCAAAATAGGCGGAACGGGTTCTGCATAACGCAGTGGTGGAGGTGATATCTGTTGCCGTTGCTTGATGACTGTGGACGCGAGTTCCGCTTCCAGTCTTTGCAATTGCTCCGAACTCTCGCCAAACAATTCTGCAGTCTTGGCGAGTTCACGTTTTAACTTCAGATTTTCGTCTTCCAGTTTGTCAATATTTGAATGCAGTCCGGCAATTGTTTCGTCACGATTGTCGATTTCGGCTGACTGGGTGAACACTTGGTCTTTCAAGTCGGCAATCTGGGTGTCGCGACTTTCGAGCTCTGTTTGTTGCTCATTTACATTCGCGATCAATGACTGCACGCGGTTGCGATGACGGGAAACTTCGGCCTGCTGTTCAACAATATTTGCATTGGCTTCGGCCAGTTTGACTTCAACCTTCTGTTTCAACATGGCGTGACTGGCCCTTAACTGGTCACGGTCTGCTTCCAGATCGCGGATCAGGGTGGGGCGATTTTTGTCTGCGCGGCGCCTGGCCATGCGCTGGCCAAGGTTCCAGATTGAACGGGCAAACAAAAGCACACAGACAAGGGTCAACACGGCGCCGAGCGCCAGCAACATCAATGTCTCGGTCTGCGACATTTATACTTCCATTTCACGCAACGACAGGACGGGCCTTTTAGCGCGTATTCTGCTGTTGTGCGAATACAAACTGAACCTTTTATGTGGCCCTATTCAGAATGGATTCCAAGTCGGACTGGCTGAATATTTCAGGTATCCAACATTGGCACCAAGACGCGCACCGACGCCAGTCCGGATGGGGGCCAGAATGATGTCGTCATGCTTCTGGAAATTCAATCCGAGGCCGCCAACGAGGTAGGCTGCGCCCTCGACGCTGGCAAAGCGTGCGTAGAGTTCCTCCGGGGACGTTGAATTGTAAACGAGTGTGAGCGTGCGCGAGCCGTTGCCCCCGAAATCCCAGCCAATGGAAGGGCCCTGCCAGAAGATTTTCTGCGTCGTGCCGTCCTTGTAGTAGATCGTGCCTTCGCCGAACCGCAGGCCGCCGACAAATGCTCCAGCACCTTCCTCGCCGACGATGTAGGCCGTGGGTTCACCCTGCTTCTGAAAGGCAAACTCAACAGCTTTTCCCAATCCGCGGCTGGTTTTGCCGAAAAATTCGTGGCCTTTTGACATGATTTCTTCGGTTGAGAAGGTTGTACGTGTCTTTTCGGCTTTCGAAATACTGCCAGTCTCTTGGGCTATAACTGGCGCTGCAACGAGGATGGTCGTCAATGCCAGGCAGGCGAAAAATTTGCGTATGTTGATCATGTCAGCACCTTTCAGGGACGCCCGCCATTAGATGAGTGACGTGCGGCCAAAATCTGTTCTGTGCCGATTTTAGGAAGCTAGGCTTTCCGCATGGTTAACGATGTGGAAATTCATTTCAGAGGGCGGATGCAAAAAAGGCCGGGTTTGCGTACCCAGCTTGCACCTTGCCATAGGTGAGGCGGTTGCCAGCCGCATCGCGAACTAGGCCACCTGCTGCTTCTAATATTGCCTGACCTGCGGCTGTGTCCCATTCCATGGTGCGGCCATAGCGCGGGTAGATGTCGGCGCTGCCTTCAGCAATGGCGCAGAATTTCAGGGATGATCCGACATTTTTGATCGCCGAAGGTTTTGCCGCAGCGATGTAGGCTTCTGTCTGGTCGTCGCGGTGGGAGCGACTGGCAATGGCGATGGGGCCTTCTGGGCGAGATGGGGCAACGCGGATGGGATTCCAGGTGCTTTCGACCACGTCGTCCTCGGGCCGCATGGATGACTTATGGGCACCGCTGGTCACATCACCACAATACATTTGGTCTAGGGCAGGAGCATAGATGACGCCCATTACCGGAACGCCGTTTTCGATGAGCGCAATGTTCACTGTAAACTGCCCATTGCGCGCTGCAAACTCTCGTGTTCCGTCCAGCGGATCGACGAGAAAGAAGCTTTTGCCAACAACCGGTACGTTTCCACGCGAGGCATTTTCTTCTGCTATGACAGGTGTTTGTGGCCATTCCTTCGCCAGATGTGCGAGGATCAGGGTTTCGGCTTGCTGGTCGGCTTCTGTGACAGGAGAGCGGTCTAGTTTGCTGACAATAACAAAGTCAGTCTTATAAATTCCCATGATTGTGTCGCCCGCAGCTTGGGCGATTTTCACGAGTTTCATCAGGTCAGGGGTGATGGTCATCAGTGTCTGCTATTGCGTCACGGGTCAGGCGTCAATGCGGTGCGTATCTTCGTTTCCTGCTATAGGGATGTCTCCGAATCACACATTGAGGCACCAATGACTGTTGAACATCTCTCCGATCTCGATCTCGCAGCGCTTTTGTGCTCGCGAGTGTGTCATGACATCATTTCTCCTGTTGGGGCCATTGCCAATGGTTTGGAGTTGATGGACGATCCGGAAACGGACGCCGATCTGAAATCGACGGCACTCGATATGGTGCGAAACTCAGCGAAAGTTGCGACCGCAAAGCTCAAGTTCTGCCGCATTGCATTCGGCGCTTCGGGTTCAGCCGGGGCCCATATCGACATGGCAGAGGCCGGTGAAACGGCGATTAACTTTGTGGGCAACGAAAAAACCAGGCTGGAATGGCGGGCACCACGGGAAAATCGTCCAAAGCAAGAAGTGAAATTGCTGCTCAATATGCTACTGTTGGCTATGGCCGGAATTCCGCGCGGTGGTGTGGTTACCGTCGATGTGGATGGCAAGAAGATGACTGTCCTGGCCAAAGGCGAGCGTGCCAAATTGCCAAGCCCTATAACTGAAGTTGTTGAAAACAAGGTTGAAATTGACACAATCGATGCCAGACTTGTGCAACCCTATTATGCGCGTCGATTGGCGCAATCGGCAGGACTGACACTTTCCATGGTGATGGTGGGGGATGATACTGTCGAAGTCTCAGCCAGTTAAGTTTCCATTTTAATCTCTGGCTTTAACCACTAAGACTGAGTGCTCTGGATTTGGTGCAATTTCTAAGTATTTTGCGCTGCAGTTGCGGCCACTCAGAATGGCCTATGTAAATTGCGTGCTAAAAGATATTCACCGGGTGGCAAATATGATTTCTTCAACATGGGACTTGGTCGGCTGACATGTGCGGCATTACGGGGCGTATTGCCCGACACAAGGACCTTACTTCTGCGGTACGCAAAAGCGATTTAGCGATCCTCAATTCAATGACCGACATCATGGTCCATCGCGGACCAGATGATCGTGGAACTCATGTTGACCAGATCAACGGCAACAGTCTTGTTTCGTTGGGATTTCGTCGGCTCTCTATCGTTGACTTGAATACGGGCCACCAGCCCATGACCAGTTCGGACGAACGCTACACGATCGTCTTTAATGGCGAGATCTATAACCATAAGGCACTGCGCGAGGAATTGCGCGGGATGGGTGTCAAGTTCAATACAAAGTCTGACACGGAAGTGATCATCGAAAGCTGGCGCAAGTGGGGCAAGGATTGCTTCCGCCGTTTCAATGGCATGTTTGGCTTTGCCTTGTTTGATCGCAAAGACCAGACGCTCACAATTGCACGCGATCCGTTTGGCAAAAAACCGATCTTCATTCTCGACAGCGTCATCGAAGGAAAGCCCGTTTTTGCTTTTTCGTCCGAAGTCGAATCCATTCTCGAAATTCCCGGCCTGAAGCCGGAGCTCGATGTCTCATCGGTTTTCCGGTATCTCACGTGGCGCTATGTGCCCGGGCCAGATACCATGTTCAAAGGTATCCGCAAGCTTGCGCCTGGCACTTTCCTGCAGTGGAAAGACTGGAAGATCAAGGAAGAGCGTTTCTGGCACGCTCCGGCAGAGAGTGGCATCACCGCTGACTTCAAGGGCGATGCCGTGGCGAAGTTTCGCGAGATTTTCCGCGATGCCGTTGCCTTGCGTTTACAGGCTGATGTTCCCGTCGGAGCCTTCCTGTCGGGCGGGCTGGATTCAACGTCTGTCGTGTCGGGTATTGCTGCGGACGAGCGTGTGGATTTGCACACTTACTCCGCCGGATTCTTGGATGACGAAAATTCTGAATATGAAGCAGCGAAGATGGTCGGTGAATTTTTCAAGACCAAGCATCGACATATTGTAACGCGTCCTGAAGATCTGGTCGGCGATATTCCGAAACTGTCGCGCGTGCGGGGCAGTCCGGTGACGGAACCTGCCGACTTGCCGATCTATCGCATGTCGCTCGAAGCCGCCAAAGAAGTGAAGGTCGTGCTGACGGGCGATGGTGCTGACGAGGTTTTTGCGGGTTATCCGAAGCATGTGCTTGAATCGCGCTGGCCTCTGATCTCCGCATTGGGAAACCTGCCGATGGCGAAGTCTGCCATCCGCACTGCCGCGAAACTCATGCCGCAACACTCAGCGCGTCTGGGCCGGTTGAACTTTACCCTCAGCCAGCCCGATTTTCAGAGCCGCATGGTGTCGTGGTTTGGTTCCCTGTCTAATGAAGAGCGGGATCGTTTTTGGACCGGTCCCAAGGTCCTGCATGCGCTTGATCCGCGGCCTTTCAACAGCGCAGACAAGGTCAATTCGCTGCGACAGATTTTGCATTTCGACCAGACCTCCTGGCTTCCAGACAACATGTGCGAACGCATGGATTCGATGTCGATGGCTGCGTCCATCGAGGTGCGGTCGCCGTTCCTGGACACGCGTCTCGCTGATTTCTCGGCAACGTTGCCCGACGACTGGCTGATCAAGGGCAAAGTTACAAAGCGCATTGTGCGCGAAAGCATGCGCGGGACAATTCCCGATTCCGTATTGACCAAAAAGAAAATCGGGTTCCGCATGCCGGTGGCCGACTGGATGCGCGGTCCATTGCGCGAGAGCTTCAATGACCAGGTCACAGGATCCGATTCCGTCATCGGCCAATACATCGACCGCAAGGCCGTGAATGGCATGATGGCCGACCACATGGCAGAGCGCGGCAACTACGAAAAAACCTTGTGGTCTCTGTATACGCTTGAGGTATTCTTGAGGCAGTTCTTCAAGTAGGGGTGGGACGCTTTCGCGAAAGATAAACCGAAGTCATTGTGCCCAAACTTCGGAGAAAATCGAATAAATCCACTTGGCGAACACTGCCGTTTTCGATAGATCTTCCGCTACGGAGGATCACAATGAGTCAACTTAACGAATATGTGGATGAACTGTACTCCAATAGTGGCGAGAAACTCTCAAAAAGCATAAGTCTTTGGCGTAAAGGCGTGAGTTATGAAACAGAGTTTTGGACAAAATGGTTTGAAACTCAAGGACTCGAGTGGCCTGAGGATTACAAAAATCGTTTGACTGAGCAACCGCTGTCCGCTTGGTTGCTTCCGTATTTGCCGAAAACCAAGAAGAAGACCGCCAGAATTCTTGATGTGGGAGCTGGGCCAATTACTTACGTTGGCAGTTATGCTGAAGATTGGGTAATTGAAATGAATGCAGTTGATCCACTCGCGCACATCTATGCGGGGATCATGAAAACTTATTCCATTACTCCACCTGTCAAGACAGTGTTTTCGTTTGCCGAAGACATTAGCGCTCGGTATGAGCCCAATAGTTTTGATCTCATAACCTGCACCAATGCTTTGGATCATGCAATCGAGCCGGCATGGGGAATTATGGAAATGATGATGTGCCTCAAGATTGGCGGTCGAATTTGTCTGGGGCACAAGCAAAATGAAGCCGAATTTGAAAATTACTCTGGATTTCACCAGTGGAATTTTGACAAATTTGGGGACGATTTCGTAATCTGGAATGAGCATCGCAACATAAACGTAACTGCGCTACTTGAAGGTAGCGCTGCAGTGACATGCAGCCTCAAAGACAGTTTCCTAAATGTTTTCATTCAAAAAAATGCCGAATTGAAATTGGATCGACTCGATTTCAATAGACGCATGCGTGCAAGTTTACTTGAGGTCTTACTCGCGACGGACTAATAGAATTATGTTATTTAGACCTGAACACAAACTTCCAGAGTTTGTGTGGCATGGTGATTACGATTGACCTCTGGAGCTTGTTTTCCAGTTTTGCCGAAAGTCTGGTTTTATCCTTCAGTTTGTCCAGTGTGGCAGTCGCGCTCATTATCTTTTGACGAAGTCTCTGTACTTCTGCCGACATTCGTGTCCGCTCTTCAATCAAGCGGTTTCGCTCCTCAGATGATGCTTTTTCCGTGCGCTCGATTGTTTGTAGCAGATTGCGATTCTCCACCTTAAGGCTGTCTATATATTTCCATGGTTCGAGAAATACTGGGACGTTTTCGGTGGCAAATGCAACATTTGCGTCAATTTTTGCCCCCCAAATCCCAAGAAAGTGTGAGCAATTTTTCGTCGTTAGCGACATGGATTTGGATGAAGGAAGTTGAATTGCATTCGTGAGGACTTCAGCCTCTATTATCGATTTCCAGTCAGTCCTGCCAATCGATGACAGAGTATTACCGACTGGCACGTTACATTCACCTATAACAGGAGCACCAAGCAACCATGATGTTGCTGCTCCGAGGATATGTTCCGTCAATGACTTGAACTGTTCGAGACTATATCTTCGCATATGAAACGTGCTGGCTTCATTGTTGCCATGAAACGCTTCATCATTTGGACAACTTACAGCGATAATTCCGTTTGGATCAATTAATCGGCCAATGGCTTGGAGGAATTTTTCTGGTGAGTTCAAATGCTCAATGGTTTCGAGCGATATAATGACATCAAACTTCTGATTTTTCTTGAACAGTTCGTCGATGTTCTCTGCATTCCATGCATCGTATCGAATTCTCTTCCCGTTAAAGAGATTTTTCGCCACCGCCACAGCTCCAGCAGAGATGTCCACGCCGACGACACTCTTGGCTCCCCAATTTTCGAGTAGTTTCGTGCCGTAGCCTTCGCCACACGCTACATCCAAAACTCGTTTACCCTTGACGAGTGGTGCAAGTGCTGAATATCGCACAAGATGCTGGGCCGCGTCGTAACTGTGATAGCGCATATTCTGATTGTCAAAGTGTAGTCTTTCGATCGGGCCTGAATGGTCTATGCTCATCGGAAATTATTCCAATTCATTTTCTAACACTCTCCATCGCAATTAGATCTTTCACAGATTTGGCAAATTGCACCTGCCCAAAACTAGTTTTGATTTTATTGAAGGCGTTGGTTCTCAGTTGTACGAGATCTACACCCTCATCGTATATTGCGAGGATTGCGTCGCAATAGTCACCAACAAGTTGTGCATCATCACCGCAATTGGGGATTAACTGGCCAGTATCAACTGTCACAACTTCGCCAATGCCCCCAACATTTGGCGCAACAACGCTCAGCCCGACCGACATCGCCTCCAAGACCACATTGGGCAAGCCGTCAAATGCAGTCGTATACAGAAATGCGTCGTACTCATCGGTTGGAATTGCGCTGAAACTATCAAATGGTCCGCAGTAAGTTAATGTGTGTACGCCCTTCCAGGATTCAAAACTGAACGATCCGTGTGCTGATGATCCAAAAACATCAATTTTGACGTCAATTTTGCGTGCTTTTAGCGTTTGGGCTATTTTCAACAGAATTTCGGGTCTTTTTTCGGAATCCAATCGCGACGCCCACAACAATTTACGTTGCAAGGGCCGGTCCAAAATTGGCGATTTACGTTGAATATCCGCCGGGAGGCTCAATACCCTGAACTTGTTGCGAGCCACGTCCAAAACTGCACCGTCGCGTTCGGCCATTCCTTTATGGTCATAAACAATGCAAGTCAGGCCCTGATATGAGTCTGAAATAAAATCAAAGTGGCTGCCGCCTTCGTGCCATTCACCGTTGATTTTTGTGCGCGCATCTGAAAAACGATAGTAAATAAAAGGGTTGTTTGGCAGAAGCCGTCCGAATTTCCGAAAGAAGTTTTCGGCAAATGGGCTCGGTTTCAAGTGAATTGTGGCACCTTGGCAAACAGACTGTATTATCCTTAGTACAATTTGTTGGCGCGCGTGATCATCCAGATTTTTGGTGTGTTGGAAAACGTCCACAAATGTTGCGTGCTTTGGCAGCTTGTAAAGGCCATTGTGCGACGAAATTCGTTCACCAGCTATGACAAGCAAGCGCCGTGATGGATCAATTTTGGCTATTTCATCAAGCACGCCGAGAATGAATTTTTCCCCACCGCCAGTCGTTACAAAGGGGAAGAGTATGACATCTTCAAAATCTGAATCGCCCAACAGTTTGCATACTTCATAGTATGCTTTACCAATTGGCCAGCTTCCACAATAGTTAGAAAATGCATGCATCCATGGGGCTCGTGGATAATCAATTGCCCGTTCTGTTTTACTGGCGGCCAGGGTGAGTTCAGTGCAAACAGCGCTATTGATGAACTGTGACCGCAACTCCTTTTCTGACACACGTTGGGGCATGGCAGTATTGATCAAGCCGTAGTCATTCTTGCAGAGTTCAACAAAAGTCTTTGGATGATAGTATTTCGAATAATTTGGCAAGCGAGCGGACTGGGTGTTGGCAGATGCAAGCAGCCCGTGAGGTCTTTGCCTGTAGAAGAGGATTGTGTTTTTGGCGACCAACAGTTTAAAACCTTGAGCCAAGAGTGTCGCGTTTAGGAGCCAGTCTTCGAACGCGAATCCATTTGAGAGCCGGACATCGCAATATGCGTATGTCTTTAGATGTTCGCTGCGTATGAATACTCTGCTTACAAATGGATGCTCTGCGAAAAATCCAATCGTAGATAAGTTCGCGACATCTGTATATTTGCATAAATGGTAATTGTGACCAAACGCATACAAATAGTTGGGAAAGATGGCTGCCTTGCCGGTTTGGTTCGCCAGCAAACGGAATGATTCCGCTATTGTGTTGTATGATACAAGATCGTCGGCATCTGCCGTCATGATGTATGTACCGCGGGCCTCAACAACTCCGTCGTTCCGTGATAGTCCGAGTGAGCCGTTTGAGACAGATTTTGACCGGATATCTAAAAAAGCTTCAGATCGGTAGTTTAGAATCCACTGGGCAACTTGATTTGTGCCATTGTCAATCACGACGACAAGTTCTGTTGTTATACCGCAGCTTGTAGCGTATTCCGCTGCTTCCTCCAGAGAGATCAACGTCCGCTTGAGGTAGGCCAATTCATTGTGAACATTCAATACAATGCTGACGTCAATATTTTCCAAATCACACAGTCCTCAATTGCCGTGAGCGATGATAGTTATGGCTATCTCATACTCCACTCGCAATTGATTCGTGTAGCTGGGCTATTGGTGCACGTTGGCTCAGCTCTGTGCGAGCCTTTAAGCGCTTTCGCGGATTTCTTCTTCGCCGCCCATGGGGGGAGCGCCTTCGCGCAGAACGTAGCCACGGCCCCAGACGGTTTCGATGAAGTTCTTGCCGTTGGCGGCTGTCGCCAGTTTCTTGCGCAGCTTGCAGATGAACACGTCGATGATTTTCAGCTCGGGTTCGTCCATGCCGCCGTAGAGGTGGTTGAGGAACATTTCCTTGGTCAGCGTGGTGCCTTTGCGGAGCGAGAGGAGCTCCAGCATCTGGTATTCCTTGCCGGTGAGGTGAACGCGCTGGCCTGCGACTTCCACTGTTTTGGTGTCGAGGTTGACGACGAGTTCGCCGGTGAGAATGACGGATTGGGCGTGGCCCTTGGAGCGGCGCACGACTGCGTGGATACGGGCGACAAGTTCATCCTTGTGGAAGGGCTTGGTCATGTAGTCGTCGGCGCCGAAGCCGAGACCTTTCACTTTGTCCTCGATCGCGGCAAGGCCCGAGAGGATCAGAATTGGTGTGCCAACCTTGGCAACGCGAAGTGTTTTGAGGACTTCGTAGCCCGACATGTCGGGCAGGTTTATGTCGAGCAATATGATGTCGTAGTCATAGAGCTTTCCGAGGTCGACGCCTTCCTCGCCCAGGTCCGTTGTATATACATTGAACCCGTCTGATTTGAGCATCAGCTCGATTGATTGTGCTGTAGCTGTATCGTCTTCGATCAACAAAACCCGCATGCGGTTCCCCTTAGATGCCTATCCCCGAAGTGGGGTCCTTGTGACACTCGCGAATCACTCTGACGTTCACGCCACAACGAACTGTTAACTCTGAAGGCAAGATAGGCCGAGAAAGGTTAACAAAAGCTAATTCGATTCGAGAGATTCGCACCGAAATTAACCCAAGATGTAGCGATACGCCGCGCCCACACACTAGATATTGATTGCTGTGTCCGATTTGCGACTCACTCTCGATATTCTTGGCCGGGGTCTCGCGATTTACCCGGTCTTAAGTCTGAGAGTTCATCATGAATCGTGATTGGCAATTGAATCTCCTGCTAGTTGATTCTGGGTAACCTGAACAGCGACATGCGTGAGACCTTTTGACTCAGTCAGTGAGTAGAGTGAGGGAAAGATGCGTTCACGTGAGAGTTTGTTGCGTTTGCACCGGTTTCGGACCGATGACATGCGGCGCCAGGTCAGTGAGACCGACATGATGATTCAGGATTTGATGCGCAAGCACGACGACCTGGATGCCCATGTGAAGTTTGAAGAGGGACGCAACGGTGTGTCCGATCCCAACAATGTCAATTATTCGATGGCTGCCAAGTCCGTCCGTTCGCGCCGCGACAATATTTTGCGAACCGTAGCGGAACTTCGTGACCAGCATGAAGCCATGATTGCGCGACTTGACGAAGAGATGTCGGAACTGCGCAAGATTGAGCTGCTGGTGGAGAAGGAAGCAACTCCGGTTCGCTCAGCTGCCATTGCGGCGCTGGGAAGTGTTGCGCAGCCAGCGCACCGCTAAAAGAATTTGATTCTGAAAGAGGCGCAGTTGCGGGAGCAGCAGCGCCTTTTTTTATTTCAGCTGCCGAGGCGGTGGCGCTTCAATTTATCATAATATGGGCGTGCGGCATCTGCGATCCGCTGCAAATGCGCCGGTAGAACTACAGTTGCGTTTTTTGCTGGTCCGAACCCTGTTGACGCCCATGCCGCGTTGTACCAATGGGGCGCCCACACACCATCGCAGGACTTGGGGCCTTTGGGCCAATTCAACATGGCCTCGTCAAAAGTGATGCCACATTTGGCACACAGATTTTTCAGTACGCCATGGGGATTGGCGAGAATGTCATCGGAGTCGACAACAGGTGGTGCGTGTCCCAGATGCTGGGCCACCTGATCAAATAAATCCGACTGCTGCACAAAACCGATGGCAGCAAGATCGACGTCCGCTCTTTTTTGCTGGTAGCTGGCCAACACACTTTCTGGATTACGGATCAGGAATGCATTGGTCATTTTGGTGATGAAGTTTCGGTCAAACCCCGGCAACATGTGATGGGTCATGTGCTTTTGATAGAGCAGGGGCCTCGATGACAGTGTGGTGCATTTCACAACCAGCTTGCTCCAGTCCGTTTCCATGGCCGCGATGATCTCCTCACGCATGGGGTGGTCACTTCCGCTGGTCTGCAAATAGAAGCCATAGAACGGTTCGTCCCAGGCTTCGCAATCGGCGCGATTGCCGAAGGCATACATCATGGCGGTTGAGATGTTACGGGGGCCGGACCACATGGCGAGGATAGTCATTGCAGAACTTTCGTTGAGTAGAAAAACCAGACGGCGGCGGCGGCGATCAGCATCGCCAAGCTTTTACGCAGTGTGACGGCTTGCGGAGATTTTGCCAGCCATTCAGCAATGCTGCCAGACAGGAGTGCGATGGCGGCGTGAATGATTGTCGCAATGACGACGTAGATTGCGGACAGCATGATGATCTGGGACGTCGCGTCACGCGTCGGCACTATGAACTGCGGCAACAGGGCGGCATAAAACAAGTAGGCTTTGGGATTGAGAATGTTGCTGATCAAACCCTGGACGAAGGCCTGGTAAGGGGATTGCTCGCCTGCCACTGAAGGTGCCGCCGCATCGCGCCATGCATCCCAAGCGAGATAAAACAGATAAAGCGTACCGGCCCAGCGCAGGATTGAGAAGAGTTGCGGTACTTCATAGAGCAGGGCTGTCAGCCCCAGCCCTGCAACCGTTGCTGCAATGGCGAGGCCCAAACAAATTCCGGCAACCGCTGCCAGGGCCGTTTGCCGGCCACGGGTTGCGCCCAGAACGGCCAGCCAGGTCATGTTGGGGCCGGGGGTCAGTTCAATCAGGATTGAAGCCAAGATGAAGTTCAGCATCACGCCAACGTGCGGGTTGATTCCCGTTTGGCCAAAGCCTTGTAGGCCTCGGACAATTTTTTCGAAATCGCGCCAGCACCTGACCATTCATCCGTAGACAGAGGATTGCGAACAGGCCTGCCGTCGATTTCATAGACTGGCGTCAGCCCGGCAAAGGTGCCGGTCACAAAGGCTTCATCTGCCCCATAAACATCGTAAAGTGAGAAGGCTTTCTCGAACACCGGAATGCCAAGGTCGCGGCAGAGGCGGATCATGGCGTTGCGGGTGATGCCGGGGATGCAATATTGGCCTGTTGACGTCCACACTTCGCCGCGCCTCACAATAAAGAAATGCGTGGAATTGCAGGTGGCGACAAAGCCATGGGGATCGAGCATCAGGGCTTCATCAGCGCCAGCATTTGCGGCTTGAATACAAGCGGTTATGCAGTTCAGTTTAGAGTGTGAGTTAAGTTTCTGGTCCTGCACATCAGGGTAGCCGCGCCGGACATTGACGGTGTGGAGCTTGAGGCCCCGTGTCATCGCATCCGTGTTTGCCGTCTTGTATTCGGGAATCATGACGATGGTCGGCTTGCCAATGGTCACACGCGGATCCTGATAGGGTGTCGATTTTACGCCGCGCGTTACCATCAGACGGATGTGTACGCCGTCAGTCATGGTGTTTCCGTCGACGCAAGCAAAGAGATGTTGAACAAGTTCTTCGGGCCGCAAGCCGACATCCATGAAAATTGCCTTGGCACCTTCATAGAGACGCTCGATGTGTTCGCGCAGGAATGGCACACCACCGTTGATCAGCCTCAGGCCTTCCCACACGCCATCACCAAGTATAAAGCCTGAATCGAAAACGGATACCACGGCCTGGGCACGCGGCACGAGTTTGCCATTCACTGAGATCAGGATTTTTTCATTGCGGGGTTCGATGGACGTGTCGTGGAGATTGGCTTGAGACATCTCGCAATATTGCCGACATGTAACAGAAATTCAAAGGGCAAAATCATGGTTCAGTATTACCCTTATCCTGCGCAAAGACCCGTTCAATCTCGGCGCGGGATTGGCGCGCGAGATCAATGAGTGCCTTTTGATCGCCCACATGAACTGCACTGGCCCGCAGAAATTTCTCGTCGTGCTGCCGGAACACGTTGACAATGCTGCTGGCATCCTTGGGTTTCTTGCCCAGTGCGACCAGCGCGTCTTCAACCAGACTCATCGATGAACCGAAGACTTCGCGGTACACGTGGTCAATGCCTTCGCGAAGAACCAGATGGGCGTGTGTGCGGTCATAGGCGCGCACAAACAATTTGAGATGCGGAAAGTTGTGCCTGGCGATGCGAATGAGTGCGATGATCTTGTCCTTGTCGTCGATGGCTATCACGAGCAGTTTGGCTTCCCTGGCACCTGCCGCTTCCAAAAGGTCGAGCCTTAGGGCATCGCCATAGAATACCTTGAAACCGAACTTCCGGATGGCGTCCACTTGTGAAGCGTCCTGATCGAGCAGCACAGTCTTGAAACCCTGAGCATTGAGCACACGGCCGATGGTCATGCCGAAGCGGCCGTGACCAGCAATAATCGCGTCCACGCCGTCGTGGCTGATGGTATCGGCATCGCGGGCAAAGTCGCCATCGGCGAAACGGGGCTGCATGATTTTTTCGTCGAACAGCATGAGGAGGGGCGCTAGCGCCATGGACAGGGCTATGATTGCCGTCAGCAAGGAAGGCATGTTGCCGGCAAGAAGCCCCAACCCCGTTGCAACCGTGACCAAGACAAATCCAAATTCACTGCCTTGCGCCAAGGCAAAGCTGAAGCGGGATTTGTCCGGGCCTGGCATCTGAAAAAGGCGAGTCAATCCAAAGAGAACGGCGAGTTTGATGAGGACGAAAATGAAGAGTCCCAACAACAGGGCCAGTGGCGCTGATTGCAGCAATGAGAAATCGATGCCTGCACCCACTGCGATGAAGAAAATGGCGAGCAGCAGGCCCTTGAATGGCTGCAAATCCATCTCCAGCTCATGGCGGTATTCGCTGTCGGCCAGCACCACGCCCGCTAGGAAGGTTCCCAATGCAGGGGAGAGGCCAACGAGCCCCATCAGCAGAGTAATTCCGACCACCATCAGCAAAGAGAAGGCCACGAAGATTTCGCGCGCACCCGTATCCGCCACGATGCGGAAGAGAGGACGCATCAAATAGCGACTTGTCACGATGAGACCGCCCACCGCCGCGATGATGGCGATGGTTTGCATCCAAGCAGGGTAGGCTGCAATGAGGGACACGCTGTGGCTCGTGTCGCCATGGGCTGCTGCGGCAGCGATCAACGGCAGGAGTGCGAGGATCGGAATTACGGAGATGTCCTGGAACAGGAGAACGGAAAACACGGACTGGCCGACGGGTGATTTCATCAAGCCCCGATCTTGCAGGCCTTGCAAAACGATAGCCGTGGAGGACATGGCGAGGATCAGGCCAATGGTCAGGCTGGTGCGCCAATCCTGCGTGTAAAGAAAGCTCGCTGCGCCAATGGCTGTCGCAACGCCAACAACCTGCAGCAATCCCAATCCGAAAATGTGTTTGCGCAAGGACCAGAGCTTTTCAGGTTCCAGTTCAAGGCCGACGAGAAACAACATCACGATGACGCCGAACTCGGCGAAGTGTTTTACGCTCTCGCCTTCCGTGCCGATAATGCCGAGGACGGACGGGCCAATCACAGCACCGGCAACGAGAAATCCCAAGACTGACCCCAAGCCAAGGCGTTTGGCCAAGGGAGCAGAAATGACAGCAGATGCGAGATAGACCAGTGCGCCGAGGAGGAATTCGTTGAGGGACATGAGTGAGGAGCGGCTCCAAATTGGTTGATGTTAGATGGAACACATATAGAACAAATAGGATTAAAAGTCAATAGGAATATTGTGACATTGTCATGGTGCTTTTATGGCGCTTGCCACGTTTTCTGCACATTCGAGCTTGTTGACTTGGCAATACTTTCCCCCTTATAGCGACGCCACCGAGGATGGGAGTGTAGCTCAGCGGTAGAGCACACCGTTCACATCGGTGGGGTCACAGGTTCGATCCCTGTCACTCCCACCATCTTTTTTCAGAATCTTGCATCAAGCGCACCAGCAAATGGATCAATCGGGGACTTTCCGGTGAAGGGTGCGTTGCCTGTCAGTCGGTCCAGCAGCGCTCGTTGGGAAACCGGCGTGTTGGAGTAGGCGTTGATGTAGCAAGGAACGCGCGGTGCATCGTAAAGATAATAGGGATGACCGAGCGAAATCATGACCGTTGGAATATCATGCCAATAGCGCTGCATCAGGTTCATCAGGCCGGGTTGATCATTCATCCAGTCGAGGAAAATGCGGGATTTTCCAAGCGATGATTCCGTTGGCAGAACGTAAAGCAGGCAATCGGTGTTTTCAGGGGTTGGCGGGTTCTTTCCATCAAAGTCCGACACGATGAAACCTCGTTGCTGCAAGCCGTCGCGCAGCTCTTTCATGGGCGTTTCCGGCATGCCGGGCAAAAATCCGGGTGCTGGCCGTCCGATCCAGGTGATGCGGCGATGCTTGTTGAGTGACAGTGGCAAAGTTGGTTTTGTGTCCTTGACCAAGGTGATTGAAGCATCGGCGACGGTGCGGGATGCTTCGGCATGTGATGGTGTGGCGATCAGCTCCCTGATCTCGTCCAGGGATTTGATCCGTTCACGGATGGATTTCTTGTTGAGGCCCAATGCGGCCTTGAGGCCCAGAACGCGGGTAACCGCATCTTCGAGCCGCTGTTCTGACAATGCACCGTTACGGAGTCCATTCAACATATGTTGGACGTCCTGCTTCACGTCGGTGCAGAATAGAAAGACATCGCAGCCGGACTCGATCACTTGCGGCACTTGCTCAGCACGCGATGAAAATCCGGTCAGGCCGGCCATGGGTGTGGCGTCGGACACGATCAGGCCGTTGAAGCCAAGCTCACCCCGCAACAGATTTTGATTGAGCAGTCTCGAGATCGAAGCCGGGCGGTAACGTTCCAGCGAATCCGGAACGCCCATTTTCGCGGCATAGGCGGGCAGGGCGATATGCGCCGACATCACCGAGTAGAGACCTGCGTCGATCAGTGTTTTGTAAATCGCTCCGAAAGACTTTGTCCATTCGTCGATGGATAGGGGATTGATGGTGGTCACCAAATGCTGGTCGCGGGCATCATAGCCTTCGCCGGGCCAATGTTTTGCAGCTGTGGCAATGCCATGGGATTGCAGCACACGCATATGCAGCTTGGCTTGTTCCAACACCGTGTTCTGGTTGGAGCCATAGCTGCGCGTTCCGACAATGGCGCTGGCGGTTGCGTGGTTGATGTCAACGCATGGGGTAAAAGTCCAGTTTAAACCCAAAGCCGCATTTTCCTTGCCGACGACATGCAAGGCCCGTTCTATGGCGGTCATGTCACTGACAGCTGCAAAGGCCAATTGGTTGGGCATATCGGTCAGGGCGGAGCGGTGGTTGCCGCCGCCCTCAACATCGCCAGCCATGAAAGGCGGAATTTCGCTTTCAGAGATCAAACGATTGTTGATCGCCCAGGCAGTGGCGAGATCGGCGTTCTCGATCGGCATGAACCCACAGGGCTTGGATTTGATCAAGTCATCAACGATGTGAGGAAAGCAGATGTGCAGAAAAAGTTGACGCACCTTGTCTTCGGTTGACAGGCCATCGCGGGTTTTGCACACCCAGGCGATGTCATCGGGCGAGAGGTTGAAGGGGGCGAGGGCAAGTGATTTTTCTGCGGACATTGATTGTTCTTTCACCAGTTGCATCCATGTTTAGCCGATGGACGTACTCGAAGTCATGATCAGAATTCTACAAGTATTTGGCGTGCTGCTTTTTATCGGCGGACTGGCCTATCATTTTGCAGCTTTGCGCATTTTCAATTTTGTTGTGCCAAAGGATGAGGGTGTCACTCTTGTGGCAGGTGACGTTGCCTACGGTCCGGATGAACGTCACCGACTTGATGTCTATCGCCCCGCTGCGGCCAATGGCCCGCTCCCGGCGCTGGTTTTCGTTTATGGTGGTTCTTGGGATTCAGGTCGGCGGCAGGATTATGAATTTGCGGCCCGAGCCTTGGCTTCGCTGGGTTACCTGGTTTTTGTGCCGGACTACCGGTTGGTACCGGAGTATCTCTATCCAGTGTTTGTTGATGATGTTGCTCTTGCCATTCAATATGCGCAGAAGTCAGCAGTGCAATCGGGTGGCAATGGCGAGCAAACCTATCTCGTTGGGCATTCTGCTGGCGGCTATAATATTGCGCAGGCCGTTCTGAACCCCGCATTCAATGTGGACGGGATAACGGCGGTTGCAACGTTGGCCGGGCCATTTGATTTCCTGCCGTTTGATTCACCCAAGAGCACAGCCGCATTTTCAAAGTATCCGAATCTGGCATCGACGCAGCCCATTGCCCATGTCAGCAAAGACGCGCCGCCATTTTTGATTTTACACGGGACCGGTGACACAACTGTCAAACCGCGTAACGGCAAAGAACTTGCGCGGCGTCTGAAAGACGCTGGTTCCGTTGTTCAACATACGGAGTATTCCGGTGTCAGCCATGTTGGCATCATGTTGTCATTGTCGACTGCATTTCGCGCCAAGGCCCCGGTCCTTGATGACATAGAGCGGTTTTTTCAAACCTATAGATAGCGCTCCACGATGGGCCAGGCCTCGTCATAGTGATCGATTGTGTGCGTCGGGTTGAAGACATGTACCGGTTGCATGGTGTAGCCGAAGGTCACGGCGATGACGGGGACGCCTGCGTTCTGCGCGGTGCGGATATCGGTTTCACTGTCACCGAACATCAAGGTGTCCTGAACATCGACACCGAGGCGACGGGCAACTTCGGCGTAGGGAGCTGGATCGGGTTTCATCACAGGCATCGTGTCGCCACCCACGACAGCCCCGAAATGCGGCATGATGCCCAATTCGGTCAGGAGTTTGATGGACAGCCGTTCGACCTTGTTGGTGCAGACGCCCATTCGCAAGCCGCTGAGGGAAGCCTGTTCAATCACTTCCGCCAGGCCTTCAAACATCACGCTGCTCACGGCAATGTTGTCGCCGTAGTATTCAAGAAACGCGTCGTGCATGCGAAGAAGCGTTGGCTTGTCGGGCAGGGGACCGCTGGCTTTCGCCCCGAGTTCGATGAGGTTCATGGCTCCGGCGCCGACAAAACTGCGCAACTGCGGCATGGTCACCGGTGGCCGTTCGATCAGCGACAGGGCATGGTTTGTTGCGTGCAAAAGATCGGGAGCCGTGTCGACGAGTGTTCCATCGAGATCGAATATCAGCGCTTCAACTGGCATGGAGTTCCTTTTGGTCGTGGCGGTTTGTGCGGTTGCAGTTGCTGTGCTACACGGCGTCAAACGAGGAGTAAGCCATGGACATCCGCAAAATCACATTGCTCAAAGACATATTGAAAGACACGTCACTGCTCAAGGACAAATGCTACATTGATGGCAAATGGGTTGGTGGCAGTGCCACGATTGACGTGACAAACCCAGTCGATGAATCAGTGATCTGCTCAGTGCCAAAGTTGGGCGCAAAAGAGACACGGGTAGCCATTGAAGCTGCCCAGAAAGCGCAAAAGCCGTGGGCCAAGAAAACGGCCAAGGAACGCGCTATCATTTTGCGCAAATGGGCCAACCTCATGGTGGATAACCAGGAAGACCTGGCGCAAATCATGACGGCCGAACAGGGCAAGCCGCTGGCGGAGTCGCGTGGTGAAATCCTTTATGGTGCGTCGTTTGTGGAATTCTTTGCGGAAGAAGCGCGTCGTGTTTATGGTGAAACCATTCCATCACCATGGCCGAATGCCCGTTTGCTGGTCATCAAGCAGCCAGTCGGTGTTGTCGCGGCCATCACGCCCTGGAATTTCCCGAACGCGATGATTACGCGCAAGGCAGGACCAGCTTTGGCAGCGGGCTGCGCATTCGTGTGCAAGCCAGCCAACGAAACACCGCTTTCAGCACTGGCCATTGCCGAGTTGGCGGAGCGGGCAGGTATTCCGGCGGGTGTGTTTTCGGTGCTGACCGGGGTGTCACGCGAAATCGGGGCGGAGATGACATCCAACCCTATCGTCCGTGCACTGACGTTTACTGGTTCAACTGAAGTTGGGCGCTTGCTCATGGCGCAATGTGCGCCAACGATCAAGAAAGTCGGACTTGAACTGGGTGGCAATGCACCGTTTATTGTTTTTGACGATGCAGATTTGGATGCCGCAGTTACGGGTGCCATTGCATCGAAGTACCGCAACGCCGGTCAAACCTGTGTCTGTGCCAACCGAATTCTGGTGCAAGATAGTGTTTATGATGCGTTTGCCGAGAAACTCGCTGTTGCCGTTGGAAAATTGAAAATCGGCAATGGCGCTGACGATGGCGTCACGACGGGTCCGCTCATCAATGCGGCTGCTGTGAAAAAAGTTCAGGAGCATATTGATGATGCGGTGAAGAAGGGTGGCAAAGTGGTTGCCGGCGGCAAGCAACTTGGCGGCAACTTCTTCGAACCGACAATTATTACGGGTGTTACAGCCAACATGGCTGTGGCGCGGGAAGAAACATTTGGCCCAGTTGCGCCGTTGTTCAAGTTTAAAACCGAAGACGAAGCGGTGGCCATGGCCAACGACACGGAGTTCGGACTTGCCTGCTATTTCTACACCCGTGACATTGGCCGCATCTGGCGCGTCGGTGAAGCGCTTGAGTATGGAATGGTTGGCATCAATGAGGGGTTGATTGCGACTGCGGAAGCACCGTTTGGCGGCATGAAGGAATCCGGACTGGGACGAGAAGGTTCGCACCACGGCATCGAGGAATACCTGGAAATCAAGTACATGATGATGGGTGGCCTTGGCATGACGGGTGGCAAATGAGCGCTGACTCACAGAAGAAAGCAGCAGCCGTCGCCGCACTGAAATTCATCGAACCAGGAATGAAGATTGGTTTGGGAACCGGGTCCACGGCCAATTACTTCATTCATGCGCTGGCGGAAAAGGTGAAAGGTGGTTTGACTGTTTCGTGTGTGCCGACATCCAAGGCGACTCACGACTTGGCAAAATCCTTGGGCATTGCCCTCACGACGCTGGATAAGGATCCTTACCTCGCCTACACAATTGACGGTGCGGATGAATTCGATCCGCAGTTCAGGTTGATCAAGGGCGGCGGCGGCGCGTTGCTCATCGAAAAAATTGTCGCCACGTCTTCCAAATATGTGGTGACGATTGCTGATCAATCGAAGCAAGTACAAAAGCTTGGAAAGTATCCGTTGCCGGTGGAGGTTGTTCCGTTCGGTGTCAAAGCTACGGCTTGGAAAATGGAGATGATATTTGACAAGCTGAAAATGAAGCCGAAGATGACGGTACGCATGAAGGACGGGAAGCCCTTTCGCACGGAAGCTGGCAATCTCATCATTGACTGTGCCTGCGGTGAGATCGGTGATCCAGAACGGCTCGAGGTGATGTTGAACAATCTGCCGGGCGTGGTGAACAACGGTTTGTTTATCGGTGTTTCCGGCATCATCATGCTGGCGACGGACAAGGGTGTGCAGGAGCTGCGGCGCGAGTGAGCAGTTTCGATTTTGATCTGTTTGTCATAGGAGCCGGTTCGGGCGGTGTGCGGGCCGCGCGCATCGCAGCGAAACATGGAGCAAAGGTTTGCGTTGCGGAGGAATATCGCGTTGGCGGAACCTGCGTTATCCGCGGGTGTGTTCCAAAGAAGTTGTTTGTTTATGCCTCGAAATTTGCAGAAGAGTTTGAAGATGCCGTTGGGTTTGGCTGGACGTCTGAAAAACTGAGCTTTGACTGGCAAACGCTGATTGCCAACAAGGACAAGGAAATTGACAGACTGAACCAAGCCTACATTCGCAATCTGACGGCGTCGGGGGCAGAGCTCATTCAAGAGCGCGCAGTCATCAAAGACCGCAATACCGTGGAGCTGGCTTCTGGGCGACGTGTGACAGCGAAATATACTCTGATTGCGACAGGGGCGACGCCGTTCGTTCCGCAACATCTGCCGGGCCATGAATTGGCCATTACGTCAAACGAAGCTTTTCATCTCGAACACCTGCCGCGCCGGATTGTGATCGTTGGTGGCGGATATATTGCTGTGGAGTTTGCAGGTATTTTCAATGGCCTCGGTGTTGAGACCGTGTTGGTTTATCGCGGTGAACAGATTTTGCGCGGCTTTGATGTCGATGTGCGCAACCATATGGCTGCCGAAATGACTAAGAAGGGCATTGAAATCCGTGTTCGGAGTGATGTGTCGGAGATTGTGCGTTCCGGTACTGGCGTTCGCGTCACGCTGAATGATGGCAGCGCATTTGGCGCAGGGCAGATCATGTTTGCAACGGGTCGGATTGCAAATACAGATGGTATTGGACTGGAGAATGTTGGCATTGCGCGCACACCACATCACGCCATTCCGGTGGATCAATATTCGAAGACGTCAGTTGATAACATATACGCGGTTGGTGATGTCACAAACCGGGTCAATCTGACTCCCGTGGCCATTCGCGAGGGGCACGCTTTTGCTGACACCTTATTTGGCGGCAAGTCGGTCACTGTTGATCACTCCCTTGTGCCGACGGCGGTGTTTTCGCAGCCGGAGATCGGGACGGTTGGTTTGACAGAGCAGCAGGTGAGAGTTGTCCACGAGAACGTCAACATCTACAAAACCAGTTTCCGCCCCATGAAACACACACTGTCCGGACGCGATGAGCGCATGTTCATGAAACTCGTGGTCGATGGTGAGACAGACAGGGTACTCGGGTGTCATGTCGTGGGTCCAGATGCTGGCGAGATGGCGCAGCTTTTGGGTATCGCCATCACGTGCGGAGCGACCAAGGCGCAGTTTGATGCAACGCTGGCAGTTCATCCAACGGCGACGGAGGAATTGGTGACCATGCGGGACAAGTGGACGGGTTAAACTGGAATAAATCCGGCTTTCCAACGTAGAGTCAGAGTATGCACCGAGATTTTCGCTCACAATTGACTGATGAATTGCCATATTTGCGGCGGTTTGCCCGTTCGTTGTGCGGTGATGCCGCTTTGGCTGACGATCTGGTGCAAGATTGTGCCGAACGTGCGTTAACCAAGGTAGCACTTTACGATCCATCACGGCCATTGCGGGCTTGGCTTTTTGCCATCTTGCGTAACTTGTTTATCAGCGGATTGCGTACGAAAGCGCGTATCAATGATGTGAAGACCATTGATGAATTGGTTGGGGGCGAAGATGCGGTGCAGCCGGAACAAGAAACCCGAATGTCGCTCGATTTGATCGCGCGCGCGCTGGATTCATTGCCTGCACAACAACGCGAGGTGCTCGTTCTGGTTGGCATCGAAGAGATGAGTTATCGCGAGACGTCAGAGATTATTGGAGTGCCAATCGGTACGGTCATGTCGCGACTTTCAAGGGCGCGGACACATTTGCAGAGTTTGTTGGAAGATCGCGGAACACCAGTTCTGAGACGGGTGAAATGATGGATAAACACAATAGCGAGCTCGACAATTGGGCAATCAATGCCTTTGCCGATGGAGAGCTTGATGACGATGAACAAGCGCGGGTCGAAGCGCTTCTATTGCAGGATGCAGACGCGCGACGCGTACTGGACAGCATCAAGCAGCAGAATGCTGCGTTGAAACGAGCTTTTGATCCCGTGTTGCAGGAGCCTGTACCACCCTTTCTGATCGCAATTCCCAAGAGCCGCCGCGCGCGTTTATCTGGTCCCTTTGCTGCAGTGGCTGCAAGTTTGGCGATACTTGCCTTGGGTGCTGGTTTGGGTTGGTTCGCGGCGCATGAAAGTGGCTCAGCACTTGTTGCCGATTTGGGCAGACGTGCGATTGTGGCGCATGAGGTTTACGCGGTCGAGGTCAAGCATCCGGTGGAAGTCGATGCGAGCCAGGCCGAACATATTCGGGCATGGCTTGGAAAACGCATCGGTACGCCGATCAAGATTCCGAATCTGGCTGCGGCTGGGTATACATTTATCGGGGGGCGTTTGCTGGCTGCGGATGATCGGCCGGCAGGACAACTAATGTATGAGGATGCCAACAAGAAGCGCCTCTCCATTTTTTTCGCCTCCAATCCGACCCAGCGTGAAGACTCCATCCATGTGCGTGAAACTGACGCTCTCGTGTCATGTTATTGGGCCGATCCAAAACTTGCCATGGCCATTACGGGCGATATGCCGCGGGAGGCAATGATGATGCTCGCCAATTCGATTTACGATGAGATGGAAAAGATCTGAGTTAAGCTACAAACCGCTGGTTTTGATTTCCAGCACAGTGGTTTCGTTGCGTGACAACAGGTCTGACACTGCGGTTTTGAGTTCACTTACTGTGGTTGCTTTTGCATAGGGTGCGCCAAATGTATGCGCCAGCCCTTCAAAATCTATCGCCGGGCTATTGAATTCCATTTCAACAAACTTGCCTGCGTTGGCATTGTCAAAACCCAAGGACTTCGCAACCCGCATGAGTATGTCGTATTTCTGATTGTTGAAAACAATGAAGCAGACGTGTGCGCCATAGCGGCGCGACGACCAAATCGCTTGTGGCGAATACAATGCTGCACCATCGCCGACAAATGAGATGACTTTACGATCTGGCTTGGCAAGTGCCACGCCGACGGCAGCAGGCATGCCCCAGCCGAGATTACCGCTGCGCACGAAATAGTAGTCTCCGGGTGTTGCAGTTTTCCATTGCTCGCGCATGGTGTCGTAGGTGCCGGAACTTTCATTGACGATCTGGGTGTCGGGTTTCACGCAGTCCAGAATGGCGCGGACGGCGACAAACGGGTGCAGTGGATCCTGTTTTTCTTTTGCAGCGAGATCTGCTGCAAGCACCTGTGCGCGTTGTGCTGATGGCGACACCGGTGCGGATTTCTGTGTTGCGGCTCGGGCTATTGCACGCAATGTTTCGCCCACATCGCCAATCAATGCAAAGGTCACCGGGCCGTCTTGTCCCATGGCGCCGCCATGGGGTGAAATCTGTGCGAGATTGAGCTTCTCAGGAAATGGGCCGTTCTCGCGGTACGGATAGGCCAGCATTTCATGATCACCAACCATGATGGCCAGATCATATTCAACAAGCGCTTTGCGGATGAGAGCAAAATCGGGAGGCAGGACCCCATGCCATTGTGGGTGATTGGCGGGGAAGACATTGCGCCCCAGCAGTGGCGTGCCAAATACGGCTGCGCCCAGTTTATCGGCGGCAGCGACAGCCGCATCCGCGGCATTGCCATGGATGACAGTGTCAGACAACAGCAATGCCAATTTTCCGGGAGCCGTCGTTTCAATCGCTTTCATCAGTGAACTGATGTTTGCGCTTGCGGGCAGGGGATCGGCGGACCGGGCAGGAGCAGGTGACGTTACGTCCTGCAACATCAGGTCCATGGGCAAGGACACGAATACCGGCCCGCGCGGATGGGCATTGGCGATGGCAAATGCGCGACGCATGACATAACCAACGTCTTCGGCGCGATGCACTTCGGTGGCCCATTTCACGCAGGGTTTTGCCATGGCCACGAGATCGCCGGACAGCCAGGGTTCGCGTGCGAGGTGGCCCGTATGCTGATTGCCGGCAGTTATGACAATGGGGGTGCGTGTGAGTTTTGACCCCGCAATCGTGCCCATGGCGTGGCCAATGCCACCTGCGGTGTGAAGATTCACAAAGCTGGCGCGATTGGTGGCTTGGGCATAGCCGTCTGCCATTCCGACGACTGTGGCCTCTTGCAAGCCCAGCACATATTGGAAATCCTTGACGCCAAAGAGCGCATCCATCAACGGCATTTCTGTGGAGCCGGGATTGCCGAATATCCTGGTTACGCCTTCGGAGCGCAACACTTCGAAGAGAACATCAACCGCGCGCAATTTCAGGCCTCGTGAGTTTCATTGGAGGTTCTGTTGTGATAGCAATTTTGACAGCATATCCGGTGGGCTGGTCAAGAGAGCGACAACGCAGTCCATTTCAGCACAAAAGGCGACATTTTTTCAGTCCTAGCACATGTTCCCTGAAGAGTATCCACGCCGGTTTGCACAACTTGGTTTGTCGAGAAGAACGAGCGGTTAGGTTCTCACTCACGTCCGCAAAAGCAAGCGCAGCAACTCTTCCATCTTGCCATCAAAGGGAGCAGGGCTGTTTGCAGCGATGGTCTGGAAGCCGACAAAGCCGCTGTAGAATATGTCGGCCTTGAATTTGGCTTGTTGCACATCAAAGCCACACTCCACAAAAAGTTCCGCCACATAAGCGATACGCCGCTTGTCGACGCGTTCCAGTGCTTTTGAAACCACCCCATCATTGCGTGCCCAATCACGAATGGCAGGTTCGGCCCGCAATCCACCGTAATCATTCTGTGCGTTCATGGCGGACACGGTATGGGTGAGCAGTTGCAAGCGGTTAGGCCCCGGCGCTGCCGTTGCGTTGACCTGTTGAATGATGTCGGCGGTTGCGTCGGCTTCCCACAACGCCAGCATCTCATGGCGGAAGCTCGGAACATCTTTGAAGTGCCAGTAGAACGATCCCTTGGTCGCCTTCAGAGTTTTTGCCAGCGTTTCCGCTTTGATTGAACCGACGCCCTCGCGCGCCAAGGTCCGAAAGGCGGCCTTGATCCAGTCCTGTGGCGTGAGTTGTGTTTTACGATTTCGTGTCATCTTGCCGCACCATACGGCAACGTATTGATTTTCTCAACGGCAAGCGAATAACATACGGCAGCGTATGGAGAGGTGAAGTCATGCTTAAATCCTTCCGGTTCTGGTGTTTTGCAGCGGGCGCTGGGTCTTTGATCATCACGGTGCTGCATGTGGTGAGCGGCGGCCCGCAATTTCATGATCCCGCTTTGGCCAGCGCCTTGCCCGATGCCTGGAAAGCAGCCTTTTCCACGGTATGGCATGAGGTAACTGCATTGTTGCTGTTGAATGGAGTCTTTCTGATCGCGGCAGGCATGACCTGGCGCAAGAATGCCTTGGCACTGCTCCTGATGCTTCTGCTGAACGTCGCATTCGCAGTGCTGTTTCTAGGCTACGGACTGGGACGCCTGGGTGACCCGTGGATTCTGTTGCAGTGGATCTTGTTTGCAGGTTTGAGTCTCATGATCGTTTTAGCCTTGGCATTGCCGGGGCAACACGCTGGCACCGACGCAACCGCGGACGACCAAGCTGCATTCTCTGCCTTGCCTCAAGCCACCTTTGCCGACACCTACATGGCACGGGCTGTCAGCCACCCTACAGCGATGGCAGCGGCGCTGCATGTGTTCGACCATACGCCTGCGTGGGTCACGTCTTTGTTGACCTTGCGCAACCGCATTGTGAGGGTCTTTGGACTTGTCCATCAACCCCCGGCTGAGATCAGTGCCATCGGCATGTTTCCGGTGATCAGCCAAACAGCAGACAGGGTGGTGCTTGGGTTTGACGACAATCATCTGGATTTCCGCATTGTTATCAATTTGCGCCGGGCCGAAAATGCGGTCTTGCTGACGACACTGGTTCAGCCGCACAATGTGTTTGGCAAGCTCTATCTGACTGTGGTCAAACCCTTTCACCGCTTGATCGTTCCCACCATGTTGTCCCGCGCAGCGTAACCGAAAGTCTTCCACGGCGGCTATTGACCTGTTACAAGCCGCCGCCATGAGCGAAGCACCCAAAAAGACCGACCGTTACCGCGACACTGTATTCCTGCCGAAGACCGACTTTCCCATGAAAGCGGGATTGCCGGTGAAGGAGCCTGAGTTGCTCAAGCGCTGGGCGGATATGGGGCTGTTCCGGCGGATGCGGGAGCAAGGGGAGGGGCGTGAGAAGTTTATCCTGCATGATGGCCCGCCTTATGCCAACGGCAACATCCACATCGGGCATGCGCTGAACAAGATTTTGAAAGACCTGGTGGTGCGCTCGCGCCAGATGGCGGGCTTTGACTCGCATTATGTGCCGGGCTGGGATTGTCACGGGCTGCCGATTGAATGGAAGATCGAGGAGCAATACCGCGCCAAGGGCAAGAACAAGGACGCCGTGCCGATCAATGAATTCCGCAAAGAATGCCGGGAGTTTGCGGCTGGATGGATTGATGTGCAGCGCGAGGAGTTCAAGCGGCTGGGTGTGGAAGGCGAATGGGATAATCCTTACACCACGATGAATTTTGCCAGCGAAGCGGTGATTGCGCGGGAGTTGATGAAGTTCGCGGAGACGGGGCAGCTCTATCGCGGGTCAAAGCCGGTGATGTGGAGTGTTGTCGAGAAGACGGCGCTGGCGGAGGCTGAGGTTGAGTATCAGGATTATGTGAGCGACGCGATTTATGTGAAGTTTCCGATAGGTATTCGCGGACCCCATGCAGCTTATGGTCCGGGTGTTGCTGAGACGCAGTGGAATGAACTCGCTAGTGCTTCAATTGTCATTTGGACTACAACGCCTTGGACCATTCCCGGCAATCGGGCCATTAGCTATTCCAAGAAAATCTCGTACGGGCTTTATGAAGTTACGTCTGTGCCAGACGGAAATTGGCTCAAGATCGGTGAAAAACTAATCCTTGCTGACAAGCTGGCAAAGCTTTTGATGGACAGCGCCAGGGTCTCGTCTTTTGAGAGAAGATTTGACGTGGCTTGGGCATTTTTTGCAGGACGCGAAACATGCTGTGCGCACCCACTGGCAAAACAAGGAATTTATGATTTCAAAGTTCCTCTTCTCGATGGCGATCACGTCACCGACGATGCGGGCACGGGCTTTGTGCATACGGCACCGAGCCATGGTGCAGATGATTATAATATCTGGGTGGCTAACCAGAAGGCACTAACTGAAAAATATGGGGCGGAGTTCACGCGAATTCCGACTCCTGTCGATGCCGATGGATATTACACGGCTGATGCACCTGGGTTTGAAGACAAGCGTGTCATCACCGAAAAGGGTGAGAAGGGTGATGCTAATGAAGCAGTCATCAGTGCACTGAAGGATGCGGGGATGCTGGTGGCGCGTGAACGGCTGAAGCATCAATATCCGCATTCGTGGCGCTCCAAGAAGCCGATCATTTTCCGAAACACGCCGCAGTGGTTCATTTCCATGGGCGATGGGCAGACGGATTCGTTGCGCGACAAGGCGCTGGCGGCGATTGAGGCGACGGAGTTTTTCCCGGCCGCTGGCAAGAACCGGTTGCGCGGCATGATCACGGACCGGCCCGATTGGGTGATCTCTCGCCAGCGGGCGTGGGGGGTTCCGATTGCGGTGTTTGTGGAGAAATCTACGGGTAAAATCCTGAATGATTCCAAGGTGAACCAGAGGATTTATGAAGCCTTCTCTAGAGAAGGGGCGGATGCTTGGTTTGCCGAAGGAGCGGCGGCGCGCTTCCTTTCGCCTGATTACAAGGCGGATGATTTCGAGCAGGTGCGCGACATTCTTGACGTCTGGTTCGATTCCGGCTGCACACATGCGTTTACGCTGGAAGACCGGCCTGACATGAAATGGCCAGCGGATTTGTATCTGGAAGGTTCGGACCAGCATCGCGGCTGGTTTCATTCATCGCTCCTGGAATCCTGTGGCACGCGCGGTCGTGCACCCTACAATCAGGTACTCACTCATGGCTTCATCATGGGCGAGGACGGCAAGAAGATGTCGAAGTCGCTGGGCAATGTGGTGGCCCCGCAAGATGTGATCAAGAATTCGGGCGCAGATATTTTGCGGCTGTGGGTGGCGTCGTCGGATTATTCCGATGATGTCGGCATTGGCCCGGAGATCGTCAAATCCAATGTCGAAGCCTATCGCAAGCTGCGCAATACGTTCCGCTATATGTTGGGTGCATTGGAAGGCTTGCAGGACTGGGAGCGGGTTGCACCTGCCGAGATGCCGGAACTTGAGCGTTACATTTTGCATCGGCTGTGGGAGATCGACCAGGCGGTGCAGGCGGCGTATCTGGTTTACGACTACAAGAAAATCTTTGCGGTGCTTACCAACGTTCATGAATACGGACTTGTCGGCATTCTATTTCGATATCCGCAAAGATGCTTTGTATTGTGATCCTTGGTCGAGCGTGAAGCGACGGTCGTGCCGGAACGTGATTGACCAACTGTTTCATTGCCTCACCACATGGTGGGCGCCGATATTGGTTTTCACGATGGAGGAAGTGTGGTTACAGCGGTTCCCGCATGAAGCTTCGTCGGTGCATCTGATGCCGTTTGCGAAAACGCCAGACATCTGGCGCAATGACGAGTTGGCGAAAAAGTGGGAGATGATCCGCAGTGTGCGCGGTGTTGTGACAGGTGCGTTGGAAGTGCAGCGTGCTGCGAAGACCATCGGCTCTTCGCTGGAGGCGGCTCCGCAGGTATTTGTGGCACTAGATGCCGCTGATGTCCAAGCGCTGCGGGGTGTTGATTTCGCCGAGGTATGCATCACGTCCGATATTGAATTTGTTGAAGGCGCTGCGCCTGCTGACGCATTCAAGATCGACAGCATCAAGAATGTTGCTGTGCAGTTCAAGAAAGCTGAGGGTGCCAAGTGTGCTCGCTCGTGGAAGATTTCGAGCGAGATTGGAAGCGACAAGGATTTTCCTGACATCACGCCCCGCGATGCTGAAGCGGTGCGCGAATGGCAGACGCGGTTTGGGAAAACGGTATGAGTTTGCTGTGGGGTCCGTATTCAACGACTGCTGCGGTTTGGGCAGCGATCATGTTTCTTTTTGATCAGGCGACGAAATGGTTTCTTGTTGCCATTGTTGATCTCGATGATGCCCGAACATGGCCCATCACGTCCTTCTTCAGTTTGACGATGGCGTGGAATGAGGGGATTTCCTACAGTCTGTTCGCATCCTATCGACAAGGATTCCTGATTGCGCTCAGCTTGGTCATTTGTTCGTTATTGTGGAGCTGGGTGGTCAAGGCAGAAAGCAGACTTGTGGCGATGGCTCTCGGTCTCATCATTGGCGGTGCCCTTGGGAATGTGTTTGACCGGTTTTGGCACGGTGCAGTTGCGGACTTCATGCATTTTCACTGGGGCAACTGGCACTGGTACATCTTCAATATGGCCGATGTCGCCATAGTTGCAGGGGTAGGCTTGTTGATTTATGACTCGTTTACTTCCGGAAGAGCAAAAGTGCGCCATAGTGGTGCCTGAATGTTCCGTTGAATCGACCGGAAGTGGAGATTGGCTTGTGAAACTGTTTCACGTGATACTTGTTGGCGTTGCGCTTTCTGGATGTTCTTCAGCCGCAAACCTGTTGGGAGGCGGCAGTTCTTCGCCAACGCAACAGGCTCGCGTTCCCGTGGGCAATGAACTGGCGTTACCTCCAGACTTGTCGCTGCGGGCGCCGACGCAAACCGTCGATGGCTATCAGCCCAATGGCGAGGTGGCGGCCCTGCAGGATGCGCCTTCAGCACCGCGTACCCAAGCTTCGACCAGTGTCTATGGCAACGATGCACCGCAGGACATTTATGCCAAATATGGCATTTCTAAATCGCGACCCGACGGGCAGGCCAAGTCCAAGACGGAATTGACGGCCGAACTCAAGGCCGCGATTCTGGCAGATAAGCGCCGCACCAATCCGCGGTACGGGACAATCATGAACATCGGCGCGATTTTTAGCGACGGTTGACCCTGCGGGCGGGTAATATTCCGTCATGCGAATCCGACGACTTTCCGAAGGCACCATTAACCGCATTGCTGCGGGTGAAGTCATTGAACGGCCTGCAAGTGCCGTCAAAGAGCTTGTTGAAAATGCCATGGATGCTGGCGCGTCGCAAATCGATGTCGTGTTTCGCGGCGGCGGCAAAAGCCTCATCCGAGTCAGCGACAATGGTAGCGGCATGGTTCGCGACGATCTGCTCTTGGCCATTGAGAGGCATGCCACGTCCAAACTCAGCGATGAGACGTTGACCGATATTCATACCTTGGGTTTTCGAGGTGAGGCGCTGCCGTCGATTGGCAGTGTGGCGCGACTGACCATCGTCTCACGGGCTGAGGGCGACGCACATGAGATGCAAGTGGAAGCAGGGCGGATAGATGGCCCGTCGCCTGCGGCGCGGCAACGTGGCACTGACGTAGACGTGCGTGACTTGTTTTTTGCCACACCGGCACGACTCAAGTTCCTCAAATCAGATCGCAGCGAAGTCGCAGAAGCCGTGGATGTGGTGCGTCGTTTGGCGCTGGCGCATCCGGCGACGGGGTTCTCCTTTGCGACGGAGGATCGACACTGGATCGATGTGCCCAGTGGTGACACGGCCGAGATCCGTATTGGCCGCATCATGGGGCAGGAGTTTATCGAGAATTCTATTGCTGTTGGACTTGAAGGTGAAGATGTGCAGATCACCGGGTTTGCCGGATTGCCCACGGCGGCGCGGGGGCAGGCCACACAGCAGTTCGCATTCGTCAATGGCAGGCCCGTGCGCGACAAGCTGATCAGCGGTGCCATTCGCGGTGCCTATGCCGATGTGCTGCCGCCCGGCCGCCACCCCGCTGTGGTTTTGTATCTGACGTGTGCGCCAACGCGCGTGGACGTTAATGTGCACCCGGCAAAGTCAGAGGTACGGTTTCGCGATTCCGGTTTCGTTCGTGCACTGATTGTTTCGGCGGTGCGGCGGGCGCTTGCGTCACGACCCGTGCAGGCGGATACCAACCTGGCACGGCAGTTCTCGCAAGCTCCGCGCTGGTCGCCTCCAAACCCTTTGACTGGTGATGGATTTGCAGAGGCCGCACAGGCTGCTTTCGAAATGCAAATGCCACCTGCCGGTCGCTCTGAATTCGCTCCACCAGATGTGGACTATCCGCTTGGTTCAGCGCGGACGCAGGTGCACGACAACTACATCATTGCGCAAACATCCCGTGGCATGGTGGTGGTTGACCAGCACGCTGCCCACGAGCGCATTGTGTATGAACGGCTCAAGCGGCAACGTGCGGAGAACCATGTCGTCACACAGGCCTTGCTGGTGCCGCATGTTGTTGATCTCGATGCGGCGAGCATTGCGCATCTTTCTTCGATTGCTGAACTGTTGCAGCAAGGTGGATTGCAAGTGGAACCGTTTGGTGAGATGGCGATGATTGTGCGCGAGATTCCCGCCGACCTGGTCGGTGGGGATATAGTTGCGTTACTGCGTGATATTGCAGATGATGTGCAATCACTTGACCATATGAATACGGTGGGCGAGCGTCTCAATCATGTTCTCGCGACGTTTGCCTGTCATCATTCTGTGCGGTCGGGCAGGGCGTTGAATGTTGCAGAGATGAATGCGTTGCTGCGCGAAATTGAGCGCACGCCCAATGGTGGCGAATGCAATCATGGTCGGCCGACATTCGTGGAGATCAGCCTGAAGGACATCGAGCGGCTGTTCCGGCGCAGTTAAACCAGAAGGAAGTCGTCAAAGGTCAAAACTGTTCCGATTTCCACGTGAGCGAATTTCACTTTACCGCCAGTGGCGCTGCCATTGCTGTCATAAAACAGGTCGCCAGATTTCTTCTGGTAGATGATGCGGTCATTGGCGTCGTGGGCTTTGGGGCCTGTGTAGAATTCCGATTTTGAAAGTGTTGGACCGATCGCACTGAAGATTGATTTCTTCAGAACCACATCATCCACACCATGTTGAAAATCAGTGATGATGTCGACGTTGGTTTTCGCGTTGAGTGCTTTGTTGAACACGAATTTGTCCGCACCTGCGCCACCCGTCAGTACGTCGTTTCCGGAATTGCCTATCAGCCGATCATTGCCATCGCCGCCCAGAAGGTAATCAATGCCAGTCGTTCCTATGAGTGTTTCGTTCACCACTGGAAGGACCGGCAAGATGATGTCGCCGCCAGGGCCGAGTTTGAAAACTCGTGCTGCTACACCATCGTGATCGGCATCTGCCATCTCTGACATAAAAGTGACGACGAAACCACCGTTGGCCAGTGCCTCGACCTTGCACTGTTCCTGGCCAAGATCGGTTCTATGTGCAACGTTGAATTCACCCGTCAGCGGGCGACCGGTTGAACTAAAGACTTTGGCCAGCACGTCGTCGTAAGGATAGTCGGTGGCAGAAGGTGTTTCCCAAACAACCACAATTTCGCCAGTGGTCAGTTGCGTCACATCCATATCGTAGATGATTCCCCGTGCGCCTTGCGCGACCGTGATTTCATTCGAGCTGGGTGTTCCATTCCCATTGAAAAAGCGCAGTTTCACTTCGTAGGTGAAAACATTGGAAACACGGTTTTCTGTTTCATAGCGCACAAGTGCAAAGCCGCCGTTGTTCAAGGCGCACATGTTGTAAGGATCGATACCGTCTCCGACTGTCCCTTCGACGTCAGCAATGCTGAAATCTGACCGCAACACAGTTCCTTTGCCAGACAGGATTGATCCCCGGATTTCATTGGAGTCGAGATCACCCGGCGTATCGAATGAGGCCTCGCTGTGCCAGATGACAAGGGTATTGCCGTTCTTGAGCTGCACGGATTCAGGGGCGTTCTGGTCGAATTCCTTCACGTTTGTGTTGAGACGGAAGTTGCCACCGATGGCGTTGCCGAGGGCATCATAACGCTGGGCGTAGATGTCGTCGAAATCGAGTTTCAAGGCTTCGGTGTCGACACCATCGTAGGCGAAGGAGACCAAGAACCCACCGTCGGCCAAGGGGGCGACGGTACTGGCCGTTGTCTGAAACGTGGGTAATGTATCGACGCGGAAGGCTTGTTTGCGAATGGTGAAATCTGCGTCGAACACCGTGGCGTAGGTTTCATCTGGATTCAGCAAGCCATCGTAAGAAAAAGCGAACACAATGACGAAACCGCCATCGGCAAGTTGGGTCATGGCTTTGATTTCAGATGCGCTGCCGCTGACGGCATCGAGGGTGAATTCACCCCCAACTGGCTGGCCGAATTGGTTATAGTATTGTGCCTGCACGGCGTAGGTGTCCTGGTCAAATGAACGCCAGGAAATCAGGAAACTGCCGTCGCGAAAGGTTAGAAGCTGCGGTTCATCCTGCCAGTTTTCTTCAAATGTATTGACAGTGAATTCCTGGCCCATTTCAGCTCCCTGCTTGTGTCAAAGTCTTAACAGCTTTTGATTGCAGAGTGCAAGGTGAGGAAATCGTAAGGTAAATTTGTCGAATGCAGGCTGCTGGAAAGTCAGGCAAACGTGTAACAGTATCGGATTATTCAAAAGGATCACACCATGGCAAAACGTATCGTCTTTACTGGTGGCACAGGCAAGGCCGGCAAATATGCGGTGCCGCATTTGCTTTCCAGGGGGCACAGTGTTCTGAACATTGATTTGAAACCGCTGGATGTTCCCGGTGTGCATACGCTGATCACGGACCTTACCGACAGCGGGCAGGCGATGAATGCGATGACGACACATTTTGGCTATGGCGGATATGAGATTGGCAAACCGCCTTCACCACCTGATGCCGTGGTGCATTTCGCGGCCATCCCCGCGATTTTGATGCGGCCCGACAACGTGACGTTTCAGCAAAATGTGGTGAGCACCTACAATGTGCTCGAAGCCGCCATGAAGCTTGGCGTGCGCAAGGTGATCATCGCCTCGAGCGAGACGACCTATGGTGTGTGCTTTGCGGAAGGGGATCGTGACTACAAGAAATTCCCGCTGGAAGAGGATTATGAGATTGATCCGATGGACTCTTACGGCCTGTCGAAGCAGTTGAATGAGCAGACAGGCAGGGCATTTGCAGCGCGTTATGGTGCCGACATTTACGCGTTGCGTATTGGCAATGTCATCGAGCCGCATGAGTATGTGCGGTTTCCGGGGTTCGTTGCAAACCCGATGAGCCGCAAGCGAAACGCCTGGAGCTACATCGACGCGCGCGACCTCGGCGAGATCGTGCATCTGTGCGTGGAAAAAGATGGCCTCGGCTTCCAGGTGTTCAACGCGGTGAACGATACCATCACCGCTGACATGCCGACGGAGGAGTTTTTGGCGAAGTACGCGCCGGGAACGCCGGTGACACGGAAGATGGGCGCGTTTGAGGCACCGCTGTCAAACCGCAAGGCGCGGGAGGTGCTGGGGTTCAGGGAGGCGCATGATTGGCGGCGGGAGGTGTGAGGGGAGCTAATTCACAATTTTCAGAATCTCATTTTCCGCCAGCGTTATGAATGGGTCTTCATCGCTTGATGGATAACCGAGGCTTAGCGCGTAAACTGGCGTATGGGTCAATGCTGTGAGTTTGAGGGCTGATGAAACCAATGAGTGGGACATAGCTCCAGTGGGGCAGGCGGTCAGGCCGTTGGCGGCGGATGCCAACATCATGTTTTGGGCGATGTGACCTGCCTCCATAATAATCACCCGATATGAGTTTGGATCGTTGTATTTCCACATGGTTCTTTCCAAGACAGCCACGAGGAAAATCACGGCTCCCATGTCGTTTGCCCAGTCTTGCCCCTTCAACAACTGTCCAGCTGTTTTCTCCGGTAAGTCGGCAATTCTTTCCAATGAATGGTCGAAAGCTGAGTAATGGTACACCCCGGGGGCCAAACCCTCGACATTTTGAACCATGACAAAGGCTTCATAGGGATTTCGTGCACCTCCAGACGGTGTCAGTTTCAGTGGAAGCCATTGTACACTTGTCTGGACAAAGCCAACCAGCCCAAGTCCGGCAAACAGACATGCACTCAAGTCCTCAAGCTTCAAGGCTTGACCGGTCACATTGCGAACGGTTCGGCGTTTCTCGAGAATTGAGATCAGTTCCATCGAAGCAGAACTGAATTGCCGCGGGAGTGGCAGCGCATCAGGGGAATTTTTCCAGAACAGCGGTGGCGATGGGTCATTCAGCATTCGCAGCTTTTGCTTTCGTACCGAGTCTTCCTGCGAGCCAACTTCGTTATCGAGCAGTGTGAAGTGGAACATTCCTGTTGCCACTCCCATTTCCCACGTATCTTCATATTCTCGTTCAAGGATATGATTTGACGTGCCTTCTTCGATCAGCATTCCGGCCTCCCGCAACTTGCAGAACTCGTTGCGAAGTGATTCGGGATCAATGTCTGGATGCCGGTCAATAACGTCTTTGATATCGGTCCACTGGTTGGCCAGCGTAATCCAGTAGAGATCATCAAGGGCACAGGTAATCGCGTCCTTGGTCAAGTAGTTGTACAGAATGATGCCTTCATCTCGCGGAAAGGCGACCAATGTTTTAGGGGTTCTGATGCGCATTGTGATGGTGCGGGACCAGCAGCAAAGCCACTGGTCCCAAACTTTCAATTACTTGCGATGCTGAAGTCCAGAAACTGCGATTCCAATTGAATCAATTTGCACTTTCAACTTATGCGATGCTCAAGAATTGTTTAGCCTTCTTTCTGCATAGTCATCTCCTGGATTATTAGGGTTTAAGTTGCGTACGCAGGCGGTAAGCTACTGAAGGTGTTGACTCGTCGTGCAACCAATCAGAAGTAAATGTACGATTGAAATGACTCTTGGGCGAAACGGTCTAGCTGCTCAATGCAGACACAACAATATGATCAATTGTCGGATCAGACTCATGTATTGGTCCTACCAAACTCAATAATTGTCGAATTGTTGTGTTTGGGTTTTGCAGTACAGCAAAGCATTTCAATGCAGTTGAACCGCCAATGGATTTTGTGACGGCAAGACCAGAATAGTAAATTTCATTAAGTTCTTGTGACATCTCAAATGAGACAAAGCTAAGCTGTCGGGGAGAATGCCTGTTCCGGCCGAGCAGGTAAATGTCAGTTTCATTTGCAAATACCTGACCCTTATGCCGGCCAGTCGCACCAGGATTTGAGAAATCGGTAGATTTCGAGATCCGCGTTACTCGCGTAAACCACTTTTTGGTGCCCTGCATTCTGATGACAAGTGCGCTACGGACTAACAAGCCCGGCACTCCATGCAGGTGTGTATAGAAAAGATAATTTCCCTCGGGCAAACTCTTTACTTCAAAATCGAAGTCCTGATCTCGAGGCGCCAAGAAGTTCAACATGCTGCTTGGCGCAAATTGTTGTTGCGCAAGGTTTTCCAATTGCAATTCCGGCGGTGAAAACAAGCTGCCGTGGGTTACATTCAAAAATCGGCATATTCTGTCGAGCGTCAATGTGTTTGGGAGAGATGCACCGGACAGATATTTATTGAATTGTTGCCGGTTGATGCCGATGCCATCGCACACTTCGGCAATTGTTCGGTAGCGCAAGCAAGCACGCCGAAGATTCTCAGCAAAAACTGATCTGTTTGCCACCTGTGTCGCCGCCAATATTGGATTGTCTCGTTTCCATTTAACACCATTCCCACTGCGACAACAATGAAATGCCTCGGAAAAACATGTTCACGCTGCAATTGCACGTGAGGAAACGTATGATCTGCTCTCTGCAACAGAAAATTGCCTTCGCTTTGTAGAGAATGTACAGCGCAATGAACCGTGTCGTTTGGTTGATGTGCAAACGAAATGGGGGGACATTAGATGGCGGCAGTATTCACGGAAACAAATGTATCTGTCAGGAAAAATGGTGACACGGGGCGGATGCTTAAACGCATTCAGGATGGCGACATGTCGCTGGCGGAACTGAGTTCCGAGCAACTCAACGACCAGGAAGTCATCTTTTTTCTGGCTCGCGAACTTCACTTTCTGGGTCGCATCGCAACAATTGCCAGAATTCCTTATCTGCATGATCTGCTGGAGGAGTTGCATTTGGCGCTGCTGCAAAAGGTGAATCGATAACATTCGCAATCCTGCGACCGGGGTCGCAGTTCAGGGTGGCAAGGCAGCCTTATTGGCTGCCTTGTTGCGTTTTGGGCAATATTGCACTATGCAGTCGCGCATGTCGCGCGTTGCCACCATCTCGCTTCTGCTTCTTAGCATCCCCTAAGCGCCTTCCGGGTCTTGGGTACCCCGGCGCTTTGGGGTCCTCTTGAAATTCAGACCAAATCAAACGAGAAGCGCAATCATGTTCAATCCAATCTGAAAAGTACCGCCCCTATACGCCTGTGCCCTTGAAGGACCGGCAGTGGCCCAACCGCACCATCACCGCTCCCCCCATCTGGTGCAGTGTTGATCTCCGCGATGGCAACCAGTCGCTCATCGAGCCCATGGGTCACGAGCGCAAGATGCGCATGTGGAATGCGCTCGTCAAAATGGGTTTCAAGGAAATCGAGATCGGGTTTCCGTCGCGCCTCCCAAACCGATTTTGATTTCTGCCGCCACCTCATCGACCACAATTGCATTCCGGATGACGTGACCATCCAGGTGCTGGTGCAATGCCGCGAGGAGCTGATCACGCGCACGTTTGAAGGCATTCGCGGGGCGAAATCGGCCATCGTGCATTTCTACAATTCGACGAGCGAATTGCAGCGCCGCATCGTGTTCCAAAAAGACCGCGCCGGCATCATCGAGATCGCCACCAACGCCGCGCGGCTGGTCAAGACCATGGCCGATGAAAGCGGCATGGCCGATGCCATCCGTTTCGAGTATTCCCCGGAAAGTTTCACCGGCACGGAGCTCGATTACGCGGTGGAAATCTGCGAAGCGGTGATGGCGGAAATCAAGCCCACGCCGGAGAAGCGCCTCATCCTCAATCTCCCGGCCACGGTGGAAATGTCCACGCCCAACATCCACGCCGACCAGATCGAGTGGTTCTGCCGCACCATCAAAAACCGCGACAGCGTCATCATCTCGCTGCATCCGCACAATGATCGTGGGAGCGCCGTGGCGGCGACCGAGCTCGGCCTGCTCGCAGGTGCCGACCGTGTCGAGGGCACGCTGTTTGGCAATGGCGAGCGCACGGGCAATGTTGATCTCGTCACCTTGGCCATGAACCTGTTCACGCAAGGGGTGGACCCCGGCCTTGATTGTTCCAACATCAATGACCTCACGCGCATGGCGGAATATTGCAACCAGCTCCCGGTGCATCCGCGCCATCCCTATGCCGGCGAGCTGGTGTTCACGGCGTTCTCGGGCTCGCACCAGGATGCCATCAACAAGGGCTTCAAGGCGATGAAGGCGTCGAACAAGCCGCTGTGGGAGGTGCCGTATCTGCCGATTGATCCCATGGATCTCGGCCGCAATTACGAGGCGGTGGTGCGCATCAACTCGCAGTCGGGCAAGGGTGGTGTGGCCTATGTGCTGGAAACCGAACACGGCATCGAGCTGCCGCGCCGCTTGCAGATCGAGTTCTCGAAAGTGGTGCAAGGCATTGCCGATGGCGAGGGCGTGGAGCTTTCCGCGCTGAGGCTGTGGAGCGCGTTTGAGAGTGAATATCTCGACGGCAATGGGCGTTATGGCTTCGTGGAGCACAAGACCAGTGGCGAAAACCTCACCGCCGTGATCACCGTCAATGGCAAACGCAAGTCCATCAAAGGCCACGGCAACGGCCCGGTCGATGGCTTCGTCGACGCCATCCGCAAAGAGAGCGGCCTACAGTTCGACGTCGCCGACTACCGCGAACACGCCATGGGCCACGGCGCCAATGCGAGCGGCAGTGGCTTATATGGAACTGCGGCTGGCCGATGGCACAACCCTCTTCGGCGTCGGCATCGACAAGAACATCGTGGTGGCCTCGCTGAAAGCCGTTGTGTCCGGTGTCAACCGCGCGACAAAGACCTGACAGCGTGGCACTGCCGCCGATGGCAGCGACACGTTGAGTGGCATTGAAGTGATCGCGTTTGCAGATGCGACAGTGAATACCACCGAACTGGTCAACGCCGCGCCATCCGCCGTGATCATCACATCTGTTCTGACCACGCTTACCGAAAATACGTCAACAGCGTCTCACATCAAGATTGCCGATATTTTGCAATTACTGATGATGCGTTCGGTTCATACATTCTGGGCCTGACCGGGGCGGACAGTGCAGCTTTTGAACTCATCGGAAACGAATTGTTCCTGAAGGCCGGCGTGCGTCTCGATTTTGAAACACTGTCCAGCCTCAAAGTCAGTGTGACAGCCGGGGATCCTTCCCTTGGCACGTCAGCCAGCCAGGTGAGCACGGATTACGTGCTCAGCATTGCGAATGTTTCGCCGGAAAGGATCGTTGGCACGACAGAGGTCAATGTCCTCACCGGCGGCAGTGATATTGACGTGATTTATGGTTTGGCTGGCAATAATACCATGCGCGGCCTGGCGCAAGGTCCGCGAGTTTAGTCCTTGGAACCGGTTGAACCTGCCAGATTGAATTCGGCACGCAAGCTCAACTGGTGGCTGTCTTGCTGGTCTTCATCATGGGCGAAGGTGTAAGCGGCGGCAAGTTGCCAATCGGCGCCGACCAAAGGAGTGTCGTCCTCCGATGTGTAAACCATTTCGAGATCGAACAGGTGTTCGTTCGTGTTTGGCTCGGCAGCGATGATATTGTTCTTGAGCGTGTAAGCTGCAATGTACTTGAACTGACCTTGTTCAATCATGGCGCTTCCGGTGAGCAGCAGGGCGTCATCTGGATCGCCCTCAAAGTGATTGAGATATGCTGCTTCGGCAGCGAGGCGGAACGTCATCTCTTCGTTGAGATCAAACTTCGCAAATGTACTTGCGAGATAGGCTTGCTCACTACGCGGCGAGACGTCCTCGTCCAGTTGGTCCTGGGTTTGGTCACCGGCTCGCTGGTGGCGAAAGGCGAGGCGATATCCGAAATCTCCGTCGTCGCCGCAGTCTGCTGCAGCAGCACCACTGCAACCGTTGAACACAAGTGCATATGAAGAGATGCCGCTGGTGTTGCCAGCACCACCATCCGAGAGCCGCACACGTCCGCGGTTGGTGAACAGTGATTCGCTCAAAACTGTGCGATCTGTCGTGAAGGCGGTCGCAACAACCGAATTTTGCAATCCGAATAATTCATACGCGAGAGCAGCTTCAATTCCCCAGCGTTCATCAACATCAATGTCGGACGAAAGGCTATCTTCATTTACGCCGTTGGCGATTTCGGCTGGCGAGACTGAAAGCAGGATCAAATTTACCGAAGCGCACAGCGACGGGTTCAAAATCCATTGAAGCCGAGAGCTCGCCCACATAGGTGCCGATGCCCGTGAATGCTGCATCCTCGCCAGGCTCAGTATCGACGACTGATTCAGTCGTGATCGACGTCAACAACTTCACATTTTCAATGGGGAGAAAGTAGAAATCGCTACTCAGGGAAGGCTGCAAGTCATTTGACTTGAGCGACGAAGGATCGGCTGCAAATATCCAGTCATTGGCAAGTTCAGTCGAAAATTCATATCCCGCACAAGGTGCTACGCAATCCTGGGCGACAGTTGGGCTCACAATGAAAGCAAGGATTGCGAAGGAGCAGGCGGTTAAACGCATAGAAACAACTCCCACTTGTTGAAGCATGTTCTCTTATACAAGCAGCAGTTCAATATTCTTTCAACTGATTAGTTCACGGGACCTCGCAGTGAAGCGGGTCCCGTGAAATCAATCAGTTACTCATTGGCAGTTTTGACAAGTTCGACGCGCACCTTGTCCGTGAGATGTTCGGACAGGGCTTGGCCGCCCACGTCCGGGCAGTAATACTTGTATTCTTTTGCATCTGGTTCCAGAGGCGTCCATTCGTAGACTTTCGTGCAGTTTTCAAAAGTTCCTGCCGCAACTTTTACAGTCACGCCGATTTCCATGACCTTGGCCATGTCTTCGGCCTTGTCCTTATAGTATTCCATCCGATAGCTGTCGCCGACGACCTGTTTGCCTTTGATCCAGATTCCGGGCAATGCGCCGTCCTCGCCAGCAATCCATCCGCCTTTGTGATCAAGGAATTTTCCGTTTTCGTAGTTGTCGACGGCTTCGCCGAAGTACCAGACGTTTCCGCCCTTGTCTTGCGCGAGATAATCGTTGGTTTCCTCGACAAGCTCGCCTTCGACAAAGACGCGGTCATTGTAGATCAGCGTGTCAACGCCCATGATTTTGCGCGTGTCCTTTCGGATTCGAATTTCAACGCGTTCAAGGCCATCTTCGGTCTTTGCCTCGTAGACCATCAGCTTTCCCGGCGGCAGATTGAACAGGGGATTGTCAATGTTCATAGTGAAATTCGCCGGATTGATTTCGGCCTTGTAGGCCTCTTCTGAATGCGCGGCGCTTGCTGCGAGAAGCGTTGCACTTACAGCCGTGATGATAAGGCATGCGTATTTCATGGCGAAAGTCCTCCGAGTTGTAGGATTCATGATTTTAGGTTCCGCGCCTTGCCGGAGTTGGCCTTTCACGGTTGGTCACATTTCGTATCCTGCTAGAACTACGCTGGACCCGTTGGAATTCTTTCAGTCGAATTCGATTATTGTATCCGCTCTAAACGTCGTCGGCCCGGTTCTCTTGCCGCGAATTGCGACGTCGCCTTCGTCAACCAAAAGGTTGTCGAGCGTGATGTCGGCATCCGTGATATCAATGGTCCAAACCTGCTTGTTGAAGTCAACTAGCTGCAGTGTTTTCTCGTCCAGCATCTTTTCAGCATGCCCGCCAAGGAAGCCTTCGTCAGGCCGACTCCACTCGTCATAGGGAATGTGGGTGATGCGCTGATAATAGGGAATATTGCGTTCCAGAAATGCATCCGTGTGTTTGCCTGCTCCAATCATATGCAGCACAATGCCGATTGTCAGGCTCGCCAACAGGGACAGTGCCATTATGATCACGGGACTTTCCCGATAGCCACGGCGCGTGTAGCGAAAACAAAAATATGTACTTGCCGCAAACAGCGGCAGTGTGAGCAGCCACACGAACGGAATGCCCAGCAGGATTTCATCGAATGGGACCTCATCAAACGGATCCAGGCCTTGCTCCAGAAACCCGCTTGCGCCGTAAAGCAAAACCGCGAAACTGATGCTGCCGAGGATGATTGACAAACCAGCGAGCATCCAGAAAACACCACGTTTTGCGAAAAATACATAGGCGGGCTTCGGCGCCAGATTCTGCCGCTCAATCGACTCCAGAATTTTCTGCTCAAGGTCTGTCATTTGCCGGTCCTGTGTCCATTGCCGCATGATCCCATGAATCCTGCAATGGAACTTTCAGATGTTTGAGACCGCGGCTGATGTTTGTTGCAACGGTGCCTGGCGGTAACTGCAGAATGTCTGAAATCTCGTCATAGCTTTTGTCCTCAAGAAACCGCAGGACAAGCGCGTCACGATAACGGGCATCGAGGCCCGAAAGTGCGCGCTGCACTTCAGCTGCTGTCCGCAACGCCACCCAATTGGCGGAAGGATCGTCGCTGCTGGCAATTCGATCCAGAATGAGTTGGGCATCTTCGCCGGCCACGGTTTGCGGTTCCGTGTTGCGCTTTCGCAGGTAGTTGACGGCTTCATTGTGCGCAATCCGGTAAATCCATGGGCTGAATGGCCGCGTGCGATCGTAGTCATTGAGGTTCACATAGGCCTTTATGAAGATATCCTGCAGAACGTCGTCGACGGCTTGCGTCTGCCGCCCGAGCAATCGCCTGACGTAGCGGGCAAGAACGCCCTTGTACTGATGGATAATATGCGAATAGGCCTGCCGGTCGCGCAAAGCGTCCTCTGCGAGCTTGCGGTCGTTGATTAACCTGGTATCAGCGTCAGCCAAATTTCCATCCGGTTCTGATTGGTAATACGCAGCGCGATCAGTGTTTCTTTCAAGGGAGCGGATTTTGAACTTTGAACTCCTCAGCTGCAAGGGATGGCACGAGTTTGTTCGAATGCTGCGGGCGAGGAGTGGGGCGCTCACCTTGACCGCCCTCCCATTCCAGCGCGGCACGGGACAGGACATCCTAGCGGATTTCCGGAATTCAAGAATGTTGAGGCACTACAGGTGGGAGACTTCTTGCTGGTCTAAAGGCCAGCAAATCAGTTGCAACAATTGCTGCACTCACGCATAATTTTGGTCATGGCCAAAACCCCTGTAGTGATTGATGTGGTTTCCGATGTGATTTGCCCGTGGTGTTTCCTGGGCAAGCGGCGGCTTGATATGGCCATTGCCCTGGTGCCAGAAGCCGAGGTCAGTGTGCGGTGGCGACCGTTCTTCCTTGATCCGTCGATACCGCCAGAGGGGCTCGACCGGCGGGACTACATGGTCAAAAAGTTTGGCGAAGAGCGGTTGAAGACCATCCACGATCCATTAATCGCGGCGGGGCGTGCGGATGGCGTGCCCTATCAGTTTGACAAGATTTTACGCACACCCAACACGCATAACGCCCACAGGGTCATCCGATGGGCGGCGGATGCTGGTGTGCAGCCAGAGATCGTCGAGGCACTGTTCTTGGCCTATTGGCGGGACGGGCGGGATGTGGGCGATTTGGAGGTTCTGGCGGACATTGCCGGGCAGGGTGGTCTTCATGGCAAGCGGGTGAAACGGGATCTTGCCAGCGATCTCGACAAGATCGAAGTCTTCAGCGAAGTGCAGCAGGCCCAGTCCATGGGCGTCCAAGGGGTCCCTACCTTTATCCTGGCCCAGCGTTTTGGTGTCACAGGAGCGCAAAGTGCTGATGTTTTGGCCGATGGCATTCGTCGCGCTGTGGAGAAACAGGTGTAGACATTCGATTTTGCCTCGCCTAAGACGCGGCCACGTTTTCCATTTGAAAGCGGGCGCATAGCTCAGGTGGTAGAGCAGCTGACTCTTAATCAGCGGGTCGTAGGTTCGAGTCCTACTGCGCCCACCAATTCCTTCATTAGGCATTTGCATATTTCGCGCTACACTTTGCCGTTGAATCAGCTAGGAAAGCGTCATGAATATTGAAAAAGTTTCCATAGGTCGCAACCCACCCAAAGAGGTGAACGTCATCATTGAAGTGCCTGTAGGCGGTGAGCCCATCAAGTACGAAATGGACAAGGCTTCAGGTGCGCTGGTTGTGGACCGGTTCCTGTACACGCCGATGCGCTACCCAGGGAACTATGGCTTCGTGCCGCATACGTTGTCAGACGATGGCGATCCCATCGATGTTCTTGTTGCGAACCAGCGCGGTATTGTGCCTGGGGCCATTATGGCGGTGCGACCTGTTGGCGTCCTGAAAATGCAAGACGAGGCGGGAGGTGACGAAAAAATCATCGCCGTCCCGGTGCCAAGGCTGACGCGGCGTTATGAGCACATCAAGAACTACACTGACATGCCAGGCATCACGCGCGAGCAGATTGAACATTTCTTTGTCCATTACAAGGATCTGGAAGACGGCAAGTGGGTGAAGGTCAAGGGGTGGGGCGACTATGCCGAAGCAGAGCAAATGATCGTCGAAGCCATCGCACGAGCCAAAACCAAAAAATAGTTTTGGCGATCAGAGCTGACTGCTGCCCCTCATTCACTCTTGAATTCGCGCCGCGGTTTCCCATGTATGCAGAGTTCAACGATGGAGGATTGCGGCGATGATCGACGCACAGACGACTACTGCTGACAACACCACTTCGCACCGCTGCGGCGGGCATGCGAAGAAAAAATGGTCAGCCGCTGAAATTGGCACCATGGTCGGTGGGTTTATTGTGTTTTGGCCATTGGGCCTCGTGGCACTTGGTTCAAAGCTGATCAAAGGCGAGATGTGGCCCGGTGCTTCGGAGAACGTTGCGCCCTGGACAGCTTGGAAGAAGCCGGACGGAAACGGGTTTAGCAAGGCTTGGGAAACACCTTGGGACAAGTCTTGGAACCGCTCTGCTGACCGCCATGGCTTCACTGGCAATGCGGCCTTTGATGACTATCGCAAGAGTGAACTGGCAAAACTGGACGAGATGCGTCGAAAACTGGACGAAGATCGGAAAGATTTTGCCGCCTATGTCACAAAACTCCGTAAAGCCAAGGATCAAGACGAGTTTGACCGCTTCATGGCCGAGCGGACCAACATGACGCCCAAAAGCGAATAACTTGCGAAACCCGGCAGCGATGCCGGGTTTTTGTTGTTCGGCGCTTGACCCGGAGCAAAAATCGCGCTTCCTTGTCCCATCGATACAAGTGTTACATGTGTCGCAAGGGAGCAAAAACATGACATCTTATAAATATCTACTCGGTGTGGCCGCGCTTGCTGTTACAGCTGTGTCTGCGACAGCGGGCACGCTCGACACGGTCAAGCAAAAAGGCTTTGTGCAGTGCGGCGTCAGTCAGGGACTGATCGGGTTTTCCAATCCGGATGACCAGAACAACTGGACAGGACTTGACGTTGATTTCTGCAAAGCGGTTGCTGCTGCAGTCCTCGGTGATGCCACAAAGGTCAAATACACGCCACTTTCCGCCAAAGAGCGGTTCACGGCGTTACAGTCTGGCGAAATTGACGTGCTGTCGCGTAACTCGACCTGGACAATGAGCCGCGATACTTCGTTGGGTCTCCTGTTTGCCGGCGTTACCTATTATGACGGACAAGGGTTCATGGTTCCAACCAAGCTTGGCGTCAAATCTGCGCTGGAATTGGGTGGTGCCTCTGTTTGTACCCAAACTGGAACCACGACCGAATTGAATCTTGCTGACTATTTCAAAGCCAACAAGATGGAATATAAGATCGTTGCATTTGAAAAGAACGAGGAAGTTCTGAAGGCGTACCAAGAGGGGCGTTGCGACGTGTTTACGACCGACCAATCGGGTCTCTATGCAGAAATCCTGAAGTTCGCCAATGCTGCAGACCACGTTGTGTTGCCTGAGATTATTTCGAAAGAACCACTTGGCCCTGTTGTTCGCCAAGGTGACGATCAATGGTTCTCAGTCGTCAAGTGGACGTATTATGCGCTCTTGAACGCTGAAGAACTTGGGGTGAATTCCGGAAACGTCGACCAGATGAAGACGTCCGAAAATCCTGAAATCCAACGTCTTCTTTCAGTGAAAGTCAAAAATACAGACGGCACGGAAGCCGACAATGACTTTGGCAAAGGCCTTGGACTTGGACCTGATTGGGCATCGAATGCCATCAAGCAGGTGGGCAACTATTCAGAAATCTTTGAACGCAATCTGGCCCAGCTCAAAATAGCTCGCGGCAAGAACGCATTGTGGAAGGACGGTGGACTGCAATACGCTCCACCGATCCGCTGATCTGATCAAATGTTGAAGCCCGTCCTTGCGGCGGGCTTCTCTTTTTCATGCGCCATGTGCCCATGACAGACACCCAACATACCCATGACAAAGGTTCGTGGCTTTATAGTCCGAAAGTGCGCGGGCTGTTGAGTCAGGTCATTGTCGTTGCGCTACTTCTATGGGGTCTGTACCTCATCGTTTTTAATACACAGGCCAATCTTGCAAAGCTGAACAAATCTTTTGGCTTTGATTTTCTGAGCCAGTCTGCGGGCTTTGACATCATCACCTCGCTTATTCCTTATTCGTCGAGTTCGAGTTACGGTGCAGCGATCCTTGTGGGGTTCTGGAACACCTTGCTGGTTTCAGTTCTTGGAATTATTGTCGCGACGCTGTTGGGATTTCTTGCAGGTGTCATGAGGTTGTCAAAGAATTGGCTCGTCGCTCGCGTGGCTGAAGTCTATGTTGAGATCGTGCGAAACATTCCCCTGCTTCTGCAGATCTTCATTTGGTACGCACTTGTTCTCAAGCCTCTGCCGGGTCCCAAGCAGGCCATCAATTTCCTGGATTCGTTTTTCATCAGCAATCGCGGCGTGATCATGCCGGCGCCAGAATTCGGTGCTGGCGCGAGCCTGGCATTGGGGATGTTTTTGGCGGCCCTTGTTGGTTCCTATTTTTTGAGGCGTTGGGCGCGGTTGCGACAAGAGTTGACTGGTGAGCGGTTCCCAGCTTGGTGGATCAGCATCGCGGCCTGGATCTTGGCCCCCGTCATCGGACTCTTGCTAGCAGGTTGGCCGCTCACATGGAATTATCCAGCACTTGCGGGGTTCAATTTCAAAGGGGGCATGACGCTCATTCCAGAATTTCTGGCGTTGTTTCTGGCTTTGTCGATCTATACTGGCGGGTTCATTGCCGAGATTGTACGTTCAGGCATTCAGGCCGTGAGCCATGGCCAATCAGAAGCAGCTCAATCACTGGGCTTGCGCAACAGCACAATTTTGCGACTGGTGGTTATTCCCCAAGCTTTGCGCGTTATCATTCCGCCATTGGCGAGCCAGTATTTGAATCTCACGAAAAACTCTTCCCTTGCGATTGCTGTCGGTTTTCCTGATCTCGTTGCCATGGGCGGCACCGTGATCAACCAATCAGGCAAGGCTATTGAGGTCGTGTTGATCTGGATGGTTGTTTATCTCACATTGTCGTTGCTCACTTCGTTGTTCATGAATTGGTACAATGCGCGCATGAAGTTGGTGGAGCGTTGAGATGAAGTATGTCCGCACATCTGATGCACCATTGCTGCCAGCGCCCGCCAACATGGTTGGGTTGGTCGCGACTTTGCGGAACAGGTTATTTGCGACACCCTTGAGCGGATTGGCTACGATTGTCGTTGGTGGACTTTCGGCGTGGGTGTTGTGGACCTTGTTTGACTGGGCTGTGGTACGGGCCGTTTTTGTAGGCGAGAACCGGGAAGTTTGTGCAGTGGAGGGAGCAGGGGCGTGCTGGCCATTTGCCCGGGCGCGTTTTGCGCAATGGATTTACGGTTTCTATCCGATTGACCAGCGCTGGCGGGTGAATATTGTCTACCTTCTGGGAATACTGGTGCTTGTTCCGCTGGCGATGCCTTCGGTGCCCTATAAATTCTGGAACGCACTGGTTTTCTTTGTGGCCTATCCCATCATTGCGGTGGTTCTTCTGCTGGGCGGGTGGTTTGGCCTATCTTATGTGGAGACCGCTGAGTGGGGCGGCTTGCTTGTTACTTTGATCATTGCAGCCGTCGGTATCGTATTTTCCATTCCACTTGGAATCATGCTGGCGCTCGGTCGCCGGTCAGACATGCCGATCATCAAAACCTTGAGCGTTGCTTTCATTGAGATGGTTCGTGGTGTGCCGTTTATCACCGTGTTGTTCATGGCGAGCGTCATGTTTCCACTGTTCATGCCGCCGGGTGTCAATTTCGACAAGCTTGTGCGTGTGCTTGTTGGAGTGTCCTTATTTTCTGCGGCTTACATTGCCGAGGAAGTTCGAGGTGGCCTGCAGGCCATTCCAAAGGGGCAATATGAAGCCGCGAAAGCATTGGGATTGCCTTACTGGAAAATGATGGGTTTCATCGTCATGCCGCAGGCTCTCAAGATTGTTATTCCGGGATTGGTGAACAACTCGATTGGATTGTTCAAGGATACGAGTCTGGTGGCGATCATCGGCATCTTCGATATTCTGAATATGGTGCAAGCGGGCTTCAATGACGCCAAATGGGCTTCGCCACAGACTGGCAACACAGGTTATTTTTCGTTGGCAATCATCTACACGGTGTTTTGCTTTGCGATGTCGCGTTACTCGCTTTTTGTCGAGCGACGCTTGAACACAGGTCACAAGAGGTAGGTCCATGAGTGAAGGCGCAGCTATTGAAATCCGCAACATGAACAAATGGTATGGCCAATTTCATGTTTTGCGTGACATCAACCTGAATGTCGGCCGCAAAGAAAAGATTGTGATCTGCGGTCCATCTGGTTCAGGAAAGTCCACCTTGATCCGTTGCATCAACCGGTTGGAGGAACACCAGAAGGGCGAGATTGTTGTGGATGGCATTCCGTTGACTGACAATCTTAAGAACATTGATGAAGTGCGCCGCGAAGTCGGCATGGTGTTCCAACATTTCAACCTGTTTCCGCATTTGACGGTTCTGGAAAACTGCACATTGGCTCCGATCTGGGTGCGCAAGATGCCAAAGGCGCAGGCGGAAGACCTGGCGATGAAGTATCTGACCCGGGTCAAGATCCCTGAACAGGCTGCCAAGTATCCGGGGCAGTTGTCAGGTGGTCAGCAACAGCGGGTGGCAATTGCGAGGTCACTGTGCATGAATCCGAAGATCATGTTGTTTGACGAGCCGACGTCTGCGCTAGATCCGGAAATGATCAAGGAAGTTTTGGAAGTCATGATCGATCTTGCAGAAGAAGGCATGACCATGTTGGTTGTGACCCATGAGATGGGGTTTGCACGACAGGTGGCCGACCGTGTGATCTTCATGGACCAGGGGCAGATTGTGGAGATGAATGCGCCGAAGGAGTTCTTCTCCAACCCGCAATCACCGCGCACAAAACTATTTCTGCAGCAAATACTTCACTGACTATTCGTCGTCCGTTCGATCCGGTTCAACAGCGCGAAGGGGTGGCCGACGGTCGCCAAAGATTGCAGGGCGTGGCTGGGGCCTGCTTGGCATCGGTCGGATATTCGCGTCCTGGGACTGGGTATTCAGCGTTGGGTACTGTGGGGCATTGGCTGGCATGTGAGGAGCTGACATCAGTGTGGACGGGATGTTGGCTTCGACGACCAAATCCTGGTGACCACCGATCAGCAACAGGTGTTCGATATCGTCGCGGCGAACGAGCACCAGGCGCCGGGACTTGTCGATTTCATGATACTCGCTGATCCCAAGGCGGGCACCCCGACGTCCCTTTACGGTCCGTGACAGGCTGCGGTACAGCAACAACGCCAGTATTAATCCAGCCAGGATGACCAGCGTTGTCACGATCATGTTCATGTAGGGCATGAAGTTTTGCATTCGAATTCCCTCTGTGGCATTGCCGTTTAAAGCAATTGGCATTGTGGTGGGATTTTTGTTGGCAAGGCAAGCACAAACTTAGGCAAACAGGTCGCCTGCAAGTTGAGATATAATGAAGTTGATTCGAGGTCGATTCAATGACGATTAAAAGTCCTGCGCTTGGTGGCGCTGGTGGAGGGGCTGTTGTTCAGCGTGGCTTGCGACCGGTGGCGTTGGCGCTGCTGGCGGTGGCTGTTGCTATCGCGGCGGTGACTGCGACTGGCTTTACGATTTCCAGTTACCTGCTTGTTCCGATGGTTGTTTTATCGCTCATTGGGGCGTTGTCGGTGTTTGCCCTTGCGTTCGGTGTAGTCACGCCCCGATGGTCGAGCACCCAGCAATCGTTCTATGACGCCATTGCCGATGTTGCCGGTGCCGCATTTGTGGTCATCGATGGGAAGGGACGGGCGGTCTATGCGAATGCGCCTTATGTGGCCATTGCCAGTAAGGCCGGTGCTGCCCGGCTCATCGGTTTCGATGTGCTTTATGCCGGTCAGCCGGAGTTTGTCACTCCCATATACCAGTTGGCACAGGCTGCCCTTGAGGGGCAATTTCTACATCGTGATATCCGCATTTCCGGAGGCTCAACAGTTCCGGGCGGTTCGACCGACGGGCCGCGTTGGATCAGGCTGTCGGTGGCGCCGCTTAATCTGGAAAACCGTGCAGGCCATGTGTTGTGGAAACTGGATGACATTACCAAAGACCGGCTGCATCAAGAGGAGGCCTTCTCGAGACTGCAGTTCATCATCACATATCTCGACAATGCCCCGGCGGGATTCTTCTCGACCCTGCCCGGAGGCAAGGTTGACTACCTCAATGCCACTCTCGCGGGGTGGCTTGGACTTGATCTCGCGACGTCGCAGGGCGGGAAGTTATCATTGGCGGAGTTGGTTGGTGAAGGGGTTGCCCGGCAACTTTCTGCCATCGAACCTGTGCCCGGTGAAAGCGTTACTCAAAGGTTCCTGGTCAGCGTCAAAGACAGTGCAGGTGCAGCGGTGCCAGTCGAGATTGTGCACCGGGTTGATTTTGATGCATCCGGCAAAGCGCTGCCTTCGCGCAGCATGGTGTTGAGGCGCAGCGATTCACAGGTGAATGAACCCACGGAAGTTCTCCATGAGTTTACCTCTTCTGCGCCGTTTGGCATCGCTGAACTGGACTTCAAGGGCGAAATCAGGCGCGCCAATGCGACGTTTCTGGCGATGACGGACAAATTCAAACAGGGCGGCAGTATCGTTTCTGCCGTTGCGCCACAGGACGCAGATAGCCTTCATACCGCAGTTGCAACCGCTGCAGCTGCGGCGGGTGAAATGCGCACCTGTGATGTTTCAGTACAAGGGGCCAAGCAAGGTGAGGCGTTACGCAACCTGCATCTCAGCTTGTTGCGGCTGCCCGGTCACCGCAATCGCATCACAGTGTTTGCGCTGGACAAGACGGAGAGCAAGGCCCTTGAGGTGCAGCTGGCACAGAGCCAGAAGATGCAGGCGGTGGGGCAACTGGCAAGTGGCATTGCCCATGACTTCAACAACGTTCTTACGCCAATTATCGGGTTTGCGGATTTGCTGCTGACCAAGATGCGCCCGTCTGACCCGGCTTTTGCCGACATGATGAATATCAAGCAAAATGCCAACCGTGCTGCCAACCTTGTGCGGCAATTGCTCGCCTTCTCGCGCAAGCAAACAATGCAGCCAAAGGTCCATTCCCTGACTGAAGCCATGGGCGATCTTGGCAATCTCTTGGGGCGGGTGCTGGGCGAAAAGGTTGATCTCTCCATCCAGCATGGACGCGACCTTGGTCTGGTCATGGTGGACATTCACCAGTTCGAACAGGTCATCATCAATCTTGCGGTCAATGCACGTGATGCCATGGCGCAAGGTGGAAAACTATCTGTGAAGACGTCCAATATATCGCGTGAACAATCCCACCACGCCCCGCACAAGATTCCGGAAAGCGAGTATGTGCTTTGCGAAATCGAAGACACAGGTTCAGGTATTCCAAAGGAGATCGTCGACAAGATCTGGGAGCCGTTTTTTTCCACCAAGGATGTGGGGAAGGGGACCGGGCTTGGCTTGTCCATGGTCTACGGCATCATCAAACAGACCGGTGGGTACATTTTCTGTGACAGTGTGTTGGGGAAAGGGACGGTTTTCAGGATCTATTTGCCGCGACATTATCCCGAACCTTCCGCGCCTCATGCCGTAGCGAAAGACGTTACCCCCGTTCAGGCGGACTTCACGGGCAAGGGTCGAATTCTCGTCGTTGAGGATGAGGATTCCGTGCGCGCGTTTGCAGTCAAGGCGCTGACCAGTCGTGGTTTTACGGTGCTTGAAGCAAACTCTGGCGAGGTCGGGCTGGAAGTGATCGAAAGTGACGAAGCCGGATTTGAATTGATCCTGTCTGATGTGGTCATGCCAGAATTGGACGGGCCGTCGATGCTGGCGGAATTGCGCAAGCGCGGGGTCACGACAAAGGTTATCTTCATGAGCGGTTATGCCGAGGACGCGTTTGAGCGCAATTTGGAGAATCCGGACGACTTTGCCTTCTTGCAAAAACCATTTTCCCTGAAACAGCTCATCGAAAAAGTGAAAGACGTGATGGGCTGAGAGTTGTCCGGCGGAGTGGATTACGACGTCGTTACGACCGCTATAGATAATTGGCACCGCACATAGTTAATTGGCGGGAACATCCGGAATTATCTGGGATTTTGCGGGTAAGGTCTTTGACACGTAGACTCGGCTCGTGATTGCAGCAAGCAAAAGAAGAATTCAGCTGGGTAGCCGATTTACTTCACATTGAAACAGTGCAATTGTCATTTGCTGACCGTGCAAATGGGTCGCCTGCCCACGTAGGCAGTGAAGGAGTGCCCGCCCTTCCGGTCGGCAAACATGCTGTTAAAGGGCCGTCTGGAGGTGCTTCTCGGCAAGCCAGTAACGGCTCAAAGCTGATTTCGATGGTGCGCGTTCGGCTCCAAACTTCGCTTTGCAGGCGGCAACTATTTTGATGATTGGATCGACGCCAAGGCGCGGGCGGATAAATGCTTCGACTTCAGGGTCGCGTTTCACACGGAAATCGCTGGGCAGGCTTCCTGTGCTGACGGCCTCAAGCGCACATTGCCGCTTGATCTTGTCTTTGTAGTATTCATTTTGGCGCTTCAGTTCGAGATACTCGAATTGCGGGATGGTGACTGTTCGTGACTTCAGTCGGTTCAATTCCAGAACAGTGATTGCAACAGTCTTTTGTTTCAAAATTAGTTTCACGCGCATCGCTCCTATAGAGAGCTGAGGGCCGGATGAAAAAGGAAGGTCCGGCCCTCAGACAGCACGGGTGGAAAGCAGGGCATCCCGTGCGGGTTCAAGGTCAAAAGTTGTCCTCTTGACGATTTCCGTATTCATCACGGCCTTTCATGTCACATTCAGAGAGGCCAAACTGTTTGGCGATGCTTCTGGTTTCCGAAGTCAAAGCCAGTGTTCCGGAGCTGTGCACTTCTCTTTCTGAAGCGGCTCTGGTTGAGACCAGTGGGGGCATAGTGGCAAGCAGAGCTTTGGTTTCTTCCAGTCCTTCTCGCGTCGCGCACAAGCGCATGTACATCGGCTTTGCAGCTGGTGGAATTTTTCCCGCTCGCGTGCCTTCGTTAATCAATGCCTCGGTATCCTGTTTCAAGGTGCCTTCGATCTTTGCATCCATCGCTGTTTCAGCCTTGCTGCATCTTGCAAGCAGAGCATCGTATTGCTTACGTGGAACGAATTCGGTCGCTGACAAACGGGAACCTTTGGCACTCAGCTTTGCAACAGCTGAGTGGACATCGGTTTCAGTTGAGATGTCTGGAATTCCAAGAGCGCCACACAGCGCTATACGGTCAACTGCAATCGTGCCTCTGCCCTGTTTTGATGCCAATGCGGGTAGCTCTGAAATAGCAGGCATGAGCGTAAGCGCGGCTGATGAAAGTTTGATGACCTTCATTGTTTCCGGATGATGGGAGAAGGCTGGCGAAACATACTTCACTTCCCTTGCCTCAATGGCGTTGCGGCCCCGGTCATTCCACTCGACACGGGCCCAAATGGAGCCTGCGCGGTTCGCCAGGTCAACGATCCATCCAGCCGCTGGTGTGAAATCACCTTCCTTGCGTTTGGTCTCAGAACTGTGCTCGAAATCAAACGGCAAGTGCAGGCCACCATCCTTGAAAGTTCTGACAACTGTGTCTGCGTCGGAATTGTCGAACCAGCGTCCGTCGTTGGTTTCAATGCGTCCGGCTGGAATCAGCATCACCCAATCCGGTGCTTTTGGTGATGTGCCAGCGTGTTCAAGTGCTGCAGTGGAGCAATATGCAAATGCGTGTTTCATGACCTTTTTCTTTCCTGAAGCCCTTCAAATGTCGATTAGGTCAAATAGTGAGTGACCAAGAGTTTGGCGGAGTCCTTCCAGACATTCGATGTCGCCTGATCCTGTTCCGCTAACAACACGGCGCGACCCTTGGCTTCAAGCTCTGGCGGAACAACCAGCAAGTTTGGCGTGATACCAAGGCGACGGCCGTTGTCGGACTTGAACGCCATCATGGCGGCGCGGGCGGCCGCGTAGTTGGCGGTGGTCAATTCAGCCTTTGAGCCGAATGCCAACTGCCACAACCCAAAACCAGCATTGCAGCGTGCGCGAACACCGTAAATGTACTCGTCAAGAAAGAAGACATTTTCGTCACTATCCTTGTCGAGCGCTTGGAGCTTGTACGGCAAGCGTTCCTGCCAAATGATTGGCTTCACGCCGCGTGTGGTGTCGAGCAAATACCAACCCAGCCCGGCCCCGGCCTGCACATTGCTTACGCTCACCCCGGTTTGCGACCCCTCGTCGTTGTAAACAGGATGGTCAGCGTCAAAGAAGTATTGATTGTCGTAGCACAGGGTTTCAAAGCCCTTTCCGAGCAGCGAGAACACTACATCGTCGGGATGCTGCTTCGACATGCGGCCCATTTCGTCAAACATTGGACCGTAGATGCCAAATTTGTCATCTTCGATATGCACGCGCTTTATAGAAATGGTTGACTCGAACAGCTTGTTCTCAATGCTGAACCCATGCTGACTCAGCTGCTTGATTTGGCGGCTGCCCAACCACTCACGGAGCATCGGCCAATTTCCAAGCCACGTATATTTTTCTTCACTGCCAGAACTCGGCATATGCATGGCGACTTGCTGGTAGTGCGAAACCGCCGCCTCATAGCCGAGACCGTACTTGGTATTAATCACTGAAAAGAGTTGCTTCAGGTGATTGTTATCAATCTGCATGTTCAGTTTCCTTTTCCACGAGTTTTGCGAGGGCGACATAGTTTGGATCGTTTTTTCGGGTGTAACGGCGAATGATGCGCTTCACTGTTTCGCGGTCCACGCGGATGATCCTCACGATTTGGCGATGGCTGTAACCAGCGTTGTGCAACCGCATGCAGTGGATTTCGCGGCGCAAAGCAGTTGCGAGCGGTATGTGAAAAGTTGTCGACAGCTTGGAGTGGGGGGTGATTCTTTTGCAGATTGCCTGTGCCTTGTCAGCACCCACAAGACGTGTCAGCCACCCGTTTTCCGTTGGCCGGTATCCAAAGAACTTGCTTTCGCCACCGTGATGTTCGGCAATCAACAAAGCCGTTTCAAGATTGGTAACTTCCGCGATTTCGCGCAGCAAACTTGGTAGTCGTGGCAACTTCTTGCTGACTTCGTCAAATTCAACCAGTTCATGCTTGCGACCCATGGCCTTCATTAAGCACATGGGGGATTTGTGATGTACGGGGGACGGGCGTCCCCCAAAATAAGCAAAATGAGAATGGAGTAGCCGGAGGGCCGTTACCCCCTCGCGTATGACGTGACACGGCTGCCCGGATTGCGCGGCTACCCCCGTGGCATATGCCCAAAAGGTGCAAAAATCAAGAACGCGTTTTAATGCCCCTCAGGCGCGTTTGGCACGGGGACGGGTCCCATTACCCGCCAAGGGTCAAATGGCGCTAAAAACCCGTTCGAAACCCCTTCGAATTGGCTGCTATCGGGCAGCGGAGTTGTTTATTTATCTTTGATGGATCAAAAGGCGCAATGCTTCGATAATCTGGCTGGCTTTCTTGGACGTCACAAAGGGAAGAGCAGACACATCGAAATGGAGATCAAGCCAGCGATTGAGGGCGGTGCTTCCCTTGCTTCCTGAATTCACCTTCCACAGAATTTCAATGTGGCGAACCTGAGTTGCCGTCGCCATGGACCAATGCCGCGCCTTGTATCCCGGCTTGATCTCAATCCAACCCATGCGCTCGAAGTCGGCAATCAAGGTGGCTGCTTGTGTTTCGCTCATATCCACAGAACTATTGATACTGTGCTGCAACAAAATCGCCTCAAAGCTTTCGTCATCGAGCTCCAAGGCGATCTTTGCGATATGAATTCTGCCAATGGACTTGGCTGATTTCATGGGAACCTCAGTTCAAATGTGTTGGCGGGCCGAAAAACTGTTCCTGCTGTTTTTCGTGTTGTTGAAGCAGCGAAGCTGTGCGCGAGAAAAAGTCCGTGAGCGCTACAATTGCATTGGGGCCGATCTCTGGCTTAACATTTTCCAAATTGGTCATGAGAGTGTTTCTGGCTACATAGATATGGTCCAAATGTTGTGCGAACAAAGACACAAGGGACCGAAGTTCACCCTCAGAGAGTTGGGTTACGTCACGCTGCATTGGCCAACGCCCGTATCACGTTATACTTTTCCATTCGAAGGGCACACTTTAAAACGTCCTTGCGACCTATGCGCTTCTCCTCGGTGATCGGAATTGGAATTTCTATAGCATATTTTTCAGCGGCTCTTCTTGCGTTTTGGTTGATCGCATTGAGAACGGCCTTGGCAAGCTGCGATGTGGCTTTTGTATCATCTGCAAATGCCCTTTTTGCTTCTGCCGTCGCAAGCTTCAACTCATTTAGTATCGAAGAGCTTCCAACCATATGCCAAGACGAGTTTTCGGTTTCAGCTATAAGCTCAGCAGCAAGCTCATTGCGCCGATGCTGGAGATAGCGCTCCAGATCATCATGAACAATGTTTAGCCTCAGTCGGATAAGTCGCAGCATAGACGCGACTTCAGCGGCGCGAAGTTCGCCAACATCGTCTCTATCCTGCATGATAGCTTGCATGCCTGCCAGTGCTTGCATTGCTTCCATCAATTCAAACATGGTGCTTTCAGCACCATCCTTGATGCCTTCTCCTCGTGCGGTACCATCGTAATGGTCGTATCGATAAAGTTTGTTTTGCATCCGCTTCTCCCTTTTCCTAAGCCCGCTGTGCGCTTGCTGATCGCGCAACAGTTTTCCGTTTGAAGTGCCCGCGGGCAATACCTTCGCCATTCAGGGCGCGGTCACCTGCTTTGAGCATTTCGAAATCGATTGGCCCTGTTTCGGCTATGTTGATGCGGGTGCATCGCAAAATGTCTGCCAATCCCCGCAAGTCCATGCCGTTTTCCCAGAGATTTTCCAGAAACTCGAAGGCCTTGATGCCTTCAACACCGTTGGACATGGCGATGCTTTCAACGTCGCGCCATGCGAGTTCCGTCACGTGGAGGGTCTTTGAACCAATCCGGCTGTGAATCTGATCAAGGGCAAAATCGTCACTGCGTTGTGAGCGAAGTGTTTGCGGGTTGCCAATCAGAACAACCGGAATGTTGGGACCGCGAAGATAATCGTTGAAACCCAAAAGTGTCCGGATGACACCACGGTCGATGTTTTGAGATTCGTCGATCAACAGCCAATAGTCATCGTTCGCAAGAGAACAGGAAATCTCTTCTTCAAGGTCTTGCGTGGTGCGATGCGCATTGAGGTAAAGTTCGCCTCTCAGCTCCTGCTGGATCAGCTTCAGTATTGGGCGATACTTGACGTTGATGCCTTGGCTTGCAGACACGTAGATGCAGTTGGGATCGCTTGCCGCGAAGCACTCACACAGGTGGCTTTTGCCGATACCTGGCTTGCCAATGATCGCACCATACGTGCCCATCCGAACGATGTTTTCGATATGGGATTGCATCACCTTGAAGGTTGTCGTTATGGCAGTGGTGAGTTTCAGGCCGCGTGTTGTCATGGTTTCTTGCGGTCCCGTATCTGCAATGCGGCAAGCTGTTCATCTTGCTTGCGCTCGTACGCCTCAGATTCCCGCCGGCGCTTTTGCCGTGGTGTTTCGCGCAAGCCATCTGTGATCATCTTGCCACCATCTGAGAGGCCAATGATGGTGCCGACGGGTGCTTTGCGCTGATATGGGAAGTTCACAACTTTGGAATTGATGGCTGCAACAACATCAATATTGGGGAGGCCATTGCCGAGTTGGCGAATTGCATTTCTGTGCCCTGTTTGCCGCTTTGCGGACTCGCGGGCTCCTTCCGGATCATCGAAGGCGTAAGTTGTTGAGCGTTCGGCAAAGCCAATGAAATCACCTTTCAAATCCTTCAGTGGCAGGCGTGTCCAAGTCTCGTACTTTGGTGCGAGCACAGTGATATGATCGTCAATGTAGTTCGCGGGAATTTGCCATGTTGAGCCGCTGAATTGAATGTAGCCATTGCGCACGGTGCGGCGCTCTTCACTCGAGAAGGCGAGCACAAAAATATCTTCTTCGCAGCGAGTCATCATCCAGCCTGAGTTAATTGCAGCGGCGAACATTGCATTCGGAGACTGGTTGCTGTGAGGGGGCAGCGCGGTGCCGTTGTAGTGATTGATGAATATTTCAACCTGACCAGCGAAAGCTTCGATGCCGAGCGGGTAAGCTTTAACGCTCTTGCCCACACGTTCGATCTTTTTGTTGGTGCGATCACCTCCAACCCAACCGATCATTTGCTTCAGATAGGTTCGTTCAAATTTTCCGAACCATGGTTCAATTGACTTGGCTCTGGCGTTGTAGGGGAGTGATTTGATCACTCTTCCATTGCTTGAAAGTTTCAACAGGCCTTCCATCAATTCCGCAAAACCGTACTCCTTGCCGTTGTCGACATAGAGCGTTTCCGGCATGCCCCACACCTGAAGCATCTGCCAAAAACTTTCGATCACGAGCTTGTTGGTGACGCCTTCACCTTTCGCCAGCAAGTGAACCGTTGCGAATACGCGCTGTGTTCCTACATCCATCCACGCGATCATTTTCGCTGTTGCTTGCGTTCCGTCTTCCCGTAGCATGTACACGTCACATGGATGCACGTCGCCAACTACCATTTGCATGGGCCGCATGCCGTGCGTGTGGCGTAAGATATGTGGACTGGCGTCATAGTGAGCTTTGGCGTCGTGATTGAGCCTATAGATATTGCGATACTTCCGCCGCGCCTGAATGTAATACTGTGGAATGTCATAGCGCATGCCACCGAAACCAAGTTCGTTGGCTTTGTTGGTGAGAAAGTCGCCTGCCAATTCGCGGATGAGCGTTCGCGCGGTTCCCTTTGCTACAAAGCTGGCAACGTACTTGTCCAGTTGCTCGCCAATGCCCTGAATGACCTCAGGCAACAGTCCATTCGCCGTTGCATCATTGTCAAACTGCCTTGTGATGATCGTCAGTTTCTCGCCCTTGTTGCTGCGAATGTGCCGGGCAAACGCTTGGACGCCTTCAACCTTGAAGCGCTTCAGTTTGCTTCGGATTGTGGTTTCGGAAAGCTTCAGCGACCTGCCATTTTCAAGCAGGGGAGGGGATGCAAGTAACTCTTGGATTGCTGCCATCAACGCGCGGCCCTGCAATTGCTCCAAGGGTTGTACGATTGCGAGCCACAGCTGCCAGCGCGGCTGCATTTTATGGTCCTTCAAAGGCGCTTTGCAGGGTGTTTGAAGGGTGTTCAAACGGGCTTTTAAGTCGTCTGGGAGCGTGCCCGAATCAATAAGTAAGACCTTGCCCTGCTTGCCGCCGCGCCCCTTCGAGTGAACGGATTTGATCAATACTCCGCGCCATGGCTTGCCGTTTTGAGCGTCAACAATCACCTTGTGCATCGCCTGCCGCGATATCCCTGCGATCTTCGCCAGCGAGGTTGCCGAGATCAAGTTCATATTGCGGCTTGTTCCGCGAACAATTCGGACATCAACCGTTGGCGAGCCTGCCGGGATCGTTTGCCTTCGCGTTCGCCTTTGAGCGCTTTTTCCATGGTTTGTCGGCTGATCGAATTTGCCCTACACCATGCCGATAGAGTCGTTCTCCGCGCTACAAGCGCGGTTCGAACGGCCAAATAGAGGTCTTCGGAAGCTGCAAAGGTGACGGGCAATGAAACATGGGTCTGTAGCATGGTGATGAATATAAGTATACGTATGGTAATGTCAAGATGAGTTCTGGAAAGAAAATTCCGAAAGGTGTTTTTTTCGGTGGAGAGCTTATTGATGACCCGAAGATCATTGAGTTCATGGCTGATGAAATAAGGTTACAGCAGGTGAAACACCCGGCTATTGCAGGCGCATTGGGGATTAGCGTGCACAGCCTGCGAAACTATCTCTATCTTGAAAGTAGAATGCCGATTTCAGTTTTTCTGGGAGTGTGCGAATATCTGCAAATGCCTGCCGAGTTCTTTCTCAAAAGAGGTTCATTCAGGCTGAATCAAATTGCACTGCTACAAACTTTAGATTCTGTCTTTGGTAGCAGCCTTCGACGCTTTGAAATTGTGGAAGAAGTGCGCGCAAGCGGCACAAATTTTAGCCTCAGATTGCGAGATTCTGATCTAGATGACAGAGAGTACAGAAGAACACGGTCTTTCATTGCCATGACGGTTAACTCTCGGTATTCTGAATATCATACTCTAGGCAGATTGATACCTGATGAAAGTAGGGAAGGTGGGTTGGCAGACAGGGAGGTTGACCAATCAGTTGACCAATCGCCAGCAAAAGATCGCCCAAAAACTGTCGGTTGACGAAAACTGTGAGCGATTTCAACGCGATCATAGTTATTCTGGTTTTGGGTATTTTCGTCAACCTGTGTCACCGATTGATGAACTACAGAATTGAACAAATACAATGCGTTAGGCCCATCCAGCGCCAAATAACTATGTTCGAAAGCGCTAAATAACTTTATCGGCTATATCGTTCCAATGTGTTGAATACTTCAAAAATTGTTCTTGTGTTTCGAACAAAAATAGAACATACAGAAAACACCCTCGGAACATTTCGTGGGGTTTGCGTCCAGAGCGGGCAAGTGAAATAAGGATCGAGAGTATGGCACAGGCGAATCTTCGGGTGGTTGAAAACGTGACAACAGGCGACAAGAGCAAGGCTTTGGAAGCGGCGTTGAGTCAGATCGAGCGGGCTTTCGGCAAAGGCTCGATCATGAAACTCGGTGCATCGCAGGCACTGGAAATTGAATCGATTTCCACAGGTTCATTGGGTTTGGACATTGCGCTTGGCATTGGTGGTTTGCCCAAGGGACGCATCATTGAAATTTATGGACCGGAATCCTCTGGCAAGACAACGCTTGCCTTGCAGACGGTTGCTGAGGCCCAGAAAGTCGGTGGTATTTGTGCTTTCGTTGATGCGGAGCACGCGCTCGATCCGATTTATGCGCGCAAGCTGGGTGTGAATATTGGTGACCTGCTGATTTCGCAGCCGGACACAGGCGAACAGGCGCTGGAAATTGCCGATACGCTGGTGCGCTCTGGTGCGGTTTCGGTTCTGGTTGTTGACTCGGTGGCGGCTCTCACACCGAAGGCAGAACTGGAAGGCGAAATGGGTGATTCACTGCCGGGACTGCAAGCCCGGTTGATGAGCCAGGCGATGCGCAAATTGACTGCGTCGATTTCGAAGTCAAACTGCATGGTGGTTTTCATCAACCAGATCCGCATGAAGATCGGTGTGATGTTCGGCAGCCCGGAAACAACAACGGGTGGGAACGCCCTCAAATTTTATGCGTCTGTTCGCCTTGATATTCGCCGCATTGGCGCAATCAAGGATCGTGACGAAGTGGTCGGCAACCAGACCCGCGTGAAGGTCGTCAAAAACAAGGTGGCTCCACCATTCAAGATGGTTGAGTTTGACATCATGTATGGCGAAGGCATTTCGAAGGTTGGCGAGCTTGTCGATCTTGGTGTGACGGCTGGCGTGGTGGAGAAATCAGGGTCCTGGTATTCCTATAATGGTGAACGCATCGGGCAGGGACGTGACAATGCCAAGGTGTTCCTGAAGCAAAATCCGGACATGGCAAATGCCATTGAAGCTGCCATTCGCGCCAATGCTGGCTTGATTGCTGCCAAAATTACTGACGGTACGGCAACCGAAGAATCGGACGACTAACGCTTCTCCAATTACCCCCACACGTTCGTTGCCCCACAGCGTGTGAACCCCAAGGCGCTTCCTCCCCCGGAAGCGCCTTATTTATTGATGAATGCGTGTGGACAGATTGGGGCTTTCAGCCCTAAAGAACGGTCTTGTTTTTGTTCATCAACAGGACTTTCTGACACATGACTGGGCTCTCCCAAATCCGCTCCTCGTTTCTCGATTTTTTCAGAAAGCAGGGTCACGAGGTTGTTGCGTCTTCGCCGCTGGTGCCCCGCAATGATCCAACGTTGATGTTCGCCAATTCGGGCATGGTGCAATTCAAGAATGTCTTCACGGGTGCAGAGAAGCGGCCGTATACGCGCGCGACAACGGCGCAAAAGTCGGTGCGTGCTGGTGGCAAGCACAATGACCTCGACAATGTTGGTTACACGGCCCGGCATCATACGTTTTTTGAAATGCTTGGGAACTTCTCGTTTGGAGATTATTTCAAGCCGGACGCCATAGAGTGGGCCTGGACTCTTGTGACCAAGGAATTGGGGTTGGCCAAGGATCGTCTGACGGTCACGGTCTACTCCGAGGACGATGAAGCGCACGGGTTATGGCGCAAGATTGCCGGATTGCCAGAGAGTCGCATCATCCGGATTCCAACATCCGACAATTTTTGGTCGATGGGTGATACCGGTCCTTGTGGACCCTGTTCAGAGATATTTTTTGATCATGGCGACAAGATTCCGGGTGGACCTCCGGGCAGTGCAGATGCCGACGGGGACCGTTTTATCGAGATTTGGAACCTGGTGTTCATGCAGTATGAACAGATTTCGAAGACCGAGCGTGTGGCTTTGCCAAAGCCCTCAATTGATACCGGCATGGGTCTGGAGCGTATCGCTGCGGTTCTTCAAGGCACACACGACAACTATGAAACAGATTTGTTTCGTTCGCTTATTGGGGCCATTGTGGAAGAAACCCACGTGCCTGCCAAGGGTGTTCACAAGGCGTCGAACCGGGTCATTGCGGACCATTTGCGCGCGTCTTGTTTCTTGATTGCCGACGGCGTGCTGCCGTCGAATGAAGGTCGCGGTTATGTCGTGCGGCGGATCATGCGCCGCGCCATGCGCCATGCCGAACTACTCGGGGCAAGAGAACCCCTGATGTACAAACTGGTGCCGTCCTTGGCCCGCGAAATGGGAGCTGCCTATCCAGAGCTTTTGCGCGCCCAGGATTTGATCACTGAAACGTTGAAACTGGAAGAAGTGAGATTTCGCAAGACGTTGGAACGTGGCCTTAAACTGCTGGATGAGGAATCTTCCAGCCTGACCAAGGGGGATACGTTCTCAGGCGATACGGCGTTCAAACTTTATGACACCTATGGATTTCCGCTCGACCTGACACAAGACGCGTTGAAGTCACGTGGTGTTGTGGTTGACACGACGGCCTTTGATGCGGCGATGAAAACGCAGCGTGAGGACGCGCGCCGAGCCTGGAAGGGATCCGGAGAGGCAAAGACCGAGACGGTATGGTTTGAACTGCGTGAAAAAGTTGGGGCGAGTGAATTCCTGGGGTACGACACTGAGACGGCGGAGGGTGTCATCAGTGCCATCGTTACGGGCAATCAGGTTGTGGAAACCGCAGCGCGTGGAGCCGATGTTTCAGTACTCATGAACCAGACGCCGTTCTATGCCGAATCTGGCGGTCAGAGTGGCGACCATGGCGAGATCACCACGGCGGATGGCGCCACCATCCAGGTTGCTGACACTGTCAAGCGTGTTGGAGATGTGATTGTTCACGTGGGGCGCGTGACCAAAGGCACGATCAATGTCCGCGACGCTGCAACGCTGGTGGTTGATCATGATCGGCGCAGTGGCAACCGTCGTCATCATTCGGCTACACATCTACTCCATGAAGCACTGCGAAAGACGCTGGGTCCGCATGTGGCACAGAAAGGTTCGCTGGTTGAACCTGACCGGTTGCGATTTGATTTTTCACATACCAAACCCATGACGATGGAAGAGATCGCCGTGGTCGAGCGCATCGCCAACAGAATCGTCTTGCAGAACGATGCCGTCAACACCCGTCTGATGAGCGTCGATGATGCCATCGGTGAGGGTGCCATGGCGTTGTTTGGCGAAAAATATGGCGAAGAAGTTCGTGTGGTATCCATGGGGCACAATTCCACGGCTGGCGAACGCCCCATCTATTCATTGGAACTGTGTGGTGGCACCCATGTGTCTCGCACTGGCGACATTGGGTTCATAAAAGTGTTATCGGACAGCGGGTCTTCTGCCGGTGTGCGCCGGTTGGAAGCGCTCGCAGGCGATGCGGCATTTGCCTATCTCAATGCTCAAGATCACCGCGTTGCGGCGGCCTCAGCCGTTCTCAAAACCCAACCTGCTGACCTGGTTCAGCGTGTTGAGGCTCTGGCAGAAGAGCGCCGTAAACTGGAACGGGATGTTGCCGAATTGCGAAAATCTGCGGCCATGGGCGGCGGCGCACAGGCCCAAAGCGACATCAAGTCTGTCAATGGCACACGGCTGATGGCGCGCATTGTCAAAGGTGTGGCACCACAGGATCTCAAATCACTGGCAGACGGCGGCAAGAAGACAGTTGGTTCCGGCGTTGTTGCGCTGGTGGCGGTGTCCGACGATGGCAAGGGAGCCATCGTTGTCGGCGTAACAGATGATCTGACAAAGTCCTTCAACGCCGTTGAACTCGTCAAAGCCGGATCGGCAGCCATGGGTGGCAAAGGTGGTGGTGGACGACCTGACATGGCGCAAGCAGGAGGACCAGATGGCAGCAAGGCCGAGGAGGCGCTCGCGGCCATCTCGGCAGCTCTTGCTGCGAAATCTTAATGAGGCCTTTACCGCGGTTTCCTAAGACATCTGAGGTTTGATTTCGCCGATTGAATAGTTTGGCGATTGTCTCATGGGGAAGAGTCGCCAATGGTCGGCAAATTAGCATCACAAATAGCGGGGTATAAACTCTCGCTGATTATCGCGGTGTTGCTTTTTCCGTTCCTTTTCATTTGTTACCTGACCACGACCTCGCTGCGGGCAGATCTCTACAAACTGGACCGCAGTATCTATGCCTTTGACGTGCATCGCCGCATTGTGCCGCTGTTGTTCGACCTGCAAGGCAAAGAACCCCTTGTCATTGTTGATGCACTCAAGTCGATTATTGACGGTTCCTCCGAACTTTACGTTGCAGAAAAGCTGCAGGCGGTGAGACAACTTGCGGCCTCGGATGGCGCTAACGTAAAATCGGTCTCGCGAAAGTTGGTTGAATCGATCTATGACATCAATGTCAAGTTGGGCATGGCGAACGATGGTGGTGCTGAGGCGATTTATCTATCCAATCTCTCTGCCCGCAACGCACCTGACGTGGTCATGGGATTTCTTGAGGCGCAGTTCAAAGCAAAGGCATTCATCTCACTGAAAGACGGCATTTCAAGTGAAAATGAATTTCGTTCTGCACTTGGCGAATGGCGGGGCGCAATTCTGGAACTGCAACGGCAGATCGACTCCGCCCAACGCAATGCAGGCGCATCCAGCACCTACCAATCGATCAAGTATGCAGCATCTCAACTTGATGCGCCGTACTTTGGTGCCGCGCGGGTTGTTGACAGAAAAACAGGTTCAGATCTTCTGACGGCCCTTCCATCGGTCGGCGCATTTTCCGTGGGTGCCGGTGACGTTATCGCCAAGACGCGAGAAGTCTGGGAACAATCGTCCGCAGAGCTTGGGAAAATCCTGCTGAGGCGCCAGTCTGAGTTGACGCGGCGTCTCTTGTATTACGTTGGCACAGCAGTGGGCGTGTCACTCCTCGGCATTGGTTCAGCCATCTACATGTTCCGCTCATCATTCAAGCGGCTTGACGATCTCGAAACGTCCAAAGTACAGGCTGAAACGGCGCAAGAAGAGTCAGAGGCGATGAACCGTCGCCTCACCACAATCAACAATGAAATCGTGCATCTCAACCAAGAATTGGCTGATAAAATGAGACGATTGAAAGACGTCCAAGATGAATTGCTGAAGCGGGGGCGACTGGAGCAACTTGGTCAATTGACCGCAACAGTTGCCCATGAACTGCGTAATCCACTTGGTGCAGTTCGGACGTCGGCATTCTTGCTCGAACGCAAAATCAAGGACAAGGGACTTGGCGTTGAGGCCCAGCTGCAGCGCATCAACAATGGTATCTCAAGGTGCGACAGCATCATTACGCAGTTGCTTGACTTCTCCAGGACCAAACAGATTTCGGCGCAACCCACAAATCTTGATGAATGGCTGGTTGGCATTATTGAAGAAGAAGCAAAACGGCTGCCTGCAGCCGTCGAAATCGAGTGTGCGCTTGGCCTTGCCGACATGGATGTTCCGTTCGATCCCGCACGACTTCAGCGTGCCGTTATCAATCTCATTTCCAATGCATCAGAGGCGATGGTGGGGACGGGTGAGGATGTGTCCAAGTTCTCGGTTAAACATCCCAAACTGAGTGTTGTTACGACCTCGCAAGACGGCATGGCGATCATTACGGTCTCGGATAATGGGCCGGGTATTTCATCTGACATTCTTGAAAAGATTCGCGAACCACTGTTTACGACGAAGAGCTTTGGTACCGGACTTGGCATTCCTGCAGTTGAGCAGATTGCAACACAGCATGGTGGACGCCTCGAAATCTCGTCGGAAATCGGACTTGGAGCCAAGTTCTCAATCTACTTGCCTTTGGCTTCTGCCGAAACCGTTTCTGCGGCTTGATATATCAATGATTGAGCGGTTCTACAAAATGCAACTCAAGCAATAGATTCATTATTGCTTTGGTAAGTACAGGCAGACCGAAAGCTCCAGACAACACAGTTTTACTGATCACATTCACTCCGGATTCAGCCTGAGTCAGGCATTTTGCGAGGCATATGTTTGCTTGGGAAGGGTCGGGACTGCTATGAATTCAGCACTCAACATCTTGATTGTCGATGACGACGTCGACAATGCCAATTCGTTGTCAGAACTGTTTGAGCTTGAAGGCCATATCGTCACCATGGTTCACAGTGGTGAGGCCGCAATTTCAGCGTTTGTGAATCAAACCTTTGACCTGACATTCATGGACGTCATGATGCCGGGCAAGAATGGCGTCGAAAGTTTTCTCGAAATCAAAAAAATGAAGCCCAATGCCAGGGTCGTCATGATGACGGGCTACAGTGTTGAGCAATTGCTTCAGCAAGGCGATTGCGAATGGCGCACTGGGTGTCATCACCAAGCCACTCATACCTGAGAGGGTCTTGTCATTGGTGCGTGACCTTGGGCCGAAGGGAGTTGTCGTTGCCCAGAGTTCTGGCCGTGAAGATGTGAGCAACATGACGGACTTGCTGACCGCTGCCGGCCACCATTGCCAGGTGGTCAATTCCGCGACGGACTTTGATCAAATCAAGTCGACAGGCGACAAAGACGTTTTCATTTTTGACCTGCACAAACCGCTGATTGAAGGTGTTGGTATCTATGCCGAAATGAGGAGGGCAGGGATCACTGCGCCGATTATCATTTTGACAGACAGCGATATCAAGAACTCTGACGCGCAAACAATCCTTCGGGATTTTCGTGCGACGGGCATTTTGAACAAACCGTTTGATCCATTTGAATTGTTAAGCCAGCTGCGGTCACTTGCAGCATAAGAGGGAATGTGATGGGGAAGTCTTTGAACATACTGGTTGTGGATGACGACGTTGAAAATGCGCAATCGCTTGCGGAACTTTTCAGCATGGACAATCACACTGTTATTGTTGTCCACAATGGCCAAGAAGCTGTTGAGGCATATCGATTGAACAAAGTCGACATCGGGTTCTTTGATGTCATGATGCCGATCAAGAATGGCGTTGAGAGTTTCCTGGAGATCAAAAAGAGCAATCCTGACGCCTGCATCTATTTCATGACGGGCTATAGCGCCGATGACCTTCTGGACAAGGCTATGATCAACGGCGCTAAAGGCGTGTTCAGCAAACCTGTCGATTTGCCGCTGGTACTTGATGCGGTGGCAAGAGCCGCTTAAGCCATTGCGGCTTGCAGCGCTTTGTCAACCGCCTCAATGTAACCCTCAGTCGTGAGCCATTTCTGATCTGGTCCGACAAGGACTGCCAAATCCTTGGTCATGTAACCATCCTCGATAGCTGAAACCGTTGCTTTTTCAAGTGCTTCCGCAAATTTTGTAAGTTTTTCGTTTGAGTCCAGTTTGGCGCGGTGTTTCAAGCCGCCGGACCAGGCGAAGATTGAGGCGGCTGAGTTGGTTGATGTCGCCTTGCCTTGCTGGTGCAGGCGATAATGACGGGTCACGGTGCCGTGAGCAGCTTCGGCTTCGACAGTCTTGCCATCGGGCGTCAGGAGAACTGATGTCATCAAGCCCAGTGACCCATACCCTTGCGCGACGAGATCAGATTGCACGTCGCCATCGTAGTTCTTGCAGGCCCAGATATAGCCACCGGTCCATTTCATGGCGGAGGCCACCATATCGTCGATCAAGCGGTGTTCGTAAGTGATTTTCAGTTTGTCGAATTCGGTTTTGAATTCGGCATCGAAGATGGCCTGGAAGATATCCTTGAAGCGACCGTCATAGGCCTTGAGAATGGTATTCTTGCTGGAGAAATACACCGACAATTGCCGCTGCAAACCATAGTTCAAGGAAGCGCGGGCGAATTCCTTGATCGAGTCATCGAGATTGTACATGGCCATGGCCACACCGGCTGACGGTGACTTGAAAACTTCTTTTTCGATTACCTTGCCATCGTCGCCCACGAATTTCATGGTGAGTGTGCCTTTGCCAGGGAAGGTGAAATCTGTGGCGCGGTATTGGTCGCCGAAAGCATGGCGACCAATGATGATGGGCTTGGTCCAGCCGGGTACGAGGCGCGGAACATTGGCGCATATGATGGGCTCGCGGAAAATCACGCCACCCAATATGTTGCGGATCGTGCCGTTGGGCGATTTCCACATTTGCTTGAGATTGAATTCTTTCACCCGCGCTTCATCCGGTGTGATGGTGGCGCATTTTACACCCACCCCATGTTCCTTGATGGCGTTGGCTGAATTGACCGTCACCTTGTCGTCAGTCTTGTCGCGATTTTCGATGGAAAGATCGTAATAGTGCAGGTCAATATCGAGATAAGGCAGGATCAGCTTCTTTTTGATCATGTCCCAGATGATGCGCGTCATCTCATCGCCATCGAGTTCAACAACGGGTTTGGCGACCTTGATCTTGTCCATGATACTTCCCTGATTTGCGAATTGCTGGCGGCGCTATAGCAGGCGCGCGGTGTGCTTGCAATTCTTGGTCAATGCGACTGTGGCCTCTGCTTTTGCCAAATGCGCAAGGGACCAACGGCTTGAAAACCGCATTCAATGGCGGCTTGCAGTTCGCCACCACGTTCATAGCCCACGACCGGGACATCCGGGCAGTGTGCCTGAACAGCCTGTGTAGCCTCTGCAAACATTGATGCCACACTTTCATTGACCACAAAGAAGTTGGAAAATCCTGTCGCGTTTTTCGAACGGTTTGAGACACATCCCGCGGTTATCTCGCCATTGATTGATCTGGCATGGAATGTCACCGCCGTGTTGTGGAGCATTGCATCGGGAAAATGGTTGCCAGCAGAGTGCGGACTGGTGCCTCGCCAGGCCTTTACAAATTTGTGGAGGTCTTTGGTTTGTCTCAGCGCTTTCCAATTGTCAGGAGTGGCTGCCGCGATTGGCTCACGCCAGATCCAACGCGCCGCAAACAATACGGCGAATCCTTCCTTTTCCAATTCCAGGCGCGAGAAAGAATCTTTCAACGACCATTCAAAATCGAGGACCTGGTCAATGGCGCGGATGGTTTTGAGATGATGACGGTTATCTCCAGAATCGAGAATAACGAGATTGGAGTGGTATGCGGGTGGCGGGCTCAGGCTTTGCCAGTGGTGCTTGTTACGGTTCGACGGAATTTGGCGCGCGCTGAACATGGCCTCGTGCCAGTCAGCATTATTTTGGGCGCAAACCCATGCTCTTTCTTCAAGGTCGTTCATTAAATTTACCAAGCATGGACGTACGCTATTCCTTTGACTTTCTCGCTGGTGGCTTGACGGTCTTTGCTGGCAAAGTCGCGTTATACTTTAACGCCATGTCGATCCACTTGCGCAACGCCATGTCGTCCGCCACAGCTTCTGCTGTAACGAGAATGAAACCTTCCATGACGCGGCCCTTCATCTCCATGGCAGATGCACCCGGCATCATCACAGCGGCACCGTGATCAGCTTTCGACACGCGCGCCATGAAGCCGTCGCGAAATGTCCCAACAAGCATGTTGCCGCGGTGCATGAAACAGAGACCGCCAAACATGCGTTTGGTCACAATCTCGTGGCCGGAAAGTTCTGAAGTGATACGATCTTTCAGATTCATGATATGGTCTCGGCAGTGAGGACGACCGGGACGTATGTTGTCAGACATGGATAGCGCGGTCAACTTGGCAGCGGAGCAGGCGGCAAGGCAAGCGGGACTCGGCAGAACACACACAGCTGGTAAATGCATCGCTCTCAAATTGACAGGCTGGGGCAAACGTGGCACCGCAGTGCAATGACGGCAGACACACTTTCTCCATCAGCCAATGCGCTGCATTATCGACCTTATGTCTTCCACCTGATGACGCTGACTCTTCACAGTTTTGCTGCCCAGATCATGGTTGTGGCATTGGGCTGGCAGGTTTATTCAATTACCAATGACCCCTTTGACTTGGGCCTGATTGGCCTTTCGCAATTCTTGCCGGCACTGATGCTGGTCTTGGTTACCGGCCTTGTGGCGGACCGGTTCAACCGCCGACTGATCGTCGGCCTGTGTTTGGCGCTGGAACTTGTTGTTGCGTGCGGATTCGTCTGGTTCACGCTCACGCAACAAACTGATGTACGCTTGGTCTTTGGGTTGCTGGCCTTTCTCGGGATTGCCCGGGCTTTTTTCAATCCGGCGTCAGATGCGTTGTCGCCCAATCTCCTGTCGAAGGAAGCCATCCCTCACGGCATATCCCTGACTTCGATGACGTGGCAGCTATCCGGGATTACTGGTCCCGTTGCAGGTGGCTTGCTATTTGGCATTTCGGGGTTTGCAGCCTACGGAACTGCGACTGCGTTGCTCGCCTTGGCGATGATCTGCGTCGTGTTCATTGGCCGCGTGGCGCAGGAGAACCACGCCGAGGAAACGACAATTGAGACACTCCTTGCGGGCTTCAGATTCATCCGTTCGGAAAAAATTGTTCTCGGTGCCATCACACTCGATCTGTTTGCTGTTTTGCTCGGAGGCACATATGCGCTGTTGCCGATTTACGCACGTGACATATTGCATGCCGATGAACTGGGGCTTGGGCTGCTGCGCGCCGGACCCGGCATTGGTTCGATAATCGTTGCGGCTTATCTCGCGAGGTATGGCATCAGAGATCACGCTGGCCGCGCCATGTTTATCTGTGTGGCAATGTTCGGTTTTGCGGTTGTTGTATTTGGTTACTCTACATGGTTGCCGCTATCGGTTTTTGCGATGGCATTGATGGGGGCGTTTGACATGGTGAGCGTTTACATTCGTGAGACGTTGATGCAGCTGTGGACGCCAAATGAAGTGCGGGGCAGGGTAAACGCAGTGAACCGCGTCTTCATTGGTGCGTCAAACGAACTGGGGGAGTTCCGCGCTGGTGTTGTCGCAGCAAAGACGTCCGCCATTTTCGCTGTTGTGATGGGTGGATTCGGCACCATGGCTGTTGCGGGCATTTGGAGTTGGATGTTCCCGCAACTGCGGCAAGCGCGAAAGCTTGAGGCACCGCGACGATAGCGCTATGTCAGCCCAATGACTGCGCAAAACAATCTCCCTGTTGTTATCCTCGTCAATCCACAATTGGGCGAAAACATTGGCATGGCGGCGCGAGCCATGGCGAATTTCGGACTGTTTGATTTGCGGCTGGTTGAGCCGCGTGAAGGCTGGGACCGAGAGAGGGCGGTGAATGCGGCTTCGGGGGCCTATGCGACCGTTGAAAAAGCGCGGGTTTTCAGTGATTTGAAGGTAGCCCTTCAGGACATGAATTATGTTTATGCGACGACGGCACGGCCGCGTGACATGACCAAGGATATTATCACCCCGGAACAGGCCGGGACAGACATGCGGAAGCGCTGCAAGAATGGCGAGCGTATCGCTTTACTGTTTGGGCGCGAGCGGTATGGCCTCAACAATGACGAGGTCTCACTGGCGGATGTGGTGATAACGGCACCCGTCAATCCGGACTATGCCTCGCTCAATATTGCACAAGCTGTTTTGCTGGTGAGTTACGAATGGTTTCGCCATGAGGCACCTTCGCTTGGCATGGCGACACAGGAGTTGGCGGCCATCACCGGACCGGGACTGAACATGCCGCACACGCGGCCCGCTACAAAAGAGGAGCTCTATGGGTTTTATGAGCACCTGGAGCTGGAATTGGTTGAGTTGGGTTTCTTCAAAACGGTTGCCAAGCAACCGGCGATGATCCGCAATTTGCGCAACATGTTTGGCCGCGCGCAATTGACCGAGCAGGAAGTGCGGTCCTTGCGTGGAGTGGTGTCGTCGCTGACGCGCAAGCATTTGCGGGGCAAGGCATGAGCAGACCCCGCATCCTGGTGTTTGATTCTGGCATGGGTGGCCTCACTGTGGCCCGTGCTGTGCGGACACAATTGCCGAACGCCGAACTCATCTATGCGGCGGATACGGCGGGTTTCCCCTATGGGGCCTGGGCCGAGTCCAAACTCATTGACCGAATTGTAGCCGTCCTCCGTGCGTTGATTGAGCGTGTGAAACCCGATGTGGTGGTGATTGCCTGCAACACGGCATCGACAATCGCGATGATCCCGGTGCGCAGGAGTTTTGCGTTGCCGTTTGTTGGCACTGTGCCCGCGATCAAGCCGGCAGCAACCATTTCGAAGAGTGGAGTCATTGGTGTGTTGGCGACGCCCGGAACTGTGGCGCGGGAATACACCCATTCCCTGGTCCATACTTATGCGTCGCACTGCAAGGTCATATTGCATGGCGCGAAGAAGCTTGCCGGGATTGCCGAGATGAAACTGCGTGGGCATGGATTTGATCTGGAAGAATTGCGGGCCGAAGTTGCCCCGGTTTTTGTGGACGACAGTGGGCGCCGCACGGATGTCGTCGTGCTGGGCTGCACCCATTACCCATTGATTGTCGACGAGATCCGGTCCGTCGCGCCGTGGGACGTCAGCTACGTTGATCCGGCACCTGCCATTGCGCGTCGTGTCGAGCATGTGTTGCAGGATGCAACCCTCGTTCAACACCTGTCTGATGAGACAATGGATGGAGTTGTCTTGGTGACGTCAGCCATCGATTCCGGGAGCGTAAGTGCCTATAAAAACCATGGATTTTCCGTGGTAGACGTGGTCGACCTGCCGGTTTGACATCCGTTTTGCGGTGCACTATAGACCGCCCCACTTACCCGTGACGGTCGTTTGGCTGTCTGTCGGCCGGGAGACCGGTGCCAGGAGGGTGGGTTCACAACTTATGGAGAACCGTAATGACAAAGCGTGCAAACGCCAAATATAAGCTTGACCGCCGCCTGGGTGAAAACCTCTGGGGCCGTCCAAAGAGCCCTGTCAACAAGCGCGAATATGGTCCCGGCCAACATGGTCAGCGTCGTAAGGGCAAGATGTCCAACTACGGCCTGCAGCTGCGCGCCAAGCAGAAGCTGAAGGGCTACTACGGCACGATTTCCGAACGCCAGTTCTCAAAGCTCTATGAAGAAGCTGTCCGCATGAAGGGCGACTCCTCGGAAAACCTGATCGGTCTTCTGGAACGTCGTCTTGCGACTTTGGTTTATCGTGCAAAGCTTGCGTCGACCGTTTTCGCAGCCCGCCAGTTCGTCAGCCATGGCCATGTCAAGGTCAACGGCAAGCGCGTGACCATTCCTTCCATCCGTATCAAGATTGGCGATGTGATCGAATTGACCGACAAGGCCAAGGAACTGGTTTCAGTCCAGGAAGCACAAGCTTCAGCCGAGCGCGATATTCCTGATTATATTGAGATCGGTGGCAGCTCGATCAAGCTGAGCCGCATTCCGGCGCTGTCCGAAGTTCCATATCCTGTGCAAATGGAACCAAACTTCGTCGTGGAATATTATTCGCGCTAAAGTGCTTCTACAGATCAGATTCAGGGCCGCGACTTATGTGTCGCGGCCTTTTTTATAGTCCGAAACGCATCCGCCACTTTCGCGTCCGCCACGGCCACACAGCCCGCAATTGTCGGGTTGATCGGCAAGTCGCGGTAGGCACCCAATGCGCCATTGGCGAGCAACTTTCCTGCCAGTCCTGGTTCAGTGCTGGTGACGACCCAGATAAAGCCGAATGCGGTTTCGCGCACAGGTGCGGCCCCGGATTTGATGATGGTGGCGAATGCATTGTCTTTTGGAGTGCCGGGGTTGAAAACCACCAGCATTGTTCCGCTGGCCGCATCGGGCAATGCCGAGTGGCGCATGAGGACAAACATGGCAATAACCAAAGTGCAATGACGCTCGCAAAGAGTTTCAGCGCGAAGCCATGGCCGGGCCATTTCATTTTTCAGGCTGCGGCGAACAATGGCGCGCGCGCTTCGCGGATCGGCAAGTGCACGACGGCTGCACATACGCCAAGCGCAATGCTGAGCCACCACACGATGTCATATGTGCCGTAGACGTCATAGAGTTTGCCACCGAGCCATACGCCCATGAATGATCCAATCTGGTGGCTGAGGAAGACAAAGCCATAAAGTGTTGCCATGTAGCGCGTGCCGAACATCACTGTGACAAGTCCCATGGTGAAAGGAACGGTCGAGAGCCACAGGAATCCCATGGCAGCTGTAAAGAGCAGTGTCGTGGTTTGCGTGATCGGGGCAGATATGAATCCTGCTATGGCAATGGCGCGCAGCAGGTAAATCACACTCAAGGGAACGCGCTTTTCGCGTTTGCCGCCGATGATGCCAGCAGAATAGGAACCGGCGACGTTGAACAAGCCGATGAGACCCATGGCCAGACCCGCGAATTCCTTGCTGATCCCATGTTCTGCCAGATAAGGCGGCAAGTGAACGGTGATAAATGCCAACTGGAACCCGCACACAAAAAATCCAGCGACGAGCAGAACATAGGACCTGTGGCCGAATGCTGCAGTGATTGCTTCGCGCATGTTGAGCGTGGTTTCACCCGCCATGCCAGCATTGGTGGATGTGTTCTGGACCATCAGGGGGAGCGCGAAGACGAGTATCAGCAGGGACGTCATGGCAAGGGACGCCAACGCTGTGTTCCAGCCATAGGCAGAAATCATTGCGGCGGCCAGGGGCGAGAATATGAACTGTCCGAGTGATCCGGACGCGGTTGCCAGACCGAAGGCCCAGGAACGTTTTTCCGGTGGCACAATCCGACCCAGTGCCGCCATGACAATGCCGAACGATGAAAATGCAACGCCGATGCCGACCAGCAGGCCGCCGCCCAGATGCATTTCAATGGGGGACGACGCGATGTTCATCACCAAGACCCCAATGGCGTAGAAGACCGCGCCCACCATCAGGACGCGCGCGGCACCATAGCGATCTGCCAATGCGCCGGCGACAGGAGTCATCAGACCCCACACGAGATTCTGCAGGGCCATGGCAAACGAAAACGTTTCGCGTGGCCATTGGTGAAATTCAGTGATCGGTGCGGTGAACAGCCCGAAGGTGGAGCGGATGCCGAAGTTCACGATGGCGACGAGACACCCTGCAATCAGCACCGTCACCGGCAAGAAATACCAAGGTGTTGCAGATTTCGATGTGTCGACTGTCATGCGGACGTCTTAGCAGATGAGGTGACCTTGGCCCAGAGGGAGTTGCCAAACTCGGAAATTGCCAGGCCTGCCAAGATCACCGTTCCTGCGACAACAACAATCGGTGTTACAGGTTCGCGCAGCCAAGCCCAGGCGAACGCAATCGCTACCAGAGGAATGATGTACATGCTGCTGCCGAGCAATGTGGGGCGCAAATGACCAGCGGCGTAATTCCAGGTTACGACGCTTGTGGTGGCACCGATGGTGGTGAGGAACAAAAGTGAATAAATGGCGCTGGTATCGAGATTGCGCAAAATGGTGATGGTTTGCGTATCCACAAAGGGCAGCAAGGGAACGGCGATGATCATGCAGGAGAGGCCCGTGATCTTGATGGCCCCGTATTGCTGGATGAGCGGACGCGTGAAGATGACATAGACGGTCCAAACGATGCATGAGACGAACATGAAGGCCACACCTTTGAGGATCGATGAGCTGTCCGCTAGGTTGTAATTTGAAGGATCGTCCAGAACCAGAAGTCCCGTGCCCAGCAGCGACACGATGAGTCCAATGATGATCCAACGGTTCAGTTTTTCAGTTCCGACAACGCTTGCTGTCACCGCGATCATCAGTGGTTGAATTGAAAACACCAGCGTTGCCAGTCCTGCCGGGGCAAGGGCAAAGCCATTCACGGAACAGATGTAGTAGCCCAGCATGCCGACGAGTGACAGGCCCACGAGCTTCGGCCATTCGTGACGCGGCAAAGAAAAGCCGGGACCTATCAGCAATACGATTGAGAAGAACAGGGCGCTGATGATCGTGCGGATGAGCAGGGCCTCGTTGGGAGAGGCTGCCAAGGAAAAGGCGCGCGCAAACGAACTGGTCAATCCCCAGACGATGATCGTGAAGGCCAAGGCTGCGAGTGCGCGTGACTGCATGGACAGAACTTACAGGGCGATGGAATTACCGGCAATGCTTTCGCGACGTTGAGACAAAGGACTGCGGCATGACACTGCGTTCTTGTCATGTCAGTTCCTGGCAGTTAGGGTTTGCCATGATCAAACGCCTGTGCCTTGCTCTCTACCTGTTGTCCGGTTGCGCCCTTGCGGCTCCCGTCGATGACGAAGTTGCCAGGGGAAAAAAAGCGCTGGCGCAGATGGATGTGGTTGGCGCGATGGCCGCCTTCGACGCTGCTCTCGATCTTGACCCCAGGCACGCAGACGCCGCCTATCATCGAGGCCGCATCTTGTTGAAGATGTCGGAACCCGGAAAAGCCATCGCGGATTTCACCACGGCGGTGCTGTCCAATCCGGACTTTGGTTTGGCCTATGCCCGACGCGGTGAGGCCAAGATGGTGTTGAAGTCGGAACGGGAGGCGTTTGCCGATTTTGACAAGGCCGTAGCGGTCGCGCCGGAGCTTGCGGAGGTTTACGTCGTCAGGGCGACTTACCTGATGAAACTGGGACAAGTTGCGGGCGCACGGGCTGATTTGGAGCGGGCCATTGCGGTCGCAGATGAAGCAACTGCGCGGAGTTTGAAGACACTGCTGGAGTCTCTGGAGCGTTAGCGCGCATCACTTGACACTTCCAAGCGCGCTACTAGAACCAGGTTGCATGACATGTTTTGATTCTCTCTTAGGGCGAGCCAGTGCGACGCGGCGAGTTGCTTTGCAGACGATGATTGTTGCTGCGTTCGGCATGCTCCCTCTTCACCCTGCATCTGTTTGGGCGCAAAGCGAGGGGACGGATGCTTACCACGGCGAGCCAATGTTTGCAGGCTTATGTTGGCAAGAGCTATTCAGTCAAATTCACAAATGGTTGGCGAAAATGGCATTGTCAATGACCTCAGCAATTTTATCCAGACCATGTATGATCCTAAAGCAGTTTCTTACATATCCAGAGTACATGGACTCGAGCTATGGATATCGTCCGAAGAGTTTGAGTCAAAATCTGTCGGCAATGCGCAAGTGATCAAGATGTGACGGCATCTCTGGTTTTCGAACGGGCTAACATCAGACTGATTTATTCGTGACATTACTAAAATCTCGCAAAACGCTGGGACAGTGTCTTCTGCTTACATCGAGTGAAAGTTGCCAGTAAACGGCATCGGACGCTGAGCAAGTCCTGATGCAGATTGTCGCAAAATCGAAGTTCGAATGTGAGTTAAAAAGCTTGGTGACAAACTTGAACCATTCGACGTACATGTTGGGAACATATCCAGATTCTGTGGGACCATGCATCTCTTGACTCTACCAGCGTCGCAACATTTAGCGATCAAAAAAATCATGGACGAACAGAGAGATGATTACATCTATAGGCTCAGAGAAATATTCACGACGTCGAAGACTTGCGATGGAAGCACAATCGCAACTTGCCCTGAAACGAGCGGATTTCCGAGACACATCCGTTGGCTCTTGAAAAAGTCCGAAGCATTAAAACGCGCGACTGACTTCGGCAAGTTTTACCCAAAACTCTTCACCAATGTCAGGATCCTGACGGAGAACTCGTTTGAGACACAAGGCACACTGAGCCTGCAACTTTTGGATCAGTTCTTGAAGCACTGATAAATTGACAATGGAAAAAAAGGTAAAATCGTTGGATGACATAGAATTTGATCGCCAAAATACATGCAATTCAATTCGCTATTGTATCTGCGCCAGAAAAATAGAGGCTAAATCATGGTAAATCGTACTTTCGACCTAAGATTACGGATAACGGTGACAGTGCACATAATTAACTCCGCGTACATTCGTAGTTGGCGGCTGCTTTAGCCATCCCGCTGAGGGCGATCTTGAAACCGTTGCCGCAGCAATAGCACCTTGCCTTTCAAAAACAGCAGGTGCGAGTGCAGGTTGCATGCCAAACTGTTTGGATGTAGGAATTGATAGTTTTGTCCCATTGGATACGTCTTTAATGAGAAAGGGCCTTGTGCTGGTGCGTCGACTCGTCATCACTCTGTTGTCGTGGGCTGTGTACCTTGGTGCATCTGTCTGGGCGCACGCCCAATCGTCGGAGGCTTCACCAAGCGCTCCGATGTTTCAGGCGTGTGCTGGCAAGAACTATGCAGTCAAGTTCAAAAGAATTGACCATGAAGGCGAGACCCATGAACGCGACGACTTCTCACCCTACCTTGAACGCTTTGTTGAGTTGGTGACACAATTTACTCCCAACACTTTGCGCAATATCATCGACGTGCTGAAAGCTGGTGAGGATGTGTCACGCACGGCTGGTTTTGACGCGGCAAGCATCAGAATTGTATTCTTGGAGTATCCTGACTTCATGAAGTACGGGGCGAAATCTTTTGCCGACCCCTCGTTTAAGTTTGTGGGCACATGGGACAAGACGCTTAGAAGTCCGTGGGTCCAAGTAGGTCTGCGCTCTGCTGTTGCTTGTGACATGGACATCACGGTGATTTGGAATTTGCGTCAGCTCATGTTTGACCAATTCAATCTTGAAAGTGATAAAGTTAATGCAACAGGCTTGGCAGCGCCGTTGGTCCAGTCGCGAAGCGGGTATGGATTGCAGTATACAATTGATTTTTTCTCGGTCCTCACTGAGGGCTGCGTTGCGGACGATGCTGCATGCGAAGCAGAAGTGAGGGAACTGAGGTTTCTGCCGAATGACAAGGGAAAGACATTGATTGAACACCGGCGGGACTTGTCCAAACTCAAACTGGAGAAATCTGTCTCTCCAGACATTTACTGGCTGTACGAGCATGCCAAACCAAGTGGTGAATTGCTGAATTTTGGCGTTGCGTCGGTACTTCGTGATTTGGTTCAGCAAAGCGCAGATCGACAGCCGATTTCTGTCAGAGAGCTCTTGAACTATTTTTTGACGAATGAACAGAAACACCTTGATTTGCAGGACGTGATGGATCTCCGCCGCGTGCTTCCCCGCGCGGTGTATAAGGTTGAACTCTTGCGAGAATAATGAACCACATTAGACAGAATGGCGAAGCTGCATTCTTCAAAGTCAACAAGACTGGCAATTTCTTCATGTTTATCTCTGACGCTGTGGCTGGAGCTTCAGTTAATGACTCACTCATCGAACTGACAGGCGTGACGGCCATTTCTTCCTTGAACGTGACGGGTGGAGACTGGACCATACTTGCTTAAGACTTCAATTTTGAGAAACCGACGGAGTTCTTGAACGTGCCGGGCCAGCGTTGTTTGCCCATTTTGTTCTCACCCACTGCTGTCGATCATGGCAAGGTATAGCACACCCACCGTACGCTGTCAAGTAAAATCCTATCTTAGGACGATAATTTTCCTAAGCCCCTGATGTTGCTCAAACAGTTCCACTGGTGATCTGGGCGAGGTAGCAGCCGGAGATTTTCCAGGAGCCGTCGGGCTGTTGCTCCATGGTGTAGACGGCGGTGTAGGTTTTGCCGTCGGCGGTTACGATGGTGACGTGCTGGGCGGGCCGTCCGGCGGAATCGGTTGCCAGTTTTTCAAACGTGTAGGATTTGTTGCGGTAGACTGGCGGATAGCCCTTCTTGACCATGGCGATGAAATTGTCCGGATCGCCAAACATGTTCTGGATGAGTGGTGCCGCGTAATCAAAGGCCTCGGCACCATTGTCGGCGGCAAAGGCCTGCAACTGCTGGCGGATGACCTGTTCGATGGCTTGCTGGTCGGGTGTTTGGGCGTTGGACGCTGTGGGCGCATAGAGCGACAGCATCAGCGCGAAAAGCAAAGTCAGGATTTTCATGGTGTCCTCCTTGGCTGGTTTACGCTGGGGATTGGCATCCGGTTTGGTGTGCAATGCAGCATAAATGAATAACATTGGTGTGCCACGTTGGTATCGCTTGACCAAGTCACAAAGCAGTGTTGAACATGAGGATGGCAATTTGGAATTGGCGGCCTGATTCAGTTTGTTGAAATCGGAAGCCCTCATTCAGCGGAGGAAAAAAGAAATGCCAACAGTCGCCATGAAAGTGAACGGTAAGAAAGTCAGTGGTGAGGTCGAAGGCCGCACGCTGCTTGTGGAATTCATCAGGGAAAACCTGGGTCTGACGGGTGCGCATGTGGGCTGTGACACCAGCCAGTGTGGTGCCTGCGTCGTGCATGTGAACGGCAAGGCCATCAAGTCGTGCACCGCGTTGGCGCTTTCGTGCGAAGGCGCGGATGTGACAACAATCGAGGGACTTGCAAAGAACGGCACATTGCATCCGATGCAAGCTGCGTTTCGAGAGGAACACGGGTTGCAGTGCGGGTTCTGCACGCCGGGGATGATCATGTCGGCGATCGACATCGTCAACCGCAAAGGCAAAGGCATTGACGAAGCAACCATCCGTCATGAGCTCGAAGGCAATATCTGCCGTTGCACCGGTTATCATAACATCGTCAAGGCCGTGCAAACCGGCGCGTCAAACATGTAATCAGGAGAGAGCGAAACATGACAAGCACAGGCATCGGTGCCTCCGTCAGGCGCAAAGAAGACCAGCGCTTCATTACTGGCAAGGGCCAGTATACTGACGATATCAATCTCAAGGACCAGACTGTTGGCTATTTCGTGCGGTCACCGCATGCGCATGCCAAGATCAAATCGATTTCGACGACCAAGGCTTCGAAGATGCCAGGTGTGGTAGGCATTTTCACGGGCGAAGATATCGCCAACGACAAGCTTGGTGGGTTGATCTGTGGCTGGATGATCCATTCAAAGGATGGATCGCCCATGAAGGCCGGCCCGCATCCTGTGTTGGCCCAGGGCAAAGTGCGATATGTGGGCGACCACGTGGCGCTGGTTGTTGCCGAAACGAAGGAGCAAGCCAAGGCGGCCGCTGCTGCGGTCCAGGTTTCCTACGATGCCATTCCCCATGTTGTGGATGCGGCCAAGGCGATGACGTCGAAGGCGCAGGTTCACGACGTGGCCAGCGACAATCGGGTGTATAATTGGTCGATTGGCGATGAAGGTGCCACCGCCGCTGCGTTCAAGTCTGCGGCTCATGTCACCAAATTGCATATCGTCAACAATCGCTTAATTCCAAATGCCATGGAGCCGCGCGCTGCCATCGGATCATATGATACGGGTACGGAGTCCTATACGCTGTACACGACAAGCCAGAACCCGCATGTGGCGCGGCTTGTCATCTCGGCGTTTCATGGACTTGCTCCAGAGCACAAGTTGCGCGTTATCGCACCAGATGTGGGCGGTGGGTTCGGATCAAAGATCTTCATCTACGCTGAAGAAGTGGCCTGTGTTTGGGCGTCCAAGAAAATTGGTGGACGGCCGATCAAGTGGACTGCTGAACGCACGGAGAGCTTCCAATCGGATGCCCATGGTCGTGACCATGTGACCGAAGCCGAACTTGCGATGGATTCCTCGGGCCGCATCATTGGCCTGCGGGCTCATACAATTGCGGCGATGGGCGCTTATCTGTCGACGTTCTCAAGCTGTGTGCCGACATACCTCTACGCCACGCTCTCTGTCGGGACAATATAACATTCCAGCCATCTATGCAGAAGTCGATGCTGTTTACACCAACACGGCACCTGTTGATGCCTATCGCGGTGCGGGTCGGCCTGAAGCGACTTATGTTGTGGAGCGGCTGGTTGAAACGGCGGCGCGTGAATTGCGGATGGATCCTGCAGAATTCCGTCGCCGCAATTTCGTAACGCAATTCCCGCACCAGACACCCGTCATCATGTGCTACGATGCAGGTGACTATGGTGCTTCGCTGGACAAGGCGCTGGAACTTTCCAACTACAAGGGTTTCAAGGACCGCAAAGCTGAATCTGCCCGGCACGGCAAGCTACGCGGCATCGGCATCTCGGCTTATATCGAAGCATGCGGCATTGCGCCGTCGGCTGCGGTTGGATCGCTTGGTGCAGGTGTGGGATTGTGGGAGTCGGCTGAGGTTCGCGTGAACCCTGTCGGATCGGTGGAAGTTCTTACCGGATCGCACAGCCACGGCCAAAGCCATGAAACGACATTCGCGCAGTTGGTCTCAGACCGCCTCGGGATCGACTTCAACAATGTGTCAATCGTCCATGGTGATACGGACAAGGTGCAGTTCGGCATGGGTACATACGGATCGCGATCCGGCGCTGTCGGCATGCACGCCATTTCCAAGGCACTCGACAAAATCGAAGCCAAGGCCCGAAAGATTGCTGCAGCTGTCATGGAAGCATCGGCAGATGACGTGGAATTCAAGGACGGTACATTTACCGTCAAGGGTACCGACAAGAAGATGGCGTTCGGCGAAGTGGCCTTGGCCGCTTATGTCGCGCACAAGTTCAACTCCAACGAGATTGAACCTGGCCTCAAGGAGAGTGCATTCCATGACCCGGCAAACTTTGTGTTCCCGGCGGGTGTGCATATCTGCGAAGTGGAGATCGATCCGGACACGGGTGTGACGACCATTGCCAACTACACATGTGTCGATGACTTCGGCAATCTCATCAACCCAATGGTTGTTGAGGGCCAAGTTCACGGCGGCATTGTGCAAGGTATTGGTCAGGCCTTGGCAGAAGGTTGTGTCTATGACGATGACTCAGGCCAATTGCTGACGGGTTCGTACATGGATTACCAAATGCCACGTGCGGCCGACGTTCCGTCGTTCAACCTTGGTTTCACTTGCACACCTTGCCCGACCAACCCACTGGGCATGAAAGGGTGTGGCGAGGCTGGTGCCATTGGTTCGCCACCTGCGGTCATCAATGCTGTCACTGATGCCCTTGGCGTCAAGGATATTGCGATGCCTGCAACTCCCTTACGTGTGTGGGAAAAACTGCAAGGCATGAAAAAGGCCGCTGAGTAAGGATTGGATGAACATGGAAAACTTTGGATATCACAAACCCACGAAAATGGTCGATGCTGTCAAGCTCGGCAAAACCAAAAATGCCAAACTTTTGTCTGGCGGTATGACGTTGTTGCCAACCATGAAGCAGGGCCTTGCAGCTCCGTCTCACATTGTCGATCTTGGCGGTCTGAAGAACACAGGCGTCAAGGCTTCGGCCAAGTCGGTTGTGGTCAAGGGAGCAACAACACATGCCGAAGTCGCAGGCGACAAAGCGTTGAAAAAAGCCATTCCTGGCTTGTCTTCGCTCGCTGGCGGCATTGGCGATCCGCACGTGCGGCATCGCGGCACAATTGGTGGTTCCATTGCCAACAATGATCCGGCTGCCGATTACCCGGCGGCTGCCATGGCTTTGGGTGCTACAATCCATACCAACGTTCGCAAGATTGTGGCCGACAAGTTCTTCACGGGCATGTTCTCGACTGCACTCAAGGGCAATGAGATCATAACAGCCGTGGAATTTCCAGTGCCGGTGAAATCTGGTTATGCGAAGTTCCCCAATCCTGCGTCGCTCTATGCCATGGTTGGCGTCTTTGTCGCCAAGTTCAAGGATGGCTCGGTGCGCGTTGCGGTGACGGGGGCTGGTCCCGGTGTGTTCCGGGTGCCCGAGCTCGAAGCTGCATTGGCGCAGAATTTTTCTGCCGATGCTGTCAAGGGCGGGCTGGTGAAAGCTGGCAGGCTCAACAGTGACATGCATGCGTCAGCTGATTATCGTGCGCATTTGATCGGCGTCATGGCCAAGCGGGCCGTTGCCGCTGCAAAGTAACTTGCCAAGACTACACTTCAGGGCCCGCGGGATCATCTCGCGGGCCGTTTGTTTCGTAAAGTGAGATCATGACCAAAACCCTGCCAAGTTCTATTGATGCGACACTCGATCTGCTTAAATCGGCGGACTACATCGCCGGGCGGGATCTTGCCACCGTTGTGTTTCTGGCGCTCAAAATGGGGCGTCCCTTGTTCCTGGAAGGGGAGGCCGGGGTTGGCAAGACAGAGATTGCCAAAGTTCTGGCAGCTTCGCTGGGACGCAAATTGATCCGCTTGCAGTGTTATGAAGGGCTTGATGTTTCATCTGCCGTGTATGAGTGGAATTACCCGGCGCAGATGATTGAAATCCGCATGGCTGAAGCTGCGGGGACTGTTGACAGAAACCGCTTGGGAGCGGATGTTTTTGCAGAACGTTTCTTGATCAAGCGTCCTCTTTTACAGGCGCTGGAATCGGAGGATGGAGCCGCACCGGTTTTGCTGATTGACGAACTGGATCGCACGGATGAAGCCTTCGAGGCGTTTCTGCTCGAAGTCTTATCAGATTTTCAGGTGACGATCCCGGAACTGGGCACCATCACTGCCAAGGAACCGCCGATCGTCATCATCACTTCGAACCGCACGCGTGAAGTGCATGACGCGCTCAAGCGGCGGTGTCTCTATCACTGGGTTGGTTATCCCGATGCGGCGCGGGAACTTCAGATTGTGCGGAGCAAGCGGCCCAAGGCCGCCAAGGAACTGGCGCGTGAGGTCGTCGCATTTGTGCAAGCCTTGCGACAGGGGGACATCTACAAGGCGCCGGGTGTTGCAGAAACATTGGATTGGGTGAGTGCGTTGCACGAACTTGACGCGGTAACGCTTGATCCGCAAACGGTGAATGACACGCTCGGCGTGCTGCTCAAGTATCAGGATGATATTTCGCGCATGGAAGGATCAGAGGCAAAGCGCATTCTTGATCAGGTCAAAGAAGAACTCAGGGTGATGGGGCGGATGTAGCCCATGTTGCCCGCCGCCAATTCCAACCGCGCAATCACAGGTCATCTTGCCGAAAACATCATGCATTTCGCGCGGGTGTTGCGTGAGGCAGGTATCCCTGTCGGGCCTGGGGCTGTTCTTGATGCGCTGGACGCTTCAATGGCTGGGCCGCTGCGCAAGCGTGAAGATTTTTATTGGACGCTGCATGCCGTTTTTGTGAAGCGGCGCGAACATGGCGAGCTGTTTGAACAGGCGTTCCATGTCTTCTGGAAGAAACCCAAGTTCCTGCAACAACTCATGCAGCTGATGTATCAGCAGATTGCGCGGAAACCGCATGAAAACAAAAAGAAGGCCGGGTTTCGTCGACTGGCGGAAGCGATGTTCGACAAGCAAGAGATGTCCAGTCGACGGGAGCAGAAGAAAGAAGAGCTGGAAATCGATGCCACATTCACGGCGTCTGCCGATGAAGTGCTGCGCGCAAAAGACTTTGAGCAAATGACTGTGACAGAGCAGGCACAAGCAAAGCAGGCGTTGAGGCGGCTCAGGCTCAATCCAATCGCCGTGCAGACGCGCCGCTATCGTTCGTCGCATATGGGACGTCGCCTAGATATGCGACGCACCCTCAAGGCTTCGGTGCGCACGGGTGGCCATATGGTTGACTTGATGCGCAAGAAGCGGATCTGGCGGGAACCGCCGTTGGTGGTGTTGTGCGACATTTCCGGATCATGCTCGAACTATTCGCGCATGTTTCTGCATTTTTTGCATGCGCTGACGAATGATCGGGCGCGAGTCCACGTCTTCTTGTTTGGAACGCGTTTGACCAACATCACGCGGGAATTGCGCCGCAAGGACATTGACGAGGCGATGAACAAGGTCTCGGCGGCTGTGAAGGACTGGTCCGGCGGCACGCGCATTGGAACGACGTTGCATGAGTTTAACTACAAGTGGGCGCGACGGGTGCTGACGCAGGGTGCCCATGTGTTGTTGATGACAGACGGGTTGGACCGCGAGGATGTGACGTCGCTCACGAAGGAAATGCAGCGGTTAAGACTTTCCGCCAAACGCATCATATGGCTGAACCCGCTTTTGCGCTATGATGGATTTGAAGCGAAGGCCAGCGGGATCCGGGCTATCATGCCTTATGTGGATGAATTCCGGCCGGTTCACAGCTTGAACAGCCTTGAGGATCTGGCGGTCACACTTGCATCACCGCGTCGCAGTGCGCATGATCCCAAGGCGTGGCTCAAACAGGGAGCATGAACATGGCTGATGTATTGCAAACGGCGGAGAGTTGGTTGGGCGAGGGTCGAAGAATTGCCTTGGCTACGGTTATAGAAACATGGGGCTCCGCTCCTCAACCTGTTGGGTCGCAACTGGTCATTGATGCCGCTGGCAACTTTGAAGGCGCAGTCTCAGGCGGCTGTGTGGAGGGTGATGTCATTACCCACGCGATTGACGTGATTGAATCGGGGCAACACACTGTTCTCTCCTATGGCGTTGCCGATGAAACGGCCTGGAAAGTTGGCCTTGCGTGTGGTGGCAAGATCAGGGTGCTGGTGGAGCCGGTTAGTTCATGAAAGCCGCGCTCCTCAAGGAATTGCTTTCCGCCAAGCGCGACCGACAGCCTGTGGCCGTCATCACGGATCTTGCGTCAGGCGGGCAGCAACTTGTGGTGCGGAAAGATGTGGCTGGTGATGCTGCGCTGGAGAAAGCGTTCCGGTTTGATCAATCGGGCGTCCAGAAAACTGACGATGGCGAACGGTTTGTCACGATCCATAATCCACCACTGCGGCTGGTCATCACGGGGGCTGTGCTCATCGCACAATCACTGATCCCAATGGCCAAGGCTGCGGGGTATGACATCTGGGTGGTTGACCCCCGCGGTGCCTTTGCGACTGGCGCGCGGTTTCCGGGCATCGCACTGCACAGTGAGTGGCCGGACGACATTATTCCAAAGATAGGGCTGGATGCACGAACTGCATTCATGGCGCTGACACATGATCCCAAGATTGATGATCCCGCGCTTGAACTGGCACTGGCGTCGGACGCATTTTATATCGGTGCATTGGGGTCGCGCAAAACGCAAGGGACACGCATGGAGCGTTTGCGCGCCAAAGGGTTCACCGAACAACAGTTGGCGCGGATCAATGGACCGATTGGTCTTGATATTGGTGCCGTCGGTGCGTCTGAAATCGCGATCTCGATTATGGCGGCGATGACGAAGGCATTGCGGCAGGGCCCATGAAATTCGGGACCATCCAACTCGACAACGCTGTTGGAGCCATACTCGCCCACGGCTTGCGTCATGCAGAGGGCATCTTCAAGAAGGGCCGCATTCTATCGCGCGAAGATGTTAAAGCGCTCCAGGCTGCCGGGCATGACGCCATTGTTGGTGCACGGCTTGACGTTGACGACATACCAGAAGACATCGCCGCGCATCAGGTTGCCGTTGCTGTGTGCGGTGTTGGTGCATCTGCGCAAGCTGCGTTTACGGGGCGGTCCAATATTCATGCAAAAATCCATGGTGTCGCCGTCGTTGATGTGGCTCGGGTCACCGCGCTCAATCATCTGCATGAAAGTCTGACGCTGGCGACGCTGGCCAACCACTCTGTTGTCAATGTGAAACAGATGATTGCGACAATCAAAGTGATCCCGTTTGCCACACCTCAGCATGTGTTGGAAAAAGCTTTGGCCATTATCGGCACAGAGCCGCTGGTCAAGGTTGCGGAATTTGCCGATAAAAAAGCCGGACTGATCATCACGCAACTGCCGCAGACAAAGCCTGGTCTCATAGCAAAATCGGAAACATCCATTCGTGAGAGGCTGGCAGCGCTGGGGGCATCGCTGATTGAGACTGTTGTGTGTGGGCACTCCCAGAATGCCGTCCGAGAGGAGATCGCTCGGCTCAACACGAAGGATTGCGATCCCATCCTGGTGTTCGGGGCATCGGCCATCGTTGATCGTGCCGATGTCATTCCAGCGGCACTTGAGGAGGCGGGCGGGCACGTCATCCATCTCGGCATGCCGGTTGATCCGGGCAACCTGATGATGTTGGGACGGCTGGGAGATGCGTCAGTCATCGGCGTGCCGTCGTGCGCCCGATCTCCCAAGGTCAATGGATTTGATTGGGTGCTTGAGCGCATTGTTGCGGGTCTCGATGTGACGGCATCCGATATCATGGACATGGGGGCAGGGGGATTGTTGGCAGAGATCAGTTCGCGGCCCAGCCCACGGGACCCTCAGGCAAAACAACCATTGGCACCACGCGTTGCGGCAATTGTTCTGGCAGCCGGGCGTTCATCGCGCATGGGCACCAACAAAATGCTGGCCGATTTTCACGGTCTGACGATGGTGCGTGCGACGGTGGAAAATATTCGCAATTCGGCGGTGGATGAGATCATCGTCGTCACGGGGCATGAAGATGAAAAGATCAAGTCTGCACTGGACGGGATCAATGTCACGTTCGTGCATAACCCGGATTTCGCCGATGGGATGTCGACATCGCTGCGGTGTGGCGTTGGCGCTGCTGAAGCAGATGCAGTGGTGATTTGTCTCGCCGACATGCCGCTCGTCAAAAGCGATGTCATTGACCGATTGATTGCGGCTTATAACCCAACGGAAAACCGGACCATTGTTGTACCGACGTACCGGGGTGAATTCGGCAACCCGGTACTCTGGGGGGCGGAGCACTTCCCGCATCTCATGTCGGTTCAAGGTGACAGAGGTGCACGCGGCCTGATTTCGCAGTTCAAGGCGGATGCCGTGGAGATCGACGCCGGCACTGACGCCGTGTTGCGTGACGCCGATACGCCAGCCGCTTTGGCCGACCTTACCGCATCAAAATATTTGTGAATTGCCAGGGGTCGCGCTTGTCCTGCTCGGATTTAAACAGGGAGATGTGGCTGTCCAGTGGTGTCCAGTCGGTGTAGATGCCGACGAGATTTCCGAGATAGGGTGATTGCACTTCAAGACACCGGGCGTGATCCATTTCATCAGTTTCGACAACGCCAGCGTTGGGATTTTCCATGGCCCAAACAATACCTGCCAGCACGGCAGATGTGACCTGCATGCCGGTTGCGTTCTGGTAGGGGGCGAGTTTTTTTGCCTGATCAATGCGCAGCTGCGAGCCATACCAATAAGCATTCTTCTTGTGGCCATAGAGCAGCACGCCAAGCTCATCCATACCGTCAACAATTTCGTCGGCCTGGAGGATGTGGTGCTTGGGTTGACGCTTGCCGCCAGAGCCCAATACCTGATGCCAGGACAAGATGGCGTCATTGGATGGGTGATAGGCATAATGCGCCGTTGGCCGATAGGTCACGCGATTGCCGGTCTTCACGGTATAGTAATCGGAAATCGAAATCGCCTCGTTATGGGTGACCAAATAGCCGTACTGTGAACCGCTGGATGGTGTCCAGGTCAGAACGCGCGTATTGGCGCCGGGCCTTTCGAGGTAGATGGCTGGAGCGTTGCGATTTTTGTGGCGGCGGCCTTCGGGCGGCAATTTCTTTTCATGGGTGCCCCAGCCCAACTCCGCTGGCTGAAGTCCTTCCGAAATAAAGCCTTCGACGGACCAGGTGTTGATAAACGTATCGAGAGGCTTTGGCTTTTTTGCGCGTTGCGTGTCGCGTTCGGCGATGTGGACGCCCTTGACGCCCAAATTCTTTGCCAACATGGCCCAGTCGGCGCGTGTCTTTGGGGCGCTGAATTTAAACTTGGTCGCCTTGGCGATATCGAGGAGCGATTTCTTGACGAACCAGGAAACCATGCCGGGGTTTGCGCCGCAACACGAAACGGCCGTGGGGCCGATTCCGAGCTTGTGTTTCAAGGCCAGCATTTTTTCGCGCATGACGTAATTTGTGCGCGTTCCGTTGTCGATCTTGGTGTTGTAGTAGAAGCCGGGCCATGGTTCGATTACCGTGTCGATGTAAAGCGCACCGGTTTCGCGGGCGAGACGCATGATATCGAGGCTGTCGACATCGCATGACAGGTTGACGATGAAAGCTGGCCCAGGACCAGAGGTGAGGAGAGGTTTCAGAACAGATTTGTAGTTGGCAGGCGTCAGGCCCTTTTGGACAAATTTGATACCTTCCTTTGTGGCGATTTGCCTGTTGAGGTCCGACGGATCGAAGATGGTGATCTGCTTGCGGCTGCATTTGATGTGACGCAAGATGAGGGGCAACGTGCCGCGGCCTATGGAGCCGAAGCCGATCATCACAATGGGACCTTTCCAGGTTGCGTGGATTTTGTACTTCGCCATCGCCATCTCTCCTGTTGAATTGCAATCTCAATCGCGCATAGCGGCCTTGCGCCAGATTGCAATCAATTTATGCTAAAAAACAACAGGAATTCAGAGCCATGTTGTTGCCACCTGTTTGTGGTTTCGGGTCCGGATCGCCATACTGGGCGGATTGATTCGAAAATTGAGAGACTGAATGGCCAAGACTTCAAAGAAAGCGGAAAGCACCGATCTTTTTGGTGATGTTGCAAAAGAACCAAAAGCTTCTGCGGGAAAAACCGCGAAGTCGAGGGGTGAAGAAAGTTATACGGCTGCTGACATTGAGGTACTTGAGGGTCTTGAGCCGGTTCGCCGACGCCCAGGAATGTATATCGGTGGAACCGACGAAAAGGCATTGCACCACCTGTTTGCGGAGGTGATTGACAATTCGATGGACGAAGCCGTGGCGGGACACGCCAGTCGTATCGAAGTTGAGTATTTTGCCGATGGTTATTTGGCGGTCACAGACAATGGCCGGGGCATTCCCATTGATCCCCATCCGAAGTTCAAGAACAAGTCAGCACTCGAAGTGATCATGACAACGCTGCATGCGGGCGGCAAATTTGATTCCAAGGTCTATGAAACGTCAGGTGGTTTGCACGGCGTTGGTGTGTCGGTTGTGAACGCCTTGTCGGAACACCTCCTTGTTGAAGTGGCGCGGGGGCAGCAGCTTTATGTTCAAGAATTCCGGCGCGGACACGCAACCGGACCGGTGAAAAATCAGGGCAAGGTCTCCGGGCGACGCGGCACGACCGTCAAATTTCTTCCTGATCCACAGATTTTCGGCAAGGGTAACACGATTTTTTCGGCGGCGCGGCTCTGCCGGATGGCCCGGTCAAAGTCTTATCTGTTTGGTGGTGTTGAAATCCGCTGGACGTGCGATCCGGTGCACCTCAAGGGCACCGATACGCCCCAAAATGCGGTGTTTCATTTCCCCGGTGGGCTCAAGGATTTTCTTGAGGAGCGACTGGACGGAAAGACGCGCGTTGTCGACGACATTTTCTCAGGCAAGATCGAGAAAGAGGGCGGACATGGCAGCGTGGAGTGGGCGGTTGCGTGGTTTGGTGGCGATGACGGATTCATGTCGTCCTATTGCAACACCATTCCCACAGCGGACGGCGGAACCCATGAAGCTGGATTTCGCAATGCGTTGACGCGGTCCCTGAAGAACTATGCCGATCTCAAGAACAACAAGCGCGCCAGTGTGATCACGGCGGATGACGTGATGGTCCAATCTGGTGCCATGTTGTCGGTGTTCATTCGCGAACCAGAGTTTCAAGGCCAGACCAAAGACAAGCTCGCAACGCAGGAGGCGACCCGGATTGTTGAGAATACGGTACGGGATAATTTCGACCATTGGCTCACGGGACATCCTGCGCAGGCCGACAGGCTGTTGGACTGGATTATCGAACGGGCCGATGAACGCATTCGGCGGCGGCAGGAAAAAGAAGTTGGCCGCAAGACAGCGGTGCGCAAATTGCGGCTTCCCGGCAAGCTCGCAGACTGTTCGGCGACGCTGCATGAAGGGTCAGAGCTCTTCATCGTGGAAGGAGACTCGGCTGGTGGTTCAGCCAAGCAGGCGCGCAACCGTGAAAATCAGGCCGTGTTGCCGTTGCGGGGAAAAATATTGAATGTAGCCAGTGCCAGCAAGGACAAGCTGGCTGGCAGCCAACAGATTGGTGACCTCATTCAAGCGCTGGGTGTGGGCACAGGTGCATCGTATCGGGAAGATGACTTGCGTTATGACAAGGTTATCATCATGACTGATGCCGATGTCGATGGTGCTCACATTGCATCACTGCTGATCACTTTCTTTTTCAGGCAGATGCCGGAATTGATTGACCAGGGGCATTTGTATCTCGCTGTTCCACCGCTCTACAAACTCGCTCAAGGTGCAAAGGTGGCCTATGCGCGCAATGATTTGCACAAGGAAGAACTGCTGAAAGGTGAACTCAGCGGGCGCGGCAAAGTTGAGGTTTCCCGGTTCAAGGGGCTTGGTGAAATGCTGGCTTCGCAGCTCAAGGAAACCACCATGGACCCAAGGAAGCGTCTCCTATTGCAAGTCACACTGACTGACGCGTCGCGGACATCTACGGCGCGCGTTGTTGAGCAATTGATGGGCACCAAACCCGAAGAGCGCTTCAATTTCATCACCGAACGCGCCCAGTTTGTGGAAGAGGAAGTGCTCGATATTTGAGCCTTTAACTCTCGTGTGCTAGCCTCGGGTATGACGCATCCATTTGTCGGCCATGAGATTTTGACACCAGCCGAGATGTACAAGGCTGACGTTGCCGCTGTCACACGGCATGGAATCCGATCGGAACGCCTCATGGAGGCGGCAGGAAAATCCGTTGCGCAAGAGATTGTGGCGCGATTCAAAAAAACCCGCACGGCCGTCCTTTGCGGACCGGGCAACAATGGTGGTGACGGGTTTGTTGTGGCGCGATTGTTGAAGGCCGCCAATTGGCCGGTCGATGTTTACCTGTGGGGTGAACGCGGTGACTACAAAGGCGACGCCGCTGTCATGTCCGGCAAATGGAAAGGCCCGGTAAAACCAATCAAGGACTTCACGTCGGCCAAATTGATTGTTGATGCGTTGTTTGGTGCAGGCCTGTCGCGGGATTTTCCGCAAATCTTCGTGGACCAGATTGAGCGAGTTGGTGCGCCAATCTTGGCAATTGATGTGCCGTCGGGTCTTGATGGTCTGTCTGGCAGGCCGCGTGGAGCGTGTCTGAACGCAGATGTCACGGTGACGTTTTTCCGGAAAAAGCCAGCACATGTCTTGTATCCTGGCCGGGGCCATTGCGGCGAGATTGTTGTGTCTGACATCGGCATTCCTGACTCTGTCCTGGAAAGCGATGTCAAAACCTCGCTGTATGAGAACGTGCCGCCTCGTTTGCCGAGCCCCGCTGCGGATGCGCACAAATATTCTCGCGGCGCAGCACTGGTCTATTCGGGTGATGAATTACATACGGGTGCAGCACGGCTGGCGGCGTTGGCTGCGGCACGGTCAGGCGCGGGGGCGGTCTCAATCTGTGGGACCAAGGACGCCTTGCGGGTGCATGCTACCCATGTGTCGTCGATCATGTTGAAGACGATGATTGACGTGGATTTCAAGAAGGTGCGTGCGGCCTGCATCGGCCCTGCTGCCGGAGTAGGTATGGATACGTGGCATAAAGTTGAAGCGCTGCTGGGCAGTGGTGTTTCACTTGTGCTGGATGCGGACGCTCTGACCTCGTTCGAAAGTGATCCCCAGGTGCTGTTTGAACTCATCCACAAAAGCCCTTGTGGCACAGTCGTCCTGACGCCTCATGAGGGAGAATTCTCTCGTCTTTTCAAAGATATTGCGGCGTCTGATAAACCCAAACATGAGAAAGCGAGGGCGGCGGCGCGGCAGTCTGGCGCCATCGTAATTTACAAAGGACCCGATACTGTCATTGCCCACCCCGATGGTGCAGCAGTGATCAACACCAATGGAATTGCAGCACTTGCGACGGCGGGTTCAGGCGATGTGCTGGCAGGTATTTTGACTGGCATGCTTGCGCAAGGCATGGATGGTTTGGCGGCGGCGAGTGCAGCGGTGTGGGTCCATGCTGAGGCTGCGCGGCGCTGCACGAGGCGAGCGCCAGTCGCGGAGGATTTTATTGAGGCCCTTTGATCACCCGCTTGTCTTGCTGCTGAGCACTGGGATGTTGCTTGGACTTTATCTTCCAATTGGCAAATTTGTTGATGCCGCCGGGCTTGATCCGGTGCTTTGGTCACTGGTTATTTCGTTGGTGCCTGGATTGGTCTTGCTGGCTTTCAGCGGTGGCGTTTCGTTGCGTCATGTTCCTTTTGGATTTGTGTCCGGGCTTACGGCCTACGTCATCCCGAATACGCTGGCGTTCGCAGCAATTCCACATGTTGGCTCTGGTTATGTCGGCCTGATGTTTGCTGTTTCGCCGGTGTTCACGGCACTCTTCTCGCTCATTGCCAACATTCGACCGCCGGATCGCACCTTGCTTGCATCTGTTGCATTTGGATTTGCTGGAGCAGTGATCATCATTGCCTTTCGCAACAGCCTGCGTCTCGGCGCAGACAGCGTTTGGCCATTACTGGCCTTTTTTATTCCCCTGTCACTTGCTTTTGGCAATGTCTGGCGCACGGCGCGTTGGCCTCGCGGGGCCACGCCGATGCAAGTCGGTGCATTGGCAAATTTGGGAGCCATTCCCGTCCTCGCAATTCTGTATTTAATCACGGCGAAGAACGGTGCACTCGCTGCTGCGTGGTCTCAACCTGGATTGGTGATGATGCAGATTGTCGTTTCGCTGGCGATGTTCCTGGTGTTCTTTCGCCTTCAATTGGTTGGCGGACCTACTTATCTCAGCCAGATTGGTTACGTTGCGGCTGGAGTCAGTCTGGCCATAGGTACGCTTTTTCTGGGAGAGGTTTATCCTTCGCCAGTATGGGTTGGCGCAGGACTGATTGCGGCAGGTGTGGCTGTCGCAAATCTCAAGTGGTGAGCTATTTGCGTGAGCTGTTGTCGGTGTACCAGGTTGCTGATTTTTTCCGCGCTTCCAGTTTTGCCATCACACCAGCGATGACGCGGTGGCTGGTATAGATGACGGCATCAAGCGTGGTTCTTGGATTGAGCAACGCTTTGATCAATGCTGATTTTTGGCCACCGGGATTGACGGAGCGCAGGCCCATGTCGTGCAATTGCTTGTCACCGCGAATCCAGCGCGACCTGACACGCACATAGGTCCAGAAATCCCGGGGTGCGCGTGATGTGAGCGCCACTTCGTTGACAACGCGGCGTTTGTCGGCGGGTACTTGCGATGACATGTAGGAGTCATCGGCCATTGTGTCGGGTAATTCGCCCCACAGCTTGCGGCATTCTTCAGACACACCAATAACGCCGTGGATGCCCTCGCTGCCGCCGTAGGGCAACGACACCCAGGTGCGGCTGATAGCGCGCGCGGCCCAGGTGCAGTCATTGGTATCGAAGTGGGCGAGGGGACTCACGATCAGAGTGCCAGGCTGTTGGAGTGCGTTGATCAAAGGTTGGAAATCCGAACCTTTAAACATGATGTCGGAATCAACAAAGAAGCGCGGAAAGGTTTTTGTCGTGCGTTCGGCCGTGCGTATGGCGTTGGCCTTGCCTTTTTCAGGGATGTCCATGACGCGACCACGTGTACCGACCAGACGACGGGCCGTCGGCGCACTTGCATCGCTGCAGCCGTTGCAAATGACAATGAGCTCGGCGGTTTCGGGAAGGCCGTTGAGGAGATTGGGAATCGTCGTTTCGAGCAGCAGTGCCTCGTTGTAGACAGGCACGATGATGCTGAAGGTGTAGTTTGGTTGTGCGGAGGGCATTTCCGGTGTCTGGTGTTGCATCGCCACGGTGTGGGCCATCTCTGTTTGCATTTCAGTGCGAGCGTTGGCAAGTACTTCGAGAGCAGGGGCCTTGCGCGTTTTGGGGTGAATAGGATTTTCGGCTTTCATGCGCGCCAAGGCTCGTGACAAGCCTGGCAACTCGACTTTGTAATCCATCTGCGTCAAAACGGGAGCTCACTCTTCAAAGTTGTGTCGTGGCCGCAAAATCCCAAAATTGCTCGGTGAAGTCAATGAAACGGCGGTTAAAGTTCGCAATTATTCAAAATTAGAATTAATTTTGACGGGTGGGTTGCGTTGCCCATCGTGCGGCGACTGGGTGCTTTGGCGGCAATATTCTGGCCAGCCATTTCTGTGCTGGTATCCTGAAAACCCCTCTGCTATAGGCCGCGCACCAAACAGCCCGAGCGGCCTTTGGCCCAAGAACAGCGGGCGTGGTGAAATTGGCAGACACGCAGGATTTAGGTTCCTGTGGGGAAACCCGTGGGGGTTCAAGTCCCTCCGCCCGCACCATTTGATTGGGTCAACAGGTACGCCGCAGCGTATTAGAAATGAAAGATTTTGCTATGCAAGTAACTGAAACACTGAGTTCTGGTTTGAAGCGCGAATTCAAGGTGGTGGTCAACGCCGCCGATCTGGGCAAAGAAGCAGCTGAACGCCTGAAGGACATGGCCGGGAAAGCCAACATCAAGGGGTTTCGGCCTGGCAAAGTTCCTGTCGATCATTTGAAGCGCATGTACGGCAAGTCCGTCATGGCCGAAATCATCCAGAAAAAGGTGGATGATTCGACGCGTGAGGCGTTTTCAAGCCGCAATTTGAAGCCTGCCTATCAGCCCGATGTCACGCTTCCGGAGAAGGAAGACGAAGTGAACGCCGTTATGGATGGCAGAGCTGATTTGTCGTTCTCGATTGCAGGTGAGGTCATTCCAGAATTTGACCTGAAAGATTCTTCGGGCCTGGCATTGACCAAGCATGTTGTTGACGCCAGCGACGAACACATCAACGAGGCTCTTGATCGCCTCAACTCTCAGTACAAGAACTGGGAAACCAAGGACGGCAAGGCAGACACTGGTGACCGCGTTACCATCAGCTTTGTGGGTTCGGTTGACGGCAAGGAATTTGATGGTGGCAAGGGCGACGATATTCCGCTGGAAATCGGTTCGGGTCAGTTCATTCCTGGTTTTGAAGAGCAGTTGATCGGCACCAAGGCCGGTGATGAAAAGCTCGTAAAGGTGACATTCCCCGAGGCCTATGGTGTTGCGGAGTTGGCAGGCAAAGCCGCTGAATTCGCGACCAAAGTCATTGGCGTTGATGCGCCAAAGAAGGCTGACATTGACGATGATTTCGCAAAGAAGATGGGGTTCGAGGATCTCGGCAAACTGAAAGACATGGTCAAGGCTGGTCTGGAGCGTGAATTTGGCCAGATGACTTCCATGAAGTTGAAGCGCGACGTTCTCGATGCGCTGGACAAGGAATATTCATTCGACTTGCCGCAGCGTCTCGTTGAAGTCGAGTTCACCGGAATCTGGAATGCACTGACTCAGGAAATGCAGCGCGCCAACCGCAGCTTCGCCGATGAAAACACGACAGAAGACGACGCCCGCAAGGAATACCAGACCATCGCCAATCGCCGGGTTCGTTTGGGTCTTGTGCTCGGCACCATGGGTGAGAAAGAAGGCGTCCAAGTAACAGAGCAGGAACTGCAACAGGCGTTGATTGCGCGCGTGCGCCGTTTCCCTGGCCAGGAAAAGCAGGTCTATGACTATTACCGCAAGAATCCGTCAGCGCTGGTTGAACTGCGCGGTCCGATCTTTGAGCAGAAGGTTGTCGACCTGATTGTCAGCAGGGCCACTGTTGCCGACAAGTCCGTCAGCCGCGACGAATTGAAGGCCATGGTTGAAGAGGATATGGGCGACGAGGAGTGAGCTGCCCTTCCCCTTTCGCATTCGGTCACCTATCTAGAGTCAATATCGAACTGATTCACTGATTTGCGAGGATGACCCATGAGTTTTGACCCGACGACGCCGCATGCTGCATTCTGGCCCTCTGTTATTCAACAAGAGGCCCGGGGCGAGCGCGTCTATGACTTGCCTTCGCGGCTTTTGCGCGAACGCATCATTTTCATTACCGGGCCGGTCGAAGACACAATGGCGTCTTCGATCTGCATGCAGCTTTTGTTTCTTGAGGCAGAAAACCCCAAGAAGGAAATCTCGATGTACATCAATTCGCCCGGTGGCGTGGTGTCGTCAGGTTTGTCAATCTATGACACGATGCAATTCATCCGCTGTCCGATTTCGACAACCGTCATGGGACAGGCGGCGTCCATGGGTTCGCTGCTCCTGTGTGCCGGTGCCAAAGATATGCGGTTCGCCCTGCCACATGCCAGCGTCATGGTTCACCAGCCATCTGGCGGGTTCCAAGGCCAGGTGACAGACATCCTCATCCACGCCCGCAACGTAGAAAATCTGAGAAAGCGGCTGAACGAAATTTACGTCAAACACACGGGCCGGACCGTCAAAGAGATCGAAGACGCGCTGGAACGTGACAATTTCATGTCAGCCGAAGAGGCCAAGAAGTTCGGTTTGATCGATAAAGTGCTTGAAAAACGGGCCGTTCCGGCGGAATCCAAATAACTTGCGTCACTTGTGAATTGTCGGCAAGAATTGGTTAACCGGGCCACGCGCAAGGTGGCTTTGAGTCGTGTTTTTGCGCTATGATACCCTGTGCCGCAGGTGTCCAGATTACACTGGCACAAAAGGTGCAGTGCGTGTCAGGTTTATTGAGGAGTTGATATGAGCAAGAATGCCCCTAGCGACAGCAAGAATACGCTGTACTGCTCATTTTGCGGCAAGAGCCAGCATGAAGTGCGCAAGCTGATTGCGGGACCCACTGTGTTCATTTGCGACGAATGCGTCGAACTCTGCATGGATATTATCCGTGAAGAGAACAAGACGTCGCTGGCCAAGTCCAAGGATGGTGTTCCGACACCGAAGGAAATCCGCAAGGTTCTGGATGACTACGTCATCGGCCAGGATCAGGCGAAGCGTGTTCTGTCAGTTGCTGTTCACAATCATTACAAGCGCCTGAACCACGCCACCAAGAACAACGATGTGGAATTGGCGAAATCCAATATCTTGCTCGTTGGACCAACAGGTTCGGGAAAGACGCTGTTGGCGCAGACTCTTGCCCGCATTCTCGATGTGCCATTCACCATGTCAGATGCCACGACACTGACCGAAGCAGGTTATGTGGGTGAAGACGTCGAGAATATCATTCTGAAGCTCTTGCAGGCGTCGGACTACAATGTGGAACGGGCCCAACGCGGCATCGTTTATATCGACGAAATCGACAAGATCAGCCGCAAGTCTGACAACCCTTCGATTACCCGCGACGTTTCGGGAGAGGGCGTACAGCAGGCATTGCTCAAGATCATGGAAGGCACCGTTGCTTCGGTTCCGCCGCAGGGTGGTCGCAAGCATCCGCAGCAGGAGTTCCTGCAGGTTGATACGACCAACATCCTGTTCATTTGTGGCGGCGCGTTTGCCGGCCTCGAACGGATCATCAATCAGCGTAGCAAGGGTTCAGGCTTGGGCTTTGGCGCAGATGTGCGATCTTCAGATGATCGCCGCACCGGTGCTGTGCTGCGTGAATTGGAACCGGAAGATCTCCTGCGCTTTGGTTTGATTCCTGAGTTCGTCGGTCGTCTGCCTGTCATCGCAACGTTGGAAGACCTTGATGAAGTTGCCCTTGTGCAAATTCTGAGTGAACCCAAGAACGCCATGGTGAAGCAGTATCAGCGGCTGTTCGAGATGGAAGGTGTCAAACTTTCCTTCGCCGACGAGGCGCTGAAATCCATTGCCCGCCGCGCCATTGAGCGCAAGACGGGAGCGCGTGGCCTGCGATCCATCATGGAAGCCATTTTGCTTGATACGATGTATGATCTGCCCGGCATGGACGGCGTAGAAGAGGTCATGATTTCGCGTGAAGTGGTGGATGGTGATGCCAAGCCGCTACTGATCTATGCGGATCGTGATTCGGACAGCAAAGGCAAGGCCGCACCCGTTTCGGCGTGAGGCATTGAAATTGCTGCCTCGTGTCTCCACATGGGCCCTGACAATGACGTTGGTTGTGCCGACTTAGCGTATTCCGGTACGGCGTTTACCACAGAGCTTAACACTCGCCTGTTTGGCGCAAAAAGCGTCTAAACGTTGGTGCTTGTAGAGCAGAAGGACAGAGATGACAAAGAAGACGGCAACTGCCCCTGAATCGACCTCAACCATTGCTGTGTTGCCATTGCGCGACATTGTGGTGTTTCCGCACATGATCGTTCCGCTGTTTGTTGGACGTGAAAAGTCCATTCGCGCACTTGAAGATGTGTTGCGTGACGACAAGCGCATCTTGCTGGTGGCGCAGAAAAACCCCGGTGATGATGATCCGTCGCGGGATGCCATGTATGAAGTTGGCACCACAGCGCAAGTTCTGCAGCTTCTGAAGTTGCCAGATGGCACGGTCAAGGTTTTGGTCGAAGGTGCTGAACGTGCCCGCGTCAAGAGCTTCACAGACCGGCAGGATTATTATGAAGCTGAAGTCACGATGCTTCCCAATGTCATCGACAATGACAAGGAAACAGAAGGACTGGCACGCACCGTCGTGCAGCAATTCGAGAGCTATGTGAAGCTCAACAAAAAAGTTCCGCAGGAAACGATCGCATCGCTGGGACAGATCACTGACTTCGGAAAACTCGCTGATACGATTGCATCGCATCTGGCTGTAAAGATTGCTGACAAGCAGTCACTGCTGGAAATGCAGAGCGTTGATGAACGCCTGGAGAAAGCGTTCCAGCTGATGGAAGGCGAAATTTCCGTTCTGCAGGTTGAAAAGCGCATCCGCGGCCGCGTCAAGCGCCAGATGGAGAAGACGCAGCGCGAGTATTATCTGAATGAGCAAATGAAGGCCATTCAGAAAGAACTCGGTGACGGCGAAGAGAAAGATGAGTTGGGCGAGCTCGAGAAGAAGGTCAAGGAGACCAAGTTCTCGAAGGAAGCCCGTGAACGCGCGGAAGCGGAAATCAAAAAACTGCGCCAGATGCCACCGATGTCTGCAGAGGCCACGGTGGTGCGCAACTATCTCGACTGGATGCTCAACATTCCTTGGGGCCAGAAGAGCAAGGTCAAATCCGATCTGGAATTCGCGCAGAATGTACTCGACGCTGATCATTTCGGCCTCGACAAGGTCAAGGAACGCATCGTCGAATATCTCGCCGTGCAAAGCCGGACCAGCAAACTCCGTGGGCCAATCCTGTGCCTCGTCGGACCGCCAGGTGTTGGCAAGACGTCACTTGGCAAGTCGATTGCCAAGGCGACGGGACGTGAATTTGTGCGTATGTCTCTGGGTGGCGTGCGTGACGAAGCTGAAATTCGTGGTCATCGTCGTACCTACATCGGTTCGATGCCCGGCAAGATCATCCAGTCGATGAAGAAGGCAAAGAAGAGCAATCCGCTTTTCCTGCTCGACGAAATCGACAAGATGGGCATGGATTTCCGTGGCGATCCGTCAGCGGCCTTGCTGGAGGTTCTGGATCCAGAACAGAACGGCACATTCATGGACCACTATCTTGAGGTCGAATATGATCTCTCGAACGTGATGTTCGTGACGACGTCGAACACGCTCAACATCCCGCCAGCCTTGCTGGACCGCATGGAAATCATCCGCATTGCTGGTTACACCGAGCAGGAAAAGGCTGAGATTGCCAAGCGCCATCTCATCCCGAAGGCGATGGAACACCACGGGCTCGACAAGAAGGAATTCGAGATCACCAACGATGCCGTCTATGACGTCATTCGCCGTTATACGCGCGAAGCCGGTGTGCGTAGTCTTGAACGCGAGTTCAACACGCTGTCACGCAAGGCCGTGAAAGACCTGATGATGGCGAAGAAAAAGAAGGTGAAAGTCACGCCTGAGGTTGTCGAGAAGTATCTCGGTGTGCCGAAGTATCGTCACGGTGAAGCAGAACGCGAAGATCAGGTTGGTGTTGTCACAGGCTTGGCATGGACAGAGGTGGGGGGCGAGTTGCTCACCATCGAAGCCCTGATGATGCCAGGCAAAGGCAAGATGACTGTCACAGGCAATTTGCGCGATGTGATGAAGGAGTTGATTTCGGCGGCATCATCTTATGTCCGTTCGCGCGCGCCTTCGATTGGAGTCAAACCGCCCTTGTTCGACAAGCGCGACATTCACGTGCACGTGCCGGAAGGTGCGACACCGAAAGACGGGCCATCGGCTGGTATTGCCATGGTGACAGCAATTGTCTCGGTGATGACGGGCATTCCGGTGCGCAAGGATGTTGCCATGACAGGCGAGATCACGCTGCGTGGACGCGTTCTGCCAATCGGTGGCTTGAAGGAAAAGCTGCTTGCGGCCTTACGTGGTGGCATCAAGAAAGTCATGATCCCGGAAGAGAACGTCAAGGATCTTGCGGAGATTCCCGATAGCGTCAAGTCAGGCATGGAAATCGTACCCGTTGCCATGATGGATGATGTGATGAAGCACGCGCTGGTGCGTATGCCGGTGTCAATCGAGTGGGATGAGGAGGCGGAAGAAGCCGCTGCCGCAGCCCGCGCGAAAGCCGGTGGTGTTTCAGAGGCGTCGGTTACGCACTGACCTACTTGCCTTGGGTGAAAGCGATTTTTATCGCAAAAATCGCAAACACTGCTGCAAACGAATAATCGATGCCCCGCATGATGCGGGGCTTCTTTTTGAGATAATGCACCAGCTTTTCCGCGCCGAGGATCATGACGATCGATAGTGGTATGTTGATCAGCACGAAATAGAGTCCGAGGAACAACATCTTTCCTGTCACATGGGGATCACTTGCTTCGACAAACTGGGGCAGGAAGGTGATGAAGAACAGCACGACCTTGGGGTTCGACAGATTGACCATGACACCGGTGAGAAAGCTGTTCAGCACAGAATTTTCACGCGGTTGGTCATTTTTGACATTGAGCGATGAACCATTGCGGATGGCATCGACGGCGAGCCAGAGGAGATATCCGGCGCCCACAATCTTCAGGACCGTAAATCCGGTTTGAGATGCCGCGAGCAGAGCGGAAACGCCGAAGGCCGCCAGCAATGTGTGGATCAGGCAGCCAAGGTTTGCACCTGTTACTGATGCGATGCCCGCTTTGCGCCCGCTGGACATTGTTCTTGCGAGGAACAGGCTCATGTCAGGTCCTGGTGTCACAAACAGCAGTATGGACGCGATTGTGTATGTGAACAGGGTGGCGGTATCGGGCAAAAAAGTCATGGCGACACTTTAGCAGGACGTGAATGCTGTTGCGAATCTGTCATCTTTTCCCGCAATATTCAGCCCATATGAACAAAAGCGAGCTTATTGCCAAGGTTGCGTTGGACACCAAGTTGTCGCGCGCAGAGGCTGAGGAAGTTGTGGAGTCTGCCCTTGAACACATCATCAAGGCGCTGGCTGAAGGTGATGAGGTCCGCATCGTCGGGTTCGGCGTGTTTAGCGTGGCGCAGCGGGCGGCCAGCAAGGCTCGTAATCCGAAAACTGGAAAGATCATGAAAGTGCCAGCTTTTACGCGGGCGCGGTTTAAACCAGGCAAACTTTTGAAGGAGGCCGTCAACCCATAGCTTCACCCCGCACGTCCATCACATGCGCCTCGCACGCCCTCAGAAATCGTGTGGGGCGCGCTTGTTTTGCGGGGTTGCTTTCGGACCTATGAAGCCTTATGAGCCCGCGCAGGGCGGGCGATTAGCTCAGTTGGTAGAGCGCTTCGTTTACACCGAAGATGTCGGGAGTTCGAGTCTCTCATCGCCCACCACGCTTCGCCCTTTGGGCTTGCGTATGGTGCCCATCGGCCCCCTTCCTCACCTCGCCAGCCCCGCGTATAGTTTGATTCGGCACGGCCCGTGCCTCCTCCCTCCACTGGGGAAGTACCTGACGTACGGGGCAGTTCATTCAGCTGGGCCAACTATTCGGGCACTGCACATAAGGAGGGATTGTGACAATGGCTCGCAATAGGAGGGTTTGGCATGAAATTGTCATCACCGCTTTATCGACTGAAACACAAGGCGCGGAAGTCGTCTCGGATGACTGGTGGCCCCTGCATCAGGCATTGGATGGAATCGCCCAGAGTGAAGGCTTTGCGAGTTGGAGTTTGCTCGCGTCTTCCACTTCCACGGACACGCCTTCGGCCACACTTTTGGCAAAGATCAACCCTGGTGAACTGGTGTTGATTGGCGCAAGGCCGCGCCAGGGCAAGACACTGTTGGCTCTCGCTCTGATCGTTGAAGCGCAAAAATCGGGCCGCAAGGGTGTGTTCTTCACGTTCGATTGCACTGAGACGCAAGTCTTGGAAAGTTATTGTTCCGTTGGTGGTGATTCAGAAACCCGTGGTACAACCTTCCAACTTGATTGCTCCGATGGCATCACTGCGGAATACATAATTGCGAGGATGGGAAAGATCGAGAAGGGCACGATTATCGTCATTGATTATTTGCAAATCCTCGATCAAAAACGGCAATCGCCCCCATTGTCGGAACAACTTTCAGCGTTGAAGGCGTTTGCCAAGGAAAGCGGTGCCATCGTCGTGTGCCTTTCGCAGATTGACCGGTCCTTTGTTCAATCTGATCGTGCGTTACCCAACTTAACTGATGTTCGATTGCCCAATCCGCTTGATCTTGCGCTCTTCAATTCGGCCTGCTTTTTGAACAAAGGTGCATTCAGGATTAGTCTGCCACAATCGTTCTCTTGACTTAAGATTTTAAATCAACTGCAGCGACCGCAGACTGGAATGGCCATTCTTTCCTATGATGATGTGGTCGTGGATCAGGATGTTCAACTTTGTCGCCGGCGGAAATGATTTTCTTTGTCATGTCGACGTCGGCCATGCTGGGTGTCGGATCACCGGATGGATGATTGTGCACCAGGATCAGGGCGGTTGCTGAAAGTTCCAGAGCGCGCTTCATGACTTCGCGGGTATAAACAGGTGTGTGGTCAACCGTGCCTTCCTGTTGCACTTCGTCGGCGATCAGCTGGTTTTTTTTGTCGAGAAACAAAATGCGGAACTGTTCGCGTTCAGCGAAAGCCATGGCGGAGCGGCAGTATTCGATGATTGCATTCCAGGTCGAGAGAATTGGCTTTTTGAAAACTTCGCCCTTGGCGAGTCTCACAGCGGCGGCCTGAATGAGTTTCAATTCGACAATGGCGGCGTTTCCCACGCCCTTGATTTCTTTCAGGCGCTCAGGCGGGGCGCTGATGACTTCCGCGAATGAGCCGAAGCGGCTGATCAGCGCCTTGGCCAGCGGTTTGGTATCGCCGCGCTTGAAGACGCGAAACAGAATCATTTCGAGCATCTCGTAATCGGCGAGTGCACCGGGCCCTGCGGTCATGAACCGGTCGCGGAGACGCTCACGGTGTCCTGACAATCCGCTGTCGAGGCTGTTGTCGAGGCCATCTTCCAAGCCGTTGTCTTCAGCGTTACCGACTTCGTCCATATCACGCCTTGTAGGGTGGGCAGTGCAGGCCTGCAGGCGACAGAGTGAAAATCTCACAGCCTTTTTCGGTGATGCCGATGGTGTGTTCAAATTGCGCTGATAGTGAACGGTCACGGGTCACGGCGGTCCAACCGTCGTTGAGCACTTTGACGTGTGGCTTGCCGAGGTTGATCATCGGTTCGATGGTGAAGAACATGCCGGGTCGCAGGACGATGCCTTCGCCGGGGCGGCCGTAGTGCAACACGTTGGGGTGATCATGGAAGACTTGGCCCAGGCCATGGCCACAGAAATCGCGCACGACAGAGCAGCGTTCGCCTTCCGCGTAGGCCTGGATCGCATGGCCAATGTCGCCGAGGTGGGCACCGGGCTTTGCGGCCTCAATGCCGCGCATCAGGCTTTCATACGTGATTTCGACAAGGCGTTCGGCCTTGCGGGGGACGGCACCAATGTTGGCCATGCGCGACGTGTCGCCATACCAGCCGTCGACGATGAGTGTGATATCAATGTTGACGATATCACCCTCGAGCATTGGCTTGTCGTTGGGCATGCCGTGACAGACAACATGATTGATCGACGTGCAGATGGCATGATTGTAGCCGCGATAGAAAACCGTGGCAGGAATGGCGTTGTGGTCGCGGGCGAACTCCACACTCAAGCGATCCAATGTGGCGGTCGTCACACCGGGTTGCGCCGCAGCGACAAGCACGTCCAGCGCTTCGGCGGCCAGTCGGCCTGCCTTGCGCATGGGTTCAAAATCCTCCGGTGGATGGAGTTTGACACGTCCGGTCTTGGTTTCTGCGTCGTTCATTCGGCGATGGTGATCTGGCGCAATACTGTTATGTTTTGCAGGTTAATGTCGCACGTCAAGGCGATGGCTTCAACGCCCAAGTTGCGTGCTTCAATATAGGATTTTGCGTAGATTGGATCAAGGTCGTCGGCGATTGCAAACTGTTCGGCAGTTGCGTTCTGGATCAGATACACCATGACGGCGCGGTAACCCATGCGTACCATACCAGCCATTTCGCGCAGGTGCTTTGTTCCCCGCTCCGTGCGGCAATCCGGAAACTCCGCGAGGCCCCTGTGACGCATGAACGTCACGTTCTTGACCTCGACATAACAGGCGGGCTTGTCGTTGCCTTCCAGCAGTAGATCAATCCGGCTGTTCTCTCCGTATTTGACTTCCCGGCGCATGGACTCGTAGCCCACCAGGTCTTTGATTTTGCCAGCGTCGATTGCCTCGGCGACCAGCGCATTGGGTCTTCCCGTGTTGATGCCTGTCAGGCCCACGTCGGGTCGCTCGACCAGTTCCCAGGTGTGGGGATATTTTCGCGTCGGGCTATCTGATGTTGACAGCCAGATCCTGCTGCCAGGATCACAGCTGCCGAGCAATGCACCGGTGTTTGGACAGGTGGCTGTAATCATCTCTCCGCTGTCGAGGGTACAATCGGCAAGAAAGCGTTTGTAACGCTTGATCAGGACTGCCGGTATGAGTGGAGACGAAAACTGCATGTTTTGACTTCGACCACAGCGCGTGGCAGTTGTCGAGGTTCGCGAGAGGTATCTATTGATGGGCGATCTATTAACTGCAGCGGTCCTTTTGATTGGTGATGAGGTTTTGTCGGGCCGGACCAAGGACAAGAATCTGGGATTTATTGCGGACTATTTGTCAGTCTTGGGCATTGACCTCAAGGAGGCCCGCGTTGTTGCCGATGAAGAGGCGGATATTGTCGCAGCGGTGAATGCCTTGCGTGGCCGTTACACCTATGTTTTCACGACCGGTGGCATTGGACCGACCCATGACGACATCACAGCTGATGCCATGGCAAAGGCATTTGGCGTTGGCATTTCGCATCACCCTGGTGCCGTGAAAATTCTGACGGACTATTTTGCACAAATCGGTCGCGAACCTAATGAAGCACGCATGCGGATGGCGCGGATTCCGCACGGGGCAACACTGATCACCAATCCGGTGTCCAAGGCTCCGGGGTTCAAGTTTGAGAATGTGTATGTCATGGCTGGCGTTCCGAAAGTCATGAATGCCATGATGGACGAGATTGCACCGACACTTGCCAAGGGCATTCAAGTGCAGTCCCGAACGATCAGATTCCAGGGTGGAGAGGGCGATATCGCAAAACCTCTCAAGGACATTCAAGACAACGTCGTTGGGGTTACAATTGGTTCTTATCCTTTCGAGACGCCGAACGGTTTTGCTACCAACCTGGTGCTGCGCTCGCGGGATCTGGATGCGCTGGAAAAGGCCACTTCAAGGGTCCGCGCCGCGGCCCAGGACTTGCTGCAGGCAGGCAAGGCGCGCGGCTGGGAGGATGTGTGAGATTAGAGCGGCATGCAGACGCTCTAGGCCGCAGCTTTGTGTTTCATGGCCTTGAAGATTTTCTCATTTAACTCACTGCGGGTGAATGGCTTGTTCACCAGTTCGATCGTGTCTGGCAAATCGTGCATTTGACGCACGGAGCCCGGTGCATATCCCGACATGAACAACATGCGAAGATCTGGCCGAATTTTAAGTGCGCGACGGGCGAGTTCTGGTCCGTTCATGCCGCCGGCCATGATGACGTCGGAAATCACCAGGTCGACCGTTGTGTCGTGCGCAATCGTATTGAGGCCATCCTGACCATTGATCGCGGTGATGACTTCGAAGCCCATGTCCTCAATCATTGCTGCGGCGACTTCTCGTACGGAGTCATTGTCTTCAACGATGAGCACCCTTGGCTTGCGGGCGGTCGCACGTGCGTCAGGAGACGATGCAATGTCTGCAAACTCGTGGGCCAGGTGTTCTTGCAATTCTGCGGGCCGCTGGATCTGGGCTGCTGTCAGTTTTTCCTTCAAACGTGGCAGATACAATTTTACAGTCGTGCCCACGCCGACTTCGGAATAGATTCTGACGTGGCCGCCGGATTGTTTGACGAAACCGTAAATCATGGACAGGCCTAGACCTGAGCCCGCTTCCGGGCCTTTGGTCGTGAAGAATGGCTGAAATACCTTCTCAATGTTTTCAGGGGCGATGCCGCTTCCAGTGTCTGTTACGGCGATGGTGATGTAGTCGCCAGGTTTCAGGTCTTCAATTTCTTCACAGTACTCCTTATCAAGAGTCCTGTTGGCCGTTTCGATCACCAACTTGCCGCCCTTGGGCTTCATGGCGTCGCGGGCATTGATCGCGAGGTTGAGGACGGCCGTTTCCAGCATGGTCACGTCAGCCTTGATGGGCCAAATATTTTCACCTGGCCTGATGGAGAGTTCAACGATGGCACTGATCGCCTGGTGCAACATGTCTTCCATGCCGCTCACGAGTTCGTTAACGCTGACTTCCTTGTTCTGCAGTGTTTGCTGACGAGAGAATGCCAACATGCGGCGTGTGAGGTCGGAGCCTTTTTCCGCTGCTTCCGTTGCTGCACGAATTCGTTTGAGCGCGCGCTCGTCGTTCTTGACGATCTGTTCGACGAGTTGGAGATTGCCCATGACAACCATCAACAGGTTGTTGAAGTCATGTGCGATGCCGCCAGTCAGTTGACCTACGGCCTCCATTTTTTGAGCCTGGTGGAATTTGCGTTCGAGGGCCTTGCGTTCGGTCACACATTGGCAGATTCCAAAGACGCTTTCGACTGCGCCAAACTCGTCGTACTCCGGTTCCATGTTGATCTGGAAATAGGTGAGTTCGCCCGACTTGAGTTTCAGTGTGATTTCGAGATTCTTGATGTGATTTCCGAGCTTGGACAGTTCTAGGGCTTCCTGGAAGCGCTCGCGGTCACCTGGTTCTATCAAGCTGATAAAGGTTTTGAGATTTGGATGAACCATGGCGTCCGCCATCTCGATCAAGGCTGCCATCTCGGCAGACAGGCGCGAGTTTTCGCTGTTGGCGCGCACGGCGAAACTTCCAAGCTGTGTCGCTGCCTGAGTTCGTTTCAGGGTCCGCTCAGAGGTCTTCAAGCGTTCAAGACCGGTCATCTGCTCCTGAATGTCGCGGCATAGCCCGACGCATTTCACAACACGTCCGCTTACTGGATCGCGCACAACTGATGCGACGGTTTCAATCCAAAGATACTTGCCTGACTTTGACTTGACGCGATAGCGGCTTTGGAACACTTCTTGGCCGAAGGGTGCCTTGCGGATCAGTTCGCCAATGGAATTCGCGCGATCGTCCGGATGCACCAATTCATTGAAACTGTTGTAATCCATGCGGCGATCGTTTTCGTCGTAACCGAACATGTCGCGCATTTCTTGGGACGCATAGGTTTCGCCAGATTCAAAATTGTAATCCCACAGCGCATATCCCCCGGAGCGCATGGCAAGCTGCAAACGTTTCTCCCCATTGATGGCCTTTTCAGCCTCTTCGGCGCTGACATGCTGGCCAATCAACAACGTGTACTGCTCCGACTCATCCGACCACGTTGAGGGTGTGAGGGTGGATTTGAGTTGAGTTCCGAGTGGCGGTGTGAAGGCTATTTCCACCTTCTGTTCACCTTTGATTTCGATGTTTCGCGCAGAGACCGGACCAGCGCCATATTTGACCAGATTTTTGCCAACGACATCCGATTTTTGGCAATTCCATTTGCGCAAGGTTGCCGTGGTGACATCCACGACAAGTGAATCTGATGCCCTGAGAGCGACCATTTCCACGTTGGCGAGTTCGAAGGATTTGACGAGGTCGTAAATCTTGGATTGCATATGTGAAGCCGTTGCTGAGTTGAAGGCGCATCTTGGCGTGCAAATGTGAAGCAAGCGTTGCCAAAGTGTAATTGCCAATTCTTGATTTGAGCGGCATAAGGCTACCGAATTTTAACTTTTGGCGGTTCTGCATGATCGATCAACAAACCAAACATTTCCCCGTGTCGTGGGACCAATTCCACCGGGATGCGCGGGCCTTGGCGTGGCGTCTCAGTGCGGCGGGTCCATTCTCGGCCGTTGTCGGCATCACACGAGGGGGCTTGGTGCCCGCTGCCGTTGTCGCCCGGGAATTGGGCATACGTGTCATTGAGACTGTTTCCATTGCGTCATACGACTACGACAAGCAGGGCGAAGCTGAAGTCCTGAAGGTCATTGCGCCCCACATTATCGGCGATAGCTTGGGTGCAGGCGTGGTTGTGGTCGATGATCTGGTCGATACCGGTGCCACGCTCAAACTGGTGCGGAACATGATGCCCAAGGCTCATTATGCCACAGTCTACGCCAAACCCCAGGGGCGACCACTGGTTGATACATTCATCACAGAGGTCAGTCAGGACACCTGGATTTACCTGCCCTGGGATATGGAACTGCAGTTCAAGCCGCCCATTGGCTCAAAAGCGGTCGGTTGAAAATCGAAAGGTGACAACCCGGTCTTCCCACCGCTAAGAGGCTAGCGGTTCGCGGGCGTGGCGTAATGGTAGCCGCAACGGACTTAAAATCCGTTGGGAGTAATCCCGTGCCGGTTCGAGTCCGGCCGCCCGCACCACTTGACATTCATGGCAAGTGTTTTGCCAAATTGCCCTTGCGCGTGATCTTGACTTTTTCGAGACCGAGCCATTGTGCGAGCAGATTGAGTTCGGAGGACAAAGCTGCTGCGGTTTCATTGGCTGATTTGCCAGGTTCGATATGCGATTGATTGACGAGCAGTGTTGCGTTGGCACGGTCGGCTTTCAGGCACACACGGCCGGCGAAATGATCGCCATGCAGGAAGGGGAGCACGTAATATCCGAATTTCCTTTTTGCTGCAGGGGTATAGAGCTCAATCCTGTAGTGAAAGTTGAATATGCGTTCGGCCCGGTCGCGGTACCAGACGATAGGGTCGAATGGTGTGACCAGAGCGGAAATGCCGGCCTTGCGCGGCAGTTTGGCTGTAGCATGGATGTAGGCCTGCGATTTCCAGCCCTCGACTTTGACTGGCAGAAGCACCTTTTCCTCTACGGCGTCTTTGAGGGCCTGACGGGCTTCGGCAATGGGCAGACGGAAGTAATCGCGCAAATCAAATTCTGTCGCCACACCCAGAGCCTGTCCGGCCAAGTCCATTGATTTCAGGAATGCATCGCGCTCGGATGGTGTTGGCAAATCCCTGATCGTGGCTGGAATCACGCGCTCTGGAATGTCATAAATCCGTTCAAAGCCGTCGCGCCGTGTGGTTGTCAGGAGACCTTGGCTGAAGAGGGTCTCGAGTGCCAATTTGTTTTTGCTCCAGCCCCACCAGCCACCTTCGCCTTTATGTTTGTCAGGCAGGTCGCTTTGGGCTGTCGGACCGTTGGACATTACAAACTGCAACACCGATTTGAGATAGGGCTGGTGTTCAGCTGAGAACGTGCTCATGGAGCCGTACCTGCTGCGACCGTCCAAGGCGCGTTGCATGCGCCAACGCACAAGTGGGTGCAGCTCCATGCGGACCAACGATGCTTCATGGGCCCAGCACTCAAACGCCTCGCGGTTTTTGGTTGCGAGCGTGCGCTTGTCGAGGCTGGTGCGGTCGTAGGCACCCAGGCGCGAATAGAGTGGCAGATAGTGGGAGCGGCACAGGACATTGACGCTATCCAGTTGCAGCAGATGAAGCCGCGACAGTTCGCGCTTCATTGTTGCCCAGGTTACAGGCGACAGGCGGTCTTGGGTCAGAAACCCTTGTGCCGCCAAAGCAATGCGGCGGGCCTCAGATGCGGAAATATCTGCTTTCACTCGTGCCAAGCGGCGTCAGCGGGCACGGCTTCATCGCCATGAAGCTTGGTATTCACAACATAGTGGGTTGAACAGTAGGGACAAACGATTTCGTCTGATGCGCCCATGTCGAGGAAGACATGCGGATGGTCATAAGGTGGCTGGGCACCTATGCATTTGAATTCACGTGCGCCAATTTCGATTTTTGGAACACCCATGGTGTTGTGGAAATGGGGGGTCGCGCCAGATGCCATGACTGCCTCTTCAAGATTGAGTTCCCCCGCCAGATAGCATAACTCCAGCGCCATGCAAAAATTCAGTTCAGACGGTGTGGAGATTGCCTATGATGTTGCGGGCGAGGGGCCTCCAGTATTGCTGGTCCACGGCTTTGCCTCCAATGGCCGGGTCAATTGGGTGGATACAGGTTGGGTGCGGTTCCTCACCGAGGCGGGGATGCAAGTCATCACGTTTGATCACCGGGGACATGGCAGCAGTGAAAAACTTTACAACTCAGCTCAGTACTCTGCCGCTCTCATGGCGGATGATGCCAAGCGCCTGCTGGATCACCTTGGGCTTACTGCGGTGGATGTGATCGGTTATTCCATGGGTGCGCGGGTTACGACTTTCATGCTGATCAATCATCCGACCCGGGTGCGCCGTGCCGTGCTCGGCGGCCTGGCAGAGCGGATGATTTCAGGCGTGCCTGGATCAGATGACATCGCCCAGGCTTTGGAAGCAGAAAACCTCGCGGATATTACTGATCCGCAGGGGCGCGCATTTCGAATTTTTGCCAACCGGACGGGTGGTGATTTGAAGGCGCTGGCAGCGTGCATCAGGTCGAGCCGGGTGAAGATCAAACCCGAAGCCTTGGCGCGGATCGTCAAACAGGTGCTGGTTGTGGCTGGCGACAAAGATGATCTCGCGGGAGATATCCAGCCCCTCGTTGACGCAATACCGGGAGCGAGGGGTGTAAAACTGGTGGGGAAAGACCATATGACTGCCGTTGGCGACTTGCAGTTCAAACGGGAAGTTTTGACCTTTTTGAGCGACCGACCAGTGAATGGCCTTGCGACCGCCACCGTGCTATAAGACTAGTCAGGAGAATGAACATGTCACGTGACCAAAGCAACGTTCAGTCAATCGGCAAGCTGGATCGTGTGTGGTACAATATCAGGCGCGAAGCAGAGGACGCCGTCAAGACAGAACCGGCATTGGGCGGGTTTTTGTATTCGTCGATTCTTGCCCATGAAAGTTTTGAGGATGCGTTGGTGCATCGGCTGGCGCAGAGACTTGGCAACGCCGATCTTGGATCAGATGTCGTTGTGAATGCATTCATGGATGCTCTGGCACTGGACCCCGATATTGGTCATGCCGCGCGTGCTGATCTTGTGGCGACACTTGACCGCGATCCGGCTTGCCACAGGCACATTGATCCGCTGCTTTATTTCAAGGGCTATCAAGCGCTGCAGACGTATCGCATGGCGCATCGATTGTGGCTCAATGGGCGCAAGGATTTCGCTTATTATCTGCAGAGCCGCACATCCATGATTGCGAGTGTTGATGTGCATCCGGCAGCGCGGATCGGGCGCGGAATCATGATTGATCACGGCCACGACGTTGTGATTGGAGAAACGACCGTCATCGAAGACAATGTTTCACTGATGCAAGGGGTCACGCTGGGCGGGACCGGAAAAGAGACGGGGGATCGTCATCCCAAAATTCGCCAAGGCGTGCTTATTGGCGCAGGTGCCAAAATTCTCGGCAATATCGAGATTGGAAAATGCTCGCGCGTGGCGGCCTGTTCCGTCGTGCTGCATGATGTTCCTGCAAATACGACAGTCGCCGGGGTGCCAGCGAAAGTCGTCGGTTATGCCGGATGTGCAGAACCTTCGCGGTCGATGGATCATCAGGTTGAGCCTGTTGCGGGCGGTTCGGAATAGGTTTAGAGGAGCCGCTTTCTAAGGAGCACCGACCTTGAAGCCAGATGAAATCAACAAGCTGACTGCATATTTTCAGAAGCAGTTCAACAATCCTGCCATGTCGGTGCGCAAGCGGCCGCAGAAGGCGGATTCTGCCGAAGTCTATCTGGGTGAAGATTTCTTAGGGGTGATCTTCAAGGATGAAGAGGATGGCGAGCTGTCCTACAATTTCTCGATGGCAATCCTGGATTTTGATCTGGAAGATTAATACTATCGACAGCTGCCCGCTGATCAGGGGCTGCTTCTTGCATGTCTTACCAAGTGGTGAATGGCGTGTGCTATTTTGGCACAACCAGGGTCTTGGGAGACGGTCATGTACGACTTGCATGCAGCGATTCTTTTCGGTGTTGGAACGGGCATTATTTCTGCGGGACTGACATCGTCCCTATGGGCACTTGTATTTGATGATGCGCCAAGTTTTGCGCTGCTCCTGCAATCGGATTTCCTGACGCCGCTTAAAGTACTGGTTGTTGTATTGGCAGCGCCTATGATTGTGATGTCGCATGCCGTGTGGTGGCTTGTGGCGCGACCGGCTGTTGGATTTCTGTTGTTGCTGGCCGGATTGTGCTGGAGCTTCCTGCAAGGTGTCTTTATTCTCACCCAGGTGTTTCGCATCCCATAGGCTTTCAATGCCAATCTACTCTCTCGATGAAGTTGCGCCCCGGTTGCCAGCAGTCGGTCGCTATTGGATTGCACCCAGTGCGGATGTTATTGGCAATGTGTGGCTGAAGACTGAGGCCAGCATTTGGTTCAATGCCGTGTTGCGCGGTGACAATGAGCTGATCACTGTCGGCCAGGGCAGTAATATCCAGGACGGAACTGTGTGTCACACGGATCGCGGTGCGCCCTTGTCCATTGGTGACTATTGCACTGTAGGCCATTCTGCCATCTTGCACGGTTGCACCATTGGTGATGGCAGTCTTATCGGAATGGGTGCAACGGTGCTCAATCACGCCATTGTTGGCAAGAATTGCCTGGTGGGAGCTCATACCTTGATAACAGAAGGCAAGATCATTCCTGACAATTCACTGGTGGTTGGTGCGCCGGGGAAAGTGGCCAAGATCCTCAGTGCCGAACAGATCGTTGGACTCAGGCAGTCGGCAGATCATTACATTGAGAACTGGAAGCGGTTTTCTGGCAGCTTGATTGTCAGCTGATTACTTGCTGGCCAGCTTGTCCGGTGTCGCAGATTTCTTGTTGGCCAAGGAAATCCACTGGCGCGGATTGTCCCGTGATTGACGCTTCAGAAACGTGTAATTTGACTGTTTCCAAGCCAGCACTTCATTGTGGCGATTGTCCAGAATGTAGTCACCTTCATTGGTCGCGAGAGTCAGCACGGCGTGGCCTTCACGCTTTTCATCCAGAACGACCGTGATGAGCAGGGCGTTTGATGGAAAGCCCAGACCTTCGAGGTAGCGCTTTTTGAGCAGCAGATAGTCTTCGCAATCGCCAGCGGTCGTCGGAAACGTCCAGAACTCGGCTTCGCCATAGAGTTCCATGTCTGAAACTGGGGCAATTTCGCCATTCACGTAGGTATTCACCTGATGGATGAGATTCCACTGTTCCTGGCTCATCTCGAGGGCGGCCTTCGCGTCACCCGTTGGCTGGCACTCGGTGGGGTTTGAAATGCAGAACTTCACAAAACCAATGGGGGGCAGGGTTTGGCCGAATTCATGTTGTTGCGTCGACTTTACAACGCCAGCGTGGGCTTGCAGTGTCGATACGCCGAGCATTGCAATGCCGAGCAGCACTCCCGCCGTTTTCCCACCGTAACGCATTAACGCCTCACCCACACACTTAACGATTTGTTAACTCTCTCACAGTCCTGCCATGATTACAATTGGCGGGGGTGGGCAAGTGCAAGGTTTGGTTAACGCTGTTGGAAAAAAAGTGAGCCGACACCGGGTGGGACGGTGTCGGCTCTAAAGCCCGGCGCTTGGGGGTGGGGACGCCGGCCGGGCCTATTTCAATTTCAGGGCGTGGGAGACGCCGATGTTTCAACTTTCCTGGTCTCAGCTTGTTTGACCAGCCCCACCCACTTGCGCGGGTTTTCGCGGGATTGCCGTTTGATAAAGGCGTATCCCGTTGCCGGTGGCCGCACGATGTCGTTGCGCCGGTTGTCGAGAATGTAGTCACCATCGCTGGACGCGACGGTAAGGACGGCGTGACCTTCCTGGCGCTCATCGAGCACCACAGTGATGAGGAGCGAGGAGGAGGGGAAGCCCACACCTTCCAAGTATTTCTTTTTCAACAGCAAATAGTCTTCGCAATCGCCGGCAAAGACAGGCAAGGCCCAGACTTCTGGTTCGCCATAGAGTTCAAGATCACTGAGTGGACGGATTTTGGTGTTGACGAGGGCGTTGACCTCGCGAAGTGCGCGCCATTTCTCTGGCGTCAACTGGACCGGGTCGGTACTGCCTTGGGATTGGCAGTCGGATGGGTTCAGGGCACAAAATTTGACATAGCCGATCGGGGGCAGTGTCGAACGCTCAAGCGAGATGGCAGGTGATTTGGATGCTGCAAGACTGTTCATTGCTGAAAGCAAAGTTGCACTGGCAAGAATTGCCACCCATGTCCCCTTGTTGTTGTTTCTCATCGTGCCCACCACACAGAAATTATGGGTGGACGATACGCCTCAGACTTTGAGACGACGTTCAGGTTGGTGGTGTAACTCTATGCAAATGCAACCGAATTTGCATTGAAGTTGGTAACCATGAGCGTGCACGCGAAGTTGGGGTTGCTTTGCCAAGGTCGGCCTGTTAATGACGCGCCGCGTTGCAAAATGTGCTGCGGCCGTGGCGGAATTGGTAGACGCACTACCTTGAGGTGGTAACGGGGAAACTCGTGAAGGTTCGAGTCCTTTCGGCCGCACCAATTGCATAACGAACATTCGCCTGGGATTTTCCCAGGCGAAATGTTTTTCAGGTCACTGTTTTCCGGCGGCCAAACCAGCGGTGAGTCCGGTCTGAATAGTCGTTCCAAGCTTGACCAAATTTGGCTGCCAGGTGGGTTTCCTCACGCTTGATCGCCAAATGGAGGGTGAAAAAGGCTGCCAGCACTCCGGCGATGACGAGCCAAAGAATGCCAAAGATCAGGCCGGCGCCCACAACCAAAAGTGTGTTGGCGAGATAGATTGGGTTTCGCGACCAGGCAAAGGGGCCACTGGTAATCAGGTTTGTGGCACTCCGATAGGGCAAAATGGATGTGGCGTGTTTGCGGAAAGTCAGCACCGTCGCAAGTTCCATGGCGATGGCTACACTCACCAGCAACACGCCAACCATCATGATTGCGGTGGACACTGGTGCTGTTGGCCAGGGCAACGGCCAAAAATGGTCGAGAATCAGGCCTATCACGGCCGCAGATACATAGATCACAGGCGGCCAGGCAAATGTGTTTGGCGGCTGGTCTTTTGCGGCGTTTTGCATGGGGTTTGACTATACGCGCCCGTGCTTGCAATCCAAGGCGATTGTCGGTAGAAGCGCCCCAGAATTCACCCTTTTTTCAGGAGTACACCTTCCATGGCGCGAGTCACCATTGAAGATTGCATTGACAAGTTGCCGAACCGTTTTGAGTTGGTGCTGCTTGCCTCGCACCGGGCCCGTCTGATTTCGCAGGGCGCTCCGCTGAGCGTTGACCGCGACCGTGACAAGGATCCTGTTGTGGCTTTGCGCGAAATTGCGGCTGAAACCGTCAACAAGGACGATCTCAAGGAAGAGTTCATCCATGCCATGCAGAAGCATGTTGAAGTTGATGAACCTGAAGTGAGCGAGACACCTTTGTTGACACAGATGGGCGGCATTGCTGTTCCGTCCAACGATGGCAATGACGAGCAATCCGATGCCGAGCCCATGACCGAAGAGGAATTGTTGCGCGGTCTCGAAGGACTTCCGCCAGCTGAAAGCCCCGGCAGCCAACGCAACGGATATTGATCCGTCTACGGACGGTCTTTGTCGACACTTGCATCCAATCGATTAACCAATGTGAAGGCATATCCGCCAACACGCCCTTAACATGGCCGCGATAACCAGTTGCTCTGCACACTGGGGAGTGGAAGATGTTGAGATTCGTTGCGGCAGCCTCGTTGGTTTTCCTGGTCGGATGTTCAGAATCGATCCCAACCGGCGATCCGGCAGAATCATTGCGCCGGGATATACACGGATACGTTGCGCCGATAGGTGTCATGGTCGGCTTGAACGAAAAAGCCTACTGGGTCCAGAACGCCGTGTCTGGGTGGACCGAGACGACAGCTGACGATGTTCCCGCAGAAATCGAAGTGTTAGCGCGCAAGGGAAATTGCAAATTTACGGAACCGAAGAGCAATGAGCTGGTTGCCAAAGTGATGACCAACACTGGCGGCATGAAAGCCGGTGTGTTTGCAACGTCGCGTGCCCGGATTGGCGAAATTGCCGTGCGCTACATCAAGAGACTGCAAGACAAAGGCAGTGACGCGGCGGTGCTGACGGACTTTGAGGATGATATGCCGGGGGTCGTGGATGTCATCGTCACCGAAACATCTCAACCGGTCTATCTTGTGCTGTCGCACAACCATGATGTCCTGTTCAACATCCATCTTGCAGCTGATGCCAAGCTCGCGCGTGTGGCGCTAGTCGGACCCGGAACAGCTGGTGTGGCCAATGTGCCAGCAGACGTGCCGGTCGAGTCCCTTGACGGTGAGGCCAGCTTGTCATGCAAAGTCGTGCCGATCCGGCGGCCCGCTGAGCATTGGACCATGCTTCGCAATTTCAAGGAGATTTCGAATTCCGACGAGGAACTCGCAAAGTTCAATGGCTTTGTGTCGCGGTATGCGTCGTGGTTCAAATCAAACTTCAAGGTTTCATTTGAACCCGATCTGGCGGGCGTTTCCTTTGCAAGCCATGTTCTGGTCGGGCCCATGCCCCAGACGCTTGAATCGCGCGTGACCTTTAGACCTGTTCAGGGATCTTTGGTGCGGATTTCCAATCGTGATGTTGTGTTTGCAGGACACTACGAGACATACATTGAGAAAAAGCAGAAGCTGATTGTTGAGACCGCAACGAAGGCTGCAGGCGGCGACCTCGCCAGCGTGACGCGAAAGGAATAGCGCCGTGCCGCGGATTATCTTTTTGGGATTTGCAATTGTCGGCGTCCTCACGATGGCCCTGCAGCTGCACACGGGGTGGTTGTTCTACAGCGTGACCAGCGACATCGCCGCACCCTACCGCGAGGAGCAGGCGCGTGAGCGGCAAGTCAGGATCTTCTTCGGTGCCATGGATATTAAAGGTAACGATAGCTGGAGCAGGGGGCCTACGCTCCAGGTGATCAGCGACTTTCAGAATTTTCATTCGGAGCGAACACTCCACGTCGCAACGCTGGTGTCCATTTCCGATGTGACAGATGATGGCGATGCGCCCGACAAGGAGCTTTTGAAAGCCTTTGCCCAAGCCACATCGGCGCAGTTGGCAAATGCAGAGTGCGAGATGCTGACGCGTACTGAGCTGGTTGCAAAATGCCGCGTGGCCAGGTCAACAGGCGAGCCGTCAAAAGACAACAGGCTTGAGATCAGTTTCTCTCTGGAATTTGTGCCGAAAGACGGCTTTGGCGACGTCAAGAAAGTCGATAAAGCCGCGCTGGTTGAGAATATGGAAAAACTGGAAACCGGTTCATCGCAACCACAGAAGCCGGACGCAGCGCGAAACTATCGCGCCAAACTCTACAGCAAGGCGGCCCAGTTCTGCGCGAAGATGAAAGCCAAATTTGGCAACTGCGCCGTGATGTCGGTGCGCATTGATGCCACGCGGGACTCAAAAACTGTTGCGCGTGCGTCGTTTGCGAGACTGATGCCGCTGTAGACTCTCTCGAGCGGTATTGCCGTGAAATTGCTTGGTCGCTGATCGAGGCAAATCTGTCCTCATTTGTGATGAAATTTCTGGTTGAGTCTTGAATATGAATCGGTCATTGAGTTGCCGAAGTGTTTTTTCTTCATAACGGGTCGAGTTGATGGCGCAGTTCGGGCGAAGGCGGTTGTGGGCGATAGGGGGAGCGGTGCTTTTAGGTGCGCTTTACGTGGTCGGTCACTTGCACCGGCAGGGGTACTGCTTTTCGCAATCCCGCTTCATCAACGATGAAGAAGTGTTGCTGTCCGCAGTCTTTGCCAATTACTTGGGCAATTCGAACGCCTGGAAGTTTCGCAACCCGGAGATGATCGCAGAAGCCAGGAGCAAACTGGCAGAGGACCCCGACTGTTGCCGATTGCTGAGTGGCGCGGAAGTAGACAAGTATCTTGAAGACTACTACGACATTCTCGACCGCTTCTTCGGGTATGCCAGCAGAATTGTTCTGATCAAGGGCGGACCTGAATCCGACCCGCAGTACAAATCCACGTGGGTTGTACCGATTTCATCTTGTGGCCTCAGAAATGCATCGATTCGGAGCAATTTCGAGAAAGTATCCAGCAGTACAACCAACTAGAATCAGAAGTAACGGTGACAGTGCATTTAATTTCTGCACTTTTTTGCAAGAAGCTTTGACGGTCTTGGCAAATCTGTCCTGGTTTGTGATAAAATTTCTGGTTGTGTTGGTTATTCGAATCGGTCATTTCATTGGGTTGTGTCCGGAGGTTGAGTTGGTTTTGGCATGAAATATAAAGCGGCGAAGTTTTTCGGACTTATTTTTTTTGGCTTGTTTGCACTTGATCAAACGATGAATCGCGGCTTCTGTTTTTCGGAATGGCGGGTTGTCCCCGATGACGAGTTGCTGCTGAGCGGCATGTATTATGAGATTGGCGGGAAAGGCCTGCGTCCCTCAGAAATGCTGCAAAGTGATCGGGATGAAATGAAGGCATACCTAAAGGAGCACACCGATTGCTGCCGTGTTCTGCCGTGGAGTGACGTAGTGCAAGACCGCAAGACATATTCCAAACTCGACTGGATGTTTGGTTATTATACGTCAGCGGTCGAAATCAGAAAGAGAGAATTGCGCGATGGCCAGTGGTTCAGCATAGGACGCGTTATTCCGTTGGATTCTTGTGGCACGAAGTCGGTAAGTGCATCCGGCATATGGGAACCAGAAGACAATTAAACTAATTGAGAGAAAACAATGGCATATGCAATTTCCGCAGCGGATATCACAAAACTGTATCTTTATGGCAGCACAAGTGTCCCAAATGACTTGACCAGCCTCGCTGTTCCAAATCTTGGTCCTGCGCCGCCGCAACAGCTTGATACTCAACAGTACATGACCCTCGGAGCTGGGCGATTTGGCAGACCCAGCCAGTTTTCTGCAATCAACTTGTTTTTTCTCAATGAGAATGGACCGTTCAATGACCCTACTGGTCTGGGAAAGAGTTTTACGCTCGCTGATGCGATCCAACTCACTGGAGTGAGCCTAAACTCAGCAGGCAATTATGTTGAAACAGTAAATCAAGCGCTTTACCAGGATGGCAAGGATGATCTGATTGAGCGCACATTTGTAATCGGAACGTCACGTTTCATTCTCAAGAATGCCACGTTTGTCATCGGGCCCAATAATTCAAGTCGACATATCGAGAACCTCGAAATTGTGCCAGAGGTAGAGAACTTCGATTTTTTTGGTGGCGACATCTCTAACGCCGCAAATTCTCTTCTCGGCTTGGAAAACAATATTGATCCGTGGCGCATTGGCGATCAAGTCATTGTTAAATTCACTGGAAGTTCTTACATCATATCAAACTATTCTTTTGATGACTGGCAGGCCGATAGGAGTTATCTCAGCCTTGGCGGCTCTTTTGACCCTGTCGATAATCTTATCGAAGGATTGCTCAGTGATCTGACGGATGACCTCTTCAACCAAGGCATCACCCGTTTCATCCATGATGGCAAAGCGATTGTCTATGGCAACCGGGGTGGCGGGGCGGTGGATGCTGGTGACCGGATCAACGAGTTTCACCAAGAGGCTTTCGATACGGGTGGAATTGTATTTGTGGGTTCGAACGGCAATGACGATTTGACGGGGGTTTCGGACAAGGCGTCAATCTTGAACGGCAATGGTGGCGACGATACGTTTGAGAGCGGGTTGGGAGCTGATGTCATCAATGGTGGTGATGGCACAGATACAGCGAAGTATCTCACTTCGGTTGACGGCGTTTACGTGGATCTGGTTGCGAACACTGGCTCGGGCGGTTCGGCCGAGGGAGATGCGTTCACGGACATTGAAAATGTCAGCGGCTCGAACCTCAATGACCGCATTATGGGCAGTGATCTGGTCAACAAACTCGAAGGCGGGATTGGCAATGATGTGCTGGTGGGTGGGGCCGGGATTGACAAGCTGTATGGCGGCGTTGGTTCGGATTTGCTGATCGTTGGCGGACTGACTGACTCGACGGGATCGAATCCCACCGCAGACCAGGAGATTGCCGAAGGTGGTGAGGGCGATGACTACATTGTGCTCAGTGACAGTGGCTCATCGGAGATCGTCTTGAACGATGGCGACAGGACGGATCACCTGCTGCTGATGCCGCATATGGTGGGGAAATCAGCTGGTGAGGGTGGATCACTCGAACTGTTCGCGCTGACTGGTGGCGTTGCTTACTATGCTGATTATTACCTGCACCCGTATGGTGGTGGTATTGCTAGTGTGACCCCAGGCAGCAATGAAGGCGAAAATAAAGTCAAGAGTTACCATTTTGAGCATGAGGAACTCGCAACCAATAGCGTTGGTCTGGTGATTTCAGAGAATAAGCCACCTTTCTATCTCAACTATTATTGGACCAAGGCGCTGCACAAACTGGAGATTACAGTACATAGTTACGATGCCAGCAATGCAGATGCTGGATTGCACATCACTATCAATGACTGGAGCCCGGGTGATTATGGAATCGTTTTGCAGGAATTCAACCTTGGTGACATTCATGTCTATGACGACGATTATAGCAAAGATTACAATACACTTAGTGTGGGGCAGGTAAACGCCGCTATAAGGTCCCACGAAAAAGATGGTGAGCGCTACGTGCTTACAAACAAGCTGGAATTTCAACCTTCCGCGTTTCGCATGTTCGCCAGTGAATTTACCGCGCCAGCAATACCGACTGAGCTCACACTGGAGAATCTTGCAATTCAAATCAACGGAACCGTTGAAAACAACGTGTTGACCGGAACAGAACGCGACGAACTCATCTTTGGACAGGACGGAAATGACCGCCTGTTAGGCAAGGGTGGAGATGACACAATCTCGGGAGACGCAGGAAACGACGTGCTGATTGGTGGCCTTGGGGCAGACGCATTGGACGGTGGCGATGGCATCGATACAGCTGACTACCGTGACTCTGTTGAAGGAGTTGAAGTCGATTTGCAGTTCGGTTTGGGACTAGGTGGCACTGCTGCGGGAGATAAATTGTCCAATATCGAAACTGTGCAAGGCTCCGCGTTTGATGACGCCATCCATGGCGATGATGGTGCGAACCGCTTGTTTGGCAACCAAGGCGCAGACACTTTGGATGGTGGTCTCGGTAATGATGTGCTCGTGGGTGGAATCGGGGCGGATGCACTCAATGGCGGCGATGGCATCGACACTGCCGACTATCGACCTTGGAGTGTTGGTGTATCGGTTGACTTGGCACTCGGGACAGGTGGGGATGGAGACACGTTGTTGGCCACCGAGAGCGTTCAAGGTTCGCAGTTCGCTGATCTCATTTCGGGAGATGGCAGCGTCAACCGCCTTTATGGCAATGATGGCAACGATATTCTGAGTGGCGGTGACAGCAATGACCTCATCACGGGTGGACTTGGAGCAGACCAAATCATTGGAGGGGCGGGCGATTTGGACTTGGCAGATTACCGTGCTGCCGCTGCAGCCGTAACTCTGTCACTGGTCACAGGGGGGACAGCAAGCGAAGCGCAGGGGGATACCTATTCTGGTGTTGAGTATGTTTACGGTTCCAATATTTGATGACGCAATTTCAGGTGATGCTCTTGCCAATCGCCTCGTCGGCGGTGAAGGGCATGATGTTTTAAATGGTGAGGGTGGGAATGACACATTTATTGGCGAAGAAGGCGATGATGTGTTGTCAGGTGGGCTTGGCAGGGATTTGTTCATTTACAACTCGGCAGATTTTGGAAACGATACGATCGTTGACTTTTTAGCGGGTTCAATGGTGGTGGACCGCATCTCCCTGCGGGAGCAAGGTGTGGCCAGTTTTTCAGATGTTATGGCGTTGATGTCTGATACAGACACTGGTGCTGTCCTTTCTTTGGCGAATGGCACGATTACGTTTTCGGGGGTGTCGGCGGCGCAATTTGCGGCCAACGATTTTCTGTTTGCCTGATTGTTGCGTCAGGCGGTTCATTTGTCGGCGGAGTTTTTGAAGCTGCCGGGCCAGCGTTTTCTGCCCATTTCGTTCTCACCCACGTCTGCCGACTGTATCAATAGATAGCACATCCACCGTGCGCTGTCAAGCATTATTTCCTATTGTGGAATTTAATAACCATTCAATGACTTAATCACCGTTCGGGGCTGGTCTCCGGGTTTTTTTTCATTACAGTGGCCCCATGATGCGTCAGTACGAGCTGGTGGAACGGGTCACGAAGTATGATCCGGATGCGAATGAGGATTTGCTCAATCGCGCCTATGTCTATGCGATGAAGGCTCATGGCACGCAAAAGCGGGCTTCGGGAGAGGCCTATTTCAACCATCCGCTGGAAGTTGCCGCCATTTTGGCGGACATGAAGCTGGATGATGCGACGATTGCCGCTGCGCTGTTGCACGACACGGTTGAGGACACCGAGTCGACGCACCTCGACATTGTCGAGAAATTCGGGCCGGAGATTGCGTCTTTGGTTGACGGGCTGACCAAGATCAAAAAGCTGGATCTTGTGACGCAGGAGGCGACGCAGGCCGAGAATTTGCGCAAGTTGCTGCTGGCCATGTCGAAAGATGTGCGCGTCCTGCTGGTCAAACTCGCCGACCGGTTGCACAACATGCGGACACTCGATCATGTGGCGCCGGAGAAGCGCGTGCGCATCGCCCAGGAAACCATGGAAATCTATGCGCCGCTGGCCGGTCGCATGGGCATGCAGTTGATCCGGGATGAACTGGAAGACATTGCGTTCAAAATTCTCAATCCGGCGGCCAATGACATCATCGTCATTCGTCTCGAACGGTTGCACCGCGAGAGCGGCACATTGCTCACCGACATCGAACAGGAGTTGACCCGCCTGCTTGACGCCAACGGCATCAAGGCAAAGGTTTACGGTCGTGAAAAGCGGCCCTATTCGATCTGGCGAAAGATGGAGCGCAAGCACCTGTCGCTTGACCAGTTGTCGGATATTTTCGGATTTCGGGTGATCGTCGATACGCTGAACGACTGCTACATGGCCTTGGGCGTGGTGCACCGGACCTGGCGGGCCGTACCGGGTCGGTTCAAAGACTATATCAGCAATCCCAAGCAGAATGATTACAGGTCGCTGCACACGATCGTGATTGGTCCGCATCACATGCGGGTCGAAATGCAGATTCGGACCTGGCTCATGCACGAGTTGGCGGAACGTGGCGTTGCAGCGCATGCGCTCTACAAGGATGTGCCGGAGGCCAAACAGGCGGAGCAGGGGTTCAGCATTTCTTCGGATGACTCCAGCGCCTACCGCTGGCTGCGGCATCTGATGGATGTGCTGCAGGAAGGTGACAGCCCGCGGGAGTTTCTGGAGCACACACGCCTGGAGTTGTTCCACGACCAGGTGTTCTGTTTTACACCGAAAGGACAACTCATCGCGCTGCCGTCGGGTGCCACGCCTATCGATTTTGCCTATGCCGTGCACACATCGGTTGGCGACAGTTGTGTGGGATGCCGCATTAACGGACGCCATGCTCCGTTGATGTCTGAGTTGCACAATGGTGATGAAGTGGAAATTTTGCGGTCGGAAGCGCAAGTCCCGCCAGCGGCGTGGGAGGCCATTGCCATTTCCGGCAAGGCGAAAGCAGCCATACGGCGGGCGACGCGATCGGCCATTCGAAAGCAGTTTGTTGGCGTTGGCCGTGAAATCATTGTGAAGCTGTTTGCCATGCAGAATGCGGTGTTTGACGAACAGAAAGCAAAATCTGCCGTGTCGCGGCTGGGATACAAATCTCTCGATGATGCATTGACATCCGTTGGTCGCGGCGAACTTACCGGCCATGACATGCTCAAGGCCATGGGTGTCACCTTCGATGAAAAAGACCTCAAAGGTATCAAGAAGAAGATCAAGGCGCAGAAGGACAAGGATCCCAACAAGCACAGCATTCCTGTTCGTGGCGTTGCGGCCAATACGGCGCTCAAGTTCCATCTCAAGACCGGTGCAGTGCCGGGTGAGCGCATTGTCGGGATTTTCACGCCGGGTGACGGCATCACCATTTATCCGATTTTTGCGCAGGGCCTCGAAGCGTTCGACACCCAGCCTGAACGGTGGATCGATCTGACCTGGGACAACATCGAAGACGGCCAACGTTTTCCGGCCCGCATCAACATTACGATCATCAATGAAGTTGGTGCACTGGCGCAGGTCGCGCAGGTCATTGGTGAACAGGGTGCGAACATCGACGAGTTGCAATTGGCAGCGCGGGAAGGGGTCCGGGATTTCTTTGATCTCACAGTTTTGCTGGAGGTGGAAGACGTGCGGCACTTGAACAGTGTCATGAATGGATTAAAGGCCAAGGCTGCGGTGAGTCAGGTCTCCCGCGTTACGGGGTGATTCAATGCTGACACATCAACAGGTGCTGGACGAGTTCAAGGCAGCGGGCGCATTGCTTGACGGGCATTTCATACTATCGTCAGGTTTGCACAGCGCCAATTATCTGCAGTGTGCCAGGGTATTGATGGATCCGAAGCGGGCTGAACGTTTGTGCGCGGCGTTGGCAGAATTGGTACGGAAAAACCTGCCCCAGCCGATCGACCTTGTCGCATCGCCCGCGATGGGTGGTGTGGTTGTTGGTTACGAGATGGCACGGCAGCTGGGTGTTCCCGCAATTTTTTTCGAACGCGTTGATGGCAAACTCATTCTGCGGCGCGGGTTCACGATAGCGCCAGGTGCACGGGTTTTGATGGTTGAAGATATTGTGACGACGGGCTTGTCGTCGCGCGAATGTATCGCGAGCATTGGTGAAGAAGGTGGAACGACAATTGGTGCTGCTTGCCTGATCAACCGATCGGGCGGAAAGGCGGACATCGGTGTCCCGCTGGTGGCGTTGACCGCTTTGGATATACCTTCATACCCAGCGGACCAGCTGCCGCCTGAGCTTGCGCAGTTACCTGCAATCAAACCCGGAAGCCGGGGCTTGCAGAAATGATCATTGGACTGGGCAACGATATCGTCGACATCAGGCGGATTGAAAAAACGCTGGAAAATCATGGTGAGCGTTTCGTGCACCGCATTTTCACGGAGATTGAGCGGAAGAAGTCGGACGGTCGGGCACAGAGGGCAGCGTCCTATGCCAAGAGATTTGCCGCGAAAGAGGCCTGTTCAAAGGCGTTGGGAACCGGCTTCAACCGCGGCGTGTTCTGGAAAGACATGGGAGTCGTCAACGAGCCTTCGGGGCGGCCGACGCTCCATTTGACTGGTGGAGCCGCCAAAAGATTGGCTGAATTGACACCTGCAGGTCAAAGAGCTGTGGTGCACCTGACGATGACTGATGATTATCCTTACGCTCAAGCTATTGTAATGATTGAGTCAAATTAGAATTCAAACTTTGTGTTGTGAATTGGCAACAGTAGGTTGTTCTGCGTCCCCGGAATTGCCTTTGTGTTGCTGCAAACGGTATACACAATGCCTTATTTACAGCAGTGCGGTTTATGATCAAAAACAATGATACGTTTGCTTCTGTGCAGGCAAAAAAAGATATGGAAAAAAGCGAAGGACTTTGGGAAACTGTCAAAGTCATCGTTCAGGCGTTGTTGATCGCATTTGTCATTCGGACATTCCTGTATCAACCCTTCAACATTCCCTCAGGGTCCATGTATCCTACGCTGAAGGTTGGCGATTATTTGTTCGTGTCGAAGTTGTCTTATGGCTACAGCAAGTATTCCTTCAATTTCTCGTTTGGGATTGCCGGAAAAACTTTCATCACCTGTTGCAGTTTCATCGATTTCGCTGGTCGGCGTGTGCTCGCAGAACTGCCGGAACGCGGCGATGTGGCGGTTTTCAAATATCCCAAGGACACCAATGTTGACTACATCAAGCGCGTGATTGGTTTGCCGGGTGACCGTATCCAGATGACGGGTGGCGTGCTTCACATCAACGGTGTCGCTGTGAAAAAAGAACGGGTCGAGGACTACATCGACTCCAGTTATATGAAAGCGGCGCGTCCTGTTGCGCAATTTGTCGAGACACTCCCGAATGGTGTCACGTATCGCGTGTTGGACTTGATGGAAAATGGCGAGGCTGACAATACGATTGAATATGTTGTTCCGGCTGGGCACTATTTCATGATGGGTGACAATCGCGACGACTCTGCTGACTCGCGTTACCTTGACCAGGTAGGATTCGTTCCCGTTGAGAACTTTGCGGGCCGTGCGGATATCATTTTCTTCTCCTATTCACCGGATGCCAAGATTTGGCAATTCTGGAAGTGGCCTTTTGCCATTCGCTGGGGCCGGTTTTTGAATCTCTTGTGAGCCAGTACCATGGAGGTTGATCCGAAACGACTGGTAGAGCTCACAGAGCTGCTTGGGTATTCTTTCAAAGATTTGGGCCTGGTGCGCATGGCTCTGACCCACGGCAGCAGTCACAGACGTGCCATGGATTATCAACGTCTGGAGTTCCTTGGCGACCGCGTGCTGAGCCTCGTTATTGCCGAACAGCTTTATCGTCAGCATACGGAGGAAAAAGAAGGCCAGATGGCAACACGCCACTCATCATTGGTGAAAGGTGAAGTGTGTGCCGATATCGCTGACAAGGTTGGTTTGGGTGAGTTCATCATTGTTGGTCAAACAGAAAAGAAATTGGGTGTGCAGCGGGTGCGCTCCGTTTTGGGCGATGTGCTTGAGGCGCTGATCGGTGCTGTTTATCTTGATGGCGGGTTGGCTCCGGCGCAGGTCTTGATCAAGACGCTGTGGGCGGACGCGCTGGCGAAACCTTCGGCACTTGAGAAGGACCCCAAGACATTTGTTCAGGAATGGGCCTTGGCCCGGGCTTTGCCGTTGCCAAAGTATGAAATCAAGGGACGCACGGGACCCGAACATGCGCCTGAATTTACAGTCGCGTTGGTGATCGGTGTGTTTCAGCCGACTGACGGTCGGGGTGCGTCGCGTCAATCTGCGGAGATGGCGGCGGCGCGGAATTTTTTAGTCCGCGAAGGATTGCGTTAATTTGAACACTGCAGATCAACGGGCCGGGTTTTGCGCCATTATCGGTACGCCAAACGCTGGCAAGTCGACTTTGCTCAATCAGCTTGCAGGCGAAAAGGTTTCTATCGTTTCCCACAAGGCTCAAACGACAAGAGCGAGGTTGCGCGCCATTTACATGGATGGCCCAGCACAAGTCGTGTTGGTTGATACGCCAGGTATCTTCAAGCCAAAGCGCAAACTGGATGAAGCGATGGTCAGCAACGCGTGGGGGGCGTTGTCTCATGCTGATTGTGTCGTGTTGCTGGTCGATGCGCGGACTGGACTGACAGAGGGTGTTGCGAGCATTATTGCGCAACTGAGCAAAACCGCTGCAAAGGCCTTGCTGGTGCTTAACAAGACTGATCTGATCAAGCGCGAGGAGCTGTTGCCCCTTGCGGAGAAACTCAATCAAGCCATGTCGTTCACTGATACTTTCATGATCAGCGCCATGACGGGTGAAGGCATTGATCGTTTGAAATCGGCGATTGCTTCCCGGATGCCGCCAGGTCCATGGCTGTTTCCGGATGACCAGGTGGCAGATGTGCAGTTGCGCTTCATTGCTTCAGAAATCACCCGCGAAAAAATTTATGAACGTCTGCATGACGAGTTGCCGTATTCATCCACTGTTGAAACCGACGCGTGGGAAGAACGGAAGGACGGTTCGGTCAAGATCACGCAGACGATTTTTGTTGAACGGGATAGTCAGAAGGCCATTGTGCTAGGCAAGGGCGGGCAATCGATCAAATTGCTTGGCCAATTGGCGCGGGCGGATATGGAGCGTTCCTTCGATCGAAAAGTGCATCTGTTTCTGTTTGTCAAAGTGCGCGAAAACTGGACCAAAGACCCGGAGCGGCTACGCATGATGGGACTGGATCTCTGATGCAATGGCGGGATGAAGGTATCATCCTTGGAGTGCGCGGACATGGTGAAACGTCTGCCATTGTGGAAGCGTTGACCGAAGCGCATGGTCGTTGTCTGGGCCTTGTCCGGGGTGGACGTTCGCGGCGCATGCGGCCTGTTTTGCAGGCAGGCAACATTGTCAGTCTCCATTGGCACGCCCGACTGGAAGAACATCTTGGGCATTTTCAATTGGAACCTGTGTCCTTGCATGCTGGGTTCATCATGGATGACAGGTTGAAACTCGCCGGGCTTTCAACACTCACGGCACTCGCCCAAATACTTCCAGAACGAGAACCACATCAACGCCTCTATGAGGCGGGCCGGATCATTATTGATGCATTTCAACATGATGATGTTTGGCCTTTGTTGCTCGTGCGATGGGAAATGGGATTGCTTGATGAGCTTGGTTTTGGACTGGACTTGTCCAAATGTGCAGCAACAGGCGGGATTGAAGACTTGCACTATGTATCTCCGCGATCGGGGCGTGCTGTGAGCCGTGGTGCCGGCGCGGCGTATCATGAGCGGTTGTTTGAGTTGCCCGGATTTTTGCGCGCGCAAGAGGGCAACAGCCCATCTGATGTTGCCAATGGCATGCGGCTGACCGGGCATTTCCTGGAGCGACACATTTTCGGACCGCGGGCCATGACCATGCCAGCGTCGCGACAATGGTTGGCTGAAACACTGATGAGCAGGGCGGCAGCTTGAAGTGGGAGTTTCCATGCTTGGCCGTTTGAACCATGTTGCACTTGCCGTGCCCGATCTCAAAGCTGCTGCAACTTACTATCATGACGTTTTGGGTGCCTCTGTATCAAGTCCGCAGGATTTGCCTGATCATGGTGTGACGGTGGTGTTCATCACGCTGCCGAACACCAAAATTGAATTGCTGCATCCTCTTGGAGATGCATCACCCATTGCTGCATTTCTGGCTAAATACCCAAGCGGCGGCATGCACCATATTTGTTATGAGGTGGCCGACATTGCGGCTGCCAGTGCGACGCTGGTGGAAAAGGGTGCTCGGATTATGGGTGACGGGAAAATCAAAATTGGCGCCCATGGAAAACCTGTCGTGTTTTTACATCCCAAGGACAGTTTCGGGACCTTGATTGAATTGGAGCAGGCATGAGCACGATCAGTTTTATCGCAATCTATTTCGTGCTATGGTGGCTGGTGCTGTTTGCTGTTTTGCCCTTTGGCGTGAAGAGCGCCCATGAGAGTGGCGCTATTTTTGAAGAAGGACATGATGCAGGGGCCCCGTTGCAAGCCCAAATGTTTCGCAAGGCCCTGGTTACGACTTTGATATCTGGTCTCTTGTTTCTCGGTTTGTGGTGGCTCGTCACGTCAGGCGTAATCGGACTCGATGACATTCCATTTTTGCGCAATGCGCCGAAACTCAATTGAATAAAAAGTGAGTTGCTTTCAGCAATGGTTGGATTGATCATATCGCTTAAGTCACCCCAAGGAGACGTCACATGAACAAGTTCATTGTTACAGCCCTCGCTGCCTCGTTGGCATTTGGTGCATTTGCCGGTGTGGAGGCAGAGGCGAAGCGGAAAAGGCTTGCTGAAGGTATTGTCATTGGTATCGGTATTGCCGCACTGGTCGGTGCTGCCTCTGCAGCTGCGCAAGACAGTGAGTCGCGGGTCACTTATGAATACGATGATGACTATGATCCCCGCGAAAATGCCGTTGCGGCCTGCCTGCACAGGGCCAATCGGGTCATCCGGCAGAATGGCGGCGACGGTATTGAGTTGCGACGTGTGTTGCGCGTCGGACGTGTTGGTTCAAAAAGCTGGCGGGTCGATTTGCAGACGCTGGGTTATTACGATGAGGATACGGATCGTCACTCGGTGTCATGTCGCGTCACAGATGGGCGTGTGACAAAATTCGGCATGTCGTAATTATTTCGCGCGTTTGGTCTCGATGTCGGGCGCTTGAGGATAGCGTGATTTCAGATCGCGGTCTGTGACACTCATGTGATTGCGGGTGTACTGTTCTGACGCTTTGCGCAAAGGCTGGAAATCCCATGGGAAGAGGGAGCCTTTTTTCATGGCTTCGAACATCATCAATCTGGACTTCTGGCTGGCCATCACTTCGGCGTTGATGCGTTCAATATCGAATTTGGCCGCCAGCTCTTTGCGGAACTCCACTGCAACCGGGTTTGATTTCGCGAGATTGACGAGTTCGTCTGGATCGTCTTGCAGATTGAACAGTTGATCCGGATCTGGAGGTGTGTGGATGAATTTCCAATGACCCCGGCGCAGCATGTACATGGGGGCGATGGCCCCTTCGGCGAGATATTCGCCACAAGCTGTTGCATCCAGATTTTCGGTAGCACCCGTCAACAGCGGGTAGAGTGATCTGCCGTCAACATTGCGGGCCAAGTCTGCGTGACCGGCGGTTGCACAATCAACGAGTGTTGGCAGAATGTCGGCCAGGGATGCAGGTTCCGATACGCGGCGGGATTTCACACCTTTGCCCCAAACTATCAATGGAACATGAGCTGACGGTTCGAGAAATGACATCTTGTACCAGAGGCCGCGCTCACCGAGAAAATCGCCATGGTCTGACGTGAACATGATGATGGTGTTGTCGAGATTGTTGGTTTGTTCAAGGGCAGAAACCAGTTGGCCAACCAGATCGTCGACATACGAAATGTTGGCGTAATAGCCGTGGCGTGCGGCACGAACATCGGCGTCGGTGACTTTGTAGTCCTCCATGGCTGAAACGTCATAAAGGCGCTGACTGTGGGGATCGAGTTTTGCGCGGTCCATTTTCTTGACACGCGGCATATCAATGTCTTCATCACGGTACATGTCCCAGTACTTCTTGCGCGCGGCATAGGGATCATGGGGGTGCGTGAATGACACCAGCATGGCGAATGGTTTTTCCGGGGAATAACGTGCGTAGTCGTAAATCTTTCGTACCGCCTGAAAAGCAACTTCGTCGTCAAATTCAAGTTGATTGGTGATCTCGGCAATACCGGGCTGCAACACCGACGTCATGTTATGATACCACCAATCGATGCGCTCTTGCTTCAGGCGCCAATCGGGAGTCCAGCCAAAATCTGCGGGATAGATATCGGTGGTCAGCCGCTCTTCAAGACCATGGAGTTGGTCAGGACCGACAAAATGCATCTTGCCAGAAAGGCACGTGTGATATCCTTGGAGGCGAAGATAATGGGCCCAGGTGGGAATGGCAGATGGAAACTCGGCGGCGTTGTCATAGACGCCGGTTCTCGATCCGAGGAGCCCGCTCATGACTGTGGCACGTGCTGGAGCACAGAGTGGGCTTGTTGAATAGAAGTTTTCAAACACGACGCCTGTCTTCGCCAGCTTATCGATGTTTGGAGTCTGGACGATTTTGTTGCCATAGGCGGCCAAGGCGCGGTGGGTCAGCTGATCAGCCATGATCAGGAGGATGTTGGGTTTCCGCACCGTTTCCACTATGTATGCTCCATGCGCATGATGTTGATCGGCCTGATCCGATTTTACCAGCTTACACTATCGTCGCTGTTGGGGCGACGGTGCCGCTTCCTACCGACATGTTCAGACTATGCGCGGCACGCCATCGAGCGACATGGGGCCGGGCGGGGGAGTGTTTTGGCTGTGAAGCGCATCTGCCGTTGCCATCCATGGGGCGGACATGGGTTTGATCCCGTGCCGGAAACGTTCACCTGGCATAACAAAAAAGGGGCCAAGGACGAACCTTGACCCCCTGATATTTGTGTCCTGGATTTATTACCAGCCGCCAAACGCCCAGACAGCGCCGACGCGAATTTCATGTTCGCCCTTTGCGTCAACATCGATATTGCAACAGGTTTCGTCGTAGGTCGATGCTGTGAAATGGGTGTACAAATAGTCAAGTCGGAGACGGAAGTTGTCAGTTATGGCATGTTCCATACCACCGCCAACAGTCCAACCCCAATGATCGCCCTTGATGTTGTCTGGCACTGGAGAAATGATGCCGTCAATGTTGCCATTCATGTAGGCACCGCCGCCCGTGACGTAGAGCAAGGTGTCATCAAAGGCATAACCAACGCGGCCGCGCAGCGTGGCGATGCTGTTCATGGAGAAAGCGAAATCGCCAGTCGGGTCGTCGTTGGTGGCGATGTTGGAGCTCATGCCCCAATCACCTTCAACGCCGAGAACGAAGTTTTCGAATTGATGATTGTAGCCAGCCAAGAGGCCGCCTTTGCCGCCGCAACCTGACATTTCGTAGTCTGGTGTGCCAGCTGAGGAATTGTCGGTCAGTTCGCCATCGACACATGCCGTTCCAGCCCAGGCACCGACATAGAGTCCGGTCCAGTCGTAGGACGCGCCGCGGAGGTCATCCACGGGTGGCGGGGGAGGAGGCAAATCCGCAGCACGCGCAACAGTTGCGCCGAGCAGGGCCGACGTAGCGAGAAGGATAGGAAGAAGTGTTTTGGACATTTGATCACCCGGATAGTTAACGCAGTTACTGTCCTCAACATGGCGCGTTAAGGTTAACGTGATGTGAAGCAAAGGTTGTGTATGGGTTAAAACAGCAATGTTTCTTGACGCATTCCGGGACATTCGGGCATGACACGGGATGAAATGATTTGGCTTACCCGCATGAGTTGGCGGGAGTGGGCATGGAGGACAGAATGATCAAGGTTACGTTTCCTGATGGTGCTTCGCGTGAGTTCGAAGCGGGGGTAACAGCGGCACAGGTTGCCGCCTCAATTTCGAAATCACTGGAAAAGAAGGCTGTTGCGGCTGTCATCAATGGGCAGTTGTCGGATTTGTCCGATGCGCTTGTTGCGGATTCGCGGCTTGAAATTGTGGTGCGTGATGACGCCAAGGCGCTGGAGTTGATCCGGCATGATGCGGCGCATGTGCTGGCAGAGGCGGTGCAGGAGCTGTTTCCGGGTACGCAAGTGACGATCGGGCCGACGATTGAAAACGGCTTCTATTACGATTTCTTTCGCAATGAGCCTTTTACGACGGCGGATTTTGCACCGATTGAAAAGAAGATGCGCGAGATCATTCAGCGCGACAAGCCTTTCACGAAGTCGGTGAGAACGCGGGACGCAGCGAAGGAATTTTTCCGGGCGAAGGGCGAGAATTTCAAGGTTGAGCTGGTCGATACCATTCCCGGCAATGAGGACATCAAGTTCTATGACCAGGGTGGGTGGATTGATCTGTGCCGCGGGCCGCACATGCCATCGACGGGCAAGATTGGTTCGGCATTCAAGCTGATGAAAGTGGCCGGTGCCTATTGGCGCGGCGATTCCAAGAACCCGATGTTGACGCGCATCTATGGCACGGCGTGGCACAATGACAAGGATTTGCAGCAGTACATCACCGCACTTGAAGAGGCCGAGAAGCGCGACCACCGGAAGCTGGGCCGGGAGATGGATTTGTTCCATTTTCAGGAAGAGGGGCCTGGCGTGGTGTTCTGGCACGCCAAGGGCTGGACGATGTTCCAGCAGCTCATCGCCTATATGCGGCGACGGTTGGGGAAGCTTGGCTATGATGAAGTAAATGCGCCGCAGTTGCTCGACAAGAGATTGTGGGAAACGTCAGGCCATTGGGGCTGGTACAAGGAGTCGATGTTTGCGGCGACATCTGCTGGTGATGATACCGAAGACGAGCAGGTGTTTGCGCTCAAGCCGATGAACTGTCCGGGGCATGTGCAAATCTTCAAGCATGGTCTTCGCAGTTACCGGGAACTCCCCGTAAGATTTGCGGAATTTGGTGCAGTGCATCGCTATGAAGCGTCCGGTGCACTCCATGGGTTGATGCGGGTACGTGGCTTTACTCAAGATGACGCGCATATTTTCTGCACGCCTGATCAGTTGGCGGCTGAAATTTTGAAGATCAACGCGCTCATCCTGTCGACCTATGCTGATTTCGGATTTTCCGAAGTCCGGGTCAAATTTTCAACGCGGCCTGAAAAGCGCGTTGGGTCAGATGCCCTGTGGGACGAAGCCGAAAAAATCATGGGCGAGGTTCTAAAACAAGTGTCGGCGCAATCCGGCGGGCGCATCAAGACGGAAATCAACCCGGGCGATGGTGCGTTCTATGGGCCGAAGTTCGATTACGTGCTGCGCGATGCGATTGGCCGTGACTGGCAATGCGGCACCACGCAGCTGGACTTCAATCTGCCGGAACGGTTTGATGCCTTCTACATTGGTGAGGATGGCAACAAACACCGGCCCGTCATGATCCACCGCGCCATTTGCGGATCAATGGAACGATTCCTCGGCATTTTGATTGAAAACTTTGCTGGTCACTTCCCGCTGTGGTTTGCGCCGACGCAGATTGTGGTGGCGACGATTACATTGGAGGCCGATGCCTATGCTGCTGAAGTGGTGCAAGCGCTGAAAGATACCGGGCTTCGGGCCAATATTGACGTGCGCAATGAGAAGATCAACTACAAGGTCCGCGAACATTCGGTAGCGAAAGTGCCAGTGATTTTGGTGGTCGGCATGCGCGAGCGGGATGAAAAGGCCGTGAACATGCGGCGCTTGGGATCGCAGGATCAAAAGGCGATGAGTTTGGTCGATGCGATGGCCGCGCTAACGAAGGAAGCGACGCCGCCGGATTTGAGATGATTCTGAGCAGTAATTCGAGCATGAGGTGTCATGCTTCAAGCAGCATTCGCCTTCCCCAAAAAGGTCGAAGTGGCGACGAAGCCGATCATGGTGGAGACAGTTTTTGACATTGCTTTGGAATTGCCCATCAGCCCTGGTTGGGCTAGCAATGGCTATCAGCCAGGGACCAACCTTGGCAACATTTGAGGGAGGACTTTTGATGTTACGTCGTACATTTGTTTCGGTGGCGCTGGCCGCCATGATGGCTGTTTCTTCGATGAGTGCTGCACAGGCTGTCGACAATCTTCGCATCATTGCGCCAGCGAAGCCGGGCGGTGGTTGGGATGGGTTGGCGCGATCGCTGGCTGAAGTCATGACGGCATCAGGTGCCAAAGGCGTGACAGTTGAAAACGTTCCAGGTGCCGGCGGCACGGTTGGACTGGCCCAGTTGGTGGATCAGGAAAAGGGCAAGGGTGATGTTTTGATGGTGAACGGGCTGGTGATGCTTGGTGCCATTCTGACCAATGAGTCTCCCGTCAACCTCGGGATGACAACGCCGATTGCTCGGCTCACGGGCGAGTATGAAGTGATCGTGGTGCCTGCGTCATCGGAACTCAAGACACTTGCTGATTTGACCGCGAAATTGAAGGCTGATACGGGTTCAGTTGCGTTTGGTGGTGGCTCTGCCGGTGGCACCGATCACATTATTGCTGGCATGATGGCCAAAGCGGCTGGCGGCGATGTGTCGAAACTCAACTACGTTGCGTTCTCTGGCGGCGGCGAAGCGCTGGCTGCCATCATGGGTGGCCACGTTGTTGCAGGCATTTCCGGTTACAGCGAGTGGGCCGGGCAAATCGCTTCAGGCGAATTGCGGGCACTTGCCATTACGTCAGCTGAAAAACAGGCAGGCATCGACATTCCAACCTTGAAGGAACAGGGACTTGATGTCGTGCTGGCCAACTGGCGTGCCGTTGTCGCTCCTCCGGGAATTGATGATGCTTCAAAGGCGGCATTGCTTGCGGCTGTCGACACTACAGTGAAAAGCGATGCGTGGAAGAAAGTTCTGGCCGACAAGAAGTGGACAGATCTTTATCTGGCCGGTGATGATTTCGGCAAGTTGATCGAGGCCGAAAATGCCGCGACGACTGAAATCCTCAAGGGTGTTGGCCTCGTCAAGTAAGGCCGACATTACATGACACGCACACTCTCCGTGGCCGGTGTTCTCATCGGCCTCGGATTGCTGGTTTTTGCCGGGGTGATCGGCTTTGATGCCGCAACAATGCGGGTGCCGCAGGTGCATGCCAAAGTGGGGCCGCGCATTTTTCCGATCATTGTCAGTGTTGGACTCGCGATTGCCGGGTTGCTGACTTTGCTGAAGGCGAGAGCGGGCGATTTCCCTGAAGCCGAAGGTGAAACGGACTGGACAGCTGTCGGAATCATCGCAGCCGGGCTTGTTATTCACATGAATATTCTCAAGTCGCTTGGTTTTATCCCGGCCGGTGTGGTGCTGTTCATGTCGGTTGCGGTGAGTTTTGGCAGCCGAAGTTATTTGCGCGACTTTGCAATTGCAGTTGCGATGGTGACTGCGGCGTATCTCGGATTTACCCAGTTTCTGGGCTTGCAACTGCCACCTGGCATCCTCGGGTGGATTGGCTGATGGATGCATTTAGCGCATTGATGGATGGGTTTGGTACGGCGCTCACGCCGATCAATCTGATGTGGTCACTGATTGGCGTAACACTCGGCACATTTATTGGATTGCTGCCAGGGATCGGGCCTGCGCTGACGATTGCACTGCTCCTGCCGGTGACACGCAATCTTGATCCGACTGGCGCATTCATCATGTTCGCCGGGCTCTATTATGGTGCCATGTATGGTTCATCGACGACGTCGATCTTGCTCAACACACCGGGCGAGTCCGGCTCCATCGTTACGGCGCTGGAAGGCAACAAGATGGCGCGGAAGGGGCGGGGAGCGGCTGCCTTATCCACGGCTGCCATTGGTTCATTTGTCGCGGGCACGCTTGGGCACGCTGGCGCTGACATTGCTTGCGCCGCTGTTTGTGAAATTCGCCTTGCTGTTTGGTCCTGCCGAATATTTCGCGCTGATGGTGCTGGCGTTCACAACGGTCACATCGGTACTCGGTAACTCAAAACTGCGCGGCGTGATAACCTTGCTTTTGGGATTGGCATTTGGGCTCGCGGGAACCGATATTCTCACCGGACAGCCGCGTTTGGTGTTTGGCGTTCCAAGCTTGTTGCGTGGCATTGATATCGTTGTCGTGGCGGTTGGATTGTTCGCCGTTGGCGAGGCGCTCTACATGGCTTCGCGCAAGGATCTGCGCAGTGCAGAAATCTTGCCGATCAAAGGCTCGCTGTTCATGACGAAAGAAGAATGGCGGCGGTCGTGGAAACCGTGGCTACGGGGCACAGCCATTGGCTTTCCTTTTGGCGCACTGCCAGCGGGTGGCACAGAAATTCCAACGTTTCTTTCCTACTTCACAGAAAAGAAACTGGCCAAGAATCCGGAAGAATTTGGGCATGGTGCCATTGAAGGTGTTGCAGGGCCTGAGGCTGCGAACAATGCGGCGGTTGCTGGTGTGCTGGTGCCGTTGCTGACATTAGGTTTGCCAACGTCCGCGACCGCTGCAATCTTGCTGGCGGCATTCGAGCAGTACAATCTGCAACCGGGACCGCAACTGTTCACCAATTCTGGTTCTCTGGTGTGGGGACTGATTGCCAGCCTCTACATCGGCAATGTGATGTTGTTGATCCTTAATCTGCCACTGGCCGGGTTGTGGGTGCGCCTGCTCGCCATTCCACAGCCGCTCTTGTATGCGGGCATTCTGGTGTTCTCGACACTGGGCGTCTACAGCCTGAGTAATTCGATTTTTGATCTGATGCTGTTGTTTGTGGTTGGCATCATCGGGTTTCTGATGCGGCGGTATGATTTTCCGGTGGCACCGGCAATCATTGGCTTGATCCTTGGGCCACTCGCCGAGGCACAATTCAGGCGGGCTCTCACGATCAGCCAGGGTGATGCGAGTGTGTTTGTCACGCATCCGCTGTCGCTGTTCCTTTTGCTGGCGGCGATGACGGTTTTGGTTGCACCGCTGATCTATCGCCGGATGCATACCGTATAGCCGTTATGTCAAAACACATTATTGTCGGGGCCGGTGGCATAGGTTCAGCAATCGCCAGACGGCTGCAAATGCAGGGTGCGAAGTTGCATTTGATTTCACGCAAACCGGAAGCGCTGGCTGCGGAAATCGGTGCTTCTTGTGCTGTGGCAGATGTTTCGGATGCTGCAGCACTTCAAACTGCTGTTCAGATGGCTGGTGGACAAGTGGACGGGCTTTGCTACTCGGTCGGGACAATTAATCTGAAACCTGCCGGACGATTGACGGATCAGGATGTGTTGCGGGATTTTGAGGTCAACGCATTGGGCGCGTTCCGGGCGGTAAGAGCTGCTCTTCCTGCGCTGAAGGCGAGTAGCCAGGCGACGACTTCGATCCTGTTGTTTTCTACGGTTGCTGTGCAGCAAGGTTTTGCCTCTCATGCTTCGGTCGCGATGGCGAAGGGTGCAATTGAGGGTTTGACGCGGGCGTTGGCGGCGGAGCTTGCACCGAAGATCCGGGTGAACTGTATAGCGCCTTCATTGACGCGAACACCGCTGGCGAGTTTCATCACAAGCAATGAAACAACGACGAATGCCATCGCTGGCATGCACGCTTTGCAGCGGATCGGTGAGGGTGAGGACATGGCGGCATTGGCGGCTCTTTTGCTTTCGCCCGATGCCGGCTGGATTACGGGGCAGGTGATTGGCGTTGATGGCGGACGCTCAACACTGCGCACCAAGGGATGAAGAAGTCTGAACTTCCATCAAAGATTTGCGTGACTTGCGGTCGACCGTTTTCGTGGCGCAAGAAGTGGGAAAGGATCTGGGCAGACGTAAAATACTGCTCTGACCGCTGTCGGGGCTTGAAAGGTAACAGTAAAAGTTCCAAATGAGTTCGATGCAGATCGGACTTTATACTTTTGCGGATGTGGCTGCGGGCCATCCGGAGCTTGCGGGCCAACGCCTGCGCAATCTTGTTGAGGAAATGGAACTGGCTGACCAAGTCGGGCTCGATGTGTTTGCCGTTGGCGAGCATCACCGGCCCGATTATGCCGTGTCGTCGCCAGCCGTGGCGCTGGCCGCAGGTGCGGCGCGGACCAAAAATATCAAACTTTCGAGCGCTGTAACTGTTCTGAGTTCGGATGATCCGGTGCGCGTGTTCCAGCAGTTTGCCACTGTCGATGGCATTTCCAATGGTCGCGCTGAAATCATGGTGGGGCGTGGCAGTTTCATCGAGTCGTATCCGCTGTTTGGTTATGAACTGCAGGATTATGATGCGCTGTTTTCAGAGAAACTGGATTTGTTGCTGAAGCTGCGAGATGCTGAGACGTTGTCGTGGCAGGGCAGACTGCGGCCATCACTTTCCAATTCTGGCATTTACCCGCGCCCGGAGCAGAAACGCTTGCCGATCTGGATCGCAGTGGGTGGTACACCTGAGTCAGTCGTGCGCGCGGCGACCCTCGATGTACCAATGGCGCTCGCCATTATCGGTGGTGATCCCAAGCGCTTTGCACCTTTTTTCGATTTGTACCGCCAGACCTACGCAAAAGCAGGACGCGACCCGGCAAAGGCGACCCTGAGCCTGAACATGCATGGGTTCGTGAGTGATACGACTGAGCACGCGAAGGATATTTATTCGGCAGCACACCTTGAAGTAATGAACCGCATTGGACGTGAACGGGGTTGGCCGCCGCAGGGTCGCCAGCATTTTGAACACGCGGCGGGAGCAAACGGAAACCTGATTATTGGTGATGCAAAGCGGGTGACGGATCGCATTCTTGAGTTGCATGACGTATTTAAAAATGACCGTCTGCTGATCCAGATGGCAATTGGAACAGTTCCGCATAAAGAGCAACTGCGCGCGATTGAAGTATTGGGGACAAAAGTGTTGCCGGCGGTCAAGGCAGCGCTGTCTAGCTGATTACTCGGGCAGCGCGATTTCGATCTGTTGCCCAGCCAGGATTTCAAACGGCATCTTTTTGTTCAACCAGGCGTCATTTGCGATGGCTACATACTGACCTGGCTTCAAAACCATGGTTTGCTGATCCACAATTGCCGCAACCGGCGTTCCTTGTGGCGTCGCAATTTTCCAGTTTTTGGCCTGAGATGCGGAAAACGTAACAAGTCCAGCGACGTGATTGATGTCGATCGCACTCATAATTCCGGGTTTTATCTGGATATCTGTAACGTTCGATACATTTCCGTTGGTGTAGGTGCTTTCGATGCGGTAACCACCAGCGGCCAGCATCAGGACTTCGCCGGGCATCGTCGTCGTTGCGATCATCTGGCCCTTTAATGATCCTGTGCGTGCAAAAATCTTGCTGGTGCTTGGGATGTCTGCTGCAACTGGCATTGCGATACGCGGCAATACGCGCAGTGCGCCAGCATTCAGAACGTAGCTCACGTCGAGCTTACTGTTTTGTGGCAGCGTCAGGGGTTCAACGATTTTAGTATGGCCGATAACAGCAGTCACTTTGTACTCGCCGGGTGGAAGCTCGGCGTGAAGTTCATTGGTTTTGGCTTCGATCAGCGTCTCGCCGTTGGCATTTGCAACTTGCCACGATATGCCTTCAACATGTTGCGTGCTGGTTTTACTTAGACGTGCCGAGAGGGTGACACTTTCCGTGCCCGCATGTGCGCGTACTATTGATACAAACTGATCTGTCGCGGGCAATGCATCATTCAGCACAGGGGTGACGTCTTCAATGACGGGTCGTGCCGCATTGGTTTGTTGTAGAGTTACCACGCAAAGAACGGCCGCCAAGCAAGACAGATACGCAGCCCTGCTGTGGCGGCCAATTTGCAATGGACGTAAACACGCGCCCATGCTCGCTGTCCCCAGTTAATCCCCCCAGGCTCTTCCGGCCGGTGAGTGGACAAGACCACGTCAAATGGTCAACCTCAAGGAGATCCTTAATAAATGGTTAACAGAAAGGATTGCCTTTGATTTTTTAGGGAAAACTTGAAAACCGCCGGGACCTCAGCCACATTCGGGCATGAACAATTTGAACGATACAACTTCAATTCTGGCGTTTCTCGGATCGCGAAAATCTGGTTCCGCAAAGTCCTTGCAGGAGCCCGGTCCCGCGCTGCACCAACTTGAGCACATTCTTGAACTTGCCGTACGCGTGCCGGACCACGGCAAGCTGACACCGTGGCGATTTGTGTTGTTTGAAGGGGAGGCGCGCGCCAAAGTTGGCGACTTGTTTGCGGCGCGGTGGGCGACACTTCACCCCACTCACGGCGAAGAGAGCCGCGCATTTCAGCGTTCATTGTTTATGCGAGCGCCGCTTGTTCTCGCGGTCGTATCTACAGCTTCGGAGCACTCCAAGATTCCGATGTGGGAGCAGCAGCTTTCTGCTGCAGCTGTGTGCTACAATGTTGTGCTGGCTGGAACAGCTATGGGATTTCATGCGCAATGGCAGACTGACTGGGTGGCCTATGACGAGCAGGCGAAGACCGCGATGGGGATATCCGCAACTGAGAAAATTGCCGGTTTGATTTACATCGGTACATCTTCAGTTCCACTGGAGGATCGGCCACGGCCTGATCCAAAGTCAATGCTGACCGTCTGGAGTGCGACGTGACCTTCAAAGGAATATTGTTCGACAAGGACGGCACCTTGATTGCAGCTGATGACGTTTGGGTTCCATTCTATCGGCGCTTGTTAATGCGCATGAAAAATATCGAACATGATATTGCTGATCGGGTCATGGCATTGGCCGGCTATGATATTTTGACGGGCAGCACGACTGCGGGGTCAGTCATGGCTGGGGGGACGACACGGCAGCTTGTGAAATTGTGGTGGCCTGATCACTCTGATGAAGCACATCAGTCGATTGTGACCGAGATTGACCATACGGCCAAAATGGAAATCAAGACGTCGATTTCACCGCTTACAGATCTTGCGGCACTTATAGACAGGTTCCGATCCCATGGCTGGCGTGTTGGCATTGCGACAAATGATAGTTGGGCATCTACGATCAGTCAGGTCCAAGCATTGGGCATTGAGCACCTGCTCGATGCAGTGATTGCAAATGACGTCGTTGCGTCCCCTAAACCGTCCGGTGACATGATCCGGAAATTTCAAACCATCACGGGCTTGGCTACCTCACACATCGTGATGGTCGGTGACAATTACCACGATATTGAAGAAGCCCGCCGTGGCGGGGCAGGGCTGGCGGTGGCTGTGCTCAGCGGTAATGGACGCCGTGAAGACTTGGCGCATCTTGCCGATGTGACGGTGAATTCTGTCGCAGACTTGCCAGCTTACTTTGGGTTCAACTGATGTTTTATGATGCAATCAGGAACGATCATGGGCTGCAAAATGACCCATTCAAGGCGATTGTGGCGCCGCGCCCGATTGCCTGGATATCAACACTGTCGGCAGATGGCGTCGCCAATTTGGCTCCATACAGTTTCTTCAACGCCTTTTCAGAAGCTCCCTTTTATGTTGCTTTCGGCTCCAGTGGCTACAAGCACACACTGACAAATATCACGGCACGACAGGAATTTGTTGTGAATGTTGTGACGCATGAACTGCGGGATGCCATGAATAAATCTGCGGCGCACGTCGCTGAAGGAGTCGATGAATTCGAACTGGCGCATGTCAGCAAAGCGGCGTGCCACTTCGTTGGCGTGCCGCGCGTTGGCGAAAGTCCTGTATCGTTTGAGTGCAAGCATTTTCAAACGGTTCCGCTGCCAGATGATGAAGGTCGGATCGATGATTGGTTGGTGATTGGCCGGGTGGTGGGCATTCATATTTCAGATGCGTTCATTACCGACGGCCGTGTTGATACGGTAGCCATGGCGTTGATCGCGCGACTTGGATACTCGGAATATGTGACGATTGATGAGGCATGGCGATTGCGGCGGCCCGGTCCATAAACAATTAAGTATGGTGAACGAATTGTTAAGCCTTGGACCGTAGCGTGACAGGAACGGCTAACGGACCAGCGATTCATGGAAGATAATGAGCAAGTGGGGCTTGATGTTTCGGTACTGATGGAAGTACTGGAAGCTGGCGACGTTGAGGCCCGAATTGTACTGGCGCGCCAATTAGCCAGTCTGTTGGCTGATCCTGCCACGCCTGCCATTGAGCGCGAACAGGTTACCCCGATTGTTCTCAAACTCATCGTTGATATTGAACCTGAAGTGCGGATGACATTGGCCGAGGAGTTCAGCACTGTCGGACATCTCGCACCTGAGTTCCTGTTTGCCATTGTAGCTGACGTCGAAGAAATTTCACTGCCATTCATCAAAACGACGATGGGGCTCGATGTTAATTACATGTTTGCCATTTTGCGCGTTGGAGATGATGCACGCCAAGCGGCGATCGCGCAGCGACCTGACATCACAGCAGATATTGCAGCCTATGTTATTGCCAATGGCAAGCTTGGTGCATGTGTTGCTTTGCTCGATAACCCAGTCGTGCGCTTTCACGATGAAGACCTCCGTACCCTCTATGCACGACATGGCAATGCGCCAGAGGTGGCCGAGCGTCTGCTGAAATCTGCGACATTGCCGAGCGATGTTCGCATCCTTCATTTGCGCCGAACTGCAAGCCGGATGCGCCAACTTTTGGCCGACAAGGCGTGGCTGCCAGCCAATGATGCATTGGAACTTGTGACTGATTCCGAAGACGTCACGATGTTGCGTATTCTGATTGAATCTGATGCCAATGAACTTTCGCGTGTCATTGCATATATCGCAAGTAAGGAGCTGCTCACACCGTCGCTCGTGGTTCGCGCTGCGGCACGTGGGGAAATGTTGATTGTGGAAGCCCTGTTGGGTCATTTGTCGGGCTTCGCGCGCGACCGGACACTGTCGATGATGTATGGCTCGAAATTCATGACCCTCTTCAAGAAAACAGGTTTGCCAAAGTCTTGTTTTGGGTTGTTGCTGGCGGCATGTGAAATCACGGCTGAGGCCCGCAACGAAAATTATCAGTTGGATACAGAGTCTTTTGGCCGTCGGCTGCTGGAAGCCTTGATGACACGCTATGAAGGCCTTTCACCCGTGGACCGGGAAAAGCAGATCGACTTGTTGGGCCAGTTTGCTGAAGGTCGCGTCAAGCGGATCGCAAAACGACTGAAGGTAGATATTTCTCGCGCGGCCTAAAACTTGAACTGTTCGTGCAGAACGCGTTCAGCCAAGCTGTGACCGGAATCAAAGAGCAATCCTACTGACTTCTTTTTGTCTTCAGCAATTTCGACTGTTACGACATCGCGCACTTCGACATGATCAGCAACGGCCGCAACTGGACGCTTGTCAGCTTCCAATATCGTGAGTTTCACTTTGGCTCGATGAGGCAAAATTGCCCCGCGCCAGCGACGCGGGCGAAATGCACTGATCGGAGTCAAGGCCAATAGTGGTGATCCGATTGGCAAAATCGGGCCATGGGCAGACAGGTTATAAGCTGTGCTACCGACGGGGGTGGACAGCAGGATTCCATCGCAGACTAGTTCTGCCAACCGCGTTTTACCGTCAACGTCGATACTAATTTTTGCTGCTTGATGGCGTTGACGGAGGAGGGACACTTCGTTGAAGGCGAGTACAGATTGGCTGCCGCCATGCTGCGACGTCGCTTTCATCCGGAGAGGATGTATTTTTGTCATCTCGGCCTCATGCAATCGACTGAGCAGGTCCTTGTCACTGTAGTCATTCATGAGGAAGCCGATGGTGCCACGGTTCATGCCGTAGATTGGAATGCCGGCACCCAGGAAGCGGTGGAGTGTCTGGAGCATGTGGCCGTCGCCACCCAAAGCCACGACAACATCAGCGTTGTCGTTCGTTGCCATGCCATAGAGTTTGGTCAGTCTGGATTTTGCCTTGCGGGCGGCCGGAGCTTCAGACGATACGAAGGCGATGCGATTGAAAGGCATGATGATCAGACTACGTTGACTTGTTGTGTGTTAGCCTACAAGAGACGATTAATCCTTAACGATTTTCAGGGGGTCTGGTTGCGAAGTTTGGTGGTTTGTACGACTTGCAAATACTCAGCCGAAAGCAAGTTTGCTCCTGACGGGCGGACGGGCGGAGAGGTTTTGCTGTCCCATGTCAAAACGGAACTGGCGTCGAATGATCGACATGACGTCGTTGTGACGCCACATGCATGTTTGTGGAACTGTACGCGGCCTTGCAGCGTCGTAGTGCGCGATGATGAGCGCTTTTCCTATGTGACTGGTGGACATGAACCTGTGGTGGAACAGGCCCAGGCGATTATTGCATGGTTCGATTTACATGGTGCCACTGACACAGGTGAAGTACCTTTTCGACAGTGGCCTGATCGCATGCGCGGGCATTTCATCGCACGTCTACCACCGGTGAATTCATGAGCATTACACTTGTCATAGGCGGGGCGCGATCCGGCAAAAGCCGATTTGCAGAATCCTTGGCCCATAATCCGAAGTTTTATCTGGCGACCGCACAGGCGTTTGACGATGAAATGCGGGAGCGGATCGCCAAGCATCAGATTGACCGTGATGCGGAATGGACCACATTTGACACGCCGATCGATCTGGTCGCAACATTGCAGCATTGCGACGGACCGCGGCATTTCATACTTATTGATTGTCTCACTCTGTGGCTCTCAAATCTCATGCTTTCCGAATTGGATTGGGAAGCTGAACTGGAAAAGCTCATCCTTGCTTTGGGCGCTTTGCGGGCTGACGTGGCATTGGTTTCCAACGAGGTCGGCATGGGTGTTGTGCCGGACAATGCTCTGGCCCGCTCGTTTCGAGATGCACAGGGAATTACCAATCAGTCTGTGGCCGAAATCGCAGAGTGCGTTGTGTTGATGACGGCGGGATTGCCGCTGTCACTCAAAGGAGAATTGCCAGAACGGCGAAAAACACCGCGAGGGTCACGCCGGTAATATCCGTGATGGCAAGTCCCGCCCAGATGTCTTTTGTTGTGGCGTGTTCCCGACCATCTCCCATCCAAGGCAGGTCGATGAGTTCGCCTTCGTAATTGCGCGGTCCACCAAATCTTACACCCAAAGCGCCTGCCATTGCGGCCTCTGGCCAACCAGCGTTTGGGGAATTGTGTTTGGACGCGTCGCGCCAGGCAGTTGCAAGACTATGCCTTGCGCTTTCTGCCGAACCAAGCCGGGCAGCAAGTGCAAAGATGAGTGCAGTCAGGCGTGAAGCAGGAAGATTGAGCACATCATCGAGACGCGCCGCGGCCCAGCCAAAATGCAGGTATTTCTCGTTCCTGTGTCCGATCATGGAGTCTGCGGTGTTGACCAATTTATAAATGGCAATGCCCGGCAAGCCGGCAATTGCGTACCACAGGGCAGGGGCGATCACGCCATCCGACGTGTTCTCGGCAAGACTCTCCAAGCTGGCGCGGCAGATGTCACTTTCAGTCATTGCAGAGGTGTCCCGCCCAACGATTTTTGCGACTTCCAATCGTGCGTGGGGCAGAGAAATGGTGCATGCATCAGCTACAGCTATGACATGATCACGCAAGGACGTGTGAGCAATGAGCGTTGTTGCAAGTGCTACGTTCAAGATCCAGCCGTATTGAAATGTGGAGAGAAGAGCGCTGAGTATCCATAGCGGCGCTGCAACGGCGATGCAGAGAATGGAGATTGATAGGACACCTGCCATGCGTGTTGCTTGCGGTGACTTGTCGCCCGTATTCAAATATGTGTCAGCTGCGGTGATGGCTTTGCCAAACCATTCGACGGGATGGCCTATATTTTTATAGAGAAACGCCGGGTAGCCAATGAGTTGCTCAAGCAGAAGCGCCAATGCAGCAAGGGCAGGAACCAGAATGATGCTGTCAGTCATGGGCCATGCTCATAAGACGCTGTATGTCGACGTGGTCTTCGAGGTGTTGTGCCAACTGGTTGAGGGTGTCATCGATGACTTTGTCATAGTCAAATTGCGTTGATGGACTGCCGATGTGTTTGAGATATGCGGCCCGGAATTCGTCGCTGGCAAAGCAACCATGCAAATACGTTCCCACGATGCGGCCGTCGCGATTGGTGGCGCCGTCCGGACCTGTTTCAATGTAGGCAAACGGTCTTTCGCAATCCGGGCCCGTAGTCCTTCCGAGGTGAATCTCGTAGCCTTTCAGTTTTGTATGTGTTGCGGCATGGGTGCCGGTCGTCACTCTCGTTGATTTGTCAGGCTGCAGAATTGTGTCGATGTTGAGCAGGCCCAAGCCCTGAATGCTGCCACTTGTTCCTTCGAGCGCTTCTGGATCGTGAATGGTGTTGCCCAGTATTTGATAGCCTCCGCACAGACCCAGAATATGGCCGCCGCGCCGATAATGAGCCTGCAAGTCGATGTCCCAACCGTTGTGGCGCAAGGCATCGAGGTCGGCAATTGTGGTTTTGCTACCGGGAATTATGACGAGTTTGGCATCGCCTGGGATGGGCGAACCTTGATTGATGAATTGGACGGTGACCTCAGGATCAAGGCGCAAAGGATCGAGGTCGTCAAAGTTGGCAATGCGTGGCAGGCGAAGGACACAAATCTTGGTCTTCCCGGTTGCGGTTGTGGCGGTTTTTTCCAAGGCCAAAGTATCTTCGGCGGGCAGCGTTTCTGCGCCAGCCAAATATGGGATTACGCCAAGACTAGAGATTTGTGTCGAGGTTTCCAGGTATCGAACGCCGTCATCGAACAGGGTCGGATCGCCGTGGAATTTGTTGATCAGGAATCCTTTCAGGAGTGTTTTGTCTTCGGGTGACAGCAACGCCAAAGTTCCGACGATGGACGCCATGACGCCGCCCCGGTGAATATCTCCGATCAGTATGGCTGGTACATTGGCGGCCCGCGCAAATCCGAAATTTGCGAGATCGCCGTCGCGCAAGTTGATTTCCGCAGGAGATCCGGCGCCTTCCACCAAGACGAGATCGTAAGTGGATTTCAGAGTGGCAAAACTTTCCAGGATCGGTGACATGAACTGGGCACGATTGGCAAAAAAATCACGTGCAGACATGGAGGCCACACGCTTTCCCTGAACAACGATTTGGGACATGGCCTTGGCTTCCGGTTTCAGGAGAACCGGGTTCATGTGCACAGTTGCTGGTGCGCGGGCGGCCTGAGCCTGTAGGAACTGCGCTCGCCCAATTTCACCGCCATCGATTGTTACGGCGGCGTTGTTCGACATGTTTTGAGGTTTGAACGGTGCAACGCGTAGCCCGCGATTGGAGAAAAGTCGAGCGAGGCCCGCGACAATGAGTGATTTGCCGACGTCTGAGCCGGTGCCCATGAACATGATGGATTTCGCGGTCATGTGGTTGTCGGTGCTTCGGCAATGATGTGGCCGTAGGAGCCCATGACATTTCCAATGCGCAGGCCCATGGAACCGAGGTCGTTGCCTGCGGCATCTGTTGCAGCAAACAGTGGTTGACCAGAGCCTTGTTGTACAAGTGTTGAGTAATGGAATTCATGGCCGCGCAGTGGTTTGTTCCAAGGCCCGCACAGGGGCCGCAGTGTACGGTATCCAAGGTGGAGTTTTCGGGTCGCGAAACTTGTTGTGACGGGCAGGCATCCCGCCATTTTGTGGTCGACGCCTTGCGCATCGATCAATCGTTCGCCGAGAACCATGAAGCCTCCGCATTCCCCGTAGACTATCGCTGTTGTCTTCTGCAACCCTGTCAGGGTGGCACTGGCGGCGAGCTTTCCGGCGTGGAGCTCGGGGTAACCACCGGGCAGAAAAATTGCTCCTGCGGCTGGATCTGAGGCTTCACCAGCAAGTGGGGAAAAGAACGTGAGTTCTGCACCTGCATTGCGCCAACCCGTCAAAACATGCGGATAAATGAAGGAAAACGCATCATCTCTGGCAATGGCTATGTGTTGGGCAAGTGGCGGAAGTGAACTCGCTGATGCTTGATTCGTGGTTTCGAATGGCCTGTTCTTCGATTTTGTCAAGAAAAGTTTCACGTGTAACGATTGAGGCGATACTTTCAATCGTGCGATCAAGTGTTTGAATTTCTTGAGCTTGTATCAAACCGAGATGGCGTGAGGGCAAGGTGAGAGAGTCATTCTGTCGCACTGCACCGAGGATGGGAACATCGTGCAGGTGTTCCTTCAGGGCTTGCAAGTGCCTATCGCTTTTCACGCGGTTCAAAATGACGCCCGCAATTTTAATGTTTTGATTGAATGTGGAAAACCCATGGATGAGTGCGGCGACAGACTGGGCCTGATGGGACGCATCGACCACGAGTATGATGGGCAAGTTGAGTATCGTGGCAAGATCGGCAGTCGACCCTTGTGCTCCGATCGGTCCATCATAAAGCCCCATAACGCCTTCTATAACAATAAGATCGGCGTTTTTACTCATGCTGTATGTCAAGTGTTGGCAGTACTCAGCTCCCATGGCCCACGGATCAAGGTTGACGCAGGGCCGGCCACTGGCAGCTGCGTGAAATTGTGGATCGATGTAGTCAGGCCCCACTTTCGCGGATCCGACCCGGATACCGCGGTTTCTGAAGGCCCTGAGCAGCCCCAAGGTGATGGTGGTCTTTCCGCTGGCTGAGTTTGGCGCTGCGACAATGAACGCCTTAGCCAATCTTGTTCTCCCGAAGTGCCGGAGAATACCAGTCCAGTAGCTCGCGCCAATCAGAGGCATGACCGACCACGACAATGGCGGGGGTTGGCGGATGATTAAGATCAACCCAAGCGCGCGCCTGCTTCAGATTCGTTGAAAAAACTAGCTGGTGTGGCAACGAGGCGTTGGAGATGATTGTCACAGGGTCATCTGGTGACCTGCCGCCTTTCTGCAAAGCTTCACTTATTTCACCTAAATGTTTGATTGCCATATACATTACGATCACCGGTGCTGCGGTTGCAACGGCATCCCAACGGACGCTGGCCGGCATTTGCCCGGACGCATCGTGGCCGGTCAGAAATATGACCGCGTGGTTGGTGTCGCGATGAGTTGCCGGAATTCCGGCATAGGCGAGGCCACCAACGCCAGCTGTGATGCCGGGGACGATGCGGAAGGGTGTTCCGGCTTTTGCCAGCATTTGGCTTTCTTCGCCGCCTCGGCCAAACATGAACGGGTCGCCACCCTTCAATCGCAGGACGCGTTTGCCTGCTTTTGCCAATTCGATCAAACGTTCAGAAATATCGCGCTGGACAGGTGACGGCTTGCCACCGCGCTTGCCAGCGTATTCCAATTCGGTGCCGACCCGCACCCAGCGTAAGATGTCGGGATTGACCAGAGCGTCGTAAACTACAATGTCACAGTTCTGCATGGCATGGTAGCACAACAGGGACATCAGGCCTGGAGCACCTGGGCCAGCGCCAACCAGCCAGACCCATCCGGGTTCAAACTGCGGAAACTGCTCGGCATCAAGTCGCGCAAAGCCCGTGGATTCGCCCGTCCACTGTTTTACAGATTTGCTTGGTCCCTGTGCCATTGGCCCCTTATACAATCAGGCCATGCGAATGCAAAAGCCTGAAGGTGTGTTAAGGCGCGGCTGGACGACGGGGGCATGTGCCACGGCGGCAACCAAGGCTGCGTTTACGGCATTGGTGTCTGGACAGTTTCCTGACCCCGTCTCGATTGCTCTTCCCAAAGGGGAGACACCGTCGTTTCCGTTGGCGCTGGAAAGCAAGGGCGAAGGCTGGGCGCGGGCCGGTATCATCAAAGATGCCGGTGATGACCCGGATGTTACCCATGGCGCAATGATCATTGCAAAAGTGAAATTCGGCACTGATGGCATCCGGTTTCTTGCGGGTGAAGGTGTCGGTACGGTGACGAAACCGGGTTTGCCAATTGCCATCGGTCAAGCTGCGATCAATCCCGTGCCGCGACGGATGATGGAGCTGGTTGTCCGCGAGCTTGGCGGAGTTGACGTGGATATCGAGATTTCGGTTCCGCAGGGGGAAGAGATTGCCAAGAAAACGTGGAATCCACGGCTTGGTATTCTGGGGGGCATTTCAATTTTGGGGACCACAGGCATCGTCAACCCGTTTTCCTGTGCTGCATGGATTGCTTCTATCCATCGTGGCATCGACGTAGCGCGAGCCATGGGTTTGCCGCATGTTGCTGGGTGTACTGGTTCTACCAGCGAAGATGCAGTCAGGGCACACTTCAACTTGCCCCTCGAAGCCATGCTCGACATGGGTGACTTTGCAGGTGGCCTCCTGAAATATCTCAAGCTTCATCCCGTTCCCCGAGTCACAATTGGTGGAGGTTTCGGTAAAATGGTGAAGCTGGCGCAAGGGTGCATGGATTTGCATTCGGGACGAAGCCAGGTTGATTTTGACTGGCTGGCAGCGCGCGTGCCCGCAGGACAACGTGCCTTGGTCCTTGGTGCCAATACAGCGCAACAGGTGTTGGAGCTTTGCGGAGATGGGCTGGCACAGCGTGTTGCGCAAGAGGGCTTGGACGTCGTTTCGGGCGTTATGGATCGCGCCGTGACTGCAGCGGATGTCATTATCGTTGATCGCGGTGGCCGAATTGTTGGTCATGCCCGTTAAAGCTCTTATTCTTGGTGGTACGAAAGATGCGCGAGACATTGCTGATGCATTGGTGGCTCGCGGGCACGATGTTACGACATCGCTCGCAGGGGTGACGCGTCAACCGCTTATTCCAAGCGGTCGCGTGCGTGTCGGCGGTTTTGGCGGAGTGCAGGGTTTGCGTGTGCATATCGAAGAAGCCGGATACAATGTGCTGATTGATGCAACACACCCATTTGCTGCGCAAATTTCGGCAAATGCGTTGCATGCAATAGCAGGGCTGGGTGTCAGACACATTCGGTTGTCACGCCCAGGCTGGGAGATGGAAGAGGGTGATCAATGGGTTTCAGCCACTTCAACTCGCGAAGCGGTCGATCATTTGCCTGCGGGTTCCCGTGTGCTTCTCACAATTGGCAGAAAAGAAGCTGGCGTGTTTCTCGATCGACCTGACTTGTCGGGTGTCGTGCGATCCATCGAGCTGCCAACACATGAGATCGGCAGTGGCTGGACTTTGATATTAGATCGTCCGCCTTTCGAACTCGAACACGAGACAAGTCTATTGAAAGACCATGGCATTACACATCTCGTATCAAAGAATTCAGGTGGCGGAGCCACTTATGACAAGATCGTTGCGGCACGTCAGCTTCGTCTGCCCGTCATCATGGTAGAACGGCCACGCAAAGGCGGCGGCGAAGTGGTCAACTCACCCGCTGACGTTATTGCACTTATTGATCAGATGTAGCGTTTTGTAGTCAGGCCGCTTTTTCGACAGGTGAACCGAGGCCGAGTGTCCGGCAAATCGCATAAACCAGTTCCCAGCGGTTCAACGTGTAGAAATGGAATTCTGTCACGCCCTCGCGCTGCAATGCTTGCACTTGTTCTGCGGCAACCATGGCGGCCACGAGGTTTCGTGTTTCTGGTTCTGCGTCGAGTCCTGCAAAACGGCGCTCAAGTTCTGGCGGGATTCTTGCCCCGCATTTTCCGGCAAATTCTTTCACACGGGCAAAATTTGTAATCGGCAGAATTCCCGGCACCAAGTTGATGTCAATGCCACGCGCGGCGATACGATCACGCAAGCGCAAGAAGAAGGCATTGTGAAAAAAGAATTGGGAGATGGCACGGGTGGCACCATGTTCAGCCTTGTCGAGCATGAATGCGAGATCTTCTTCAATGCTGACACTGTCGGGGTGGCGCTCGGGGTAGGCTGATACCGAAACCTCAATGTCTGCAATTTCACGGATGCCACGGACAAGATCTGCGGCATTCTGATAACCGTCAGGATGGGGTACAAATTTGGTGTTGAGCCCACCCGGTGGATCGCCGCGAAGTGCAACAATGTGGTTCACGCCGGCCGCAATGTATTCACGGATGACTTCATTTACTTCGTCTTTTGAGGCGCTTACGCAGGTAATATGACCCGCCGGTTGAAGGTTTGTTTGGGTCTTGATGTGGCGCAAGGTTTCAATGGTTCGCGCTTGCGTGGTGCCTCCGGCCCCGTATGTGACAGATACAAATTTTGGGTTTGTCGATCCAAGCCGTTGCAGTGTTTCATTCAAAGCAACGCTTGCGTCGCTGGTCTTCGGCGGAAAAAATTCGAAAGATACCGAGATTGGACTGGTCATGGGTGGGCTGATGCCTTTTTTGACAAATTGGGAATGGTGCTGCCAGTGGTCGGTTCTGCCAGCCAGAAGGAGACGGTTAGTCCTTTGCCCGACTTCAACCATGGCGGTGCAAGGACGCGATGTTGGGTCAAATGAAGTCCGGCGCGTGCCAGCCACGTCACCATTTGCTCGGCTGCAATACCGAGCCTGCGGTGGGCATGTTGCTCACGTAATTCTTCCAGATCATGGGGTGCAAAATCGACAATCAACATGCGCCCGTCTTGCGCCAAGATGCGCCGCGCCTCCACGAGCGCGCGCTCGGGGTCGTCCAGGAAATGCAAGACTTGATGCAGCAACACGAGGTCTGCCGAACCGTCGGCGAGAGGCACAGCAAATATGTTCGCCTGTCGGACCTGCGCGTGTCTTATGGATTTGGAGGCCAAATTGGCGCGCGCAATGGCCAACATGTCGAGTGAGAGGTCAAGACCGATGAGGCTGTCCGCTGTCTCGGCGAAGAGTTCCAACATACGACCCGTGCCCGTGCCAAGGTCGACCAGAGCCTTCACATGTTTGCTGCCCGCCATTTCCTGGATGACAGTCTCAACTTCGGATTCTTTGACGTGGAGTGTCCTGAGGCTTTCCCAATTGGAGGCGTTGGCTGCGAAATACTCGCTGGCCCGAATCTGGCGTTGCGTGCGAACTTCTTCAAATCGTCCAATGTCGGTTTTCAGCGCTGCTTCGTTTCCGGGAAGCATGTCGACGATGGCGCGTGAAAGTGCCGCACCCAGGCCGGCATTGTTCAAGCGAAACAATACCCAGTTGCCTTCCTTGTATCGCGCGATCAGGCCAGCATCGGTCAATACCTTGAGATGTCTGCTCACACGTGGTTGGCTTTGTCGCAGGATCATTGTGAGTTCAGACACATTCAACTCACCATGGGACAGGGCAAACAGAATGCGAATGCGGGTTATTTCCGCAGCCGCCTTGAGACCTGCCAACAGCTGTTCCATTGATCACCTTTCCAGTCTATATAAACATATCTTTATATAGATGGCAAGGTGTTGGCGCAAACGTCTCAAGGGTGTCGTTTACGGTAATGGCGACGAAATCTGCGGTTGATCATGAAATTTTCAAACTCTTTAAATATATGATTCTTACACTTGCAAAGTCAGCAAGAGATAATGATTTCAAAGCGGAACAGGTTGGACCTCGAATGACTGGAATTCTGAAGCGGCGTGAAGTGGTGTTTGGATTGATTGGCTTGGCTTTATCGTCGAGCAGTTCTGTGGCTTTGGCCAGTGGCAAACCGGAAGACTTTGTCAAGGCGCTGATGAACCGCGTGATTGGCCTGGCAAATAGTGGTGCTCGCGGAAAACCGCTCAGGCAGAGATTTGCTAGTTTGCTTGACAGTTACGTGAACCTTCGATCCATATCGACGTTCGCTTTGGGAAAATACCAAAAGCAATTGCCGGATCGGGACAGGGCAGAATTCAACAATCTCGTCGCGAATTATGCCGCAGCACTTTTTGCCTATTACGTTGATGACTTTAAGGGCGAAGGGGTGAGTGTTTCCGAGATTAGCAGCAAAGGCAACTTCACCACAATCAAAAGTAGCATCGTGAGCAAGAGCGGCGGGGAAGAGCAGGTTCGCTGGCGCTTGGTCAAGCAAGGCAACTCCTATCGCGTCAGTGATGTGAACATCAAAGGAATTTGGATGACGTTGTCGATGCGCAAGCGCTTCAATGACGTGCTGGGCAAATCGAAAGGTGACTTCAAAGTCTTATTTGCGGAATTGCGCGAAGCTGAAACCTGGTAATTGCTCCTCAAAAGTAACTTGCTTATTCATCTTCTGTTAACCATAGGTGCGTGAAAACGGGACTTTATGGTGCGGATTGGAATGCTGACTCGACGGCGATTTACTGGTTTGTTCTTGGCTGCGGCGGTTGTTCCCGCGGCTGCTGCTGAGCATCCATCGGTGGCGTACATGAAGCAAGTGGGCAAAGACTTGTTAAATGCCCACCGGCAAGGGACGGTTTCCGCCTTCTTGCGCGCCGTGCAACGGCACGGGGATATTCAGGGCATCGGCAACTATTCACTTGGCGAATACCAAGGAAAACTCCAGACAGGGCAAAAGCTACGCTATTATCGCGGCGTTGCAACATTCATCTCACGGTATTTCGCTGATCAATCGCGCGAATTTCGTATCGCCAAGTATGACATCGGCGAGGCGACGGTTGCGGACAACAAGGACATCATTGTCTCATCAACTGTCTATCTGATGTCTGGACAGTCCTATGCAGTCAGCTGGCGCGTGGCGTGGCGCGGCGGTCGATACCGCGTCATCGATGCCAAGATGCTTGGTTTTTCGCTTACTTATATGCAACGCAACCTGTTCACGTCATTTCTCGACAAGCGGAATGGCGATCTTTCGCAACTTGTCGCAGCATTGAATCGCTAGACTTGGATTTCATGGGACCGCGCGCGCGCGTCTTGGTGATCTTCACACTGACAGTGCTCAGTGGATGTTCAGGTGGTGGCAACTTACCCGAATTCACAACAGAAGGTGTCATCACTCCGGCAGGTGGCTGTGCAGTCAACCCTCGTGAATTCTCGGACGCGGAATCATTGGGGACTTACGGCGAAGGCGCATGTACGGTCAAAGATGCCTGGAAAATATCTGCCATGGGCGGCATTCGGTTTAGCCAACCTGCCATCGTCAACTGTACAATGGCCAACAGTTTCCATCAGTGGATCAAAAATTCGCTTCAACCAACGGCGCAGGACTATCACGGTTCAAAGGTCGTATCGTTGCATATCGCCGCAAGTTATGCGTGTCGGCCGCGCAATGGCCGTAGTGGAGCCAAACTCAGTGAGCACGGATTTGGCAACGCTATTGATGTCGCCGGGATGACACTGGCCGATGGTACGGAAATCGGTGTTGAGCGTGACTATTATGGTTCGAAATTGCTGAAAAAGGTCAGAGCAACCGCGTGTGACCTGTTCATGACTGTCCTCGGTCCAGGATCTGATGCCAGCCATAAAGATCATTTGCATTTTGATCTGGCGACGCGAAAAAGCGGAGAGCATTTTTGCCATTGAGCCTTTGTGTAGCCTTGCCTATATTGCTCCCATGGAAACTGAATTGATCAAGCCAGATAAATCGCCGCGAACTTCAAACCAGGCATTTAGCCCCTTGGGCTGCTTCCTGTCATCTGCGGGGGTGACCTTGCTGACTTTGACCTTGCTGGGAGCGTCTGCTGGGGCCTCTGTCTGGGCGATTGTCAAGCTCATGGGACTGCCAGACCTGTTTTTGAATGCAGGCTTGATACTGGTCGCTATCCCCGTGTTGTTTGCTACTGTTTGGATGATGGGCCGATCTTGGCATGTTGAGCGCCGTTTGGCGCAAGGATTGGATGTCGACACGCCGACGTTCAAGATTCTCCACTATTTGCGTAAAGCATAGTCCTTCGCGCCTTGAAAAAGGCGTATCGCCTGTGGGGTCTCGTTTATGACAGTCTGGTCACGTGTTTCGGAGATTGCACATTCAATTACGGGAACGCTTGGTGCGTACCTCGGAGAGCTATCGCACACGTCATCTGCGCCCGAGAAATCCGTAGGGTTTACCATCGGCATGATAGCGCTGGGTGCCAAAATGGCTCGGGCCGACGGCATTGTCGTCAGTGCCGAAATTGACGCATTCAAACAGGTCTTTCAGGTTCCCGAAAAAGATGCAGCAGCGGTCGACCGCATTTTTGACATGGCGAAGCAGGACGTCGCTGGTTTTGAATCTTACGCACAGCAAGTCGCGAAGCTTTTTTCCAAAAAAGCGGAAGTTTTGGAAAATGTGCTGGATGGGCTTTTTCACATCGCGAAAGCGGACGGTTTGGTTCTTGACAAAGAAATGGAATATTTGCGGCAAGTAGCTGATATATTTGGATTTAATGAAGCTGATTTTCTTCGCATCAGTTCCCGTCATGTCCAGTTTGAAGAAAACCCTTTTGACGTGCTGGGACTTCCGCCCAATGCTCCGTTGAAAGACATCAAGGCGCGGTACAAAAAACTGGTGCGTGATCTCCACCCCGACAAGCAAATCGCGGCGGGTGTTCCTGCAGAAATGGTCAAATTGGCTACAGATCGATTGGCGCGTATCAACCAAGCTTACGCGAAGCTGGCGCGGGCGCACTAGGCATGCACGGCACGAGTCTTGCCCGCCGGCTTCGCGTGTCTCCCAATGTTGAGGTGCGCGTCGGCGATGCGCCAGTGGATGTCTTGCTGTTGCATTACACAGGCATGGAGAATGCAGACAAGGCCTGCGACTGGCTCTGCAGCGCGTCATCAAAAGTCTCATGTCATTATCTGGTGAGTGAGGAAGGCCAGATTACCCAGTTGGTGGATGAGGACTTGCGCGCCTGGCATGCGGGTGTGTCGTCATGGTCGGGCGAAAGTGACATCAATTCGCGTTCGATTGGAATTGAAATCCAAAACAAGGGACATGCGGCGGACCTTCCGGCATTTCCTGATGAGCAGATGAAAGCCGTCGCCGCTCTTTCCCGGGACATCGTCAGACGCCACGCAATATTGCCGTCGCGCGTTTTGGCTCATTCGGACGTTGCTCCGGGACGTAAAATTGATCCAGGTGAGAGATTTGACTGGCACTACTTGCATCTCAATGAGGTGGGGCTTTGGGTTGAACCAGCACCGTTGATTGATGGCGCTGTACTTCAACTCGGCGATGATGGTGCGCAAGTTGCTGTCTGTCAGTCAGACCTTCGCCGCTATGGGTATGGAATTGCAGAGACCGGATTTTTTGATGCACACACTCAAAAAGTTGTGGCGGCCTTTCAACGACATTTTCGACCTGTAAAAGTGGATGGGATTGCGGATACTTCGACTGTTGAAACACTCAAGAAACTGCTGGCGGCGCTATGATTTGTCTCAGCTGCATTCCTTTATGAGTGTTGCCACATTCGCATCAGCCAAAGGTACACTCGTCACGTGTTGACCGATTGAAACCGTGAAATAGTCGGCTTCTAACAACGCTTTGAAAACTGCATGAGTCAGGGGAATTTCTGTTTCTGCTGCAATGGATCCCAAATTGGAATCGACACTCGGTGTGCTCTTGAACTGATAAACCTGTCCGGAAATCTGCAGAGTCAATTTGAGTGGCAGATCCGCGCCTTTGGATGGCTGTGACGTAAAAACTTTCACCTTGCCGCTCGCACGCTTGCACCAGAAACTGATTCCCACATCGTCCGTGTTTGGAGTGCCAAACACGAGAAACGCCTCATCGTCGGTAACGTCCCAGGACCATTCACGTTCCTGAGCTATTGCCTGCGACGCCACGAGTCCAAGTATCAGCAGGGTATAACGCAGCAAGATATGCATGAATGTCCAATCGCAAATTCCAAACGCTTATTACCTTGGATTGCGGCAAGAATTTGCGTGGTGCAAGCTGCTTGACCGCGATATCAACGCGTTCTAACCCATGAGGGCCAGTTGGCTGGGTGATCGCTGCTGTTTCCTGCAAGGGATGCGGTGGAGGAAAGTCCGGGCTCCACGAGAATATGGTGCCGGGTAACGCCCGGCGGAGGCAACTCCAGGGAAAGTGCCACAGAAACAAACCGCCGGATTTACTCCGGCAAGGGTGAAATGGTGCGGTAAGAGCGCACCGCGCCTCTGGCAACAGATGCGGCAGGGCAAACCCCACCAGGAGCAAAACCGAATAGGGGTGGCATGCGTCTTCGGATGTCAGGATTGTTTTCGATCCGCTGCCCGGGTTGGTTGCACGAAGTGCCCGGTAACGGGTGCTCCAGATGAATGGTCATCCAGCAGGGAAACCTGTGGACAGAACCCGGCTTATAGGCCGACTGGCATTTTCATCTCGCAATTCCCATATATTGGGACAATTTGAAACGATTTGTTAAGGTCCGCCGGAGCATTGTCAGGGTCATATTAACCTCTTGTTTATCACGCCTTAGCGACTGAAATGCCTCATGTTTCCCCGCCACAACACGTGCGGCATCGCCCTGTGATGCTGAAGGAGGTGCTTGCGGCGTTGAAACCCAAGGCTGAAGACGTCTACGTGGATGGAACATTTGGTGCTGGCGGGTACACACAAGCTATACTTGATGCCGCGCAATGCAAGGTCATTGCCCTTGACCGGGACCCTGCCGCGATTGCAGGTGGCACGACATTGGTCAATGCCTCAGGGGGTCGGCTGAAGTTGATCAACAGTCCCTTTGCCGACATGCATGATGTGGTACGCTCCTCAGGATACGAGAAGGTTGACGGCGTTGTGCTCGACGTCGGGGTGTCATCCATGCAACTTGATGAAGCGGAGCGTGGATTTTCATTCATGCGTGAAGGTCCGCTCGATATGCGAATGTCGCAGGACGGACGAAGTGCAGCAGATTGTGTCAATGCATTGGATGCCAATGAGCTGTCTCGCGTCATCTTTATCCTTGGCGAAGAACCGCGGGCGCGCGCCATCGCGAAGGCGATTGTCAGTGCACGGATGGATCAACCACTACGCACCACGCTGGATTTGGTTCGAGCAATTGAACGCGCCACTGGTCCGCAGCGCCCCCAAGACCGCACCCATCCAGCGACACGGACTTTTCAAGCCTTTCGGATTTTGGTCAACCATGAACTTTCTCAACTGGCGACGGCCTTGTGTGCAGCAGAGCAACTTCTCCAAGTGGGCGGCCGCTTGGTTGTCGTGACGTTTCATTCCCTTGAGGATCGCATAGCCAAGCGATTTTTCACGCTCCGATCGGGGCGACAAGCTGCGCCTTCGCGACATCAACCTGAAATTTTGCCCACACACCTGCCGACTTTCGCAATGCCGGTTCGAGGGCATATTGCGGCCAGTGACGAGGAAGCGCTCGACAATCCTCGGGCGCGGTCGGCGAAGTTGCGTTTTGGGGAGCGGACGGAAACGCCGGCCTGGCCTTATGATCCTATCGCCTTAGCGGTGCCGCAATTATCACCTGGGCTCTTTGCATGATCAAGTTTTTGAACCTCGTGCTTGTCGTCATGGTCGTCTGCGCCGCTGCCATGATGTACCAATTGGAACACGCTACGCGAAAGCTTGAACGCGATATTGTCCAACTGCAGAATAAAATTGAAGCAGAAGAGGAAGGCTTCAAGCTGCTGACTGCGGAATGGAGCAGTCTTACGCGACCGGAGCGCATTGAAAAAATTGCAGTTGAGCGACTTAATCTTGTACCCGTTGCTGCTTTGCAGGTGATTACCCGCGAAGAACTCTCGCGACTTGTCGCGCGGGTCACTGAGCAAAAGGACGATATTGGTGCGTTGCTGGAGAGCAGCCCGTGACAACTGCTGGTTTTTCACACGCAGCGCAGAAGCTGAAAGGGCAGAACCGTATCAGATTGCTTGGTATGGTGTTTGCTGGCACGTTTTTGGCGATAGGCACGAAGCTGACAGTTGTTGCAACGAGTCGGGTTGAAACAAGGAGTGCGGAACTCGTCACAGAAGAGAACCGTATACCCCGGCCTGATATTGTCGACCGCAATGGAGTGGTGCTTGCAACAGATCTTGCTGTTTCATCCTTGTACGCTGATCCGCGTAAAATCTACGATATGGATGAAGCTGTTGAATCGCTCACTACAGTTGTTCCTGAGCTCAACGCATCTGCTTTACGCAAGAAACTCACACAACCGGGTAAGGCCTTTGTTTGGTTGAAACGACAGTCAAGTCCGGAAGAACGAGACGCAGTCTACAATCTCGGTATTCCAGGTGTCGGGTATGTCAACGAGCGAAGGCGCGTTTATCCGCAGGGCCGCATCGCATCGCATGTTGTTGGGTATGTTGATGTTGATACCAAGGGCATTGCCGGGGTTGAAAAATATCTGGACGACCAAGGCGTCCTTTATACTGCGTCATTGACCGAGCCAGACAAGAACACCGCTGCGGCTGCGCAAATGTCGATTGACCTTCGGGTCCAACATGTTCTGAGGCAGGAGATTGAACTCGCTATCAAACATTTTCATGCCATTGCAGGTGGCGGCATTGTGATGAATATCAAGACCGGCGAAGTGTTGGCTTTGGTGTCTTTGCCAGACTTCAACCCAAATGGCGAAGACATGCGGTTGTCCAACAATCAGCAAAACAAGATGACGAGCGGCGTCTATGAGCTTGGGTCGGTCATCAAGGCCGTGACATTTGCGATGGGCTTCGATTACGGCATCATGACGATGCAATCCACTTTTGATGCGCGATTACCGCTCATTATCGGTCGTGCGCGGATCAATGATTTTCACGCGCAACGAAAAATACTCACTGTTCCAGAAGTTTTCACAAACTCATCCAACATCGGGACTGCAAAGATGGCTCTCGCTGTTGGTCTCGACCGTCACCGCGCGTTTTTGCAACGCATGGGACTCCTTGACCGCTTGCAAACTGAACTCCCCGAAAGTGCCAAACCGCTGCTCCCCAAGCGATGGGGCAAACTTGTCTCTGCAACGGCAGCATTTGGTCACGGTTTTGCGGTTCAACCTTTGCAAGGTCTTTCTGTCGTTGCTGGAATTCTCAATGATGGAAAGATGGTGCCTCCCACATTCTTGAAGCGCAATCAAGATGAAGCAGATGCTGTTGCACAACAAGTCGTGAAACCTTCTACGTCCGAGAAAATGAAATACCTTTTCCGCCTCAACGCCCAAGAGGGCTCTGCTTCAAAAGCGGATATCATCGGATACCGGGTTGGTGGAAAAACGGGTACGGCTGAAAAAGTCATCAATGGCCGCTACTCGCAGAACAATCGTCTCGCCTCATTCATTGGTGCTTTTCCCATGGACAATCCGCAATACGCGATCATGGTGATGCTGGATGAACCGCAGGCAACCGCCGAGACATATGGGTTTGCGACCGCCGGATGGAATGCGGTGCCGACAGCAGGACAGATCATTTCACGCATTGCGCCGATCCTGAATGTCACTCCTCGTATTTCCGCAGAAGATCGTGAAAAGCTGGAGAAGTTGGCTAACAAGAAAAAGGAGAACGGATAGTCTGATGAAGATCACGCTTGATCATCTCTTGGGAGCGGATGTGGTTGTTCCACAGCATTTGCACGGTGTGGGCATAACCGGTATTTCGGCCGACAGTCGAAAAATCAAACCAGGTCATGTATTTTTTGCGTTGTCCGGGAGCACTGTTGACGGCACGAAGTACGTGGACTCTGCGTTGAAAAATGGCGCGGTCGCTGTCGTTGCAAAGACTGGAACAGACCATAGATCAACAATGATGCTGCAGACTGACAATCCTCACCGCGTGCTGGCAAGATCGGCGGCCCGGTTTTTTGGCCATCAACCTGAAACCATTGTTGCGGTTACGGGTACAAATGGAAAGACGTCGGTTGCGGTTTTTGTTCGGCAGATTTGGGAAGCGATGGGGTTTCGTGCGGCCAGCTTGGGAACAATTGGTGTCGTTGGTCCAACTGGTACAAGTTACTTGCAACACACTACTCCTGATCCCATGCAATTGCATGAAGTAGTTGCCGCCCTAAGCGAAGACCATGTCAAGCATCTTGTTGTCGAAGCATCAAGTCATGGATTGTCGCAGTATCGCATGGACGGCTTGAATTTGACTGCAGGCGCGTTCACAAATCTGTCACACGATCATCTCGATTATCATGCGACGGTGGAGGACTACTTCAACGCGAAGATGCGCCTGTTTGAAGAGTTGCTGCCTGTAGGGTCTGCTGCGGTTATTAACATGGACGCTGATCGATCGAACGAGGTTTTGCGGCGTTGCGAGACACGTGGCCTCCAGATCATCAGAGTTGGTCGAAAGGGCGTCGAGCTGAAACTCCTCGATGTCCAGACAGAAGGCCTCGAACAGCATCTGCGCATTCAAACACCTGATGGAATCCAGCCGATCACACTGCCGCTTGCTGGTGAATTTCAGGTTTCAAATGCATTGGTGGCTGCAGGACTTGTCGTTGCTGCTGGCGGTGAGCGGCATCATGCATTACACGCCTTGCAATCGGTCAGAGGCGCGCCGGGCCGTCTTGAGTATGTCGGACGATCCAAGTCCGGCGCTTCGGCATTTGTCGACTATGCACATACCCCCGACGCGCTTGAAAATGCGCTGACTTCTTTGCGTCCATTTGCGACAGGAAAACTCGCGGTCGTCTTTGGCTGTGGTGGAGATCGGGACAAGTCCAAGCGACCTATCATGGGCGCTATTGCGACGCGACTTGCCGACCATGTCATCGTGACAGATGATAATCCGCGTACGGAGGATGCCGCAACCATTCGCCGACAAATTCTTGCGGGGACAAGAGATGCGCGCGAAATTGGTAGTCGGGCCGAAGCAATTGCTGCGGCAGTTGCTGGATTGTCAGAAGGGGATATCTTGCTCGTTGCCGGGAAAGGCCATGAAACCGGGCAAATCGTCGGTACAAAAGTTCATCCGTTCAGCGATCACGATGCTGTGGCCGCGACATTGAGTGGAGTGGCATACGTTGTCTAATCCTCCCCTTTGGACAGTAGTTGAATTGCTGAGCGCCATCTCGGGCAAACTGGTTGGTGACGTCAAAGTAGCGCTCAATGGTGTCTCGATTGATTCACGCACTGTTGGCAACGGTGACATTTTTGTTGCGATCAAAGGCGACTTGCATGACGGACATGATCATGTCGCCAGTGCGCTGCGGGCAGGAGCGGGCCTTGCCATCGTTTCCAAGGTCACCGACGATATGCGAAGTGCAGGCCCGCTCATTGTGGTTGATGAAGATCCACTGCGGAGTCTTGAGAAAATGGCCGTTGCTGCGCGAGAGCGGAGTCGTGCGCGGATCGTGGCAATTACAGGTAGTGTCGGAAAAACCAGTACAAAGGAACTGCTACGGCTTGCTCTCGGTGCATCTGGTGAAGTCCACGCGTCTGTGGCCTCGTTCAACAATCATTGGGGAGTGCCTTTGACGCTGGCACGTCTTCATCCCCGCGCAGCGTACGGAATATTTGAGATTGGCATGAACCATGCTGGCGAGATTACGCCGCTTGTTGCTATGGTTCGGCCGCATATTGTGATCATCACAAATATTGCGCCGGTGCATCTGGGGCAGTTCAAATCGCTCGATGATATTGCCATGGCTAAAGCCGAGATATTCTCGGGTTTGGAGCCGGGCGCTACTGCGATCTTGAACCACGATAATGAATACTTTTCCAAATTGAAAACGCTGGCGACGCGCGGCGGTGCAAGAGACGTCATCGGATTTGGACATCATGTGAATGCAGATGTTCGGATTAAAGCACTTTCAATGCATGACTCGTTCTCGTGTATTTCGGCAAATGTATGTGGTGTTGAGGTCGCGTTCAAGTTGGGTATTCCAGGCGCTCATATGGCTTTGAACTGTATGGGAGTGCTTGGTGCTGTTCATGCGGTGGGAGCAGACCTTGCGCGCGCGACGTTGGCGCTTGGCGATGCGCGGCCTGCAAAAGGGCGAGGAGAACAGCAGCGGCTGAATGTTCCTGGTGGAAGTTTTCTCCTGCTTGATGAAAGTTACAACGCAAATCCAGAATCTGTGCGTGCGGCTCTCACTCTTTTGGGGCACATCAAACCGGGTCGAAGCGGACGGCGAATTGCTGTACTCGGTGACATGTTGGAGCTCGGAGAGTCGGCTGCGAAGTTGCATGCGGATGTTTCAACTGATCTTGTTGCTCATCATATCGATTTGTTGTTCGCTGCTGGTCCCTTGATGTCTCATCTTTGGAACCAGACACCGCTCGCAAAGCGTGCTGCTTATGCGACGTCTGCGAACGAACTCACCCGCGACTTGTTGAAGGCCGTTCGGGCCGGCGATGTTGTCATGATCAAAGGGTCAAATGGTAGCCGCATGGGTCCACTTGCCGAAGCGTTGCGCCATGCATTTGAGCCCGAGAAAAGGATTTCTGACTGATGCTCTATTATCTCCTCACCAGCCTCACCGACGAAGTCTCGGCGCTCAATGTTTTTCGTTATCTGACAACCCGCACAGGCGGGGCGGTGTTGACAGCGTTGTTGTTCAACTTTGTTTTCGGGCAGCAAATTATTGCGCTTTTGAAAGTGAAACAGGGCAAGGGACAACCCATTCGCACGGATGGGCCGCAACGCCACATCGTTGAGAAGCAAGGTACGCCAACAATGGGCGGGCTCATGATTCTTGCGGGTGTTTTTGTCGCCACGCTATTGTGGGCGGATCTGGAAAATCTTTATGTGTGGGCCGTGTTGTTTGTGACGCTTGGATTTGGAGCAATCGGATTTTATGATGACTTTCTCAAAGTGACGCGCGCTTCGGTACGTGGGTTTTCGGGCCGCATGCGGTTGCTTGCTGAATTTGCAATTGCTGGAATCGCAGTTGCATGCTTCATGTGGATCGGAGACAAGCCACTTTCGAGTTCTCTGGCGCTGCCATTCTTCAAAGATGTGCTTGTTCAGTTTGGACCATTTTTCTTGTTGATTGGCATGCTCGTGGTTGTCGGGGCAGGCAATGCTGTCAACATCACTGATGGGCTCGATGGGCTTGCCATTGTGCCGGTCATGATTGCAGCCGGTAGCTACGCGTTGATTGCCTATCTTGTGGGAAATCTGTTTTTTGCAGAGTACCTGCAATTGCACTATGTGCGCGGTACGGGGGAACTCGCCGTCATTTGTGGATCGTTGATTGGCGCTGGCTTGGGTTTCCTGTGGTTCAACGCCCCCCCGGCCATGATTTTCATGGGAGACACGGGCTCACTTTCACTCGGCGGAGCGCTCGGTGCCATTGCGGTGGCGGTCAAACATGAAATTGTTCTTGCGATTATTGGTGGGCTGTTCGTGCTGGAGACAGTGTCGGTCATTGTGCAAGTGGTTTCGTTCAAACTCACTGGCAAACGCGTTTTTGCCATGGCGCCCTTGCATCATCATTTTGAACAGAAAGGTTGGAAAGAGCCCACGATTGTCATTCGGTTCTGGATTATTGCCTTTGTCCTTGCGTTGATTGGGCTGTCAACTTTGAAGCTGCGCTAAGATGTTTCCGGCAAGAACATTTGCAAAAAAGAAAGTCGCAGTTTTCGGACTGGCGCGATCAGGAATTTCTTGTGCCCTGGCCTTGCAGGCAGGTGGTGCAACTGTGTTTGCCTGGGATGACTCTGAACCAGCGGTTGAGATGGCACGATTAGCCGGGGTTATGATATCAAATCTGCATCAGATTGATTTTTCCAAGATTGACAGCCTCGTTCTCAGCCCGGGTGTGCCGTTGACGCATCCGGATCCGCATTGGACAGTTCAGAAGGCCCGTGTGGCAAACGTCGAGATCATTGGTGACACGGAAGTTTTTGCACGTGAAGTTGCGGGAACGGGTGCAAGACTCATTGCGATTACAGGAACGAACGGCAAGTCCACGACGACTGCACTGATCAATCATATGCTCACTTGCGCTGGCCTTGATGTGGAAATGGGAGGCAATATTGGCAAGGCCGTTTTTAATCTCGAAGCTCCGCATCCAAACAAGTTCTACGTGATCGAAGTATCCTCCTATCAGCTCGATCTATCTCCGAGTTTGAAACCCGACATTGCGGTTCTGACAAACATCACGCCCGACCATTTGGACCGTCATGGATCCATGGAAAACTATGCAGCAGTAAAGGCGAAAATTTTTGCCCATATGGGCAAAGGTTACACAGCGCTTGTTGGTGTGGATGATCCGTGGACTGAGAGTATTGCTGGACATGTAAACAGTATGGTTGATGTCCGACGTGTGTCAGTTGCACGCCAGTTGGACAATGGAATCTCATTTTCAGGCAATGTGATGCGTGACGTGCGTGATGGTCGGTTGGTCGATGAACTTTCCATGCGTGATATGCCTTCATTGCTTGGCACACACAATTGGCAGAACGCAGCCATTGCTTATGGTGTGGCGTGTGCCCTTGGCGTTGATATCGCCAAAATTGGAAGCGCGATGCGAAAGTTTCCCGGACTTGCCCATCGGATGCAAAAAATCGGTGTCCGAGACGCTGTTTCATTTGTGAATGACTCAAAGGCCACCAATGCTGATGCAACAGAAAAGGCTTTGGCATCGTTTGACAATATCCATTGGATTGCCGGTGGAATTGCGAAGTCTGGTGGCATAGAAAGTCTGTTACCTTACGCCAACCGGATTGCGTGTACCTATCTCATTGGAATTGCTGCGGACGACTTTGCCAAGACACTTGAAGGCAAAGTGGCTTATCAACTTTGTGGCACGTTGGAGCACGCATTAGAGGCTGCGGCACGTGACGCTGCGAAACTGAAAAAGACAACTGTGGTTCTGTTTTCGCCAGCTTGCGCCTCATTTGACCAGTACAAGAATTTTGAAATTCGCGGAGATGCGTTTGTCAAATTGGTTTCAAGGCTGAATGGCATACACATGATTCAGGAGAATGACATCTGATGCTTGTATCGCGCAGAGATCGCGGCCTTGTCGCACGATGGTGGTTTACAATTGATTGGGCACTGCTTTCTGCCGTCTTGTTGCTGATGGCATTGGGTGTGGTGATCAGCATGGCGGCCAGCCCGCCCGTTGCGACGCGCATTGGATTGCCGCCGTTGCACTTCGTGGAGAGCCAGCTGTTTTATCTGATGTTTGCGGTGGCTGGAATGCTGTTTCTTTCCTTCATGCCCGAGAATTGGATTCGGCGCTTTGCTCTCGGTGGTTTTATCGGTGCCTTGGTTCTGATGGTCGCTGCGCAAATCTGGGGACCAGAAATAAAAGGCGCGCATCGGTGGATCAATATAGGGCCAGTGGGTATCCAGCCTTCGGAATTGGCGAAGCCTACATTCACGGTGATGTTTGCCTGGTTTGTTTCTGATCACTTGCGTCGACCCGATATGCCAGGCAAATCCATTGCACTCGGTGCTGTCGCGGTATTCTTGGGATTGCTGGTCATGCAACCGGACTTCGGGCAAGCCGCACTTGTTACAGCAACGACTGGGGCGATGTTGTTGATCGTGGGAATTCCATGGTTGATGATCGGATTGTTGATCGTTGCCGCTTCAGCAGCGGTCGTGATGTCATATTCGTTTGTTCCACACGTTGCTTCTCGCATTGACAGGTTTCTATATCCTGAGCGGGGCGAGAGTTTTCAGATTGATACCGCGCTAGATGCTTTTGGCCGGGGAGGATTGGTCGGCGTCGGACCTGGTGGTGGACAGGCCAAACTCGTGTTGCCTGATGCGCACACGGATTTTTCATTTGCAGTTGTCGGTGAAGAGTTTGGAATGGTTGCATGCCTGATGCTGATGGCTTTGTTTTTTTTCATCGTGCTTCGGGTCCTGATGCGCGCGAAGCATGAGGATAATGCGTTTCGCACCCTTGCGATGACAGGGCTTGTCACGATGTTTGGCTTACAGGCCTGCATCAATATGGGGGTGAATGTTGCCCTTTTACCAGCCAAGGGCATGACGCTGCCGTTGATTTCCTATGGTGGATCTTCGTTGATCGGAACAGCAATGGCCATGGGGTTCATTTTGGCCCTTGGTCGTCGTACGCGCCAGCGATCTGCTGGATTTAATTTGGCTGTGGCATGACATCGGATGGACGCATTGTTGTCCTCGTTGCGGGAGGCACTGGTGGGCATTTGTTTCCGGCGCAGGCGCTTGGTGAAGAACTGAAATCGCGCGGGTTTCGCATTCATCTGATGACAGACGAACGCGTGCGGGACTACGGCAAAAACTTTCCTGCTGAAGAAGTTCACATCATTCCTTCGGCTACGTTGGGTTTTTCGCAACCCCTGCAACTGCCAGGTCGAGCCCTGCGACTGGCGCGTGGTATCATGCTGGCGCGTGGAAAACTTAAATTCTTATCTCCCTGTCTGGTTGCTGGTTTTGGTGGCTATCCGTCTTTTCCACCCGTGATTGCGGCGTCAATGCTTGGCATTCCGACGTTGCTGCATGAACAAAATGCAGTGATGGGCCGTGCCAACTCAGCACTGTCGCGATTTGCAACGCGCGTCGCCCTGTCTTTTCCCCAGACTTTGAAATTGAAAGCCAAAGCACAATCTCGATCATTGGTAACTGGTAATCCTGTGCGCGCCATGGTGCTTGCCAGCCGCAAACCTTATCCTGCCTTGTCGCGGCAGTCGCCTTTCAATCTGTTGGTATTCGGCGGGAGTCAGGGTGCGAAGTTCTTTTCCGAAATCATGCCACTGGTGGTGGAATTGCTGCCGCCTGAGTTTGTTGCGCGGTTGTGCGTGACCCAGCAGTGTCGCGGCGAGGATCTCCAAAGTGTAACACAGTCCTATTCAAAGAGCGGTGCAAAACCGGAGCTTGCTGCGTTCTTCAACAATCTTCCCGAACGTATTGCGGACTCGCATTTGATTGTTTGTCGTTCTGGTGCGTCGACGATTGCAGAACTTGGCGTGATTGGACGGCCTGCCATTATGGTGCCATTGCCGCATGCACTCGACAATGATCAGCTGCGCAATGCCGAGAGCTTTGCTGCTGCCGGGGCAGGGTGGGTACAACCACAATCAACACTGACGCCTGAGGTGTTTGCCGCATTTTTGACACGATTGATGACGGACGAACTTGCATTGCAAACTGCTGCAACTGCCGCACTGACACATGGCAAACCCAACGCTGCGGGGTCACTCGCAGACCTCGCACAGACGATTATGATCAGCTAAAGCACGCTGAAACAGGAGCTTGAGATTCGATGAAACTACCCCGTGATGTTGGCCCGATCCACTTTATTGGAATCGGCGGCATCGGTATGAGCGGCATTGCCGAAGTCATGGCAACACTCGGCTACAAAGTGCAAGGCTCCGACCTTTCGGAGAACTACAATGTGGTGCGGTTGCGCAGCAATGGGATTGCGGTCAGCATCGGGCACGCTGCGGCCAATATCGGTGAGGCACAAGTTGTCGTGATTTCGTCTGCCGTTAAAAATGACAATCCGGAACTCATAGAGGCCAGGTCGCGCTATCTTCCCATCGTGCGGCGAGCAGAGATGTTAGCTGAGCTCATGCGGTTCAAGTCTTGTGTGGCGGTTGGCGGTACCCATGGCAAAACAACGACGACATCCATCGTTGCGGCCTTGCTGGATGCGGGACACTTTGATCCAACGGTCATCAATGGTGGCATTATCAATGCCTATGGCACGAATGCCAGGTTGGGCAAGGGTGACTGGATGGTGGTTGAATCCGATGAGTCGGATGGTACATTTGTGAAACTGCCTGCCGACGTCGTGATTGTCACCAACATTGATCCGGAACACCTCGATCACTACGGATCATTTGAGAAGGCAAAAGAGGCCTTCTTGGCCTTTGTTGAAAACATTCCGTTTTATGGTTTTGCCGTGATGTGTCTGGACCATCCTGTGGTTCAAGAACTCATCGGCAAAGTCAAAGACAGGCGGGTGATCACCTATGGCCGGAGCGCCCAAGCTGACTATCAATTGCAAGACGTCACGTTTGAGGATGGTGCCACACGGTTTTCCGTGCGGGTTACAAAGCGGGTCACTGGAGATACTCATGATATCGGGGCGCTGGCGTTGCGCATGCCGGGCGACCATAATGCCCTCAATGCGACGGCAGCTCTGGCTGTCGCACGAGAGCTTGGCATGAATGACGAGCAGATCCGTCAAGGTCTTGCGGCGTTCGAAGGTGTCAAGCGACGGTTCACGCGAACAGGTGAGGCTCATGGTGTGACGGTCTATGATGATTATGGTCATCATCCCGTGGAAATTGCTGCTGTTCTCAGTGCCGCCCGGAAGGTGACAAAGGGTAAAGTAGTGGCTGTGATGCAACCTCATCGCTACAGCAGATTATCTAGCCTTTTCAATGATTTTTGTGGCTGTTTCAATGATGCAGATGCAGTTGTCCTGGCTCCGGTTTACACGGCCGGGGAAGCACCGATTGACGGTGCTACACATGGTGCGCTGGCTGATGGAATTCATGCCCGCGGCCATCGATCGGTGCATACAATCCAAAGTCCTGAAGACCTTGCCAAAACAGTCAGACCACTGATCAAATCTGGCGACATTGTCGTGTGTCTCGGTGCCGGCACCATCAGCCAATGGGCCTATGCGTTGCCACAACAGTTGGCGGAGATTAGTTGATGCTGGACGGTCATGCATTGCTCGAACGTCTGCTTCAGGTCCGAGGGCGGTTGGAACCGATGGCTTCACTTGCAGATTTCACATGGTTTCGGGTGGGGGGACCGGCAGAAGTTTTGTTTACTCCAGCAGATGAAGATGACCTTGCCGCATTTTTACGCTCTCTGGAGAAAGATATTCCGGTTTATGTGATTGGGGTCGGCTCAAATCTTTTGGTCCGTGATGGCGGCGTGCCGGGTGTCGTGATCAGATTGGGTCGTGGCTTTTCTGACATGGCAGTCGAGGGCGAACATCGCATTCGTGTGGGCACAGCCGTGCCAGATGTCAAAGTGGCACGGTTCGCAGCTGACAATGGTATCGATGCGTTAACCTTTCTGAGAGGTATACCCGGCACCATAGGCGGGGCGCTTCGCATGAATGGCGGCGCCTATGGTGGTGAGACAAAAGACGTGGTTGTGGATGTTCGCGCGGTGGACAGGGCTGGAAACATCAAGGTGTTGCAAAATGCCGAACTGAATTATCGCTATCGCCATTGTGGCGCGGCGGAGGACCTGATTTTTACGCAGGCCGTCCTGCAAGGCAAATCCGGCAACACACAGGACATTCTTGCTGCTATGGACAAGATCACTGCCAGCCGCGAAGCGACCCAGCCGGTCAAAAGCAGAACCGGCGGCTCAACATTCAAAAATCCACCAGGCCTTAAATCGTGGCAACTCATCGACAGCGCAGGCATGCGCGGCTTCGCGATAGGGGCGGCCAAAGTTTCTGATCTGCACTGTAATTTCCTGATCAATGAGGGCGGGGCGAGTGCAGCACAAATCGAGGCCGTCGGTGAAACTGTCAGACTACGGGTGAAAGAGAATTCGGGTGTCGAGCTCGAATGGGAAATCAAGCGGATCGGTGTGCCTGTTGGGGGACAACCATGATGCAGAGACGCAATCCTGCAGAAACAACTGTTGCCGTATTGATGGGCGGCTGGTCGGCTGAACGCAAGGTTTCGCTTGCGTCAGGTGAAGCGTGTTCCAATGCGCTGCGCAGGGCGGGTTTCAATGTCGTTCCGATCGACGTAAAGCGTGATACCATCCACTCAATCTTGCTCGACCTCAAGCCTGCTGTTGCATTCAATGCCCTGCATGGAAAGTGGGGCGAAGATGGATGTGCATCGGCTTTGCTTGAACTGCTCGGCATTCCCTATACCCATTCAGGTGTGTTGGCATCAGCGCTGGCGATGAACAAAGAAAAATCGAAGATCATTTTCCAGAATGCAGGAATTCCTGTGCCCGAGGGTAAAATGGTCGATCTTGAAGTGGCAGCTTCGACACATCCGATGCCACCTCCGTATGTTGTCAAGCCTGTTGCGGAAGGGTCAAGTGTGGGTGTCCACATTGTCAGCCATGCAAACAACGGCCCAGCTGCCTCTATCCTCAATGAACGCGAGTTGTTTGGTGCACAAGCGATGGTGGAGAAGTTTATTCCCGGGCGTGAGTTGACGTGCGCTGTCATCAGTGATGTGGCACTCGGTGTCATCGATATCGTGCCATCCGTCGGGTTTTACGACTACGACGCAAAATATCAGCAAGGTGGCTCGCAGCACATCCTACCGGCCGACATTCCCAATGATGTCTATCGCAAAATCCAGCAACTTTCGCTCAAGGCACACCAAGTCTTGGGATGTCGCGGTGTGACGCGGGCGGATTGGCGCTACGACGATACGCAAGGCAGCGATGGCGATTACGTGCTGCTTGAAATCAATACACAACCGGGCATGACGGGCACTTCGCTCGTGCCTGAAATGGCAGCGCATGCCGGACATTCGTTTGAGGACCTGGTGACATGGATGGTCAACGACGCATCTCTCAATCGCTGAGGCGTTTCTGGCGCCGCAGATTGAAGAGAAAGTTCGACGTCATCGGTGCGTCGCGGCTGGTGCATTTTTGTGCACGAGGCAGTGCGGTTCTGTTGCTTGGTGGCGCGCTCCTTCTGGGACTCTCGACAGGTGGTGAGCTTGATGCGGCGTTCAAAACGTCTCGTGGCCCGGCTGACCGCTTTGCGCAGCTCATCGGCTTTGCAGCAAGCAATATTGCCGTTACTGGTTTGACAAATCATGATGCAGAGCAATTATTGAAAGTCATTGGTGTGAAGCCTGGGCAAAGTCTGATTGGATTTGCAGCAGGGCCGTCCAAGCGACTGTTGGAGGGGATTGATTGGGTCGAAGAGGCCAACATTGTCCGGAAATTCCCCAACCAGCTTGAAATTTCTCTTGTAGAACGGAAACCGTTTGCGCTCTGGCAGCGTGGCAATGAACACTATGTGATCGACCGACACGGCAGTGCCATGAGTGGCATTGCGCCATCACGAACGGCGCAGCTGCCGTTGGTTTCCGGCGAAGGTGCAAACCTCGCCGTGGCTGATCTCATGGACAATCTGGCCCTTTATCCGGAATTGCTTGTTCGGGTCGGAGCTGCGGCGCGGGTCGGACACCGGCGTTGGACTTTGTATCTCGATAACGGCGTCAAGATTTTGTTGCCTGAAAACGAAATGCCCGACGCCTTGAGAACGTTGATAGCCTATGACAAATCGTCGGGCCTGTTGACTCGCGGCGTTGTTGAAATTGATTTGAGAGATCGGCAAAAAATGCGAGTTGCACTCGCCGAATTGCCAGAAGGAACCGAGACACAATGACTGTCGTGACCCATTATGGGGCCCAAGTTGGACAATCAGGCCTGATTGCGGCCCTTGATATCGGGTCGACCAAGACCTGTTGTCTGATTGGTGAAAGTGTCGTCGGCAAGCGAACCGGCAATGATTTGCGGACGCGATTGAGGGTTTTGGGGTTTGGTTATACAGCAGCACGCGGTGTCTATGCCGGGGCCGTTTCTGATGTGATGGCAGCGGAGAAGTCTATTCGCCTTGCTGTTGACGCTGCAGAAAAAATGGCGGGTCACGTCATTTCAGATGTCTTCGTCAGTGTCACGGGTGGCAGACCACAATCCATTTGCAGGGCAGGGCAGGTGGAAACAAAGACGGGCGTTGTCAGTCCGCGAGATATTGAAAGTGCGGTCACCCAGGCCTTGCAAAACACCCAAATTGGGACGCGTTCGCTCTTGCATGTCGCGCCGGTTTCATACGTTCTTGATGGGGCGCGAAGCACTCTCGCGCCACTTGGGTTGCATGGTCGTGTGCTAACTGTGGAACTGGGGGTCGTTACTGTCGAGCGGTCGTATTTGAAAAACATCTCAGCGGCGGTGGAACGCGCTCACCTGACACCAGTTGGATTTGTCATGTCGCCCTATGCGGCGGCACATGGAGTGCTCGTCAACGACGAGATGAAGCTTGGCACGGTGCTGGTGGAATTCGGTGGTTCCATGACCAGTGTGGGTTACTTCAACGGGGGGCAACTTGTGGCCGCTGACTCCATCCATCTCGGCGGCGAGCGGATTACCAGTGATATTGCACAGGGCTTAAATACAAGTGTTGTGCACGCCGAACGCATGAAGACCCTGCATGGAAATCTGTTGGCTGGTTCGCATGATGAGGACAATCTTTTGCCAGTGCCACTGCTTGGGGCACAGCATAACGACGTGGCGCAGTGTCCAATAAGTACTCTGACGTCCATCATCCGCCCGCGCGTGGAAGAGATCTTGGAACATGTGCGCGATCTGCTGGCGCGCGAAGATTTCGCGCATTCTAGAAATGCCCGCGTCGTCCTCGCAGGGGGTGGGTCTGCCATGCCGGGCATGCGCGAATTGGCCGGGAGTATCCTCGGTCGGCACGTCCGCGTGGCAGAAGTGCCTGCTTTGACTGGTTTGCCGGATATTGGGCGGCAGGCTGCATTCAGCGTTGCAGCTGGCTTGCTCTGTTATGGCTTGAGCCCGGACAAGCAGTATTCCCTGCCGCAACAGGCGGTTAACGAGATTGAGCGCCAACGCATGAGTTATGCACGTCGGGTCGGACGCTGGCTGGTTGACGCGTTCTAGGCCGCAAACGCCCGATTGGTTAACAGTGTGAGCACTGGGCGACTCATTATGAGTAGATTTAGTTGCATTTTCTGGTGTCTGGTTAGGATTTGTTAACCATTTGTTAGTGTTTGGGTAACAAATTCAGCCCCTAGGGATTCACAGCATCGGGCGCTCAAATGACGATTAAACTCACGGTACCAAATCTATCAGAACTCAAGCCACGCATCACCGTTTTTGGTGTTGGCGGAGCAGGCGGCAATGCTGTCAACAACATGATTGAGAGTCGGTTGGAAGGCGTTGAATTCGTTGTCGCAAATACGGATGCGCAAGCGTTGATGCAAAATGCCGCGGAACGACGGATACAGATGGGTACAGCCCTCACGCAAGGACTGGGTGCCGGGTCGCAACCGCAGATCGGGGCTGCCGCCGCTGAGGAAGCTTTGCCGGAAATCATCGATCATCTGGCGGGTGCGCATATGGCGTTTATCACCGCCGGTATGGGCGGTGGGACGGGTACGGGTGCCGCACCTGTAATTGCCCGCGCTGCGAAAGAGCAGGGCATTCTGACCGTTGGTGTTGTCACCAAGCCGTTCCATTTTGAAGGTGTGCGTCGCCTGGCAACTGCCGAGCGCGGCATTGAAGAGCTTGCGCGTTACGTTGATACCTTGATAGTTATACCCAATCAGAACCTTTTCCGTGTCGCCAACGAAAAGACCACGTTTGCAGCCGCTTTTGCCATGGCTGACCAGGTTCTCTACTCAGGCGTGGCATCGATCACCGAGTTGATGACCAAGGAAGGCTTGATCAACCTCGACTTTGCTGACGTTCGCGCCATCATGAGCGAAATGGGCAAGGCCATGATGGGTACAGGTGAAGCATCAGGTGACCGTCGTGCTCTCGAAGCTGCTGAAGCTGCCATCGCAAATCCGTTACTTGATGATGTGTCGATGCGTGGTGCCCGCGGCCTCCTGATTTCAATTTCTGGTGGTCCTGACCTCACGCTTTATGAAGTTGACGAAGCTGCCACCCGTATCCGTGAAGAAGTGGATCCGGAAGCCAATATCATTCTCGGCGCCACATTCGATGATGCGTTGGAAGGCACAATGCGGGTTTCTGTTGTTGCGACCGGCCTGACTGAAGAAGCGTTTGCGAACAAGAACAATTCTGAAGATGATGAAGAACCTGTTGTAGCCGCCGAGTCGACCCGTCAGGTTTATGGCTTCACAGGCAAGCAGCCTGTTGCCCCCGTGAAGGTCTTGACTCCCGCGCCCATGGTGGCTCGTGCTGCACCGACTGCCCGCCCAGCCGAAGTGGCATTGCCCGTCGCAGAGATGCCGGTGGCCGTATCACGACAGGTTACCAGCCGAATACCAGAGCTCGAAGAATTCCCAGATATTGCTCAAAAACAGGTTGCTGTTCAGCAGGGCCGCATCGAGAGCATCGCGGATCATGCTGCGAAACGTCGCAAGGGTATCTTTGAACGACTTGCAAACGTTGGTCTTGGACGGCGCGAGGTTGCGGCTGCTCCGCATGTACCAGCCGCTCCTGCGGCCCGACCAGAACCCAATCTCAATGCAGTTGCAAGGCCTGCACATGTTGAGCCAGCACATCCACAAAATCTTGATGATGACCAATTGGCCATTCCGGCTTTTTTGCGGCGTCAGGCAAATTGAAGTCATTTGGTCTGGAGTAGACTACCTGCAAGCCCGGCGGCCCCATTTCCGCCGGGTTTTTTATGTTGATCAGTATGTTCCCGATCATATTCGGGCTCTGGAGCTGCAGCAGCAGTTCTGATAACAGGCGTCATATGGTCGTGAAAATCCCAAGTCATTTGGTCTTCGTTCTAGCTGTTGGTCTGTCGTTGACGGCATGTTCCTCAGGGGGTGTGCTTGACGACGTTTTTGGTGGCGGTACGCCTGACAAGGCCGATATCGGAGATGCATTGTCGCCTGATCTTGCAGCTTCTGACGACAAGCAGGTTTCTGGTCTGTACAACGAAGGACTTAGCCAGCTGAATGGTGGCAACTACAAATCAGCTGCGGCAAAATTTGCGGATGTCGAGCGTCGGCATCCCTATTCAAAGTGGGCTACAAAATCCCTGTTGATGCAGGCTTTTGCACACTATCAACGCAAGTCCTTTGATGATTCCATCAATGCATCTAAGCGTTTTATTGCCTTGCATCCCGGCCATAAGGACGCGCCATACGCTTATTATCTGGTCGGGCTTTCAGAGTACGAACAGATCAATATCATCGAGCGGGATCAGTCGCAGACTGAAAAAGCGCTTGAAGCCATGGAAGAAGTCAGTCGACGTTATCCTGAGTCTCCCTACGCGATTGATGCACAGAAAAAAGTACTGGTGGCGCGCGACCATCTTGCAGCCAAAGAGATGGATGTTGGCCGCTATTATCTTGAACGGGGGTCGCACCTGGCCGCAGTCAATCGGTTCAAACGAGTGGTGACGGATTACCAGACAACGTCGCACACGCCAGAGGCGCTTTTTCGCCTGACCGAAGGCTATATGGCCATGGGCGTTGTATCAGAAGCCCAAACAGCGGCTGCGGTTTTGGGCCATAACTTTCCGAAAAGCACATGGTATCGTGACGCCTACCAACTCGTATCGACCGATGGTGCGGCACCCGTTGAAAATCAATCCAGCTGGATCAGCCGGGCCTTCCGCAAAATTGCGGGTTAGCGGGCGTTCTCCACAGGCTATCGCACTTGCCGTGTGACTCGGCTAATGTTGCTTCATGCTGACAGCCATTTCAATTCGCGACATCGTCTTGATCGAAAAACTGGATCTCTCCCTGGAAGACGGCGTAACCGTTCTGACAGGCGAAACGGGTGCCGGTAAATCCATCCTGCTGGATGCCTTGGGATTGGCTTTGGGTGCGCGCGGTGATTTATCGCTGGTCCGTAGTGGCCAGACAAAGGGCAGCATTACGGTCGCATTCAACTTGCCCAACTCCCATGGTGCGCTTCGGCTTCTCACAGAGCGTGACTATGACATTGAAGGCGAACTCGTTATTCGCCGAACACAGTCTGCGGATGGTACAAGCAAGGCCACTGTTAATGAACAACCGCTCAGCCTTAATCTCCTGAGGCAGGTTGCGGCACTGCTTGTCGAGTTGCATGGCCAGCATGCAGACCGGGCGTTGGTTGATGTGTCCGAGCATCGGCGGTTGGTTGACGCCTTTGGGGGGCTTGAACCGCAAGCTACCCAGGTTGGCCTGTTATGGAATGCTTTGAGTAGTGCAAAGTCGGCGCTAGATCATCATCGGGAATTGCTGGCCAAGGCTGAAGCAGAACGCGATTATTTGACTCATGCCGTGGCAGAGTTGGCAGCGCTAGATCCGTTGCCCAACGAAGAACAAAAGCTTGCGGAAGCACGGCAAATGATGATGCAGTCGGAGCAATATATTTCTGCTCTTGAAGAATTGGAAAGCGCCCTGGCCGGGGATGGTGCGGCTCAGGCCAAAATCAATGGCGCGTTGCGCAAACTCGAACGCCGAAAGGAGACTGCTGGGGGGCGGTTAGACCAGGTTTGCGAAGCGGCAGACCGGCTCTTGTCTGAGCATTCTGAAGTGCAGCAAGCCATCGACGTTGCGCGACAAAGTTTTGAGTTTAATCCCCGCGACCTTGAGAATTCAGAGGAACGGTTGTTTGGCTTGAGGGCTGCGGCGCGCAAGTTCAAGTGCAGCGTGGATGGACTCGCTGATGTAAGGGCCCGGCTTGATGCGGAACTTACGGCGATTACTGACGGGGGCGCAAAACTGCTGGTGTTGGAGAAAGACTTTGCTGCGGCCAAAATTGCATTCGAACACGCAGCTGACAAACTGAGTGCCGCGCGGGTGAAAACAGCGAAAGGCTTGAGTAAAGCTGTGATGGCGGAATTGCCTTCGCTCAAGTTGGAGAAGGCGCGGTTCGAAGCCACAGTCGAAAGCGATGCCGCAAAGCAAGGTCCGGCGGGCATTGACCGCATCGAATTTCGCGTCGCCGCCAACCCTGGCACACCTTTGCAACCCCTTATGAAAGTTGCCTCGGGCGGTGAACTGGCCCGCTTCATGTTGGCGCTCAAAGTTGTTCTTGCTGCCAAAGGTTCAGCGCCTGTCCTGGTTTTCGATGAAATCGATACGGGTGTTGGTGGTGCGGTTGCAGATTCGATTGGCAAAAGACTGGTGCGACTTGGAGAAACCCTGCAAGTGATTGCTGTCACTCATTCGCCGCAGGTTGCCGCGCATGCAAAGCGGCAGTTGCTGATTTCGAAGATGGAAGAAGTTGGCAGCAAACGCATGGTGACGAGGGTGCAGCTTTTGTCGCCGCAAAGTCGGCGCGAAGAGCTGGCCCGCATGTTATCAGGCTCCATCGTGACTGAAGAGGCGCGTGCGCAGGCTGATCGCCTGCTGGCAGGGCATGGCTAGCCATGAGCATTCCGAAAGCTGTTGCTGCAGAACATGCAAGGCTTGCAGCTGCCATTGCAGTTCATGACGCCGCTTATTACCAGGAAGACGCACCGACCGTATCGGATCGAGACTACGACAGTTTGCGGCAACAGTTGTTGCAGTTGGAGGATCAGTATCCTGACCTTGCTGCTGTGTCGCCTTCACAGCGCGTCGGTGCGGCACCTTCCGAGAAGTTTGGCAAGGTGTTGCACAAGGTTCCGATGCTGTCATTGGCCAATGGATTTTCTGAAGACGACGTGCGGGATTTCGTCGATCGGATCAGGCGTTTTTTGAAGATTGGCGAGAGTTTACCGGTCGCCTTTACTGCAGAACCCAAAATCGACGGTCTGTCGCTTTCCATCCGCTATGAACATGGAAAATTGGTGCAGGCCGCGACGCGTGGTGATGGCGCTGAAGGCGAAAATGTCACTCGAAATGCCATGGTGATCCGGGATATTCCCCACATGTTGTCCGGCAACGTGCCTGAAACTGTTGAAGTTCGAGGCGAAATATATATGTCTCACAAGGACTTCTCAGACCTTAATGAGAAAGCACTTGCAGCGGGGGACAAGACATTTGCCAACCCGCGCAATGCGGCGGCAGGTTCATTGCGGCAACTGGATTCATCCGTAACTGCTGCCCGTCCGTTGCGGTTTTTTGCTTATTCATGGGGGGACATGTCCCAACTTCCAGCAGCAACGCAATACGATGTTGTACAGGCTTTCAAAAGCTGGGGACTGCCTATCAACCCTTTGATGAAACAATGCCAGTCTGTGGACGGGTTGCTTGCGCACTACCAGGCGATCGAGGCGCAACGCGCCAGTCTTGGCTATGACATTGATGGCGTCGTCTACAAGGTCAACGACATTGCCTTGCAGGAGCGGCTCGGCTTTGTGTCTCGGAGCCCGCGTTGGGGTCTTGCTCACAAGTTTTCGGCTGAACAGGCAACCACTGTCGTTGAAGCGATTGATATTCAGGTGGGGCGCACAGGTTCTCTCACACCAGTTGCCCGTCTCCGTCCGGTCACGGTTGGGGGTGTCGTGGTTTCAAATGCGACGCTTCACAATGAAGATGAAATTGCCCGCAAAGATATTCGCGTGGGCGATACGGTTGTTGTGCAACGGGCTGGTGATGTCATTCCGCAAGTTGTTCGTGTCGAACTGGCAAAGCGCCCAGCGGATGCGCACGTTTACGTCTTTCCGCAAACCTGCCCGGTCTGCGGCAGTCATGCTGAACGCGAAGTGAGAGCGTCAGGAAAATCCGACGCTGTCCGACGGTGTACAGGCGGGCTCAATTGTGATGCGCAACGGGTGGAGCGGCTCAAGCATTTTGCGTCGCGTAATGCCTTTGACATCGAAGGTCTGGGTGACAAGATCATTGAAGAATTTGTAGCCGAAGGGCTGCTGCATTCTCCGCAGGACATCTTCGCACTCGAGAAGCGCGATGCGACTTCGAAAGTCCGGCTCAAGGACCGGGAAGGCTGGGGAGAGTCCAGTGTCAAGAACCTGTTTGATGCGATTGACGCACGGCGTAATATTGGTTTGGACCGATTTATCTTTGCTCTTGGCATTCGGCATGTTGGCGAGACAACGGCGCGCATGCTGGCGCGGGCTTATGGCGACGCTGCAAATCTTCGTGCGCATATCATTGAGGCAGGGTCGCTTCCGGACGGCGATGCATGGCGTGAGCTCACATCACATGATGGCATCGGAGACGTGGTGGCAGAGTCGCTTGTGCAGTTTTTTGCTGAAGAGCACAATCTGGCCGTTTTTGACGCGCTTCTCAGTGTTGTTACTCCGCAGGCGCTTGTTGCCGTGGCCACATCTTCGCCAGTTGCCGGAAAGACGGTAGTTTTCACGGGCGCTCTTGAGCGCATGACACGCGACGAAGCCAAGGCAATGGCGGAGCGATTGGGTGCCAAAGTCTCAGGTTCCGTTTCCAAGAAGACCGATCTGCTTGTGGCGGGACCAGGAGCTGGTTCCAAACTCAAGGACGCTCAAAAACACGGTGTTGAAGTCATTGATGAAGCAGCCTGGTTTCAGCGGGTTGGCTTGTGAACGTCTCTGAATTCAAACGGGGTGTCTTGGATATTGCGCCCATCACAATTGCTTATGCACCCATCGCAATGTTGTGGGGCACAGTTGCTGTGGCGCACGGATTAAGCCCGCTTGAAGCAGTACTCATGAGTGCTGGCGTCTATTCTGGTGCGGCACAATTTGTGGCCATGGATTTATGGCTGTCGGGGATTCCTTTGGCGATGCTGGTGCTCACCATTGCCACAGTCAGCCTTCGCCATGTCTTGATGTCTGCTTCTGTTTCCCGACACATGGGGTCTTTTTCAAAACTGAAGTCCAGTTTCATGCTGTTCTTTTTGACAGACGAAGCTTGGGCTATCATCGAGCGACGCGCCTTGAAGGACGCAATCACACCTTCCTACTTTATAGGGGCTTCCTTGCCGTTGTGGCCCAATTGGGCGCTGTTCACCGGCATAGGTGCTTGGCTTGGGAAGTCATTGGGTGATACGACTGCATTCGGATTGGATTTTGCTTTTGCTGCCATGTTCATTGCAGTCGTTGCCGGGTTTTGGAAAGGCCGCGATACTGCACTCATCCTCATCGCAAGTGCCGTTGCAGCCGTGAGTGCAAAGCTCTTGCTACCCGGTGCGTGGTATATTCTTGCAGGGGGTTGTGTCGGAATGATTGTTGCCTGGCTGTTGTATAAGGAGCCAGCGATCTCATGACGGCTGACAGCTCAATCCTGCTTGCAATATTTGCCATGGGACTCGCTACATACGGCACCCGGCTGGCGGGGTATTGGTTGCTGCAAGGGCGCAAAATTGAAGGCCGAGCCAAGGCTGTCCTTGACGCCGTGCCGCCTGCCATCCTCGTCGCGGTCATTGCGCCAGCAGTGTTTCTTCAGGGCGTCAACGAAATGATAGCAGGGGGCGTCACATTGGCTGCTGCACTTCTGCGAATGCCGTTGCTCGCAACCATTATTGTGGGCTGCGCCAGCGTTGCACTGCTTCGACTTATCTGATGGGTGCGCAAGCCTTGGTCAGCCACATGGCAGTGGGACCACCCACTAGGGGCCGCAATTCACGCCAGACACGTGCATGATAAGAATCGAGCCATTCCAATTCTTCGCGAGTCAGCAAGCGCTGTTCAATCAAGCGGCGTTCGATGGGACACAAGGTCAAAGTCTCGAATCCCAACATGGGACGGTCGCCGCCGATGATAGCCTCAGGTTTTGATACTATTAGTAGATTTTCGATGCGAATCCCGAATTCACCGTGTTTGTAAAATCCGGGTTCGTTTGACAGGATCATTCCAGGGAGCAGGGGGATATGACTCGCCTTGCTGATGCGGGCCGGACCTTCATGAACGGATAAATAGGAACCAACGCCGTGTCCGGTGCCGTGATCGTAATCGACGCCCGCCTTCCAAAGAGCGGCGCGGGCCAAGGCATCAATGTGGGCTCCTGTTGTACCGGATGGGAACCGCAGAATTGAAATCTGGATCATGCCTTTGAGGACGCGCGTGAAGCGATCCTTCATTTCATCAGACGGCTGACCAATGATTGTCGTGCGAGTAATGTCTGTTGTCCCGTCCTGATATTGGCCGCCTGAATCAACGAGAAAAATACTGTTGTTTTGCAGAGGCAAGGCCGCCTCTTCGGTCACATGGTAGTGCGGGATGGCGGCATTTCCGGCTGTTGCTGAAATCGTGCCGAAGGACAGATCCATTAAGAGATTGGACTCGGCCCTGACGTTTGCGAGTTTTTCGGCAGCCGACCATTCTGTTAGTTCACCGAGGGGTGCGGTTTCCTCAAACCAATGCAAGAATTTCACAACGCTGGCACCGTCACGCACGTGAGCGGCGCGGGCTCCGTCCTGTTCTGTCGCATTCTTTTGAGCTTTGGGTATCAAGCAGGGGTCTTGACCTGTAACACACTCCGCCTTTGCCTTGGTTAGAAGCAGACGGATGTGTTCCGGAGCGGAAGCGGGATCAACAAGCACGCGCTTGCGGGATTTACCGAGTGCGGCCAACGATGCAGTTAAGGCAGACACTTTCCGGATTGTGCAATGGGGGTCCAAGTAGTCTTTCACTGCAATTGGCACTTTGACAGGGTCGATGAACAGTTCAGCCTTGCCCTTGCGGCGCACGATGGCATAGGCGGAGACAACAGGCGTGTAGGGCACGTCAGCGCCACGCAAATTGAGAGCCCAAGCCACTGAGCTTGGCTCTGCCAGAACCGCAGCGTCAACTTGCTTTTTTGCTAACTCACTCGAAATGTCGGCGAGTTTCTCCACAATGCCTTTGCCTGCGAATTGAACGGGATGGGTCTTGATTGGATTCTTGGGTCGCTGCGGTTGATCATCCCAGACTTCATCAATCAGGTTGGTATTGGTCGGGATCAGTTTTGCGCCCATTTTGGTGCAAGACCTGGTAAATTTCTCAGCGTCTGCAATTGTCAAAAGCCATGGGTCAAAGCCAAGGCGATCACCTTTCTTGAGATTGCGCTCGATCCATTGGTGGGGTGGTTCGTCAATTAAATGAAGTGGCTTGAAGTGCTTGTCATCAACCTGTTCCCGAACTTGCACCGTGTAGCGCCCATCGACAAAGATCGCGGCGTCTTTGAGGGTCACGATTGCGAGCCCCCAGGAACCTGAGAATCCCGTCAACCATTTCAGCCTTTCAGCGTAGGCCGCCACATACTCCCCCTGGAATTCGTCCTGCCTTGGCACCAGCAACGCAGTTACCTTATTGCGTTTCATCTCCGCTCTGAGAGCTTGGAGGCGGGGGTTCTGTCTAGCCTGCGGTTTTGGCATATGGACTCCGGGTAAGCCTTGTTTGCAATAGGTTTTAAGATGTTTGCCAAGGATTTGTACACCACAGTTTGGAGAAAGCCTCAACTTTAACGGTTGGACAATCCGGTCTTGGCAAAACGGGGTATGAGTTCAGATTTGTCAGCACAGTTTACCGCGTCCAATCGCGAGCCTCTCGCCGCTCGGCTGGGCCTCATTGGTGTGAAACGAGAACAACTTGATCCAACCTTCCGGCAGGCTGTTGGATCACTTTTGGCCTCACTGGTTGTGACAGGGGTCTTTGTTGGCGCATTTTTGCGACATCCCGGTGCATCGTTTGTGAACACATGGGCCATCTATTCAACCCTCGTTACGTTCGGCAGTTACGGGTTTTTACGTTACCTCGAAAGCCGTCTCGTGGGTGGCAAGCTTTCCTTGGACCAGGTCGCAGTTCGGATCACAGGGGCCATGATTGTACGTGGCTTTGTGTGGGGAGCGCTGTTTTTTGGACTTCCACCGATTGCACAGGAAGGACCGTTGGTTCTTGCCGGTTGGTGTTTGGTCGGCGTCATGGCAGCGGGTGCCTTTGCTTACTGGCATGTGCCAGCGGCAGCCCTTGGGTTTGTCGGCATGTTGACCATTGGCGGCGTTGGCGGCGTATTGATGTCACCGTTCGCCCAGACGTGGGTCGCTTCCAGTATTGTTCTCGTATTTGCATTTATGTTGAGTCGCATGATCATGACCAACAGCAATCTCTTTCTCATGCGGCTGCATGACAAGGAAGCTGCAGAGAGCCACAGCGAGACTGTCAGTCTGTTGCTTCGTGACTTTGAAAAATCAGCCAAGGAATGGCTATGGGAAGTCAATGAAAGTGGTCATTTGCTCCGCGGTGAAGCAGGGTTCTCCAAAGTGCTTGAAAAATCTGAAGAAGACCTGCGCGGCAAGAAGTTTTCTGCCTTGGTTGATGCCAGTGTCATTCTCGCAGAACCCTATACTTCCGAGGCTTTGGAAAGCAAATTTGACCAGGGCAAGGCTTTTGCAGATGCGTTCTATGCGCTGAAGTCCGCTCAAGGAGAAAGACATATCCGCTTGTCGGCCAAACCCATACTTACTCCTCAAGGTACAGTTATCGGTTGGCGCGGTGTCGCGGGCGACGTCACAGCCGAGAAGAGCGCAGAGAAAAAAGTGTTGCAGATGGCTCTCAATGATCCTCTGACAGGTCTACCAAATCGAGCGGCGTTTTATGCGCAGCTTGAAGCCGACCTTAGCATCAATGCGGGCCTGACGACGTGGCTGCTGTGCCTTGATCTCGATGGCTTGAAATTTGTAAATGATTCCTTTGGGCATGAGGCTGGTGACCGCCTTCTGAGTCAAATTGCCCAGCGGCTCCGCGCGATAAGCACACGCAAACTTCGTTTTGCCCGTATTGGTGGCGATGAGTTTGCTGCTGTCCTGTTCGGTGAACTTCATGAATGCGACAAGGCCGCCAAGGAAATCATTGCGCAGATCTGCCATCCCATTGATGTCAATGGTCAAGTGAGCAAAGTTGGGGTCAGCATTGGCATTGCGCGATGTGTGGGACCACATGTGTCCATGAACAGCGTGATGCGAAAGGCTGATCTCGCGCTTTATCGTGCCAAGCAAGAAGGTCGCAACCGATCATATCACTATGATGACACGATGGATGCACGTGAGCGCGGGCGTCGGGATTTTGACCGGGACTTCCGTCTTGCCATTGAAAATGAGCAGTTCAGCGTCGAATATCAGGCGATTTATGAATTGCGTAGTCGGGTTGCCACGGGTTATGAAGCCCTTTTGCGTTGGCGTCATCCGTCGCGCGGCATGGTTCCGCCATCGGTTTTCATTCCCTATGCTGAAGAGAGCGGTTTGATCGAACAGTTGGGGGCTTTTGTTTTGCGCAAAGCATGCGAAGACGCCATGAACTGGCCCAAGCATTTGTCGATCTCGGTCAATGTGTCGCCAATCCAGTTCCAGCGCCAAAACCTGCTTGCAACTGTTGCGCACGCCTTGGCGAACTCCGGATTGCCACCATCACGACTTATCCTTGAACTCACGGAAACCGCACTTCTGCACGACACAGGATTTACGCGGAAAATCATGTCTGATCTCAAGACACTGGGCGTTGGCCTTGCACTTGACGACTTTGGTACCGGATTCTCATCGCTCTATCACTTGCAACACTACAGTTTCGACAAGATCAAGATCGACAAGGACTTCGTGGGTGCAGCCAGTGTCAGTTCCTCAAGTGAAGTCATTGTCAAAACCATTGTGCAATTGGCGCGTGATCTTGGCATGACGACGGTTGCCGAGGGCATCGAAACAGAAGCCCAACTCAAGGCGCTGCGGGACATGGGTTGTGATGAGCTTCAAGGCTATTTCCTGAGCCATCCCCAGACGGAAGAAAGCATCGTCGACGAACTCAAATACACGGGACGGCTCAAACTGCTTGCATAGCATCGTGGTGAATAATATTCTTCCCTCGGGGGTCACTGCAAACTGAAGGATAGGCTCCATGGCGAGTGGTACTGTGAAATGGTTTAATGCTCAAAAGGGTTTCGGTTTCGTCCAACCTGATGATGGTAGCAAGGATGTGTTCGTCCACATTTCTGCTCTCGAAGCCGCCGGGCTCAAAGGTCTCAAGGATGGTCAGAAATTGAGTTATGAACTCATCACTGATAAGCGGACGGGTAAGCAATCAGCCGGAACTTTGGTTCTTTCCTGATTGTTATCAGATAGTTATTGATCTTCTTGCCCGGTTTTCCGGGCTTTTTTTTAACATTGGCATGCGTGCCGTGCATACTTGCTCTGAGGTTGGTGCTTACAGAGTTCATCCCCTCATTAATCCAGCATTCAGGTGCGTTTCGATATATCGGCGACTGTAAGTTGATCGCTGCCATGGGGCAGCATTGGAGAATGAAATGAATACCGCAGTCGCCCGTCAAAACCCTGTCCGTCAGCACGTAGTTGCAAGAGATGGCCTCATGGGTCGGGTGCGTACATATATTGCCCGCAGCCGTGCTGAGCGGCAACTTCGTTTGCTTGATGATCGCCTGTTGCGTGATATCGGCGTTCACCGTCAGGACATCGGGACGTCTGTCTGGGGTCAGTAATTATTACTGGGGCAGCGCATCACAAGCGTTGCCCAGTTTCCAATCAGCGATGTTGAAACGGTCACAAGCCCCCGGTTCCGGTAACAGGCTTTGATCCACCGAACTTGATCTTTGGTAATTCCTGAGAGCACGAGCAGACCGCCGGGCAAAAGCATGCGGCTGAGGCCGGGTGCAAGTGTTGCCAATGGTCGTGCCAGTATGTTTGCAAAAATCAGATCAAACGGTGCGGTATTCCGAAAAGCCGGATGATGCAAACCAGCAGCCGTGCACACCTTCACAACAGGCAATACACCGCTGTGTCTGGCGTTGTGACGTGTTACCTGTGTTGCCTCTGGGTCAATGTCCGTTGCAAGGGCAGGGGAGCGTGTTGCCATTGCAGCGGCAATGGCGAGGACACCCGTGCCGCAACCCAGGTCCAAGATGTTCCGTAGGTTTTTGCGTTTCAAGATCACATCCAATGCCAGAAGACATCCTGTTGTGGTGCCGTGATGGCCTGTGCCAAATGCGGTACCGGCGTCCATCTCGATGGACACGCCGCCGCCCCGTCTCTTGTACCGGTCATGGGAGCCATACAAGAAGAAGCGCCCGGCTTTGACAGGCGGCAGGCCTTCAAGGGATTGGCGAACCCAATCGCTATCTGGAACTTTTGCGATGACGTGATTGCCAAATGCGCGGCCAAGGACTTCGCATTCATCGAGGGATGCGCAATAGGCAATTGTTTCCCAGTAGCCTTTCGCTTCGTCTGTTTCATTGACGGCAACGGCCAGGGAATCAAAGCGTGCGTCTTCGTCTATGGCATCTGCAAGTGCGAGGGCGTCGTCATGAGACCGCACGCCAAACGAAATTGTGTAGCGGGCGTCGGTCATGAGAGAACAGATGATCAGGTCAAAGGTTGAATGGTGATCTCGACACGCCTGTTCTGGGACTTGCCAGTCGCTGTGTCATTGGACGCGACGGGCTGACGCTCACCGCGGCCGTCAATTGAAAAGCGGCTTTGATCATTTTGCTGCGACACCAAGTAATTGGCGACTGAACCCGCTCTGCCACGCGACAGTTCATCATTGTATTCGTCCGATCCATCGGCATCGGTATGACCGATGACATCGATCAAAGTCTGGTTATACTCCTGCAAGACCAGGCCGACGGCATTCAGGGTTTCGTAGAACTGCGGCTTGACTGCGGACTGGCCCGTATCAAACGTCACATTGGACGGCATGTTCAGAACAATATTGTCGCCGACACGGGTTACCGACACGCCGGTGTTTTGCAGGCGCTGACGCAGCTTGCTTTCCTGTTGATCCATGTAGACGCCAACGCTGCCACCGGCGAGCGCACCAATGCCTGCACCAATCAGTGCGGCTTTTCGGGTTTTGACGTTTGTGGTTGCGCCGAGCAGTGCCCCTGCGGCACCGCCCAATGCGGCACCGGTACCAGCACCCAGCAGCGTGTTCGAAGCCTGTTGTTCACCTGTAAAAGGATTCGTTGAACAAGCCGCAAGGAACGCAGTGGCAGTTAAAGCAAGAACGACATTTTTCATTGAGACCAATCCCCTTTGACGGAGCTTATTTGAGGCTTCATGTGGCGGAAATGTGGTTAATTGTTCGTTACTCTGCCGCCTCTGGTTTCTTGATGTCTTCCGGGATCAGGAAGCCGCCAGATTGGCGCTTCCACAGGTTTGCGTAGAGACCATTTTTCTTTTTCAGGAGCGTGGCGTGGGTGCCTTCCTCGACGATCTTGCCTTTGTCCATCACCACGAGCCGATCCATCGCCGCGATGGTCGAAAGGCGATGAGCGACTGCAATGACCGTCTTGCCTTCCATCAGCAAATTCAGGTTTTCCTGGATTGCAGCTTCGACCTCGGAGTCCAGAGCTGAAGTTGCCTCATCCAGGATCAGGATCGGTGCGTTCTTGAGGAGTACCCGTGCAATGGCGACACGCTGGCGCTGGCCGCCAGAGAGTTTGACACCGCGTTCACCAACATGGGCGTCAAGTCCCTGACGACCATTCGGATCCACAAGATGCGCGATGAATTCGCTGGCGTGGGCCTTTTCTGCGGCCTGCGTGATTTCACTTTCCGTCGCGTCCGGCCTGCCATAGCGAATGTTGTCGCGCACAGAGCGGTGGAGCAGGGACGTGTCTTGCGTCACCACACCGATGGCTTCACGCAGGGTTTCCTGTTGCACATCTGCGATGTTTTGACCATCAATCAGGATTGAGCCGTCCTGGATGTCATAGAACCGCAACAGCAGGTTGGCGATGGTGGATTTGCCAGCTCCAGACCGACCGACCAGACCCACTTTCTCACCAGCTTTAATAGCCAGTGAAAGGCCCGCGATGATCGCGTCGTCTGGTGTATCGGGTTTGCGGCCATAGTTGAAATGAACCGCTTGGAACAGAACTTGTCCTTGGGGAACTGACAGGGCGCGCGCGTTTGGCTTGTCGACGACGGCGTGTCTGCGGGCAATAACGTCGACACCATCTTTCACGACGCCGAAGTCTTCGAACAGACTTGCCATTTCCCAGATCAACCAGAAGGCCATGCCAAGCATGCGATAAACCAGGCCTGTGGCGAAGGCGATGGACCCAACGCTGATGGCGTTGCCCATCCAGAGCCACGTGGCAACACCTGCGGTTGACGTCAACAACAAGCTGTTCAACACGTTGAGGGCTGCGTTCATGGACGTCGACACGCGCATGGAGTCGTACACGCTTTGCAGCATCCACTTCATGCCTTCCTTGGCATAATCATCTTCGCGCGAGGTATGGGCGAAGAGTTTGACCGTCGGCATGTTGGTGTAGGTATCGACAACGCGGCCTGTCACCAGCGAACGCATGTCAGCCTGTTTCTCGGACAGCTTGCCGAGTTTGGGCACAAATTGGCGCATGACAAACGCATAACCAATAATCCACAAGACCATGGGCATTGCGAGGCGCCAATCGATGGCAGCGAATGACACGATTGCGCTGATGAAAAAGGTTACCACCCAGGCCGCGACCTGCGTAATTTTCATCACCACATCGCGCACACCCATGGCGGCCTGCATCATCTTCGTTGATACGCGGCCCGCGAATTCATTGTGGAAGAATTCCATGGATTGCCGCAGAATATAGCGATGCGCCATCCAGCGGATCCGCATGGCATAGTTGCCACGCAAGCCCTGGTTCTCGATGGCATCGGATGTAATTGTCAGCACTGGCAACAGCAAAACTGAAACCGCGGCGTACATCAGCATTTCAACTTTGTTGTTTTCCCAGAAGGTGGCCCGATCAGCTTGTGACAACGTGTCAACCAGTTTCCCCACATAGGCAAACAAGCGCACTTCGAAAACCGCGATGCAAATGGACAAGAAAAGGCCGACGGCGAGCAGCGGATAAAATGGGCGTGAATAATACTTGATGAAGCCCCATGTCGTTGCCTCTGGCATTTCGGGGGTGGTGGTCGGAAAGCTGTCAACGCGGCCTTCCAGCCACTTGTAGAACGGATTTAGCATTGGTGCTCCAGGTGTCGCGCAGTGCAGCAAATAAGCAAAGGCGCGACGAAACGATGTTTCGTTGCGAGATGTCCTGTTTCAGGACGAAGACAGATCAGGCTCTGTCAGGCGCTCTTTCGCATTTTCATCGGCAACCCCTCGTGAGGTTTGGAACTGCGCTTTTCTAGTCTCAGAATAATCGATTTGTCAAATTGAAGTGCTATTCGGTTGTGGGTTAGTCCGAATTTCCGCTCTTACTTCTTGAGCAGAAATACGCGGGGCATGAATGAACTGACGTATTTGACCCGAAGCGGAAGTAGAAGACAGTTCAAATGTGTATAGATGCAACCTTCACTTTAATTTCCAAGTGGTTTATGTAGCGGGCGATTTGGTTCTGGTTCGCAAGTTTTTGCGGCCATCAAAAGCTTTCATATACATTTTTGGATATTCAAGGATATCGATAACGATGCCACGCCCTGCAGATGCCCTATTCCAACCCTTTCGCCTTCGTTCTCTTGAACTTCCAAATCGGATTGTTATGGCTCCGATGACGCGCTGCTTTTCTCCAGATGGTGTGCCCGGAGAAAATGTTGCGGATTACTATCGTCGCCGCGCTGAATCGGGCGTTGGCCTCATTTTATCAGAAGGCACAGTCATTGATCGGCCAGCGTCGCGCAATGATCCGGGTATTCCGTTTTTTCATGGGAAAGCCTCACTCGCTGGATGGAAGAACGTTATTGATGGCGTTCATGCCGCAGGCGGCAATATGGGCCCACAGCTGTGGCATGTTGGGGCCTATCGCGAAGAAAGCGGTTGGGAACCAGAAGGTTTTCCAGCTGAAAGTGCGTCTGGTCTGAACGGGCCGACCAATCCGCGTGGCGTGGCCATGACATTGGAGGATATCGCCGACACGATTTCGGCATTTGCTAAAGCGGCAAGCGATGCAAAGCGTCTTGGCTTTGACGTGGTCGAAATTCATGGGGCGCATGGTTATATCGTCGATAATTTTTTCTGGGCTGCCACCAATTTGCGTGACGATCGCTATGGCGGAAAAACATTGCCTGAGCGCACGCGCTTTGCCGCCGAAATTGTTGCGGCCATTCGCGCTGCTGTTGGCCCTGACTTCCCAATCCTTTTGCGGATCAGTCAATTCAAGCAGCAAGATTACAATGCTAAACTCGTGAAAACTCCTGCTGAGATGGAAGCGTGGCTCGTGCCTTTGCGCGAGGCTGGTGTTGATGTTTTCCATTGTTCGCAGCGCCGTTTCTGGGAGCCTGAGTTTCCAACTATTGACGGGCCAGATGGCTTGAACCTGGCGGGTTGGGCGAAAAAGGTAACAGGTGCGCCAACAATCTCGGTGGGGTCAGTTGGCTTGTCCGGCGATTTCATCACAGCCTTTGGAGGAGAAACATCAAAACCAACGAGCCTTGACGGGCTTCTAAACCGCATGGAGCGAGATGAATTTGATTTGATCGCCGTGGGCCGTGCTATTCTGGCAGACCCAAACTGGGTGAGCAAAGTGCGAAGCGCAGCCTTCGGCGAATTGCAAACCTTTACCCACAAGAATTTGGCGGAGCTGTATTAATGAACTCGCGGTGAAATGCTGGAAACAACTTTTGCATAACCGCCCCTGGCCCATAGCGGCAGTTAGAAAGTCAATGACTCACTCTTGAAACCTATACTGCCCACTCCCTGCTACTCGGCGGCAATCGTCTCAGCGCGGTTCAGGGCACGTTGAAGTGCATCAAAGCAAACAGGATCGAAGGCCTTGTTTACGTCCTGGGCCATGATGGCGAGGGCCTGGGACACGGGCATGGCCTTGCGATAGGGTCGGTCAGCCGTCAGGGCGTCGAAAACATCTGCCGTTGTTACAATGCGCGTATCAAGTGAAATCTGGCTGGCATGCAGGCCGTCCGGGTAGCCTTTGCCGTCGAGACGTTCGTGATGGCTGCGGGCGACCCCCGCCATATCGGCAAATACGGAGACTCCCGCCAAGATGTCGGCCGAATGCAAAGGATGGGATTTCATCACTTCAAATTCCTCCTCTGAAAGCTTGGCGGGTTTATCGAGGATGGTGTTGCTGATGGCGACCTTGCCGATGTCATGCAGCAATGCCACGCGTTTCAACCAGCGCCGTTTTTCTGGTGAATGCCCGAGTTCTTCAGCAATGAGATCGGCAAAAATGGCCACGCGTTCGCTGTGACCGCGTGTAAACGTTGATTTCGCGTCAATCACCTGTGCGAAGGCTGTTGCGATATCATCCAGATAATCGTCATCGACGAGACGTATTTCTTCAGTTGGTTCCAGTTGCAGCACTAACCCCCCAAGTTCTGCTGAACCCAAGTCGTGCCAAAATTCGTTTGAGTCGGAAAGGGCATTAAACACTTCAACCAGATCGGGAGCGAACCATGTGCCGGACCTGTTGTTGATTTCCGCAATGGCTGCTGATCTGCCATCAGACTGAAAAAACACGTCTGTCACTTGTGCGAGCAGGGCTATCTGCGATGCGACCGGAATTTTGCGCCCTGCAACGTTCTCGGGTTTGCCTGATCCGTCCCAGTGTTCGTCGAGATTCCTGATGCCGTCGCACACGGCATGTGAAAACCGCATTTTTGCGGCGATGTCGGCGCCGCGATGGCAACGTGCACTTATCAACTCCCTCGAGATTTCCCCGCCGTTTCGCAGTATGTTTACAACGGAGCGGAACCGATCCGCGAGTGATGCATTTAATCCGGTATGACCAATCACGAAACGGAGAGCCTGGGGCAGGCTGCCGTCGATCCGTTTGAAATCCTGTTTGAACCGGCGATCGTCAGTCAGATAAAGTTCGCAGACGCGGGCTGCATTGCTTGAACAACCAAGGTCTTTCAGCAAAAGCGTATAGAACAGGTCAGACAGTTCCTGTTCGCGCATGCTGATGCACTGGCCAAGTTGAAATCCAATCCAGCAGCACCGCAAGGAATGTCCTTTGGGTTGTCCTTCAGTCAAGTCGAGCGCATGGCTCAATGCACCCAAGAGTTCTGCGAGACGGAGTTGCTGTTTCATCCAAGAATCAAAGCATGAGGGTCTTAACCGAGGGTGAACAGCGAGGGTGATGACGCGGTGTTCACACAGGGTTGACTGATGCTGGCTGCCTCGTGAATGTCCTTGTGCCCGAATAGCGCGTATATCTCTCAACAAGGAGTCCACCTCATGAACCGCCGCGCCGCATTGTTTGCCACTGTTTCTTCCGTCTTTGCTTTTGGTTGGGCCGTCAAGCCCATGAAAGCAGAAGGTAAATTCGAAATTGAAAAGAGCGCGGATGAATGGCGCAAGATTTTGTCGCCTGAGGCATATGCCGTGATGCGTGAGGAAGCGACCGAGCGACCCTTTACAAGCGAATTGAATGACGAAAAGCGTGCAGGCACATTCATTTGTGCGGCTTGCGAGTTGCCCCTCTACGCCGCGTCGACAAAGTATGACAGTGGCACAGGCTGGCCTTCATTCTTTGATGTCCTGCCCAATGCTATCGGATCGAAAGAGGACGACACGTTGTTTACAACCCGGACTGAAGTTCACTGCCGCCGCTGCGGCGGTCATTTGGGACATGTGTTCAATGACGGGCCGCAACCGACTGGTTTGCGCTATTGCATGAATGGCGTGTCATTGAAATTCGTGCCGGCTGCGACCTAAACCTCAACTGCGCTCGACAAAGCTGTCGATGACCCGTTTCTCGCCAGCCTTCTCAAAATCGACTGTCAGCTTATTGCCTTCAACTGCGATGATGTTGCCATAGCCGAACTTCTGGTGAAATATGCGCTCACCGACCTCGTAGCTGACTTCACCCGAAATGACGGCTTCGCCTTCAATCAACTTGGGAGACGATTTCAGACCTTCTCCTTTGGCATATCGGTCTTGTGCGCGCTGCCAGCCCGGTGTCGCGTAAGTGTTTGTGTTTGCAAACGTAGTTCCGTCGTCGAATCGTGATTTGCCATAGGATCCCAATCCGAAACCGCCGTAGGAATTGGACATGGGTGCCACTTCCACATGGGCCTCAGGCAATTCGTCGATAAAGCGCGAGGGGATGGCTGATTGCCACAAGGCATGGACACGCCGGTTCTGGGCGAAGGAAATCGTGGCCCTACGCTTGGCCCTGGTAATGCCGACATAGGCCAGACGACGCTCTTCTTCGAGGCCAGCTCGGCCTTTGTCATCCAGCGAACGCTGGTGCGGGAACAGACCTTCCTCCCAGCCAGGCAGAAACACCGAGCCGAACTCCAGGCCTTTGGCCGAATGCAGGGTCATGATGTTGACGCGGTCTTCAGCGTCGCCTGAATCGCGATCCATGACGAGGGAGACATGCTCAAGAAAGCCGGTGAGGTTTTCGAAATCGCCCATGGAGCGCACAAGTTCCTTGAGGTTTTCGAGGCGACCTTGCGCTTCCGGGCTTTTGTCGTTCTGCCACATTTCGGTGTAGCCGGATTCATCGAGCACGATTTCAGCCAACTCGGAGTGGGGCAATGAATTGATTTGACTGCGCCACCGGGCAAATGAATTAACGAGAATTTTGAGGGCGGTCCTTGCCTTGGCCGGAAGTTCTGGGGTCAACGCCATGGCTTCTGCCGCGCGATAAAGGGAAATTTTCTGTGTTCGGGCGGAATTGAACATCTTTTTGACGGAGGAGTCACCGATGCCGCGCTTGGGGGTGTTGATGATGCGCTCGAAGGCCAAGTCATGATCCGGGGATGCCACGATCTTGAGATAGGACAGGGCGTCACGGATTTCGGCCCGTTCGTAAAACCTCGGACCTCCGATCACACGATAGGGCAGGCCCAAGGTGATGAACCGCTCTTCAAAGGCCCGCATCTGGAAGGAGGCGCGCACCAGCACGGCCATGTCGTTGAGCCGTTCCTTCTTGCCATGGAGTATTTCAATGTCGTCACCAATGGCGCGGGCTTCCTCGTCGCCATCCCAGTGGCCGCGAACCAGCAACTTTTCGGTTTCATTGCGGTCGGTGCGCAGGGTCTTGCCAAATCGAGACTCATTCTTGGCAATCAACCCTGAGGCGGCGCCGAGAATGTCAGGCGTCGACCTGTAATTCTGTTCGAGGCGAATGACCTTGGCACCGGGGAAATCCTTGTCGAACCGCAGGATATTGTCGACTTCTGCGCCGCGCCAACCATAGATCGACTGGTCATCGTCACCGACGCAACAGATGTTGCGATGGCCCTGTGCCAGCAGCCGCAGCCACAGGTATTGTGCAACGTTGGTGTCCTGATACTCGTCCACCAACATGTATTTGAACTTCTGCTGGTAAGTTTTCAGCACATCGGGGTGATCCTGGAAAAGGCGCAGCACTTCCAGGAGAAGATCGCCAAAATCTGCGGCGTTTACGGTTTTCAGGCGTTGCTGATAGTCCGTATAAAGTTGTCCACCCAAGCCATTGGCAAAACTTTGCGCCTCGGCTTTCGGCACATTTTCCGGTGTCAATCCACGGTTCTTCCAACCATCGATCAGGTTGGCGAGGACGCGCGCGGGCCAGCGCTTTTCGTCAATGCCCTCGGCCTGCATCAGTTGTTTCAGCAGCCGAACCTGATCGTCATCATCCAGAATGGTGAAACCGGATCTCAGTCCTGCGAGTTCATAGTGATTGCGCAGAATCTTGACGCCAATGGAATGGAAAGTGCCGAGCCAGGCCATGCCTTCAACGGCATCGCCAATCAGCATGCCGATCCGCTCTTTCATCTCGCGGGCCGCCTTGTTGGTAAACGTCACGGCGAGTATCTGGCTGGGGAAGGCTTTACGTTGGGTCAGAATATGGGCGAGGCGGGTGGTCAGGACGCGGGTTTTTCCAGTGCCAGCACCAGCCAGAACGAGCAAGGGGCCGTCAATCGACAGGACGGCGTCTTTTTGCTCAGCATTCAGGCCCTTGAGGTAGGTTGGTTCGCCGGTCGCCATGGCGCGCGCGGATATGCCCCCCGTGACCGGAGGTGGTGGTGCTGCTGCCTGGAGCTTAGACGATGACATGGTGGAGAGATGATTCCTTTCTCCACCATATAGCAAGTGATTGCGGAAAAATCAGGCCGCGTGCTTGTTGTTTTCGGAATTCTGCGACGGCAGGTAGGCCCCGATTTTCTGCCAGGATTGCGCCATGACCTGATTTCCCGCCTTGCGGCAAAGTTCAGCGTGTTTGGCAACTTCCTTGTCGGCGCGGGCACCATGTACCAGGACCAAGGCTTCGGCAAAGTCTGCGTAACTGAAATGTTCCATTGCGTCCTCCCTGCACCCACCATGGACCAGCAATGCGACCAAAAGATTGCAGGCGTGTGACTCTTTGGAGAAAATTACGTTGTGATCCTGCGACTCACTGCGCGCAGAACTTTTTTGAGCCTCGACGTTTTTTGAGCCAAGGGCCGCTCTTTCGTTTCACCGGGCTTATAGCTGTGTTTTTTCTTCAGGATGCGCTCGATCTTTTTGATATCCAATTCAATTCCGATAGTGGCGAATGATTCAACCAGCTTGGCGGGATCGGAAATGTAGTCATCATAGTGCAAATGTATCGTTTGTTCGGGGTGTTTTTGCAGCAATTTCAACAAGCGATCTTCGACGGATTGCAGTTTGGCGCGGGCGTCTTCAGTGTTTGCGTGCCACGCACTTTTCGCAGTGTCATCGAGATTTCGGGTATTGATGATGATGGTACAATTTGGAATGTGTTGTAATACAAATTCCGTGAATTCATCGAAATCAATGTCCGTAAAACTGTCCGGCCCGTAGTTGATTTCCTTGAAACCAACAATGTTTTCAAGTCCTGTCAGTCCAAGGATGTCGGCATAAAAGGCATCGAGCAATTTTGTGCGAAATGCCTTGATGTTGATTTCGTCAGCGCCATACCAAGCGGAGGTTGGTTCGGTCTTGAAGCGGCCGAATTTTTTCTTCACCAGGCCCGCGACCTGAATGGTGCGGTAGATATGAAACAGCGTGTTCAGATTCTCGCCCGTGATGCGGGACCCGCGAATGGTGTTCAGTATGCCCATCAGCAAGGTTGAGCCTGACCTGCCGTAAGTCATGACCAAGAGGAACCTGGGTTTGTTGGAAATCATCCGGACATTGGCGCCTTTTTTGGAATTGCGATGCGGTGGCCAACTTGGGGTGGCACAGGCAAGGACTTATGCGCTGCCAAAGCCAGATCGATTGCCTGTTTGATGGCGGGTGTAAATGGTGAGGTCTTTTTCGTTGTCAGGTCCACGTGACTGACTATGACTTCCAACACACAAGCCAGCCAGCTCTCTTTTTCATGCACCATGCGCTGTACATAGTGCACGCGCTTTGCGTCTGCATCGAGGAATTGCGTTTCAATTTTTACGACGTCATGGGCGTGCAGTTCGCGCAAGTAGGTGATGTGCGCCTCGAGGGTAAAATAGGAATTGTTGGTCTGGCGGATGTAGTCTTGGTTGAGACCGATACTTGCAAATACTTCGTCCGCCGCGCGGTCGAAGATGACGTTGTAGTAAGCCATGTTGAAGTGGCCATTGTAGTCAATCCATTCATTTTCCACCTGTTGAGGTGTTGACATGAAAGGCGACTTAATTGCCATGTACGCTTTCCCTTGAAATGGCTAACACTGGGCGCATGAGTAAGCGGGAATCGGTATCAACTGCAAGTCAGGCGATAGACGTGCTGAGGCAGGTCATGGGTGAGCGTTTATCCACTGCTCAGTCGGTGCGGGAACAGCATGGCAAGGACCAGACGTGGAATCCAGGTGCGCCACCGGACGCGGTTGCTTTTGCCACCACAACAGACGACGTGCAGCAGATTGTTACCATCTGTGCGCGGCTCAAGGTTCCGGTTATCGCCTATGGAACTGGCACTTCACTGGAAGGTCACTTTTCTGCACCCTTCGGTGGAATATGCATTAATCTCAGTGGTTTGAATACAATTCTCGAAGTCAATTCTGAGGATCTTGATTGCCGGGTCGAGGCTGGAGTTACGCGGAAACAGCTCAATGCGCATTTGCGCGATCAGGGTTTGTTTTTTCCCATTGACCCTGGCGCTGATGCAAGTCTCGGTGGCATGGCGGCCACGCGCGCATCGGGAACCAATGCTGTGCGATACGGTACGATGAAGGACAATGTGCTTGGCCTGACGGTCGTGATGGCAGACGGGCAAGTCATTCGCACCGGCAGCCGGGCCCGCAAATCGTCTGCGGGCTATGATCTCACGCGATTGATGGTGGGCAGTGAGGGTACACTCGGAATTATCACCGAAGTGGCGCTGAAACTCCACGGTATTCCACAGTCGATTATGGCAGGGGTTTGCCCGTTTCCCAGTGTGGAGGCGTGTTGCAATGCCACCATCCAGACTATCCAAATGGGTATTTCCGTTGCCCGGATCGAACTGGTTGATGCCGAACATATCAAGGCCCTCAACGCCTATTCCAAACTTTCCCTGGCCGTTACGCCCACGCTTTTCGTGGAGTTCCACGGAACTGAGTTGTCGACGCGCGAACAATCGGAGATGTTTGCGGACATTGCTGCAGGGCAGGGTGGTGGGCCGTTTGAGTGGGCAACGCAGGAAGAGGACCGGGCACGACTTTGGCAAGCCCGTCACGATGCGTTCTGGGCTACAAAAAATCTGATGCCCGGCAAGGATGAAGTTTTTGCCACAGATGTCTGTGTGCCAATTTCGCGTCTGGCCGAATGCGTGATGCAAACGAAGAATGACCTTGATGCCAATGGTTTATATGGCCCGATGATCGGCCATGTGGGCGATGGCAATTTCCATGTGGTGCTTTTTAGCTCCAAGTCGGATGCCAACGAGCTGGCGCGTGTCAAAATGGCGTATGACCGATTGATTGAACGGGCATTGGCCATGGGAGGCACATGTACAGGCGAACATGGGATTGGTGCAGGCAAGCGAAAGTATCTCATTCGCGAACATGGTGCGGCCGTTGGCACGATGCAGGCCATCAAGCGCGCCCTGGATCCTGACAACATCATGAACCCCGGCAAAAATGCCGGCGCTTGATCCCCCAATTCACTTGCACGGAATTGCCAATCGCATATCCTGTGCGGCAACATGAGTATTTGGAAGTCTCCGGTCTTTTATTTTGGACTTTTGCTGCTGATCGCCGTTGGTGGTGCGCTGGCTGCGCCGTTTATCGTTGATTGGAACCGGTACAAGACTGATCTGCAGAGCTATGGCGAACGGCTGACCGGACGGGCCGTTGAAATCAAGGGGCCCGTATCGGTGCGGCTGTTCCCGTTCCCGCGACTTCAGGCTGACAACGTCGTCGTTGCCAATTCGGATATGCCAGGTGGCGATGCATTTATTACTGCCGACCAACTCGTGGTGCGGATGGCGCTTGATGGACTGTTCGCCGGGGAACTTCGCGTCGAGGAAATCATTGTTGAAAAACCGGTCGTCGCGCTTGAACGAGGGCGGAACGGTGAGGGTAACTGGACGCTCGAACCGCAGGAAGAACTGCGAAAATCCGGTCTTCTCGACAAAGTCAGGCTCGACAAGATTATCGTTCATGACGGTACTTTTTTGTTTGTTGATCGCGGCAAGAATGCCGAGATGTCGATACGCGAATTCAACGGGACATTTTCAGCGCCCAACATACAGGGACCCTGGCGGGCCGCGGGCCGCGGTTCCGTCGCCAGCCAAATCGTGGACCTGCAGTTTACGACTAGTTCATATGTGAAAGGCCAACCCTTACGCGCGGGTTTCAAGATTCTGCCAACCAATCCATCGCTGCCAGTGTTTTCGTTTGATGGTCAAATAGCTGAGGATGGAAACAACTGGCAAAGTCAGGCTGGATCCGGTTGTGGCAGACCAAGGCAAGAAGAGTGACAAAGAGGGCCGGTTCAGGCCCCTTGCGATGCAGGCCGACGTGAAGATTACAGATGTCACAGCGGAACTCAGCGCCATTAAACTTTCGCCTGCAGATGCTAGCGATGGCAGCACGCTTATTGATGGAACTGTGAAGGCCGAATTTGGTGACCGATTGAAGGTGAATGCAGATTTTGATTCACCGCGGCTCAATCTGGATGCCTTGGTGGGAGCGCAATCGCTCGAAGTGTGGCGTGCCGGTGGTGTGTTGGCCATCCTCAATCAGCTCATGGCACGATTTCCAACAGGGCTGGAGCTTTCAACGTCCTTTAAAGCAAATGTTTTGACAACAGGGAGCGAGACTCTCGAAAATGTAGAAATCAAGGCACAGACAGAACGTGATGCCATTCGCATTCAGCGGATTGCTGCCAATCTTCCAGGACGGTCGCGCATCCTGGCGGACGGTATTGTATTTCAGACGGACGGCAGTGCCGATTTTGGCGGCAAGCTAGCACTTGAATCCAATGATTTGCGTTTATTGACACAGTGGCTTTGGCCATCCGCCAAATCTGTTATCGCGACACAGTGGGCGGGCAGCCGTGGTCAAATCAAACTGCAGTCCGATATCAACTGGTCTGAATCGCGTGTCGGGTTCAGCGCCCTCGATTTTGAATTGGATGGTGAACGCGGCAGCGGCACTGTGCTCATTGGAACCGGTCCAACACCGACGCTGGATGTCAAACTCTCCACGCGGGGACTGAATTTCGATACCTATCTGGGCAAGAATTCCACACTGGACCCCACTGCTGTGGTTGGCTGGATGGTAAAACCCGATGTTTCAAAACGGATCACGCTGGATGCGGCAGACGTCACGCTCAATGGAACGGTCGCCCAAAACGTGCTGCTTGATGCGGAGGCGGGTGTCGGGGGGCTCAATCTCAAGACGTTTACGATTGGCTCTGTCGGCGGTGCGCAGGTGAGCGCAAACGGCCGGCTGGTTGATACTGACGGCACTTATGAGGGAAATATCGATAGCAGGGTTACGGCCGATGATCCCAATCCGTTTCTGCGATTGATAGGCGTGCAGCCGGACGGTACGGTGTTGCCGTGGCAACGCATTCTCGGGAAGACGTCACTCACGGGCCAACTGGTTTTCAAGCGCGGAACAGAAGAACCTGATGTTTCCTATCGTGTTGAAGGGCAGTCAGGACCGCTGGATGTTTCGCTGTCAGCGCGCATGCGAGAGCTGTCATCGCCCGACGGCGTTCTGTCGCGTGGTGCGCTGCGCGTGACAAGTCCGCAATCCGGAAACATTCTAAAATTGTTCGGGCTTGATCCCAAGCATTCAAGTGATGCCGAAGGTGCTCTCACCATTGCCTTCGACGGAAATGCGCCGCGCGGTTACGCCATTGAAAGCGAGGCCTCGGCCTATGGTGCCACGGCATCATTCAACGGAACTTATCAACCCACCACCACTGCACTGCCTGCACTTGATGGTGCCATAAAACTCTCGGCACCTAATGCGCAATCGTTGTTGTCTGCCATGGGCGTGCCGTTCGCTGCGGCACTGCCCGGTGCAATCACGGCCAGTGCAGTCCTCAAGCCGCAGCTTGAGGTCTTGCGTTTTCAGGATGTGAAGATTGAACACAGCGGGCAATCGCTGACGGGTGAAGTTGCGCTTTCCAATGACTACTCTGTTACAGCCGATGTTGCTGGCGGGTCCGCAGATATCACACATATTCTGGCTGCCTCGTTCCTGCCATGGGATGGGCGCGAGCCAAACCGCGATACGTCTTTCGCAGACCGCGCTCCGTTCGGCCTCAACGGTGAAATCTGGTACCGCCCGCAAGCGCTGACGCTATGGCCGGGAAATCCGGTTTCGGAGGCGGTTGTCGGGATCAATGTTGAAGGCCGGGAACGTCAAGTCACGGTGGCCGGGCGCGATACGAACGGCGACGCTGTCTCATTTGAATCCGCCGTACTGCCAGCGGACGGGCAATACACTTTGGCGACGTCAGGTCGCATCCCTGTGGATCTTGCGAAAAGTCTTTTGCTTGCGGACGGCGCCAACTTGCTGTCAGGCCGGGCTCTCATTGAATTCAAAGCCAGCGGCATCGGGCTTTCGACGCTTGCTGCCCTTTCGGATTTCAAAGGCAATGGGACCGTCAAGTTGTCCCAAACGGCTGTCGCAAACTATGCTCCCGCAACATTCGCCAATCTCATTCTGGCAGTGACAACATCCGATGAGCTGCGCGCTGCCGTGGCGTCGCTGCAAGGTAATGAGACGCTTGCACTTGCGGATGGTCCTCATGCCTTCACGGTCACGGCTGGTCGCGCCGCACTGACGCCGATCAGTTTTTCACAAGGGCGTGCAACTCTGGCCGTCACGGGCGAGGCAGATCTTGTTGAGAAAGGGTTTGCCGCAACTCTTAAACTTCGGCTGACCGAACGGCCTGAACTGCCCAGTGTCGACTTGCAACTCACAGGTTCCGCGGGGAAACTGCGCAAGCGGGTGGAAACGTCTCAGCTGGCGGGCAAACTTGGATACGACATCATGGCCCGTGAAATGGCAGAACTTGAACGCGTTCAGGCGGAGCAGCAGCGCGCTATTGAACAGGAAGAAGCGCAACGCAAACTCGATGATGATCGGTATCAGGCTTATCTTGAACAGCGGGCTGAATTGCGCTTGCGCCAGCGCGAATTGAAAGTTCATGCGGAGCAAAGGTCACTGGAGGCGAAGGCTTTTGCTGCGCGACTGCAGGACGCACTGCCTTTTTATGCGGCCATGAACAAGCTTGAGATTGCAAAACGGTTGCGTGAGGCCCGGCTGCTATCGCAACTGGTTAATGGGCAATCGCCGAAGCCGATCATTTCAAAACGTGATGACGTTATACAATTGCCAGATGGGGTTGAGTTACCAAAATCCTTTGATCTCGACGGGGTTACGCCCTGACCGACAGGCGGTTGAGGAGATTGACGCGGATGGCGCTCGACAGATTACGCTCGCCGCGCTGAACATCAATTTCTGAAATCAATGCCGCAACTGAAAGGCCCTCCTTTGCTGCCACGCGCTGTAGCTCGTTCCAGAATTCGGGTTCGAGCGACAGGGATGTCCGATGGCCATTGATCGTAATGGAGCGCTTGAGATCAGCGGGCATCAAGTTTCCCGCTTGTGATCATCAAGTGCTTTCTCCGCGCGGGCCTGTTCGGATTCAGCGAGCTGTTTCTTGGCTTTGGACAATCCAAATTTGATGCGGTTTTCGGCGGCGGTGGCGTCGCGTTCCTCACGGCGCTTTTGCTTACGCACGGCTTTGAGGTTGACGACGTCACCCATCAGGCAGGCCCCAACATGTTTTCAGGTTTCACGATGGCGTCGAAATCTTTCGCGTCGATGCCGGCCTTGATCGCTTCTTCGCGCAAGGTGGTGCCGTTCTTGTGGGCGGATTTGGCGATTTTTGCAGCGAGGTCATAGCCGAACTTCGGAGCCAGTGCTGTCACCAGCATCAGTGAGCGGTCGAGACCGGCCTTGATGTTGTCGAGTCGTGGTTCGATGCCGACAACACAATTCTCGGTGAAGCTCACTGCCGCATCGGACATCAACTGAACTGATTGCAAGAAATTATACGCCATCACGGGATTGAACACGTTCAGTTCGAAATGACCTTGTGAATCGGCGAAGGTAATGGCGGCATTGTTTCCGAAGATCTGTGTACAGACCATTGTCAGCGCTTCGCACTGGGTGGGGTTCACCTTGCCCGGCATGATGGAGGAGCCCGGTTCGTTCTCAGGCAGGTTCAATTCGCCCAAGCCAGAGCGCGGACCTGAACCGAGGAAGCGGATGTCGTTGGCGATTTTGAACAGCGATGCCGCCACCGTGTTGATCGCGCCATGGGTCATCACCATGGCGTCGTGTGCGGCCAGCGCTTCGAATTTGTTGGGGGCCGTGGTGAATGGCATTTTTGTAATGGCGGCGATGCGTTCTGCCACTTTTTCCGCAAAACCCACAGGCGCATTGAGGCCCGTGCCGACCGCCGTGCCGCCTTGCGCCAGCTGCATCAACATGGGCAGCGTTTGCTCAATCCGTTTGATTCCATTTTCAATCTGCTGGGTGTAACCTGAAAATTCCTGACCCAGAGTCACCGGTGTGGCATCCTGCGTGTGGGTGCGGCCGATCTTGATGATCGCCTTCCAGCTTTGTGCCTTGTCATTCAACGCATTGCGCAGCTGCTGCAGGGCAGGGATCAGGCGATGGTGGATTTCCTCAGCGCAGGCAATGTGCATGGCTGTCGGGTAGGTGTCGTTCGACGACTGCGACATGTTTACATGGTCGTTCGGATGCACGGGCTTTTTCGAGCCCATCTCGCCGCCCAGCATTTCAATGGCGCGGTTGGAAATCACCTCATTGGCATTCATGTTGGATTGGGTGCCCGATCCCGTTTGCCACACGGCGAGGGGGAAGTGATCGTTGAGCTTGCCCTCCAGCACTTCGTTCGCCGCAGCGATGATGGCATCAGCAATTTTCTTGTCGAGCTTGCCAAGCCCTGTGTTCACTTCAGCGGCCGCCCGCTTCACAATGCCCAGCGCACGGATCACCGAAGCCGGCTGCTTTTCCCAACCGATCTTGAAGTTTTGAATTGAGCGCTGTGCTTGCGCCCCCCAGTATTTGGAGGCGTCAACTTCGATGGGGCCAAAGGTGTCGGTTTCGGTGCGGGTTTTTTTGGGCATGAGAGGGACTCGGGGAAGTGGCTTTGTGCGGTGCAATAGCACATACAGGGCAATGTTGCGAATAGGCTGATTAGTTTACTTTGTGTACCCCATATGTATTCTGTTTAGGAATTGCCAATCTGTGACTGCGATGTCTATTGCTTGGATTCGATAAACGGAAAGAATGAGACCAAACGATGCCGACCGTAAATCCAGACATTCTTACTTGGGCGCGTGAAACGTCTGGAATGTCGCTTGAGGAAGCGGCGAAAGCAATCGGAATCAAGCCAGCTAGTTTGAAAGGACTAGAAGAGGGCGAGCACGAACCTTCAAATGTTCAACTTGCAAATATGGCAGAGAGGTACAGACGACCCCTCACAGTGTTCTATCTGCGTAGTCCACCGCCACTGAGTAATCGTGGCGAAGATTTTCGTCGTGCACCAGATTCCCCGCCAATTGACTATGATCCAAGGTTGGATGCCCTTATTCGGGATGTTCAAGCCCGTCACGATCTTGCGAAATCACTACTGGAAGACGAAGAAATTGAGCTTCATGATTTTATTGGGTCAAAGTCAGCACGAGATTCGGCAGTTGAGATAGCCCAAAGTATCCAAAGCACGATTGGTTTCGACTTGGCTAAATTTCGCAGCGGCAATGAAGAATCTGGTTTTACCTATCTACGCAATTGTTTTGAGCGGCATGGCGTGTTTGTGGTTTTGTTGGGCAATCTTGGCAGTTACCATTCAAACATTTCTGCAATGTCATTTCGTGGTTACGCCATAGCAGATCCCATTGCTCCATTTATTGTTGTCAATGACAACGATGCGCCAGTGGCTTGGTCATTCACGGTACTCCATGAGGCTGCGCATCTGTGGCTTGGTAAAACTGGGGTTAGCGGGTCGACGGAAGGTGCTCGTATTGAACGACTGTGCAATGAAGTTGCTGGATTGATTTTGCTGCCGAGGGTCGATTTGCAATTTCTTCGAGATTCGCGTGCGAATAACTTCGAGAAAACCCTCGAGTTTATTTCAGAATTTGCGTCGTCACGAAAAGTCAGCCGGAGAATGGTTGCATATCAACTGCTGCTTTTGAACAAAATGGATAGGCAACTCTATCAGAGGGTAAGTGATCGATTTTTTGAAGATTGGCAACGAAGTAAAGAGCGCGAAAAAAGCAATAGATCCGGGACTGGCGGTGGACCCAATCGCTATGTCGTGCTGCGTCATCGTCTTGGACATGCCCTTGTAGGATTGGCACGGCGATCTTTTGATCGTGGTGCACTCACACCGACGAAGGCGTCTAGGTTGCTTGGTGTGAATGCGGGAGCAGTGCGCAATTTCCTGCATCCGGTGCCGAAGACGGGCGCAAACTAGATGCTGTATCTGTTGGATGCCAACGTAATTATCACGGCCAAGGATAGCTACTATGCAATGGACCAAGTCCCGCAATTTTGGGATTGGCTTGTCCACCACGGCCACCAAGGAAACATCAAACTACCTCGTGAAATACTTGATGAAGTAAACCCCGGAAATGACAAGGATCATCCATTCTTTTCATGGCGCAAAGACAAGGAAACAGTCCAGGCATTGAAGCTAGAAGATTCAGTTGATCCTGCAACACTTCAGCGTGTCCTTGATGCGGGCTATGGTGAAAATCTTACTGACGCGGAGTTAGAAACAATCGGCAATGATCCATTTCTTGTCGCTTATGCGCTATCCGGTGATCAGCGGGCCGTCGTCACTACAGAAGTTTCGCGTCCAAGTGCAAAGCGGCAAAACAGAAAGCTTCCTGATGTGTGTGATCAGCTAAATGTGAAATGGTTCAACACTTTCCAAATGACCCGAGCTCTTGGTTGGAAAACTGATTGGAAGCCGTAACTAACAACGGAATTCGCTAGGCTGCGGCAGTTTTCATCACTTCCGTGTCTCGCCGACTCGATTAACAACTAGTTAACGAATGTGTTTACGCAAAGACCAAGACCCCCAGACGCTTTGCACTTGCGGATCAGTGCGAGCAGGGGTGTCAATACCCCCGGATGTAGCACATGATGCTGCCGTCGCGCCTGATTTCGACGCGATCGATGTAGTTCTGCCCGTCGCTGGCGTATTTTTTCTTGCACCATTCGCGACCCTTGCGGCGCAGTTCTGATTTTTGTTTTGCTGACAGGCTGTCGCGGACATTTTTCTTGCTCGCCGCTGCAGCGTCGTCATGAATTGTAAACGCAGCCATCATTGAAGCTGCGACCACTGCCGATGCCAGTCCCAAAAGTTTCATGAGTGTCTCCAAAAGTTATACAGCCAAAGGTTACATAACTTCTGGATGACCTCAAGTACCACTCCACAGGATAGTTAAAATTGAAGCTTATTCGCGCCAGACGGGGTTGCTCCAGGCGCGTTTCCCGGCGTTGTCGATGACCACGACGCGGAACCAGGGGCTGGTTTTATCCATCATCCAGCCGTCCTGCAGTTTGCGCAGACTGAGTGTTGCGCCAGTGATAGCGCGACCGGTTTGCACGGCTGTCCGGGAAATGCCGCAGACGATGGCGATGGTGTCAACCGGTGAGCAGGTGACGGTGAGGTCATCACCATCGAGGCTGATATCATAGAATTGCGGGCCCTGGCTGGCGTAGTAGTCGCCGCGTTTCAGGGCCGCCAGGAGGACATCGGGATCAAGACTTTCCGCCTTGACCTGCACCCAGCCGCCGAAATGATCGGCTGATTTGAAATGTGCATCGTCGGTGGCGAAGGCTGACAGCCGATGGCCTTCATTCAGCAGTTGGTCGTGCAGAAAAAATCCGTCGCCGCGATCGCATTCGACGGCGCAGCCATGGTTGTAGATTTCCACAGCGTGGACAAATGACAGTGCACGACCGTCCTCGATGGTGAGTTGTGACCAGGCCGGGTGGGCGATGCCGACGAAGGCACCAGCGTCGACTGCACGCTGCGCAATCTGTGGTCCGGTTTCACCCTTCTGGACAGGTGCAAAATCCAGCGGCAATCCGGCGGCAACGATATGCCACCATTCACCGGCGGAGGTGACGGGTGCGTGCAACTCAGCGCCAAGGATTGTGGTGAAGTCATTGCCGCGATGATGGCGCGTGTCGGCAATTGGGTAGTTGAAGTGATGGGTGAAGTGCTCCGACATCATGAGGAAATCATAGCCGTTGCGCTTGTAGGCGTTGACCACATCATCGAGTGCCCAAGCGCCATCGGACAGGTTGGAATGGGTATGAAGATTGCCGCGCCAGAAACGGCCGGGTGCCGAAAAGGGAGGAAGCTGTGCCATGGTCCCAAGTTAGGCGGACATGGACGGGCACTCAAGGGGGCGACTAAACTTTTGATTGAAATCCCCGTAGAAGCTCATATGGGCCATTTGCGTCAGGGGGAATTCAAGTGGCACTGGAGTGGCCTGAGCGCCGCGAGATTGCCCCAGCCTCAAATTAGAGCGATTTAGACCTACGTTAGGATAGTAATCATTGCAATTCAGATTATGGAGCGTTACAGCAACTTTAAATACTCATCTGCATTCCAAGCTCAACCACGCGATCCGGCGGGATGCGGAAGAACTCGATGGCTCTGGCAGACTGGTTGGTCAGCATGATGAAGATGCGCTGTTGCCAAAACGGCATTGGAGCACGCGGTGAAATCTTGATGGTGCGCCGTCCGAGGAAGTATGACGCCTGGCGCGGATCGATTGAGAGACCGTGCGCTTCGCAGGCCCGCAATGCGGCAGGAACATCAGGCTGTTCCATGTAGCCAAATTTCGCTTCCACCATCCATGCGCCGAGCGGACCTTGCCGTACGGTTACGCGGTCACCATCCACGCGCGGCTCGTCAATTGTATCGACTTCGACAAACACCAGAATGTCGTGCAGCACGCGATTGTGCTTCAGGTTATGCATCAGGGCACTGGGCGCATATTTGTTGTCGGTCTGCAAGAACACGGCAGCACCTGCCACGCGGGTTGGTCCACGGCGTTCGAGGCTTTCGAGCAAACCAGTCAGCTCGATCGATTCTTTTACCAGCTTCTGGGCCAACAAATTGCGTCCGCGCATCCAGGTGATCATGAGCAGGATGATTGTTGCACCCATCAGGATCGGCATGTAGCCGCCGTTTGGAATTTTGAGGGCGTTGGCAGCGAAGAACACGGACTCAATTCCAAGAATAAACACCAAGGCCGGGATTGCCCACCATCTGGCCAGTGTTTTTGAGTACCAGAAGAAGATCAATGCCAGGATTGAATCCACGATCATGGAAGTGTTCACCGCGACGCCATAGGCCGACGCAAGATTCGACGACGACTTGAAAACGACGACCAGCAGGATCACGCCAAAAAGAATAAGCCAATTGATCTGCGGCACGTAGATTTGTCCTTGTTCTTCCTCACTGGTGTGGGTGATGCTCATGCGCGGCAAAAGCCCCAGTGACATGGCTTGTTGTGCGATTGAGTACGCTCCGGTGATGACAGCTTGCGACGCAATAACGGACACCAATGTGGCCAAGACAACGATCGGCACGAGGCCCCATTCCGGAATCATTTTAAAGAAAGGGTCAATGACCGCTTCTGGATGCGAAATGATAAATGCACCCTGGCCGAGGTAGTTGAGCACAAGCCCCGGCATAACCACTGCAAGCCAGCCCATGCGAATGGGGTTTTTGCCAAAATGGCCCATATCGGCATAGAGCGCTTCGCCGCCGGTCACGACGAGAAAGACGCCGCCAAATACCAACAACGCCAGGCCTGGCTGATCCAACAGCATGCGGACGGCATAGTAAGGATTGAAGGCGGATAGAATTCCAATATCATCGCCGATGTGGATCAGGCCCAGCACTGCGAGTACGGCAAACCAGACAAGAATCACGGGCGCGAACAGTGATGATACTCCAGCGGTGCCCTTGTATTGAAACGTAAACAATGTGACCAAAATCGCGAGACAGAGCGGTACGACGAACGGTTCAAAGCCCGGATGGATTTGCTTGAGGCCTTCAACGGCCGACAACACAGTCATTGCTGGTGTGATCATCGCGTCGCCGAAGAAGAACGCCGCACCGATAATGCCAAGTGCCAGCGCGAAGCCACCCTTTTTCTTGAGCAGTGTTTCAACCAGTACGACCAGTGAAAGAATGCCGCCTTCGCCCTTGTTGTCGGCACGCATCAGCATGAATACATACTTCAGCGTGACCACGATCAGCAGTGCCCAAATCAGCAGAGAGACAACCCCTATTACTGCAAGGCGCAAGTCACCGCCGGCTTCTACGACAGGGTGCAATGCTTCACGCATGGCATAAAGAGGACTCGTGCCGATGTCGCCAAACACGACGCCGAGTGTGGCGAATGCCAATTTGGCCTTTGTGGCTGGCGTCAAAGGGCCTTCGCTTTTGGACATCACTTGACTTTCACGGCGCCTTCAACAGGGACGGGCGTTATGGTGCGGTTGCAACTGCGCGGCATTCAGCAGGCAACGCTGCAAGTGTCAAGGCTGGAGCAGGTTTGACAGGGCGTGCTTTTGGATCGCGTTGTTTGACGCGCCATGGCAGGTCTCCCATCCAGTAAGCTAATTCTTTGCCGCAGCCGGTGCCATCGGCAGGCGTTGCGGGAGCCTGATTTTTGCAACCGGCAAAACCTGGCGGGCACTTCATGCGAATGTGGAAATGGTAGTTGTGGCCGTAATAGGGGCGCACCTTGGCAAGCCAGCTTCTGTCGCCAGTTGCCCATTTGCACAGTTCGGCCTTGATCGGTGGATGGACAAATATACGCGACACCTGCGGGTAGTTTGCGGCGCGCTTGATCAGCTTGGCGTGGGCATCTGTCCACACATCCCGGTTGATCCGGGTGCGGCCTTTTGTAACAATTGTTGCTGACATTTGTTCGCGTTCAGCTCTCGACAAGGTCCGGCTCGGCATTTGCGTCAACCACACATCTGCATCCAGGCCAATCTGGTGGCTGGCATGGCCGGACGTCATGGGTCCGCCGCGCGGTTGTGCGAGATCGCCGACCAACAGACCGTTCCACCCATCATTTGCCTTGGACTCTTGGGCCAGCCGTTCCACGAGTGCAACCATATCAGGGTGACCCCAATTGCGGTTGCGGGAGAGGCGCATCACTTGCCAGGATGGTCCATCGACGGGGACCGAGCGGGCACCTGAAAGGCACCCTTTGGCGTAACTGCCAATGGCGCGTGGTGCCAGATTAACGGGAGCGCTTTTGGCGCCGAAGACCGTTTTTGCAGCCATCCGGTCAACACTGGTCACATTCGAGCGTCTTGCCGTTGACCTCGACCTTGACGATTTATTCTTCGCTGGCGCTTGCACAGACGCTGCTTCCACGAGAACGCGCTTCTTGCGCTTCTTGGCCGCATCAGCATCGGGCAGGGTGAACAACATCGCCAACAGTGCCACCAAGGTGACAACGACGACCTTACTTTTTTCGAAATGCATCAAGGGAAACGACCTTTGGTTCATCTTCTGCCGCGCTGGAAGAATTGTCGGCGTTGGTGTTGTCATCTGTTGCTGGCCTGTCAGCAGATGGAACTGTTTGGAGTGAATTGTCTCCTGCTTTTGCGGCAACTGGCACAACTTCGAACTGCAAGCCAAACTGCACAGCTGGATCGAGGAAGCCTTTCACGGCGGAAAACGGGATCACGAGTTTTTCTGGAAGCTGGTCAAAGTAGAGGACAATCTCAAAGAGTTCGTCGGTGATGACCAAATGACTATATTGGTGTTGGATGACGATTGTCATTTCCCGAGGATATCTTTGCATCAATTTTTCACTGATGCTGACGCCCGGATGGCGCGTCTCAAAAGCAATGTAGAAATGGTGATCGCCTGGCAGGCCGGAACGCTGCACGATACGCAACGACTCACGCACGACGCCGCGAAGGGCGTTCTGGGCCAACTGGTCATATCGCATCAGGTCTTCGGCCATACTCACTTCTTTTCTGTTCCAATACGAGTCGCGCGGCGCAACATAGCCGTTGAATGCAGTCAAAGTCACGTCCCGTCATATCACGATCAATTATGGCAAAGTATCACAGAATTCCAACCCTTGGCATCACTGCAAAGTACATGTTTGTTAACAAAGGGATTAACGAGTGACATCGATTGGTGAAGGCAGCGACGCGCACCCCTCAGGCCTTCGGCCAGCTCCCCCAGCGAGCTGGGGGAGCGATTTAAGTCAATACCCCCGTCGTTAGCCAGTCGGGGGTTTGTAGGAACCCAACGCCTTGCCGGCCATGCTCATAGCCGCCATCGCATCAGCGGCCGACATGAGTTTTGTCGTCGCACTCTTCGACACCGTCCCGGATGCCGCCACGGCTGCCGCACCCGCCATCATCATCTTGTCATCGGGGCCTTCAATCAGACACACAACATCCCACTCACCGAAAGCAAAAAACATGTGATGCAGCTTGCCGCCAAGCGCTTCGATCAATTTCCGCGCCGCCGCCTCCCGGTCGGATGGACTGGTGACCATGGCCTTGATGGCGCTTTGCGAATAAGCGAGCTGATACAGAAACATGGACATGTGGATATCTCCTGCAATGTCCAATCCGGGCCGGCCCCCGTGCTGCCTCCCAGAAAAATCGGCCTGAACCAGAGAAACCGCAAAGACCTGCGGCTGGTGTTGAGGCAGTGCAACCAGCTTAACAGGGTTTTGAAAACAGTAAAGAAGTCAAAGGTCATTTTATGTGCTGCTTACAACCTCTGTGAAATTGAAAGCGGTGTTTGAATTCTCTGTGCGTTGTTGAATTGCAGTTGCGATGCGCTCAAGCGCTTCGCGGCTTTCTGGCAGTGCATAGCCTTGCGCTTGAAAATCGTGAACCATGTGTTGCCACACGTCCAATTTTACATCGGCACCTTGCGCCTGCGCCGTCGCCGCAAAATCCCGAATCATATCGATCAGGATTTCCTTGCCGCCACCTTGCAGATAAATGGGTGCCAGTCCGCGATAGTCCTGGTGAATGGGTGAGAGTTCTTCATCAGTGAAGTCACCAGAACCCTTGAGCCACTCGCCAAACTGCAAGGCCATGTAGCCCTGGACGAGATCGTACTTGTTGTTGGTGATCAGGCTTTGACCGCGCGCGCTGATGTCGGTCCACGGGGACATGCCAATTGCCAAGGCGGGTTGTGGGAGATCCAGTTTCTTCAATTCAACCAGCAACATCAGCGTCAGATGACCGCCAGCCGAATCTCCAGCAACTACCAATTGTTCGGTTGTTTTGACATGCTGCGACACGTAGCGGTAAGCCGCTATCGCATCTTCAATCTGTGCCGGGTGCGGATTTTCGGGCGTGAGCCGATAGATGGGCATGAAAAGGCGAATGCCCAGAACATGACACAGCATTTCGGCAAATCGATAGCTCACGGCACTGCGGAATTCATAGCCGCCACCGTGAAAATAAAGCATCGTGGCCGAGCGTTTTAGATGACGCGGGATAATCCAATGACCCGTTGGTTCACCCGGTTGCGACGGAATACTTTCCGTTTCGTATATGTCGTCCGTTTCAGTGAGTAGACTGTCGAAATAGGCGCGCCCCTCATTCAAGTCGTCAAAGCTGAGGGCGCGGATAAATTTCTCGCGCCAGAAAAGTACACCGATTTCTGAATCGCGGGACCATTCCTTGACCAAAGGCCGTCCAAGGAAACGACGAAAAATGACGCCGAAGGCAATCCGGTACAGAGACAAATAGCTGCTCAATTTGTGGCTGAGCTTGCCTTGTGTTACTATGCGGGGCATCGACTAAAGTCCGAGTGTTGGATCTGGATTTGAGTTCGCTGAACGAAAGCGTGTTTGATAGAACGATTGCGACATGACGGTACCTGACGCACGGCCATTGGCACAGTGTGTACTGCCACCAGTTTCGCTGGCGGGCCTCATCTACGCTGGTTACATTCGGGACACTCGCAACTGTTTTCTGTCGGTTGATCAAAGATTGAACCGCTTTCCTGCTTCTCCCTTATGTTCAATCAGTTGGATTCTTGAGGGGAAAGTGAGTCTGGCTGACGTGTCAGATTTAGCTGAAATAGTGTCAACCGGTCCCGTACTGCCGCGCGTGATATTTTGCGGTCCCTGTACGAAACCGACCACGAGTTGGAACCATGGCCCGGTTTTGGTGATGACAGTGGCGATTTACCCGGAAGCATGGAAAGCTGTCACGGGTTGTGACATTTCCAAACTTGTTGATGTCGTCCGACCACTCGATGAAGTTGCCGGTGGTCCGTTGCTTGACTTGTGTCAAGACGTGATGAGCATGGGTCAGGCCGACGAGGGGCTGCGTGTTTTCTTCGATGGGCTGCAAACGATTTGGCCGGAGTTTCGTCCGCCCAAGGGTTATGCGGCGAATCTTGTGGGAGATTGGTCGAGATTGGTTTTGGCCCGGGCCATGTCCTCTACTGCGGGCAAAAGTGCGCGGCAATTGCAAAGGCGCATCAAATCCTGGACGGGCCAGAACCAGCGCGAGCTTGAGGCGCATGCGCGTGTTGAAAACCTTTACAGGGAGATCGTGATCGCACGAAAAGATGGGCAGGTTGTTGATCTCGCGCAGTTTGCTACGGAACATGGTTTTGCCGATCAATCGCACATGGGGCGGGTGGTGCGCGAAAAGACGGGCTGGTCGCCTGCAAAAATCAACCACCTGATCGATGAACACGAATCCTTCTGGTTCTATCGGTTGATTGGCGAACGGTATTAATCTCGGAATAGGGAAAAGTGCTGGCTTCTGTTGCCAGGTGCCAGCGAACCCCGCCTAAAGCTGCAAAGCCTCAGGGCTTAATTTCCAGTATTTCGCACTGCTTACGCAGCGAGAGCAACCGGTGCATAGTTGTCATTTGCAACTATTGAATAGCCCGATAACGTCGGTACCATCACGAGCAAAAAACCTTCCTTTACACCGCCGTCGATCCTATTTCGCCCCCATCAAAGCCGCTCGTTTGGCTGAGTCGCCATTCGCAAGCGAATGGCTTTGGTGGAGGCGCCGGGTACTGCCCCCGGGTCCAGCAGGCTTATTACGAAGACCGTTTATCGCCATAGTCCCCCTTGCGGGTGACGGGATTGATATAGGTACTCCTGCGGAAAATAGCAAAGGCGGTGTAAAAAACGTTCAACCTGACGCAATTCGACTTTGCAAATACAACGAAATGTTGTATTTAATTGCAAGCCACATTTGGGGGAGCAAATTATGGCCGTTCGGGACTTCGACTATCACTCAGATTTGCGGCGCTATGTGCCAAATCCAGATGAGAAGGCCGTGTCTGCAATTGTAAGGTTCTGTGGAATTGCACTGAAAGGGCTGGATTCGCGGTGGGTCTCGGCAAGCGATGATTCCGAAATCAAACGCGTTGTCGACGGGTTCTGTGCGAAAAAACTTGGGCTCGACGGGACAACCGCACGTTCGGCTGTTGCGGCCGTTGCGGACCAGATGAAGGCTGACAGAACCAAGCATCGGTTGACGTTTTATTACCTCCTGGCCGAACATACAAAAACCCTTTCCAAGCTGGCCTAGGTTTGGCCTATTGAGAGTACGACGCCGCGAACGTGCTGTTTTTTGTTTTTGAATCAGGACAAACTCTCTAAACAGCCCGCATGAAGCAGTATCTCGATCTCATGCGGCATGTGCAAACGCACGGTGTCGAAAAAGGTGACCGCACTGGCACGGGAACCCGATCCGTGTTTGGCTATCAAATGCGGTTTGATCTGGCCGAGGGATTTCCCCTTGTCACCACGAAGAAGTTGCATTTGCGATCCATCATCCATGAACTTCTGTGGTTCATTCGGGGTGAGACCAACATCAAATACCTGCATGACAACAAGGTCAGCATCTGGGATGAGTGGGCCGACGCCAATGGTGACCTTGGACCTGTGTATGGCGCGCAGTGGCGATCCTGGCCAACGCGGGACGGTGGAGCCATTGACCAGTTGGCGCAGGTCATCCGACAGATTCGAAAGTCACCAGATTCACGACGGCTTTTGGTGACCGCCTGGAATCCGGCTGATGTGGACAAAATGGCGCTACCACCCTGTCATTGCCTGTTTCAGTTTTATGTGGCGAACGGAAAACTGTCCTGCCAGCTGTATCAGCGATCGGCGGATATATTTTTGGGTGTGCCCTTCAACATTGCCTCATATGCATTGTTGACCCACATGGTGGCGAAAGTTACGGGATTGAGGTGTCGGTGAATTCATCCACACGCTGGGTGATGCCCATTTGTACATGAACCATCTCGAACAGACGGCGCTGCAATTGAGCCGAACGCCCAAGGCATTGCCCCACCTCACCATCTCGCGCAATGTGACAGAGATCGAAGACTTTAGATTTGAGGATTTTGTGATCAGCAACTATGAACCTGATGGCGCGATTTCAGCGCCCGTGGCGGTGTGACGTGGCAGCATTTGGAGTAGATTTTCGGCGGGCCAGACGAGAGTGGCTCTACGATACGCCTATGGTGCAAAAGACGTGGGTGGCCATCCTGCTTTTTTTACTGTTGTTTGTGCTGCATTTTGTTTTTCAAACGCTCGGGGCATTCGGTGCGTTCAAGTTCTACTATGGCGGTGCGATTGCTGAATTTGTTGCGGCAGCAGACGCGTCAACCCCTTCAGCCTCTGCTGATGCATTAAAATCAGGTGTGGTTGGCATTGGTCCGGCGGCTTTAATGACGTGTCTTATGGCGTGGGTGCTTGCGCATATCAGTCGTCACGCCCCTGGCAACAGCCTTTCCCTGTATTGGCCCAAACTTGGCTATGGCGGCTGGATTGCTGTGGTTGGTGGTTTCGCGGTTACGATGTACTTCGCCTACATTGGTATCATGTTAGCTTTAGGCATTGATCCTGCTACATATTCTCCAACGAGTGGGTTGAATGATCCGGCCAGCAAGGCTGGCATGGTGGAGCGCCTCATGGTTGAAATATCAAAGGATCGTGTCGCTAGCGCCCTTGCACTGCCGGGAGTCATGCTGCTGGTTCCGGCGGCGGAGGAGATGCTTTTCAGGGGGGTGTTGTTTTCCGCCATTGCGAATTCGTTCATCGGGCGCTGGGGAGCTGTCGTGATTACGGCTGCCCTTTGGGCCGTCATTCACATTGTTTCGGCGCCTTGGCTGTTTGTGCTTGTCATTTTTGTCATGGGGCTCGTACTCGGACTCCTGCTTCTGCGCTTTGGCAGTCTGTGGGTAACCATTGCGTGTCATGCCTTGTGGAACTCAATGACGTCTGCTGCCATATTTGCGATGGCGACGTGAGTTTCTGAATGGCGAGGATTGCATGATGATTTCGCTCGTTGTCGCTGTTTCCAAGAATGGCGTAATTGGACGAGACGGGCATTTACCGTGGCATTTGCCGTCGGAACTCAAGCGGTTCAAGGACATCACATTCGGGAAGCCGATCATCATGGGGCGCAAGACGTGGGACAGCTTGCCAAAGAAACCATTGCCGGGGCGGACCAATATTGTTGTGACGCGGCAGGATGATTTTCGTGCTGATGGTGCTGTCGTTGTGTCTGGGATGGATGCCGCTCGAGTCGCAGCAGCGGCAACGGGTGCGCCGGAATGTTGCGTGATCGGGGGTGGCGATGTCTACCTTCAGTTTTTGCCCGAAGCGGACCGCATTTATCTCACTGTGGTTGATGTAGAGGTTGAGGGCGATACGCATTTTCCTGCGCTTGCGCATGAGGACTGGGTTGTCACCCAGGTTGAGCAGGTCCCGGCGGGGGCCCGTGACTCGGCGGATTTTGAGATCCGCATTTTGGACAGAAAACAGCGCTGAGATAGACATTTGGGCAGGGGCTACCTATATGCCACTGTCAGTACAGATCAGGTAAGGATAGCATATGCCTTGGAACACAGAAGACGGCGGCGGACAGGGGCCATGGGGGCAGGGGCCACGCAACCCCAACAATCGGCCAGGCGGAAACCGCCCGGGCGGTGGGTTGCCTCCCGAAATTGATGACCTGATCCAGAAAAGCAAAGACAGTTTCAAGAACGCCATTCCGGGTGGAACTGGCCGCGGCGGGTGGGCTCTGCCGCTGGTGCTGTTGGGTGCCTATTGGCTCTACAATTCATTTTACCAGGTGCAGCCAGATGAGCGGGGCGTTGTTTTGCGGCTCGGCGAGTACTCGCGCACCGTGGACCCTGGTCTGCATTTTGCCATTTGGCCGATCGAGCGTATTGAGACTCCACGTGTTGGCGCTGTGAACACGACAGATATCAACGAAGACGATCAAATGCTGACGTCGGACAAGAATATTCTTAATGTGGACTTCACGGTCTTTTGGCGCATTGCTGATGCGAAAGACTATTTGTTCAATGTTGCCGAACAGGACTTGCTGGTTCGGGCCGTGGCGCAGAGCGCCATGCGAGAAGTTGTCGGACAGACGGATGCGCAGAAGGTTTTGACATCAGGCAAGGACGCCATTGCGGCGCAGGTTGCGCAGATCGCACAGGCGCTGCTGGATCAATACAAGAGTGGCATTACGATCACGTCGGTCAACCTGAGCACAGTGCAGCCTCCTGCTGAGGTTGCCGATGCCTTCAACGAAGTGAACCGCGCCGATCAAAACAAGACACAGAGCGAAAACGAGGCGCAACAGTATCGTAACCAACGTTTGCAGCTGATCGAAGGTGAAACTGCGAAAATGCTGGAAGAAGCCAACGGTTACAAGGCGCGCGTGATTGCGGAGGCGCAAGGTGAAGCGGCCCGATTCCTGTCTGTCTATGAAGAATACAAGAATGCCAAGGACGTCACCCGTCAGCGCATTTTCCTTGAGACGATGGAAGAGGTCCTGTCGCGATCCAACAAGGTCATTGTGGAAGGTGGCAAAGACGGATCCGGTGTTGTGCCGTACTTGCCGTTGCCAGAAATCCAGAAGAAGGCCAACCAGGCCGCCACACAAAATTAAGAACGGACATAACGATGACAACTCGCATTCTCGGATTATTGGCAGCGTTGGTCGCCTTTGGGGCGTATCTTTCTTATTTCGTCGTGGATGAACGCCAAAAGGCGCTGGTCATGCGCTTTGGCGAAATCAATCGGATCGTCGAAGTTCCCGGCCTTAACTTCAAAGTGCCCTTTGTTGACACAGTCACAATACTTGAAGACCGCATTGTGGTTTGGGACAACAATGATCGACCGGTTCAGGATAGCAACAGCCAAGTGTACATCATTGATGCGTTTACCTTGGCGCGAATCCAGGACGCGCGATTGTTCCGCGAGGCCCTAGGTGCCGATATGTCGCGTGCTGAAAGCCGTGTTGCGGCTCTGATGGATGCCGCCTTGCGACAAACCTATGGTCGTCGTTCGTTTGCTGAAACGCTATCCGGTGGTCGGGCAGCGATCATGAGAGAAATCACTGATGCTGTGCGGATTGCAGCGAAACCATTGGGTATCGAGATTGTTGATATCCGTATTCGCCGGGCTGATCTCAACGGTGATGTCTTGGATGCAACTCACAATCGGATGCGTTCGGAGCGCAATGCTCTTGCGGCCAATACGCGGTCGCAAGGTGAGGCAACCAAAACTCGGGTTATCGCTGAAGCAGACAGGATGTTTGTAGAGCGGACTGCGGGTGCCAAGCGGCAGTCTGAAATCACACGAGGCGAAGGCGATGGTGAGCGAAACAAGATTTTTGCCCAGGCCTTCCAGCAAGATCCGGAATTCTTCTCATTCTATCGTTCGATGCAAGCCTACACAAAGGCGCTGGCCAACGGCGATACAACGATGGTGCTCGATCCGAATTCTGATTTCTTCCGGTATTTTGGTACTCAAGGGAAGTCGAACTCGCCCCAACCATGAACAGTTTTCTGACAGCTCTCGGGCTGGTATTGGTTATTGAAGGGTTGCTCTATGCCATAGCGCCGGATGGCGCGAAAAAAATGATGGCCACGATGCAGTCCTTGCCCGCTGAACAGTTGCGTTTTGCGGGTCTTATTGCTGCCACTGTCGGCGTGATTGTGGTTTGGCTGGTGCGAATGGGTGGTAATTGAATATGCTGTGGAGATCTATGAAATGACACTTCGGATTAAAGCGTTTGCGGCTGCATTGGCAGTGAGCGTCAGTCTTGTTTCACCTTTGCCGCTTGGCATTCTGGAGGCCACGGCCCAAACGCAAGCGCAAGCGGCATTGCCCAACATTGCTGACATCGTCGACAGGTTGTTGCCTGCAGTCGTGGAAATTTCAATCCAGTCGAAAGCTGAAGGAGCATCACCTGCGATTCCTCAGTTGCCTGACGATGCGCCGTTCAAGGATTTTTTTGATGATTTCTTCAAGAAGCGGCAGGAAGGTGGCCAAGGTGGGCCGGGAGACCGGATGGTCAACTCGATGGGGTCGGGCTTCATCATCGATGCCACCGGTTTGATTGTTACCAACAATCACGTGGTGGAAGGTGCCGAGGCCATCGAAATTCACATGCAAGATGGCACGACCTTGAAAGCCGAGCTGGTGGGGCGCGATCCCAAGACCGATATTGCGGTTGTGCGCGTCAAATCAGACAAGCCGCTTCCCGTTGTGCAGTTTGGCGATAGCGACAAATTGCGTATCGGTGAATGGGTAGTGGCCATTGGCAACCCCTTCGGTCTTGGTGGCTCAGTTTCGCTGGGCATTGTTTCAGCACGGAACCGCGAAATCAACTCTGGTCCTTATGATGATTTTATCCAGACAGATGCGGCGATCAACAAGGGTAACTCTGGTGGCCCGCTGTTCAACCTGAGCGGCGAAGTGATGGGTATCAACACAGCGATTTTTTCGCCGACCGGTGGTTCAGTTGGAATTGGCTTTTCTGTGCCGACGAACACGGCCCGCAATGTGGTCGATCAGTTGGTCAAGTTTGGTGAAACGCGACGCGGTTGGTTAGGTGTCAAGTTGCAGACGATTTCCGATGAAATTGCAGAGTCGATGTCGATTTAAAAAAGCAGCGGGGCTTTGGTGGCTGATGTGACACCAGACAGTCCTGCCGCCAAGGCCGGTGTGAAGGCCGGGGATGTCATTGTGCAATTTAATGGCAAAGCCATTCGGGAGATGCGTGAGTTGCCGCGTGCTGTTGCAGAGACAGAAATTGGCAAGAAGGTCGCGGTGCGGGTGCTGCGCGATGGCAAAGAGTTGGACCTCAATGTTGAGCTCGGTCGCCTTGAAGACGGTGAAAAGCAGATGGCAGCGGCGGGTGGCACAGCTGCCGCCACAGTCACTGTGCTGGGCCTTACGGCCAGTAGCATGACCGATGAATTGCGCACCAAATTCAAGATTGATGCATCCGTGAAAGGTGCGGTTGTTACGGAGGTCGCCAAAGAAGGTGCTGCAGCTGACAAGCGCATTGAAGCCGGTGACGTGATCATTGAAGCCGGTGGCAAAGCTGTTGTTGGCGCTGGTGATATTTCAACGGCAATCGAGGCGGCAGAGAAAGAAGGCAAGACGTCCGTTCTGGTGCTGCTTGCAAAGGCTGGCAAGGAAGGGGAAACGCGGTTCGTTGCGCTAAAAATCAAGAAATAGCGCTACATTCCCCAAATCATCCAAGCCGCCATGGCGGCCATGCCGACATTTTCGACGATGGTGACGACTGACATCGGCAACTGGAACACCGTGCCGAGGCAGGCACATTGGATGGTTTGTTTGCTGAGATTGGCTTGAATGACGCCAACGGCACCAATGACACTGAGTACCAGCGCAATCCAGCTGAGCGTGATCATGTTGAACCAGAACAGAAACCCGAAGCCAAGCGCTACTTCAACAAACGGATAGATGTAACCCCAAGGCTTGAATACCTTCGCAATGACATCATAGCGTGCATAGCTTTCCGCAAAGGCTGGCACATCAAGCAGCTTGAACGCGCCAAACACTATGTAGAACCCCGCCATGAAGCCCATCATCCAGCCCATCCAGGTGCCACTTGCCAGCGAGGCGACGGCGATGAGGGCCATCACCAACAGCAGCGGATAGTAAGCTGAAAGCCACCGCCAACCTGCCGTTGGCATAGCTTCCGTGACGGCCCTGTACTTCACACCAGCAGCTGACAGCGCGTCATTCACCGATGCAGCTGAAAGCATGGTGGAAATCACGCGCGGCGGGTCAAGCGTCACTTGCACATCCGGCGCTATGGGTTTCAGGAGTGATTCAACCTTCTTGGCGCAATTGCCACAGGTCATTCCGGTAATGGCGAGGGAATACATGCCTCGTCTCTAGCGTTTCATTGTGGCACCTGCAATCCCCGGTGGGCTTGAGAAAACGGCAATTGAGGCGCACAATTGGGGTTCGCAATAGGGGACACGAAACATGAACGAACTTACCGCAAATGTGAACTGGCTGGCCGTCATCGTCGGCGCAATCGTATCATTTATATTGGGATGGCTGTGGTACTCGCCCAGGCTGTTCGGCACCAAGTGGGCCGAAGGTTCTGGTGTCAAACTGAACACTGCAGACGCGATGCCGATGGCAGCCATGGCAACGCAAGGCATTGGCCTCCTGTTGATGAGCTGGTTCGTCGGGGTCACTGCCACGCACAACGCATTGTTGACTGTGATCCTTGCGACCCTGGCTTTCACCGTCCTCGGATTTTCCGGCAACAGCTTCAGCGGCAAATCCAACTACGCCCGCTGGGTTGACGCGGGATATTGGGTGGCGTGCCTTGTCATCATGGTGCTGGCGCAGGGCCTGCTCGGCGGCATGTGAGATCTGGTGACTGCTGACGGGAGCACCTTTCAGGAAGTCAAAACTTGACAGCCTTGGCATTGGTGTTTTTAGGGCCTCGCAGCTTTGACTGCCGCCTCAATCGCAGCGATGTCGATCTTGCGCTGTTTCATCATTTCAGCCGTTGCAGCGAGTGCGATGGTGATGTCAGCACTTGTCGTCAATTCCGTCAGCCGCCGCGGGTAAACTTGCCACGACACACCGTAACGGTCCTTCAACCACCCGCACGCACTTTCCTCGCCGCCATCCGTCAGCGCAAACCAGAGACACGTGCGAATGGAGTGGGTCATGGATGTGCTCATTGCAAGATGGTCTCAGCGCGCTTGTACCATTGCAATGGCAGCGTGGCGAGGGCGTGATTGTTTCGTGTTGGCCATGTTGTATGCTCACTCCCATGCGACATCTTGAAATCTTGAAATTCTGGTTTGAAGAAACCTCACCAGCGCAACGCTTCAAGAAAGATCCTGATTTCGATGCAGTGATCAAGAAGCGCTTCGAACAAACATACTGGGACATTGTGGAAGGCTGGACAAAGACTTGGCGCAGCGCTCCAGAAGGACGCCTCGCCGAGATCATCGTACTCGACCAGTTTGCACGCAACATGTTCCGTGATGATGCCCAGGCGTTTGCAGGAGACGAACTCGCACTATCGCTCGCGGAAGAAGCGATAGCGGTCGGCGACGATTTGAAAGTCTCTCAAGAGCAAAGGGTCTTCCTTTACATGCCATATATGCACAGTGAATCAGCGGAGGTTCACATCAAGGCACTGGAGATATTCAGGCAGTACGGCAATGCTGCGAACCTGGATTATGAAATCAAACACAAAGCCATCATTGATTCATTTGGCAGATATCCGCATCGCAACAAGGCCCTCGGACGAACCTCGACTCCTGAGGAAATCAAGTAGCTCGAAGCAGGCGGAGGATTTTAGATCACACATTCGCTTTCGTGTAGTCCGGCCCAATCGATGTCGGCAAGCCGTCGGCGAGCTTCAGCCACGGCAGTTTCTCTTCAATTGCAACATGCAGCGTCGGCGCAAATTTTTCCGGCTCTTCCATCGCCGCCACATAGAGATGCATGACACCCGACATTTTCCGCGACCGAAATGAAATCGGCGTCCCACACGTGTCACAAAACGTCCGCTCCACACCTGGTGAAGACTTGAAAACCTTTGGCACCTTTCCCGACCATCGCCATGCGCCATCCGACACGCCGATATATGTCGTCATCGGAGCCGAACACTGCCGCCGGCAACTCTCGCAGTGGCAGGTCACACAAGACAGAACCGGGCTATCAACTTCGAACGAGACCGCCCCACACAAACACCGGCCACGCATGATGGACCTCCACAGCTAAGTCTCTACTTTCAGCCACGATGCGTTCGACGCACATCCAAAAGCGCAGCAAAAGTGACTACCGGCGACATTCCCCGCTGCGAGATTCACACAACTCCCCAATATCCGTCATTCCGGAAAAGGGCGTGTTTTGCCGAAGGCAAAACGGGAGCCCTTTGTCCGGAATCCAGCTTCAGGCAGTCGACCGCGAGGACAGAAAGCTGGATTCCAAATCGCTCCCTTACGCTTCGCGTGCCGCGAAGCCCGGTCGCGTTTGGAATGACGGGAATTGGGACCGCCAGAAGCTCATCGCCTCTCCAAATCCCAAACATCACCGTCATCCCGGCGAAGGCCGGGACAAGGCCAGCAAATATCGCCCGTGCAAACAGCCACCCCGGCCTTCGCCGGGGTGAGGGACAGGTGGGTGGATTTGACGAATGAGATCAAACACTGGCAATCCGCACTGCGCGCACAATCTCACTCACAATCGTCATGACCCGCTTCATGCGGGCCACCTATAGGTGCTATATTTCATTCTATGGACAGAATTCAGCACTCGGAGAATGCTTCACCCGTTGTTTTTGCTCACGACGAAAACAACCGCATGAAGCACATTTCTGACGTTGAGTCGGGTCTCGCATGCAAGTGCCACTGTCCCGTTTGCAAATCCGCAATGGTCGCAAGAAAAGGAAACGTGCTAGTACACCACTTTGGGCATGAGGCAATCTCTAACTGCAAGTATTCTCCCGAAACCGCCCTTCACATATTAGCCAAAGAGATCATTGAGCGAGAACTAGTACTTTTTTTGCCTGCGGTGATTGCTTGTCACATGGATATTTCGGAAACAGTCCATTCCGAACAGGAGATCAACTTCACAGGTGCACAACTTGAGTCGCGAGATTTCACTGGGATCATCCCCGATCTTTACTTGCAATGGAACGATAGGCGATTGCTTGTCGAAATTTTCGTGACTCACCGTTGTGACGAAGAGAAGATTTCAAAGTTGAAGTTGCAGGGTATAGCAGCCGTTGAAATCGATCTCTCACACTTCCCACGGGAGTCGGCGCGAGGTGAAGTTCGAGAAGCGGTCTTGAGAACAGCGCCACGTATTTGGCTCTACCACCCAAAAATCGAAACAAAAATCCGAGCAATGCAATCGGACAGCGACGCTCAAGAAGCGCGACGAAAGGCCGTACGCGAAAGCAAACTCAAGCAAGTGACAGAACAGTATGAAGCGGGAGTAACCTTTCTCAGCAAACGTAAGTCAGTTCCCCTACATCCAAAAGCAGAGTTGGTGAAAGCTGGGTATGAAAAGCATGTCGGGGTCGAAGTCGATGGATATGGATGTTTCTTGGTGTCCCCGCTTGAATGGCAGTATTTGATACTTGGGGAAGCCTTCTTGCCCACGAAGGATGGGGCGGGTAGGTCTTGGAGTGTCAAGCAAGTCCTCGCCCGACTGAAGAAAAGAAATGTCATCCGTGCTGACTTCAAGTTTGTACCTGAAGATGTCGAACAAGAGCTTTCGAAACGTGAAATTGGGTTCCTTAGCCCTTACAGATCAATCGAAAAATACTTAAAAGAACTTGAAAAGAGAGGGGTCCTGACTAAGGGCCGTAATGGTTTTATTGCTTCGGGGTTGATCAAGGCCGTCTACTCAATGCGCAAAGCTGACACAGATAGGCGGAAACGGGAAGCAAGTTTGATGGAGGGTGCAGCGAGAATATTGCAAAGTTTGCCCGCATCTGAACAGCAGGGTATTTCTCCCCAAAGTTGGCTTCATTTTACCCAGTCAAATGGGATGTCGCTGACTCAGGCACTCGCACAAGATAACCCGTCGGTTGATGAGGCAATCCAGTGCTTGCAGAGAATAGAAACCATGATTATTCGCTCAGGCCAAGTTGAAGAAGAGACACTCGGACTTCCGCTTGAGATGGAAATTAAGCGCCAGATTGCGACGCGAAAAGCCGAAGCAGTTAGACGTGAAGCAAAGCGGGTGAGAGACTTTCAGGAAGCAAAAGACAAGCGTGTAAACACTCTTCGATCTGCTGCTTCAGACAAACTTGGCACAGACAGCGAGAGTTGGCTGACCTCTCCTAATCCTACGCTCGCCGCAAAAACTCCGATCCAATTGGCAGAAATTGGTGATCGCGAATGTGAACGGGCAGTCGATGAGTTGTGGCGAGAAGCAGAAAAAAGATTGCAGATTGAGCAGCGCAATCAGAAGACGGCCGACCTCCGCGAAAAGTTGATAAGTAGCGTGAACTCCATTCTTGGGCGTGACGTGGCCAAAGCTTTTCTTTCTTCGCCATATGTCAAGTTGCAAGGTAAGAAGCCGTTGGACCACTGTGTAAGCGCTCAAACTCTACAGCAGTGCGTCGAACTTGCGCAAGAAGTCAAACGAAAGCGACGCTGATCACTCCTGACACACTGCTGTCAGCAGTCCAGGGTTCCCCCCAGCAGGTGAACCCAATATCTCCCCATGGGACATTCTCGACAAAAAGGCGGGTTCGCTGAGGTTCCACAGGCGCGGCGGGAGGGCTCTTCGCGGCATTGACATTTCCCTCTCCTTACCCTAAAGTAAGGCGTAGGAGAACACCATGCCGACAGCCACCATCACCGCAAAGGGACAAATCACCATTCCGGTTGAAATCCGCGAGGCGCTTGATCTTGAGGCGGGGGACCGGATTGCATTCCAGGAGTTGGCGCCCGGGACATATGGGTTTACGCCTGTGCCACGGCATTCCATCAAGGTTCTCAAGGGCATGTTCGGCAAGACCGGAAAACCTGTTTCAATCGATGCCATGAACACCGCAGTCGCCAAACGCGGCGCATCCGCCCAGAATTCGCACAAGTGATCGGCCTCGATACCAACGTGATCGTCCGCTACATCATGCAGGACGACGCAAGACAATCGAAGCAAGCAACGGCATTGATGGAGCGTTTGACCATCGCGTCACCGGGCTTCGTCTCGATTGTCTGCGTCACTGAACTCGTCTGGGTGCTTGAGTCGGCCTATGGGCTGGCGCGCAAGCAGGTCGTTGAGGCCCTGACCAACCTGATCAGCATAGACGTTTTGAAAGTCGAACGCGTGTCTGTCGTCACGGCGGCGGTCCGGGCCTACGCGGCAGGCAACGCCGATTTCGCCGACTGCCTGATCGAGCGGCTGTCCGCCCACGCCGGTTGTGACAAAACCATGACCTTCGACCGCAACGCCGCACGCTCCGCCAACATGGTGCTGATCAAGTAATCGCACAATCCATGTCCACTCCTGACACACTGCTGTCAGCAGCCGGGGTTTCGTTCTCTACTTGAACCCCCTATATCTCTCCCATGGGACATTCTCGACAAGAGGGCGGATTCGCTGAGGCGCCTCAGGCCAAACTCGAAGGTTATCCGGAATTGCCGGACTCCGTCCGCGCCGGGCTGGAAGGGTTGCGGCCTGATATTGGCGTGTTGCCGGATGCGACGGGCTTCGTACCGTTCAAGCCACCGAAGCCGCCAAAATCCGAAGGCGGGAAGCTGTTCAAGATCGTCTCGGAGTTTGAACCGAAGGGTGATCAGCCCACGGCCATCGCCGAACTGGTGCAGGGCACCAACGCCAATGAGCGCGACCAGGTACTGCTCGGCGTCACCGGTTCCGGCAAGACCTATACCGTGGCGCACATCATCGAGCGCACCCAGCGCCCGGCGCTGATCCTCGCGCCCAATAAAACGCTCGCCGCCCAGCTCTATGGCGAGTTCCAGAATTTCTTCCCCGACAACGCCGTCGAATATTTCGTGTCGTACTACGATTACTACACGCCGGAAGCTTATGTGGCGCGCTCCGACACCTACATCGAAAAAGAATCCTCGATCAACGAACAGATCGACCGCATGCGGCATTCTGCGACGCGCGTCATTGCTCGAGCGCGACGATGTCATTGTCGTGGCCTCCGTGTCGTGCATCTACGGCATCGGCGATGTCGAAACCTATTCGGCCATGACCTTCCAGATCAAGAAAGGCCAGCGCTTTGCGCAACGCCAGTTGATCGCCGATCTCGTGGCGCTGCATTACAAACGCAATGACCAGAATTTCGTGCGCGGCACATTCCGCGTGCGCGGCGATACCATCGAACTCTTCCCGTCTCACTTGGATGATCGCGCCTGGCGCATCTCGCTGTTCGGCGATGAGGTGGAGCAGATCACCGAATTCGATCCGCTCACCGGCCAGAAGCGTGCTGAACTGGAAGCGGTGAAAGTCTATTCCAACTCGCATTACGTCACACCCAAGCCCACGCTGGAACAGGCCGTCACGCGCATCAAGAATGATCTGCGCATCCGTCTCGCGGAATTCAACACGGCAGGCCGCATCCTCGAATCCCAGCGCCTCGAACAACGCGTGCATGTTCGACATCGAAATGATGATGGCCACCGGCTCCTGCGCCGGCATCGAAAACTATTCGCGCTATCTCACGGGCCGCAAACCCGGCGAACCGCCGCCGACCTTGTTCGAATATCTCCCCGACAACTGCCTCGTCTTCATCGACGAAAGCCACGTCACCGTGCCGCAGATCGGCGGCATGTTCAAAGGCGACTTCAACCGCAAGGCAACGCTCGCCGAATACGGCTTCCGCCTGCCAAGCTGCATCGACAACCGCCCCTTGCGTTTCGAGGAATGGGACGCCATGCGCCCGCAGACGGTCTATGTTTCCGCCACACCCGGCAAGTGGGAGATGAACCAAACCGGCGGCGTGTTCTCCGAACAGGTCATCCGCCCCACCGGCCTCATCGATCCGCCCGTCCTCATCCGCCCGGTGAAAACCCAGGTGGATGACGTGATCGCCGAATGCAAAATCGTGGCGCAGCAGGGCTACCGCATTCTCATCACCACGCTGACCAAGCGCATGGCCGAGGACCTCACCGAATACATGCACGAGCAGGGCGTGCGCGTGCGCTACATGCATTCCGACATCGACACGATGGAGCGCATCGAAATCCTGCGCGATCTGCGGCTTGGCGCGTTTGATGTGCTGATCGGCATCAATCTGCTGCGCGAAGGCCTCGACATTCCGGAATGCGCGCTCGTCGCCATTCTCGATGCCGACAAGGAAGGCTTTCTGCGCAGCGAAACCAGCCTCATCCAAACCATCGGCCGCGCCGCCCGCAACGTCGATGGCCGCGTCATCATGTACGCCGACAAGATCACCGGCTCGATGGAACGCGCCATCGCCGAAACCACGCGCCGCCGCGACAAGCAGCACGCCTTCAACCAGGCCAACAACATCACGCCGCAGTCGATCAAGAAAAACATCTCGGACATCATGAAGTCGGTCTACGAGCAGGACCACGTGCAGGTTGAAGGCGCAGATGTGCCACTTGTGGGTCACAACCTGAAAACCGTCCTCGCCGACATGGAAAAGAAAATGCGCGAAGCCGCCGCCAACCTCGAATTCGAAGAAGCCGCCAGACTGCGCGACGAAGTCAAAAGATTGAAAGCCGTCGAACTCGCCGTGATGGACGACCCGCTCTCCCGCAATCTCTCCCCCAACTATGTTGGGGGAGTACCCGAAGGGGGAGGGGGCAAGTCCACCATCGAGGATGCATCAGCCAGCTGGCCCAAAGGCGAAAAACCCCGCAAGGCCGGGTTCAAGGGTGGCAAACCGGGGACGCGGGCATGGCGGGGGCCGAAGCGGTAGAATTTACAATTTCTTTTCCAGAATCGGCCACATTCAACCGCTTTCATTCTTTGACTTGATGAGTATGATGTCTCTGCAATGGCCACTCGTATTCCAGCACTTGTCGAACCAACGCTCCTGAAGTGGGCGCGGGAACGCGCGTCTTTGTCCACGGCAGATGCGGCGCACAAGATTGGCGTCGAATTGCAGCGATTGGAGGCATGGGAAAGCGGTCAAGAAGGCCTGAGCATACCGCAGCTCAAAAAGCTTGCCGATGTTTACAAGCGCCCGCTGAGTGTCTTTTTCCTACCGGAACCGCCAAGAGATTTTCAAGCGCTCAAAGACCTTCGCCGCCTCCAGGTCGTGCCGGGGCAAATGAGCAGAGAGCTCACGTATGAAATTCGGGCTGCGCAGGAACGTCGGCTCGTGGCCGTTGAGCTTGCAGACGAATTTGGCGACGCGCTGGAGGATTTCGGTATTGCCGCGACACTGACAGAGAATCCTGAAGTCGTTGCTCAGCGCGTTCGCGAGCTCCTCAGAATTACTGTTCAGCAACAGGCACAATGGAAAACCCATGACCAGACATTTCGCGGATGGCGTGATATGTTAGAGGCGTCTGGAGTTCTGGTATCTGTCTTGGGCGGTGCCCATCATAAGGTACCAATTGATGAAGTCCGAGGGTTTGCCATCGCCGAACGCCCATTCCCCATGATCGTCGTCAACGGTCAGGATAAGGGTTACGGTCGCGTGTTCACGTTATTGCATGAATTATCCCACATCATCTTAGGCGAAGGTGTTTTGGAAGACGACATCGAGCCGGGCAACAATTTGCCACCCGCCAGCCGGATGACGGAGACATTTTGCAACAAACTCGCCGCCGCTATCTTGATGCCAAGGGAGGCATTGCTTGCCGAGATGATCGTCGCTCCAAAGGCTTCCGCCTCGATCTATAGCGATGCCGAACTGTCTGCGCTCGCCACGAGGTATGGCGTCAGCAGGGAAGCGATGCTCGTTCGGCTCGCCGAATTGAATCGGGTGAGTCAGGCGTTTGTTCAAGCAAAACGCGCCGAACTCGCAAGGCTGTATGCGGCACAGAGGAAAATCGAGGATGAGGAAATAAGTAGCGGGTTTCCGCCGCCGACCACCCAACTGGTATATCATGTCGGACGGGGATATGTGCGCCTAGTCTTGCAAGCATATCATAGTCGTCGGCTGACACTCAGCGCAGCATCCGGTTACCTGGGAGCGCAGGCGAAGCTCATTCCAAAGATTGAGCGCGCCACGTTCGGGAACGCAGCTATCCGGTGATCCAAGCCACCCCATATTGCATGGACTCGAGCGCACTGATTGCCGCGTGGGATGAGCGCTATCCGCCAACAAACTTTCCCAAATTGTGGGACCTGATCCATGCGGCACTAGTGATGGCCGCATGTTTGTGCCAGAAGTCGTAACGGATGAGCTTGAAAAGAAATCAAAAGACTTTGCACTTGGCTAAAACAACGTCCCCAAGCAATCATCCCCTATGAGCCGGAAATTCAGAACGAGGGTAAAGCCTTGCTAGTGAAATACCCTCGGCTTGTGATGGAGAAGAAACGGTCATTTGCAGCTGATCCGTTTGTAATTGCTACGGCACGGGTCAAGGGTTACCTTGTCGTAACAGAAGAGGGCCCAACAGGCAGTATGAATCGACCTAACATTCCGGATGTTTGCCGACAAGAAAATCTGCGCTGCATAAATCTAATCGAATTGATTCGTACAGAAGCCTGGGTGTTTTGACCAATAAGTTTGGTTCTTTGCAGGTCAAGACCAAGCACCTTCAACACCCAGCGCGTTCCGCCCTATCCATCCAGTAGTTGCCGCGACTCATATAAAAGTCACCGGAGTCGATCCAGCCCATTTCATAAAATATTCGCGCTGCATGATAGCTACCAGTAGCGTGGCAATAATATTCAATACATCTCCTGGGGCGGGCCAAAGGACTACTCGAGACTTCGCCCGCGCCTTCGATGGACTTGAGCGCTGCTAAGAGCTGCCTTTTTCGCGCGGGGTGCATTTTCTTGGCAGCTTTGGCAGCAAATTTTGACTAGCGGCGCGGGCTTTGACATTTGCAATTGATGTTTTGGTTGCCATAAGAGACTCCTCCGGTAGCTAACCGTTACTGGGACAATAAGCTGTGCTGTAGCATACAGCTCTTTCACCAATATACCATTCACCAAAATCTGCGTAAAGTCACCTCGCCTCTCCATAGCGCGTTGTTCGAATATCTGCCCGACAACTGCCTCGTCTTCATCGACGAAAGCTACGTCACCGTGCCGCAGATCGGCGGCATGTTCAAAGGCGACTTCAACCGCAAGGCCACACTCGCCGAATACGGTTTCCGCCTGCCGAGCTGCATCGACAACCGCCCCTTGCGCATTGAGGAATGGGACGCGATGCGCCTGCAGACGGTCTACGTCTCCGCCACACCCGGCAAGTGGGAGATGAACCAGACTGGCGGCGTGTTCGCGGAGCAAGTCATCCGCCCCACCGGATTGATCGACCCGCCCGTGTTCACTGGTGTCAGACAAAGCTGGGTCCCCGCCTTCGCGGGGATGACGGATGGTAGGGATGCCTACAAGGCGGGGTGTAGAAAACTGGCAAGTAATGTGGTAGCTTCGACCCATGACCAAACTTGAAAAGATTTAACTGGAAATCGCTGCGCTCGGCAGGCTACTTCAAGAAGCTGTCCGATTGGCTGGACGAATACAAGGCCGACGTGTGGGATCAGCAGATTGAGGAAGACGCCAAGGCGGGCAAACTGGACAAGCTGATCGCGGAAGCAAGAGCGCAAGCGGCGGCAGGCAAGGTTCGGCCCCTGTGATGAACGTGTGATATTCACTTGGTGAACCATCGTGCGTTGCAGATTTCTGGAGCTGCTACGAAAAACTCCCGCGCAAGATTCAGCAGCTCGCGGACAAGAATTACGAACTTCTCAAGATAGAGCCCGCGCATCCGTCGCTCCGGTTCAAGCAGGTAAAATCAGTACTTGAGGGCCGTGCGTGTCGGCCTGCACTATGGAGCATTTGCGGATCCTGACGCATAAGGCTTATGTGGTCATGGATTGGTCATCACAGCGTTTATGATCGGTTGATCAAGTAAACGCCCGCGGACCGTCTACGTCTCGGCAACACCCGGCAAGTGGGAGATGAACCAGACCGGCGGCGTGTTCTCCGAACAGGTGATCCGCCCCACCGGATTGATCGATCCGCCCGTCATCATCCGTCCGGTGAAGACACAGGTGGATGACGTGATCGCCGAATGCAAAATCGTGGCGCAACAGGGCTACCGCTGCCTCATCACCACGCTCACCAAGCGCATGGCCGAGGACCTCACGGAGTACATGCATGAGCAGGGGGTGCGCGTGCGCTACATGCATTCCGACATCGACACGCTGGAGCGCATCGAAATCCTCCGCGATCTCCGTCTCGGCGCGTTCGATGTGCTGATCGGCATCAATCTGCTGCGCGAAGGCCTCGATATTCCGGAATGTGCGTTGGTCGCCATTCTCGACGCCGACAAGGAAGGCTTCCTGCGCAGCGAAACCAGCCTCATCCAAACCATCGGCCGCGCCGCCCGCAACGTCGATGGCCGTGTCATCATGTACGCTGACAAGATCACCGGTTCGATGGAACGCGCTATCGCCGAGACGACGCGCCGCCGCGACAAGCAGCACGCCTTCAACCAGGCCAACAACATCACGCCGCAGTCGATCAAGAAAAACATCTCGGACATCATGAAGTCGGTCTACGAGCAGGACCACGTGCAGGTGGACGCCGGCCTCAACGAAGACGGCCCGCTGATCGGCCATAATCTTGTGCGCGTCCTCGCCGACATGGAAAAGAAAATGCGCGAAGCCGCCGCCAACCTCGAATTCGAAGACGCCGCCAGACTGCGTGATGAAGTCAAACGCTTGAAGGCAGTGGAACTCGCCGTGATGGACGATCCACTCGCCAAGCAATCCACCATCGAAGACACAGCGCCAACTGGCAAAGGGCGAGAAGCCGCGCAAGGCCGGCAGCAAGGCGGGGAAGCCTGGGACAATGGCGTGGCGCGGGCCGAAGCAGTAACCCTTTCAACTCACCACACCGTATTCCGGCCAAGGGCCTTGACCTTTCGCGCCAGCGAAAGGTGCCGCCCGCGAGCCGGAATCCAGCTTTGTGATCGAGATGTGCATCTGCGAAGCGCGAGTTTGTCGCGGAGTTTGGCTTGAGATTTGTGCCTTTGCTCAGAAAAGTAAGCGCTAGAAACACAACTAATAGGCCTTGACCTCAAAAAATATACCACCTATCTACAGCTAGTACATAACCGGAACGGACACTATTGCGCAAAACAGCAGCTCTTAGAATTATCCAGTCGAAACCGTTTCCCATTAGACCTGGAAGCGATGTCATAAACGAATTTCTCAAGCACGTGCGCGAAACGGGCAAACCCGACACGTGGCGACATCACAACGCAAGCAGACCTCTACCCAACGCCGAATTTGAGGATCTGAAGGACTTTGTGGTCCCGAAGGAGTTCCATGAGACTGTTGGAAAAGCAAGTTGTCCGATTTGTTCTCCATCTTCTCCGAAGTACTTTTCAGGCTTCCTCGCATGGTTTGTCGAAGAAGGTGTTTTGAGAGCAATCGGCAACGAGTGCGCCAAAAAACACTTTGGGCATGAAGCAATAAACGCTGCGAAGGCCGTTCGACGTTCTATTGAAAGGCGAGAGCAAGCCCAAGACTATTTGCTTGCAACCTACCCCAGAGCAAAATCAATCACTGATGAGGTAGTGAAGTTAGGGCCGAAGGCGCGTGTTGCCGATTTGGTGGTCCGCAAGCTATGGAATGCTGCTTCAAAGTCCAAGTGTAAAGATTTGCTCAAACGCGTGAGAGAGGGACATCTCGCCATTTACGATGAAATCACAACATCGACGACCGACCAATTTGGCCAAGTCCATCCAGAGAGAATCCAGACAGAAGTGAGCCGCGTTGAAGTCGAGGGCACAAGTGTCCTCGGGTTGAGGTTCAGTGTAGCTGCACTGTTCGAAAACACAATAACGGCTCTACACGCGATCGAAAACAGATCAGACGATGAAGCTTTAGAATTTGTCGCAAACAAACTTTCAACTGATCAGTTCCTGTATGATGCTGAGAAGCTTGTGCGAAACGCGGAAGACGCCGCCCAAAAGTTAACCTCTCAGATAGCAGAAGTGGAGCGCTTCTTTTCTTCAAGAAATTTGGAGCGATTGGCTTTTTGGTCCAATCATCCAAAGGTGAGTTCACCGGTCATTTTCAAATTCGATAGAACGCGACCAGATGAGCTTTGTGCCAGGTCACCAGAGAAAGTTTGGACCAAAATTCCTCTGGGCCTTGTCCGCCGGCCGTAGTCCAAGCCGTTTCCGGGTCCAGCAAGTCAGATTGTGTTTGACAAGGCTGGATTCCAGATCGCTCGCTTCCGTTTGCGTGCCGCAAACCCGCTCGCGTCTGGAATGACGGGTGTTGGCGTGATATGAAGGCACCATGGCCAAGCTCGAAAAAATCAAACAGGACATTACTGCTCTCAGCCGAGACGATTTCCGGAAGCTGTCCGGTTGGCTGGATGCCCACATGGCAAACGTGTCGGGCCGGAGAAGTGAGGTTGAGGAAAGCATGCGCGACAAGCTGGCCAACGAAACCAAGACTCCAGACGATGCGGTGTGACGAATAGCATTAACCACCGTCATTCCGGACGCGGGCCTTGACCTTTCGCGCCAGCGAAAGGTGTCGCCCATGCGCAGGAATCCCGCTTTGGGTCAACCAATCACAACGCGTCATGCAAAGCCTCGTCCCCGCCTTCGCGGGGATGACGGAATGGTTGGGGAGTTTCGCAAACCCGCGCGCAACTGCCAAGATGGGGCAGTCCAGGGCGGGAGAAGTGAGCACGTAACTCACCCACACCCTTCATTCTGACCAAGGACCCGCACGCCGGAATCCTGCTTTGGATTTGCGTGCCCCTGTGTCATGTTCCATGCCAAAATACTTTTAGAACTGATACACGGAGATGGAAGTCAATGCGTGCGAAGACGTTTCGGGCGTCGATACTGGTTCTGCTTCTCGGCAGCGTCAGCGCATTTGCAAAACAACATCATTGTGCGGCGGATGCCCGGGCGCGCGCCGAAAATTTGCTCAAGTTGCATTTCGTGCTGGGCGCTGGCGATCCGCTCAGCGAACTTGCGACGGCAAATACATTGAATATCTTTATTGATGACCAGGTGCGGACATTGAAACCAATACGGGCCCTTGTGGGAAAGGGCTTGTTTGATGTGGTTGAGGTGACTGGATCAATCTACAAGGCCGATTATCGCATGCGGATGATTTATGCGCAGATTGATGAAACGTGCTTGCTGATGGGCCAGGAAGTCATAGAAGCGTCCGACCCTTATTAGCTCTCAAGGACGAGGAGGAGTGGGTATCGCAATGAAGCATGACATCACTGCCCTCCACGCCTTCGCCATTGCCGCCAAGAAGGCCACCTATGTTGGTAGTGGTGCGCCCGCAACGCCCAGCCGAGTCGGGTCGCATGATCTGACATTTGAACAGGGACCGTGGACCTATCGCGATTCGTATTTTGGCGGCACGGATTTTCTGGGGCAGGAAGTGATTTGGCACGACGCTGAACCCGTGTGGGCAATGAACTACCATGGTTACATTTTGCGGGCTGATCTCATCACACCTACGCAGGCGGGTACCATATTGAAAGCAGCACTGGCTCAACCGCAGTCACAGGGTCGCTTGCTCGACACTTTGGAATATGTTGCGGGCCACGGCCATTATCGCATTGCATCTACGGGCACGATGTCCCGTTTCAGCGGCCGCGAGACCATCCACGTTGGAGACGTTTTGGCTTATGCTTTGGATTATCACGGCGGGGTGGTCATTCCCTGAGCTTTGTAGCTGGTGAACCAAGACGCGTGATTGGGACTTGAAAATTTACAATTCAGTCATATTATCATGTCTAGCCTGTAACGGATTTCTCTTTTTAACCCGAAGGAGTAACTCATGGCCCGATCACTACGTCACACGCCGATTGTACCGCGTGCGAATATCGAGACTGAAAAAGACGAAAAGCGGATTGCTCATCACCGCGAACGAAAATGGGTTCATGATCATCTCAAACTGCAACATGTAACGGCCGAAGACTTCGAAATCAAAATGCATCATTTGCATCCGAAGGCGGGTCGTGAGCTGTTTGGAAAAGATGGCAAACAGTTTATCGGGCATCGGGCGAAATACGATGATGCCGAGCAGATGCGAAAATAACTAACTCAACGTGGCGACAGTGCCGCCTGCCTGACGCACAACGCGTCCGGCAAGTTCGAGTTCGAGCAGAATGGCCGTCACGGTTTCGGCGGCCAGACCGCTTTCGCGTATGAGGTCGTCCAGTATGATTTCTGTCGGCGACAACAGGGACAGCACGTGATCGCGATCGTCATTACTGAGTTCAGGCTCGGCGATGACGTCGTGGGTGTCATGTTCGAGAAATATCTCGTTGCGCGGATGGGTGACGCTTTGCAGCATTTCCAGGACTTCATCGGCTGACGTCAGAATATTGGCTCCGTCCTTGATGAGGCCATTGGTGCCTTGCGATCTGGGATCAAGCGGAGAGCCGGGGACGGCGAAGACTTCGCGACCCTGTTCTGCTGCATATCTGGCTGTGATGAGGGAGCCAGACCGCAGGGCCGCCTCGACTACGATGACAGCTCTCGACATGCCGGAAATAATGCGATTACGACGTGGGAAGTGTTCGGCTTTAGGAGCGGTTCCGGGTAACATTTCGCTGATCAAAAGTCCGCGTTCCATTATGTCCCGCTGAAGTTTTTCGTTCTCGGGCGGATAAAATTGGTCGATGCCGCCTGCAACAACGGCGGACGTGGCTTTGCCAATGCTTGTCTGGTGAACGGCTGTATCGATGCCGCGTGCGAGGCCTGATGTCACGAGCAGTCCGGCACCTGACAGGCGTTCTGCAATCATGCGTGTGAATTTCAATCCCAGTGCCGAGGCATTGCGGGCTCCCACAATGGCTACTGCGTCAAGGTTGGCGAGGTCGGCGTTGCCAGCGATGCACAGCATGGGCGGGGCGCCGTGGATGTGACGCAAGTAAGGTGGATAACCAGGTTCACCGGCTATCACAAAATGGGCCGAAGAGCGTGCAGCTCGCTCGATTGCCTGTTCGGCGTTGGCGCGGCTGTAGAGGCGCATGGGTGACTTGCTGCCGCCGCGTCTTGCTAGGTCGGGCAGGGCCCGGAGTGCTTCGGTTGCCGTTCCGAACCGATGAATCAATGTGCGAAAGGTGACGGGGCCGACATTGTCGGTTTGATTGAGTTGCAGCCAGCTGATGCGTTCTTCATCGCTCAATTGTCCAGCAAGTGTCATGTCTTTTTGCCCAGCGATATTTTTGGTTCTGATCCTTTCAGGAGGCGTGCAATGTTTTCGTGGTGCATGACCCAGATGACTGCTGCGAGAATCGCCGTTGGAAGGATCAAATCGTTGCGTTCAAAGTACCATGCCAGCAAGGGCGTGAGTGCAGTTCCCAGCAGTGCAGCCAAAGATGAAATGCGAAACAGAAATGCGAAGGCGAGCCAACTCAATAGGAACAGGAGGCCCAAGGCCCAATAGAGACCAAACAAGACTCCGATGGTCGTCGCCACGCCTTTGCCTCCCTTGAACCCCAACCAAAAGGGAAACAAGTGTCCGGCTACGGCACCGCCTGCAGCGGCGAGTGCAGTCTCGGGGGAAAAAAAATATCCGGCAAAGACGACGGGCAAAAACCCTTTCAAGGCATCACACACCAGGGTGAGGGCAGCGATCTTTTTGTTCCCGGTTCGGAGAACGTTGGTTGCGCCAATGTTGCCTGATCCAATATTGCGCACATCGCCAAGACCCGCCGCTTTGGTCAACAACAGTCCAAATGGAACACTGCCACAGGCATATCCCAATAGTGCAAACAGGATCCAATTTTGCATCACGTGCTCCCCTCAGTGAGAGTATGCAAAAACCCGGCGGCCTGCAACGACCGTTTCAATGGCACGGCCCTCGAGGGTGCGATGTTCAAATGGTGAATTCTTGGACCGTGAGCGCAAAGTTTCGGGTTCCACTTTCCAGCTCAGTTTGGGGTCAACGACGGTCAAGTCGGCAGGAGCACCGGCGGCAAGACGTCCGGATTCCAGTCCCAGGATACGCGCCGGCTTGTGCGACAGGGCATCGACAAGACGGGTGAGGGGAATGGCGTCGTTGTGGTGCAATGACATGGCGGCGCTCAACATTGTTTCCAGTCCGATGGCACCGAATGCAGCTTCGCCAAATGGCAAGCGCTTGGTATCGGCACTTTGTGGGTCATGGGAGGAGACGATAACATCGATTGTGCCATCAGCGAGGCCAGCGACAAGGGCACGGCGGTCATCTTCGGTGCGCAGTGGCGGGGATAGTTTAAAGAACGTGCGGTACGCGCCAATGTCGGTTTCGTTCAACACCAGGTGATGAATGGAAACGCCACAGGTGACGGCCAATCCCTTGTCCTTGGCGCGACGGATGACATCCACGGAATGTGCTGACGATATCTGAGCGGCGTGATAACGTGAGCCAGTCATCTCGACGAGGCGCATGTCACGTTCCAGCAAAATGACTTCAGCCATGGCGGGATTGCCAGCAAGGCCCAGTCTCGAGGCTGCTTCACCCGCATTCATAACGCCCGATGCCATTGTGGGTTCTTCGACGTGCTGCACCACGACCATGTCAAAGTCCTTGGCGTAGGTGAGAGCCCGGCGGAAAATATTGGCATTGGCAACGGCGCGGGTTGCATCGGTAATGGCGACGGCACCAGCTTCTTTGAGTAAACCGATCTCGCTGATGAACTCGCCTTTCATTCCGCGGGTTATGGCGGCCATGGGGGCGGTGCGGACAATGGCTGTATCGCGAGCGCGTCGTAAGACGTAATCCACAATGGCCGGGTCGTCGATAACGGGGTCGGTATCCGGCATGACGATCATGGTTGTTACACCACCTGATGCCGCGGCAACTGATGCGGAGGCGAGGGTTTCGCGGTGCTCACTGCCGGGTTCGCCAGTCGACACACGCATGTCAATCAGTCCGGGGAAAATGAGGTTGCCGCCGCAATCTACAATCTCAGTCTCAGCTCCTACTGACCCTTGGCTGACGTCCTTGCCGAGTGCCAGAACCCAACCGCCATCAATCAGGATTCCGCCTTGAATTGGTTTGTTGCTGCCCGGTGCGACAAGGGTTGCATTCACATATGCACGACGATTGGTCATGCCAGTGCGGGTCATGGATTTCACTTGACCCTCCTGACGCGTGCCAGTGCATCCAGCACAGCCATGCGGACGGCGACGCCCATTTCCACCTGCTCCTGGATCACCGATTGGGGCCCATCAGCCACGCTGGAGTCAATTTCCACGCCCCTATTCATGGGGCCGGGATGCATCACCAGGGCCATTGGTTTGGCAAGGGCAAGTCGTTCTTCGGTCAATCCATAAAATCGGTAGAATTCGTGCAGTGAAGGTACAAATGCGCCGCTCATGCGTTCCAGTTGCAGGCGCAGCATCATCACGACGTCGGCGCCCTTCAATCCCTCTACCAAGGTGTGATGGACCTCGACACCGAAATTGGCGATGCCACTGGGCAACAGCGTTGAAGGGGCCACGACGCGGACCCGTGCGCCCATTTTGGTGAGAAGGTGAATGTTGGAGCGGGCGACGCGGGAGTGCAAGACATCACCACAAATGGCGATGGTCAGTCCTTCCAATTTTCCCAAGTGACGACGGATTGTCAGTGCGTCGAGCAGGGCTTGGGTTGGATGTTCATGCTGACCGTCTCCTGCATTGATCACCGCGCAGGTCACTTTTTGGGCGAGAAGTTCAACTGCGCCCGACGACTGGTGCCGCACCACCAGAAAATCCGGATGCATGGCGTTGATTGTCATGGCAGTGTCCAACACTGTTTCGCCTTTGGATACGGACGAGGTTGCGACTGCCATATTCATGACGTCTGCGCCCAGACGTTTTCCTGCTATCTCAAACGAGCTCTGCGTTCTGGTGGAGTGCTCAAAGAACAAATTTACTTGCGTGTAACCTGAGAGGATTGCCGACCGCTTTTCGGCCCTGCGGTTCACACCGACGTAGCTCTCGGCCAAATCAAGCAGAGCTGCGATTTCCAAATGATTGAGATCACTGACCGCAAGGAGGTGCGGAGTCTTGAAAATTGGTGACGAGGACTTGTTCAGTGCCATTAAAACGCGGGGTGTAAGTGCAAAACGGGCTTGGCGCAAGGGGTTGTGAGCCTGACTTGCAATAAGGTTACGAAAAAGGGTATCCTGCCGTTCCGAGGAGAGTTCCGTTCATGTCGACGTTGAAAGCATTTCTGGCTTCGATTTTAATGCTATTGGCTGGTGCAGGATTAGCTTTTGCAGCCAAGGTCGAAATTACCATCAACAAAGTGTCGCAGAAGATGTCGGTTCGCATTGACGGTGAGAATGAATATTCTTGGGCGGTTTCGACTGGTCGGTCGGGCTATGAGACACCGAGTGGTAAATTTCGGCCATTTCGGCTCGAGGAAGATCATTTTTCCAAAGAATGGGATGATGCACCGATGCCTTATTCAATCTTTTTCACAGGTGAGGGGCATGCCATCCATGGAACACAGTACGAGAAAAGCCTAGGACAGCGGGCTTCGCACGGGTGCGTGAGGCTCTCCGAAGCCAATGCGGCGACGTTGTTTGCCATCGTTGAGGACTATGGCCTCGGGAACACGTCTGTCGTCATCAAGGGCGGGTTTTTTGACTTCGGATTTGGTCGCGACGACACACCGAAACCGTTTGCGGTGCAGAAGTCCAATGGGGTTAAAATCTTCGCAAGCGGAAATTCAACAAAACCTGCCAAGTCCAAGAAAAAGAAGAAGAAAAAAGGCGGACTGTTCTCCAGTCTTTGAGTTCGCCTTGACAAATCGGGGGGGGCATGCGCTTTAGCCCGGACATTCAAGGAAATCATCATGTTGCATCGCTATCGCAGCCACACTTGTGGCCAACTTCGTCCAACTCACGAGGGGAGTGAGGCGCGGTTATCGGGCTGGGTACACCGGGTACGCGATCATGGCGGCGTATTGTTCATCGATTTGCGCGACCACTACGGCATGACCCAGGTTGTGGCTGATCCGGATTCTGCGGCCTTCAAGATAGCTGAAAAGCTTCGCTCAGAATGGGTGGTACGGATCGATGGAAAAGTGCGGGCGCGGCCGGCAGGTACTGAGAACGCCGAGATGCCTACGGGGTTCATCGAAATCTATGCAACAGAGATCGAGGTTCTGTCCCAGGCCGCGGAATTGCCGTTGCCGGTGTTTGGTGAACCGGATTATCCGGAAGATATCCGTCTCAAGTATCGTTTTCTCGATCTGCGTCGAGAGACATTGCACAAGAACATCATGACACGGACGCAGGTTGTGGCTCGATTGCGCAACCAGATGAACGAGATCGGATTCAACGAATTTTCGACGCCGATCCTGACAGCGTCTTCGCCGGAAGGTGCGAGAGACTTTCTTGTGCCATCACGCATTCATCCGGGAAAATTCTTTGCCCTTCCGCAGGCCCCACAGCAATACAAGCAGCTGCTGATGGTGGCGGGTTTTGACAGGTATTTTCAAATTGCGCCGTGTTTCCGCGATGAAGACCCGCGTGCTGACCGGTTGCCGGGAGAATTCTATCAGCTCGACCTGGAAATGAGTTTCGTGACGCAAGAAGAACTGTTTGCGACGATGGAACCAGTGATCCTTGCGACATTTGACGCGTTTGCAAATGGCAAGTCGGTACGACGAGACGTTCAGCGCATTCCGTATGACGTATCGATGCGCAAGTATGGCACCGACAAGCCGGACCTTCGCAACCCGATTGAGATGCAAGCGGTGACGGCGCATTTTGCAGGATCGGGCTTCAAGGTGTTTGCTGGCATGATCGCGAGTGATCCGAAAGTGGAAGTGTGGGCCATACCTGCGCCAAAGGGTGGTAGCCGCGCGTTTTGTGACCGTATGAACTCTTGGGCGCAAGGTGAAGGCCAACCCGGACTTGGTTACGTGTTCTGGCGCGAAGGAGAAGAAGGCGGCGCTGGTCCGATTGCCAAGAATATTGGCCCGGAACGCACAGAGGCTATCCGGCTGCAGGCGGATCTTGGCGTGGGTGATGCCTGTTTCTTTGTGGCTGGTCGACCAGAGAAGTTTGCCCGGTTCGCTGGTGATGCGCGCACGCGTGTCGGCAAGGAATTGGCGCTGACCAACGAAAATGAATTCGCCTTCGCCTGGATTGTCGACTTTCCGTTTTATGAATGGAGCGATGAGGACAAAAAGGTGGACTTTGGCCATAATCCGTTTTCGATGCCACAAGGTGGTATGAAGGCTTTGCAGGAGCAGGATCCGCTCACCATCAAGGCGTTCCAGTATGACATGGTGTGCAACGGCTATGAACTCGCTTCCGGTTCGATCCGCAACCATTCGCCAGAAACGATGGTGAAAGCGTTTGAAATCACGGGCGTGTCCAAGGCAGAGGTAGAAGAACGCTTCGGCGGAATGTACCGGGCGTTCCAGTATGGTGCACCGCCTCATGGCGGTATGGCTTTTGGTGTGGATCGCATCGTCATGTTGTTGGTGGGGGCGACAAACTTGCGGGAAATCACACTGTTCCCGATGAACCAGCAGGCGCAGGATTTGCTGATGGGGGCACCATCTGACGCCACCCCGAAGCAACTGCGGGAGCTTCATCTCCGGCTTAACCTCCCGGAAACGTGATTTTTGTAAGTCTGCTTGCTGATGTATCACTGCGTTTTTTCTTGTTCGAGGTATCAATGTTGAAATTGTTGTCCGTTGCGGCCCTTGCCGTTTCCTTAAGTTTTTCACTTGTGAGTGAGGCTGGCGCTGCAACAGGGAGCGACAAGCAGCAAGTCAAGGTCATAAAAACCAAGAAAGTTGCAGTGCGTGAAAATCCGCGCAAGAAGCTTTTTGCCGTGCAGGGTGCCGCCCCGAAAAAGAAGTGTGAGAGCTTTCTGGAGTGCCTGTTCTCTCCTCGGAGCGGACGCCGCGTCGGCAGCAACTCTTATGGCCGGTATCAATTTTCCGGATTATCCACACGGGCGACGCGCAAGACCGTGGACTGGAATGAGTCCAAGTATCCGGTGGGTTCGCTCGTTGTAAAAACACCAGAACGCGCACTTTACTATGTCGTCGGCGATGGTGAGGCCATTCGTTACCGCGTTGGCGTTGGTCGGGATGGTTTTCAGTGGAGCGGCAATGGTCGCATTGCATGGAAGCAGGAATGGCCCAGCTGGACACCGCCCAAGGAAATGATTGAGCGGGAAGCTGCCAAAGGTCGTAAAATTCCAGACTTCATGGAAGGTGGCCCGGGCAATCCGCTGGGTGCGCGCGCACTCTATATCGGCGGCACGATCTATCGCGTGCATGGCACCAACGATGAGCGCTCCATTGGCCAGGCGATGTCATCTGGATGTATCCGGATGATGAATGCAGATGTGGTTGATCTCTATAACCGCGTCAAAGTCGGGTCGCGAATTTACGTTTATCAATAAACATGGGGGTGGCGCCCCTTCCAACTCTCATGCCAAACGAAAACGGCCCCGGTAGCAATGCTACGCGGGGCCGAATTCAATAAAAGAAAGCCGTGAGCTTACTTCTTCTTGGCCTTCTTGGTCTTCTTAGCAGCTTTCTTAGTTGCCTTCTTTGCTTTCTTAGCAGCCATTTTATATCTCCTAGAGATTTGAGTTTGTATTGCCCCACAACGCAGGCTGGACTGACTTGCAACAAACACATGGAATCATCGTAAAAATGCTTCTTGTGCTCGTCACTGGCGTCATCTCTGAACCCGTTTGTGTGATTCGGCAATATGCCGAACAACATGTTGTGTTTCGCACGATGTTGCTAACAAGAAGTAAACATTGAGCGAATTCCAATTTCATCCGTGGGCGGACGAAATTGTTGTTGTTGTGTCGTGCTATTTTTTACCTTGATCAAGGTTATTGTCCGTACACTGACGACAGCCGTCTTTTACCAAGTTGATTTTGTGGTGAGCTGATGGATTACTTGTATTGGTCGAGGCTGATCTGAAATAGTTGTGGAAAAGGTGATCCACTGTTGCATGATTCACACGGAGTCAGAGCATCAAGCGGTGATCGACAGGTGGAAATTGCTTGCCCATTGATGGAATTGGTCGCGAATTTCGTGGTGGGGATGATATTTTTTGTGGGATTCCTGTTTGTGCGGCCTTCTCTATCGCCAACATCACGCGCATGTCAGCCAATCCTTCTTCACCATCGGGCTCCGGTCGCGTGTTTTTCGTGATGCAATCCGAAAAATAAGCGGTCTGCGCGCTGAAGTGATCGCAGAGCGGGAAGGATTTTTCGGTGATCTTGCCGTTAGCCGACATGCGATACGTCATCGGCACGTCAAAACGGTAGCCACCTTTGACCTCAATCTGCCCAGTGCTTCCAAAAATCTGGTAACTATCGCTCTCATCGGCACCAAAACTGGCGATGAATTGCCCGATGCGCCCCTTAGGGAAGCGCAACGTAGCCGCAATCATCTCTTCGACTTCGGCAAAACGGTCGTCGGTGCCGACTGAGCGCATGGCGGTCGCCTCTGTAGGTTCATCGGCGAAGAGCTGGCGCACAGCATTGATGCAATAGACGCCGATGTCTTGTAGCGGTCCGCCCCAATGTTCGGCGAGCAGGCGATGGTTGCCGGGTCCCATGTTGAAGGAGAAACACGATGAGAAGTAGCGTGGATCGCCAATCGCCCCGCTGCGCACGAGGTCCAACACTTGCAGTGTGCCAGGATGGGTGTGCAGACGATAGGCGGTCATCAGCCATTTGCCAGCTTTGGCGAAGGCGTCGATCATCGCGATGCTCTCGACTTCGGTTCGGGCCAATGGTTTTTCGACGATGGCGTGGACACCTGCCTTGGCAGCGCGAATGGCGAAGTCGGCATGCAACGAGTTGGGTAGGGCGATGTAAACCGCGTCAACAGTGCCGGATTGCAGCATGTCGTCGTATTGATCGTAGGTGAAAACAGTCTTGATGCCGTGGAAGTCCGCAAGCTGCTGCGCTTTTTCGCGGTTGCCGGTGACCAAGGCGGTAATTTCGGAGTTTCCGGTTTGTGCCGCACTTGGCAAAAATGCGATTTGCGAAATCCAGCCAGTTCCGACTACGGCGTAACGAATCTTGGGCATGTCAGACCCGCTTTCTAATCGATGAAGGTGTCAAGGATGATGGAGTCGCCGCTGTCGTCATCCCCGCCGTTTCGCGGGGATGACATTTTTTGTAACTTACGAACACCCACTCGTCGAGCCGCATGTGTCACACTTCAAGCACGTTCCGTTTCTCACCATGGTGTAGTTGCCGCATTCGCCGCAGCAATCGCCTTCGTAGCCTTTGAGGCGTGCTTCGGTGCGGCGGTCCATGGTCATGACGGCTGCAGGTTCTGGCAGTTTTACTGTCGCTTCTACGGGAGTTGCGAGTGTCATGGCCGCTGTTGTCTCTGTCACGCGCATTTGCAAGGCGAGTGCCGGAGATTGGGAAGCCCCTTGTGGCATCACAACAACATTGGCCAGGTTTTGGGTGCGAACGAAACCTGAGGACAGGAAGCGATGCGCCGGAACCGCTGGTTTCTCATCATTTTCGTTGATGCCTTTTCCAAGGGCATCAAAACCCAATTCCGAGGCTTCAACATGGGCGAGATCGTTGCGACCCAAGTAGGACACAGCGAGTTCTCGGAACACGTAGTCGAGAATTGACGTTGCGTTCTTGATGGAGTCGTTGCCTTGCACCATGCCAGCGGGCTCGAATTTCGTGAATGTGAATGCATCCACAAATTCTTCCAGCGGTACGCCGTACTGCAGACCAACTGACACCGCGATGGCGAAGTTGTTCATCATGGCGCGGAGCGCGGCACCTTCCTTGTGCATATCAATGAAGATTTCGCCCAGTTTGCCATCTTCATATTCGCCTGTGCGCAGGTAAACCTTGTGGCCCCCGACAACGGCCTTCTGGGTGTAGCCTTTACGGCGACCAGGCAGCTTTTCTCGTTCGAATTGGCGTTCAATGACGCGCTCGACGATCCGTTCGACCACCGTTTCCACGCGACCCGCCGCTGGTTTGGCAACCAAAGCTTCAACCGCATCTTCTGTGTCATCTTCGTCGGCAATCAATTGTGCTGACAAGGGCTGAGACAGCTTTGAACCATCGCGATAAAGGGCGTTGGCCTTGATGCCGAGCTTCCAACTCATCATATAGGCGGCTGCACAATCCTCGACCATGGCATCGTTTGGCATGTTGATGGTCTTGGAAATGGCACCGGAGATGAATGGCTGCGATGCAGCCATCATGCGGATGTGGCTATCCACCGACAGGAAGCGTTTGCCAAGCCTGCCGCAGGCGTTAGCGCAGTCGAATACCGGCAAATGTTCATCTTTGAGACCAGGAGCGCCCTCCAAGGTCATGGCGCCGCAGACGTGGATGTTGGCTTTGTCGATGTCTGATTTCGAGAACCCAACATGGGCCAAGAGATCAAACGCGAAATCGTTCAACTGTTCGTCGGATATTTTCAGAGCGGACTTGCAGAAGGTTTCACCGAGAGTCCACTTGTTAAAGACGAACTTGATGTCGAAGGCCGATGCGAGGCCAGATTCCACCTTGCTGATTTGTTCATCTCCAAAACCTTTGGCGCGGAGCTGGTTATGGTTCAGGGCTGGCGAGTCAGACAATGATCCATGGCCAACAGCATAACCGATGATCTGTTCAATCTGATCGGGTTGATAGCCCAAGGTGCGGAGCGCTTCCGGCACAGCTTGATTGATGATCTTGAAATAGCCACCGCCTGCCAGCTTCTTGAACTTCACAAGTGCAAAATCCGGTTCGATGCCAGTGGTATCGCAATCCATAACGAGCCCGATGGTGCCGGTTGGTGCGACAACAGTGGCTTGCGCATTGCGGTAGCCGTGCTGTTCGCCCAGCGTGACAGCGAGATCCCAAGCGCGGCGTGCGGCCGCTGCGAGTGATTTGTCGCTCAGGTCGTTTTCATCCAAGGGCACAGGGTTGATATGGATGTTTTCGTAACCCACTGCTGCGCCGTAAGCAGCGCGGCGATGGTTGCGCATGACACGCAGCATGTGGTCGCGGTTCGGTGCAAATCCGGGGAAGGGGCCGAGTTGCTTGGCCATTTCTGCCGATGTTGCATAGGAGATACCCGTCATGATGGCTGACAGCGCTCCGCAGATGGACCGACCTTCATGACTGTCATAGGGAATGCCAGCCGTCATGAGGAGGCCGCCGATGTTGGCGAAACCCAATCCCAAGGTGCGGTATTCGTAAGACAGCCGGGCAATTTCCTTGGACGGGAATTGGGCCATCAGTACCGAGATTTCCAAGACAATTGTCCAGAGCCGGACTGCGTGCTCATAGGATTCGATGTCAAAAACCTGATCTTCCTTGCGGAACTGAATAAGGTTCAACGAGGCAAGGTTGCAGGCCGTGTCATCGAGGAACATGTATTCTGAGCAGGGGTTCGAGGCCCTGATTTCGCCTGATGCCGGGCAGGTGTGCCAGTCATTAATGGTGGTGTGGAACTGAATACCCGGATCTGCCGAGGCCCATGCCGCATAGCTGATCTTGTTCCACAGGGTGCTGGCTTTCAGTGTGCTGTAGACCTTGTTGTTGGTCCGGCCAATGAGGTTCCAGTCATCGTCGCGCTCGACAGCACGCAGGAAGTCATCGGTGACGCGGACCGAGTTGTTGGAGTTCTGACCAGAAACGGTGCGGTATGCTTCGCCATCCCAATCGGTGTCGTAGGTGTCAAAGGCAATTTCCTTATAGCCTTGGCGGGCAAACTGGATGACGCGCTTGATATAGTTGTCTGGCACCATATTGCGGCGCGCATCCTTGACGGCGCGTTTCAGGGCTGGGTTCTTGTCGATTTCAAAGCAGTCGTTGCCTGGGCCTTCGCAATTGACACAGGCCTTCATGATGGCGGTCATGTGCTTCTTCACGACCTTGGAGCCCGTGACGATGGAAGCCACTTTTTCCTCTTCCTTCACCTTCCACTCAACATATTGTTCGATATCTGGATGATCGACATCAACCACGACCATTTTTGCTGCGCGTCGTGTGGTGCCGCCGGACTTGATGGCACCTGCGGCGCGATCACCAATTTTGAGGAAACTCATTAGACCCGACGACTTGCCGCCGCCCGACAGTTTTTCACCTTCACCGCGCAGGTATGAGAAGTTTGAACCTGTTCCGGAGCCATATTTGAACAAGCGGGCTTCGCGAACCCACAGGTCCATGATGCCACCTTCGTTGACTAGGTCATCGGCGACGGACTGGATAAAGCAGGCATGGGGTTGTGGGTGTTCGTAGGCCGACGTTGAAGCTGTGAGTTCACCGGTCCGGTAGTCGACATAGTGATGGCCTTGGCCTGGACCGTCGATGCCATAGGCCCAATGAAGGCCGGTATTGAACCACTGTGGACTGTTGGGCGCACACATCTGGCGGGCCAGCATGTAGCAATGCTCATCATAGAACGCGCGGGCGTCTTCTTCTGTATCGAAGTAACCGCCCTTCCAACCCCAGTATGTCCAAGTACCAGCGAGGCGGTTGAAAACTTGTTTGGCCGACATTTCGCCGGTTGTGCGCTCTTTTGCAGGCATGTCCGCGAGTGCTTTTTCGTCGGCGACGGAGCGCCACAGCCAAGATGGTATGCTGTTTTCTTCGACGCGCTTCATAACTTTTGGCACACCGGCCTTGCGGAAGTACTTTTGGGCGAGAATATCGGTGGCGACTTGTGACCAATTTGCAGGCACTTCAATGCTGTCGAGGCGGAAAACGACGCTGCCGTCCGGGTTCTTGATTTCACTTACCGCTGTGCGGAAATCGATTCCTGTGTAAGCGTCCTGGCCGGTTTTGGTGTAGCGGCGTTCAATCTTCATGTTTCTGCCCTCGCATTATTCTTAGTTCGAACTGCAGCCCGCCCGCAGTCCGTCGTCCCGTGTTGTCGCGCGCAAACGCTCGCACGGCGTGGAAACCACTCCGTGTGACGCGACATTCCCCTTGGCGTTTTTGCGCCCCCAAACTTTTGAACGCGAGGCCCGTGTTAGTGCCCGGACCTGCTCAGTTTTTCGACTTTTTTGCGTTCAAAGCTTGGATTTGGAATCTAGGCCCTGAAACAATTGTCGTCAATAGCTAGTGTGTCACCAAAGTGTAAACACCAGATATTGTGTCCACAGAATTACTCTTTCTGTTGATAAGGCACCTTGAACCGATTCTTGGGGGAAGCTCAAGAGTTCCTGACACTTGCATATACAGAAAGCTTTTAGCTGTGGAGGAACGGCCTCGGGGGTTGACAGACGTCAAGGCCCAGACGCTACAAAACAAAAAAATATTTGTGGGTCGATCAGCTGCGGGATTGCAATTTCGAGTCTTGTCAGGCGTGTGGTTCTGCACCTTGGGCGCGATATTTGGCCGGAATGCTGCTTCGAATCGGACCGACGAGCAGCAAGACAGGTAGCGCCAGAAAAGAGACGCCAGCCAGCATCCACCAACATTCGTTGATGGCCATGGTGAGACTGGTACTTTGAATGGCGTCCATTATTCCAAGGATGCCTGTTGGATCTTCGGGGTCGGGCATATCTTCAATTGATAATCCCAACAGGCTCGCAGCCTTGGCGGGGTCGGATTTCACCAATTGAGTGAGGACATCGGCATGTTCGGGGCCTCTGCCAAACATGAATGTGTCGCAGATTGCGATGCCAATGACCCCTCCAATGTTGCGGACAAGATTGAACAAACCCGATGCGTCACTGACCTGGCTGATTGGAACAAGACCCAGGGCCAGGCGGATTGGCGGCAAGATGCAGAGTGCGATAGCCGCGCCCCTTACAATTTGGGGCCAATAGATTTCGTTATAGTCCGAGGCGATTGTCAGATCAGCATTTATAGCGAGTCCGATGCCAAAGGCAGCGAAGCCAAGCGCTGACAGCCAACGGGCATCGAGATAGCGATCGATTTGAACGACGAAAGGTGCAAATACCAATTGTGTGGCACCCATGACGAGGGTGTAGATGCCAATGGTCAATGGGCCGTGCTGGCGGACGAATGCCAAAAATACGGGCAGAATGTAGACGGCACTAAAGAGCACGAAGCCAAGGATGAAACTCAGGATGCAACCAAAGGCCAGGCCACGGTCTTTCAGCAGGCTGAACATGATGGCTGGTGCAGGACGCAAAATCGAAAACGCGAGAAGCGCTATCGTCAAAGCAAAGCAACCCAACACCGGCAAAGACAGCCAACCTTGTTTGGGAGCTTCCTTCAAACCGATGATTAAAAGTGCGAGCGACAAACCGAACGCCAGCAGTGATGGCCAATCAAGTTCTCGCAACATGCCGAGGTTGATTCTGGCTTTGGGCAGCGTCAATGCACCGGCAAAAACTGCGAGAATTCCGGGAATGACATTGATCAAGAACAGCCATTGCCAGTTATAGTTTTCAGTGAGCCATCCGCCCGTTATTGGACCCAGGGCCGGGGCGAGGACAGCCAATAGACCGCCAACTGTCGTGGCCAGGGTTTGTTCAATGCCGCGGGGAAACAGCAAGAAGATGCCGGAAAATACGATTGGAATGAGCACGCCGCCGGCAAACCCTTGGAACACACGCCAGAGCAGGAGGTCAAAAAAGCCGCTGCTGTAGGCACATCCGATTGATGCGAACGTGAAACATGCCAATGCTGCCGTGAACAGCCAGCGCATTGAAAAGACGCGCATGAGAAGACCGGTGAGCGGAATGGCGATGACTTCGGCAATGATATAGGCCGTCTGGATCCACGACATGCTGTCCGCACCTATGCCCAAGGCCTCTTCGATGACGGCCAGTGACGTGACGACAACTTGAATATCCAGGATGGCCATAAACATGCCGACGCATGCGGCAATGAAGCCAATCCAGCGTGGTATGCGCGGAATCAAGGTTCTGGGATCGGCTGCTGGTCCGGGAATCATCTGAATACTGTTATAGCCAGTATTTCCATGTGTAGATCACTGTAAGAAGTGATCCTGCTGTCACGACGACAGCGCGAATCGTCTCAGTGGACAAAGACTTCAGCAAACGCGCGCCCGTCAACCCGCCCAAGACCGCTCCAGACAGCATAGCGATGGTTTCAGGCCAACTTATCATGCTGTAGGTCATGAAGGCGGCAATGGCGGCCCAGTTCGACACCGCACCGAGCAGGTTCTTGGTTGCGTTCGCGGTTCTTACTGACCACGAACTCGTCACAGCGAAGGCAGCCATGAGAACGACGCCCATGCCAGCGCCAAAGTAGCCGCCATATACGGACACTGGTGCCAACAGGCATAGCCGTATCAAAGGCGTGTCGTGAGACGTGCCGAAGTGCTGCTTCACTGTGTTTTGCAAACGTTTGCCGAAAGCAAAAATCAATGTTGCCACGCCGATCAATAGAGGGACGATTTGGGTAAATGTCTTTTCGGTCGTCCATAACAAGAGGAATGCTCCAGCCAAACCACCAATGGCAGCCAGACAAATGGCTATACAGAGTTCGAAACGTTGCGATGGCAGTTTGTCCCGTTCTGCCAATACCGCGAACAGATGACCAGGAGTCAGTGCGACAGAACTTGAGGCGTTGGCGATAATGGGTGGCAATCCTGCAAATAGCATAGCCGGAAACGTGAAAAGCGTGGCCCCGCCTGCTACGGCATTAATAGTGCCGCCAAGGAAGCCAGCTGCTGCCAAGAGCAGGGCCAGGCTAAATGTCATTCGCGAAAAGCGGGTGCAATTGCCTTACCCTGATGATTTGTTTACCTGTAACGTGCCTTAACAGCGCCCAATACCTACGGTCAATGCGGAAACCATGGAATCAGTCCAACACTATATTGATTATTTCGCCGCGAATCCGGAATGGGCCATTGCGATTGTGTTTCTCATCGCTTTTGGTGAAGCGCTGCTCATCATTGGCCTTGTCGTTCCTTCAACTGTCGTTCTGGTTGGCGCTGGAACGCTCGTGGGAACAGGCCAACTCCACTTCTGGCCGGTTTTTCTGGCAACGGCCATCGGTGCCATCCTGGGTGACCAAGTGTCTTATTGGGCCGGGTATTTTTATGGTGAAAGACTCAAAACGCTGTGGCCGCTTGAATCGCTACCCGCAATTGGTGGCAAAGGGTGAAGACTATGTGCGACTTCATGGTGGAAAGAGTATTGCCATTGGACGTTTTGTTCCCGGTGTAAAGGCCGTGGTACCGGGCATTGTCGGCATGTTCCGCATGAACCAGCTCTACTTCATAATCATCAACGTTGTTTCAGGTCTTGTTTGGACTTTGGCGCATATTTTGCCTGGCATTCTTGTCGGTAAAGGCCTGAGCTTTGCCGGTGAAATCAGTGGTCGGCTGGCGATTGTGCTGTTGGTACTGTTGACCGTCATCGCCGTTGGCAGCTGGCTTATTCGACTGGCTGCTGCAGGTGTTGCTCCCTATTTTGACGATGTTCTGCTTGCCCTTTCGAATTGGGCAAAGGCGCGCCACAACAGGCCCATGCGCCGGTTGGGGCGCGTGTTGTCCCCGGATCATCCGCGTTCCTATCTCACGTTATTGTTCTTGCTGTTTTGTGTGGTTGGCGTCCTTGTCTTGCTCGACATGGTTTTTGGACTTGTTTTCAGCAAAGCCGTTTCCAATCTCGATGTTTCAATTCACAATCTGTTGGGTGAATTGCGCAGCGCGCCGGGCGATGAAGTCATGGTTGGCCTTACGATGTTGGGTGATGACTTTGTTATCATCTGCGTTGGTCTTGCGCTCGTGGCGTGGTTGATCTTCCGACGAGCGGTGCGGGCGGGTATTGCGGTGGGAGCATTCTTGCTGGCGGCAAAAGGACTTGAAATCGGACTGAAAGTTGTCACTGCGCGGCCCCGACCAGAAGGGAATATTCCAGTTGAACTGATCGGCACTTTCAGTTTTCCCAGTGGCCACGCCGTGATGAGTACCGTGGCTTTCGGAATGGTTGCCATTCTGGCCGGCCATGCCATGGGCCGATGGAGCAGGGCAGTTGTGGCTGCAATCTGTGGTCTGCTGATCATCGCCATTGGATTTTCACGCCTTTATCTCGGGGCGCACTGGATGAGTGATGTGATGGGCGGAGTTTTGCTGGGAGGCATTTTGCTCGCCGGGTTCGGAGTTTTGATCGAAGCTTTGCCAGCTCGGCGCATTCGGCCCGCCATGTTTTCGCTCTTTATGGCACTTGTGTTTGCTGTCAGTGCTGCCGCACACATGGAATTCCAGTTTGTCCACTTACTTGCTTCCTATTCTCGTCCAACGCCGGTGAGGGTCGTTACTCTTGCGGACTATTTGTCAACTGACGCCAATTACTTGCCTCAGAAGCGCATTGACCTCGTCGGTGGGGGCGGGGAGCCTTTTGCTGCCCAATGGAGTGGCAGTGCTGAAGACTTGTTTTCAGTATTGCAACGAAACGGGTGGCAGGCCACTCAAAAATGGACGTGGAAAGACGGCGTTGGGTACCTCAATGTCAAGTCTGCGTTTCAGGACATCAAACCGCGCCCACTGTTGCATGAGGGATTGAAAGCCAAACTGACAGCAATCAAATATTTGCCCGATGATCCGTTTTCAAGGTTGGTCATCCGGGCCTTTCAGACCAACATTATTGCAGCGGACGGGACGCGGCATGACCGGGTCTATGCCTTGAGCTTATTGAAAGAGACATTGGCACCGCGACCAAAAGTATACGCCATACCGCGCGACAGCATTTTGGATCCGCCAGACATGGAACGGATATTGAGCGGGCTGAGCACTTCCGGCGGAGTTCAGGTGTTGGCGACAATTGGTCCGACAGGTCAGAAACAGGTGCTTTTGCAGAGTACTGATCGGTAAGGGTTTGACTGGACGTTGCATGGCCAATCCGCCATAAGGAACGCCTGTTAGAGGTTTGGAAATGCGATTTCTAAAACAGTTTTTTACCTGGTGGAATGGACAGACGCTGAATACGCGTTTCTTTACGTGGCGTAAGGGCGAATTTGTCGGCAAGGATGACCTTGGTAACTCCTATTTCAGGTCAGCGTCGGCGATACCGGATTCCATCCCGGAGCGGCGGTGGGTTGTTTATGCCAACTACGCCGAGGCATCTGAGATTCCTCCTGGATGGCATGGTTGGATACATCACCGCGTTGATACCCTGCCTGCCAACGATGCCTATGTTGCGCGCGAGTGGGAGAAGCCTCATCAACCCAACCTGACAGGTAGCGCCAAAGCCTATCGACCCTCAGGTTCGATTGTTGGTAACGGTGTTCGTAAACAGGCCCCCGATTATCAGGCTTGGAAGCCAGAATAACGTTCGGAGTCGATATGCAAGCCAAATTCAATACAGAAACCATAGTTGGGGGCGGTGTCATTGCTGTTGCCGCAGCGTTCTTGGCGTTTGCACTGACGGCGACCGGCAAAGGTAGTGTTGGCGTCCGTGGTTATTCGTTGAGTGCCGAATTCGATAATGTTGAAGGCATCAACGTGGGAACCGATGTGCGCTTGGCCGGAATCAAAGTTGGTAGTGTGACGAGTCAGTCTCTCGACCCTGAGTCATTTCAGGCGAGGGTTGGATTGGATATTGATCCTGCAATCACTTTATCGGAGGACACGGTTGCAAAAGTGACAAGTGAAGGGTTGCTTGGCGGGCGTTTCATCGCTCTGGAACCTGGTGGATCAGATGCAAAACTTGCCGATGGTGGCGTGATCAGTTTTACACAAGGTTCTGTCGATATGTGGTCGCTAATCAGTCAGGCCATGTTTGAAAAGAAACCAGCGGCGACAAGTACACCTGAAAATGCTCCTGCGCCGGAAGAGCCAGCTGCTCCGTAGCAATGTACCATCTTAAGATAAACGCCATTGGACTGTCCGTAGTGGCTGGTGTGCTCTTGTTTGCTGCTCCAGCATGGGCTGAGAGGATCGCCAATCCTGTCGCAGTGTTTGTCGGCTTGAACAAAATCACGGGACTGACGACCAATTTTGAAGCGCAGGTTGGTCAGTCGACCGAGTTTGAGAGTTTCACTGTCAAAGCTTCCATCTGTTATTCCCGTCCTATCACCGAGGCACCCAAGACAACGGCTTTTGTGCAGATTGATTCCAAAGAGCCGAATGGTGAAATGAAGCGTGTGTTTTCGGGGTGGATGTTTGCCGAGAGCCCGGGGCTGAACGCAGTTGAACATCCCGTACTGGACGTTTGGCTGACTGGTTGCCGTGATCCAAACGCACCACCGCCACCTGATGAAGTGCAAAAACCGGTTGAAGAAGAGACACTTCAGCCTGAGGAAGCAGATCCGCTAGATTGACAAAGCGAGGCGTAACACCTCTTCACCGTCATTGTCATCCGTGAATTCCATGAAGGTTGCTTGTTCTTTGATCGCTTCATCAAGACGTGTGCGATACTCAGATTGCGGGATTGCCAACGTTCCGAATTGCATCAGGTGATCGTTGGTAAATTGTGTATCGAGCAACATGAAACCGCCTGCCTTCAGTCGCGCAACCAAGTGTACAAGTGCCACTTTGCTTGCATTGGTCGTGCGGGAAAACATGCTTTCCCCACAAAACGCTGCACCGATCTGAATGCCATAAAGCCCACCGACAAGTTTGCCATCCTGCCAAGTTTCGACGCTGTGACAATGCCCCAGTTGATGGAGTTTGCCATAGAGTTCGCGAATGACTGCGTTAATCCAAGTCACCTTTCGGTTTCGTGTTCGTTCGGCGCAGGCGGAAATAACGGCATCGCACGCCGTGTTGATGCGGATTTCGAATTGTGACTGACGCACAACTTTGCGCAGGGAGTGGGAGATGTGAAACTCTTGCAGTGGAATGATGCCACGGATTTCGGGCTCAATCCAATGCAGTACGGGATCGTTTGCTGTTTCTGCCATGGGAAAAAGTCCCACAGCGTAGGCCTGGAGCACAATTTCCGGAGTGATGGCGCTCATGCCTTTTGGGCGAGGAATTTCTCCAGCCAATGGATGTCATAGTGACCGTCGATGATGTCTGGTTCGGCAAGAAGCTGTTGGAAAAGAGGAATTGTGGTTTCAACACCTTCGACGACAAATTCTGACAAAGCGCGGCGCAGGCGCATCATACATTCGGTCCTGGTTTTTCCAGAGACGATCAATTTGCCAATGAGGCTGTCGTAATAGGGCGGAATGCGATAGCCGGAATAAAGTGCGCTATCGACACGAATGCCCAAGCCGCCCGGAAAATGGACTGAATCCACGCGGCCTGGCGATGGTGTGAATGTGCGTGGATTTTCCGCGTTGATGCGACACTCGATTGCGTGTCCTGCAAACGTGATGTCGTCCTGTGTCATCTGCAGTTTTGCGCCAGCTGCGATGCGAAGTTGCTCTTGCACCAAATCGAGACCGGTAATGGCTTCCGTCACGGGATGTTCGACTTGAAGGCGCGTGTTCATTTCAATAAAGTAGAACTCGCCGTCTTCGTACAGAAATTCAATCGTTCCAACACCTTCGTAGCTCAGCTCAGCCATAGCTTTGGCAACTCGGTTGCCGATGACATCGCGTTGCGTAGCGTTCAGGGCAGGGGAGTGGGCTTCTTCCCAGACTTTCTGGTGACGACGCTGCAATGAGCAATCGCGTTCGCCCAAATGAACTGCATTGCCTTGTCCATCGCCCAGTATCTGAATCTCAATATGGCGGGGCTTCTCAAGATATTTTTCGATATAGACTTCGCTGTTTCCGAATGCCGCCTTGGCTTCGGACTGGGCCGTTGACATTGCGAGATCAAGATCGGCTTCATTGCGAGCCACCTTCATGCCGCGTCCACCGCCACCTGCGGTGGCCTTGATGATAACAGGATATCCGATGGACTTGGCGATCACACGTGCGTCGTCGAGTGACGAAACACCGCCTTCGGAGCCTGGAACAACTGGAATGCCAAGTGCCTTGGCGGTGCGCTTGGCTTCAATCTTGTCGCCCATGGTGCGAATATTTTCGGCTGAGGGGCCGATAAATTTTATCTTATGCTCACCCAAGATTTCGGCGAAGCGAGCATTTTCAGACAGGAAACCGTAGCCCGGGTGAACCGCTTCAGCACCTGTAATCTCGCAGGCTGCCACAATTGCCGGAATATTAAGGTAACTGTCTTTTGCTGGTGGTGGACCGATGCAAACGGATTCGTCGGCCAGTTTGACGTGCATGGCATCGGCGTCGGCAGTTGAGTGAACCGCAACAGTATGGATGCCGAGTTCGCGGCACGCGCGCAAGACGCGAAGTGCAATTTCGCCGCGATTGGCGATGAGAACTTTGTCAAACATGACTATTCAATCACCAAAAGCACTTCACCATATTCTACAGGTTGACCGTTTTCGATCCGCAGTTCGATCACTCTACCTGAAACATGGGCGTGGATTTGATTCATGGTTTTCATCGCTTCGATGATCAGTACCGTTTGACCCTGCTTGACTGCATCACCTACGCTTACAAATTGAGGCGTGCCTGGCGATGGTGAAAGATAGGCTGTCCCGACCATTGGTGATTTCAGCGCACCTGGGCGGTCTGCGACCGGACCTGCGATTGCTGGGCTCGCACCTGACACGGGAAGCGACTGTGAATGCAATGCCGGAGGGGCAGCCATAATCGACGTTGCAACTCCGCTGGACTTTGCGACGCGAATTCTGCTCGAACCCTGTTCAAGTTCGATTTCGGTCAGACCGGTCGCGTTCAGCATATCAGCCAATTTGCGAATTAAGGTCAGATCAGCTGACTCGCCGGTCGCCTTCGTTGTCTTTGCCACTTTTTTTGCCACGTTCACTCCTGCCAGATTCCAAGCGCTTTTGATCCCCCAAGCTGAGTCGCCAGGTGTGGTGAAGTTATAATGTTTTGTGCAATTGCCGCAATCAGCAGATTTTGCAACCGCCATTTGCGCGGACACCGGCGATCGTTTCGATCATTCGGTCGTGTGTGATGTAACCCGGCACGACTGTTTCATCGATTACGAAGGCGGGAGTTCCCGTCAACTGCAAAGACTGGGCAAGCTCGCGTGTTTTAGCAAGCGAGGCCGCAATTTCCGGGTCGTCCATGTCTTTTTTCAGTTTGTCCAGATCAAGACCAATTGAGGCGGCAATCGAATCTGCGACTTCGGCATTAATCTGGCCCTCGTGTTGAAACATGGCGAGATGAAATTTCCAGTAGGCATCTTGTTTGCGCGATGCCAAGGCCGCTTTGGCGGCATACTCGGAGCCTTCGCCGAAAATCGGAAACTCCTTGAAAACAACACGCAGGTCTTTGTCTTGTTCAAGGATCTTTGAGATCTCGATAACTGACTTTTTGCACCAACCACAGTTGTAGTCCATGAACTCGACGACTGTTACATCACCCTTGGGATTGCCTGCGACGGGATCTTCGGCAAGTTTGAACAAGGATTTTGCATGCCCTGTGAGAGCGGATTTTCGTGCCTTGTCTTCTTCATTGCGCTGTTTTGCTTCCAGTCTCTGGCTCATTTCGACCAGAATTTCAGGGTTCTCAACGAGGTAACTGCGAACGATTGCTTCTATTTCTTTTTTCTGCGCAGGCGATATTTCTTCCGCGTTCGCAGTCAGCCACGGCGTGACAGTCAACACTGCAACACTGGCAATTCGGGTTAGATTGTTCATGGAAATCCTCATGTGCTGATTCAACAATATGTCATAATTTATTGCCAATCACTTTTTGCGTGTACTTAATGCCAAGAGATCAGTGGCCCTTAACCATTCGGGTGTGCCTTTTTTGAACAATCGCACAGCTCTGGCAGATTTCTGTTGAGCCAATTCGCGGTCTCCCGATGCGACTGCATACTCTGCTGTTGCGAGCTCGGCTCGCGGCACGTCGCCTTTGATGGCGTAGGCCTGGGCCGACAATTTGTAGAGCAAGGGTGAGTCATTTTCGGTCTTTCGCGCGAACTGCAGGGACTTCAAAGCTGCATTGACGTTTGTCGTGTCACCGATTCCGATCAGGGTTTCTGCTTCCATGATCTGGATCAGGCCATTGTTTGGCAGAAGCTCGCGAGCCTTCCTGACTGCGGGCAAGGCCAACTTGTATTGACCAGCATCGTTGTAGGCCTGTGCCTTGAGTTCCCAGAAATAGGGATTTTGAGGTACGTCGTCGATCAAACTGTCGATGACTGGGATGGCATTCTTGAGATCGCCCCGCCGAAACATGGCGATCGAGCGAGCGTAACGTGCGGGCATCGATGTGTCCGACTTTGGATATTTTTGAAATACAAATTGTGTGGATTCCATAAATCCGGCGAGCTTTGCTTTCACCAGGTCGTGGCGCAACTGCAGTGCTGCGTCATCTCGTTTGTCGAAATTGGGTGACTTTCTTGCTGCGGTTTCGAGATTGCGAATGCGTTCCAGCGGCATGGGATGGGACAACAAGTAGGGGTCTACACCTTGAGCTGAGGCCAGCGATTCATTTGCAAGCTTTTCGAACAGAGTGAGCATTCCTTTGGTGCTCTGGCCGGTTGCGTTGAGATAACGCAGTGCGGCTTGGTCTGCGGATGCTTCCATGGACCTTTGGTATGAAAGGAAATTTCGTTGTGCCAATCCTTGGCTGCCGATGATTACCCCTTGGCCAACCTGCGATGCTTCGGTGCTTCCGGTGGCTGCGCCTCCCACAACTGCGGCTGCGCCCAGCAACATGCCAATGATTCTTTGCGCACTGGCATCTGCCATTTCACTTTTGAGCTTTGCCAGATGACCACCCGCTATGTGGCCGGTTTCGTGCGCCAGTACTCCGATGACTTCATTGGGTGTTTTGGTTTTTGTAAAAAGGCCGGTATGGACAAAAATGCGTTGGCCGCCTGCGACAAAGGCATTGATATTGCGATCCGCAATTACATAGGCTTTGACCGAGGACGGATTGAGCCCTGCGGCCTTGAATGTGCTTTTCGTATAAAGGCGAAGCAATCCTTCGATCTCGGCATCGCGGATCAATGCGGGTCTGCCAGCAGCTTGCGCCGTAAATGATTGAGAAACAATCAAAGACAGCAGCGCTATGTTTGCGGCCAAGCTGCGCGCTTTGCGAACCAGTTTTCCGGCCATCGACTTGTTTTGCATGGCCGGACTTCTTGTTGCGAATTGCGGCGAGTTTGAGGCTCTTATTTGCGCTTGCTCCACCATCCCGCTTTGCGTTCCTGTGGTGCTGCTGCAATTGTCGGTGCTGGCGGTTGCCACTTGCGTGGCTCAGGCTCGCTGAAAGTTTCGGGATTCGCAATCTGGACAGGTGTCGGCTGGACAGATGCTGGCTGCACTTGCGCAGCGAATTCCTGAACGGTTGTCACAGCTTCACGAGCTTCACGCTTACGCGGTTCGCGTGGAGGACGTTGGCTAACGCCACCTTCGCGGCCGCCATCACGATTATCCCGACGACCACGATTTCGACCAAAACGGTTGCGACTTTTGGGACGCCTTTCTCCATTTTCCAATTCGGTGGCTTCGGCAGAAGGTTCTCCCGTTTCGACGTCACCAGATTGCTCATCAGAAGAGAGTTGGGTATCTCCCATTGTCGTTGGTTCATCTGGTGAATCAGATTCAGCTTGGTCACCCGGTTCTGGACGATTGCCTCGTCCTCTCTTGCCGCGGCGTCTGCGTCTGCGACCACCGCGTTGTTCATCTTCGTCTTGATTGCGAGCTTCGCGTTCAGCTTGTGCAGAAGCTTCGCTTTCCTCTTCGACAAGTTCATCGACCTCAACGGCATCTGGAGTTTCGTCTGCATCTGCATCTGCATCTGTATCCGTGAAGGCTGAATCAATTTGCACAGGCGCAGACGTGATGCGGCGTGGTGGAAGTGTACGGTGTGGAACGCGTTCGATGGTTGATTGCGATTCCTTGTTTTCATGCGAAGGAACAATGAAAACCGTGACACTATAAGTTTGCTCGAGCACGAGCAGACTGTCACGCTTTTCGTTCAAGAGGTAGAACGCCACTTCTGGTGCACACTTTACGGTGAGACTTTCCGCGCGCTTTTGCAAATGTTCCTCAATGTTGCGCAGAATTCCAAGACCACATGACGATACTGATCGTACAATGCCACGCCCTTCGCAGTGCGGGCAGGGGCGGAAGGTACCTTCGATAAGGCCAGGGCGCAGGCGTTGACGCGACATCTCCAACAGGCCAAAATGCGAAATGCGACCGACCTGTATTCGTGCGCGATCGTTTTTCAGTGCTTCCTTGATGCGACGTTCGACAGAGCGATTGTTGCGATTTTCGTCCATGTCAATGAAGTCGATGACGACAAGGCCAGCGAGATCGCGCAGTCTCAGTTGCCGCCCGATTTCATCGCAGGCCTCGAGGTTTGTGCGCAGCGCTGTATCTTCGATTGAATGTTCGCGGGTGGATTTGCCCGAGTTGATATCGATCGAAACTAGCGCTTCTGTCTGGTTGATCACCAGATAACCGCCGGATGGCAGTGTCACTGTTGGTGAAAACAGAGAGTCGAGCTGGTTTTCGATATGTTGTGAAGCAAAGAGTGGGCGCGTTTCCTTGTACAGTTTCACATTCTTTGCATGGGATGGCATCAACATTTTCATGAAGTCTTTGGCTTCACGATATGCTGCTTCGCCTTCGACAATGACCTCGTCGACGTCCTTGGTGTAAAGATCACGAATGGAACGCTTGATCAGGCTGCCTTCTTCATACACCAGACTTGGGGCCTGGGATTCGAGCGTGAGTGTTCGCACACTTTCCCACAAGCGGATCAGATAGTCATAGTCACGCTTGATTTCAGGACGGGTGCGCTGGGCTCCGGCCGTTCGCACAATGAGTCCCATGCCTTGCGGAATTTCAATGTCGCGTGCCACTTCTTTGAGGCGGCGGCGGTCATTGTTGTCCGTGATCTTGCGGGAAATACCACCACCACGGGCGGTGTTTGGCATCAATACGCAATAGCGGCCTGCGAGCGACAGATACGTCGTCAACGCTGCACCTTTGTTGCCGCGTTCTTCTTTTACAACTTGTACCAGTAGGATCTGCCGACGCTTGATAACCTCTTGGATTTTGTAGCGGCGGCGTTGTGGCCTGCGATTGCGCCGAGGAACTTCTTCAAGGGCGTCTTCTGCACCGACTGACTCGACCTGTTGATGTTCCGCGTCTTGATCCACCGTTTCAATTTCAGCGGCTGGTCCTGATGCGGGTGCTTCGCTGGCCTCGTCAGAAGATGACTCTGCGATGTCATTTGAAGACTCGTCATCAAATGGCTCACTCAGAGTGGGTTCACCTTCAGCTGCTGCAGCAAGTGTTTCCCCGTGGTCGTCGTCGCTTCCTTCGTCGTCATCTGACATGTCGCCAGATGAATGACCATTCTCGGCTTCTTCGGCGGCGTCTGCTGCGTCTTCCTCTTCCTGTTCCTTGATCAAGGCCAGGCGGTCAGCAATCGGAATCTGATAGTAATCCGGATGGATTTCTGCAAACGCAAGAAAACCGTGTCGATTACCGCCGTATTCAACAAACGCTGCCTGAAGTGACGGCTCAACACGCGTGACTTTGGCTAGGTAGATGTTGCCCTTGAGAGGCTTGCGGGAGGCGCTTTCGAAATCAAATTCATCAATCTTGTTACCGCGCGCAACCACGACCCGTGTTTCTTCGGCGTGGATTGCGTCGATGAGCATTTTGCTGCCCATGGGATATTCCTTTGGATGGTCAAGTCGCGGCGACGGCGTAGCTGCCTGTCCGGCTCAGAGGCTTCATAAGTTGCCGATGACTGACGCATCATGAGGGATGCTGCACATGTGCCGCGTGATGCAGCGCCCGCCGAAACCGGCAGGAGGCGACATTCAGTAGTGGCTTGTTCAATGCGTGACGCATCCCAGTTGATCCTGTGTCCCAGCAAGCTGGAACGGTGATATTTTACCTAGTCAGCGCTTTTGCGCCCCAGGCAAGCCAGCGGGAAATCCTGCCGACTCTACTCATTGGGCAAGTGGTCCATACGGAACCTCCGGAACTTGCCTGTTCGAATTCAACGCTCGCTTGCATCCCAGATATATGTCTGAGTCTGCCTTGAGGCTGGGAACCTTGTAGGATGTACAAGTGGCATTTGCAAGTTTGCCATTGCAGAGGTCTAATGAAAGGTTGAATTAACCATTTGGCAAGTATTGAAGTGTCCATGAGTTGTATACCCATTTCAATGTTTTCAAAGTTCCTGAAAACTGTTTTTTTTCTTATGGTTATGCACTTCCTGGCTGGACTGACTGCGGCTGCGGAAGTCACAGTTCTTGGAACCCGAATCGGGGGTGATTCTGAACACACACGATTTGTGGTTGACCTGTCGGCGCCAGTAGCATTTGCGATGACTGCAAGAGCTGAAAGCGACCGCGTCAATATCGAGTTAGACCTCGTCAAATTTGCACTTCCCACAGGCGCTGGACTTAAGGTGAGAGGTCTCATCAAGAAGTTCACTTATGGCACTGTAAATACTGGTAAATCTGTGTTTCGACTTGAAACTACCGGGCCGGTGAAGGTGGAGAGGGCGCATATCATAGAAGCACAAGGAAAGCAGCCGGCGCGCTTGGTCGTGGACCTTGTAAAGTCGGCTGATTTGCCTGTGGGTGACGCTGCCGAGGTGCGACCTGTCATGTCTGAGAAAATGAAGACAGTTGTTATTGATGCCGGTCATGGAGGGCAGGATCCTGGTGCGGTCAGCCCGCGCAAGGTGCTCGAGAAGGACGTCGTACTGGCGTTTGCACGTGAATTAAAGACGATCCTTGTCGAGACGGGGCGGTTCAAGGTCTTGATGACGCGTGAAGACGATCAATTCATCAGGCTAAAGGACCGTGTTGGATTTGCGCGCGAAAACAATGCCGACCTTTTTATTGCCGTGCACGCTGATATCGTTCGTGGCCAAACCGCGAGGGGTACAACATTGTACACACTTTCGGACAAGGCTTCTGATACTGAAGCTGAAGCTCTGGCGCAAAGTGAAAACCGCTCAGATATCATTGCTGGATTTGATTTGGAGCATGAAAATGCCGATGTGGCCGATATGCTTATCGAACTTGTGCAGCGCGAGTCTAAAGAGCGATCCATGATGTTTTCAAAGGAGGCCGCTGCCCAGTTGCAGCGCGTGACCATGATGACAGGTAAGCCTGTTCGTTCTGCCGGGTTCACCGTTCTCAAAGCGCCCGATGTTCCGTCTGTACTTGTGGAACTCGGTTACCTGTCGAGCAAAGAAGACGAAGAACTCATGTTATCAGCAAAATGGCGACGCACGGTTGCGCACGGGCTTGCAAGTGCGATTGTCCAGTTTTTTGTTGCGGAATCGAAGTCAATTCCTGCCGCAGCTACGCCATAATCTGACGCAATACTTGAAACACTTGAGGCAAATGACTAATCAGCGCTGCACAACATGTTGAGATTCATAGGATGGCTCTTTACTGCGGGTTGCATCCTGTTCTTTTGCGGGGCGGCTGTTGTTGGCTATATGGTGTGGAGCGTTTCGAGCGACCTGCCAGACTATAAACAGCTTGCTTCCTATGAACCGCCGGTCATGACACGCATGCATGCGTCTGATGGTTCGCTATTGGCTGAGTATGCTGAACAACGTCGGCTGTTTGTGCCAATTTCCGCCGTACCGAAACGGCTTATTCAGGCTTATCTGTCTGCTGAGGACAAGACGTTTTACGAACACAGTGGCCTGGATTGGCGCGGTATTATTGCGGCTGCGATGCGTTTTGTTGAAGTCAAAGCCAAAGGCAGTGGACAGATTGTCGGAGCTTCGACCATTACCCAGCAGGTTGCCAAGAACTTCCTGTTGTCGAGCGAACAGACCATGACCCGCAAGCTCAAGGAAGCAATTATCGTCCAACGCATAGAGAAGGCGTTTTCGAAAGATAAAATCCTCGAGCTTTACCTCAATGATATTTTTCTCGGGTTCAATTCGTATGGCATCGCCGCTGCATCATTGAATTACTTTGGCAAAGCGCTCGATGATTTGACGCTCGAAGAAATGGCGTATCTCGCGCTTCTGCCAAAAGGTCCAAACAACTATCATCCCTATCGTCACCCTGAGCGTGCGCTTGAACGCCGCAACTGGGTCTTGGGTCAGATGTTCAAGAATGGGTACGTCACAGAAGACGAAATGAAGACGGCACAGGCGACGCCGTTCAAAGTTAACCCAAGGCCGTTTGGGGCACAGTTGTTTGCGGCAGAGTCCTTTGCTGAAGAAGTGCGGCGTGAACTTGTCGTCATGTATGGAAAGGAAGCGTTGGGAAAAGGCGGCTATTCGGTGCGAACGACGCTTGATCCAAAACTGCAGATTTTTGCGCGACAGTCGTTGGCTCGCGGGTTGATCAGCCTTGACCGGAAGCGTGGGTATCGCGGAGCCATCCAGCAGTTTGATATTAGTGTCGGTGATTGGGCGAACGCTTTTGGCGACAAGTCGATTCCTGAAGACGTGGCACCTTGGCGGTTGGCCGTGGTGTTGAGTGTCAGCGCAGAGAACGCGGCCATTGGCTTGCAACCAGTGAAAGGAGTTGACGGTAAAGTCGCTGTTGAACGAGAGACTGGAATAATTCCATTACGGCTGGTCAAATGGGCGAGAAAATACATTGACGGTACGGAACTTGGTCCCGTCATCGAAGTTGCAAGTGATGTGTTGGCTCCAGGCGATGTCGTGGCGGTCGCGCCAGGCGCAGAAACTGGCCAATGGCACCTCGTGCAGGTTCCAACCATTGAAGGTGGACTCGTGGCGAGTGATCCTCACACCGGTCGGGTTCTGGCCATGGTTGGCGGTTTTTCCTATGGAGCCAGCCAGTTCAACAGGGCCGTCCAAGCAAAGCGGCAGCCGGGATCGTCTTTCAAACCCATTGTTTATGCCGCCGCACTTGAAAATGGATATTCCCCTGCCTCTGTCGTGCTGGACGCGCCAATTGAATTCAAGATGCCCGATGGCAGTGTCTGGAAGCCCAAGAATTATCAAGACAAGTTTTATGGCCCATCCACATTGCGCCGCGGCATAGAACAATCTCGCAATGCGATGACGGTTCGGCTCGCAGATGATCTCGGCATGACGAAAATTGCTGATCTCGCGCAACGACTTGGTGTTTACGACTTAATGCCAAAACAGTTGTCGATGGCGCTGGGTGCCGGTGAGACCACACTGCTGCGGATGACGAACTCTTACGCCATGTTTGCGAATGGGGGAAAAAAGGTTGAAGCAACGCTGATTGATCGCATTCAGGACCGTTACGGCAAGACAATCTTTCGACATGAAAAGCGGAACTGCTCGACATGCAACGCGGAAGACTATCAAATCGATGATGTCGAACCGGAACTTGGCGATATCAGGGAAGAGGTCATCAGTCCCTACACAGCCTATCAGATCACGTCGATGCTTGAAGGTGTCGTGCAACGCGGGACGGGACACAAACTCAAAATTGTAAACAAACCTGTCGCAGGAAAAACCGGAACGTCCAATGACGAAAAGGATGCCTGGTTTATAGGGTACACGCCTGACTTGGTTGTCGGTGTTTATCTCGGCTTTGATAACCCTAAACCGATGGGTAAGAAGCGCACTGGTGGTGAAATTGCAGCGCCCATCGTTGCGGATTTCATGCGTTATGCGCTCAAGGACAAGGCCGCGATACCTTTTCGGGTGCCGCGAGGCATAGAGCTGATCCCCATCGACGGCAAAAAGGGGACACGTGCAGTATACGGCATGGAGAACACGTTGCTTGAAGCTTTCAAACCAGGTGATGAACCACCCACAGTTGAGGAGGTGATAGGGCAAGCTGGCATAACCGAGAAGACTGTTGGTGAAGGTGTCGTATTGGTGCCAGCAACGCCCCGGCAACCTGAATCCACTGAAACCCTTGTTCCAGTTGAGAACGAGGCATTGACGCAGGGCTCAGGCGGCCTCTATTGAGCAGAAGAACACAAGGAAACGAGCATGCGCGCGGAAATCGCCAAGGCGGTTGAGGATGTCAAGCAGTCAGTCGGGCTGCTGAGGAGGCATCTTTGACTGGGACAACTCTGTACGTGAACTAGCGGAACTGAACGCCAAATCCGAAGACGCTTCGCTTTGGAATGATCCCAAGAAAGCTCAAGACGTGATGCGAAGGAGGCAAGACCTCGACACGCGCATCAACGGTATTCTCAAGATCGAGCAGACGATCGTTGACTGCAGCGACTTGATTGAACTTGGCGAAGCGGAAGGCGATGTGGCGGTCGTTGCGGACTCAGAGCGGGTTTTGCTGGCGCTCAATCAGGATGTCGCAAAACTCGAACTTGCGACACTGCTTTCCGGAGAAGCAGATGCCAATGACAGCTATCTGCAAATCAATGCGGGTGCGGGTGGTACCGAGAGCCAGGATTGGGCTTCGATACTCATGCGCATGTATGTGCGCTGGGCCAACCTCAGCAAAGGCAAGGTCGAGGTCCTCGACGAACATGCCGGCGAAGAGGCGGGGATCAAATCCTGCACACTGCTGATCAAGGGCCTGAATTCGTATGGCAAGTTAAAAACTGAAAGTGGTGTGCATCGTTTGGTGCGGATTTCGCCTTATGATTCCAATGCGCGGAGGCATACATCATTTGCATCGGTGTGGGCTTATCCGGTCATTGACGACAATATTGAAATTGAAATCGTGGACAGTGACTTGAAGGTCGACACGTACCGTGCATCAGGTGCCGGTGGCCAACATATCAACACGACCGATTCCGCGGTTCGCATTACCCATATGCCAACTGGCATTATTGTGGCTTGCCAAGCTGAACGATCGCAGCACAAGAACCGGGCTACGGCATTAAAGATGCTGAAGGCGCGGCTCTATGAGCGTGAACTGCAACTAAAACAAGAAAAGGTCGATGCTGCCAATGCCAAAAAGACCGAGATCGGCTGGGGTCACCAAATTCGCTCATACGTTCTTCAGCCGTATCAACTCATAAAAGACTTGCGCACTGGATATACAAGCACCAGTCCGCAAACCGTGCTGGACGGTGATCTGGATGACTTCATCCATGCATCTTTGGCCCAACGTGTATTTGGCGGGGGACCGGATTCAGTCGAGGATGTGGAATAGGCGGCTTTACCCGCGTGGATTTACAACCTTCACAGGTCGGTAATCGGGGTAAGTCTGATTTCCGGCCTGGTCCATATTACCAAAAAGCGTCGCAGAAGCGTAACCGTCGTTGGCAAACGCATGGCTGCGTCCATTGCGAATTGATCCTTGAATGACGGCGCCGTTTTCGATGCTGATTGTGTCATTGGACACGTCACCGCGAACATTGGCACTGGCATAGATATTGACATTCGCGGCATCGATTGGGCCATTCACTTCGCCGTAAATGTAAACAGTGTCAGCTGATATATCACCCGTTACGCTGGCGTTGACGTCAACCAGGCATACAACTGCCCGCACGGAACCAGAGACGCGACCATCAATATGAAGTTCACCGCTGCAAATGAGGTTGCCTTCCACCTTCATATCACGGGCGATGAATGTCGCTTCCGCATGGGTCTGCCTCGACGTCACGGCCTGGCCATTGACTTTCTTCTTACGCCTGAAAAACATGCCCTTGGCTGGTCCCCTGCTGAGTCTGGGGCAGACTATCCTTGTTGCAAAAGATTGTCATTGGGAAATTGGCGTGCTAGCGAACGGAATAGTTATAGCGCCATGATTTGGCCCATGTTTGTGAGTTTACCGCTCTGACTGCGCTTGGTCGGGTGGGTTGAAGGGGACAAAACCACATCATGAGAACCTGCCGCCAAGTTTGGCGAGATTTGTAGCCGGAAACTGAAGATTTGACTCGCCGTATTGCAAAAATAGCGATGCTCAGCATTGTGTCCTGCCTTGTCATTTTGACGCTTGTGGCGGGCTTTTTGTTCTGGCGCTTGTCGCAAGGACCGGTGACACTTTCGCGGTTTACTCCCCTTATCGAAGACGGGATCAATGGTCAGTTGGCAGGCCTGAAGGTCAAACTCGGTTCTATGGTCCTGGAACTCGAACCTGATACCTACATTCCTCGAGTCAGATTGCGTAACATCACCCTTGCCGATGCAGACGGAACACTGATTGCCAGTGCACCTAAAGCTGCTGTGCAGCTAGACGGCAAAAAACTTCTCACAGGTGAAATCGTTCCTGTCGACATGGAATTGATTGGTCCCTCTATTCGGGGACAGCGGAACCTCGACGGAAATATCGAGCTTGGCATTATGGGAGATGCCGTTCCGGAAGACGTTGTGGTGGAGGTCGGCAATCTTGAAGATGATCGGTCCGCGCCGGATGGTAAGTCTGATTTGGGCTCTAACGCTGTTTCAACGCCTGGGGCAAGTTCTCCCAACGTCATTCCGCGACTGGTCAAGGCTTTTGCGGCGGAGGGCAACGGAAGCGCGCTTTCTTCTTTGAATGAAATCCGAATTTCGCGCGCACGGGTCACCCTGTTTGATGAAACAAATGATGCCAACTGGTTTGCTCCTCAAGCCGATTTGACATTCCGACGAATGCCGTACGGCTTTATTGTCTTTGCCACTGCTGAAGTTGCAAGTGCGGGTGAGCCTTGGCGAGCAGAGGTTTCGGCAACATACAGGAAGGAGTCCTCTGGACTTAGCGTCAGTGCGAGGGTTGCCAATGTTGTACCTGCTAATGTGGCACAACAAATCTACATGCTTTCACAGTTTGCGAAGGCCAAAGTTCCGCTGTCTGGCGTGGTGGATATTGAGTTTGATTCCAGGGGTGTTGTGACGAGTTCAAAATCTGCATTCGATTTGGCACCTGGCACGCTTCTCTTCCCGGACTATTTTTCGCAAGTTATCCAAGTTGATGGTGGGAAGCTCGCGTTCGACTATGATCCTTTGAACAAGACTTTCAATATTTCGGATTCACATGTCGTCGTGGGCGAACAGCGGGCGGACGTAAAAGGAAGCATCAAGCCAAACTGGGATGAACGTGGTCAAGTTCTGAATTATGAGGTCAAACTCTCCGCGAAAAAACCGGCTGGTCCGGCGCGGAACGAACTTGGAGAAGAACTCACTGTTGATGCCGTGGACTTTGATGGTGTTGGGCACATTGAAGAACAAAAACTGCAGATTAATGATCTCGTGGTCCGCGCGGGGTCAACGGGTGTGCGGCTCAATGGCGAAATTACAGCAGGTAATGAATCAGCAGGCATGAAAATTGCCGGACGGCTCAAGGACACGTCGGCGCCATTTGTCAAACGTCTTTGGCCGCCTATCATGGCGCCCAATACCTTGCGCTGGCTCACGGCAAATGTTCTCTCCGGTCGGGTGAGCGATGGTACGTTTCATGTCAACTTTCCGATCGACGGTTTGGCCAAAGCGTTGCGAGAGCGTTCGTTACCTTCGGACAGCGTTAATGTGCAGCTCTCACTGCGCGATGTGCGAACGAATTATTTCAAGTCTCTGCCTCCACTTGAAGGTGCTGATGGGACGGTAAATCTTGTTGGCAATGATTTTGAGCTGAAGATTTCGAAAGGCGCGGTGACGTTGCCCTCGGGAGCTGGTCTCAAGCTTCTTTCGGGCGCGTTTTCGGCCAGGGACCTCCTCATTGATGACGTTCCTGGAAAGTTTGATTTTGATGTTACGGGGTCGATTGCGGCCCTTTCTGAACTTACGACCCTGCCGGACATCAGTGGATTTATGACAGGACGACCATCCATTCCAGACATGGAAGGGACGGCCAATGTCAAAATCAACCTTCAAATGCCGCTCGTGAAAGACGTGCCGCGAGAACGGGTGAGTGTGACGACGAGTCTTGCACTTTCTGATGTCGCGATGAAAAATGTCGTCAAGGGCTTTGATCTCAATGGTGGCCAGTTTGTGGTCGATTATTCCGGTGACACAATTGATGTGCGCGGACCTGCCAAACTCAATGATACCAACGTGGACATAGTTTGGCGCAAGCCAAAATCAGGCGGTATTGGTGTGACCGGTATCGAAATGGTGCTGGATGAAAAGACACGTACCACATTGGGTATCAAACTTGACGACTATTTGAAGGGATCCATTCCCATCAAAGTGGCTTTGCAGCAAGATGGTGATGCGACACGGGCGGATGTTGAAGCGGACCTTTCAAAAACCTCTCTAAGTCTTACTGCGATTGGCTGGAGCAGGGAACCGACCGCCAAGACAAAGGCCTCATTTTCTGTGGTGCAGACCAAGTCTGGGCAAAGAACACTGCGTGATTTGAAGGTCAGTGGTGACGGGCTGAAACTCAATGGAGAAATTGACGTCAGTAGCGCAGGCAACCTTGTATCTGCGGCCCTGACAGACCTTCAATTTGGCGAAAGTAACTATCGCTCTGTTGTGATCAAGCCAGTTGATGGTGTCGTAAATCTGAGTGTTGAAGGCCGGGAGTTTGATGCGCGGCCCTACATTGGCAAGATCGCGTCGCCATTGAAGACCAATCCCGATGCACAAGAGAATGCGGGTTACAATCTTGCAGTTCGCGCGAAATTTGACCGTGTATTGGCGTATCGTGGCGAGATCATTGAAGGCGTCAATGCGGAGATTTCTGTCAAAGGCGGGACGCTTGCAGCGCTCTCGGCACGGGGTGCATTCCTCAATGGTTTGCCGTTATCGGTCAAGTTGGTACCTTCAAACGCTGGACGCGATTTAACGGTTGTTAGCACTGATGGTGGCGCTACGATCCGAGCGGCCAATTTCTACGGGAAGATTGCCGGGGGGCAGTTGGAGTTCAATGCATCCATTGCCAATGCTCCGGGTTCGCCGATCCGCAATGGGCTTTTGAAAATGCGGAATTTTGAAGTACGCGATGAGGCGGCACTTGCGGAACTGGATCAACGCGGGAAGCCCAAGAAATCAGGGCCGCGCCGTGGCGGAATAACATTTAAGCGGTTGGAATTGCCGTTCACGACGGACCAGCAATTTGTCCGGCTATGCAAGGTGCTATTGAGAGGGCCTGATCTGGGAGCGACGGCTTCAGGTGTTATCCGCAAAGTTGATGGCGCCATCGATATCAGCGGTACCTTCATTCCGGCTTATGGTCTCAACGCTTTTGTGGGTGAAATTCCTCTGCTGGGTGAAATCCTGACGGGTGGCAATAAAGAGGGCGTACTTGGCATCACCTATGCCATGAGGGGCACGATCTCGAAACCAAAATACCAGATGAATCCGCTCTCTTTTCTGGCTCCCGGCATTCTCCGGAAACTGTTCGAATATGAGCAAACGGCGTGTGGATCGCGGCGGGCATCGACGGGACAGAAAAGCAACTCGGCCACACCTTATTAAACTTTATGGTGTGAGCAGAACGTGCTGTTTCTTTCCCATGGAGAGCTTTAGCGGCGTCGTCGGTTTTTCCAGGACCACTTTGTCGTCTTTCACGGGCTCGTTGTCTACGCGAATTCCACCGCCTTGAATCAATCGCCTTGCTTCGCCGTTTGATTTTGCCAATCCTGCGGCCACCAGTGCCTGTACGACTGTCGTTGGGAATATGACCTGCACAGATGGCAGACCTTCTGCACCTTGACCTTCTTCAAACGTCTTGCGAGCTGTTTCAGCCGCAAGTTCAGCGCTTTCCCTGCCGTGGAGGAGGGCGGTGGCCTCATTGGCAAGGATTTTTTTGGCCTCGTTAATCTCTGAACCACCCAAAGTAGCCAAGCGGTTGATCTCTTGAAGCGGCGTGACAGTGAAGAGTTTGAGGAAACGCACGACATCGGCGTCTTCGGTATTTCGCCAGAATTGCCAGTAATCATAGGGTTTTCGCATATCGGCGTTCAGCCAGACAGCGCCAGACGCTGTCTTTCCCATTTTTGCACCTGACGCCAAAGTGATCAATGGAGTGGTCAAGGCATACAACTGATGTGTTCCCATGCGGCGACCGAGATCAACACCCATGATGATGTTGCCCCACTGGTCTGATCCGCCCATTTGAAGATTGCAGCCATATTGTTGGGCCAACACGGTGTAATCATAGGACTGTAAGATCATGTAGTTGAATTCGATGAATGAAAACTCATGCTCGCGATCGAGCCGCAATTTGACCGAGTCCATGGAAAGCATGCGGTTTACACTGAAGTGTTTGCCGATATCGCGCAGCATCTCAATGTAGTTAAGTTTGGTGAGCCAATCGGCATTGTCGACCATAATTGCCTCATTTGGGCCCGCACCAAATGTCAAAAACTTTGCAAAGACGTCCTGGATGCCGCGCTTGTTAACCTCTATGTCTTCAACGCTGAGGAGTTTGCGGCTTTCGTCTTTGCCAGTTGGGTCGCCGACCCGTGTCGTTCCCCCCCCCATCAGGGCGATTGGTTTGTTCCCGGTTTTCTGCAGCCAGTAAAGCATCATGATTTGCACGAGCGAGCCGACGTGAAGAGAAGGCGCCGTGCAGTCAAATCCGATGTATGAGATGAGTTTGTTTTTGGCTGCAAGGGCATCTAAGCCCTCAGCATCGGAACACTGGTGGATAAAGCCTCGTTCTGACAGGGTGTTAAGGAATTCGGATTTGTAGCTTGTCATAATGTGGTGCTCATAACATATGGAATCATCATGTCAAAACTGCTGACCGCGATTGGACTTATGTCCGGTACTTCATTGGATGGTATCGACGTCGCGCTTGTCCAGTCAGACGGACACGACGTCGTCAATCGCGGGCCTTCACTCACAGTTGCCTATGAAGCCGCACATCGTGATGTTTTGCGAAAGGCGCTAAGTGAAGCAAAAGTGCTAACTGATCGCAACGACAGATCAGGTGTGATTGGTGACGCGGAAAATCTACTGACTGAGCTGCATATCGATGCAGTTCAGTCGTTTGTTTTGCAACACAGTCTAAGTCTCTCAAATATAGACTTAATTGGTTTTCATGGTCAGACAGTCATTCACCGTCCCGAAGTGCAGTTGACGGTCCAAATCGGTAATGGCCAGCGCCTTGCAGATGCACTTGGAATACCCGTTGTGCATGACATGCGTGCGGCTGATGTGGCGGCTGGAGGGCAGGGCGCACCGTTGGTTCCGATTTATCACAAGGCCTTGTCTGCTGCTGCGGGACAGGGACCTGTTGTTTTCGTCAATATTGGCGGTGTGTCGAATGTTACCTACATCCATGAGGAGATTTTGCTGGCATTTGACGCAGGTCCTGGGAATGCGCTGATCGACGATTGGATGCTGGCGCATTTTGGGCGAACCCGGGATGACGGCGGGCGTGTTGCACTGTCTGGTGCTGTGAATGACGAAATCGTTGCTTCTTGCCTTTCCTATCCATTCTTCGCGTTGCCGGTGCCCAAGTCGATTGATCGGGAACATTTTTCGCGATTGGATTTGAAAATGCTGTCAGCTGCCGATGGTGCTGCAACGTTGGCCGCGATCACAGCGCATGCGATTGCTGCAACTGAGAAACACTTCCCAGCACACCCCCGGAAGTGGATTGTCAGCGGTGGTGGACGGCACAATGCTGCCATCATGAACCGGTTGGGTCTTTTGCTAGGAACTGTGAAGTCGGCGGAAGACTGCGGCTTCGATGGTGATGCGATGGAAGCTGAGGCTTGGGCCTACCTTGCGATTCGTTCTCTCAAGCGGCTGCCATTGAGTTTTCCGACGACGACAGGAGTTCACGCACCGATTACAGGGGGCATTATCGCAACCCCGTCCAACGCAGCGCACGGCCGTCGATAATTACGAGTGCTAGTCCAATGATAAGCGCGCCGATAATTTCATTTGTGGATAACTGCTCATCCAGAAATACGACACCGAACAAGATTGCCGATGCTGGGATCAGCATGGTGACCAAGAGCACAACGCTTGCGCCAGCATCGGCGATAATCTTGAAGAAAATCAGATAGGCGAGAGCTGTCGACACACTTGCTAGCAACAAGATTGATATGGCGGTCTTTGTGCTGATCTCACTGTACTGCGATGCGTTGGCGAAAACCATTACAAGCACGCCCATAATCACAGTTGAACACATGAGTTGACATGTGGCGGATGTGAGGGGCGGTACGCCCTGTAAGCGCTTCTTGGCCCAAAGGCTGCTGAGGCCATAACACGCAGATGCTGCCAGAACTGCCAGTATGCCACGTGTCTCCTGATCAAGATCAGCCAAAGTCAAGCCGCGCAAAACGACTACACCTGTTACTCCGAGTATCAGACCGGCTATTTTTCTCGGGGTCAATGCTTCAGCGCCTGCAATGGCCATTATGGCGGCACCGAACAGTGGTGTGGTCGCATTGATCACTGAGGCCAGTCCAGCCGTGATTGTACTTTGGCCCAAGGCAATGAGCGTGAACGGCAGGACGTTGTTGAGAACTGACATGCCTGCTGCTGAAATCCACAGTGCCACTGTTTTTGGCAAAGCGCCCTGGACTGCCAAATGAACTGGCAAGAGTATGATTGCTGCGATGGCTACGCGTGCAAACACTATGAGCAATGGAGGTAGCTCTTTTACCGCCACGCCTACAAACAGAAACGAACCACCCCACAGGACTGATAGGGCCACGAGAAGCAGCCAGCTTTGTTGCGTAATGTTTCCGGGAGATTGCGTGCTCATTACTGAGATTTAGCAGGCGACTGTTCCAGCGCCACCCGAAAATCGAAGCGAAAGACGACACATAAAAAAACTGGCCCAGACAGAGTCCGGGCCAGTTCAACTTTTAAAAATGGCTTACTTCGCCAAAGCCTCGATCTTGCTCAGAAGTCCGTCGACAACTGGTTTGGCAATCGCACCAACACCGTTCATGCCGAGAGCCTTATCGGCAGCTGCTTTCAAAGCAGGCATACCGGCACTGATCAGAGTTCCAATCATGGTCTTCTGGTCTGGCGAGAATTTGGACGCCAGTCCTGAAAGTCCGTCCACAGCCTTTACCGATTCTTCCAACTTCGGAAGTGCAGCTGTTGCAGATGCAGCATCAGTGATTGTGCCCAGAGCGGTTGTGGTATTGGCGAGCGTGTCGTTCAGCGTCTTGCTGACGTCAATCCCGTCAATTGTTAGGCCAGCAGATGGGGCGGTGACTGTCTTGTCAGTCGCGACAGGGGTTGTTGCAGTATTGCCAAGGAAATACCAACCGAGTGCGCCGAGAGCGACCAATGGCAAGAGCCAGCGGAGCAATCCGCCGCCCGGTGCAGCCGCGGCAGGAGCAGGTGGAACTGACGGGCGATTGTCACCACTGCTCATGGCTGGCATTGCTGCCCGGATGTTGTCCTGTTGTGACGACAGCATCTTGCCCAAGCCCGATGCATCAAGACCGCTTGAGTTCTTGGATAGTCCACCGAGGACCATTTGGCTTACGACTGGAAGCAACATTGAAGCTGCTGCTGAGCTTACACCTGCATTCTTGGTGAGAGCACCGACAATGCTGCTTACTCCGCCGCTGCCCAAAAGTGAGCCCAGGACAGAGCTGCCATTTTGAATGAATGCGTCTTTGCTGGCACCTCCGAGGGCGCCATCGAGTGAACCCAACATGTTCGAGTCGGTTGACTTGACTGCATCAAACAATGCACTGGCACCTTGAGGTGTTGCGGACTTGCTCGCAAATGCGCCGAGGATGGCGGGAATAGCGTAGGTAATCGCCATGCGCGCCAGCGAACTGTTAATGCCAACCGCGCTCGCGACGCGATCAACAATAGCAGGTGTCGCGTAGCGGAGGATTTCTGAAACGATATTCATGGGATTATCTCCGAAGTTGTTAAGAGAGGTAAATTACAAGCTAGGCAAGGTGACTGCAACCCTAATATGACAATAATCTCCTTATCCCCAGATCATTTGATTTGAGATTAGATAGGTCAAGAGGCTTGCAAGGACGGTTTTGAGTGTCCATAAGCCACAAAATTCATATTCTGGAGATTGACATGACTGCCATTCTTGACATTACGGCCCGTGAAATTCTTGACAGTCGCGGCAATCCAACTGTTGAAGTCGATGTTACGCTGGAGGATGGATCGTTTGGCCGCGCTGCTGTGCCTTCTGGCGCATCAACGGGTGCTCATGAGGCCATGGAATTGCGCGATGGAGACAAAGCGCGCTATCTCGGGAAAGGTGTCACCAAAGCTGTTGCTGCAGTGAACGGCGAAATTTATGAAGCGCTGGCCGACATGGATGCGGAAGATCAGATTGCCATCGACAAGTCGATGATTGAACTTGACGGCACACCAAACAAAGCGCGACTTGGTGCCAACGCTATCCTTGGCGTTTCACTTGCGACTGCCAAGGCCGCAGCAGATGCATGTGCGTTACCACTTTATCGCTATGTTGGTGGGGCGTCGGCCCGTACATTGCCAGTGCCAATGATGAACATCGTCAATGGTGGCATGCACGCAGACAATCCCATTGATTTCCAGGAATTCATGGTGATGCCCGTCGGCGCTTCTTCTTTCAAGGAAGCCCTGCGCATGGGGGCTGAAATATTTCACACGCTGAAGGGCGCGCTGAAAAAGTCGGGACACAATACCAATGTTGGTGACGAAGGTGGTTTTGCGCCAAACCTGCCGTCAGCTGAAGCGGCCCTCGATTTCGTCATGAAGGCCATCGATCATGCTGGTTACAAGGCCGGCAAAGATGTGTTTCTCGCACTTGATTGTGCCGCTACCGAGTTCTTCAAGGATGGAAAATACGTCTATGAAGGCGAAGGAAAAACAAGAACAATTACTCAGCAGGCGGAATATCTCGCCAAGTTGGCAAAAGACTATCCCATCATTTCCATTGAAGACGGCTTGTCTGAGGATGATTGGGACGGCTGGGGCCAAGTCACCAAGTTGATCGGTTCGTCGTGCCAACTTGTTGGCGATGATTTGTTTGTGACAAATACAAAGCGCCTCTCCAAAGGGATCAAAGAGGGGATTGCAAACTCTATTCTCGTCAAGGTCAACCAAATTGGTTCGCTGACTGAAACTCTTGAAGCGGTCGAAATGGCGCATAAGGCAGGCTACTCTGCCGTGATGTCGCACAGGTCAGGAGAAACCGAGGATTCTACCATTGCGGATCTGGCTGTTGCGACGAACTGTGGACAAATCAAAACAGGTTCGTTGGCTCGGTCTGATAGGTTGGCGAAATATAATCAGCTCCTTCGAATTGAAGAAGAGCTTGGCTCTGCAGCAGTTTATCAAGGACGTGCAATGCTCCGCAGTTAAACTCTGATGAAGTGAACTTTTACGGCAAGCCCCCCAAGTTTACTGCGATCAAGTTGCATAGTGGCGTTGTAGGCTTCAACCAGTTCTTGCACTATGGCGAGGCCGAGGCCTGATCCTACTTTGCGCTCATCAAGTTTGACACCCCGTTTTATGATAGCATCATAATCGCCAGGTTCAACGCCTGGACCGTCGTCTTCTACTGTCAGTGTCATATCCAAAACTGATATGCGTACTTGGCTGGACGCGTGTTTCTGCGCATTGTCCAACAGGTTACCGATCAGTTCCATGGCATCGCCTGCGTCGATTGGCAAGGATGCGATTTCTTCTATTTCAATCTGCCAATTCAATGGTGTGGCTGTTCGAGCATGTTGCATTGCTTTCGCCAGCCGTGTGACAACTGGTAGTACAAGAGTTGTTCGATTGGGGCTGGCAGCGGATACGCGAGCCCTGGTCAATTCCCGCTCGATGAGCAGTCGCATGTCATTGGTCGCTTCGCGGATTTCGCTGGCTTCCTCTTCCTTGCCAATTCCACTTGCAATGGCGTCGAGAACTGTCAGGGGAGTTTTCAGGCCGTGAGCGAGATTGCCTGCACGTTGGCGGGCGCGTGCCAATTGATTTTCTCGGGCATCCAGCAGTGAGTTCAGTTCAGACACTAATGGTTGCACTTCAGAAGGGAAGGTGCCGCTCATCCGAGGTTGTTTGCCAGCACGAATTGCTTCCATTCCTTGTCGAATTGCCTCCAGTGGTTTGAGGCCAAAGAAAATAAGGCCGAGCGAGGAACCGAGAAGCACTAGATACAAAAGTCCCAAACCAGAAGTGATATCTTCACTAAAGCCGGTCAATGCGTTGGAAACTGACTTGTTGTCGATGCCGATTGTAACCACGAATTGTTTTCTTTGGCCAGCGGGGTTGTCAATTGTGATCAATTTTTCGAGAGACAGAATTGTCGTGTCATTGGGGCCAGTCAATGCGTGAATGTGTTCTTCTTCGGTTTCCGACGGCGGTGTTGGAACACTCAACGTTTCATCCCATAAGGATCTGGAGCGGATAGGTGCGGAACCAGGAACATCAATTTGCCAATAAAGACCACCAAACTGTTTGGAGAATCGCGGGTCGCTGAGCTCGCCATCAACGACTAGTTCGTTCTTTTCGTCAAAGGTCAACAAGCTCGCCAACTGCTCGAAATGGGTGTTGAACTCAATGAGTGTCAGGCGCTCGATATGTTTCTGGAATTGGAAGTAGAATGCGAAACCTGCTGTTGCCAAGGCGAGGCTTATCGCAATCGATGCGGCAAGAGCCAAGCGAAGTCTAAGTGACCCTCTATTCATCCTTCAGGATTCCAGAAAGTATCCAAATCCGCGCTTGTTCTGCAAAATGTTCTTGCCCAGTTTACGACGCAAGCGGCTGATTGCAGCCTCTACTGCGTTGGCGTCACGATCATGGTCATGGGCATAGAGATTTTCTGCGAGTTCATTCTGCGGTACAATGCGCCCTCGATTGATTGCCAGGTAATGCAGAAGTCGGAACTCTAGAGGAGTAAGATTAAGCGGCACACCATCGACTGCGACTGATCCTGATTTTACATTTATCGTCAAGGAACCCATGGAGAGATCAGGTGTGGCTTGCCCAGCGTTTCTGCGGATCAAGGCGCGCAACCGTGACAATAGTTCACCCATCTCAAACGGCTTTGGCAGATAATCGTCTGCGCCACTGTCGATGCCTTCAACACGTTCTGTCCAGGTGCCACGGGCTGACAATATCAGGACGGGTGTCGTGTTGCCTTCGTCGCGCCAGCGCTTCAATATTGTCAAGCCGTCGATCTTAGGCAGGCCTAAATCCAGCACTATTGCCGCGTAGGATTCTGTTGAACCTTTGAACCAAACGTCCTCACCATCCTCGGCAATATCGCAGATAAAGCCGCTTGAGTGCAAAGCAGCCGCAATTGATGCGGAAACTTTGGCTATGTCTTCAGCAATCAGTATTCGCAACTTGTGACCTCTCAGAGTTTGCGAAGTGTTTTGGCGTCAAGCTTGATGAACCGTACAAAATTGTTTGGTGTGAGGATCCGGATTTCATAGACCAGACCCCGGGACCCAGCTTTCAGTTTTGCATCGAGAACATCGCCCTTGTAGTTTATTTTACAGTGATTGAGAACAGCCTTTAGTGAAACTGCTTTGCCCGACTTCACACTTGAAGCCGCGAATTCCTGTTCCTTTTTGCGTCTGTTCTTGCGTGTTTCGTTTGAATTGTTTCCGCTCGACGAGGTGTTGTTGAACCCGCCAGAGTTTGAGTGGCTATCATCATCTCCGCCATCTGAACCACTGCCTGATCCGCTGCCACTTCCAGAACCACCGCCACCTGAGCCACTGCCTGATCCGCTACCACTTCCAGAACCACCGCTTCCCGAACCGCTGCCTGATCCGCTACCGCTGCCAGTACCGCCACCGCCTGAACCACCATCGTCAGATCCGCCGCCGTCATCATCCGAGTCGCTATCATCCGAGTCGCTATCATCTGATGAATCGTCACCGCCTCCACCACCAGAGCTCCCGCTGCCTGAATTACCGCTGCTGTCACCGTCTTTTGCATGTGCAAGGCTGCCCGCCGCCAAAGGCATGACGAGCAAAGACATCAACAACAATCGTCGGGCAAGTACCAAATTAAGACCGTCCATTTGTATATGCGTACACTGATTTTGCTGACAAATCAGCGCAATTTCCTGTCAGCCAATTGTCAAAGAAGAACTGTTTTGTTCGGTGCGGCGGGGTTGTTTCGACCTATCCGCGACAGGAGTATGAGCGGAATAATTCCAATTAAAACAATTGTTAAAGCTGCAATGGCACCTTCTTCGTATGTGCCGCGCGCCGCTTCAGCGTAAAGTTGTGTTGCCAAGGTTTCAACGTTAAGTGGGCGGAGAAGTAAGGTTACTGGCAGCTCTTTTACACAGTCGACAAACAGCAATAATCCGGCTGCGGCGAGAGCGGGCTTGACGAGCGGGAGGTGTATTGTTCTTAAAGTTGATGCAGAACTTTCGCCGAGGCTGCGGGCGGCGCGATCTAGAGAAAGCGGAATGCGACTCAAACCTGCTTCCACGTTACCTATGGCGACCGACAAAAATCTTACGCAATACGCAAATATCATGGCTGCACCAGAACCGATGAAAACAAGTCCGGTTGAGATATCAAAAATATTGCGCGAGACCTGATCAATGAGTTGATCAAGACCCGCAAAAGGAATGAGCACGCCAATCGCAATCACCGTCCCAGGGGCTGCGTAGCCCAGAGATGCCACTCTCATGCATGTTTTGGACAGTGTTCCAGGTCGTAAGCGGCGGGTGTAGGCAACAGCCGTTCCAAGTGTGAGTGCAACAACGGTGGCGATGATCGCAAACAGTATTGTGTTTGCCGCATTCCTGATTAAGTGGTCTGAAAATCCAGAATACTGGATGCGGTGTACGGCTGCATTGATGAGATAGCTCACTGGAATGAGAAATCCGATGCTGACCGGTATGAGACACGCAGCGAGTGCTGCAAACGCTTGAACTTTCGGGAGTGGCCGTGGTGTCATACGTGCAGCGCGTTGCGTCGAGTTTGTAAAGCGTTGATGGCGTCTCGCCCATCTCTCAAAATTGATCATCGCAAACACAACTGCCAAAAGCACAATTGCGATCAGCGCAGCGCCTGGCAAGTCCGCTCCGTTTATCCAAGTGCTGTAGATTGATACCGTGAGTGTTCGGACACCGAGAAATTCAGACGCTCCGATGTCGTTCAGTGTTTCCATGAGTGCAAGACTGGTTCCCACGGCTATAGCAGGACGCGCAAGTGGCAAGGCCATTCGCCAAAATACTGCATTTCTTGTGACGCCCAATGTACGTGACGCGTCAAGAATATTGGAAGCTTGCATCATGAACATGGCGCGGGTTGATACATAGACGTAGGGATACAGCACGAAGCCCAGCATGACGGTGCAACCGCCCATGGACCGTATGTCTGGTAACCGGAATTGTTGAGGGGTCGCAATCCCGAGCAGTGCGCGCAGCGTGGTTTGCACTGGACCGATCGGATGCAAGATGTCCATGTAAGCAAATGCGATGATGTATGTGGGTACGGCCAATGGGAGAAGAAGTGCCCATTCCATGAGCTTTCGACCTGGAAAATCATGCGCCGTCACGAGCCAGGCCGCGCCAGTGCCCACGGATGCGACGATGGCTCCGACGCCCAGCAGCAAAACAACCGTGTTTTGCAGAGCTGTTGGCAACACTGTTATTGCGATGTGAAAGACCAGATCGCTCGAACTGTTCAGCGCTTGGGCAAGCAGTGCCAAGATCGGAACGGCGACTATCAATGCAATGGCAATGGTTGCCATTGACCACAGACCGAGCGGGCGCCGGAGTCGATTTACGCTATCTTTGTTTCTTTGAAATTCGACTACCGACATATGCTCAATTGTCAAAACCCGTTTTGTCCAGAAGTTGGCTGGCTTCCTTGCGGAACTTGACCATGTCAGACAAGGCAATGGTATCAATAGTTACTTTGCCGAATGCTGCTATGATTGGATCACTTGTTATGCCTGGTTTGACCGGATACTCAAAGTTCGCGTCGGCATAAACTTTCTGTGCATCATCAGAGACCAGAAATTCAAGAAACTTTACTGCCTCTGCTTTGTTTGGTGCATATTTGGCGATTGCTGCACCGCTCACGTTGATGTGTGTTCCACCCTTTTTAAATTTGGGAAGGACGACATTGATGGCTTCACCCCAAGGAACTTGCTCTGGTCCGCCTTTGCCAGAACGCATCAGCCCGACGTAGTAGGAATTCGCGACGCCGATTTTGCAGATTCCACCCAGAATGTCCTTGGCGATGTCACGATCACCTCCGCCGGGTTTGCGCGCCAGGTTGTTGTGCATCGCATCTAGCCAACGCTCCGTGTCAGCAGATCCGTGATGGGCAATGTATGAAGCGATCATTGCTGTATTGTATGGATGCTGACCTGATCGAATACAGACTTGACCTTTCCATTTTGGATCAGCCAGTTCCTCGTATGTAAAGTCATTTATCAAAATGTCTTTTGCCGCGTAAATGACGCGGGCCCGCCACGACAGTGCAAACCACTGATTGCCTGGATCACGCAAGGGTGCCGGAATAGCGGCTACCAAAGTTTTGGATGCAACGGGCTGGGTCAGGCCTTTTTTAACAAGGTCAATCAAGTTGCCTGCGTCTACTGCCATCATGATGTCTGCCGGAGAGCTTGTACCTTCAGCGGCCACGCGTTCGGCCATGCCGTCTTTCATGAAAACTACATTTACGTTTGTGCCAGTTTGCTTCACGTAACTGTCAATCAGCGGCTGAATGAGGCCGGCTTCGCGCGTCGTATACAAGTTCAATTCGGCAGCAGTTGCGATGCTGGTGCTGATGGTGAGGAAGGCTAACATGGACGCGAGGTGATGCACTTTGTGTTTTCCTGACTGGTTGCCTGTCGCGAAGTTTTTCATTTCCGAGTAAATCAGTCAAGTAAATTCTGAGTATTTTTATCGGGATTTATTTGTTATATATTTCAATACCTAATCTTTGAAAACCAAGACTCCAATGGAGGGAATTTTGATTTGCACTTGTGAGCCTTCGCCCGGAAGTACGATTGGTGTTCGGGCTCGCAAAGTCGTATTTTTACCCTCTACAGCGATGAGCAGTTCTTCTGCGTCTCCGAAAAACGTGCGGTTTATGATGGTTCCGGGCAAACCAGTTCCATCCCGCGAAACTGCAATTGATTGAGGACGGAGATAAGCAGTCACGGCAGTATTCAGCGGCGCGTTAAAGGGCGCTGGGAACTCGCCGAATGCTGTTTTGATTAGTTTGCCGTCCACCACACCTGGAATCTTGTTGTAGGCACAAAAATAGTCCGCGATGTAGCGCGACTGCGGGTGAAAATAGAGTTCGTAAGGTGTACCCATCTGGAGAACCTTGCCGTCACGCATGAGTGCAATGCGATCGCTTGACGATAGGGCTTCTTCGGGATCATGAGTGACAATTATGGCCGTGGTGCTGAGTTCGCGCAGAATTGCCAATGTCTCAAAACGAATGACGTCTGCCAAGCGTCGGTCTAGATTGGAGAACGGTTCGTCCATTAGAATGATGGCTGGTTCAGGAGTCAGCGCCCGCGCAAGCGCGACTCGTTGTTGCTCGCCGCCCGACAACATGTGTGGGTATTTTTGACGGAGGTGGCCAATTGAGAGCCGCTGAATTATTCTGTCTGCGCGATCCTTGGCTGTCGGGTGGGGCAGTTTTCTGACGCCGAACAGGATGTTTTCTTCCACACTCAGATGGGGGAAGAGTGCGTAGTCCTGCAACATATATCCGACGTTGCGTATTTCTGGTTCGACAAAGATTGTGCCGTTGGCTACCGCCTTTCCAAATAAGTCAACGCTGCCGTGATGATCATAATCCACGCCAGATAAAATGCGCAGCAAAGTTGACTTGCCACATCCGGATTGGCCTATGAGGCTGACAATTTCGCCAGCATTGATTGAAAATGATACGTCGTCCAGCGCGCGAGCTGCGCCGAACGTTCGCGTTACGCCGCGAACATCAATTGCCAGTTCTCCAGACATTCTCTCTGCTGCCACGTCTCGTCCCGATGTGACTGTTTGAAGTCCCATACAGGACGGCAGTCGGTTATGACTAGTGCGTGAACGACGCACAAGCTTCAATGAATGGACGCTGCCACAGCTGAGAGTGTCGTTTGTCCCAAAATCCCCGTCATCGCGCTTTCCGCTGCTTTGAGAGACGGAGCCAAGGCTTTACCGAGTTGAGAACTCACCGGGCAATCGCTGGATGGATCCAGTTTATGCATGCGGAAGACTGTGTCGTCCTCCACGGCTGCATAGATGTCTGCCAACGAGATCTCCTGCGCATTGCGGCCCAGCATGAAGCCGCCAGTGCGACCGGCGTACGATTTCACCAGTTGGGATTTTTCGAGCTCTGCCATCAGGCGGCGAATAACGACTGGGTTGGTGTGAACGCTTTCAGCGATCAATGTTGAGCAAACAGGACTTTTGCCAGGATTGCGCGCGAGCACAATCAAGGCGTGAATGGCAACGACAAATCGGCTGCTGGTCAACATCACTCCTAAATCGGCCTTTTACCCACAAATTTCAAGCAGTTCTTCTGAGTGGGTAGCGTTGCTAACGTTGCGTTAACCGTGTGGCTTCAACTTGGTGGCCTGATGCTGAGCATTTTTCGACGCTTTGACTGGATTGTTGCGGGCTGTTTTGCAGTCCTTCTGGCGACAGTGGTTTGGCATATCCAAGAGGGACCGCGGGGGTTTGGTTATCAGGATTCGCTCTTGGCCAAACAGGCAATGTTGGTTGGGGAAGTCTCCAAATTGCAAAAGCGTAATGCTGATTTTGAGGCTCGTGTCAGGCTGCTCAGGCCAGAGTCAATCGATCCAGACCTGATTGACGAACTCGCTCGCAGGGATCTTGCTTTGGGGCGTCCGAATGACCGTCTGATCGTTGTTCCACAATGAATTGCCTTTAAAATCCATTATGTAAACTGATTTTCAGTTGACAATTTTTTTTGCAAGTATTTCCAGCCGCTTAGTGTTAAACGGATGACATAGTTTGGCAGGGAGACTGGTTGAATGTCAGTTAGGTCCGCTTATTTGGCTAAGAAGGATGCCAAGCCACAAAAGGCAGGCAAGGCGTCTGAGGCAAAGAATCTCAAGAACAGTGGATTCTCGAAAGATGAAGAGCTCCAGGCCTATGCCGATATGCTGCTCATCCGCCGCTTTGAAGAAAAAGCTGGCCAACTTTACGGCATGGGGCTGATTGGCGGTTTCTGCCATCTTTACATCGGCCAGGAAGCGGTTGTCGTCGGCATGCAGATGTCCGCCATCGAGGGCGACCAGGTGATCACTTCTTACCGCGACCACGGTCACATGCTGGCCTGCGGCATGGACCCCAATGGCGTTATGGCCGAGCTTACTGGTCGCAAGGGCGGCCTTTCGAAGGGCAAGGGCGGCTCCATGCACATGTTCAGCAAGGAGAAGAATTTCTACGGTGGCCACGGCATCGTGGCTGCACAAGTGCCGCTGGGGGCAGGGCTTGCATTTGCCAACTGGTATCGCGGCAACAAGAATGTTTCGATGGCTTATTATGGCGATGGCGCTGCCAATCAGGGCCAGGTCTATGAGACGTTCAACATGGCCTCGATCTGGAAGCTGCCGTGCATCTTCATCATAGAAAACAATCGCTATGCGATGGGCACGTCAGCCACACGCTCAACCGCTGTCGCCGAGCAACTGGGAAAACGCGGCGAAGCTTTCGGCATTCCGGCAGAGCAGGTGGACGGGATGGATGTGCGCGCTGTCAAGGATGCCGCCGACCGCGCCATGGAATATTGCCGCGCCGGCAAAGGTCCCTACATTCTCGAAATGATGACGTACCGCTATCGCGGCCACTCGATGTCTGATCCTGCAAAATATCGCACCAAGGAAGAGGTGCAGAAAATGCGCGAGGAGCATGATCCAATAGAGCAGGTGAAGGCGCGGATTTTGAAAGCGGGATTAGCCAGCGAAGAAGACTTGAAAACCGTAGACGCCAAAATTCGCGACATCGTCACCGCAAGTGCCGACTTCGCAACAAACGATCCGCAGCCTGATGAAAGCGAGCTGTGGACTGATATTTACAAAGTGGCCTAGACTTAGACGTGGTCCAAACCAAATCAAAACAAGCGACCTACGCCGACATTGAGGCCTTGCCGCCCAATGTTGTAGGCGAGATTTTGTTTGGCAGTTTGGAAACGAATCCAAGACCTACGCCTCGCCACTCAGCAGCCATGAGCAGCATGAGCAGCGTTTTGGGACCGCCATTTAGTTTTGGTTCTGGTGGTCCTGGGGGCTGGATCATTTTGGTTGAACCTGAAATGCATTTGGGACCACATGTCATCGTTCCAGACTTGGCAGGGTGGAAATCCGAAAGACTTGCTGGCAGGCAAGACCTTGCATGGATTGAAGAAACGCCGGATTGGGCGTGCGAAGTCTTGTCGCCGTCGACTCGCAAAGTTGATGTTGGGCCAAAGCGCAAAATATACGCGGAGTATGGAGTCAATCATCTTTGGTATGTTGATCCGTCAATTCAGTCTCTCGATGTATTCGCGCGCGTGGAAAAACAATGGATGCTAGTCCAGACGTTTACCGGACACGAAAATGTTTGCGCCCCGCCGTTCGAAGCAATCTCCTTTTCACTCGGCCTTCTGTGGCCGTTCGATTCACCCAAGCAAGAGTTTTGACAGACATGCCAACCATCCTCATGCCCGCACTGTCGCCCACCATGGAAGAGGGCAAGCTTGCCAAGTGGCTGAAGAATGTCGGAGACATTGTGAAGTCCGGCGATATTATTGCCGAGATAGAAACTGATAAAGCGACAATGGAGATTGAAGCGGTGGATGAGGGTCCGCTGACTGAAATTCTTGTTGCCGCCGGAACTGAAGGCGTCAAGGTGAATGCGCCAATTGCGGTGATCGGGGAGGCGAGTGCGGCGAAGGCAGCACCTTCGAACACTACAGCTCCCGAAACGCCACCAGCGGTCGCTGCTCCAGCCGTCTCTGCACCAGTTTCGCAGCAAATAGCTGATGCCGATATTCCCGCTGGCACTGAAATGGTCACCATGACGGTGCGCGAAGCCATTCGTGAGGCCATGTCGGAAGAAATGCGCGCCGATCCTGATGTGTTTCTGATGGGTGAAGAAGTGGGCCAGTATCAGGGTGCCTACAAGATTTCCCAAGGCATGTTGGATGAGTTCGGACCGAAGCGCGTGATTGATACGCCTATTACCGAACACGGTTTCACTGGCATTGCCACGGGCGCTGCATTTGCGGGGTTGAAACCTATCGTCGAATTCATGACATTTAACTTCTCGATGCAGGCGATCGACCAGATCATCAACTCTGCTGCCAAGACGCTTTATATGTCGGGTGGCCAGATGGGTTGCCAGATTGTGTTCCGTGGCCCTAATGGCGCAGCTGCGCGTGTGGCAGCGCAACATTCACAGGATTACGCCGCGTGGTATGCACATATTCCCGGCCTCAAGGTTGTGATGCCTTACACCGCCGCTGATGCGAAGGGCCTGATGAAGGCCGCAATCCGTGATCCCAATCCGGTGATCTTTCTTGAAAATGAAATTCTCTACGGCAAATCATTCGAGGTGCCGAAGCTGGATGATTGGGTTGTGCCGATCGGCAAGGCGCGGGTAGCGCGGGTCGGCTCGCATGTTACCATCGTGTCATTTGGTATCGGCATGACCTACGCCCACGCCGCAGCTGACAAGCTCGCCGCTGAAGGTATTGAAGCTGAAATCATCGACTTGCGCTCCATCCGCCCCCTTGATCTTGATACTGTTCTCGTCAGTGTCCGGAAGACCAACCGCTGTGTGTGCGTGGAAGAGGGTTATCCGCGCTTCTCAGTAACTTCCGAACTTGCTGCTGAAATCATGACGCATGCGTTTGATTATCTCGATGCGCCGGTTGCGCGTGTTGCCGGCAAGGATGTGCCGATGCCCTATGCTGCCAATTTGGAAAAACTTGCGCTGCCGAATGCGGATGATGTTGTCGCAGCGGTGAAGTCAGTCCTCTACGTCTAATTTCAAGGAAAATTAAAATGGCAAAAGACCACGACCATCATCACCATGATCATTCCCACGAAACCCACCCGCATCAGCTCCAGCCGCCGCATGAAGTATTTCATGACACCAACGCCGGTGAGATCATTCGTGGCTGGATCACACAAGGGCACCTCTCGTTGTCGCTACATGCCATGGCATTTGGCAAACCGGACATGTGGGGTCATGTCCTCGCAGGCATTGCGCAACAGGTGGCGGGGTCGATGGAAGAAATGGGTCACGGCAAGGCCAGCGAGAATCTCAACACCATTCGCAAGATCCTGACTGACGACCTTAACAAGGTCGCTGCACAAACTTCGGTACTCTCCAACAAAACATAAGAGGCCAAAATGCCCCAAGTCCTCATGCCCGCCCTGTCGCCCACCATGGAAAAGGGCAAGCTTGCCAAGTGGCTCAAAAAAGAGGGTGACACGGTGAAGTCTGGCGATATTCTCGCCGAGATCGAAACTGACAAGGCGACGATGGAAATCGAGGCGGTGGACGAAGGCACGCTCGGCAAGATCATGGTGGCAGAAGGTACTGATGATGTGCTGGTCAACACGCCGATTGCGGTGATTTTGGGTGACGGGGAAAAATTGGGGGATGTGGTTGTGGCCGCGCCCAAAGGGACCTCTCCCGCCCCTTCGGGGCACCCTCCCCAAAGGGGAGGGGAAGTGCCAGCAAGAATTCCCCTCTCCTCTGGAGAGGGCGCCCGAAGGGCGGGAGAGGTCCCTTCAAAAGGCACTCGTGTCTTCGCCTCTCCGTTGGCAAAACGCACTGCAAAACAAAAGGGTATTGACCTTTCCTCGCTCAATGGATCTGGTCCGCATGGGCGTGTTGTTCTGAAAGATGTGGAGAATGCCAAGCCGGGTGCAGCCGCTCCGAAGTCCTTAGCACCGGTCACTTTGGCCGTTGGTGCATCAGAGGAGCAGGTTCTCAAACTCTTTGCACCCGGTTCCTACGAACTTGTTCCGCACGATGGCATGCGCAAGACCATCGCGCGGCGTCTCACGGAATCAAAGCAGACCATTCCGCATTTCTATGTGTCGGTTGATGTGACGCTGGACCATCTGCTGGATTTGCGTGAGCGCCTGAACCTGCAGGCCCCGAAAGACAAGGACGGCAAGCCAATTTGGAAAGTTTCGGTCAATGATTTCATCATCAAGGCCATGGCCATGGCGATGATGAAAGTGCCGGATGCCAATGTGAGCTGGACCGACTCCAACATGGTGAAGCACAAACACGCCGATATCGGTGTGGCCGTGTCGATCCCCGGCGGCCTGATCACGCCGATCATCCGCAAGGCCGAAACCAAGGGCCTCGCCACCATCTCACAGGAGATGAAAGACTATGCCAAGCGCGCGCGTGACCGCAAGCTGAAGCCTGATGAATATACCGGCGGCTCAGCGGCGATTTCGAACATGGGCATGATGAACGTGAAAGACTTCGCGGCTATCGTCAATCCGCCGCATGGATCAATCCTGGCGATTGGAACGGGAGAACGGCGGCCTGTGGTGCGGGGGAATGAGATTGTGATCGAGCAGCAAATGACAATCACGCTGTCCACGGATCACCGCTGCATTGATGGCGCGCTGGGGGCAGAGTTCATCGGGGCGATCAAGGCATATCTGGAAGAGCCGGGGTTGATGTTGGTTTAAGGCCATGAACAGAACACGCTTTGCTGTCGCCGTAGGAATGCTATTGTCTGCCACTTACTTTTCATCTTGCTCCAACGCGGAGAATGTCCGGATTGGAATTTCGCCAAAAGCATCAGTCCCAAAAATTTGTGCCGAACTCCGAGAATTGATCAGGATTGATAGAAGCTCAGAGTCCTACAAAGCCAGATTAAAGCGCAAGAAAGTAGATAAGGCGAGGTGGGGGGATAAGCAGAAGCTGGCCTACTCTGATAATCTTGACAAACTTTACCGTCAACTCAATTGCAAAACTAAGTAACGTATTAAGTTCTTGCTTTCGTTGGCGATCTCACCTGGATTAAACCCGGCCACTTCGCACAGGCATCCGTTCGATCTGCGCTGGCCAACGCACTGGGAGTTGAATATGTTGACGCGATCAAGGATTGCCCGGAAGAGCCGGGGTTGAAGTTAGTGTGAGGATGGCAAAGAGTTATCCCAGTGAACTCCTTGCTGTTGTGTTGTTGGGATGTATTTTCAGGACGAATATTTTGAATGCGGCGTTACCCATGCTTTTTGAGGCTATGTTAGAATGGTTGAGGCGGCAATGAATACCATCCTCTGCTTCGGTGACTCGCTCACTTGGGGTTACAAAGCGGGCCTGTCTCAGCGGCATGCCTTCGAAGATCGCTGGCCGAACGTGCTCGCGGCAAGGCTCACGAACAAGGTGCGCGTCATCGAAGAAGGTCTCAACGGCCGAACCACCTGTTATGATGATCCCACAGTCGGTTTTGAACGCAATGGGGCCAAGGCGTTACAGATGTTGCTGGTGACGCATCAGCCGCTTGAACTGCTGATCATCATGCTTGGCACCAATGATCTGAAATTCCGCGATGAGCGCGCGGCGTTTCATTCGTCCATGGGTATGGAGTATCTGGTCGAGCTGACGCAGCGTTGCCGCTATTCGGGCGAGTACAAGGCACCGGAAATTCTCGTTGTCTCGCCACCCACTCTGGTGCCGACCAAGGATGAATGGTTCAATGACCTCTGGGGCAGTGCGCACAAGGAGTCGAAGCTGCTGGCGCTGCATTATGCGCGGGTGGCGAAAGACACGGGTTGCCATTTCTTTGATGCGGCGACCGTCGCAAAAGCGGATGCGACGGATGGCGGGCATCTGGATGCGGCGAATACACGGGCCATTGGTGCAGCACTGGTGCCGGTGGTGAAGAAGATTTTGGAGATTTGACATGGCAGAAGCATTCGACGTTCTCATCATTGGCGCAGGACCCGGCGGATATGTCACTGCCATTCGTGCTGCTCAGCTTGGTTTCAAAACCGCAATCATCGAGCGCGAACATCTTGGCGGTATTTGCCTGAACTGGGGTTGCATCCCGACAAAGGCATTGCTGCGTTCGGCAGAAATCTATCACTACATGAAGCACGCGGAAAATTATGGACTGTCGGCGAAGGACATCTCGTTCGACCCGGCAAAAGTTGTGGCGCGCTCTCGCGGTGTGTCGGGCCGCCTCAACATGGGCGTCAACGGCCTACTGAAAAAGAACAAGGTGCAGATCATCTGGGGTGAGGCAAAAATCACCAAGCCGGGTGAGGTCGTTGTTGCCGATACCAAGAAGGCCATCGTGCAGCCGCAAAACCCGCCGCCCAAGGGCACGCTGGGGGCAGGGACTTACACCGCCAAGCATATCATCATCGCCACCGGTGCTCGTCCGCGCGTTCTGCCGGGGTTGGAACCCGATGGCAAGCTGGTGTGGACCTATTTTGAAGCCATGGTTCCACCGAAAATGCCTAAGTCGCTGCTGGTCGTCGGGTCAGGTGCCATCGGAATCGAGTTTGCGTCATTCTACAACGCCATGGGTGTGGACGTGACCGTGGTCGAGATTATGGATCAGGTAATGCCGGTGGAAGACACCGAGATTTCCAAAGTCGCGCAAAAGCAATTCGAAAAGCAGGGCATGCAATTCCGGCTTGGCACAAAAGTCAGTGCACTAAAAAAAGGCGCTGATAGTGTCACGGCCACATTGGAAGCTGGCGGCAAGACGGAGACCCTCACTGTGGACCGCGTCATCACTGCCGCCGGTGTTGTTGCCAACATCGAAAACCTTGGCCTCGAAGCACTGGGTGTCAAAACCGAAAAGGGCTGCATCGTCATTGATGGCTATGGCAACACGAATGTCAAAGGCATTTATGCCATTGGTGACGTGGCTGGCCCGCCGATGCTAGCGCACAAAGCTGAACACGAGGGCGTCATCTGCATCGAGAAAATCAAAGGTCTCGATGCACACCCGATGAAGAAGGAACAAATCCCCGGCTGTACCTATTGTCATCCCCAAGTGGCGAGCGTGGGCCTCACAGAAGCCAAGGCGAAGGCCGCCGGCTACGAAGTCAAGATTGGCCGCTTCCCCTTTCTCGCTAACGGCAAGGCCATCGCGCTTGGTGAAGACCAGGGCCTGATCAAAACCATTTTCGATGCCAAGACCGGCCGCCTTATTGGTGCGCATATGGTGGGTGCGGAAGTCACCGAACTCATCCAGGGCTTTGTTGTCGCCATGGGGCTGGAGACAACGGAAGAAGAGTTGATGCACACCGTCTTCCCGCATCCGACCCTGTCGGAAATGATGCATGAGAGCGTGCTGGATGCCTATGGCCGGGTGATTCATATGTGAATGCCGAAGCTGTTTAGTTCATACAATCCACACTTGCGCTGTCCGGGGGTTGGCATATAATTATTTTATGGAACGTCAGGTGCTTTCCCGCCGAAGTTTCGTGTATGGGCTTGGTGCTTTCGGGCTCTCCGCGTCGGCGCATGCGTCGGAAATTGTGGATTTGGCTCTCGTCATGGCCATTGACTGCTCCCTCAGTGTCGATGAACAAGAGTTCAGATTGCAATTGCGCGGCACAGGCCAAGCGATGATTGATTCTGAACTTGTCCATTTGATTGAAAACGGGGCGAATCAGACGATAGCCGTTTCGGTCTTCTTGTGGTCAGGTCCAAATGCCCAGCAGATTGTTGTCCCCTGGCGCCTACTTCGCAGCGGAGCAGACGCAATTGCGGTCGCCGATGACATTTTGAATGCCCGCCGAAATATCGACGCGAGCAGCACCGCAATTGGCAGTGCATTGGAATTTGCAGAAAATTTGATTGCCCGGGCACCGCGGGCCACGCGCTATGTGGTCGACGTTTCGACCAATGGCAAGTCCAACATGGGCACCCCCGTAAAGCCCGTCCGGGACCGACTTGTGAAGAGCGGCATCACCATCAATGGACTTGCAGTATCTGACAAGGACCGCACGTTGGTGAACTACATGGTGCAACATGTCACCGGCGGTGATGGCAGTTTTGTCATCACGGCAAATGGTTTCAATGCTTACACCCACGCCATTCGCCTCAAACTGTACCGGGAAGTGACGGGGTTGCTGTCGATCTGACTTGGTAACCTCAAAGAATCATGTGAGCTTGAAGTTCCGGTTGGAGGGGCCATATAATGCGTGTTCAATTGGGGGCAGAAATGCGCACGCAGGAAGAAATCTACAACGCCAAGGGTGAGCGGATTTTCACGCGCGACGAACAACTTCGCGGGGCGGACTCCATCTCCAAGATCGATTCCAAGAATGTTGTCATTGGCATCTTAATCGGCATATGTGGTGGTTGGATTGCCAGTTTTGCCGTTGGTGGATCAGGTTTTGTCCACTATTTGATCACGGGGGTTTTGGGTTCATTTGTTGGCAGCGCGATCTTGCAGAAATTGGATTTCAATCTTGGACTCAGAAATGAAATAGCGCGGGATATTGCGACAGCGACGTTCGGTGCTATCATCGTCATGGCCGTTGCGCACTTTTTGACATAGGGAGGACAAGATGCAGGCAATTATGGATTTGGGTGGTCCAGTAGGGTGGGGCGGAACGCTTTTGATCGGCCTCGTGGCGGGTTGGATCGCCGAACAACTTACCCGCAGTGACATGGGAATTATCCGCAACATCATCACCGGCGTCATTGGTTCTTTCATTGGTGGATTTTTGGCCAACGCTGCCAACATCCGACTTGAGGAGTTTGTCAGTGGCTGGTTCTGGGGTAATGTTTTTGTGTCTGTCGTTGGTGCAGTCCTTTTCTTGACTGTACTTAAACTGTTTCGTGGCCGTCGCGCGGCATAAGTGGAGAGGATTATTATGGGCTGGATACTAACAATCATCGTCGGTGGTCTCGCGGGCTGGATCGCTGAAAAGGTCATGAAGTTTGATACGGGACTCCTGGCGAACATTGGCCTCGGCATTGCAGGGTCAATCGTTGGCAATTTGCTGTTGGGCGGCATGATTGGCGGCAGCTTGATCTGGCCAACTGATACTCGCTGTTGCCGGCGCCTGTGTGTTGGTGTTTGCCTACCGGTTGATCAAGGGCCGCAGCCAAGTTTAGGTGAATGGCCACACTTATCGATACTATTGAAAATGCCAGGCCGCGTCACCCAGAAAAGGTGAAGCGGCCTGAAACGCCGTTGATGAAAAAGCCAGATTGGATCCGCGTAAAGGCACCGGGATCAGCGGTCTACAGCGAAACACAGAAGATCGTTCGCGAGAACAAGCTCGTCACAGTCTGCGAAGAAGCCGGGTGTCCCAATATCGGTGAATGTTGGTCAAAAAAGCATGCCACTTTCATGATCATGGGTGACACATGCACCAGGGCTTGCGCGTTTTGTAACGTGAAGACGGGGTTACCTGGTCCCCTCGATCATGATGAGCCGCGCCGCGTTGCCGAAGCAATAGCCAAAATGGGCCTGTCACATGCGGTAATCACGTCTGTGGATCGGGATGATCTGGCCGATGGTGGTGCTGATCACTTTGTGAAACTGATCCATGAAACGCGGAAGGCAACGCCTGCAACAACGATTGAAATTCTGACACCGGATTTTTTGAAGAAAGATGGTGCGCTTGAACGGGTTGTTGAAGCTAAGCCGGATGTGTTCAATCACAATCTTGAAACAGTACCAGCGCTCTATCTCAAAATCAGGCCGGGTGCCCGTTACTTCCATTCACTGCGACTTTTGCAACAGGTGAAAGAGCTCGATCCCACCATGTTCACCAAGTCTGGCATTATGGTGGGCCTTGGCGAAACGCGCGAGCAGGTGATGCAGGTGATGGATGACATGCGTTCTGCCAACATCGACTTCATAACCATCGGGCAGTACCTGCAACCGTCGCGCAAGCATGCTGCCATTGATCGGTTTGTTACGCCGGATGAATTCAAATCCTATGAGACAACTGCCTATGCCAAGGGATTTCTCATGGTGTCTTCGTCGCCCTTGACGCGATCTTCGCATCATGCGGGTGAGGATTTCGCGCGGCTCAGGGCTGCGCGTGGATGAAGCACTTCACGGCCACCAAACAGGTTCATGTATCTGCTGATGTTGCATATGGCGTGGCGAGTGACGTTGGATCCTATAAGGACTTTCTGCCTTTGCTAAAGAGGTCGACCATCCGCGGTGCGCGACAAAAACTAGGTGATGGTGAAACGTTTCGTGCTGAGCTTGTTGTGGCTGTCGAGCGGCTGGGGATCAGCGAATCGTTTGTCAGTACTGTGGTAACCAATCCTGTAAACCGTACCGTTGAAGCCGTGTCCGCTGAAGGTCCGTTGCATGCGTTGACGGTTAAGTGGTCCATTAATGATGTCAGTGACCGTGTGTGCGCAGTGACAATTGCAATGGATTACTCGTTCAAAAACAGCATGTTGCAGTTTGCTGCGGGAAAAGTGCTGGAACTTGCGACGCCAAAGATCATGAGGGCCTTTGAAGATCGGGCCTTGGCGGCCCAAAGCAACTCCTGATTTCGAATGACAGTTTACAAACTTCATTCAAATGCGTGACAGGCGCTTAGGCGTTTTTCAATTGAGTTGTGAAAAGTTGGCCTGATTGAATTTGTGGGCGGTGCCATGGCTGAACTTGATGCTAGAGAAACACTCTTTTTGGAATTAATCAACCGGGCGCGTCTTGATCCGCTGGCTGAGGCTGCACGCTACTCCCTTGGCGATCTGAATTCGGGCTTGCCCGCCGGGACTATCACATCTGCGCCGAAGCAGATCTTGGTTGCGAATGCACTTCTGGCAGATGCGGCCGTGGGTCATTCGGCCTGGATGCTGAATTCAGATGTCTTCTCACACACCGGATCAGGCGGGTCTTCGGCGTCAACGCGCATGCAAAATGCTGGTTATGTCTTTTCAGGCAGCTGGACGGCGGCTGAAAATATTTCTTGGTCGGGCAGTTCAAGCCAATCAGGATTTGACGCAACAAACGCAGTTTCAGTTCAGACCAAAGGATTGTTTCTGAGTGCCGGGCACAGGCTCAATATTCTCAATGGCGATCTCCGCGAAATTGGCGTTGGCGGCGAGCTGGGTTTTTTCAACAGTGGCGGCAATAACTATTACGCATTGATGACGACGTTTGCATTTGCGGCCTCTGGAAATGCGAAATTCATCGGCGGCGTGAGTTACAACGACACGGATGGTAACAGATTCTATTCGGTCGGCGAAGGTATTGGTGGCCGCACTGTTCAACTGTTGAATGGAAGCACTGTTCTTTCATCAACAACAGCACAATCTGCTGGCGCATTTTCGTTGCCCACAACGGCAAGCGGATCAGTGGAGATTGTCTATTCCGGAGCGGATCTGGCGTCGGCTCGTGGAGCCGCATTTGTGCTGGGCACTGGCAATGTGAAGTTTGACTTGGTTAATGGCAATACGATCAAGACGAACGTGTCAGCAAAGCTTACCCAGTCAGCAGAAAACCTGACATTGCTGGGCATTGAAAGCGTGGATGCAACCGGCAACGAGTTGGCAAATATTCTGGTTGGAAATGCTGCAAGCAATGTTCTCACCGGCGGCGGCGGCAGTGACTCCTTGGATGGGCGTGCAGGCTCTGATACGGCTGTATTTTCAGGCACATCTTTGTCCTATGTTATCGGATACAATTCAAGTTCCGGTGTCTATTCATTGATGGATACTGGTGGCGTCATTGACTATACGCGCGGTATTGAGACATTCCAATTTTCAGATGCAACGCTAACGGCCCAACAATTGGTCATCAATGGAGATGCACCAGATCTGCCGCCTGGTTTTACCGATAGTCCAGCGCCCGAAGCAAATTATAATATCATCAAGGGGACGAGCAAAGGGGAAACGCTGACCGGCACGAGCGGCCGCGATTCGATTTCTGGCGGTGCGGGCTCAGATGTTCTTGATGGCGCTGCTGATGCTGATATCCTGATTGGTGGCATTGGTAACGACAGATATGTCCTCGATGATACGGGCGATATGGTGACGGAGAAATTGACCGAGGGGACTGACAAGGTTTTCTCGTCAGTATCTGTTTCTGGACTGGCGATTGATGACGCTGGTGCCGCGATGATTGGCAAGAATGTGGAACGCTTCGTGCTGACCGGCAGTGCAGATGTCAACGTGTTTGCCAATAAGCTTGATAATCGCATTCTTGGCAACAACGGCACCAATTCACTTTCTGGCGGCAAAGGTGATGATCGTATCAATGGGCTCGATGGAGCTGACGTCCTCAGTGGGGGCGCTGGTCATGACCGGTTTGATTTCACGTCGGTTCTGTCAGCGACGAATATTGATATGCTTTCGGATTTTAATGTTTCATCGGACGCCATTGGCTTAAAAAAATTCATATTTGCGACCATTGGCAAGAATTTGGACATTGGAGAATTCTTTAAAGGTAGCGCAGCCCATGATGCAAACGACCGCATCATCCATGACTCAAGTACTGGAGACCTGATCTATGACGCCGACGGTTGGGGCGTTGAGGTGGGTCTTGTATTTGCTAAAGTCAATCTTGGTCTGAACCTGACCAACCTCGACTTTGTGATGATTTAGTCAGGCGTCGTCTCTAATGCCTCGCAGATCAGCTGCAAAGCTGATGTGCATGCTGCAGATCTGATTTTGGCGCGCCCTATTGGGCCGAAATTCTGCTTTCTGGTGAACGTGCGACCTTCGCGAGTTGCGCAACAAAACCAGACTGTACCAACTGGTTTTTCAACGGAACCACCCGTCGGTCCGGCAATGCCTGTAACTGAAACTGCAATGTCGGCTTTGCTGCCTGTGAGTGCGCCAGATGCCATCGCCGAAGCAACTTCCTCGCTGACGGCGCCAAAATCAGCAATGAGCTGTTGGTCCACCTTCAGAAGTTCAATTTTTGATTCATTAGAATAGGTGACAAAACCGCTCTCAAATATGGCGGATGAGCCATCAATGTCGGTTATGGCTGCGGCGACCATTCCGCCTGTGCAGCTTTCGGCCGTTACGAGTTTGAGATGTCGGGCCTGGAGTGCCTTGAATGCCGCCAGCGCGGTCATAACGGTAACCGTACGGTCACTGTCGCGTAGGCGGCCATGCCTTCCTTGCGACCAATGGCTCCCATTTTTTCAGTGGTGGTTGCCTTGATGGCGATGCGGTCCACCGTGATGGACAAGAGACTCGCAAGGTTCGTTTTCATGGCAATCAGATGGGGTGCAATGCGGGGTGCCTCTGCCAAGATTGTGATGTCGACATTGGCGAGTATGCCATTGCGGGCGGCCAGCAGGTCTGTTGCTTTCTTCAGGAAGATAGCCGATGCGGCGCCTTTCCACTGTTTTTCTGTGGGCGGAAAGTGGACGCCAATGTCTGCTTCACCAATTGCACCGAAAATTGCATCCGTCAGGGCATGCATGGCGACGTCGGCATCGGAGTGGCCTTTGAGTTTATGCGAATGCGGAATGGATATGCCGCACAATGTCACTGCGTTACCTTTCTCAAAGACATGGAAATCGATGCCCTGGCCCGTGCGCACATCAGGTCTTTCAGCATACTGGCTTGCAGTGACGGTTCGATCAGCGTGGGCCACGTCGGCGGCCGTTGTCAGTTTTTTGTTCATCACGTCGCCCGTAATGATGTGAACGGGCAGGTTCACGAATTCAGCTACGGCTGCATCGTCGGTGAAGCTTGTCTGGTTCTCACGGACAGCGCGACGATGGGCGTCGCGAATATCCGCGTATGTGAAGCCTTGTGGTGTCTGGACGAACCACATGGCGGAGCGATCAATCGTTTTTTCGATGACGCCGGTGGGGGCGAACTTGATGGTATCGGCAATTGGCAATCCGGGAATGACGGCGGAACTGTCGTCGAGGGCGGCAATCACACGCGAAATCACATCGTGGGAAATGAAAGGTCGAGCTGCATCGTGGATCAGGATCTTTGCGGGAGAGAAATCGGCGCAGGCCTCTACGCCAATGCGGCATGATTCCTGACGGCTGGTTCCGCCAATGATATGGGGTGGAAGGCTCAGACCCAGGGTTGCTGATCGAAACAAATCATCATGGTCGTTGCCGATAACTGCAAGCACGTGGTGGATGGATGGGTGCGACAAAAATGCCTCAAGGGTCCAACGGATCATCGGCTTGCCGCCAATGAGCTGGTATTGCTTTGGAATTTCACCGCCTGCCCGCAGGCCACTACCGCCCGCAACGACCACCGCTGCAACTGTCATATTTGCCCCTTAGCCCAATCTGCCAATGATTTGGAAGCGAAGCTCGCATTTAGCCTTGACTTATGGGGTCCGCTCTCTAAGTTTGCCTAAATTCTGGACTAGCATTTTAGGTGCCTAAATAATGAGCATAACGATTGGCGCGGAGAGGTCCCGCAATGGGGTTTTCCTCGCTCCCATGTCTGGTGTCACGGACGCCGCATTTCGCTCCGTGGCGCATGACTTTGGGGCGGGCCTTGTGGTGTCAGAAATGGTCGCGAGTGAGGAACTGGTGCGTCAGCGGCCCGATATGGTGCGGCGTGCCCGGGGACGTGGGAAACAGTCCCCATTTGTGATCCAGTTGGCAGGCCGCGAGGCCCGTTGGATGGCAGAGGGAGCGCGTGTCGCGCAGGACCTTGGCGCAGACATCATTGACATCAACATGGGCTGCCCAGCGCGGCAAGTGACTGGTGGATTGTCAGGTTCGGCCTTGATGCGCGATATCGACCATGCGACCACACTCATCGAAGCCACGGTGAATGCAGCGCGCGTTCCGGTGACACTCAAGATGCGCTTGGGATGGGACGAACGCTCGCTCAATGCGCCAGAATTGGCGCGGCGGGCAGAAATTTCCGGCGTTCAGCTTGTGACGGTTCATGGCAGGACGCGATGTCAGTTTTACACGGGCAAGGCAGATTGGTCCGCCATCCGCGCCGTTCGCCAGGAAATACAGATTCCGCTGATTGCCAATGGCGACGGCGTTACGGTCCATGATGCCCGGGACATGGTCGCACAATCTGGTGCCGATGGGGTGATGATCGGGCGCGGTGCATATGGTCGGCCGTGGTGGCCGGGTGTCGTTGCGGCAGCGCTTGGGCAAGAGGGTGGTATTGAGGAACCGTCGCTAGGCAAAGAATTGGAGATGGTTTTGCGTCATCAGGATGAGACCATTGAACTTTATGGTGAGCGGCTCGGCAACAGGACCTTTCGCAAACATTTTGGCTGGACGATAGGGCGATTGTTGGAGCGGCGTTGCATCACATCAGACTTTGCATCACAGGCCCGGTTAACTTATCTCAGTCAATCTGATAACGCAGTAGTACGCAGCGGTATCAAACACTGTTTTGATATTGCCATGAATGCGGCTGAAAAGGTGGCCGCATAATGACCTCTGCAAAGCCAGCACTCACCGGCGTGTTTGATGCCTTGCCAAATCCGATTTTGGTTTTGGGGTCAGGTGATATGGTGTGTATGGCTAACGGTGCTGCCGAGGACTTCTTTCAAATGAGTGCTGTTCAACTTGAAAAGCATTGCATTACTGACCTGGTGCCATTCTCAAGTCCTGTCATTCAATCGATTCAGCATGTGCGTGAATCAGGTGGCTTTGTGAATGAGTATGCGGTGGGTATTGGGACCCCACGATTTGGTGGTGAACGCATCGTCGATGTTCAATCAAGTGTGATGGCTGATCATGGGCAGTTCGTGGTCCTCATGTTGATGCGGCGATCAATGGCGCAGAAACTGGATCTGCAACTTTCGCACCAAGGTGCCGCCCGGTCTGTCTCAGGCATGGCGGCAATGCTGGCACATGAAATCAAGAATCCTCTCTCGGGTATTCGTGGAGCCGCCCAGTTGTTGGAACCAGCACTTTCAGCCGGAGATACGGCACTTACGCGTTTGATCTGTGATGAGACGGATCGCATCCGCGATTTGGTGGACCAGATGGAAGTCTTTTCTGATGAGCGACCTTTGGCGCGGCAACCCATCAACATTCATGTGGTGCTGGATCGTGTAAAACAACTGATAGATGTCAGCAACTTTGGTGGCATCACGTTGAAAGAAGAGTATGATCCATCACTGCCTCCGGTCTTTGGTAACCAAGGACAATTGGTTCAGGTCTTTCTCAATCTCGCAAAGAATGCTGCTGAAGCCATTTCGGATGGCGGTCAAGTTGGTCAAGTCAGTCTCACAACGGCGTTTCGTCCTGGAATCCGACTATCCATTCATGGAAGTACAGAAAAGATATCTTTGCCGCTCGAAGTGTGTGTGCATGACGATGGACCCGGGGTGCCTGAAGAAATTCGACCACATATTTTTGATCCCTTTGTCAGCAGCAAACGCTCTGGACGGGGCCTTGGCTTAGCATTGGTAGCCAAGACAGTGCGCGATCATGGTGGCGTCGTGGAATGCATTCCACGCGACCGCGGAACTACTTTTCGTGTCCTGTTACCACTGATCCGTGGTCTTGACGTGGCACCCGGACACACAGAGGAGCAAAAACATTGAACGCCAAGACAATCCTTCTCGCTGATGATGACGCCGCAATTCGAACAGTCCTTACGCAGGCACTGACGCGGGCGGGCTATCAGGTTCGCGCGACGTCAACAGCGGCAGCCCTTTGGCGGTGGGTGTATGAGGGGCAGGGTGATGTGGTCGTAACCGATGTGGTACTGCCCGACGAAAATGCTTTTGATGTGATTCCTCGCATCAAAAAGACGCGCCCCATGTTACCCATTATCGTCATGAGTGCGCAGAACACAATTATGACAGCCATTCGAGCGACAGAGCTTGGTGCCTATGATTATCTGCCAAAACCTTTTGACCTGTCGGCGCTGGTACAAACTGTTGCGAAGTCGCTGGAGCAAGGGGCCAAGCAAAACGCAATTTCACCGAAGGAGAGCAAAGAGAATTTGCCGATCATCGGTCGCTCTCCAGCGATGCAGGAAATCTACAGGTTAATTGCGCGACTGACACAAACGGACCTCACGGTGACGATCGTAGGTGAAAGTGGCACAGGAAAAGAATTGGTGGCGCGCGCGCTTCACGACTATTCGAAACGAAAAAAAGGTCCGTTTGTCGCCGTGAACATGGCCGCAATTCCGCGTGAATTGATTGAGTTGGAACTGTTTGGCCATGAGAAGGGTGCATTTACGGGTGCGAACGCGCGGATGGCAGGGCGGTTTGAGCAGGCCGAAGGTGGTAGTTTATTTCTGGATGAAATTGGCGACATGCCTTTAGAAGCGCAGACGCGTTTGCTGCGCGTGTTGCAGCAAGGCGAATATACCTCAGTTGGTGGGACATCTCCTATTCGCACAAACACCCGCATCATTGCCGCCACGCACCGCGACTTGCGACATCTTATTGCGCAGGGACTGTTTCGAGAGGATTTGTTCTTCCGGTTGAATGTTGTTCCGTTGCGCATTCCACCATTGCGTGAACGAACAGAGGATATTCCGGATCTCGTACGCCACTTCCTCGATGATGCCGAGCGGGATGGCCTGCCGCGAAAGGACATGACCAGCGATGCCATAGAACGACTGCGCAGCCACCGCTGGTCCGGCAATGTGCGGGAGCTTGAGAATTTGATCAAGCGGCTGCTTGCTGTTGAAGTGGATGATGTTATTTCGCGGTCGTCTGTGGAGCGAGAACTTGCAGGCTATCAGACCGGTGATGCACCGGGAAAAAATGACAACTCACCTCAGAATTTGGCCGAGTATTTTGAAAATTATCTCAGTGAGTATTTTTCTGGGCATGGCACGGGTTTACCGGCTCCGGGACTTCATGAACGCATTCTTGCGGAAATTGAACCGCCACTGATGCGCGCGAGTTTGGCTGCAACGAATGGAAACCAGCTGAAAGCTGCCGAACTCCTGGGAATTAATCGCAACACATTGCGTGCAAAACTGCGCATGTATAACGTTCGCGCTGTGCGCAGTATCTGACAGCATTCAATTCAAAATCGAATGATAATTATTTCGTGACCTCCCCAAAATGGGGGTTGTTGTCACGCGCCGCGATGACTAACCCATGACCTTATCAATCAGAGTCCTTGGGCGAGTGGCTTTGCACCTGAAATGGAACCCTCCATTGCAGTCGCTGTCCTGTGGCTTCTGTGTGGCTGGTTCAAAGAGGCCCGTCATGTTGCATCGTACTGCCACAGTTCAATTGCTTGTTGCCACGTTATTGTTTGGCAGCGGGAATGTCGTGCAAAAATCCGTCTTTGAGACCGTAGATGTGTGGAGTTCTCTGGGTTTGCGCGGTCTTGTGGCGTTCATTGTGTTGTTGCCGTTTGCTTTCCAGGAAGCGAAAGGATTGAAGCATGTTCGAATTGCTGAATGCATCGGCATGTTGCAGCCCATGGCGTGGTTCACGCTTGGAATGACACTGCAACTTTATGGAGCGACATTGACGACGGCGACGAATGTGGGATTTCTTATCAACATGAGCGTTGTATTTACACCTTTGTTGTGCTGGCTTCTTTTTGGACATCGTCCCGGACTCAATGTGGTGGTGGCCAGCGGGTTGTGTCTACTTGGCATGGCAATGCTCTCAGGGAGCACGATCGTTGCATTCTCCCCAGGTGATGCCTATTGTCTGCTTTCGGCTGTGGCTTTTTCCGCGTGGATGATCACGCTTTCAAGATCTATGAACCAATTGCAGGTCCCGATCTCTATCACCTGCTTGCAATGGTTCATGCCCGCAGTCATTGGGCTTGTTGCGGGTGCGGGGCGCACAACGACGCCCGTTATCGTCGACGAACTCCCAGCGATCGTGTTTTTAGGTGCTGTGGCTGGCGGTTTTGGCTTCTTGTTGGCGGCGCGCGCGCAAGCGAACATGTCAGCTGGTGCGGCAGCTATCTGCTATACCATGGAGGCCGTCTTTGGTGCGGCCATTGCTTTTTGGTGGCTAGGAGAGACCTTGACAATTGCCGGATTTGCCGGGGCATTGTTGACACTTAGCGGCATCGTACTTTTACAATTCGGAGGACTTGCCGTTCCTGTCGTCAGGCAACGGCGTTTCAGACCACTGACGTCCCGGAATTCATCAGTCTTCAATATTCCAAGTTGAAGACACAAACTTCCTGTCCTTTTGGGTTTCGCGTTCAAACGCAAGGAAGTCCCAATAGCCGCAGTTGTCATCGCCGGGGAATTCTCGGCATGTTGAAGGGCGGGCCTCATAAATCGTGCAGCGACGCTTGTCAGTGTCGAAGAACTGGCAGATTTTACCAAAATGAGTGTCGGGCTTGCGCTTCATCACGCGTTCGTAGCCGTCGGCTTTCTTGAAGAATTTCTTGTCGGCTTGAGCCTGTGTGAGGCCAAAATGATCAGCGATGCGCTTGGCATCGCGTTTCTTCACTTCGACAATGGGATATGAACAGCAGTAACCTGGGCATTTCAGGCAGTCGTATTTCAGTTTTTTTGGCATGTGACTTCAAGTTTTTGTTGCTGGTTTAATGTCTTTGGTGCGGATCGACTGGTACTTCCGGTTGGTTTCGACCATCTCGCCCATGACCCATTCGCGAAATGCGCGGGCAGGGGCTGATTCTTTCGATCCCTTCTTGCGGACAATCCAATAACTGCCGTGATCCTTCATGTCGATAGCGAAGGGGCGGTTGAGCCAACCGTCCACAAGAGAATCTGTGCAAAGAATTTGGTCACCCAATGCAAAGCCTTGGCCGGCTTCGGCTGCTTCGATGGCCAAATGGTTTTGAAATGTGACGCCGTGGCCGCCTTGGATGCTGTTCACGCCCGTAAAACGCAACCAGTCTTCCCACCATTGCTTGCGGTTCTCATGCAACAGGGTGAAGTGTTCGAGGTCATGGGGAGTCAGGGTTTCGCGTTTGGCAATGAGTTTGGGCGAACAAACCGGAAATATGGACACATCCGAAAGCTTGACGGCCTCGACGTCGTCCCAATTGCCGCGACCATAGCGGATACCGAGGTCGACGTCTTCGACGTGGAAATCAACGAGCCGATTGACGGGATCAATGGAGAGCTCAATATCAGGGTGCAATTTGCTGAAGCTGCCCAGCCTGCCAACGAGCCAGCGGGACGCAATGGATGGTTCGACGGATACCTTGAGTGTGCGAGCTGCTCCAACGGCCGCAGCTTCGCGTGCGGCCTCTGCCAGGCCATCGAAAAGTGGTGTAAGTCTTCGTCCGAACTGACGTCCAGCTTCGGTTAGCTCTACGCCACGTCCGGTCCGCGTGAACAGGTCGGTACCCAGATATTCCTCCAGGTCGCGGATGTGGCGGCTTATTGCGGCATGGGTCACAAAAAGCTCAGTAGCGGCATCCGTGAAGCTTTCGCTGCGTGCGGCGGCTTCAAATGCTTTGAGTGCGTTCAATGAGGGCAGTCGTCTGGCCATATGATTCCTTACGAGGATTTGTGTAACATTTTCTCACACAACATGTCACTTTATGCCGTTTGTGGTTCGCACCTGCGAGGGTTATATCCTGTATAAGACAACAGAAGGAGACGAACATGAACTGGGTTTTTGAAACATATTCAAACGTTTACAACACTGCGATGATGCAGGATATGCACACTTCACGCAATGCTGCAGTTGCTCAGAAGGCAACGGTTCGCACCAAGATAGCCCGCCTTTTCGGTCACGGCTAATCGTGGGTCCGGCGAAATAGGTCCTTGGGATTGTTCCCAAGGGCCTTGTTTTTTACTCAAAAATGGAACATATACCGAACAAATAGCCTGTGGATGGACTGCATTCAGGCCATGCGTGGGTCCGACGAAAGTCTTAAGGGTGAGGTCAAGGAGAAACACATGGCGGGTTCGGTCAATAAAGTCATTCTGGTCGGCAATCTGGGCAAGGATCCGGAGGTGCGGCATTCGCAAGACGGCAAGGCTATTGTTCAGCTATCGATTGCCACGTCAGAAAATTGGCGTGACAAGAACTCTGGTGAGCGCAAGGAAAAAACTGAGTGGCATCGCGTCGTCATTTTCAATGAAGGGTTGGCCAAGGTTGCCGAGCAATATCTGAAAAAAGGCCAAACTGTTTACATTGAGGGCCAGCTGCAGACGCGCAAATGGACCGACAAGGATGGCGCAGAAAAATATACCACCGAAGTCGTGTTGCAGAATTTCCGTGGAGAGCTGCATATGATTGGTGGCAAACCGGGTGGTAGTGGCGAAAGTTCCTATGGTGGTGGAGGCGATGAGTTTGGCCAATCGTCGCCGATGGATAAACCCCGGAGTGGTGGCGGTGCAAAGCAGTCCTTTGCTCGTGATCTTGACGACGAAGTTCCGTTCTAATCGTAGCGCTTTCCTCTCAGGGCCACGCCGCGCACCACTGCTGGATCTCCGTACTTTGACCTGATCTTGTCCATGGCGAGTTCGGCGTTGTCTCGGTCTATTTGTCGTTGATCGAGAGAAGGTTGTGTTGCCTCGCCAACAAATGTGCTGAGATTTGTGATCCCAACACCGAGGAGTCTGAACTTCGCGCCATTTGCTTCCAACTTGAGCAAGGGAACCGCGATATCGAAAATCCTGTGGGCGAGACAGGTCGGATCGACCATTGACGTTGAGCGAGAGCGCAATTGAAAATCCGGTGTTTTCAGTTTGAGCGTGATCGTGGTGCCATGAAGGTGACTTGCCTTGGCACGTTTGGCAACACGTTCGCATTGTCGCCAAAGAATTGCTTCAAGGGCTTCGTAGTCGGCAATATCTTCGTTAAATGTTGTTTCAGAGCTGACACTCTTGGTTTCACCATCGCTGGATACCTTGCGATTGTCGTCTCCGCGCGACAGATGATATAGACGCGAGCCCATGGCACCGTATCGCCGCAACAAGTCATCTTTCGACATCGATTGCAGCTGACCTATTTTTGTAATGCCATCTTTTGCAAGGGTTGAGCGCAAGGCCTGGCCTACACCCCAAATCAGGCCGACATTTTGTTGGGCGAGGAATGCCACTGCGTCAGCTTTTCCGATGACCGAAAATCCGCGGGGTTTTGAGAGGTCAGATGCGACCTTTGCCAGGAACTTGTTGTGTGAAAGGCCAATGGAAACAGTAATTCCGATTTTGGTTTCGATATATTTTTGCAGGGTGGCAAGCGAAACCGCCGGGCTATGGCCATGGAGTTTCTGAGTGCCGCTCATATCCAGAAATGCTTCGTCTATTGAGATTTGTTCAAGGGCAGGGGTGAGGTCGTGCATGGCGGCGGAAACTTCGCGGCTGACCTTGGCGTATTTCTTCATGTCCGGAGAGATGACAGTTGCTTCCGGGCAGAGCTTCAATGCCCTGAACATTGGCATGGCGGACTTGATGCCTTTTATCCGGGCGACGTAGCAGGCAGTGGATACAACACCGCGCGTTGCGCCACCGATGATGACGGGCTGGTCCTTCAGCTCTGGTCGATCGCGCTTTTCGATTGAAGCATAGAATGCATCGCAATCCAGATGGGCGATGTTCAGTGTGCCCAATTCTGGGTGGGACACAAATCGGGGGCTGTTGCACGTTGGGCAGCGAGAATGGTGAGCTGTGAACTCATTCAAACAGTCTCGACAGAAACCCATTATCTGGGGGAGTTGCATCATCCCATTTCCAGTTCCACCCGCTCATCTTCATGCAGACAGGGTTTGGCTCAAAAAGTCTGTCGTTTCCGACCAATTGTTGCTCCGCAGGCCGACGAAGTCAAAATCCGGCACGTGAGGCAGAAACCGTTCATCCTGAAGGAAATGCACGGTCGTCACATGGGGGGCGTATTCGAAACTTGATTGGATAAATCCAGGGCTGTCATCAACGAAAGCTACTGGGCGGTTCGTTTGACTGGCGAGCGAACGAATGGCAGGTCCTTTTGGACCAGTGTTGGTGATGACCGGAAAAGGCAACCCCATGGCTTTCAAATTGTGGCGGCGCTGATCACCAGCTTCAAATGGAAGATTAGTCAGAAATATGATCTCCGCGCGGGACGATAAATGAAGCATCGCATCGATGGCACCGTCTATCGGTTGCATATGGCGCGTGCGTTCGTCAAAAAACCGGGTCAGTTGTTCATGAATAGCATCCAAACCGATTGGCTTGCCTTCGGCTGTTTTGATTGTTTCTCCGGTCAGATGGAATCCTGACACATTGAAGTGTAATCTCTGCGTTGCAAGGAAGTCTTCAAAGTCACGCACAAAGTGAACAATAACTTCGTCTACGTCGCAAATCAGGAGTGGTTTTTCTGACATTACGGAGATCTGGTCGATTTGTGATTTCGTCAGTGGCGGGATCATTGCGGCTTTCATTCAGGATTAGAGGGGGTGCTGATCAGCTGTATCAAAGATGATTCTGATGACAATTCAACTGCATAGTTATTGGCGTTGTTATCACATAATTAATCATATTCACCGGGGTGCACAGGAATGGTTGATCATTTAATCACTTGGTTACAGGCTATGGTTCACAAGGTTGCAGTGGCGACGGTGGCGCAGTTCGCAGTCGTAGGACGTAGAAACAAGACAAAACCACGGTGGAATGCAAAATGGATTATGGTATTGCAGGTACGAGCGCTTCCGGAACTGGGTTTGGCGGGGTGACTGCGGTGCAGAAAAAAGTTCTCGTCGTTGAAGACAATGAACTTAACATGAAGCTTTTCAATGATTTGCTTGAAGCTCATGGCTATAAAGTCGTTCAGACTAGGGATGGACTGTCTGCTTTGGACATCGCGCGACAGCATCAGCCTGATCTCATTCTCATGGATATTCAGCTGCCAGAGGTATCCGGCATCGAAGTGACCAAGTGGCTGAAAGAAGATCCTGTGCTTCGCAAAATTCCGGTCATTGCAGTTACTGCATTCGCCATGAAGGGTGATGAGCAGAAAATCCGTGAAGGCGGCTGTGAGGCCTATATTTCAAAACCCATCTCTGTCATGAATTTCCTCCAGACAATAGACAAGTTTTTGAAACAACCAAAATGACGGCTCGCGTACTTGTTGTTGATGATATTGTAGCAAACGTACGACTCCTCGAAGCCAAACTTTCGGCGGAGTATTTCGACGTTGTGACTGCAATGAATGGATTGGATGCGCTTGATGCCGTCCAACGGAACAAGCCTGATATTGTTTTGCTCGACGTAATGATGCCAGGAATTGACGGCATTGAAGTGTGTCGCAGGATCAAGTCAAATCCGGTTACGCAGCATATTCCCATCATCATGGTCACGGCACTTGACCAGCCCGAAGATAAGATTCGCGGATTGGAAGCAGGTGCGGATGATTTTCTGACCAAGCCTGTCAATGATTTGGCCCTGTTTTGTCGCATCAAGAGTCTGGTGAGACTCAAGATGTTGACTGATGAGCTTCGTATTCGTCTTGGGTCTTTGGACACAGTGGGTTCGACGGTGAACCTCCATGATATTGCCGCCGATTCAAATGGTCGAGTCATGATGATTGACTCTCGTGCTTCGTCTGTCGAGCGCGCGCACATGTCTTTGGCACCGCGCCACATTTTGACTGCGGTAGGAGATCCTCAAGCTGCACTCGATCTTTGTGCAGTAGCTGAAGCTCCTTTTGAAATTGCGATTGTCAGCCTGGATGATGATAAATTTGACGGTCTGCGGCTTTGTTCGCAACTTCGGTCGATGGACGCGACCCGTCAGATGCCGATTCTCGTGATCACAAATCCTGACGATCAACCTCGCCTCATGCGCTCACTCGATATGGGTGTGAACGATTATCTGGTCCGTCCGGTTGATCGACAGGAACTTTTGGCCCGGGTGAACACGCAGGTTCGCAGGTGGCGTTATACCGAAAAGCTGCGCGAAAGCGTGAAGACATCCATTGAGTTGGCTGTGACAGATTCTCTGACAGGCCTCTACAACAGACGATATCTTGAAAGCCATTTGGCCCATTTGGTTGAACATTCAAATAGCCGGGGCAAGTCCTTGTCGGTCATCGCTCTGGATGTCGATTTCTTCAAATCTATTAACGATACCTACGGCCATGATGCCGGCGACAAAGTGTTGCAAGAGCTTGCGCAACGGATTCGTACAAGCACACGCAGCATCGACATGTGCTGTCGTGTCGGCGGCGAGGAATTTATCCTGGTTATGCCGGGAACCGATGTTCATCTTGCTGAAAAAATTGGTGAACGGCTCAGACGAGGTGTGGCCGGGCGCACGTTTGCTATTTCGTCGCAAGCTGCGATCAATGTTACGCTCTCGGCGGGTGTAGCCACGCTTACAGGACTTGAGGATTCTGCTGAAAAGCTCCTCAAACGCGCGGACCAGGCGCTGTATTCGGCAAAACGGTCTGGTCGCAATCGCGTGATGTGCGCAGCGGCCTGATCATTCGACCTTTAATTCTGCAATTGCGTCACCATTTCAAGTGGGTTGCAGGGGCCTATGGATTCTGCGATAGATTATGATGCAAGGCGGGTCACTTGACCCCAAGGAGTGAGATATGGGTTTTGGATCGTGGTGGCATTGGGTTCTGCTGCTAGTTGTGGTGCTCGTGTTGTTTGGTGGCAAGGGCAAGGTGTCGGATTTGATGGGTGACGTTGCCAAGGGCATCAAGAGCTTCAAAAAGGGATTGGCAGACGATCCTACAGATGACGATGGCAAGACCATCGAGCAGGCCGCGAAAGATGCGGCGAAGGCAGCTTCTGAAAAGGCGAAGACCTGAGAGCCGATTGTCGGTTGTCGGCGTCGTTCGGATGACGCATTGAATGTTTGATTTCGGTGTTGGATACTCGGAACTCTTTGTTCTGGCCCTGATTGCCATTGTGGTAATCGGACCCAAGGATTTGCCGCATGTGCTGCGCACATTTGGACGATTCATGGCAAAAGCGCGGGGTATGGCCCGTGAGTTTCAGGGCCACGTTGATACCGCCATGAAAGACAGTGGCCTCGATGAGCTGAAAAAAGAGGCACAAGGTTTGAAGTCCAGTTTGTCAGCGCCAGCCATGATGTCGGGTGCGGTGGCAAGCGCAAAATCCAATCCTGGATATGAGACCTACTTCGGGACCTCGCCTGAGGCGGGCGAGACTCGTATTGCAGGGGAATTGCAAGGGCAAGACGCGGCACCGAATTCATGACGCAGGATGACATCGACAAATCAGAAGCGCCGCTGATTGATCATTTGATTGAGCTCAGATCCCGTATTGTGAAAGCGGCCATTGGTTTTGGTATCGCGTTCCTTGGCAGCTTTTATTTCTCTTCAGACATCCTTCATTACCTAATTCAACCCTTCAAGTGGGGAACAGGACAGGATGTCGGACTGATCTCGATCAAATTGCTGGGTGTGTTTCTGGTCAAGCTCAAGATCGCCATGTTCGGCGGTATGTTTGTGGCGTTTCCTTTGATCGCCATGCAGCTTTACAAGTTTGTTGCACCGGGACTCTACAAGCATGAGCGTCAGGCACTCGCTCCTTATCTCGTCGCCACACCGATCTTTTTCGTGCTTGGCGCTGCGCTTGTGTATTTCTTTCTTTTGCCGGTGGCGATCAAGTTTTTCTACAGTTTGGCAGAAGGAACGGGTGGAGCAGGGCAGGCGGGCATCCAATTGATGCCGGATGTCGAGGCTTATCTTGATTTCGTGATGATGTTGATTCTGGCGTTTGGTTTAGCATTTCAACTTCCGGTCATTCTCACGCTGCTGGGGCAGATCGGGGTGGTAACATCGGAGCAACTGTCGAAGGGCAGGCGATTTGCCATTGTGGGAGTGTGCGCCGTGGCAGCTTTTATCACACCGCCTGATCCGATATCGATGGTTGCCATGGCAGTGCCCTTGGCATTGCTCTATGAGCTTGCCGTCGTGGCCGTGCGGCTTCTCGAAAAGCGCCGCGTTGCTCCAGACGGGCCATCATCATCCACGGATTTGAAACCCCTTTGAGCGGGCCGCTGATGTGCTTATAGAGAGCACAACAGCGAGGACTTACATGCACGATATCAAGGCGATCAGGGACAATCCGGCGGCGTTTGACGCGGCTTTGGCACGGCGTGGGTTGGCCGCGCAATCGCCTGCGATCCTCGCCATGGATCAAGAAAAGCGCGACCTGCTGGTGAGTTTGCAGAATGCCCAGGGTCGTCGCAATGCGCTGTCCAAAGATGTTGGCGATGCCATGAAGGCAGGCGACAAAGTGAAAGCTGAAGCGATCAAGGCTGAGGTGGCTGCACTCAAGACTGTTATTATCGAAGGTGAAGAGGCCGAGCGTCAGATCAACCAACGTCTGCTTGACTGCGTCTCTGCAATTCCGAACTTACCACTGCCTGAGGTGCCGGATGGCAAGGACGAGCATGGGAATGTTGAAGTGCGACGGTGGGGGCGGCGGCCTGGTTTCAATTTTGCGGCCCAACAGCATTTTGATCTGGGTGAGAAGTTAGGACAGATGGACTTTGAAGCTGCCACCCGAATGTCAGGCGCGCGGTTCGTTTTGCTGCGGAAAGATTTGGCGCGGATGGAGCGGGCGATTGCCAATCTGATGCTCGACATTCACACGACAAAGAATGGATACACCGAACACTACGTCCCACTGCTGGTGAATGATCAGACCATGTTCGGCACGGCTCAATTGCCGAAGTTTCGGGACGACCAATTTCAGACAACCGACGGACGTTGGCTGACGCCGACAGCGGAAGTGTCACTCACGAATTCTGTTCGGCAACAGATACTTGATGAAGCTACTTTGCCCCTTCGCTTAACTGCATACTCCCCCTGTTTCCGATCTGAAGCGGGATCTGCCGGACGTGATACGCGTGGTATGATCCGCCAACACCAGTTTACAAAGGTGGAGTTAGTTTCGATTACGAAGCCTAATCAATCACTGGCGGAACTAGAACGCATGACCAACTGTGCCGAAAGTATCCTGCAAGCTTTGGGATTGCACTATCGCGTCATGCGGCTGTGTGCGGGGGATATGGGTTTTGGCGCTCGCATGACTTACGATCTTGAAGTCTGGCTGCCCGGACAAGATGCGTTTCGCGAGATTTCGTCGTGTTCCATATGCGGTGATTTTCAGGCACGGCGGATGGAAGCACGATACAAGCCCGACGGCGAAAAGGGTACGGCTTATGTGCATACGCTCAACGGATCAGGGTTAGCGGTCGGGCGGACGCTCGTCGCAGTTTTGGAGAACTATCAGAATGCTGATGGCAGCATCACTGTGCCAGACGCACTACGCCCCTATATGGGCGGGAAAGACCTGATTACTCAAGCCTAGTGTGCTCGTTATTTCCAGCTGACTTTTGCGATTTCATAAGACTTGCCGCCGCCTGGTGTGTTAACCTCAACGCTATCGCCTTGCTTCTTGCCGATCACAGCGCGAGCAATCGGCGATGTGATTGAGATTCGACCCTTTTTGACGTCAGCTTCGCTCTCACCCACAATTTGGTAGACAATTTTGGCTTCCGTATCTTCATCAATCAATGTGACGTTGGCGCCGAACATCACGGTGTCACCGGATAGTTTCGAAACGTCGATGACTTCTGCGCGGCTGATCTTGTCTTCCAATTCAGCAACACGCGTTTCATTCCAGCCCTGGGCTTCCTTGGCAGCGTGATATTCGGCGTTTTCCGATAAATCGCCGTGCGCGCGCGCTTCCTCGATCGCCTTGATGATGCGGGGGCGTTCGACTGACTTGAGGATTTTAACCTCATCAATCAGGGCAGTGTAGCCCGCGGCGGTCATTGGCACTTTTTCCATCGTAAAGCCTCAAAATTACACAGGTTTTTTAGCCCGTCGCCGGGTTTCAAAAACACACCTGCACAGAAAAACTTCACCCGGCGCAAATGCGCGTTAGCGCTGGCCGGGTGTGCCTTAAGGTGGCGCAGATTGGCGCGATTTGCAAGTGCTTTATGACGAATTAACCTGAGGCGAAACTCCGCTCATTTTCATTCGGCAGCGATGCGTGGAAGTTGGTCCAGTGCAGCGTTCAGCAAGTCCTCATCGTAGGACTTGTCTTCGAGCTTGCCGTTGGCATAGTCCATGTAGGCCTGCATATCGAAATGGCCGTGGCCACACAGACCGAACAAGATGGTTGGTGACGTGCCATTCTTTTTGGCTTCCAATGCTGCATTGATGGCGCCGCGCACGGCGTGGGTGGCCTCGGGTGCTGGCACTATGCCCTCACAGCGGGCAAACTGCACGCCAGCCGAGAAGCATTGGTTTTGAGTGAAAGCTTCGGCTTCTATGAGATCCAATTCCTTCAGGTGTGACACCAGCGGTGCCATACCGTGATAGCGCAATCCACCTGCGTGGAATCCCGGGGGCATGAAAGTTGAACCCAAAGTGTGCATCTTCACCAGCGGAGTCATATGCGAGGTGTCGCCGAAGTCGTAGGCGTAACGTCCGCGCGTTAGCGACGGGCAGGCGGCTGGTTCGGCGGCGATGACGCGCATTTTTTTGCCTCCGCGCAGCATATTGCCAATGAAAGGGAAGGTGAGACCTGCGAAGTTCGAGCCGCCGCCGGTGCAGCCGACGATGATATCAGGCTGTCCGCCCGCCATGTCCATCTGCTCAATGGCTTCGATGCCAATGACAGTTTGATGCATGAGCACATGATTGAGTACGGAGCCGAGGGCATATTTGGCACCCGTCTTCACTGCCGTTTCCACGGCTTCGGAAATAGCGATGCCGAGCGAACCGTTGGAATTTGGATCAGCTGCGAGAATGGCCTTGCCTGCTTCGGTTTCCATGGAGGGACTGGCCACGCAGTCCGCTCCATACATCTGCATGATCGCCTTGCGATAGGGCTTCTGGTTAAACGACACTTTCACCATGAAGACTTTGACATCGATGCCGAACAGCGAACCGGCCATGGCCAGTGATGAGCCCCATTGACCCGCACCGGTCTCAGTCACAAGTTTTTTGACACCCGCTTCCTTGTTGTAAAAGGCTTGTGGCACGGCGGTGTTGGGCTTGTGTGAGCCAGCGGGTGATACGCCTTCATACTTATAGAAAATCTTTGCGGTGGTGCCGAGCTCCTTCTCCAATCTGCGGGCGCGGAACAATGGTGTTGGCCGCCACATGCGGTAAATGTCTCGAACGGGTTCGGGAATGCCGATAGTGCGTTCCTGAGACACTTCTTGCATAATAAGGGACATTGGGAACAGGGGGGCGAGATCGTCGGGGCCGACGGGCTGCAATGTGCCGGGGTGCAACACGGGCGGCAGGGCTTTCGGCAGGTCGGCCTGGATGTTGTACCACTTCTTCGGGATGTTGGATTCCGGCAGAAGGAACTTGGTCGAGTCTCTGGATGATTTCAAGACAGCCGGTTTGGCCATGACTTTTGACGCGGCCTTCTTTTTCTTTGGTACTGTCTTGGCTTTCGCCTTTACACCCTTTTTTGCTGGTTGCTTTTTTGCTTTTGCTTTTTTGGCCATGATTGTATCCCTTTGCGCCAAGATTGCGCAAAGAATTCGCCTTGGCAAGGGTTGCGCGTTGGTATCTCGATGCTACTCTACCTCTGTCATGTCGACTAAGGCCGGACTGGTGTTGGAGAAATCTTTGCATAAAGCTATCCGCCTAACTACCGCTCAATCACGCGCCCTGATTTTCAATGCTCTCACGGGTGCGGGCACATCGCGCAAGAACGCCTTGTACTTCACAGAGGCCATCCTCGACACGGAACTCTCTGGGCTCGACGGTCACGGATTCTACTGGCTGCAGTACTATTGCGAGCACCTGCAGAGTGGAAAAGTTGATGGAAAAGCGAAGCCTAGAGTGAAGATGCTCTCGCCAGTTTCCGTTCTCGTGGACGCCAATGGCGGTTTTGCACATCCGGCAATCGAAGCTGGGTTTGGAAAGCTCATTCCGGCAGCAAAAAAATTTGGCATTGCGGGGATGGCAGTGCAAGCCTCCTACAACGCGGCGACGCTCGGTTTCCATACAGGGTATCTCGCCAAGGCGGGATTGGTGGCATTTGGATTCACCAACGCCATGCCGGTAATCGCACCTGTGGGAGGACGGAAACCTGTGATCGGCACCAATCCGCTCTCATTTGCAGTGCCAGGTGCAAAGGGCAAGATCGCCTTCCTCATCGACCAATCGTCATCGGCCGCCACATGGACGGCGGTGAAGCGTGCTGCGGAAGAGGGGCGTGACATTCCGCTTGGTTGGGCACTGGACGCGACTGGTAAGCCGACGGCCAATCCGAACAGAGCACTTGCGGGCTCGATGGTGCCGTCCGGTGGGTACAAAGGGTTTGGGCAGGGGTTGATCGTCGAAGTGATGTGCGCGGCAATTGCGGGATCATTCCTCGGACCGCAAATGGGGTCATTCATGGCCAATGATGGTAGACCCATTGGTTGCGGCCAGTTTTTTATTGCGATTGACCCACGGATGTTCTCTGGCAATTTGTTCGACAAGCAAATCCGTGCGTTAATCAATTCGATTGCCTCGCAAAAGGGTGCGCGCTTGCCAAATGCCCGACGGGTGTCAAACCAGAAACGGTTGCGCAAATCTGGACTTACTTTGGATCGTGGGCTTTATTCGAAACTTCAGAGTTTCGCAAAACGGGCGCCGCGCCGCTAGGTTGATTATGTCAAAGAAATTTCCTTCGATCTTTAAGCCGCTGCAACTCCGGCACAAGACGTTGCTCAACCGGATCAACTTCGGTGCGCACACAACCAATATGTCTGTGAACGGAATGCCGGGCGAGCGGCATCGTGGATATTACGAAGAACGTGCCCGCGGCGGTGCTGCGATGATCGTGGTGGAGCCAGTTCCGGTGCATCGCACGGCGGTTTTGACGCGCGGCAACTTCCTGCATTCGACAGACGAAATCATTCCGCACTTTCGCAAGATAACGGATGCCGTGCATGCGCATGGGGCGGTGATCTGTCATCAGCTCTATCACGTCGGGCAACACGGTGACTTCGATAACTCGTTTGAACCATCATGGTCACCATCAGGTCTGCCGTCGTTCCATGACTCCGATGGCAGCCATGCGATGAACGAGAATGAAATCGAAGAAATCATCGAAGGGTTTGTCCAAGCTGCGCGACGGGCGAGAGAGTCCGGTTTCGATGGCATCGAGCTTTTTGCGGCCTACAACGCCGTGATTGACCAGTTCTGGTTGCCTTTCAATAACCGCCGCGATGACAAATGGGGTGGGTCCTTTGAGAACCGCATGCGCTTTTCGCGCACCATTATGGAACGCATCCGCAAGATTGCAGGTGATGATTTCATCATCGGGCTAGCGGTCAGCATGGATAGCACCAGTGAAGTGTCGCAATCCACGGGATTAATGCAAGAGGTTATCGCTTGGCATGACGAGCGCCAGCTGATGGATTATGTTACATGCGGCACCGGGAGTTACTTCAATTTCACGGGGATTATTCCGAATGTGTTTCATGCAGACAAGCTAGGTGCGATACATGCTGAAGCGCTCAAGGAAGTTGTAACGTTCGCCAAGGTGCAGGCCGAAGCGCATATTCGTACACCAGAGAATGCCGAAGACCTGCTGCGCACGGGTCAAGCCGACATGATTTCCATCGTGCGTGGCCAAATTGCTGATCCGTATTGGGTGACTAAGGCACGAGAAGGGCGTTCCGAAGATGTTCGCCCATGCCTGTCTTGCAATCAGATGTGCTGGGGGCGGCGGTCTCGGGACTATTGGATTTCATGCCTAATTAATCCATCAGCGGGACGGGAATTCGAATGGGGTGGGGACAGGTTCACGGCTGCGGACAGGCCGAAAAATATTCTGATTGTGGGTGGCGGTGTCGCTGGCATGGAGGCCGCGCGCGTTGCGGCAGACCGTGGACATCAGGTGACACTTGCTGAGGCGTCTGACAGACTTGGTGGGCAATTTCGCTTGGCTGGCCTGCAACCACGGCGCCAGCAGATCATCGATTATATTGATTGGCTTGAACGGCAGCTCAACACACTGCAGGTGCGCGTGTTGTTGAACGCGCCGATGGACGCGGTTGATGTGCAAGGCTTTGACGCTGACGAGGTGATCATGGCGACGGGATCGCAGCCTGATGGCAAAGGGTTCCAACGCGGAATGCCGCAGCATGATGCACTGCCTGGTATTGAGCGTGGCAATGTGTTTACAGCAGAGGACGTGATGTCGAAACGTGCCTCGCTTGGGAAGCGCGTGTTGATGCTCGATGAGACTGCGAATTGGAAGGGTACGGGCACGGCTTTATTCATGGCGGAGGCGGGGCATGAGGTTGTTGTTGTCACAGGGGCTGCTGTGGTCATGTCTGAAATGTCCCGCACTGCTGCGGATCTGCAAGCGCGAGCGCGACTGCGTGAGCTCGGGGTGCGGCTTGTCACTGAGGCAGTGGTTCTGGAGTGGCATGGCAATGGGGCTGACGTGCGGCAAACCGGCAGCAAGGCTGAGCTGATTGCTGCGGATGGGCTTGTCATCGCTGGAACAAATATCAGCGAGCGCTGGCTGGCCGATGAACTCGGTGTCGCAACTATTGGTGATGCGACTGCAGCGCGAAATGCAGCCATGGCGATTTATGAGGGACGGAAGTGGGGGATGGGGATCTAGCTAGGCGACAAACTGTTCTCTGCGATACCCCTGCAAATACAAGAGCGCGGTCAAGTCGCCATGGTTGATGCGGATCAGTGAGCTTTTCTGCACGTGCGGCTTGGCGTGCAGAGCGACTCCCATTCCGGCTTCTGATAACATCGCTAGATCATTTGCGCCATCGCCCACAGCGATTGAGTCCGAGAGTTCAAGGTGGTGGAGTTTGGCAAGGCGGCGGAGGCCGTCGACTTTGGCTTGCTGGCCCAAAATCGGGCGGCCGACATCGCCGGTGAGTTTGCCACTTTCGATGAACAGAGTGTTGGCGTGGTGCTCGTCGAAACCCAGTTCATTTGCGACATGGGAGGTAAACGCCGTGAATCCACCGGAGATCAGCGCAGTGTAGGCCCTGTTGGCTTTCATGGTGGCGAGAAGTGATTTACCACCTTCCATCAATGTAATCTTTGTACGGAGCAATTGGCCGATGACGCTTTCATCGAGTCCCTTGAGTAACCCTACACGTTCAGTAAGCGCACCTTCGAAATCCAGTTCACCACGCATGGCTCGTCGTGTTATCTGGGCAATGCGCTCGCCCACGCCCGCCATCTTGCCTAGTTCATCGATACATTCCTGATGGATCATGGTGGAATCCATGTCGGCGACGAGCAGCCGCTTGCGGCGGTTATGGATTGAAACTGTGGCATAATCTACGGGGTGTTGCTTCAGCTCTACCAGGAATTCTGGTAGACGTGGGAATGCTTCCACCTCCATGGCCTCGCCTTCGGCCAGCCAATGGGGGGCACCGCCGCCGTGATCGCGAACGGCATTGACGACGTGCTTGGTGATTGCGCCTGAGCCGGGCGCTGCTATGAGAACGAGAATGGAATCCATTGATGAACGATACACCACTTAAAAGAGCCGTGCTTATTGCAGGCCCAACAGCCAGCGGCAAGTCTGCATTGGCGATGCGGCTGGCGAACGAGCGCAATGGGGTGGTCATCAACGCGGATTCGATGCAGGTCTACAAGGAGCTGCGTGTGGTAACGGCGCGGCCTTCTGTCGAGGATGAAGCGCAGATTGATCATCTTCTCTATGGACATGTGAGTGGGGCCGATGATTACTCCGTGGGGGCATGGCTTGGAGATGCGCGCGCAGCGATTCAATCAGTGTGGGATGAGGGTCGGTTCCCCATCATTACCGGTGGCACGGGTCTCTATTTCAAGGCACTGATAGAAGGGCTGGCGGAGGTTCCGTCGATCCCGGCGGACATCAAAGCGTATTGGCGCGATGCAGAGGGCGATCTTCATGCGCGCCTGCAAAAACGTGATCCTGCAATGGCAAAACGATTGAACCCGGCGGACCGGCAGCGCATCCTTCGGGCTCTCGAAGTGCACGATGCCACGGCGAAGTCGCTCTTGTGGTGGCAGGAGCAGGGCAGCAGCGTAGCGGTCTTGAAAGATGCTGCGACGGAGAGAGTTCATGTCAGCCTGCCGCGCGAGGAATTGCACAGCCGCGCGGCCCTTCGGTTTGACCAGATGCTCGAACAGGGTGCTCTGGATGAGGTCCGTGCCCTTCCCATCCTTTCACCAGCGAAACCCATCATGAAGGCCATCGGCGTGCCTGAGCTGATGGCGCACATTGCTGGTGTGATGACGCTGGAGGAAGCGAGGGAAAAAGCCGTGATTTCGACGCGGCAGTATATCAAGCGGCAGGAGACGTGGTGGCGTGGGCAGATGAAGGGATGGAGTGATTAAGGAGAACTAATGATATTGGGGGCAAGTGGTGTTGTTCAATTGCTTATTCACTGCGCGGAAAGCAGTACACGGACTCTTTGCAGCAAGAGCGCAAACCGTTTTTGAGTAGACTCGCTATCTACGATATCTCTTCTCTCAAGCACACTGAATTTCTGGATAAAGGAGCCCGCCGGAAACTGGTCACGTGTCAGATCGATGTGCTGCCAGTCTGAGTCAACTTTCATGCCATTCCAGAAGTGGGTCTCCTCGCTCGCACCCGTCCAAACGCTTCCTTGCAATATTTCGGTTTGAGGAAGGTAATACTGAACAACGCGTGCCGTTGGATAGCACTGCCCATAGGCAGGGCTTCCTGCTTTCGATATGCCGCGATAGGACGTTTGCGAATCCCAAGACGACTCCAGCGCCGATCGGAGGTCTTTCAGAAGTGTTGCGTCTGGGTCGTTCATTCAGGTCAGCCGCGCCGGGAATCCATCTGCTCGTAAGTCGGTATCTAATGCATCCTCTAGCAGCTTCGCAATCTGGGTAGATTGCGCACTGCCACCATATGCGCCCTTGCCTTTGAGAAACGTGTCACGCGTGAGGGTGGCGAGGTCCAGTGGCACACCGAACTGTTTGCCAAATTCCATGGCAAAACCCAGGTCCTTCAGAGCGAGGTCCATGGTGAAGGCGATGTCGTAGCTGCCGTTGAGGATGAGTTGGCCCTCAGTTTCGTGCACGAAGCTGGTGCCAGAGCTTGCGGCAATGGCTTTCCAGGACTGGGCGAGATCGAGGCCACCGCGCTTGGCGAGCATCAGTGCTTCGGCATCTGCCACCAAATGGATGAAGGCCAGCATGTTGGTAATGACCTTGATGACAGCGGCGGAACCTAGGGGACCCATGTAGAAAATCTGCTTGCCGATGGCTTGCAGGGCTGGCTTGTGCAGTTCGAACAACGCTTCGTCTCCGCCAACCAGAACCGTAATCTCGCCGCGTGCCGCGAGATGTACACCACCGGTCACCGGGGCTTCCAGCATGGAAACTCCTGCGGCTTTCGCCTGTTCCGCAAATGCCATCACATCATCGCGGCCCAGCGTGCTGTTTTCGATCCAGTTGGCACCCGGCTTCATGTTGGGCAGGATTTCGGCGAGCACCGCGCGCGTGATGGCGGGAGAGGGCAGGCAGGTGATGATGTGGTCGACAGACTTTGCAAGTTCGCCAGCGGATTTTGCCAACGTAGCTCCGGCATCGACGTGGCGCTGGGCGAGGCCGGCATCCTTGTCGTAAACAGTGATCTTGTGACCGGCGCGGATCAGACTTGCCGCCAGATGCCCCCCCAGATTTCCCAAACCGATATAGCCGTAATGCATGTTCAACCCCATTTTGCCATGAACTGCAGTGTGCACTTGACAAATTTTTCAGTCTACGTTCTATTGCAGTCATGAACACACTTATCGTCGTCGTAGGATCGCGGAACGCCGTGGGAAGTTAACTTCCCGGGATACACGGTGTTACGCGGAAAGCAGGCTCCCCCGGGGGCCTTTTTTATTGAACAAAATCGGGTAGTAAGGTTTGCAGTGAGGACGAAATGGTTACACAGGAACTGATGAGCGGCGCTGAAATGGTGCTGAAAGCCTTGGCAGATCAAGGCATTGAGCATGTTTTCGGATATCCCGGTGGAGCTGTCCTGCCGATTTATGACGAGTTTTTCCAGCAGGACAAAGTCAAACACATCCTTGTGCGACATGAGCAGGGTGCCACTCACATGGCGGAGGGCTACGCGCGGTCGACGGGGAAAGTGGGTGTGGCGCTTGCGACGTCTGGACCCGGTGCCACGAATTGTGTGACAGGATTGACTGACGCGTTGATGGACTCCATTCCAATGGTTGTCCTGACCGGGCAGGTTCCGACACATCTCATCGGCAACGATGCCTTCCAGGAATGCGATACGGTCGGCATCACCAGGCCCTGCACCAAGCACAATTGGCTAGTCAAGGATGTCAATGATTTGGCGCGGATCATCCATGAAGCGTTTTATGTGGCGCGGACTGGGCGACCTGGACCTGTGGTTGTGGACATTCCCAAGGATGTGCAATTTGCCAAGGGAAAATATGTGGGACCCCAAGGCATTACGGTGAAGACTTATGTGCCGCGCGTGAAGCCGGACCAGAACGCCATCAGGGCTGCGGTTGAACTGATTGCCACGGCAAAGCGTCCAATACTTTATACGGGTGGCGGGGTGATTAACTCCGGGATATCTGCTTCAAAGTTGTTGCGGGAGTTTGTTGCACTCACGGGTATACCGATCACGTCCACGCTCATGGGGCTTGGTGCCTATCCGGCATCAGGCAAGGAGTGGCTCGGCATGTTGGGCATGCATGGTACTTACGAAGCCAACATGGCCATGCATGATTGTGATGTGATGATCAACATCGGCGCGCGCTTTGATGACCGCATCACGGGGCGTCTTGATGCGTTTTCACCTGGCTCGCGGAAAATCCATGTCGACATCGATCCGTCGTCGATCAACAAAACAGTCAAAGTTGACATCCCTGTGATTGGCGATGTGGCCCACGCCCTTGAGGACATGCTCCGCGTCTGGAAGTCAAAGTCAGTCGCACTCGACAAGGCTGCCATGAGCGACTGGAAAGCACAGATTGCAAAATGGAAAGCGGTTGATTGCCTGAATTACAGGAATTCGAAAGATTTCATCATGCCGCAATACGCATTGCAACGGCTGGCCGCACTGACGAAGGGCAAGGACACATACATCACCACGGAAGTCGGCCAACATCAGATGTGGGCGGCCCAGTTCCTGCCGTTTGAAGATCCCAATCGCTGGATGACATCAGGTGGACTTGGAACGATGGGCTATGGTCTTCCCGCTGCAATCGGCGTGCAGGCGGCGCACCCGAAATCGCACGTCATTTGTGTGGCTGGTGACGCATCGGTGTTGATGAACATGCAGGAGATGTCGACGGCGGTTCAACATCGGCTGCCTGTTAAAATCTTCATTATGAACAACCAATACATGGGCATGGTACGTCAGTGGCAGCAGTTGCTGCATGGCAATCGATTGTCGGAGTCGTATATGGAATCGCTCCCGGATTTTGTGAAGTTGGCCGAGGCCTATGGCGGCAAGGGGATCAGGTGTGAAAAGCCTGCGCAGCTTGATGATGCCATCACAGAAATGTTGGACGCCAAAGTGCCCGTGTTGTTTGATTGTCGCATTGCAAATCTTGCCAACTGTTTCCCAATGATTCCATCAGGCAAGGCGCACAATGAAATGTTGCTCGGCGCAGATGTTTCTGACGAAGAAGTCGGCTCGGCTATCGATGCCACAGGCAAGCAGCTGGTTTAAGGAGCCGGATCATGAACGCACATCAAACAGGCACAGGTTCGGCCTATTTTGCCGAAGACAAAAAAGAGCAATCAAAAGCCCATGTTTTGGGTGTGGTTGCTGATAACCAACCTGGTGTTCTGGCCCGCATTATCGGGCTGTTTGCCGGACGTGGCTACAATATTGACTCGCTTACGGTCTCAGAGACCGAACATGAAAAGCATGTGTCGCGATTCACAATTGTGACGACCGGAACGCCGAGTGTTGTTGCGCAAATCAAGAACCAGCTGGATCGCATGGTGCTGATTCATTCTGTTGCTGACCTGACTTTGCACGGCAATTATCTGGCGCGCGAACTCGCCATGGTCAAAGTCGCCGGAAAAGGTGACCAGCGCGTCGAAGCCTTGCGGTTGGCGGATGCATTTCGGGCCCGGGTGGTTGATGCGTCGACAGACAGTTTTGTCTTTGAGCTGACTGGCAAACCCGACAAGGTCGACCAATTCATTTCGCTTATGGTGCCGCTGGGATTGGTCGAGGTGGCGCGCACTGGCGTTGCAGCAATCTCACGAGGCATGGAAGCCATGAAAATCTAACGTCTGCTCTGTCTGCGCAGAGCCCCTTGACGATTGCTTGACGGGTTGGATCGGATAACGCACCGAAGACAGTGTTCAGCGTGCTTAGACTTTTAGCCATCGGAATCTCTATAACAGACAGGCTCACCGCGTTCGTTTGATGAACATGTGGGCGGCCTTCGACGACGGGATGTATTCAGCACATTCATATCCAAGGGCTTGCAAGTCCAACCCTGCGAACAGCGGCTCGCCACTGCCCAGCAGCACGGGCGAAACCGGGATGTGCTTCTCGTCAATCAGGCCGGCCTTGAGATATTGCCGGACCGTCGCAGCACCACCGATGCGCACATCCTTTTCGTTCGCTGCCGCCTTGGCGCGGCTGACGCGGACTTTGGACATGGCGGTTAATCCCTCAAAGATACGATTGTCCGACCTGCAACAGTGACACGCGTACACCCTGTCAAAAACACTTATCTTTTTGGCTAACTGTTTGTTGGTGATTGTTGACAATTGGGGCAGGGCCGTTCAACTGCCTAGTTTAATCCACCAGGTTTGCCGACTACAACGACGATGAGTTTGTCGGGATCGAGCAACCGCTTGGCCTGAGCCTTTACTTGTTCAAGCGTTACTGCATCGATGATGGCGTTGCGCTGGTTTGCGAAGTCGCGGGGGCGTCCGGCGATCTGCAGTGCCATGAGGAAGTCAGTGATTTTTTCGTCGGTGTCAAATCGCAGTGCGTAGGATCCGGTCAAATAGGATTTAGCCTCTGAAAGTTCTTTTTCGGTGGGGCCCAGGTCAGCCATCCGTTTCAATGTGGATTTTACCGCCTGTATTGCCTCGCCAGCCTTTTCGTTCACGGTATTCAGGCTGCCGATGTAGAGGCCAGCATGGGGCATGGGGACGAGATTATAACCTACACCATACGTGAGGCCCCGTTTTTCGCGCACTTCTGCCGTCAGCCATGACTGTTGTGAATCACCGCCGACAATTGAACTCATCACCTGAGCAGCAAAATAATCGGGATCGTTTTGCAATATACCTGCTTGACCGAACATGATTATGCTTTGGGGGATGTCAAAAGGAATGGTTTTCAGACTGCCAACGGCAGAGACGGTTGCCATTGGGATGGATTTGTCGTCACTACCTTCGGGCAAAGACCCGAAAACATCGTCTAGTAGTGTTGCCAGTTCCTTTTCGTCTACGTCACCCACCGCAGCGATTTTCAATCCACGACGTGTAAAGATTGTCTTGTGGGCATTGATCAGGTCTTCGCGCGTGATTGACGAAATGGCTTCTGTCGTTCCTTCACTGCGGCGACCATAAGGATGGCCCGGGATGGCGGCTGCGATCCACTCGCGGTAGGCAATTTGCTGAGGATCTTTATCGTTGTTTTGTGCGCTCACTATGAAGTGCTTGCGCATTCTCTCAAGGGCTTCTAACTCAAAGTGGGGTTGGGTGATGGCTTTCTTGAGCAAATCGAAAGCTTGCTTGCGATTGCGCGACAGCGTTTGCAGCGTTCCGTAGAAGCGGTCTGACGTGACGTCAAAACGGATCTTGATGGCAAGGTTGTCGCGTTGCTCCTGAAATGTTGGTCCATCGAGATCAGCAGCACCTTCATCCATCATGCCTGTGATAAAATGTGCTGCTCCATCCTTGCCGAGGGGATCGCTGGTGGATCCGGCATCAAATGCAAACTTGAACGCAATCAACGGTATGGTTTTGTCTTCGACCAGCCAAGCCGTTTGTCCGCCTGGGCTTTTCACTTCTTTGACTTCAAAGGCCGCTGCCACGAGTGCGGACGCGACCAAGGCTAAGGTGGTTACAAAAAACTTCAACATGGGTGCTTACTCAATTTCCGGCTTTGGGCAGCATAATGCCGATGACGGAGTTCTGGGGTTGAAGATAGGTGTTGGCGACGCGTTTTATGTCGTCAAGGGTGACTTGACCCCACTGGCTCGTGTCAAACGCCTGTTTTGCGGTCTGTCCTGTCATGATTGCGGCTCCTGCCCGTCGCAGAAGTACATTTTGGTCGTCGAGGGCATAAACTTGCTCGGCCAAGGACTGCTCAAGGACACGATCCAACTCCTGTTTTGTCACGCCATTGGTTTGCACGTCGGTCACAATTGCATCAACGGCTGCTTCCAGTTTCGCCAGCTCAACTCCCGGGTTTGGGAGGACATAGATTTGGAATTTTCCGTTATCCAATTGATCTCCAAGAAAATAGGCACCTGCCTGCAAGGCCAGTTTTTTATCAAGTACCAGTGTCTTGTAGAACCGACTTTGCGAATTTGAACCCAGTACGGCCGCGAGAATATCAAGGGCCGTGGCATCGTTGTTAGACTGGGTGGAGTATGATGGTGTGAGGTACACTTTCAACATGCTTGCAGATGGGGTGCGGTCGCTGGTCATCGTGATGCGACGTTCGACAAGAGGTGCTGGCTCCGGTGTACGTTGGCGTGGCTTTGGTTGAAATGTATTTTTGAGGATGCCATAATTCTTTTCCGCCAAGCGCTTGATGTCTTTGGGGTCAACATCGCCTGCCACAATGAGCACGGCATTGGCCGGTGTGTAGTACTTCTTGTAAAATTCCAGCGCGTCATCTTTGGTCAAGCTTTGCACTTCGGACATCCAGCCAATGACTGGTCTGCCGTAAGGATGTGCCGTGTACAATGCCGCGTCTATCTGTTCACCAAACAGGGCCGTTGGCTCGTTTTCAATTCTCATGCGGCGTTCCTCGCGTACGACCTCCAACTCGGGGCGAACATTGCTGTCAGTCAGCACAAGGTTTTGCATGCGGTCAGATTCCAGCTCCATCATGAGCGGCAGTCGATCTATGGCCACACGCTGGTAGTAGGCGGTATAATCGCTGGTGGTGAATGCGTTGCTCTCGACGCCATTGATATCCATCAAATTTTCAAACCTGCCGTAGGGATATTTCGTTGTTCCCTTGAACAATAGATGTTCCAAAAAGTGAGCAAGACCGGATTTCCCCGTCACTTCGTCAGCTGAGCCGACCCGATACCAAACGCTATGGGTCACGACGGGTGCGCGGTGATCTTCGATAACGACAACTTGCATTCCGTTGTCGAGCGTGAACTCCGTGAGCGGTACGTCGATGGACCACGCAATGTTGGCCTGCCAGACAAGAATTAGGAGGGAGTATAGCACGTTACGAATGTTCGGCACGAGATGTCCTTCAACTTAATGTATATTCATTTCAATTTTACAACCATTTTATACTTATGATTGAGTTAACCATGATTCCTTAGATTGGGATTTGACGAAGTTGTAAATTCGGAGTGCGTTACGTGTTGTGCGCTTGTTCTAAAATATTCAGAAGATATTTCATACCTTTAGTTTGGTGCTTCACGTTGAGTTCATCTGCTGCCATTGCAGGTGATTTTGCCACGACTTGGGGCACTGCGCCTTACACTTGGCCAAATGGAGGTGTTGGTCCCACTACAATCACGTTTACGGACCAATACGGATTTCAAACACAGGTTCGATATACCATTACGCAGGTGAATGGATCGACGGTTGCAGGTTATCCGAATGACGTTACGGGATTCGGCACGGGCACTACCATCGGAGTTGTTTGGGACCCGGGTGTCGGAGGAAGCATCGTCGGGGGCTCACCCAATACAGCACTGATGGAAATCTTGAATGGAGGGGCGGCTCTTCCCGTCAATAATCTTCGTTTCAGGGTCGATGACATTGATGCTGTCGATAACAACAATGCCTCTTTCGCCGGTGACAGGTGCGACTTCGTCACAATTACAGGCAATAACGGTAACCCAACTATCACTGCCGTGAACGCTTCCCCGACTTATATTATTGGACCCGGTGCCGGGGCGGGCAGCACTGGCGCACTTGCAGCGAACCAGGCGCAATGCAATTTTCAAACGAGCACATCTGTCAACTCCGGCACATCAGCCAGTGACAACAATGGGTCAATCCAACTTGCATTTCCAAACAACACCAGCACAGCAACCGTTGTCTACGATGAATCAATCCGGAATGTTGCCAGCAGCGCCTCTGTTGATGCTGCTGCACGTGGGGTAGGGGTATGGGGCAGTACGACGTTTACCGTCAACAACACGATCACCCTTGATAAACAAACTTCTTCAGTCGACTTCACTGCTGCCGGTCAAGTTATCAACTATACTTATGTCGTGACGAACAACGGTCCGTTGACCATCCTCACAACGCAGAACATCCAAATACAAGACAACAAGGTCGGCACATTTACATGTCCCGCTGTTCCGGCAGCCGGTATTCCTTCTGGTGGCACATTCACTTGTACTGCGACGTACACCACGACCGCCGCAGATGTGACAGCCAACCAGGTCGTCAACATTGCGCGGGCAGGTGTTGGTACCGGCGCTCAAGCTTTTGCAGCTCGTTTGCAATCCAATGCAGATACCGTCACCGTCCCAAAGAGGACCACACTGACACTTGCCAAGACCGTCATCAATGACAATGGTGGCACGCAGGTGGATGCGGATTTCACGCTGGTTGCCACAGGGCCGTCAACGATTAGCGGTGTTGAAGGTGCACCGGCCGTCACGAATGCGACCGTCATTGCTGGTAACTATACGCTCTCGGAGTCAGGTGTGGGTGTAGCCGGATATGGCGCGAGTTGGTCATGCCCGGGGGCAACACTGTCGGGTACCTCGCTCACTTTGACGGCGGGACAAAGCATCACATGTACAGCAACGAACAATGACATCTCACCAACTTTGCGATTGCGCAAGGTGTCCAATGGCGGCGTGGCGACGTTTAACTTCAGCGGAACCAACGGGTTTGGCACGGATGCCATTCCGACGGTTACTGCTGGCGTGCTTGCATCGGGTGTGCTGAAGAATTTGTCGAGTTCCGGCGTTGTGACCGACATTACGGAAACACCTGCTGCGGGATATTTCATCAGTGGAACGCCGACGTGCACGGGCTTGGGGAGTGGTACAGTATCGCTACTGTCGGGCACGACATACCGGATCAGTTCAGCCGCTCTTGTTCCAGGTGCTACCATCCAGTGCGATTTTTCGAACACGCTCGCAGTTCCCCAACTCACCATGACCAAGAGCCCGAATGTGGGAAGTGTGGGAACAGCCGGGCAAACCGTGACCTATACAGTTGCCGTTACCAATAGTGGTAATGTGCCTGCGACGGGCATTGCGCTTACCGACCCACTTGGCACGGTTGTCTGCCCAACAAGCGGCAACAATACCATTGCGAATTTGGCCGTCGGAGCAAGTGTCAGCTGCTCCATGACCTACACAGTGCCGCAAGCAGTCTTTGACAACAATGGCGGTGGCGATGGTGACATCGACAATACGGTGTCAGTCACTGGCAGCACGACCTTTGGCTCAGTTTCACAAACAGCCAGTGCCGCTGTAACATTATCTGGGGCTGCAAATCTCTCGTTGGCAAAGGCTTGGACTTTTGCCCCGGGTGGCGATGTGAATGGCAATGGACGGGCGGACCGCAACGACATCATTGCCTACACCTATACCGTCACAAACGGTGGCAACAGGACAATCACAGGTGTTGGGATCAATGACGCCCACAATGGCTACGGCATTGATCCGGTTCCCGGCAACGAAGTCATATTCAATGATATTGCACCACTGGGAAATTCTACTGACGCCGCCGCAAATGCGAGCTGGGATACATTGGCACCAGGCGATTCAGTCAGGTTTCGCGCCAACTACACGGTTGTTCAACAGGATATCGATTTGCTGCAGTAATGCGAAACGCCTTTGACTGGTCTGGTGTTTTTTTAAGATTCCGGATCATTTCTCTGGTCCGCTTTGTGCTATTCACAGGCCATGACCTGTAAATTGTCCGTCAATGTCAACGCTATCGCCTATCTGCGCAACCGGCGCGACGTGCCTTGGCCGTCGCTCGTCCATTTGGCGAAAATCGCACTTGATGCCGGTGCCCATGGCATTACGGTGCATCCGAGGCCGGATGAACGCCATATCCGCCGGGGTGATGTGACGGATTTGCGGGAAATGCTGCGCCTGAACTATCCAAAGGTTGAATTCAACATCGAAGGGTTTCCCGACGAACGCTTTCTCACTCTCTGCGAAGTCGAAAAGCCGGACCAGGTTACATTGGTTCCCGATGATCCATCACAATCCACTTCCGATCACGGCTGGGATTTCGCCCGCCATCACAATTGGCTCTCGCCGGTAGTCAATCGCATGAAGAAGGCAGGCATGCGGGTCTCGGCCTTTGTCGATCCGGATCCGCAAGCGCCGGCTCTGGCGAAATCAATTGGCGCCGACCGCGTCGAAATATACACCGGTCCCTATGGTGGCGCATTCGGCGATGCCATGCTGCTGGAGTTCGAGAAGGTCGTCGCAACGGGGAAAGCCGCAGCAGCAGCTGGCATCGGCCTCAACGCAGGTCATGACCTGACGCGCGAAAACCTTCCCCGCCTTGTCGCCGCCTTGCCCAACCTGCAAGAAGTCTCCATAGGCCACGCCATCACCGCCGATGCGCTGGAATTCGGCTTGGCTGAGACGGTGGGGCTGTTCAGGGCGGCCATATCCCAACCCCACTTGCCTAACTGACATCTGCCCGCTAAGTCCGCCCCAACGAAATTTCACTTCAAAAGGGCTAGAACCAATGCGCGTGTATTATGACCGGGATGCTGATGTTAACCTGATCAAGGGCAAAAAAGTGGCCATCATTGGCTACGGCTCGCAGGGCCGTGCCCACGCGCTCAATCTCAAGGATTCCGGTGCCAAGGAATTGGCCGTCGGATTGAAGAAGGGTTCCGCCACCGCCAAGAAGGTTGAAGCCGACGGCCTCAAGGTGATGACAGTCGCAGAAGCCGCAAAATGGGCTGATCTCATGATGATGGCGACTCCTGACGAACTCCAGGCCGATATCTACCGCGACGACATTGCACCCAACATTCGTGATGGCGCGGCCATTGCCTTCGCCCACGGCCTCAATGTTCACTTCGGCCTCATCGAGCCTAAGAAAACCGTCGACGTCGTCATGATCGCGCCAAAAGGCCCGGGCCACACGGTGCGTGGCGAATACCAGAAGGGCGGCGGCGTGCCATGTCTGATCGCCATTCATCAGGATGCATCGGGCAATGCCCATGACCTCGCATTGTCATATGCATCAGGTGTTGGCGGCGGTCGCTCTGGCGTCATCGAAACGACGTTCAAGGAGGAATGCGAAACCGATCTGTTCGGCGAGCAAGCAGTGCTGTGCGGCGGCCTCGTGGAACTTATCCGTGCCGGTTTCGAAACCCTCGTCGAAGGCGGCTATGCCCCCGAGATGGCCTATTTTGAGTGCCTGCACGAAGTAAAGCTCATCGTCGACCTGATCTATGAAGGCGGCATTGCCAACATGAACTATTCCATCTCCAACACTGCCGAATGGGGCGAGTATGTCACGGGCCCGCGCATCGTGACTGCCGAAACCAAAGCCGAAATGAAGCGCGTGTTGACAGACATTCAAACCGGCAAGTTCACGTCCGAGTGGATGCAGGAATACCGCGCCGGAGCTGCCCGCTTCAAAGCCATCCGCCGCAACAACGACAACCACCAGATTGAGGCCGTGGGTGCGAAGTTGCGCGAGATGATGCCGTGGATTGCGAAGAACAAGCTGGTGGACAAAGCTAAGAATTAAGGCATTCGATTCCGCCAACCGGCTTGAATTGCAACACCTACTCGCAGCCAGCGTTCACTGGCAGCGGGTAGGCTCGCTGCTGCAACATGAGCTTGGTCGTTAAAGACGTCTGCGGTAGTGTCTGTCATGACTTCCTATGATTATGTGATTGTCGGCGCTGGCTCTGCGGGCTGTGTTCTGGCTAACCGTCTGTCGGCGCAAAAGGATGTTACCGTGTGCTTGCTGGAGGCGGGTCCCGTTGCCGACGCGCTGACCATTCGCATGCCAGCGGCTTTGACCTTTCCCATTGAAAGCAAGATCTACAATTGGCGTTACACAAGTGAGCCGGAACCACATTTGAACAATCGCCAATCTGGGGCAGGCGCGTGGTCGTGGTCTTGGCGGAAGTTCGGCGATCAATGGCATGGTCTGGGTGCGCGGTAACCCGAAAGATTACGACGGCTGGAAGGACTTCGGCCTCAAAGGTTGGTCCTATGCCGATTGCTTGCCCTTTTTCAAAAGACTGGAAACCTTCCACGGCACACCATCACCACAGCGCGGCAACGATGGCCCGATGAGCATCATTGAGAGCAAGGGTGACCATGTGTTCTATGATCGCTTCCTGCGCGCAGGCGAAGCTTGGGGATTGCCCCAGGCACGGGACTACAACAGCGGCCCGCAAGAGGGCACACATCTGACGCAAGCCAACATCCGTTATGGCGTGCGCTGCAGTGCTGCTGAAGCTTATCTCAAGCCAGCAATGCAACGCCCCAACCTCACAATCAAAACTGACGTCTTCGTCAACAAGCTGCGTCTTAATGACCTCAAGGCTGTCGGCGTTGAATGTGTGATCGGTGGCGTGACAACGATGATCGAAGCGCGGCGCGAAGTGATCGTCAGCACAGGCACAATCGCTTCCCCACAATTACTGATGCTCTCTGGTATCGGTCCTGCTGATCATTTGCGCGAGCACGCCATCACAATTGTTCATGATCTTCCGGGAGTTGGCGAAAACCTGCAAGACCATATCGTGGCGCCGCTGCGCTACAGCTGCAGCAAACCTGTCTCCATCAAGAACAAACTTGGCCTCTTGGGACGTGCGCGCATTGGTTTGGAATGGTTGTTGTTCAAGCGCGGCCTTGGCGCATCAAACTTCTTTGAGGTGGGAGCCTTCTTTGACAGTGGTTCGGGCGCTCCCTTCATCAACATGCAACACGAGTTTCTGGGGTTCCTCGCGGATTTTCAGGACGGCAAGGTGGTGCTGGGCGATGGCTTCCAGTATTTCGTCAGTCAGATGCGCCCTAACAGCCGTGGCCGTATTCGGCTCAAATCTGCAGACCCCAAAGCCCATCCCGCCATACGCTTTAATTACCTTGATGATCAGCGTGATGTGAAGGAAATGGTCGACGGCATCAAGCGCACGCGCGAGATGGCAGCACAAAAACCGTGGGACGAATTCCGCTCCGCTTCGCTTGACGCCGATCTCGAAGGTGCCAGTGACACGGACATCACCCGTTGGCTGCGCAACAACGCCAATACTGAACACCATCCCGCTGGCACCTGCCGCATGGGCACCGACGCCATGGCCGTTACCGATGCGCACGGCCGCGTGCATGGCATTGAAAATTTGCGCGTGATCGACGGCAGCATCATGCCCCGCGTGCCCACAGCGAACATCCAGGCCCCGATCATGATGGTGGCGGAGAAGATTGTGGATGGTATGGTGAGGAGCTAAGGAATATGGTGACAGGGGAAAAAGCTATGACACTCACTGAGCGTGTTGATGCGGCGATTGATGCAGCACTGGGAAACCGCATTGTTGGTTGCGTGGTGCTTGTACGACGGAATGGGCGAGAAATTTATGGCCGTGCCGCCGGATTCGCGGACCGGGAGAACGCCACAGAGATACAGAGGAACTCCATTTTCCGGCTGGCCTCCGTAACTAAGCCGATTGTTGCCACGGCAGTTCTGCGCATGATTGAATTGGGATTGCTCAGCCTCGATGATCCGGTCACCAGTGTGTTGCCCTGGTTCACGCCACGCACGCCCGATGGAAAAGCCCACACTATCCTTATCCGTCATTTGCTCAGCCACACTTCGGGTATCACCTACGACATTCTGCCCCATGTTTCGCCCGGTTTGTCAGGACCAATCATCAGCCTGGAGGAAAACCTGCGCCGGGTTGCCGACATGCCGCTGGCTTTCGTGCCCGGCAAAGGATGGGCGTATGGCATGGGCATTGATGTCCTTGGCGGTGTGATCGCCGCGATCAACGGTTCAAGTCTCGAGGAAGTGCTTGCCAAGTATGTATGCGGACCACTTGGCATGATTGACACGCATTTTTTCGTGACCGACTCCGCTCGGCTCACAACGCCATATGCCGACGGCAAACCACCCAAACGTATGGGCGAACGGGAAACCATCATCGATGATACTGGCGGGATTGTCGTGTTTTCACCAGACCGGATTCTCAATACCGATGCCCCACAATCGGGCGGCGCTGGCATGGCGGGCACGGCGGATGATGTGATGGCGATGCTTGAGAGTTACAACGGCACGCACCCTATTTTGAAACCAGAGACGATTGCCTCTGCCCTGTCCAACCAGATTGGCACCGTCCCGCGCCGGGAAGGCGATGCCGGGAAACGTTTCGGTTTCATCGGTGCAGTGTTAGATGACCCTAAAGCGGCACGTTCAGTATGTCCTGCGGGCACGGTGGATTGGGGCGGCGCATGGGGCCACAACTGGATCATGGATCCCGTCAATCGTGTTACGATTGTAACCTGTACCAACACCGCCTTCGAAGGCTGCATGGGGCAGTTTCGCGATGAGATCAGGGATGCGGTTTATGGCGGGTTGTTCGTCTGACCTGAAACCTGTCAAATTCGAGCCTTGGCCAACTGCAAACGCTTTGACGTTGAGGGCGCTGAAGTCGTTTTACGCACCTGTGTTGGCCAACACCTTTCGCACCCAGTCCGTGTCGGTCACTTCTCTTCCGGAAAAAATTTTGAAGCCTTGAATCCCTTGATTGAAATAAAGTTCATAGCCAGACTGAAAATCAGCGCCAATGTTTTCCGTCTGTGTACGGAATAATGTGTGTTCGGGCGTGTAGACAGCATCGAACGCCCAGCAGATTTCACCTTTTATTTTTTGGGGCAGGGGTGACCCTTCGCGGCCGGTCATGCCAAGGGGCGTGCAGTTGATGACGCCGTCGATGCCTGTCAGGTCCGATAGATGTTTTGCGTCGACGACGGTTGCATTCACAGCGCGAGCGAGGCTTTCGGATTTGGCTGTATCGATGTCGTGCAAGAGGATTTCATCGGCGCCCAACTGTGCGAGTGCAAAGGCGACGGCTCGCCCTACGCCACCGGAACCAATAAGTAGTATGCGGCCTGGCTTTCTCGCTCCCCACCGGGAACGATAGGCTGCGATGAATCCTGTGTAATCAGTGTTCCACGCTGTTACGCCTGATGATGAAAATCGAACCGTGTTTGCAGCGCCCAGAGTCTTTATCTTGGGCTCGCCGGCCTCTACGAATTTGAGCACCTCTTCCTTGTAGGGATACGTCACGTTGACTCCGTCAAAGCCCGCCGCTTCGCATCGCCTCAGTATGGCTTCAAATGTCAGGCCTTGTTCTTCTGGGATGAGTAAATCGTAACTGACGTTCAATCCTACAGACAATCCGCAGACGATCTGCAATGCAGGTGAGCGAGACGCCGTGATGTTGCCGCCAATCAAACCCAGGCGGAGTGTTTTCATCCGTCATACCCAAAGTAGCGGGGCAGCCAGAGCACGAGGTCTGGAAAAACCACAATTGCAATGAGGGAAATGAGCAGGGCGATGAAAAACGGCACACCTTCCTTGACGATGTCTTTGACCGGAATGCCAGTGGTGCCGTTCACGACGAACAGCAAAATGCCATAGGGCGGCGTGATCAGACCGATCATGCAATTCACGACTGATATCACGCCGAAATGGACGGGGTCCACACCGAGAGCGGCAGCGGTGGGCAGGAACAGGGGGATAATCACCAGAATGATTGTCGTGGCATCAAGCACACATCCCAGTGCCAAAAAAAGCATCATTGTGAATGCGAGGAAGCCCGCGCGTGATAGTTCCAGTCCCACCATGTATTGCGACAATGTTTGTGGAATTTGCTCTGTTGCAACGATGTAGTTGAAAATGAGTGCTGATCCGATAACCAGACCGACTGATGCTGACGAGCGCGAGGACTCTACAAAAACCTGGTAAAGGGCTTGCAGCGAGAGTGAGCGATAGAGGACAGCTGATACCAGCAATGCATAGAAGGCTGCCACGGCGGCAGCTTCAGTCGGTGTTGTAGCTCCACCATAAATGCCGCCCAGCAATATGATTGGCATCATAAGTGCGGGCAAGGCTCGGAAAGTGACGCCAGGAATTTCGCGCAAAGGGACTGCAAACTTCCGCCGGAATGTTGCGACGGTGCGCGATGAAAGTCGTCATTGCCATCAGCGTCAACGTCATCAACAGACCTGGTACCACGCCACCCAAGAACAGATAGCCAATCGATGTGTTGGATACGAGTGCGTACAACACCATGGGAATCGAAGGGGGAATAATCGGTCCGATGGTGGCCGATGCAGCAACAACTGCACCCGCGAAGCCTGGCGTATAATGCCCTGTCTTCAGCATCATCTTGATGGTAACCTGACCAACGCCTGCCGCGTCTGCCACGGCGGAGCCAGACATGCCGGAAAAAATCAGGCTCACCAGAATATCAACTTGTGCCATGCCGCCTTTGAAGCGGCCGACAAGAGCTTTGCAAAATTCCAGCAAGCGATCGCTGATGGCACCCACATTCATGATGTTGGCTGCGGTGATGAACAGCGGCACGGCCAACAGCAAGTTGCTGTCATAAACCGATTGGATGAATTGTTCGGATGCCAGTGACAAATCTTGTCCGGCGATGAAAAGATACGCCACAGCTGAGACCACCATGGATAGAGCAATGGGCGCTCCAATGGCGGCCATTCCGCCCAGGACGAACAGTGCAAGCATGAAGGCGTTGCTCATTTTATGCTGCCTTCATCGACGCGTGAGTAGCTGTTCTCGATCTCATCCTTGCCGCGCAGTAAATTTAAAAGAATCGCTCCGTAGCGCGCCATGATGGCGATCATGAATATGAGGTACACAGCAAACACATAGTGCAAGCGAACACCGAGCGTGTTGGAGCGCTTGATCTTATAGAACCAGACGTAGTCAACAGTCGGCAGGAAGGAAACGGCGAAAGCGCCTAGAATCATCATCGCAGCCACGGCCCCAAAGATGCGCTGGGTTGGACGGCTCACGGACAGATAGAGCATGTCGAAACGAATATGATCGGATGCCCGCAGGCAAAACCCACCGCCCCAGAATACCAGCCAAAGCCAAAGCGTGAGTGTGACTTCGACAGTCCACCCCATCGGCACATTGAACAGGTAGCGGGCCGCGATCTGCACCAGAAACACCGTGAACAGCGTGGCAAGCATGAACGCCGCCACGCCGTCGGTGAAGTGGCGCAGCCCCGTGAGGAGCTGCTTCATTGGCGTTACACTTATTTGGCGAGAGCGTTGATGGCGTCAACGACGCCTGCAGGCCAGGCTTTAGAAAACTCCGAATCCAGATAAGCTTTCTGCACGGTGGTGCGGAAGGCATTGAGGTCTGGCTCATAAACCTTGAGACCTTTGGCCTTCAGGCCTTCGACGAGTTCAGCCTCTTTTGCGAGCTGGTTCTGACGACCAAATTCTGCAGCTTCATTTGCCGCTTTTTGCAACTTGGCCTGGTTCTCTGGCGAGAGCGAATCCCATGCTTTTTTTGACACTGTGAGGTAGTTCAAGTCGACGAGGTGCGACGTCAGAACGATCTGCTTTGTAACTTCATAGAACTTTGCGTCCATGACTGTTGGCAGCGGGTTGTCCTGACCATCAACAGCGCCAGTCTGCAATGCCGTATATAGTTCCGCAAATGGCACAGGTACAGGGTTTGCTCCGAGGGCCTTGCCGAGGAACTGCCATGCGTCTGATGGCGGCATGCGGAGTTTGAAGCCTGCCATGTCGGCCGGTGTCTTGATTTCTTTGTCGGAGTTCAGGTTGATCTGGCGACGGCCAAGATACATGACGGTGAGCAGCTTCACGCCAAGCTCTGCTTCTACCTTGTCTTTGAACGGCTGCATCAGCGGGTCGTTGAATACGGCCACCTGGTGGGCTGCGTCGCGGTGCAAGTAGCCAGCGGAGAAGACCGAGAACTCAGGATAGAAATTGGCCAATTCCTGGGCTGACGAAATCGACATTTCGAGGTTGCCCCGGGAAATGGCTTCAAGTTCGGTTCCTTGCTTGAAGAGTGTGCCGCCCCAGGTTGGCTGGAAAGTGGCGAAGTCGGCAATCGCCGGCCCAAACTTACTTTCAAGAGCTACGGCACGTTGGTCAGTAGCGGAATTCACCGAAGACAGGCGAAGGACGAGTTTTTCCTGTGCGAGGGCCAAGCCCGTCGAAAAAAGGGTCGAAGAAATGGCCAATGTCATGGCCAAGCGGCGCGTGAATGTCATGGAGTGTCTCCCTTGAAAGATTATTTTTTATTGCTTTCGCGGGGCGCTATTCGCAGAGTTGGACGCAATAGTCCAGACTCGATTGCGGGCGGGCGATTCCGAATAATGGGACGCATAAGTTTGTCTCATCCGACTTCTGTAGCGCTACTATGTTGGCTTCAGTCACATTGACTTACGGCACCTGAATTTTATTGGCGAGTTCGGGATAGTCGCCTGTGATTTTTTTGAAGATGCCGTTTTGACCCATCTGTGACAAGGCGGTGTTGATGCGTTGCATCATTGCCATATCTTCCGTGCGCAGGCCCGCACCAACGCCTTCGCCCAGTACTTCAGGGTCTGGTGGCACTGTACCGGCCAAGATGCAGCAGGCCTTGCCCGTCTCGGTTGCCAGGAATGCCTCGAGAGCATTGGATTCAGCTTCGACAGCGTCGATGCGGCCGGCGGCCAGATCGGAGGTTGCTTCATCCAACGTTGCGTAGGTTTTCAGCGTACTCTCAGTGAAATGCTTTTCAACGTAGCGCGCATGGATTGAAGCGGCCTGGGTGCCGATTGTTTTTCCAGCGAGGCCTTTCTGGTCGGGTTTCAAGGCGGCATCCTTGGAGCCGATCACTGCGACTGCGGCATTGTAGTAGGCAGTCGAGAAGGAGATGGTTTTCTTGCGTTCGGCAGTGATGGCCATGCTGGCCATTATGACGTCGATTTTTTTGGAAGTCAGGGCCGGGATTATGCCGTCCCAGGCCGTTTCTGTGATCTCGCATTTTTCTTTCAGTTCAAGGCAGAGCGCCGCAATGACATCCATTTCCCAGCCAACCCATTTTCCTTCGGTGTTTTTGGAGGCAAAGGGTGGGTAGGGTTCAGCGGCAATTCCGATGCGGATATCAGCTTGGGCCGTGCTGACAGACACGGACGATACGAGCAATAGTGCCCATGAAATGGCTTTTGCGAGTGGCCGCATGGTCATGATCTCCCGGTGAATTCTGCACTTTGGCCGTGGCAGCAGACTAGGCTCTTAACGTGGCCTTCCAAGCACTTACTTGCAGCGTGGTAATTAAAGTATCAACTGGATATCCAGGATGACGTCGAAATGGCTTTTGCGGCGCCAATGACCGCAAGGACCGCCATGAGCAAAAGTACTCTCTTGCGAAATGTGTCCTGGTCGGTGCCAGCAAAGCTACGGGCACCCAGCCAGACACCGGCGAGCAGGGCAGGGAGGAATGCTAACGCACGGAGGAGTGTTGCTTCGGTCACCAGTCCTTGAATGGAAAGGTTGGCCAAACCAATGACATCGGTTGCCAGAAAGAATGCAATCAAGGACGCGCGGCCGGCAATGACGCCTGCAGGTGAGGCAAAGTAGAACAGAACGACCGGTGGCCCGCCGATGCCAAATGCGCCGTTCGCCAGGCCGGATGCTGCACCGACCGATGCCGAGGCGATTGGCCCAGGTTGGTGGCGCAAGTTGAAGCCCGTCCACATGAGTGTAACTGACACCAGGACAAACGCGCTGATTGCAATTTGCATGGCTTGAGCGTTGATGTTGGCGAGCAACCACACACCGAATGGTGTCGCGATCAGGCACCCCAGTATCAGTGGTTTCAGCGATGCCCAATGAATTTGCTGCCATATGGACGGAAGGAGATGGAGGCTGGCTGCGACTTCCAACAGGAAAATTGAGGGCACGATTTGTGCGGGGGGGTAAACCAAAGAAAGGGCTGAGACAGCCAGGAGAGAAAATCCGAAACCTGAAAAACCACGCACAACGGCGGCAACAAAAATACAGATTATGGCAAATGCGAGTGAGCCGAGGTCCATTAGTCCAGCCTACTGCCCGGCATTCTATTGTCCAGCTCCAGTAGAATAAAAAACCCGCTCCAATGGGGAGCGGGATGTGCAGGGGATACTTTCTCCTTTGCTGCTTATGCTGCTGCTTGCAACTCTAAGGTCTCCAAGGATTGAATCAGACCGACCATCGCCCCGTTGGCGTCGGCGACAACGGCCAAGGTTCCTAATCCAGATATATGCACGGGGTCCCGCATCACTGTTCCACCTGCTTTTGTCGTTTCCCCAACCATCGCGCGAATGTCGTCGACTTGGAGATACGTCATCCAATGGTCGGGTATGCCATTGTAATCAGGGGCGGACAGTTCAAAAATACCACCGACAGGTGTTCCGTTCTTGCGGGCAAGCCAGTAGCCAGCGTTGTCCGCCATCGCGATTGGTTCAAACTCCCAACCCATGGTGCGGCAATAAAACGCCAGTGCTGATTCTGGGTCCCACGTCTGCAATTCATGCCACCAGTTTTTCTGCGCCAAATTCATCATCGATTCTCCTCCCACTCTGATGATTTGTCGCCGTCGGGTGAAACGTGGTCGGTACTGTTGGCAAAGTTGTGGCCGGATTTGGGCAAATCTCGACATGTTTAACCGTCTGGGTTGCGCCATGTGTCACGCTCAGGGCTGAAATGCAGCGTGCTGTGAAAAAAACTGGCAAATCGTTGAAAATTAATCTGACAAGAGGGTTGACGCCTTGAATGTGGATAAGTAGAAGCGCCCAACTTCCGGCATAGCAGGCCGTCGGGGCTTCGCGCCACGAAACGCTGACTCGGAAGGAAAGATTGTGACATTCAAGGTCAAGCCCTTTGAACCTGGCCGGTTCTCAGAGCCTCTGAGTTTGAGCGCTGAGCGGGTCCGGACCGGATCGTTCACGCGCTGTTGTCGTGTTTGAAACCCCGGTTCGACGAAATTCGAAGGTAGAGTCAAGGCACAATGCCAACGATCAACCAATTGCTGCGGAAAGCCCGCACGAAGCCAACGTACCGTAACAAGGTACCAGCAATGCAATCTTGCCCGCAAAAGCGCGGCGTTTGCACACGCGTCTATACAACAACACCGAAGAAGCCGAACTCGGCGCTTCGCAAAGTTGCCAAGGTCCGTCTCACCAACGGTTTTGAAGTGGTGAGTTACATTCCTGGCGAAGGTCATAACCTGCAAGAACATTCTGTTGTCATGATCCGTGGCGGCCGTGTGAAGGATTTGCCAGGCGTTCGTTATCACATCATCCGCGGCATTCTCGATACCCAAGGTATCGCCAAGCGCCGTCAGCGCCGTTCGAAGTATGGCGCGAAGCGTCCGAAGTAAGAGGAATCAAGCATGTCTCGTCGCCATCGCGCAGATAAACGTGTCATCAATCCGGACCCGAAGTTCGGTGATCTTGTCGTTTCGAAATTCATGAACAACCTCATGTATGAGGGCAAGAAGTCAGTCGCTGAAGGTATTGTTTACGGCGCGCTGGAAACCTTGCAGAGCAAAGCCAAATCAGATCCAGTGCAGATGTTTCATCAGGCCTTGGACAATGTTGCTCCAGCCATTGAAGTTCGCTCACGTCGCGTTGGTGGTGCAACGTATCAGGTTCCAGTTGAAGTCCGCACCGAGCGCCGTCAGGCACTTGCCATTCGCTGGATTATCATTGCCGCTCGTGGCCGCAACGAGAAAACCATGGTGGAGCGTCTGTCTGGCGAGCTCATGGATGCTGCAAACAATCGCGGCACAGCGGTGAAGAAACGCGAAGACACTCACAAGATGGCCGAAGCGAACCGCGCTTTCAGCCACTATCGTTGGTAAGAGACACAGATTATGGCCCGTCAATATCAACTCGAAGATTACCGCAATTTCGGCATCATGGCTCACATCGATGCTGGAAAGACCACGACGACTGAGCGTATTCTCTATTACACCGGCAAGAGCCACAAAATTGGCGAAGTGCATGACGGTGCTGCGACCATGGATTTCATGGAGCAGGAACAAGAGCGCGGTATTACAATCACTTCGGCTGCCACGACCGCCATTTGGGCTGGCAAGCGCATGAACATCATCGACACGCCTGGACATGTGGACTTCACGATTGAAGTTGAGCGTTCGCTGCGTGTGCTTGACGGTGCCGTTTGCGTGCTCGATTCGAACCAAGGTGTTGAGCCCCAGACCGAAACAGTTTGGCGCCAAGGTGACAAGTACAATGTTCCGCGCATCGTGTTCTGCAACAAGATGGACAAGACGGGTGCATCGTTTGAGCAGTGCATCAAGGACATCAAAGAGCGTTTGGGCGCTCGTCCTGTGCCGATTCAGTTGCCTATCGGCGCTGAAACAGAATTCAAGGGTATCATTGATCTCGTCCGCATGGTTGGCGTTGTCTGGGACAACGAAGAGCTTGGCGCGAAGTATAACGACATCGAAATTCCGGCTGAACTGAAAGCTGCCGCTGAACAAGCGCGCGCCGACATGATCGAAGCCTGTGCCGAACTCGACGACCAAGCCATGGATGACTATCTCAACGGCAAGGAAATTCCCAACGAGACCATCAAGAAGTTGTTACGCAAGGCTGTTCTGACTGGCGCCTTCTTCCCGGTTCTTTGTGGTTCTGCGTTTAAAAACAAGGGCGTACAGCCTTTGCTTGATGCTGTGGTTGATTATTTGCCATCGCCTTTGGATCGCCCTGCGATCAAGGGTATCAATCCAGACGACGATAGCGAAACAACGCGTCCGTCATCTGACAAAGAGCCGCTGGCTCTGCTGGCATTCAAGTTGATGGATGACCAATATGGCATTCTCACGTTCTGCCGAATCTACTCCGGCGTGTTGTCAAAGGGTGTGTCGCTGCTGAATTCCACGCGTGGCAAAACCGAGCGTGTAGGCCGCATGGTTCTGATGCATGCCAATAACCGCGAAGAAATTTCTGAAGCTCACGCTGGCGACATCGTTGCGCTCGTTGGCCTCAAGGACTCGCGTACAGGTGATACACTTTGCGATCCTGCCAAGCCTGTCATTCTCGAAAAGATGGAATTCCCGGATCCCGTCATTGAGATGAAGGTGGAACCAAAGACAAAGGCAGATCAAGAAAAGATGGCTGTGGCCCTCTACAAGCTTGCTGCTGAAGATCCATCGTTCCGCGTTTCGACAGACTCGGAATCTGGCGAGACAATCATCAAGGGCATGGGCGAACTTCATCTCGACATTAAAGTCGATATTCTGAAGCGGACCCACAAGGTTGAAGTTCAAGTTGGTGCGCCTCAAGTGGCGTATCGTGAAGCCATCACCCGCAAGGTGACGAAGGACTACACACACAAGAAGCAGACCGGTGGCACGGGCCAGTATGCCCGTGTTATTCTCGAGATTGAACCAGCTGAAAAAGGCACAGGCAACTCGTTTGAATCGAAGGTTGTTGGTGGTTCAGTGCCGAAGGAATACATCCCCGGTGTTGAAAAGGGCCTGAACTCAGTGCTCACCAATGGTCCGTTGATCGGCTTCCCGGTCGTAGACATGAAAGTTGCGCTGGTTGACGGTGCCTACCATGATGTTGACTCTTCTGCGATCGCTTTTGAAATTGCGACCCGTGCGGCCATGCGCGAAGCTTTCGACCAAGCTGGTGCCGTGTTGCTCGAGCCAATGATGAAGGTCGAAGTTACATCACCTGAAGACTTTGTAGGTTCAGTCATCGGCGACCTCAATTCCCGCCGTGGACAGATTGTCGGCACGTCGATGCGCGGCAATGCCAACATCATCAATGCACTTGTGCCGTTGGCCAACATGTTTGGCTACATCAACAACCTGCGCTCCATGAGCCAGGGTCGTGCATCCTATACTATGCAGTTCGATCACTATTCTCAGGTGCCCGGTGCGGTGGCTGAGGAAGTGAAGAAGAAATACGCCTAACATTTTTTAGAACGGAGAGCTCCGATGGCAAAAGAAAAATTCAACCGCGACAAGCCACATTGCAACATTGGCACAATTGGCCACGTTGATCATGGCAAGACCTCGTTGACCGCAGCGATCACGAAGATTCTGGCTGAAACAGGTGGTGCGACATTCACCGCCTACGATCAGATCGACAAGGCACCGGAAGAGCGGGCTCGTGGTATTACGATCAACACAGCTCATGTTGAGTACCAGACCAAGGCGCGTCACTACGCCCACGTCGATTGCCCAGGCCATGCTGACTATGTGAAGAACATGATCACCGGTGCTGCACAAATGGACGGCGGTATTCTGGTTGTGTCGGCTGCTGACGGACCAATGCCTCAGACCCGCGAGCACATTCTGCTTGCCCGTCAGGTTGGTGTTCCAGCGCTGGTCGTGTTCATGAACAAAGTTGACATGGTTGACGATCCAGAATTGCTGGAACTCGTCGAAATGGAAATCCGTGAACTCCTTTCGTCCTACCAGTTCCCGGGCGACAAGATTCCGATCATCCGTGGTTCGGCTCTTGCTGCTCTCGAAGGCAAGACACCTGAGATCGGCCGTGAAGCCATTCTCAAGCTCATGGAAGCTGTTGATACCTACATTCCACAGCCTGAGCGTCCTATTGACCAGCCGTTCCTGATGCCGATCGAAGACGTGTTCTCGATCTCTGGCCGTGGTACGGTTGTCACCGGTCGTGTTGAGCGCGGCGTTGTGAAGGTCGGCGAAGAAATCGAAATCGTCGGCATTCGTGACACTGTGAAAACGACCTGCACCGGCGTTGAAATGTTCCGCAAGTTCTTGACTCCGGTCAGGCTGGTGACAACATCGGCGCATTCTCCGTGGTGTTGAACGTGAAGGCGTTGAACGTGGCCAAATTCTCTGCAAGCCAGGTTCCGTCAAGCCACACAAGAAGTTCAAGGCTGAAGTTTACATTCTGACGAAGGAAGAGGGTGGGCGTCACACGCCGTTCTTCGCCAACTATCGTCCGCAGTTCTACTTCCGCACAACAGACGTGACTGGCGTTGTAACTTTGCCAACTGGCACCGAAATGGTGATGCCTGGCGACAACATCTCGATCGACGTTGAGTTGATCTCGCCAATCGCCATGGAAGAAAAACTCCGCTTCGCCATCCGCGAAGGCGGCCGGACCGTTGGTTCGGGCGTCGTAGCGAAGATCACGGACTAATCGGACAAAAAACATGCAACGCCAAAACATCCGCATCCGTCTCAAAGCGTTTGATCATCGAATTCTCGACAATTCGACGCGCGAGATCGTCAACACAGCAAAACGCACGGGCGCACAAATTCGTGGACCCGTGCCGCTGCCAACGCGGATTGAGAAGTTTACCGTGAACCGTTCACCCCACGTGGACAAGAAGAGCCGCGAGCAGTTCGAAATGAGAACTCATCGTCGTCTTCTTGATATCGTGGATCCCACACCACAGACCGTAGATGCGCTGATGAAGCTCGATCTCGCTGCTGGTGTTGACGTTGAAATCAAGCTCTAATCCTTAGAGCCTCTGGAGAAAGAATACGATGCGTTCAGGCCTTATCGCCAGAAAGCTGGGCATGACCAGGATCTACACAGAAGACGGAGCTGCGGTTCCGGTGACTGTGTTGAAGGTCGACAATGTCCATGTGGTAGCCCACAAGACGCCTGAGAAGGATGGTTATTCAGCCGTTCAGCTTGGCTCTGCTACACCCAAGATCAAGCGGCTTACCAAAGCCGAACGTGGCCATTTTGCGAAAGCGAAAGTGGAACCGAAGCGCAAGCTTCAGGAGTTCCGCGTTGCAGTCGACATGACCATGCCAGTTGGTTCAGAAGTCACAGCCGACCATTTTGTCTCCGGACAATTTGTCGATGTGACCGGTACCAGCAAGGGTAAAGGTTTTGCTGGCGGCATGAAGCGCTGGAATTTCAAGGGCCTTCGCGCCACGCACGGTGTCTCGGTGAGCCATCGTTCGATTGGTTCGACCGGCAACCGTCAGGATCCGGGCAAGGTCTTCAAGAACAAGAAGATGCCAGGTCACCTTGGTTCAGAAACCGTGACAACCCAGAATGTTGAAGTCGTGCGCACAGATGTTGCACGCGGTCTCATCATGCTCAAGGGCTCCGTGCCTGGCAGCAAGGGTGGTTGGGTTTCGGTTCGCGATGCCGTGAAACGCAAACTTCCAGATTCAGCTCCACGTCCGGGTGCCTTCAAGGCATCGGCTGAAGCACAGGCGTAAGTGAGGCGTCACAGATGAAACTCGATGTAACTTCAATTGATGCAAAAAAGGCCGGATCGGTTGATCTTTCCGATGCCATTTTTGGTCTGGAACCACGGGCAGATATTCTGCATCGTGTGGTCCAATGGCAGCTTAACAAGCGCCAGCAGGGCACACACCAGGCGAAGTCCCGCGGTGAGATCAACCGTACGACACGCAAAACCGGCCCGCAAAAGGGTGGTGGTGGCGCTCGTCACGGTTCACGCAAAGCCGGTATTTTCGTCGGCGGCGGCAAGGCCTTTGGTCCTCGTTTCCGCAGCCACGAAACAGCTTTGAACAAAAAGGTTCGTGCTCTGGGTCTCAAGCACGCGTTGTCTTCAAAGATCAAGTCTTCGGAAATGATCATTCTCGACAAGGCTGAATTGACTGAAGGCAAGACCAAGGCAATCAAGGCGGCCTTTGAAAAGCTTGGCTTGGTAAACGCGCTGATCATTGACGGTGCAACGCTGAATGTGGGCTTTGCAAATGCGGCTCGCAACATTCCAAACATCGATGTTTTGCCAATCCAGGGCATCAATGTTTATGACATCCTCCGCCGCAAGAACCTCGTTCTGACCAAGGCTGCGGTTGAAGCTCTCGAAGCGAGGTTCAAATGAGCAAGGAACACTATTACAGCATCATCAAAAGCCCAGCGATCACTGAAAAGGGCACCTTGATCTCTGCGTCGAACCAGCTTGTGTTCAACGTGGCAACGAAAGCCACGAAGCCGCAGATCAAGGCTGCGATTGAGGGTCTATTTGGGGTAAAGGTGAAATCGGTCAACACACTCGTCCGCAAGGGCAAGCTGCGTACCTTCAAGGGTCGCAAGGCGCTGCTTTCGGATGCGAAGAAGGCCTATGTGACACTCGTTGAAGGCGAACGCCTCGACGTGACGTCGGGTATCTGAGGCTCGGGATAAAAACAATGGCACTCAAAACATTCAATCCCACCAGCGCCGGCCGTCGCCACCTCATTCAGGTGGACCGTTCGGACCTGTTCAAGGGCAAGCCGGTGAAGGGTCTGGTGACAGGCCTCAGTCATTCAGGTGGTCGTGGCCAAACCGGTCGCATCACGTCACGCCGCAAGGGTGGCGGACACAAGACGGCTTACCGCTTGGTAGATTTCAAGCGTACCAAGCATGATATGCCAGCAACTGTGGAGCGTCTCGAGTACGATCCCAACCGCACAGCTTTCATTGCGCTGATCAAGTATCAGGACGGAACACTTTCGTACATTTTGGCTCCGCAGCGTCTTGCTGTCGGTGACTCCGTTGTCTCCGGCCAAAGTGTTGACGTGAAGCCAGGCAATGCAATGCCAATTGGCAGCATTCCAGTTGGTACCGTTGTTCACAACGTTGAAACAAAGCCAGGTGCTGGCGGTTCGTTAGCCCGTTCGGCTGGTACCTATGTCATGGTCGCTGGCCGTGATGGTGCGAATGTCATCATCAAGCTGAAGTCGGGCGAAACCCGCCTGGTTCCAGCAGCAGCGATGGCTTCGATTGGTGCTGTTTCAAATCCAGACCACATCAACGAAATTGTCGGCAAGGCCGGCCGCACACGGTGGAAGGGCAAGCGCCCTGTTTCACGCGGTATTGCACGCAACCCGGTCGACCATCCAAACGGTGGACGTACCAACGGTGGTAAGCATTGGTCGACGCCATGGGGCAAGCCGACCAAGGGTTACAAGACCAGAACCAACAAGCGCACGACCAAGCTGATTATTCGCAGCCGTCATGAGCGCAAGAAATCACAGTAAGGGGTCGTCGAGATGACACGCTCTGTATGGAAAGGCCCGTTCGTTGACGGGTATCTATTGAAGAAGGCAGAAGTTGCACGGGGTGGCCGCAATCAAGCGGTTAAAACGTGGAGCCGCCGCTCGACAATCCTGCCGCAATTTGTGGGCCTCACATTCCAGGTGCACAATGGCAACAAGTTCATTCCGGTCTATGTGAACGAAGAAATGGTCGGTCACAAGCTCGGCGAGTTTGCACCGACGCGTACCTTCAAGGCGCATGGCGGTACGGACAAGAAGGCTGAGGCTAAGAAGTAAACGTCATGAGCAAGCCAAAAACCCCACGGGCCCTTAAGCCCACAGAAGCCAAGGCCGTCACTCGGTCGATCCGTGTGAACACCCGCAAGCTCAACGAAGTTGCTGCTTCCATTCGCGGCAAAAAAGTTGCGCAGGCCCTTGCACTGTTGACCTTTTCAAATCGTCGCATCGCAAAAGATGTGAAGAAGACGCTGGAAAGCGCCATCGCCAATGCGGAAAACAACCACGATCTCGACATCAACAACCTGGTTGTTGCAGAAGCATGGACCGGCAAGAACCTGGTGATGAAGCGCTGGTTTCCAGATGCCCGCGGTCGTGTTGGTCATATCCACAAATTTTTCAGCGAGCTGACAATCGTTGTTCGTGAAGTTCGTCCGGCATCGAAGGAGGCCGCATAATGGGTCAAAAAGTCAACCCGATTGGTTTGCGCCTCGGTATCAACAAAACCTGGGATTCGCGTTGGTTCGCCAACAGTCGCGAATTCGGCAAGTTGCTTCATGAAGACGTGAAGATCCGCGAGTACCTGAAAGCTGAACTGAAGCAAGCCGGTGTTTCGCGTGTTTTGATCGAGCGGCCCCACAAGAAGTGCCGGGTCACGATTTACTCGGCCCGTCCCGGCGTTGTGATCGGCAAAAAAGGTGCAGACATTGAAAAGCTGCGCAAGAAGGTTGCCGACATGACTGGCTCGGAAGTTCACCTCAACATCGTTGAAGTGCGCAAGCCGGAAATTGATGCGACACTTGTTGCCGACAATATTGCACAGCAGCTGGAGCGGCGTGTTGCTTTCCGTCGCGCCATGAAGCGTGCCGTGCAGTCTGCGCAGCGCATGGGTGCCCTGGGCATCAAGATCACATGCTCAGGCCGCCTCGGTGGAGCTGAAATCGCCCGCACGGAGTGGTATCGTGAAGGTCGTGTGCCTTTGCATACATTGCGTGCCGATGTGGATTACGGCGTTGCTACCGGTCACACGGCCTATGGCACAAACGGCGTGAAAGTCTGGATTTTCAAGGGTGAAATCCTCGAGCACGACCCAATGGCAACAGACAAGCGTTTTGCGGAATTGCAGGAAGGCGGCGGAAGCCGTCCTCCGCGCCGTGAAGAGCGGAATTGAGACATCGAGCTGAATCATGCTGCAACCTAAAAAAACGAAATATCGCAAAGCCCACAAGGGCCGCATTCATGGCAAGGCCACAAGCTGCAACACGCTTGACTTCGGGTCGTTTGGCTTGAAGGCGACTGAACCAGAGCGCTTGACGGCGCGTCAGATCGAAGCGGCCCGTCGTGCACTTGCCCGTGGCATGAAGCGTGCTGGCCGTATCTGGATCCGCGTGTTCCCAGACGTGCCTGTGTCGAAGAAGCCTGCTGAAGTCCGCATGGGTTCCGGCAAGGGTTCAACTGAATATTGGGCAGCACGGGTCAAGCCAGGCCGTGTGCTTTTTGAAATTGACGGCGTGCCGCGCAATGTTGCTGAGCTTTCCCTCAGCCTTGCCGCTGCCAAACTGCCAATCAAGACGCGTTTTGTTGCGCGTCTGGGTGGATAAGGGAGGACGACACAATGAAGATGAGTGATGTTCGTGCCCTGTCCAAAGACCAGGTCAAGGATGAAATTCTGAAGTTGCGCAAAGAGCAACTGAACCTGCGTTTCCAGAAGGCTTCCGGCCAACTGGAAAAGAGCAATCGTATCCGCCAGATCCGCCGTGACATTGCGCGTTTGAAAACGCAATCGACCGCTGCGGCAGCAGCGAAGTAAGAGGTAGAAGAGAATGCCAAAGCGCATCCTGCAGGGCGAGGTCGTCAGCGACAAGAACGACAAGACGATCGTGGTGAAGGTGGAACGTCGCCTTCGTCATCCAGTCTTCAAGAAGACCGTTCGCGTGTCGAAGAAGTATCACGCCCACGACGAAAAGAATGAAGCCAAGGTCGGTGAGATCGTGCGCATTCAGGAAACTCGTCCGTTGTCGAAACAAAAGCGCTGGACACTCGTCGAAAAAATCGACGCGTCGAAGGCTTGAGCTGAACAGGTGAACCCATGATCCAACAAGAGACAAATCTCGACGTTGCCGACAATTCAGGTGCCCGCCGCGTTCAATGCATCAAGGTGCTTGGCGGTTCGAAGCGCCGCTATGCCTCGATTGGCGACGTCATTGTCGTGTCTGTCAAAGACGCCATTCCCCGTGGCCGTGTCAAAAAGGGATCCGTTATGAAGGCTATCGTCGTTCGCACGGCGAAGGACATTCGTCGCGCTGATGGATCATCCATCCGGTTTGACCGTAATGCCGCCGTGCTGATCAACGCACAGGGCGAGCCGGTTGGAACGCGTATTTTTGGACCCGTGCCGCGTGAACTTCGCGGCAAGAACCAGATGAAAATCATCTCGCTCGCACCGGAGGTGCTGTAATATGGCGAAACTGAAAATTAAAAAGGGTGACAAAGTCATCGTGCTTGCCGGCAAAGACAAGGGCAAGCAGGGTGAGGTACTTCGCGTCATTCCAACGGAAAACCGTGCTGTTGTGTCGGGCATCAACGTGGCCAAGCGCCACCAGAAGCAGACACCTGCACAGGAAGGCGGTATCATTGCGATGAGCCTTCCCATTCATGTGTCGAACCTGGCGCTGCGCGACCCGAAGTCGGGCAAAGCAACGCGCGTGGGTTACAAAACGCTGGCCGACGGCAAAAAAGTGCGCGTGGCCAAGCGTTCAGGAGAAGTGATCGATGGCTGAGGACAAGAAAGCTAAGCCCGCTGCCGCCAAGACAGACAAGGCTGCCAAGCCTGCTGCTGAAAAGGCGCCGAAGGCAAAGAAGGGCGAAAGCGCTGGCGTTGAGAATGCCAATGCCGGCTTGCCAGAAAACTATGTGCCGCGTTTGCGTCAGCACTACGAAGACGTCGTGAAGCCAGCCCTGATGAAGGAATTTGGCTACAAGAATGTCATGGAAGTGCCGCGCATCACCAAAATCGTCCTGAACATGGGCGTGGGTGAAGCTACGCAGGATTCGAAACTCGTGAATGTTGCTGCTGACGAACTGCAGAAAATTGCCGGCCAAAAGGTCGTGATCACGAAGTCCCGCAAGGCCATTGCGCAATTCAAGATCCGTGAAAACCTGGCAATTGGTGCGAAGGTCACACTGCGCAAGACGCGTATGTATGAATTCCTGGATCGTTTCATCACCATCGCATTGCCACGGGTGCGCGACTTCCGCGGACTGACGGACAAGTCTTTTGACGGCCATGGCAACTACGCAATGGGCATCAAGGAACACCTGATTTTCCCGGAAATCGATTACGACAAGATCGACCGCGTGTGGGGTCTTGATGTGATCGTCTGTACGTCTGCAAGGACGGATGACGAGGCACGTGCCTTGCTGACCGCGTTCAACTTCCCATTCCGCCGCGCTCAACAGCGCAAAGCGGCCTAAGGGAAAAGGAGAGATTGAATGGCTAAGACTAGCTCCGTCAACCGCAATGAGAAGCGCCGCAAAATGGCGCGTCAGGCCGATGCCAAGCGCAAGCGCCTAAAGGCTCTCATCACGGACAAAAAGACATCGATGGAAGATCGGTTTACTGCCGTAGTGAAGCTGGCACAGATGCCACGGAACTCGGCCAAGACCCGCATTCGCAACCGCTGTGAAATCACGGGTCGCCCACGCAGTTATTACCGCAAACTCAAAATGTCGCGCATTGCACTTCGCGAACTGGCCAACTCGGGTATGATCCCCGGCATGGTCAAATCGAGCTGGTAAGGAAGGATTGATTTTATGTCGATGAACATCAGCGATCCGATTGGCGATATGCTGGCCCGCATCAGGAATGCCCAGCTTCGTGGCAAGAACAAGGTTGCCATTCCTCCTTCGCGCCTGCGTGAAAACGTACTCGAAGTCTTGCACAAGGAAGGTTTCATTCGTGGCTTTACGACGATTGAAAAAGACGGCAAGTCCGAGATCGAAGTTGAATTGAAGTATTTTGACGGCACTCCCGTCATCAAGGAAATCGCGCGTGTGTCGAAACCCGGCCGTCGCGTTTATGCGTCCGTTACAACGCTTCCGCAGGTCTACAATGGCCTCGGCATTTCCATCCTGTCCACGCCCAAGGGTGTGATGTCGGATGCAGATGCGCGAGCCCAAAATGTGGGCGGCGAAGTTTTGTGCACGGTATTCTGAGGTAGCAATATGTCTCGTATCGGCAAAAAAGCAGTGAGTGTGCCAAAAGGTGTGACCGCAACGGTCAATGGCCAGTTGGTTTCAGTGAAGGGGCCGAAAGGCGAACTCAAGGAAACGCTCAACGACAACGTTTCAGTCGTCATGAACGACGGCGGGATCAAGGTTGATCCGCGCGACAAGTCCAAGCTGGCGCGTTCAGCCTGGGGCATGTCACGTACACTCGTCGCCAACATGATGAAGGGTGTGACTGACGGTTATACCAAGACGCTTGAAATCAACGGTGTGGGTTATCGCGCCGCTGTGCAAGGCAAGGTGTTGCAGCTCAATCTTGGTTACAGCCACGATGTCAATTATGACATTCCTTCGGGCATCGAGATCAAGACGCCAAAGCCAACTGAAATTCTGGTGTCAGGTATCGACAAGCAGCAGGTTGGCCAAGTTGCGGCTGAAATCCGCGAATGGCGTGGACCGGAACCCTACAAGGGCAAAGGCATCAAGTACGCGGGCGAATATATCTTCCGCAAGGAAGGCAAGAAGAAGTAATCATCATGGCAAATGTTACAACGCTCAATCGTCGCAAAGTACGCGTCCGCAAGACACTGGCAAACCGCCTCAATGGTCGTCCGCGTCTTTCCGTGCACCGTTCCAGCAAGAATATCTATGCGCAAATCATCGATGATGTGAAAGGCGTAACGCTTGCGTCTGCATCGACGATGGAAAAAGACTTTCGTTCATCCAAGAAGTCGGGTGCCGACAAGGCCGCAGCTACTGCCATCGGGAAACTGATTGCTGAACGTGCGGTCAAGGCCAAGGTTGCCGAGGTTGTGTTTGACCGCGGTGGATACATTTATCATGGGCGTATCAAAGCGCTCGCCGAAGCTGCCCGCGAGGGCGGATTGAAATTCTAAAGGCAGGCTGACACATGGCAAAAGAACGTGCTGAACGTGGCGAACGGAAAGACCGCGGCGACCGCGAAGAGCGGGACAGCGAGTTTATCGACAAGCTGGTTCACATCAATCGCGTCGCGAAAGTGGTGAAGGGCGGCAAGCGCTTCGGCTTTGCTGCGCTCGTCGTTGTTGGTGACCAGAAGGGCCGCGTTGGCTTTGGTCATGGCAAGGCGCGTGAAGTGCCAGAAGCTGTACGCAAGGCGACCGAAGGTGCAAAGCGTGCACTCATTCGTGTGCCGCTGCGTGAAGGTCGGACCCTGCATCATGATGTGGACGGTCGTTGGGGTGCTGGCAAAGTCACGCTTCGTATGGCCCCTCCAGGTACTGGCATCATTGCCGGTGGCCCAATGCGTGCCGTATTTGAATCTGTTGGCGTTCATGACGTCGTGGCCAAGTCGAAAGGGTCTTCCAACCCATACAACATGGTCCGCGCCACGTTTGAAGCCTTGAAGAAGCAGAACAGCCCGCGTTCAGTCGCAAGCCGTCGTGGCAAAAAGGTTGGTGAAATTCTCCGCGGCCGCCAAGGTGCGGAAGTGGTTGCTGAGTAAGGAACATCAGGATCATGGCTAAAGCTGCAACAGGCAAGACTGTCACCATTCAGCAGATCGCGAGCGCAAATCGCCGTCCGTCCGACCAACAGTCGACGTTGATTGGTCTTGGCCTCAACAAGATGCGGAAGACATCAACCATTGCTGATACTCCAGCAGCACGTGGCATGATGGCAAAGGTTGCCCACCTCATCCGCGTGGTCGAATAAGTTTCGAAGGAACAGAATTATGAAGCTCAATCAAATTGCCGACAATCAGGGTGCCCGCAAGATTCGGACCCGCGTTGGCCGTGGTATTGGATCAGGCCTTGGCAAGACTGCCGGTCGCGGTGGCAAGGGTCAGACGGCTCGTAAGGGCGGCGCAAAGGCTGGTTTCGAAGGCGGCCAGATGCCGATCTATCGGCGGTTGCCAAAGCGTGGCTTTAACAAGCCGAATGCTGTTGCTTACAATGAAGTCAATGTGTCCCGCGTGCAGGCTGCCATCGACAGCAAAAAGCTTGATGCGAACGCTGTTGTTACGGCTGCCACACTGCTTGCAGCAGGTGTCATTTCCAAGCCAACAAAGGGCGGTATTCGCCTGATCGGCAAAGACAAGTTCACGGCGAAAATTTCGTTTGAAGTTTTTTACGCCACGAAGGGTGCCATATCGGCAGTTGAGAAGGCGGGCGGCAGTGTCAAGATTTTGCGGCCTGTAAAAGAAGAAAAGAAGCACGGTTGATGGGCGGAACGCGGATACCCATTTACGGTATTCGCAACCGAACATGAGGTGAAGGCATGGCTTCAGCAGCCGAACAACTTGCAGCCAATATCAACTTCGGGGCCTTGGCCAAATCCGAGGAATTGAAGAAGCGTATCTGGTTTACACTGGGTGCGCTGCTGGTTTACCGGCTCGGTTCCTATATTCCCATTCCTGGCGTGAACTCGGCGGCACTTGAATTGCTGGCCGCACAGAATGCGTCCGGCATTCTTGGGTGGGTCAATGGCCTTGCCGGTGGTGCTTTGGGTCGCATGGCGATCTTCGCACTCAACATCATGCCCTATATTTCCGCTTCGATCATCATGCAGTTGATGACGACCGTTTCGCCAGCGCTTGAAGCGCTGAAGAAAGAGGGCGAGAGCGGACGCAAGAAAATCAACCAGTACACGCGTTATGGTACCGTGCTTCTAGCTGCGTTGCAGGCTTACGGCATTGCTGTGGGACTTGAGCAGCAGAACAATGTTGTGCTCGATCCTGGAATGTTTTTCCGCGCGAGTACTGTCATCACGCTGACTGGCGGGACGATGTTCCTGATGTGGTTGGGTGAGCAGATCACTGCGCGTGGTATTGGCAACGGCACATCGCTCATCATTTTTGCGGGCATCGTTGCCGGGATGCCGGCAGGCATTGCCCAGTTGCTTGACATGGTCCGCACAAATACACTGTCGGTTTTTGCGATGCTCGCGATTGTCGTGATGGCTTTGGCGGTTATTGCTTTCATCGTTCTTTTTGAACGTGCGCAGCGAAGACTGCTGATCCAATATCCGAAACGACAGATTGGCAACAAGATGTCGCAAGGTGATAGTTCTCATCTTCCATTGAAGCTCAACACGTCGGGCGTCATTCCACCGATCTTCGCTTCGTCGCTTTTGCTTTTGCCAATCACGGTAGCCAACTTCTCGGCGGGCAGTGGGCCTGACTGGCTCAATCAGATCACGGCAATGTTGGGTCACGGACAACCATTGTTCCTGTTGCTCTATGCAGCACTCATCGTGTTCTTCTGCTTCTTCTATACGTCGATCATGTTCAATCCAAAGGACACTGCAGACAATCTGAAAAAGTCTGGCGGATTCATTCTCGGCATTCGCCCTGGCGACAAGACAGCTGAATACATCGACTATATTTTGACCCGCATTACGGTTGTTGGCGCAATCTATCTCGTGATCGTTTGCTTGTTGCCGGAACTGCTCGTCGGATACTCCGGTGTTCAGTTCTATTTTGGCGGTACATCTTTGCTCATCATTGTGAGTGTTACGCTGGATACAGTTGCTCAAATTCAGGGCCATCTGTTGGCACAGCAGTATGGCAAACTCCTGCAACGCACATCTTTGCGTGGTGGCAAGAAGTGAATTTGATTTTGCTCGGTCCGCCTGGTGCAGGCAAAGGTACACAAGCCAAGCTCCTGGAAGAAAAGCGGGGGCTGAAACAGCTCTCCACGGGTGACATGTTGCGTGCGGCAATTGCCGCCGGCACGGATATTGGGCTGAAGGCCAAAGCGATCATGGATCGGGGCGATCTGGTGTCTGATGACGTGATTGTGGGCATTGTGGCCGAGCGCATGGACAAGCCCGATGTTGCAAAGGGCGTTGTCTTTGACGGATTTCCGCGGACCCCGGCGCAGGCCGAAGCTCTGGACAAGATGCTGTTGGGGCGCAAACAGCGCCTCGGTGTTGTCATCGAGATCAAAGTCGATGATGAGGCGCTGATCAAGCGGATTTCAGGGCGGTATACTTGTGCATCCTGTGGCCGTGGTTACCATGATGAATTTGCCCAGCCAAAGGTAGCAGGTGTGTGTGATTCATGCGGGGGGACGACGTTTGTGCGCCGACCTGACGATACTGAGAAAACGGTTCGGGACAGACTGGCCGTTTACAATAAACAGACAGCTCCGCTTGTGGCTTACTACCGTGAGAGGGGCAACTTACACGTGATTGACGGCATGGCGGATATTGCTGAGGTGACCTTGGCAGTTGGCGCGGTGCTGGATGCACTCTGAGAACCCTCGGTCTTACGACAATTGGTTTAAAGGGCGTAAATACTGACCCGGATCGGGTTGACGGGACTATGATTCGTCTCTAAGGGACGATCAAATTCCGTATAGATCCAAGGCTCGTTTGGGGAATTCCTTTCTCTGGACGTGGCCTTGTTCCTTTGAGGTGCGTAGGGCCCGTTTTGGCTTTGTGTAACCTGTTGAAATGTTAGGAGATTACCGTGGCCCGTATTGCTGGCGTCAATATACCAACGAACAAGCGCGTAGAAATCGCGTTGCGTTACATTCACGGCATTGGCCCGGTGAATGCCAAGGTCATTTGCAAGGAAGTCAAGATTCCGGTTGAACGCCGGGTCAATGAGCTTTCCGATGCCGAAGTCCTGGCGATCCGCGAAATCATCGACCGTGACTACACCGTGGAAGGCGATCTTCGCCGTGAAGTTGCCATTAATATCAAACGCTTGTCAGATCTTAGTGCATACCGCGGTCTGCGTCATCGCAAGGGTCTTCCTGTGCGTGGCCAGCGGACGCATACCAATGCCCGTACCCGCAAGGGACCGGCCAAGGCCATTGCTGGCAAGAAGAAGTGAGGCATATAAATCATGGCTAAAGAAGCAGCTGGCAAAACCCGCCGTAAAGAACGCAAGAACGTGTCCGCAGGCGTGGTGCACGTGAATGCGTCGTTCAACAATACGATGATTACAATTACAGATGTCCAGGGAAATACGATTTCGTGGGCCTCTTCTGGAAAGCTGGGTTTCAAGGGATCGCGGAAATCGACACCTTATGCCGCTCAGATGGCTGGTGAACAGGTAGGCCGCGCGGCCATGGAACATGGCATGCGCACCGTTGAAGTTGAAGTTTGCGGACCGGGTTCGGGTCGTGAATCAGCGCTGCGGGCTTTGCAATCCGTTGGATTGCAGGTGACGTCGATCCGTGACGTGACGCCTATTCCACACAATGGCTGCCGCCCCCCAAAGCGTCGCCGCGTCTGACATCAAACCGGACGGCAGGTGGTGCCGTCCCAAAGATACCGAATGGTAGGGGGTCCTTCAGACCTTCGGAGGCTAACGGGAAAATATGAACATGCAGGTTAACCAGAAGAACTGGCAAGAACTTATCCGCCCAGGCAAAATTGATATTCAGTCGGGCAAGGATCGTCGTCGCGTTGCGACGATCGTCGCAGAACCATTGGAACGTGGTTTTGGAACCACCATGGGCAATGCGTTGCGTCGCGTTTTGCTTTCGTCATTGCAGGGTGCTGCTGTCACGTCACTCCAGATTGACGGTGTTCTCCATGAGTTCTCGTCGATTGCAGGTGTGCGTGAAGATGTGACGGATATCATTCTGAACATCAAAGAAATTGCTTTTGCGATGCATGCTGAAGGCCCAAAGCGGCTGACATTGCGCAAGGAAGGTCCGGGCGTGGTTCGGGCTGGTGACATTCAACAGTCTGCCGACGTTGTTGTTCTCAATCCTGAACACGTGATCTGCACCTTGGACCAAGGTGCATCCGTGCGCATGGAATTCACCATCAACAATGGCAAGGGCTACGTTGCGGCTGACCGGAACCGTCCGGAAGATGCACCAATTGGCATGATCCCCATTGACTCGGTCTATTCACCAGTCCGCAAAGTGTCATACCGCGTGGAGAATACACGTGAAGGCCAGATCCTCGATTATGACAAGTTGATCATGACCGTGGAAACCAATGGTGCTGTGTCGCCTGAAGATGCCGTGGCTTATGCCGCCCGCATTCTGCAAGACCAGATGACTGTGTTCATCAACTTCTCTGAGCCTGTTGCGCATGTTGCGGAAGAGACCCGTTCAGAACTGCCGTTCAACGCTGCTTTGCTGAAGAAAGTGGATGAACTTGAATTGTCAGTGCGTTCGGCCAACTGCCTGAAGAATGACAATATCGTTTACATCGGTGACCTCATCCAGAAGACTGAAGCAGAAATGCTGCGTACCCCGAATTTCGGTCGCAAGTCGCTGAACGAGATCAAGGAAGTTCTGGCACAGATGGGCTTGCACCTCGGCATGGAAGTGTCGAACTGGCCACCAGAAAACATTGAAGAGCTCGCGAAGAAACTCGAGAGCCATTATTAATTTAAGCTGCGGTAATTTCCGCGGTGAATGAGTTGAAGGAGAATACCCATGCGTCATGGTTTTAAAGGTCGGCAGTTAAATCGCACGTCCGAGCATCGCAAGGCCATGTTTGCCAACATGTCAGCCTCGTTGATCAAGCATGAGCAGATCGTGACCACATTGCCAAAGGCAAAGGACTTGCGTCCGATTGTGGAAAAGCTGGTGACATTGGCGAAGAAGGGCGGACTACATGCCCGTCGTCAGGCCATTTCGCAGATTGGTGATGAGACGCAGGTCAAGAAGTTGTTCGACGTTCTTGCGGCCCGGTACAAGGATCGCAAAGGCGGATACCTCAGGATCATGCGCGCCGGTTTCCGTTACGGCGACGCGGCACCACGGGCCGTTATTGAATTTGTTGATCGTGACGTCAACGAGAAGGGCAAAGATTCCGGCCCTGTGCAGAAAAAAGAAGTGGCCGCGGAAGCAGCCTGATTTGGTTTTGAATTCGAAGTGGGGCGGGATTTTCCCGCCCCTTTTTTTGTATCAGTCCACCCAGTAGGCGGTGACTTCACTTTCCATCATCTGGGGAATAACAACAATATGTCCCCTGCCGATGACGTCGAGATCAGCGCTGCCGCTTTTCAGATCAACCAACTGTTCTGATGTTCCGTCTTTGCGAACACGATACAATCCACCAGCCATGAAGTCGGTCACGAGAAAATTGCCGTGGGCGTCTCGTCCAATTCCATCAAGATTGCCAATCGCGGCACCATTGCCGAGGTTCTTCAGTTCCTTCGTGGCGAGATCAATCGTGAAAAGGTTACCCGGCACTTTCGTTGAGCCGTCTTCTTGCATGTCTTTGCCCCAACCGGCGACAAGCAGCTTGCCGCCATAAATGACGCGCAGACCGTTTGGATGCATCAGGTCGTCTTTTTCATACCAGACTGACATCTTGCCATCTTTCAATTGCCATATCTTGCGCTTGGCAATGTCGGACACATAGACGTTTCCAGCAGCATCAACAGCTGTGTCATTGAGAAACACTGCGCCTGGTGCATCATAGAATGCCGTGATTTTTCCGGTGTTTGTATCAATTTCGGCGAGGCGGTCGACGTCGGACACGTAAAGCTTTGAACCATTCATTACCAGGCCTTTTGGCGCGTGCAGTCCGCCCGTAATCCATTTCTGCTCGAGCATTTTTCCATCACGGCTGATCTTGGAAATAAAACCGTTGCCATCTTTGCCGGTTGGTCCGCCACCATTGATGTTGGAAACATACATGTACTGCTTTGCAACATCGAGAAGCACGCTTTCCGGATTGCTCAGACCCGTGAGTGTCCAACGTTTTACCGTATGGGCGTGGGCAACAGCCGAGCCGGCCAGGAACAAGGTCGCAAGTGCTGCGGCAATCTTAGCTTTGGTATTCATTGGGGTCTCCTGATTTTGAGTTGTATTCATGCCTTCAGGTGAAGGATTCAGCTTTCTGAGTACGGTTTGCAACAGAATTTTGTATCCAGATGTCTGTTTGGATGATTTAAGGTTGATTTGTCAGGCAGTTTTGCGGAATTGAACAATGCGCGTCGGATTTTATCCAGGTTCCTTTGATCCCGTCACCTATGGCCATCTGGATGTAATGGCCAAGGCTGGCCGGTTGGTGGACAAGCTGGTTGTAGGGGTCGGTGCACACCCGTCAAAACAGTATCTGCTCAATGCCAGCGCCAGAGTAAAACTCATTGAAGAAACGGTAACACCCATCGCCGAGCACAGCGGATTAAAGATTTCCGTCGTGACCTATGATGGGTTGACAGTTGATGCGGCGCGGCGGGCGCATGCCAACATCATCATTCGAGGCCTCAGGGATGCCACGGATTTTGACTATGAGGTGCAGATGGCACAAATGAATGGTGCGCTATCGCCTGAGATTGAAACCGTGTTTTTGGCAGCCTCTCCGGCAACGCGCATGATCGCGTCGTCGCTTGTCAAACAGATTGCAAAAATGGGCGGCGACACGTCGCTGTTTCTGCCCGAAACCGCCCGAAAAGCCTTGCAGGCAGCGTTGGTTTCCTGATCCTCTGTCGTTGCAATTGTTGGCGAATGCGGCTAGGTGACGGGCCACAATTGGAGACCATCATGAAGACATTATTGCTTGCCGCAACTCTGCTTGCAGGCGCTGCGATTCCAGCCGTTGCCGCCAACAGCCTGACTGTTGAAACCAGCATGGGATGCAGCTTTTCCATCGCGTTGCGGGCTGATCTTGCCCCGAAGCATGTGGCACAAGTTACAAAGCTCGCGGCTGCTGGATTCTATGACGGCATCGTGTTTCACCGCGTCATCGATGGCTTCATGGCGCAAACCGGCGATCCTACAGGGACTGGCATGGGGGGGTCGGCCGAGCCTGATATTCCTGCCGAGTTTACACAAGAGAACTTCGCGCGCGGTGTCGTTGGCATGGCGCGGTCGCAAAGTCCAGATTCTGGCAACAGCCAGTTTTTTGTGATGTTGGCAGAGGGCGGGTTCCTCAATGGTCAATACACTGTATGGGGCCAAGTTGACGAAGCCGGCATGGCTTGCGTCGACAAGATCGCACGCGGCGAACCGCCGGCAAATCCAGACAAGATGACAAAGGTAACGGTGCAATAATGGCTGATCTCGAAAACACTCTCTATATGGACCTGGAACATGGCCGGGTTGAAATTGAACTGCTGCACAAGCTGGCACCCAATCACGTCAAGCGGATCAAGGAGCTGACGCGCGAGAAGTTTTACGACAATGTGGCCTTCCACCGCGTTATCGAAGGCTTCATGGCCCAGGGCGGCGATCCAACGGGCACCGGCACCAGCGGATCGAATAAACCAGACCTCAAAGCTGAATTTTCGGCAGAGCCCCATGTGCGCGGCATTTGCTCCATGGCCCGGACGAACAATCCGAACTCGGCCAATTCCCAATTCTTCATTGTATTTGGTGAAGCGACATTCCTCGACAACCAGTACACCGTTTGGGGACGTGTCACGAGCGGCATGGAGTTTATCGACAAGCTGAAGCGCGGTGAACCACCACGTCACCCAGACCGCATCAAGACGATGCAGGTTGCCGCCGACGTCTAACTGTCGACCGCTCTCAGGCGGCCCACATGCGCATTTCCGAGCTTGATTTCGAGCTGCCTGAAGACCGCATCGCCTTGCGGCCTGCAGTGCCGCGCGAATCCGCAAAAATGTTGGTCGTCGGTGAGACGCTGCTGGACCGACATGTGCGGGACCTGCCGTCATTCCTGAAGGCCGGAGACGTCCTGGTGTTCAACAACACCAAGGTCATTCCGGCTGCACTTGTGGGTGTCCGGTCAGGGCGGCTCGGGACCACACCCAAGATCAGCGTCCTTTTGCACATGCGCCTGTCGCCATCGTCGTGGCGGGCCTTTGCCAAGCCTGCGAAGAAGCTGATCGTCGGGGATGTCGTTGCGTTTGGCGGGCTTCGGGCAGAGGTCACCGAAAAAGGTTTGGACGGGGAGATTACGTTGTCGTTTGGCCTGTCCGGTGATGCACTGGATCGTGCCATTGCTGATGTCGGTCGGGTTCCGCTGCCTCCCTACATCGAGGGGCGACGCAAACAAGACTTGCAAGACGTGTCTGATTACCAGACCGTGTTTGCGGCACGACCTGGTGCCGTGGCCGCACCCACAGCCTCCTTGCACTTTACAGATGCGTTCTTAAAGCGTTTACAAGACATTGGAATTCAACGGGAATTTGTGACGTTGCATGTGGGGGCAGGGACTTTCTTGCCGATGAAGGTTGACGATACGTCAGCCCACAAGATGCACGCGGAATGGGGTGAAGTCAGCGCAGACGTGGCCCAGCGCTTGCGTTTGGCCAAGCGTGAAGGGCGGCGGATCATCCCAGTTGGCACAACGGCTTTGCGACTGTTGGAGACGAGTAATCTCGAGGCTTATTCCGGGTGGACGGATATTTTCATCACGCCGGGATACACGTTCAAGGCCGCCAATGCGTTGGTGACAAACTTCCATTTGCCGCGCTCCACCCTGTTTGCGCTGGTTGCGGCGTTCGCGGGTCTGGAGCGCATGAAGGCCGCCTATGCGCATGCCATTGCAGAAAATTACAGGTTCTATTCCTACGGCGACGCGAGCCTGCTATTGCCCCCCTCATGACTCGGGAATTCGGATTTTCATTGCATAAAACGGACGGGCGCGCGCGGCTCGGCACGGTTCACACGGGACGGGGCGACATTCGCACACCAGCTTTCATGCCGGTGGGCACGGTGGGCACCGTCAAGGGCCTTTATCTCGACCAGGTGAAAGCCACGGGTGCCGACGTCATCCTGGGCAACACCTATCATTTGATGTTGCGACCGGGGGCCGAGCGGGTTGCAAAACTAGGCGGCCTGCACAGCTTCATCGGCTGGGAGGGTCCCATTCTCACGGACAGCGGCGGTTTTCAGGTCATGTCCCTGTCGAAGATCAGCAAGATCAAGGAGCAGGGGGCGACGTTTCAATCGCACATTGATGGCCGTACATTCGAACTCTCGCCGGAGCGGGCCATGGAGATCCAGCGTCTGCTCGGGTCCGACATCCAGATGCAGCTCGATCAATGTATCGCGTTTCCGCACACGGAAAAAGATGCGGTGAAAGCCATGGAGCTATCATTGCGGTGGGCGCAGAGATCGCGCGTGGCATTTGGTTCGCAACCGGGACGCGGCAATTTCGGGATCGTCCAGGGTGGCACGGATGCGAAACTTCGCCAGCTCAGTGCTGAAGGTTTGATATCAATTGGCTTTGAAGGCTATGCCATCGGTGGTCTCGCGGTGGGCGAGGGGCAGCAGCTCATGCTCGACACCATTGACGTGACCGAGCCACATTTGCCACCTGAAAAGCCGCGCTATCTGATGGGTGTCGGTACGCCGGAGGATCTGCTGGAGTCCGTGGCGCGTGGTATCGACATGTTTGATTGCGTCTTGCCGACGCGCTCAGGACGACACGGGCAGGCCTTCACACGGTTCGGGCGTATCAACATTCGCAACGCCAAGCATGCGGACGACATCCGGCCACTGGATGCGGATCATCCATGCCCGGCGCTGTCACAGTATTCGCGGGCCTATCTCCACCATTTGATCAGGTCGGGTGAAATGCTCGGCATGATGCTGATGTCGTGGGCCAACATCGCCTATTACCAAAGCCTGATGCAGGGCATGCGCGATGCGATCCGCGCCGGACGGTTTGAAGATTTTCGCGCGGAGACGCATGCGATGTGGATAAGGGGGGATGTGAGGTGACTTGGTTGATGTTGGCTGTGAAGGGAGACTCAAGGGACAGGCGCAATTGTGTGCACTGTCACCGTATCAAAAGACAACAGAGAAAAAAGAGAAATCACCGCCACAGAAAACCGAAAACCAGCTCGCAACCTAACCCAATCCGCGAGCGGCAACTGTCAGGTGATTACTGTTCTTGTACACACTGTCACCGTTATTCCTGTAGATTACATGAACTGTTTCCATTATTCCGAGGTGAAAAATGAACTGGAACAAGCTGATTGTGGCACAAGTTCTGTTTGTGACTTATGTCTTTACAATTGTTTCTCTAGTGGGAGTGTTTATAGGCTTGACGGGGCTTTTACTAGATACTGGCATCGAAGAACCACATTGGATTACAATATTTTCTGTCATCTTTTTGTTTGTGGCCTTTCTTATGCGAAAAGCAATTAAGAATAGCAATTCAAGTCCTTGAGGCCTTTGGGGGGGCGGTTTGGCACTTCAGATGATGCTTATTATGTGCACTGTTATTCGTTTATTCGCACTGTTGTTCGTAACTTTTTAAAGTTGAATGCACCGTCACCGCTACCGTTATTCATCGTTATTCAGAATTGTTAGCGAGCACTAATTAACTTCACTGTTATCACTTATGTCCAAGCGTGTTTTTAACACTCACAACTCTCAAGTCCAAGCGACTCATCTCTACTCGAAATTCAGGCCCATCAAGTCCACCGCGATGAGGTGGGGCGAAAAATACCGAAATTTTGTCCTTTTCAAAAACGAACATGTACGTTTTCAATTGCTTTAAATCTACGTTTTGCTTCAATGCTTCTAACTTCGCAATTTCCAGTGCTTCAATAACATCGGAAGTCAGATGCAGAACTTTCCTGCCATTTCGATCAGAAAGAAATGCGTCTTCGACCTCAGACGCTATCGCAATATGAATGAAAGATAAAGCGAACATCAATACAATGCTCAAACAACGGATGGCAATTTTGCGCATTGAATGGATAATTGCCAAAGCAACTGTCCGATACAACGGTGAGACAAGACAAGGGTGTGAACAACAGTGACGGTGCATTCAATGTCTGCGCTTTCTTGCCTTGATATTTTTCGCCTTGCCCTTGGGTCCGCGCTTTGCTGGCATTAACTTCCGCCCGGTCTGCTTTTCCAGGTCTTTCATGATGTCTGGCTCTGCGGCAGGGCGGCCGATGGTTTCGGCGGCCAGCAACCGTTCAAGTCGCGCCGTGTCTGGTTCCTCGCCCAGAAAGGCGCGCATGTCGTCAATCGCACGCGACAGTTTGCGCGTGTTGGTGAGGCCGTCAGCTTTGCCCTTGAGATAGGCCCGGGCGCTGGACCAAGGCCAGCTTTCCGGTTTTGCGGCCAGCCGCGCCTTCACCGGGTTCAGCAGCACATAGCGCAAGGCCTCATGGAGATGGGCGTCGTCCATGGGCACCGAGCCATAGCGGCCCTGCCAGAAATGACCCGTCACCTTGCGGCGGGCGTTGACGATGCCGGCATAGGCGCGGTTCGCCTTGGAGAGGGCGGCGCGCAGGCCGTCTTCGTCCTGCGGCACGAGGATCAAATGCAGGTGGTGCGGCATCAGGCAATAGCCGAGGCAGACGACGTCCGCTGCCTTGCAGCTTTCGGTGATCAATCGCAGATAAAGCGCGTAGTCAGCGTCGGAGAAGAATACCTTCTGCCTGCCATTGCCACGCTGGGTGACGTGGTGGGCGAGACCGGGTATAACAACGCGAGCAAGACGGGCCATGGGAAGAGGGTATCACGTGGCGGGAGGTGTGTCAATTGTGTGCACTGTCACCGGTATTTTGTCACCGGTATTTTGCGGTATTGCAGGCATTCCTCCTATTCGTGCTCGCCGTCATTGCGACGACCCGAACCACGCATAAACAACTCAGGCTTCTTTGCAGCCGTTGCAAGGGTAGCGACTGTAATTGCTGCCGCGCCTATCAACACAGTATGCCCGATTATGCTTGCCACAAGAAACGTGTAGCTTCCAATTGCAAGAGAAAAACTCACCGCCCACATCAATCCCAAAGCCTGCAAAACGTAATGTCGAATGGCGACATCAGGAATGTGACGAAGCGGACTTACTTCATGATTAAATATGAAATTCCATGCGTTGACAATGAACTGTCTCATGAAGTGCTCCCTGTTAACAGCCAAGACCGCGAGAAGATGCTGTATGGCCTATGATACGTAATAAGAGCCCGATTGGTTCTGAGCGGGCTTCCCTTAGCGACGGATACGAACGTATTGTTGTGTATCGGCGGTGCAATTTGCGGCCAACGATTTTGCGTTTGCCTGATTGTTGCGTCAGGCGGTTCAGTTTTCGGCGGAGTTTTTGAAGCTGCCGGGCCAGCTGCGCGTCATGCGCCATTGCCCATATCGTTCTCACCCACGTCTGCCGACTATATCAACGCATAGCACATCCACCGTGCGCTGTCAAGCATTAAATTCCTTTTGCGGCATAATTATCTTATTGTCGGTTTAGCGGCTCGTGGTGTGTTCTGCATCCTTGGTCAGGTAGTAGGCTGCAAGTACGGGAACAACCGTGACGAACATGACGATGACGGCGGCGACATTCGTGATGGGCCGTTCACGCGGTCGGAAGAGTTGTTCGAAAATCCAGATGGGAAGGGTTTTCTCTTCCAGCCCCGCTGTGAAATTGGTGACGATGACTTCGTCAAAGGACAGCGCGAAGGCCAGCATGCCGCCTGCGAGAAGTGCGGAGGCAATCTGCGGTAGCACGATATAGCGGAAAGTCTGGAAACCGTCGGCGCCGAGATCCATGGAGGCCTCGATCATGGAGTTGGACAGTCTGCGGAAGCGGGCCAGCGTGTTGTTGTAGACGACGACGATACAGAACGTGGCGTGGCCGACGATGATTGTCCACATGGACAGGGGAATGTCGACGCTATTGAAGGCGGAGCGCAACGCAATGCCGGTGACAATGCCGGGCAATGCAATGGGCAAAACAAACAGCAGGGAGATGTAGTCGCGGCCGAAGAATTTCGATTTCCAGAGTGCGGCAGCGCCCAGGGTTCCGAGGACAAGGGCGATGAGTGTTGCCAATGATGCGACCTTCAGCGAGAGCCAGATGGCGCGCCACATGTCGTCCCGTTGCCAGGCCTCACCAAACCATTTGGTCGTGTAACCTGATGGTGGAAACTGAAAACTGACGTCGGCCGAAAATGCGTAAACCAGAATGAGCAGCAACGGCAGATGAATGAACAGCAGGGTGCCGATGGCGGCGGCCTTCAGCCAGAGTGGTGCGCGACTTTCAGAGGGCATCGAAAGCCCCCATGCGCTTGGCGATGCTGAGATATACGATCATGATCAAAATCGGCACCAGGGTGAAGGCTGCCGCGAGGGGAATGTTTCCGGCAGTTCCCTGATAAAGGTATACGGCGTTGCCGATGTATTGCGTGGAATTGCCGATGACCTGTGGCACGATGTAGTCGCCGAGGGTCAGGGAAAACGTAAAGATTGACCCCGCGATGAGACCCGGCAGTGCCAGGGGCCAGATCACGTGACGAAAGGTGTGTGAAGGTTTGCCGCCAAGATCGGCGGAAGCCTCCAGCAGATTGACCGGCACGCGTTCAATGGCGGCCTGTGTTGGCAAGATCATGTAGGGCAGCCAAATATAGACGAAAACCAAAAACGTGCCGAGATAGCTGGTCGAGAGACTCGGGCCGCCAATAGTTTCGTTGGCCAGAAGACCTTCAATGACCCAGGTCAGGTGAAGTTTGCTGGCGAGCCAGGATATGATGCCTTCTTTTGCGAGCAGCAGTTTCCAGGAATAGACCTTGACGAGATAGCTCGACCAGAGTGGCAACATGACGAGCAGGTAGAAAAGTGCCTTCCATTTCCCGCTTACATAGCGGGCCGCGTAGTAGCAAAACGGATAGGCTATGGCAGCAGAGGCCAATGTGACAGCGGTGGCCATGACGAGTGTGCGAATGATGATGTCGAAGTTCGCGAGACTGAAAAGCTGTCTGAATGTCGAAAGCCCTGGCTCATAGACCATGCCGCCGTAGTCATCGATGGTATAAATTGCATTGATCAGGAATGCGAAGAGTGCGCCGAGATAAATGACGCCGAGCCATAACATTGGTGGCAGCAGCAACAGCAGCAGAAAGATTTTGGGGTGATTGAAGAGTGCGCTTGATATGCTCCTGGCACTGCTTGTTGTCGCAACGGTCACGCTGGTTCGTCCATGATGTGAACAGCAGACTTAGGCCAGGTCAGTCGCAGGCGATTACCGGTTTCGAAACTGCCGGTGGGCACCGTGGCGCTGATTACTGCACCGCTTTCGGTGATGGTGTTGAGCTTTGTCACTGCTCCCTGATAATGCACGCTTGTGACTTCTGCTGTGAACACGCTTTGGCTGGCGGGGGCGTTGTCTGTCTTGCCCAGCACACTGATTTTTTCGGGCCGCAGGCTGGCCCAGCTGGGGGCAAAGCCAAGTCGTCTGACGAAATCCGGTGGCAGTATGTTTGACGAACCGACGAAGTCCGCCACAAAGCGGGTTGTCGGGCGCTCGTAAATATCAGTTGGTGTGCCGACCTGGGCAATCTTGCCATTGTTGAACACCGCGACGCGGTCGGCCATGGACAAGGCTTCACCTTGGTCGTGGGTGACAAACACAAAGGTTATGCCAAGACTTTTCTGGAGCATTTTGAGTTCGACCTGCATCTGCTCACGCAGCTTGAGGTCAAGTGCACCCAGAGGTTCGTCCAAAAGCAGGACTTTTGGTTCATTCACCAGTGCCCGGGCCAAGGCCACACGTTGGCGTTGACCGCCTGATAATTGTCCGGGCTTGCGGTCGCCAAAGCCTTTCAGCGCAACCAATTCCAGCGCTTCGTCGGCTTTTTGGGCGCGAATGGATTTGTCGACTCCCTTGACCATAAGCCCGTAGGCAATGTTGTTGCGCACGGTCATGTGCGGGAACAAGGCGTAGTCCTGAAATACCGTGTTGACGTTGCGGAGATAGGGCGGCACGCCTTCAGCGGTTTCGCCAAAAATTTCAATGTGCCCTGATGTGGGTTGTTCGAAACCCGCAATCAAACGCAGGCAGGTGGTTTTGCCGGATCCGGATGGTCCAAGCATGGCAAAGAACTCGCCCTCCGGGATGTCGAGTGATACGTCATCTACGGCGCGGACCTTGTCGAAGTGTCGCGACACTTGGCGGAATTGAACTGCTGTCTGCAAAGCTTGACCTTGGAAAGGCCTCCCTCACGTCGAGAGGGAGGCCCTTGGTTGTTGGTTTAGCGACCGCCCAGAACAGCAATCATGTCGGTGACCCACTTGTGATAGGGAATGCAGGCGTCGGCCTGGCTGGCGCATTTGGTGGTCGGTGTGCGCCAGAAATGGATCTTGTCAAAGTTCTGCAGGCCGTTTGTGTCGCAGCCGGAATCTGTCAACAGCGCATTGCCTTTGCAGGCGGTTGTGTTGGCAGGCACGGAACCGAACCAGGCGGCCAGATCGCCTTGCAGTTTGGGTGACAGCGAATGCTCCATCCATTTGTAGGCGCAATTTGGATTTGGGGAATCGACGGCCATCATGGTGGTGTCGGCCCAACCTGTTGCACCTTCCTCCGGAATGGTGGAGGCGATGGGTGTTTTTTCCATCGCAGCCTTGTCGCTGTTCAGAATGTTGACCTGAAACGGCCAAGACGATGACGCGACGACACCTTCATTCTTGAAATCGTCAATCTGGATAAAGGCATCGTGCCAGTAGCGGCTGACAATTTTGCGCTGGGACCGCAGGAGATCCAGAGCAGCCTTGTATTGCGTCTCATTCAGTTCGTAAGGATCCTTGATGCCAAGGTCCGGGTTCTTCTTCATGAGATAGAGTGCGGCATCGGCAATATAGATCGGGCCGTCAAAGGCCTGAACGCGGCCCTTGTTGGATTTGCCGTCGGGCAAGTTCTGTTCTTCAAAGACAACGGCCCAGCTCTTTGGCGCTTCCGTGAAAATCTTGGCGTTGTAGGCCAGCACGTTGGCACCCCACTGATAGGGCACACCATAGTGAGCGCCGCCGACCGTGTGCCAGGGCGCGTCCTTCAGACGTCCGTCCACGTCCTTGTAGGACGGGATCAAGTCAATGTTGACGGGCTGAACCCGTTTGCCCGAAATCAGGCGAAGCGACGCATCACCTGATGCCGTCACAAGGTCGAAACCGCCTTCATTCATCAGGGCTACCATTTCATCGGAGGTGCCTGCCGTCTTGACATTGACTTTGCAGCCAGAGCTTTTCTCGAACGCTGTCACCCAATCATAGCCCTTGTCCGTTTCGCCGCGCTCGATGTAGCCAGCCCACGCCAGAATGTTGACTTGACCTTCACTTGCGCCAACTTCTTTCAGCTGCGCAAACGCCGGAGCTGTGATGGCTGTGGACATTGCCAGTGCGACACATGTTGCCAGTTGCTTTTTCATTTTTGTTCTCCCTCATCTCGGTGCGATGTGCATTATCGCTGGAACAAATCATAGGTCTAAAATACAGGGATCGTAAAGGTCGATAAAAATGGCGTTACTTGACGGCACACGCGAAGTGGCCTCTTATGCGGCGCTTTATCGAGAGTCTTGCCATTTGTTGAAATCCACCCATTCCGACGCTCCCAAGGCCGTTGTTGTAGAGGACTTGCACAAGTCATTTGGTGAACTCGAAGTGCTTCGGGGAGTTCTCGCTTACCGCACGCGAAGGCGATGTCGTATCGATGATCGGTGCCTCAGGATCGGGCAAGAGCACGTTCTTGCGCTGCATCAATTTCCTGGAATTGCCGACCCGAGGGCGGATCACCGTTACAGGTGAGGACATTGCTCTCAAACCGGGACGCGACGGCAATTTGCACCCAGTTGACAAACGGCAACTGGAACGTGTGCGGACGCGCTTGGGCATGGTCTTTCAAAGTTTCAACCTGTGGCAACACATGACGATTTTGCAGAATGTCATTGAAGCTCCGGTCCATGTTTTGGGTGTGCCGCGCGTGGAAGCAGTGGAACGTGGTGAATTGTTGCTCAAAAAAGTCGGTCTGTATGAGAAACGCGACCAGTATCCAGCGTTTCTTTCCGGGGGACAGCAACAACGGGCAGCCATTGCGCGGGCTTTGGCCATGGAGCCGAAGGTTATGTTGTTTGATGAGCCGACGTCGGCGCTCGACCCGGAACTTGTGGGTGAGGTGCTGAGGGTCATCCGCGATCTGGCCACCGAAGGTCGAACCATGATCCTGGTGACCCATGAAATGAAGTTTGCTCGTGATGTTTCCAGTCATGTCATCTATCTACATCAAGGCGTTATCGAGGAAGAGGGACCGCCCACGCAAGTGTTCGGTCATCCAACAAGTGAGCGTTGCAGACAATTCGTATCCGGCAGTCATTGAGACGGGCGGAGCGGAGATAACACATAAGAGAGGGAGCAATAGACTATGAAAATCATGAAGAAAATTCTGTTTGCGTCAGCGGCGCTGTCGTTGATGGTGTCAGCGGCGTGCGCTGAACTCAAGATGGGTGTTGCGGCGGAACCTTATCCACCGTTCACATCAAAGAACGCTGCCGGTGTCTGGGAAGGCTGGGAGGTTGATTTCATGAACGCCGTGTGCGCTGAAATCGGCGAGACGTGTGCTGTTGAAGAAGTGGCATGGGATGGCATTATTCCGGCGCTGACATCAAAAAAATTCGACGCGATCATGTCGTCCATGTCGATCACTGAAGAACGCAAGAAGACGATCAGTTTTTCCGACATGTACTATAATTCGGCTGCGGTGATTATTGGCGCTAAGAATGACGACAAGGATTTCACCCCTGAGCATCTGGCCGGCAAGACAATCGGTGTGCAAGTGTCGACGATCCACGCGACCTATATTGACACCTATTACAAGTCCAAGGGCGCTGAGGTTAAAACATACGCTACTCAGGACGAAGCCAATTCTGATCTTTCTGCTGGCCGCATTGATTATGTGATGGCCGACGGGATCGCGCTCGATGCATTCCTTGCATCTGAACAGGGCGGATGCTGCGAAACAAAGGGTGCTGTTCCAAACGACCCCAAGATTTTGGGTGATGGCGTGGGCTTTGGTATCCGCATGGAGGACGCAGCGCTTCTTGAAAAGTTAAACAAGGGCATCAAGGCCCTTGCAGCGAAAGGCACTTTCGACGAGATCACCAAGAAGTGGAAGCTTGAAGGCAAGCTGATTTTCCCGGCAAAAATGTAATCAAAGAAAGGCGGCGCGCAGAAATGGCGCCGCCACTTCCTACATGTTCTTTTCAGCAGCAAGTTTTTGGGAACTCATTTCAATCGGATCCAAAGGTTATGGAGACGAGTTGTTGTGGGGTGCTCTTCGAACACTACAAATAGCTGTGCTGGCCTACATCTTCGGCTTGACTATTGGCTGTTTTGGCGCCCTTGGCAAACTCTATGGCGGAACCTTCACGAAGAATATTTTAGAGTTTTACACGACGGTCATGCGGGCCATACCTTCGCTTGTTCTGATCCTGTTGCTCTATTACGCGGGTACCGACGGTTTGAACCGCGTCATCCAATCCTTCGGGTTTGGTCCAATTGAAATCAACGGCCTTGCGGCTGCAGTCATCGTTTTGGGCATCATACTCGGTGCTTATACCACTGAGGTGATGCGCGCCGCCATTCAGTCCATCCCCATTGGCCAACTGGAAGCCGCACGGGCCTATGGCATGTCGGGCATGAAGATGTTGCGACGGATTACACTGCCGGCCATGTTACCCAATGCCATTCCAGGGCTTTCGAATTTGTGGCTGAACGTCATCAAGGAAACAGCCTTGATTTCTGTTGTCGGGTTCACCGAGCTGTCGTTGGCGACGCGTCAGGCAGCGGGTAACACCAAGATGTATTTCGGATTTTATATTGCGGCTTTATTGCTCTACTGGCTCGTTTCGGAGCTTTCGGGATACATGTTCAAACGTGCTGAGAACCGCGTGCGTCGCGGCCAACAGTCACTCGCATGATGATCGGCGTGATGGCATGACCTGGCTGGGTGTTTGGGATTGGATACCGAAATACCTGCCGCTGATGGTGCACGGTTTGTGGTTGACGCTTGTGTTGCTAGTCCTGTCCGTGGTGTTTGGTTTTCTTCTCGCAGTTCCGCTTGGGCTCGTGCAAGTGACAGGCCCGGCGCCTCTCAAATTTTTGGCTAACCTTTATTGCCGTTTCATTCGCGGCACGCCTTTGCTGCTGCAACTCTATCTTTTGTATTACGGTTTGGGGACCTTTCTTCCGCAGTTTCCGGGATTGCGCGAAAGTATGTTTTGGCCCGTGTTGCGAGAGGGATTTTTTTATGCGGTACTGGCTTTCAGCTTGAATTTTGCGGGTTACGAAGGCGAAGTCATGCGCGGCGCATTTCTCAGCGTGCCCAAGGGCGAACTTGAGGCGGCGCGTGCCATCGGCATGAGTCCTTGGAAGGTGTTGCGGAGAGTTTGGTTTCCACGGGCTGTGCGAAATGTGCTTCCGACTTTGAATGGCGAGGTTATCCAGCAACTTCTGTCGACGCCTCTGGCGTTCACAGTCACCGTCATGGAACTGATGGGAGTCCTCTATCGGGTTCGTCAGGACACTTATCGCATCTATGAGCCGCTGATTTTTGGTGCACTGATCTATTTGATCCTGACTCTTATCATGGTTCAGGTTTTCAAGCGGTGGGAAGCAAAGGTTCCACAACGACGATGACGCGGCAGATTGACATGGATGCCTTCGTGGCTCTTCGCCATGACTTGCACCGACATCCGGAACTGCAATTTGTTGAATTTCGTACCAGTGACATCATTGCGCGAGAGCTTGCGGGATATGGTTGCCACGTCACGACGGGAGTGGCCGGAACTGGTGTCGTCGGCACCTTGTCGCGGGGACATGGACACAAGGCCATCGCACTTCGGGCTGACATGGATGCCTTGCCGATCACCGAGACGACCGGACTGCCCTACGCGTCGGCTTCACCTGGCGTCATGCATGCTTGCGGCCATGATGGACATTCGACAAGTTTGCTTGCTGCTGCTCGGCTGCTGAGTGAGTTTGGAACGTTTGACGGTACGGTTCATTTTATCTTCCAGCCTGCTGAAGAAGATATCAGCGGCGCCAAGCGGATGGTGGAGGAGGGACTGTTCAAACGATTTCCGGTCGACGGCGTTTTTGCATTCCATAACTTGCCCGGATTTCCCGTTGGCAACGTGATGACGCGAGGCGGGCCGATTACCGCTCGGGCTGACATCGCACATGTGAAGATCATTGGTACAGGTGGCCACGGAGCATTACCGCATTTGACGGCGGACCCCATCGTTGCTGCCGCTTCGATCGTGATGGCGTTGCAAACGGTGGTTTCAAGGAATCTGGACCCCATCGATGTCGCCGTGGTTACAGTGGGTGGTATTTCAGGCGGGAATTCTCTGGGTACAGTCATTCCTGACACTGTTGATCTGGCTCTTGGCATCCGAACGGTTACGGAAAAGGCCACGCGTCTGATGCGGGAGAGAATTCTTGACATCATCAACAATCAAGCTGCCAGTTTTGGGTGTCGGGCCGAGATTGCCTACGGGGAAGGGATTATCTATCCGCCAGGTTACAACAGCACCAAACTCGCAACGGATGTTCAGGCCCTTGCTATCGCATTGGGGCAGGGCATGGAAACGATTGATCTTGGGGGGCCGTTCATGTTTTCCGAAGATTTTGCGTTCATGCAGCAGGCGGTTCCAGGTTGTTTTTTTGCTCTTGGAAACGGCAACAGTCGCAATCTTCATGATCCTGGTTACGACTTCAATGACGCCCTCATCGGGAAAGCCGCCGACTTCTGGCGCAGGCTTGTTGAGCAACAACTTGCGGCTTAGGGAATTGTCATGACGACACAAAAGCGCATTGGTTTGGCGTTGGGTGGCGGGGCTGCGCGGGGCTTGGCCCATATTCCACTCCTCGAAGTGTTGGATGATCTTGGTGTCGTGCCTGCTGTCATTGCAGGTTCAAGCATGGGCGCGCTGGTGGGCGCGGCCTATGCGTCCGGATGCCCAGGACGGGAGATCCGCGACCACGCCTTGCGTTTACTCTCAAACCGGATGGACATGGTGCGGCATGTGTTTGGTACAAAGAATTTCAAACCGCAGAGCCTGCTGTCATTGCATGGCTTGCATTCCCTGCATTTCGAAGGTCGAACCGTAGCGGAACTCATGCTCCCGAGTTCGGTACCTGCCTTGGTCGAGGCCACCAAAATTCCATTTAAGATCGTAACCACGGATTTTACCGACATGGTGGAACATGTCATTGAGCGGGGATCGCTGCACGAGGCCGTCGGTGCATCCATTGCCATACCAGGATTGATCGGCGGGCCGATCATCGACGGTCATATTCATGTGGACGGCGGCATTACCAATCCAGTGCCGTTTGACCGGGTGCGCGCAAATGTAGATCTCGTTGTGGCAATTGATGTCACAGGACGGTCGCGGCCCAGCAGTGTTTCACGTCCTTCCAACATTGAAGTGGCCGTCGGATCGCTCTTCATCATGTTTCAACAGTTGGCCGAGCTGCGTCGGGCACTCAATCCACCGGATATTTACATTACGCCTGCCGTCGATACGTTTGGCAGCATGGAGTTTTTCAAGGCGAAAGAGATTTTTCTGGCTGCGGAGCCGGCCAAGGAAACGCTCAAACGCGCACTGGACCTACATCTCAGCTAGTTTTCCAATCCAGCGACGCATAGGAGACAATACGGAAGCCATTCTGTCGCGAGAAATGCAGAATGGCTGCCGTGAGGTCCAGGACATATTCATTTTCGCTGGATGGTGCATGCCTGCTGTTGTCGTCAATGTTGTCATGCATCAGGATCACGCCGCCGTTCTTGCGCTGGATCTCCTGCAGTATGTCGGCGATGGGTCTGCGGTTCCAGCTGTCTTTGCTGTCGATTGACCACCAACCGTATTTGAGCCCGCGCATCAGGCCATAGGCAAGACTGATGATCGTCAGTTTGCCGTAAGGTGTGCGGAAGGCGTAGCGATCACCGCCAAATTTACTCGTGACCTGAATGCCCTTATCGATGTCACGGACTGTTCTGACCGGATCGGTGGTCCAGGCGTTAAACGTGTTGTAGGTGTAGCTGCCGACGACGTGGCCGTCTTCCAGCGTTTTTCTCAAAATCTCAGGATGCTGTTCAATGTGGCGTCCGTTGGCGTAGAACGTGGCGCGGGCGTCGTGTTTCTTCAGAATATCGAGAAGTTGCGGGGTTAGCAGCGGATTGGGGCCGTCATTGTAGGTTAACACGATGGCGCGGCGTTCGGCGCAGGTTCTGGCGAGTCGCATCTGTTCCATTTTGCGCAGCGCATAGGGCAGAATGAAATACAGGCCAGCCAGCGCCACAACGATGAGTATGACGGTTAACAACATTCCAGAAACGATTCTGAGATAAGCATAGGTCCACTTTTAGTTTGTTTTTCGGATGTGAGGCAAGGTTGCAATTTCTGGATAGTTACTGCCCGCCACAATCACGGGGCCTGTCGTGATACGGGAGCTTATCAAGCGCCCTTGGGAGGTGCTGGCCCATGTCGGGTGGCTCGCCATCATCATCTTGTCGCTGGTGCCGTCGGCGTCGCGGCCCCACACGGGTGCCAGCGGGGCGTCTGAGCATTTTGTTGCCTATGCCATGGTGGCCTTTTGCTATGCCATGGCGTTTGGCACGGGCCGGGGAATTGGCCGGTCTTTGCGGAACATCCTGATGGGCATGGTGGCGCTTTCGGTCTGTCTCGAACTCGCCCAGATGTTCATACCAGGGCGAACGTCAGAGGTGATCGGGGTTATTTCGGCAGCATTGGGTGTTTCAGCGGGTGCCGGTGGCCGATATGTCCTGCTGCGGCTTGCCAAGTAGCCGGTCACTGGTGTTTAAAGCCGCATAAATTCCTTTTGATTTGGTGATCCATGCCGCTCGACAAGACCTTTACGCCCGCTGATATCGAAACCCGCCTCTACAAGGGCTGGGAAGAGGGCGGTTACTTCAAGCCGGGCCGCAAACCCAAGGCCAAGCCCTACACGATCGTCATTCCGCCGCCGAATGTGACAGGCTCGCTGCACATGGGACATGCGCTGAACAACACCATTCAAGACATTCTCGTGCGTTTCGAACGTATGCGCGGGCGCGACGTGCTGTGGCAGCCGGGCACGGACCATGCCGGCATTGCCACGCAGATGGTGGTGGAGCGCATGCTCAAGGCCGAAAACAACACCGACCGCCGCACCATGGGCCGCGAGGCCTTCATCAAGCGTGTGTGGGAGTGGAAAGCCGAATCCGGCGGCATCATTTCACAGCAGCTCCGCCGCCTTGGCGCATCGTGCGACTGGAGCCGCGAGCGTTTCACCATGGATGACGGACTGTCTGCCGCCGTACGCAAGGTTTTCGTACAGCTCTACAAGGACGGCCTCATGTACAAGGACAAGCGCCTGGTGAACTGGGACCCCAAGATGCTCACGGCGATTTCCGATCTGGAAGTGATCCAGAAGGAAGTCAAAGGCTCGCTCTGGTACATCAAGTATCCGGTGATTGATGCTGGTCCCGGCGAAGAGATCATCGTCGCCACCACCCGCCCTGAAACCATGCTGGGTGATAGCGCCGTTGCCGTGCATCCTGAAAACGAAAAACTGAAACACCTGATCGGCAAGCATGTCCGCCTGCCTCTGGTGGGTCGCATCATTCCGATTGTGGGTGATGATTATGCCGATCCGGAAAAGGGCACCGGTGCTGTGAAAATCACACCAGCGCACGACTTCAACGACTTCGAAGTGGGCAAGCGGCACAATCTGCCGCAGATCAACATCTTTGACCAGTTTGGCAAGTTGTCCCTGCATCACAAGGAATTCACTGACAATGTTCAGATGTCAGAGGATCTCAAGCGCATCACCGGACTGCATGGCACTGATCGTTTCGAGGCCCGAAAGATCATTGTTGGCAAGTTGGAAGAGCTGGGACTCCTGGAAAAAGTCGAGCCGCACACGAATCAAGTCCCCTTCGGTGATCGCTCTGATGTGGTGATCGAACCGTGGCTGACCGAGCAGTGGTATGTGAATGCTGGTGAACTCGCCAAGCCTTGCATCGCTGCTGTTGAAAATGGCGACACGACGTTCGTGCCGAAAAACTGGGACAAAACTTACTTCGAATGGATGCGCAATATCCAGCCTTGGTGCGTGTCGCGTCAACTCTGGTGGGGCCATCAAATCCCCGCCTGGTATGGACCGGCCCTTGAGAGCAGGCAGGGAGAGACAGCGCAAATCAATCCGTTGTCGCGCAAGATTTTTGTGGCGGAGACTGAAGCCGAAGCATTGGCTGAAGCAAAAGAATACTACGGTGCCGCACCGGACCTGTTGCCCGATCTCGAAAGCTGGATCGCGGCCACGACATCAGGCAAGACGGCCATTTTCCGCGATCCCGATGTGCTGGACACCTGGTTCTCCTCGGCGCTCTGGCCATTCTCAACATTGGGCTGGCCGGATCAAACGCCTGAACTCGCACGCCACTACAAAACCGATGTGCTTGTCACCGGCTTCGACATCATCTTCTTCTGGGTCGCCCGCATGATGATGATGGGTCAGCACTTCATGAAGGAAGTGCCGTTTCACACGGTCTATATCCACGCCCTGGTCCGCGACGAGAAGGGCCAGAAAATGTCGAAGTCCAAGGGCAATGTGATGGACCCTTTGGAACTCGTCGATCAGTATGGTGCTGATGCGCTGCGTTTCACGCTCGCCGCCATGGCGGCCATGGGCCGCGACATCAAGCTGTCCACCCAACGCGTCGAAGGCTACCGCAACTTCGCCACCAAGCTGTGGAACGCGACGCGCTTTGCCGAAATGAATGGTGTCACCCACGGCGGCACGTTCGATCCCACCGCCGCCCGCATCACGGTGAACCGCTGGGTCATCGGTGAAACGGCACGGGCGCAAAAGGCGATTACCAAGGCCATCGAAGACTACAAGTTCAACGAGGCCGCAGCTTCCGCCTATCAATTCGTGTGGAACATCGTTTGTGATTGGTACGTGGAATTGGTGAAGCCGATTTTGGGTGGCACCGACGAAACGGCAAAATCCGAAACCCAAGCGACGACAGCCTGGGTGCTGGACCAGTGCTTCGCCATGCTGCATCCCTTCATGCCGTTCATCACCGAAGAACTCTGGCAGAAGACCGCGCAACGCGATCATTGGCTGATTGATCATCCGTGGGCGGATTATCAGGGCATGGGCGACGCCGGAGCTGATGCAGAACTGCAATGGGTTATCCGCTTCATTTCTGAGATCCGCAGCGTGCGCAGTGAAATGAACGTCAATGCGGGTGCGAAAATTCCGTGCGTGTTGGTGGGAGCAGGGGCCGAATCCCGCCGCCGTGCGGCTCAATGGGACGCCGAGATCAAACGCCTCGCGCGACTGAGCGACATTACATTCGCTGACAGCGTGCCGAAGTCGTCGGCACAAGTGGTGCTGGACGAAGCCACAATTGCCCTGCCGCTGGAAGGCATCATTGATTTTGACAACGAGAAGAAGCGGTTGGCCAAGGAGTTGGAAAAGATCGCCAAGGATGTGGCGGTGATCGATGGGCGGCTGAACAATCCGGCCTTCGTCGCGAAAGCACCAGCGGAGGTGCTGGACGAGTCGCGGGAGTTAAGGGCAGAATTGCAGGCGCGGAAGACGAAAGTGGATGAGGCGCTGGGGAGGTTGGGGTGAGGCCCCCTCAGGCCTTCGGCCAGCTCCCCCAGCGAGCTGGGGGAGCGAATGTGGGGGCAGCTCGCGCAAGTTATCGCTCCCCCAACTCGTTGGGGGAGCTCCGCGACGCGGTGAGGGGGTCCGTCCGCCGATTGCTGCTCTCAAACACCGCGGGCCTCTCCTCCAGCACCAGCAAGATGCTGTCGAGCACGCCTTCGATGTTCTCATACACATCCCCATTGTCGACGCGATAAACGGCAAAGCCATTGCGCCGTAGAGCCAGGGTGCGGCGCAGGTCATGGGCGATCTCTTGTTCCTCGCCATGGGTGGCACCGTCCACTTCGATGATCAGCCGCCGCTCCCGGCAGAGAAAGTCCACAATGAACGGGCCGATGGGCACTTGACGGACAAATCTGAAACCATTCAGTCCGCGCCGTCGCAAATGATACCAGAGTTTGCGCTCGGCTTCGGTTGTGTTGCGGCGCAGGTGCGTTGCGAAGTGTCGGGGTGTTGTCATGTTGGCCTCCTGGAGAGCAGACGGGACGCGGGATAAATTCCGTCGGTTCTTTCCTCAAGCCCCTCTCATAACCACTCAGGCCCCCCTCAGCCCTTCGGGCAGCTCCCCCAGCAAGCTGAGGGAGCGAATGCGGGATTATCGCTCCCCCAACTTGTTGGGGGAGCTCCGCGAAGCGGTGAGGGGGTGGTGATAGCAGAAAAGATTTCTTTCCCATCTCAAGATTCCTCTTGACATCCGTCCGAATATATGCCTATGGTGGGATGATGGTTCTGGAAAGGAGGGACAATGTCGACAGTGTACCGAAATTGCCAGAACCATGGGCAGCGCCTGCAGGAAAAAGGTCCACACGCCTTGATCCTCCGGGAGCCGATGGCGAGACCCTTGGGCACTAGGACCCGAGCGCCTTCCGTGGCTAATCATGTCTGGGAGCATCGTCTTCCAGGCCTCTGTAAGAGCGGACCAAAGGCCAAAATCGCTGCGTTCTCTGAATATGCCGGGCTTCGAGCCAAACCACCTTCTTCCACCACCACATGCGCAGGCTTGAAGCCAGGGCAGGGACATACCCTCCTTCTTCCCTCCAGCAATCGCGCGCTCCGCCTACATCGGTCGTCCCGACAACAAATTATATTGCGTTGCACAATTTTCCATTGTGCGACGCAGCAAATCGTGTTAGGCGCGCTTTAGATCAGCACTGGAGAGAGCATCATGATCAATTCCCCAAAAATCAATGAAGAGTCTGTGCGTACCCTTGCCCACACGTTCTGGGAAGAGGAAGGCCGCCCTGAAGGACGGGCCGAAGCCCATTGGCTGCGCGCGATTGCAGCCGTAACGGTTCCAAGCCTTGAGACACCAGCTGTCGCACCAAAGCCTGCCAAAAAGGCCAAGTCGAAGCGTTAAACGGCTTTTGCCTGACTGTAGTCGTCGCCAACCCAGTTGCGTTCAATGCGCATGGCGTGGGAAATGGCTTCGACGGCAGGACCCGGCTTTGCGAAATAGTAGCCTTGGATCAAGTCGGCGTTCAGTGATTTCAACATGTCGACTTCGTCCAGGGTTTCCGCACCCTCAGCGACCACACGCATGTTGAGCAGGTGGGCCATTTCGATAATCTTGCCGAGCAGCAATTTGCGGCGCGGGCTGTTGTGTGCGCCGTAGACGAATGATCTGTCGATCTTGAGTTTGTCGAAGGGCAGACCTTCGAGATAGGACAGGGATGAATAGCCGGTGCCGAAATCGTCGAGGGCCAAGTCGATACCCATGTCCTTCAACTCGGTCAGAATGTGGCGAATGGCTCCGACGGATTTGCCGAGGAAGACGCTTTCCGTGAGTTCAAGGCAAAGCAGCGGTGGAGGCAAGCCGCTTTCGTTGATGGCTTCCTGGACCTGGCGCACGAAATCGGTCTGCAACAGTTGTGCGGCCGATACGTTGACACTGATCTGGCGCATGCCGCGGCCTTCATTGAACCAGGCGCGGGCCTGCTTGCAACTTTCGTCGAGGACGAAGCGGCCAATTTGCGGCACGAGGCCGGCACGCTCAGCGACAGGAATGAAGAGGCCAGGTGAAATGAAGCCTTTGGTCGAATGGTTCCAGCGCACCAGCGCTTCAAAGTAGTTGGCCTTGCCGGTCGCCATATCGACTTGTGGCTGGTAGAATACCTGGAACTCATGTTTCTGGATGGCTTGCTTCAGACCCATGATCAGTTCGGTACTGGACTGAATCTTGTCGTCCATCTGTTGGCGGAAAAACATCATGCGTCCGGGTCCAAGTTTCTTGGCTTCGATCAAGGCCAAATCCGAATGACGCATGACTTCGCCCGATGACGAGCCATCCTGTGGAATGAGAAGGGCGCCGGCAGTCGCGCTGATGTGCACTTCGTGGGACAGAATTTTGAGGGGTTGATAAAGCTTGGCAAAAAAACGGGCCAGTGTTTTCTGGGCCTTTGATTCATTTTCGACACCGGGTGCGAGAATCATGAATTCGTCGCCGCCAAGCCTGAAAATGTTGATGTCGTTGTCGGCTTCATCATACAGCCGGGCCGCAATTTCCATGAGCAGGGCGTCGCCGATGGAGTGACCAAGCGCATCGTTGATTTCTCGAAAGCCGTCGATATCCAGGTGAAACACCGCGGCCTTGGTGCCCTTCTGCAGATATTCATCAACTGTTTGCTGGAAGTTCGGGCGGTTCGGCAGACCGGTCAGTGGATCGAAAAACGCGAGCTTCTGCAGGGCCATGTCGCGCGAACGGATGTCGGCAATCATGGAGTTGTACGATCCTATCATCACCCCGGTTTCGTCATCGGCACTATAGTCAATGCCGGATTTGTAATTTCGGGTCTTGTTCACGTTGCGCATGGCCTCAGTCAACATGACAATAGGCCTGATAACTCTCTCTTGCGAGGAGCGTGTTGCAATAACGGCAAGTGCGCTGGCAATCAGGGATGTCGTTAACGCAAAGAACACGGCGAGAAACCACGTCAGCCTGAACGACGAGAAGTCCGAAATCAAAACCAATTTCCCCAGCTTTGTCGTGTCACGCAGGATATCAACCGTAATGGGAAAGACGGGCGTGCTCAGGGCCGCCCAGATGCCTTGAGGAGGATTGCCAGGGTGGAGCAAGCTTGATTGCGCGCTCCCGAATTGGGCAAGCTTTACATCATTCAGCCCCAACACCGTGATCGATTTTACCAGTGGCAGTTGATGGTATGATTTCAAAAATGCGTCGAGCGCTGGTTTGTCACGGGATTCGACAAACGGCGAAATTGCCGTTGCATAGATTGATGCTGCCGTACCCAAGGATTCGACTTCTGTCTGGACGCGGCTGTTGAGCTGAAACACAGCCATGAGGCAGGTTGCAAATAGCGTCGCCAAAAACACTGAAACGGCAACAAGCAAGGTCATGCGTTTGCCGATACGCGTTTTCAAAAACATGCTTCGCCTTTTCATTCGTGATTACGGGTCTCAGCATGATCCAAAAGAGTTACTACTGATTGAATGTGCAGCCCAAAAATGACGCTCCGGTGTTCACAATCGTAAACCGCGCCTTAACCGGGCTGAAATGTTTGGAGACTAGGGTAACTTCGGAAAGTTGTGGTTTGTACGTGTCCCGTATTGTCGATTCCAACGATTTGCATTCAAGCTCCTCTTGCAAGGGCGGGGCACGCTGATGGTTGGCGTTGTTGTCGACAGCATAAGAAAAGCAGGAATTTGCCGCGTCAGGGTCTTGTACGTGGGACCGCACGCGGACCAACTGCGAGACATTTTTGAGAGCCATCCCGAACGCATCGAACCAGCGTATGCCGCGCGCGCCGATGAAGCGCTATTTTTATCGCGCAATTATGACTTTGATGCCGTGATCATGGATCAACGCGATGCAGCACTCGCGACGCGGCTGATTTTGCCACTTGTTGCCTGCTTTGACCGACCTGTATCACTTCTCGTCATCAGTGCACTCAGTGAAGCGGAAGCCTATCGTAAAATTCCTGGAAGTGCGCGGGTCATTCCGCTGCCGTTGCGGGAAGCGGCGTTATTGCGCGCGTTAGACGTGCAACAAGACATACGTCCGCCAACACACGCCGCGGCTTCGATAGCGCCCAAGATTGAACCTCCTGTTCCAAACACTATTCCGATCGCAAGTTTCAAGGGGAAATTTCCGTCATGGGGTGTTCAGAACACCGTGTTTTCCACATTCGGTGTAGCAGCATTTGCCATCCTGCTTGCCGTATCTGGCGGCCTATTGAAACATCCTGTTCGCGACACTTCAACGGTCGCTGTCGTTGCGACCGAACAGGACCAACCTGAAGTCTCGAAAACTGACCAGCTCAATCAGCGTATCGAGAAGGCCCGGAACACTAAAGAAGTTGCACAGGTCGCGCTTGAAAAAGCGCAAGACCATGTCAAGTCTGCCTTGGTTGAAATTCGCAAAGCCCGGGAAGCGACGGTCCAAGGAGCTGCGAAAGCAGAACGCAAGTCGCCATCTTTAACGCGAGAGCGTGATCAATTAGTGGCCAACCGCGGCCATCAACGGAATTTGAAGGATCTACGGAAACGACAGGCGGCCGGGTTACTCGACGATGTCGGCGTCAAGACAGCCTTGTCTCGACTTTTGGCAGCAGATGAGAGGATAGCCGAACTTGATCTTGCGCTGGCCGGGCAGGCCGCAAGTTCGGACCGTGCGCGACGTGATGTAAAGGTACTCGATATTCTGATTGCAAATCTGGCCGGAAAACCCGGTGCCGTGCCGCGCCCTGTTTCTGACAGCCTTTTGCCCCTCGTGAAGTTGGCCGCACATGCAGTTCAAGACCATGATCATCGGGAGCAAGAGCTGGCGACAGCATCCGAGATTTTACAGCTGTTGCTCGACAAACGCGAGCAGATCAATCACGCCGCCAAGTCGCCAAAAGGCTAATTGGCATTGCCACATAAAGTGTGGCATGACTGCGCTCCCAAACAACCGTATTCAAATCATTGACAGTATCCAACTCCTATATTCTGGGTATCGACACAGGCGGAACCTACACCGATGCTGTGATCATAGACCAACGCAAACACACTATCGTTGAGTCAGCAAAAGCCATTACAACAAAGGGTGATTTGTCTGTCGGCGTGGCAGAAGCCATCGCAGCTGTATTGCGAGGTGAGAAAGGCAAGGAGGCGCGTGGCAACATCTCCCTTATTGCTGTTTCGACAACTCTTGCGACCAATGCTGTTGTTGAAGGACACGGTAGTCCGGTTGGCGTGGTGCTCGTTGGGTTTGATGATGGCATGGCGGAGAGGACAGGAATTGCTCGCGCTTTTCCAGGCATTCCCATTGTCCGAGCTGCTGGCGGCCACAACCACAATGGGGAGGAAGTTGAGCCCCTGGATCTTGTGCCAATTGTCGCTGCGTGCAAAGCATGTGTCACTTCGGTAAGTGCGTATGTCGTTGCTTCTGCATTTGCTGTGCGCAACAACAGTCATGAAATCATTGTGCGTGATGCCATTGTCGAGGCAACGGGAAAACCCGTCACGCTGTCGACAGAGATTTCTACATCCCTTGATGCCCCGCGAAGGGCCTTGACTGCCACACTTAACGCCCGGTTGATTTCAAGAATTTCGCATCTGATCGAAGCGGTCAACAGTGCGGCAAAATCACTTGGCCTTTCCTGTCCCGTCATGATCGTCAAGGGTGATGGGTCACTTGCTCATGCTGCGGTTGTTGCGTCGCGTCCCATTGAAACAATCCTTTCTGGGCCTGCAGCAAGTCTCATCGGTGCCAAGTGGCTGTCCGGGCTTGATGATTTCATCCTCTCCGATATGGGCGGAACGACGACTGACGTCGGTGTCTTACAGAATGGCCGACCCAAACTCGCTGGCGAGGGCGCAAGTGTGGGTGGCTGGCGAACGATGGTCAAAGCAATTGACATCAAGACGATCGGTCTGGGCGGTGACAGTGAAGTGCACATTGGAATGAATGGTGCGCTGTCAATTGGTCCGTCACGCGCATTGCCTGTTTCACTTTTGGCACACCGTTGCCCGGAACTTGTTGCCATGCTGGAAGCTGACCTGGCGTCGACAGAGGGCGGCTCGCTTCTTGGCAAGTTTCTCGTCCTCCCTTTTGGTGCGCAAGCGATGAAATCCGAGCTCGACCTGACGTCACTTGAACAGTCGACGCTTGAAGCCATTTCTGCCCGGCCATTGGCTTTGCGAAAAATAGCGACGGTCTCATCGGCACAGCGTGTGGTGCAGTCACTTCGCCGGAAGGGGTTGTTGCAGTATTGCGCATTTACGCCCTCCGACGCAGCCCACGCCCTCAGGAAACAGTCAAACTGGTCTGTGGATGCTGCTGTTATTGCAGCTAAAATTGCAACACGCCAACGCACGATGAAGATGCCTGACGAAGCCGCAATGGAAGCGTTTTGCCAGGACGTTCTCGACAAGACCATCAGCATGTCCGCGCATGTGATATTGGATACCGCATTGGGCGACAATGCAAGTGATGCGTTGGTTGCTGCTGTGAGTGAGGGGCGGCATATGCAAGGCTTGGCGCACGTCATGATCACACCGCAAGTGCCGATTGTAGCCGTGGGTGGTCCAGTCCGGGTTTACTATCCAACTGTTGCCGAACGGCTGGGGTGTGAAGTTGTGTTCCCCGTTTATTGCGATGTTGCTAATGCAGTTGGCGCTGCTGCCGGGCAAGTCAACACGGTCGTTGAAGCGACGGTCGAAGGAGATGGGCAGGGGCATTTCCGCGTCCATGTTGATGGCCAGACGTATCTGCATGGAAGCGGCCGTCTTGCGCTCGCAGATGCTGTCGAGAGAGCAGAGGCATCCGCACGCGCGTCGTCGTTGCGACAGGGTGCTCTTGATCCAAGGGTGGCACATGTGGTTTCGAAGCAATTGCTTCCTGATGCGCAAGATGACGATGGTTTGCTGAGCGCGCTTGTGAGGGCTGAAGCCATGGGGCGGCCTGCCAGCTAAATTTACCTTCTGTTTACCACGACGTTTTTGACCTTGATATTTATGCGCGCCATCGCAAGGCGTCATTAACCCTGTTAGCGATATGGTCGGACCCAAATTCATTAAGGGTAGCGGTATGACCTCAATTGCAGATTCAAGCTGGGACGACGACAACAAGCAGACGGCGGGATGGCGTATCGAGAGACGCAGTATCGCCCGAACTGCAGATATGCAATTTTTTGCGGATCAAAGCGCCGGTTCTTATGAACGGCTGTTGCACAGTCTTCCGGTCATGTTGCATGCCATGGATGGATCCGGGCGCCTGATTTCAGCAAACCGGACTTGGCTCAATGTCCTCGGCTATACTGCGAATGAAGTCGCCGGCCGCACGTTCAGCGAATTCTTGCCACCCGAATCACGGAGCAAGCTCGTCACTTCCATTTATCCCCGTTATCTCGTGACTGGCGATTGTCGGAATGAAGAGATCCTTATGCTTCGGCGGGACGGATCGTTGGCCAATGTGCTGCTGACCATGACAGCCCATCGTAGCGACAAGGGTCGATTGGAGCGCTCAATCTGCATCCTTGAAGATATTTCCGAACGTAAGATCGCAGAACTGGCATCGGTACAAAGTGATCAGCGATTCAAAGGTGCTTTCAATGCGTCAATCCACGGTATGGCAGTCGTCTCGCCAACCGGCCGCGTGGAACTTGCCAATGATGCCATGAAAGCGTTTTTGAAACGTGACGATATCGAGACTTCGACCAGCAAGTTCGATGAACTGCTGCACAAGGACGACCGCGGCTCATTTCTCAATGGCATGGGCAATTTGTTGCGCGGCGATTTGACGGCGCTGCAACAGGAGCTGCGCTATGACCGGCCCGACAACGAGGTCGCATATGGTGCGACTTCCGTTTATCTCATCAAAGGCGCAAAAGGTGAGATCGAACAGCTCATCGTTCAGGTTTCAGATATCACTGAGCGCCACTTGATCAATCAGCGGCTGCAAAAAGCACAGAAAATGAAAGCTGTCGGGGAGCTGACTGGCGGTTTGGCCCATGACTTCAACAATTTGTTGACGATCATGATCGGCAACCTTGAACTTTGTGACAGTTCTGGCGGTGGTGGGCGGAACGATCACCGCGTTGGAGAAGCACTTGATGCAGCCCGTCGCGGATCGGAATTGACGAAGCGACTGTTGGCATTTGCACGCCAGCAGAACCTCCAACCCAAAGACGTCAGTGTCAACGCGCTGCTGAACGGTTTGAACTCACTTTTGGTTCGGACGCTTGGCGAGAACATTGATTTGCGGATTGTTTCGATGGAGGGCACATCGCACACGTTGGTCGACCCCGGGCAACTTGAAGCGTCTATCGTCAGTCTGGCTATCAATGCACGCGATGCCATGCCGAACGGCGGGCGACTGACAATTGAGACGGTGGGTGTTCAACTGGACCAATTTTATGCCGACAAGCATCCTGATGTTGTACCTGGTCAATATGTCATGATCGGTGTTTCTGACACAGGCACTGGCATGTCGCCAGAACTGATTGAACGGGTATTCCAGCCTTACGTCTCGACCAAGGAACCCGGACAAGGTGCGGGGCTTGGCCTGTCGATGGTCTATGGCTTCGTCAAACAATCTGGCGGACACATCAGTGTCTACAGCGAAGTTGGCCATGGCACGTCAGTGAAGATCTACTTGCCGCGCCATACAGTAGTTGAGGATGCTTATGTGACGCAAAGTGTTGCTGAACCAGTCAACACCGATGTGCCATTCGGAGCGATAGCTGACACACCAGTGGAAGTCGTTGCGACGCGCCGCCGACCCAAGATTCTTGTGGTTGAGGATCAAGAAGCGGTTCGGGCCGTTGCGTGCGGTTTTCTGGAAGACTTCGGTTATGAGGTCATTGAGGCTGGGGATGGTTTTGACGCACTCAGCAAGTTGCAAGAGAACCTGGATGTCGATCTGATGTTCTCGGATGTGGTGATGCCAGGTGGCATGAACGGATTTGATTTGGCGCAGGCAGCACAATCTCTGAGGCCAGACCTCAAGGTTGTTCATACTTCCGGTTATCCGAAGGGCGCGATGGTTCACCAGGATGAACCGCGGTTCAGGGAAGGGTTCATCATCATGAAACCATATCGGCGTGAAGACCTGCAGAAGATTATCCGGGACGCACTGGACAGCCAATAACTTACGGCGGGGGTGGGGCGCGCCTTGCCTGAGGCCAGGCAGGTGCGCCCTTTTTTTGAACACGGCGGTAAAATGTCAGTCTAGCCATGCGGCGCAAGGCTTAGTATGTAGTTTTTCTGGATTCGGGGAAACGTGATGTTTGATGGCCTTTTTACTGCTGAAAATCTGACGACGCTGGTGGTGTTGACCGCGCTGGAGACGGTGCTCGGGTTCGACAACCTGCTGTATATTTCGATTGAATCAAAACGTGTAGCACCTGACAAGCAAGCTTACGTGAGACGGATTGGGACGATCTTCGCCATTCTGTTGCGCATTGTGCTGCTGTTTGTCGTGCTGCAGCTCATCAGCATGTTCCAGGCCAGCTGGTTCAAGTTTGACATTCCGTTCCTGAAGGGGGATTTCAACGGGCACAGTTTGATTGTGCTTGCCGGTGGATTGTTTCTTATCCACACGGCAATGAAAGAAATCTTTCACATGCTGGTAATCCACGATCTGGAACACGAAAACGGGGAGGGGCCGAAACATCGCAGTGTTGGTTCTGCATTGTTTTGGATCATGGTTATGAACATCGTGTTTTCTTTCGACACGGTGCTGTCGGCGGTGGCGCTGACCAACAATTTCATTGTCATGGCAACAGCGATCTTGATTTCCGGCGCACTCATGGTGTTCCTTGCCGATCATGTAGCGAACTTCCTGCAGAAGAACCGCATGTATGAAGTACTTGGCTTGTTTGTCCTTTTGCTGGTTGGTGTGATGTTGACGGCCGAAGGTGGTCATTTGGCGCATTTGACGTTGTTCGGTTATCCGGTTGAACCGATGGCCAAGAGCACTTTCTATTTCGTGGTGGGTGCGCTGGTCATCGTTGACATTGTCCAGGGACGGTATCAGCGAAAAATCATGGCAGAAGAGACCGCGAAGGAAATCCGGCAACATACATAAGGAATAGCGTTTACAGCGTCTGTTTCCGCCATTAGAAGCGCGCCATCATCCCACTTTGAAAGAAGATCATGGCGCGTCAATTCATCTATCACATGCAGGGGCTGTCGAAGTCCTATGCCGGGGGCAAAAAAGTTCTCGATAACGTTCATCTGTCGTTTTACCCTGATGCCAAGATTGGCGTATTGGGTCCGAACGGTTCGGGCAAATCTACCTTGTTAAAGATCATGGCGGGCCGGGACACCGAGTGGAATGGCGAGGCTTGGCTGGCCGATGGCGCAACCTGCGGTTATCTAGAGCAGGAGCCGCAGCTTGATCCAACCAAGTCTGTGCTCGAAAACGCCATGGAAGGTGTGGCGGACAAGAAGGCGATTGTTGACGAATACAACGCGCTGATGGCCGACTATAACGACGAGAACGCGGCCAAGGCTGGCAAGCTGCAGGATGTGATTGACGCGCAGAACCTGTGGGATCTGGAAAGCCAGGTCGAGCAAGCCATGGATGCGCTGCGCTGCCCGCCGGGCGATGCCTCAATTGAAAATCTCTCCGGCGGTGAAAAACGCCGCATCGCATTGACACGATTGTTGCTGGCGAAACCTGATCTCATTCTGCTCGACGAACCGACCAACCATCTCGATGCGGAAAGCGTCAACTGGCTTGAGCATCATTTGCGCGATTACCCCGGTGCCATTCTCATCGTCACGCATGATCGCTACTTCCTTGATAATGTGACGGGGTGGATTCTGGAGCTGGATCGTGGTCGCAGCATTCCGTATGAAGGCAATTACTCGGCCTATCTTGGGCAGAAGGCCAAGCGCTTTGCCCAGGAATCGCGTGAGGACGCTGCACGGGTGAAAGTGCTTGAGCGTGAGCAGGAGTGGATTTCGAAGTCCCCCACCGCGCGGCAGGCGAAATCCAAGGCGCGTATCAAGGCCTATGACGAGCTCATCAAGATCAACGAGGCGCGTGTGCAAAGCCATTCCGCGCAGATCATCATTCCATCGGGCGAACGGCTGGGTGATGATGTCATCAATGTCGAAGGTCTGTCGAAAGCCTTTGGTGACCGGCTGCTGATTGATGACCTGTCCTTCAAACTGCCGCCCGGCGGCATCGTCGGCATCATCGGGCCCAACGGTGCGGGCAAAACCACATTGTTCCGTATGCTGACGGGTCAGGAACAGCCGGATGCGGGCACCATCGATATCATGCCTGCCGTGAAGCTTGGCTACGTCGACCAGAACCGCGATGCGCTCGATCCCAATGCAACCGTGTGGCAGGAAATTTCCGGCGGCAATGATCTTGTCATGCTGGGCAAGCGCGAAGTGAACTCACGCGCCTATGTTGGTGCTTTCAATTTCAAGGGCGGCGACCAGCAGCAGAAGGTGGGAACACTTTCTGGCGGCCAGCGCAACCGCGTGCATCTGGCCAAAATGTTGAAGAGCGGCGCCAACGTCCTCCTCCTCGACGAACCCACCAACGACCTCGACACCGAAACGCTTGCGGCGCTGGAAGAAGCGCTGGAAGACTTCGCTGGCTGCGCCGTGGTAATCTCGCATGACCGCATGTTCCTGGATCGCCTCGCCACCCACATCCTGGCGTTTGAAGGCGATTTACATGTGGAGTGGTTCGAAGGGAACTTCCAGGACTACGAAGAAGACAAGAAGCGGAGATTGGGTGAGGACAGCGTGATGCCGTCAAGGATCAAGTACAAGAAGTTTGAGCGGTGAGGCTGTGGCTGAAGACATCTTTGATCCTGTTTTCGTAAAAGGTGTCTTTGATCGCTGCAGCGGAACTTATCGTTACTGGAGCCAGATAGCCTCTTTTGGCTTCGTCTGGTTGTGGCGACGGCAGTGCATAGGTGCGCTCCCGAAATTTGCTTCGGACGATGCAGTCGTTGCAGACTTGATGGCTGGAACCGGGGAAACGTGGCCACATCTTTTGAAGCAGCATCCGAAACTTCACAAGATTATTGCGCTGGATATCTCTGAAGGCATGGTACGAGGCGCTATTCGTCGTCTACACTCAATGCGGGCCGACCGGATTGAAATCGCACAAGCCAATGTCTTGGATGCTGAATTGCCAAAAGGGTGTGCAGCTGCACTGATTTGCACGTTCGGTCTCAAGACCTTTAATCGCGCTCAGCAAGCGCGAATTGCGCAGCAGGTTGAATTTACTTTGAAGCCTGGTGGGGTTTGCTCTTTTATTGAAGCATCCGATCCAAAGGGTTGGGTTTTTCGCCCGGCATATAATTTCTATCTTCGCAAAGGTTTGCCGTGGGTAGAGAAACTATTTTTGCGTGGCGCACAAGACTTCGCGATGCTCGGTATTTATTCGCAGGAGTTTCAAGACTGCGGCCATTTTGCCGAATGTTTGCGTTCTTGCGGCATGATTGTCGAGTTCAAAACATATTTCCATGGTTGCGCTACTGGTGTCGTAGGGAAAAAACCCGAGCCGACTGGGAGGTACGAAGGGCAGACCGAGCGAGGACGGCGTGATGCGCAGCGGGATCAATCATAACAGGTTTGAGTGACGATGAGTTGGGCGTCCGAGCGCCCATGTGACGATTTGTGCATCTCTCATTGACCCCGCCCGCGCCCTTCGCCTAAGCCGCTTCCATCATGATCCGCATAGACTCGATTTCCAAACAGAATGGACACCAGCTGCTTTTTGTCGAAGCTTCCGCCGCGTTGAACCGGGGGGAGAAGATTGGCCTGGTTGGCCCAAATGGGGCGGGGAAGACGACGTTGTTTCGCATGATTTCGGGGCGTGAGGAGCCGGATGAGGGACGCGTGACGGCGGATCGCGGCATTTCCATCGGCTATTTCAGTCAGGATGTGGGCGAGATGGCGGGGCGCTCGGCTGTTGCGGAAGTGATGGATGGGGCAGGGCCTGTGAGCGTTGTGGCGGCGGAACTGGCAACACTTGAACATGCCATGGCCGACCCTGAACGCATGCACGAGATGGATGAGATTATCGCGCGTTATGGCGAGGTGCAGGCGCATTTTGAAAAGCTGGATGGTTACGCGTTGGATGCGCGGGCACGTGAAGTTTTGGCGGGATTGAGTTTCTCGCAAGAGATGATGGACGGCGATGTGGGCCAGCTTTCTGGCGGGTGGAAAATGCGCGTGGCGCTGGCCCGCATTCTGCTGATGCGGCCTGATGCCATGTTGCTGGACGAGCCTTCGAACCATCTTGATCTGGAAAGTCTGATCTGGCTCGAGGACTTCCTCAAGAATTATGATGGCCTCTTGGTGATGACATCGCATGACCGCGAATTCATGAACCGCATTGTGACCAAGATTGTCGAGATTGATGCTGGCGAACTCAACACTTATTCGGGCGATTATGAGTTCTATGAGCAGCAGCGCGCGCTGAATGAGAAGCAACAGCAGGCTTCGTTCGAACGGCAGCAGGCGATGCTGGCCAAGGAACTGAAATTTATCGAACGCTTCAAGGCGCGTGCTTCACATGCAGCGCAGGTGCAGAGCCGCGTGAAGAAGCTCGACAAGATCGACCGTGTGGAACCCCCGCGGCGACGTGAAACTGTGATGTTTGAATTCGCAGACGCGCCGCGTTCGGGTGAAGATGTGGTGAGCCTTTCTGACGTGCACAAAGCCTATGGCGCGCGCACGATCTATGACGGGTTTGATTTCAAGATCCGGCGCAAGGAGCGCTGGTGCATCATGGGTGTGAATGGTGCGGGCAAATCGACGCTGTTGAAGTTGATTGCTGGGACGACAGATCCTGACAAGGGCAAGGTCGCCAAGGGGGCCTCGGTGAAGATGGGATATTTCGCGCAGCATGCAATGGAACTGCTGGATGGCGAAGACACGGTGTTTCAGTCGCTCGAAAAGTCCTTCCCGCAAGCCACGCAGAATTCTTTGCGCACGCTGGCTGGATGCTTCGGATTTTCTGGTGACGATATCGAGAAGCCTTGCCGGGTTTTGTCGGGCGGAGAAAAGGCGCGCTTGGTGATGGCGCAAATGTTGTTTGATCCGCCCAATTTTCTGGTGCTGGACGAACCTACCAACCATCTCGATCTGCTTACCAAGGAAATGCTGATCAAGGCGCTGGCGGATTATGAAGGCACGATGCTCTTTGTGTCGCACGACCGGCATTTTCTTGCAGCACTTTCCAACCGTGTGCTGGAACTCACGCCCGAGGGTGTGCATCAATATGGCGGCGGCTACACGGAATATGTCGAGCGCGTTGGATACGAAGCGCCAGGATTGCACGCGAACGTGGGTTAGCGCGGCTACACTCAAACGTTACGCACACGAACCATGTATTGCCGATCTGTGAAGCTGTTGAGCAAGCCCGCTGTCGCGACACGGAAGTACTTCACTTTGCGCCCGCCGCTTGGAATGGCCTCGACCCGGTCCAGAGTCAAACCACTCGACGTCATCAGCTCAATGGCTGTCTCTTTGACAAAAAAGCGCAAGTGCGTGGCATCGAGTATACCAGCGTCCTTTAACTCCCACTTGTCCCTAAACACCAATGGGAGAACGGCTTGGTAATTTCGAATGTTGGGAATGCTTGCGACGATATAGCCACCTTTCGCCAGCAAGCCGTGCAGCATCTTGACTGTTTCCCAAGGCTCGCGAAGGTGTTCCAAGATATCAAGGCACAAAATCACGTCAAAGGGGGCTTCTTTGCGAAGGGATTTTGTTGTCGCCGCGATGTCTTCGACATTACCACTGAAGTTGAAGTCAAGTTCCTGAAGTTGGTCCTCGACGGGCAGGATGTCCATGACACCTGCCTTGCTAGATGCGCCTGCAGTTCTCAGGGCCAGGGCGGTCGCGCCGATGCCACCCCCAAAATCGAGCAGCTTCTTGCACCCAGCAGGAATAAACGGAATGACGTCTTTGCGAACATGGTCATGATAGTGACCGGTGAAATTTGGCGTTTTCATCGTTTTACTCAGCTCAAGCACTTCACTCATGGTTCACAACCTTCGATACTTTCAATCAATATTGAAATCTTTGACAGCTTTCAACCTTTAATACGTGCCCAAGAGCACTATCCAGTCTCGTGTTAACCATGCAATTCGCGTCGAAATATGACGGGATTATTTGACCTCGGCATACAGGTCGTATTCATCGGCATCTGTGATTGTGACATCAATAATTTCACCGGGATTCAGCGCCATCTCCCCAGGTAGGAAAACGTTGCCATCGATCTCTGGTGCATCCCATGGTGATCGTGCCACTGCCTGTTGATTGCTGACATCAATTTCGTCTATCAACACTTTGATCTGACGTCCTATTTTGGCCTGCAGAACAGATGCTGAAATGTCCTGTTGGGTTTTCATAAACCGGGCATACCGCTCGGCTTTCACTTCTTCCGACACCTGAGTTAAGCCCAAATCATTGGCCGTTGCGCCCTTTACGGGCTCATATTTAAAGCAACCCACACGATCAAGACGCGCCTCTTTCATCCAGCTCAGCAAATAATTGAAATCCTCATCGGTCTCGCCGGGAAAGCCGACAATAAACGTTGATCGGATTGCGATGTCCGGGCAGATCGAACGCCACTTGGCCAGTCTTTCAAGGACTTTTTCCTGATTGGCTGGGCGACGCATGGCTTTCAAAACTCTCGGCGCTGCGTGTTGGAACGGGATATCGAGATAGGGAAGAATTTTGCCTTCGGCCATCAGGGGAATAACATCATCCACATGGGGATAGGGGTAGACGTAGTGCATCCGCACCCACGCACCGAGATCGCCCAATTCCTTTGCGAGGTCATAAAATTTCGCTCGAATTTCACGGCCCTTGTATTTGCTGGTCGCATATTTTGTGTCGACCCCATAGGCGCTGGTATCTTGCGAAATAACGAGCAGCTCCTTGACACCGGCCTTCACCAAGCGTTCCGCCTCGTAAATTATGGCGGCCGCCGGGCGCGAGACGAGATCTCCCCGGATCGATGGTATGATGCAGAAACTGCAGCGGTTATTGCAGCCCTCCGATATTTTCAAATATGCATAGTGCTTTGGTGTGAGGTGCAAACCCTGCGGGGGAATGAGGTCATATCGCGGATCGTGCAAGGGCGGCAAAGCGTCATGGACCGCATTGACGACCTCTTCGTATTGATGGGGACCCGTGATTGCGAGAACATTGGGATGCGCGTCGCGAATTGCCTGGGCCTCGATGCCGTAGCATCCTGTCACGATGACACGCCCGTTTTCATCCATCGCCTCACCGATGGCGGCAAGACTTTCAGCTTTGGCGCTATCCAGGAAGCCGCACGTATTGACAATAACGACGTCAGCTTTGTCATAGCCGGGCGCAATCATATAGCCTTCGGCCCGCAGTTGCGTCAAAATACGTTCGCTATCGACCAGGTTTTTGGGGCAGCCAAGTTGGACAAGACCGACACGGGGGATATGTTTGTTCATAATGTGGCTTTACCGGAGTGGGTTACTTTTCGCAAATTAAGTCGTGGATACCGTTACAACACCTTGCGACTGGAATTTTTTGAACCATAATAATTGCAATGATTCTCTGGCGAACATTGAACTTCCTGTTGGCATTGGTCGCGATGACCTCAAGTGTGATGTCAGGAACAATTACACGAACCCCCAAAGAACGCTGGTTGGTTGTAGCCAATACCAAGGACATTGATACAGCGATTGGGATAGCGGGGTATTATGAGGGTGAACCCGCACGCGTGGTTGCTTCTGGAAAAGGATTTGCGGTGGAACTTGGTCCATACGTTGCCAAGACCATTCCTGAAGTGGTGAGGATGAGACCTGAAATGCCGCGTTTACCGCGAGAATCTGCGCTATCGAACGACGCAACTCATGGTCAAACCGTATGGGATCGGACCCAAAACAAGCAGCGGTTTCTCAAGGATTTAAAGCGGGCGCACACGGTGACATTGAAGGAGGGAACGCTTGGCGTTCGAATCCGAGTCAACAAACCCATGAAAAATGATGTTTCTGGGTTGATGACTGTGTCTGGAATGATCGAGAACAAGGCAGTTTTTTCGTTTGTGCTCGGGGAGACTGACGAAAGCCCATGGGGCATGTCTGCAGGCCTGCTTCGCCTCGATCCAAACAGTGACTATCCACAGATCGTTCTGACCCGTTATACTGGTGGCGCGCATTGCTGCACGAGGACTTGGATTGTCACGAAGCCGTTCAAAAGTTCAACTTGGCAATTGCTTGATACCGGTTCGCTCGATGGTACCGGGTTTGGCTTCCATGACCTGGACGGGAATGGTGTGTTGGAACTGGCAAGCGTCGACAATGAATTTTTGTATGCCTTCGACACTTACGCCTCATCGTATGCACCGTCCCAATATCGCGCACTTCGCGGGTTGGAACTGATCGACATCAGTGACTCATCCGTGGCAAACCACGCGCTGCGCCAGGATCTGGCTGCCATGGAGTTTCAGGCAAAACTTGAACCTGAGAACTGGAGACGACACGGATTCTTGGCCGCATGGGTAGCTGCAAAAATAAGGTTAGGTCAGGGCGAAGAGGCGTGGTCGACAATGCTTGAGAATTTTGACGTGACTACTCAGTCTGTTCAGATTGAGTGCGCCAATGGTTTGGACATTGAGTTGTGTCCGGCATCGATGCAACAGAGTGTGCCGTTTCCCCAAGCCCTGGCGGAATTCCTGACGACGACAGGCTATGGGCCGTTGCCCTTCGCGGCAAAACAATGAGGTATGTCTGTCCAGCCAATATTTGCTAAGGGCAGGTCATGAAATTACTTCCAGTTATGTCAGCCCTCAGGCACGCCTTGCTTTCGACATGGAAATTTTTACCTGTTGCTTTTTATATTTCGTGGCCCTGGTTGTTGGTTCTCGTGCCCCTACAAATCGCAGCGATGTTTTATATTCGTGCATATATTCCACCGATTGATGCTGCGAATCCGGATCCTGACGCGGTGATGCAGCTTTTGTCAGTGCGAATTCCCTTTGCTGTTTTTTCGATACTTGCGATCTCTTCAATTGCGGTTTCTTGGCATCGCTTTATTCTGATGGACGAAGTGGCCGTGGGTTGGGCTCGACTGAAGATTGATGCAAAAGTGCTGGCGTATTTTGGGAATACGATCTTGGTCATGTTACTTTTCAGCCTTTTGGTCACGTTGCTTCTCGTTCTAATGTTATCTCTGCCGCTGGCGGGCGGGGTAGGGGCACTCTTCACGTTGCCCGTATTCGCGGCACTCCTCGTTTTAATGTTCCGCTTTAATGTCAAGTTGCCAGCCGTTGCTTTGGGCAACAATCAGTTCAATTTCGGCGACGCGTTGGCGGCAACCCGTGGCAACACCGTTCCTATCTTTATCTTGGTCAGTCTGGCCTTTGCAATTGCAGCAGGAGCAGGGCTGATCAGTATTCTCGCGCTTCGACCACTTGAATATTTGGAGGGTTTATTGCCTTGGATTTTGACAGCCGTGGCATTATCGCTGGTTAACTGGGTCGTATCGATTTTCTTCATCACCTTGCTGACAACTATGTATGGTTATTTTGTTGAGGGCCGAGACCTTTCGTAAACCTGAAACTGGGGCGCCACCGTGTTTAAAAAAATTCTTGTCGCAAACCGTGGGGAAATTGCGTGCCGCATCTTCCGAACGGCTAAGGCCATGGGCATAAAGACAGTGGCTGTTTATTCGGACGCTGATGCACGCGCCTTGCATGTCGAATGTGCGGATGAAAAGGTAGGGATTGGACCCGCTGCAGCCAGTGAATCTTACCTCGACATGGCCAAAATCATTGCCGCCTGCAAACTTACTGGTGCTGAGGCTGTTCATCCCGGCTATGGATTTCTGTCAGAGCGCGCTACCTTTGCGCAAGCACTTGTGGAAGCTGGCCTTGTGTTCATCGGTCCTAATCCCGCCGCTATCGATACCATGGGAGACAAGATCGAATCCAAGAAGGTCGCTGCTGCTGCCGGCGTTTCGGTGGTTCCGGGACACATGGGCGTCGTTCATTCATCGGCAGAAGCTGTCGACATCGCTGTAAGCATAGGTTTCCCGGTGATGATCAAGGCCTCCGCGGGCGGTGGAGGCAAGGGGATGCGCATTGCCAACACACCTACCGAGGTTCGTGAAGGATTTGAGCGTGCAAGTTCAGAGGCAAAGTCTTCTTTCGGTGATGACCGGATATTCATCGAGAAATTCATCACCAATCCCCGTCATATTGAAATCCAGGTGTTGGGCGACAAACATGGAAATCTCATTCATCTCGGCGAGAGGGAGTGTTCCATTCAGCGGCGGAACCAAAAGGTCGTCGAAGAATCGCCCTCTCCGTTGCTGGACGAAAAAACTCGCAAATTGATGGGGCAACAAGCCATCGCGCTGGCCCGGTCTGTGGGCTACGACAGCGCAGGAACAGTGGAGTTTGTTGTCGGTCAGGATCGCAGTTTTTATTTTCTGGAGATGAATACCAGGTTGCAAGTTGAGCACCCGGTAACAGAATTGGTGACCGGGGTGGATATCGTGGAACAGATGATACGAGTTGCCGCTGGTGAGAAACTCGCCATCAAGCAGGGTGACGTGAAGTTGCGGGGCTCAGCGATTGAATGCCGTATCTATGCTGAAGATCCTTCGCGCAGTTTCATGCCCTCGACCGGACGACTGACAGCTTACAGACCGCCAGCTGGGCAGCAAATTGATGGAGTGACCATCCGCAACGACACGGGGGTCTATGAAGGTGGGGAGATTTCGATTTGGTATGACCCCATGATCGCCAAGCTTTGTGTCCATGGACCGGACAGGGCAACGGCCATTCGCGCCATGAGTGGGGCACTGGATGGTTTTGTGATCGAGGGCATACGACACAACACCTCTTTCCTTTCTGCAATCATGGAGAATTCCCGCTGGCAGTCCGGTGAACTTTCCACCGGTTTTATAACAGAAGAATTCGGCAGCGTTTTTCATGGGTCACAGTTCGGTGGCGAAACAGCGAGCCTCTTTGCTGAAGTCGCAACTTTGCTGGATGCCGCAAGCCGTCTGCAAAAGCGCAAGATCTCGGGCCAACTGGATGGCCGTGCTGTTCAAGTACCGATATCTCGTTGTGTGCTTGTTGGGCAAAGCTGGCATACAGTTTCGATCACGCCAACTCTGGTTGCACAGGCAGAAGGCTGTTCCTGGTCTTTGGGGGACAGGTTGGTTAGCCATGAGTTCAGAGGCAAGCATTATACTCTTCAAGTCAAGTCGATTGACAATGGCTACCGCTTATCGTGGCGCGGTATAGCGGCAGATGCCATTGTTTATTCTGTACGTGGGGCTGAGTTGGCGCGCATCATGCCTGAAAAGAAATTAGCGGACATGTCCTTGAAACTGGTGTGTCCGATGCCGGGACTCGTTCACTCGATTTTGGTGAAAGAAGGACAAGAGGTAAAGGCTGGTGAGGTTTTGGCTATTGTCGAAGCCATGAAAATGGAGAACGTTCTGCGAGCGGAACGCGATGTTCGCATTTCCAAAATCAAGGCCAAAAAGGGTGACAGCTTGGCTGTCGACGCCATCATCATGGAGTTTGGTTGAGCGGACCGAATAGTTTTGCAAATGTCGATTTCATGGCGTTGTCGAGTTCAGCGGCAGTAACACTTTGACCCAGCGCGGCCAAACTCGTGACGCCATGTTGTGAAACGCCGCAGGGGACTATCCCTGAAAAATGCGACAGATCGGGATTGCGGTTCAAGCTGACACCATGAAGTGTAATTCCCTTACGAACTCGAATGCCGAGTGCTGCGATTTTGTCTTCTCCATTGGCATGGCGCACCCAAACGCCGACACGATCTTCGCGCCTTTCGCCCTGCACACCAAAGCATGCCAGCGTATCGATGAGCCATTGCTCCAAGGTGGCCACAAAGACCCTGACATCGCCTCCGCGCTGTCGCAAATCCAGCATGACATAGGCAATTCGCTGGCCGGGTCCATGGTATGTGTATTGTCCACCGCGGCCAGTCTTGAAGACCGGAAAGCGCTGTTGATCCAACAGGTCGTTGGTGTTTGCGCTGGTGCCGGCTGTATAAATCGGAGGATGCTCCAACACCCAAACGAGTTCCTCTTTGCGGCCTGCCTGAATGTCGTCCACTTCTGAATCCATACGGCTGAGGGCGCGAGTGTAGTCCACATAGCCAGGCGCAACATCCCAGCGAACGAATGCGGCACGTTTGGGGAAGAGGGCCAGTGAGGAGCGGAGCATACTCAAACATATAAGAGATGCTTAACGCTCTGCAAGATCACTTATGTGCTCACATGCATGTGATTGTAATCGGTCTTTTGTTTATTTCCAATTGTCCTGCCAATCTGTCATTCCAAGATCAAGCGCTTCGCCGCTGAAACTTGAAAAATGAGGATTAAAACAATGACACCAACACGCCGCGTATTCACATCTGCCATGCTGGCTTCTGCCGTTGCATCGGCCCTGTCCATGGGATCAATTGTTTCCGCTACTTCTGCAAGTGCAGCAGGCAAGGAAAAATGCTTTGGTGTTGCTCTGAAAGGGCAGAATGATTGTGCCGCTGGAGCCGGAACGAGCTGTGCAGGCACGTCGACCATCGATTATCAGGGCAACTCCTGGAAGTACGTCGAAAAGGGGACCTGTATGTCAATGGAACTCCCTGGCGCTCGCAAGGGATCAACCGAGCCACAGACACGGGACGTGCCAGCTTAATTTCCGAAATTCCGACGCATCAGCCCCTTGGGTTTCTCCCAGGGGGCAATTTGACATGTGCCAGGCTTCCGGCTATGGGGCTTTCACTTAAATCGCACGCAGGGGCAGGCTATTCGCGGAGACATCGCGATTATCCGTCCGGTGCCGGGAACCCTTCCGGTTACTTTCCTTGCGGTGGCATAACCGGAGAATGAGAACTATGGCCGTGAATTTCACGATGCGTCAGCTTTTGGAAGCAGGCGTTCATTTCGGACATCAAACCCATCGTTGGAACCCAAAGATGCAGAGCTACATCTATGGCTCGCGCAATGGGATCCATATCATGGATCTGTCACAGACAGTTCCATTGTTGCACCAAGCCTTGCTGCAGGTGACCGAAACAGTGGCCAAGGGCGGTCGTGTTCTGTTTGTTGGCACCAAGCGTTCGGCGGCTGAACATATTGCAGGCGGGGCCCAGCGCTCGGCCCAGTACTATGTCAATTCGCGTTGGCTCGGTGGCATGTTGACGAACTGGAAGACGATTTCAAATTCCATCAAGCATCTGCGGTCGCTCGATGAAATCATCGCCAAGCAGGGGCAGGGCATCACCAAGCGCGAGTTGCTGAATGTGCAACGTGAGCGCGACAAACTGAACAAGGCATTGGGTGGAATCAAGGACATGGGCGGAATTCCCGATGTCATGTTTGTGATCGATACCAACAAGGAACAGATTGCCATCAAGGAAGCCAACCGCTTGGGCATTCCCGTCATTGCCATCATTGATACAAATTCAGACCCAGCTGGTGTTCAGTTTCCAATTCCAGGAAATGATGACGCAAGTCGCGCTGTTGCGCTCTACTGCGACTTGATTGCCAGGGCCGCACTTGAGGGCATCGAAAAGAGCCAAACGTCGTCTGGCGTCGATCTGGGTGCGCAAGAAGCTCCCATAGCCGAGATTGCTCCGGCTGCTGAAGCTGCTCCGGCAGCTGAGTAAACTTCGTTGGGCCTGCCTAAGGGTGGGCCCTCACTCCACTGAATGAGGTTCGAAATGGCTGCAATTACAGCAAGTATGGTCAGTGCTTTGCGCGAGAAAACGGGCGTTGGCATGATGGATTGTAAAGCCGCTTTGGCTGCAACTGACGGTGAAATGGAAGCCGCTGTTGATTGGCTGCGGGCGAAGGGGTTGGCGAAAGCCGCGAAGAAATCAGGACGTATCGCCGCTGAAGGATTGGTTGGTCTTTCCGTTAAAGGCAACAAGGGCGCGCTCGTAGAAGTCAATTCGGAGACGGATTTTGTTGCTCGCAACGAGAAGTTCCAGGCCATGGTTGCCGAGATTTCAAAGCTTGCCCTTGACGCTGGAGGCGATCTTGAGAAACTGAAAACCATGCATTTTCCGGGTTCTTCGCATGCTGTAATGGCCTATGTCGCTGAAATGGTTGCAACGATTGGCGAGAACATGACGGTGCGTCGGATGGCAACAGTCCATGTGAATGAGGGAATCGTCGGCTCCTATATTCATAACCAAGCTGCCCCTGGCATGGGTAAAATCGGCGTGTTGGTCGCTCTCGAATCGGCCGGCAAAAAGGACGAGTTGACAGAGTTCGGACGCCTTTTGTCCATGCATATTGCGGCAACGAATCCTGTCGCACTGGATATTGAGAGTGTGCCTGCTGATGTACTTGCGCGTGAAAAAGCAGTGTTGGAAGAAAAGAATGCTGGCAAACCTGCGAATGTAATGGAGAAAATTGTTGCTTCAGGCCTCAAGTCATATGCAAAAGAGAACTGCCTGTTGGAACAGTCGTATGTTCATGATGCTTCCAAAACAGTTTTGCAGGCGATTGCCGAAGCTGGAATCAAAGCTGGTGCGCCTGCCAAGCTGACATCATTTATTCGCATGCAACTTGGTGAAGGCATAGAGAAGAAGGACGATGATTTTGCGGCGGAAGTCGCAAAGATGTCGGGCGGGCAGTAATTACTTCGGTTGGTAGTGAAAGGGAGCGTTAGCTCCCTTTTTTTGTAGTTTATCCACGGCGCAAACAGTGCGGCTTTAACTCCTGCAGATTGTTGCGAACATGAGCAATGATATGCCGTTTCTTCTCGGCGCCGCGACCACTGCTGGTGTCGCCATCGATTTCAAGGAGTTCGGGCATCACATCCATGACATGGTCATAAATCGTGCGCCACGATTGCTTGATGGCATCGCGTGATATTTTGAGGTCTGCCGCGATTTGTTCATCTGTCAGGCCGAGGAGAGATTTCCTCAAAAGTCTCTGTTCCGTTGGCGTGAACTTGAAGGTCGGACGCATATAAGTCATGATAATCGCCGCAGCACAACTCGGTGGCAGTGCGTTGAGCTGCGACCTGTCAACTTTGTAAAAACAGCGTTTGGTGCCCACTCCAGCCGGAATGATGATGTTTTCGTTTCCACCCTCAAGGTTGAGGTCTTTCACGGGTTTCATTCCCGTGCCAATTACGAGCGCTTCCAGATTTTTCCCTGCTTCGACGCAGACAGATTTCACATTGTAGCCACGTTCAAACATGAAGTGGGCACTGTAGAGCTCGTTCATGATGGCTGCAAAATCGGGATGTCGGAAGTCCATGGGTTCGACGGCAAACTCAAGAATGACTTGGTGCATGCCGTCTTGTGTGTTTCCGATCGACTGCTCACGAAGGTTCAAGAACGGACGGGTACTTCCTTTTTCGACTTGCATGAGCAGATTGCTCGTCAACGCTGGAAACGGTGTCTGTTCGTAGGTTTCAGCAACTTTGTCTGAAATGAAAGACAGTATCGTAGCTCCAACTATTTCTGGCTGTCTCTTAGCAGAAATTGTTTCGACTACAGTTCCGATGATTGCTTCGTCTTCAGCGAGTTGGTCAAGGATGCCGGGCAAGCGATCAATCAATTCCGCGTGCAGCGGTGTGACCCGCTGCATCATTTGCGAAACAAGAAGACCATCTCCGGGTTTAACCGACCGAGCACGCAAGAGTTTATTCAAATTGCCCCCGATTGCAATCCGACTAGATTGCTTTCCCCCGGCACTACATTAGGTAGCAACAGGTTCCCAACTTGTCTAGGCCTCGGCTGGACCATTTTTTGAACCAAATGCAAATTGTCTTTATGTGTTACAATGACTTACTTGTGAACTCTTGCAGAGAATCGTGTTTCCGGGCATTGAAAATGGAAACGAAAGGGACGTGGCGTGAAGTTTGGAAAGCGGATTCTCCTCAAAATTTCGGGCGAAGTGTTGATGGGGGTGCAACCTTACGGAATTGACCTCAACAAAGTCGGACAACTGGCTGATGAAATTGTCGGAATTGCCAAGAGCGGAGTGCAGGTCGCACTGGTCATCGGTGGGGGAAACATTTTTCGTGGTGTCGCTGGAGCCGCAAAGGGCATGGATCGTGTTTCAGCTGACCACATGGGAATTATGGCGACGGTCATGAATGCGTTGGCTATGCAAGGCGTACTGTCTGGGAAAGGGTGCGATGCGCGCGTGCTTTCGGCCATAGCCATGCCCACAGTATGTGAGACGTATTCGCGGGCCAAGGGCATTCACCATATGGAGAACGGCCGCATCGTGATATGCACTGCAGGAACGGGTTTGCCCTTCTTCACGACAGATACGGGAGCCGCTTTGCGAGCAGCCGAAATGCAATGTGACGCGTTGTTCAAAGGTACAAGCGTTGATGGCATCTACGACGCGGATCCCAAACACAATCCTACCGCAAAGCGCTATGACAGGGTGACTTTTAGTGAGATATTGTCCAAAGACTTGAGAATAATGGATCCTGCTGCAATCGCATTGGCCAGAGACAACGGACTACCTGTCGTGGTGTTTTCTATTCGCGAGTCCGGAAACATTGCCAAGGTTCTGGCGGGGCAGGGAACGTTTACTGTTGTGACGAAGGAGATCTAGACCATGGCTGCACCTGCACCCTTTAATGCCCAAGACACCAAGCGCCGGATGCACGGTGCGATAGAGGCGTTGAAACATGATTTCGGTGGTCTGCGGACGGGCCGTGCGTCTGCATCGTTGCTTGAACCCGTTATGGTCGAGGCCTATGGATCAAAGATGCCGATATCACAAGTGGGTTCGGTGTCGGTTCCAGAGCCGCGCATGTTGCAAGTGAGTGTGTGGGACAAGGGCCTGGTTGTGGCCACGGAAAAGGCGATTATGGCCTCCAACTTGGGCCTCAATCCCCAGACCGAAGGCCAGGTCATTCGCTTGCGGATGCCAGAACTCACGCAGGACCGACGGAAAGAACTCGTCAAAGTCGCTCATCAATATGCTGAGAAGGCACGCGTGGCGGTGAGAAATGTAAGAAGAGACGGCATGGACCAAATCAAGGCCCTGGAAAAAGCCCATCTCATGGGTGAAGACGAGCACAATACCAAGGCGGACGAAATCCAAAAAATGACTGATGAAAACATCAAGGATATTGATACTGTACTCAAAACCAAAGAAGCAGAAATCATGCAAGTTTGAACAATGGTGCGTGTGTGACAATTCCCCGGTTTAACAAACTTCCGAAGCATGTCGCTATCATCATGGATGGCAATGGCAGATGGGCCAATGTACGTGGCTTGGCGCGCACTCAGGGTCACCGTCAGGGAATTGAGGCCTTGCGACGAGCCGTGAGAGCTGCCGCAGATTTCGGCATTGAGTATCTTACAATTTATTCGTTCAGTACTGAGAACTGGACTCGACCAAAAACAGAAGTGATGTTTCTGTTGGAGTTGTTGCGACGCTTTATTCGTCAGGATGTCGCTGAACTCCATGCCGCAGGTGTGCGCATCCGCATGATCGGTGATCGTGAAGGCTTGGAGACTTCGATTGTGAAAATGATCGAAGACGCGGAAGTGTTGACGGCAAGTAATGACAAACTCAATCTATTCATTGCCTTTAACTACGGCAGTCGGCAGGAAATATTGCGAGCGACCCGCAAGTTGGTAAGCGAAGCGATGCATGGACAAAGGGATCCGTCGTCCATTTCGGTCGATGACATTTCGGGTCATCTTGATACAGCAGGTGTTCCCGATCCGGATCTGTTGATCAGGACAGGCGGCGAGGCGCGGATTTCTAATTTCCTTTTGTGGCAATGTGCCTACACCGAGTTTGTTTTTGTTGATGAATACTGGCCTGATTTCAACGCAGACGTTTTTCATCGCGCCATTGTGGAGTATGGCGCTCGTGAAAGACGCTTTGGTGGTATTCAGGCCAATACGGCATGACCGCTGGAACTTCCGGCAAGTGGACTGACCTCAAGGTCCGTACTGCAACTGCCGCGATCCTCATTCCGGCGGTCCTTTTCGCCGTTTGGACTGGTGGCATTTTGTACAATTTGCTCGCTGTTGCCATGGGCGTGCTCATGGCACGGGAGTGGACCACGATTGCAATTGGGGGAAGCATCTCCCAATTTTTCATTCATGTTGCAGCCGTTATCGTTGCGGGGCTCTTGCCGACCATTATCGGTGTTGGACCTACTCTGGCAGCGATATTTGGCCTTACTGTTGCTGCGAATGTCCTGTTGGGAAAGACTGCACATCGCTTCTGGGCGCGCATCGGTGTGCCCTATGCAAGCGTTCCGGTGCTGGCGCTCGTCATGTTGCGCAACGACCCAAACTACGGCTTTCTTGCAGTTCTGTGGGTCATTTGCATTGTTTGGATCGCTGACATCATGGCGTACTTTGCGGGACGCTTGATTGGCGGCCCTAAACTTGCGCCAACACTATCGCCCAAGAAGACGTGGGCGGGGCTTGGTGGAGCAATTGCAGGAGCAATTGTGGCGTCGGCAACAGTTGATTTGTTTTTTCTGCATACTCGACTTTGGCCGTTGGCAGCAGTGGCTGGCGTTCTTGCTGTTTGGGAGCAGACAGGTGACATCTTTGAGAGCTCACTGAAGAGGGCCTATAACATCAAGGACAGTGGTACCCTTTTTCCGGGGCACGGCGGGATGATCGATAGGGTTGACGGACTGGTTGCCGTTGCCGTTGCCGCATGGATCATCGGCAGTTTGAGAAACAGCCACTTAGCTGCAACTGGGTTACTCAATTGGTAACCATATTGCCGAAAAGTTGACGCAAATTGCGTGTGATAGTGGTTAAAATTTTCTAAATCTTCGGCAAAGGCGACGGCATGGAAATCTTTCAGGTATTCAGTCTCCAGAACTTCATGATTGCAGTTCTTGCATTCATTGTTGCGCTGACAATCATCGTGTTCATTCATGAATTTGGACACTACTATATTGCGCGACTTTGTGGTGTGAAGGTCGAGGTGTTTTCGATCGGATTTGGCAAAGAACTTTTTGGCTGGAATGACCGTAATGAAACACGCTGGAAAGTCTGCGCGTTGCCACTCGGCGGTTACGTGAAGTTCGAGGGTGATGCCAATGCCGCGAGCATGCCAGGCAGTGAGAATCTAAATGGGTCACCAACAAGTTTTCACAATAAAAAAGTATGGCAGCGCGCGGCCGTCGTTGCAGCAGGACCCATTGCGAACTTTTTGCTCGCCATTGTAATTTTCGCGGGGACGTTTGTGGCATTTGGTCAACAAGTTGCTGATCCCGTTGTTGGAATTGTTCTGCAGGGGAGTGCCGCTGAAGCGGCCGGTATCAAGCCCAAGGATGTCGTGAAGTCAGTAAATGGCTTACGGATCGATACTTTCAATGATTTGCAGAAGTATGTTTTTGATCGGGGAGGGGAACCGTTGTCTGTTGAAATTGATCGTGGTGGGTCGGTCATAGTGATCAACGTGGTGCCACGCGTTGAAATTGACAAAGATGCTTTTGGCAATGAAGTCAGAATTGGACGGCTAGGTGTTGGCATTGGCGACAATCCCGACGCCATCCGTACAATCAAATACAGTGTTCCAGAAGCTATGTGGCGTGGCATTGAACATACCGGGTTCATCATCAAGACGACGCTGCGCTATCTCGGAAAAATTGTGACAGGACGGGAGAGTGCTGACCAACTGCGCGGACCGCCGGGGATTGCTGATCTGGCTGGAAAAGCTGCAACTTCGGGTTTGACCACCTTTATCAATTTCATTGGGCTGATCAGTGTGAGTATCGGACTTATTAACCTCTTTCCTGTTCCTATGCTGGATGGTGGTCATCTGGTTTACTACGGTATTGAGGCGCTGCGCGGGAAACCGCTCTCACGCTCAACCCAAGAGTGGGGATTCCGTATCGGACTTACGATGGTCATGTTGTTGATGTTTGTGGCGACGTGGAACGACATTGCTAGAAATTTTGGTGGGTAGCACTGCACTTGGCCATGCGTGTTGCAATGCACGCAGAAAGCTTTAAAAGCCAATGCGGACTAACAGGGCCGGAGTGGGACTAAGATTTTGTTGAAATTGAACTTTTTGATGCGTTCTCGAGTTGGTTTAGTGAGTCTGCTGGCCGCCAGTATGGTACTGGCAGCGCCCGTCGTTGCACCCCAATTTGTGACAACGCTGGCGGTCGCGGCGACGATTTCGAAAGTGGTCGTCGAAGGCAAGCAACGGGTCGAAGATGAGACGGTTGCTGCTTATTTGCAAATTGGCCCCGGCGATGCGTTTGACGCCGTTAAGGTTGATGAGTCCATCAAGGCCCTTTTTGAAAGCGGCCTGTTCTCTGATGTTTCGATCACCCAGCGTGGCACGGTTTTGGTCGTTCGCGTCGTTGAAAATCCTCTCGTCAATGTGGTGAATTTTGAAGGCAATAGTGAAGTCGACGACGAAACTCTTTCAAAGGAAGTCGAAGTCCGGGAACGCATGATCTTCACGCGCGCGCGTGCCCAAAGCGATACGCGCCGCATTTTGGCCGTGTATCAGCGGAAGGGGTACTACAACGTCCGGGTTGCACCGAAACTCATTCGCTTGGCTGATAACCGCGTCAATCTGGTTTTTGAAATCACTGAGGGCGACGAAACTGTTGTTCGCAATGTCGTATTTGAAGGCAACCAAAGTTTCAGTGACAACGCCCTTCGAGGTGTCGTCGCGACAAAAGAATACACTTGGTGGCGCTTTCTTGGCAACTCATCGACATTTGATCCAGATCGGGTCGAATACGACAAGGAGTTGTTGCGCAGATATTATCTGAAGAACGGTTTTGCTGATGTACAGATTCTGTCTGCAGATCCGCGATTGTCTGTCGATAGTTCATCATTCACGATTGAATATCGGATTCAAGAAGGACCGCGCTATTCCGTGGCAGATGTTGCTGTCAATGTGGGTGATGCCAATCTTGACGCTGATGGTTTGACGCAGGTTGTCAAGACCGGTGTGGGTGATACGTATGATGCATCAAAAGTTGACAAGACTGTTGAAAATCTAACGCTGGAAGCAAGCAAGCAAGGCTATGTTTTTGCCAAGGTTGAACCAAAAGTAGACCGTGAAACAGGTGCAAATCAAGTACGGCTCACCTATGATATCACCGAAGGCCCGCGCACCTATGTTGAACGTATCGAGATCATCGGCAATACACGCACTCGCGATGAAGTTATTCGGCGTGAACTTCGTTTGTTCGAGGGCGACGCATTTAACAGGACTTTGGTTGAACGGGCCCGTCGGCGGCTGACCGCGCTCGACTTTTTTGAAAAAGTCGAGTTCAACGAGCGTGAGGGTTCAGCACCAGACAAAGTCGTTTTGGAGATTGCGGTTGCAGAAAAATCTACGGGTTCGATCTCGTTCAGTGCCGGCTATTCATCGACAGAAACTGTTGTTGGTTCTGTGGAGTTGAGTGAGCGAAATCTCTTTGGACGCGGCCAACAACTCAAACTGAATACATCATTGAGCTTCAAACGCCAGACGCTGGATTTCAGTTTCACTGAACCATATTTCCTCGGCATGCCAATTGCTGCTGGTGTAGACGCGTTTGCAACCCGCACTGATAATCGTCGCTATTCATCTTACAAGAGTGAGCAAATTGGTGGCGCGCTGCGAGCCGGTTTCCGGCTTGACGAGTATTCGTCAGTTAATTTCAAGTACTATCTTGCCCGCCGAAACGTCAGCAATATTAGTGTTAAGGATGCTGCTCCTGCAATTATTTCGCAGGAAGGAACAGACTGGAAATCTGCGCTGTCTGCGACCTACACATGGGATGATCTCGACAATCCATCGCGGCCGAGTTCTGGTCTTCGCGCCCAACTTGAAGGCGAAGTTGCAGGCTTAGGTGGCGACGACCAGTATGCTTCGCTTGAGGGACATCTTTGGTATTTTGCACCGCTGCTTGATGAACAGGTCGTCGTGAAATTTGAGGCAAATGCCGGTTATCTTTTGCCGTTCAACGATGAAGTTCCATTGCAAGATCGTTATTTCAAAGGCGCGGATTCGTTCCGTGGCTTTGCAAAATCTGGCGTTGGACCTCGACAGATTGGCAACGACGGCAAGTATGATGCAATCGGTGGTACAACCTATGCCATTGGAACCGTCGAAGCTGTCTTCCCACTGGGACTGCCTGAATCATTTGGAATCGAAGGCACGGTCTTCTCTGACTTCGGTACTGTTTTTGGATCTAACGAGGACAGTGTTGCGGCAGGCACGGGCACATGCGTTGGTAGCGCGAGCTATTCTGGCGATTGTACGGTGTCAGATTCCGTGGCGTTTCGCGCTTCTATCGGTGCGGGCATAATTTGGCAGTCGCCATTTGGACCGCTTCGCCTTGAGGCTGCGTATCCCATTCTTAAAGAGAAGTATGATGATACGGAATGGTTCCGGTTCTCGATTGGCACGCGGTTCTAGTACCTGATGAACGATGGCAGCCCAAAAACTTTGGCTACCGCGGATATTCAGCGGATCATGCAGTTGCTGCCGCATCGGTACCCGTTCTTATTAATCGACAAAATGTACGACATGGATGGCGAGAATTCCGGCGTCGCTGTCAAAAACGTGACAATAAATGAGCCGTTTTTCCAGGGTCATTTTCCCGGAACTCCAGTCATGCCGGGTGTGCTGTTAATTGAAGCCATGGCTCAGGCCGCTGGTGCGCTCGTCCTCAATCATGTTGGTGATGCGCATGCGGGGAAACTTGTGTTCTTCATGTCAATCGACAAGGCGCGCTTTCGCAAGCCGGTGGTGCCAGGTGATACTGTACATTTTTATGTCAAGCTGACACAGAAACGCCAACCGGTCTGGAAGTATACTGCCGAGGCATTGGTTGACGGCAAGAAAGTTGCCGAAGCGGAAATCGGAGCGATGTTAATGGATGAGCGCGGCGTTTAGCTGCGTTTTTTCATCGGCGTGTAGTCGCGCATTGGTGCGCCTGTATACAGTTGGCGCGGCCGACCGATCTTTTGCGATGGGTCTTCAATCATTTCTTTCCATTGCGAAATCCAGCCGATCGTCCGAGCGAGTGCAAACAAAACGGTAAACATGGACGTCGGGAAGCCCAACGCGCGCAAAGTAATTCCGGAATAGAAGTCGACGTTTGGATAGAGTTTGCGCGAAATGAAGTATTCATCACTTAACGCCACTCTCTCAAGTTCACGGGCCACATCGAGGAGCGGGTCATTTTTGATTCCGAGTTCCTTGAGGACTTCGTGGGCCGTTTTCTGCATGATTTTTGCGCGTGGATCGTAGTTTTTGTAAACGCGATGTCCAAAACCCATCAAACGGATGTTGGACGACTTGTCCTTTACTTTTTCAACGAAGTCTTTGACGTTTTCCGGTTTGCCAATTTCTTCCAGCATCTTCAGGGCGGCTTCGTTGGCACCGCCGTGGGCTGGTCCCCAAAGGCAGGCAATACCGGCGCTGATGCACGCAAAAGGGTTTGCGCCAGATGATCCAGCCAGTCGCACAGTGGAGGTAGATGCGTTTTGTTCATGGTCGGCATGGAGGATGAATATGCGGTCCATGGCGCGCGCCAGTACCGGATTGACGACATAGTCGTCGCACGGCACCGCAAAGCACATGTGAAGAAAATTGGCTGCGTAGGAGAGATTGTTGCGCGGATACACAAAGGGTTGGCCGATGTGGTATTTGAATGCCATGGCGGCAATGGTCGGCAGTTTTGCTATCATGCGGTGTGATGCTATTTCGCGCTGCCGTGGATCCGTAATATCTGTTGAATCGTGATAGAATGCAGAGAGAGCCCCAACCATTGCGACCATGACGGCCATGGGATGGGCATCGCGCCGGAAGCCACGGAAGAAAAACGCCATTTGTTCATGGATCATCGTATGATGAGTGATGGCGTAATCAAATTCTTTGCGCTGCGCTTCGTTTGGCAATTCGCCATAGTAGAGCAGGTAACATGTTTCCAGAAAGTCGCCTTGTTCGGCGAGTTGCTCGATGGGATAGCCTCTGTGCAACAGAATGCCTGCGTCACCGTCGATATATGTAATCTTGGATTCGCAGGCAGCTGTCGCTGTAAATCCTGGGTCAAATGTAAAAACTCCAGCGCCCTTGTAGAGGCCGCCCACATCGATCACATCGGGGCCAATTGAGCCGGATTTGATGGGCAAGTCCAAAGTGGTGCCGTTGATCGCAAGTTGCGCGGTGGTAGGACCTTTGGCCATGCTTCAATCTCCTGGTTATCTCGACACTATTGCGTTGCAGCAATAAGGTCAATGTGTCTGTCTTATTTAGCCTTATCTTGCATTCGCCCGAGGCTTTCATCGCGACCGAGAGTTACCATCACATCAAAAATACTTGGAGAAGTGGACGCGCCAGTTAAGGCTGCCCGTAAGGGTTGAGCGAGTTCGCCAAGTTTTTTGCCCTTTGATTCCGCATAAGACTTTAATGTCATCTCCAGGGTGTTTGTTTCCCAGTTTGACACTGCACTTAGAATTGGCAGCAGGTCTGCCAAGACAGTGTGTCCCCCATTTGACAGGATTTGTGCCGCTTTTTCGTTAAGAGGCAGGGGGCGTTGCACGAACAGAAACTGCGCAGCCGCCACAAGTTCGACGAGCGTTTTCGCTCGCTCCTTCAGACCTGGCAAAGCAGTAAGCAGTTGCTGGCGGCGGTCAATTGTCAGTTTTAGTAACATGTCGGAGCCACCTTCGACATGAGGTAAAAAGGCTTCAAAACTTGAGAGGAGTTCTGCGTCGGGCATGTGGCGCAGATAATGGCCATTGAGGTTCTCAAGTTTGGCAAAGTCAAAACGAGCTGCTGATTTTCCGATACCGTCAAGTTCAAACCACTGAGTCAGCTGTTCAGTCGAGAATATTTCATCATCACCATGGCTCCAGCCAAGCCGTGCCAGATAATTGCGCAAGGCGGCGGGTAAATATCCCATTTCACGGTAGGCTTCCACACCGAGTGCCCCATGCCGTTTGGACAGCTTCGCACCATCTGATCCATGTATGAGAGGTACATGGGTCATGATAGGCACGGTCCAGTCCATTGCCATGTAGATTTGTATCTGACGGGCTGCATTGGTCAGATGGTCGACACCACGTATGATATGAGTCACAGCCATATCGTGATCGTCGACGACGACAGACAAATTGTAGGTCGGGTTGCCGTCAGACCGCAAGATGATAAGATCGTCCAGGTCCTTGTTGGGGATGACAACGCGACCCTGCGCTTGATCGTCAATAACGGTTTCACCTTCTTGTGGTGCCTTGAAACGGATCACGGGCTTCACGCCGACAGGAGCCGTTGCTGAATCGCGGTTCCTCCAAGTGCCGTCATAGCGCATTGGCCGCTTTTCGGCTTCAGCTGATTTTCGCATCTGATCCAGTTCTTCAGGCGAACAATAACAATAATAGGCTTTGCCGCGCTTGAGCAATTCCAATGCGATGTCCTGGTGCCGCTGGACCCTGGAATACTGTGAAATGGCTTCGCCGTCCCAATCCAGACCCAGCCACTTCATGCCATCCAATATCGCAGCAACGGCGCCTTCCGTAAATCGTTCACGATCCGTGTCTTCGATCCTGAGTAACATTTTTCCGCCTTTGCCTTTGGCAAAAGCCCAATTGAACAAGGCAGTCCGCGCTCCGCCGATGTGGAGGTAACCCGTCGGGGATGGAGCGAAGCGGGTAATAACAGATTGTGGCATGACGTGAGAATTCCCTGTAGCTTGAAGGAGGGGGCAGACGGCCAATGGCCATTGTGCAAGCAGATAGCATAAGGTCAATCGAGGTCAAATCTGCATTGGCACGATCTCTGCGCCTATGGCGTTCCGAGTATCAGTTCATTTGGGCACCGGTTTTTCTGATTGCCGGAATTTGGCTGTATTTTGGTCTCTTACGGGAACCCTCTATAGCCCTCTGTACGGTCATCGCATGTGCTGGCGCGGCATCGGCCAAGTTTGGCCGCGGGCACGCAATTGCAACCATGTTGGCACTGGTTTGCTTGGGATTTGTTCTCTCCAAGTTTCGCACGGAATGGGTATCCACCGCGCAATTGGGAGCAGTGGAGAGTGATATCTCACTAACGGGTTATATTTCAGATGTCGAAGCGCGAAGTCAGAAACGCTTTGTCGTGATTGTGGATGTTGAGACAGCTCTTGGTCTTTTGCCGGGCGACAAGCCGCGACGTGTGAAACTGTCAGGTATCGGCAAAGCGGTGGATATGAGGATCGGAGATCGGGTAAAGTTCATTGCATTCCTCACGCCATTGGCGCGACCAATTCAGCCTGGGAGTTTCCATTATGGTCGACAGCTGTTTCTCCAATCCATAGGAGCTGTAGGCAGAGTAGTCGGTGACGTTCAAATTCTCAGTGATGATCCGCCCTTGAAATACCTGCTGCGCCGCAGTTTTCACGACTTGCGCCGGGTCATAGGGATAAGGATCAGGCAGGTGATCGAAGGCCCAATTGGATCATTTGCAGATGCGATCATTACGGGCGAACGTGCTTCCATTCCTCGCGCAATGATAGACAGCCTGCAGCGGTCCGGACTTTTCCATATTCTGTCTATTTCTGGTCTGCACATGTCACTGGTGGCAGGTGGTGTATTTTGGTTGGTTCGCGCGGTTCTGGCCACCGTTCCCCATGCGGCCCTCTATTATCCAATCAAGAAATGGGCTGCTGGTGCGGCTTTGGTCATGGGACTTGTCTACATGCTGCTGGCAGATTCAGGAGCGGCCACGGAACGGTCCTATGTCATGATTGCCGTGATGTTTTTTGCTATATTGGTGGATCGGCCAGCCGTTTCACTTCACAATCTCTCTCTTGCAGCGATATTGATCCTCGTCCGGGAACCTGAGCAAGCACTGGCCGCGAGTTTCCAAATGTCGTTTCTTGCTGTCATGGGTATCGCCGCCATGTTCGAATGGTGGAGGCAAAGGAAACCGCTGCGATATCCAACCTCGACGTCGAGTTTTGGGTTCTATTTTCGGAAACTATCTCGAATTTTGGCTGCGTCGGTGATGACGAGTTTTGTGGCGGGGACGTTGTCATCAATTCCCGCTGTCTTTCATTTCGGGAGAATTGCACCATTCAGTGTTGTAGCAAATGCTTTGGTACTTCCTGTTGTTGGAATTGTTGTCATGCCAATGGCACTTCTTGGCACCGTGCTGTTGCCGTTTGGTCTGGAGCACGTACCCTACACATTTTTGGCATATGGACTGGATTTCCTACTTTTGATTTCAGACGAGGTGGCCAGCTGGTCGTGGTCCGGTGTTGTGCTGCCTCGACCAAGTGTCGTCCTCGCTGTTGCCATGGCGTTAGGAACGGTATTCGTTGGCCTTTCACCCGGTTGGTGGCGATTGGTTGGCGTTCCAATCGTGTTGTTCGGATTGGTATTTGGTCGAACCAGCCACGTGGATGTTATCGTTGAGGAACGAGCTGCGAATGTAGCTATTCGCGACACGGATGGTCGTCTTGTCATCGCCTTGCCAAGGTCTACACGCTTTGCCGTGGAGCGTTGGCTGCTTGAAAATGGTGACCAATCGTCACTAGCTGAACTGCAAAGTAGACCGGGGTGGAAATGCTCGCCGGAAAACTGTGATACAACTATAAAGGGAAAATCAGTCCTTTACTTGCTCGGGGAAGCACCGCAAGTTTGTCCGCAGGTTGATATCCTTGTTTCGGCGCAGCCATTGAAGAAACGCTGCCGTGGTCGATTGGCCACTATTGATCGCTTTGATGTCTGGAAAGCGGGCGCGATCGCCCTTACGATTCTGCCCGGAGGCGTGAAACAATACTCTTCAGTGGATGCGTTGGGTAATCGGCCGTGGGTATATAGTCCGAAAGCAAGGCGGAAGACATGGCATCCCGGTGTTGGTACACGACACAGAATACCTTGATTCTGTGTGTACTGCGACGACCGTTCCGTTGATTTTTAATGGCGTTTCGTCGGTCGTTGAAGTATCCCCAATGTCAACATGCGTTGCCGTATTAGCAATGAGCCCAATTCCAATGATGAGATGACCCAAATGGACGCCAAAACTTTTGACAAGAGCAAACTTCCGAGCCGTCATGTGACCGTTGGACCGCAGCGGGCTCCTCACCGATCTTATCTCTATGCAATGGGTTTGAGCCAAGAACAGATCGCGCAACCCCTTGTCGGTGTTGCCAGCTGCTGGAACGAAGCGGCACCCTGCAATATTGCCTTGATGCGCCAAGCCCAAGTCGTGAAAAAAGGGGTGGCCGCAGCGAACGGGACGCCACGTGAATTTTGTACCATAACTGTCACGGACGGCATTGCCATGGGACACCAGGGCATGAAGGCATCCTTGGTGAGCCGAGAAGTCATAGCTGATTCGGTCGAACTCACAATGCGTGGCCATTGTTACGATGCGCTGGTGGGCCTTGCAGGCTGTGACAAATCTCTTCCTGGCATGATGATGGCCATGGTCAGGCTCAACGTCCCATCGGTTTTCATTTACGGTGGTTCAATCTTGCCGGGCAATTTCAGGGGCCAACAGGTGACTGTGCAAGATGTATTCGAGGCAGTTGGCAAGCATTCTGTAGGGCAGATCAGTGATGATGATTTGTTGGAACTTGAACAAGTTGCATGTCCTTCTTCTGGATCGTGTGGTGCCCAGTTCACCGCCAACACGATGGCGACAGTCGCGGAAGCCATTGGCCTTGCGTTGCCTTATTCATGTGGTGCGCCTGCGCCCTATGAATTGCGTGACAAGTTCTGCTTTGCATCGGGTGAAATCGTTATGGAATTGTTGGCGCGGAATATTCGTCCGCGCGACATTGTTACCCGCAAGGCTCTCGAGAATGCGGCGGCGGTCGTTGCGGCTTCTGGTGGTTCCACCAATGCCGCACTTCACCTTCCAGCTATTGCACACGAAGCCGGTATAGAGTTCGACCTGTTTGATGTTGCCGAAATTTTCAAAAAAACTCCTTATATCGCTGATCTCAAGCCCGGTGGTAAGTATGTGGCAAAGGACATGTTCGAAGTGGGCGGCATTCCGCTGCTCATGAAGACACTGCTCGACCATGGCTACTTGCATGGCGATTGCATGACAGTGACGGGACGCACAATTGCCGAGAACATGGCCAGTGTGAAATGGAATCCAAACCAGGATGTCGTTTATCCTGCCGATAAACCCATAACAAAGACCGGTGGTGTTGTTGGATTGCGAGGAAATTTGGCTCCTGAGGGCGCGATTGTGAAAGTTGCAGGAATGAAAAACCTGACGTTTTCCGGACCAGCCAGGTGCTTTGATTCCGAAGAGGCGTGTTTCGAGGCGGTATCAAAAAAGGCATACAAAGAAGGTGAAGTTCTTGTCATTCGTTATGAAGGACCGCAGGGGGGTCCTGGCATGCGCGAAATGCTGTCCACCACGGCGGCCCTTTATGGCCAAGGCATGGGCGACAAGGTGGCACTTATAACTGATGGGCGGTTTTCTGGCGCTACACGTGGGTTCTGCGTCGGCCATGTTGGACCGGAGGCCCAGTCTGGCGGTCCGATTGGTCTGCTCAAGGATGGGGATGTCATTCACCTAGATGCTGAGGCAGGGACGCTGACTTGTGACGTGACCGAGGCTGAATTTGCCAACCGCAAAAAAGCCTGGAAGCCGCGCGAACACGGTTACGGTGCAGGAGCTTTGTGGAAATATGCGCAGACCGTGGGCCCGGCGCAAAAAGGTGCTGTCACGCATCCCGGGGGCAATTACGAGGGTGTGTGCTACGCTGACATCTAGGCCATGTAGGGTTCTAATGCGGATAGATATGTTGAAATTTGGCATTGTCGTAAGCGTTGCCATATTGCTCGCATTTGTGCCGGCCATAGCAGCTGACGAATCTTACGAACGGGATTCTGGATTTTTTTCGTATTTTCCGGCACCGCCAGATTTGAACCTTCCTAAACTGGAGTTCACCCCATTTTGGACGAGCGATTTAAAGCGAGGCAGAAAAGCATATAATTCAAGGGATTATATACGAGCCCTGAAGCATTTTCGTAAGGCATCAGAAGATGGTAACCCGGTTGCAGATTGGTACCTTGGAAACATTTACAGACTGGGTCGTGGTGTGCCGAGTGATCAGGCCGTTGCGTACTCTTACTATAGCCGGGTCGCCGAATCTTATGATCCCGATGAAAGAGATGCCAATCGATTAAGGATTGTCGTTGATAGCCAGCTTCGCATCACAGGCTTTTTGAGATCAGGCATTGCAGCTGCTGGAATAGCCGCGGATCCAACTGCGGCTGCAAAAAACTATCTGCGCATAGCGTCAAGTTATGGGCATCCCCTCGCGATGTTTGAGCTGGGTGTCATGAACGTCAAGGGAGAGGGTGTTAAACAGAACGCTCAACAAGGCCTGAAGTGGCTGATCGCTGCCGCACGAAAGAGAAACCCGGAGGCCGAGGCTTATCTTGGAGAGCTTTATTGGAAGGGCGAACTGGTTCGGCGTGACGAAACCAGGGCCCTCATGTGGTATTCGTTGGCGGTCTCAAGTACGAATGATTTCGACTTTGCGGAGACACATTCAAAGGCCGCGGATATTCGGGAAAGAGTTTCTGAGGATGTACGACTTGAGGCCGACGCACGGGCTCGTGTCTGGGCAGAGCAGTATCCCGCCGAAAATGCGCAATAACTATTCTGGATGACTTGGGCGTGTGACGATGAATGCGGCAACCGCTACGAAAATCACATACAGCATGTACAGCGCCAGAGACGGTAACCTGCCATCGTACCATAGGAAGAGGCCGCTGGCAGACATCATACTTACTGCCAGAACTTTCGCATACAGCGGGATGACGCCATGTCTTTCCCAGTCGAGAATTGGCGGGCCTAGAAACCTGTGAGTTCGAATTTTGTGCGCCAATCGGGGAGATGATTTGCTGAAGGCCCAGACCGAAACCAGCAGGAATGGCGTCGTTGGAAAGATCGGCAGGATGATACCCAAGGCACCAAGCGCCACACAGAGCCATCCCAAGGATATGTAGAAGACTTTACGAAATCGTGTCATGAATGGACCTGAATGAGCCACCACATGCCTGACTTGTGCGAAGGACGCAATGAAGTTCGATGACTGACAAAGATGACAAACCAGTGTTGATTGAGCTGCCAAAGACAACCTTTATGTCTCGAATTAGACGTTCTTTTTTTACGGGTCTCATCATCATCGCACCTGCTGCGATTACGGTGTGGGCGACACTGAGTTTTGTTTCATTTTTTGACTCACGTGTGAAACCACTCATTCCGGAAGTGTATAACCCAGACAAGTATCTCCCAATTCATGTTCCGGGAACCGGGCTGGTATTTGCACTTATCATAATAACCTTGGTTGGAGCGTTGGCCGCCAATCTTGTCGGTCGAACCTTGCTCGATTGGTCGGACAGGATCATTAATCGTACTCCGGTCGTGAGGTCAATTTACAAAGGTTCGAAGCAGATTGTTGAAACAATATTTTCAGAGAAGGGCACGTCATTTAAGTATGTTTGCCTGGTGCAATGGCCACGTATGGGGATATGGTCGCTCGCCTTTGTTTCTCGTGATATCGATGGATCCGTCATTGGCCTCGAGAAAGGCCAGAAGTACTACGTCATTTATGTGTCTACAACGCCAAATCCGACAGGTGGCTATGTATTTTTTGCCGAGGAATCTGATGTTAAAATATTGGATATGAGCGTCGAAGATGGTCTGAAGCTCATCATTTCAATGGGACTGGTTTTTCCGGACAAACCGAAATCAAGAGAGACTGAGATTCAAAGTGCAAAAGTGTTGAGTGCAGTTGATTCCTAGTTACTAGCCGGCGGCAAGCAATCTGATGGCCACGTCTCGCTCAAAGACGTAAAGCAAATGACGAAGTGCGTCGCCACGTTCGGTCAGCAGCTGAGGGTCCTTTGAGAGGATAAGCTGAGCATCATCTCTAGCTGCCGCAAGGAGTTCGCCGTGAAAGTTCAAATCGGCGAGGCGGAATTCCTGCAGCCCTGATTGCTGCGTGCCCAGCATCTCACCTGCACCACGGAGTTTGAGATCTTCTTCGGCAATGCGAAATCCATCCTCAGTTTCACGCATGATGCTCAGTCGCGCCTTGGCAATCTCCCCCAATGGTTCCTGGTACAGTAGAACGCAGCTTGATTGGGCGCGACCACGACCGACCCGGCCTCGCAATTGATGCAGTTGGGCCAAGCCGAAACGTTCAGCATGCTCAATGACCATGATAGTGGCTTCGGGGACATCCACGCCAACTTCAATAACTGTTGTGGACACAAGTATCGACAGTTCGCCGTTCTTGAATTTTTCCATAACGGCATCTTTGTCTGGCGCTTTCATGCGACCGTGGAGGATCTCCACCTTTGAGCCGTATATGGAATTGAGTTCATCAAACCTGTCTTGTGCAGCAATCAAATCGAGATGCTCACTCTCTTCTATGAGCGGGCAAACCCAGTAGATCCGTGCACCCAAGCCAATGGCTCGACCGATGCCGCCCAATACCTCTGCAGTGCGGTGAGTTGAGATCGTTCGGGTCTCGACTGAGTGTCTTCCAGGTGGTTTGTCCGTGAGTTTAGAAACGTCCATATCGCCATAAGCCGTGAGGGCAAGAGTGCGTGGAATTGGAGTGGCTGTCATTGCAAGTACGTCGACCATGCCAGTCGATCCTTGGAGTGCCAAGCGTTGATGAACACCAAAACGATGTTGTTCGTCAATAACTGCCAAACCGAGATTGTGGAATTTCACGCCTGCTTGAAACAAGGCATGGGTGCCAACAATGATGTGAATGTCACCGCTGGAGAGACGTGTCAAAATATCATCGCGCACTTTTCCCTTTTCCCTGCCAGTCAAGATCGCGATTTGCAATGGAGACCCTTCGGCCAACTTTAACAGAGTTGCATAATGTTGACGGGCGAGAAGTTCAGTAGGAACCATCAATGCGCTTTGTGTCGCGGCCTCTGCTGCTGTCACCATCGCGAGAAAAGCAACGACTGTCTTTCCGGAGCCGACGTCGCCTTGGAGCAATCGCAGCATGCGGTCCGGACCTGCCATGTCGGCCTCTATTTCTGCTGATGCAGTTACTTGCGAGTGGGTGAGTTTAAATGGAAGTTGAATGTGGGACCGAATTTTTCCGGTGCGCAAAATGGGGCGCCCTTTCGCGCGTCGCATGCTGTGCCTGACCAGTGCAAGAGCCAGTTGGTTGGCGAGGAGTTCGTCGTAAGCCAATCGCAAGCGTGAAGCGTCCAACGGATCGACACGACTTGGATCAGGTGGCGCATGTTGCAGGCGCAGTGCTTCTGTAAAGGGCGGAAATGAGTTTGACTTTAACCAGTGTGGATCTTGCCATTCAGGCATTATGGGTAGCTTTGGCAGAATTTCGCGGAGGGCCTTGATGATTGTCTTCGACGACAACCCAGCGGTCAGTGGATAAACAGGTTCGACCTTGGGAAGGGTCTCAAACTGATCGTCTCTAACGACATGGTCTGGATGGCTTATCTGTGGTTGCGACCCGAACCAGGTAATTTCTCCCGAAACAATGCGCTGCTGACCTTCTGGCAATAGTCGGTTCAACTGTTCGGGGAAGGCTTTAAAGAACACCAATGACATGGCGCCCGTATTATCAAAAACATCAACTTTGTATGGCAAGCGGCGCATGTGGGGTGGCGGTGGGTGATGTTTGCCAATTGTTACGGCCACCGTGACAATGCCTTGCACGGGCAACTGCGAGATGGTGCAGCGGTAGCGGCGGTCTATTGCTCCTGTGGGCATGTGCAGGAGCAGGTCAATCAGCCGCGCCGAAACTGCTTCTGTTGCTCCTTTTAGCAAGAGCTGCGTGAATAAGACTGCGGTCTTTGGGCCGATACCTTTTATGCCAGAAAGTTCGGCAAACAGCATGTTCAATACGGGTGGTCGCATAGCCTACAAATAGCGATGGAATGAGTTGCGGTGCAAGCCCAACTGCATCTATGAAGCTGCGCATGAGTGATGCCGACCCAGACATCGATAACCTGCGAAAACGCTTGCTTTGGCAAGCAACGCACCGTGGTATCAAGGAAATGGACATCATCGTTGGTGGGTATGCCAAGTCCAGCTTGGCACAGATGGGGCCTGAGGAACTGCAATCGTTTGCTGAATTATTGCAGTTGCCCGATCAGGATTTGCTGTCTTGGCTCACAGGCCAATCCGATGTGCCAGTTGACGTGTGTTCACCGCTCCTCAGTCAATTGCTGGCATTTCGGCCGACATCTGCATGAAACAGGAGTTGCAGACTATCCTGGGAAAACTGGGGACACCAGGTGCGCATCTGCTTTCGGGCGTGCCTGCTGGATTGGACGCATTTCTGCTGCCGAAGCTCGCAGACAGTTGTCAACAGCATGGCCTTTTGCATGTCTGTCTTGATGAAAATCAAGCCAGCATGCTTGCCAAGCAACTGCAGTTCTATGCGCCAAACCTGGCCGTCCTCGAGTTTCCGGCGTGGGATTGCCTACCTTATGACCGCGTGTCACCAGCACCATTCGTTGTTGCCAAGCGTCTCCAAACCCTGTCCTACCTGTCAGAGGGACTGCGGCGTCCTACCTTAATCCTGACAACCGTCAACGCCCTGCTGCAACGGACAATCAGCCGCAAGTCCCTGTCACAGACAACTTTGCTGTTGGCTCCCGGCGAGCTGGTCGATGGGGACCAGCTTCTGGGGTTCCTGGCGCAAAATGGGTTTAACCGCACTGGCACCGTCGTAGAGCCGGGCGATTTTGCGGTTCGGGGTGGCTTGGTTGATGTCTTTCCGGCAGGGCAAGAGGTCCCTGTACGACTTGATTTCTTTGGCGACACGCTGGAGAGCATCCGCAGCTTTGATCCGCAGACACAGCGCACCACTGACCAATTGAAGCGTCTTCGCCTAATTGCGGCAAATGAGGTTCAACTCAATTCGACTACTGCATCGCTGTTTCGTTCCAAGTACGCAGCGGCCTTCGGTGGTATCGATGTGAGCGATCCACTTTATGAATCGGTGACCAATTCGCGCACTTATCAGGGCATGGAGCATTGGTTGCCCTTGTTCCATGATCAACTTGAAACACTTTTTGACTACGTGCCGGATGCGGACATCACACTCAGCCATACGGTCGAAGAGAGTGTTGCTGCGCGGTTTGAACAGATCAACGAATACTTTCAGGCGCGCAAAGACGCGCCCGAGAATGGGAAGTTTGGTGCCGCTCCATATAAGCCATTGAATCCGGACGAGCTTTTCGTGTCTGAAAGTGAACTCAGGGAGATTTTTACAACGCGCGCTGTTGTCACCCTGACGCCATTCGAGCGGGTTGACGCGAATGCCGTGTCGCTCGGCGGTCGGCAAGGGCGATCATTTGCAGTCGAGCGTGCTGACACCCAGGTAAACGTTTACGATGCAGTCCGGCAGCATCTTGACGCCGTTCGGCATGCAGGCAAACGGGTCATGTTGACATTCTGGAGCCAAGGCTCTGCGGAACGCATGGCGACGATCCTGAGGGATCATGGCGTGATGCCACTTGTCACGACAGATTCATGGACTAACGTTGTGGAGGGTCCAGTTGGCGTTGTCTGGCTGGCTGTCGTGCCCCAGGAGTTGGGTTTCGAATTCGACGACTTCGTTGTAACGACTGAACACGACATTGTCGGCGAGCGGATGGTGCGTCGCGCACGCAAGGTCAAAAAAGCCGCCGACATGTTCTCTGAACTGGCCGCTCTGAATGTGGGCGATCTGATGGTCCATGTTGACCACGGTATTGGGCGCTTCGAAGGTCTGCGGACACTTGAGGTGCAAGGATCGCCCCATGACTGCCTGCTGTTGATTTATGCGGGCAATGACCGGTTGTTTATACCGGTTGAAAACATCGACCTGTTGTCGCGTTATGGGTCAGAGACGGAAGGCGTCCAGCTCGACAAGTTGGGCGGCGGAGCGTGGCAGGCAAAGAAGGCACGCCTCAAGGAACGAATTCTTGAAATTGCCGGCGATCTGATCAAGACAGCTGCAGCCCGAGAATTGCGACCAGGTGAGGTCATGTCGCCCCCCGAAGGGGCCTTTGATGAATTCTGCGCACGTTTCCCCTACGATGAAACCGAAGACCAACTAAGTGCCATTGAAGCTGTTGTCGAAGATCTGGCAAGCGGCAGGCCCATGGACAGGCTGATCTGCGGCGATGTGGGATTTGGCAAAACTGAAGTTGCCTTGCGGGCCGCTTTTGTTGCCGCCTATGGCGGAAAGCAGGTTGCTGTTGTTGTCCCGACGACACTTTTGAGCAGGCAGCACTTCAAAACGTTTAGCACGCGCTTTCGTGGCCTCCCGTTGCGGATTGCGCAAGCTTCGCGCCTTGTCGGTCGCAAAGATGTCGAGGAGGTCAAGAAAGGACTCGCCGACGGCAGTGTCGATATCGTTGTCGGGACACATGCCCTGCTGGCAGATAGTATCAAGTTCCGAGATTTGGGATTGCTGATCGTCGATGAAGAACAGCATTTTGGCGTCAAGCACAAAGAGCGGCTGAAGTCCATGAAGGCGAACGTCCATGTGCTTACTCTGACAGCGACCCCGATCCCGCGCACCTTGCAACTGTCACTTTCGGGACTGCGGGAAATGTCTCTGATCACGACACCGCCCGTCGATCGGTTGGCCGTGAGAACTTATGTTTCGCCTTTTGATCCCGTTGTCATTCGGGAACACTTGTTGCGCGAGCACTTCCGCGGAGGACAGAGTTTTTTCGTCGTCCCCAGAATTTCGGATTTACCAGAGATGGCGGAATTTCTGCAGACCAATGTGCCGGAGATAAAATTCAGAACTGCACATGGTCGTTTGCCGCCGACGGAACTGGAAGACATCATGACGGGATTTTATGACCGCGCGTTTGATGTACTGTTGTCGACCACTATAGTGGAGTCGGGACTGGATATCTCGACGGCGAATACACTGATCATTCACCGCGCAGATATGTTTGGACTGGCACAACTCTATCAATTGCGGGGGCGTGTGGGGCGTTCCAAGCAGCGTGCCTATGCGCTGCTGACGACGCCGGCCTTGCGGATTATGTCGCCTGGCGCAGAAAGGCGATTGAAAGTCCTTCAGTCTCTGGATTCGCTGGGCGCTGGGTTCACACTGGCCAGTCACGATCTTGATATTCGTGGTGCCGGCAACCTTCTCGGTGAAGAACAATCTGGAAATATCAGGGAAGTTGGGTTCGAGCTCTACCAGTCCATGTTGGAGGAAGCCGTCGCAGGCATGCGAAGCGGGGATCATATTGCAGCTCAAGACAGTACGTGGTCACCGCAAATCAATATCGGAACGTCAGTTCTCATTCCGGAAACCTATGTATCAGACCTCCCATTGCGACTTGGTTTATACAGACGTCTTTCGGACTTTGAAACGCAAGCGGACCTTGATTCATTTGCCGTGGAATTGCACGACCGCTTTGGACGGCCGCCAGAGGAGGTTGAACACTTGCTAGAGATTGTCTCCATCAAGATGATGTGCAGGCGTGCCAATGTGCAAAGTGTTGACTCTGGACCCAAGGGAGCCACCATTGTTTTTCGCGGTGGCATTTTCCCCCAGCCTCAAAAGCTGGTGGAGTGGATTTCCTCCCAAGGTAGCTTGGCAAAGCTGCGGCCTGATATGAAGCTTGTCCTGATCCGCGATTGGGAGAAAACAGCACCGCGATTGAAGGGCACGCGGTTGTTGCTTCAAACGCTCGTGAAACTCGCCGTCTAAGGAATACGCCACAAAGTGGTTGCTTCGAAACCTGGCAAGGGTTGGGTGTCAGGTCTGCCAATGTAGGTCCAACGGGCGACCCATTGGCCACCAGCATCGTAAAAAGGGACGATGTAGTGGCCTGCAACCAAGAGCCTGTCTTCGGCGTGTGCTGCAGTTACCAACTCTTCCCGTGTTTGAGCCTTGAGCATGGCTTCTATGGCGGCATCTACAGCTGGGTTGGCAATGCCTGGGTAGTTGCGGGTTCCTTCAGTGGTTTTTCCCGCCGAGCCAAAATAGAGCTTTTGTTCATTGCCTGGCGAGAGTGAATTGAACCAGGACACCGGTATCATGTCGTAGTCATAGGTTTTTTGCAGTGCGCTGAACTGTGCAGCATCTACCGTGCGGACTTCGGTTTTAACTCCAATCACCAGCAGAGTGCGTTGGAAATGCAACGCCGCCTTCTCTTGATCCTTGTTTTGAATGGTCATCGTGAAAGTCAAAGGTTCGCCAGCTGCGTTAACCATTGCACCGTCTTTCATGACCCATCCTGCTTCGCCAAGCAGGTCGACCACCGCGCGCAAGGTTTTGCGGTCGCGGCCCGAGCCGTCACTCACCGGAATCTTGTAAGTTCCGTCGAGCGAGGTTGGCTTCAGTATACTTTCTGCGTCGCCTAAAATGGCACGTTCTGCCGCATTAGCAGGTATGCCCTGGGATGAAAGTTCAGAACCGCTGAAGTAACCATAGGTTCGGCGATAGAGATTGGAGAATAAATTTGCATTGGCCCATTCGAAGTCGAATGCCAAGCTTATGGCCTCACGAACACGGACATCTTCAAAAATCTTGCGTCGGGTATTGAATGCAAAACCGGTTGTGGCCGCAGGCGAGCGCTGCTCGATTGTTTCGAGTATCACCTCACCTTCAATTTTGGCGTGGAAGTCGTAGCCTGTGGTCCAGCGGACGGGATCGTTTTCAACGCGAATGTCTGCATCGCCTTTCTTGAACGCTTCGAACGCCGCGTTGTTGTCTTTGTAATAGTCAAACCTGACTGTATCGAAGTTCCACAGTCCCCTTCCAATTGCGACTGATGTTCCCCAATAGTTCGGGTTTTTCTTGTAAGAGATGCTTTCCCCAGCTTTGATGCCGTCCAACACATATGGTCCAGAACCGACGATGGCATTGAGTGTCGACTCGTCGAAAACGCGTGCCCCCCACGATTTCTTCGATAGAATGGGCATGAGACCGATAATCAATGGAAGTTCCCTGTCTCCCGCACCCTGCGTGAAGACGACCGTGCTTTGGTCAGGTGTTTCCACCTTTGTCACTTTGCCGTAGCTGTTCTTATAGTTAGGGCGTCCCTTGTCGCGCAAGGTTTCCATGGAGAAGACGACGTCGGCTGCCGTGACTGGACTACCATCGGAAAACTTTGCTTCTGGCCGCAACTTGAAAGTAAACGTTTGGCGGTCGTCGGAAACATCGATGCTTTCTGCGAGCAGTCCATACAGTGAAAATGCTTCAGACCAATTGCGGCCGAGCAGGCTTTCAAAAACGTAAGTGCGCACGCCCATGGCCGCCGCGCCCTTTACGATGAATGGATTGACGCTATCGAACGACCCTGTGATTGCTTGGCGTAACGCACCACCTTGCGGTGCGTCAGGGTTGGCATAGGGCAGGTGGGTGAAATCCGCAGGCAAGGTGGGCTCACCATGCATTGCTATGCCGTGTTTTGGCTCGGCCCATGCGATCCCGCTCAAGAGCGCGAGCGCTGATCCAAAATGCAGTGCACGCCTGGTCCAGTGCTGTGTCATGTTGGCAAACTCCTGATGATGAAGCGCATCGGCCTCAGTTGTAGTGTGAGGACCTTTTGGCATAGCAGCCACTGCCGTTGTCGAAGGAACCAAAATAGTCTCTGACCTGAGGGTGTCGCACTGGTGCGCGTGAGTCGTCCACAAGCAGATTTTGTTCTGAAACATAGGCAATGTATTCTGTCTCGCTGTTTTCGGCGAGCAGGTGGTAGTAGGGCTGGTTCTTTGGTGGTCGGTCTTTCGCTGGAATCGCGTTGTACCATTCTTCGGTATTGTTGAATTGCGGGTCGACGTCAAAAATGACCCCACGAAAATCGAACAATCGATGTTTTACGACCTGACCGATGGGAAACTTTGCGTTTTTTGGTTCCATGACTGGAGAATGCCGACTTTCGTTGGTCTATTCAAGAGGTTGTCTACCTAACCGCGCATGGCGAATGGGAGCAGGTTTTTCGGTGCCAATCCATATTCGATTACTCGTTTTCGAATGGCCGGCACTGCGTCAACCATGGCAAGCCCCATACTGCGCAGAGCGGCAAGCGGCACGGAGTCGCTGAGCAAGGAGAAATTCATTGCATTGATGGCGCTAAGGCGTGGCAGGAGATCTATCTGGCGTAATTGGTGGTATTCCTCACATGCGGCGTCGTTGCCCGGATCATCCGCGGCCAAAATGATATCCGCCGCATGGCCGACGTCCCGTAACGATATGTTGAGCCCTTGAGCACCAATTGGCGGGAAACTGTGTGCTGCTTCCCCCACGAGGAATACGCGCGATCTAGCCAATCGCGAGGCTCTGCGGGATTGCATGGGAAAGACTTGCCGAGCTGAAATGTCAGACACGAGTCCTAAACCACCATGGCAACCAAGTTGGATCTCAATTGCAAACTCTTCCAACGGCAACGCGTTCAGACTTGCAATTTCCTCTGGCTTTCCCATCCATACCAGGCTTGACCTTTGCCCGGGTTGCGGGACAACTGTAAGCAAGCCATGGGGGCGATGGTATTCTGTTGACGTTTCTAGGTGGGGCAGGGAGTGCGAAAAACTCGCAACCAATGCCGACTGTTTCCAGACTTGTGTGATTGTTTCAATGTCGAGAGCCTTGCGAAGTGTCGACTCCCTTCCGTCGGCGGCAATTGCAGCTGCGGCGGTGTATGATTTACCAGTGTCTGTTTGTAGCGTGACCTGTTTCCGGTCGAAACCAATGCCCGTTACGGTGTCATTAACAATTGTCACGCCCAACTCGTTGGCGCGCACGGTCAAGGCTGGGAGGAGGGCAGAGAGAGGGATATTGTATCCAAAGGTGTCTTCACCAATTTCCTTAGCATGAAATTCCAACTTTGGGGCGCAGATGTAGTTGCCGGTATCATCGACTATGTGCAGTCGCCGAAGGGGAGCTGCGCTGTTTTGGAGGGCTTCGGTCCACACACCGATAAACTTCAGAAGTTTCATGGCGGGCTGCATCAGGGCCACCGTCCGCAAATCCTGCTGTGCGGGGATGCCAATCAGTGTTGTTGCTATGCCATCCTGTTTCAGCAAGCATGCTGCTGCCAGTCCGGCTGCACCTGCACCGACGATGACAACATGCTTGTCGCTGATTTCAGTCTTCATTCCAGGGCGTAAGCCAACATGCTCGGGCGACTGCTGAATCGTTTGTAGAACTCGGCAACACTTTGATTGTCTTTTCGCCAATCGATCGATTGGTGCCGAAAGTCGACGTAGCCAAGTGTTGTTGCCAAGAACATGCTGCCGATATTCACGGTTTCAAGTTCGGGTCGCCAGTTACTTTCAACGTCTTTTGTGCCAGCTATGATGCGCTGTTGCTGCCGGGCCATCAGTTCTTTCCACCGCAGTTCTTCAGGTCTTTGGGCCTGCTCATAGCGGAGTGCAACGGCGGCATCTGCCATTCCTGAAGCAAGTGCGGCGAGGGTCAGGGCCCTGAACCGCTTTACGCCATCGTCCGGAATGATGTCGCGATTGCCCGCTATATGGGCGAGATACTCAATAATAACTCGACTATCATACACTGGGTGATGGTGGTTTGTTTCAAGAACAGGAATTTTGCCGATTGGGCTAAGTTTGAAGAGGTCCGGGTGTTCCTCAAACGGTTTGACATGGGTTTTAACCAGCTCAATCTGGTCCGCGATCCCTGTTTCGTGGGCGCAAACGAGACACGCACGCACGAAAGGGGAGATAACATCGCCATAGATTCTCATGACAGTACTCCGCTGGTTTTCCTGTCAAATTGAGGCAGCAATGCTTTTCTGTCAAACAAAAGCACTGCCACAAAACAGTCAATAGCGTCGCAGGAGGCCTACAAGCTTGCCTTGGACACGCACGCGGTCGGGGCCGAAGATACGAGTTTCATAGGCCTCATTCGCTGCTTCGAGGGCAATGGAATCGCCCTTCTTGCGCAGTCGCTTGAGGGTTGCTTCCTCATCATCGACAAGGGCGACCACAATTTCCCCATTGATGGCTGTGTCGCCCTTTCTGATGAGCACTGTATCTCCGTCAAATATCCCTGCGCCAATCATTGAATCGCCTTTGACTTCCAGTGCGAAATGTTCGCCTGACCCCAGCATATCCGGTGGGATCGGTATATTGGTAGAATGGTCTTGAATCGCTGAAATTGGCACGCCAGCCGCTATTCGACCCATCATCGGGACATATGTTGGCCGATATGCTGCGTCGTTGGCGGGTGGAACCGCTTTGGTTTTGCCTAAATTGCCCTCGATAACATTGGGTGTAAATCCACTCTTTCGTGGTGCCATGCTTGGACTGTGAGAGTCTGGAAGCTTTATCACTTCAAGCGCCCGTGCCCGATTGGGCATGCGCTTGAGAAAGCCACGCTCTTCTAAAGCCACTATCAGTCTGTGCACACCAGACTTGGACTGCAAGTTCAGTGCGTCTTTCATCTCTTCGAAAGATGGGGGCACGCCTTCTTCCTTGAGGCGGGTGTTTATAAACAGCAACAGCTCAAGTTGTTTGCGGGTCAGCATGGGATAACCTTTCGAGTGGAATTGGAACAGAGGCGAAACAGCTATATCTGTTCTCACGTTGTTCCGCAAGTGTTTTTGTTTTGGGCCCGATTTTGCGCCTCAGCGAAAAAAAAGGGCCTTCATAACCCATTCGACCCAGGTTGGCCGACTTTTAAGAACGTCACGTTGTTGAAGGACCGCACTTGTGCTGTGCGGTTTTGCCAAGACTGCCTCGATTTTGGGTTTATCAAGGTGGATGCCCGATTTTGCCAATACTGCAATCATGGAGTCGGGATTTTTGATGTAATCATCGAAATGCAGGTGCACCACGTTTTCGCGGTGGCTGGAGGCAAATGCGAGCAGGCGCGCTTCAGTACGACGCAGATAGTCTTCTGCGTCGGGGCGACCTTTGAACCAGCTACTTTTTGCCGTTGCCGCAATGTCGCGCGTGTTGATAATGATGAGTGAATTGGGAATTTGTTGCAGGACGAACTCCAGATAACCATTCAGGTCATCGACATGCATTCGGTTTTCGCTGTACCGGATTTCCTTGAATCCAATCAAGGGCTCCCGACCTTTAACTCCGAGGACGTTACGCTTGAATGACTCAAGAAGTTCGCGCCGAAACCCTTCGGCATCAATGGAGTGAGCGCCATACCATGCAAAGTCCGTGCCCATTTCTGCCTTACCAAATTTCTCCTTGCTTGACCGTGCTGCCTCTATTGCCTTGTATGTGAAGTAAAGGGCATTGTTGTTTTCACCGGTTATGCGAGAGCCGCGAATAGTGTTCAGCATGGACATTAAGAGCGTCGACCCTGATCTGCCGTAGGTCACAACCATGACGAATTTAGGCTGTGCCATGGTCACGTCCACCGTTTTTGGGGTGGCTCGTAAGACTTGAACCTCATGATCAGTGAGTGAATCTCGCGCTCCACGATCAACATGTCGACCAGTTCTTCCTGGATAAACTCTGCACTACGCATATTGTGGATCATGGTCACAAGCGGGTCGTAGAAACCATCGCTGTTGAGAAAGCCAATGGGCTTTGTATGAATGCCGAGCTGCGCCCATGTCCATTGTTCGAAGATTTCTTCCAGTGTTCCAGCACCGCCTGGAAGTGCCACAAAACCATCGGACAACTCCTCCATCATTGTTTTTCGTTCGTGCATGGATTCAACCACATGAATTTCAGAAAGGCCCTTATGCTCAATTTCCTTGTCGGCAAGAAAACGCGGGATAATACCGACAACTCTCCCGCCAATTTGCAGAGCAGCATCTGCGACAGCCCCCATCAGGCCGACGCGTCCACCTCCATAGACAATGGTCAGGCCTGCTTTTGCGATTTGTCGGGCCGCTGTTTCAGCCGCCGCCAGATATTTTGGATCATTGCCTGGTCGGGCACCGCAAAATACGCAGATTGATTTCATAGCCAACCTCAAAAATCCAACACAAGAATTTCCACCATGTCGCCTGCGACGGCGGCCTTCGCGTGGGGAGGACGAATAATCAGGCAGTGGGAGTCGCGCAACGTGCGCTGCATGGAGGAATCTTGCGTTGCAAACGGCTTAGCTATTCGAGATCCATCTGGAGCAGTTTCTAGTGTGGCGCGAATATAGTCTCGGCGAGTGTCGTTCTCCAGTAGCGCCGCAGAAAGTTTTGCTGTGACTCTGAGTTCTCCCAATGGCAAGCCTTGCATTTGGTCGAGCAAGGGTTTCAGAAAAATTCGGGCGCAGACTAGCGCGGAAACCGGGTTTCCTGGGAGGCCCAATACCCGAGCCTTGGCTTTTGTACCAAACATCAATGGCTTGCCAGGACGCAGGGCAATCTTCCAGAAACCGATTCTTACCCCGCAGTCTTTGAAAGCCTGTTGAACAAAGTCGTGATCGCCGACAGAAGCTCCGCCGGTTGTAACGACAATGTCGGCTTTCAGCCCTTTGCGTATGGCGGTCACTGTAGCCTTAAGGGAGTCTTTGATGATCCCTAGATTAGTGACCTTTGCACCCCACGCGCGGACCATGCTCTCAAGCGCAAAGCTGTTGGAAGAAACGATTTGGTCGCCGCGCGGTTTTTGCCCGGGCAACACGAGTTCGTCACCAGTCGTAATGATGACGACATGTGGTCGACGATACACTATAACATTTGCAGTATTACCCGCTGCAGCGAGGCCTATATCGCGGGCATTGAGTCGCGTACCCGCTGAAAGAAGCGATTGCCCCCGTTTAAAGTCGAGGCCCCGTCTGCGGATGTTCTTGCCGACCGGTGTGGCTTGGACGATTTCCAATTCGGAGTCATCCCTGACAGTGTTTTCCTGCATCACGAGAGTGTCGGCATTCTTGGGAATGGGTGCGCCTGTTAGTGTTCTGATTGCCTGCTGTTTGTTGATCGCACGGGCAAAGGCGTGTCCTGCGGCTGCTGTTCCAACAATTTTTAGTCGCACCGGAATAGTCTTGACGTCAATTTGTCGGACGGCATATCCGTCCATGGCTGACGCGTCAAAAGGTGGTTGGTCCCGCGTTGCCTTCACGGGTCTTGCCAAAACGCGACCGTAGGCGTTCTGCAAAAGAACACGCTCAGCGGACAGTGGCTTGGCGGTCCTCAGGATTTTCGCAAGTGCATCTTCCACGGTCAACAAAGACATCTAAGCTCCTTTGTAGTGACCGGAGACGCCGCCAGACTTTTCTATCAGCCTCAGGTTTGTGATGCACATGCCGCGATCAACGGCCTTTAACATGTCATAGATCGTGAGGCATGCGATTGAACAAGCTGTCAGCGCTTCCATCTCGACACCGGTTTTGCCCTCGACTTTTACCGTGGATTCGACGTGGATCGCGCTTTCGTCGATCTTGAATTCAACACTCACCTTTGAAATCATCAACGGATGGCAGAGCGGAATTAGATCACTTGTGCGCTTTGCTGCCTGGATACCTGCTATCCTGGCCGTCGCTAAGACGTCTCCTTTTTTTGCCTGACCGGTTGAAATGAGTGCAACTGTCTCAGGTAACATCAAAATGCTGCCTTTGGCTGTGGCTGAGCGTATCGTGATGGCTTTGGCCGATACGTCAACCATATGGGCCTGACCCTTTACATCAAGATGTGAGAGTTTGCTCATGGCTGCTCCAGTATGGCGCGCGTTGCCGCTTCCACATCAGGTTGGCGCATCAGGCTTTCTCCGATCAAGAATGTGGAGACAGAATACTTTGAAAGTCTGGCGAGATCGCTTGGTGCGAAAAGCCCGCTTTCACCCACAACAATTTTGTCTTTGGGTATGCGCGGGGCGAGTTCTTCTGTTGTTGTGAGGTTGGTTTCAAATGTGTGGAGATTGCGGTTGTTGACGCCGATCAACCGCGATTTTAGTTTCATTGCGCGATCAAGTTCGTGTGCATCATGGACTTCGATCAGTACGTCCATGCCGTAATCAAATGCTGCCGTTTCCAGGTCGGTCGCGAGTTCGTCGTCCACCATCGCCATGATTATCAAAATGCAGTCACCGCCCCAGGCCCTGGCTTCAGCCACTTGGTAGGTGTCGAGCATGAAGTCTTTGCGGAGGGCCGGCAGATGACAGGCCTTGCGAGCTTCCGTCAGATATTGCGGTGAGCCCTCAAAACTCGGTCCGTCCGTTAAAACCGAGAGGCAGGCAGCACCTCCTGCCTCGTAGGCAACTGCAATGGCAGGGGGATCAAAATCAGCTCTTATGAGACCTTTTGACGGCGAGGCTTTCTTGATTTCAGCAATCAAGGCCCATTTGCCTTGTGCCAACTTGTTTTCAATCGCTTTGAGGAATCCGCGAGGACGCAATTGCGAGCGGGCGTGAAGGTCGAGTGATGCAAACGGAAGTCGACGTTTGGCAGCACTCACTTCGTCACGTTTGTATGTTGAAATTTTATCGAGGATGGTGGCCATTAGGTGTTCGAAACCTTGACGAGTTTTTCGAGCACACTCATCGCCGCGCCAGATTTGATTGCTTCGCGCGCCATGGCGATCCCTTGTTCAAGTGTTTCAGCGGTGCCTGCGATAACGCATGCGGCGCCTGCGGTCATGATGGATGCATCCGCGTAAGCGGATGGTTTTCCAGCCAATACGTCGCGTAATGCTGTTGCATTGTATGTTGCATCCGCTCCAGTCAGTTCCTCACGGCGCGCACGTTTTAGGCCAACTTTCTCTGGTGTGACCTCAAGGGTGGAAACCTTCCCGTCCTTCAGCTCTGCAATCCAAGTGGTGCCCGTAGGTACGATCTCATCCATCCCACCTTCGCCATGTGCAATCCAACACCTTTCGCTTCCTAGATTATTCAAGACATGGGCAAGCGGTTCAACCCAGTTTTTAGAATAGACACCAATGATTTGCTTTTTTACGCTGGCGGGGTTTGATAGCGGCCCTAACAAATTGAAAATTGTGCGGGTTCCGAGTTCGACGCGGGTCGGAGCCACATGTTTCATGGAACTGTGATGGGCTGGTGCAAACATGAACCCGAGACCAGTTTCAACAATGCAGTTGGCAATCACTTCGGGAGTGGTGTCAACTTTAACGCCGAGTGCGACGAGGACATCAGCCGCACCTGATTTTGAAGACAGCGCTCGATTGCCATGTTTGGCAATTTTCAAGCCAGCACCGGCTGCGATGAACGCTGCGCATGTTGAGATGTTGTAAGACCCGGACGCATCACCGCCTGTGCCGACGATGTCCACGGCATTTTCAGGTGCAGTAACACGGGTCATTTTTTCCCGCATCACTTCGACGGCGCCAGTGATTTCATCGACCGTTTCACCGCGCACGCGCATGGCCATAAGGAATGCGCCCATTTGCGAGGGTGTTGCTTGGCCTGACATGATAGTACCAAAGGCTGCCCTTGACTCATCGCGGGTCAATGACTTTCCATCGGCGACTTTCGCCAGCAAGGATTTCATGTCGCTCATCTTGTGACCCCGGCAATATCGAGAAAATTTTCCAGAATTTTATGCCCATGTTCCGATGCAATGCTTTCCGGATGGAATTGCACGCCGTGAATATTCAACGTCTTGTGTTCGAGGCCCATGATCAGCCCCTCGGTTTCCGCCGTCACTTCCAGACAGTCGGGTAGGGTCGCCGCATCTATGATGAGGGAATGGTATCGCGTCGCTGCGAATTCCTGAGGAATGTCCTTGAACACCCCCCGATCTTGATGATCGATGTGCGAGAGCTTGCCATGCATTTGTTTGGGAGCGCGAACAATTTTTCCGCCAAACGCTTCTCCGATGGCTTGCAGCCCTAAACAGACACCAAAGACTGGAATTTTTCCGGCTGCCTGTTTAACCAGATCGACGATAATGCCAGCATTTGCCGGTTCTCCTGGTCCTGGCGATATGACAATTGCCTCCGGTCTTGCAGACAGCACTTCGCCAACGCTGATCTTGTCATTGCGATGGACAACTGTCTCGGCACCAAGGTCACCGAGAAAATGATAGAGGTTCCACGTAAAGCTGTCGTAATTGTCGATGAGGATGATCATTGTCCTCTCCCGGCGCGGCCAGCGAACCGAACGGCTTCTTCCGCGGCCTTGAATAGCGCTTTGGCCTTGTTGACGCATTCCAGATATTCATTCTGCGGGTCGCTATCCGCAACAATTCCGGCACCTGCCTGGACGTACATTTTTCCGTCCTTCACAATTGCAGTGCGCAAGACAATACAGGTGTCCATTTCACCGTCTGCCGAGAAGTACCCGACACATCCTGCGTAAACGCCGCGCTTGTGTTTTTCCAGTTCATCAATGATTTCCATGGCACGGACTTTAGGTGCGCCAGACACAGTACCTGCCGGGAAACCTGCACACAGCGCGTCAATGACATCATGCTTCTTGTCGAGCTTGCCTTCCACGTTTGACACGATGTGCATGACTTGAGAATAGTATTCGAGGAAGAACTTGTCTGTCACTTTGACAGAACCAATTTCTGCAACGCGCCCAACGTCATTTCGACCAAGGTCCAGCAACATGAGATGTTCGGCCAGTTCTTTGGGGTCTTGAAGGAGTTCGGCGGAAAGTGCACGATCTTCGGCAGGATTTGCTCCGCGTGGCCGTGTTCCTGCGATGGGGCGAATAGTTACAGTGCCGTCGCGGACACGAACCAGGATTTCCGGACTGGAACAGACCACCGCAAATGTATCAAAATTCAGGTACACGAGAAACGGTGACGGGTTGACCCGGCGCAAGGAGCGATACAATAAGAACGACGGGAGAGTGAAGTCTGTTTCAAAACGCTGCGACAAGACAACCTGAAAAATGTCACCTGCAGCAATGTAGTCTTTCGCTTTTAACACCATCCGCTTGTATTCTTCAGGCGTGGTATTTGACGTCAGCGTACTGATGGGTGGTGTGTCGACGTCCCGTAGAGCGAGACCGAGCGGCCTATCAAGTGCATCGACAACTTCAGTCAATCGTTCAGTTGCCCGCGCGTATGCTGCACGCGGTGTTATTGTTGTGTCTGGGTACACGGGGGACACGACGGTGACTTCATCTTTAACGCTGTCGAAAATGGCCATGACGGTTGGACGGATCATGATTCCGTCCGGCAGGCCCAAAAAATCAGGATTTGGCGGCGGCAAGTCTTCCATCAACCTCACAAAGTCGTAGCCGAGATAGCCAAATACGCCAGCAGCCATGGGTGGAGCGTCTTCGGGTAGTCTTATTCGGCTTTCTGCCAGCAGGGACCGCAACGAGGTGAGAGGATCATTTTTGTCGTCCAAAAATAGACCTTCGACGTCCTGCAATGCCTTGCGATTGATGCTGGCTTTGGTGCCGTGGGATTTCCAGATGATGTCCGGGTTTAGTCCAATGATAGAGTAGCGCCCGCGAACAGCACCACCTTCAACTGACTCCAACAGAAAAGAGTATCTTGAATTCCTGCCTAGTTTCAACATGGCCGAAACTGGTGTTTCCAGATCAGCTACAAGCCGTGTTTGCACAATCTGGGCTTCACCACGTTCGTAGGCGGCTGAAAAACTGTCGTAGTCTGGGGTGACAAGCATGATTACTGCTGCGCCTGTGCCCCGTCGATTGTTTTCCACAAATCTTCGTTGATCGAAACATCTGTGGATGCACGTACGGCTGCAAGATAAGCTTGGGCCATATCCGATGTCAGAGCATTGCGCATCTCGGTTTTCTGTTGTTTTTCATCTAGGGTTGGTGGACTTGGCATTTCCAGTTTCGTCACTTCGATAATTCGGGCAGAGACACCGTCACCCTCGAGTGCATAGGTTTTGCCATTCAACGGCACTGTAAAGAGTGCCGCAACTGAAGCGCTATCGAAATCTTCTAATCCGTCTACCCGGCTGAGTGGTTTCACATCTTTGACAACGGTGCCGAGCTCCTTTGCAAATGTGTCGAGATTTTCACCCGCTTTTGCACGTGCCAGCAACTTCTTGGCCTTGTCCTCGGCTGCGGCGCGGATCTTTTGGGCATTCCAATCTGCGATTACTGTCTGTTTGATATCATCCAGTTTTTGTGGCGCAGAAGGAATGACCTCGCGCACGTCGTACCATACGTAGCCTTCCGGGAGGGTCAGCGCGTCATTTTCAACACCCACATCGCTGCCGAATATAGCTTTCACTAAATCAGCAACGGCGGGCAGGGGAACAGCTTGGCCATTGCGATCAAGACCTGAAGAATTGATGGCAGGAATGACTGTGATGGGAATCCCTGCCTTCGCGGCGATGTCTTCAAACTTGGTCTGTTCTGCACGCGCGTCTTCCACGGCATCGGACACCGACTGTAATTCATCGCGGGCCTTTTCTGCCTGAACCCTGGACTTAACCTGTTCTTTGACCTCGTCCAAAGTGGCCTGCTTTTCTGGTTCGATAGCTGTCACTTTCAGCAGCACTGTTGCGAGGCCACCCTTTACTGGTTCGCTCACAGCGGCTTTGGCAAGGTTGAATGCAGCCTCGGCAATGACGGGATCAAGCAGATCCGCTTTCGTCTTGTTTGCCAGCGTAATGTCTGATTCTTTTGCACCAGATTCAGATGCGATTTTGGAGAACTCTTCACCTGCCAACACGCGTTGCCGGGCTTTTTGTGCTGCTGCTTCGTCTGGAAATGAGAGTTGCAATATGTTGCGGGTTTCAGGTGTAAAGTAATCGGTTTTGAATTTGGCATAGGTGTCGGCAAGTTCTTGATCGCTGACTGCGAGTTTAGCGGCCACGTCTTGTGGCTCAGCTTTCATAATGACGACTGACCGATACTCCGGGTCCACATAGTTTCCGGCGTGGTCCTTGAAATAAGTCTTCAACTCATCGTCTGTCGGCGCGGCAATATCAGCAGCATTCACTGTAAACCTCACATATCGCGCAGTGCGTTTTTCCTCACGGAAAAGTCTCTGTGCGTCCAAGAGCACATTTGGCACGATTTTGAGAGACGCTGCGCTCGTGAGGGCAAGCCGGATTTTCGACGTTTGTTCGCTGGAAATATACGATGTCTCGTTCAACCCTGAGTTTGCCAGGGCCCGATTGAAAATCTCGACGTCAAATTTGCCATTGCTGTCTTGAAACATTGGGTTTGCCGCAACTTCTGCGGCAATTTGTTCATGCCCGTACTTTACACCTAGGTCAGTCGCCAAAGAATCGAGCGCAGCAGTGGCGATCAAACCATCACGCACCTGACGGTCAATACCAAGTGCCCGAGCTTCATCTAAAGAAATCTGTGTACCCGCTTGTTGGGAGTAACGTTCGACTGCCCGATTAAACGCCTGCGTATAGGCGGTTCCAGTTATTTTCTGGTGTCCGACGGTAGCCAAGTCTTTGCCCCAAAGGCCGCTGAAGAATATGTCATTGATCCCCCAAACTGCGAAACTCAGCACCAACAGGCTCAAAAGGATCTTGGCGACCCATGATTTTGCGGCGTTGCGGAAATATTCGAGCATGCGGTGCACCTGATAGACAGTGAAGTTGACCTGACTGCAAATCAGGTATGGAAAGTCCTCTATAGGGTATTGGCCTTTTCAGCTGCAAGTGCGAGATAGGGCCCGAGATTTCAAGGAGCACCTTAGATGACGACGACAATACGCCCCCTGGTGGCCGGCAACTGGAAGATGAACGGCACAACCGCCAGTCTGAAAGAGCCACGTTTGCTTGCAGCTATGCTTGGCGGCGTGCGACTCAAGTGTGATGTGCTGGTTTGCCCACCGGCAACTTTGATCCGGAGGGTCCGAAGTGTCCTAAAAGGCAGTAAAATCAAGGCTGGCGCGCAAGATTGCCATGCTGCAGCTTCTGGTGCGCACACCGGTGATATTTCGGCAGACATGCTGAAAGACTGCGGCGCCACGGCTATTATAGTCGGTCACTCAGAACGGCGCACCAATCACAAGGAATCAGACGCAGACGTTGCCGCAAAGGCGAAATCCGTGCTCAAAAGCGGGCTCGTGGCCATTGTCTGCATTGGTGAGACCCTGGATGAGCGTAAAGTCGGGAAGACACTGGATGTGTTGTCCAAACAGTTGAAAGGGTCCCTTCCAGATGGTGCCACAGCTGACACCGTCGTTATCGCCTATGAGCCTGTTTGGGCAATTGGAACCGGCCTTACCCCTACAACGGCTGAAGTTGCCGAAGCGCATGCCCATATCCGGAAAGACCTGGAGAGCATTATGGGCAAGGACGGCGCGGCGACGCGTATCTTGTATGGCGGCTCTGTTAAACCTTCCAATGCAGCGGAATTGATGGGAGCACCCAATGTCAATGGTGCTTTGGTTGGTGGCGCGTCTCTCAAGGCCGCAGATTTTATTGGCATTATAAAGACTTACATGTGATTTATTCAAGTGGTGGGTGAGGCAGAATTCGTTGCCTTGCGAAAAGGTTGCGCACCCTCCATCTAGCAGGTAAACGGTGTCAAAATTCATAGGGTATATTCATGCAATCCATTCTCCCGGTCCTGCTCGTCGTTCATTTGCTCGTGGCACTTGCGCTGATCGGCGTGATTTTATTGCAGCGGTCTGAAGGTGGCGCACTTGGAATTGGCGGTGGATCAGGCAATCTTTTTTCCAGCCGGGGTGTCGGCAACGCATTAACCCGGGCCACGGCTATTTTGGCCGCTACGTTTTTTGTCACGTCGATCGCCCTTACTATACTCAGCAGCACCAAGAGTGGCTCAGTTTTCGACAATTTGAAGCAGTCGACCACACCAGCTACAACTGAAGGGCAGGTGCCTGCAGCTCCACCCGCGACAGCGCCTGAGGGTTCACTCTTGCCAAAGCTCGATGGCCAGGCCGCACCCGAACAGCCCAAGCCGTAACTGTTTCCACAGCGAAATTAGGTATCTGCAATAATTCCTTGTGAATCGGGATCGGAGCAGTTTAGGACAGGCTCCCATGGCGCGATATATTTTCATAACTGGCGGCGTGGTTTCATCCCTTGGAAAAGGCTTGGCATCTGCTGCATTGGGAGCCTTGCTACAGGCGCGGGGATTCAGGGTTCGACTGAAGAAGCTCGACCCTTATATCAACGTGGATCCCGGAACCATGAGTCCATATCAGCACGGCGAAGTCTTTGTCACTGACGATGGTGCTGAAACTGATCTTGACCTTGGTCATTATGAGCGCTTCACAGGTCGCCATGCCAACAAGGGTGACAATATTACGACTGGTCGGATTTACCAGGACATCATTGCCAAAGAACGCCGTGGCGATTTTCTGGGTGGGACTGTTCAGGTTATCCCGCATGTGACAGATGCAATCAAAGATTTCATCAAGTCAGACAACGAAGATTTTGACTTTGTCTTGGTGGAGATTGGCGGTACCGTCGGTGATATTGAGGGGTTGCCTTTCTTCGAGGCCATTCGCCAGTTTGGACAGGAATCACCGCGCGGCAATTGTATTTTCATCCATCTGACACTGCTCCCCTATATTCCGACAGCTGGCGAGCTCAAGACAAAGCCAACACAACATTCCGTGAAAGAATTGCGCTCGATTGGAATTCAGCCAGATATTCTGTTGTGCCGGGCAGATCGCACAATTCCCCCGTCTGAGCGCAAGAAGATAGCCCTGTTTTGCAACGTGAGACCGAGTGCCGTCATTCAGGCGCTGGATGTTGCGAGTATTTACGACGTGCCTCGCGCCTATCACGAAGAGGGCCTGGACCAAGAAGTCCTTGATGCATTTGGCATGACAGGCATAAATAAACCGGATCTTGGACAGTGGTCCGAAATCATGCGCCGGATAGATCACCCAGAGGGCGAAGTAAATATCGCCGTTGTGGGTAAGTACACAGGCCTCCTCGATGCTTACAAATCGCTGAAAGAAGCCCTCATTCATGGTGGCATTGCCAACAACGTGAAGGTCAATCTCGAGTGGATCGAGAGTGAAGTCTTTGAGAAAGAAGATCCGGCTCCTTATCTTGAGAGTTTCCATGGCATTCTTGTACCGGGCGGATTTGGTGAACGGGGTTCGGAAGGCAAGATCCATGCGGCAAGTTTTGCGCGCACCCGAAATGTTCCCTATTTTGGGATTTGTTTTGGCATGCAAATGGCTTGCATCGAGGCGGCGCGAAATCTGTGCGGTATCGCTGATGCCAGTTCAACTGAATTTGGAGAAACTCAGCAACCGGTTGTCGGCACCATGAAAGAATGGATGAAAGGCAATGAGTTGGAAATCCGGAAGGCTGGTGGCGATCTCGGGGGCACCATGCGTCTGGGTGCGTTTGATGCGGCCCTGCAGGAAGGCAGCCGAATTGCAGATATCTATGGTGACATTCGTATATCGGAGCGGCATCGGCATCGATACGAGGTCAACACGTCTTATCGCCAGAAACTTGAAGCTGCCGGCCTGAAATTTGCCGGAATGTCGCCCGATGGATTGCTGCCGGAAACGGTCGAATATTCCAATCATCCCTGGTTCATCGGTGTTCAGTATCATCCCGAACTCAAGTCGAAACCTTTTGCACCGCATCCACTGTTTGCCAGCTTCATTGCCGCTGCAGTGGTGCAGAGCAGACTTGTTTAATTTGATGCGCGGCCTGCGCGCTTTTCTTTTCCTGATACTGTTCGCCAGCTCTGCTTTTGCGCAGGCAACGTCCGATGCGTTGTTATCGGAAAGTGAAACCCATATTTCCGCCATACGAAATCAACTGCGGGCAATTGGATCAGTTCTGGGTTCAGCTGAAGCAAGTGATGATGATTTGCAGCAGCAGCGTACAACAATTGAATCCTTTAAACTGGACAGCACGGCCGAAAGCAGAAAGCTCGATGGGCCACTCAATGAGGTCCGGGAACAACTTAAGAGGCTGGGGCCGGCACCAGAAACTGGTGAACCGGAATCTGCCATCATGGCCAACCAGCGACAGTTGCTTCAGACGCGAATCTCGCGCTTGGAGGCTTCGCAAAAGCAGCTCGAGTTGTTACGTGTCGAAGCCGATCAATCCGTTACCCGCATTCTTTCTCTGCAACGCGACAGATTTTTCGACCGTATTTTTCGGTCAGACAAATCGGTGTTGAACCCCGGACTGTGGGTTGAAACTTGGAATGGCGTAACGCTGTTCTCAACGCGGATGTCTGAACTCCTTGGGCGATGGTGGAAGGAGGTAGCCACCAAAGCGAATTTTGGTGGCCTCTTGCTGCTGCCCGCTGTTGGTGGGTTGCTGATTGCCATATGGCAAGTGTTGAAGCGGCGCATCCGGTTCAGGCTCGAAAGGCTGCAGCCGACAGATGAACGGCGGCAGATGTCGGCACTGCGGCGCTTGTTGCGGATTGTGGGAGGACTGGTCGCGGTCGGCCTTGTTGTTATTTTCGGAAATGTCCTCTTCGTCGCAGCAGTCAATCTCGCCAACTTAACCACCGATGGTGTCAAACCGCTACTAGATGCGTTTTTCGGGATAATTACTCCTGTCGCATTTAATACCGCACTGACCTATTTTGTTTGTGCACCACGTCGCCCCGAGGCGCGTTTGATCTCGATTGATGAAGGTACTGCGAATACATTGCCTCTGCTGGTTGCCATTACGACGCTGATTTATGCGGCCAGTGGCAGTCTTTCGAACATATCAAATCTGCTGAATTTACCAGTCAACTTGACAGCGGGACAAACTGCATTGGCATCCGCAGCAATGATTACGCTGTTGGGCTTGATACTCGTCGTGCTGCGTCGACAAGCAAATCGGGGTATTGCGGAAGGGCAATCTTATTACCTCACCTGGTTTGTCCAAACGCTGCCCTTTATCTGGGTATTGTTGGCGCTTTCGACATTGGCACTGGTGACGGGTTACATTTCGTTTGCCTATTTCATGGTAGGCAACATCTTTGATACAGCGCTTTTTGCAGTGTTCTGCGCGATCATCCACTATCTGGCAGACGCTGTTTCCGACACCATGCTGAACCCTGCATCTCGGCTGGGTGTCGTAACGCGGAGTTTTCTGGGGCTCACTGAAAAGGGTATCTCCAGGCTCTCACTGATTTTCCGCACGGTTATCGACGTTTTGTTGGTCATCATTGCATTTCCGGTGCTCTTTGCAATCTGGGCCCTGACGTGGATCAATCTGTCATCGATGGCGACGGGATTCTTTAACGGATTCACTGTCGGCAACATTTCGATTTCTCCATGGGGATTGTTGGTTGCGCTGTTGGTCTTGGCCATCGGTGTTGTGCTGACGCGATTTGTGACGGGATGGCTGGAAAGGCGTGTTCTTTCTGAGACGTCTATGGACCGCGGTGTTCAAGCCTCAATCACTACGGCGTCGAGTTATGCGGGTTATGTTCTGGCTTTTGCGTTGGCATTATCTGCGGCCGGATTGGACTTTTCAAATATTGCCTTTGTTGCCGGTGCGTTGGGTGTCGGTATCGGGTTTGGCTTGCAGTCAATCGTCAATAACTTCGTTTCCGGGCTGATACTCTTGGCCGAACGTCCTGTGCGGGTTGGGGATTGGATTGCAACGAATGCGGGTGAGGGCATCGTTCGCAAGATCAATGTACGGTCCACGGAGATAGAAACTTTTGATAGCTGCACCGTCATTGTCCCCAACTCGAATTTGGTGACGGACGCGGTCCGCAACTGGACCCATCGAGACACTGTCGGGCGCTTCAGTGTGAGTGCGACGGTGGAGGGGACCACGCGGGCCGATGCTGCTGCAGACATATTGCGCGACGTATTGAAGGCTCATCCTAAAGTGTTGCGGTATCCCGAGCCGCAAGTGTTGCTGGCGCGGTTCACCGCACAGGGCCTGGAATTTGAGTTAAAAGGCTTTGTTGCCGATGTATTTGAGGCTCAGAAAGTGGCGAGCGACATTCGGTTTTCGGTTGTCCGAGACCTCGCGGCCAAGAATACATTTCTGGCGTTTTCGCCAACAGCCGCTACTCAAAAGAAACCCAAGTCCAAAGCTTGATGGAGCTTTCAACAGTCATGAACAGAAACATTATTGTATCGGCCGGCGCGGTTAACTTCGGCAACACATTGCCATTATCTCTTATCGCGGGTCCCTGTCAGATGGAGAGTCGCGACCACGCCATGACGATGGCAGGCTCACTACAGGAGATCTGCGAGCGTGTTGGAATTGGATTTGTCTACAAGTCGTCTTTTGACAAGGCCAACCGTACCAGTCTTGCAGGTATGCGTGGCGTGGGGTTGGACAAGTCACTTGGCCATTTTTGAGGATATCAAGAAGACGTTTGGTTTGCCTGTGCTTACTGATGTTCATGATGCAGGACAATGTGCCGAGTTGGCGAGTGTCATCGACGTGCTGCAGATACCAGCATTTCTGTGTCGGCAAACAGACTTGCTGATTGCCGCCGCGAAAACAGGACGAATTGTCAATGTCAAGAAGGGCCAGTTTCTTGCGCCATGGGACATGAAGAACGTCGCTGCTAAAGTCTGGGATTCTGGAAACCCCAATGTTTTGTTGACGGAGCGTGGGGCGAGTTTTGGATACAATACATTGGTTACTGACATGCGCAGCCTGCCGATATTGGCAGCGACTGGCGCACCAGTAATTTTTGATGCAACACATTCGGTGCAACAACCCGGCGGGCAGGGGACGTCGTCTGGTGGCGACCGCTCCATGGTGCCGGTGTTGGCGCGGGCTGCAGTGGCAGTGGGCGTTGCTGGGGTGTTTATTGAGACCCATCAAGATCCGAACAATGCACCCTCGGACGGTCCCAACATGATTGCGCTCAAAGATATGGAAGCGTTGTTGCGACGCCTCATGGATTTTGATGTTGTCGCAAAGCGAGAAAGTTAAGGCGTCGCTCCCGGAAAAATATGTAAAGTCCTGATCCAACTATCAAAAATGCTCCCATCGTTGTGTTGTATGTGGGAACATCTTGCCAGATCAGAAATCCTATAAGAGTCGCCCAAATCAGGGACGAATAGGAAAAAGGGGCAATGACTGACGCCGGTGCGGCGCGGAAAGCCCTAATAATGCAGATATGTCCTATCAGGCCCATGGCACCAGAGCCAATCAGCAGGAGCCACTCTTGGGCGTTTGGTGTTTGCCAGTAGCGTGGCAACATCAGGGATGTGACGAGAGCTCCAGCGGATGCAGTATAGATCAAAGATGTCATCGGGTCGTCATGGCGGGATTTGCGGGTCGTAATTTGATAGAGAGCATTGGTGAAGGCGGCAGCTATCAGGAACAAGGTGCCTGAGCCCTGAAGTTTGAAGCCTTCCTCCCAGGGTGCAACAACAACGACAGCACCGAGAAAACCGACACCGATGCTTGTCCACCGTCTCAGGCCCACATGTTCTGACAATACAAGCACTGAGAGAGCAGTCACGAAGATCGGTGTGAGGAACATGATCGTAGATGCTGTGGCGAGTGAGGAAACTGATATCCCGGCAGCAAACAGGCCTGTGGTTATCATCAGGAAGAACGACCTTTGAGCCTGCACCCACGGTACTTTACTCATGACCAAAGCGCCGATATTGCGGCCACAGGCCAGCACTGCGAAAATCGTGGCAAAAAAGAAACGTCCCCAGGTCACTTGGACCAAGGACATGCTCTGTGTGCCATACTTCATCAAAGCGTCAAGAATGATGAAACAAAGCATTGTTGCCAGCATCCACAGAATTCCCGCCGTCCGGTTTTCGTGATGCTGATCCAAGTCTGTCGCCATTAATATGGCTTACGATAGCTCATCTTCAATATGAACCCGCAAAATGTCTTCGAAGCTATGCTCTGATGTAAAGCCCAGATCAATCGCGCGTTGCGGATCGAAGTTGCGTGGCCATCCTGCAACAATACTTGCAATCCGTGCATCGGGCTCACGCTTTATCAGTGACGTGGCCTTGGTACCGGCGATCTTTTCCAGTGCCGCAATCTGTTCAGCGACAGTGCACGACAAACCTGGCATTGTCAGCGCACGACGGTTGTTCAGCTTTCCTGTGTCAATTGATGCAGCATGGATAAGTTGTTTCACAGCACTGCGTGGCGAGACATGCCAATGGCGAACGGTGTCATCCACCGGTAAAACCGCTTCCTGTCCGACGAGCGGTTCGCGCATGATATTGGAAAAGAACCCGGACGCTGCCTTGTTTGGTTTGCCCGGTCGTACGCAAACCGTAGGCATCCGCATTGCGATCCCGTCAATGAGACCGCGTCGGGAATAGTCGGAGATCAGCAGCTCGCAAATGGCCTTCTGTGTGCCGTAGCTGGTCAGTGGGGTGGTAAAAAATTCGTCGCCAATGGCATCCGGGAAAGGCTGGCCAAAGACAGCTATCGATGACGTGAAAATGAACTTCGGCAGATAGTTTGGTGTTTTACGAATAGCTTCCAGCAGTAGCCGGGTGCCGTCCAGATTGATACCATAACCTTTTTCAAAGTCCTGCTCGGCTTCGCCTGATACTACGGCTGCCAGATGATAGATTATATCTGGTCTATCTTTCAGCATTGCCGTTGCGGCCGCGGGAACTGTCAAATCGGTAATGAACGTGTCGATCTCACTTTCAGTTGTAGGAGGCGGTGGTGCGAGTGTTAAATCATGACGCGAGATGTGTGTTAAGTGCGCGCCTGTGATTGCCGACGGTTTTGCGAGCTGGGCAACAAGTTTTTGTCCCAACATTCCGGCTGCTCCGACCACCAAAACTTTCATGGTACGACTTCCCTCTGATGTTTGATGTATGACAGGCGAATCATGGTTTCGCAATTTTATCTCCTTGCACAATTTGGGTGTGTACAATTACCGCTGTTATTACAGCATCTTAGCTCCAAGGTGTAGGAATCAATGGAGTTATGTTACGTAAACCACAATGGGGTGGTGAGTGTTTAGTGTCATTGAATGGCAAAAGCACTTCTGCGGAGGGGAACTGTCAACACAATGTGTTGGTGGTAATTCCGCAAAACGTGGGAGGCAATTTTGCAGGTGACTGATAATGAACATCCTGCCGAGGCAATTGGTATTGTTTTGCTTCGAGCCCACAGTATTCTTACTGCAGTTTCAACAAATTTTATCGACAAGTCAGGTCATTTTGCAGTCAATGAGCCATTCGTTGCGCAAGCTGTTCGCGCGGTCGAGGGATTGTTATCTGAAGCGGGAAAAGAGTTAGATCGCCTCTATTCCGAGATCGATCTGCGGTGGAAAGCTGACATGGTACCCGACGAGCTGCCAGCCACACCCACATTTATGCGGCAGGCCAACAACGATGTTGAAATGCCGGCGCGCACATATGATGAGTTATTGCGCAAGCTTACCGCTGCAGAGGTATTTGCTGCGGATTTGTCTGAAAGCGAAAACGACCTTTTGCCCCTTCTGCACAGCATTAAAGAAGAGCTGCAACAGAGCCGCAAGGTCGGCTAACGCCGCTTTTTGCCTTTGTGCTTGGGTTTTAGTCTTGGGCTGCGAGCCAGATTTTTCTCTGTTTTCTTGCCCGAGCTTGCCATTTCAAATTTCATGCCCCCTTTGACTGGTGCGACTTCTACAAGTTTCACTTGTACGAGGTCGCCAAGTTGAAATAGTTCACCGCTGTTACGTCCAATCAGCGCGTGTCTCACATCGTCAAAAGCAAAGTAATCCCGTCCCAGTGTTGCTGCGGGCACGAACCCGTCTGCGCCGGTTTCATCCAGTTTTACAAATAATCCTGCTCCCACAACACCTGAGATGCGGCCAGAGAATGTCGCTCCAGTACGGTGTGCCAGGAACGATGCGACCAATCGGTCAATCGTGTCGCGCTCAGCCAGCATTGATCGGCGTTCGGCAACTGAAATCATGTCAGCGGTTTCGTCCAGTTGGGCGACGTCGTCTGTCGCCAGACCATCGGGTCCGAACTTAAGTGCAGTGATCAGTGCCCGATGCACAATCAGGTCGGCATATCGTCTGATTGGCGATGTAAAATGTGCGTAACGCCTCAGAGCCAAGCCAAAATGCCCAGCATTTTGTGACGAGTAGATGGCCTGTGATTGCGTACGCAAGACGATTTCATGGACAACACGTTCGAACTCCTGACCGCGCACTTTCTTTAGAAGCTGATTGAAATGTTTCGTATGCAAAACTTGCCCTAAAGAGAAATCCTGACCTACTGTCTTTAGAAATTCCGCAAGAGCTCGAATTTTCTCTTTCGAAGGCTCGTCATGGATGCGATAGAGCAGGGGAGATTTTCGTTTTTCAAGTTCCTCAGCTGCGGCAACATTTGCCTGGATCATGAACTCTTCAATGAGGCGGTGTGCGTCCAACCTCGTGGGAACGACGACTTCTGTAACTCGCCCCGCATGGTCAAGCAGGATTTTCCGTTCGGGCAAGTCAAGTTCAAGTGGTGATCGCGTGTCACGGGCCAAGGATACGCAGTGATACGCGGCCCATAGCGGTTTCAGAACCGGTTCGAGGACATCAATTGCTGCGCCAGTTGGACGACCTTCGATTGCAGCTTGAGCCTGTTCATAGGAGAGTTTGGCAACGGAGCGCATTGTGATCCGATGAAAACTGTGCCGCGTCTTGTGACCAGTTTTGTCGAATACGAGTTGGACGGCAAGTGCCGGGCGGTCTTCGCCTTCGCGCAATGAACAGAGATCGTTCGAAATGCGCTCGGGTAGCATGGGCACAACCCGGTCCGGAAAATAGGTGGAGTTACCACGCAATCTGGCTTCCTTGTCGAGTGCAGTTCCAGATTTTATGTAAGTTGCCACGTCGGCAATCGCGACAGTGACGACATGTCCGCCTTCGTTGTTCTCATCCGCCTTGGCCAATACGGCGTCGTCATGATCGCGTGCGTCTGCAGGATCGATTGTTACCAACTGCAGCGAACGGAAGTCCTCTCGTCCGTCCTGAGTGAAATTTTGCAAGTTCGATGTTTCATCCAATACGCGCTGTGGAAACTGGTTGGGCACACCATGTTGATGAATGGCAATCAGTGAAATATTACGTGGATCGCCGACGTCTCCCAGGCGCTCGCGCACGCGTGCCACCGGCAAACCGCGTCCACTGCTTTGCAGGATGTCAGCGGAGACGAGCTCGCCATCTTGTGCGCCAGCGCCGTCAGCAGTGTTAACTTGAAGATCGTGCCTCGCCTTCTTGTCGATTGAAACAATGCGAGCCTCGCCTTTGTGTGTGCGATAGACGCCCAGGACTCGTGTTGTCCTGTTGGAAAGGTTGCGCATGGGCCAGGCGGCATGGGTGTATACCTCGTCGGTAGGCATCTCCTCGATGCGCGCAAGTATCTGGTCACCCGCTTTTGGTGGACGGGTTTCCCCGGTGCGGGACTTGACTGCCTTGATCAATACACGAGGTGCTGGCTGAACTGCCCATTCCGTGGGCACGCCATAGAGTTCACCGTGATCGTCGAAGCCCACGACATCTATGGTTGCCATGGTTGGCAATTGGCCCGGACTGGTTATTCGTTGGCGCTTGCGATTCAAGACACCGCGCTTTTCCATGTCTTTCAGCAATGACTTGAGCTTGATCTTCGCGGCCCCTTTGATGCCAAACGTACGGGCAATGTCGCGTTTACCAGATGCCCCTGGCGATGACGCCATGAACTCAAGAATGGCATCTTCGCTGGGCAGTGACTTTTTTGTCAATTCAGTATCCTAAGCAGCAGGAGCGATTTTCTTTTTCGCCGCTTTCTTTGCAGCTTTCTTTGCAATTGGGGCCTTACGTGTTGAAACAGGTTTTTTCTTGACGGCCTTTGCTTTCGCAGCTTTCGGCAGTTTGGCACCGGTTTGACTTGCGCGCTCGGCAATTAACGCCACGGCTTGTGCTGCTGTAATGTCTTCAGGCTTGATGTCTTTTGGAATTGTCGCGTTTATTTTTCCAAATTTGACATAGGCCCCGTAGCGTCCGCCCATGACTTCTATCTTGCCTCCGCCATCGGGATGTTCGCCAAGATCTCGTAAAGCTCCGGGACGTGACCGATTTGATGGGCCGCGTGCGCGCTTCTCGGCCAACAGGTCGACGGCGCGGTTCAGCCCGACAGTATAAACATCGTCCGGATCTTTGAGATTGGCATAAGTACCGTCATGCAAGATGAAGGGACCAAAGCGGCCAAAATTTGCGACAATCGGCGTTTTGGTTTCCGGATGCAGACCAACCTCGCGCGGGAGAGATAATAGTTTCAACGCCTGTTCGAGGTCGATGTTGGTGGCATTGGTTCCACGTGGAATGGATGCGCGTTTTGGCTTCTCGCCACCTTCAACTGCTTCACCCAGTTGCAAGTAGGGTCCGAAACGGCCAATGCGACGGGTTACGTTTTGTCCGGTTTCCGGGTCGGTTCCAAGCACTGTTCCATCAAGCGGTTGCTCTTGACCATCGGCCGGCACAGTCAGTTGTCGCGTATATTTGCATTCGGGATAATTCGTACACCCGATGAAAGAACCATAACGGCTCAGCTTCAACGAGAGTTTGCCATCGGCACATGACGGACATTTGCGTACGTCTGAACCGTCGGATTTTGCAGGGAAGATATGTGGTTCAAGCAAATCATTGAGGGAGTCAATAACTTGTGTAATTCGCAAGTCCTTAACTTCGCCGATCTTCGCCGTGAAATGGGTCCAGAAATCACGCAACACTTTCTTGTATTCGATATCGCCGCTCGACACGCGATCAAGTTGTTCCTCGAGATCAGCGGTAAAATCATACTCAACGTAGCGCTCAAAGAAGCTCTCGAGAAACGCAGTGACGACGCGGCCCTTGTCCTCCGGGATCAGACGCTTCTTGTCGAGCCTGACATAGCCTCTGTCGCGCAAAGTCGACATGATGCTGACGTAAGTTGACGGTCTGCCAATCCCGAGTTCTTCCAGTTTCTTTGTCAGTGACGCTTCGGAGTAGCGGGGCGGCGGTTCGGTGAAATGTTGATTGGCAACAATGGATTTCACGCCGACGCGATCACCGCGTGCCATGGCAGGCAGGCGTTTGGCGTCTTCGTCTTCACCATCGTCAATATCCTCATTGTAGACGCGCAGAAAGCCATCGAATTTGACAACGGATCCCGTCGCGCGAAATGAATACTGCTTGCCGTCGTTTCCGGGTGCCGCAATATCAGCCGTGGTGCGCTCCATTTCAGCGCTTTCCATCTGGCTGGAAATTGTCCGTTTCCAGATGAGGTCGTAGAGCGCGTATTGGTCTCCATCGAGCACTGACTTTACACTATCAGGACGGCGCGTTGGGTCCGTTGGGCGGATGGCTTCGTGGGCTTCCTGCGCATTTTTGGCCTTTGAGGTATATTTGCGAGGAACAGAAGGAAGATAGGGTTCGCCGAAATTCTTCAGGATAGCGTTGCGTGTCGCAGCTATGGCCTCGGGTGCCATATCGACGCCGTCAGTTCGCATATATGTGATGAGGCCAACGGTCTCACCTTGAAGTTCGACACCTTCATAGAGGCGCTGGGCAATTTGCATGGTCCGCGCGGCTGAAAAGCCGAGTTTGCGCGACGCTTCTTGTTGCAAAGTTGATGTTCGGAATGGTGGAAATGGATGGCGTTTGGCTGGTTTGCTTTCAACCACTTCAACTGTGAAAGGCTGACCCTTGAGGGCTGTTTCAATGGCTCGCGCTGTTCCGGCATCGGCCAGTGTCAGTTTTTCAAGTCGCTTGCCATTGATTGCAGCCAGCGACGCATCAAACTCCTCTCCTTTGGGGGTTGCCAGTCGGGCATCGATTGACCAGTACTCTTGAGCGCGAAAGCGTTCAATTTCCAGTTCACGATCGCAAACAATGCGCAGAGCAACTGACTGGACGCGGCCCGCTGACCGAGCTCCCGGAAGTTTGCGCCACAGTACGGGCGACAACGTGAATCCGACAAGATAGTCCAATGCGCGTCTGGCCAAGTAAGCGTCAACGAGAGCTCCATCGACGTCACGAGGATGGGCTAGTGCGTCCTGTACCGCCTGTTTGGTAATAGCATTGAAAGCAACGCGTTGGACAATCTTACCCTTGAGCGCTCCCTTCTTCTTCAGAACTTCAAGGACGTGCCAGGATATTGCTTCGCCTTCCCTGTCAGGGTCAGTAGCCAGAACCAAGCGGTCGGAATTCTTGAGGGCGGCGGCAATATCTGACAGGCGCTTGGACGATTTGCTGTCAACTTCCCAGTCCATGGTGAAGTCTTCGTCGGGGCGCACCGAACCGTCCTTGGGAGGTAGGTCTCGCACATGGCCATAGGACGCCAGGACGGTAAATTCCTTGCCGAGGTACTTGTTAATGGTCTTCGCCTTGGACGGCGACTCTACGACGACGACAGTCATCAAAATTCCTTCGCATTTGCGAAATGGGACGCGCTCTTAGATGTAACCAGCTGACTTTGCAAGCCGACAGACTAAGAACCTGTTACCTGTTATTTTAAGTTGTACAACTTGTAATGAGTTCTCTTTAAAATTGTTAAGCGTATATTTGATTGAAGTGCATATGAATATACAATCTAAGAGGGTTTATATGGTCAAAGCAGACGGCGAAAGCAAAGTTCACGCGCACCGGCCCAGCGCTTCCAAGCGGGATCTCACTGACTTGGAAGTCGCGCACTACACTGCGGACATGATGTTGGAACTCCGAATATTGTCCAAAAATGTTGGCCTTGAAACGCTCCAATCCCTCATAGAGCTTGTTTATTATGAAGCCTATGCCACGGCCAACCCTGTTGCAATTCCAGAACACGAATTGGAAAAACTTCGGTATCTCGAAGACGAAGGCAAGAAATCCATGTTGAAAGGCTGAAGCGATCAGCTGAGTAGTTTGTATCCGTAAGGTTCCAGCGATACTCTGTTTCCATGAATTTGCATTTCATCGATCCTCAACTTGTCCCGAAATTCGATGACGCCTGCGTTGCGCAAACTCTCAGTCGTCACGTGTTGCCAAGTGTTGCTAAAATTAAAAATGCCGACAAGTGTGCGTGCGTCACCAGGGCGCGTGAATGCGAAAAGTGAAGAGTTGTTCAATTGTAAAATGCGCGTTGGAACCGTTGCAGCCAGTTCCGGGATTTGTTTGCGACGCGCAATGATGTGCTTGATGCCATTCAAAAGACGTGCCGCCGCTTCTACAGGTGCATTTGCAACGTCCCAATTCATCATGGGCCGATGGAGCCAGCGGTTATCATGGGCGTGGTCTGGAACACTGAGATAGCCATAATCGTTGGTCAGCCCCAATTCGTCCCCCATGTAGAGAAGAGGCATTCCGCCAAAGCAGCAAATCAAGGCATTGCCCATTAACATTCGCTGGATTGCAGCGTCCTGTGCTGAGATATCCTTGGAGAGCAGGGCGCTCTCCAAACCCGCCAGACTGGCAAATGATCCACTGTTGCGGCGGTCGCCAGTTTCTGCGTTCTCCTGGAATATGCCGCCGCGGGCGAAACTGCCGGGATGCTGGCCAGAATAGAAATTCGCGAGAAAACGGCGGTGGCCCGGCCCAGATGTGTCAGGAATGGCTGCTGCATCTTCTTCAGTGATGGCCCAGCCGATATCATCATGGCAGCGTATGTATGTGGCAAAACTGGCGTTTTTGAAGGCTTCGGGGAAATGCGTGGAGAGAATATGTGTCATGAGGCGCGTATCTTGTGCGGCCAGGGATGACCAATACTGAACCATCAGGTTGTTATGATAGGCGAGGTTGCCTTCACGACCGGTGTGACGTCCTTGACCGAGGTAAGGAACAAGATCTTTGGGGGCAACAATTGCCTCTGCCTTGTGAATCATGGCTGGTGCCGCAATTCGCGTTGCCGCCCGAAGGGCCTGCAAAATGTCATGTACTTCGGGCAAGTTCTGGCATGTGGTTCCCATGCGTTTCCACATGAAAGCAACGGCGTCGAGGCGCAAACACGTTGCGCCCTTGTTGGCCAGCGTCAACATAATATCGACGATTTCAAGAAACACTTGGGGGTTGGTCCAGTTCAAATCCCACTGGTGTTCGTTAAACGTCGTCCACACCCATTTCTTGAATTCAGGGTAAAAGGTAAAACTTCCTGGCGCATCGTTGGGGAATATTTCGATCAAGTCTTTTTCATAAGCATTGGGTGTTTCGTCTGTATCGAACATCCAGTAATAATCTTGAAATTTCTTGTCACCACGCTTGGCCTTTTCAGCCCACTCATGTTCCTTGGCCGTATGGTTGAGGACCAGATCAACGCATACATCCATGCCGTGCTTGCGCAGTTCACTCGCAACATGGGCAAAGTCATCCATCGTACCCAAGACCGGATTGATCGAGCGATAGTCCATCACAGAATATCCGCCATCACTGTTGCCGGGCCGGGGTTTCAGGCATGGCATAAAGTGGATGTAAGTGGCACCTAGCGCTTTGAGATAGTCAACATGGTGCAGCACCTTGCGAAGTGTACCTGAGAACCGGTCTACGTAGAAAACATAGCCGACCATCTTCTCAGATAAGAACCACTCCGGCTCCAGATCGCGCTGCAAATCCAAGTCTTTGAGGTCAGAAGGCCTGTCTTTCCAGTGGTTTAGCAATAGCTTCCGAAGTCGAACCTCAACCTCGGGAAGCGTTCCGTACAACTGGCGAAACGGTTGCAACAAGTCCTGCTCGCTGCGGTTCCAGCGAAGCTCAAAAAGTCGGTCTTCAATAGGGCTGGCGGACGGCACGGGCAACTCCGGATGATAACGATGTCACCGCATATGGGAGCAAGGCGTTCCGATCAAGTCCCCAATCCATTTAACGCCCCTAGCGGCATTCCGGTCTACGAATGCGCAAAAACATCAATCTCAAGAATGGCAATCAGATTTACAGCGGAATGAGCTGCTGCGCTATAAATCCAGTTTCCCATGATGTGACGGACCGCTACAAAAAGTATTGCCATGGGAATGACGGCCAGAACTTTTGCAGTGCCGAGAAGCAAGATGTGCATCAAAGCAAAAACAATGATCGACCAGATGAAGACTTGAATGCGCGGCAGTGTCTTGGTTTCTGCAAACAAGAGCCCACGTGTGGATAATTCTTCAGCAAGGGGAGCGAGAACAATCCCTATGAAACCGTATATGAGGACCTGCCGCGCTGAAGGTAGTGCCTCAACGGCGTCGTCTTTCAAAAAAGCAATGCCAAACATGTCATACAGCAACTTGTGAGCCGTGCCATTGACGATTGCGCTGAAGGCTGCACCGAGGGCAAACGCAAGCATTAGCTTGCGCCAGGAAAACGTGCCAGGCCAAAGCCAGTCCGCTTTGCCTCCGACAAGCAGGAAACACGCGAAAATGATCGCTATGCGCCAAGGAGCGTCAGTCAAAAGTGGAAACATTTCCTGAAAGATTGAAGCATCAGTTGGCGTTGCAAAGACGCTTACAGCTGTAAGCACCGCCACATTCTGTATCAATACGCAAATCGCTGTGGCCCCCATGACAAGCGCTGTAGCCCTCATGCCGATTGCGAGATTGCTGGATGCCATCATGATGTTGTGGAGCCCAATACTGTGTGAAGTGCAGCAAGTTCGGTGATTGAGCCGAAACTGAACTGACAAAGAATTGGATAGACCAGGCTTCCGCTCAATTGCCTCAACACGACGTACACGAAACCAGTTTGGACAGCAAAGAGCATGCCCTCTGCGCCACCAGTGAAAGAGTACGCCAAAATCAGTGTGGTTAAAGACAAGACACAGACCCAGAACCAATGTAGGGGGGTCGCAAGTTTGAACAGCATGCCGCGATAAAGCAGGTTTTCCGCCAGCGGTGCCAACAGTGCGGTGTGCAGAAGCCAAAGTGTTGCATGAGCCGTGCGCGACTGAAACAAAAATGCAAAGTCCGGCGGCGGAACCAGGTTGGTTGGCCAAGACTTTTGTGTGACGATGTGTTGGGCAATGTTTTGTGCATCGGTGTTGAGCCAGAGTGCTAGCATCGTGCCCAACATGATTGAATTAATGCACCACAAGGGGCGCAGAGATCGCACAGGCAGCCAACGAAAAAGAACTGGCATACAAATCAATGCCAGCAGGATTTGCAATGACTGAAAAGTAAAAGGTTGGACAATTCCCAAACCTTTAAAAAACGTCTCATCGACGCCTGAACTGCGCCACCGCGAGATGATGACAGCAAGTTCATGACCCATATAACTGATCAGAATTGCGATGCCCGCTATCCCCAATGAGAGGCAAACCGCACGTGCGGCTACAGTCCATTTGCCTTGTTGTATGGCTTCCATCATTGCAATTTTTAGTGTCGAACTTGGGTAGTCAATTTAAATTTGCAAAAAACCCCGGCGTTTCTGCCGGGGTTTTGAGTTTCACATTAGGCTGCGAATTAGCAGCTGTAATACATGTCGAATTCCACTGGATGTGGTGTCATGCGGTAGCGGTCTTGTTCTTCCTGCTTCAGCTCGAGATATGACTCGATCTGATCCTTTGAGAACACACCGCCTTTGGTGAGGAATTCGTGGTCAGCAGCCAGTGCGTCTATTGCTTCCTGCAATGAACCGCAAACCGTTGGCACCTTGGCGAGTTCCGCTGGTGGCAAGTCGTAGAGGTTCTTGTCCATGGCAGGACCCGGGTGGATCTTGTTGTTGATGCCATCAAGGCCCGCCATGATGATGGATGAGAAGCAGAGGTAGGGGTTTGCCGTTGGATCGGGGAAGCGCACTTCCACGCGCTTGGCCTTTGGATTGCTGGTGAAGGGAATGCGGCACGAGGCTGAGCGGTTGCGGCTGGAGTAGGCCAGCAACACCGGTGCTTCATAGCCCGGCACCAACCGCTTGTAGGAGTTCGTCGATGGGTTGGTGAAAGCATTCAGCGCCTTGGCATGCTTGATCACGCCACCGATGAAGTAGAGGCACATTTCCGAAAGGTCAGCATATTGATTGCCGGCCATCTGCGGCTTGCCATCTTTCCAGATGGAGAAGTGGCAATGCATGCCTGAACCATTGTCGCCGAAAATCGGCTTTGGCATGAAAGTTGCGGTCTTGCCGTAAGAATGCGCCACGTTGTGGATCACATATTTGTAAATCTGCATGTGATCGGCAGCAACTGTCAGCGGCTGGTACTTGGTGCCGAGTTCGTGCTGCGAAGACGCCACTTCATGGTGATGCTTTTCAACGGCGAGGCCCATTTCGCCCATGACGGCCAGCATTTCGCCGCGCATGTCCTGCGCAGAATCCATCGGGTTCATCGGGAAATAACCGCCCTTGGTCCGCATGCGGTGGCCCATGTTGCCGGTTTCATAATCGCGGTCGGAGTTGATTGGAAGCTCAACGCCATCCAGCTTGAATCCGGTGTTGTAGGGCGATGTGGCAAATTTCACATCGTCAAAAATAAAAAATTCGGCTTCTGGGCCGACAAATACCGTATCGCCAATCTTCAGCGATTTGAGGTAGTTTTCGGTGCGCTTGGCAATGGAGCGTGGATCGCGATTGTAGCCTTCGCCTGTACCCGGATCAGCGATGTCGCAGAACACGGCCATGGTGGTTTGTGCATAAAATGGATCGAGATGCACGGATGATGCATCGGGCTTGAGGATCATGTCGGATTCATTGATGGCCTTCCAGCCGGCAATCGACGAGCCGTCGAACATCAGGCCTTCTTCCCAGGCTTCCGCACCCATTTGGCTGATGTCCATGGTCAAATGCTGCATCTTTCCCCGCGGATCGGTGAAGCGAAGGTCGACGTACTTCACGTCCTTGTCCTTGATCATCTTCAAGGCATTCTCAATTGCATTGTCTTTGGCCATGTTATCCTCTTTGGTGTCTGGCGTTATGGGTGAATAGATTCAGAGCGCTTCCGTGCCGGATTCGCCGGTGCGGATGCGGATAGCTTGTTCAATGGTGGAAATAAAGATTTTACCATCGCCGATCCTGCCCGTCCGGGCGGCGGCCTGTATTGCTTCGATAGCTTTGTCCACCAGCTCATCGGCCACGACGATTTCGATCTTCACTTTGGGCAAGAAGTCGACAACATATTCGGCACCCCGATAGAGTTCCGTGTGGCCTTTCTGGCGACCAAATCCCTTGGCCTCCGTCACCGTGATCCCTTGGATGCCCACGCCCTGCAGCGCTTCTTTCACTTCATCCAGCTTGAAAGGCTTGATGATCGCTTCGATTTTCTTCATTGTGTGACGAGCCTCATGAATGGTTTAAAATTGATTGCATGGCCTGTGCCAGATAACGACCTCATGATTTCAATGGGTTGCTTGAGCATCGACGACGTTCCAACACAACTTTGCCCGAAAAATAGGCGGCCTGCACTTAAAATAGGCATCGGTATTGCTGTTGGCCGAAAGGGCGGAACCAACTTGCTTCGGACCATCTATTGATGTCAGAAATCCAAATATAGGGAGACACTCATGTACCTCGAGAAATTCAAGCTTGTTGGCAAAGTCGCTGTTGTAACCGGTGCGGCGCGGGGAATTGGCTATTGCATTGCGGATGCTCTGTCGGAAGCTGGGGCTCATGTCGTCATTTCTGATATGGACGGTGCTGCCGCAGACACTGCTGCTTTTGCTTTGCAGGCAAAGGGCCGGAGCGCTGATGCGATCAGATTAGATGTCACGAATTCGGACGCCGTGGATAAAGTACATGATGAAATTCTGAAACGGCACGGACAGGTCGACATTCTTGTCAACAATGCCGGGATCGCAAAATCCTTCATTCCAGCTGAGGCCATGGACAACGACACATGGTTGTCGGTGATTGATGTCAATCTTAATGGCTTGTTTTGGTGTTGTCGTGCTTTTGGAATTCCGATGTTGGCGCGAGGCAACGGTGCAATCATTAATATCGGTTCGATGTCAGGTGATATCGTAAACTATCCACAAGAGCAGTCGCAGTACAACGCCTCCAAGGCTGCCGTTCACCATTTGACACGGTCTCTCGCGGCTGAGTGGGCACCGCGCGGGGTGCGGGTCAACGCCGTTGCTCCAACTTACATTGAGACTGATCTGACCCGCCAGGTTGCACTTGATCCGAAAGTGCGTGAGCAGTGGGTCGGTGGAACGCCCATGAACCGCATGGGGCAACCAGAGGAGATTGCATCAGTTGTGTTATTTCTGGCGGGCGATGCGGCAAGTCTCATGACTGGAAGCATCGTCGCTGTCGATGGTGGATACACGTGCTGGTGATCTCGTAAAAGCGAGTTGATTACATTTTTGTCACATTGGAATGATTGGTCAAACAATCCGTATACCTAGGGGGTAAATTGGCCATTTGTGGAGCTTATTATGAACAAGACTGTCTCTCTTATTACTTCAGGTGTTGCTTTGCTGACGGCGCATGCCGTTCCAGTACTTGCCGATACTGCCAACATGTCTTTTTTCGTTACCAGCGCGGGAAAAGGTGACGGCGCAAATCTCGGTGGGCTTGAAGGCGCAGATGCACATTGTGCAAGTCTTGCCAAAGCAGCAGGCTCTAGCAAAACCAATTGGAAAGCCTATCTCAGCACCACCGCCCCGCAAGGAGAAGCAGGTGTCAACGCCCGCGACCGCATTGGCAAAGGGCCCTGGAAAAATGTGAAGGATGTGGTCGTCGCCAATTCGGTTGACGAACTTCATTCTGACAAGTCGAATGTGACTAAAGAAACAGCGCTTACTGAAAAAGGCGAAACAGTCATGGGCCGCGGTGACGCAAAGAATATGCATGACATTCTCACTGGGTCTGATCCCATGGGCATGTATTCAACAGCTGGCGGCGATTCAAACTGCAAGAACTGGTCAAGTAATGCAGAGGGATCTGCCATTGTTGGCCATCATGACCGTATGGGCCTGAAGGATACGCGTCACATGAAGGCATGGAATTCATCGCATGGCTCGGCTGGATGCGGCCAGGAAGCGTTGGTAAAGACGGGCGGAGCGGGTCTTTTTTATTGCTTCGCAGCGGAATGAACTGAATCAGCCATCTCCAGGTTGCACTTGATCAGAAAGTGCATGAGCATTGGGGCGGTGGAACGCCCATGAACCGCATGGGACAAACGGAAGAGATTGCTTCCGTTGTCCTGTTCCTGGCCAGTGATGCGGCAAGTCCTATGACTGGTAGTATTGTTGCCGTAGATAGTGGGTATACTTGCGTGTAACAAGCTGACAGCAAGGAGCAGATTACATGTCGCAGCAGCATTGGCGAATGAACGTGTTCCTTACCTGCATCATCGCTGGAGTGTTCTTACACATCAGTATGGCTCGAGCTGAATCGGGCGACGATTGCTTTTTGGGAGTCGAGTCCCGTCGGTTAGGGTCTTGTACCCAAGTTATCGAAGATCCCAACACCAGTCCCACAGATCGTCTCGACGCGCTCATTATCCGGGGTCAAATGCAGGCGATGAACAGGCGTTACCCAGAGGCATTGCGAGACTTTGATGAAGCCATCGCTGTTGACCCGCAGTCGGCTGTGGCGCTCAACAACCGGGCTTGGGCCCACTACAAATGGAAGCGAAGCACGGTTGGTTTGGCTGACGTTGAAGAGGCATTGCGGCTTGCACCAGCGTCCGCACCCTCATGGGATACGCGCGCCCATCTCCGACAAATCCTTGGTGATTTTACCGGTGCCCTCAACGACTATGAGGCAGCAATTGGAATTGGCGGTAGCAGCTTTGTCACTTTGTACCAATGCGGTCTCAAGGAACGTGGTTTGTACAATGGACCAGTGGATGGTGTTTATAGTTTTGCGACACGGGCGGCGCTGCGTACCTGCGCACTTTCGTCAACGTGTGATCCTTTGCCTGAGAACGAGTTCATCGATCAGTGCAACTCGGTGGGTTCCTGATTGCCAACTTGACAACAGCAGACCGGCGCGGTTCACAGCAGTAGTTTAAACGCCCGAGGATTCGCCAGATGGCCAAAGCTGCCCCCAATACGCACAAAATTGCATTGTTGACTGCCGGAGGACTTGCGCCTTGCTTGTCGGCTGCTGTCGGATACCTGATTGACATGTATTCCAAGAAGTTGCCGAAAGCCGAGATCATCGGGTATCGCAATGGTTACATGGGTTTGCTGAAGGGCTGGTCAATTCCTGTTACAAAAGAAGTGCGGAAAAAGGCGCTTGTGTTGACGCAACATGGCGGTTCTCCAATTGGCAACTCCCGGGTCAAGCTGACTAACGTCAAGGACTGCATCAAGCGAGGGCTCATCCAAGAGGGACAAGAACCCTTGCATGTAGCGGCCGAGCAACTTGTAAAGGACGGCATCACGATCTTGCACACCATTGGCGGCGACGATACCAATACGACAGCAGCTGATCTCGCGGCGTATCTCGCCAAGAACAACTATAACCTCACTGTCGTCGGCCTGCCCAAGACCATCGACAATGATGTCATTCCTATCGGCCAGACACTGGGTGCCGCAACGGCGGCAGAGCAGGGGGCGATTTTTTGGGAGAACGCCGTCAATGAACAGAGCACCAATCCTCGCATGTTGCTCATCCATGAAGTCATGGGGCGCAACTGTGGCTGGCTCACGGCTGCCACGGCCGAGGTCTATCGCAAGCGTTTGAAGAAGCAGATATTTGTGCCAGGGTTTGGCTTGCCTATGGCTTACAAGGATATTGACGCGGTCTATATCCCTGAGCTTTCGGTTGATTTGGATGCTGAGGCCAAGCGCCTGCGGACTGTCATGGACAAGGAAGACTGTGTCACCATCTTCTTGAGCGAAGGTGCGGGCGTCGACGATATTGTCGCGGAAATGCGGGCGCGGGGCGAGGAACCAGAGCGCGATGCCTTCGGCCATGTCATGATTGACAAGATCAATCCAGGCCAATGGTTTGCGAAGCGATTTGCCGATATGGTGGGGGCGGAGAAAACGCTTGTGCAGAAATCTGGGTACTTTGCCCGTTCAGCCAAAGCCAATGCCGAGGATTTGGCGCTGATCAAAAAAATGTGCGTTGAAGCCGTCAAGAGTGGCTTGGCTGGCGTATCCGGTGTTATTGGTAATGATGAGGGCAAGCGTGGCCAACCGCTGCGCGCCATTGAGTTCCCACGGATCAAGGGTGGAAAGAACTTTGACGTCAAATCTAAGTGGTTTAACGCTGTCCTCAAAGATATTGGGCAGCCAAAAGGCAAAATTGTCAAAACTTCGCACTAATTTTCGGTTTTCGCCATAATCGTACCATTTGAAATTGGTTCCTGACGTTCTATATTCAGGTTACACATGGCAAAACACGATTCCGAGAACGGCAATGGTTCGCAGACAGGTGTCATCACCAAGACGCGCGCCAAGACCAAGAAACCGTCGATGTACAAAGTGTTGTTGTTGAATGACGACTACACACCGATGGAGTTTGTGATTCACGTTCTCCAGATATTTTTTGGCAAGGATGCTGAGGGGGCCACGCGCATCATGCTTCACGTCCATCAAAAGGGTGTCGGAGTGTGCGGTGTTTATACGTTTGAGGTCGCCGAAACAAAGGTCACGCAGGTGATGGATTACGCGAAAAAGAACGGCCATCCCCTGCAATGCACGATGGAAAAAGATTAAGCCTTTTGGATAAATTGACGCGAGGGGTGCAAAATGTCGGTTGCGCTCCTATTTAACAGGACTAGGATCAGTCCATCGGCGAAGCTGGAGCTTTTATCGTGCCAACATTCTCACGCAGTCTGGAAAAGGCCTTGCATAAGGCATTGGCGTTGGCGTCGGAACGCCACCATGAGTTTGCCACTCTCGAACATCTCTTGTTGGCACTGACGGATGACAAAGACGCCGTTGCGGTCATGCGCGCGTGTGGCGTGAACATCGATGAGCTCAAAGATGAGGTTGTCGAACACATCGACAATGATTTGGCCAACCTGATTTCTGACAGTGTGCAGGATGCAAAACCGACAGCCGGATTCCAGCGGGTTATTCAACGCGCTGTCATTCATGTACAATCTTCAGGCCGGGACGAAGTGACAGGTGCCAATGTTCTGGTTGCCATTTTTGCCGAGCGCGAAAGTCATGCGGCGTTTTTCCTGCAAGAGCAGGATATGACGCGATATGATGCTGTGAACTATATTTCGCACGGAATTGCCAAGCGGCTTGGCATGTCCGAGAATCGTCCCGTTCGTGGAGTTGATGGGCAGGATGAGAATTCGGAAGATTTTGCACCTCCAGGGCAGGGCAAACAGAAGAAACCGCAGGAACAGCAAAGCGCCTTGGACGCATATTGTGTTGACCTCAACAAGAAGGCTGAAAGCGGCAAGATCGATCCGCTGATTGGTCGTGAGAGTGAAGTCAACCGCACGATTCAGATATTGTGCCGCCGCCAAAAGAATAATCCGCTGTTCGTGGGTGACCCTGGCGTTGGCAAGACAGCAATTGCTGAGGGTTTGGCCCGCAAGATCATCAAGAACGAAGTGCCTGATGTTCTCAAAGGCTGCACGGTTTATCAGTTGGACATGGGGACGCTTCTCGCTGGAACTCGGTATCGCGGTGATTTTGAAGAGCGGCTCAAGGCCGTCATGAAGGAAATCGAAGCGAAGCCTGGTGCCATCATGTTCATCGATGAAATTCACACTGTAATTGGTGCGGGTGCCACGTCAGGTGGCGCTATGGATGCCTCTAATTTGCTGAAACCCGCTTTGGCGAGCGGAACACTTCGTTGCATTGGATCAACAACTTACAAAGAATATCGTCAGCACTTTGAGAAGGACCGCGCATTGGTGCGGCGCTTCCAGAAGATCGATGTAAACGAGCCTTCAATTCCAGATTCCATTGCCATCCTGAAGGGATTGAAACCCTACTACGAAGAGTTTCATAAGGTCACCTACACTGATGATGCCATTGAAACGGCCGTCCAGTTGTCTGCACGTTACATGAGTGATCGCAAACTTCCCGACAAAGCGATTGACGTGATCGACGAGAGTGGTGCGGCCATGATGCTGCTGCCGGAAGGCAAGCGCAAGAAAGTCATTGGCGTCGAAGACGTTGAAGCCACGGTTGCGACCATGGCCCGCATCCCGCCCAAAACAGTCTCTCGTGATGACGCGACCGTCTTGAAAAATCTCGATACTGAACTGCGTCGCTTGGTGTTCGGACAGGACAAGGCCATCGACAGCCTGACGTCGGCGATCAAGTTGGCGCGTGCTGGCCTTCGTGAACCTGAGAAGCCCATTGGCAGTTATCTGTTTTCTGGCCCAACGGGTGTTGGCAAGACCGAAGTTGCAAAGCGGCTGGCAGAAGTGCTTGGCGTGAAGATGTTGCGGTTTGACATGTCTGAATACATGGAACGGCACACCGTCTCACGGTTGATTGGTGCTCCTCCGGGATACGTCGGTTTTGACCAAGGTGGCTTGTTGACCGATGGTGTAGACCAATCGCCTTATTGCGTGTTGCTGCTCGACGAAATCGAGAAAGCTCATCCTGACCTGTTCAATATCTTGTTGCAGGTCATGGATCATGGCAAACTCACCGACCACAATGGCAAATCAGTCGATTTCCGTAATGTCATCTTGATCATGACGACCAACGCTGGCGCGTCGGATCTGGCCCGCGCTTCGTTGGGCTTTACGCAGAACACGCGAGAAGGTGATGATCAAGAAGCGATCACACGGCTGTTTACGCCGGAATTCCGCAACCGCCTGGATGCAACAATCACATTCGGCCACTTGCCGCCGGCCGTTGTCCTGAAAGTCGTCGAAAAATTCATCCTACAATTGGAAGCCCAGTTGGCAGAACGGCAGGTCAATATCGAACTTTCGACAGAGGCTGCTGCATGGTTGGCGACCAAAGGTTATGATCACCAGATGGGTGCCCGGCCATTGTCGCGCCTCATTCAAGAAGAGGTCAAAAAGCCTTTGGCAGAGGAGCTTCTGTTCGGAAAGCTCAAGGAAGGCGGCACCGTGCGCATCCTTTTGGCCGACGACAAACTGGTGTTTAAATATCTCAGCCGGGACGAGGAGCGGTCTTTGCCCAAACCAGCGGAACGGAAGTCGTTGCCGCGCAACAAGGCAACTCCAGCCAAAAAGATCAAGGCAAAGTCTTAAGAGCAGCACGGATCTGTTCCGCTTGCCGAGCCAATACTGTTTGATCTGCCATTGAGCCAGAATGGGGGCGAAGCGTGTCGCCTTCACTCATCGGCATGACATGGAAATGCAGATGGAAAACAGTCTGCCCTGCAACGGTTTCGTTGTATTGTCTGATTTGGCATCCCGTGGCGTTTATGGCTTTCATTGCAGCGCGGGCTACCCGTTGGACTGAAGTCATCAGCTGGGCGAGTGCAGCCGGATCTGCATCCAGCAAGTTCCGCGACGGACTCTTGGGCAGAACAAGGCAGTGCCCATTCACCTGCGGCATGATATCCATAAACACAAAGGTTTCGTCATCTTCGTAAATCTTGTGGCATGGAATTTCGCCGCGCATGATCTTCGCAAAAATGTTGTTTGGATCGTAGGGCATCATTCACCTCGTTCTGTGCGAAATGGCGTGTGGTCTGCAAGATACTCGCGGTTTTCCGCAACTGCCTGTCTCTCTTCACGGAGATAGTTTGCAACAGCCTTGCGTAAACCTGGATGGGCCAAGAAATGCAGACTTTGGGTTTTCACAGGCACATAGCCTCGTGACAGCTTGTGTTCTCCCTGCGCACCTGCTTCGACAATTTTCAACCTGTTCTCAATGGCAAAATCCTGAGCCTGATAGTAACAGGTTTCGAAATGCAGGAAGGGATGATTTTCAACGCAACCCCAGTTCCTGCCGTACACTGTGTCGTTACTGAGAAAATTCAGTGCACCAGCAATGAAACGACCTTCACGAACGGCCATGACCAGCAGGATTTGATTGGCCATGCGCTCACCAATGAGACTGAAAAAACTTCGGGTAAGGTAGGGACGGCCCCATTTACGGGCGCCTGTATCCATGTAGAACCCATAGAAGTGGTCCCAATGGGTTGCGGTGATGTCGCGGCCCGTGAGTTTCTGGAACGATATTTCAAGTTCAGAAAAACCTCGACGCTCCTTACGCAGGGCCTTTCTCTTGGCTGAGGCCAAAGTGGCCAGAAAGTCATCGTATGTTGCGTAGGACTTGTTTTGCCAGTGGAACTGAATGTCCTCCCGCAAGAGCCAGTCTGAACCTTCCAGCAAGGATGCCTCTTCGGATGTTGCGAAAGTCATGTGTGCAGATGAGATTTCATTTGAAGTGCAGAGGTCCCGGATTGCGCCGGCCAATTGAATGCGATCCGCAGGAGCTGCCGCAAGAAGGCGTGGTCCTGTCACAGGTGTAAAGGGGACAGCGATTTGAAGTTTCGGATAGTATTCGCCGCCGGCCCGTTGATATGCGTCTGCCCATCCGTGATCGAAGACATATTCGCCTTGAGAATGGGACTTCAGGTAGCACGGGGCAACGCCTTCAACACGTCCCGCCTTTTCAAGTACAATGTGGCGCGGCAGCCAGCCGGTGTTTTTGCCGACTGATCCTGAGTCTTCCAGCGCCGAGAGGAACTCATGTTGCACAAACGGATTCACGTTTTCTGACACCGCGAGAGCACAGCGATTCCAGTCGTCTGCTGTGATTGCAGCAATGCTTTCGACGACCCGAAGTGTAGCTTTCATCGCGGAATGTAGCCTTCAAAAGTGATCTGGTCGCAGTAGCGCAAGGCTCTTGCTGCGGCTTCGGGAGATTTTACTGTCCAGGTGATCACAGGAAATCCTTGTGCCCGAATTTGCTGCACAGGGGCATAGGGCAGGGCAGAGTAATCATACGAGATAAAGTGGGGTTTCGTTTTATGTAAGTGACTGAGGGATCGCAGTGCGACCCGTTGCGAAACGGCAAGTGGTTTGTGGTAACCTTCAATGACACGATCTGCCACGATACCTCGCGTAATTGCGGGATTATGCAGTGCAAGCCAGGCAACAACTTCGGGATCAAACGACATCACGGCGACTGGCCCATGATAGCTTGATGCCAATTCGGCGACTCTGGAAACCAAACGTGCGTCGCCATTCCATAGTGACTTTATTTCGATAATGATTGGCACACGCCCGCCAACCAGTGCAAACAATTCACCAAGCGACTGCATTGTGTCGCCGCCTTTTCGAAAACGCAGTGCCTTGAGCTCTGACGTCGTTCTCGCGACCACAGCACCACTGGCATTCATTAGCCGGGGCAGCGTCTCGTCATGGAACACTATGGCCTCACCATCTGCCGTCAGTTGAACATCGCATTCGATGCTGAAATTTGCATCCAGGGCGGCCTGGAATGCTGAAGTCGTGTTTTCCATGCAGTTTGCGGTCGCATTGTGGAGGCCTCGATGCGCAATGGGACGGCGCAACATCCACTCCAATGCCCTGGTTTGAGGCGTGTGGCGCAAATTTCAGCCCAACTCAACTATGGCATCGATTTCTACTGCCGCATTGAGGGGCAGGCTTGCGACACCGACAGCGACTCGGGCATGTTTGCCAGCTTGGCCAAGAACTGCGACGAACAAGTCTGACGCACCGTTGATGACCTTTGGATGGTCTATGAACTCCGGCGTGCAGGCGACGAATCCGTTCAATTTTACTATTTTTCGCACGCGAGCCAAGTCGCCGTCGCAAGCGTCATGGATTTGAGCCAGAATATTGATGGCACAACGGTGAGCCTGCTTTTGCCCTTGTTCGGTTAAGACTTCTGCGCCTAATTTGCCAGTGATCTCGAGTTTTCCATCCACAAGCGGCAATTGGCCCGCGATAAAAAGCAGGTTTCCAGTCTGTACCCAAGGCACATAATTGGCCAACGGTTTGCTGACTGTCGGCAGAATGATGCCCAAATCGTGAAGTTTGATGTTGATGTCGTTCATGGAAAATTGCCTAAACCAGGTTGTTACCTGTCCTTCTTGCAACATTTTGCAAGGCTTTAAAATGATGTTATTGATACCTAATTGTCAGTCGAAGTGGAGTTCTGAACAGATGTTGCCGAAGCCAGCCAAACCACTTGTACTTTCGCTCATTGGTTTCTTGGGATACACGACATACGGCTTTGCAGCGCCTTTGGCTGCTCATCGTGCAATCTATGATTTTGAAATGCAAAACAATCAGCGCAGCAGCGGTTATAGTTCGGCTGAAGGGCGGTTGGCATACGAGATTACTGGTTCAAGCTGTGACGGATGGTCGATCAACTACCGATTTGCCAGCCGCTATGTCCAGGCAGAAGGCAATGTGCAACTCAACGACACCCAACTCGTTTCCTGGGAGGCTGGTGATGGCTCAGAGATGCGCATGAATCAGAAGCAATACTTCGACAACAAACTGACATCAGAAAACAAGATTGCCTTGAAGCGTGCAGCGGTCGACGGAGAGGCAGACGGCGAAATCACGCTGCCAGCACAGAAAACCTTCAAACTTTCCGCAGACACACTGTTCCCCGTCTTGTTTCAAACGCGTTTGCTGGATGAGGCATCGTCGGGCAAGTCACGCAATACATCACTGGTCTATGAGGGAACGGACGGCGAGAATCCCTATCGTGTCATCAGTTTGATCGGCAAGAAAAAGGTGAGTGATGAGAATTCGACTGATGCAAGTCTGAAAGATGCTGCACCGCTGAAATCAGTTCCATCGTGGGCAATCACGACGAGTTATTACACGGCTGGTGACAAGCAGGCAGATCAACCGCTGTATCAATCGCACTACAATATGTACGAGAACGGCGTTTCGACAGACCTGAAATTTGACTATGGCAACTATACTCTCAAGGGTACGCTCAAGAAACTTGAACTGTTTCCGATGACGCCCTGCCAATAATGGTCAGGTGATGAACTTTCTCTACGCATTGGCAATCATCGTCGGTGGTCTGTGGTTCTTGCGCACGCTCGGCCGGACAAAGCAGGCCGATGTGCCTGCCGTCATGAAAAAGTATGGCGGATATGCTTTAATTAGCGCTGGTGCATTGCTCAGTTTGCGTGGCAACTTGAATATGGGGATCACGGCTGTTGCGTTTGGTCTTGCCATGGTTGGTTTCTCCACACAATTTGTCAAGAATTTTGGGTGGCCGGGACAAGCAGGCCCGTCGCAGGACAAGAATCACCAGGCACCACCGCGCGCATCCACTGGAAAAATGTCGAAAGACGAAGCTTACGCAGTCCTTGGTCTCAAACCGGGTGCGTCGCGCGAAGATGTGAAGGCCGCACACCGCCAGCTGATGAAGGATTTCCACCCTGATACGGGAGGAACGAACTATCTGGCGTCAAAGATCAATGAAGCGAAAGACGTGTTGAGCGCCTAAGATTGTGGCGATACGACAGCGCACGACTTGACTGTCGCTTTGAGGCTTTCGCACGCTGCGCGCGCCGCCTGTTCGGTGAAGCCGGAAAACCGAGCCAGATAGACCGTACGGTTTCCGCTTTGAACGGCTTCTGTTACAGCGTCCTTGCCTCGCAAGACGTCTGTCTTGGCCTTGCGTAATTTGTTGACGCCTTTTTTGACGAGTGTCTTGCTGCCAAAATCGCCGACTTGAATATCCCATTCGGAAGCCGCAGAAGATGTTGTGAGCGATTCATCTTCCAGTTTTGCTTCCAACACTGACGTATCAAGCTCGTCGCCTTCGCCATCTTCACTTGCTGCGGTGTCGGTGGTGTCATCTGATGCCGATGCTGCTGCTTCTGCAAGCCGTTCAGAATCCTGCGCGGAAGGTGTCACCACTGGGCGCGATGACAGGCTCGCGACGGCGAGTGGATTGATAGCGCCTTTGGACGACCCGGCCAGGGCCGCAACCACGTGACCAGATGTTGCTTTTGGAAACATTTTTGTGAGCATGGATACCATATAGGCGTTCCGAGCGCCGCCGGTGCGACCACCGAGGACCACTCCAACGAGGCGCTTGTCCCCACGCTTGGTCGAGGTGACAAGATTGTAGCCAGAGGCATTTGTGTAACCGGTTTTGATGCCATCAGTTCCTTGATAGCGACCAACCAACCTGTTGTGGGTCCGAATGGTCCGGCCTTTGTAGTTGAAACTTGTTGCCCGGTAGTAGGGATAATACTGCGGGAAATCGCGCATGATGCGAAGGGCGAGGGTGGCTTGATCGCGCGCCGTCGTAACCTGGCCAGGATTTGGCAATCCGGATGCGTTCCGGTAGGTCGTCCGCGACATTCCGATGCTGTGGGCAACGCGGGTCATGCGTATCGCAAAAGCACCTTCCGTGCCTTCGAGATTTTCACCAATGACTGCGGCGACATCGTTTGCTGATTTTATCACTAGGGCTTTGATGGCGTGTTCCACAGTGATGGTCGAGCCAACTTTCAATCCAAGTTTCGATGGTGGCATGAGGGCGGCGCGGCGCGAAATGCGCAACGGTGTTTGCAGTGTGATGCGGCCAGCCTTCAGTTCTTGAAAGACGACATACAGCGTCATCATCTTGGTGAGCGAGGCCGGATAACGCTGGCCGTCACCATCCTTAGAAAACAGGATTGCGCCCGTGCGGGCATCAACGGTCAGGGCAGAAAATTTTGCTGCAAGTGCTTCTGTTGAAAGCGAGGCCACAAGAATTGACAGGACGATACCAACAACACGGGCCTGGAAAAGTGGAAACAATTTCAAAATCAACACATCCTGGGTTAAAACCGAGCGACTTCACTGCTATTTCGCTATTGCTGTCGCAAGTTAACCACAGCTTTCACAAGAATGTCAGTCTTTAGGAAAACGCCGTTACCAAGGCGTAAACTGCCAACGGTTTTGGAGAATCCCTTCATGTTGTTTTCATGCCAGATCAGATTTCATGTTGCAATGCAAAATAACTGTTGACAGTTATGTTGCACTGCACATATATGGGGACATCAACGCAGGAGCACAACATGTTCAAGTTCGATCAATTCCAGTCAATCGGCAAAGAAGGGTATGAGTCATTTGCGGCTTCGGCTGCAGCAATGACCAAAGGTTACCAGGCGATTGCCCAAGAATACGCAGATTACTCGCGCAAGGCTGTCGAAAAAGGCACCGAAGCTGCCGAGAAGGCATTTGCAACGAAGTCTTTTGACAAGGCTCTCGAAGTGCAGCAGGGTTACGCCAAGGAAAGCTACGATGCATTTGTGAGCCAGGCTTCGAAGCTTGGTGAGCTTTATGTCGCTGCCGCCAAGGAAGCCTACAAGCCATTCGAAACAAATCTGGCTGCTTTTGGTGTAAAGCTGCCTAAGTAATTAGACTTATTTAGTCTGACGGAGAGCTCGCCTGAACCCATCTGGCGGGCTTTTTTCGTTTCAGGACAGGGTTACAGCCACCGGCACGTGATCTGAGGGCTTTTCATGGCCACGTACGTCTTTGTAGATGTGAGTAGACTGCAACAGATCAGCAGCCTGTGGTGACAGCAACACATGGTCAATACGAATGCCATTGTTTTTCTGCCAGGCACCAGCTTGGTAGTCCCAATATGAGTACAAGCCGGAATTCAGAGGATTTGCAGCGCGTACCGCATCGGTCAATCCCATGGACGTTAGCTGTGCGTACATACTACGCGATTCTGGCTGGAACAATGCATCGGTCACATAAGCTTTTGGATTTCTGGCGTCTGCAGGCGTCGGAATGACGTTGTAATCGCCCGTTACGACCAGCGGCTCTTCATGTTGCATCAGCTCAGAGACATGTTCTTTAAGTCTCCGCATCCAGTTGATTTTGTAGTCGAATTTTGGTCCAGGTTGCGGATTTCCGTTGGGCAAATAGATGCAGCAAACGGTTATGGCACGTGCGCCATCGAGTACCGTGGCAGAGACAAATCGTGATTGCTCATCCGTGTCGTCACCGGGCAACCCCTTGCGGATGTTTTCAATGGGGAGTTGCGACAAGATGGCGACACCGTTGTAGGTTTTCTGACCGAAGAGAGCACACGTATATCCCAATTCTTCAAACGCGTTGGCTGGGAAGTTGCCATCTTCACATTTGGTTTCTTGAAGGCACAGGACGTCTGGTACCGCGTCTTTGCACCATTCGAGCGCAGAATTGAGATGGGCCTTGATTGAATTTACGTTCCAGGTGGCAATCAGCATGACAAGAGTGTGCCAAGCTTCAGCCGGGAATCAAAGTGAAAAACTGACTCCGCAACCGCAGGACGATTTTGCCTGTGGGTTCTGTACCCGAAAAGACTGGCCCATCAGGTCATCCACAAAATCCAAGGTCGCTCCCGCTAAAAAGGGCAGGGAGACCGGATCAACCAGAAGCGTTGCTCCATCACGCTCAAGTTTTACGTCGTCCGCCGCAATCGCGTCGGTCATTGTAAACTCATATTGAAAACCGGAGCACCCGCCGCCATTGACGGCGACGCGAAGAGCATTCCCACTTGCGGTGGCAATTTCGCGAATGCGCGTTGCCGCACGGTCGGTCATGTTTAAGGATTGTTGAACTGTATTCACCGCTTAGATGTTGTGTTTTCTTGCCGATTTGTCAATGGTGGGCCTACGATGAGCATTAACCTTGCACCCTATGCGTCACACCCAAAGGAGTCACGCGGCAGACTGGTGCAGGAAAGTGACGTGTCGGCACGTACGCCGTTTGCCCGCGACCGTGATCGCATCATCCATTCTTCAGCGTTCCGGCGTCTCAAGCACAAGACGCAGGTCTTTGTGTATCATGAGGGTGACCATTACCGGACGCGCCTGACCCATTCCATCGAAGTTGCGCAAATTGCGCGTTCCATCGCCCGTGCATTGGAAATCGACGAAGATCTCACTGAAGCGATCGCTTTGGCCCATGACTTGGGACACACGCCATTTGGTCATGCGGGCGAGCGGGAACTCAACCGTCTCATGGAAAAGCATGGCGGGTTCGATCACAATGCGCAGTCTTTGCGGATCGTGACACGGTTGGAACGCCGGTATGCTGATTTCGACGGTTTGAATTTGACGTGGGAAACACTTGAGGGATTGGTCAAGCACAACGGTCCGCTCATTGATACCGAGGGGAATGCGCTTGGCCATTACCGGGACACCGGGCTGCCTGCTGCCATTATTGAGTATGCAGAGGCCCATGACCTGCGATTGGCGAGTTTTGCTTCGGCTGAAGCCCAGGTTGCCGCCGTTGCCGACGATATTGCGTACAACGCACACGACATTGACGATGGCCTCAGGGCAGGGTTGTTCAACATCATTGATCTGGGCGATATCCCGCTTGTCGGAACAGCGTTGGCAGAGGTCTTGCGAAAATATCCTGACCTCGATGGCGGGCGCACCGTGCACGAGACGGTGAGGCGAGTCATTTCTGCCATGGTGCAGGACGTCTTGAACCATACCAACCGTAACCTGAAAACCCACCACATCCGCAGCTGCAATGACATTCGCGCGCTTTCCACGGCTGTTGTCAGTTTCTCGCCGCAAACGCGCGAATACAACAGGGTCCTCAAGCGCTTTCTGACGGCCCGGATGTATCAACATCCGCGTGTTCTCGACATCATGGATCGGGCCCAGCGCGTCATCAGTGATCTTTTTGAAGCCTACATGGGCGATGAAAATCTCTTGCCAAAAGGGTGGCGGGAGGATGCGCCGATCAGTGACAGCAGCCGATATGCGCGGCAGGTGTGTGATTTCATCGCCGGTATGACAGATCGCTATGCCTTGGACCAACACAAGCGCCTGTTTGACCTTGATCCTCTTTTCCGATAGAGCAATCTGTCATTGTAACGAGATCTTGCAATCATAATAAAATGAATATTTTCAATCAGTTCCATGCGGTAATTGCAGACTCCGTTCAACAGCTTGCCCTCCAGAATAAAACCTTGGCGGTTCTCGACTTGTCACGCATTGCCGTTGAACCGCCCCGGGATGCGACCCATGGCGACATCGCAACAAACGTCGCAATGGTCCTCGCTAAAAATGCTGGCCTGTCGCCGAAACAACTTGCAGAACAAATTCAGCCACTCCTGGCTGCCCATGCTGATGTTGAGAACGTTTCCATTGCGGGGCCGGGGTTCATCAATCTGAAACTCAAGAAACATGTTTGGCCTCGAGTTTTGGAATCCGTTTTGGAGCAGGGTGTCGCATTTGGCGGGTCAACGACCGGCGCAGGCGCAAAGGTCAATGTCGAATATGTTTCGGCAAATCCAACGGGACCACTCCATGTTGGTCATTGCCGTGGTGCGGTATTTGGAGATGCGTTGGCGAGCTTGCTCAGCTTCGTGGGCCACCCAGTGACGCGGGAGTACTACATTAATGATGCAGGTGCCCAGGTTGATATTCTCGCGAAGTCGGCATTTTTGCGGTACCGCGAAGCACTTGGCGAAACCATCGGCGACATTCCTCCGGGCCTCTATCCTGGTGACTATTTGAAACCTGTCGGTCAACAGCTTGCCGCAGAACACCGGGCTTCGTTGCTTGATATGACGGAAGCAGAATGGCTGCCGATTGTCCGTGAGCGCGCCATCTCTGCCATGATGGATTTGATCCGGGAAGATCTTGCGACATTGAACATCCGGCAAGAGGTTTTCACTTCAGAAAAATCATTGCACGCCTCGGGTGCCGTTGGTGAAGTGCTCGACCGTTTGACGCGGGATGGCAAAGTCTATTTGGGGCGGTTGCCGCCACCCAAGGGCGAAGTCCCGGAAGATTGGGAAGATCGGGAGCAAACCCTTTTTCGGACAACGGATTTTGGGGACGACATCGACCGGCCTCTGAAGAAATCAGATGGGTCATTTACATATTTTGCATCAGACGTTGCCTATGCGCAGCAGAAGATTGACCGGGACTATGCCGAACTCGTCTATGTCCTGGGTGCGGATCACGGTGGCTATGTGAAGCGTCTGCAGGCCGTCACGGCAGCCCTTCGTGGCAACAAAAAAGTCGAAACAGTTGTCCGGCTTTGCCAGTTGGTCAAACTTTATCGCAATGGCGAACCGGTGCGCATGTCAAAGCGGTCGGGGGATTTTGTTACTTTGCGCGATGTCGTTGATGAAGTCGGAGCTGACGTTGTGCGTTTCATGATGTTGTACCGTAAAAACGAGGCATCGCTGGATTTCGATTTTGCCAAAGTCACTGAGCAGTCGAAGGACAATCCCGTGTTCTATGTGCAATATGCACATGCACGCATCAATTCCGTATTGCGCAAGGCCGAAGAGCAGGGAATCACTTCAACTTCTTCAGTGCCTCTCGACTTTGAACTTCTGTCCGACGATGCAGAATTGGCGATCACGCGGCGTATGGCGGAATTCCCCCGGATGCTTGAAGCTGCTGCAAAGGCCCATGAGCCCCATCGGATTGCGTTTTATCTCTATGATTTGGCAAGCGATTTTCATTCCCTTTGGAACAAGGGCAAAGAACTGCCGCATTTGCGTTTTATCATTGAAGACAATATAAAACTGACATTATCGCGTCTCGCCTTCCTGCGCGCGATCCGGTATTGTCTGGGTAATGGGTTAGGGATCCTCGGGGTGACGCCTGCGGTAGAGATGTAAACAAGAGGTACGATGGATAACAATTCCACCGGTGGGAATGACAAACGGTCGTGGCGGGATCGTCTCGGCATTGGCATGAAGGAAATGCCGCGCATTGCCGAGGAATTCGGCACATCCCCTGCGCCTAAGCTTGCTGTTCCCGCTATGCCGCAAGCCGCACCAAAACCAGGCGCTGCAAAACCAGCTCCACGGGCACCACAGCCCGTTGTCAAACCTGCGCCCATGGCTCCACGAGCCAACTTGAAAATTGAACCGAAGGGTACACCTGTTTCTTCTGTCAAAGACGTTTCGCAGGATGCATTTGCAGAGCGACTTAAATCGCAGCGTGAGGCTGCAGAAAAAATGGCTGAACAGCGCGTACAAGCTGCGCGGCAGCGGGCCGAAACAGCTGCCAGCCAACGGACGCAATCAAAAAATCAAGTCAAAACAACAGTGCCCACAGATGCTCCGGCGGCTCGCCCGAAGTATTCATTTACGGAAGAGCCTGAAAACAAGTCAGTCCCGATCGAGCTGCCAGCACTGCCCCGGCGGACATCTGCTCAGGTTACGACCAGTGTCGCGGCCAAGGCGGCACCAGTTGCAAATCTTCCACCGCCACGGCCAGCATTGGGCATGGACCGGCCACCTTTGCCTCCACGAGCGACGGCACCTGCTCCAGCTCCCGTCCAGCAACCTGTGGCCAACCCCTTCCCGGCAGGTTCTGCCTATCGTGGAGTTGACACGACTGGAACATATGTTCCGCCACCACCTATTTTCCCGCAGCGGCAGTATACCAGCCCGCCAATTGCACCGCCGCGTACCCAAGGCGTTAATCCGCCCGTTGGCAGACCTCCTTATTACCAAAATCCGCAGCAGTTTCCCGAGACTTCCTTTAGTGATTCTGGTGATGTGTCCGCCACTGTCGGCCGCGTACCTCAAAGGCCTGTCTTGAGAGGACCGATGAGTGGTCCGGGCGGGATACCGCAGGGTGCCTACGCAGACGACATATTTGAACAGCCGATCCAACGGCCTGCCCAAAGGCGTGGCACTGCAGATGAGTATCAAAATGCTTATCGCGATCCCCAGGATGGGTTTGAGTATGAGCCCCCCAAGTCGAATGGACCCTGGGTCCTCTTGCTCATGCTGTTACTTGCTGGTGCCTTGGCTACGGCGGGCAGTTGGTTCTATCTGACCCAAATCAGCGGTCAGCCGTCGGTAACGCCTGTTGCTGTCGAGACCAAAGTGCCTGCCGTCGAACCACCCGAAACTGCGGTCAAGACGACACCTGAAGTCCCTGCCGCGGCGACCGGCGATGCTGTGATTCCAGATAATGGTGAGCTGGCAACGGGCGGAAGCGTCGTTCCGGCCACCACCAAAAAACAGATATATGATCGCATTGTTGGTGACCGCGAAGTTCTGGGTGGTCAGATTGTACCAACGGAGGAAGTGCCCGTCGTTCCCGGCGAGCCAGCTCCTGAGCAAGGTGCCGTACCTGCGGCGGAGCAACCGTTGATCGTCGATGATGCCGCGCCGTTACCGCTGCCGCCTCCGCCTGGTCAGACAGGTGGGGATAGCGGCCAGCAAGGTGCGCTGGAACAAGCGCCCGAAAGCACCAAGACAGCCGCCGAAATCCCTGCCGCCAGCGAAAGCCAGGCGGCAGATGCGTCTTTGGCTCAGGTTGTTGAGCCCGTCGCTGGTGAAGCAGAGCCGATGCAAGCTGTTAGCAGAGCAAACCGAGCAATTGAGTGGTTCGGGTGTTGAAGATATCTCACAAAACAATGCTTCCGCGCAGGATGTTATTGCGCCTCCGCCAGCATCACCACCCCCGCAAGCCGAGGCGGTGCCTTCTGCGTCGACAGATACTGTTGCTACGGACACAGCCGAAGAACTCCCCGCCACGACAGGCCCAGAGGCAGTGGCGCCACCGCCGGCTGCGTTGCTCACTGAGACGGAGAGCGTGACTGATGATCCACAATCGCCGACCGCGGCAAAGGTTGCAGCCGTCGAGCCTGAAAGCAACGCGGTGAAGGTTGCTCCGCCGAAATCCAAACCCGTCAAGCTGCTTGCAAAGAAGAAGGCAATCACTGCGAAGAAGGTCGCGGCCAAGCCACTTCAACTTGAACCAGAACCACAAGTGGGCGTTGCCGATGGGACGGACGACGTCAATGTGCTGTACGGCGAAACCGCAGTACCCGCAGTGCAGACGACAGAACAGCCCAAGCGGCGCACTTTGTTTGATTTGTTGGAGACCAATAAACAGGTTCCAAAGACAACCCCAGCCAAGACAGAGCAAGTGGCATCCATTGCACCGCCAAAGACATCTGCCGGGCAGATTCCGCAGGAGACAGACATTGCACCGCAGGCAGGCAGCCCTGGTGGGTTTGTTGCACAACTTGCATCATTCAAGACAGAGGCCGAGGCGAACAATGAGTTCGCCCGGGTGCGCACGCGCCACAGCAATATCGTCGGACAACTCTCGCCCGTCATCAATCAAGTGACAGTTGCGGGGTCAACGCGTTATCGGCTCGCTTTTGGCACCTTGGCCACCCGCGACGCTGCTAACCGTGTGTGTTCGCAGCTCATTGCAGCTGGCGAGCGCGACTGCATCGCCAAAACACGTTGATGCCATGACTGCTCCGGTTGGTGCTTTTATCAGCGGTTGCGCAGGACTTGTCCTGTCAGACGCGGAAATCGCTTTCTATACCCGTACGAATCCGTGGGGACTGATTTTGTTCAAACGCAATTGCGACAATCCAGATCAGGTTCTCCAACTGACGCAAACATTCCGCAGTGCTGTCGGCCGAAAGGATGCGCCTGTTTTTGTCGATCAAGAAGGCGGACGCGTGCAGCGTCTGGGACCGCCCAACCCGGCGTGGCGGAAATATCCCCCGGCGCGGGCCTTTGGTGATGCCTACAACAGGCATGCCGTCACTGGATTGCGAGCGGCGCGTCATGCGGGGCGATTGATGGCAGACGATTTGATTGCTGTCGGTATCACGGCCAGTTGCCTGCCGGTACTCGATGTGCCGCAGGCCGGTAGTCACGATGTGATCGGGAATCGCGCCTACGCAACAACTAGCAAGTGATGTGACGATTCTGGCGCGTGCTCACGCCTCTGGACTGATAGATGGTGGCGTTATGCCCGTCATGAAGCACATTCCGGGACACGGACGGGCACAAGTCGACAGTCATCAGGCGCTCCCGATCGTGACTGCATCATTGGCCGAGTTAGAGGCCGTGGATTTTGCGCCATTTGCAGGGTTTGCAGATTGCCCCATGGCGATGACGGCCCACGTCATTTTCAACGCCATCGACAAGAAAGCCCCGGCAACGCTGTCGCGCAAAGTCATCAAGTCAGTCATTCGCGAGATGATCGGGTTCCGCGGATTGCTGATGAGCGATGATTTGTCCATGAAAGCCTTGTCTGGAAGTTTCGCAGAAAAGGTCAACAGTGCGCAATCGGCCGGATGTGACATGGTCCTCCATTGCAATGGCGTTTTGGTTGAGATGAATGAAGTTGCGGACGCGGCGGGCGTTCTCAAAGGCAAAGCCTTGGCGAGGGCAAAAGCTGCGTTGAAAACACGGCGAAAGCCGTTGCCTTATGATAAAAAGGCAGCTCTAAACGACCTCGATTTGGTGACCAACGGGACGTCGGAGGGCTATACTGCCTAAACCCGAATCACTGTTGCATTGCCAGCTTTGGAGTTGATACTTTGGCAGACGAAACCAATCTGGATGCCACCGCGCCGTGGCCCGATGATGTGACGACGACAGAGCGTGGGCTAACTGACGATCAAGAGTTCATGGTCGACATCAACGGCTTTGAAGGTCCGCTTGATTTGCTGCTGGACCTCGCACGGCAACATAAGATCGATCTTACACAAATCTCCATTCTGGCGCTTGCTGACCAATACCTCAGCTATGTGGACAAGGCTCGTGCCCTTCGGCTTGATCTGGCAGCGGATTACCTCGTCATGGCTGCGTGGTTGGCGTATTTGAAGTCTCGACTGTTGATTCCTCAACCACCTTCGGCTGGTGAAGGTGAGCCCCAAGACATGGCGGCACGGCTGGCGTTTCGCTTGCAACGCTTGCAGTCGATGCGCGAGGCCTCGCAAAATCTGATGGCTCTGCCGCAGTTGGGCACCGCCTTTGCCTATCGCGGTGCGCCTGAACCATTGGTGATTGAACGGCAGCGCGTTTACTCAGATACCCTGATTGATCTTTTGAAAGCCTATGTTGATCGCCGACAGCGGGGCAATCCAAAACAGGCCTACCAGATCAAGCGGCAACCTACGTGGAGCATCAAGGAAGCGCGTGAAACCCTTGAGAAACTGCTCGGCGTGATGGACGACTGGGGCAGCTTCGACACATGGCTGCAAAAATATCTGACCAATCCTGATATGCGCCGTTCGGTGCGGGCCTCGAGTTTCACGGCAAGCCTTGAGCTCGCGCGTGAAGGCGTGCTGGAATTGCGTCAGGACGAACCATTCAAATCGATTTACATGCGCCGCCGGGTTGAAGCGGCTTGACAGGAGTGAGTATGGTGCAACCTCAAGCCAACATAAGTGAACGCGATATGGCAGACGAACATGACGATGCAGAGACAGACATGGCGGCCGAGAGTGCCGTTGTGATGATGCATCCGCGCGCGGACAGAAGCGAGCATCTGCGGATTGTTGAAGCCATCCTCTTTGCTGCGACCGAACCAGTCGCAATAGACAAGATTGCCGCCTTTCTTCCGAGCCAGGCCAATGTTGAGGAGATCCTGCACGATCTTCAGACCAACTATCAAAACCGTGGCGTCAATCTCACCCAGGTGGCGGGAAAGTGGATGTTGCGGACGTCCTCTGATCTCAGTTTTGTTTTGCACCGTGAAAAAGTCGAACAGCGCAAAATGACCAAGGCTGCGCTCGAGACTTTGGCTATCTGTGCCTATCACCAACCTGTAACGCGAGCTGAGATCGAAGATATTCGTGGCGTTGCCATTTCGAAAGGCACACTCGACAATCTCCTGGAAATCGGCTGGGTCAAAATGCGGGGCAGGCGCAAGACACCTGGTCGCCCGGTCACTTACGGTACGACCGAGGAATTCCTGCGACAGTTCAACTTGAATGAATTGACAGATTTGCCTGGATTGCAAGAACTCAAGCTCGCTGGACTTCTGGAAGCTCACGTTCCGCCGGGTTTTGATGTCCCCATGCCACGCGTGACAGACGAACTGACAAGTGATGAAGATCCGCTGGATGGCACCGAGATTCAGCCTTTGGACATGCATTTGCCGGATGAGTCCGAGCCTCCGCAAGAGGCATAGTTACCATATAAATTCATCGTGAATCTGGAATGGGCAGCGTTTACCATAGGTTACGCTGGCATTTGAATACAATTCATCCTAAGTTTTAGCCATGGAAACGATGGCGGCGGCCCTAATCCATCATACGGCGGCAACCATCGCTCTTTCGGGCGAATTTAAATCAATTCACCGAGCACATTATTCGGAGTGGAGACACTTCGACCAGAAAGCCCTTGGCAGCAGGCCCGCCGCATCTCCTGCTTCCTTGGGCCTCGCCGACCCGGGTTGAAATGAGTGGCCTCCTCGTTTCGAGCAAATCCGGGTCGGCACCCCTTTATTCAGAAACATCTAACCGACCTTTAACAAAAAAGGCGCCGAACTGGCGCCTTGATCATTCTGCGAGCTTTGCTTGCATTATTTGATTTTGGTTTCCTTGAATTCCACATGCTTGCGGACAACAGGATCGTACTTCTTGAATGACAACTTGTCAGTCTTGGTGCGTGAGTTCTTCTTGGTGACATAGAAAAACCCGGTGTCGGCAGTCGATGCCAACTTGATCTTGATAACGTTACCTTTGGCCATGATTTCTCCGGATATTCACTCGTGTGCTTTGGGCGCGGTAGACCGCATAAACCGGGCAAAGTCAAGTCTGCGTCAGATTTTCATTTTTACCATCAAAACCATGGAGTTGCAGTGCCCATTGCAGTCCCACAATTGCACCTTTCACGCGTGGCATGAGCAAAGCGGTGAGCAACACTGCCAACGGAATCCAAGCGGCAAAATGATACGCAAGCGGTGGATGCCAGGTTTTTTCCGTCACGACGAGGAGGGGCACCACGATATGGCCCACAATCATCATGGTAAAATAGGGTGGCGCGTCGTCAGCGCGGTGGTGATGCAACTCGATTCTGCAATGTGAACAACGATCTGTAATTTTCAGATACCCAGACATCAGACGGCCTTGGCCGCAGTTTGGGCAACGACATAAAAAGCCCCGCCCCATTGCATTTTTCCAAGATCGGTGCTGTTGATTCATTGCAATTCTAACGTTTGGCGGAGGGGGAGGGATTCGAACCCCCGGAAGATTTGCACCTTCAACGGTTTTCAAGACCGCCGCAATCGACCACTCTGCCACCCCTCCACACGAAGTTTGCAGGCCGAAGCCATGGGGCATCTAGCATGGGCAAAGCGGTTGGCAAAGCCCATTCATCAGGTCGCGTAGCTCGTGTCTTTTTCGTCCAAGAGAGACCTCATCTGGGCGAAGTGGGCGTGAAACTGCTCACGGTCGTCGTCCCATTCCTGTGCGGTTTTTTCAGCCACGGCGGACGACATTTCGTGCAGTTTCTGTCCCGTCTGGTAGGCCAGCACGAGGTTTCGGCAGGCGCGCTCAAGATAGTATGATAAATCAAATGCTTCGGCCACGGTCGCCGCGCATATCAACACGCCATGATTGCCCATCAGCATGATGCCCTTGTTGCCGAGAAGATTTGCCAACCTGTCACCTTCGGCGTCCGTGTTGGCCATTCCACCATAGTTCATGTCATAGGCCACGCGATTATAAAAACGTGCCGTGTTTTGATCGATGGCCTTGATTTCCGGGTCAGCCAACGATGCAATTGCTGTTGCATAGGGCGGGTGGAGATGAATGATACAGCGGGCCTGGGGCAGGGCGGCATGTAGTCTGCCATGCAGGCTCCAGGCCGTAAGGTCCGGAGCATCCGCGCGATTCATGGTTGTTTTATCTTCGGCATTCAGGAGCAAGAGGTCCGACGCCTTGATCTTTGAAAAATGACGCCAGCGCGGATTCATCAGAAATGACTTGCCATCTGATGAGACGGCGAGGCTGAAATGATTGGCAACGGCTTCGTGCCAGTCAAAATAGGCGGCCAGCCGGAACATGGCAGCCAGATCGACACGATTTTGCCATTCTGATTCAGAAAATTGTGGGTTGGACCGGAGATTTGACAAACCACTCATATGAATGCTCCATACAGTTGCCATTCATAATAGAGTGACTAAGTAAGACACGCAACTTTGACGAAATGGGATATGATCATGAAAGCTGTGACAGGGAAGATGATTGCGGTTGCTGCGTTTGGCTTGTTTGCATGTTTTGGAAACGCCATGGCATCCGATGGACCCGTCGGTAAATGGATCATCTCAACCGGAAAAGTGACGATCCAGATTTCAGATTGCGGGACGGATAATTTATGCGGAACGATTGTCGCACTGTCCAAGCCCCTCGACAAGACCACCGGCAAACCCAAACTCGACAAACTCAATCCTGATCCGGCCAAGCGCACGCAACCCGTTATTGGGACACAAGTGTTTTCATCCATGAAAAAGGCCGGGTCCAACAAGTGGGTAGGCAAGATCTACAATGCTGATGATGGCTCAACATACAGGGCAACGTCCGTGTTGGAAAAAGACAGACTGTTGGTGCAGGCGTGCTGGGGTCTGTTTTGCAAGAAGACAAAATTCAAGCGAGTTGAATAGTTGAAACTGGCACGACATGTTTTTTTGACCCTCCTGCTGGCTGTCCAGCTTGCAGGTCATGTGGCGGCGCAAGAGTCCGTGTTCGACGGCATGCCCGTCTCAAAGATCCGCACGCTGGCGAATGCAGGCGATGACGAAGCCAAGTTTGCGCTTGGCGAGGCTTATGAAGTGGGACGCGACGTCGAACCGAGTTTGCTTGAAGCAGCGCGCTGGTATCGGGAAGCAGCACTCGCAGGCAATCAGGAAGCGCAATTCCGCCTGGCCCAAATCGTCTTGAAAGGCACCAAGGGCCTCAAGCAAGATACAGTTGCGGCTTTGAAGCTGTTTGAAGCAGGTGCGGCGCAAGGACATGGCAAGAGCCAAAATGCGTTGGCGCTCATGTATCTGAATGGCACCAATGTCACCAAAGATGAGAAGAAAGCATTTGACCTGTTTACAAAGGCCGCAGCTCAAAGTTTGCCGGAAGCGGAGAACAGCCTGGGTCTCCTGTATTTGCGCGGCATCGGAACAGAAAGAAATGTCCCTCAGGCCTTTGAACACCTGAAACGGTCCGCTGACAAAGGCGACGGATGGGGACTGAATAATTTGGGCGCGATGTATGAAAAAGGGTGGGGCGTTGTTGCCGACGCTGAGAAAGCCCGCGTTCTGTACGAGCAAGCACTGGCCAAGGGAATCATCGTTGCGTCGAAAAACATTGCGCGACTTGATGCTGATAAAACCAAAGCGACACCAGAAGCCGCAGCGTCCAGCCCCAACTAAATTAACCGTCCATTCACCATGCTTCTGAAGCCTCCATTTACCTTGAGGCTGCAAAACCGCTGCACGTCAATTTTAAAGAATGGTCCGGCATGCGCAGGTTTCAATTTGGTTTGGTTGTCTTGGCCGTCGCAGCCGTTTCGCTGGCTGGTTGTTCAAGCAACAAGAAGTCGGCTTCCATGGATCCGTTCGCGGGAACGGGAAGTCCTGTGTACAAAGGATCGGGTAAAGTCCCCAAAGGCACCGGTCGCCAGCATATCGGCAAACCCTATCAAGTCGCTGGACGCTGGTTCACGCCGAAGGCGCAGCCGGGCTATGACAAGCTTGGTCCGGCCTCTTGGTATGGTGAAGCCTTCCATCGCCGCAAGACTTCAAATGGCGAATGGTTTGACATGAATGAATTGACTGCGGCTCATCCGACGCTGCCGTTGCCCAGCTACGCCAAAGTTACAAATCAGGAAAACGGACGCACAGTCATTGTCCGGATCAATGATCGCGGACCATTTGTTGGCCCCCGTATCATCGATATGTCAAAGCGGTCGGCGGAGGTCCTCGGTTTCAAAACACAGGGAAAGACCACGGTCCGAGTCCAATATTTGGGGCCGGCACCAGTTGGCGACACCGGTCGTCATCTGATGGCGATGAACCAGCAACTCGGGCAGGGGGCTTCAGTGCGGGAACTCGCCCAAATGGCGAAGGGGCGAGACATCGAAGACGCGCCGCAAATCGCTGAGAGGCAAGTTGAGGACGGTGACACAACTTTGGTATCCTACTCAGAACAACGTGCCCCTACCTTGACCAATGCGTACACAATCACTGTCGCAAGTTTCAATGATCCTGAAAACGCGACTGCAACTCGCGATGCCCTCGCTGATCAGGGTGCCCGTGTCGTCCAGGTCGACACAGATGTGGGCGAAGTTTACAAGGTCATCATCGGGCCGATCACCAATCGGCGCGCCGTCCAGCAGGCCATGGAGGCGGTGACAGATGCGGGCTTCAACGATGCCAGCGTTGTGAGTACGCGCATTCAGCAGGTCGCCAGCCAATAGGACCAAGCTTGGCTTTGCAAATGCACAAAAAGCGGGCTAACTGCCTTTTGATATGCTTCGCCCCATTGTAAATATTCTTGTGCTTATCGCTTTTCTGGTGCCTGTTCAGGCCCAGGAGCAATTGCCAGCGTTTGAGAGCAAGGCCAACTATGCCATCTTGATCGACGCAAAATCCGGCGCTGTTTTTTACGAGAAGAGCGCCGATGTTTCGGTACCGCCCGCCAGCATGAGCAAACTGGTGACTCAGGCTATTGTGTTTGATGCACTGAAAGCTGGCACGCTCACTGAGAATCAGGAATTGCTCGTGAGCGAAGATGCCTGGCGGCGGGGTGGATCGCCTGCAGGCGGATCGACCATGTATGCTGAACTCAATTCGCGGGTGCGTGTCATTGATTTGATCCGCGGTGCCATTATCCAATCCGCAAACGATGCTTGCATCGTCATGGCAGAAGCCTTGGCAGGCTCAGAATCCGCGTTTCTGCAACAGATGTCGGAGAAAGCCAAGGCCTTGGGCATGACCAATAGCACGTTTGGGAATTCGACAGGACTGCCGGATCCCAACCACAAAATGAGCGTGCGTGATCTGTCAACGGTGGCCCGCTACATCATCAATGAGCACACCACGTATTTCAAGATTTACAGCGAACCTGCTTTTACCTGGAACAAGATCGAGCAAGCCAACCGCAATCCGTTGCTCAAGGAATTTCCGGGCGCGGACGGCATGAAGACGGGCTACACCAAGGAAGCTGGCTATGGGCTGGTGGGTACGGCCATGCGTGATGGTCGCCGCCTGATCATGGTTGTCGCCGGAATGGAAACGCCTGTGGCCCGGCGCGAGGAGGCGCAGAAACTCCTCGATTTCGGTTTCCGCCAATTCAAGACAGTCGATGTGTTTGATGCCAATGAGACCGTCGCGACGGCGCGGGTCTGGGGTGGCGAAAGTCGCTGGGTCGATCTCCTGACTGTTGAACCCTTCAAGATCGCGCTTTCGGCCAAGGAACAAGAAACAGTTGAGGTCAAACTCAGCTATGACGGTCCGCTGATGGCGCCGGTGGAGAAGGGGGCCGATGTGGGCAAAGTACGCGTCCTCGTCGATGGCAAGACCGTTGCGGAAACGCGAGTCATAACGGCAGAAAGCGTGAAGCCCATTTCGTCCATGTGGTACAAGGCGCTGGATAGCGTTCTGATCATGGTCTTTGGCGGCTGATGCGCGGCACTTTCATCACGTTTGAAGGCGGTGAGGGAACCGGCAAATCGACGCAAATCAATTTGTTGACCGAACGGCTCGTAAAGGCGCAAATCGCCCATGTTGTCACTCGCGAACCGGGCGGTACGCCTCAGGGCGAAGCACTGCGCGAGCTACTGGTGAATGGCCACACAGGCAATTGGTCTGCCGAGAGTGAAACCCTTTTAAACTACGCCGCGAGAGCAGAGCATTTGCGCACGGTCATTGTGCCTGCCTTGTCTCGTGGCGAAGTCGTCGTATGTGACCGGTTCATGGATTCAACACTGGCCTATCAAGGCTTTGCCGGGGGTTGCGATCCGCAGCTCATCGAAGTGCTGGAGCACACCATTGTTGACGGAAATCGCCCTGATCTGACGCTGATTTTTGATATTGATCCAGAGCAGGGACTGGCTCGCGCCCGGCAGCGCACTGGAGCCGCCGAAGATCGTTTTGAACGCAAAGGCATTTCGTACCACACGCGGATCAGGGACGCGTTTCGCGAGATTGCCAAATCTGATCCGCAACGGTGTCGCGTGATTGATGCGGGCCGCAGTATCGACGCGATTTCCTCTGAAGTGTGGTCAATTGTCAGGCCGTTTGTGCATGGCAAATGACATTGAAGATCCGCGTGAGACGCCGTTGCATCCGCGCCACTCAGAACGAGTCGTTGGCCACGATATTGCCATGGCGCACTTCACCGCTGCCATGGCCGCAGGCAAACCCCATCACGCCTGGCTACTGACCGGGCCACGGGGCACAGGGAAGGCCACGTTGGCCTATGAATTTGCGCGGCAATTGCTGGCTGGCAAAAACAATAACAGTTCGGCGCGAAATCTCATCGCCGCACGGTCGCACCCAGACCTGTTTGTATTACAGCGTCGCGTTGGAGAGGGAAAAACTGCAAAACTGAAAACAGAAATATCTGTTGAAGATGCGCGGGCCTTGTCGGCATTCTTTTCACGCACAGCCGCCATGGCCGATTGGCGTGTCGCGATCATCGATGCTGCCGATGACCTCAATACAGAATCTGCCAATGCATTGCTCAAACTGGTTGAAGAACCACCGCGCAATTGCATCATTCTGCTGGTTTGCAACCAACCGGGCCGATTGCTGCGGACAATGCGGTCAAGGTGTCTGCGGGTTGAGGTTTCACCACTGGTCATAAGCGATATGGCGGCTGTCTTTGCGCAACAGCGATTTGTGGATGAAACAGGTTTGGATGTTTCGGAATTGGCGCTGGAATTGGCGAATGGCAGCCCCGGGCGGGCCCTGGACTTGCTTCATTCGGAAGCCACCAAAGCTTTTCAGATTCTTTTGACGTCGGACATTCGGCGGCCCGAAACCCGGTTGATGGTCGTGAATTCTTTCGCTGGTCGTGGTCCTTCTACCGATGATTATGCACTTTTTACGTCATTGCTTCTGGCCCACGTTGCGCAGAAAGCAAAAGCAGATAGACCGGATTCGCATTTGGCAAGTGCTTATAGTGACATACTGCAGTTGTCGCGGAAAACCGATGCCTTCAATCTGGATCGGCGCTTGGCCATCCTGGACAGTCTGGTGATGGTCGATCGCGCCTTGAATGCCGCCTGATTTCAGGGCATTGAATGCCGCATGAGCGAAAAATACTTGATTTCCACTGCCATTCCCTATGCCAATGGTGCCCCCCATATTGGCCATGCCTATGAGCGCATCGCAACAGATGTGATGGCCCGTTTCAAGCGCCAGGATGGTGCTGATGTTTTGTTCATCACCGGCATGGATGAACACGGCCAGAAGATGCAGCAAACGGCGGCACGCGAGAGTCTGACGCCACAGGCGATGGCGGATCGCACAGCAGCGCAATTCGAAGAGATGGGTTCCTATCTCAATGCCGTCGCCGACGACATCGTGCGCACGACGTCGGACCGCCACAAGGCTGCTGTCACCGAAATCTGGAAACGCATGGAAGCGAACGGGGATATCTATCTCTCCAAATACGCTGGCTGGTATTCGGTGCGCGACGAGGCTTATTATCAAGAGGATGAAACGGAAGTTCGCGAAGATCGTCGCTTTGCCACGAAAACCGGCACTCTGGTCGAATGGGTAGAGGAGGAAAGCTATTTCTTCAAACTCTCGGCCTATGCCAAGCCGTTGCTTGATCTCTACAAGTCACAGCCGGATTTTGTGGTTCCCTCACAATATCTGAATGAAATCGTTTCGTTCTGTGAGCGCGGTTTAAATGACCTGTCGATCAGTCGCACGACATTTGATTGGGGTATCCCGGTTCCTGGAAATCCAAAGCACATCATGTATGTCTGGGTTGATGCATTGACGAACTATATTACTGCCACTGGTTTTCCCGATGCGTCCGCACCGCATGCCACATTCTGGCCAGCGTCTGCCCATGTCATTGGCAAAGACATCACGCGCTTTCACGCCATTTATTGGCCGGCGTTCTTGATGGCGGCAAAACTGCCGTTGCCGAAGCAGATTGTGGTGCATGGATTTCTGTTCAATCGCGGCGAGAAGATGTCAAAGTCCACGGGCAACGTCATTTCACCGCGCTCATTGGTGGACGATTATGGCGTTGATGCGGTTCGTTATTTCTTCATGCGCGAAGTGCCATTTGGTGCAGATGGTTCTTACAGTCACGAAGCAATTGTCGCGCGGATGAATGCCGACCTGGCGAACGACCTTGGCAATCTGGCGCAACGTTCGCTTTCGATGATCAACAAGAATTGCGGCGCTGTTGTTCCCAGATGCGGTGCGTTGTCGGCGGCAGATTCTGAAATTCTGTCTGCCGCTCATGCCATGCTGGCTGAGGTGCGGAGCCAGCATCAGGCTTATGCCATTTCCAGAGCCATGGATGTGATCTGGCGCGTGGTGGCAGATTGTAATCGCTACTTTGCGGGACAAGAACCGTGGGCGTTGAAGAAAACTGATCCTGCGAGAATGCAGGCCGTACTTTACGTGACAGCAGAAGTCCTGCGCATGGTGGGCATTCTCATCCAGCCCTATGTGCCCACTTCGGCAGCAAAGTTGCTGGACGTGCTTGCGATACCTGCTGATCAGCGTAAATTTGCGAATTTCGGAACTGCGTTGATCAGTGGCACAGCTCTGCCAGCACCCCAGCCAATTTTCCCACGCTTTGTTGAAGTGGAAAGCAAAGCCTGATGGCGTGGATCGTCGACAGTCACTGTCACCTGGATTATGACGGCCTGCACGAAAACCTTGAACACGTTGTTGCGCGTGCTGAAGCCGCTGGTGTTGGGTTCATGCTGACTATCAGTTCCCGCTTCCGGGACCACGCCAAGGTCCTCGCCATTACGGAACGGTTTCCGCAGGTGTATTGCACCATCGGCACACATCCGCACAATGCCCATGAGGAGCTGGATGTGCCCGTGACGGAGATCGTGAAGGTCACACACCACGCGAAGGTCGCGGGCATCGGTGAAGCTGGCCTCGACTATTTTTATGACAACAGTCCGCGCGACGCCCAGATGACCGGATTTCGGAATCATATTGCGGCGGCAAGAGAGACTGGCCTGCCACTGGTCATACATACGCGCGACGCCGAAGATGACACTGCACGGGTCTTGGAAGAGGAGATGAGGAGGGGGCCTTTCAAGGCCCTGCTGCATTGCTTCACCGGTAAACAATGGCTGGCAGAACGCGCTGTGGAACTTGGTCTTTATGTGTCGTTCTCAGGGATCTTGACCTACAAATCGGCCGAGGACTTGCGCATAACTGCCGCGGCCTTGCCTGCTGACCGCGTTCTGGTCGAAACTGATGCACCTTTCCTGGCGCCGTTGCCGTTTCGCGGAAAGTCCAACGAACCTGCCTATGTGGTGAAAACCCTTGAAACACTTGCTGCAGTCAGAGGTCAGACGCCAGATGCCATGGCCCGCCAGACATCCGCGAATTTCTTTCAACTTTTCAGCAAAATACCCAAGCCTGAGCGTTTCACATGACTCTGACGTTAACCATACTGGGCTGCGGTTCATCCGGTGGCGTGCCGCGTATCGGCAATGATTGGGGTCTTTGCGATCCTAAGGATTCCAGAAATCGACGGTTGCGGTGTTCCATCCTTGTTGAGAAGACAAGCAGCGAAGGTTCGACGCGGGTGCTTGTCGATACGTCTCCTGATTTGCGCGAACAGATGCTCACGTCGCAAACGAACTCCATCGATGGTGTCTGGTTCACCCATGAACATGCCGACCACACCCACGGTATTGATGAACTGCGGAGCTTTTTCCTGCGCAGCCGATCACGGGTGCCCATTTGGGCGGATAACCACACCAGCCGCATGCTGCACACGCGGTTTGGCTATTGCTTCGTGACACCACCCGGCAGTCAATATCCGCCCATGCTTGAACATCACCTGATCGAGGTTGGCCGGACAATTGAGACACCTGGCAACGGTGGAGCGATACACGGTCAACCGTTCACGTTGCATCATGGAGATATCGACGCACTGGGTTTCCGGTTTGGCAGCGTGGCGTATACGCCGGACCTGAACGGCATTCCGGACGCCAGTTTGCCAGCGCTCCAGCATCTCGATGTCTGGATCGTCGATGCCTTGAAGCACACACCACATCCCAGTCATTTCTCGCTGCCAGAGACGCTGCACTGGATTGAGCGGATGAAGCCGAAGCGCGCTATCCTGACCAACATGCATGTGGACATGGATTTCGAGACGTTGCGCAAGGAATTGCCGGAGAATGTGGAGCCAGCGCATGATGGGATGGTCATTCACGTAGCATCAGACACCCACATTTATATTCCATAATATATATTATGCGAATGAGGTATTGAATGGACGACGTGCTGCAAATGGATCCCCGCGAGCTATCCACTCTCCTCGCGATCATGAAGGCCCTGCGCACGCCAGTTACCGGATGCCCGTGGGATCTGGAGCAAACCTTCCAATCCATCGCGCCATACACCATCGAAGAAGCTTATGAGGTCGCGGATGCTATCCAGCGGCACTCCATGGAAGACCTGAAAGACGAGCTTGGCGATTTGCTCTTGCAACCGATCTTTCACGCCCAGATGGCAACCGAAATCGGCTCGTTTACGTTTGCGGATGTTGTCGAAGGTATTTGCCGAAAGCTGATCCGCCGTCACCCTCACGTTTTTGGTGATGAGAAAGCACGGTCGGCCCCCCTTGCACTCGATTTCTGGGAGAATGCCAAGAGCAAGGAGAAAAGCTCGTCAAAGCGAACGCTGGATGGTGTCACACTCGGTTTGCCAGCATTGATGCGGGCCATCAAACTCCAGAACAAGGCGGCGAAGGTCGGTTTTGATTGGCCCCACGTGAGCCATGTTTTTGATAAGGTCTTGGAGGAAGTTGAGGAACTGAAGTCTGCTGCACCTGATGAGCGCGCGGAAGAATTCGGCGATCTGTTGTTCGCCATGGCCAATCTGGCCCGGCATTACAACATTGATCCAGAAGACGCCCTGCGGCAGGCGAATGCGAAATTCGAGCGTCGGTTCAGGCACATCGAAGATGAACTCGCTATGTCAGGCAAATCACCACAGCAGTCTGATTTGGCTGAAATGGACGCCCTGTGGGACGACGCCAAAGCCAAGGGTTTGTGACGTTTATGTGTAGTAAGGTTCTACCTTGCCTGAGATTTTGATGGTCATGGGATTGCCAAAGCGGTCCTTGGATTTGCCACCTGCAGACACGCGGACCCAGCCTTCCGAGACACAGTATTCTTCCACGTTGGTTTTTTCCACGCCATTGAAGCGAATTCCCACTGCGAACTGTAGCACAGCTTCGTTGAAATGTGGGCTCTTGGGATCAATGCTCAGGCGGTCTGGCAGGTCAGGTTTTGCATCTGTCATGGGAACAACTTCTGTTATTTTATGGGTTTGATTGCTTTTTCAAATCTGGCCTTGGCTTGCCCGGCACGGTCGGAATCGAGGCGCACGTCAACTGTGAGATGTTTTCCGGACTTGGCAAGTTTCCGCGTCAGCACTTCGCCGCGCTCATGGAGCCACGCCAGATCCTTGCCGTTTTCGGGGGCCAGGGTCACGCGATATGTGAGAGACCCACCCGATAGTTTTTCTTCAACGCGCGCCAAAAGCTTGTCGACGCCTGTGCCATCGATTGCAGACACAAGCAGGCAATCAGGTTTTCGCGATGCAGCCGTTTCGCGGTGCGCGAGATCGAGCGGATCGAGGAGATCGGCCTTGTTCCACACTTCGATCATGTGGTTGCGGCGTACTTCATCTATGCCGAGCTGTTCGAGGACTTCTTTGACGTCTTTGGCCTGGGCATCTGTTTCGGCGTGGTTGACATCGCGCACGTGAAGGATGACGGCGGCAGCGAGGACCTCCTCAAGAGTCGCCCGAAATGCGGCAATGAGCGTTGTCGGCAAATCGGAAATGAACCCTACTGTATCTGACAACATGACTTTTCGGCCATGGGGCAACGTAATCGTGCGCATTGTGGGGTCGAGGGTTGCGAACAGCATATCTTTGGCGAGGACATTCGCTGACGTGAGACGATTGAAGAGTGTTGATTTACCGGCGTTGGTATAGCCCACCAAGGCTACGACCGGGTATGGCACCCTGGCGCGGCCGGCGCGATGCAGACTGCGGGTCTTTACGACTGAAGCGAGATCGCCTTCAATTTTGGCAATGCGTTCCTGGATGAGCCGCCTGTCAGTTTCGATTTGGCTTTCACCGGGACCACCCAAAAAGCCGAAGCCGCCCCGTTGCCGCTCAAGATGGGTCCATGAGCGTACCAGTCGGCTCTTCTGATACTGCAGATGGGCAAGCTCAACCTGTAACGTGCCCTCTTTAGTCGAAGCCCGGCGACCGAAAATTTCGAGGATCAGGCCGGTTCGGTCCAACACCTTGGCGTCCCACTCCCGCTCAAGATTACGCTGTTGTATCGGTGACAGCTGGGCGTTGACGATGACCAGTTCAGCTTGCGCCTCTTTTGCCAAAGCACCAATTTCAGCCACCTTGCCCTGGCCGATGAGCGTGGCGGGGCGCGGTGTTGCGAGTGTGACTGACATGGCATGAACGATTTCGAGGTCGATGGCACCAGCCAAGCCAACAGCCTCTTCCAATTTCGCCGCTGCATCGCGGTCACCCGCCATGTGCTTGCTGTTTTTCGCATGCACATGCACCACAATAGCCAGCGTCTGAACTGACGTGGCACTTTTGAGATCAATGCCTTTGCCCTGCCCCTTGGACGGTCGTTTCGTCAAGTGTTTGCCAATTCTTCATCCATGAGAATGACTGGTGCGCCTGGCATGATCGTTGAAATGGCGTGCTTATAAACCAGTTGCGATACGCCGTCGCGACGCAACAACAAACAAAAATTGTCGAACCAGGTGATGATGCCCTGGAGCTTTACGCCGTTGAGAAGGAATACTGTCACCGGAATTTTCGTCTTGCGGACGTGATTCAAGAACGTGTCTTGCAGATTCTGGGGTTTGTCATGTGCCATTTTGGTCGCCTTTTTGATTGTAGACACTTCTCGCCCTTGACCTACGGTTTACACAACACAAAAGCATCTGAAAAGTAGCCATTTATTCGGGTTCATCACTGTCCCGGTCAGTCATACCTAACATCTTGATTTTACGGTGTAATGCTGATCTTTCCATGCCTATGTAGATCGCCGTCCGGGAGATGTTGCCGCCGAATCTCGCCAGCTGGGCCGTCATATAATCGCGTTCAAATTCCTCGCGTGCTTCGCGCAAAGGCATGGCAAGCAGGTGTTCACCGCCCAATGTTGCGCCACTTTGTTTTGCGGCATCATCATTGGGCAGCATTGCCACGCTGATTTCATCCTGTTGCTCGCCAGATGCCAAAATCATGATGCGCTCGACGTTGTTTTTCAGTTCGCGGACATTGCCCGGCCAGTCGCGTGTTTGCAAAACGCCCAATGCTGCAGCTGAAAAATTGCGCAGCGGTTGTCCGGATTGTGCCGAGTACATTTTACAGAAGTGCTGGATCAACCCGGGAATATCGTCGCGGCGCTCTGACAGACCCGGAACGCGCACGGGTACAACTCCCAATCGATGATAGAGGTCTTCGCGAAAGCGATGTTCTGTAATCAATGTCTGCAAATCACGCGAGGTCGACGACACAATGCGAACGTCCACCTTCACTTTTTTCGAACCATTTACGCGCTGAAACGTTTGATCGAGCAAAACGCGCAGCACCTTGCCTTGGGTTTCCAACGGCATGTCGGCAATTTCATCGATATAGAGTGTGCCCCCGTGGGCTTCCTCCAGCGCGCCGATTCGCGGTGTTTCTCCTGGACCTGGTTCAACGCCAAACAACTCCCCTTCCATGCGTTCCGGTGCCATTGTGGCGGCACTCAAAATCACAAATGGAGCTTCTGCCCGTCCTGACATGGTGTGCAACGCGCGTGCTGTCAGTTCCTTGCCTGATCCCAAAGGTCCATTGATCAAGACGCGGCTGTTGGTTGGTGCGATCTTGCGCAAGAGCTGGCGCAGTTGCCGTATAGGCGCGGATTCGCCTTTGAGTTCCACTTCGAGACCCGAGCGGCCTCGCAAATCGTCATTTTCCTTGCGCAGGCGCGTTGTCTCGAGGGCGCGGTTGACGATCAGCAACAACCGATCCGCATTGAATGGCTTTTCAATGTAGTCGTAGGCACCGCCTTTGATCGCCGACACGGCCGTCTCGATGTTGCCGTGCCCCGATATAATCACAACGGGTGTGTCAGGATGACGGAGCTTGATCTCCTTCAACAGGTCCAAACCGTCGAGACGCGATCCTTGCAACCAAATGTCGAGGACAATCAGTGATGGTCGGCGTTGGGCCACTTCCGACAGTGCAGCGTCCGAATTGTGGGCCAGCCGCGTTTCGAAACCCTCGTCTTGCAAAATACCGGCAATGAGTTCCCGAATATCGGCTTCGTCATCAATGATTAAAATGTCGGCGGCCATCAGCTTGCTGTCTCGAGTTTTTCGGTTGAGATTGTGTCTGTTTTCAATGGGGCAAATACAAGAGAGATGACAGCGCCCATGCCTGATGGCGCATCTTGCAGGGTCAAAGCACCACCATGTTCTTCCATGATACGCTTGACAATTGCAAGACCAAGTCCCGTTCCTTTTTCGCGTGTCGTCATATAGGGTTCGGCGAGCCTGTCACGATTTTCATTGGGCAAACCAATACCGTTGTCGGTTATGCGGATAAATGGCGTGACGTCCTCCAAGCCAGCCTCTACCAGTATCCGACCTCGCACTTGGGCGGCATTCTGCGGTCTGCCTTCAATCGCTTCGCGGGCATTCTTGACAAGATTTGTGATGGCTTGGGTGACCAAACGTCGATCAAACAGAAACACAACGTCTTCGTCGCGCAATTCAACATCAATGTCGATGTCCATCGTGCTCACGCGCTGCAGCACTGTTGCATCACGCACCGTATCAAACAGGCTGTTCGTTTCCGGTATAGCCTTTGGCATGCGCGCAAAGGCCGAGAACTCATCGACGATGCGGCCCAGGTCACCAACTTGCCGAATGATGGTGTCAGTACACTGTTCAAACACATGTTTGTCGGTGGTAATTTCCTTGAGATACTTTCGTTTCAATCGTTCAGCAGAGAGTTGGATGGGCGTGAGCGGATTCTTGATTTCGTGGGCAATGCGCCGCGCAATGTCTGACCAGGCCGAGTTTCTCTGCGCCGATACGAGTTCGGTGATATCGTCAAAGGTAAGCACGAAACCATGTTCATCGTCATCTGACCGTTCCGTGGTCATTCGGGCGACGAAAGTCACGTCTCGGGCGCGCACTTTGGTGGCGATCTGGCCAACAGCCACGCCAGACGGCCGTGTCAGGGCCGTCTCATAGAGTTCCTGAAATGACGGATGAATGGACGCAATGGGGAGACCGACGAGCGACTTTGATGAGAGACCCAGCAAGCTTTGCGCGGAGCGGTTCAGCAGTGTGACATTGCCACCGGCATCCACGCCGATCACGCCTGCACTGACCCCTGCCAAAACCGCTTCGGTGAATTGTCTGCGATTGTCTAGTTGCTGGTTCGTGCTGACAAGTTCCTGCCGCTGTTGTTGCAGCTGGTTGGTCATCTGATTGAAGGTTCGGGATAGTGTCATCAAGTCGCCGGGCCCGTCATCGATTTCGACCTTGGCACCGAGGTTGCCTTCAGCCACTTCGCGCGAGGCCGTCAACAATCGCACAATGGGTGCAACAAGACGGTTGGAGAACCAGAGTCCCGCCCACACAGCCGCCAACAGGAAGACGAGTGCTACAAGTGCGAATGCCGAGCCGAATGTCAGCTGCACTCCCAATCGTTGCTGCATCAGCCGATCATACTCCGCTTTGGCCTCGCGGGTTTTGTCGAGCTGACCGATGACCTCCGGTGAAATGATACGATAGATGTAAAGATAATGGGTGTTTTGGAGTTGCAACTTGATCAAGGCACGGACGAGATTGCTGCCTCTTCCTGGCGGCAGGAGGACGAGGTCTCCCTTTGCTGCCTCGCTCATTGCATCTGTTGTGGGTGGAATAAACGTGATGGTGTCATTTGCTGTGACCTTGACATCAATCATCTTTGTGTCAGGCCGAAACACAAATGCTGCAGCCAGGTTGCGCAATGCCGCATGTCGCGCCACGCGCCGTACAAATGCAGGGCGGTCATTTTCGAAGAGATCTTTTTGCTGGACAAGATCTGACGAGATGTTGGCAAGGTCGGTCCGTGTCGCTTCAGCCGCGTTTTTGAGGTAGGCTTCAGCAACAGTTGTTGCGGTATCGACAATGGCGCGTGTCCGTTCTGAGAACCAGGAGTCCAGACCGCGGTTGAGTGTTACCGTTGCGAATACGGCGACGAGAATGGCGGGCAAAGCGGCGATGAGACTGAACAGCGATACAAGCCGGATATGCAATCCGGTGCCGGGTGTGCCCTTGCGGTAAGCCCGGTAAAGGGAAACGAGCTGGCTGCCGACGAGGGCTGCCATGAGGAAGACGAGCACACCATTGATGATCAGCAGAAGCCGAAGGATGTCCTGTGTCGGCTTGACGGGGGTCGCTCCAGTCAAATACAGAAAGGTCAGCAGACCCATCACCGTGCCCACCGTCACGAGCAACAGCGCCGCGAGACCTGAAAGGCCGCGGATCTGAGCAGGCAAATGCAGATCGGTGGGTTTTAACATGCGTGCGACATAAATGACCTGTTGCAATTCTTCAACACCAATAGTGTCATATTTGCGACAGTTGCTATGTCAGCGGTTGAAAACCTAGCCAGTTCTGCGCCGTTTGCGGGACACTGTCCCCATGATGCCCAAACCCGTGGCGAGCAACGGCAACGCGAATGGAACGGGCACAGGTGAAACTGAATACGTGACACGATCAAGCCTGTAATTGATGTTGTAATAGTGATCCTCATCATGGAAAATTTCTTCAACAAAACTCCCACCATTTGCCAAGCTCAAAGTGAAAGACTCGGTCAACGACCACGGAATCAGAGCTGCATCTTGAGCGGCTATAAAGAAGAATCTCTCTTCAGCGGGAGGATTTGTAACTTCACCAATATGGTATAGTACAAGAAACCTGTCAGAAGCGATTTCATTCACGGAGAGGTCTGAGACCTTAATTTCATAATTTTGCCAGTGCGACATTACATCATCGTCAATACCAAGGGCAGGCTTGGTAATTTGCATCTTGGTGACAGCACCCCTCAGATGTGGTCCCAGCGCATCGGAACCAAAATCTGCACCTGACTTTTCGGTGTCAAATTCCAAAGCGAATTTCGCTTCCATACCGATTTCTTCTAACCGGCAAAAGCAATCTTGTTGCACGCTAGTGACCGTTCCTTCGTAAACCACTGAAATCACAACAGCATGGGCTGTCACAACCGACGAGGCCGATAGAGCTGTTGCCAAGGCAAGGATTTTGAAAATGGGTTTCATGATGAATGTCCCAGGATTGAGTGGTTCTGTTTCCAAATTGCTACACCGACAAGGTGTGCCATGACTTGACCTGCATCAACTTTCTTGTGGATCGTGGACAACTACTGACAGGTAACGACCGTATTGGCGGTATCCTTCTGCACATTGCAAATGTTCACTCTTTGATCTAGTCAGGCGTCATGTCATCCCATAAACGAGTCATCTCCATCCAGGGTGCCCGCGAGCACAACCTCAAAAACATTTCGCTGGAACTGCCGCGCGACAAGTTGATTGTGTTCACCGGGCTTTCGGGTTCGGGAAAATCTTCGCTCGCGTTCGATACGATTTATGCCGAAGGCCAACGCCGCTATGTGGAGAGCACTTTCGGCCTATGCGCGGCAATTCCTGGAGATGATGCAGAAGCCGGATGTGGACCAGATCGACGGCCTGTCGCCGGCGATTTCCATCGAACAGAAAACCACTTCGAAAAATCCGCGTTCCACCGTTGGCACTGTCACTGAAATTTACGACTACATGCGCCTGCTGTTCGCGCGCGTTGGTGTTCCCTATTCTCCCGTCACGGGTCTGCCAATTGAAGCGCAGACCGTGACGCAAATGGTGGATCGGACGCTCGCCCTGCCGGACGGATCGCGGCTCTACATTCTCGCCCCCATCGTGCGCGGCCGCAAAGGTGAGTACCGCAAGGAATTGGCCGATCTGCAGAAGAAAGGTTTCCAGCGCGTCAAAGTCGATGGCGTGTTCCATGAAATCGACGCGGTGCCTGCGCTCGACAAGAAGTTCAAGCACGATATTGATGTGGTGGTGGACCGCGTCGTGGTGAAGCCTGATCTCGCCACCCGCCTCGCGGACTCGTTCGAGACGGCGCTCAAGCTCGCCGATGGCTTGGCCATCGCGGAATTTGCCGACAAGCCCCTGCCCAAGGATCAGACCTCGGAAGAGAGCGCCAACAAATCCAAAAACGAAACCCATGAGCGCGTGATTTTCTCGGAACGCTTCGCCTGTCCCGTGTCCGGATTCACAATTGAAGAGATCGAACCGCGCCTGTTCTCGTTCAACAATCCGCATGGCGCGTGTCCTGCGTGTGATGGTCTTGGCACCGAATTGAAGTTCGAAGCTGAAATGATCGTGCCTGATGTGAATCTGTCGCTGCGTGAAGGTGCCATCGCGCCGTGGTCAAAGACGGGTGCCACGTCGCCCTATTATGCGCAAACACTGGAAGCCCTGTGCAAGTTCTACAAGGTGTCCATGACGACGGCATGGAAGGATTTGCCGAAAAAGGCCCGCGACGGTATCCTCAACGGAACAGGCGAAGATGAAATCACCTTCACCTATGATGATGGTTTGCGCGTTTACAAGAACAAGAAAGCCTTCGAAGGTGTCATTGGCAATATCGAACGGCGCTGGCGTGAGACCGATTCCGAATGGATGCGCGAAGAACTGTCGAAATACCAATCCGATCATGAGTGCCATGTGTGCACCGGATATCGCCTGAAGCCGCAAGCCTTGGCCGTCAAAATCGACCAGATGCACATCGGAGATGTGTCGCAATTCTCGATCAAGCAGGCGGATGAGTGGTATCACTCGCTGGATGCAAAGCTCACACCGAAGCAAAAGGAAATCGCGGCGCGCATCCTGAAAGAGATCCGGGAGCGCTTGCGTTTCCTCGTGGATGTGGGTCTCGATTATCTGTCGCTCTCGCGCATGGCTGGCACGCTGTCCGGTGGTGAAAGCCAGCGCATCCGTCTGGCGTCACAGATTGGTTCTGGTCTCACGGGTGTACTTTATGTGCTCGACGAACCGTCCATCGGCTTGCACCAGCGCGACAATGCGCGGCTATTGCAAACGCTGGTGCATCTGCGCGACATCGGCAATACCGTTATCGTTGTCGAACATGACGAAGATGCCATTCGCCTCGCTGATTACATGGTCGACATCGGACCAGGTGCAGGTGTCAATGGCGGTCACATTGTGGCGCAAGGCACGCCAGATCAAGTGATGCAGAATACCAACAGCCTCACCGGGCAATATCTCGTTGGGCTGCAACAAGTGCCGGTGCCGCGCCAGCGCCGCAAATGGGAGAAGAAGCGCAGCATTCGCATTGCGGGTGCGCGCGCCAACAATTTGAAAAATGTGTCGGCGGAAATTCCGCTGGGAGTTTTCACCTGCATCACGGGTGTGTCTGGTGGTGGCAAATCAACCCTGTTGATCGACACGGTGTACCGTGCATTGGCTCGCAAGTTGATGGGGTCCCGCGAAGCACCGCTGGCCCACGACAAGATCGAAGGGATCGAACATCTCGACAAGATCATCGACATCGATCAATCACCCATCGGTCGCACGCCGCGCTCCAACCCTGCAACATATACAGGCGCCTTCACGCCGATCCGCGACTGGTTCGCCGGATTGCCTGAGGCCAAAGCGCGTGGCTATGGGCCGGGCCGTTTCTCGTTCAACGTGAAAGGCGGGCGCTGCGAAACCTGCCAGGGTGATGGCGTCATCAAAATTGAAATGCACTTCCTGCCAGATGTTTATGTCACTTGTGATGAATGCTCGGGCAAGCGCTACAATCGCGAAACCCTCGACATCAAGTTCAAGGACAAATCCATTGCCGACGTGCTCGATATGACGGTGAATGAAGCGGCGGAGTTCTTCCGCGCGGTCCCCTCGGTGCGCGACAAGATGGATACGCTGGTGCGCGTCGGCCTCAGCTACATCAAGGTCGGTCAGCAGGCGACGACGCTTTCGGGCGGTGAAGCGCAACGCGTCAAACTGGCCAAGGAACTGTCGAAACGTGCTACAGGGCGCACCCTTTATTTGCTAGACGAACCGACGACGGGCTTGCATTTCCACGATGTGAAAAAGCTGCTCGAAGTGCTGCACGAACTCGTCGACCAGGGCAACTCCATGGTGGTCATCGAGCACAATCTCGAAGTCATCAAAACTGCCGACTGGGTCATCGACATGGGCCCCGAAGGCGGCGACGCCGGCGGCGAGATCGTGGTCGCGGGAACGCCAGAGGATGTGGCGAAGGAGAAGCGGAGCTATACAGGGCAGTATCTGAAGGACGTGCTGAAGCGGGGCCGGAAGGAAGCGGCGGAGTGAGCTGAAGAGACCTCTCTTCCCACGCCTTCGGCGCGGGCCCCTTCTCTCCAAAGGAGAGAGGAAGAGAGGAAGATTTCGCCTCCCCATTGGGGAGGCAGGGGCCCGTTACTCTGAGCGACGCGAAGAGTGATGGGAGGGAGAGGTCCCTTTCCGCCTGCGCAAAGCCTCCAGCGCCATTAAAATTGTGTCGCATACTCCGCCAATGTTGGTGAAGACATCGCCGTTCCAGGCCCGTAGCACTGAAAACCCACGGGCTTCGAGATAGGCGGTGCGGCGGTTGTCGTGCGCCAGTTCATGGGCTTCACCATGTGTTGCGCCGTCGACTTCGATGACCAATCCGTATTCGTGATTGATGAAGTCGACGATGTAAGGTCCAATCGGAACTTGTCGGTAGAATTTTAAGCCATTCAGCCGGTTGCCGCGCAAGTGATACCACAGCCGACGTTCCGCTTCAGTCATGTCCCGGCGCAGGCGTTTGGCGCGGGCGTAAGTGAGTAACGATAGGGTCATGTTGATGAGACGGGGCTGCGGGGGGAAATCCGTCGGCAGTCAAAGAGACCTCTCTTCCCACGCCTTCGGCGCGGGCCCCTTCTCTCCAAAGGAGAGAGGAAGAGAGAAAGATTTCGCCCCCCTTTGGGGAGGGAGAGGTCCCTTTCCGCGTATCGTGAGTTGCAAACTCTGTTTGCTTTTGTACAATATAACTGTACAATACGCCCATGAATACTCTCTCCTACTCGAAACTCCGCGCCAATTTGAAATCCGCGCTTGACCGTGCGGTGGATGACCATGAGGTGATTGTGGTGGAGCGGGCCAAGGGTGGGGATGCTGTTTTGCTGTCGCGGGAGGATTACAACTCCCTGAACGAGACGGCCTATCTCCTGCGGTCACCCGCGAATGCCAAACGACTGCTCAACGCAGTGAATCGCGCCAAGGCAACGCGCAAAGTTTTCAAATCCACCAAGAAGCTACGTGATGCGGTTGGTCTTTGATCCAAACGCGTTGCAGGACCTGCGCTACTGGATTGAAACGGACCGCAAGAAAGCTCTGAAAATCAGCGATTTGATTGATGCGACGCTGAGATCACCAAAAGAAGGTATCGGCAAGCCCGAACCGCTGCGCTTTGAACTCGCCGGATGTTGGTCGCGCCGCATTGATCAGGAACATCGCTTGGTGTACAGCATTGAGCGTGAAGCGTTGATCATTCTTGCCTGTCGGTATCATTACAACAAGTGAAATCCATGACAACCACCCCCATCACAGGCGGATGCCAATGCGGTGCCGTCCGTTTCTCAACCACAGAACTCAAAGACAATGCGCACATCTGCCATTGCCGCATGTGCCAGAAGGCCGTCGGTAATTTTTTTGCGGCATTGGTCAGCACGCCCAAAGAGAGCCTCACCTGGACGCGTGGAACCCCAGCCCGCTTCCGCTCATCCGCCGATGTTGACCGCGGGTTCTGCGCAGCTTGCGGCACACCGCTCTTCTTTGACAACATCCACTGGGATGACATCGGCCTGATGATCGGCGCTCTGGACGATCCAAAGGCAATCAAACCAATATCGCGAGATTCCATTGAAAGCCGCATGCCGTGGTTTTCCGAGATTGCGCAGGTGCCTGAGTCCGGGACTTCGGAGGAGCTCGACGGCCCTGAGCGCGTCGAGGCCGTGCGCGCCAGCAACCGACAACATCCGGATCACGACACCTGAATTTGACGTCTGCTTGTCGCTCGAGTCCATATTGTGTGGTCTAGCAACAGATTCCACTTGACATCGACGTGATTTTATGCCTATTGTAGGATGATGGTTTTGAACGGAGGGGACAGTGTCGCGAAGTGTTACGTCTCTGCCAGAACCATGTGCAGCGCCTGCGGGGCCAACGTCCAACACACGTTTGTCTTCCGGGAGCCGATGGCGAGACCCTTGGGCACTAGGACCCGAGCGCCTTGAGTGGCTAATCATGTTTGGGAGCATCGTCTTCCAAGCCTCTGTAAGAGCAGACCAAAGGCCAAAATCGCTGCGTTCTTTCAACCGGGCTTTGAGCCATTTCCAACTACCACCACTATCCCACGTACGTGACGGCTTGAAGCCAGGCGGGAACATCCCCTCCTTTTTATTTCACGGAGCCCCCATGTCATCATGAACAAAAAAACATCCCCTGTTAACGCCGCCCAGCGGACAGCACGCGCGACCAAAATGGCCCGTGTGCCCGCCCAGCCATATGTGTCCCACGAGCCGTGGAGCGGATTTACACCGGCCGAGCGAAAGCGCGGATCACCACTCGACATTTGTCCGGCGTTCGAATGCCGCCGCACCAAGGCCTGTGTGGCGGCGCATGACGGATTGTATTGTCAGCGCACGCATCGGCTCAAAAAACCGAGCAAGAAGAAGCCGGGACGTCGCAAGGGCGAAAGTCTGGAGGACTACCTGAACCGCATGACCATTTTGGCGGAGTCCAAGGGTGACCACATGGCGCGGATTCGGAATCTCTGGAAGTCAGGTGCCTTGGATCATCGCTTTGGACCCTATGCGGCCAAGGGCGTTCTCAAAGTGCCGCCACCCAAAGTCTATGTGGAGGTTACGCGCCAGCCAATGTCGCGGCGGCAAAACCCGTCGGCGTAGTCAATCTTGCCAAGGGCAGCATAGGCTTTGGCCTTCGCCTCAGCGGCCGAATTTCCACGGGCGGTGACATTGAGGACGCGGCCACCGTTTGAAACGATGTCACCGTTCTTGCTGGCGGTGCCTGCGTGAAAGATTTCCACATCATCGCCAAAGTCCTGGTCCAGGCCCCGGATCGGCTCGCCCTTTTTGTGGTCTCCCGGATATCCCTTGGCGGCCATCACGACCGACAGGCAAAACCCGTCGTGCCAGCGGGCGTCAACGGCGTTCAAGGTGCCATCGGCCGTTGCCAGCAACAAGGTCAGAAGGTCACTCTTCAAGCGCGGTATCAGCACTTGCGTTTCCGGATCTCCAAAGCGCGCATTGTACTCAATCAGTTTGGGACCATCCTTGGTCAGGATAAGCCCGGCATAGAGCACGCCGGTGTAAGGATGCCCCATGTCGGCCAAGGCCTTCACTGTCGGCATGACGATCTTGTCGAGTGCGGTCTTGCACACTGCATCCGTCATGCAGGGAGCTGGCGAATAGGCTCCCATACCGCCCGTGTTTGGGCCTGTGTCGCCTTCACCGACGCGCTTGTGATCCTGGGCGGTGGCGAGTGGCAGAATATTGATCCCATCCGACAACACAAAGAAGCTGGCTTCCTCGCCTTCGAGAAATTCTTCGATGACGCACTCGGCGCCGCCAAAACGACCTTCGAATATTTCTGCGATCGCCCGGTCCGCTTCGTCCATCGTCATCGCCACAGTCACACCCTTTCCAGCTGCGAGACCATCGGCTTTGATCACGATTGGGGCACCGTGCTGCGCCAGGTAATCGCGCGCCGCTCTTTCCTCCCGAAACCGGCCATAAGCCGCCGTAGGAATATTGTATTTGGCGCATACGTCTTTGGTGAAGCCCTTCGAGCCTTCAAGTTGTGCAGCAAATTTGTCAGGTCCGAAGCTCTTGATGCCCGCCGCCTTCAGGTCGTCGACAATTCCAGCCACCAACGGAGCCTCTGGCCCTACCACCACAAATGTCACTGCATTCGTTTGGCAGAAAGCGATGATGGCCGCATGATCGTCAAGTTTCAGAGCCACGCAGTCCGCGAGCTGAGACATGCCCGGATTTCCAGGCGCGCAATAGAGCTTGGTGAGGATCGGACTTTTCGACAGGGCCCAGGCAAGGGCGTGTTCGCGGCCGCCAGACCCTAGGAGCAGAACATTCATACGGTACATCCTTGCATTTGTGGGGCTTCTCGCAAATGATGGCGTGGAATCAAGCGGAAATGACAGATGTCCACCGAAGTTAGTTACGACCCCGAAACCGGCGAAATCATCGAAGCTGGAAACAATGCGACCGAGATGACGGTCAGCGAGCTGTCGCAGGCTCTCAAGCGCACCATTGAAGACCGGTTTGGCTATGTCCGGGTGCGTGGCGAAATCAGCGGATACAGGGGCGCACATGCGTCAGGGCACTGCTATTTTGCCATCAAGGACGAAGGAGCGAAACTGGAGGCTGTCATTTGGCGCGGCAGTTTCAACAAGTTAAAAGCGAAACTTGCAGAAGGACTTGAAGTCATTGCCAGTGGCAAACTGTCGACCTTTCCTGGCAAGTCGGGCTATCAGATCATCATTGACCGCATTGAACCTGCTGGTGCGGGTGCGCTCATGGCGCTTCTCGAGGAGCGTAAAAAGCGGCTCGCCGCCGAAGGCCTGTTTTCAGATTCACGCAAGCGGCGCTTGCCTTATCTGCCAGAACTCATCGGTATTGTAACGTCGCCCACGGGTGCTGTCATTCGTGATATTTTGCATCGCCTGGCTGACCGCTTTCCACGTCACGTCATGGTTTGGCCGGTGCGCGTACAGGGTGAAACAGCAGCAAGCGAGGTGGCTTCCGCCATCGCTGGCTTCAATGCCATGGTACGTCCGCCCGATGTCCTGATCATTGCGCGCGGCGGGGGATCGATCGAAGATCTGTGGGCGTTCAACGAAGAAATTGTCGTCCGCGCAGTTGCAGCCAGTGCCATTCCAATTATTTCTGCGGTCGGGCATGAGACTGATACGACACTGATCGATTTTGTTTCAGATTGGCGAGCCCCGACGCCAACGGCAGCCGCTGAAAAGGCCGTGCCTGTCCGCCATGAGCTCGTTGTTGCCATTGAGAGTCTCGAGGCGCGGCAACATCGTGCCATCGGACGCATGATGCAGCAGGCGCAGACGGAATTGCAGGCGGCGGGCCGCGGCTTGCCAAAGCCTCAGGACATTCTGTCCAACGCATGGCAAAGGATGGACAATTCCGCCAGCCGGCTATCGCAATCCTTGCGCAGCAATCTGCAGCGGCATGCCATTGCGCTCACACAGCGTGTTGGTCGATTGTCGCTCAATATGACCCGCGAACGCCTGCGGTTGGCCGGCCCTCGTGTTATCGAGGTGAGCGGTCGCATGAACCGCGCAATCACGAGCCAACTGACCAAGCGTCGCGATAGGCTTGCGTCTGAAATCAAGCTTTTTGAAACGCTCGGCTATCAGGCAACACTTGCCCGTGGCTATGCCCTGGTCCGTGATGCCAAGGGTAACCCACTCATGCGCCGGGCCGATGTCAGGGACGGAAGCCGCGTCGAAATAGAATTTGCGGATGGCCGAGTAGATGCCTTTACGAGCAAGAATAAAGATCAACAGAGCCTATTTTAAAGTGTGCACCAATGCACTAATCTGGTGAGCATGAACTATCTCGACCCACTTTTGCCCGGCCAACGGGAAGCAAAACTCAAATTCCTTGATGGTGAGTACCACGTGATCAAGCCGGGTGACTTTGTGCGCTGTGGTGTGACGGGCGAAGTTATTCGACTGGAGCAGTTGCGGCACTGGAATGTGCAGCGACAGATTGCTTACAAGTCTGCCGAGGTTGCTTTCGGGGACTTCATGAAACGCGGTAACGGCCTCTGAGAGCGTCGTAAAGTAGCAGACAATTTTACAGGTAAATGGCACCGTGCAGGGAGTTTACGAATTCCGTAAACACTCTGTTGATTACGATCCGCGAACCTACACTGTGACGAGGCCCTTCATCGGCGCAGCACCCTTTCAGATTCTTGCTGAGAAAACCCAATAATCCAGGGAAAAAGCAGCGTCAATGACGACGGTCCGCGATGTTCGGTGGAATATTTTCCGAAAGCTTTCGGATAATTTTACGGTTTCCCGATACCGACCTTCAAACCCATTTCGGTACCCACCGCTATTACGATCAACGGCGTACTTCCGGGGGATTATGAAATGTTTGAATTGTCTGCTCGTGAGCAATTTATGCTCGAGCTCATCAATCGTGCGCGCTTAAACCCACAAGCGGAAGCAGAACGCCTTGGCATAAACCTGAACGACAACCTGGCAGCGGGTTCGATTTCCAGCGAGACGAAACAAGTCTTGGCGGCCAGCACGTTGCTGAACACTGCAGCTCTTGCACATTCACAACACATGTTTGACGTGGACCAATTTGCGCACAGCGGCATCGGCGACGCTACGCCAGGAGATCGCATCACAGTATCAGGTTACCAATGGAACTCGTATGGGGAAAACATTGCCTGGACTTCGGGGGTTGATATTCAAGACCACCACGACAACCTTTTCAGGAGTGCAGGTCACCGCGAAAACATTCTGGAGACCACCTTCAAAGAAGTTGGAATTGGATCTGTTGAAGGCACATTCGACTACAACGGGAATTCATATGCGAACAGTCTGATGACAACCCAAAATTTTGGGACATCAGGAACTCCAGTCTTCATCACCGGCGTGGCCTACAACGACACATGGGTCGATGATGATTTCTATTCCATTGGAGAAGGTCGTTCGGGTGTCAAGGTTTCCGTCTTCTCTGATGGTACATTGGTGCGCAGTTCGTCTACGGGCACGTCAGGTGGATATGCCGTCCGTACAGGGAACTCTGGCCAAGTGGAAGTTGTGTTCTCTGGTGGGTCTGTAACTGGCAAAAAAGGTGCATTGATTGATCTTGGTCTCTCAAACGTCAAGATAGATATCGTCGATGGTGTCACGATTGAAACCAACGCATCGATCACGTTTACCCGGAGCACAAACTCTGCAAAGCTGCTTGGTCAAGACGATGCTTCCGTGACTGGCAACAGCCTGGGCAACAAGATTGTCGGAAACAGCGGTTCCAACAAACTCATGGGTGGCGCAGGTGCCGATATCATCAAGGGTGGTGCCGGAGTAGACAGCCTTTCCGGCGGTAAAGGTGCAGACAAAATTCAGGGCGATGGTGGTGCTGACTTTATCAATGGTGGCGCAGGCAGCGACCGCTTCACATATCTTACGGCAAAAGATGGGGGAGACACCATTCATAACTTTGACAAAAGTGACTCGTTCGTTTTTGAAGGCTCAGCTTTTGGATTTGGTGATTTAACCGGGTATGTCGGCAAATCGTCCTTCAAATCAGGTTCGACAAATGTTGCCACGACGGAGTATCAACGGTTCGTTTACAACACCACAGATGATACGTTGTGGTATGACTCCAACGGAAGTGCCGACGGTGGCACGCATGTCATGATTGCGGACCTGAACAACGACACGAATGTCTTTTTCTACGACATCGTGCTGATCTGACCTACCTAAAGTTCAATTTCACCTGTCATCATATGAACTGCCGATCCCCCGACCTGGACGGATTGCAGCGTGCCAGCAGAGACTTTTAGCATTAGGTCGAGGTTGGAGGGGCGTCCCATTTCATACCCCTGTTCCAGGCGATAAAAATGTTCACCGTCACCCAATCTTTCTGACCGTACCAATTGGGCTGCCAGAAGGGCAGTGGCTGATCCCGTTGCCGGATCTTCTGGTATTCCTCCCGTCGGGGCAAACATGCGAGCGCGAAACGCTGTTTCGGCCCCCTCCCCTCCTCGCGTGTAAACGTAGGCCGCGTCGACGTCCGGTATGCTATTGATAATTTGAGACCAGAACGGCTCACGTACACTGCAGCGCTGAAGTGCTTCACGAGAGGCCACGGGCACATAGAGAAAATCTAGGCCCACCAGCGATGACACACACTGCATGACTATCAAAACCAACATCGCTGGCACTCAAACCCAATGCTTTGGCAATGTCATCGACATGCGGTGGATTGACATCAACGATGCTTGGCACAATTGGCGCCGTCAGCACGCCATGCCGGTGTCCTCCCTGACGAACGACATTCACTGGTGTCATTCCAGCGGGCAATTCCAAGCGAATTTGGCACTTGTAGTCGCTTGCGACTTCGTGATCCATATCTGCCAACAGGATTGCAGTCCCGAGTGTTGGGTGACCAGCAAATGGCATTTCCCCGCCCGGAAAGAAAATCCGGACTTTTGCTGTGTTTGTGGTGCTGGCTGGTTTCATGACAAAAGCTGTTTCAGACAGATTGAACTCTTTGGTGATGATTTGCATCTGGTCCGTTGAAAGGTCATCTGCACCCATAACGACAGCAAGTGGGTTGCCGCAAAATTTGCGATTTGTAAAAACGTCGAGGGTGTGGAATTTCAGCTTCATGCCGTCAGGCTATGGTTTTCATAGCGCTGCTACAACACTGGATTTGTAGCAATTGTTCTTATCTCGCCAGAATTCTACAGATAAGCTGTTGTGCCGTCGTAGAGCAGTTTCGCAGAGAGTATAAAAAGTGCCACTTCCACCACTTTGTAGAAAATATCCTGTGGAATTGCTCTTGTAAGGCGGTAGCCAACAAAGGCGCCGAATAGTGCAACAGGTGTAAGTAATGCGCATACTGTCAGGCTACCGACGTTGACTTGCCCGAGCAGCGCATAGGGCGGAAGTTTCATCAGGTTGATGATCGCAAACGTGATTGTGGATGTTCCCGCGTAGACCATTTTATCAAGTTTTTGCGGCAGGACATACATCTGATACGGCACGCCACCGGCGTGAGCCACAAAGCTGGTGAATCCAGTCAATGATCCCCAGAATAACCCGCGTGGAATGTCTGCAGATTTTGGTTCCTTGTTCCTGTTTCTCGATACAAGTATGTCGATTGCATACCAGATGCCAACAAGCCCGATAATTATTTTGGTCAAAGCATCGCTATTGTACGATGCCGTAAACCATCCGAAGAGGACTCCGATTGCTGCGGCTGCAACAACAATCTTGATAACTCTCAGTTCATAGGAATTTCGATAAAGCCAAAGGCCATAGATGTCGCTCACGATATACAACGGGAGCAACAGGCCTGCCGCCACGACAGGCGAGACTGCAAGAGCGAGGATTGGAACGCTCAGAATTCCTACCCCAGGCAGCCCGCCCTTTGATGCGCCAACCAGGAATGTCGCAATTGTCGCCAGTATCCAGAATGTCAAATCAGGCGTCATTATTAGTGCAGTGATTCTCAGGTTTCTTCGGGTGGCAATGCCAATGACTTGTAATCATGGCCCAAGTGCTGGCAAAGGCACTCGACCACGAACTCGTGGTCTTGCCGTTGGGGGATGCCTGACACGGTGACACTACCGACCACCCCTGTTCCCTTGATATTGATAGGAAACCCACCGCCTGCCAGAGCGTATTTCATGGGATTGATACCCCGCATGGCCGTGAACACGATATTGCGTTTTTCATGTTCCCGGTTCACCCGGTATGAGCTCTTTTCAAACCTTTGGACGGTGCGAACTTTTCTTTTGACCCAGTCGTAATTGTCAGCGGACGTGCCTTCCAGCGCCGTGTAATAAAGTGGTCGTGCGCCAATCCGGATATCTATGACGAAGGGAAGTTTGCGCGATTGCGCCAGGCCTCGCATCAGACTTCCAAGCGCCCAAGCATCGCTCTCCTGCATTTTGTCAAATTTTAGAATGTTTTCCTGTCGGATAATGCACTCAATGTCTGCATCGATCGTCATGAGGCCCCTACTCCAAACTGTCGCAAGGACAACATCATGATCGCGTGAGCTTCCGTGTTGCCGGTGTTTTCAATCTTGTGTGCCACGTCGGCGCGGAACCGCAGTGCTTCACCTGCATTCAGATGCTTTGTCTCTTCACCAGTCGTTACCATGAGCTGACCCTTGACCAGATAGAGATGCTCAATTGTGCCAACCGGGTGCGGGGAGGATTTAAGGATTCCACCTGTTTTTGCATGGAAATCGTACCACTGAAAGTGATCGACCAAATTTAGGGGACCAACAATTGCCAACCGGCACAAACCGTCCTGACTTTCAAGAATTGGCACAGCAGACTTTGGTTGATGTTCCAGGAACAACGACGACGCTTCACCCCGCAGCACTTCGTCAATTGTGGTATCCAGTGCTTTTGACAGGCGCATGACGGTCGATATGGTCGGATTTGTTTCGTTGCGCTCAATTTGTGAAATGATCGATTTGGCGACACCTGACTGCTCAGACAAATCGCCGAGTGACATGTTGTAGGCCTTGCGCAACCTTTGGATGGTCTTTCCGAGATCGTTGGCTGACTCTTCCGGCGGAACGTCAGTTCGTTTTCCGGCCTTGCGTATTGACATTTGGAGCCCTTGACCGTATTGTTCGTAATAACGAACGATGTGTTTGCAATTTATGCCCTGCAACTGTTTTTGCCAATGTTCGGGCCGTAAAGCAAGCATATAAGGCAAATTGGAAGGCGGGCAGTTCAGGATAGGCTGTCCGCGCAAACGAACAGGAGTGGAAGAGGAGCACATGCGGTACTTTCCGATTTTTGTCGATCTCCAGAATCGCAAAGTTTTGGTTGTGGGCGGCGGAGAAGAAGCCGTGCGCAAAGTGCGCCTTATTCTCAAGAGTACTGCCCGAGTCGAGGTCATCGCCGAGACTCTCCATCCTGAATTGCAGCAGCCTCGTGTGCGTTGGCTGTCAAAAAGCTATGATGCCGCCTATCTCGCTGGTGCCGCGATGGTGTACTGTGCTGATGCCAACCTGAATGCGCGTGTTGCTGCTGATAGCCGAAATCTTGGTATTCCCGTGAATGCAGTCGATCAAGCTGAGATTTCGACCTTCATTGTGCCTTGTATTGTAGACCGCGACCCGGTTGTAATCGCAATCGGGACCGAAGGAACGGCACCCGTCCTGGCGCAAAACATTCGCACCAAGATAGACGTGATGTTGCCGCAAAAGACGGGGGCCCTGGCAAGTGCGGCGGCTAAGATACGAAATCACGTGGCTGCGCTTGTCCCACATGGAAATCGGCGTCGATCTTTCTGGCGGAGCTTTTTCGAAGGTGCGCCGCGAGATGCTATATTCTCAGATGATAACGTTGCCTACGAACTTGCTCTTGGAGATGCACTTTTTGAGAGTGCCCGCCCTGCAGTCGGTCGTGTGAGTTCGCTGGTTTCGGCCTCAGAAGATCCTGAAGACTTGACTTTGCGGTCTTTGCGGATGTTGCAGGAGGCCGATGTCATTGTCGTGGAAAAGGCGGCTCCAGCGGCGATACTGGAGACGGCGCGCCGTGATGCAGTTCGCCTGACTGCTGTATCGTCGGCAGAGGCAAATAGTTTTGCGCGTATTGAGGCAGCGAAGGGGCACCATGTTGTGATCCTTTGCAGTCGTCGCGATTTCGAATCAGGTGGAGTCACGCCCTTTCCAATGCGCGAAGACATTCGCGATGCAATTTTGAAGGTAGCCTCATGAGTATAGCTGAAAAAGGTCAAGTAATGACGGCCAACCGACTCCGGGATGGTGACGTTGTGTTCCTCAGCCGAAGCGGCACGTGGGAGCTCCAAATTGACGGCGCTGCGTTAGCTCTTGAACCGGGTGCTGTAGCAGCGCTCGAAGCACGAGCTGCCGATGATGTCAGGGCCAATTTTGTTACTGGTCAGTATCTCTTTGATGCAGAACGGATTGATGGAAAAATTCGAGCCCTGCATATTCGGGAACGCATGCGGACACTTGGACCAACTGTCAGATTGGATCATGGAAAACAGGCTGACGGAACAGCTGGCGCATTCAGCGCACAGGGAAATTGAACATGTATCGCTACGACGAATTTGATCATCAGTTTGTACAGGAACGCACTGCGCAGTTTCGAGACCAAGCAGAGCGACGCCTTAAGGGTGAACTGACAGAAGAAGAGTTTCGTCCGCTGCGGCTGATGAACGGCCTCTATCTGCAGCTGCATGCCTACATGCTCCGGGTGGCTATTCCCTATGGGACCCTATCTTCCAGGCAAATGCGACAGCTCGCCATGATCGCAGACAAATGGGACAAGGGTTACGGCCACTTCACCACTCGACAAAACATCCAATACAACTGGATCAAGCTCGAAGACACTGCTGATATCCTGCAGGCTCTGGCCGACGTGGAAATGCATGCCATCCAGACTTCGGGCAACTGCATCCGCAATGTGACGACTGATCATTGGGCGGGTGTGGCGGCTGACGAGATTTCCGATCCACGCCCTGTTGGTGAGCTTATCCGCCAGTGGTCTTCGCTCCATCCTGAATTTTCCTATTTGCCACGGAAGTTCAAAATTGCGGTCACAGGTGCCCCCAATGACCGCGCTGCAGTGAAGGTGCATGACATTGGCTTGCGTCTTCATCGCAATTCTTCAAATGAAGTTGGCTGGGAAGTGATGGTTGGCGGAGGCCAAGGCCGCACGCCAATGATTGCTGTCACCGTTCGGGATTTTTTGCCTGAGAGAGAATTGATACCTTATCTCGAAGCCATCATGCGCGTTTACAATCTCTATGGCCGTCGCGACAACAAATACAAGGCGCGCATCAAGATCCTGGTGCATGAGATTGGTGCCGAGAAATTTTGCTCCGAGGTGGAAGCCGAATATGCAAGACACCCGGTCCAAGATACCAATGTGGAAGAACGTGAACTTGAACGGATCGCTGCATATTTTGCGGAACCGGATTACAAGACGCTTGGGATATACAGTCTCGTCCCTTTGAAGACGCGAAGTTGTCTCACCCTGAGTTTGCGCGCTGGGCCAGAACCAATCTGGCGGCCCATCGTGTCACTGGATATGCTATTGTAAATATCTCCTTGAAGGCGATTGGTGAAATACCGGGCGACGCCACCGCCGAACAAATGCGTGTCATGGCAGATCTTGCCGAGACTTATTCCTTTGACGAGCTTCGGGTCAGTCACGCGCAAAACATTGTTCTGCCAAGTGTCGAACTCAATAAAGCCTTTGAGGTCTGGAAGATCCTGACGCAGCATGGACTGGCAACTGCGAACTTCGGTTTGGCTGGCGACATCATCGCCTGCCCGGGACTCGACTATTGTTCGTTGGCGACTGCGCGTTCAATTCCCATTGCACAGTCAATCTCGCGCAAATTTGCTGACTATGCGAAACAGGAAGAGATTGGTCCCATCAAGATCAATATTTCTGGCTGCATCAATGCGTGCGGGCACCATCATGTTGGTCATATTGGCATTCTCGGACTCGACAAGAAGGGCGAAGAATTTTACCAAATCACACTGGGTGGTTCTTCGTCCGAGAAAGCATCAGTCGGGACAATTCTGGGGCCTGGATTTGCAGGTGAAGACGTTCCTGATGCCATTGAAAAGATTCTGAATACGTACATTAAAATCCGTTCGCCAGGCGAGGACTTTCTCAATGCCTACCGTCGCGTTGGAGCACAACCTTTCAAGGAGGCCCTTTATGCCGCTGCTTAGCCATGATGGGTTTGTGGCGGATGAGTATGTGCCACTGAGTGACTCTGATCCAATTCCAAGTTCAGGGAGGATCACCGTCGGCATCGTTCGATTCATTTCCACTTTGGAGCATTTCGCTACGTTCACAGGCAATCTGGGTTTGCGGCTTGACACCACTACGCGGGTCGAAAGTCTTGCTCCCTACTTGCCAAAGATTGCTTTGATCGTCTTGCCGTTTCCGGCATTTAACGACGGGCGCGCGTATTCCATTGCCCGACAACTTCGCCTTGATGGTTATCGTGGAGAACTGCGGGCCGCTGGCAACATCTTGCCCGACCAGATCCAACTGATGCAACAGGTTGGCATTGATTCTTTTGAAGTGAGTGACCGGTTCCCGTTGGCCGCTTGGCAGCGTGGCTCACGCCAAATGTCATTGGCCTATCAGCGCGGCTTGTATCGGGCTGTCGGAGAGAAGGAAGTCTGGTCAGAGCGTCACCAAGGGTTTGCTGCATGGGAAGAACAACCCCATGCAGGATGAGCTGAACCTGAATACTTACATTGAACGATACGCCGGTATTGAAGGACGCGAACTGGTCTCGATGATCGCGCGTGATTTCCCTGGCCGTGTTGCTGTCTTGTCGTCGTTTGGCGCTGAATCTGCTGTGCTGTTGCATATGGTGTCAGAAGTATCACCAGATCTGCCTGTCATGTTTTTGGATACTGGAAAGCTTTTTGCGGAAACACATTCCTACCGTGATCAATTGGTACGCGAACTTGGTTTAAGAGATGTTCGAATACTTCGGCCTGATTTGCGCGACTTGGAACGACTGGACCCCGACGGGCAACTGCACAAAGTTGACACAGAAATGTGCTGCAACGTTCGAAAGACTCTTCCTTTGGCGGGAATGATGAAGGATTTTGATGTGGTTATATCTGGTCGAAAACGGTTCCATGGTGCCGGGCGAACCAACCTGGATTATGTGAGTCTGCAAGATGGACAGTTGAAGGCCGAGCCTTTGGCTGGTTTTACAAGTCTCGATCTTCAGGGCTTTATGCAGCGTCACCACTTGCCATCTCATCCCCTTCGGTTGAGCGGCTATCGTTCAATCGGGTGCGAGCCCTGCACTGTTCGTGGCGGTACAGATGAAGATCCGCGTGCAGGTCGATGGGCCGACAGCGAGAAGACTGAGTGTGGCATACACTTCACGGCAAACGGTGAAATTATCAGGAGTGTTCAGAGAAATACCCAGACCGCAGTTGCACAGTAGAGGCACACGAACATGCATGATTTCTGGATATTTGCACTTATTGGGTTCGTTGCTCAAATCATCGATAGCTCGCTGGGCATGGGTTTCGGTATCATTTCGACGTCTGTCTTGTTGGCGAACGGCGTGCCTCCGGCTCTGGTGTCTGCCAGTGTCAATGCAGCTAAATTGCCGACGACAGGCACGGCAGCGCTTTCGCATTTCATCCATCGCAACGTCAGAGCTGACATTCTTATTCCTGTTACTGTCATGGGCGTTATCGGTGGCATGATTGGAGCGTTCATATTGTCAGGCTTGAAAGGAAAAGCGCTGACTGGAGTTGTCACTGCATACCTCTTTGTCATTGGTGCCATCATCTTATGGCGCGGTATCAGTGGTACGGCACCCAAACTGCTGCCATCAGCCTACAAACGCATCATTGGACTGTTGGGCGGCCTAGTGGAAGGCATAGGTGGAAGTTGGGGACCAATCGTGACCACCAGCCTCATGGGGGGCGGAATCGAGTCACGCTACGCCATCGGGTCCTCAAATGTCGCTGAATTCATGGTGAGCATCGGAGTCTTCGCGACTTTCCTGACTGCTTATCTTGTCGGTTACTGGGAAGGTGGTGCGGACTGGCAGACTGTGCTCTGGCCCGTAGCCGGATTGGTTGCAGGTGGAATTCCTGCAGCTGCTGTCGGTGGTTTCCTGTCAAAAATCACGCCACGCAGGGCGTTGACTATCGCCGTTGGAATGTTGGCGATTGGTATTGGCACGTACCGTCTATCAACTGGCTAAAGCGAAATGCCGCTCTATGCATCGGGTTCCTCAGGCACAGCTGTATCCTCTGATACTCTTTCCACTGACACTACATGCTCGTCATCTGATGTGTCAAAGATTGTAACACCTTGTGTGTTGCGGCCCTTGCGGCCAATGTCGTTCACGGGACAACGGATGAGCTGACCTTGATCTGTCACCAACATGATTTCGTCAGTCTCTTCCACGGGGAAAGCTGCGACGAGGAATCCGTTGCGTTTGTTGACCACCATAGCGGTCATGCCTTTGCCGCCTCGACCGGTCACACGGTACGAGAATGCACTGGTTCTCTTGCCATATCCGTTTGCGGACACAGTCAGAATGTATTGTTCCGATGCGCCCATTTCAGCGTATCGCTCTTGCGACAGTGTCATGTTGCCACTGGATTCTTCGTCGATTGGCTCGGGCGTATCGTCGCCCGACACCGCGCGAGCCATTTTGAGGTAGGCTGACCGTTCCTCGATCGTAAACTCTACGTGGCGTAGCACTGTCATGGAGATGACTTTGTCACCGTCTTCCAGTCTAATACCCCGGACACCATCGGACGCCCTGCCCGCAAAAACACGAATGTCTGACATCTCAAACCTGATACACTGACCGAAACTCGACGTGAGGAATATGTCATCCTTTTCGGTGCAGAGCTCGACGCCAACAATTTGATCGCCATCTTCAAACTTCATCGCAATCTTGCCGCTGCGATTGATTGATTCAAAATCCGACAATTCATTGCGGCGCACATTCCCGTTCTTGGTGGCGAACATGAGGTATTTCTTGTCTTCACCCTCAGCGCTATCAGGTAACATCAATATCGTTGTGATGCGTTCGTCGTTTTCAAGCGGCAAAAGGTTGATGAGTGCCTTGCCCCGTGATTGCGGATTGCCAAGAGGCAAACGCCATACCTTCATGCGGTAAACCATACCGCGTGATGAGAAAAAGAGAATTGGCGTGTGGGTGTTGGCCACAAACATCTTTGAGACGAAATCCTCTTCCTTCATGTGTACGCCGGCACGACCTTTGCCACCGCGACGCTGGGCACGATATGAAGACAGCGGCACGCGCTTGACGTAGCCTGCATGACTGACTGTGATCACCATGTCTTCGCGCTGGATCAAGTCTTCGTCGTCGACTTCGCCATCGTTTTCGATGATTTCTGTGCGGCGCGGTGTCGCGAAATCTTTTCGAACCGCAACCAATTCGTCCTGGATGATTTGGCGTACGCGCACGCGGGAGCCGAGTATATCGAGATAGTTATTGATTTCTCCAGCGAGGATTTCGAGTTCGGCCGAGATTTCCTCAAGACCCAACTGCGTCAAGCGTTGCAGGCGAAGATCCAAGATGGCGCGCGCCTGCTCGTCGGATAGCCTGTAGGTTCCGACGCTCGTCAACTTATGGCGCGGATCGGCGATCAGAGCGATCAACGTTTCCAGTTTTTGTGCTGGCCAATCACGCGCCATTAAGGCTTCCCGGGCTTCCGGCGCATCTTTGGACTGGCGGATCAGGCGAATGATTTCATCGATATTTGCGACAGCAATGGCGAGGCCCACTAAAACATGGGCACGATCACGGGACTTGTTGAGGAGGAACTTGGTCCGCCGCGTAACTACATCTTCACGGAAAGCAATAAATGCCTTTAACAAATCGAGGAGATTCAGTTGCTCCGGCTTGCCACCGCTCAGTGCGATGTTGTTTATGCTGAACGTGCTTTGCAGCGATGAAAAACGCCAGAGCTGGTTCAGGACAATATCGGGTTCGGCATCTCGGCGCAGTTCAATGACCACACGCATGCCTTCGCGGGAGGATTCATCCCTGATATCAGAAATTCCCTCGATGCGCTTGTCCCGCACCATTTCAGCGATTTTTTCGATCATAACTGATTTGTTGATTTGATAGGGTATTTCGGTCACGATCAGCGCGCGCCGATCTTTGCGGATCTCTTCCACGGCGACACGGCTGCGCAAAACAATCGTGCCACGTCCGGTCATGAATGCGCTCTTGATGCCCAATCGTCCGAGAATAATGCCGCCAGTTGGGAAGTCCGGCCCCGGCATAACCGGAAGCAATTCCTCCACGCCAATATCTGGGTTTTCCATAACGGCAAGTGTGGCGTCTATGACTTCACCCAGATTGTGGGGTGCCATGTTGGTCGCCATGCCTACTGCGATGCCGCCCGCACCATTCACCAACAAGTTCGGGAAGCGCGCTGGCAGAACAGTCGGCTCTTCGCGTTCGCCATCATAGTTTGGCTTGAAGTCGACAGTATCGAGATCGATATCCTCGAGCAGAGGGATTGCCGTCTTTTCGAGGCGGCTTTCAGTGTAGCGCATGGCTGCTGGCGGATCGCCATCAACTGAACCGAAATTGCCCTGCCCGTCGATGAGCGGCAATCGCATGGAAAATTCCTGCGCCATGCGAACGAGTGCGTCGTAAATTGCGCTGTCACCATGGGGATGGTATCGACCCATCACGTCGCCCACCGTTGTGGCGGACTTGGTATACTTCTTGTCAGGCGTCTTGCCGCCTTCGTACATGGCATAGAGGATGCGTCTGTGAACTGGCTTCAAACCATCGCGCACATCGGGCAAAGCCCTGCTCACGATGACGCTCATGGCATATTCGAGGTAACTCCGGCGCATCTCCTCTTCGACTGAAATCGGAGATATGTCCTGGGATGAAGACGGTGGCTGGGGAGGATCAGCCTCTGTTTTGTTTATATCGTCTGCCACGCGTTTGCCTGTCTTGGGTCTTGGTTATTGGCCAACGCGACATCGTGGAGATGCCGATTCTACAGCCTCGCAATGATTAGACCAGTGCGCAATTCAGAGCAACAAATCTGCGTTAGAAAACGGGCAAAACCAACACTAATTTGCAGGCACTAAATAGTTGGTTTTTCTGACTTTTCTGTGGGTGTTTAGAGGCCCATCGAGGGGCTCTGATGTTGCTTTCAGCAGCACCGACGGAGACAACTGCGAAACCAAGACAGCCAGGACGATGAGGCCTGCTCCGACAGCACTGAGAATCGTCATGGTTTCAGATAGAATAAATCGACCCAAGATTGCGCTTACGAGAGCCTCGCAACAGAATAGTATCGCGACAGTGCATGGTTCAAGGTGTTCCTGGGCTTTAGTCGAAAACAAAAAACCGAAAGCCGAGGTCATCACTCCCAGCCACAGGATTTCTGGCAAACTGGACGCTATGGCTGACGCCGAGACGGTTTCGAATGCTATGAACGGCGCACTCATCACACCTGTCACCATGAACATCAACAACACCAGAGTTGCGGGTGCGCGGCATTTTGGCATGGCGACGGCGAGAGCTATGATCCACACCCCGTCGAATACTCCAGCCAAAAGGCATAGGGCATCACCAACCGTTGCGGAGATTTGGCCCGCACCCGTGACCAAGTAGGCGCCAATGACAGCCATGGCCGCACTTGGCCATGCCAGAACTGCGGGCGATTGCCCCGTGGTAAGCCAAAGCAACATTGGAACAAACACCGCCGACATGTTGATCAGGAAACCAATATTTGTCGCTGTCGTGGTTTGGGCTCCAATCTGTTGCAATATAATGCTTGCGCCAAAATATGCTGCGGCCGTGACCATGCACGGCAGTATGTTTGCGTTCCAGTTCGCTGCCCTGCCCTGTTCGCGTATGGCAAAAGGCAAAAGCACGACTACAGCCACGATGGACCGTAAAAATGTAAGGGTAAATGGGCCAATGGAATCGAGGCCGGTCACTTGCGCGACGTTTCCTGAACCGATGAGGACAGTAGATAATAAAAGAAGACAAAACGCGGTTGTTCGAATTTTGGCCTCTGCGCGAGGATTATTCTCCGATTGAAGGGAAACAAACGAGCGTTTTGATCCGGTCATATATCACCATAGACTGAGTAGACCCCCAGTTATGGTCATGACTGATACAGAGGTGTGACAACATCCCCATTTAGGGGAGGCGATAATTTGCTTCTTGGTTTGGCTTGAAATCAGTAGGCCAGAAGTGTCTCACCTTTTTGTCCCGTCAGTAGCAACGGTCGCATCCGGTTGTGGAATTCAAGTGAGAATGGCCGGAAGCGGGTGGCCAAGACGTTGCGCATGGCAGGCCAATCGGTCTCATTGCTGTCAATGCAAACTGAAAATACGGCTGTTCCTCCGATATCAGATTGAAACGGAATGGAAATACCCCACCTCGTCAAACCGTAGTTCTTGGCGACGTTATAAATTTGCTGGGACACACCGTCCGATTTCATCCATTCGGACCAATCCAGAATTCTATCTTCCTCGAGTGTGCCTTCCAAAACCGGATCGCCCATGGGCGTATACGTCGACATGTAATGACTCATGTACGCTGGATCGTAAGTCGCAACCCAGACCACATCCTCAGGAACACCGTCCGCTATGCGCAAATACCAATAGGACAGATGTTTGACGTCTGATCTTACAGCCGTCTCTTCAAGAAACTTCGTTGCCTGTTCATACGAAGAAAACGGGGCCTGAATAGCTGCCGCTATGATGTCGACCATCTTCATCCTTAATTCCCCAGCAACTATTTGGACGACTATTCGTTAAATGTGCCTTAAGTGACTACGGACTTTTCAAATTAAAACAAATTTCCACAGAGCCGATTGCAGGCTATTTTCTGGTGGAAGTGGCCGTCGTAGTTGCGTTAACACCCGTTTATTGGGGCATTCGAATCATTGTGATAGATATTATCCGAACGCGGGACGAACTCCGCCAAATCACCGACAGATGGCACAATGAGGGACTATCTGTTGCCATTGTGCCTACCATGGGTGCCCTCCATGACGGGCATGTGTCCCTTGTTGATCGTGCCGTGGAAGAGGCAGACCGGGTCGTTGTTTCCATTTTCGTAAACCCAAAGCAATTTGCTGCACATGAAGATTTCGGAAAGTACCCGCGGACCGAAGATGCCGACGCCATTCTGCTTGAAGAGACCGGTGTCACGGCACTTTACGTCCCAAGTGCAGACGAGATGTACGGGTCGAACTTCGCAACGCAGGTAGACGTCGAAGGCCCGTCAAAATCGGGACTGGAAGACAAATTCCGCCCGCATTTTTTTACAGGTGTTGCGACAATTGTTACCAAGCTTTTTATGCAATCACGCGCAGATGTCGCTGTTTTTGGTGAAAAGGACTACCAACAGCTCATGGTCGTGCGACGACTGGCAGAAGACCTCGATCTTGGCATTCGCGTGCTGGGTGTTCCGACCCTGCGCGAGGACGATGGTCTCGCCATGTCCAGCCGCAACCGCTACTTAAGCAAACATGAGCGTCACCAAGCACCGGCAATCTATCGTGCACTCATTCAAGCCGCGGAAAAAATCCGCGCGGGCGCCGATTTTCAATCCGCAACACGCATGGCAGCCCGGTCGTTGGCGACACTTGGTTTCAAAGTTGATTATTTCACGGCACGCAACGCCCAGACGCTTGCGGTCCCGCAATCATCGCTGGAACCGATGCGGTTGCTCGTGGCCGCGACGTTGGGCAAGACCCGGCTCATTGACAATATTCCGGTGGATAATTGAACAAAACTTGCAGGTTGCACTGACGATCCACGCTGTATAGTCTCCAAAATGCAGTCCGATTCAACGAGGTGTCCCATGTCTGTCGCTAAAATCATTGAACTCACAGCGTCGTCGAGCAAGAGCATTGAAGATGCTGTTGAGAACGGCCTGCAAAGGGCAGATCAAACACTCGACAACATTGAGAGTGCTTGGGTCCAGGACATCAAGTGCGTCGTCAAGAATGGAAAAATTGCTGAATGGCGCGTTAACATGAAGGTTACGTTCCTTCTCAAATAAGGAATTAGCTGGCGTTCAACTGCCGCTCCGACTGACGTAGCAAGCTATGCCTTGCCTTTTGAAGGCTGAACAAGTCTTGTTGGCCGCAGTTGCGTCTTGAAAGCCTGTCTGACGAATTCTGTAGACAATACCCTTTTTGCCAAGATCGGCACGCGTCACTTTGGGTGCGACGTCGCGAAGGCTTTTGTACCGCTTTTGCATCTTTGCCCAAGTGGACCATGCCCCCTCTTCTGAGGAGGCTGAGGCAAATTGCACGACCCATTCCGTTGGATCAGTGTTGTCCAAAGTCACATTCGCTTCGACAACGGCAGCAACTTCTTCTGCTGTCGCTGTCTGGATCTCTTCTGGCAAAGGTTTGGTTTCTGTTCCAGCAACAGGAAGCGTGACTTGCGGCGGAGGAGTTTCTGCGGGGAGTCGCTCTTTTATTTTCGCTGATGTCTGGTTGGCGGTTGCATCATTCGCATAAACTTGTGGCGATTGCATCAGAGTTGGTGAAGGAAGCACGGCATCGGGTGCAGCTGGTTTATGTAATACAGTTGATGCGACAGGGGCAGTACTTGAAGTGGTCAATGTGTCTGTTTGATCAACACTCGCCGCTTCGTTAGCTAGCAAAAGCGCAAGCTCGCGTTTTGCTGCTTGATGCTGCGGATTGATCGCCAGAACTGCCTTAAGCTCACGTTGCATGTCGCGCGGTCGATGCAACCGCGCATAGGTTTGCGACGCAGCGTAATGTACGCGTCCGGGGTCAGGGTGATTGTACTGCAAGGCTCGCTCAAAATCCGAAAGAGCAAACAGGAGTTGACCACTGTCCCGCAGTGCGTTCCCACGGCTCAGAAACGCATGTGCCAAGTCGGGTTTTAATACGAGCGCCGCCGTATAGTCCTCAATGGCGAATGGCAGATTTCCTGTTTTGTGGTACGATAGCCCACGGTTGTAGAGGGCCGTCGCGCGCAGAGCCGGGGCCATGACCTTTATCGTCAAGGCCGAAGTATAATCGGCGATCGCGGCAGCGTTTTTTTGCAGGTACTGTTGCGCCAATGCCCGGTTGAGCAAGACTGCCGCAAGTTCTTCCGGAGACAGTTCCGGTTCGACCACAACGCTGTTGTAGAGTTCGACTGCTGCATCATATTTTTTGGCCTTCAAGGCCTGCGATGCTGCTTGCATGGCTTTCTGGGTATTGTTTCCAGCCAAAGCCGCTTCGCCACCCGCCATGGCAAAGAACGCAAGTGTGGTCATTGCCATCAAGCTGTGTCGAGCGAGTTGCATGCCCTCCAGTATGATGGAATTATGGTTAAGAGAAGGTTGCTAGAGCTCTGGTTCGGAGCAACTCAAGGTTCCCGGAGGGCATGGGCGAGATTGTCCGTGAAGGGTTTTACCAGATAAGACAGTGGAGACCGCGCCCCAGTCTGGATAAACGCTTCGGCATTCATGCCCGGACGCAACTTATTGTCTCCAAGCTTTGCAAGCTCTTCGGCGGAAATCTCGAGCCGTACCGCGTAGAATGGTGGCGTGTTGGCATCTATGCGCGACGTATCAGCGGCAACTTGGGTAACCGTTGCCGTCACCTCTGGGGTTAACCTGGAGTTGAAACTCGGGAACCGCACCTGAGCCGTGAGCTTTTCATGAACCTTCGAAATGTCCTGCGGTTGAATTTGGGCCTGCAGAACAAGATCGTCGCCTTCGGGCACGATCAACATCATGGTCTCACCCGGCGCAATAACACCACCTTCAGTGTGGACGGATGTTTGGTAAATCGTCCCCGTAATGGGGGCTTTTACAACCATGCGACCCATGCGGGTGTTGGCGGAAATACGGCGTTCCTGAAGTTCAGTGATCTTGCCCTCCACGTCGCGAAGGTCATTGAGTGCCTGAGTGCGAATATCTTCGTCAACCTGGAGAATTTGCAGTTTAACTTCACCTATTTTACTTTGTGCCCCGGCCTTTGAGGCCAGCAATTCGCCGCTCTGGCCTTCAATCGATGCAACTTCGCGTTCCATCGTCAAAACGCGGTTCAGGGGAACCAGTCCCTGTTTTTGGAGCTTACGCAAATTCGTCAGTTCGCCTGCAATGATCGACAACTGCCGGTTTTTCGAATCATTCTGCGCGTCGATCCCCAACATTTGTTCCGTCAGCTGACTGATTTGCTCGTTCAGCTGGTTGCGCTTGCTGGCGGCTGATTCATTTATGGCCTGCAAGAACTTTCTTTGACCACTAATAATTCCAGACACTTTTGGATCGTTGGCACGCGCTTCAATATCCGACGGCAAAATCAATGAGGTCAAGCCATCACGTTGGGCTTCCAAGCGCAGGCGTTTGATGGTCAATTCGTCAAGCAATCCGTCGACAATCGCGAGTTCCGCCCGTGTCTCGGTCGGATCGAGGATGACCATATCTTGCCCCAGTGTGACCCGTTCGCCGTCCCGGACGAGAATCTTTTGAACAATACCGCCATCGCGATGCTGGACTTTCTTGGAGTATGACTCAACCACAATGGTCGCGGGTGCTATGACTGCACCGTTCAAATCTGCGAAAACGGACCATCCCCCAAGGGTGCCGGCCATGGCAAACAGCGAAAGATAACCGGCCAACTGGATGCGGCGGAGCGAACGATTGGTGTCCATTGGTTTCATGGTTTAACTCGCAGTCTGTGGCGCGGAAGGAACGAGCTGGACCGACTGGATCGGCTGCTGTTGATTAGGTGGTCGCTGCATTACTTTTTTCAAGACTTCATCGCGTGGGCCGAGAGCAGCGACGCGGCCTTCGCTCAATACCATAATGTCCTTGATAGCTGCCAAGGCGCTGGGGCGGTGAGCAATGACGACCACTGAAGCTCCACGCTGCATGGATTGCCTGATAGCATTGACCAGAGCGCTTTCACCTTCAGCGTCGAGATTGGAGTTGGGTTCGTCCATGATCAGGAGCACAGGATCGCCGTACAGCGCGCGCGCCAATGCAACTCGCTGGCGTTGACCGACGGAAAGACGCGAACCGTTCTCGCCAAGTTGCGTGTCGTATCCATTTGGCAGGCGCATCACGAGTTCATGCACATTTGCCATCTTGGCCGCATTCACAACCATGTCCGGGTTCATCTCGGCGGCAAAGCGCGAGATGTTTTCAGCCACGGTCCCATCAAATAATTGCACTTCTTGTGGCAAATAGCCCACAAGCTGGCCGAACTGCTCGTTCGTGCGCTGATCGTGCGTTGCACCGTCGAGGCGCACAGTGCCTCTCGCGACAGGAAGCAAACCCATGAGTGCGCGTGCGAGTGTTGATTTCCCAGCCCCGGTAGGTCCGATCACGCCGAGTCCTGTCCCCGGCTGGACCGAGAACGTCACGCCTTGAAGCAAAGGCTTTTCGACACCCTGCACAACAACGGTGAGATTATCCACTTCCAGCAACCCATTTGGATGCGGCAATGGCATGGGGATGTTTTCTGCCGGAACGAGCTCCAATACCCGCGCCAGCCGTTCGCGGGCTTTGCGGAATCCAAGGAATTGCTGCCAGGTCGCAACGGCCTGCTCAATGGGAGCAAGAGCCCGCGACATGATGATCGAACCGGCGATGATTCCACCGGGCGAAATTTCACCCTTGATGGCGAGATAGGCACCAAGTCCCAACATGCCGGACTGAACCATCAGGCGGATAACGCGCGATGCACCCGCCAGTCCACCACCGGCATCGTTGGCCAATGTCTGCTGGTCCAGCGCTTGCTGTTGCACTTTTTCCCAGCGGTTGCGCATGGCATCACGCATGCCCAGTGCATGCATGGCTTCGGCATTGCGCCGCGCTTCTTCGGTCATCAACGCAGCTTTGGTTGAAGCCATGGTCGCTTCCTGCAATGGCTTGCGTGTTCGAAATTCGCTTAGCAATGCGATGATGAGAATTGTCAGCGCCGCAAAAACGGACGCAACACCCAGTACCCAATGCAGGAGGAAAACCACAAACATATAAACCGGCACCCAGGGCATATCGAGGAACGCCAAAGGTCCCTGACCGCCCAGATATTGCCGAATTGTATAGAGGTCGTTGATAGGCTGACTGCCGGCATTGCCCTGTTTTCGCATGGCCAATTGCGCGACAGTGTTAAACACGCGCGTCCTCAGTGTCTCTTCAGCACGACGACCGATGCGCACCAATATGCGGGCCCTGACGTATTCCAGAAATCCGTAATAAACATAGATGATGAAAACAATTGCCGTGAGCGCAACCAAAGTCGGAACGCTGCCCGATGTCAAAACGCGGTCGTAGACCTGCAGCATGTAAAGCGAGCCAGTCAACATCAGTATGTTGACGATACCGCTGAACATGAACGTTGACAGAAACGCTCCACGGCTGGCCTTGAGTACGTCACTGACTTCGTCACTTGTCGATTTTGGTCTGAGCATTTTCCGTCCGCTTTTGAGCGCAATTGAAGGTGCCTGAGCGCTGCTGCGCAATCTAGGCAATTTGTGCGTCCAAGTCCAACGGGATGATGGCTTAGTTGAGGCGCACTCATGCGCAAATCATGGAATAGTTGACGAAACTGCCGAGTGCTGTCAAAAAGAATGCGTTCGGTGCCCCATGTCAGTCGACAGCGGGCCTAACAGGGAACACGGTGAGGACGACCCAAATGGGGCCTAACCCGTGACTGCCCCCGCAACTGTGAGCGGCGAGAAGCGTTACAATTGCCACTGGGTCGCAAAACCCGGGAAGGCGTGACGGTTCAGCGACCCGCAAGTCAGGAGACCTGCCGAACGAAGGCCGACCACTGCAATTGTGCTGTGGTCTCACGGAGGGTGACCATGACTGCAACCACACGTACTGCCGGTGTTCGTAACGCTGGGATGACCATTTCGCAACGTCTTGTGATTGGACTTGTTTCGCTTGCTTTCGGTAGCGCCTTGATTTTCGGTGTCGGACTCGCGCAGAACGCAAGTCTGCACAATGCGGCGCACGACACACGCCACTCTCTCGGCTTTCCCTGCCACTAAAGACCGAGACACAAAATGATCGGGCGGGTTTTACTCGCCGCATTCCTTGTGGGGATTGCGGCTGGGTTATTTGTCGGTGTGTTGCAGCACGTGCGACTTGTTCCTATTATCCAGGCAGCGGAAGTGTTTGAAGCTGCCGGCAACGTACACACCCACGATCCACAACAGGCAGAAACACACTCCCATGACACGACGAGCTATCAGCCAACCGTGGGCATAGAGCGAACGGCATTCACAATTCTGACGACGGCACTTGCTGGTGCCGGTTTCGCAGCTTTGCTCACTGGTTTGTCGTTTCTTTTTGCAATACCTTTGACAAAAGAGAACGGGTTGGTCTGGGGTCTCTTTGGATTTGTTGCAGTATCCCTGGCGCCTGCTGCCGGCCTTCCTCCGGCATTACCGGGATTGCCTGAGGCAGAGGTCACTCACCGCATCTTGTGGTGGAGCATGACTGTCGTGATGACTGCTGCTGCATTTTGGTTTGCAACTGTCTACAAAGTTTGGTGGGGATTTGCGATTGCACTGGGATTGATTTTATTACCCCATTTGATTGGCGCACCCCAGCCCGTTGGCACAGCATCAGCGGTTCCGGCTGAACTCGTCAAATCTTTTGTTGGAAACAGTCTCGCTCTTAGTGGGCTGCTGTGGATTCTCATTGGGTGCGGTTTGGGCTTAGCGCTCGACAAATTCAAAGGTGAACTAAAGCAATGAATCAAAAAATCACAGCAACAGTCATCACAGGTTTTCTGGGTGCCGGTAAGACATCACTCATTCGTCATGTGTTGCAACAGGCGCAAGGTCGGAAAATCGCGCTGATCATCAACGAGTTTGGCGATGTCGGCGTTGATGGCCAGATACTGAAGGCCTGCGACAGTGAAGTGTGCGCCGACGATGACATCATCGAACTCTCGAATGGATGCATTTGCTGTACGATCGCAGATGATTTCGTACCGACCATGACCAAGCTGCTTGATCGGGAAGACCCTCTTGATCACATCATCATTGAGACTTCGGGATTGGCGTTGCCTCAGCCATTGGTGCGCGCGTTCAACTGGCCAGAGATCAAGTCTCGCGTGACTGTTGACGGCGTTGTCACGGTGGTAGATGGGAAAGCACTCAGTGAAGGCCGGTTTGCGATCGATGAAGTCGCTGTGGCTGCTCAACGTGCAGCAGATCCTACTGTCGACCACGAGAATCCAATTGAAGAATTGTTTGGCGACCAGTTGAACGCCGCCGATCTTGTGGTCATCAACAAGTCTGACCTCCTTTCTCCAGCGGAACACGCCGCGATAGCTGGCCAACTCAAGGCCAAGGTGCGCCCGGCTACTGGCATTGTTGCAACAAGCCACGGCAAATTGGACCTCAGCGTGTTACTGGGTGTGAAAGCCTCTGCTGAAGATGATATGCACAACCGGTTGTCGCAGCATGAAAAAGAAGGTGAAGTACAGCACGACCACGATGATTTTGTCACATTCGGGGTCTCGCTGAACGGTCCGATTGCCAAGGACACACTGCTCGCCCGGATCGTTGCGACGATTTCAGCTCATGACATTCTCCGTATCAAAGGCTTTGCCGATATCACCGGGGCTGACGCGCGGTTGCTCATCCAAGCTGTTGGACCGCGACTGGATAGCTATTTTGACAGGCCATGGCGTCCGGATGAAACACGCGGCACGCATCTTGTCGTGATCGGCGAAAAACACATGGACAAGGACAAGATCGCAGCATCTTTGCGGGACTGATGCATCTTCTCGCGACCACATCGGGTGTTATCGACGGTGCGGCGGAAGCTGTTGACCTCAAACAGGCCGCAGGTGATGTCGTTATTCTCTCTGCAGCCGACAGTGAATTGGCCAATCTGGCGCGTGCCGTTGACATGTGTGCACCAAACACACCCTCGGTGCGACTTGCCAATCTCTTGCACCTGCAACACAACTATTCTGTCGATCTCTACGCTGAAAGAACGCTTGCTTCAGCCAAACTCATCGTTGTTCGCATGCTCGGCGGTGCCAGTTACTGGCGCTATGGATTGGAAACTCTGGCAGCTCTTGCGAAGGAGAGAAACATAGCTTTCGCTGTGTTGCCGGGTGCTGCTGAGCAGTCCTCTGACCTTCAGGTTTATTCGACGCTGTCTGCTCTCGAATGCGAACGGTTGCGACAGTACCTCGCTGCGGGCGGACCACAGAACGCGGCCCGATTTTTGCAATTGTGTTTTCACCTCATCAGAAAATCCGATCACCCTGCTCCACCCGAGAAACTCGATGTGTGTGGTTTCTATCGCGTCAATCATAATCCGGGACTGCGCGTTGCGTTGATTTTTTATCGATCAGTCATTGAAGGCGGTCAGTCTGCGCCAATTGATCAACTTTGTGATGCGCTTGAAAAACTTGGTGCCGCTGTGCAAGCCGTCTTTGTTGCAAGCCTCAAAGACGAAACCTCTTCTGGATTCATTCGCGCTCACTTGTCAGACTACCCGCCAGACGTTGTCATCAATGCAACGGCCTTCGCTGTGGGCAGTGTTGATCGCGATCCGTTGGCAGGATTTGATTGTCCCGTTCTTCAAGTCAGTTTGGCAGGTACGACTGAACAAAATTGGCGGGAGAATACACGTGGGCTTGCGCCGTCTGACCTCGCGATGTCCGTGGTCATTCCCGAGATTGATGGACGCATTTATACCCGTGCCATATCGTTCAAGGCTGACGCCCAGTGGCATGAGAAGACCCAATGTCGCATTGTTACTTACCAACCTATTCCGGATCGGATTGGCCATGTTGCCGAGCTTGCAGTCAACTGGGCCAGGCTGCGTCACACTGCGAACGCCAAAAAACGAGTAGCAATCGTGTTGGCCAACTATCCAAACAAGGATGGGCGGATCGCCAATGGTGTCGGCTATGATACCCCAGCCAGCACAGTGGCGATCCTGAATGCTCTGGCGCAAAATGGTTATAATTGTTGTCGCATTCCACTTGACGGAAACATACTCATCGAAACCCTGCAGGCAGGGCGGACCAATGCGGCCTCTGGAAAGGTCTCGGCGATCACTCTTTTAGTGGCCGATTATAAAAGCTATTTCAAATTGTTACCTCAGAAACTTCAGTTTGACGTTGAGCAACGCTGGGGAGCGTCGGACACAGATGCATGGGTCATGGCGGGAGCATTTCAGCTGCCACTGGTCGGGTTCGGCGACATTGTCGTCGGGGTCCAACCTGCGCGCGGCTACAACATTGATCCGAAGTCGAGTTACCACGACCCGGCCCTCGTGCCGCCGCATGGGTATTTCGCGTTTTATTTCTGGATCAGATTCATTTACGGGGCGCATGCCATCATTCACAACGGCAAGCATGGAAATCTTGAGTGGTTGCCCGGCAAGGCTGTGGCATTGACTGCTGAATGTTATCCGGAAGCAACACTGGGTGCCCTGCCCCAGCTTTACCCATTCATCGTCAATGACCCCGGCGAAGGCACACAGGCAAAGCGGCGAACGTCAGCTGTCATCATCGATCATCTCACGCCTCCGCTGACGCGAGCGGAATCCTATGGATCAATGAAAGATCTTGAGGCGCTGGTGGACGAATTCTACCAGGCTTCGGGCATGGACAAGCGACGGATTCGTGCATTGAAAAAACAGATCCTGGAGTTGTCGCGTTCAACCAAAATGGACGTAGACGTGGGGTTCTCAGGAGATGAGGACCGCGATCTCGAAAGGTTGGATGCTTATTTGTGCGACCTCAAGGAGGCACAAATCCGCGATGGATTGCACGTGTTGGGGGCGTCACCTGTTGGTGCGCAAGAGGCCGACTTGCTTGTTGCACTCACGCGTGTTGCTCGCGGTTTAGGTGAAGGTGGCGACCAATCACTGATCCGGGCGATGGCGGCGGACTTGGCGTTGCCGTTCGACCCGTTGCAGTGTGACTTTGCCGAAGCTTGGCGAGGTCCGAAGCCTGCCCTCCTGCAGGCCATGTCAAAAGACTATTGGCGGTCCCATGGGGATACTGTTGAGCGCCTCGAACTGCTCGCGTTGCAGTTTGTTACTGATGGCGCTCCTGCGGACATGCCCGCGACAGCTCTTGTATTGTCGACCATTGAACGTGTGATCCGCCCGGCATTGCGCGCATGTGGACCATCTGAAATGGTTGCTTTGCTACGTGGATTGTCAGGTCGCGCCGTTGCACCTGGTCCCTCCGGTGCTCCGACGCGCGGACGTGTCGATGTGTTGCCAACGGGACGCAATTTTTTCTCCATCGACAACAGAACATTACCGACACCCACGGCCTGGATGCTGGGACGTGCGTCGGCTGATGCGTTGCTCACGCGGCACTTTCAAGATACCGGACAACATCTTGTTACAGCTGTTCTTTCTGCTTGGGGAACCGCGAATATGAGAACTGGTGGAGACGACATTGCGCAGGCCATGGCCTTGCTGGGTGTCAGGCCCACGTGGGATCCTTCCAGTTGGCGGGTTACGGGGTATGAGGTCCTTCCCATTGCTGCACTGGGGCGGCCACGCGTCGATGTGACGTTGCGTATATCCGGCTTTTTCCGCGATGCCTTTCCCAGCCAAATTGAACTTCTGGACCGTGCCATTGCTGCAATTGCAAACCTTGATGAAGCGGCTAGCGACAATCCATTGGCACAAAGTGTTAAACGCGAAGCGGAACAGCTTGTAGCGGGCGGCGTCGATGGAAAAACAGCACAGTCCTTGTCAACACGGCGTATTTTTGGCTCTAAGCCTGGGACATATGGTGCCGGTCTGCAAACCCTCATCGACGAGGGCATTTGGGAGACCCGTGCCGACCTTGCAGCCGCATTTGTCACCTGGGGGGCCTATGCCTATGGGGTAGCCGCTCGCGGTGAAGAACATGCGGATGTCTTCAAGCGGAGATTGGCCAATGTGCAAGCTGTCATCCACAATCAAGACAACAGGGAACACGACCTGTTGGACAGTGACGACTACTACCAGTTCGAAGGGGGCTTGAGCGCAGCGGTTGAAGTCGCGTCGGGTAAAAAACCAACTGTCTATCATAATGATCATTCACGCCCGGAACGTCCGGTGATCCGCACGCTTGACGAAGAAGTTGCGCGCGTGGTGCGATCACGGGTGGTCAATCCCAAGTGGATCAACGGTGTGATGCGGCACGGATACAAAGGCGCGTTTGAGATTGCCGCAACGGTTGACTACATGTTTGCCTTTGCGGCAACGGCTGATGCCGTCAAATCCCACCACTTTGACATGGCCTATGATGCCTATCTCGTTGACGAGAAGACGCGTACATTCATCGCCAATAATAATCCTGCGGCACTCAGAGAAATTGCGGCGCGTTTTGAGGAAGCCATAGCGCGCGGCTTGTGGCAACCACGTTTGAATTCAGTCTATGAACATCTGAAGGACCTACAGACATGACAGACGATCACGACAGCGAGCGGCACCACGACAAAATGGTGAAGAAAAAGGCCGCGCGGGACAAGATCATGGCGGGCAAGACAATTGAAAAAGGTTTGCTCATTGTTCACACCGGCAAGGGCAAGGGCAAATCCACGGCCGCTTTTGGAATGATTTTTCGCCACGTCGGCCATGGCATGCGTTCGGGTGTTGTGCAGTTCGTCAAAGGCTCATGGGGCACTGGTGAGCGCACAGTGTTGGAAAAATTTCCCGATCTCGTCACCATCAAGGCCATGGGCGAAGGCTTCACTTGGGAAACGCAGGATCGCGACCGTGACATCGCCCATGCGCGTGAAGGATGGGAAGAGGCAAAGCGCATGATAGCGGATCCGTCTTACAAGATGGTTTTACTCGATGAACTCAATATCGTTTTGCGCTACGACTATTTACCACTTGAGGAAATCCTCGACGTTTTGAAATCCCGGACCCTGGACAAACATGTTGTTATCACCGGTCGCAATGCACGTGACGAAATCATTGAGCTTGCCGACCTGGTTACGGAAATGGAGCAAATCAAGCATCCCTTCCGATCGGGTGTGAAGGCGCAAGCGGGCGTCGAATTCTGACGCCACGGGGTGACAAGCGTCGCTTCCTGTCTTGCCCGCTGAAGCTGCTTCACGTAAGCAGGCTCTGCAGCGCTTCCTTTGAGAGGCTGAGAGCGACTTCAGTGCGGCTGACCCAAACGGGGCCAACTCTGAAAGCTGCCTTTCCCTGTCGCCGGACTTCCGGCAGGCGCTGATATTGGAAAGGCAATTAGATGTCTGAAAAACTGGGTGTGATGTTGTGCGGCCATGGTAGCCGTAACCGCAAAGCTGTGACTGAATTCGCCAATCTGTCGGATCAGCTCAAAAAGCGCTTGCCGCACTATCCCGTTGAATTTGGTTACCTGGAATTTGCGACCCCCATCATTCGCACGGGTCTTGATATTCTTAAAGAAAAAGGTGTGAACCGCGTGCTTGCGGTGCCCGGCATGTTGTTTGCTGCAGGACATGCCAAGAATGACATTCCATCGGTGCTCAATGCCTATGCAGCGCAAAATGACCTGCGTATCGATTATGGCAAGGAGTTGGGTATTGACCCTAAAATGATGCGCGCTGCCGGAGACCGCATTCAGGAAGCCATCTACGCCGCCCCCACCACCGTTGAAAAACACGAAACACTTCTGCTCGTCGTCGGTCGTGGCGCGTCAGACCCTGATGCCAATTCCAACGTGGCAAAAGTCATGCGCATTCTCTGGGAGGGCTTTGGTTTTGGGTGGGGCGAAGTGGCCTATTCGGGCGTCACATTCCCCTTGGTGGAGCCAGCTCTCGAACACATCACCAAACTGGGCTTCAAACGCATCATTGTGTTCCCCTATTTCCTGTTCACGGGCGTGTTGGTGCAGCGCATTTACATGGCCACCGACGCTGTGGCCGCAAAGCACCCGCATGTCGAATTCCTGAAAGCGCCCTACCTTAACGATCATCCTGCGGTTGTTGAAACTTTTGTAGAGCGCATCGAGCAGATCATCTCTGGCGATATCGCCATGAATTGCCAGATGTGCAAGTACCGCACCCAGGTCTTGGGCTTCGAGGCGGAAGTGGGGGCCGTGCAAGAAAGCCATCATCACCATGTTGAAGGCATGAGCGCCAAAGAATGCAAATTCTGTGATGCGACAGGTAACTGCACAGGATTGTGCCAGGACGGACCATTCAAACTGGAGTCAAAGCCTGAGGCCCATACGCATTCTCACGGCGACCACAGCCACTCACACGGCGACCACACCCATGCTGTTTACCCCCACGCCGACCACCCCTTGGGCCCAAAAAGCATGATCAGAGAATGATGGACTATATCCGCGATCCCGCAGCAATTTATGCAAGGTCATTCGAAATCATCCGGGCTGAGGCGGATTTTGCTCGCATCCCGGAGAATGCACGAAAGATCGCGACACGGGTTGTTCATGCCTGCGGCATGGTCGACATCGTTGATGACCTGACATTCTCTGAAGATTTTGCGACGTCTGCTGCCGCTGCCTTGAAAACTGGCGTGCCGATTTTCGTTGATGCTGAGATGGTACGCCACGGCATCATGGCGCGACAGATTAATACCGGCAATGAAATCATCTGCACACTGAACGATGTACAAGCACGCGAGATTGGTATCTCGAAATCCATCACCCGTTCTGCCGCTGCTGTCGACTTATGGTTGCCGCGACTTGGTGGTTCGATTGTCGTCATCGGCAATGCGCCTACGGCCCTCTTTGCGTTGCTTGAATTGATCGACTGCAGGCGCGCCCAAACCTGCTGCCATCATCGGCTTCCCAGTTGGATTTGTTGGGGCTGCTGAAAGCAAAGCTGAACTTGCGGGAAATTCACGCGGCATCGCCTTCGCCACCATTAAAGGCCGCAAGGGTGGTTCGGCCATGGCTTCGTCAGTCATCAATGCGCTGTTGGATCCAACGAATGTCTAAGTGGCTCACAATTGTTGGCATGGGTGAGGATGGCTATGCCGGGCTTTCTGCGAAGGGCCAACTTGCACTCAAGAGCGCGATCCACATTGTTGGGTCTCAGCGATTGCTTCAGAAATTGCCAGCTTCAGACGCCAAGCGCCATGAGTGGCCGCAGCCTTTTTCCAGCGTCGCCCAGCAACTGTCTGTCTTGCGCGGCCAACAGACTGTTGTTTTGGCCACCGGTGATCCTTTGAATTATGGTGTGGCCCGCAAGTTTTTGGAATTCATTCCATTTGATGAAATGTCTATCATTCCGCATCTGTCAGCGTTCTCGCTGGCAACGGCTCGCATGGGCTGGTCCTTGCCGGACTGCGACTGTTTCACGATCCATGGTCGGCCTGCTGCCAATCTGGAAGGGTTTATCCAGCCTGATGCACGTCTCCTCATACTGACCGAGAACGGCGCATCCATCGTGGAATGCGCGCGGCGGCTTGTGGCCCGTGGATTTGAGACAAGTGAATTGACCGTTCTCGAGAATATGGGCGGCGAGCAAGAAGTCAAGACGACATTTGCTGCCAACTGCGTTCCTGACAAGGTCTGGTCGCCCCTCAATACACTTGCTGTTCACTGTCATGCGTCACATCATGCGAAGGTTCTCTCACGCATTCCCGGGCTGCCCGATGACGCATTCGAACATGATGGCAAGATCACAAAAAGAGAAGTACGTGCGGCGACTTTGGCAGCCTTGTGTCCTGCTCCTGATCAGTTGCTGTGGGACATTGGCGCGGGTTCTGGCGCGGTTGCCATTGAATGGATGCGCGGTACACGCGGCTGTGAAGCAATTGCCATCGAACATGACACAGAGCGGTGCGTGGTTATTGCACGCAATGCAGACCAGCTTGGAACGCCCCGGCTGAAGGTCGTCGCTCAAGCAGCGCCGGATGGTCTGAAGGATTTACCGCGACCGGATGCAATATTTATTGGCGGCGGCATTGACACGGACGGCGTTTTTGAAACCGCCCACAGTGCGCTGAAAGATGGTGGCATGTGTGTTGCCAATGCTGTCACGCTTGAGGGTGAACGCAAGCTGGTTACGCTGCAGGAACTCCATGGTGGTGATCTCGTCCGCATGGATATTTCCACGCTCACACATATTGGTGAGATGCGGGCCTTGCGCCCTCGCATGTCGGTTCTGCAATGGCGACTACGGAAAACCTTTCGATGAGCGGTACACTTTATGGCGTTGGTGTGGGTCCTGGTGATCCGGAGTTGATGACCGTCAAATGTTGGCGGTTGATTGCCACTGCCAAAGTCATTGCCTACTTGGCAGCCAATGGGGGTGAGAGCACTGCACGCCAAATTGCTTCGCCGTTCATTCCCGAAGATGCCGTTGAAGTGGCCATCGACATGCCCATGAGCCCTGACCAATCAGTCGGTCGTGCTGCCTATGACACAGGTGCTGCCTTGATTGCAGATCATTTGCAGAGGGGTGAAGATGTCATCATGCTTTGCGAAGGCGATCCATTCTTCTATGGAAGCTTCATGTATATTCACGAGAGGCTGAGTTCGCAGTTTAATGTTGTTGTCGTTCCCGGTGTTACTTCGCTCACGGCCTCAGCCTCTGTTACAGCATTGCCGCTGGCGGCGCGGGACGATGTGATCAAGGTTTTACCAGCAACGCTTGCTGAAGACAGACTCCGCGATGAACTTGTGAATGTCGATTGCGCGGCGATCATCAAGGTCGGTCGCCACTTTGCAAAAGTGCGCCGCATTCTTGCAGAACTTGACTTGTTGGCAGCAGCTACGGCAATTGAGAAGGCAACCCAGGTTGAGCAACACATTCGCAATGTGTCCGATATTTCCGAGGATGCCCTACCCTATTTTACGACCATACTTGTTCGGAAGAGCCGCATATCACTATGAAGCCTGTCATATTCATTCTCGGCCCATCGGCTTTGCCGCTTGCCAACAAGCTACGGCAATTGCTGGATGGGCAGATTCATGCGCCGGCCACAATGAATACGGGTGACAGGTTCTACCAGAGTGCTGCAGTGCATCTCGTCAATGTGTTCCAACAGGGCCGACCCATCATTGCCATTTGTGCAGCAGGAATTGTCGTGCGCATTCTTGGACCAGTGCTGAAAGACAAATTGACTGAGCCGCCGGTTGTTGTCGTCTCCGAGGACGGGAAATCTGTCGTGCCACTGGTTGGCGGGCATCATGGTGCAAATACACTGGCGCGGCAGATCGCCGATGAGATCAAAGCGCATCCCGCGATTACCACGGCCAGCGACGTTACACTGGGTGTTTCCATCGATGAACCACCGCCGGGATATGTGCTTGGCAACCCAGATGCTGTCAAGCAAACTGCTGCGCGGCTCCTTGCCGGTGAAGAACTCTCGATGTTCGGCAGCGCCAATTGGCTCGCGGCGTTGTCAGATGAAGAGGGAACCGTGCCAGTAAATGTGAGCACGCAACCCAGTAAAGACAGTACACTGACGTTTCATCCGAAGTCACTCGTCGTAGGCGTTGGGTGCGAACGCGGAACTGATCCTGCGGAAGTTCTGGACCTGATCAACACAACACTGGCGAACCACGATCTTGCGGCAGATTCTGTGGCCTATGTGGCGTCAATTGATTTGAAAGAGGATGAGGCAGCCATCAATGCGTTGGGGCCGGTACGCTTTTTCACAACTGCGGAACTCAATGCCGAGAGCCACCGCGTGCTCAAGCCTTCAGAGATTGTGCGCGCTGAAGTCGGCACGCCCAGTGTGGCCGAAGCTGCGGCGCTGGCGGCGGCAGGGCCAGAGTCAAAACTGATCGTGGCGAAAACCAAGAGCAAGCGAGCGACTTGCGCCATTGCAGAAGCACCTTCTCCCATTCTTGAAGCGCGGGGACGAACCCGGGGCGTTGTACATGTCATCGGATTGGGACCTGGTGCCCCTTACATGCGCTCACCGGAAGCAAGTTTTAAACTGTCGAAATGCACGGACTGGGTTGGCTATGATCTCTATCTTGAACTCGCCATGGATATCTATTCGGGGCAGATGATCTACAAGTTTCCGCTGGGTGCAGAAGAGCAACGGGTGCGGCACGCCATCTCGCTGGCGAAACAGGGAAAACGAGTTGCCTTGGTCTGTTCCGGCGATGCCGGGATTTATGCCATGGCCTCTCTGGTGTACGAAGTTGTTGCCTTGGAACCTTGCCGCATTGGTATTGATGTGGTGCCGGGGATTTCCGCATTCCAGTCGGCAGCCGCGCGAGCGGGTGCGATGATCGGGCATGATTTCTGCTGCGTATCGTTGTCCGACCTGTTGACACCGTGGGAGACCATCGAGAAGCGGTTGCAGGGTGCGGCACTCGGTGATTTCGTGGTCGCCCTCTACAATCCGCGTTCGGAAAAACGCAAAGCCCATCTGCCACGGGCCATAGAGATCCTGCACACGCACCGGCCCGACGATACGCCGGTGGTCATTGCCAGCAGCCTGGGACGACCCGAGGAAAAAGTGGTTGTGACGCGGCTTGATGAATTCAACCCCGAAGATGTCGACATGTTGACGGTGGTGCTGGTCGGGTCATCGCAATCGCGTGCGCTCAAACGTGCCGATGGCAGGACTTATGCCTTCACGCCCCGTGGTTACGAAAAGAAGCGAGAGCAATGACGGTTCATTTTATTGGTGCTGGGCCGGGTGCGCCTGATCTCATTACGGTGCGCGGATTGAAACTCATCCAAGTGTGCCCGGTGTGTCTTTATGCCGGGTCGCTGGTGCCTACGGAGATTGTCAGTGCCGCACCTCCGGGTGCGCGGGTTGTCGACACCGCACCCTTGCATCTCGACCAGATCATTGATGAAATCGCTGCGGCCCACGCCAAGGGTTTTGATGTGGCGCGGGTACACTCGGGCGATCCTTCGCTGTATGGGGCGATCGCCGAACAGATGCGGCGGTTGGACAAGCTCGGCATTCCCTATGACGTGACACCGGGGGTCCCGGCGTTTGCGGCGGCAGCGGCGGCCCTCAAGACCGAGTTCACATTGCCGGAGATCGCGCAAACCGTCATCCTCACGCGCACGACCATGGATGCCTCTGCCATGCCGGCGGGCGAAGAGCTGGAGCGGTTGGGTGCATCAAAGGCGACACTTGCCATCCATTTGTCCATCCGCAATCTGGCGCACATCGAGCGAGCCCTCACACCGCATTATGGTGCGGATTGCCCCGTCGTTGTGGGCTATCGCGTGAGCTGGCCGGATGAGAAGTTCATTCACGGCACATTGTCTACCATTGCGCAAAAGGTTCGCGCTGCGAAGTTGACGCGCACCGCACTGGTCCTCGTCGGCCCGGTCCTGGGGCACACGGATTTCCGTGATTCAGCGCTTTATGATGCCGCCCACGAACATGTGCTGCGCAATCGCAAGACGGCTCTTAAGGCGCAGACGAAAGCCCGACATGACAGCTGACGCCGGTGCCGCCCAGGCCACAGTAGCCGGATGGATTTTTCGCCAGATACTGCTGATGATAGGTTTCGGCGAAATAGAATTCGCCCGCCGGTTTCAGCTCCGTGGTGATTGCCCCATGCCCTTTCGCCGTCAGCGCCTGCTGATAGGCATCGCGCGAGGCCCGGATTGCGGCCTCATGGGCTGGATTGGTCCAGTAAATCGCCGAGCGGTATTGCGAGCCGACGTCATTGCCCTGGCGCATGCCTTGCGTCGGGTTGTGGGATTCCCAGAACACCTTGAGCAAGGCCTCCAGCGACACCAAGGCTGGATCATAAACCACCAGCACGGACTCAGCGTGGCCTGTCTGGCCGGAACACACTTCCTCATAGGTCGGGTTGGGGGTAAATCCGCCGCTGTTGCCCACCGCCGTCACCCACACGCCGGGCATTGGCCAGAATTTGCGCTCGGCCCCCCAATAGCAGCCAAGGGCGAAGACAATGCTCTGCGATCCTGCCGGGTAGGCTCCCTGCAGCGCGTTCCCATTGACGAAATGCCTCTCCGCCGTGGGAATGGCCGCAGCCCGCCCCGGAAGGGCCTGCTTTTCTGCCACCAGTTCAGCTGATTTGCGAAAGAACGACATGAACGCCTCCACTTGTTTTGGCTCCTGCCCCATATAGGGATCGGCGCGAAAATATATCAATCACAAGTGCTTGAACAATGGTCGGCGGCAGCTATAAGGCAGGCGTTCCGATGCGGAAGGGTGGCCGAGTGGTTGAAGGCGCACGCCTGGAACGCGTGTTTACGTGAAAGCGTAACGAGGGTTCGAATCCCTCTCCTTCCGCCATGGGTTCGAAATTGCGCGTCAGAGGTACTGGAAGCGGTGGGGAATCCCCCCGGATCGCTCCGGGGGTAATCCTTCAGTGGTAAAACCACTTTGCCGTGGTTTCCCAACCGACTTCGCCCCCTTACGCTAGGCATAAAATTTGCTAGCGTCAACAGTTGTGAAAACGGCTGGGGACAACCATGACAAAAGTACTTGGACTGGACTGCGGGATTGCAAGTGTTGGCTGGGCGGTGTTGGAATTTGCGGATGATTTTCTGAACGGAAGAATTGTGGCCTGTGGAACGCGCATGTTCGACACGCCTGAAACCGACAAGGAACGTCGACCAAAATCTGAACTGCGCCGCATGTATCGCGGACAGCGGCGAATTATCCGCCGCCGCAAGCAGCGTATGAATGCTGTACGCAAGTTGCTTCATGAACATGGTTTGCTTGAGAGCGCAAAATCAAACGCACTTGCTTTCGATGGCACAAACCCGTGGGAAGTACGCGGCAAGGCCACCGAGAATTTTCTCAAGCCAAACGAACTTGCCATCGCCCTTGGCCATATCGCGAGGCATCGCGGTTTCAAGTCGAATGCGAAATCGACTGGCGCAAACGATGTTGAAAATTCGAAAATGAAAAAGGCCTTGGCGCAAACGCAAGAGAAATTCGCGGGCCGCACTTTTGGAGAAACCTTGGCAACCGATGCAGATTTTGCAGGTCGCAAACGTAACAAGGAGGGCGATTTTTCACGAACCCCTCAGCGCGATGACCTTGCCTACGAAGTGCGGGCGATATTCAAGGCCCAGAGGCGAATGCAAAACAAGATCGCCACAGAGGAACTTGAAGCAGCATTCATGGACCGGGCGTTTTTCCAGCGTGGGCTACAGGACAGTGAAAAGCTCCTTGCCGATTGCGCCTTTGAGCCAACCCAAAAGCGCACCTCAAAGCGGGCCTACTCCTTTGAGCTTTTCCGCTTTCTGTCGCGGCTCAACACGTTTGAAATCCGCGAAGGCCGCGAAACTCGCCGCGTAACTCAAGATGAGTTGGTACTGGCCACACGAAACTTCGGGGCAACAAAGAAGATTACCTACAAGTCATTGCGCAAACTATGGAAACTGCCAGATGAAGCGGTCTTCTCCAACGTGCGCACCGACGACGAGAAGCTTGACGCCATTTCAAGGCATGGGGCAGCTGCAGAAGGCACAGGAACGCTCTTTAATCTCTTTGAAGGTGCTGCATGGGACTCGCTTGTCAAAACGCCTAAGAAGCTGGACCGCATTGCTGAAGTCATCTCCTTCCGCGAGGATTTGGGCCGCATTCAGGAAGGACTTGAAGAAATCGGATTAGAAACACTTGTCCTCGAAAGACTGATGGACGAGGTTCAAACTAACATGTTCAATCTATTCACTGGCGCTGGCCATATTTCTTCGCTTGCTTGCCGTAACATGATCCCGCATCTGGCACAGGGCCATGTCTATTCAGTGGCCGCTGAAAAATGCGGCTACGACCACACTGTCAGCCGCGAACGCAACGCCTTCAATGTTGGCGTGACGGGAAAGGAAGCACTTAAGAAAATTCTGTCTGGCGCAATCATTGATCGCCACCTTGTGGGCAGTCCAATTGCGCGGAAAGCGCTCATTGAAGCGGTCAAGCAGGTGAAGGCCATTGTCGAAGTCCATGGCATTCCGGACGCCATTCACATTGAACTCGCCCGCGATGTGGGCAAGGGCATTGATGAACGGCGTGAAATTGAGAACGGCATCGAGAAGCGCAACAGGGAAAAAGATAAGTTGCGGCTGGAATTTGCAGACAAAGTTGGGCAGCCATGTAGCTCTGCCGATGAACTGTTGCGGTTCGAACTTTGGCGACAACAGAATGAACGATGTGTCTATTCAGATAAGCTTATTCTGCCCCATCAATTGATTGCCACTGACAACTCGGTGCAGGTGGACCACATCTTGCCATGGAGTCGCTTTGGTGATGACAGCTTCAACAACAAAACCCTGTGCACTGCCAAGGCGAACCAGGATAAAAGGGGCCGCACGCCATATGAATGGCTGGGCAAGAATGAAATCGACTGGGATGTCTACGTGGCCCGTCTTCAGGCCCTGCCCAACCTGAAAGGCTTCAAGCGCCGCAACTATACAATCAGGGATGCGGCAAACGTTGAAGAAAAATTCCGATCGCGCAATCTGAACGACACGCGCTGGACCTGCCGTTTGTTGGCAGAATGCCTGAAACAGCTCTATCCGCAAGACAAGCGCGAACGCAAAGTCTTCACAAGGCCCGGCGCGTTGACGGATCGCATGCGGCGTGGCTGGGGGGTGCAATGGATCAAAAAGGATGAAAAAGGTGCGCGCATTCCAGATGACCGTCACCATGCACTCGATGCCATCATCACGGCGGCCACGACCGAGAGCATGATGCAAACTCTCACACGCGCATTTCAGAAGGAAGAAGCCAACGGTAGCCCACGTGATTTCAGTGCGCTTAACCAACCTTGGGCAGGGTTCAGGGAAGAGGCGATTGCGGCAACGGAGAAAGTGTTTGTTTCCCGTGCTGAGCGCCATCGCGCAAGGGGTGAGGCTCATGCAGCTACCATTCGTTCCGTTGCGGAGGTTGAAGGTGAAAAGCGCGTGTTTGAACGCAAGCGCGTCAGTGACCTGAAACTTGCCGACCTGGAAAAGGTTAAAGACCCTGAACGCAATTCGGCAACGGTTGAAATTCTGCGCAAATGGATTGAAGCGGGAAAACCGGAAGCAGCGCCTCCCCTTTCACCCAGGGGCGACCCAATTTCCAAGGTGACTTTGCTGACCAACAAGAAGCCGGAAGTTATTGTGCGGGGAGGCGCTGTTGACCGGGGTGAAATGGCGCGTGTGGACGTGTTCAGGAGAACCAACAAGAAGGGAGTTTGGCAGTATTATTTGGTTCCGATTTATCCGCACCAGATTGCCGAACTTGACTATCCGCCAGATCAAGCAATCCAAGCTCATGAAAATGAATTGGATTGGCCTGTGGTGGACAAAAGCTATGAATACATGTGGCCTCTAGTGCCGATGCAATTTCTCGAAATCCAAACCAGCAAATGCGATCTCATCGCAGGCTACTTTCGTGGGCTTGACCGGGGTTCTGGCAATCTCGAAGTTTCGTCCCATGAGAATTCCAACCAGAAAACCCGGGGCATTGGGGCGCGAACGCTTGCTAGGCTAGAGAAATATCGTATCGATCGGCTTGGACAACGACATTTGATTGAAAGCGAGCTCCGCACATGGCGTGGAAAGGTGTGCACATAAGCAAGCCTGCGCGTCTTTCATGGAAAGACAAGCAGCTTTGCGTGGCGCAGGATGACGGCGACGTTGCCATGCCACTGGAAGATGTGGCGTGGATCGTGCTGGATTCGCAAGCGTGCACGCTCACAGCCTCGCTGATGTCGGCCTGTATGGCCGAAGGTGTCGCTGTCATCTTCACCGATGACCGCCACACGCCATCTGGCATAGCCCTGCCCTTTCATACTCACCATCGCCAGGCCGCTGTTGCGCAAATGCAGATGGGCCTAACACTCCCGCTGAGAAAGCGCCTGTGGCAGGCGCTCGTCGTGGCCAAGATTGAAAATCAGGCGGAATGTCTGACGCTTTGCGGGCGTGATGGAACAGCGGTTTCAGCCATTGCGAAACTTGTAACATCAGGCGATCCCGACAACACAGAAGCCCGCGCCGCACGCGAATACTGGCCCACTCTGTTTGAGGATTTCATCCGCAGTGATGAAACCGACTTGCGCAATGCCATGCTAAACTATGGTTATTCAATCGTGCGTTCCGCCATTGCTCGCGCTCTTGTCGCTTCAGGCCTGTTGCCTTGTTTTGGCATTTTCCATGACAGCGCCGCAAACGCCTTCAATCTGGCCGACGATTTGTTCGAACCATTCCGACCTGTAATCGACGCGAGGGTCTTCAAGCTGTCTGAAAACGGCACAAGTCAGAAAGGCAAACTGACGGTTGAAGACCGCCGCACCTTGGCAGGCATTTTGCATGAAGACATCAGGTTTGGAGAAGAAACCGTCAGTACACTGATTGCCACCGAACGTGCGGCTGTAGCACTTGTCCGCGCCATGGAAGGAGCAAGCCCGGCACTGCTGGTTTTACCTCGGTTGATGTGAGTGCGTAATGAAGACCAGTGAGGTGCGTTACATGTGGGTGTTCGTGTTTTTCGATCTTCCTGTGGGCAGCAAGGAAGAACGCCGCACCGCCAACCGCTTTCGCAATTTCCTGAAAGACGATGGCTACATGATGCTGCAATTCTCCGTCTATGCCCGCGTTTGCCGGGGCGAGGAGGCGGTGGAAAAACATATGGGCCGCGTCACAAAACGCTTGCCCTCCAAGGGCAGTGTGCGCACATTGCAGGTGACGGAACGCCAATATGCGAGGATGAAACTGCTTGTGGGCGAATCAAAAAAACGCGAAAAAATCGCAACAAACCAGATGGTTTTGCTCTGATACTGTTCCTAGAAGGACACAATTTCAGAGCAATATCAGGGCTTTCGCCGGAAGGCAGCTTACCACTGCGAAGTCGGTAAGGAAACCACGGCCGGACGAATGAAGAGGGCGTTGATCCGATCCAGCTTACCACTGCGAAGTCGGTAAGGAAACCACGGCCACGCGCAATGCTGTCATCGGCGTGTGGAAGCTTACCACTGCGAAGTCGGTAAGGAAACCACGGCTCCTCAACTTCATCATCGCCACGGACGATTAGCTTACCACTGCGAAGTCGGTAAGGAAACCACGGCGACTTGCCCGCTGCTCCGCCTGCAGGCGAAGCAGCGAACAACCGCGCAGTTGCGCGGACTCTGGAAAGGCCCACCCTGCCCCAACGTCGGTTTCCGTGCTTTAGAACCTATTGCTTGGGGGGAGGTCTCCGGGGCTTCACCTCTGGCGACTATAGCGAGATCTAGCACATCCTCCGTACGGTGTCAAGCATTATTTTCCTGTACTAGCGTTTTAACCCTCACAGCAATCCCAACTCCGCCAGTTCCCGGCGCATTTTGCTGCTCAACTTGTTCGGCCCCTCCGCTGCGGGGCATGTCGGGGGGAGCGTCGGCGGCTTCGAGGTAGCGCCAGCCTTGAAAGGCGCGGCGCGGCGCCGGGCGCACCAGGATGATTTCGGGTTTGAAGACGATGCGGCAGCGTTCGATGCCGTCGTGCCCACGCACCGATTCGAAGCCTTCGAGGGGTTGGCGGCACAGTATGGCGCCGCGGATGACCCAATAGAGCGAGCCGCCGGGCAGGATTTCGTCGGCGCGGCGCGGAAACGACCGTGTGACGTGGTCGAGGGTGTCGCGGCCGGCCATGGCGTCCTTGACCCAGGCTTCGAGGCGATCAACGTCGCTGACGCCGACGCAGAGTTTGACAAGATTTAGTGGCATGCCGGTATTTAGCATGGCCTATGGCAGGGGCACCATGGGGTCATTCTTGGCGGTGCGCAAAACCAGCGAGGTTTTGACGCTGTCGACGCCCGGTGCCTTGGACAGGCCATCGAGGATGAAGCTTTGCAGCGATGGCAAATCGCGCGCCACGCAGCGCAGCATGAAATCGGCGACACCTTGAAGGGCATGGCATTCGCGCACCACGGGCCAGTTCCTGACGCGGCGTTCAAAATCCGAGATGTCCTCCAGTGTTTGCGATTTCAGGCCGACCAGCACGATCATGTCGACCTCATAGCCGAGTTTGACGCGGTCCAATTGGGCGCGATAACCGATGATATAGCCCGCCGCCTCCAAAGCCTGGACGCGACGCAGGGTCGGCGGGGGCGACAGGCCGACGCGATCCGCGAGCTTGACGTTGGTCAGGCTGCCGTCTTTCTGCAATTCGCGCAGGATCTTCCAATCGATGGTATCGGGCAGTTGGTTTTTGTCCATAGCCGCGTATACGCAATATTGTTGCGCAAGCAAACACGCAGTGCTGTTCAAAAGCCAATGCTGTCCCTTGCCGAAATTCCCACTTGAGCTATGCTGAATTTTCATAGCTTTCGGAGTATTTCATGTCGTCTCGTCATACCCGGCTCATTGTTTTGGGTTCTGGTCCTGCAGGATATACGGCAGCCATCTATGCCGCGCGCGCCATGCTGAAGCCCCTGGTGATCCAGGGCATTCAACCCGGCGGGCAATTGACCATCACGACCGACGTCGAAAACTATCCCGGTTTCGCAAAGGCCATCCAGGGGCCGTGGCTGATGGACGAAATGAAGGCGCAAGCCGAGCATATGGGCACCGAGGTCATTTCCGACACGATCACGGAGGTGCGTCTCAGGCAGTCGCCGATTTGGCTGAAGGGTGACAGTGGCACGGAATACACCTGTGATGCGCTGATCATTGCGACGGGTGCGCAAGCCAAGTGGCTCGATCTTCCCAGTGAAAGCGAGTTCAAGGGGTTCGGCGTGTCAGCCTGCGCCACGTGCGACGGGTTTTTCTACCGCAACAAGAAAGTGCTGGTTGTCGGTGGCGGCAATACGGCGGTTGAAGAAGCGTTGTTCCTCACCAATTTCGCCACCGAAGTCACCGTCATCCACCGGCGCGATGCATTCAAGGCCGAACGCATTCTGCAAGAGCGGCTGTTCAAGCATCCGAAAATCAAGGTGAAGTGGAACACCGCGCTCGACGAAGTGCTGGGCACCACGGATCCCAAGGGTGTCACGGCGGTGCGGCTCAAGGATGTGAAGACCGGTGCGACGGAAGACTTGAGTGTTGACGGTGTGTTTATTGCCATTGGCCACAAGCCCGCGACGGAGCTGTTCGAGGGACAATTGCCATTCAAGAATGGTGGCTACCTGATCACGGCACCTTGGTCGACACAGACCGACATTCCCGGCGTGTTTGCGGCTGGTGACGTCAGCGATGATATCTATCGCCAGGCAGTTACGGCTGCGGGCATGGGTTGTATGGCCGCACTCGAATCCGAAAAATACCTGCACACACAAGACGCCACGCAGAAGATGGCAGCGGAGTAGACATGGACTGGGACAAGCTGCGCATATTTCACGCCGTTGCTGATGCGGGTAGCTTCACCCATGCGGGCCATGACCTCAATCTGTCGCAATCTGCCGTCAGCCGGCAAATCAGCGCACTGGAAGAGGATTTGCGCGTCGCATTGTTCCACCGCCATGCACGTGGCCTCATCCTCACGGAACAAGGCGAAGTTTTGTACCGGACGGCGCATGAAGTTTTCTCGAAACTCGAAGCCGCAAAAACGCGGTTGATGGATTCCAAGGAGAAGCCGTCGGGTGAACTCAAGATTACAACAACCGTTGGATTGGGTTCAGTCTGGTTGACGCCGCACTTGCGCGAATTCCTGGAACTTTATCCAGACATTCAGGTGTCGCTGCTGCTTGAAGACGAGGAACTCGATCTTTCCATGCGGCAAGCTGATGTGGCCATTCGCTTGCGGCGGCCGACGCAGCCTGACCTCATCCAACGCAAGCTGTTCACGGTGCATCACCATATTTATGCGTCCGTCGATTATGTGAAGAAGCGAGGCATCCCGAAATCAATTGAGGATCTCGACAAGCACACAATCCTGATTTTCGGCCCAACGGCACAGTACCTCACTGAACTCAACTGGCTTGAAACAGTGGGGCGCGAGGAGAACAACCCGCGCCACGTGGCTTTACGGGTCAACAGTGCCTATGGCTTGCGCCGCGCGGTACAGGCCGGAGCAGGCATTGCTACTCTGGCTGATTACATTGTCGCGGCGGACACGGCGATTGTTCAAGTCGATCTTCCACTCCAGGCACCCAACTTTGACACCTATTTTGTATATCCGGAAGAATTGAAGGAAACAAAACGCGTCACGGTGTTCCGTGACTTCATTGTCTCCAAGGCCAAGGAATGGAGCTTCTAGTTTTTGACAGAAGCGAGGGCTGGATGATCGTCGAACGTTCCGGTTGGCATTTGCTCGAAGTCAATGACGGCGCCGTTCATCATTTGTGCAGATGGGGTCGTCAGGTAATGGATCAGGCCCGCCACATCATCGGCGTTGATCAAGCGACCTGAAGGCATGCGGCGGCCCATCTCGTCCGCCCAATTTTCTGGCAGTTTGTGGAAAGTGGTTTGTAACTGATGCTCACTTTCAGTGTTGACCCAACCCAAATTAATGCAAAATACCCTGATGCCATCACGCTTGAATGTGTTTGCCGCAGATTTTGAAAGCGCCACGAGCGCAGCCTTTGAGCCAGAGTAAGTTGCAAGATTAGGCGGCCCGCCATGGGCGAGCATGCTGGATATGTTTATGATCAGACCAGACTTGTTCTGCTTCATGATAACAGCGGCTTCCTGCATCATGAACAGCGGAGCTTTGACGTTGACGTCGAACAATCGCGTGTAAGATTCTAATCGTTGTGTCTTCGATGCCGCACCGTTCTGTGTTTCCGGCCGCGTTGACAAGGATGTCCACTTGGCCAAACTTTTCCTTTGCAATTTTGAATGCGCGCGACGGCTGCATCGTTGTCACGCAAATCCACTGTGAACGTTTCTGTTCTCCCCAAGGTACGGAGTTCCGTGGCCTTGCTCGCCAAGCCTTCGGTATTGCGATCCACCAGAAGGACGCCGTCCAGTCCGTCTGATAGCAATACCTTTGCAGCTGCGGCTCCGATGCCCTGTGCACCTCCGGTTACAACTGCAAATTTTTTCATGGTCCGCCTAATTGGTTACAGTCACTTGAGTACGGTTCATGCCATGACTTTTCACCAGTGAAAAGAGTCGCGCAGCATTTTGTGGCGCAAGGCGAACACATCCATGAGATGCTGCTGTTCCAAGTTTGTGAATGCCCTTTGTGGCGTGAATGGCAACACCGCCGACAAAGAACATGGCGTGTGGCAGCGGAGCCTTGTATTGCTTGGACCAATGGACGCGGGCCATGCGGTTGATCCGCCAGGTGCCGCGCGGGGTTCGATAACCTGACTTGCCAGTCGACACATCCCAATTGGCCAGATGGTTGCCGCCGACACGCACATCCATTTGCTGGGATGACACATCTATGACGATGTCTACAATTGGCGAGGGTTTAGATGTCTTCTTGAGCTTGCGGGCCTCAGCGGGCACGCACGCAAGAGTTATGCCCAGCACAGCAGCCAAGCTCACATGGATTACATGTTTCATTTCAGAACATTCTCCGAGTTGGCCTCCTCGTCGATGAGCGCTGTCTGTAAAGACGATGGAGCTGCCGAGACCAAGAGATTTGTCTCGCTGACCACAGAAACCGGGCCTCCCTGTGGACAAACCGCGTTCATGCTGTGGATATCTTGTGGAAAACCTGTGGAAAACTTCTGGATTACGTCGCGATTATGGGTGTTGCCGGATGAACTGCCGCTCTAATTCGAGCCCGCTCCACTCATCGCCATTGTCCATAAATATCAACGTCATGGGCCCTTGGTAATGGCTGTGCGCGGCAGCCGCGAGGCAGCTTGAAAAATCCGCCTCGTCCATCTCCAAGCCGACTCCAAAACTCGCCTTGGCGTGACAAAGATCAGCCCGAGCGAAAATTGAGGCAAGGTCTTCATATTTCGCTGCTCCAGACCAATTGCCGGTGTCTGCCATGAAACCCAGTCCATCAACGTGATCCAAGACATGATGAACAGCTTCTGGTGTTGAGAGAAGGTCGTGCCAATTTTCGGTGACAATATTGACACCCAGCTTCGTCCCTGCTCCCACCATTTCACGCAGACCAGCAATTGAAAGTTCCAATGTTTCAGGAGTGGGCGTGGCCTTTCCCGCAATCACACGCGCATTTTCAGCTTTCAGTACAGAAGCGGCATCTATCCACGATGCAATCCAAGCCTTATCCCGTTGCAATGTAGTCGTATTGGTCAAGTCGCCATCGTCAATGAGCAGCGTTTGAATCACGACGCCTGCATCGACAAACGCGCGCGCAATGTTTTCCAAGTTACTGCGCTCAAGCGAGCCAATGTGAAAGTGACAGATTTCGCAGCGGTGGTATCCACGCTGTGCAAGTTCGTGGGGAAGCTGCAATAGATCAAATGTCCCCGCACCCCATGTATCTGATTTTACAAATGGCGCGGTTCGCCCCGGCCCATTGTCAAAGGAGTATCCTAGATGATGATGAAGGCTCCACGTGGAAACCGCGATGGGATTTTGCATTCACTTAGAAAAGCACACTGCAGACCCCACGTCGACGGGTAGGCTCACAATGATTTTGGGAGATAACGCCAACTGATAGCCGCCATGAACGCAAGAAAAACGCCAAGCACAATGAAGACAAAAGTCGTTTCAAAGTAGAAGAGTGCAATGGCGAAAATGGCACCGGGGACAAGTTCCGAGAATTCAATGAACGTGCGGTAGACCGACGTCATTTGTTGGCGTTCAGCAAAACGGACGGCCCGCATGTATGGGATACCTCCAACGGCGTCGAGACCCGCCGCAAAAAATGATGCCGTCAGCAATAGTATTGCCGTCGCCATAGGATCGGAGGTTCCAAAGATCCCTGCCACCACTGTCGAGAAAGCCATGGTGGCAAAACTCAAGGCGATGACTTTGCGCACGCCGATGTGGCGGGCGATGCGGCCAAATACAAAAGCTGCCAACAACATGACCTGACTCATTGAGATGAGCAGCCCGCCAAATTGCTTGCTGAACCCGCCTTCGATCATGACAAGGGGTGCATAGGTGAAAAGTGTGCCCCAGAAACAGGAGCGTCCGAAGGCGATTGCCCAGGCGAGGCGCAAACGCGGCTGAGTTGAGAAGCGGACAATCGCCTTCAATGGACTTTGCACGGCAAATTTTCCCGAGGGCAAGACTGCCGTTTCTTTCAGTCGCAAATTCCAGAAGACGGTCAGAAGCAGGACTGATGCAGCGGCGCTGGCAATTTGCGGCGCCCAGCTGCCATAGGTATCGTAGAGCCAAACACCGGCAGCCGGCCCTGCCATCCACGAAAATGTCGACAAGGCCAAACGCAAAGGTTCGGTGCGAGACAGGTCCTGTCGCCTGATATTGTCCATGATGTAGAGGGACAGCGTGATGTTCAGAATTGAGATGCCAGTATTGCGCAGAAACACACCCAGTGCCTGCCCCGTGACTGTGAACGTTGAGAGCAAGAGGCACGCACAGATCATCATTATGGCACCGAGCGTGTAAGTCCACCGCCGTCGCAGTCCGCCGATGATGTATGGCAGGCACAGCGTCACAATGAGCACTGTGAATGCGGTCGCAGCAGACAACAGGCTTACGCTGCGACTTGACCCTAACAGGTCATAGGCCTGAATCGAAAGAACACTGGCATTGAAGGACCGCGACAGCGATTCAATCGCGAAGAGCGTTGCAAAGGTAAATGCACCTGCCCTATGCGTTTCGGCAAGTGTTTGATTTGTCGAATCGTCTGTCATCCAGGCACTCAAACTCGCGCGGTATGCACATTATGACAAGGCGATATGTCAATGCAGGCTTGGAAAATGAGCAATGAACCAGATTTCTGATGCATCGACCCGCAAGAACCGTGTGGCTTGGGTCTCTTTGCTGGCCAGCGCATTGATGGCCATCCTCAAGTTCACTGCCGCTTTTGCCACCGGTAGCCTTGGCCTGTTGAGTGAGGCGTTCCATAGTCTGATTGATCTTGGAGCCACGCTTGTCACGCTTGTTGCCGTCAATGTCGGTGACCGGCCTGCCGACGACACGCATCACTATGGCCACGCCAAAGTCGAAAACCTGGCGGCGCTGTTTGAAATTGTGCTGCTCAGCGGCGTTGCTGTCTGGTTTGCCTATCGGAGCATTTCCCAATTGGTTTTGGGTTTTGAGCCCGTAACTGTCACGTGGTGGGCCATTGCCATTCTCGTTCTGGCCATTATTGTTGATCACAATCGGTCGCGGTCGTTGCAAAAAGTTGCGGACGAAACATCAAGTGGTGCGCTGGCGGCGGATGCGGCCCATTTTCACTCTGACCTGCTTGGATCAGCATCAGTGCTGGTCGGACTGGCGCTCATTTGGGCCGGATTTGAATGGGGCGATGCGGTTGCGACACTGGCTGTTGCCGTCTTGATCGCCCGTATCGCGTGGAAATTGTCACGCGAGACACTTGCTGTTTTGCTGGATGCCGCGCCGGAAGGCGTTACCGAGGCCATCCGCGATCAACTGGAAAGCAGGAGTGAAGTTCTGAGTGTCACCCAACTTCGTGTCCGGCCGGCGGGACCCGTGTTGTTTATCAGCGCGGCCATCAACGTGCCGCGTACCTTGCCGGTCAATGAAATCGCCCACTTGAAGCAAGACATCGAGCGGACCATCCACGCCATTTATCCATCGTCAGATATTCTGGTATCCGCCAATCCTGTGGAGCTTGATACGGAAACAGTGTTTGAGAAGGCCCAGATGTTGGCCTCCCAGCAAGGGCAGTCTATCCATCATCTCACCGTGCAGAAGATTGGTGTCCGCATGGCTGTCAGTTTTGATATGGAATTTGATGGCGCAGTTCCGTTGTCCATTGCCCACGACAAGGCAACGGTACTTGAGAGCTCGATCCGAGATGCACTCGGTGGTGAAGTCGAAGTCGAGAGCCACATTGAGCCGTTGTCATTGCGCGCGCTTGAAGGTCGGGAGGTGCGAACCGAGGACCGGACAATCATTGAAGGCCATTTGCAAACTGCGGTGCAAAATGAACGCTTGATGTCGGACGTGCACAATGTACGCGTTCGCTTCACGGACGGTGGCCACTACGTGCATTATCATTGCAGGTTTGATGGTGCCACGAGTGTGGATATCGTCCATCAGATCATCGACCGCGTGGAAAATAGGCTCATTGAAAGCATGCCTTCCATCAAGCGTGTCATTGCCCATGCCGAGCCCCTCGGTATGGACAAACACCAACTATAGTCGGAGCTTAGCTGAAAATCCTATCGCCGGACTGGTCAATAATGAGTTGACCTTTGGCGATTGCAATTTCAGCGGCTTGCTCAATATCCGAGAATTTGTCAGCACGCACAAATTCGTGGGTCTTGCCATCTTTGCTGATGCGTCCAGCCAACTGATATTGCCCTTCAGCTTTATAAGGTCGCGCTTCGATGACGTAGCCCTTGTATTCCAGGCTGCGCGCAGGCTTGCCATCGGCCGCGGCCTTGCCTGAAAACCATTTGCTCCAAAATGCCATCAGAGAATCTTCGTGGTGACTTTCACATTCCGGCGAATGGCATGTGAATAGGGACAAACGACGTGGGCTTTCTTGGCCAGTGCGGTGGCCTTGGCCTTGGGAATGCCGGGCAAGCGGACCTCCAATTTGACTTCGATGCCGAAACCTTTTTTGTCGGCCCTGGGACCAAAGCTCACATGGGCGGTAACGGACGAGTCCTTTTCGAGTAGGAGAGGTTTCTTGTCCTTGCTGTTGACGAACTTCATCGCTCCCAGGAAACACGAGGAATATCCGACAGCAAAAAGTTGATCCGGGTTGGTGCCCTGCCCGGTTCCACCCATTTCCTTCGGGTTTGCGAGCACAAGTTCGAGCATGCCATCTGGCGTGGACGCCGTTCCGCCGCCGCGACCTCCTATTGCCGTGCCAACAGCCGTGTAGATTTTCTTGATTGCCATGGTTGATGCGCCTCCGTTTTGGCGCACTGTGTCACGGCCAAGTGATCGTTTCAAGCAGGCCTTGTCCAAAAAAAAGCCGACACGGTCCCATCAACCACATCGGCCTAGATTTGGACGGCTAAGCGATACTCGCGCATCGCTTGCAACTTGCATAACTCCTTCCGCCTGACAATTCGCTGACAGTTTGGTGTTTTTACTTGACCGAGAGGGATCAACACTCAAATTAGAAGCATGCGCTTTCCACTGACGTTCCTCGATCAAATCCGTGCACGGGTAAATATTTCGACCGTGGTTGGACGGCGCGTGCAATGGGACCGGCGCAAGACGCAGGCCGCCAAAGGTGATTTTTGGGCGTGCTGCCCATTCCATTCCGAGAAGTCTCCCAGTTTTCATGCTGATGACCGCAAGGGGCGATATCATTGCTTCGGCTGCAAGGCGTCGGGTGATATTTTCACGTTTCTTGTGGAAAATGGCGGGGTGCCGTTTCCGGAAGCCGTTGAACAACTTGCCGGAGAGGCCGGCATACCCATGCCGGTCATGACAGAGGATGATGTGCGACGCGAGGAACAGCGTGCAAGCCTCTATGATATCATGGAAATGGCGCAGGCGTTCTTTGTTGCCGAACTGCAGACGGCGCGGGGTTCCAAGGCGCGAGGTTATCTGTCTGACAGGGATTTGACGCCTGACGTTCAAAAGGAATTCGGGATTGGGTATGCGCCTGATGACCGCTCGGCCCTGCGCACATTGCTGGCAACAAAAGGTGTCGGTGTTGAACACATGGCGGAGGCGGGACTTGTCATTGCAGGCGAAGATATACCGGTGGCCTATGACCGTTTCCGTGACCGGGTCATGTTTCCGATCCGGGACGGGCGCGGGCGGGTGATTGCTTTTGGTGGGCGGGCGTTGCGCAGCGATGTTCCGGCCAAGTATCTGAACTCCCCAGAGACACCCATATTTCACAAGGGCGACGTCCTCTATAATTTCGACAAGGCGCGAAGTGCGGCCCATGCCAAAAGTCAGTTGATTGCGGTTGAGGGCTACGTTGACGTCATTGCCATGCATCGGGCCGGGTTGACCGAAGCGGTGGCACCGCTGGGGACGGCCCTAACTGAAAACCAACTTGCCCTCCTGTGGAAGTCCGTGCCGGAACCCATATTGTGTTTCGACGGTGATGGGGCCGGTCTCAAGGCGGCCTATCGGGCGCTGGACCTTGCCTTGCCCCTGTTGCGACCGGGCCATTCACTGCGGTTCGCCTTCCTGCCGGAAGGCAAAGATCCCGATGACCTTTTGCGCAGCGACGGAGCTGAGGCTTTGCGCGCGGTTGTTGCCGCAGCTGAGCCCATGGCAGATGTGTTGTGGCGGCGGGGGTTGGCTGAAAACGACCGTGCTTCTCCGGAGAGAAAAGCGAGCTTTGAGAAAGACTTACGCGTACTTGTTGGGACGATAGGTGATGAGTCCGTCAGGCGGCATTATCTCGATGATCTGCGGCAGCGGTTTACTGCTCTATTCCAGGTTTCGACGGGGTACCAGCGCGGCACTGGACGGGGCATGACGCGTGCGCCGCGCCTGAAAGCGGGCCAAAAAGCATGGTCGGTGCCCGCGGCGGCCAGCCAGTCGCTACGCTCCATGGCCCAGCACACAGCCAAAGATCACCGGGTGCAGATGGTTGTCCTCACGTTTGTTAACCATCCTGAGTTGATTCACGAGTTCTGGGACGAGCTGACTGCGACAGAATTACCTGATCGCATGCTTGACACCCTGAGGGGCGAAATCCTAGATACCGCTGCTGCGCAAGAACACCTTGATAAGGTTGCCTTTCGTAGCCACCTGACAGACAAGGGGTTTGGGTCTTATCTGGACCTCCTTGAACAGCAGGCGAAACGTTTGAATGAGTGGTTCCTTGGTCCTGCGGCTGCACCAGATGATGCCAGGACAGGCCTCCGCCAGATGATCGCCTTACACCACAAAACCGTAACTCTTGAGCGGGAAATGCGTAAGGCTGAAATGGCCTTGGCAGCCAACCCGACAGAAGAGAACTTGAACGCACTCGCGGCCGTTCGCGACCAGTTGCAGACCGCAACAGGTTTCGAAGCCCGGGTCACCGGTTTTGGGGCGGCGTCCGGTCGGACGGCGGAAATCGAATAGGGTCCAGAAGCGGCATATATTGCGGCTTCCGAATCACAAGGGAAGGGTTGATATGATCCGAATCACAAGGACTGAATATTGATGGTAAGGCCTACGAAAGACAGCCCGACGCGGCCAACGGAACCGGATGTTCCTCCAACTCCGGCTGAAGACGTGGCAAGCGAGCCTGAAGCTCCGGATACTGGAGCGGATTCGCCCTTGCTCGATCTCAATGATGCTGCCGTCAAGCGTCTGATCAAACTTGCCAAAGCTCGCGGTTTCGTGACGCTCGACGAATTGAACTCAGTCTTGCCGTCTGACGAAGTGACGTCGGATCAGATTGAAGATGTTTACGGCATGCTGACCGAGATGGGTATCACGGTTGTCGAAAGCGAAGAGGAAAGCGAAAATATCGTAGCCAAGGTTGAAGAGGAAACGTCGTCTTCAACAGAACTCATGAAGGTGGAAGCGCCGAAGCTTCCTGCCGACCGGACTGATGATCCGGTGCGCATGTACTTGCGCGAGATGGGCGCTGTGGAGCTCCTGTCACGCGAAGGTGAAATTGCCATCGCCAAGCGCATCGAAGCTGGTCGCGAAGCCATGATCTCAGGCCTTTGCGAAAGCCCCCTCACCTTTCAGGCTATCATCATCTGGCGCGATGAACTGAACGAAGGCAAGATTCTGCTGCGTGACATCATCGATCTTGAAGCGACCTACGCAGGTCCCGATGCCAAGGCCAACAAGGCCGTGCAAACGCCGATGCCTTATGTGCCGCCAAAAGAAGAGGTTCGCAAGCAGGCTGAGTTGAAGCGTGCCGAAATCAAGAAGAAAGAAGAAGGCCGCAAGCCACCGCCGCGCCGTGGTGGTGAAGATGACTACTCTGACGTGCTGAGCCCCGAAGACTTCGACAGGCCAACCGTTGAAGATGATGATGACGATGAGGGTGATGACCTCGGCGTATCCTTGTCGGCGATGGAAGCCGAACTGAAGCCGAAGACACTGGAAGTCTTCGATGAAATCGCGCGGCTCTACAAATCCTTGCGCAAGTTGCAGGACCAGGATGTGACGGAAGGCGAAGGCCTGTCGCCATCACAGGAGCGCCGTTACAAGAAACTGCGTGACGACATCATTGCCATGGTGAAGTCATTGTCCCTGAACAATGCCCGCATTGAGGCATTGGTGGAACAGCTCTATGATATCTCCAAGCGGCTCAACCAACTCGAAGGTCGCCTGATGCGTCTGGCAGAGACTTACAAAGTGCCGCGCGATGAATTCCTGAAAGAATATCAGGGTTGCGAACTCGATGTCGAGTGGCTGAAGCGCGTTGGCCGCCTGTCCAAGCACGGCTGGAAGAAGTGGGTGAATGACGAGCGGGTATCCATCAAAGTTATCCGTGATGAAATCTTTGATCTTGCATCTGCCACCGGCCTGCAGATCCAGGAATTCCGTTCCATCGTCGGCAAGGTGCAGAAAGGCGAACGGGAAGCACGTATTGCCAAGAAAGAGATGGTCGAAGCCAACTTGCGCCTCGTCATTTCGATTGCGAAGAAATACACCAATCGCGGTTTGCAGTTCCTGGATTTGATTCAGGAAGGCAATATCGGGTTGATGAAGGCGGTCGACAAGTTTGAATACCGCCGCGGCTACAAGTTCTCGACCTATGCGACATGGTGGATCCGCCAGGCGATCACGCGCTCGATCGCCGACCAGGCCCGCACCATCCGCATCCCCGTGCACATGATCGAAACGATCAACAAGATCGTGCGCACCTCGCGCCAAATGATGCATGAAATCGGCCGCGAGCCTACACCAGAGGAGCTGTCGGAAAAACTTTCGATGCCTTTGGAAAAAGTTCGCAAGGTGATGAAGATCGCCAAGGAACCAGTGTCGCTTGAAACGCCGGTGGGCGATGAAGAAGATTCACATCTGGGCGATTTCATCGAAGACAAGAACGCCATCCTGCCGATTGATGCCGCCATCCAGGCGAATTTGCGCGAAACCACAACGCGGGTTCTGGCCTCGCTGACGCCACGTGAAGAACGCGTGCTGCGCATGCGCTTCGGCATTGGCATGAATACGGACCACACGCTGGAAGAAGTGGGACAACAGTTCTCGGTGACACGCGAACGCATCCGGCAGATCGAGGCGAAGGCGCTGCGGAAGTTGAAGCATCCGAGCCGGTCAAGGAAGCTGCGTTCATTCCTCGACAATTGAGATTTCAGTTTCTTGCATTGAACTGAAACTGAGAAATCCCCACTTTTATTGTGGAGGATGGTTACGATGCCTTTGGTTGTTTTGATTTTCGCGGCGATGGCGTTGGTACTGGCCAACATTGGTGATGCGGAGGCGCAGTCTTTGCGGCGCTGCAAGCATGTCAAAATTGACACGGTTTTTGTTTGTCGGCCATTTGGCGTACGTCGGGCTTTTCCGCAATATGATTATTCCAAGGGCTTGCTGGGCGAGACCACTGACTCAGTGTTGCTTCCGCCGCTGCAGGGTGTGCTCAATCCGGATTCGCCAGGTCCCGACTTTCCGTTGGAAACCAAGGCGACACAGCGAGGAATTCGCTTCGCTCCGCTCATGGCGTTGGAACCACTGCCGAAATAGCTACACATGCGCCCCCTCAGGCCTTCGGCCAGCTCCCCCAGCGAGCTGAGGGAGCGAAAGTGATTGCTCCCCCAACTCGCTGGGGGAGCTCCGCGCAGCGGTGAGGGGGCACCGCCCGAATGAACTTACCCCAGCAACGCTTTCACCATGCCGCCAGCTTTGCCCATGTCCATCTGGCCCGAAAACTTGACTTTGAGTTCGGCCATGACCTTGCCCATGTCCTTGACACTGGATGCGCCAACTGACGCGATAACGCTGGCGATTGCCGTCTTTGCTTCATCGTCGGACATCTGCTTTGGCATGTAGCTTTGGATGATGGCCACTTCCTCGCGCTCGGCTTCGGCAAGTTCCACACGACCACCCAGTTCAAAGGCCGCAATCGAATCTTGCCTCTGCTTCACCATCTTGGCGAAGAGGTCCAAGAGGGCTGAATCCGGCAGCTTGTCGGAGTCATGGCCGTCGGTGCGGGCGTTGATATCCTTGTCCTTGATGGCGGCATTCATGAGGCGCAGGGTTCCCAGCTTGCGTTTGTCGCCAGCTTTCATGGCGTCTTTCACATCGGCATTGATTTTGTCGCGCAGGATCATGGCATCTCTCCAAAAAATGCGCTGATAGTCCCATTCGCGTCCGGGAGCAAACTTGACGGCACCGTTGCTCTCCCCTAACCAAACTCGAATTCCGGAGAATCTGAGATGCCCACTGCGACAAAGGCCAAGACACGCCCCCAGTTTGGTGATTGGGATGTGGCCAAGACGACGGCCCTGCTGGTGCTTGCTGACGGCATGGTGATTGAGGGATTTGGCTTCGGGGCCGAAGGCGAGGCCGTGGCTGAAGTGTGCTTCAATACCGCCATGACAGGATACCAGGAGGTCCTCACCGACCCCTCCTACGCTGGTCAAATTGTGACCTTCACATTTCCACATATTGGCAATGTGGGCACGAACGATGATGACATTGAAACGACAAACCTTGCGGCAAGTGCTGCAGTCCGTGGCTGCGTGGTAAAAGCGCCGGTGACCGAACCTGCCAACTACCGCAGCCAGAAGCATTTCGACAAATGGCTGAAAGCGCGCAACATCATTGGGATGTCTGGTGTGGATACGCGGGCACTGACCAATTTGATCCGTGAAAAGGGCATGCCCAATGGTGTGATTGCCCATCATGCCAGCGGCAAGTTTGATGTGGCCAAACTGAAAAAGATGGCGGCTGCCTGGTCTGGCCTTGAGGGACAGGATCTCGCAAAAGATGTGTCGCTGCGGCAGCGCATGGAGTGGGATGTAACGCTTTGGGATTGGGCGACAGGTTACGGCAAGTCAGAAGGTGGCAAGAAGGTTGTTGCGATTGACTACGGTCTGAAGCGCAACATTTTGCGCTGTCTGACGTCAGCGGGCTGCAATGTGACGGTGGTTCCATCGACCACAACGGCGGAAGACATTCTCGCCCTCAATCCTGATGGCGTATTCTTGTCGAATGGTCCCGGCGATCCAGCGGCCACGGGTGAATATGCAGTTCCTGAAATCCGCAAGCTGATCGCCAGTGGCACGCCGATTTTTGGTATTTGCCTCGGCCACCAGATGTTGGCGATTGCCCTTGGCGCGAAAACCATGAAGATGCATCAGGGACACCATGGCGCCAATCATCCTGTGATGGATCACACCACCAACAAGGTGGAAATCGTATCGATGAACCATGGCTTCGCTGTGGATCGCGAGAGCCTGCCACAGGGTGTCACTGAAACGCACGTTTCGCTGTTTGACGGATCAAACGCGGGTCTTGCTGTTGATGGCAAGCCAATCTTTTCCGTGCAGCATCATCCGGAAGCATCGCCCGGCCCGCAGGATAGCCACTATCTGTTCAAGCGGTTTGTGGATGTGATGGGGACATCCAGGAGCTGACAACAGTTTTAGCGATTTGCCTCATTGCGGACACCTATCCGTCGTTAGATTTGGTCGGGCGACTGAATGCAACAGCGATGGTTGGAGATCTGCCCCATGAATGACCTTGACCCCAAAGCACATGTTATTTCACCAGAAGACGTGCGTTCCGGTGTGACCGGACAACATTTGCGCCTTGTTTTAGGGATGGGACTGGGGCTGTCCGTTGTGGCGCTTCTGTCAACGGCGTTGCTGGTTTGACGCGTTGCTAATGCGGCCACTTTGATTCTGGAGACAAGCGCTTTATAGCGTGTAAATGACTTACGCCAATCTTGACCGTCTCAACCGCAAGCTTGAAGCCCTTTCGCATGCCCAGTCAATCCTGAGCGTTGACGAGGCTGTTAACATGCCACTGGGTGGCGGCGAAGCGCGGGGGTCTGCCATGTCGACGCTGGCAGGCATGATGCACGAGATGGCTGCAAGCCCTGAAGTTGGTGAGTGGCTTTCCAAGGCGGAAGGAGAGGATCTTTCGCCAGAACAGCGTGCCGCGATCGCACAGGCGCGGATCGACTACATCAACCGCACCTGCCTTTCAGCAGATTTCGTGACGCGCCGGGTGGCGACCTGCATGAAGAGTGAGCAGGCTTGGCGCACGATGCGGGCGAGGGGCGACTGGAAGAACTATTTGCCCATATTTTCGGAGGTGATTGCGCTAGTGCGTGAGGAGGCATCTCTCCGCGCGGATGCGCTGAAGCTGGCACCCTATGATGCCATGATGGAGCAGTATGATCCCGGTAATCGCATGGCCTGGATCACGCCGGTATTCACGGACCTCAAATTATTCTTGAAGGATTTTCTGCCGGAAGCGCTGGAGGTGCAGAGGGCGAAACCAAAAGCTAGGCCCCTGAAAGGCCCCTTCCCCATCGCTTCCCAGAAATCGCTAGGCGAAACACTTATGCGGGCCATTGGATTTGATTTCAATCATGGCCGACTGGATGTGTCGCATCACCCATTCTGCGGTGGTGTGCCAAGCGATGTTCGCATGACGACGCGCTATCGCGATGCCGAATTCCTGTCGAGCCTGATGGGAATTCTGCATGAGACCGGACATGGTCTGTATGAACAAGGCCTGCCGAAACAGTGGAGTCACTGGAGCGTAGGCGCCGGGCGCGGCATGGGCGTGCATGAAAGCCAAAGCCTTTTCACCGAAATGCAATTGTCCCGGCGCGCGATTCTGGACTTTTGCCCTGCCGCATGCGCGAAAGGCTTTTGGCAAGAACCTGACCGGGTGGAAAGTCGCAGACATTTTGCGCCACGTGCACAACGTGAGACGCGGTCTCATTCGTGTTGATGCGGATGAAGTTACGTATCCACTGCATGTGATCATGCGATATGAATTGGAACAGCAATTGGTGACCGGTGCGTTGGCACCAAAAGACGTGCTTCTGACGCCTTCAATGCAAAAATGAAGGAATATGTTGGACTGAAGCCAACAAACGCCATGAAGGATGGCCCGTTGCAGGATGTGCACTGGCCAGGCGGGGCCGTGGGCTATTTCCCGAGTTATACGTTGGGCGCCATGATGGCCGCGCAGCAATGGGCTACCATTGAGAAAAAGCATCCACGCATAGAACAGATGTTGCCAAAGGAAATTTCGAATGATCACCACTTGGCGAGCGAGAATATCTGGTCAAAGGCTTCGTTTCTCTCAACTCCAGAACTGATGACACAGGCGACCGGCGAGCCCTCCCGGTAAGTTTCATCGCTCATTTGAAGCAACGCGTATTTGGCATAGTGTACTGAGAGAAGTTATGGCGGCGCAACTGTCATGGTCAGTTTGATTACATAGGCGCGTCAAGGACGCAGACTGTGCGTTGACCGTACTCGAATCAATAACAGACGAAAATCCGAGCTTCCAATCCCCTAAGAACCAGGAGCGCACGATTTTTGCAGCAAACAGTAATCTTGAGCTGCGGCCGACAATGGTCTGCAGTGAACATAACTGAAATTTCGCCAATGGCGTTGCACATTTTTTGGTATAACTTTCAATTACTTGACATAATTCTGAAAATATATTCAAATATTCTTTCGGAATGTGTCGTTTGAGGTGTCTTCAGTTCGACATGCTTATGAAGGGACAATCCTTCGGAACAATCGAATGGGAGATTTTCTAATGTCAATCCTATCTTATGTGGGTTACGGCGCCGGTGTGATCGCGATTTTGGCAGCAGGCACCATGTTGTTGCCGCGCAATGTGCGGGTGGAACGTGTGGCTTCCATCGCTGCCACCCCCGCAGATGTCATTGCCATCGCGTCGTCCGCGGAGAGCTACCAGACCTTCAATCCCTATAAAAAAGCTGACCCTGCTTTCAAGTATGAAATCTTTGGCCCGGCATCGGGTGTTGGTTCCGGCTTCAAGTTTGATAGCAAGGACGGCAAGGGTCAGGCAGTGGTGACCAAGGTTGCAACTGATCGTGTTGAATATGCGCTGGACTTGGGCGCCATGGGCAAACCAAACCAAAACATTATGGCCGTTGCCGATGGCGCATGCAAAGGTCACTGGTTCTTGGAGCTGACATTGGCGACAATCCGAATGGTCGCGTTATGGACCTTTTCCTGGAAGCCAAGCTCAGAAACAACTACGAAAAGATCAAATTCTCGGCGAGGCATTGAAGCAAAATCTGATCTTCTGTGGTCGACTGCTCTCGATTCAAATCATTTTTTGGAAAGCAAAAGCATGCGTTACACATTCTTGCTCTACTCAAACCCAGCCGACTTCGCCAGCATGACCCCGGAAGATTGTAACCGTGAAAAAGGAGATCTCCTGGCTTACATGGAGCGAGTTGATGCACCGGTCGCCGCAAGCGCTTGGCTTCAGCATGTCGAAACGCAATCAAGCAACGTGTCAGAAAATGGCCAGCGCCGCATTCAGGACGGGCCCTTTGCAGCAACACGCGAAACCTTGGGCGGTTACTTTGTGTATAACTACAACTCTCGATTCCGCGTTGACCTGGGCTGAAAAATGCCCTAGCCGCAACAGAATGAAAAAATCGAAATTCGCGCCTCGGCAATGGGAAGTCTTTGAAGGGTAATCTCTGGTGGACGTACATACACGCGCTGCTTTGGTGGCGCGTGCCTCCTACGGACGGTTGGTGGCGTTATTGGCGGCCCGCAATGGTGACATTGCAAGTGCGGAAGAAGCTTTGTCAGAGGCCTTCATCGCAGCATTGGAATTATGGCCGCGCACCGGCATCCCCGATAAGCCGGAAGCTTGGCTGATGCAGGCCGCAAAAAACCGCCGCATCGATTCTTACCGTCGCAACGCCCGCAGCCCCGTGATGAATGTGGATGAGCTGCCAGAAGTGGTGGACGAAGAACAGGACGAACCGATGAACGATAGCATTCCCGATAAGCGCCTGGCGCTGATGTTTGTGTGTGCGCACCCGGCTATTGATCGATCGGTGCACACGCCAATGATGTTGCAAACCGTTATGGGTGTGGAAGCCATCGAAATTAGCCGAAGCTTTTTGGTATCACCTACAGCGCTTGCGCAGCGGCTCGTCAGAGCCAAACGTAAAATCAAAGATGCTCAGATTGCGTTCGTCATTCCAGATCGAACCGTGATGCCGGAACGGCTGGCTGCGGTGCTAGAAGCAATTTACGGAGCATATTCGCTCGATTGGCTGCATGAACCAGGAGCGCGGAACTTGACTGATGAGGCTGTTTATCTTGCTAAATTGTTGGCAGAGCTTTTGCCAACAGAAGCAGAGGTCTTAGGTCTGGCAGCATTGATTAGTTTTTCTCATGCCCGGCGCAAAAGCAGATTGCACAACGGCATTTATGTGCCGCTGCTGGAACAAGACACGTCACTTTGGGAACACAAACAGATTGATGATGGTGATAAGTATTTGCAGGGCGCGAAGAAGTTCAAAGTTTGGTTCGATGGTAAAAATCTATGCAACGGTCCATTCAAGGTGTATTGACAAGAAAAATGAATTGGAAAGCCGTACTCTACCTTACTGAAGGATTGTGCCGGTTGTGGCCGACAACCGGAGCAGCGGTTAGTCGGGCGGTTGCCATTTCAGAGGTTGCCGGGCCAGAGGCGGGGCTTGATGAGGTGAACGACATCAAGACAGTTATGGCATTCCAGCCGTTGGAGGCCGCCCGTGCCCATCTACTTTCGCGGTTGGGGCGAAGAGAGGAAGCAATCGCTGCTTACGACAAGGCGATTTCCCTCACAATTGAACATGCGACAAGAGCATGGTTGCTGGCCAAGCGTGTCGCACTCACCGAAATCTCGCTACGATTGATTAGCACAGAATTTTTTGCATAATCCGCTCAGGGCCATTCCCGGGGACGGCCATTCGCTTTAGTTTCGGCTTTCCGACAAAGAGCAAACATCCAAATAACTCCCTAGCGGTGCAGCCAACAGCTTGCTTTCCATGCTCCGTTCAGCCATATAGCCGAGCCAATCCGAAGGCATCAGGCTGGTGGCTTAACGGAAAGACCTGTTTTCAACGGCGCTAGTCACTGAAAAGCATCGTTTTCCTGTGTCTCCGCTCTTTCGAGATCAGTCTTCAAACCTTTCCCGGTTTGAAGGAGGCTTTGCGCCGGTGCCCTTGGAGAAATTGAGAAAGGGATACCCATATGGGTCTTTACGAACATACTTTCCTTGTCCGCCAGGATGCGACGCCTGCACAGGTCGAAGCGTTGGTGGAACAGTTCAAGGGCATCATCGCTGCTGGCGGTGGCAAGGTCGAAAAAGTGGAAAGCTGGGGAATCAAGTCCCTCACCTACCGCATCAAGAAAAACCGCAAGGCACACATGACCATGCTCAACATCGATGCGCCACCTGCAGCAGTTGCTGAGATGGAACGCCAGATGTCAATCAATGAAGACGTCATCCGGTTCATGACCATCGCTGTTGAAGAATTGGAAGCAGGCCCATCGGCCATGCTGCGCCGCCGTGATGACCGCCGCCGTGAAGATGGCGAAGATTTTGAGGAGTTGAACTGATGGCTGAGCAACAAGCCCGCCGGCCGTTTTTCCGTCGCCGGAAATCCTGCCCATTCACTGGTGCCAATGCGCCAAAGATTGACTACAAAGACATTCGCATGCTGCAGCGTTATATTTCTGAACGGGGCAAGATCATCCCTGCCCGCATTTCAGCAGTATCGACAAAGAAGCAGCGCGAGCTCGCCCGTGCCATCAAGCGCGCGCGTTTCCTGGGCCTCTTGCCCTATGTTATCGGCTAAGGGAGAAGGAACATGGACGTCATACTTCTCGAACGCGTAGCAAAACTTGGTCACCTTGGCGAAGTTGTCAAGGTCAAGAATGGCTATGCCCGCAATTTCCTGCTGCCTCGCGGCAAGGCGTTGCGTGCCAATGATGCCAACAAGGCAAAGTTTGAAGTGCAACGCGCTTCACTCGAAGCCAAGAACGCAGAAAACCGCAAAGGCGCTGAAGCTGATGCCAAGAAGATTGATGGCAAGTCGTTTGTCATCATTCGCCAGGCTGGTGAATCGGGCCAACTCTACGGATCTGTTTCACCGCGTGACATCGCTGAAGCTGCTGCCGCCAAAACCGGTGTTGCCGTTTCACGCAATCACGTTGAACTGCTGAACCCGATCAAGACAATCGGCCTCTACACGGTTGACGTGTCGCTTCATCCTGAAGTTCAGGTGAAGGTTACTGTCAACGTGGCTCGTTCCGAGGACGAAGCTGCGGCGCAGTTGCGTGGCGAAGTTCTGACCGGTCCGGCATCGGACCGCGCTGAAGTGCGCGCTGCTGCCGAAGCCCTGTTTGACGAGGCAGAAGCCGAACGCGTGGCTGAAGAACAAGCCTGATATTCACATCATCACGAGCAAAGCCGCCTCCGGGCGGCTTTGTTGTTTGGGGTCAAGACAAATCTGATAGTTTGGCCTTGGGGGCCTGTGGGGCCTGTGAATAGCGTGCAAACTGCACATTCATAAATTTGTACCGACTTAAGTGGATTATACCGGGGCATGAACACGCCGATTCCCATTCGCCCGATTGAGCCGCCACCGCAGGATGACGGCTACCGCACCGTTCCGCACAATATTGAAGCGGAAATGGCGCTTTTGGGTGCCATTCTGATCAACAATGAAGCCTGCGACCGGGTTTCGCAATTCCTCACTGCAGATCATTTCTTCGAGGCCCTGCACGCCCGCATTTTCGATTCCGCGTCTAACCTCATTCGCATGGGCAAGCTGGCCAGTCCGGTCACGCTCAAATCCTATTTCGAGAACGACGCCACCCTGAAGGAAATCGGCGGCACGGCTTATCTCGCGCGATTGGCGGCCAGCGCCACGACGATCATCAATGCGGAGGAATATGGCCGCACGATTTACGAGCTTGCCCAACGGCGAAAACTGATCTCCATTGGCACTGAAATCGTCAACGATGCCTATGACAGCGATGTTGAGAGCAACTCGGTGGGCATGATCGAGAAGGCGGAACAATCGCTGTATGGTCTTGCCGAGACGGACAAGTACGGCAAAGGCTTCATGAATTTCGGCCGGGCGATGACGGATGCCATCGACATGGCCGCAAAGGCCTATCAACGGGACGGCGGGCTATCAGGTGTGTCGACGGGCCTCAAGGATCTCGATGACAAGATGGGCGGACTTCAGTCTTCCGACCTCATCATTCTCGCCGGTCGGCCTGCCATGGGCAAAACCGCGCTGGGCACCAATCTCGCCTATCATGTGGCCAAGTCTTACAACGCCGACATCCAGACGGATGGCACGACCAAAGTTCTCGATGGTGGTGTGGTTGCCTTCTTCTCGCTGGAAATGAGTGCGGAGCAGCTGGCCACGCGTATCATTGCCGAGCAGTCCGGCATTTCCTCGGAGCGGATCAGGCGCGGCAAGATCACGGAGTCTGAATTTCAACGGCTTGTGGATGTCAGTCGCGAGTTGCAGTCACTGCCGTTGTACATCGACGCCACCGGTGGTCTCACCATTGCGCAAGTGGCGGCGCGCGCCCGTCGGCTGAAACGCCAGCGTGGATTGGGATTGATCGTCGTTGACTACTTGCAACTCCTTGCCGGTTCATCGCGCAAGGCGGCCGAGGGTCGGGTCCAGGAAGTTTCGGAAATCACGGTCAACCTCAAAGCCTTGGCCAAGGAGCTCAACGTCCCCGTCATCGCTCTGTCACAGCTGTCGCGACAAGTTGAAAACCGCGACGACAAACGCCCGCAACTGGCGGATTTGCGTGAATCCGGTTCCATCGAACAGGACGCCGACATTGTCATGTTCATCTATCGCGAGGAGTATTATCTCGCGCGCAAGGAACCGCGCCCCGGCACGCCGGAACATGTGACCTGGCAAGATGACATGAACAAGTTCAATGGTGTTGCCGAAGTCATCATTGCCAAGCAACGCCATGGCCCCACCGGTATCGTTGAGCTGATGTTCGACGGTGCCCTGACCAAGTTCCAGAATCTGGTGCGTGCCGATCACCTGCCGCAGCAGTTTGAATGAGGCAATGAAGTCCCCTCCCCCTTGTGGGGAGGGTTAGGGACCTCTCCCGCCCTTCGGGCACCCTCCCCAAAGGGGAGGGACAGGTGTCAGAGATTTCCCCAATGTGAAGCTTTCCCTCCCCTCTGGGGAGGGTCCGGCGAAGCCGGGGGAGAGGTCCCTCCGCTAATTGTAACCCCGCTCCCCGCGACGTCATTTCTTAACCCTTCCGCCATAAATTCCCACCATGTCCGCCACCTTGCGCAAGTACTGGCTCGCCATCGCCCTCGTCGCTCTCGCGGCAGTGATCCTGCTGCTCATGGGCCGCGAGCCCATCTGCAAGTGCGGTGTCATCAAACTCTGGCATGGCGTTGTTTTCAGTGCGGAAAACTCACAACACATCACCGACTGGTACACGCCGTCGCACATCATCCACGGCTTTCTGTTTTACGCCCTCACCTGGTTCTTCTTCCGCAGCTGGAGCATGCCTCTGCGGCTTGCCGTTGCGGTGGGAATTGAAGGTGCCTGGGAGATTTTCGAGAACACCGAGTTCATCATCAACCGCTACCGCGAAGCCACGATCGCGCTCGATTATTACGGCGACAGCGTTCTCAATTCCGTGTGCGATGTGTTGGCGATGATTGCCGGCTTCTTCTTCGCGAGGAAAGCCCCGGTGTTCGTCACCATCGCCGCCGCTGTGATCTTCGAACTCACAACAGGATACCTCATCCGCGACAACCTCACCCTCAATGTGCTGATGCTGCTCTGGCCACTGGAGAGTGTGAAGGCGTGGCAGGGTGGTGGGTAGGAGTGCATGAGCTGCTGAGGTGTTCCCCAACAAAGTGCTCGTGCAGATTTAATTGTTTGCACTGTTCTCGAGACTAATTGTGTGCACTGTCACCGAAACTTTTTCAATTATATGCACTGTCACCGAAACCTTCACCGAAACAATGGATGAGTTGGCAGCTAGAGAGGGTCAAGCAATGCAACTGACAGAATTCAATAATGATATTCGCGCACTGATTGAAGACTACGTTGGTGGCAGAAAAACGCTTACAATTTTTGTTACCAACCTTGAAGGTTCAGCATTTCTACGGGGTGGAGAAGAGTTGTTTGCGTTGATTGTTGACCAGTGCAACCTTTTGGCTGACATAGATGCAAGTTCATCAGATCATGGGTACCGTTTGACTGATGAACAAAAATCCAATGTCGAAGCCTGCATGGCGGAACTAAAGTCTATTCTGGCTGCACTTGATCAGCGGACATAATTTAACTTTAAAAACGGTGACATAATTACGAACAACGGTGACAGAACAACAGTGACGAACAACAGTGACGGTGCATTCAATGCCTGCGCTTTCTCGCCTTGGTCTTCCTCGCCTTGCCCTTGGGACCGCGCTTTGCTGGCATGAGTTTCCGCCCGGTCTGCTTCTCGAGGTCTTTCATGATGTCCGGCTCTGCGGCGGGGCGGCCGATGGTTTCGGCGGCCAGCAACCGTTCAAGTCGCGCCTTGTCTGGTTCCTCGCCCAGAAAGGCGCGGATGTCGTCAATCGCACGCGACAGTTTCGCGTGTTGGTCAGGCCGTCAGCCTTGCCCTTGAGATAGGCCCGGGCGCTGGACCAAGGCCAGCTTTCCGGTTTTGCGACCAGCCGCGCCTTCACCGGATTCAGCAGCACATAGCGCAAGGCCTCATGGAGATGGGCGTCGTCCATGGGCACGGAGCCATAGCGGCCCTGCCAGAAATGACCCGTCACCTTGCGGCGGGCGTTGACGATGCCGGCATAGGCGCGGTTCGCCTTGGAGAGGGCGGCGCGCAGGCCGTCTTTGTCCTGCGGCACGAGGATCAAATGCAAGTGGTTCGGCATCAGGCAGTAGCCGAGGCAGACAACGTCCGCCGCTTTGCAGCTTTCGGTGATCAATCGCAGATAAAGCGCGCAGTCTGCATCGGAGTAGAATACCTTCTGCCTGCCATTGCCACGCTGGGTGACGTGGTGGGCGAGACCGGGAATAACAACGCGAGCAAGACGGGCCATGGGAAGAGGGTATCACGCAACGGGAGGTGTGTCAATTGTGTGCACTGTCACCGTTATTGCGTGTGCACTGTTCATGTCTGGACGGCGCTCTTTTGGCAAGGGTGTTTTAGCGTTGATGGTTTGAGGCGTTTGGCGCGGGGTGCGGTCATGTCTTCGGCCTATGATGCGACCTCGATGGATGGCCGCTGGCCCTGATGTTGTTCGCTGACCAACAGTCCCAATCACCGTATCGCGCTTGTCAATCGCCTGACAGTGCAACGGGTTTTCTGTTGATCGCGCCACGTGCGCTTTGCCTCTCACATCATTGCATGCTCACTCCGGCCAATGGGTTATCATGTTTGTCTCTGTTCAGTTACACTAGCGTTTGCATGGTTCGGGTTGTAGCAGTCATCGCCTGCCATGATAGCCCAGGCGGTGCGGGCCATCTTGTTGGCAAGGGCGACTGCTACGAGCTTGAAGGGCTTCTTGGCCAGAAGGCCACGGGCCCAATCGGCCAGCGGACCTTTGGTCTTGCCGCTTTTCATACGGTAGAGCGCTGCGTGTGCTCCCACCACCAACAAGCGTCTCAGATCGCGATTACCCATCTTGGAGATTTTGCCAAGCCTCGCCTTGCCGCCGGTTGAATGTTCCCGTGGCACCAGGCCGATCCAGGCCGCAAACTCGCGGCCTCCCGCAAACATGTGCGGGTCGCTGACCGTTGCCGTCAGCACTGTGGCTGTCAATGTGCCGATACCCGGAACCGTGCCCAAGCGCTGGCTCATCTCACTGACGCGGTGCTGCTTGAGGATCGTCACATTTAAAGCTCTGATCTCATCTTCCAGCCCCGACAGACTTGCCACCAGTGGGCGCAACGCGTCGCGCATCAACGGGGGAAGTTGTTGATCGTCGTTGATCACCCGTGCCACCAAGGGCTTCACTTCATGAGCCCCTTTTGCCACCACAACGCCGATCTCGCCAAAGTGGCCTTTCAGCGCGTTGATCAAGGCGGTGCGCTGTGTTGTGAGAAGATCACGTACCTTGAACAGCATCAGCAGGGATTGCTGCTCAACTGACTTCACACCCACAAAGCGCATCTCAGGATCACCCACCGCACGGGCAATCGCCTTTGCATCTTGGGCGTCATTCTTCATGCGCGGCAAAAAGCGCTTTCACCCGCTGTGCCGGGATCAGCTTCACTTCATGACCAAGCTTTATCAATTCTCTCGCCCAATAATGCGCCGAAGCGCAGGCCTCAAGACCAACACGCGCTGCTGGCAACTTCGCAAAAAAAGCCAGCACCTGTCCGCGCTTCAACTCCCTTGTCAAAACTGTAATGCCCTCAGCATCAAACCCGTGAACCGAAAAACTGGTCTTGGCGATATCAAGACCAATTGTGTGAATGGCTGTTTCTGTGGCAAACTTCCTCATGGTGGATGGCTCCCTCGTTGGTTGTTTCAACAACACCACCTTGGCACATCAGATGCCGCAAGCGAGCGCCGCCCACCACATCACCGTTATTGTAACCGTTATCCACCGTTATCCCACCGTTATCCAAGTCACCATTATCCATCTGGCATCACCTTCACAGCGGCTCAATCCACCTGATCATCAAAGAACTACTGAGGAATGTTTACTTTGCCTTTTTAAGCCACCGGTCAATTTGTCGTGGAGAATATTCATGTACTCTTCAATTAAGTCCGAAAACGTTGCGAATACTCTCAAACTTTTACAGACGGCTTCACATTGCTTCGGGAGCTACACGCGACTTAAAATTGTCATTGAATGTTGCCTATACTGATTTTTTAGTTCAACAACGTCGGCAACAAGAATAGATTCGATATTGCAGAAAGCGCGGAATTCAGATGGCAAGAGCTCACCAAATTAATGTCGTCGACTTTCTGAAATGTTCGTTCAAAATGCACTCCATCGAAAACAATTGGGGCCTAGATGATGTTGTAGTCGCGGAATTGCGCCGTGACCAATACGCGGAATTGCAAGCAATGGCTTGGTGGATTGCCATGTGTCAAGTAGCGCCCCAACATTCCGTCATATTGGATGTTGGTTCGTATTCTGGGTTATTTTCACTTGTTACGTGTGCATTGAGAAACGACTTGAAGGCTGTTGCTTTCGAAGCGTCGGCATTAACATATGGTCGACTGGTGCAGAACATATTGCTCAACAATTTCGATCTACGTATAGTTGCCAATCATTTTGCTGTTAGTGACACGCCAGGTGTTGTTTCACTTGGCCACGCGTATGGCTCATTGACTATGTCATCGGGTGAGTCGGTTGTACCGCAGTATGAAGTCGATCACTACGAGCTTTCGCCCAGTGCAAACTTGGATGCCCTGATATTTCAGGAAAAATTTACAAAACTTGGGCAAATTTCTTCAAACACCGTGGGTGTATTACCTATCACAGCAATTGCCGCCGTGAAGATTGATGTAGAAGGCGCTGAGGTGAGCGCGTTGAAAGGCGCATTGGATTGTTTCAAGGTTTTCCAGCCTTCGCTTCTGATCGAAACATTTGAGCCAAGTAAATTGGAAAGTTGCAGAGAGATACTCTCAGACCTTGGGTATGAATTGCTGGAAGTTTGCCCTGGGTCGAATTACATTTTTTCGCATAGAGAAAAATCGGACCAACTTAGGGCAGCACACGGTGAACTGGCTCACGTTGAAAAATCGCTGTTCAAAACAAAGTGCATCCTGAGCCAGATTTATGCTTGAACTTGAAATTCTCAAAAGTTTTTCAAACATCGGCGAACACAAGTCATAGGCAATTTCAATAGAGAAGTTGGTTACGGTCTCGCGGGCGTTTGCCTTTTTATTATCCTTCTGTTCATACCTGACCCTTTCAGGTTTTAGTTTCGTCACGTCTCTAATTGTTTTCGGCGGGGTTTTTGAACCTGCCGGGCCAGCTGCGCGTCATGCGCTATTGCCCTTTTCGTCCTCACCCACGTCTGCCGACTGTATCAATTACTAGCACACCCTCCGTGCGGTGTCAAGCATTATTTTCCTGAATGAGGAATTATTTTAGTGACCGAAGTTGTGCCGCTGCAGTTGTTGCGGATACACAGGTTCCACCATCTCATCGGTCCACAACGAGACGTAGGCTTCACCATAGGCCAGGACGCGACAGATGCCGTCGGTATAGGACGTCACCTCGCCCTCCCTGCCGTCGGGGATCATGACGATTTTTCCGGGAATGCAATGCCGTGCTGTTTGCGGTGTTTCGGGACTTGCGTCCGGCTGATAGGTGAACTTTTGACCCTTTGGCAAGCGCGCAGCTCCCGCAGGTTCAATTACGATCTTGGGGGGCAGAGCGCTCGTTGACGACGTGGTGCTGCCGTCAATCGCGGGCATTACCGACATCACTGCGAAAAACAGAAACCCGTTCATGTCAGGCGATTGATTCCATTTGTGCTCTTTATCACTCCCTCTCCCCTACCAAAAGGCGGAAAACATCCTACCTTGTGCGGATTTTGTCGCCAAGCCCCTGTTTCCTGCGTTAGTCTTAACGGAGTCGGAGGATTTCATGCAGCCAAAAGTCATCATTACCTGTGCCATAACCGGCGCTGGGGACACCGTGGGCAAGAGCCCGCATGTTCCCGTTACGCCTGAACAGATTGCCAATTCTGCGCTGGAGGCCGCGTCGGCTGGTGCCACGATCGTCCATTGCCATGTGCGCAATGTCAAAACGGGTAAAGGTACGCGCGATGTGGATTTGTACCGTGATGTGATGGAGAAAATACGGGCCAAGAACAAAGACATCATCATCAACTTCACCGGTGGCATGGGTGGCGATTTGCAAATCGGCCCCGGCGAAGAGCCGATGAAGTGGGGAGAAGAGTCCGATCTGGTCGGCCCGGAAGCGCGCTATATCCATATCAAGGAGTTGCGCCCGGAGATCTGCACCATTGATTGCGGGTCTATGAACTTTGGCGATGGCAACGGCATCATGGTGCAAACCCCTGCCCAGCTTCGCGCCTGTGCGAAACTCATTCAGAGTTATGGTGTGAAGCCGGAAATGGAGGTGTTTGATTCCGGCCATCTGTGGTTTGCCTCCAAAATGTGCGAGGAAGGCCTGATCGATGACCTCCCCCTCTTCCAGCTCTGCCTCGGCATTCCCTGGGGTGCGCCCTATAACACCGAGACCATGGCCTACATGAAAGGCCAGTTGCCCTCGAACGCGATTTGGGCGGCGTTTGGCATTGGCCGCAATGAGTTTCCGGCCGTGGCCCAAGCGGTGTTGCTGGGGGGCCATGTGCGCGTCGGATTGGAGGATAATCTCTGGCTCGAAAAAGGTGTGCACGCCACCAATGGTCAACTGGTCGAGAAGGCCGTGAAGATCATCGAACTGCTCGGCACTAAAGTGGCGACGCCCGGTGAAGGGCGCGCGATTTTGGGATTGAAGGCATGAAAATCACTACTGTCGGCATTGCGGGCACTGGCCTCATCGGCGCGGGCTGGGCGGCGCGGCTGCTTTATCGCGGCTTTGACGTGATTGCCTATGATGTCTCCCCCACGGCAGAAGCCAAACTGAAGGCCCAGATCAAGACCGCATGGCCTTCGCTGGAGAACCTGTTAGGTAAGCGCAAGTTCAAGGGGAAGCTTAAATTTACCACTGATTTGAAGGATATGGCCTCCAAAGCTCAATTCATACATGAAGCCGCCCCCGAGCGCGAAGACCTCAAGATCAAACTGTTCCGGGAGATCGACGCGTTTGCAGCGCCCGATGTCATCATCGCTTCCTCATCCTCCGGCTTCCTGCCGACCAATCTGCAGTCGCAGTGCACGCACCATCCCGAACGCGTCATCATCGGCCACCCGTTCAATCCAGTCTATCTGTTGCCATTGGTTGAAATTGTTCCCGGCGAAAAAACATCAGCGACATCCATGGACGCTGCTGCCGACTATTTTGAATCCATCGGCATGCAGGTGCTGCGCCTCAAGAAAGAAATCATGGGCTACGTCTGCGACCGTCTGCAGGAAGCCCTGTGGCGCGAAAGCCTGCACATCTTGGACAAGGACATTGCCACCACCGGCGATATCGACGATTCCATCGTCTACTCCGCCGGCATGCGATGGGCTTTCATGGGTTCATTTTTGACCTATCATCTCGCGGGCGGCCCCGGCGGCATGCGGCATTTCATGAGTCAGTTTGATCCCACGCTTGAACTCGACTGGACGGACTTGAAATTCCCCAAATGGAATGACGCTTTGGAAAAACGCCTGATTGATGGTTGCGAGGCACAGGCGGGGGAAAAAACCGTGGCGCAGCTCGAAGCCAAGCGGAATGCCATCCTCGTGGACATGATGAAACTCTTCCGGAAGCATAAAATCGGATCTGGCCTCACGCTGGAGCGGGAAATGAAAAAGAAGGGGAAGCAAAAATGATGTCTAACATCTCCCTCCCCCTTGTGGGGAGGGCCGGGGTGGGGGTCGGACGGTATGTCAGGCAATCCCCCACCCGAAAATCGCCAAAGCGATTTTCGACCTCCCCACAAGGGGGAGGTAAATCTTGACCGCCCAACGCGTCATGATCACCGCCGGAGCATCCGGCATAGGCCGCGCCATCGCCAAGGCCTTTGCCGATGAAGGTGCTCGCGTTCACATCTGTGATGTGAACGCGGATGCAGTTGCAGCGTTCTCTGAAGACTTCCCCGAAATGAGTGCATCTGTTGTCAATGTCCGCAGCGAGGCTGAAGTCGATGCCTGGTTCGACGCCGCGCTCGCCGATATGGAAGGCCTCGATGTTCTCGTCAACAACGCCGGCATCAAAGGCCCCACTGCCCCGGTCGATGACATCGAACTCGCTGACTGGAAAGAATGCATCGAAATCTGTCTCGATGCGCAATTTCTGTGTGCTCGCCGCGCCGCACCCGTCATGAAAGCGCAGAAATCCGGCTGCATCGTCAACATGTCATCCAATGCGGGTCAGTATGGTTTTGGCAACCGCACACCCTATGCCGCGGCAAAATGGGGTGTCATCGGTCTCACCAAATCGCTTGCCATCGAACTCGGCCCCTACAATGTCCGCTGCAACGCCATCTGCCCCGGTGCGGTGCGCGGTCCGCGGATCCAGAAGGTCATCGAAGGCGAAGCAGCCCTGCGTGGCGTCGGTGCGCAACTCGTCGCCGCTGAATTGGTGAGCCAACAATCACTCACGCGCTTCACTGAACCTGAGGAAGTCGCAGCGCTCGCCGTCTACCTCGCCTCCCCCGCCGCCTTCATGATCAACGGTCAGGACATTGCCATCGATGGGCATGTCGAAACGTTTCATATCAAGTAGATTATTCCCTCCCCCTTGTGGGGAGGGTTAGGGTGGGGGTCGCTCCGCACTATTAGAATGGAGAAGAGTAAAATATGGAACTTGATAGACCGTCCGCCCCCCACCCCGGCCCTCCCCACAAAGGGGAGGGGGAAAATTGAGATGAACTTCAACCTCACCGAAGAGCAGCAGATGATCATCAAGACGACGCGCGATTTCGTCGTCAACGAACTTTACCCGCATGAGAAGGAAGTGGAGGAGACGGGTGTGTTGCGCCCTGCCCTTCGCGATGAGCTGAAGACCAAAGCTATCGCGGCGGGTCTCTACGCCGCTAACATGCCTGGCGATGTCGGCGGCGCGGGTCTGGATACACTGACCTGGGTCCTCTACGAGGAAGCGCTGGGCAGCGCCTCATATGCTTTACACTGGAACTGCGTGTTTCGCCCGTCCAACATTCTGCTCGCCTGCAATGAAGAGCAGCGCCAAAAGTATCTCTTCCCCGCCATCGTCGGAAACGCCTCTGATTGCCTCGCTCTGACTGAACCCGGCATCGGCTCCGACCTCCGTGGCATGAAGACTTTTGCCAAACAAGACGGTGATGACTTCGTCATCAACGGCACCAAACATTTCATCAGCCATGCTGATGAGGCCACCTTCTGCATTCTGTTTGCTGCAACCGGAGAAGAGCAGACACCGCGCGGTCCGAAAAAGCTGATCACTGCTTTCCTGATCGACAAGGGAACGCCAGGCTTCACCGTGCGCGATGGCTACAAGAACGTGTCGCATCGCGGCTACCAGAACTGCATCCTCGAATTCACCGATTGCCGCGTGCACAAATCACAGGTGCTGGGCGAGATACACAAAGGCTTCGACGTCGCAGGCCAATGGTTGGGCGCCACCCGACTGCAAGTGGCCGCCACATGCTTGGGCCGTGCCGAGCGGGCGCTTGAACTTGCCAAGCAATACGCCGTGGACCGCGTGCAGTTTGGCCAGCAGATCGGAAAGTTTCAGGGCGTGTCATTCAAGCTCGCCGACATGGCAATGGAATTGAAAGCCGCCAAACTGCTCACCTACGAAGCGGCGTGGAAATACGATCAAGGCACCGTCACCGATATGGACATGGCCATGGCGAAACTCAAAGCCACCGAAGTCCTCGCCTTCATCGCCGACGAAGCCATCCAGATCCACGGCGGCATGGGCCTGATGAGTGACCTGCCGCTCGAACGCATCTGGCGCGATGCCCGTGTTGAGCGCATCTGGGAAGGCACGTCGGAAATTCAACGGCACATCATCTCGCGTGCTTTGTTAAGGCCACTAGGTGGATAAGCACTTGTATCAAGCTCCCCCCTCAGTCCTTCGGACAGCTCCCCCAACAAGTTGGGGGAGCAATTCCATCAACTTTCGCTTCCCCAACTTGTTGGGGGAGCTGTCCGAAGGACTGAGTGGGAAAGCATGACTCTCACCCGCCTTCTCAATCCCACCTCCATCGCCTTCATCGGCGGCAATGAATGTGCCATTGCGATCAAGCGCACACTGGAACTTGGGTTCACCGGGAAGATATGGGCGGTGCACCCGAAGCGCGAGGAGCTGTCTGGGATTCCGACTGTCAAATCTGTCGACGACATCGAAGGTCCCGTCGATGCCGCCTTCATCGCGGTCAAGCGGGAACCGACTGTCGACGTCGTCCGTGCGCTGAGGAAAAAGGATTGCGGCGGTGCCGTCATCTATGCCGCGGGCTTCGCCGAGGCCGGTGCCACCGAACTACAAGAGGAAATGCTGCGCGCTGCCGATGGTATGCCACTACTCGGTCCCAACTGTTATGGCTTCGTGAACTCACTTTCGAAAGTGGCTCTTTGGCCCGATGAGCACGGCATCAAGGCGCGGAGCACCGGTGTCGCGATCATCACACAATCGGGCAACATCGCCTGCAACTTCACCTTCACGCAACGCGCCCTGCCCTTGGTTGCTGTTTTTGCGATTGGCAATCAGGCCGACGTGGATATAGCGAGACTGGTATCAGCGCTGGCAGATGATCCGCGGATCACCGCTATTGGCCTGCATATCGAAGGATTGAAAGATATCGCCGCGTTTGCCGCTGCAGCAGAAAAATGCCGAATTAATCGTAAACCTGTGATCGCGCTGAAGACCGGAAAGTCGGAGCAAGGTGCCAAAACTGCGCTGAGCCACACGTCATCGCTCACGGGTTCTGATGCGCTTTATGATGCGCTCTTTTTAAGGCACGGCGTGGCTCGCATGCCCGGCATCACGGCTTTTGTCGAAACACTGAAGTTTCTGCATCTTGGTGTGCTGAACGGAAATCGTTTGGTGTCGCTCAGTTGTTCCGGAGGCGAAGCGGGGCTTGCTGCAGATCTTGCGCTTGGGCGTGGAGTTGTTTTTTCGCCTTTCAACGCAGCAACAATGAGGAACGTCACTGCCACGCTCAACGAATTTGTCAGTATTGAAAATCCGCTCGACTATCACACCTTCATCTGGGGCGATGAAGCCAAGCTGCGCAACACGTTTACCGCTGTGCTCTCTGGCGGTTTCGATTGTGGCATGTTGATTCTTGATTTTCCACCGGACGGACATGATCCAACACAATGGCACAAGACAGCGCGGGCCTTTGTGGATGCGGCCAAGGCCAACACTGCCCGCGCTGCCGTCGTCTCGACATTGCCGGAATGCATGCCGCTCGCATTGGCAGAGGACCTCCTTGAGCAAGGCATTGCACCGATGATGAACCTTAATGATGCGATTACGTCCTTTGAAGCAGCGGCGATGATTGGGAAATCCTGGTCAGTGTCTTCCACCCTGGTCCGTCACCCCGGCGAGGGCCGGGACCCAGCTTTGCGACAATCACGAAGCATCAAGAAAAGCCTGGTCCCGGCCTTCGCCGGGATGACGGAGTTTGAAGGAAAAAGTTTACTCAAACAATTTGGCCTTTCTGTTCCCAAGGGAGCGGTGTGCAAACCCAAGGACGCGGTGCCAACTGCAAAAAAAATCGGCTACCCCGTCGCCCTCAAAGTCTCCTCAACAACCATCGCGCACAAAACAGAATCTGGCGGCGTTGCTCTCAACCTCACTACAGCGAAACAGGTGCGCGAAGCGGCAGCCCTCATGGGCAAACTCTCCAATGAACTGCTCGTGGAACGCATGGTGACAGGCGTCGTCGCCGAGCTTATTATCGGCCTCAAGCGCGATCCGCAGTTTGGCCTGGCCCTCGTTATTGGTGCGGGTGGTGTATTGACCGAGTTGATGCAGGATTCTGTCTCTTTGCTGCTGCCAACCACACGGACTGAAATCACGCAAGCCTGCGCCAAGCTCAAGGTATGGAAGCTCGTCACGGGTTTTCGCGGCAGAACTGGCGATGCTGAGGCTGTTTACAAAGCCATTGAATCCGTTGCCGCCTTTGCCATGGATCATGACGTCGAAGATCTTGATATCAACCCACTGCTGGTGTTGAAAAAAGGTGCCGTGGCCGTGGATGCCTTGCTCAGTATCCGGGCACAGGCATCATAGCGGCAAGTGCACCTTCACGTGGTCATAGATGAATTTATTGTCTTGGTGCGTGTAGTCATGCACAATCTCAGCTACCACCTTTTTTTGCGTGGCGCTGTTCAAGGACATTCTAAGTTTGCCAAGAACATTTGCCGGTGAAATCAATATCAAACCATCGCACTCATGCCTTGCGACGCCTGCCTGTAGTGTTTCAGCAAGCGTGTAGACAAACGCGTCTTCTCTGCGGCGCTCCTCCGTCGGCTTGAACACCGGGGTGTGATGAACGTTTTCAGAGTTGTCTGCCATATCTGCCAATCGCGGGTCATGTTTGCTTACCAGCTGCAATTCGGACAACTCTTCGTCCCTGTGCTTGTTCAGCAGAATGCGGGCGCTGCCGCCGTCTGCGACGACTACCCATATCTTCTGTGTCTGGTTCCTCATCGCGGGCTCCTGCTTTCGACTCCATAAATAGCACAGGCGTATTGTCATTGTTTGACTCAGATCAACTGCCTGAGACTTGTGAACGCTGCCACTTGCCGATAAGACTCCGTTCGTTAAGTGTTTCAACGTGGCAAACATCTCATGAGCTTACCTATCAAAACGAGCCGACACGGTGCCGTCCTCGAGGTCACTATTGACCGACCCAAGGCCAATGCCATTGATGCCGCGACGTCGCGCATCATGGGTAATGTCTTTGCGTCCTTCCGTGATGATCCGGACTTGCGTGTTGCCATTCTCACCGCAACCGGCGAAAAGTTCTTTTGCCCCGGCTGGGATTTGAAAGCGGCGGCGCAAGGCGAAGCCCCGGACTCGGATTATGGTGTGGGCGGTTTCGGTGGATTGCAGGAACTTAAAGGCCTCAACAAGCCGGTGATCTGCGCGGTAAATGGCCTTGCCTTTGGTGGCGGGTTCGAGATCATGATTTCCTGCGACATCATCATAGCGGCGGAACATGCGACTTTCGCCCTGCCGGAAATTCGTTCAGGCACAGTGGCTGATGCTGCCACGATCAAGCTGCCGCGCCGTATTCCTTATCATGTCGCCATGGAAATGCTGTTCACGGGTCGCGTTGTCGATACGATGGAGGCCAAGCATTGGGGCTTGATCAATGAGATCGTGCCCGCTGCTGACTTGATGACGCGGGCCCGCGCTTTAGCTCAGGAGCTGGCTGATGGTCCGCCGCTGGTTTTTGCCGCGATCAAGGAAATCGACAGAGAGACAGCACATCTGCCCGTCCATGAGGCTTTCCACATGGTGACCAAGCGGAAACTGGCGACGGTCGATAAGCTCTATTCCAGTGAAGACCAACTTGAGGGCGCCAAGGCTTTCGCTGAGAAACGAAAACCTGTGTGGCGCGGTCAGTAGAACTCACATGCCCCATAGGCGGGAGTTGCGGCGCACTTCAACATGGGTTTGCTCCAGCATGCGCACTGTGGCCGCGTCCATGGTCGTCGCAGCGACATAAGCTTGGCGGAGGCGGGAGGCGAGGGCAAACATTGGGGTTACTTTCTGTTAATCATTGTTGATGATCAGAAGATAGGGTATCGCGTTTTAAGACGCAAACGACTATTACTTGTTTGACCTTCAAGGAAACTTTGACAATCGATGCTCGACCGCTTTCCCGGATTGCGCACTCTTCGCGCCTTTGATGCTGCTGCCCGACATTTGAGTTTCAGTCGCGCTGCCGAGGAAATGCTCGTAACGCCAGCAGCAATAAGCCATCAAATCAAAGAGTTGGAAGAACAGTTGGAGGTTGAACTGTTCATTCGCACCAGCCGCACAATGAAGCTGACCAAGTCTGGGGAACTGCTTTCGGAAGCGGCACGGGAATCTCTCGATATTTTGTCGCGATCCCTGCTCCGCGTTCGACGCATGTCTGCCAGAAACCAGTTGAAGGTCTCGGCATCGCCCTCCATCGCTGCCAAGTGGCTGGTGCCGCGCATTGACGAATTCATGGCTCTGATGCCGGGTGCTGATGTGCGGATTGATGTTTCAACCAGTCCCGTGGATTTTGCCCGCGATGACATGGATGTCGCCATTCGATTTGGTTCAGGAAAGTATCCGGGGCTGCGTGCGGAACTTCTCTTTCAGGATCGTGTTTTCCCGGTGTGCAGCCCGCGCCTCATAACGCCGGACCGACCACTGAATGAACCGCGCGATTTGTTGAAATACCCTTTTATCCATTTGGATTGGCACGCTGGCGGCTCACCGTGGCCCAACTGGCGCATGTGGATGTTGGCGGCGGGCATCAAGGACTTCGATGATCGCACTGGCCTGCATTTTGGCCAAACTTCTCTTACGGTTCAAGCGGCTATCGATGGTCATGGCGTTGCGCTGGGAGACTCCAATCTTGTCGCGGATGATCTTGCGGCTGGTCGGTTGATCAAACCATTTGAACTTTCGCTCCAAGCTCCCCAGGATTTCGCCTACTACGTCATTGCCCCGACTGATACTGCCGAACTCCCCTTGATCAAGGCCTTTCGTGAATGGTGCTTGGCCGAAGCCCGCGCCACAGAAATGTCTGCTTCAGGAAGCAACGGTTCGCCATGATTACCCGGCGCACTTTCTTCAAATGGCTCGGCGGCCTTGCCGCATCCGGCCTGAGCCTCACGACTTATGCTGTTGCCTTCGAAGCAGGGTGGCGTCTGCGCACGGTTACACACGCATTCACCCCGCCGCGCTGGACGCCGGGCCTCAAGCTTAAAATTGTGATGCTTTCTGATCCGCATCTCGCAGAGCCGTATATGCCTGTTTCACGATGGAACCGCATTATTGAGCGGGCGAACGCGCTGGAACCGGATCTCATATTGCTCATGGGCGATTACCTCATGGGCAGCAAACGGTTTCAAACCAAACGCCTGCAGTTTGAAGATGCTGCCAATGCTGCCAAGGTCTGCAAAGCCAAACTGGGAACCTATGCGATCTGCGGCAACCACGATTGGTGGAGCGATAGCGAAGCACAAAACGGCAACCGCCCCCTGCCCGCAATCGCACCCATGTTCGAGGACATTGGCATCCCTGTTCTTGAAAACAAGTCAGTTCAGCTGCACCAGGATGGCCATCCGTTTTGGCTAAGCGGCACATCCAGCATAATTGCGATGTGGCGACGCGGCGGCGGTTTTAACGGCCGAGATGACCTGCCCGGCACATTGGCGCAGGTCACGGACGACGCACCCATTATCCATTTGGCTCATGAGCCCGATCTCTTCGTCGACGTTCCAGATCGGGTTTCTGTTACACTGAGTGGGCACACGCACGGTGGCCAGATCAGGCTCTTTGGCTACTCACCTGTCACACCTTCGAGCTACGGAAACCGATTTGCATATGGGCACGTTGTTGAAAATGGCCGACATCTTGTCGTTTCAGGTGGTTTGGGTTGCAGCATTCTCCCTGTGAGGTTCGGCATGCCTCCAGAAATCACGGTTCTTGAGCTTGGATGATTGACCATGCCATTTTGGCATAGCTCTTATGTCGTCTTTACGATGGTCGAAGAGATGATTCTGGGCGCAAAATCCGCATGCTTTTGCGCACACTCCACACACTGACAGCTCCCCCCGTTGCAGTGTGCCCCCTAGACAGAGTTTGGCAGGAGTTGTGTGGCCGGTGCCTTTGGTACCGGCCACCTTTGTTTCTATGCGGCCCTGCGTGACGAGATTACCATTTCTGCGGCGCGGCCTGATAGTTCAGCCATATGATCATGAATATAAGTGAATGTGCCCACACCGGATGTCGCGGAACGTAGCTCGATAATAAGTGAGCCGATTTCTGCTTCCGGCATATGGGCTTTCACCGTGTCCCACCCCTTCCACCCATCGCGCGCGTCGAATCCCAATAACTGACCGCGATGGCCGGAGACGATCTGATTGACACGGGGCGTGTGCTCAGACGGAATTGAGATGGATACCTCAACGATGGGCTCCAGCAAGACTGGATTGCACTGCGGCATGCCTTCACTCATGGCGAGGCGGGCTGCCTGCTTGAATGCCATCTCTGACGAATCCACGTCGTGGTAGGAACCGTCGGCCAAGTTCACAGAGAAATCGACGACTGGAAATCCCAACGGTCCTTTGCCCATCCATTCACGAATGCCGGTTTCGACGGCAGGGATATATTGCTTTGGAACAACTCCGCCGCTGATTGTGTCCGTGAATACGAACCCAGCACCCCGTTCAAGTGGTTTTATGTCGACAACGACATCACCATACTGTCCGTGGCCGCCCGATTGCTTTCTATGGCGTCCTCGAAGGGATACAGGTTTTCTGATTGTTTCACGGTAGGCGACCTGGCGCGGTCGGGATTGAGCCTGCACGCCGAACTTGTTCGCCAACTTTTCGAGGCCAACGCGCAAGTGCATTTCGCCCTGCCCCCAAAGTACCATCTCGTGCGTGTCTGCGTTATGATCCAGCGAGAACGAAAGGTCCTCTTCGATCAATTTCTGAATGGCTCCGGTGAGCTTCACTTCATCTTTGCGGTCTTGCACCGAGACTGCAAAACCATAAACACCTGAAACTGGACCCAATTCGAGCAACTGTGGAACAGGTCCCTTACTCACTGACACTGTTTCACCGGTTGCAATTTTGTCCAGCCTTCCCAAAGCAACGACGTCACCTGCTTCTGCATTCGCCAACTTGTTTTGCATTTGCCCCTGCAAAGCATACAGACCCGCTATGCGATGAACCTCTCCGTCGGCGCTCGAGACTGAAACTCCATCCTGCAGCGACCCACGCATGACGCGGGCAAGCGAGAGCTTGCCGCCGTGAGGCGTGTGAATTGTCTTCAACACCTGAACCGCGCTGGAAACGTCGTCTGCGAGACCCATTCTCCTTGCTGTTTCGTCCACGCCGGGAACGTCGTGACGCAGTGCCTTCAACAGGCGCCCAACGCCGTGTCCATGTTCGGCCGAACCGAAAAACACCGGCGTAATGAAGCCCTCAGTAAGTTCCTTGTGCAGGTCATCAAAGATTTTTTCCTTTGACGGGACCATTTCATTCAACAATTGCTCCATCAACTCGTCGTCATGATCCGCCAATTTCTCAAGCATGGCAAACCGCTCAGACTTTTCGAGTGCAGCGATGTCAGACGGCATATCAACGATTTGGCTATCGGCGCGTTCACGGTAACGATAGGCACGCTCTTGCGCGAGATCGACAAAACCGGTGACAACGCCATTCTCCGTGATCGGAATTTGACGCAACACCAAGGTACTACTGCTTGCTGGCTGCAGCCAGGCCAATACGTCGCTTGGGCTTTCTTGTGATTTATCCACCTTGTTCAGAAATATCATACGGGGCAACCCAATATCGTCCAATGATTTCAGGATCACCTGCAGTGCTGGGGTTTTCTTTGCGTCGGCCTCGCAAACAACAATTGCGGCATCGCAAACTGCCAAGACCGCTCGCGATTCTGCTGCAAACTCAACAGATCCCGGGAGATCAATAAAAGCCATGGATTCGTCCATGTAAGTTGTGCGGGCCGTGTTGAGTTCGACACCCATGACATGGTCCCGAGCTTCCGGCGTTGCATCACCAATTGTCGATTTCTCTGCAATACTTCCCTGACGCTTGATGGCACTTGTGCGCATCAGCATCGCTTCGAGCAGCGTTGTTTTGCCACTTTGATAGGGGCCCACGATAGCGATCAATCGCGGACCCTGGTGTCGCCTGCCTTTTGACAATGTCATTGCTGTGCTCCTCTGTGAATTCAGACACGGAGGGGTCGCTTTGCGCGGACAGGGAGTCAACGCATGAAGCGGCTCCAACGGCGTGAGCATGACTCCGTTTCAAACCGCCTGCAAGTGTGATAATTCAGACGTGTGCTACCTGTCGTAGCGTAATGTCAGGTTTGTGATTCCGAGTGAGACATTCAAGCCAACTTGCGCTTGCACGCTGAGTGGTTGAAGATTGATGGACTGGCGAAATCCGCCAACAAGAAGGTTTGCACCTACACCGACGCCTGCCGTTGCTTCAGCGGAGATACCGTTATAGCTCCCCTTGAGTGCACCTGGTTTGGTTTTTCCGGGTGCCAAAACTACCCATGCGATAACTGATTCATTGGTGATGCCGACATCGAGACCGATCTTGCCTATCGATCCAGTATAACGTTCTGAACGACCCCCACTTGCGGGGCGGTACTTGCAATCGATGTTCTTGGCTGATCCAATCAAGAAGCCAGTGCCACCCTCAACACGGCACGTTAAAACTCCAACTTTTACACCCTCGGCTTCAGCACTGCCGCCATAAGCAACGAGCGCCAGAAGCGACGTCGCCAAAATTCTTTTCATTTTAAAGTGTCCCTTTGTTGCTCTCGGGCGTCTCAAGATTCGTCTTCCATTATGTCCGGATTGGGGCAGTCGAACATCATGGTAAAGGTCAGGTGGAGCGACCCATGAAGTCATTTTTTCCCAGTTCTACACCATTGTGGCGGAGGATATTATAAGCCGTGGTGAGGTGGAAGTAAAAATTTGGCAGAACGAATCCATTGTAATAATCTTGGCCTGACATCTGCTTTTCTTCGGTGCGCCCGATGCGAATTGTGACAGGGCGCATTTCTGCCGCCTGCAATTTGGACTTTTCCACAGACGACAAAAAAGAAACTGTCTTTGCAATTCGAGCGTGCAGTTCTGCAAAGGTCTTTTCTTCATCCGGAAACTTTGGAACCTCCTGCGCTGACAGTCTGGCGGCACAGCCTTTTGCAAAATCCGTTACAAGCTGAACCTGGTTCACAAACGGAAACATGTCGGGAAACAGGCGGAAGTTCAAAATTGCCTCGTGTTTGATCTTTCTGGATTCACAATGAGCCTCGGCCTTGACCAAGAGATTATCAAGGGACTTCAGGCCCTGAAGCAGAAATGGAATGCTGACATCGTACATTTTTTGTTTCCTATGTGAGACTTGCGCAAAAACGCTGGATTCGCTGACACGCATCTTCGAGTGTCGACGTTGCTGTAGCATACGAGATGCGGAAGAACGGCGACATGCCGAACGCTGCACCGTGAACTGCCGCAACGCCTTCCGCAGCAAGCAGTTCTGTGACAAAACTCTCATCATCTTTGATGATTTTGCCTGTTGGTGTTGTCTTGCCCATCAGCACTTTGCACGATGGGTAAACGTAAAACGCGCCTTCTGGTTTGGCACAGTGTAGTCCTTTTGCCTGGTTGAGCATGGATACAACCAAGTCGCGCCGTTCCTTGAAAACCATATTGTTTCTGGCGATGAAATCCTGTGGACCATTGAGCGCTTCTACCGCGGCCCATTGCGCAATTGACGACGGGTTTGATGTTGACTGGGATTGCAGTTTTGCCATGGCCTTGATGAGGGCTTCCGGACCTGCGCCATAACCGATGCGCCAGCCGGTCATGCAATAGGATTTCGACACCCCATTCATTGTCAGCGTACGATCATATAGCTTGGGCTCCACCTGGGCGATGGTGGTAAATTCAAACGCGTCATAAACCAGATGTTCGTACATGTCGTCCGTGAGCACCCAGACGTGGGGGTGTTTCAGCAAGACGTCAGCAATCCCCCGCAGTTCTGCTTGAGAATAGGCTGCGCCCGATGGATTTGATGGCGAGTTGAGGATTAGCCACTTGGTCTTTGTGGTGATGGCTTTATCAAGATCAGCGGGCTGAAGTTTGAAGCCCTTGTCCGCTGGTCCGGCAACAATGACCGGAACGCCACCGGCAAGCATGACGATATCGGGGTAGCTCACCCAATAAGGAGACGGTACAATTACTTCGTCGCCGGGATTGACTGTCGCCATCAAGGCATTGAACAGGACTTGCTTACCCCCGGTTCCGACTGAAACCTGTGTCGTCTTGTAGTCCAGGTTGTTTTCGCGTTTGAACTTCGCGACAATCGCCTTCTTGAGCTCAGGGATGCCATCAACTGCCGTGTATTTTGTTTTACCAGCCTTGATTGCGGCAATCGCTGCATCTTTGATATTGTCTGGCGTATCAAAGTCTGGCTCACCTGCAGCTAGGCCGATGACGTTTAGGCCTTCGGCCTGCATGGCCTGGGCCTTGTTTGAAATCGCTATTGTGGCAGATGGTTGGATGCGATTGAGTGCGTCAGATATGAATCCCATGGTCTCCGTCCTTATGCGGGCTCACCAATTAGGGCGGCGACAGCGCAGGGGCAAGTGTCATCTACAGACGGTATTATTCAAACAACTTGCGCTATAGGGCTGTGGATGGTGCAGAAAGCTGACTTGCCAATTGCCATAGCTGGAGCGGGAATTGCCGGATTGGCGGCGGCCATTGGGTTGGCTCGCACTGGTCGGTCCGTGCGGGTGGTGGAAAAAGCGGCAACATTTGACGCAACTGGAGCCGGCATCCAGATTGGTCCTAACGCCGTGCGGGCTTTGCAGGCGATTGGTGCTTGGGATGCCGTAGAGCCATTGACCTTGCGGCCCACGCACATTGTGGTGCGAGATGGCCATAGTGGCAAAACGCTTCAACGCATCGATCTTCGCGGATTTCCAAGTGAATTCGGTGCGCCGTATCGGGTCATGCATCGCGCCGACTTGCATGGAGCGCTGCTTGGTGTTGCGACATCCTTGGATCAGATCTCGATCGTTCGGGGGGCAGAGGTACATTCATTCCATGTTGAACCCGATGGCGCAGTGGCGCTCGAACTCTCCCAGATGCGAATGCATGCTAGTCATTTGATTGCTGCTGATGGCATCCGGTCACGGGTGCGAAACGCGCTCTTTCGTGACGCAGCGGAAGTGGCGCTGCCGTTTGTCTATCATCGCTGCCTGCTGCCATTTTCTGACGTGAGAAGTTCCGCTGACATTGATATTGAGTGCGTCAATCTCTGGCTTTGTCGCGGTGGTCATGTGGTCCACTACCCCGTCAGCGGCGAGCGGGTGAATATTGTTGTTGTGTCCAAAGATGCCAATCGCTCGATTCCTTATTTATTTCGACCGATTGATGACCTGGTGTCCACGGTCAATGGATGGGCAACATGGTCTGCGTTTCGGGTTCCGCCATTGAAGACTTGGCATCAGGGGCCAATATGCGTGATTGGCGATGCAGCCCACGGCACGGTTCCCTTTTTGGCGCAAGGAGGGGCCATGGCTTTGGAAGATGCTGCGCACCTGGCTCAGAGTTTCATGCTGCCTGACCCATTTGCCAGCTTTGAGGCCGGTCGCAAAGGTCGAACCGAGAGGCTGGATCGGCAATCGATGCGCATGGGCAATATTTACCACATGGGTGGCATCAAGGCGCACCTTCGCAATTTTGCCATGGAGTTGGTGCCAGATCGAATGGCTCTCGCAAGTACGCGATGGATTTACACATGACAGACGGCAAACCAGTGATGGAATACATCCGTATGATATGCCGTAGTACTATAGGAGAATTCACATGAAACAGATGCTTTTAACACTCGTGGCCACAGTTGCGCTGTCGACCTTTGCACTCGCAGCAGGGGAATCGCCATCGACGCCGACGGATACGACCGGGAGCAGCGCAAGTGACAAAGTGCAATCTCCAAAGACTTTGAAATGCAAAAAGAACGAAGTTATCAAGACCGTAACCAGGAAAGGCAAGAAGCGGAAGGCCTGCGTGAAGGTGGTTTCGGGTGTTTTGCCAGATGAAGACCTCTATCAACAGGGACGACTCCTCGCCAAGGACGGTGAATATGACTGGGCTTTGACGGTGCTTGCGGCCGTTTCCGACCAGAATGATCCACGTGTGCTCAATTATACCGGCTACAGCCACAGGAAAGCAGGCCGCCTCGAAACCGGTATAGCTTTCTATCGCAAAGCATTGGACATAAATCCGAATTTCGTTTTGGCGAGAGAGTATCTGGGCGAAGGGTATGTTGCTGCCGGGCGGATTGATCTTGCAAAAGTTCAACTTGCCGAGATTGGAAAACGGTGTGGCGAGACGTGTGAAGAGTACAAGGACTTGAGCGAGGCTATCACAACCGCCGTTAATTGATTTCACGTGCGGGGCGTGAGCCAATTAACCTGGCCGCGCCCCCAGTTACCTATCCCCAGCCTTGACGCGATATGAGGCAAGATCAGCAACATTTCCTCATCGAGGGTGTGTGGCGCGTTGATGATCAGCATGCCTGAGCCTGCCAATCCACCGCCATCCAAAACCTCTTTGACGTGCAGTTCGATGCGGAGAAGGTTTGGGGCGTTTAGCAGCTTTATCGCCGCTGCCAGTTCAGTCGCAAATGTTTCAGACACGACCGGATACCAGATTGCAAAGACGGTATTTGCCATGCGTTTCAGTCCATTTTGCAACGTACGGACCACCTGTTCAGATTCATTTTGCTGTTCATAGGGTGGGTCGAGCAACACCAGGCCCCTCTTCTCCTGAAATGGCAATTTTGATTTGACCGCGATGACGGCATCGAGTTGCGTTACATGTGCGCGGCGATCCGATTGGAAATTTGCCTTAAGTATCGCATTGTCTTCTGGGTGTAACTCATTGAAAAACAATCTGTCTCCTTTCCCAAGAATGGCAGAGGCAAACATGGGAGAGCCAGGATAGTGAAGGACAGCGGGGCTGTTATTGAGAGCGTCCACCACGCTACGATAGGGTGCCAGCAATTCCTCCACGGGGCTCACAAAGGGTTGGGCCATTTTTGCGATACCCGTCTGCCACTCCAACGTCTTTCCAGCAGCGACCGCCATCAGATCGTATTTCCCAATGCCTGCGTGCGCGTCCAAAAACGCCATGGGCTTTTGTTTGGCCGCCATCAAGGTCAAGATTCTGGTCAAAACAATGTGTTTCAAGACGTCAGCATGGTTGCCAGCGTGAAAGGCATGTCGGTAGTTCATGGACGCCGACCTATCACAGGTCTGGCGGTATTGTTAAGGCAACTTAAATACAATTGGTTGAATGATTACGATTGCTCGCAACAAGCGGGCGCATGGGCATGTGATCAGAGATGATCTCGTGTGGATGCGAGGTGGGTGGCCCTTATTCCTGACACAGAATTGGGGTGAAAGTTGCGTGAGGGTTTGGTAATGAAATATTTGGGAAGAGTTTTGACTGTCGTTTCAGCTTTGGGTTTGGCAGGCTGCGCAAACTTGGGCATGTTCAAGGACAACAGCACACCGGAACCGGCACTGCAGGCAGAACCTTTGATTTCACCCAGTGCGCTTACTGGTCAGCAGATCCGGAGCGTCTTGGCCGGCAAAAGCTGGCGGTGGCAAGGCCCTAACAACAGCGGCACGACACTTTATGCCAACGATGGCACTTCACTTGTGGAAGTAGATGGCAAAGGCACCACGTCCGGCAAATGGGAGACTCGTGATGGTCAATTGTGCGAGAGTTTTGCTCCCGCACCATTTTTGCCAAAAGGGATGAGCACCGTCTGCCAACCGTTTACCAATGAGGGTCAGGGCGACAGCTATAAGGTCGGACCAGCGATCTTTACGTTGGCTTGAGACTGGCCATAGTTCTGCCGCGAATTGTTCACTGGATCGCCGCAGCAGGCGACTAGAGTTGGGTCATGATTTTAACATCAACAAGACTTAGTCGGCGCATGTTTGCGATGGTAGCTGTTGCCGCAGTTTCCGAGTTTGCAAGGGCGGAACCCCCGCTGTTGACAGACAACAGCGGTGTCAAACCTGCTTCACTTGTGCCACCTCCAACGTCAAATCGCGCTGCGATGGAACATCCCCTTTATGGTGGAGAAGCCGTTGTTCGTAATCCTGACCTTATACCACCTGCCGAGTTGCCGATTGATTTTCCCATTGAGACAGTTGGTGCGAAGCTCGTTCCGGCAAAGTTTCGCCGCCAAACTGTTCCTTTTGATGGACCGGAAGCTCCAGGTACAATTGTTGTCGACCCACAATCACGCTATTTGTATTTTGTACTCGTGGGCGGGCAAGCTGTGCGCTACGGCGTTGGCGTTGGTCGTGCGGGATTTGCATGGAACGGAGATGCGGTTGTGCAACTCAAACGCAGATGGCCACGATGGCTTCCGCCAGAAGAGATGGTCTTTCGCGACGACAATGCCAAGACTTGGTCAAACGGCATGCCGGGCGGACCCACAAATCCCTTGGGAGCGCGTGCCCTCTATCTTTATGCAAATGGCGTCGACACTCTCTATCGCATCCACGGCACAAACGATCCCTCATCAATCGGGAAAGCCATGTCATCTGGATGTATTCGCATGTTGAACGAAGATGTGGCGAACCTTTTTGAACTTGTTGTGAAAGGTACACCGGTTGTGGTCCTTTCCGAGAGCAGAGTGTAGCTCAACTTGCTGCAGCATCCATGCTATGGCACAGGGTCAATGTTTTTGGATGTGGTGCAATGATTCGACAGATATTTATCGCGTGTGTCGTCGTTTGTTTGTTGGCTGGCTGTGCACGTGGCCCGCAAGGCGTGCGTGTGGTCAACGGTGGAACATCGGCTATTCCGTCCCAGGAGGGTCAGGCTGTCCGCAACCTCGCGGCAGGTGAAATTTCAACAGCCATCGCAGGAAAGACTTTTCAGTATACGCGCACTGACGGCAACGGCTTTGTGACATACAATTCCGATGGCACGCTGTCTTACCAAGATGACGTCAAAGGTGACGGTGTCGGCAGATGGAATGCAAAAGGCGAGCAGTATTGCGAAACGTTCGGCGTTGGCAAGTCACCAGAGTGCGGCGTATTCCGATCTACGGGTGATGCTTACTTTGCAGCGAATTCCCGATTGGTTGAAATGAAGATCTAGCTACCGCTTGCCCGTCAAAAACGGGTTGTTACGCCGTTCATCGCCTATATTGCTCGGCTGCCCATGGCCGGGAAGAAAATTCACATCATCCCCAAGTGGAAGAATTTTTGTCATAATGGCGTTGATCAATGAGGCGTGATCGCCTTTGGGCAAGTCTGTACGCCCCACAGAATTTCTGAACAACACGTCGCCCATCAGGGCAAATTTGTTTTCTGCATTGTAAAACACAACTGACCCTGGTGAGTGGCCGGGCGCATGAATAATACTGAACTTAAATCCTGCGGCTTCAACTTCGTCACCGTCGTCCAGCCAGCGATCAGGTTCAACCACCCTGGCTCCGGCGACCCCAAACTCCAGCCCACGCTGTGGCAAGAGGTCGAGTAACCACTTGTCATCTTTGTGGGGACCTTCAATTGGTACACCCAGTTTTTCCTTCAACTCCGCAGCGCCGCCAGCATGATCAATGTGGCCGTGCGTCAACAGGATTTTTTCGACCTTTACGCCTGCATTGGCTATTGCAGCGTCAATGCGATCAATCTCGCCACCCGGATCGACGACGACTGCGCGTTTGGTCTCATCATCAAAAACGATGGAGCAATTTTGCTGGAAAGGGGTCACTTGGATGAGCGCAATGCGAAGTTTTGGCATCTTGGATGTTTAGCGCCAGAATTTGTTTGCTGCAACCGAGTTGCGGGCTGATTGCCAAGCGGCTAGAGCTAGCGCCATGTCAGAATTAAAGAACATCCGGGACTATTTGCGTTTTGCCGTCAGCCGCTTTCGCCAAGCTGGAGTAGTTCATGGGCACGGCACCACGAGTGTCATTGACGAAGCCGCTTTTATCATTCTTGAGACGCTGCACCTCCCTGTCGATGACATCAATCCGTGGCTCGATGCGACGCTTTTGCGTGCGGAATGTCTGGCGCTGGATGCCGTGATTGAAGCCCGCATCTCATCGCGAAAACCGGCTGCCTATCTGCTCAAAAAAACTTACATGCATGGTGTTCCTTTCTATGTTGACGAACGGGTGATCGTTCCACGGTCCTATATCGGCGATATTCTGATGAAGGGTGACATCACTGAGTTGATCGAGGGTGCGGCCGATGTCCGCCACGTTCTTGATCTTTGCACTGGTTCGGGATGTCTGGCGATTCTGGCCGCAATGGTGTTTCCACACGCCGACGTGATGGCGGTCGAATTGTCCGCGGATGCCCTTGATGTTGCGCATCGCAATATTCGCGAACATAAAATGCAGAACCGCGTCACGCTGTTGCAAGGCGACCTGTTTCAACCCGTAGGCAAGCAGAAATTTGACCTTATTATCGCTAACCCGCCTTATGTGGCCCAAGCGGAGGTAGACGCGTTTCCGCTGGAATATTCGGCAGAACCGCAGATTGCCCATCTGGGCGGAACAGATGGATTGGATATCGTCCGAACAATTATTCGCCAATCTGGAAAACATCTCGATGAAGGCGGGTCGCTTTTATGCGAAATCGGAACAGGCAGAGACATTCTTGAGAGCGAATTTCCCGATCTCGACTTCATGTGGCTGGATACTGAGGAAAGCGAAGGCGAGATTTTTCTGCTTAAGCAATGAGACCTGACACCCGTTTGAAATTGTCCCACATTTGACGCGTTGTTCGCTGCATCTCCGGCATGAGCGGCATGCATTGGGTCCGCAACCGGTCATAGGCGCCCGGACCGTGAATTCGCTCCAACGCTGATACATAGCTTGGAATTGAGCGCCAACCCGCAACTGTTTGTGGTGAAAACTCACAATGAAACTGGGTTGAAATCGCGTGATTTCCAACCGCCATCGCCTGGATTGGTGTCGTTGCCGACGACGCCAAAACCTTCGCTTCAGGGGGAACGGTTCTTACTTCCGCGAAATGCCACTGCATGACTTTAGATATTGGCGGAAGTCCTGACAGGAGGGGGTGAGAATGTCCCGCATCGGTCAGTGCTATTTCGAAAACACCAACCTCATGTGATGACGCTGGAGCGACTTCGCTTCCCAGTGCAGAACCAAGTAGTTGATGCCCGAGACAGATGCCCAAGTATGGTTTGGCTTTGAGCTTCACCCAATCTCTTATGATGTTTTTCTCTTCAGCAAGGTAAGGATATTCACTTTCCTGCCACGCGTCTTGGGCACCCCCGAGAACAACCAGCAAATCATAGGGCGCCATGGATGGAATGGACTCACCTTCAAACAGACGCACAACGTCAGTCATGATTCCGTCTTCGGCAAAGTAGTCCATGAACCTGCCGGGATGATCGTGATCCATATGCTGAAAAACCAAAGCCCGCATATCAGGCAATACTCAAGAGTTGCAGGACAATTGCCTGTTCGCCACGCCCCCTGCTGTCATTCTGAATTTCAAAACTCACCTGCATTTCTTCCTTGAGGTACGGAATGCCGGCGTTCTGAACGGCTGTCACATGCACAAACACGTCATTTCCACCGTCTTGAGGCACGATAAATCCAAAGCCCCTGTCCCGGTCGAAAAACTTTACGGTACCTGTCCGACGCATTCGTCACTGCTCTCAGGATAAAGCTATTCGGCCGCTTCAGCTGAATCTACTTCAGGCCAAGGTGGCCGAGACGCCATTTCCTTTTTGATCTCTTCTGCCACCAAGAAAGACAATTCCAAGGCTTGAGACGCATTGAGGCGGGGATCGCAGAATGTATGATAGCGATCATTCAGGTCTTCATCACGGAGCGCTCGCAAACCACCGGTGCATTCGGTCACGTCCTTGCCCGTCATTTCGACATGGATTCCGCCGGCGTGGGTCCCTTCAGCCTGGTGAATGGACATGAAGCGACGCACCTCACTCATGATGGCGTCAAAGGGCCGCGTTTTATAGCCGCTTGTCGATTTGATGGTGTTGCCATGCATTGGATCGGAGGACCAGACTACAACGCGCCCCTCACGTTTCACTGCGCGCACCAAATCAGGCAAATGCTTTTCAACTTTGTCTGCACCAAAACGCGCGATCAGTGTCAGTCGACCGGGTTCGTTGTTTGGATTGAGCGCATCAATCAAGCGGATCAATTCATCAGATTTCAGCGACGGACCACATTTGAGGCCAATTGGATTCTTGACGCCACGACAGAACTCCACATGGGCGTGATCAAGTTGCCGGGTGCGGTCACCGATCCAGAGCATGTGGCCTGACGTTGCGTACCAGTCTCCACTTGTTGAATCGACGCGAGTCAAGGCTTGTTCGTAACCGAGCAGTAGAGCCTCATGCGACGTGAAAAAATCCGTGACGCGCAGTTGAGGTGCGGAGTCTGCGTTAATGCCGCATGCCCGCATGAAGCCCAAGGTTTCCGTTAACCGATCAGCCAGGGCCTGATACTGCTCATAGGCCGGAGAATCTTTCAGGAAATCGAGTGTCCACTTATGGACGTTTTCCAGGTTGGCATATCCACCTTGCGCGAATGCGCGCAGCAGATTCATGGTAGCGGCAGACTGGCGATAGGCCATGATCTGGCGTTCTGGATCGGGTGTGCGACCGGCGGTCGTGGCTTCAGCGTCATTGACGATGTCTCCACGATAGATTGGGTACTCGACCCCGTCGATTGTCTCTGTTGGTGAAGATCGTGGCTTGGCAAATTGACCGGCGATGCGCCCAATTTTGACTACGGGCTGGCCACCGCCAAACGTCAAGACGACTGCCATTTGCAGGAATACGCGGAAAAAATCTCTGATGTTGTCGGCAGAGTGCTCTGCGAAGCTTTCGGCGCAATCGCCGCCTTGCAGCAGAAATCCCCTGCCCTCCGCGACGCGTGCCAGTTGCTTTTTCAGTTTGCGCGCTTCTCCAGCAAACACCAAAGGGGGGAAACCTGCCAACCTCTTTTCAACAGTTGCCAATTTCTCAACGTCTGCGTACTCGGGCAATTGCATAACTGGAAATTGGCGCCAACTTTCCGGCGACCAGGACTTTTGCATGGGGTACTCCAATACCTGAAACGAGCGATTATATCGCAGCGCAACAGCACATGCCACACAAACTATCTATTCGATTTTGAGTAGAACTTTGGCCTCTGTAGCCATGGCCGAGCCTTCATCTTCGTTCCCCGCGCCACAAAGCTGCACGGCCTGGTTGCGAAGATCGTCAGCTTGGGCTCGCACGTCTGCCGCCAAGTTGTCGGCCTTCAGTGCTTCGTCAATCGCATTGATATCTTCCTGGCAACTGGCCGCCATGGCACCATTCACACTTGCAAGAATACCAACAGCGATCAGTCCAAGGCCGCAACACTTCATGTTCAATCTCCAGATTGCAAACATTGTATCGCAAAATCTGGATCAGGCAAAGCAGGTTAAATCAGCCACTGGCGCGAGGTGATGCGGCCTCCATCACCCCACGCCAGCTTCCCCCTCAGAGGCTGAGATAAATGGGGCTACATGCCCAGCATCGTCAGGATTTCTTTTGTTGATGCAGTGCAAGCAGCCTCATCTGCTGCGTCGGATGCAGCTTTGGCTTGGGTCAGCAATTCCGTTGCCCTTGCAGTACTGGCTTCGTCGAGTTTTGTGGCTTTCATAGCTTCGTCAATTTTAGCCAAATCGCCAGCACAGTCTGCCAGTGCTGGACCCGCTGCAAATGCCATTACGAAAATGGCTGCGATTAGTTTCTGTTTCATATTTGAGTCTCCATGTTGTCATGTTTGCAGAAGCACACTGCCACCCGCGAGACCTGTCGGATGCACTCTGCACGAACGCCAGATGTATTTGACGCCATCATTTTGTCGTTCAAGAATGAAACGACACTAAGGAATTGATGTGATCAATTAAGGCAAATAAATCTGATGTTCATGCTTCACTTTTTGTGTGACGAAGCATCATCACCTTGGTGTCGCCATAGTCGCGTTGATCGAACAATTCCAATCCGGCAATCTCCGTCTCAGTGTAATTCGTGGACTCCTCGAAGACCACGACTGCATTTTTTTCCAACCAATTGCCGGCTACAAGTGAGGTTAAACATTTGGCACCTAGACCACGGTTGTAGGGTGGATCACAAAATGCCAATCTAAACGGTGACTGTGGTTCGCAACGTCCGAGATCTGTTGCGTCACGTCTCCAGATTTTGCAGAGTCCGAGCACACCAAGTCCATCCGCGTTGTTTCTTATGATGCCACGCACTTCTGTTGCTTCTTCGACAAACTGGCAGAACTTTGCTCCGCGGGAAAGTGCTTCAAATCCCAACGCACCTGTGCCAGCGAACAGGTCTATGACGCGAGCGCCCTCAATTTCAAAACCGGGAGTTCCGTGAGCTAGAATATTGAATATGCTTTCGCGTACGCGATCAGACGTTGGCCTGGTTTCAGAACTCTTTGGTCCTGCCAGTGTTCGTCCCTTGAATCTTCCCCCGACAATGCGCATGGTGGGAGCCATAGTGCATGTTTTGAAAACTTGCAAAACTTCAGAAGCGGGGAATTGACATGTCGGATGCCATGCAGGAAGCGCTGGCGGAAGCGCGTGAAGCAGCACTTCGCGGTGAAGTGCCGGTTGGCGCAGTCATCACTGACCCTAACGGCAAGACCATCGTTGCCACAGGCAACCGGACAATTGAGCTCTGTGATCCTACGGCCCATGCCGAGATACTTGCGATACGGGCCGCCGGCGCAATCCTCGGAAATCAGAGGCTGAACGATTGCATTCTAACCGTAACTCTGGAGCCATGTACGATGTGCGCCGCCGCGATATCTTTTGCCCGTATCAAACGTGTTGTCTATGCGGCCGAAGATCCAAAAATGGGCGCAGTTGATAACGGGCCACGTTTCTTTCAGCAAGCAACATGCAATCATCGGCCCGAAGTGATTTCGGGAGTCCGTGAAAAAGAGGCGGCGAGCCTCTTGCTCGCTTTTTTTAACGACAAGCGATGAACTACCGCATCAAGCGGGCGATCAAGCTGGACGTGTCCCAACGCGCGCCGCCCATCTTTTGAACTTCAGAATAGAACTGGTCGACTAGTGCTGTGACAGGCAAATGGGCTGTATTTTTGCGGGCTTCGTGCAGGCATATCCCCAAGTCCTTGCGCATCCAATCAACGGCGAAACCAAACTCGAAGCTATTCGCAATCATGGTTTTGTGGCGATTTTCCATTTGCCAGGAACCAGCAGCACCTTTGGATATGACGTCAATAACATCAATCATGTCCAATCCCGCCTTTTGTCCGAATTGAATGCACTCCGCCAATCCTTGAACAACTCCTGCGATTGCGATCTGGTTGCACATTTTCGCCAATTGTCCGGATCCTGACGGACCTAACAATTTGCACGTGCGCGAATAGTGCGCCACAAAAGGTACCGCAGCATCGAAGTCTTTCTGATTGCCTCCACACATGACAGTGAGGACACCATTCTCTGCTCCGGCCTGGCCGCCGGACACGGGTGCGTCGACGAATGCAATTCCCATGGTTTCAGCAATGGCGTGCAGTTCCCTTGCCACTTCGGCGGACGTCGTCGTGTGATCCACAAATACGGATCCGCGTTTCATGGTGGAAAATGCACCGTTTTCACCGATGGTAACCGATCGCAAGTCATCATCATTGCCGACGCAAGCAAACACGAAGTCTGCTCCGCTGGCGGCTTCTGCGGGTGATTGTGCGCTTTTTTGGCCGTATTTCTGGGTCCATGCGTCAGACTTTGAGTTCGTACGATTGTAGACCGTTCCATTTGCGCCGGATTTTTGGGACAAATGTCCGGCCATGGGAAAACCCATAGCGCCCAAGCCCAACCACGCGAACGTCTTTGCCATGTTCCTTCAGCCTCTTGCTTTCAATGCGAATACATTCGAGTATATACATCGCAATGAGCATTGAACGCAGAAATTTTCCGCAATTTTTCATAACGGCGCCGAGCCCCTGCCCCTACTTGCCAACTCAGTTTGAGCGCAAAGTGTTTACCCATTTGATTGGAGCAGAGGCTGTTGCCTTGAATTCGCAGCTTTCCCAAGGCGGGTTTCGACGCAGCCAGAACATTGCGTATCGTCCCGCCTGTGACAAGTGCAAGGCGTGTGTCTCTGTGCGGGTGCCAGTGGATCAATTCCAGTGGACTCCTACATTTCGGCGCGTCTTGAGAAGAAACGCAGATGTAAACTCGAGTGTGTCCCGGGCAAAAGCAACTTCTGAACAATATTCCCTATTCCGCTCGTATGTGGATACGCGCCACAGTGAAGGTGGAATGGCGGACATGACCGTTCTGGATTTCGCGGCAATGGTGGATGAGACGACTGTTGATACGCAAATTGTCGAGTATCGATTGAACGCGACGTCGATTTCGAAAGGCGAACTCGTCGGAGTTGCCTTGGTGGACACACTGAACGACGGATGCTCGATGATCTACAGTTTCTACAACGCTGACTATGCCGAGCGGAGCCTTGGCACATTCATGATACTGGATACATTGCGTGATGCCCAAGCGCGCGGCAGGACCTATGTGTACCTCGGGTATTGGATCGAGAACTCCGCCAAAATGGCATACAAAGCCCGGTTTCTGCCGCAGGAGAGACTGGGACCCAGCGGATGGGTTTTGAATGTGAGATAAATTTAGAAACCTGCTATATCCGGCAGTGATAATTTACCATTCATTGTCTAAAATTTGTGATCTAGGGCGGCCAATGTCCTCGTCATGAAGTATGTTCAACATGTGGTTCAATAGTTTACGCAGTCCGCTGCTCGTTGCCAGGGCAGTTTCTGACCTGAATGCCGAGTTGTTGGACTTGGGATTTGTGCCTAGCGTCGAGACTGACATGCAACTCATGCATGTAGCCAAGAAGAATGTGCGGGATATGCCCGTGGCCCCGATGCATGATCCGAATGTGTGTGATTTTTCAGGTGACCGGGCATTCTGGACTGGACTTTCCAACAAAGACGGCAAGATCGTAGGTTTGCAAGCATTTCGTTGCGACTTCATCGATACCAATCTTGCGGACTGGTGCGCGCCCTATATGATTGGCGTTTACATGCGTCGCCATGAACTCATGATACCGAGCCATGCGCGACCGCCTCGGGACAGCATCAGCGAACGCTTGCGCGGGCGTCTCGTCTATCATGGTGAAATCTGGGTCGATAAACAGGTCCGCAACCGGCGCGTGTTTGAAGCTTTTACGCGACTTGGTTTGCTGGTCTCGCTTATCAAATGGAATCCAGACGCGGTTTGGGGGTTGGCAAGTTCCCAAATGGCAGGTCACGGACATGTGGGACGCATTGGCTATACCACGATCGAACGTGGATTTCTTCGTTGGGAGTGGGCATCTGATGGCATCGATCCGGTTGAGTATCTGTGTGTGATTGACCGCAGCGGCCTCGAACAGATGGTCGATGAGATGATGTCTACAGTAGTGGAATCTCCACAGGCGATACGTGACCCACAACATTCACTGTAGGGTTTCCATTCACCCGAGCAGTACCTGGGAATACAACGCGCTGGTATCCGTGCCACTGGACCTCGCCGTCGGGCTGGGTCATGGCAGCAATGACGTGACTGTAGTTGGGACGGCCGGATTTGAGTACGTCAAAGTACGTCCTCGATACGACGCGATCGTAGCTATGACCGGTCAAACATGGGAAGCTTACTGGTGACACCCCCCAAATGCTGGCAATCGCGGATTCGTGGCCAACTGCCTCTACTTGGCTAATGCCTGTCTCGAGATCGACGCTGCAGACGACTGTTGAATTTGGTGGTGTTGCTCCCGCTTCCCAGGCTGCGCGAAGTCCATCAGGCAATTTTTCAATTGTTGGTATGAAATTTCTCGAGAACGCCTTTGCACTAAACCTTACGTCGGCCTTGCCTAACAATTGCGAAATTCGCCTCGTTGCATCTTGAGCCGTTTCGTATTTCTCACAAAACCAGCCGGCATTAAAAAAGCGGAGGGTAAAGGGTGCTTGAAAGTTCGGCAACCATGACTCGACAAAGACCAAGGAGGCCCAGTTCGGCCCAAACATGCTCCACTTGACGACGGTTCCTGACGGATCTGACTCAACCTTTACATATTTGCCAGTTTGCAAAATTACACGATCGGATATGGCGACGGAGTCGTCCGTCTGAGGCCTGTCAACAAGGCAGCCTTCACTAATCCAAAATTCCAACACTGACATGCGGTTACCAATACCTGACCCGGCTCAGGGATTGGAATTTTGCCACAAGTCACTTAAATTGTTTGTTAACCCGTTATAGTTGCAGCTATCTGTTAAAAATCGAACTTCCAGTCCATACACTTATGAAAACGTGTTGGACTTTGGGAACCCCTTGGGCGGCAAACGACCTGCCTGAGCACGTTCAGCAACCCAATCGGTCAAGTCGGTTGCGACAAAACTGCGACCAGACGAATCCTGCCAGCTCAATCCTTCGGAACGCTTAAATGACTTCGCATCAGACAAACCGCCGTCCTTGAATTTTTGCAGTCTAACACCTTTGCCGCGAGACATCTCTGGCACATCCGCCAACTTGAAGATCAGCAATTTTCTATTTTCACCGACGGTCGCGATGTAGTCATCTGATTCACTCACGACAGCGCACACTTGAGTTTCTGCGGGCAACTTTATGTTCAGCACCTGCTTGCCTTTGCGGGTGTTGGCAATGCAGTCGTCTTCAGAAACGATAAAGCCATCGCCATCACTAGAAGCTAAGAGGCGTTTGGCACCCTGTTGATACACAAACAATGCAACAATTGAATCCGTCGCATCGATGTCTGCCATGAGCCTGACGGGTTCACCGTGGCCGCGTCCGCCGGGAAGTTTTCCCGCATCAAGAGTGAAGAATTTCCCGGACGATGACAGTAACATAATCTTGTCAGTGGTCATTGCTTTCACCACGAACTTGCTCTGATCACCTTCCTTGAAATTCAGGCCCGATACATCTTCCAAGTGACCTTTCAAGGCGCGTATCCAGCCCTTCTCCGAACAAACAATTGTCGTTGGTTCGCGTTCTGTCATCATGTCATCGAAGTCGGCCTGAATGTCTGGCGCAATGGCGAAGTCTGTGCGCCTGCGGCCATGGGGGGTCTTCTTCGAATATTTTTCCTTCACGGACTTGATTTCGTCAGCAATCGTGGACCACTGTTCATCATCTGACTTCAAGAGTTTCTTCAGGCCAGCCTGCTCTTTTGAAAGTTTCTGGTGTTCGGTGCGGATCTCCATCTCTTCGAGCTTGCGCAAAGCGCGCAAACGCATATTGAGTATCGCTTCGGCTTGCACGTCGGATAGCTTGAACCGGGCAATCAATGCTGGCTTTGGCTCATCTACTTCCCGGATAATGCGAATGACTTCATCAAGATTCAGATAAGCAATCAAATAACCTTCTAGAATCTCGAGGCGGTGGGCAATATCCAACAACCGATTGTTAGACTTGCGAACCAACACATTTTTTCTATGATCAAGCCATTCGCGAAGCACGTCACGCAAAGACATGACCTTCGGAATTTTCCCACCAGACAGAACATTCAAGTTCAGCGGTATGCGAGATTCGAGTTCCGTCGCACGGAACAATTGTTCCATCATCATAGCAGGGTCGACATTGCGGCTTTTCGGCTCCAGAACAAGTCTTACATCTTCTGCTGACTCGTCGCGCACATCTCCCAACAGCGACAGTTTCTTGTCCGTCAAAAGTTCGGCAATCTTTTCTACCAGTCGACTTTTCTGAACCAGATATGGAATTTCCGTCACCACAATCTGCCAGCCGCCGCGCGACAGTTCTTCTTGCTCCCATCTTGCCCGCACGCGGAAGCCGCCCCTGCCGGTTTTGTAGGCCTCTACAATGGACTCACGATCATCAATGATGATGCCGCCGGTAGGGAAGTCTGGCCCAATCACAAACTGCGTTAGTTTTTCAGCACCCGCATTTGGAGTTTTGATCAGATGCAATGCCGCATCGCAGAGTTCTGCCGCGTTATGTGGGGGAATTGAGGTCGCCATGCCAACTGCAATTCCGGTTGACCCATTGGCCAATAGATTTGGAAACGCACCGGGAAGTACGACAGGTTCTTGCAGCGAACCGTCGTAGTTGGGACGGAAATCCACAGTGTCTTCATCAAGTCCCTCGAGCAACAACTTGGCGACGTCTGTGAGTCTCGCTTCGGTGTAACGTTCAGCTGCGGCGTTGTCGCCGTCGATGTTTCCGAAGTTGCCTTGGCCATCCACCAATGGATAGCGCGCGCTGAAATCTTGCGCGAGACGGACCATGGCATCGTAAATTGCCTGGTTGCCATGGGGATGGTAACCGCCCATGACGTCGCCGACAATCTTGGCGGACTTTTTGAACGCTGTGTTGGGATCCAGCCGCAAAAGCTGCATCACGTGCAGAATGCGCCGATGTACAGGTTTTAATCCATCGCGCACATCAGGCAATGCCCGATGCATGATTGTAGAAAGTGCGTAAGCCAGATAGCGCTCCTCAAGGGCGTCCTTGAGTGCAATTGGCTCTACTTCGGGAAGTGGCGGTGGAGGTGGTGCGGCTGTCTTGCTCATGATTCGCGATTATAGCATGGCCAATCAACCGTGTTTTCATACTCTTACGACAATTACCTTGCAGACGGGCTTTTTACCCCAAGTTCTTTCAGCTTCGCGGCGGATTGCTGTGCGAACTGTTTCCTCAACAGACGCCGGGTCTTTGCGACGCTGCTTTGACATGGAATCAAATGCAGCTTCCGCAGCCTCCGCCAATTCGTCGCCTATACCATCAGGCACTCCATCAAGGATCACTGCGATATCGTCTGCCAATTGGTTGTTCTTATCGAGCAGGACAGAAGCGACCACGACGCCGACGTGTGAAAGTTTACGGCGCTGTCTTGCTGGACCGTCGACGCCCGGAACTACAATTTTTCCGTCTACGTGAAGAGTGCCGACAAAGACCTCATCAATGATTGCCACTGGACCAGGACACAATCTGGCAATCTTACCGTCCTCGAGCACGAGAGTTTCACGGATGCCATTTGCTTTTGCAAATTTTTCGTGGGCGCGCATGTGCCTAGGTTCACCATGCATGGGTATGAGCGCTCGAGGCTTCACCAAATCATACATGATTTTAAGTTCGCCTTGGCGGGGATGGCCTGAAGAATGCACCAGCGCATCGTCTGCAGTGATGACATCTATATCAAGTTTTGCAAGATTGTTGTGGATGACCGACACTTCTTTTTCGTTGCCGGGGATCGTACGGGCCGAAAAAATTACCAAGTCTTCCGGCTCCAATGACACGTGTGGATGAGAATCTTCCGCTATTCGCGCGATAGCTGCGCGTGGTTCTCCTTGGCTTCCAGTGCACAGCAGCATGATTTTGTCTTTTGGGAGGTAGCCAAATTCTTCTTCGTCCAGAAATGTGCCGGTGTTGTGCAAAAGACCGCAGGTTCTTGCGGCCTCTATTGTGTTTCGCATGGCCCTGCCGGCAATCACGACTTCCCTGCCATTGGCGCGGGCGGCTGACACTGCTGAAGAGATACGTTCAACATGGGAGGCAAACGTGGTCACAGCCACCCGACCTTTGGCGTGCTGCACAATATCAGTCAGAGTGGCTGCGACATCCCTTTCCGAAGGTGAAAGACCTTCTCGCAAAACATTCGTTGAGTCACACACAAGCACATCGACGCCCGAGCGGCCAATGCGGGCGAAACGATCTGCGTTGAAACCTTGGCCCAATACGGGCGTTTCATCAATTTTCCAGTCACCCGAATGGAGAACGACACCTTCCGGCGTTTTGATCAGGAGTGCGTTTGATTGCGGTATCGAATGCGTGACGGGAATGAACTCAACTTCAAAGCGACCCAGTGTAAAAGGCTTTTCTGCTGAGTGCACTATGAGAGGCACGTCTTCGAGAATTCCATGTTCCTGAAATTTCAGTTTCAACAGTTCTGCTGCGAAGGCTGTGCAGTGAACCTCGCAGCGCAATTGCGGCCACAGCCAGGCAACGGCACCGATATGATCTTCATGGCCATGGGTGATGACCAGGCCAACCAAATCGTCCTTGTTTGATGTGATGAAACCCACATCAGGCAAAATTACATCTACACCCGGTTCCTTGTCACCTCCGAATTTTACACCCAGATCAACCATCAACCACTCTCGGTTCGAGGCAGGCCCTGACCCATAACAGTAACAGTTCATGCCAATCTCGCCAGTTCCTCCCAGCGGTAAAAGGACCAATTGTTCGTCTTCCTGGGATTTGCGGCGTGCATTCATCGAGGGGCTCCCAGAGCAACATCTCCTGAGTATATTACCGCCGGCATGATGCCCCCTAAATCAAGTAATAGTGCGCCATCATTGGCAAGTCCTGCAAACGTGCCTGTCAACTGGCTATCTCCCTGGTTGACGCGCAAGGGACTACCAATTGGAAAGGCATTGTCTAGCCATGTCTGCCTCACCAACGCAAATCCATCGCCGTCATTCCAGATTTTCAACCATTTCATCATGGCATGTTGAAGTGCTGCAAAAACTTGTTCCACCGCAAGTTCTGGTTGGTAATCATGAATGCGTGTCGTGGCATAAGTCAAACCCTGGGGGCACGTTGCCACGTTGATACCGCAGCCTAACACGGCGTATTGCTGGACAGATTCACACAAGATGCCACTGATCTTTGCGCCATTCACCAAACAGTCGTTCGGCCATTTCAGCTTGGTGTGGGCCTCAACTGTGAAGCGACTTATGGTATCAAATATCGCATTGGCCGCAACAAAGCTGAGCTGTGACGCGTTGATGGGTTTGTGAATCTTTGTCCATAAAAGGGTGGCATAGAGATTTCCTGGCGGTGAGTGCCACTGCCGGTCCGCCCTGCCTCTGCCCGATATTTGCTCATCAGACACGATCCATACTGTGTTGTGATCGCCTGCATTCAAGCGCCGTATGGCTTCCACGTTGGTGGAATTTACCGACTTGAGTCTGACAACAGGTATGACGTCTGACGCGTTTATCAAAACAGGGATTGGGCTGCTATTGCCGCATAACTGACAAGTGGCTTGGCAAACAGCGCAAACGCTACGGCGAAGATGCCAGAAACAAGTGCGACAAATCTGACCTCTGTATCCATGGCATCGAACGCAGCAGCCGGCTCATCGAAATACATGATCTTCACGATTCGAAGATAGTAGTAGGCGCCCACGACGCTTGCGAGAACGCCGATCACTGCAAGTATATACAGCCCCGATTTGACGGCAGCCATGAAGACAAACAGCTTGCCAAAGAAACCTGCGAGCGGCGGAATACCAGCGAGTGACAACATCAACGCTGCCAAAACAAACGCCATGGTCTTGTTATTGCGCGACAACCCGGATAGATCGCCAATCGTCTCCACCTGATTTCCAGCGCGGCGCATGGCCATGATGCAGGCAAACACGCCAACTGTGGTCACCATGTAGATCAGCATGTAAAGCACGACACCCTGCACGCCCTCGCGCGAGTTAGCGGCCAAACCGACCAGTGCGTAACCCATATGACTGATAGATGAATATGCGATCAGTCGCTTGATGTTGGTTTGACCGATGGCGGCAAACGCGCCGAGGATCATGGACGCGACTGATACAAACATGACAATCTGCTGCCACTCAACCGCAATTCCTTTAAAGGGCCCCATCATGACGCGCGTGAAGAGTGCCATCGCGGCAACCTTTGGCGCCGCGGCAAAGAAAGCCGTTACGGGCGTGGGTGCTCCTTCATAAACATCGGGCGTCCACATGTGGAACGGCACGGCCGAAACCTTGAATGCAAAGCCTGCGATCATGAAAACCAATCCGAATATTACACCCAAGCTTGAACCGTTTGCGCCCAGTGCCAGTTCAATGTCTTCAAATCGGGTCGACCCAGTGAACCCATATATCAAAGATGCACCATACAGCAGCATGCCTGAAGACAATGCACCAAGGACGAAATACTTTAAACCAGCCTCTGAAGACTTGGCGTTGTCACGGTCGAATGCAGCGATAACATAGAGAGCCAAAGACTGCAGCTCCAGACCCATGTAAACTGAAATCAGGTCGTTGGCCGAAATCATCAACATCATGCCGAGTGCCGAGAGCAAGACGAGAATGACATACTCAAACTTCAACATACCGTGTCGGGCCATGAAGCGACCTGACAATGCGAGCGCAATGTCTGTTCCTGCCAAGACCAGAAACTTCATGGCGCGGGAAAAATCATCGACAATGAAGCTTCCACCAAATGCCATTTGCCTGCCGTTGCCGGCACCCCAAGCCACGAGCACGGCTGTGAGCAACAATGCAACGACTGAGCCGTAACGCACTGCCGCAAAATTTTCGCCACCTTTGAGGAACACCCCGAGCATGAGCAAACCCATGGCGAATAGTGCCAGTATAATTTCTGGAAGGGCGGCGGATGCATCCGCATAGTTGAGGAGCGTCATCATTATTGTTGCATTGCCACCGTTGCGGCATCCGGAAGCATAACAGCTGCCGATTGCACCGATTGAACCAAATTTCCGACTGTCGCTGAAAAAATATCCAGCACGGCTGCGGGGTAAACACCAAACAACAGCGTCAAGAACACGAGTGGGGCCAGTGTCGCAAGTTCACGTGGTGTGACGTCTGGCATCCAGCTAAGTTCCTGCTTTTCGAGCTTGCCATAGACAACGCGGGCGTAGAGCCATAGCGCATAACCAGCAGACAGAATGACACCGAACGTGGCGAAAAACGCGACCCACGTGTTGCTCAGGAATGCACCCATCAGCGACAGGAATTCACCGACAAACCCTGACGTGCCCGGCAACCCGACGTTTGCCATTGTGAAAAGCATGAAAATTGCCGCATAAAGCGGCATGCGGTGCACGAGACCGCCATATGCCGCTATTTCCCGTGTGTGCATGCGATCATAGATAACGCCGACACACAGGAACAAGGCGCCTGACACAAGTCCGTGACTTATCATTTGAAACATAGCGCCATCGATACCCTGCTTTGTCATCGAGAAGATACCCATGGTGACAAATCCCATGTGGGCGACAGATGAATAAGCAATGAGCTTTTTCATGTCTTCCTGCATCAACGCGACAAGCGAGGTGTAGACAATGGCGATGACGGATAAGACATAGACGAAATTCTGGAAATAAAGCGATGCATCCGGGAACATTGGCAATGAGAACCGGAGAAAACCGTAGCCGCCCATTTTCAGGAGGATGGCAGCAAGGATAACGGAGCCGGCAGTTGGCGCTTCAACGTGTGCATCTGGCAACCAAGTGTGAACCGGCCACATCGGCATCTTCACCGCGAAAGATGCGAAGAATGCAAGCCACAGCCAAGTTTGCATCGCAGTCGGAAAGCCTGGATTCAGGGTCAACAGCTGGGTAATATCAGACGTGCCAGCGTGCCAATACATGGCAATCATCGCGACCAGCATCAGGACTGATCCAAGCAGGGTGTACAGAAAGAACTTGAAGCTGGCATAGACGCGACGCGGACCGCCCCAAACACCGATGATCAAGAACATTGGGATGAGACCTGCTTCAAAGAACAGGTAGAACAACCACAGGTCCAAGGCGCAAAACACGCCGATCATCAGTGTTTCGAGAACAAGGAATGCGATCATGTACTCACGGACACGCTTCGAGACATGCCATGATGCGAGGACGCAGATTGGCATCAAGAAGGTGGTCAACAACACAAGTGGCATCGAGATTCCGTCAATGCCCATTTTATAGGTGGCGAGGTTTCCAAGCCAGGCGCGACTCTCTACCAACTGAAAACCAGCCTCAAGTTTGTTGAAGTTGAGTGGTATCAGCAAAGAAATCACAAATGTTGCGATCGTTGTCCACAAAGCCGCGTAGCGGGCATAGCGGGCTGCGGCCTCGTCTTCGCCCCTGGCGAACACAATGAACAATGCGCCCAACAGCGGGAGAAATGTTACGACACTCAGAAGCGGCCAATTCATCATTGGGTGCCTCCAAACGAGAACCAAGACACCAGCGCTGCGACACCAATAAGCATGGCAAATGCGTAGTGATAAACATATCCAGTCTGGAGTTTTACGACTTGTGTCGTGACGTCGCCAACGCGCGCTGACACGCCGTCAGGTCCAAAGCCATCAATAACTGCTCCGTCTCCGGTTTTCCAAAAGAACCGACCGAGCGCTTTTGCCGGTCTGACAAACACGAAATCATAGAGCTCGTCGAAATACCACTTGTTGAGCAAAAAATTGTAAAGCGGTTCATGCATTTTTGCAAAACGGCGCGGCAATGATGTGTCCTTGATGTAAAAAAGGAATGCCAGAAGCAGTCCTGCGAGCATCGCGAAAGTTGCCGACCATTTCACCCAGACAGGAACATCGTGCATATGATGAATAATTTCATTTTCTGGCGAACGATAGAGCGACTTTCCCCAGAACAATGCTTCTTCGTGACCGATAAACCAGTGCTCGAATACAAATCCTGCCGCTATTGCACCAATTGCCAGGCCATAAAGCGGTACTAACATCACAGTTGGACTCTCGTGGGCGTGGTCAATCACGTCTTTGTTTGCGCGAGTCGGACCATTAAACGTCATGAATGCAAGACGCCAAGAGTAGAATGACGTGCAGAATGCAGCGACGACGAGTGCCGCAAAGGCAAACATGCCGACGCTTGTGTGTGCGGCGTAAGACGCCTCGATGATCGCGTCCTTGGAATGGAACCCGGCAAAGCCAAAGAGTCCCGGTATGCCTACACCAGTCAACGCAAATGTACCTATCAGCATCAGCGCCCATGTCATGCGAATGTGCGGCGCAAGTCCGCCCATTTTGCGCATGTCTTGCTCTCCCGACATGGCATGAATGACGGAACCAGCACCGAGGAACAGAAGTGCCTTGAAGAACGCGTGGGTGAAAAGATGGAACATGCCAACACCGTAGGCACCAACGCCCATGGCTACGAACATGTAACCGAGCTGCGAACAGGTGGAATAGGCGATGACGCGCTTGATGTCATTCTGCACCAGTCCTACAGTTGCCGCAAAAAATGCCGTAATTGCACCAACGATCACAACGACGTCGCGCGCTGCTGGAGCCAATTCAAACATTGGTGACATACGTGCCACGAGGAATACGCCAGCCGTCACCATCGTTGCGGCATGAATCAGTGCTGACACTGGGGTTGGCCCCTCCATGGCATCAGGCAGCCACGTATGCAGCAGAAATTGCGCAGATTTGCCCATGGCACCCGTGAACAACAAAAGGCACAACACTGTCAGGGTATCAAACTCCCAACTCAGGAAGTGCATGGTTTTACCAACAACAGATGGTGCCTCGCGGAAAAGCACGTCGAACTCAACGGAATTAAAGACGTAGAAACAGCCAAAGATGCCAAGGGCAAAACCGAAATCACCAACGCGGTTTACGATGAAGGCCTTCATGGCTGCCGCATTGGCGGCTTCGCGCGTGTACCAAAAGCCAATCAGCAAGTAAGAGGCGAGGCCCACACCTTCCCAACCAAAAAACATCTGAACAAGATTGTCAGATGTCACCAGCATCAACATGGCAAAAGTGAATAGCGAGAGGTAGGCAAAAAACCTCGGCTGGTGTTCGTCATGACTCATATATCCAAGTGAATAGACATGCACGAGCGATGATACCGTTGTGACAACAACCAACATGACTGCTGTCAATGTATCAATGCGCAGCGCCCAAAAGGCACGGAGATCGCCGGACGTGATAAAGCGGAAGAGTTCAACCTTCTCGTCATGAGGTTCGTGCAGAAAACCGGAGAACACGATCCAAGACAGTACAGCCGACAGGCACAGAAGTGCAGTCGTCACATACATTGGCCATTTGGGACCGTGATCGTGATCATCAATATCATGATCTGAAGCGTGTTGATCACCAGCATTGTGGTTGTGATCCGCCCCATAAACCTCTCGATCGGTACCGAGACCTTTCAACAGGGATGTTCCGAACAGCCCGGCGATCAATGCGCCTAGCAGTGGCAGGAAGACGATTGCCTGATACATGGTTACGTCAGCCCTTCATCATATTAATGTCCTCAACCTCAATCGTATTGCGGTTGCGGAAGTACGTTACGAGAATGGCAAGACCAATCGCGGCCTCGCCGGCGGCTACCGTGAGCACCAGAAGCGCAAACACTTGGCCAACCAAATCATTCAGTTGGATCGAGAACGCCACGAGGTTTATGTTGACTGCGAGCAGCATCAATTCAATCGACATCATGATGATGATCACGTTCTTGCGGTTCAAAAAGATGCCAAAAATACCAATGGTGAAGAGGATGGCCGCGACAGTGAGATAATGGGACAGACCAATCATGTTTCAGATGCCCTTTCCTGTTTCTACCTTGACGACGGATACAGCGGTTGCTGGCGAACGGGCAACTTGATCCGCGATAACCTGGCGCTTTACACCTTCCTTATGGCGTAATGTCAGGACAATTGCCCCGATCATGGCGACGAGCAAAATCAAGCCTGCCGTTTGGAACCAGAGGAAGTACTTGGTGTACAGAACTTCACCCAAGGCTTGCGTGTTAGAAACGGCAGTACTGGACGTGGAAGCAATTCTTTTCAGATTGGCAGGTGCCAAAGTCCACGTTCCAAATACGAGCACGAGCTCGACGAGAACGATGAACCCGATCACAGCACCGATGGGCAGGTAGTTCAAAAACCCTTCGCGCAATTTTACGAAGTCTACATCAAGCATCATGACGACAAACAAGAACAGCACAGCCACTGCACCGACGTAGACGACAACTAAAATCATGGCGAGGAATTCTGCACCCATGAGAATGAAGAGGCCCGCTGCATTGAAGAAACACAGGATCAGGTAGAGAACCGAGTGTACGGGATTGCGCGCAGCGATGACCATCACGGCGGAGGCCACAGCCACAATTGAAAAGAGATAGAAGAAAAACATCTGCGCCATGGTCAGCCCTTAGCGATACGGCGAGTCGAGCGCAATATTGCGCGCGATCTCCCGCTCCCAGCGGTCCCCGTTTTCCAGCAGTTTCTCTTTGTTGAAGAGCAACTCTTCCCGGGTCTCGGTGGCGAATTCGAAATTCGGGCCCTCGACGATCGCATCCACGGGACAGGCTTCCTGGCAGAAGCCGCAATAAATGCATTTCACCATGTCGATGTCATAGCGCGTGGTACGGCGTGTACCGTCGTTGCGGCGTGGTCCGGCTTCAATTGTGATTGCCTGGGCCGGGCAGATCGCTTCACACAATTTGCAAGCGATGCAGCGTTCTTCGCCATTTGGATAGCGGCGCAGGGCGTGTTCGCCCCGGAAGCGCGGGCTGAGTTGTCCTTTTTCGTGGGGATAGTTCAACGTGGCCTTTGGCGCGAAGAAATATTTCATCGCCAGCCCAAAAGCCGATACGAATTCCTTGAGGAACAACGCGCGCGTGCCCTGTGCTAAGTTCATCTCAATTCGGTCCCATCAATGAATATAGAATTTGTCCGCCCAAGAAGTAACCGAGAACAGGCATCAACACAAAACTCTGAAATCTGATGACGGTGATGATCCAGGATGGACCCGTGCCATCGTTAAGTGATGTTTTCGCCACTTCCTGGCGTTCACGAATGGCGGGATAAGCCGCGCGCATGAACACCAGATACTCGGCAATTCCCATGAGCAAAAACGCAAGTGCACCAATCAATGAAGCTGTTATGGGGCTCATTTTGGCAACCATCCAAACGCAACAAGCACGCCTGCTGTCAGCACAACCCACGCCAACGAGAGGGGCAGGAAGACCTTCCAACCCAGCCGCATGAGTTGATCATAACGATAGCGAGGAACGATTGCCTTCACCATGGCGAACATAAAGAATACGAAGACCAGCTTGATCATGAACCAGACAATGCCAGGCACCCAATTCAACAAGGCAACATCCACAATTGGAAGCCAGCCGCCGAGGAACAGGATCGTGGTCATGGCGCACATCAAGGTGATTGCAACATATTCACCCAACATGAAGAGCAAGTATGGGGTGGAGGAATATTCAACCATGAAACCGGCAACCAATTCCGATTCTGCCTCGACAAGATCGAATGGAGGACGATTGGTTTCTGCGAGGGCCGAGATGAAGAATATCACGAACATCGGAAACAGCGGGATGAAGTACCAATCGAGGAAGGAGTTCGGCAGTCCAATCATTGTGCCAAGCCCTGTTTGTTGCGACTGAACAATTCCGGTCAAGTTCAGTGTACCGGAGCACAACAATACGGTTATGATGACAAATCCGATGGAGACTTCGTAGGACACCATTTGTGCGGCTGATCGTAGTGCAGACAGGAATGGGTATTTTGAGTTGGACGCCCAACCGCCCATGATTATGCCGTAGACACCTAGTGATGACAGGGCGAAAAGATAGAGAATGCCCACATTGATGTCCGCAATGGCCCAGCCTTCATTGATAGGCACTACGGCCCAGGCCGCAAGAGACAGAACCGCAGTGACAATGGGTGCCAGGACAAATACGCCCTTGTTGGAACCGTCAGGAATAATGACTTCCTTGAATACGAACTTCAGCAAGTCGGCAAATGACTGCAGGATCCCCCAAGGTCCTACGACGTTCGGCCCACGACGCATCTGCACGGCGGCCCAGACTTTGCGGTCGAAGTAAATCAGGAACGAAACGACAATGAGAAGCGCCGTCAAAAGGGCGACGCTCTGGAACGCAATCCAACCGACGAGGGTTACAATCTCGGTCATGCCCTACTCCGCCGCCTGCAGTGAGCGACTGCTTTTCAGCGCCGAACAATCACCCATGATGCGCGAGGCGCGCGCAATCGGATTTGTGAGATAGAAGTCCTTCACTGGCGATGCAAAGGTTGTTTTTGAAACAACCCCTTCACCTCGTCCTAACTCGGACAGCGCCGATGCGTCGGCAAGTTGAACCGAATTCAGAGCTGCCAACTGCGGTGCAATCTTGTACATGGCTGCACGCAGTCCAGCCAAATTGTTCCACGGCAATGTTGCACCCAACTTTTCAGACAGAGCGCGATAGATGGCCCAGTCTTCACGGGCATCACCCGGCGGGAAGGCCGCACGGGACGCCATTTGGGGACGGCCTTCGGTGTTGACGTAGGTTGCTGATTTTTCAGTGTAGGCCGCTCCCGGCAGAATAACGTCGGCGCGACTTGCGCCTGCATCTCCGTGACTACCGACATATACCACGAATGTTTTTCCAAATGCGGTCGTATCAATTTCGTCAGCACCTGCGAGTATTAGTACATCGAGTTCGCCTTTGCCTGCTGCAGCCAACATGCCACGTGTGTTCAGCCCGTCGTCACCAGGTAATGCACACACATCGAGCGCACCTACGCGACCGGCCGCCGTGTGCAGCACATTATAACCATTCCAACCGTCTTTCACGACACCCATGGCCGCTGCAGCCTTCGCCACCATTGCGAGAACGGCGGCGCCATCAGGCCGCGCCAATGCGCCCTGCCCCACAATCAGCATTGGTTTTTGCTTGCTGATTGGTGCGTGTGAAACGAACTGCTCAAGGCTTTCCGGGCCAGCTCCAAGATAATTGTAATCGTAGGTGAGATCGACCTTTTCGCCAACAACACCGATGAGGCAGCCACCCTTCAAAGCGCGTTTGCGAATGCGGGCGTTGAGGACCGGTGCTTCCAGGCGCGGGTTGCATCCGATCAACATGATTGCGTCTGCCACTTCTATGCCGGCAATCGTGGAATTGAAAATATAGCCGGCGCGACCGCCATGTTCACCCAGCGGCGAGCCATCTTGACGGCAATCAATGCTTTTGATGCCGAGTTGCATTGCCAGTGTTTTGAGCGAGAAGGCCTCTTCGGCTGACACGAGATCGCCGAGAATGATGCCAGTGCGATCTGCACCCGCCGCAGACATTTTGCCAACAATGCGCGCGAATGCTTCGTCCCAAGTGGCTGGTCGCAGCTTGCCAAGATCACGCACGTAGGGCTGGTCCAAACGTTGCGCGCGCAAGCCGTCCCACACAAATCGCGTCTTGTCGGAAATCCATTCCTCGTTCACATCTTCATGGGTACGCGGCAGAATACGCAGCACTTCACGGCCACGCACGTCAACCCGGATATTGGAACCCACGGCATCCATCACGTCGATGGTTTCCGTCTTGCGTAACTCCCAAGGCCTTGCCTTGAATTCATAGGGCGCAGAAGTCAGCGCGCCGACTGGACACAAATCAATAATGTTGCCTTGCAGTTCCGACGAAATCGCCTTGTCGAGATAGGTGGTGATTTCCATGTCTTCGCCACGGCCCGTCGCACCCATCTCTTCGATGCCCGCTACTTCCGTTGTAAACCGCACACAGCGCGTGCATTGGATGCAGCGCGTCATTTCGGTTTTCACCAGGGGGCCGAGATATTTGTCTTCAACGGCCCGCTTGTTTTCGATGTAGCGATTTTCCGCCTTGCCGTAAGCCATGGCCTGATCCTGCAAATCGCATTCGCCACCTTGGTCGCAGATCGGGCAATCCAGCGGGTGGTTGATCAGCAGAAATTCCATTACGCCTTCACGAGCCTTTTTCACCATGGGAGTTCTTGTGAAAACCTCTGGCGTTTCGCCATTGGGTCCTGGGCGGAGATCATTGACCGACATAGCACAAGATGCTTGTGGCTTCGGTGGGCCGCCTTTCACTTCAACAAGGCACATGCGGCAGTTGCCAGCGATGGACAGGCGCTCATGATAGCAAAAGCGCGGCACTTCAGCGCCAGCGATTTCGCAGGCCTGCAAGAGCGTCAAGCCGTTTTCATACTCAGCTTCAACGCCGTCTATTTTGATCTTGGGCATTATGCACACCTCAGCGAGCGCATGCGCTCAATATCCATCACTTCGGCCCAGCCAAACGCCCGGTCAGAAGCACCATTGTCTTGCAGATATTGCAAGTGCTCGTAAGCTTCATCGAGCGTTGGCTGATGCCCTTCCGGCACCCACCAGAAAACCATGTGCGGCTTGTCCATCAAGGGGAACCATTCAGCACGGCGCTTGTAGAACTGCACATGCACCGTGTTAAACACATAGTTCTCAAGTGACTTGGCGTCTTCCCAAACTGAAAGATTGACCGCCATGTCTTCACCAACGCGAAAATTCGTGGCGTTGTTGTTGTCGCCCTTCAAGCGCCAAACAAACCCGGGCGAACGTTCAGCAAGCGCATTCACCCGGTCAAGATTCTCCATGAACCCGGCCATGCGTGGATCCGAAGTCGGATGTTTGAACTTGCCAATGTTGAGCTCAGCGAGGTGCATGTTTTACTCCGCTGCAATCCGGCGCACGGCGCCGTCGTGATCGGGATTGGCCGCATACTGATCAATCCGTTCTTCGATCACATGGCGGAAATGCGTGATCAGCCCCTGGATGGGCCAAGCGGCAGCATCGCCAAGTGCACAAATCGTGTGACCTTCAATCTGCTTTGTCACGTCAAACAGCATGTCGATTTCCCGCTTTTCGGCGCGACCCTCGGCCATGCGTGTCAACACACGCCACATCCAGCCCGTACCTTCACGGCAGGGTGTACACTGGCCGCAGGATTCATGTTTGTAGAAATAGGCAAGCCTTGCAATCGTGCGGATGAGGTCTGTGGACTTGTCCATGACGATCACAGCTGCTGTCCCGAGACCTGATTTCAGTTTCGACAATGAATCAAATTCCATCGGGGTATCGATGATCTGTGCCGCAGGTACCATGCGCACCGACGAACCACCGGGAATGACCGCCAGCAAATTATCCCAACCGCCGCGCACGCCACCGGCATGTTTTTCGATCAGCTCACGGAACGGAATGCCCATGGCTTCTTCAACATTGCATTGCTTGTTCACATGGCCCGAAATGCAGAACAGTTTCGTGCCCACATTGTTCGGGTTGCCAATGGAATTGAACCACGTCGCGCCACGGCGCAAAATCGTGCCCGCAACGGCAATCGATTCCACATTGTTGACCGTCGTCGGAGCGCCATACAAGCCGACATTCGCTGGAAATGGCGGCTTCATGCGCGGCTGGCCCTTCTTGCCTTCCAGGCTTTCGAGCATGGCGGTTTCTTCACCGCAAATATATGCACCCGCACCGTGATGGACGACGATGTCGCAATCCCAGCCGTGAATATTGTTCTTGCCTATCAGCCGCGCTTCATAGGCTTGATCCACTGCCGCCTGCAAACGCTCGCGTTCGTGGATATATTCGCCACGAACGTAAATGTACGCCGTGTTGCACGCCATGGCCATGCAAGCCAGCAGACACCCTTCGACCAGCAAATGCGGATCGTGGCGCATGATCTCGCGATCCTTGCATGTGCCGGGCTCTGATTCATCGGCGTTCACCACAAGGTAATGCGGTCGTTCGCCCACAACCTTGGGCATGAACGACCATTTCAGGCCGGTTGGAAATCCGGCACCGCCACGTCCCCGCAAGCCAGAAGCTTTCACCTCATTGACAATCCAGTCGCGACCCTTGTCGACAAATGACTTGGTATCAACCCAGCAGCCACGCTTTTTTGCGCCTTCCAGGCCCCAATCATGCAAGCCGTAGAGATTGGTAAAGATCCGGTCTTTGTCAGCGAGCATGATTATTTCTTCCCTGACTTGACTTTAGGGTTTTCACCGACATCTGATTCAGGTCGCCAGCCCTTGGCCAACTTCTTGGATTGAGGTACCCATTCGTCCCGCGTGGCGCGGCCCTTGAAGCCCTTCAAATTTTCATCAACCCATTTGAGTTCGGTTTTTGTCCAAGCAGCAATCTGGTCGAAATGCCAAAAGCCCATTTTGTTCAGTGTTCTTGCGAGTCCTGGACCGACACCCCAGATCAACTCCAGATCATCACCTTTGCCGCCACGTGGTTTGGCCAGCATTGATGGCTTGCCGTCCGACTTGATTTCCGATTGTACCGAGGGTTTCTTCGCTGCCTTTTTGCCAGCTTTGACGCGGGCGGCGACCATCTCGATGAATTTTTGTGGAGTGGGCGCTTTGGGTTCTGTTTTGGCCTTGGCAACAGCAAGTTTTGTCGTTTCGACCTTTTGACGTGGCCCTGTTGGTGGCACTGGCGCTTGCACAGGTGCGGCGGCTACGGGAACAGCAGATGCGGGAGCTGCCACTACAACTACGGCAGGCGCAGGCGCAACAGCGGGAGGCGCGGCAACTACAGGTGCAGCGGGCGGCGGAGGGGCCTCAACGCGGGTGAATGTTCTTTGTTTTGCAAACAACCCGGCATCGGTGAGCGATGACGCGCCACCTTCAGCCATAGAGTTCTGCCTGCCATTTTGAGGGCCTTCCTGCGTGGGCCGCCCGGCCTGCCAATCATCGATCAGCTTTTCGAGCGTTGCGGGCGACAGATCCTCATAGGTTTTCTTCCACACTTGTACCATTGGCGCGTTGACACATACGCCCAGGCATTCGACTTCTTCCCAGCTCAGTGTCCCATTGTCATTGAGGTGATGGGGTTCGTGGTGGATTTTGTTCTGGCACACTTTTTTCAAGTCTTCAGCGCCCCGCAATTGACAAGCAATGGTGCCGCACACCTGGACGTGAGCCTTGCTGCCCACCGGCTGCAATTGAAACATGGTGTAGAACGTCGCTACTTCCAACACACGGATGTATGCCATGTTCAGCATATCGGCGATGTATTCGAGCACTGGCCGCGACACCCAACCCGCGTTCTGTTCCTGGGCGCGCCACAACAAAGGGATTACCGCAGAGACTTCCTTGCCGACCGGATACTTCGCGATGGTGGTCTTGGCCCACGACAGGTTTTCGGCGCTGAATGTGAAGGGCGATGTGGGCTGATCAGGATGAAGACGACGAACTGACATTATCTATCTACCTCGCCAAACACGATATCGAGCGATCCAAGGATTGCGGACACGTCGGCCAGCATGTGGCCACGGCACATGAAGTCCATGGCTTGGAGATGAGCAAAACCCGGTGCCCGCAATCGACAGCGATAAGGTTTGTTGGACCCATCGCTGACGAGGTACACGCCGAATTCACCCTTGGGGGCTTCGACAGCGGCGTAAACTTCACCAGCCGGAACCTTGTATCCTTCGGTGTAGAGCTTGAAGTGATGGATCAACGCTTCCATCGACTGCTTCATTTCGCTGCGCTTAGGAGGAACCACCTTGCCATCCATGGACGAAATAGGCCCTGCCCCTTCGGCCGACGACAGTTTGGCCACGCACTGCTGCATGATCTTCACGCTCTCGCGCATTTCGATCATGCGGATGAGATAGCGATCATAATTGTCGCCATTCTTGCCGATGGGAATATCAAAATCGAGTTCCGAATAGCATTCATAGGGTTGCGACTTGCGCAAATCCCAAGCTGCACCAGAGCCCCGCACCATGACGCCAGAGAAGCCCCACTTGAAGCATTCTTCCAGCGAGACAACACCGATATCGACGTTGCGCTGTTTGAAGATGCGGTTCTCGGTGAGAAGCGTTTCAATGTCGTCCAGCACCTTTATGTGTTTGTCGCAGAAATTGCCGATATCATCGATAAGTTTTTGCGGCAGGTCCTGATGGACGCCACCTGGCCTGATGTAGGCCGCATGCATGCGACTGCCTGATGCACGTTCGTAGAACACCATTAGCTTTTCGCGCTCTTCAAAGCCCCAAAGTGGCGGGGTAAGAGCGCCAACGTCCATGGCCTGCGTGGTCACGTTCAACAGATGCGACAACAAACGGCCGATTTCGGAGTATAGAATCCGGATCAACTGCCCGCGCTTAGGCACTGTAATACCTAGCAATTTTTCAACTGCAAGAGCATAGGCATGCTCCTGATTCATGGGCGCGACATAGTCGAGACGATCAAAGTACGGCACTGCCTGCAAGTATGTTTTCTGCTCGATCAGTTTTTCTGTGCCGCGATGGAGCAAACCAATATGCGGGTCGACACGGGTGACAATTTCACCATCAAGATCCAGCACGAGACGAAGCACGCCATGGGCAGCAGGATGCTGGGGTCCGAAGTTGATCGAGAATGAGCGGGTGGAGAGTTCAGCCACTATGAAACTTCCTTGCTGACGAATTTCATATGGCAAAATCCGAGTATTGCGAACGTTGTCAAGAAGGAGACTATACCTCCTACAATCATGATTGTTGCTGCAAATCCACTCATGAACTGCATCCCAGCTAACGCTAATCCCAAAGCAGCGGCACCGGTGAAAACCGTGGTCACAACTATGGCGAGTGCCATCTGAGCCAACCACACGAGTGCTGACAACAACAAAACGCCTGACAAATCGCCATGCTCATCAACTTTGTAGATCCCGAACAACAGTGGAATCACATTCGCCAAGGCCATCAAAGCAGGCATTATAACCAGCGGAAAAATGCCCATCATTGCTTTGCCTTCTCGTCACCCGGCAGCACATATTCCGTGCCTTCCCAAGGTGATAAATAGTCAAACTGCCGCATTTCCTGAACCAGTTTTACAGGTTCGTAGACCACCCTCTTTGCTTCGTCGTCATAGCGCACTTCAACGTGGCCCGTGACAGGGAAGTCCTTGCGCAAGGGGTGGCCGGAAAAGCCGTAGTCAGTCAGGATACGGCGCAAATCCGGGTGGCCTGAAAACAAAATGCCATAGAGATCGTACACTTCGCGCTCAAACCAATTGGCCGCTGGAAACACTGAAATCGCTGACGGCACAGGGTTTGATTCGTCTGCAGAGACTTTCACCCGTACACGCGTGTTCTTATAGGGCGACAACAGATGATAGACGACTTCGAAGCGTTGAGTGCGTTCGGGATAGTCCGCTGCCGTCAAATCGGTAAAGCACACAAAACGGCATTCGGGATCGTCGCGCAAAAACGCCAAGACGTCATTGACGTGAATAGCGTCTGTCGTCAGCGTCAACTCATCAAACGCAATCGACGACGAAACGTCGGACTGTTTCGCGGCAATATGGGTGGCGAGCGTTTGCAAGTGTTCTGTCATGCTCAACGCTCAATTGTGCCAGTGCGGCGGATTTTCTTTTGCAGCATAAGAATGCCGTACAGCAAAGCCTCGGCTGTTGGCGGGCACCCCGGAATATAAATATCAACCGGAACAATCCGGTCACAGCCGCGCACCACTGAATATGAATAGTGGTAATAGCCACCGCCATTGGCACAAGAACCCATGGATATCACATAGCGCGGCTCTGGCATCTGGTCGTAAACCTTGCGCAAGGCCGGGGCCATTTTATTGGTCAGTGTGCCAGCCACAATCATCACATCCGATTGCCGGGGCGAGGCGCGCGGCGCAAAGCCAAACCGTTCAACATCGTAGCGCGGCATGGATGTGTGCATCATTTCGACAGCACAACACGCCAGTCCAAATGTCATCCACATGAGCGATCCGGTACGGGCCCATGTGATCAAGTCGTCGGTCGATGTGACCAAGAATCCCTTGTCGGCGAGTTCCGCGTTGATCTCGGTGAAATATTCACGCTGGATGGGCGTTGCAGCGGTTTCCATCAATCCCATTCGAGTGCCCCTTTGCGCCATTCATAAATGAAACCAACGGTCAAAATGCCGAGGAAGATCATCATTGACCAGAAACCGAGCAACCCGATCTTGCCGAGACTTACGGCCCACGGGAAGAGAAAGGCCACTTCCAAATCGAAAATAATGAACAGAATCGAGACCAAATAGAAACGTACGTCAAACTTCATGCGGGCGTCATCAAAAGCGTTGAAACCGCACTCATAAGCCGAAAGCTTTTCAGGATCGGGATTCCTGTAGGCAATCAAAATTGGCGCAATCATCAGCGCCAGGGTTATGGCCCCTGCAACTCCCATGAATATCACGATGGGCAGATATGCTTTCAGCAACTCTGGCAATGTGTCTGGCATAGGTCCTCGCCGGGTGAAATCTCCCCACCCAAATCACGGGCTTGGTAGCGCAGCAATGGGTGCGCTGCAAGCGTTTCAATGTCGCGCAAAAAGGCTGGGGATTACCGCAGTTTGATAGATGCGCCCGGCTCAGCGTCCAGCTCCATCAGGGGCGCTGGAAAGCGATTCCCAACCCAATATTGAAGGTCAATCTTCTTGCTGTTTTGCATCCATCAACAAAAAAGCCGCAGAAGCGGCTTGATCTTTAAAATGGCGCGAAAGACGGGGCTCGAACCCGCGACCTTCGCCGTGACAGGGCGACGCTCTAACCAACTGAGCTACTTCCGCGTAGGAGGCGGTCCATAAAGAACGCCCTACCCCCTGTCAAGCCCTGCGGCAATCCCTTGGGTTTCAAACGCGAAGCAGTTAAGCCGCTACGATATGGCCTATTTCCAAAACAAATCGATCAACCTGATTTACCTCCATTCGGCTCTGCAAGGTATTGCCTTTCACGGTGGGGAGAGCTTCGCATTTGTTTACCTCTTAAAAGCAGGCATACCCCTGCCCGGTGTGCTGCTCGCCATTGGCCTGATGTACGGTGGCCGCATTATTCTACGCCAGGCTGTTGTGCCTGTTGTCAAACGTGTTGGCCTTCGCAATGGTCTGATCTTTGGAATTACCCTTGAAGCGGCAACTTACCTCGTCGTTTCGCAAGTCACCGGCTTCGGACCGCTTCTCGTCCTCTACCTCACCATATTGTCAATCAGTAGCTCGTTTTACTGGACTACAATGCACGCATTTGTGGCGATGTCGGGCGACACAGAACACCGGGGGAAACAAGTCAGCACCGTAGAATTTATCAACACACTTACCGGAATCATTGCACCCGTCGTGTCAGGGCTGTTGTTGAACGCCTTTCCTCCGATCGTTGCATTTTCTGTTGTTGCTGCTGCAATGCTGGCGTCTGCGCTGCCGTTTCTGATGACAGAAAACTATCGCATCGCGCCCGAAGCGGTGGTGCCAGCGGCGGCTCGTCGGCAAGCGCGTGTCATCATGTTCACGGATGGTTTGCGCACTGCCCTATTCCACTACACATTCACCCTTGTCTTGTTCATCACATTACGCGAGAATTTCGCTTCTCTCGGTGGTGCAATGGCTTTGTCCGGGCTCGTGGGCGGCCTGTTCGGATTATTTGTCGGCAAGTCCATGGATCTCGGCCATGGCAAAAAAGCACGCCAACTGGCTTATGGCGGCATGGCCCTGGCTGGCGTGGTCAGGGCAATCGGTTATCCCCTGGCGTGGACGGCAATTTCTGCCAATGCGTTGGCTGTCCTCATTTGGCCCATGTATGGCACAGTCTTGAATGGCAGACTCTATGACCTTGCCAAGCAGTCCCCGTGCACCCTGCGCTATCATGTTGTTGCTGAAGGTGGCTGGGATTTGGGCACAGCCGTTGGCTGCGTCATTGCTGCAACCTTGTTTTGGTTCGGCTTCAGCGCGTTCTGGCCCTTGATCCTGAGTGTTGCAGCAAGTGCAGCAGGCTATGTGGTGATCTCGCGGAGCTTTGAACCGCCCTCAGGCGCTTAAAAAGCCGATCCATCTCTTTTGGCAAAGACAAATTTGTCCCCAGTCTTTTCGCCTGTCATGTCGATATCGCTATAGTCGACTCTTTCACCTGGAATCCGCGAACCAACTTCGAGATAAACCGCAGGCTTTTGCGACAGGTTCTTCAGGCAGTGCCCATTGCCATTGTTGGCCTTGAAACCCGCGCACATTCCCGGTGTCAATACATGCTCGCCTGAATCATCTGCCAGCACCAATTCACCTTCCAGCATGTAAATGAATTCGTCCTCTTTCTCGTGCCAATGCCGCTGCGATGACCACGCACCCGGCGCAATGACCGCGAGATTGACGCCGAACTGCGTCAGATCAAACTGATCACCCAGAACATGTTTGGTGCGGTTGAGACAAACAGCATCATGTGGTTTTGGATACCGCGATCCGGTTCGCGCGGGGCTTTCCATTGCAACTGCATATTTCTTGATCATGTCTTCGCCTCTATCTGGTTCACGGCATCTACTACGGCATCAAATGTCAGCAATGTCGAGGCATGCCGCGCCTTATAGTCGCGCACCGGCAACAATGCTTCCAACTCCGCCCATTTGCCTGTCGGGGGTGCGCCATTTTCTTTCAACATCTTGTGCATCTGCTCACGCAAAGATTTCAGCTCTTCTGCACCAGAGCCAACAATATGTCGTGCCATGATGGAAGACGACGCTTGGCCCAATGCACAGGCTTTGACGTCATGGGCAAAATCCGTCACGACGCCCTGGTTCATCTTCAAATCTACGGTCACCTTGGAGCCGCACAGCTTTGAATGAGCAACGGCGGTTGCATCAGCATCCGGCAGGCGGCCAAGGTGTGGAATATTGGCCGCAAAGCCTAGAATTTTGGCATTGTAAACGTCATTAATCATCGCCAAATCCCGCCGGGCATTAATTTGCAGACCATCTTAGCCCATGATATGGTGGTCAGCGAAGCAATTTACAGTCTCATCGATCCGTCAACGCATGGCGCGCGTAAGGATCATACCGGAAACACTATACGCAAGGTAGCAATCGTCATGGACGCCAAAGTCTTCCCCAAAACCAGCGGGCAAATCGCCGCCAGACCAAGTCAAGAAGAAGCCGAAGCGGCAGTGCGCACGCTTTTGGCCTTTGCCGGCGACAATCCGTCACGCGAAGGATTGGTTGATACGCCACGGCGTGTAACCAAGGCCTATAAGGAATATTTTGCTGGCTATGCGATGGACCCGGCTGATGTCTTGTCCCGCAGTTTTCACGACGTGGGCGGTTATGACGATATGGTCATGTTGCGTGACATTGGCTTTACGTCGCACTGCGAACATCACATGGCGCCATTCTATGGCCGGGCGCATGTGGCCTATTTGCCGAATGGCTCTGTCGTCGGGATATCCAAGATCGCACGGGTTGTTGATCTCTTCGCACGACGTCTTCAAATCCAGGAAAAGATGACATCTGAGATTGCCCGCTCAATCATGGATAATCTCGGTGCACGAGGCGTGGCCGTCATAATTGAAGCAACGCACACTTGCATGTCATCGCGCGGCGTTGGCAAGCATGGCGTTGCGACAATGACAAGCCAGTTCCTGGGTGAGTTCAAGACCAACCCTGTATTGCAGGCGCGGTTCATGCAGCAATCGGTTTCCGTGCAGCAGCCCTTCTCTATCTGAGGGCTTCGCAGTGCAGTGGAGTCGCGCTATAGATTGCGCATGACATTGGCTCGTGATGAAACCCTGACTCCTGACCTCGACTTCAATGCTGACGGGCTTATCGCTGCGATTGTGCAGAACGCGTCAGATGGTCAGGTTCTTATGTTTGCGTGGATGAACAGAGAGGCGCTGGCAAAGACGCAGTCGAGCGGGTTCGTGCACTTCTACAGCCGGTCGCGGAAAAAACTGTGGCTCAAGGGCGAAACATCGGGCGAGACATTTTCAGTGCGGACTATTCGGGTGGATTGTGATCAGGATTGCCTGTTGGTTTCAGTCACCCCCAACAAGTCTGGACATGCTTGCCACACAGGTCGAAAATCCTGTTTCTATCGGCAACTTGAAAGTGATCGACTGATCCCGGTTTAAAGCGGAATGTTGTCGTGCTTCTTCCAGGGATTGCTCAAATCCTTGCCGCGCAACATGTCGAGGGCGCGGGCGATCCGTCGGCGCGTGGAGTGCGGCATGATCACGTCATCCAAAAAGCCGCGCTCTGCGGCAACAAAAGGATTGGCAAAGCGGCTTTCGTAGTCCTTCACGCGGGCTGCGATTTTGTCCTTGTTGCCCAGTTCGGAGCGATAGATAATTTCTGTCGCACCCTTGGGGCCCATAACTGCAATTTCTGCTGTCGGCCAGGCGTAGTTGATATCGCCACGCAGGTGCTTCGACGCCATCACCACATAGGCACCGCCATAAGCCTTGCGCGTGATCACTGTAATTTTCGGGACGGTTGCTTCGGCGTAAGCGAACAAGAGTTTCGCGCCGTGCTTGATCAAACCACCATATTCCTGAACCGTACCTGGCAGAAAACCGGGCACATCAACGAATGTTATTATTGGAATATTGAAGCAATCGCAGAACCTGACGAAACGTGCGCCTTTTCTGCCAGCGTCAGAGTCAAGAACGCCCGCTAACACCATGGGTTGATTGGCCACGATTCCCACTGTCCTTCCCTTCATCCGCCCGAATCCAGTTATGATGTTTCTCGCGTGGGCGTCCTGGATTTCAAAGAAGTCGCCATTGTCGACGGATTTAGTCACCAGTTCTTTCATATCGTAAGGCTGATTGGGACTGGCGGGGATCAGGGTGTCGAGGCTTTCGTCGTTCCGCTCTGCATCGTCTGTGCACGGCAAGAACGGTAACTCAGCCTTGTTGGACGCCGGAAGAAAGTCAAAGAACCGACGCATTTGGAGAAGGGTTTCCACGTCATTGTCAAAGGCCTTGTCGGCGATTGAAGACTTGACCGTATGAACTGATGCACCGCCCAATTCTTCGGCGGTCACGGTCTCATTGGTTACTGTCTTTACGACATCCGGTCCAGTGACAAACATGTAGCTGGTGTCACGCACCATAAAGATGAAGTCGGTCATGGCAGGTGAATAGACATCGCCACCAGCGCAAGGTCCCATGATCACGCTGATTTGCGGGATGACACCCGAGGCCAGCACATTGCGCTGAAACACTTCGCCATAGCCACCCAAGGCATCCACACCTTCCTGGATTCGGGCTCCACCGGCGTCAAACAGGCCTATGATGGGTGCGCGGTTCTGCAGGGCCATGTCCTGCAATTTTGTGATCTTTCGCGCGTGAGATTCAGATAGGGAACCACCAAACACTGTAAAGTCCTTGGCAAAGACATAAGCGAGGCGGCCATTGATGGTGCCATATCCAGTTACGACTCCGTCGCCGGGAATGCGGGTTTCTCCCATGCCAAAATCGGTGCAGCGGTGTTCAACAAACATGTCGAACTCCTCGAAAGACTGTGGATCGAGCAGCAGTTCAATTCGCTCTCTCGCGGTCAGTTTGCCGCGTGCATGTTGGGCGTCGGTGCGTTTTTGCCCGCCACCAGCACGTGCCTCTGCCCTGCGTTTTTCGAGAGCTTCGAGTATTTCCTGCATTTGCGAATCCTGCCCTTGGAGCGACCACCCTGTCCTGTTAAGCAGGCGCTCAACTCAACGTCAATTTGTCCGGGAACTCAATGGCTTTTACAGAACACAGTCTGACGCAGTTGCAGGAGATCATTGTTGATGCGGCGGACACCGAAATTCTACCACGCTTTCGCAAGATCGCACGTGAAGATACACGCACCAAGGCGCACTATCTCGATCTTGTGACAGATGCGGATGAACACGCGGAATGGCGCATGCGCGATGCTATCGCGAAGCTGTATCCAAAGGCGCTTTTTGTCGGTGAAGAATCTGTGGCACGGGACACGTCGTTGCTCGACAAAATCAAGGATGCTGAACTTTGCATCATTGTCGACCCTGTCGACGGAACGGGCAATTTTGCCTGGGGGCTTCCCCTCTTTGGTGTCATTGCTGCTGTTGTACGCAATGGCGAAACAATTGCCGGGCTGATCTATGATCCACTTGGCCAGGAGTGGCTGGGATCGATGCGTGGTCATGGTGCCTGGGCGCAGAGCGTGGATGGTGTGCGTGACTTGAAAGTTGCGACACCCATGCCACTCAAGGACATGAACGGTATTTGTTCGTGGTATCTCATGGATGAACCACAACGGTCGCGCGTTGTCGGCAACATGGCCAAAGTCCGGGCGACGTTTAATTACAGGTGCGCGGCATATGAATACCGGTTGGTTGCTGACGGTCGTTGCCATTTTAGCCTGCACTGGAAATTGATGCCGTGGGATCATGCGGCGGGCGTTTTGATCCACAGCGAGGCGGGTGGATACTCGGCCTGCCTCGATGGCACGCCCTATACCCCGACGAAACACGCTGGTGGTGTCATGAGTGCGCCGGACAAAGACAGTTGGAGCGACTTAAGGCAGGCGCTGCTCGGCTAGAGTTTCCAGAAACAGAACGGTGCGTTCAAACTCTCGTTTGCGACCTGCGCGACGGGTTTGCGCTTCAGTGTCCCAACCCCACTGTTCGATCTGGAAGTCTTCGTCAACATGGGCGGCGCGCCATGCCGCGTCGGCAGTCAAGGCGTGATCGAGAAGCATCGCCGTCAGTAATGCTGATCCCAGTAGTGTCGTCAGTTGATAGACTGCGGTCAGTGTCCAGTCGTCGTGATCGGCGAACCAGCGTCGCATATTGGCGAGTGCTTCTTCACTTTGCTGGCGGTGAACAACCCCGATTGACGTGACAAAGTCGGCTCGGACATTCGTTTTCGCCCAATCCAGGACAGGATCCCACACTTCAATTTGTTTTTCGACGAGGGTGGCAGGCGTGTCAGCGCGGTAGCATACTAGATCGGCGTTGGTATAATCCACCAGCTCATCCAACATCTTGGTGCGCTCCACTGGCGTTCGATCAATTGCTGTGTTCGCCAGTTTCGTCAGGATCATTGTTTCAGGATTGATGACTTTGTCCTGAGCAACCCATTCCTCGGCAATGTGGTCTGCAAGGTGGCGCGACGGTGCTTTCAGGTGCGCCTTCAAGGGCGTCTTGATTGCACGTTGATCTAGGAGGATAGCATTTTCGGACGACACGCTTACGTCCTTGTAGAAGCGCTTTGCCATGGGACGCTCAACACGATCCGTAATCAGTCGGCGCATCCTGTCGTCTTCGGTCTCATCACTCATCAGTATCGTACCGTGACGCATCAAAGCCCAGAAGGTCAAAAGTATGTTTCATGTGATCTGGCAGTGGCGCCGTCACATCTACCGTACCACCGCGCGGGTGCGGAAACACAATCCGGCGTGCGTGGAGATGAAGTGTATTCTCAACCCCTTCTGGCAAACCTTTGTCTCCATTGTATTTATTGTCACCCATGATAGGTGTGCCCAGGTGGGTGGTGTGAGCGCGCAACTGGTGCTGACGACCCGTAAGTGGTTTCAGGGACAGCCATGATGCCACTTTGCCGGCTTTATCAATGACGGCGTATTGAGTGATGGCGCGTTGCTCGTCGTCTTCCTCGCCTTCCCGTGATGGGCGCATGCGATCGCCGTCTTCGTTCTTGGCCTTGATCAGGGCCACGTCAATCTTGCCTTGTGCTGGCTTAGGCACGCCCTTTACAACAGCCCAGTAGGTTTTCTGAACGTTGCGGCTGGCAAACAGCGTGCCTAGCGCCGACGCAATGGCCCGCCGCTTGGCAACGACGATGACGCCGGACGTATCGCGGTCCAGCCGATGAATGAGCAGTGGCCGTTCGCCAAGTTCCTTGCCCAATCCCATGAGCAAACCGTCGAGGTGCTGGTGGGTCTTGGTCCCGCCCTGTACTGCAAACCCCGTGGGCTTGTTCAGGATGAACAGATCCTTGTCTTCGTGAATCAGCATCGACTGGAAAAAGCGCCGCTCCTCAATGGTCAGTGGTTTGATGTCCTGCTTGGGCGTGTCGGCGGGGCGCTTGTCAAAGGCCAACGGAGGTACGCGAATTTCGTCGCCAGCTTTCAGACGCGAACTGGTTTTGACGCGCCCTGCCCCAACGCGAACCTGGCCGGTTCTCGTCAACTTGTTGAGATAGGCAAACGTGACTTGCGGAAAGTGCACCTTGAACCACCGGTCAAGCCGCATGCCATCTTCATCTGCCGATACGACGTGACGTTTGACTTCGGTCATGCAGCTATCGCCCGACCCAAGGCGAGGCCGGCAAACACGCCGATGATCGAAAGGACAACCGACGCCAATACATAGCTCACGGCAACCATTGCAGGCCGGCTCTCGGTGAGCGCTGCAACATCAAGTGCAAATGCAGAAAACGTGGTGAACCCGCCCAGAATCCCGGTCATCAGAAACAGTTTTGTGTTTTGAGACACGTCCGCCTTGAGGGCGAACAGTGCCGCCAATAGTCCCATGACGAAACAGCCGACGACATTTACCAATAGCGTGTTAGCAGGGAAGTTGCTGCCGAAAAGTCTGGCCCACCACACATTGACACCATGACGGGCCACGCTGCCGATAGCACCACCGAGTGCGACCCACAATACATTCATTCACCGCACTCGCAGTTTGGCCCGCGTCTCACAGCCAACCTTTGCGCTTGAAATACCAGAAAGGCAGCAGGGCCGACATAATCATCACCAACAGTGCAAACGGATATCCCGACACCCATTGAAGTTCCGGCATATGCTCGAAATTCATACCATAAATGGACGCCACCAGGGTCGGTGGCAGGAACACGACGGCGGCCACCGAGAAGATCTTGATGATGCCATTCTGCTGGATGGAAATCATGCCCAGAACGGCATCGAGAAGGAAGCCAATCTTGCCCGAGAGAAAACTCGCGTGGTCGGCCAGCGACTGAATATCTCGTTGCAGCACTTTCACGCGGCCCCGGTTTTCACGCATGTCCTTGGTTTGGCGGTTTTGGTCCATGACCGCCTGCACATAAGCAACCAAGCGACCAATGGAGACGAGACTTTCTCGCATGCGCGAATTGAAATCCCCCTCTTCGCCGACTTTCCCCATCAACTCTTCGAGATTTTTCGGCTTCTTGCGTTTGCGGCGCTCGGATTTCTGCACAAATGACGTGTCAAACACCTGCTTGGACGTTTCATCCACAATAGCTCCGACGCGCTCGAGATGATCGGCCGCGCGGTCTACGACGGCTTCCACAAGACTGATCAAAATCCCCCAACTGGACAGTGACGTGTTTTGGGGTTTCATGGCTTGCTTGACATAGACCGGAAAGGCCTGGGGGTGGTGGTAACGGATCGTTACCAGTTGGTTGGCCTTGATGATAAATGTCACCGGCGATGATTCCGGGCGGTCGTCATCGCCACGACGGATCAGGTTGGCAGTCATGAAAGTTGCGCCGTCCTCTTGATACAGTCGGCTGGACGCCTCGATTTCAGCAAGCTCGCCCCGTGTTGGAATATCAATTCCGAGGGCAGCTTCCACATTTTTTTCTTCCTCGGCCGTGGGCTCGACCAGGTCAAGCCAAACAGACGTTTCCAAGTGCTCCAGAGAATGGACCTCCGGGTGCTCGATCAGACAGTCTTTACCAGTTCCATAACAAGTCAGCATCAGGCATCCATAACCCTGCTTTCCAGTGCCGTGCAAGGGTCAGATACCACATAGCAAATAGGACTTGCGTGTGCATCCTCTTGGCGACTATCGGCACGTTATGATGAAACCCGTTCATATTGTTGGTGGTGGCATGGCCGGTTGCGAGGCCGCATGGACCGTGGCGTCGGCTGGCGTGCCGGTTGTGCTGCATGAAATGCGGCCCCACGTGCCTACTGATGCGCACAAGACTGAAGGCCTTGCTGAACTGGTCTGTTCCAATTCGTTTCGCAGTGATGACAAGGACCAGAATGCCGTTGGCGTGTTGCACGAGGAAATGCGCATGGCCGGATCGCTCATCATGGCGGTGGCCGATGTGCACAAAGTTCCTGCGGGTGGTGCGTTGGCTGTGGACCGAGACGGTTTCTCTGATGACGTGACGAAACGCATTTCTGCGCATCCCTTGATCACGGTAGAAAGAGGCGAAGTCGATGGCCTGCCGCCAGCTGACTGGGACAATGTCATCGTGGCGACCGGGCCCCTCACGTCACCATCTTTGGCCAATGCCATACGTGGATTGACGGGTGAGGAGTCGTTGGCGTTTTTTGACGCCATTGCGCCCATTGTGCATCGCGAATCGATCAACATGGATGTGGCCTGGTTCCAATCGCGGTACGACAAGGTTGGGCCGGGCGGAACTGGCAAGGACTATATCAACTGCCCGATGTCCAAGGAGCAATATGAGGCCTTTGTGACAGCCTTGAATACAGGTGAGAAAACTGAATTCAAAGAGTGGGAGACATCGACCCCTTACTTCAATGGATGCATGCCGATTGAAGTTATGGCTGAACGGGGACCGGAGACATTGCGTCACGGACCCATGAAACCCATGGGGCTGACAAACTCGCACAATCCGACGGTCAAAGCCTATGCCGTTGTCCAACTCCGGCAGGACAATGCGCTCGGCACGTTGTTCAACATGGTCGGTTTTCAGACAAAGCTCAAATATGCGGATCAGGTGCGTGTGTTTCGGAGTATTCCAGGACTTGAGAATGCGGAATTTGCGCGGCTGGGTGGCCTGCACCGAAATACGTTTCTCAACTCGCCGCAGGTGTTGGACCAGCAGATGCGGCTCAAAGCGGACACGCGGTTGCGATTTGCCGGACAGATTACGGGTGTTGAGGGCTATGTCGAAAGTGCGGCCATGGGACTCATGGCGGGCAAGATGGCTGCAGCAGAACGATTGGGGCGGCCCTTTGCAGTCCCTCCCGTCACCACGGCGCATGGTGCATTGATCAATCACATCACAGGTGGACATCTTGAGGTGACCGAAGGAAAGCAGTCATCCTTCCAGCCAATGAACATCAATTTTGGGCTGATGCCGCCGCCCACGGACTATTATGTGAAAGGCATGAAATTTGCTGACAAAGCTGTTGCTCGAAAACGTGCTTACACATCGCGGGCGATGGCTGACTTTGGTACTTGGCTGCAGCAGTAGTTCAGAGTATTTCGCGACGGGCGGCCCGCCATAGAATCCACTGGGAAAACCATGGGGAAGCTGGCTTGCCTTTCGCGTTCAGTCGCGTTTCCAACAGGGCCATTGGCAAGTAGGCCGGTAACACGTCTTTTGGCAGCGCCTGCAATTTCGCAACCTTTCCACATTGCCTGGCGTAGGCCGTTAGACTCTCTGTCGTTTCACCCTTCGGAATGAACCTGGCATCTGCAAGGCAGGTTGCGATGCCATAAGCCACGCCCGCGTAGCCAGCTGTTTCAGTTGTTTTTAATGCGACCTGTGGGGCGACAATCTGGGCGGCCATCTGAAATATGACCGACGACGTTTCACCCATGTATCCATCGAGATCATGACGTGAGGGCATCGTGTCGGCATAGAGATCAAAACGATGAGCTTCGATCAAACTTTGCAATGCTTCAACGGGAAGTTCGTTGGCAACAACTGCTTCGTGTAGGGCCGCCGCAATCGGATGCTGCGCCTGTTCAGCAGCCAATGAGTCGTGCCACCATTGCAGCCGAATTTCTCCCAATTGGGGTTCACTGACCAGTTTGGGTATCCGCCTGATTTCACAGTTGAAGGCATAGAGCGCCATGAGATGCGCCTGCTTTTCTTTCGGGGCAAACATGGTTGCGATGTAGCGGTCGCGGTCCAATTCGCGAACGAGAGCAACGCACGGATCGTCAGACTGCATGACCAACAGCTATGAGGGCCGCAGCCACGCGCCTGCCTTCGGCAAATGTCACATTGTAAACATGGACAGCGGCACTCGTCGTCATGACTTCGACGGTTAGTCCCACGGACAACAAATGGGCACGGACCACATGGGGCAGTGCAAGCGTTTCGTCGCCTGCGCCCACCACCAGGAAATCAATGTCCAAGTGTTCTTGAGTTACCATGTCCAACGTATTGATGCTGACGTCGGTGAGTGCTTGAACCGGCCATGCGCGCATGCCGCTGGGAGTGACCAAGAGCGAGCCAAGGTGGGAATGATCGCCAAAGCGGAAGCCGCCGTTGCCAAACCCCGTGATCGTTCGCCGGTCAGGTAAGAACCGATCCACCAGCACTTCTTACGCGCGCGCGTCCGCAGCCTTGCGCGAAACGGCCGCAGACCAATCGCGCTTCGTGCCAAGAAGGATGAGAACCGGGGCACCGATGAAGATGGACGAATAGGTGCCGACGAAGACGCCCCAAATCATCGCAAAAGTAAAGCCACGGATGACTTCGCCGCCGAACAGGTAAAGCGACAGCAACGCAATCAACGTACATATGGATGTGAGAAGTGTTCGCGGCAGCACCGAGTTGATTGAAAAATCGATCAGGTCAGCCAGCGGCATGGACTTATACTTGCGGAGAAATTCACGGATGCGGTCGAATACCACCACGGTGTCGTTCAATGAATACCCGATGATTGTCAGAATGGCGGCGATGATTGAGAGATTGAATTCGAGGCCGATCAGACTGAACAAACCAATCGACAAAACAGTATCGTGCAACAACGTTGCAACACCACCGACGGCGAATTGCCACTCGAAGCGAAACCATAGATAAACGAGTACAAACAAGATCGACAACAGGACTGCGGCGATCGCCTGTTGGGTGAGTTCGCCTGATACTTTCGGACCAACGGTTTCCACGCTGCGATATTCGACTGCGGGTCCCAATGCCTGTTTGACCTTGGCAATTGCGGCTTGTTCTGCCGCCTCTCCGCCTGCTTGTGCTTCGAGGCGGACGAGGACGTCGCGCGTTGTGCCAAATTCCTGGAGTTCAACGTCGCCAAGGCCAAGGCCTCCCAGCGTGGTGCGCAGGCTGTCGAGATTTGCGGCCTGCTCGGTGCGGATGGTAATGACAGAGCCACCCTTGAAATCGATTCCGTAGTTCAATCCCTTGACTGCGAACAGGGCGATCGAGAGGGCACACAAAATCCCCGACAGAAAGAATCCAAAACGACTGATCCGCATAAACGGAATCTTGGTGTCATCAGGAACGAGGCGAAGTGGCTTCCAGCGCATCAGAGATTGATCTCCTTGGGACGGCGGTATTTGACCCACAGGGACACCATGAGGCGCGTGAGCGTAAAGGCCGTAAACATTGTGGTGAAAATACCTATGGCGAGCGTGATGGCAAATCCGCGAATGGGTCCGGAGCCAATGCCAAACAACACAACAGCAGCGATCAGTGTGGTGATGTTGGCGTCTAGAACGGTGCCAAGGGCAGCCCGGAAACCGGTTTCGATAGAGTTGAGTGCGGTGCGGCCATTGCGCCATTCTTCCCGGATGCGTTCATAGATCAACACGTTGGAATCAACAGCCATGCCGAGGGTCAGCACGATACCGGCGATGCCCGGCAGCGTGAGAGTGAAGCCAAAGAATGACATTACAGCGATGAGCAACAGCAGGTTGCCAAGCAATGCAAAGTTGGCAATGAGACCGAAAAATCCGTACGGCAAAAACATGAAGGCCATGACGCCGAAGAGGCCGATCAGGGCCGCGTAGAGTCCGGCGTTGATGGAATCCGAGCCAAGGCTTGGGCCGACTGTGCGCTCTTCCACGATCGACAACTTTGCGGGCAACGCACCGGAGCGAAGAATGATGGCAAGATTCCTGGTTTCTTCAATGGTGAAGTTGCCGGAGATTTGTCCTGAGCCGCCCAGAATAGCGCTTTGAATGACGGGGAAACTTTGAATTTCGTCGTCCAGAATAATTGCGAACGGTTTCTTCAAATTCTCGCTGGTGAGTTTACCAAATTTCAACGCACCCTTCTGGTTAAACCGGAACGAGACGACGGGTTGATTGTTCTGATCGAATGAAGGCTGTGCGTCGACGAGATCGGCGCCGTCAACTGTGGCGCGGGTCGATGTTTGTACCCACAGAGACTTGGGCTGGTTTTCATTTGAGGTATCCGCCTTGACCGGAAATTCCTTGCAGTCAGGTGGCACGGATTGCGTGGGGCCAGTGCGCTGCTCCTCACAGAGTAGCTGAAAAGTCAGTTTGGCGGTGGTCTCAATCCGCTTCTTGACGTCATCAACGTTTGTGATACCCGGCAACTGGATCATGATGCGATCCCTGCCTTGCTGCTGAATTGAAACTTCACCCGTGCCTGTCGGATCAACACGCTTGCCGAGAATCGTGATGGATTGCTGGACTGCGCCTGCAATCTTGGCATCCAGGCCCGGCTGATTGACGGCAAAAGTGAATTGTCCTTGCCCGTCATGTTCAAACGTATATAGATTGATTGCACTTGCCGCTGCAAAGAGCCCGCCGCCGATGGGTTGCTGGAGCGCGCTCAATGCGGTTTTTGCCTTGTCGTAGTCTTCCGGTTTTGTCACACGCACGGTTGCGCCGCCGGGCAACCGTTGAATGCCGCTGTAGGCGATCTTCGCGTCGCGTAACGTGCCCCGGATGTCGCTGGCCAGTTGGACTTTCAGTTTCTCAGTGAGGTCCACACGGTCGATTTCCATCAGGACGTTGGACCCGCCCTGTAGATCGAGACCGAGTGTCATGGGCCGCAAACCAAACGTCTCGCGCACGTATTGTTGTTGCGACACCGGCAAAATGTTGGGCAAACTGAGAATCAATGCAATCAACAGGGAGGCGACAATCCCGGCGATTTTGAGTGGCGAATAATACATGCGTTACTTCTGTGGCTCGCCCTTGGAGCGCACGTCGCTCAGACCGGATTTCAGCACGCGTACCTTGATGTTTTCACCCACTTCGACAAGTATTTCATTGTCGTCGACAACGCGCACGACCTTGCCAATCAGGCCGCCGTTGGTCACGACTGTGTCGCCCTTGACGACCTTGCCCAGCATCTCCTGATGCTCTTTCATCTTGCGTTGCTGGGGGCGGATCATCAGGAAGTAGAATACACCCATAATCGCCACAAGCGGCAACATCATACCGAGAAAATCGCCCGCACCTGGCGTACCCGCCGCTTGGGCGTAGGCTTCAGAAATAAACATCCCGGACTCCCGCAATGGCCGTTCACGGCCCGTTCAAAGTTGCGCTAGATATAACGATGGACTAGGCCATTGCAACCACGGACATTATAATTCTTTGGACCCGATAAATGGCACCTAAAACAGAGATTGCACTGCTGACCCGTATTGCTGAGGCACTGGAGCGCGTGGCACCACCTGCCTCCCAGGCCCCGAATTTCAAATCAAACCATGCTTTTGTATGGCACAACTCACCGCAACAGCTCACGGGTGTCGCAGAAGTGAACCGTGTGGACATGTCGCTCCTGCGTGGCATTGACCTGACACGCGACCAGTTGCTGGAGAACACCCGCCGGTTTGCCAAGGGACTGCCTGCCAATAACGCCCTGCTGTGGGGGGCACGCGGCATGGGCAAATCTTCGCTGGTCAAAGCGGCGCATCATGTTGTGAACGGTGAAGCCAAGGGCAAACTCAAGATTGTCGAAATTCACCGTGAGGATATCGAGTCGCTGCCCAACCTGATGATGACATTGCGGACGGAGCCCGGGTTTCGGTTCATCGTGTTCTGCGATGATCTGTCATTTGATGCGCAGGACACGTCATACAAATCCCTGAAAGCCGCCCTTGATGGTGGGCTTGAGGGGCGGCCCGCAAATGTCATGTTTTACGCGACCAGTAACAGACGACATCTCCTGCCGCGCGACATGATTGAAAATGAGCGATCGACGGCCATCAATCCATCGGAAGCCGTGCAAGAAAAAGTGTCATTGTCGGATCGCTTCGGCTTGTGGCTGGGTTTCCACAATTGCTCGCAAGACGAGTTCTTTGCCATGATCGAGGGCTACGCCGGTCATCACAAACTCAAGATTTCAAACGATGAGCTTCGTGCAGCAGCCATTGAATGGTCCGTGACCCGCGGTGCCAGATCCGGCCGCGTGGCCTGGCAATTCATACAGGACATGGCGGGTCGACTGGGGCAGAAACTCATTGAGTAAAGCAATACGATGTTACTTCACGGCACCTGACGTCAGGCCCCGGATCAGTTGCCGCGAGAAGATCACATAGAAAATCAACACGGGAACAATGGCAGCCGACAATGCCGCAAGCACCGCGTTCCAGTCGGTGATATATTGTCCCAGAAATTGCTGCACGCCGAGAGTGATCGTTTGCTTGCCACCAGTGGGTGCCAGAAGCAGCGGAAACCAGAGATCATTCCAAACCGGTATCATGGTGAAAACCGCAACAGTCGCCATGGCCGGGCGGATAAGTGGCAAGACAATATGAAAGAAGATGCGGTATTCTGAAAGCCCATCACATCGCCCTGCCTCTTTCAAATCACGGGGAACTTGCTGGATGAATTCCGAGAGAATGAAAACCGCAAGCGGCAGGCTTTGTGCCACATAAACGCAGACCAAGGCGGTGAGCGTGTTGATCAAGTTGAGGCTGGAAATCATCTGGATAATGGCAACCGACCCGAGGCGGATGGGCACCATGATGCCGATGGCAAGGAAGATGCCCAGCGCGGCATTGCCTTTGAATTTGTACTCACTCAGGGCCCAGGCAGCCATGGCCCCGAACAGCAGTGAGAAAAAAACTGTGGCGACGGTGACCACAATGGAATTGAGATAGTAGGTGCCAATCAGGCTGTCGGAAAAAACCCGGTGATAGCCAACAAGATCGAAAGTTGTTTCTGTAGGTAGACTGAGCGGTGACAGAAAAATAGCCTTCTTCGCTTTGAAGGAATTCATGATTACCAGGATGATCGGAAAAAGCGCCAGCAGCGTGTAAAGCCCCAGAACGGCATGAACGGCGAAGGCGCTGGCGTGGCGTTTCATCAGAAGCTGTGCCGTTGGATGCGCCGCTGAACAACAAACAAATAAATCATGACACCCACCAGAATGATCAGGAACATCATGGTGGCAATGGTCGACCCCATGGTGACATCACCCAATTGCAGTTGGTTGCCGAAGAAGGTGCGGTAAAACAACGTACCCATGATGTCGGTGGAAAAATTCGGTCCCGCAAGCGCACCCTTCATCGCATATATCAAGTCAAACGCATTGAAATTATTGACGAAAGTGAGAACTGAAATGAGGCCGAGCGTGGGCCAGATCAGCGGCAATTTGATATGCCAGAACACTTGCAGCTGGTTCAGTCCTTCAACTGTTGCCGCATCGGTGAGTTCTTCCGGGATGGCCAGCAGAGCCGTATAAATGAGGATCATGGGAATGCCGACGAACTGCCACACGGATATCAGTGATACAGTGAGCAAGGCCGAAGACTCCTGGCCCAGCCATGGCGCAAAGAGAAATCCGAGACCCACGGTGCTCAGCATCAATTTCGCGATGCCCCACAAGGGTGACAAGATGAGCTGCCAGATGAATCCAATGACAACGACTGACAACATCGTCGGCATGAAAATCAATGTCCGGTAGGCTGCCCGCATTCGCAGCCGCGGAAGGCTGAGGAGTGCCGCCAGAGCAAGTCCAACGGGATTCTGCACCAACATATGGACGAAGAAAAATTTGCAATTGTTCCAGAAGGCGTTCCAGAACGGTTTTGACCAGGTCTCGTCGCCCAGCAAGGTGGTAAAATTGTCGAGCCCGTTCCACACCAAAGCGCCATCAGGCGTCTTGGTGTAAAGCGAATTGATAATGGTTGCGACCAACGGATAGATGGCAAAGACAACATAAAGAACCACTGCAGGCGCCAGAAAAAAAGTGAGCAAACGCAGGAACGGCCCGCGCTTCATGCCGACGATGCCGCTGTTGTAAGGAGCCGATGTCATTTCAGGTATGTTAATAGCGGGTGCAAAACCCGCATCCCGCCCTTAGAGGTGCCTTCTCCCGCAAGGGGAGAAGGCCGTTCTTGATCAATCATCAGATTACTTCATCTGTGGCTTGTACCACTTGCCCAAACCATCCTGCAGTTGGGCTGCAGCGGCATCAGGTGTCATGGTGCCATTCAGTACTTGTGCTGACACGTTCCACAGCTCGTTTTCCATGTTCGGCGTGCCACGTGACAGAATCTGGTAGCTGTTGCGGATTGTTGATTTGCAGGTACCGCGCCAGCTCACAAACTCCTGGGCCACGTCGTCGTTCAACTGCACTTTCGCACTGGACAGCGGGAAGAAGCCCGGCAATGCGTTGGCAAAGATGTTGGAGAACTCATCGGAGCCAACCCAGTCGAGAAACACTTTGGCGTCTGCCGCATTGGCGGATTTGGCATTCATGCCAATGCCGATATCGGTGTGGTCCGATATGTAGCAATCAGAGCCAGCAGGTGGTGGTGCCTTGAAAGCCCCCATGTTGACGTTCTGGCCACGGAAGGTGGAGATATCCCATGACCCTGCTGCGTATATGGCACCTTTGCCCAATCCAAACAGGTTCTGGCTGTCAGGATAGGTCTGCGCCTTAAATCCATCGCCCATGAAAGGCGACCATTTTGCCAAGGCTACAAATGTATCGACATAAGCCTTGTCAGTCATCTTTTGGGTACCGGCAATCAGGCCTTTGCGACCGTCCTCACCTTTCCAATAGTTAGGACCAATATTTTGGAAGCCCATGGTGGCAGCTTCCCATTGGTCGTTCGTACCCATGACAAGTGGCGTATAGGTGCCATGGGCCTTGATCTTTTCCAGTACGGCCAGGAATTCTTCTTCCGTCTTCGGTGGTTCAACACCCACTTCCTTGAAGATGTCCTTGTTGTAGATGAACCCGTGGATCACCGAAGCCATCGGCACGCAGAATGTCGTCTTGCCGTCATCAGTTGTCCAGGCGCTCTTGGCAACCTCCGAAAAACCACCCATGCTCGGCAAGTCATTCAATGCGGCAAGGTGGCCCTTGTTGAAGAGTTCAAGTGATGCATCGAACGGACGGCAAGTGATGATGTCGCCAGCTGTGCCACCTTCGAGGCGGGCGTTGAGGGATGCGTTATATTCTTTTGGTGCGGTCGGATTAAACTCAACCGTGATACCGGGGTTCTTGGCCTGAAACGCCGGAATGATTTTTTCTTTCCAAATGGTGGCGTCGTCGTTGCGCCAGCTTTCAATGGTGATCTTGCCTGCCAGTGCTGTACCGGATGTGGCCAGTGTAGCGATGGCAGCAAGTAGCGCAATTTTTGATTTTTTCATTGGCAGCTCCCTATTGTTGATTTCTTGTGAGGTCCACAATCGGCAAACGCCGCAGTGGCGGATGTTTCAAGCCTTGCAACCAAAGCACAGGATTTTCGGCCGCGCCATAGGCCAGTTTTACAGCAGCGATGGGTCACCCATCCCACGAATCTTTTCTCTTGACTTTTATCCTATAGTGTGCCTATATCCTCCTTGCCCCTGTCCACTCGGGGTCCGGTGTACGACGGTGCAATTGGGCGGGTGGGGGTGACAGGTCTGCGGTGCGGCTTAAACGTGAAGCTTTCACCCCGGACCCCTGGCGACCCCCCGGCGGAGTACTACGGCTCCGCTTTCCTAGTGGAGGGCCAAGGTGTGGAGTAGGGTTCCTCAACGGGTAACGCCCCCAAACACACAGGCTGACAGAGGGCACAGGGTGCAAAACCTGTCGGTGTGAGCGCTGCAAAGCGCATCAACCAACCAGCGACTTTAAACCAGTCGCATTCCGCGTCGAGCAGCGCTCACGCTTCCCACTTTTCCATCCGGACTTGACCGGGTGAACAAGGGCAGAGATGTGTCTGGTCAGAAACCCTCTGGCCGGAATTTTGCGAAACCCGTTACCCGCTCGTAAGCCCTCGCGATCTTGAGCACGGTTGCGTCGTCAAACATCTTTCCAATGATTTGAAGTCCCGCTGGCAATCCCGCTGATGTGAACCCACATGGAATGCTGGCCGCTGGTTGTTGGGTCAGATTGAAGGGATAAGTGAACGGCGTCCAGTTCACCCACTTGCCTTTGCTGTCGGGATCGCCGGGTTGAAGTTGCCCGGCCTTGAATGCAGCTATCGGCAACGTTGGCGTGATGAGTGCGGCATAGTCTTTCATGACCTGCCGCATGTGAGAGCCCAGCATGACGCGTTGGCGATTGGCCTCAGACATGTCATCCACTGTGAGCGCCGCGGCCTGGCGTATCACATCGGCCAGTGCGGGTTCGAGCAGCGCAAATTTATCCGGCGGCAAGTTGCCAAGTGCAGACCGCGCACCACCCCACCACAGGGTTCGAAAACATGGTGCGGGGTCAACAAAACCGGGATTGATTTCGGTGATCTCAGCTCCAAGATCGGCCAGCATAACAACAGCTGCACTGGTACGTTTTGCGATTTCGGGATTGACGTCAACGTATCCGAGGTTTGGCGACCACGCGATTTTCATGCCCTGGAGTGAGGTACTCTTGGCCTTCAGAGCCGTGGCATAGTCTGACTTCTCATAGGGCAGCGCATACCAGTCGCGATCATCTGGCCTTGTGATCACGTTCAACATGAGGGCCGCATCCTTGACCGTACGCGACATGGGGCCGACGTGGGCCACTGTGCCAAAGGCAGACGGTGGCCAGGCCGGCACGCGACCGAAGCTGGGCTTGAGACCAAACGTGTTTGTGAAAGCAGCCGGTATGCGAATGCTGCCGCCGCCATCGGTGCCTATGGCGAGTGGTGCGTAGCCCGCCGCCAATCCTGCAGCAGAGCCTCCAGACGAACCGCCCGGCGTTTTTTCCAGATTCCATGGATTGCGCGTGATGCCATAGAGCGGAGAATCGGTGACACCTTTCCAACCGAATTCGGGAGTCGTTGTCATGCCGAGAAAGACAGCCCCTGCTTCGCGGAGCCTTGCAACACACGGGGCATCGACTTTCCACGGCTGATTCGGGTCCGTGGTTTTGGATCCCCGTGTCGTTGGCCAGCCTTGTACCAGAACAAGATCCTTGATCAGGACGGGCACGCCATCCAGCGGGCTCAAAGGTTTGCCCCGTTTCCAGCGCGCCGCACTCGACTTCGCCATGGCGAGAGTTGTTGTCCGGTCCAGGAAGCAAACGGCATTGAGTTCGCCATCATGCTTTTCAATTTGCGCCAGACAGGCTTCCGCTACATCCACCGGCGTCAACGACCGCTTTGCAAAGCCCTTGCCCATTTGCGCTGCGCTGAGCCAATTCAGCTGTTTCGACATCATTTCTCCTGCCCCGACACTACCTCAGGCACAAAAGGGAGCAACGCCAAGATAAATGCAGGATGAACGAGATGTTCAGTCTGGATTCCAAACTGGCCCACTAATTGGGAGTTAACGAAGACAAGGAGACTGAGTTGGCGCAGATCATATTGGTACTGACAGCGTTTTTGGGACAGAACTCTCCTGTGCCGCTGAACGTACCTGAAGTCGATTCAGCCACAAATACCACAATCATCTACAAATCTGAGGGTTCCCAGGGCGTCGACGTGATTTGGCTCGATGCTTGCATTCATAATAATTGCGGCACATCCGCAACTCCTCAGTGAGAACGGCATGGCATTCCGGACGGCGTGTTATGCTTGGCGCCGGGTAGACGATAAAAGTTTGGGTTTTGCTTCCCGCCTCATCTGGCAAAGCTCCGACTCATGCGTCACCCGGCTGCCTTTTTTTCTGCTTCCAGCAGCCAAAGCATCCCAAAGCGCTTTCAATCACACTTTCGTGATCACAATTGGTCGAATTTTCTCAACTCCTCCCCTATTTGGGGAGCGCGCTGAAGCAAAAAATGGACTAAAAAGTCAAATATAAGGTTGAAGCTCCTCCCCTGCAGTGCCTCAAGTTCCCAAGCTTCATCCGAGTCAGTTCAGAGTTCCGTTTCGCCTCTGACCGGGGGGCGGAAACATTGGGTGTGACCCGGCTCAACTCGCCCCCTCCGAGTTAGGTCGCACCCTTTGCCCCCCAAGTGGCTATATCTATTCATCAACAGGTCACTGCTGCATCGCAACAATGCTTGGAATCTAACCAAAGCTTGTGTAGGGAACCACAAATCGGAATTTCCCCTACATGCCCAAACGCACTGACATCAAATCCATCCTCATCATCGGGGCTGGACCCATTATTATCGGCCAAGCCTGCGAATTCGACTATTCGGGCACACAAGCCTGCAAAGCGTTGAAGCAGGAAGGTTACAGGGTCATCCTGGTCAACTCCAATCCGGCGACGATCATGACAGACCCGGATTTGGCAGATGCCACATATATCGAGCCCATTACGCCGGATGTCGTTGCCAAAATCATCGAGAAAGAGCGCCCGGACGCCATTTTGCCAACGATGGGCGGTCAAACGGCCCTGAACACGGCCTTGTCGCTCAACAAGATGGGCATATTAGACAAGTACAACGTCGAACTTATCGGTGCCAAAGCAGAAGCCATCGACAAGGCAGAGGACCGCGAGCGCTTCCGCGATGCGATGTCCAAGATCGGTTTGGAATCACCACGGTCTATGTTGGCCAATGCCTCCACTGCAAAAGAGGCTGATCGCGAGACCCATGCTACTGAACTGGCTCGAACCAAAGCGGCTGGCGGGGATGCGGACGCATTTGAAAAAGCCTGGGCCGCTGGAGAACCGGATCGGCAGAAGAATTATCGCAACCGCGCCTTGGTGGAAGCTTACGAGGGCATGCTGGCCATCGGTCTGCCTTGTATCATTCGGCCATCTTTCACGCTTGGCGGGACGGGCGGTGGCATTGCCTATAATCGCGATGAGTTTTTCGATATCGTCGAAAAGGGCCTGGATGCTTCACCGACGCAGGAAGTCTTGATCGAGGAGTCGGTGCTCGGCTGGAAAGAATATGAAATGGAAGTTGTTCGCGACAAGGCGGACAATTGCATCATTATCTGCTCGATTGAAAACATCGACCCCATGGGTGTGCATACCGGTGATTCCATTACGGTCGCCCCTGCCCTGACATTGACCGACAAAGAATATCAGATCATGCGCAACGCCTCGATTGCGGTGCTGCGTGAAATCGGCATCGAAACCGGCGGTTCCAACGTACAATTTGCGGTCAATCCAAAAGACGGCCGTCTTGTCGTTATTGAAATGAACCCGCGCGTGTCGCGGTCGTCGGCACTTGCTTCAAAGGCCACGGGATTTCCGATTGCCAAGATCGCCGCAAAACTTGCCGTCGGGTATACGCTCGATGAGTTGGCGAATGACATCACGGGCGGAGCAACGCCAGCGGCTTTCGAGCCGACAATCGACTATGTCGTCACCAAAATACCGCGCTTTGCCTTCGAGAAATTCCCCGGTGCAGAGCCGTTACTTTCAACTGCCATGAAATCTGTCGGCGAAGTCATGGCCATTGGCCGGACGTTTCAGGAGAGCTTCCAGAAAGCGCTCCGCGGCCTTGAAACTGGTCTTTCAGGCATGGATGAAATTGTCATTCCCGGCGTTGGAGAAGGCGACGACAAAAATGCCATTCGGGCAGCATTGGCCCAGCCGACGCCAGATCGGCTCCTGAAAATTGCTCAGGCGTTTCGTCACGGCACGACCGTCGAGCAAGTTCATGCGATCTGCAAGTATGAGCCCTGGTTCCTTCGCCAGATACAGGAACTGGTTCAGATGGAAGAGACCATCCGCTTGCGCGGATTGCCAAAGGATGCGGTTAATCTGCGCAAACTCAAGGCCATGGGATTCTCAGACAAACGATTAGGTCACCTTGTCAGACTCAGCGAAGACAAGGTTTCAGCGTACCGACGCAAATTGAAAGTCCGTCCAGTCTACAAGCGCATCGACACCTGCGCGGCCGAATTCGCGTCACCTACCGCCTACATGTATTCCACCTATGAGACCGGGCTTGAAGGCGATGACGGCAACGAGGCGCGTGTCACGGACAAGAAGAAAGTAATTATCCTCGGTGGTGGCCCAAATCGCATCGGTCAAGGTATCGAATTTGACTATTGCTGTTGCCACGCGTGTTTTGCTTTGCACGACGCTGGCTATGAATCGATCATGGTCAACTGCAATCCAGAAACGGTGTCAACTGACTATGACACGTCTGACCGTTTGTATTTTGAGTCACTGACAGCTGAGGATGTTCTCGAAATCATCACTGCAGAGCAACAGCGTGGCACGCTGCATGGTGTTATCGTACAGTTTGGTGGACAGACACCATTGAAACTGGCTGAAGCTCTTGAAAAAGCGGGCGTTCCGATACTTGGCACGACGCCAGATGCCATTGATCTTGCTGAAGATCGCGACAAATTCGCAAAGCTCATCAAGAAGCTTGGCTTGAAACAGCCTGAAAATGGGATGGCGCGTTCGGCTGCTGAAGCCAAAAAAATCGCCAAGCGCATTGGCTTTCCAGTGGTTATCCGGCCATCCTATGTTTTGGGTGGAAGGGCCATGGAAATCGTCAAGGATGACGCCCAGCTTGACCGATATGTGAAGGAAGCCGTTGTCGTTTCAGGAGACTCGCCCGTTCTGATCGATTCTTATTTGTCGAACGCCATCGAGGTTGACGTTGACTGTATTTGCGACGGCAAGGACACCTTTATTGCAGGTGTCATGGAGCACATTGAAGAGGCAGGCATCCACTCGGGCGATAGTGCATGTTCTTTGCCGCCGTACTCGTTGAAGGCCGGAGTTATTGCAGAACTGGAAGCGCAGACGCGCAAACTTGCTTTGGCGCTCAATGTCGTTGGCCTCATGAATGTGCAGTTCGCTGTCAAGGATGACGTCGTCTACATTCTCGAAGTGAACCCGCGCGCGTCACGTACAGTTCCTTTTGTTGCCAAAGTGATCGGTGAACCGGTTGCCAAGATTGCTGCGCGTGTCATGGCTGGTGAAAAGCTGCCAAGCTTCAATCTGAAGACAAAGAAGCTATCTCATGTCGCCGTCAAGGAAGCCGTTTTTCCATTCAACAGGTTTCCGGGCGTTGACACTTTGTTGGGCCCGGAAATGCGCTCAACGGGCGAAGTCATGGGCCTCGACACAAACTACGATATGGCCTTTGCGAAAAGCCAGTTGGGCGCGGGGATGCGCATTCCACAGGCGGGAACGGTCTTTGTATCTGTCAAGGAAGCGGACAAAGCACGCGTGCTTCCCGCCATCCGAAAGCTTGCCGAGTTTGGTTTCAAGATCACAGCAACGGGCGGAACCCATACCTATTTGGAAAGCAAGGGTATTCCCTCGACAAAAATCAACAAGGTACTCGAGGGTCGACCGCATGTTGTTGATGCGATCAAGAATGGTGAGATCCAGTTGGTGTTGAACACAACGGAAACCCGGTCATCGCAGTCCGACTCCAAGTCGATACGGCAAACTGCCGTGATGCAGAAAGTGCCTTATTACACTACCCTGCCCGGCATCTTGTCAGCGACGAAGGCGATTGCCGCCCAGCGCGCTGGTACAATTACTGTTCGACCGCTGCAGGACTACTTCCGAAAGTAGTTCACTCAACCGTTACGGATTTTGCCAAGTTGCGCGGCTGGTCAACGTCGGTGCCCATGGCAACAGCGGCATGATAAGCCAGCAACTGCATGGGCAAGGCGTAGATGATAGGCGCAATCAGGCTCGGTACTGTTGGCATCGTGACGGACTGGAATGACTTGGAGGCGTTTTTTTCAACCGCTTCAGCGTCGCAGATCATGACAATCTTGCCACCGCGCGCTGCAACTTCTTCCATGTTGGAAACTGTTTTCTCGTGTAGCTCATCGCGTGGTGCGAGAACGACAACGGGGACATTTTCATCCACAAGTGCAATTGGTCCGTGCTTCAACTCGCCAGCCGGATAGCCTTCAGCATGAATGTACGACAGTTCCTTGATCTTCAAGGCACCTTCCATGGCAATTGGAAACATAATTCCCCGACCGAGATACAGAATGTCGCGTGCGCCCGTGAGTTCTTTTGCGACGGCTGCTATTTGCTTTTCCTGCTTCAGCACATCTGCCATGTGACGCGGTACTTCGAGCAGTGCGCCGACCAGTTCCTGTTCGCGTTTCGAATCCAGATGTCCGCGCTGTTTGGCGGCAATCAGGGCGAGGCAGGCAAGAACCGACAATTGACATGTGAAGGCTTTTGTCGAAGCGACACCTATTTCTGGTCCGGCAAACGTGCGGACCAGCATTTCACTTTCACGAGCCATGGTTGATTCAGGCACGTTGACCACTGCCAACGTGTGTTGGCCCTGGGATTTTGAATAGCGCAGGGCTGCCAGTGTGTCGGCAGTTTCGCCTGATTGGGAAATGACAATTGTGAGGCCGTTCTTCGACAACGGTGCTTCGCGATAGCGGAATTCCGATGCGATATCGACTTCGCAGGGCAATCTGGCGATCTTTTCAAACCAGTATTTGGCAGTGATGCCAGCATAACAGGCGGTGCCACAGGCGGTGATCGTCACTTTATCGAGATCGGCAAAGCTAAATGGCATCTTTTCAGGGGTGCGCACTTCGCGCGTGGAGAAATCCAAATATTCTGCCAGCGTGTGGCCGATTACTTCCGGCTGTTCGGCAATTTCCTTGGCCATGAAATGGCGGTGGTTGCCCTTGTCAACAAGCATGGACGATGCCTGTGAGAAACTCATGGGGCGGATGACTTCACGCTCTGTTGCGTCAAAGATCTGCAGCGATTTGCGGGTCAGAATGCACCAGTCGCCGTCTTCGAGGTAGGTCACCTTGTTTGTGAATGGAGCCAGGGCAATGGCATCGGACCCCAGAAACATTTGACCATCACCGTGACCGACCGCCAATGGGCTGCCTTGGCGAGCACCGATCAGCAGATCCTTTTCGTCCTTGAACAAGATTGCGAATGCGAATGCGCCGTGGAGTTTTTTGAGTACTTTTTTGACCGCTTCAATTGGCTTTGCACCATTCTTGCGCTCATGCGCAATCAAGTGAGCGACGACTTCAGTATCGGTCTGGGTTTCAAATTTTACGCCGTGCTTGGAGAGCTCTTCTTTCAGTTCGCGGAAGTTTTCGATGATGCCATTATGAACGATGACAACGTCGCCTGCTGTGTGCGGATGGGCGTTGGTTTCATTGGCAGCGCCGTGGGTCGCCCAGCGTGTGTGGCCAATGCCGGACGTGCCCAGCATCGGTTCCGCGTGGAGACGCTCTTCCAAATTGCGGAGTTTTCCGGGTGCGCGTCGACGCTCGATTTTGCCACCTTCCAGAGTTGCTACACCAGCCGAATCATAGCCGCGGTACTCCAGCCGACGCAGTGCTTCGACAATTGAAAGCGCCACTGGTTCCTTGCCCAGAATCCCCACAATACCGCACATAGAATGCTCCTAAACCTTTGCCTTTTTGGCTTTTTTGGCCGCCTTGATAGCCCGATATGACTTTGCCCAACCTTCCCTGATTTGCAATTCTGGCCGCGTGATGGCGAGCGCGTCCTCAGGGACAGATTTGGTTATAACACTTCCAGCAGCAATATTTGCGCCACTTCCAACCTTGACCGGCGCAACGAGTGCCGTATTTGAACCGACAAAGACATTGTCGCCGATTTCGGTGAGGTGTTTTTCATAGCCGTCATAGTTGCATGTAATTGTTCCGGCTCCAATATTTGAATTGGCACCAATGGTTGCATCACCAATGTATGTCAGGTGATTTACCTTTGCGCCCTTGCCCAATACGGCCTTCTTGATCTCAACATAGTTACCGACGTGGGCGTTTTCGCCAATTACGGCCCCCGGTCGCAACCTTGCAAACGGACCAATGCGCGATCCCTTGCCAATCTTTGCACCTTCAATATGGGAGTGCCCCAGAATTTCAACGTGGCTCTCGATTGTTACGCCGGGTCCGAAAATCACATTTGGTTCAATCAAGACGTCTCGGCCAATTTGCGTGTCCGCCGAGAAGTATACGGTCGATGGATCAACCAGTGTTGCCCCGTGTTGCATCGCAAGCGTGCGATAGCGGTTTTGCAAGACAGCTTCAATTTGGGCAAGTTGGGTCCGGTCATTGACGCCAAGTACGTCGACTTCGTCACAAATCTCGAGTCCTACGTGCTTCCCGGTTTCATTGACGAGACCAACCAAATCCGTGAGGTAAATTTCCCCCTTGGCATTGGCGCTTCCTACCTTTGCCAAATGTTTCCACAGGAGCGCAGAATTAACTGCAATAACCCCAGAATTACAGAGTGTTATCTTACGTTCTTCGGGTAAACAATCAAGTTCCTCGCGAATGGCCAATACGGTATGTTGGCGCGTCGTCAACAATCGACCGTAACCTTTGGGATTTGAAGCCTCAAATCCAAGAACTACCATCGCCAGGTCTTCGCTCACTTTGTTCGCGAGTTTTCGCAGACTTTCGCCTCGAATTGCTGGTACGTCGCCGTTCACGACAATGACAGTTCCCTGAAAGTCAGCAAGAACTTGCCGCGCCATAAGAACCGCGTGGCCTGTACCTTTGCGCTCTGTTTGTTCAGCAAAAACAGCCGTGGGTGCGTAAATCAACGCCTCGTTCTTCACGATGTCCATGTCGGGACCGTGCACGACAACAACGCGCGACGGTTTGAGAGAGTTCGCTGCCGAAATCGCGTGCCCCAAGAGACTGCGGTTGGCGGCCTTATGGAGAACCTTTGGGAGTGAAGATTTCATGCGGGTTCCCAAACCCGCGGCGAGGACAATTATCGCAATGTCAGTCATGTGGCTCTGTTATTTGGCACGTATGAAAAAATTGTAACAGACAGCTGTATAGACCGTCTTGGAGAAACGTCATTGAAATGTGGCATTTTGCCTAATGAACATCATGTATTTCCTTTCCTGCGGTCTTGACCCCATGCCACCTAGCCCCTAGAAGCACTCCACTCGGGCTGATCTGTCTGCGCCGGGCCCATAGCTCAGCGGTAGAGCATCTGACTTTTAATCAGAGGGTCGTGGGTTCGAATCCCGCTGGGCTCACCATTTTACGCAGGTACTGTCTAAAATCGTAATCTCTATTGTTGCATATTTTGTTTGCTGTTAAAGAGCTTGTTCTTAGCTCAACAACGGAGACTTAAATATGCTTAATGGAATTATACCTGCTTCCTGGTCCGGACCTCTCCATGCTGCTCTACGAATCATGACGGGGTTGCTTTTTCTTCAACACGGCACTGCGAAATTGTTGGGATTTCCTGCTGTAGACATGTTCAAAGATGGCGTTTCGGGCATTGTCTTGATCTCCGGACTCTTGGAACTTGTTGGTGGTGTCTTGATTATTCTTGGACTGTTCACACGGGTGACGGCATTCGTGTTGGCCGGGTTCATGGCTGTGGCCTACTTCATGGCCCACGCGCCCGGAAACTTTTTCCCAATTCTCAATCAAGGTGAACTGGCCATTTTGTATTGCTTTGTGTTTCTCTGGCTCGCGGCGACGGGTGCTGGGCCATACAGCGTTGACCACTCACGCAACGCAACAGCATAAGTTGTTCTAACCACTGCGGCGCTTCGACCAAAAGTCGAGGCGCTTTTTTACTTCTCGTTCAAACCCGCGCTCTACGGGATCATAATAAGTCCGCCTGCCCATCGAATCCGGGAAATAGTTTTGCCCGGAGAATGCGTCGGGTTCATCATGATCGTATCGGTATCCACTGCCGTAGTCCTGATCCTTCATGAGTTTTGTAGGGGCATTCAAGATGATTTTTGGTGGTGCAAGTGAGCCCGTCTCTTGTGCCTCTCGTGAGGCTGACTTGAAGGCTTTGTAGACTGCATTTGATTTGGGTGCCGTGGCCAAATAAATGGTTGCCTGTGCCAGTGCCAATTCCCCTTCCGGTGAACCTAAAAAGTCATAAGTCTCTTTTGCAGCCAACGCTTGATGCACAGCTTCGGGATCAGCGAGGCCTATATCTTCGTAAGCCATGCGCACAAGTCGGCGGACCAGAAACAGCGGGTCTTCACCGGCTGTCAGCATGCGTGCCAAGTAGTAGAGAGCAGCGTCTGGATCGGAGCCGCGCACTGATTTGTGGAGTGCCGAGATCAAATTGTAGTGGCCATCGGCTGACTTGTCATACAACGGCAATCGCTTGGCGACGATTTTCGCCAGTTCACTTGCGCCGATCTGTGCAGCGTCTCCTGCGACTGATGCAAACACTTCTTCGACAAGATTTAAAAAGTATCGTCCGTCTCCATCGGCCATGGCGACAAGTGCGGCGCGCGCTTCATTTGACAGCGGCAGTTTTCTTTTTTCAAAAAGTTCCGCGCGGCGCACCAAACCCTCGAGTGCTTCGTCGGCCAGGCGGTTCAATACCAACACCTGGCACCGCGACAGCAATGCACCATTGAGTTCAAACGACGGGTTCTCTGTTGTTGCCCCCACCAGCGTGATTGTTCCGTTTTCGACAAACGGCAAAAACGAATCCTGTTGCGATTTGTTGAAGCGATGAATTTCATCAACAAACAGCAGTGTTGAACGTCCCTGTTCGCGGCGCATGCGGGCCTGATCAAATGCCTTTTTCAAATCCGCGACACCAGAAAATATGGCTGACATCTGCTCGTACACCAAACCGGTTTCGCCGGCCAGCAATCGCGCAATTGTGGTTTTACCCGTTCCTGGCGGTCCCCAAAAAATGATCGACGGGATACGGCCCGCACTTAACATTCGTGTGAGTGTTCCCTCTGGTCCAACAAGATGATCCTGGCCGATGACATCCCCGAGATTTCTGGGCCGCAGGCGATCCGCCAACGGACGTGGACCATCTTGCCCCATGCCTGCCGCGGTGAACAGATTGTCGGTCATTGCAATCTGATGCGGAGCGTTCTGTTGTTGCGCATGATCGCGATATCCCAAAATTGTGGAGGGGATTCGAGAAGCTGCCGCACGTCGTCGACCGACGTGACCTTGTTGCCATTTACAGCCAGGACGATGTCGCCCTTCAGGAAAAACCGCTTTCCGGGTCCATTTTCCACACCTGTTACGACGACCCCTAGCGTATCGTTGGCGAGGCCTATTTCTTCAGCGACTGCTGGCGAGAGATTTGAGATCGTAACTCCGCCGAAAGGAGTTTTTCCTCGGATGCGAGTGTCATTGCGCGGTACGGTCTCCGGCGCTTCAGTCATCGTCACCTGGGTTTCCAATCGTCGATTCTGGCGTTGAATTTCAAATATTCGGGTTTCACCAATGGTTGAGGTACCGACCCGGTACCCCAACTCCCTCGCGTTTTCGACGACCCGATCGTCAATCGCCACGATGACATCGCCCCGTTTGATACCGGCGGCTACCAGGGGGCTCTGAGGATTCACCCCTACAACAAGCACACCTTCGGGTCTTGCAAAACCAACAGAATCTGCAATTTCCGGCGTCACATCCTGGAATTCTGCACCGAGCCATGGACGTTTGATCTTCTTTCCTGTGGCCGCAGACTGCACCACAGTCCTGACCATGTTGGTGGGAATTGAAAAACCAATGCCAATTGAACCGCCACTGCGCGAAAATATTGCAGTGTTTATGCCAATCAGTTGCCCCGTCATGTCGACCAAGGCACCGCCCGAGTTTCCGGGGTTGATCGCTGCGTCAGTTTGAATAAAAAACTGGTAGTCTGTCACGCCAACTTGGGTGCGCGCCAGGGCCGAGATGATGCCGCTGGTGACAGTCTGTCCGACACCGAAGGGATTGCCAATGGCAAGGACCAGATCGCCAACTTCAAGATCGTCGGAGTCTCCCATGGAAAGTGCCGGAAACTGCTCGTTGTCGGGCGTCACAATTTGAAGCACGGCGAGATCTGAACGCTCGTCAGCCAAAAGCAATTTTGCTTCAAATTCCCGTCTGTCTGACAGTACAACGCGAATGTCATCTGCATTCTGAATCACATGATTGTTGGTGACAACAAGTCCGCGCGGTTCGACGATAACACCAGAACCGAGCGAGTTGGCGACGCGTTCGCGGGGGCGGCCGAAACTGCCGTCATCACCAAAGAAGCGACGAAAAAATGGATCGTCAATCATGCTTGAACGACGCTCTGCGACGATTGACTTGGCATAAACGTTTACGACAGCAGGTGCCGTCTGTTTGACCAGAGGTGCAAAAGAAGCATAGATTTCACTACGTGACCTTGGCACAACCCGATCTTCTGCGGTTGCTTGGCCGACGCAGACGATTGCAAGCAGTACAGCAATTATAGTTTGAATTTTCATAGCCTCTCCGTTGGTAGTGCTATCTGCGGTCGACTTTTGTCGACAAGATGACCGACGTTTCGATATCGGTGACACCTGGTATGCTTGCAAACTGGTCCAAAAGACCGTCGACAGCGTCTGCTGTTTCGGCCCGCAGCAAGACAACAAAATCATGTTTGCCACTCACTGTATAAAGTGTTTCGACTGCGGGCATGCGGGCAATTGTTCGTGCCACTTCGGTTTGCCGCCTTGGTTCGACACTCAATGAGATCATCGCACCGATACCTTTCAGACGACTTTCGTCGCCGAGCCTAACCGCATATCCAGCGATCACACCGGATGACTCCAGCTTCTTCAGGCGGTCCTGCACCGTTGTCCTTGATATCCCAAGCTTTCGAGCCAAAGACGCAACTGGTTCCCTGGCGTTCAGGCGGAGCAAACCCACCAGTGCTTCTGATTTTTCTTTCTGCATTGGCCTATTTGATCATTTTCTCGTCATATAGACGGGTTATTTGTCACTTTGCAACATACTGCAGGATGGTAGTCATCATTTCTTCAGTCGAAAATGTCACCATTCGCCCCCGGAGATATCGCCATGCCCTCAGTCACTACCCTTTCAACGAGCCGCAAACCTCAGATGTTCAAGGACGCACCGGCTGTATCGCAGGCCATGCAGCCTGACGAGCCACTCTTTTGTTTTTCTGAGCGCGAGCTTCAAGATCGTGCGCAACAGTTTCTGATGAACTTTCCAGGGACCGTTTCCTATGCGGTCAAGTGCAATCCGTCAGCACAGGTGATCGCGGGATTGTCCAAGGCAGGTATAAAGCACTGGGATGTGGCGAGCGTCCACGAAATGAAAGCTGTGGCGGCCGTTAGCACCAACGCCGTTTTTCACTACCATAATCCGGTCAAGTCGCGCCGTGAAATTGAGGACGCGTACAAAACTTACGGCTGCCGCCGCTTTGTTGTCGACTGTCGGGAAGAGCTGCAGAAAATAAAAGACATCATTGGACCCGATGCGCGCATCGAGATTGCCGTGCGATTGGTCTTGCCGCAACAGCGTGGATCATCGGCCCATGATTTCTCCACGAAATTTGGTGCGCCGGATCATATCTGCGTGGAATTATTGAAACAGGTGGTGGCACTTGGTTATCAACCTGTCCTCACATTTCATCCGGGATCACAGAGCAAGGAGCCGCAGGTCTATGTGCGCCACATTGAGGCTGCAGCGCGCATTGCGCGACAGGCTGGTGTCGTTGTTCCAATTCTCAATGTTGGTGGCGGTTTCCCTGCAAATTACCTTCACTCCACCGCGCCAGAGCCTGAAGTGTTTTTCCGCCTCATCGAAGATGCCGTTGTGAAAGCCTTCGGTTTTGAAACCAGGCCTGCGCTTGAATGTGAGCCGGGACGCGGACTCGTTGCGACATGCATGTCCCTGTTGACGCGTGTGAAACTCGTTTGCACCGATGGAGATGACATCTTCATCAATGATGGCGTGTACGGCGGATTGATGGAATTCATGCAGGTGCCGGATCTTCAGCCGCCTTATCGCGTTATTCGCGACGGCAAAGAAATTGAAGGCACTGCAAAGTCTTGGAAAGTGTTTGGCCCGACCTGTGACCCCCTTGACGTTTTGCCACATCAGCTTGACCTCATCGCAACTTTGCGAGAGGGAGACTTTATCGAGTTTGGCACCCTTGGGGCCTATGGACTAGCAACTTCAACCCGCTTCAATGGCTATGGCGAGCATGCCATCGTTTCCGTCGATCAAGTCCTTGAAATGTAAGCGCTGCCAGTAGTTCTTACTGTTGATTAGTCTGCCTCAATTTGGTTGCAATCCGTTGTGAACAGCAGCATTTGAAATCTGAAATGGGGCGATTCCTTTCTCATGGCGACCGATACGACCTTTGATGGCAAGCCGACCAGCGGTGCAAATCCACTCATCGATTCGCTCGTTGCAGGTGGACGTTGGACGGACAACGATGGCGGTCAGACTAAACTTACCTATTCATACTTGCCCCCGGTATCAGGCTTTGGTCTTGATTGGGAGAAAACAGAACAGACAACTGTCGCTGCGGCGCTTGATCTGTGGGCATCTGTTGCGAACATAAATTTTGTAAAAGTTGACCCGGGAACGGCAGATATCAATATCTGGGTGGTCAACAACACTGACATGGCAGTGCTGGGACAGCCTGGTGGACTGGGATTCAGTGAAGTTCCAGGCTTCAATGCAGGCAACGACGGTTTCAACGTTTACTTCAGTCGTGAGGGTGATGGTTGGTCCGCAACTACGGGCCGCCTGTCAGGTGGATACGCATTTGTCACACTTGTCCATGAACTCGGCCATGCTTTGGGCCTTGCCCATCCCCATGACGGCTATCCAAATGCGCCAGACGCTTCGAAATTTCCAGGTGTCGTGACAGCGTTTGATCTCGGTACCAACGCCCTCAATCAAGGCGTCAATACCATCATGACATATAACGACGGCTGGGTGTCCCAATACCCGACCTACGCCGCTGTAGCAGGCAATTTCAATTTTGGCTGGCAGGGCGGGCCGATGGCGCTCGACATCGCGGCCATTCAGACGATTTATGGAAGCAATGCCGCTTTCGCCAATGGTGATAACACTTACACATTGCCGGGTGAAGATAAGGCGGGTACGCGATATTTCAGTATTTGGGATACTGGCGGAACCGACACCATCAGTGCGTCCGCATCGACAACTCCAACTTTCATCAATCTCAACGCGGCTACTTTGTCCGGAGCGACGGCAGGCGGTGCAGTTTCATTCGGCAGCGGCGTGCATGGTGGATTGACGATTGCCAATGGTGTTGTGATTGAGAACGCGGTGGGGTCCACTGGCAGCGACAGCATTACCGGCAATGCGGCCGCCAACTATCTCTCTGGAGGTGCCGGAGCCGACACCCTCTTGGGCGGAACTGGAAATGATATTCTCGATGGTGGCGCTGGTGGTGACACGTTGAATGGCGGTGGGGATTTTGACGAAGTCACTTATGCAGCCGCAAGCACTGGTGTGACCGTGGCGATGCAGGGTTTTTCGACTGTTGCAAATGACGCAAGCGGCGATACTTACGTCTCAGTCGAGGTGATCTCAGGTTCACAGTTCGCAGACACCCTTACAGGCGATGCTTCAAATAACGAGTTTCGTGGCAATGGCGGTGAGGACTTACTGATCGGCAACTTCGGCGCTGATCGTCTGATCGGGGGAGCAGACAACGACATCTTGCGGGGCGGTGCAGGCGGCGATGTTATCAACGGCGGCGATGGCATTGACACCGCGTCGTATGTGGATAGCACTGCAGTGCTAATCGACTTGTTGAACGGTTCGACTTGGACTGGCGATGCTGCTGGCGACAGTTTGATTTCGATTGAGCGTCTTGAAGGGTCAAACGCTGGCAATGATAATTTGTCTGGGGATGATCTGGCAAATTTCTTCTCGGGACTTGGAGGCGATGACCTCTTGTCCGGACTGGGGGGCAAAGACTCATTGCTAGGTGGCGGAGGCAACGACGGACTCATTGGCGGTGCTGGCGCTGACGTTCTCGATGGTGGCGATGGTGAAGATACTATCTTTTACACTTTTGAAGGTGCGGTCACTGTTTCCCTGTCTGCCGGAATCGGAGTTGGTGGAGCCGAAGGCGACACTTTTGTGGCCATTGAAAACGTAACCGGCTCATTTGGCGGAAACGACATCATTACGGGAAGCGATACAAGAAACACCTTAGTAGGCCTCAGCGGCAAAGATCGGCTGGTGGGGCTTGATGGCGATGATGTGCTTGTTGGCGGCAAGGGTGCTGATCGGCTTGTCGGCGGAGGCGGTGCAGATCGATACCATTATGATGGACGCAAACATGGCGGTGACAATATCAAAAAGTTTGCAACCGATGATTATTTTACGTTCACGGCCAGTGCATTTGGTTTTTCGTCAGCAAGTGATTATTCGGCGGCCAATTTCCGCATTAGCAAAGAACACAAAGCCAAAGATGGCGACGACCGCTTCATCTATGACAAGTTTGTAAAGGAACTTTGGTTTGACGCCGATGGCAGTGGTTCCAAAGCAGCCGTGTTGATCGCAAAGATGGATCTTTCAGCTGGCATGGCGGCAAACGACATTGTCCTCATTTGACGGTATTTACGCAATTTCGGGGTTAATTTGACTTTCTCGGTGCAAACTCCTATTGCCCCCCTATCTGTGGCCCTGATGATTTTGGCGAGTCCCATGGGTTTGTGTTTTTCGCCACTGGTTTTTCACATACATGAATTTTGACGCGCTCGGTCTGAGCCCTAAAGTCCTCAAGGCGGTAACGTCCGCTGGTTATACGGTGCCCACGCCCATTCAGGCGGAAGCCATTCCCCATGCCTTGCAACGTCGCGATGTTTTGGGACTCGCGCAAACCGGGTCGGGTAAGACGGCGGCATTTGTTTTGCCAATGCTCACGCTGCTGGAAAAAGGTCGAGCACGGGCGCGCATGCCCCGTACGCTCATACTTGAACCAACGCGCGAATTGGCAATCCAGGTGCAGGAAGCGTTTGAATCTCTCGGACGCGAGCACAAGTTGACTGTTGCGACACTCATCGGTGGTGTGGCCTTCGAACCGCAAGCTCTCAAGATTGATCGCGGTGCTGATGTGGTCATCGCCACTCCTGGTCGATTGCTTGACCATTTCGAACGCGGGAAGTTGTTGTTGACGGGTGTCGAGCTGCTTGTCATCGACGAAGCCGACCGCATGCTGGATATGGGATTCATCCCGGACATTGAACGCATTTGCAAGTTGCTGCCATTCACCCGGCAAACACTGTTCTTCTCGGCGACCATGCCGCCTGAAATTTCCAAACTGACTGCGCAATTCCTGCACAATCCGATCAAGATTGAAACGGCTGCGATTTCTTCCGCTGCCTCGACCATCAGCCAAAACATGGTGAAAGTCCCATCTGATCCGAAATCCAAGCGGGAAGCATTACGGCAGCTCATAAGGTCACAAGGCAACATCCAGAATGCAATCGTGTTTGCAAACCGTAAGACAACCGTGGCACTGCTCGAAAAGTCGATGAAGCGGCACGGATTCAATGCGGGCGCCTTGCACGGCGACATGGATCAGAAATCACGACTTGAGTGTCTGGCCGCATTCCGTGCGTCGACCATTACATTCCTGATTGCTTCAGACGTGGCTGCCCGTGGCCTTGATATTCCAGAAGTCAGCCATGTGTTCAATTTTGACGTGCCCATCCACGCTGAGGATTATGTGCATCGCATTGGCCGCACCGGGCGGGCTGGTCGCGAAGGTCATGCCTACATGATGGTGACACGCGAAGACTCCAAATACCTCAAAGCCATTCAGGACCTGATCAAGCGCGATATTCCACTGTTCCAAGTTAACGGCACCCAAGTTGATGAACCAACATTAGTTGAGCCTGCGGTGAAACCAGCACCGCGCACCAGCCGGAAAAGTGCTTCCAAGCCGGCCGTGGAGAAGTCTCCTATTGCCGAAGTTAAAAAGACAGCGCATCGGGCCGAGCGACCAGCCAGGCCGCCTGCCCTGCAAGATGCACCTGACCGCCAAGGGTTCAATTCTGATAACATGCCTGCTTTTCTTACTAAACCTGCACGTGTCGCAGGTTGATCCCAGGCGTTATTGGAAACGGAAAGTTAATATCAATTCTGCATTATTTGGCGCATGAGCGGAGCGATGACCCAAGACGAAAGCCGCGCAGCGAAGCGTCTCAAGGTGCTAAAAACCGGCAAGGTCATTTTTAACAAAAACCTCGCTGTGATTAACTGTACCGTTCGCGATCTTTCAGAAACAGGTGCAAAACTGGTCTTTGGTGATGCGTCGGTCGTGGTTCCGGACGAGATCAAGCTTGTATTGCAACAAGACAATACTGTACGCGAAGCTAAGGTCATGTGGCGCAAAGGCGAAGCCATAGGTGTGCACTTCACGTCTGAAGCGCGGCGCGCACCTCCGCGCAAATTCTAGAGCGATAGTACAGCCGGCTTTATTTCGACACTCTCGCCACATCCGCACGCTGACGTCTGATTGGGATTATTGAAAACGAATCCCGATTTGAGAGCGGTGGTTTGGTAGTCCATCTCGGTCCCAAGCAAAAACATCAGCGCCTTGGCATCGATCAGCACCTTAGCGCCATCCTGCTCCACTACCTCATCAAAGCGGTTGTGCTCCTTGGCCCACTCCATGGTGTATTCCATGCCTGCACAGCCGCCATTCTTGACACCAACCCGCAAGGCGACGCCCTCGCCTCTAGCCATCAGATCGCGCACACGCGTTGCGGCAGCGTCGGTCAGTTTCATAACGGATGGTCGTGCTATTGCCATGGTTTGTTGTACCTGAAATTCCTTACCACATATTCATTGCCATGCGGGCCTCATCCGACATGCGGCTGTGGTCCCATGGAGGATCGAAAGTGAGTTTGGCTTTGGCGGACTGTACACCTGCTACTGAGCCAACAGCGTTCTCTACCCAGCCCGGCATATCGCCCGCTACCGGACAGCCCGGAGCGGTGAGGGTCATGTCGATGGCGACGTTACGATCATCGTCGATGTCGACTTTGTAGATCAGACCGAGTTCATAGATGTCGACTGGAATTTCCGGATCGTAGACCGTCTTCAACGCCGCGACGATGTCATCGGTCATGCGCGCCAATTCATCCGCGGGTATGGCGGACGGGTTCGGAGTGTTTTCGATGGTGGCGACGTCGGTCAACTGAATATCCTCTGTGCAGAGATAAGGGCTTCGGCCAGTTTATCAACCTCTTCCAGGGTGTTGTACATGCCAAATGAGGCGCGACATGTGGCGGTGACGCCGAAACGCTGGAGGAGCGGCTGCGTGCAATGGGTACCGGCCCGGACAGCGACGCCCTGACGGTCAATTACAGTTGCAATATCATGGGCATGGGCACCGTTCATCAGAAACGAGATGATCGGACCTTTGTGTTTTGCACGGCCGAAAACGCGCAGCGAATTGATGCCGCGCAGGCGTTCCATGGCGTAATCGTGGAGTTGTTTTTCGTGGGCGGCGATCCGATCGAGGCCGGTGGCGGTCATGTAATCCAACGCTGCGCCGAGGCCGATGGCTTCGACGATTGCCGGGGTGCCGGCTTCAAAGCGGTGAGGTGGGTCGTTGTAGGTGATGCCCTCAACAGTGACTTCTGAGATCATCTCGCCACCACCTTGATATGGCGGCATTTTTTTCAAGTGTTCGGCCTTGCCGTAAAGTACGCCGATGCCGGTGGGGCCGTAGGTTTTGTGGCCGGTGAAGACGAGGAAGTCTGCGTCAAGGGCCTGAACGTCGATATGGCCATGGACGGCCTGCTGACTGGCATCAACGAGGACGGGAATACCTCGCGCGCGGGCGAGTTTAATGATGTCTTGCACCGGCACGATGGTGCCGAGCGCATTCGACATCATGGTGACGGCCACCATTTTCGTCCGTGAACTAATGAGTTTGGCGAATTCCTCCATCAAGAAGTTACCGTCGTCATCGATCGGGGCCCACTTGATGACTGCACCGCGCCGTTCTCGGTGGAAATGCCAGGGCACAATATTGGAGTGATGCTCGAGGATCGAGAGGATGATCTCATCGCCCTCGCCAATCTGCATCCCACCAAAACTCTGCGCCACGAGATTGATTGCTTCTGTGGCGTTGCGGGTGAAGATGATCTGGTCTTTGGACGGCGCGTTGATGAAACGACGCACGGACTCACGCGCATCTTCGAAGGCTTGCGTGGCGGTGTTAGAGAGGTAGTGCAGACCGCGATGGACGTTGGCGTATTCCTGCGTCATCGACTTGGTCATGGCGTCGATCACGACTTGCGGTTTCTGCGCAGATGCTGCGTTGTCGAGATAGACCAGCGGTTTGCCATAGACCTCGCGCGCAAGGATGGGGAAGTCGAAACGAACTCTATCTACGTCAAGCATCAACTTGCTCTGCCATCGATCAATGAGGCCAAAGCTTCCCTGATCCCCTCATGCTCCACACTGTCAAACGCCTCGCTCACAAATGCCTCGACCAACATCGCGCGCGCTTCGTTCTCCGGAATGCCACGTGATTTGAGATAGAACAGGTGATCGTGGTTGAGATCACCAGATGTCGCACCGTGGCCGCAGACAACATCGTCGGCATAGATTTCGAGTTCCGGTTTGGCGTCGAATTCGGCTGTCTCGGAGAGCAGCAACGCGTGGGATGATTGTTTGCCGTCGGTTTTCTGTGCGCCAGGGCGGACGATGGCTTTGCCCTGGAAAATGCCGCGCGATTTGCCGTCCATCACACATTTGAACAGTTCGCGACTGGTGCAGTGAGGCACGGCGTGATCGATGACGAGTTTGGTGTCGGCGTGTTGTGTACCGTTGAGCAAGTAGGCACCTGCAATGCGGGCGTCAGCACCCTGCCCGGCAAATGTGATTGTGCCGTTCTGGCGATTGAGAATAGCACCGCTGGTGAACGTGACATCCCGCACGATGGCGTTCTTCGACAGCGTCATCATGACATGCGAGAGATGCGTGGCTTTGGCAGATTCCTTGTCGACTTTTACACGGTCCAAGCGAGCGCCGTCACCAATGGTGTAGTCGACGACGCAGTTGGCGAGGTAGTCGCCTTCGCCGATGTGGGTTTCGATGATGGTCGCCGATGCGCCCGCTGCCACTTCGATATGGTGACGGGTGGCGATGGAGCGGGCGTTTCCGTCAGTAACAATATGCAGCAGTTCTACCGGCTGATCGGTGTTGCCCTCGAACCGCAATGACACGCCTTTGGCGGCGAGTGCGGTGTTCATGGTGATGACGGTTTCGTCGCGGCTGACGGCGGGCAACGTGGTTTCAACGTTCAGGCCATCGAGGTTGGAATGCGCAGCGTTTAACGCGCCGTTCACGAAAACAATTCGCTGCGCTTTCACTGACGCAAAAGGTGATGACTTGATCAACCGCTCCACATCCTTGGGCTTCGCTTCAACAACGAGCTTGGTGTAGATGCCGGAAATCATCCGCTTCAAATCGGTCCACTTCCAATCTTCTTCGCGACGGTTGGGCAGTGTCACGCCCAACGCCTCTTCAGCGGGTGTTTTGGTTGGCATCACGTTCATGCAGCTTTGCCAGCGTATTGCGCATAGCCCTTGTCTTCCAACTCCAACGCCAATTCCTTGCCGCCGGATTTCACGATTTTGCCATCGGAGAGCACATGCACCTTGTCTGGCACGATGTATTCCAAGAGGCGCTGATAGTGGGTAATGACAATCATGGCGCGGTCGGGAGAGCGGAGCGCATTGACACCATCGGCGACGACACGAAGCGCATCAATATCGAGACCAGAATCTGTTTCATCGAGCACACAAAGTGTTGGCTCCAGCACTGCCATTTGCAAAATCTCAGCACGCTTTTTTTCACCGCCAGAAAACCCAACGTTCACAGGGCGCTTCAGCATTTCTTGAGACACGTTCAGTTTTGCGGCGCGGTCTTTCACCCACTTCATGAATTCCGGTGTGGTATACTCCTTCTCGCCGCGTGCCTTGCGCTGCGCATTGGCGGCCACTTTCAGGAATTGCATGGTGGCCACACCGGGGATTTCAATGGGGTATTGGAAGGCCAGAAACACGCCCTTGGCGGCGCGGATGTTGGGTTCCATGGCGAGCAAATTTTCGCCTTTGTATGTCACAGTACCTTCGGTGACTTCGTAACCCTCACGCCCCGACAACACGTAGGACAGCGTAGATTTGCCGGAGCCATTCGGCCCCATGATGGCATGCACCTCACCGGGCTTCACTTCGAGTGTGAGACCTTTCAGGATTTCGCGGGTTTCGTCTGCGAGCTTGACGTGGAGGTTGGTGATGTTGAGCATTGCGGTCCGTTTCAAAGAATTCCAAAAGACTTGTAAGCGAAACTGATGGCGCCTGCGCCCACAATTCTCTTCAGCGCATCAAAAGCTGCAAGGTTGACTGCGTTCGGCGTGTTGGCCTGAGCCATTCGCGTATAGCGCACGATGCCAAACAAGGCACCGAGGCCAACGGGAAACAGAATGTAAAATGTCGTCAGGTTAAGGGTCATCCCACACTTCCCTCCAGACTGATGCCAATCAGCTTCTGTGTCTCGGCCATGAATTCCATCGGCAATTGCTGCAGCACATCGCGCACGAAGCCGTTGACGATCAAGGCCACCGCCTCCTCCTGGGAGAGGCCGCGCGACATGCAGTAGAACATCTGGTCGTCGGAAATCTTCGATGTGGTGGCTTCGTGTTCAAACTGTGCGGTGCTTGTTTTGCTCTCAATGTAGGGAACTGTATGCGCACCGCATTTGTCGCCGATCAGCAGGGAGTCACATTGGGTGAAGTTGCGGGCGTTGGTGGCTTTACGATGGGCTGACACCAATCCGCGATAGGTGTTGTCGCTGCGCCCCGCTGCGATGCCTTTGGAGACGATGCGGCTTGATGAGTTCTTGCCCAAGTGAATCATCTTGGTGCCGCTATCGACCTGCTGCCGCCCATTCGAAATTGCAATCGAATAGAACTCACCGCGCGAGTAGTCGCCTCGCAGAATGCAGCTTGGATATTTCCAGGTGATGGCGGAACCGGTTTCAACCTGCGTCCAGGAAATCTTGGAGTGATGGCCCCGGCAATCGCCGCGCTTGGTGACGAAGTTGTAGATGCCGCCCTTGCCTTCTGCGTCTCCCGGATACCAGTTCTGAACGGTGGAGTATTTGATTTCGGCCTCATCATGGGCGATCAATTCGACGACGGCGGCGTGGAGCTGGCTTTCTTCGCGGGTGGGCGCGGTGCAGCCTTCGAGATAAGATACGTAAGAGCCTTTGTCGGCAATGATCAGTGTCCGTTCAAATTGCCCGGTGTTCTTCGCATTCATCCTGAAGTAGGTTGAGAGTTCCATGGGGCAACGCACGCCGGGTGGCACGTAGACGAATGAGCCATCAGAAAAGACAGCGGCGTTGAGTGCGGCATAATAGTTATCGCCTTGTGGTACGACGGAGCCCAGATACTGCTTCACGAGATCGGGGTGTTTTTGCAGCGCTTCCGAAATCGAACAGAAAATCACGCCGTGCTTGGCAAGTTCATCCTTGAAAGTGGTGACGACAGAAACGGAATCGAAAACGGCATCGACTGCGACCTTGCCGGATGCATATTCGCTGCCCTCTTCCAGTTCGCTTTTCTCGCCCTGCTTCCTCACGCCTGCGAGGATTTCCTGCTCCTTTAGCGGAATGCCCAACTTGGCGTAGGTTTCGAGAAGCTTTGGATCGACTTCGTCCAGCGACTTTGGCGTCGCCATGGATTTGGGTGCGGCGTAGTAATAGAGGTCCTGGAAATCGATCTTGGGGTAGCTTACCTTGGCCCAGGTTGGTTCTTCCATATTCAACCACACCTGATAGGCTTCCAATCGCCAATCAAGCATCCACTGCGGCTCGTTCTTCTTCGCGGAGATGAAACGGACGATGTCTTCGCTCAGACCCTTGGGTGCGAAGTCACTCTCGATTTCGGTTTCGAAGCCATATTTGTACTTGTCGACTTCGATGTCCTTGACGAGTTCTATGGTATCTGAGTCTGCCATTATGCTGCCTTGCGGCCAGCGAGCCGCGCCTTTAGCTTGTTGAATGTTTCGATGAAGTTGGCCACCTCGCCTGCGGTTGTGTCTATCCCTAGACTTACGCGAATGGCGCAGGAAGAGATTTCGGGTGCGACACCCATGGCTTCCAACACATGACTGCGTCCCACTTTGCCGGATGAGCAAGCGGACCCGGACGATACGGCAAAACCATCGAGATCGAGATTCATCAGCACGGTCTCGGCTTTCATGCCGGGCACTGCGAAACAGGTGGTGTTGGACAGGCGTTCGACATTGTCGCTGAAGATGATTGCGTCATCGAGGCCCGCCACCAACTGATCGGTGAGATCATACGTTTCCATGCGGGGCTCACTGGCCAGCGCACCGAAGCCGGCAATCGCCATGACATTTTCGGTTCCGGCGCGTCGGCGCAATTCCTGGCCCCCACCTGAAACAAGCGGTTCCACCACGAGGCCATCGCGGATGACCAATGCGCCAATGCCTTTGGGACCGCCGATCTTATGAGCGGCAATTGTCATCATGTCACAACCCAGCAAACCAAAATTCACCGGCATTTTGCCAAATGCCTGCACGGAATCGATGTGTAATAGTGCGCCTGCGCCCCGCACCATGGCGGCGAGTACGGCCATATCCTGAATTACGCCGGTTTCATTGTTGGCTAGCATAATGGAGACAAGTGTGTTGGGTGTCTTGATCAGCAGTTCTTCGAAGGCTTTCAGGTCGATGCGGCCTTGTGCATCTACAGGAATGAGTGAGACCGGTTTGCCGGAAGACTTTGCTGCTTTGAGTACAGAAGGGTGTTCGATTGCCGAAACGAGAATGCGCTCGGCCCCCACACCATGGATCGCCATGGTGTTGGCTTCCGTGCCACCACTGGTAAAGGTAATCATCTGCGGCAGGCAGCCCAGCGCAAAGCCCAACTTGGTGCGCGCATCGTCAATAATCTTGTAGGCGGCCCTGCCCTCTGCGTGGATCGAGGATGGATTGCCAGCATGCTCCATAGCCGCCAGCATTGCCGCCTTTACGGAGGGGCGGAGCGGGCCGGTGGCGTTATGGTCGAGGTAGACTCTCATGGGCGAACGTGACGCTCCTTGGCCTGTTTGATTGAAGCGGCAAGAGCGAGGTTACGTTTTTCGACAACGTCTTCCAATGTCACTGACTCGAGAAAGTACATCATTTGTCGACCAAGGGAAGACCACAAGTCGTGCGCACAGCACTGCTCGCCTTTGACGCAACCATCAACGCCATCTCCCTCACAGCGCGTCACGCGCAGGGGTTCGTCCACGGCCAGAATAACATCTGACAACTTTATCTCGGCCGGGTCGCGTGAGAGCTTATAGCCTCCGCCTGGCCCACGGGCGCTGTTCACCAATTCGGCGCGTCGAAGTTTGCCGAACAGTTGCTCGAGGTATTCTTGTGAAATGTCTTGGCGTTCGGCAATTTCGGCCAATGAAACTGGTCGAGTCGCCCCGTGCTGACCAATGTCAATCATGGCCATGACGGCGTATCGCCCTTTGGTGCTCATTTTCATCGGCTCAGTCCTGTTCCAGACACGAAAAGCTTGCTTTTTGCCCCCCGCTCCATGCTAAACGCCAGCTCCACGCCCAACTGCGGCACAAAGTGGTGTTCTTTGGAATTGTTCTAAACAAGGATATAGAAAACCCGAGTAAGGAAGTCAATTAATCGTGGCTGCTTGCGCGTTCAAATTTGAGGAAGTCCGAATTTCATGCCTGAAGTGATTTTTAACGGCCCAGCCGGTCGCATTGAGGCCCGCTATCATCACGCCAAGGCTACCGGTGCGCCCGTCGCGATTATTTTGCATCCGCATCCCACCCTGGGTGGAACAATGAACAACCCGATTGTTCATACGCTCTATCAGATGTTCGTCACGCGTGGATTTTCCACCATGAGGTTCAATTTTCGAGGTGTTGGGCGCAGCCAGGGCATGTTCGATAACGGTGCCGGTGAGCTTTCAGATGCCGCTTCTGCGCTGGACTGGATCCAAACATACAACAAAGAAGCCAAGATTTGCTGGATCGCTGGTGTGTCGTTCGGCGCTTGGATTTCGATGCAGCTTCTCATGCGGCGACCAGAGATTTCAGGATTTATCTCCATCGCGCCTCTGGCCAAGCATTATGACTTTTCGTTCTTGGCACCTTGTCCGGCATCCGGACTTTTCGTTAACGGCGAAAAAGATACTGTGACTGCGCCTGAGGCCGTTCATACGCTCGTGTCGAAACTCAAGACCCAAAAAGGCATTACGATCGAACACAAAGTCATTCCCGGAGCGAACCATTTCTTCCAGGACAAGATTGACGACTTGACCAAGATTTGCTCGGACTACGTCGACCGCAGGATGACGCGCGATAGCTAAGCCACACAACTTTAAATTATACACGCAGTGATTCTGCACTAAACTTTACTTGCAAAATGCGGTGTTGCAGTGACGCTACACTCAAACGCGATCACTTGATCGTCTGGTGTTGCGACCAAAACTTTCAAATTCAATAACAGATTGAAACAAAACGAACTTCTAGCATAGAGCGCAGTTTCCGAACAACGCTACCATTAATGGTAAATCCTTGCTTTCGTTTCAAGATTTAATTAAATGTGTATGCAGCTGAGGGGGCCACGCTTCGGTGATTTTGGTTTAATTTTTAGGTATCGCTACGATGGCCCTTGGCTCAATCTCTAAAGTTGAAATCGCTGCAGACGGCTGGTCTGCATATGTCACGCTTGAAGGTATGGGGCAGGATACTGCTGCTGTTTCATATGATTTGAGTCCGACCACATTGCCCGGTCTGACCTTCACAGTGACGTCACCTGGCTTCGATGCCAGTGGTAATCCGGTTTCAGTCACCCGAGAGGTTATCGCATCGCGTGTCGTGCGCGAAGCATACCCCACACAGACTTACCTTGACCACAAGGCAGTTGATGGCAACCTTGTCGTCCGGGTGGCGCTGTCCGAATACATGTATTCGGGTGAAACTTTTAATGTCACTGCGCGACCAGGCTGGGCAGTCGCAAATCTTACAGGGGGCGCAATTTCGTCAACTGCTGATGCCGCCGCGGCAGTTGAACTGAATGGTTCGGCGCTCACATTCGCATCGGTCAAACCGATCGCCCAGTTTGTCACACCAGATCATCAAGTTGTCGGCACAACTTTGCACGTTGAAGTTACAGCGGCGAGCGCTTTTGCAGCCATTGACCAGGAGGTCAGAGCTGTCAAATACATCGTCAGTGATCAACACGGACATCAAACAACGACCGTCGTGAATGCGGACTCCGTTTCGAGCTGGGGCGTCGGCGACGCCAAACCGGTTACGTCTTTTGGTGCCGACATCAACACTGCAATCTTCACTGAAGGCGATTTGCTGACCGTTCATGCGCAAGTTTTGCCATTTGCTGGCGAAATGGTGGAAAGCGTTGCTGCTAGCACTGCCATTGCCAACCCCATGGCCTTCGCTGACCAAGTATACGTGCTTGATAAGGACGGAAACTTTGGCAAGTCATACGCCTACGTGAATGCCTCGGTGGCAGCTGGCAGCGGTGCGGTCAATCTTGATCCAGCTCTTGCAGCACTCACCCCTTTCCGCACAATCGCGGCTGCCATGACGGCCATGGCGACATATAACCAAGCCAATCTTGGGCGCAGCACGCTGGACAATTCTGAAATCCGTCTGACTGCAGGTATTCACAAATGGATCGATGGGTTTGTCGACAAGAATACGGTGAAAACGGATGCCGCGTGGCTGACGATCACTCGTGATCCTTCGGTGAGCAAAGCTGATGTCAAGATTATTGGTGCGACTGATGGTTTGCATTCGCGGGCCTTTCTGGACTATGTCAAAATTCAAGATGTCACCATTGACCGCACGCCCATGGGCACGTCCAATGCCCTGATCGTGCAAGGTGAATTGGGTGATCGCCTTTGGCTTGACAACATTGTCTTCAACGGTGCTGAGAATACTTTCGGTTCATTTGTTGTCCGCGAGGTATGGGTCACACAATCAGATTTCAATAACGTTGGCCGCGGGCTCTATTCGTTCGGGGGCGACCCCAATATTTTCAAAATTCGCGGCGTCGATGCTGAAGCAGTTTCACAAAATCTGATCAGTGGCCAACTGCTCGTGGGCTCTGACTTGTTCAACATGAACCTGCCAAATTTCTTTGGTGGAGCCAATCCGACGCCGAATGGCAGTTTGATCGCCTACAATAACTTTGTGGACCCTGACAACGCGACGTTCATCGAGTTGGCAAAGAACATGGATACGCATGGCTTTGCAGTTCTTGGCAATCAATTCTCCACTCTTTTCAATGTTCAACCTGGAATTTCTTTGTCAGCTGACGGTCATTTCCGCAGCAATTCAAACATTATCTTCCACGGAAATTTGGTCACGGGCAGCCGCGTCAACATCGGCTACAACGACCAAAGTGGCCAGAATTTCCTGAAGACCGAGTATTCGGTCAAATGGAACAACCTCTTTCAAATCAACACAAAACACGACGTGTTCGCCAGTGACGGTGCCAACACGGGAGCATGGTCCATTCTTTATGGCGTTGGCTTCGCCAACAACAATACGCAAGTTGTTGCTGCGGCACCGACATTCAAGTTTGAGTATGATGGTCCTGGATCAAATGTTACGGGCGGCATCAACAATTATGTGCAGAGCGGCAGCATGTATGCGTCCGATCCGCCGTCGAATCTTGTGTTCAACCAGGTTCCGGTTATCGAAAACGTGGCGCTGGCTGCAGGGGCCGTCGTTGCAACCATCTCCTACACCGACGATGCGATTGGCACTGAGACAATCACGCTCAGCGGGGCTGATGCGTCGTTGTTTGTGGTCGTTGGCAATGAGGTCCGGTGGAATGAGGCTACCACGCCAAACTTTGAAGTAAAGTCATCCTACTCGTTCACAATTTCGGTCGATGATCCGGCATTTGGCAATCTTGTGGAAATCATCAAGCCGGTCGTCATCAATGTTACAAATGTCAATGAGGCTCCAACAAATCTGACTGCCACGGTTCCAGTGCCGACACTGCCGTCGGGCACGCCCATTGCAGCAGGTACCAATGTTGCAACTTTTGCCTACCAGGACGACGCTCTGGGAACAGAGACAATTACACTCAGCGGTCCTGACGCTGCGTTGTTCTCTTTGGTCGGGAGTGCAGTCGTATGGGCTGGCGCTGTCACGCCAAACTCTGCGACAAAACCCAACTACACCTTCACGATCAACATCGACGACCCGACACTCGGATCGGGTGCTGAACTCACCCAGGTCATCACGCTGAATGTCTCGGGTGGCAATGCTGCCCCGACAAACCTTGTGGCGACTGCAACACCTGCTGCCGTCACTCGAGAATGCTGCCATCGCCGCCGGGGCCGTGGCGGCGACCTTCAGCTATGCTGATGACGCGCTGGGCAGCGAGACCGTCACCCTCACCGGGGCCGATGCTGGTCTCTTCACCGTGGTTGGCAACGAGATCCGCTGGGCCTCGGGTGTCACACCGAACTTCGAAGCCAAGGCTTCCTACTGTTCACCGTCACTGTCGACGATCCGACCGTTGGAGCCACGCCGGACCTGTCGCAGGCCGTCACCATTGCCGTCACCGATGTCAATGAAGCACCAACCACTCTCACCTCATCCCTGACCCCGGCCACTCTGCCATCAGGGCACCGCCATTGCCGCTGGCACCGTGGCTGGCACCTTTGCCTATCTTGATGATGCGCTGGGTTCCGAGACCGTCACCCTCACCGGGGCCGATGCTGCTCTCTTCACCGTGGTCGGCAACGAGATCCGCTGGGCCTCGGGTGTCACACCTGATGGCAACATCAAACCGTCCTACCAGTTCAGTGTCACCGTCGACGATCCGACCCTGGGAGCTGGACCGGAACTTTCCCAGCTTGTCACCATCAACGTGTCCGGTGGCAATGCCGCCCCAACCAATCTGGTGGCCACACCAACACCTGCTGCCGTCACTGAGAATGCTGCCATCGCCGCCGGGGCCGTGGCTGCGACCTTCAGCTATGCTGATGACGCGCTGGGAACCGAGACTGTCACGCTCACGGGAGCAGATGCCGCGCTCTTCACCGTGGTTGGCAACCAGATCCGCTGGGCCTCGGGTGTCACACCGAACTTCGAAGCCAAGGCTTCCTACTCGTTACTGTCACTGTCGACGATCCGACCGTTGGAGCCACGCCGGACCTGTCGCAGGCCGTCACCATTGCCGTCACCGATGTCAATGAAGCGCCGACCACTCTGACTTCTCTCCTCACCCCGGCCACTGTGCCCTCGGGCACCGCCATTGCCGCTGGCACCGTGGCTGGCACCTTTGCCTATCTCGATGATGCGCTGGGTTCCGAGACCGTCACCCTCACCGGGGCTGATGCTGCTCTCTTCACCGTGGTCGGCAACGAGATCCGCTGGGCCTCGGGTGTCACACCTGATGGCAACATCAAACCGTCCTACCAGTTCAGTGTCACCGTCGACGACCTGACCTTGGGAGCTGGACCGGAACTTTCCCAGCTTGTCACCATCAACGTGTCGGGTGGCAATGCCGCCCCGACAAACCTGGTGGCCACAGCAACACCTGCTGCCGTCTGAGAATGCTGCCATCGCCGCCGGGGCTGTGGCTGCGACCTTCAGCTATGCTGATGACGCGCTGGGAAGCGAGACCGTCACGCTCACGGGGGCTGATGCTGCGCTCTTCACCGTGGTTGGCAACCAGATCCGGTGGGCCTCGGGTGTCACACCGAACTTCGAAGCCAAGGCTTCCTACTCGTTCACTGTCACTGTCGACGATCCGACCGTTGGAGCCACGCCGGACCTGTCGCAGGCCGTCACCATTGCCGTCACCGATGTCAATGAAGCGCCGACCAATCTGACTTCTCTCCTCACCCCGGCCACTGTGCCCTCGGGCACCGCCATTGCCGCTGGCACCGTGGCTGGCACCTTTGCCTATCTCGATGATGCGCTGGGTTCCGAGACCGTCACCCTCACCGGGGCTGATGCTGCTCTCTTCACCGTGGTCGGCAACGAGATCCGCTGGGCCTCGGGTGTCACACCTGATGGCAACATCAAACCGTCCTACCAGTTCAGTGTCACCGTCGACGACCTGACCTTGGGAGCTGGACCGGAACTTTCCCAGCTTGTCACCATCAACGTGTCGGGTGGCAATGCCGCCCCGACAAACCTGGTGGCGACTGCAACACCTGTTAGCGTTGTCGAGAATGCTGCCATCGCCGCCGGGGCTGTGGCTGCGACCTTCAGCTATGCTGATGACGCGCTGGGAACCGAGACTGTCACGCTCACGGGGCAGATGCCGCGCTCTTCACCGTGGTTGGCAACGAGATCCGCTGGGCCTCGGGTGTCACACCGAACTTCGAAGCCAAGGCTTCCTACTCGTTCACTGTCACTGTCGACGATCCGACCGTTGGAGCCACGCCGGACCTGTCGCAGGCCGTCACCATTGCCGTCACCGATGTCAATGAAGCGCCGACCAATCTCACTTCTCTCCTCACCCCGGCCACTGTGCCCTCGGGCACCGCCATTGCCGCTGGCACTGTGGCTGGCACCTTTGCCTATCTCGATGATGCGCTGGGTTCCGAGACCGTCACCCTCACCGGGGCTGATGCTGCTCTCTTCACCGTGGTCGGCAACGAGATCCGCTGGGCCTCGGGTGTCACACCTGATGGCAACATCAAACCGTCCTACCAGTTCAGTGTCACCGTCGACGACCTGACCTTGGGAGCTGGACCGGAACTTTCCCAGCTTGTCACCATCAACGTGTCGGGTGGCAATGCCGCCCCGACAAACCTGGTGGCGACTGCAACACCTGTTGCGTTGTCGAGAATGCTGCCATCGCCGCCGGGGCCGTGGCTGCGACCTTCAGCTATGCTGATGACGCGCTGGGCAGCGAGACTGTCACTCTCACGGGAGCAGATGCCGCGCTCTTCACCGTGGTTGGCAACCAGATCCGGTGGGCCTCGGGTGTCACACCGAACTTCGAAGCCAAGGCTTCCTACTCGTTCACTGTCACTGTCGACGATCCGACCGTTGGAGCCACGCCGGACCTGTCGCAGGCCGTCACCATTGCCGTCACCGATGTCAATGAAGCGCCGACCAATCTGACTTCTCCCTCACCCCGGCCACTGTGCCCTCGGGCACCGCCATTGCCGCTGGCACCGTGGCTGGCACCTTTGCCTATCTCGATGATGCGCTGGGTTCCGAGACCGTCACCCTCACCGGGGCCGATGCCGCCCTGTTCACTGTGGTCGGCAACGAGATCCGCTGGGCCTCGGGTGTCACACCTGATGGCAACATCAAACCGTCCTACCAGTTCAGTGTCACCGTCGACGACCCGACCCTGGGAGCTGGACCGGAACTTTCCCAGCTTGTCACCATCAACGTGTCGGGTGGCAATGCCGCGCCGACCAATCTGGTGGCTGTCGCCAACCCAACAAGTATTGCAGAAAATCTTGCTCTTGCAGCGGGTGCGCTTGCTGCCACGTTTACATATCAAGATGATGCGTTGGGCACGGAAAACATTACGCTATCTGGATCAGACTCGGCTTTGTTTACGATTGTCGGCAATGAAATTCGGTGGACTGCAGCGGCACTGCCCAATTTTGAAGCCAAGTCTTCTTACTCATTCGCAGTGAATGTCGACGATCCAACGATTGGCAGTGGAGCAGAGCTCAGCCAGACTGTCACCATTGCTGTCACGGACGTCAACGAGCTGCCTGCGGCTCTCACGATTACACCCACAGTTGCTGCGGTTCCTGAGAACACTGCGATTGCGGCGGGTGCAGTTGCGGCTACATTTGCCTATCTCGACGATGCATTGGGCTCCGAAGTCATCACCCTCACCGGGGCTGATGCCGCCCTGTTCACTGTGGTCGGCAACCAAATCCGCTGGGCCAGCAACTTGACACCGGATTTCGAGACCAAGTCTTCTTATGTTGTAACAGTCAACGTCAATGATACGACGCTGGGCGCTGGCATAGACCTTTCGGGTGTGCTGACGATCAATGTTACGGACATCTTCGAAGGTGGAGGTGGTAATACGTATACAGGCAACCCGGGCAACAACACGGCGACTGCGCCAAGTGCAGCCCCATGGACCGCATTTGGACTTGGTGGCAACGATACACTGACCGGAGGTGCTGGATTTGACACCATCGATGGCGGTGCGGGCAATGACGAACTTCGCGGTGGAGCTGGTAACGATTCTCTTATTGGTGGCAACGAAAACGACCGATTGTTTGGTGAGGCAGACAATGACACCTTGCGCGGTGACGCCGGCAATGATTCACTGGATGGCGGACTGGGCGCTGACTCGATGGAGGGCGGCACTGGTGGAGACAGCTATTATATCGACAATATTGGTGATGTAATCATCGAGGCAGCTGGCGGCGGAAGTGACTATATTTACACGTCCATCAACTACACCATGTCTCCGGAAACGGAGAGCATGGTGATGTATGGCGGTGTGGTTTCCGGTACCGGCAACGCAAGCAACAACACTATCATCGCCAATTCGGGTGCCAATATCCTGTTTGGTCTGGATGGCAATGACTCGCTTGATGGCCGTGGTGGTGCCGATCAAATGACCGGTGGTAATGGCAATGACCTTTACTACGTCGACAACGCCGGCGATGTGACGATTGAACTCGATCTGCAAGGTACTGACATTGTGTTGTCATCTGTCAGCCACACGCTCATGGCATTTGTTGAAAATCTGACACTGACCGGTACGGGCAATCTGGGTACCGGCAACGGTCTTGCCAATGTGATCAATGGGGGTGCACAAAATGATGTCCTCACAGGTCTGGTTGGCAATGACACGTTACTCGGAAACAATGGCGCTGATCGATTGATCGGTGGTGCAGGTGCCGATTCCCTCGGCGGAGGCGCCGGCAACGATGTGTTTGTATTTGGCGCGGCGACTGCGCTGGAAAAAGACTATGTCGGTGACTTTATCGTTGGTGCAGACAAACTCGAGTTCCGCGCTGCCGACTATGCCGGGCTCAGTGCTGCAACTCTCAAAGTTCAGAATGCAGCGACTGCAACTCTTGGATCAGCGCAATTCCTGTTCAACACTGCAACAAAAGAATTGTCGTGGGATGCTGATGGTGTTGCGGGCGGACACATCGTCGTCGCGAACCTCAACGCTGTCGTTTCGCTGGCCCTGACTGATTTTTCAATCGTATAGTGCCCTGCCCCACGTGTGATCGCGCTCGCACTTGTTCATAAAAGGCCTTATAGGGCCCGCATGGCACGCAATTTCACACCAAGCCGGCGGGAGCAGCCGGACCGCAAGTCGTTTGATCGTCGTGGGCCAAAGCCCGTTCCACGGCCCGATCATGACCATCCGAAATCCCAACACACTCCCAACCCGCAGCAATGATCTCATTCATGGCGTTCATGCCGTGTCTGCGGCTCTGCGCAATCCGCGGCGCACACTCATTCATCTTTGGGCTTCTGAAAATGGCTTGAACAGACTCCGCGAAGATGGCGAATTGCCTGCCGTCACCACCGAGACTGTCCACCCCCGCCATCTGGATCACATGCTGAAGGGCGAGGATGCTGTGCATCAAGGGGTCATCCTCGAAGCCGCGCCTTTACAACAGCCTCGATTGGACCAAGTGCCCCGCGATGGTTTGATTGTACTCTTGGACCAGGTGACGGATCCCCACAATGTGGGTGCCATCCTGCGATCCTGTGCGGCCTTCAATGTCACGGCGATTGTTTCGCCTGCACGTCATTCAGCAGCGGCGACAGGTGTGCTCTTCAAGGCCGCCTCTGGTGCTTTTGAACACGTCCCCACCGTCAAGGTAACCAATCTGGCACGGGCGATTGAAGAATTGAAAGGTTACGGGTTTCTCATTGTGGGCCTGGATAGCGAAGGTGCTACCTCAATGGATCACATTGGCAAGACGCGACCGCTGGCGTTGGTTTTGGGGGCAGAAGGAAAAGGGTTGCGTCAGCTGACGCGGGACCTCTGCGATGACGTCGCACGCCTCGACATGCCAGGTGCCATCAAAAGCCTCAATGTTTCCATTGCTACAGCCGTATCACTCTATGCGTTGACGCGACCGTCGTAAAAAGGTGAAACCAGGTTCATCACTGAACCTGGTTTCCGATTGCCGATCAGATGGTGCGGGGTTGCAGGAGACCGGCAATGTCTCGGGAAATTTACCAGTGATACCCAGCGTAGTAGGGATCGATCTGACCGCGATACCAACTGCGGCCGGGGCTTAGTCGGACAACCTTGCGGCGCACGTGCTTTCTGGCATGGTCGTAGAATTGTTTTTGCGCGCGGGCATAGCCGTCCACGTAGCCATGCACATAGGCGTGGTGAATTGTGTGGCCATGGTGCGGCCTCACTTTATGGGCTTGAACTGGGGCACCTGAAACCATCAGAACCGTCATGGCCGTCAGGGCAGATGCTGCCAATGCTGCGAATGTCTTCATCTCATAGTCCCCGGTTTGTCGGCCCTGTCCTGAAAAGAAACACATGCCGACATTTCGATTTGTCTTGCTTGGGGTGTTGCAGAAACCGGGCCAGTTGGCCTATAGGCTGGGCCAATCAGCCGTTGCCGGCTTAGCTCAGTTGGTAGAGCACCTGATTTGTAATCAGGGGGTCGTAGGTTCGAGTCCTATAGCCGGCACCACTTTTTTCTGTTTGCGCTTGAGTTTTGCGAGACCCAGCAAGCCGGTTCCGAGCAACCAGGCAGCGGGTGGCAGCGGGATGGGCTGTGACGTGTGGACGCCACGGTCGGCGTTGGTCCAGTAGGTATAATTGTTGGTGGCCGGATTTACGACCGACAAAAAGTAACGACCTTTGTCGCGATAGTAGTTGGCAACGTCACCGTTCGCCATCTGAAACAACAGGCCATCCGAGCTGATGTTGATGCCGGTCTTTTTGTAGATATTGTCCCACGTCCACAGACTGCTATAGGTCGTGTTGGTGGTCGAAATCACCGCCGTAATGGCGGAAGGTGCGCCAGTTGGGCCCGTCAGAAAACCAGTCATGGACGTGACAAGGTTTGCGGCATTGGTGACAACGCGCGCTTTCAAGTCGAAAACAGCTCCATCAAACGTCATGTTGTACGTCAACGCGCGCGCTGGCGCGATTGCAAAAAAAGCGACGGTCAAAACCGCGGCCAGCCTGGTCATGGTATTTTTCACTGATAATGTCCTCTGTCACCGGGATGTAGGAGGCATTCACCATTTCCGCAATTGAAGGTCGGAGTCAGCGTTAGGCGATCATGATAAACAGATCGCGGGTTGGCGGGATTGCGTTAAGGTTTTGTTAACGTTCACTGTCGTCGGCAACCAAATCCGCTGGGCCAGCAACTTGACACCGGATTTCGAGACCAAGTCGTCTTATGTTGTAACAATCAACGTCAATGATACGACGCTGGGCGCTGGCATAGACCTTTCGGGTGTGCTGACGATCAATGTTACGGACATCTTCGAAGGTGGAGGTGGTAATACCTATACAGGCAACCCGGGCAACAACACGGCGACTGCGCCAAGTGCAGCCCCATGGACCGCATTTGGACTTGGTGGCAACGATACACTGACCGGAGGTGCTGGATTTGACACCATCGATGGCGGTGCGGGCAATGACGAACTTCGCGGTGGAGCTGGTAACGATTCTCTTATTGGTGGCAACGAAAACGACCGATTGTTTGGTGAGGCAGACAATGACACCTTGCGCGGTGACGCCGGCAATGATTCATTGGATGGCGGCCTGGGCGCTGACTCGATGGAGGGCGGCACTGGTGGAGACAGCTATTATATCGACAATATTGGTGATGTAATCATCGAGGCAGCTGGCGGCGGCAGTGACTATATTTACACGTCCATCAACTACACCATGGCTCCGGAAACGGAGAGCATGGTGATGTATGGCGGCGTGGTTTCCGGTACCGGCAACGCAAGCAACAACACTATCATCGCCAACTCAGGTGCCAATATCCTGTTTGGTCTGGATGGCAATGACTCGCTTGATGGCCGTGGTGGTGCCGATCAAATGACAGGCGGTAATGGCAATGACCTTTACTACGTCGACAACGCCGGCGATGTGACGATTGAACTCGATCTGCAAGGTATTGACATTGTGTTGTCATCCGTCAGCCACACGCTCATGGCATTTGTTGAAAATCTGACACTGACCGGTACGGGCAATCTGGGTACCGGCAACGGTCTTGCCAATGTGATCAATGGGGGTGCACAAAATGATGTCCTCACAGGTCTGGTTGGCAATGACACGTTACTCGGAAACAATGGCGCTGATCGATTGATCGGTGGTGCAGGTGCCGATTCCCTTGGCGGAGGCGCCGGTAACGATATGTTTGTATTTGGCGCGGCGACTGCGCTGGAAAAAGACTATGTCGGTGACTTTATCGTTGGTGCAGACAAACTCGAGTTCCGCGCTGCCGACTATGCCGGGCTCAGTGCTGCAACTCTCAAAGTTCAGAATGCAGCGACTGCAACTCTTGGATCAGCGCAATTCCTGTTCAACACTGCAACAAAAGAATTGTCGTGGGATGCTGATGGTGTTGCGGGCGGACACATCGTCGTCGCGAACCTCAACGCTGTCGTTTCGCTGGCCCTGACTGATTTTTCAATCGTATAGTGCCCTGCCCCACGTGTGATCGCGCTCGCACTTGTTCATAAAAGGCCTTATAGGGCCCGCATGGCACGCATTTTCACACCAAGCCGGCGGGAGCAGCCGGACCGCAAGTCGTTTGATCGTCGTGGGCCAAAGCCCGTTCCACGGCCCGATCATGACCATCCGAAATCCCAACACACTCCAAACCCGCAGAATGATCTCATTCATGGCGTTCATGCCGTGTCTGCGGCACTTCGAAATCCGCGGCGCACACTCATTCATCTTTGGGCTTCTGAAAATGGCCTGAACAGACTCCGCGAAGATGGCGAATTGCCTGCCGTCACCACCGAGACTGTCCACCCCCGCCATCTGGATCACATGCTGAAGGGCGAGGATGCTGTGCATCAAGGGGTCATCCTCGAAGCCGCACCTTTACAACAACCCCGATTGGACCAAGTGCCCCGCGATGGTTTGATTGTACTCTTGGACCAGGTGACGGATCCCCACAATGTGGGTGCCATCCTGCGATCCTGTGCGGCCTTCAATGTCACGGCGATTGTTTCGCCTGCACGTCATTCAGCAGCGGCGACAGGTGTGCTCTTCAAGGCCGCCTCTGGCGCTTTTGAACACGTCCCCACCGTCAAGGTAACCAATCTGGCACGGGCGATTGAAGAATTGAAAGGTTACGGGTTTCTCATTGTGGGCCTGGATAGCGAAGCTGCTACCTCAATGGATCACATTGGCAAGACGCGACCGCTGGCGCTGGTTTTGGGGGCAGAAGGAAAAGGGTTGCGTCAGCTGACGCGGGATCTCTGCGATGACGTCGCACGCCTCGACATGCCAGGTGCCATCAAGAGCCTCAATGTTTCCATTGCTACAGCCGTATCACTCTATGCGTTGACGCGACCGTCGTAAAAAGGTGAAACCAGGTTCATCGCTGAACCTGGTTTCCGATTGCCGATCAGATGGTGCGGGGTTGCAGGAGACCGGCAATGTCTCGGGAAATTTACCAGTGATACCCAGCGTAGTAGGGATCAATCTGGCCGCGATACCAGCTGCGGCCGGGGCTTAGTCGGACAACCTTGCGGCGCACGTGTTTTCTGGCATGGTCGTAGAATTGTTTCTGGGCACGGGCATAGCCGTCCACGTAGCCATGCACATAGGCGTGGTGAATTGTGTGGCCATGGTTGGGCCTCACTTTATGGGCCTGGACTGGGGCGCCTGAAACCATCAGAACCGTCATGGCCGTCAGGGCAGATGCTGCCAATGCTGCGAATGTCTTCATCTCATAGTCCCCGGTTTGTCGGCCCTGTCCTGAAAAGAAACACATGCCGACATTTCGATTTGTCTTGCTTGGGGTGTTGCAGAAACCGGGCCAGTTGGCCTATAGGCTGGGCCAATCAGCCGTTGCCGGCTTAGCTCAGTTGGTAGAGCACCTGATTTGTAATCAGGGGGTCGTAGGTTCGAGTCCTATAGCCGGCACCACTTTTTTCTGTTTGCGCTTGAGTTTTGCGAGACCCAGCAAGCCGGTTCCGAGCAACCAGGCAGCGGGTGGCAGCGGGATGGGTTGTGACGTGTGGACGCCACGGTCGGCGTTGGTCCAGTAGGTATAATTGTTGGTGGCCGGATTTACGACCGACAAAAAGTAACGACCTTTGTCGCGATAGTAGTTGGCAACGTCACCGTTCGCCATCTGAAACAACAGGCCATCCGAGCTGATGTTGATGCCGGTCTTTTTGTAGATATTGTCCCACGTCCACAGACTGCTATAGGTCGTGTTGGTGGTCGAAATCACCGCCGTAATGGCTGAAGGTGCGCCAGTTGGGCCCGTCAGAAAACCAGTCATGGACGTCACAAGGTTTGCGGCATTGGTGACAACGCGCGCTTTCAAGTCGAAAACAGCTCCATCAAACGTCATGTTGTACGTCAACGCGCGCGCTGGCGCGATTGCAAAAAAAGCGACGGTCAAAACCGCAGCCAGCCTGGTCATGGTATTTTTCACTGATAATGTCCTCTGTCACCGGGATGTAAGAGGCATTCACCATTTCCGCAATTGAAGGTCGGAGTCAGCGTTAGGCGATCATGATAAACAGATCGCGGGTTGGCGGGATTGCGTTAAGGTTTTGTTAGGGATTCCCGCAAAGTTTGAAAAATGCGATCCAATGACTCACAGCGGCATGGTGATCGTCTTCATGATCCTGTCCGTCTCGCTCAGAATCTTGATGATCTTTTGGTAGTGTTTGATGTCTTCATACGAAAGCTCGCGGCCCTTGCGGTCTTTCAGCCATTTCTGCGCTGGTTGATAGCCGCCGATGTAGAAATTCCACGCAATGTCCGGCACGCCATCGAAGCCCTGGCCGTCGTTGATTGCAACACGGCCGCCTTCAAACTTCACCTTTCCGACAATGGTGTCGCCGGTGCCAGTGAACTTGTAGGGCGCTGAGCCAATCGCCGCATCTTCCATCAAATGCAGTTTGCGGAGTTCCGTGCCCTTGGCCGACACATCCCAGAACACCTCTGGCGATGGCGGATAGGGCACGCGGGGAAAATCAATCTTCAGAAATTCCTTGTAAGTCTCGCGGTAAGCCGGGCAATGCAGCACGCCATAGATGTAGTCGAAGATGGCGATTTCGTCGGGCACCTCCCCTTTCTCCCTCAGCTTCGCTGGGGGAGTACGCCCGGAGGGCGGGAGGGGGTGCGTGATATCATGCGCATCACCAACCACAGCCGCAACAATGGCCTTGTGAATCTTGGGATCGAAGTTGACGCGGCGGGTTTGGTCGAGGTCTTGAGGTTCGGGATAGAGGTAGAGAGGCGCACAGTAACTGCGTTCTCGTGTTTCCAACGAAACGGAATTCAGATCATTCATACAGTCGCTGACGAAACAATGACGAAACACGTTTCCAGAAAACTGTCTGCAGACATTGAACGCAATATTTTCACCTGCATTCATGTGCCTCATTAAATTTCGCCGATGATCACCTCGAGGAATGATTAGGTGGATTCTATCAAAAGGAAAATAACAGTATCGCTTGTCAAATGGTCTATAATTTACTGCTTGAACATCATTGATGTTTTTCTCGAAATGTTGACGTGTTTTTGCAATTGTCCAGTCACTGGTTTCACGAATACTATATTTTTGGAGAATTGAAGCTGGCTCCAAATCTCTCATATCTTCAATCATTTTGAGCACGTTACTCTTTGCAAAGTTATACTTCACTAGCAAATTGTCTTTGCGAAAACTTACTCCAGAGCCAAATTCAACAAACAGCTCGTCAAGCTTGAATCCTAATTCGAAGCTCTGTTGATGGGCAAAATCCTTGGGTGCAAAAAAATAGTAGGGCGCTACTGGAAAGAGTTTTTGATAGTTAGTAGTGAGCGGTTCGTCATTGAACAAGCAATTATATTTTTCAGAACGGGAACCCCAAATGTCTCGGTGAAAAATATTGTTCTGGCTTGATACTTGTTTCATACCAATCTTTTTCACCATTATTGCGATGCTCACGCCCTGCTGAATATCAAAGACGTTTGTGTCTGATACTCCATTTGGCGTCGTCTCCTTCCTTTTTGTGCTACCATGGAGGTCGGAGATATAAATCGTGTCAAAATACTCCATCAATGTTTTGCGCATCTGTCGATGGATTAAGCCATCGAGGTAACTATTGTTGGTGATTACTGCCAGCACGCCCTCGCCGTTCTTTTCAATCAAGAAGTGCCCGAGCCGAAAGAATTTAATGTAGTCATCTGACAGCGGCTGAATATTCTGTTCATTCAAATCACTTTTGTAATGGGCTAACAGATCAACAATCCATTGCCCTCGGTTAGAACTGCTCACCGAATAGGGTGGATTGCCAATCACGCACATGATGGGCATGTCGCGCTTGATGGTGTTGGCTTCTTTGGCTTCGTTGGACAGCCATTGGGCAAATGGCAGCGTCTGATTGGCGCGTTCGCCTTCTTCCAGTGAATTGGTGAGGTAAACGCCCAAGCGCGGCGGGTTGCCTGTGGGTTTGTAGCCCATCTCCGTCAGCATCATGTCCAGCTTCATGTGGCACATGGCGTAACTTGCCATGAGCAACTCAAAACCGTGCAGGCGCGGGATGAGTTCCTTTTCCACATAGGCAGACCACTGGCCCTCGGCCACATCTTTCACCTTGGGGGCAATTTGCTTGATCACTTCGGCTAGAAAGGTTCCCGTGCCTGCTGCGGGATCGAGAATTTGGACGCGGTGAACGGTCTTCTTCTCAATGATGTGTTTGCCCTTCTTGTCGGTCTGGCCCGTGTCCCAGTCCACCGTCACCTTGCTGGTGTCGGCCAAACCATCGGCCAGGCCGAACTCAGTTTTCAAAACATCATCCACCGCCCGCACAATGAAATTGACCACGGGTTCCGGCGTGTACCACACGCCTCGCGCCTTGCGCTTGGCCGGATTGTATTCTGCAAGGAAAGTCTCATAGAAATGGATGAAGGGATCGTTGCGCTGGGTGAACTTGCCAAAGTCCTCAAACAGCTTTGGCAGATTGGTAGCCTGAAAGATTTCCGCCAGTTCATCCACCGTGCGGCGAATGCGTTCATCGAGCTGCGGGCCTGCCACATAGGTGAACAGGTTGCGCAGAAACGGATTTGACTTGGGCATCAGGTCCAGTGCTTCGGCGCGGGAAAAACTATCCAGCGACTTGTCGTGCAGCCTCGCCCCAAACATGCCGTAGGCAATGGTCTCGGCGTAAATATCGGCGAAGTCTTCGGTGGAAAGATCGTGGATCAGCATTTCCTTGAAGGATTTGTACTGATCCGTCAGTTCATTTTGCAGGTCCTTGTCTTCCTTCAATGAGTTGGACAGGATGTCCTTGATCAACACCGCCTTGCCCGCCATCATTTCTGCCAGCTTCTCAGCGGACGTGATGGTTTGCAGGCGCTCCGCGCAGAAGTCTTTCAGCAGATTTTCCAGCGTGGAGAATTGGTCGGGCTTGGGTTTAACGCCCATCAGGAAATCGGCGATGGAAATTTCCCGGACGAGTTCGCCTTTTTTGTAGAAACGGAAGTCCAGTGCATTGGTGTAAATAAGATTTGGCAGTGCCTTCACGTAGCGATCATGCTGTGCCTTATTGAAGTCGTTCATACCCTTGGGTGAAATACCCAGGCCGATGTCTTTCGCCTCACAGTGCCCCACCGTAATCTGGGCGTTTTTGCCCGCTTCGCGGATGAACACGAAATCGGGACGACCCACTTTCACGCCTTTGGGTTCGTTGTAGGCTTTGACTTCGTTGGTGATGCTGTCGAACAATTTTTGCAGGGCTGGCCGATAAGTGTGCTCAGTAGCTTGGCCTGACGCATGCAGACGTTGAATTTCTGATAAGTAACCCGCGATATCAACCGACATTAATGCCCCCAGTTATCACGCACCCTACCCGATTCACTGCGCCGGTCCACCCTCCCCCAACGTCGGTTTCCGTGCTTTAGAACCTGTTGTTGGAATTGGGGTCACCGGGGTTTCCACCTCTGGCGACTATAGCGATTACTAGCACACCCTCCGTGCGGTGTCAAGCGTTATTTTCCTATTTCATGAAAATAAGTGGTGGGCCCGCCAGGACTCGAACCTGGAACCAGACGGTTATGAGCCGTCGGCTCTAACCATTGAGCTACAGGCCCACCTTGCTGCGCTGGCTACAGCATTTCAGGATTTGATGCTATAGGGGGCTGATGAAAGATACGAATCTGACGCCCGAAGCGGCGGTTGACCAACTCATCTCCCTTCATGCGGCGGCGTGTTCGCGGCTCAAATCCTGCCTGAACCGGTATCTTGAAGATCGGACACCGCCTTCGAAAGCGGACCGTGCGTCGTTTTGTTATCCGGAGCTTCGCGTCACTTACGCAGGTGACGGGTTACTGCCTTCGATTGCGCGGGCCTATGCGAAATTCCAAGGGCCAGGCATTTACGCCACGACGATCACCCAACCTCTGCACTATCGGCGCTATCTTGTTGAGCAACTTCGGTTTTTGGCGAAAGACTATGCTGCGACGATTACTGTTGGGAGATCCAAGCAAGAAATTCCGTACCCCTATGTTATCGACAGTGGTGATGAACTGGGTCGGGGTGGTGTTACGGCGCCGGAACTGGCGCTGCATTTTCCAGTGCCCCGGCTGGCGCTGGTGGGTGACGAGATCGCGGACGGACTTTGGGTAACCGCGCCCGGTGTGGCGCTGCCCTTGGCGTTGTTTGATGCTGTTCGCATCGATTATTCCCTGAAGCGCCTGCAGCATTATACGGGAACCCATTGGTCCACATTGCAGCCGTGGATTCTTCTCACCAACTATCAACGCTATGTCGACCAATTCGTCCGCTGGGCCCTAGATCAACTGTCGTCGGACACGGCTTATGACGCTCTCCATCTTCCGGGCGGCGGTGTGATCAAGCGCGGCATGTCGCCGGCTGACAGTCAGAAAATTGTTGACGCAACACCTTGGCAAAAATTTCAGATGCCCGCCTATTCCCTCAGTCGCAATGATGGCGAAGGCGGTGTCACCCTTGTCAATATCGGTGTTGGCCCTTCAAATGCCAAGAACATGACGGACCATCTGGCTGTGTTGCGGCCGCATTGCTGGTTGATGATCGGCCATTGTGGCGGTTTGCGACAATCACAACGCATCGGCGATTATGTGTTGGCCCATGCTTATTTGCGGCAAGACAACATCCTTGATTCCGTTGTGCCGCCGGAAATTCCAATTCCAGCCCTTGCCGAGATTCAGTTGGCCCTTCAGGGTGCTGCTGCATTGGTTACGGGAGAAACAGGCGAGGCCCTCAAGGCACGGCTTCGGACCGGAACTGTTGTGACCTATGATGATCGCAATTGGGAACTGCGGTGGAGCCAGGAACGCAAGAACATCAACCTGTCGCGCGCCATTGCCGTGGACATGGAGTCCGGCACGATCGCCGCTCAGGGTTATCGGCTGCGTGTTCCCTATGGCACACTTTTGTGTGTGTCCGACAAACCATTGCACGGCGAGATCAAGTTGCCCGGTGCTGCCAATGCGTTTTACAACAGGGCCGTAGGCGAGCATCTGTTGATTGGCTTGTCCGCCATTGATGCATTGCGCCGTGATCGCGAAGGGTTGCATTCGCGAAAACTTCGCAGCTTCGATGAACCGCCGTTCCGGTGACATCCCTTGAATCTCAACACGGAGTTTTAAGATGCCAAAACCCTTGATCGCCGCCGCACTGCTTGCAATTTCACTTGCAGCGCCCGCCTTGGCTGATGAGACCAAACCGTTGCGAACGCTTTCTCTTGTCGGGCACGGGGACGTCAGTGTTGCACCGGACATGGCGAACCTTTCCCTGGGTGTATTTACAAACGCTGACACGGCTGCGGCGGCACTTGACGCGAACTCGGCTGCTTTGGCCAAAGTGCTCACCGCAATCAAAGCTGCGGGTGTTGCTGACAAAGACATCCAAACTTCGAATTTAATGGTCAACCCCCGCTATGAAAGCCGCAACGATGGTACATCCGTGACCACGGGGTTTGACGTTTCAAATACTGTTTCAATCAAAGTGCGTGACCTTGCATCAGTCGGCAAACTCCTGGATCAAGCTGTTGTCGCAGGTGCCAATCAAGTTAACGGTTTGAGTTTTGGTGTTGCCAACGACCAGCCCGTGCTCGATGAGGCCCGCAAACGCGCCGTTGCCGACGCCAAACGCCGCGCCGCAATTTACGCAACCGCATCGGGGGTTGCACTGGGTTCCATCATCAGTGTGTCTGAGGGTGGCGCCTATCAACCGCAACCCGGCATGTTCACCAAAGCGGCGGCAATGGAACGTGCAGGCGACGTACCCATCGCTCAAGGCGAACAGCTGATGTCAGTGGACGTCAACGTCGTCTGGGAAATCAAATAACTAGACTTGGATCACTGACCAGCTTCGTTCAGCTTTCATCAAAGACGTGGAGTTCGCCAAGTGAAATGTCAAACCATGCGCCGTGAATTGTCATTGCGTCGCGGTTTTCGCGCATGCGCAACCACGGAAATGTGCGCAAGTTTGCGAGAGAGTGCTCAACAGATGCGTGTTCGACTGCCGTCTGCAGGTCATGGTCATGGCTGTGATCGTGCTTTTTTTCATGGCGTACTGCGTCTGCCACATCCTGCACGTCGTGCATCCATTGGCCAATGAAGTCACCCGATGATAGTGGTTCGCTGCCTTCGACCACGGCCCTGATACCGCCGCATCGTCCATGTCCCATGATGACGATGTGTTTTACGCCCAGCGACAAGACGGCAAATTCGATCGCCGCACTGGTGGCGTGATGTTTTCCGTCCGGCGCGTAGGGTGGCACAAGATTGGCGACGTTCCGCATGACGAATATTTCACCGGGGCCAGCATCGAAAATTGTCTCGGGTGCCGCGCGTGAATCGCAACAGGCGATGATCATGATGCCGGGCTTTTGAGCGCCCTCGCCCAGCATGCGATACCTGTCCTGCTCCTGCTGGTACCTGCCGGTGCGGAAATTACTGTAGCCGTCGGTCAATCGCTTCGGCAAAGACATGTTTCTTGCTCCTTGTGTCTCAACTGCCGCAGACACGCCTGCCGGTCAAGCACCCACATGCCGCTTGCATCGTGCGAGCCGAGTGTGGATAAACCGCAGCATGACCCAAATCCTTTCATTCTTTCCGACATTGATTTACCGGGCTGATGGTGCCGTCCGCGATACCTTGAACGCTGCGCTTGAAGTGGCTTCGCTGGATTTGGCAAGTGTTGACAAAACCGGACAAAAATGGAGCGCCAAGCACGGATACCAAGGGTACACGTCTTATGGTTCGATCTTGCACCTTGCTTCAGAGGGTAAGGCATTCCAGACGCTAGAGCGCATCCTCGACCGGCATGCGCTGGCTTTTGCGAAGTCATTGCATTGGGACATTCGGGGCGGCAAGCCGATTTGCGATTCCATTTGGGTCAATGTGATGCCAGAGGGTGGATCGCATACCTCGCATTTGCACCACAATGCGGTTATCAGCGGCACTTTTTATGTCACTGTTCCTGCAGGCGCAGGCCCTATTGTGTTTGAAGATCCGAGATTGCCGATGCTGATGGCCGCGCCGCCTCGTTTGACTTCCGCACCACGAGCGTTTCAGGCACAGGTCAGTGAAACTCCAAAGCCTGGCACGTTGCTGTTATGGGAAAGTTGGTTGCGGCATGAAGTTCCGCTCAATCGCGCGGTGGGAAACCGGATCAGCATCAGTTTCAATTACGTGATTGGACAAAAATAATGCGCAGGCCAGTTTACTGACCTGCGCATGTTGTGAATTTTAGAGAACGAAGTCGGCTCTGGTCAAGTTGTAGAAACCATCGAGCGAAATGGCAAAATCCGCCAATCCGTTACCGTTGGTGTCGCCCTCAACAATCGTGTCACCATTGAACAAGTTTTCGTAACGAAGCTGGCCAAAGTCACCGGAAAAGTCATTGCGACCAATAAAGCTGAATGTGCTGTTGGTGCGGTCACCAGCGCCGAAGAATTTGGCATCGATAGTCGAGAGGTTGATGATGTCATCTACTTTGCTAAAATCGATAATTCGATCCTGACCACCCAAGTCTACGGTACTGTCTGCAATTGAACGGAAAATGAAATCATCTTCGCCCGTACCGCCGGTCAAGTTGTCAGCACCCAAGCCACCGAACAGGCTGTCAAAGCCGCTGCCGCCATTTAGGTCATCGTCACCGTTGCCACCGGACAAGTAATCGTCACCGGAGAGGCCAAACAGATCGTCAGTCCCTGAGCCGCCGTAAAGATTGTCAAATCCTCTGCCACCGCTGAGGAAGTCACTGTCGTCGCCGCCATACAGATTATCATCGTCGCGACCACCGTAAAGGTTGTCGTTGCCAAAACTACCGTTCAGGACGTCGTTCCCAGAACCAGCGGAAATCAAGTCGTTTCCACTGAGGCCGCGCAGGACGTTGGAGAACAAGTTTCCATAAAGTTCGTCGCCGAGGTTCGAACCTGTAGCGTTTTCAATATTCTCGAATTCATCATCGAGAACCACTGCCGAACTCGTGGAATAGGCTTCGCCTGCAATCATGTTGACGATGACGCCGATTGAAGGGAGGGGATTTACAATATCAATATTTTCGCCAAAGAAGGAATAGTCAATCGTGTCGATGCCTGAACCACCATCAATATCATTGATGCCATAGTTGCCAGAGACAATGTCATTGCCCGTGCCACCGACGATTTCGTCATCACCATAGCCGCCGAGAATATCGTCACTGCCGCCATTTCCAAAAATGGAATAGTCAGCCCATCCGGTGAACGTATCATAGTCAAAGGATACCGCGTTGGGGCCGGTGATTGTATTGCCCAAGCTGTTGCCTGTGTCGCCTGCAAAACGAACAAAAACTGTGTTGACTGGAATGTGCATAATATATCTCCTCGGTTTTGACCGTGATGTGGGTTCTACGAATTCTGCAGTTGATAGCTACTGAATACCCTGTTCATCCGGCATTCATTCAAGTGATCACCTTGATGCTCGGCACGACGCATAGGTGTTGTTGTACACGCGCCGCCATTTTTTGTTGGTTGAGACGCCGCCGGCAGCGGTGCCAGCTATGCCGCCAAAGATTGCACCACGCGTTACTGAGTGTCGACCGCCGACTATGGCGCCAAGAATGGCACCAGCCGCTGCTCCGGCGACTGCACCTGGCAACACTTTACCAACATGCGCCCTGCGATTGGCTTCCTGGCGGGCAAAGCTTTTGCAGTAACTGACGCTCTTCGCAAAGCTCTCCGTTGGAATTGTCACAGCAGGGATACTCAGGCTTAGTGTCACAGCAAGGGCACGTACGAGGTATTTCATGGGGAGCTCCTTAAATCATTCAGGCAGGTTTTACCCTGCCTGAATGGCCTTACCAAGTTGTAACTAAAGTATAAATTCTGATTCAAATCGTGGTCCAATATCAGCGATGAAGATCTGGAAATCAGCAACCTTGTCGCCGTTCACATCGCCTTCAATGACGGTGTAGTCCTTGCCATCAGGATTCTGAAAGGCAAAGCGATAATGGAGTTCGCGGGCGGCACCCGAAAACGTGTCGCTCTGTCCGGCCCAGGAGAATGCCTGATTGCCATCCTTCTTGGTATTGGCGTCAAGGGCGGACAGATCCATTTTATCAACGTTGCGCTCGAACTTGATAATGTCCCGGCCAGCCACGTCAGTGGTGCTGTCCGTCAAGGCAAGATAGACAAATGTATCGGCGCCACTGTCGCCATTGATAACGTCTGCGCCACGGCCACCAGTCAATCGATCATCACCTGAAGATGCCTCGATCGTATCGGCACCGCCGCCACCGTTCACGATGTCGTTGCCAAATCCTGCAAAGATCTGATCGGCACCCTTGCCGCCGAAAACCGTGTCGTCGCCAGCTTCCGAGCCGACAAGATCATTCCCGGCAGCGCCATCGATGTAATCATTGGCTGTTCCACCGTAAATTTGGTCATTGTACTTGCTGGCAATGACGCCTTCGACGTTGATGAACTCGTCGGATAACAGAATCGTCGCATTCAAGCTGTTGGCCTTGAAACCTTTCAACGTGATGTCGAGACCCTTGTTGTCGGTGGGAAGAACTGTCGAATTCAGGCCATAGGTGGCATAGTTCAACAGGTCGAAACCTTCTCCACCGTCAATGAAGTTGCGACCGTAGTCGGCACCCAGAATATCATTGCCAGCCATCCCAGCAGAACGTCATCACCGTGGCCACCCGTGATGGAATCAGCGCCCTTGCGACCATTGATTTGCAAGTCGGCAAAGTCGAACGGGATTTTATATTTTGGCTGGCCAGTCAGCCCCGTCAGCGTGTCTTTGCCTGCCGTGCCGCGAATGAATTTGTCTATGGTTTCGGTCGATAGAGAATGCATGTTTACCACCTGTTTACATTTGTTATGTCCGTCGCTTCTGCGGAGAATGGGGCAATCGTGAGGCAAACCGGCTTATTGCCAATTGCAAGCACCAGTTTATTGCACCACCTCGTTTGTCATCTCCAGGTGTAGTTTGGTGCCGGTGTAGGGGTGGGCCCTTGCGACCGCTTCATCCAGCTCAATTCCAAGCCCAGGTTCTGACGGCGGAGTGACATAGCCCTCTTCCCATTTGATGCTGTTTTTCAATATCTTGGCATGAAATCCGCCCCACTCCTCTATACTTTCGAGGATGAGGAAGTTTGGCAGAGACGCGGCAAAGTGGATGTTTGCAACGCCTTCAACCGGCCCGGCATAAAGGTGCGGTGCGATTTGCGCATAGTTTGCTTCTGCCATGGCGGCGATTTTTTTGGCCTCCATGATGCCGCCAACGCGTCCAAGTGCCATTTGGAGAATGGATGCGGCGCGGCATTCCAATACGCGGGCGAACTCGTATTTGGTGGTCAAGCGCTCACCGGTGGCAATGGGAATGGATGTGCCTCTGGCGACAAGCGCCATTTCTTCCGGTTTTTCAGGTGGCGTGGGTTCTTCAAACCAGAGTGGATCAAAGGGTTCCAGTTTCTTTGCCAACCTGATTGCTCCGGACGCGGTAAACTGGCCGTGGGTTCCGAATAACAAATCAGCTTTGGTGCCTACGGCTTCGCGGATGAGCTTGCAGAACTTCACGCAGAGTTCGATCGATTCCAACGACGGCTGACGCGGATCGAAAGACGAGTACGGTGCGGCGGGATCAAACTTGATGCCGGTAAACCCGCGCTTCACATAATGGGCGGCGCGCTCGGCTGATTGTTCGGCATTCCAATAGATTGAGTCGTCCTGACCCTTGGCGAGGTCAGGGTAGATATAGGTGTAAGACCGCAGCCTGTCATGAACGCGACCGCCCAGCAGTTCATATACCGGTTTGCCGACTGCTTTGCCTTTGATGTCCCAGAGCGCAATCTCGATACCGGACAGTACACCCATCAGCGACACGTCGGGACGCAGGGTGTAACCGGAGCCGTAGACCTTGCGCCACAGTTTTTCGATCTCGAAGGGATTGATGCCGAGGACGTAACGCTGAAATGTGTCTTCAATCATGGCGGTCATGGCTTTTGGTCCAAACGTTGCGCCGTAACATTCGCCAATGCCGATTATACCGTTGTCGGTGGTCAGTTTCACAAACGTGAAATAACGACCACCCCAGCCCGGAGGCGGGTTGCCGACGATGAAGACTTCGAGATCCTTGATTTTCATGAACGTACTCCGACCCGTGAGCATGGCAGAATTCTGGCGCAGCGAGAATGACCCAGATAACAGATTCTTTTCACCTGTCTGGTCCATTGCAATAGCGGGCGGCAAAGGGTCAAAGTGATTGCATGGAATTTGACTATATCATCGTGGGTGCGGGTTCTGCCGGGTGCGTTCTGGCCAACAGGCTTAGCGAGAATGGCAAGCATACAGTATTGCTGCTTGAGGCGGGCGGCAGTGATCGCCGATTCTACATCCAGATGCCCTTGGGATATGGCAAGACGTTTTACGATCCGGCAGTCAACTGGATGTACGCAACAGAACCAGACCCGGGACTCAATGGGCAGCGCGATCACTGGCCGCGTGGCAAGGTTCTGGGTGGATCCAGTTCCATCAATGCCATGGTTTATGTGCGCGGCCATCGTGCTGACTACGATGAATGGCGGGATGCAGGGAATGCAGGCTGGGGCTGGGACGATGTCTTGCCCGCTTTCCGAGCCATTGAGGACAATGAGGACGGGGCCGATCAGTGGCGTGGTTCTGGCGGGCCGTTGTTCATTCGCAAGGCAACGCTCGATCACCATCCTCTGGTGAAACCGTTTATTGCCGCAAGTGAACATGCCGGGTTGAGCTATAACCCCGATTTCAATGGTGCCGCACAAGAGGGTGTCGGCACTTATCAATTAACGATCAAGAACGGCATTCGCAATTCGGCGTCACGTGCTTTTTTGCGACCTGCGATGAAGCGGGAAAATCTGCGGGTGGAAACACATGCCCTGGTCAACCGGGTGATTTTTGACGGACCACGTGCCACTGGTGTCGAATACAGAAAGAATGATCAAACCCTAGTTGTGCAGGCCAGGCGCGAGGTCATTTTGGCGGGCGGAGCAGTCAACTCCCCGCAGCTCTTGCAACTTTCCGGTATTGGTCCTGCTGGTCTCCTCAGAAAGCATGGCATTGCTGTTATCGCTGATAACGCCAATGTCGGGGCGCATCTGTCTGATCATCAAGGCATCAATTATACGTGGCGCATGACCGTGCCGACGATGAACGATGTGTTGCGGCCATGGTGGGGGAAACTGAAAGTCGGCCTCCAATATCTCTTGACACGGAATGGGCCGTTGTCGCTCAGCATCAATCATGGCGGCGGATTTTTTCGTACGGATGCTACACTGGACCGGCCAAACATGCAGCTTTACATGCAAGCATTTTCCACTCTGGTGCCCAAGGCGGGTGAACGCCCGTTGTTGACGCCCGACCCCTACTCCGGGTTCTCAATAGGATTATCCAATTGCAGACCAACCAGCGTTGGCTCAATCGAAATTCAATCGGCCAAGGCGAGTGACAAACCCAAAATAATGGCCAATGTTTTTTCGACCGATCATGATGTGGATGAAATGCTTCTTGCGGTAAAATATTTGCGGCACATCGCAGCGCAGGAACCTTTGCGCCAATTGATTGCGGAAGAGTTGCGGCCTGGACCGCTTGTTTTGGACGACACAGATATCATCCATGATTTCAGGCAGCGTAGTGGTACAGTTTATCATCCATGCTGCACGTGTCGCATGGGTCCCAGTGCAGCGACTGCAGTCGTGGATGCGAACTTGCGCGTTCATGGTATCACGGGTCTGCGCGTTTGCGACGCTTCAGTTTTTCCCAACATCATTGCAGGTAATCTTAATGCGCCTGCCATGATGATGGGATGGAGAGGTGCAGAGATTATTCTGCGCGACGCACATTAATCGAAGAGGAACTCGCGGCCGATTTTGACGCGCTGCACGCCGTTGTATTTGATGATGTCAGCTGTTGCATAGGTCTCAGTGAGCGTTGCGGGCAGGAAACTTCCGGTTCCGACCATGTCCAATGGCGCGTTGGCCGCTCCCATGATTTGGCATTTTTGCGGATCAAAACCCGACGATGCAACGATAATGGCCTTTTTGTATCCCGCATTGTCCAGTTGTTGGCGTGCATGGATCGTGTTGGCCACCGAGACACCTTTTCCGAACAGGATACGGCGCACCTTGTCGACGAGGATATTTGACGGATCGAGTTGAAAGGCACGACCACCGAGTACTTGTTCAACGATGTTATACTCGCCCGGCACTTTCAACCATTGACCCACAACCTCAACTGATTTTTCATAGTCCAAACCCTCCGCAAACCGACCACCGTGCGTGTCCAGCCGAACGCCGAAGGTCTTGCCCTGCTTGTCGAGTTTGGCTTCCTTGAAAAACCATTCTGCGCACCGCAGTGAATCGGTCACCTCTTCGCCCTTGTAATCGGTGAGTGCGATGATGCTTTTCGCTTCCGGGATGGATTTTACGAACAGTTTGCAGGCTTCGAGAACATCGCCATTGGCATAGCCCACAAGAGCGTGGGGCATAGTCCCCATGCCGGTTGCCGATCCGAAAAAGGGTGCAGTCAAATCCTGCGATGAACCAACAAACCCCTTGATGGCAGCGTTGTCGCGTTTTGCCGCTTCGCTACCGACCATTGCGCCATAGGCCGCAATAATGTTCATGTCTGCACCTGAGCCATGGCGTGCATGCATGTCCATGAAAGCTGCATAAGGAATGGCCCTGCACATTTCATAGGCGTTGTTGGCGGAGACACAGGGAAAGCCAATCTTTTGCAGGAACAGCGTCTCACATTCAGAGAGCTTCTGCATGGAGCCGGTGATTTCCATCAACTTGCGCTCTGATGGGACGACTTCACCTTCTTCAACAAAGCGCGTGACCTTGACGCCCGGCACCAATCTTTTGACGAGGCGAATGGCTGGTTCAAGTGCGGCCACAACGCGGCGGCGCATGAACACTGCGAATGTCACTTCAACATCACCATTGGCGCCGACGATGCGGCTGGTGTTGGTGAAGTACTTGTCCGTTTGGGCCGAAATCGGGCCAGAGGCCAGGATCAGGTCGTAAAGCTTGTCGAGAATGGCCGCATGGGCGGGAGCTGGTTCTACGCGCTTATCCATGTCTGCTTTCCTGTTCTTGGTGACTACTTCTTGACGCCGTTCAGCATGGCTGTTGCACCGTGGCGCAGCAGATCTCCGTCGGTAACGGCCGCCATGAATGTGAAGCCCATTTGGTAGTAGGTGTTGACGACGTCGGTTGACCCTGCAAATGCACCGGCAAACAGGTTGTTTTTCTTGCAGGCCGCCGCCACTTTTTTCATGGCTTCAAGGGTATGAGGCGCTGTCTTGTCGATGCCTTTGCCTTTTGACAACGCAATCGACAAATCACTTGGACCGACAAACAGACCATCGAGACCTTTGACGGCGGCAATATCGTCGAGCGCGTCGAGCGCGTCCTGGGTTTCGATCATGGCGAATGCCAGAGTCTGGGTATTCGCCTGCTGCAAGTATTCGCCGGCTGTTACGCCAGCGGCCTGGACCATTTGATAGCCACCCCAACTCCGAGAACCCAACGGCGGGTATTTGGCATAGCGGACCAGCGCTTCAACATCTTTCTTGCTATTGGTCATGGGCGCTATGACGGCGGATGCACCCATATCCAGTGCCTGACCAACGAGGCCCGGATCGTTCCACAGTGTGCGGACGATGGCTGGTTTACCTGCCGCTATGATGGCCGCTATCATACCGACTGCATCGCTCGCGTCCATCATGCCGTGCTGGAGATCGAGCGTTACACCATCAAATGGCAATCGCGCGATTTGACCTGCCTGGGCTGCGCCAGGCATCGCCAACCATGGGAAAAGAAATGGCTGGCCTGTTGCCAGCTTCTCACGAATTGAAAACGCTGAAGACGCCACTTAGACGCCCGCCTTGATCTGATCGATGGCGGTATGCATCAGTTCATCCATGGTGCGGCGCACTTGATGTTCGGATTGGTCAACTTTTTTGGCGGCGAAATCAGCCATGACTTTGCGCACGACGTCGTCATCGCCTGCTTCTTCAAAGTCGGCTGCGACAACTTCTTTGGCATAAATCGCTACAGCGTCGCCAGTGAGCCCCATCTTCTCAGCGGCCCATGCACCCAAGAGCTTGTTGCGGCGGGCAGTCGCCCTGAACTGCAATTCCTCGTCATGGGCGAATTTCTTCTCGAAACCGTCTTTGCGTTCGTCAAATGTGCTCATTTTGCAGGAATCCCTTGTTCGCTCATGTTGGCTCTGGCACCAGATAGCCACGGCGGACCACACAATCAACAGCTACAAAGCAACACCTCAAAAAGCATTGTGCGGTGCAACACATTCCGTTATATCCCCAGCCAAATTCTAGCCAACCAATTTTCAATCACCAGCCACTTCGCTTGCGTGCTACACTGAGACGTCGCCAGCGTGTTCCAAGGATTCGATGAGGATTTATTCGATGAGCCACAAACGGGCCAAACTCTATGAAGGCAAGGCCAAGATCATCTATGAAGGTCCAGAACCGAATACGGTTGTGGTGCATTATAAGGATGACACGACAGCGTTTGACGCCACGAAGAAGGCTGTGATTGAAGGCAAAGGTGTCCTGAACCAGCGAATTTCGGAATTCCTGTTTACAAAAATCAATGAACTGGGACTTCCAACTCATTTCCTGCGTTCGCTCAACATGCGGGAGCAGTTGGTCCGGTCGGTTGAAATCATCCCCCTTGAAGTCGTGGTGCGCAATGTGGCGGCGGGTTCGCTGTCCAAGCGGCTGGGACTTGAGGAGGGGCAACCCCTGCCCCGTTCCATCATTGAGCTCTACTACAAGAACGATGCCTTGCATGATCCGATGGTGACAGAAGAGCACGTCACTGCTTTCGGCTGGGCCAGTCCACAGGAAATGGACGACATTCTGCATATGACAGTGCGAATCAATGATTTCCTGACTGGCCTGTTCCTTGGCATCGGTATCAAGCTCGTCGATTTCAAACTTGAATATGGCCGCTACTATGAGAATGACATGATGCGCGTGGTGCTGGCTGATGAGATCAGCCCGGACAATTGCCGCCTTTGGGATATCAAGACCAACGACAAACTGGACAAAGATCGGTTTCGCCGGGATATGGGTGGATTGGTTGAGGCCTACCAGGAAGTGGCACGGCGACTCGGCATCATACAGGTGAATGAAACACCCGAAAGATCGCGCCCAAAATTGGTGAAGACTGACAAATGACATTGAAGGCTCGTGTGCGCGTGACGCTGAAGACAGGTGTGCTGGACCCGCAAGGCAAGGCCATAGAGGGTGCTTTGGGCCATATGGGTTTTGAAGGAGTCGGCATTGTGCGGCAGGGCAAATATTTTGAAATTGAACTGGCCGAGAACGATCCTTCCAAAGCCGAAGCGCAGGTCAAGGCCATGTGCGAGAAGCTGATCGCGAATACGGTGATTGAGAATTATTCTATAGAATTGGATTGAACCACGTCCTACCGTCGCGCAAGTTTGCGCTGATCATTTTGCAGCATTTGCCTGTTCAACTTTCTTTAATTGTCTTATTTTGCGCATCAACAACACTGCCCAAGTCCACATTCCCAAGAACAGGACACTCGTTATCCACAGTGTAGCCCTTACTGAACCGGGTCTGTACCATTCCTTGCCGCGATAGCGCACGCTGATCCGGTCTCCGGGTTTTGACGTGGGCGGAGCATATGAATTTTCGAGAAACACTTCGATATGTTTTCCCGACTTGTCGGCAGGGAATCTGGCGCGATAGCCGTTGGAGACATCGCGCGCGGGACTACGGCTTGCATATCGTCCAGCCTGTGCGGAACTCGCGGCGTCATCGCACAGGACATATACGGTGCCCTTACTCACGTAAGCGCACCCATTCACATTTGCCTCGACAATCACCAGATCGCCGGACTTGAGTGTGATTGCGCCCAGCCAGAATGCGAATGGATATACGGAGCCGATGCACAACGCCAGTGCGGCAATGCCCCAGACTTGGGATTTTAGTTCTGCCGTAGTGTTTTCTCGCGTGGCGGGCAAGATGCCTGCGGCCTCCTCGTCCTTCCTTCGCGCTGAACTGCCTGCGGAAAAGACCAAAATCAGAAGCCCAATGCATGCGTACCCTATCGCGAAGAGCTTCGTTTCGGAATGCAGGCCTTGGACCGTATCAGGGACCTTCTCAGGGTTTCTCCGCGCATAGGCAATGCGCAACATCTTGCCGGGAGTGAGCAAGTCTTGCACCTTGTTCAGATCGATATCCCGTTCATTCAGAATCAGCTTGGCTGAACGCCATGCTGAATTAATGTCTCGGAATTCGATCTCCACCAGCCAAGCGTCCTCCAACCTGCTCTGTGCGATGCCGCACCGCTCATAGTTGTTCCGGTTGTGAGCGCAGAGTTGTTCTGAATGTCTGACGACTGCAACTGTCTGCTCCCAGGTTAGTCGCTTCCAGAGATGATCAGAGACTACCCAGGTCATTGCAGCGATACTGAACAGCCCAGCAATAAGGATTTTCTTGGACTCGGGTATCGACCTGATGAAGTGCACCGCAACCGCCGCCAGCCCTTTGCTGACGATGGCCACAATGAACAGTGCGAATAGCGGGTGGAAGGTCATTGGGACAACTTCAATCATCGTATTTTGTTCTCGTCCGTCCCACCCCGCTTCGCACTGACTTGTCGATCAACTCGGCGTTTTTCACCCGGAGCTTGTTTTGACCACGGTACCACTTGAAGTGGCGTGACAGCCAGTCCCTGATGGAATTCTTTATGTTGGGGGCAAAGATTTCAAGAACAGTGTCGATGACGGCAACCCCACCGAGGAACAGCCCGAGCCAAAAAAGGACTGCGGTTGCGCTCGTTTTGTCTTGTATTTTTCCATTGAATTGTAGAATGCGAACGGGTTTGCCCTCTTTCGCCAGGTCTTGCAGAAGCTTTCGTTTGGCGTTGGCATATTCTATCTGGCCTGTTCGGCGCTCTGTTCCGGCAAGGTAAGAAACCGTAACGAGTGGAAATGGCGTGACGCGATCATATCCTTTGATTGAAATGCCTTCCGGAATCACGAGGCCCTTGCAAGCCTGTTTTATCGGCGGATGAGATTTGTTGGTTCGGGCCCGGGCACGGCTCGATTTTTCAAACCAGCCTTCAATTGGCTGCTTCTTGTATTCACAATAGTTTTCGATTGAGAGAATCGTTGCGTCCGTCTCTTTCGAGCCGAGGAACCATGCAAGGTTCAATAGCCAGCCCACGCAGGCCAGCAAGAAAAGTAGGCGAAACCGAAAAAGTTGTGAACCATAAAAAGGCAAAATCTTCATCCCCGCATTTCTGCGTCTCAAGACTATGCATACCAGTCCTGGCGTGATAGGTCCGTTTCTGGCTGCAACCTGATCAAAGTATTGGTTATCGATTCATGAAATCCGCCGTCATCGTATTCCCTGGCATCAATCGCGAGCGCGACATGATGCTGGCGTTGGAGGCCACCACCGGGGTTAAGCCCATCGCGGTGTGGCATGCTGAAACTACATTGCCAAAAGTTGATCTCGTCGTGGTTCCCGGCGGTTTTTCCTACGGCGACTATTTGCGCTGCGGGGCGATTGCGGCGCGTTCGCCCATCATGGCAGATATCAAGGCCAACTCATTGAAAGGTCTCAAGGTTCTGGGGGTTTGCAATGGCTTTCAGATCATCACGGAAGCCGGGCTACTGCCGGGTGCGCTGGTCCGTAATGCCGGATTGAGATTTGTATGCCGCGAAGTGAAGTTGAAAATTGAAAACGCCACGACGTTCTTCACCAACAAAATGAAACACGGTGCCGTTGTTACCTGCCCCATCGCCCACGGTGAGGGCAACTACATCGCTGATGCCGAAACCCTGACCGCTCTTGAAGCCGAAAACCGTGTGGTGTTCCGTTATGCTGATGGAACCAATCCCAACGGTGCCATAAACGACATAGCCGGGATCGTCAGCGAAAACGGTCATGTCATCGGCATGATGCCGCATCCCGAAAACATGATTGAGCCGTTACATGGCAAGACAGACTGCAAGCCATTGTTCGAAAGTCTGCTGGCCGCGTAATCTTGTCTGAAATCTTGATTCAAAGCGCGCCTGAAAAAGTCATCGATCCTTCACTGACTTTGCCATTAGCTTTGGATTTACCATGGTAATTATGGTGAGACTTTTGTCTGCTCATGATTGAGCGTTTCTTAACGGCGGACAAAACCAAATGATCATTTCACTTTTTAAATCCAGCTCTTCTTCAACCCCTGCACTCGATCAAAAAATTGCATCTGCGACATCCAATCTGATGTTTCGCGTGCATGAATTGGTTTGGGACAAGCAAAGCAACGCTCCACTATCGGATTAAGTGGATAGCGAAACCAGCCACTGACGCCTTGCTCATGCTTTCGCGGAGGTTAATCAACTCCCGCAAGTTGAGTGGCGTTGTTTTACGCGCCCTGCATTGGTCGTTGGTAACTTGTCCTGAGGTCAAGACGCAATTGGCCTGACAAGGGTGAACGTCATGTTTGAGTATTTTTTTGCTAAAAAATTGAGCGACAAGCGCAGGGCAGAAGATTTACGCGCGTTGAATCTTGTTCTTTCAAATGGACAGGAAGAACGCCGCACATCAGACCGGATTGAAACCGACTTCGCAGATTCGGCCACGGCTTTGCCCATGGGGTTTATCGACAGGCAATTGCCCGTCCTTGAATAGGGCGTTGTGAATCCTGTTTTGGCCCGCTAAAGCCGGGCCTTCATGGCACCCAAATCAGACCCCAAGATCACCCCGGAACTCGTCGCCCAGCACGGGCTGAAACCGGATGAATACCAAAGCTTTTTGAAATTGCTCGGCCGCGAACCCACCTTCACCGAACTCGGCATCTGTTCGGCCATGTGGAACGAGCACTGCTCGTACAAGTCTTCCAAAAAATGGTTGAAGCAACTGCCCACGTCAGGCCCGCGCGTTATCCAGGGTCCCGGTGAAAATGCTGGCGTTGTCGATGTTGGCGATGGTCAGGCGATCATCTTCAAAATGGAGAGCCACAATCACCCCTCTTACATCGAACCCTATCAGGGCTCAGCTACTGGTGTGGGCGGCATCTTGCGCGATGTGTTCACCATGGGTGCTCGGCCGATTGCGGCCTTGAACGCGCTGCGTTTTGGCGAACCGGATCATCCGAAAACAAAACGGCTGGTGTCCGGTGTCGTTGCGGGCGTGGGTGGATATGGCAATTCGTTTGGCGTTCCGACCATTGGCGGTGAAGTGAATTTCCACGCGCGCTACAACGGCAATATTCTGGTCAATGCCATGGCGGTTGGCATCGCTGATACCGACAAGATTTTCTATTCCAAGGCCAAGGGTGTGGGCCTGCCGATTGTTTATCTCGGGGCTAAGACGGGCCGCGATGGTATTCACGGGGCCACCATGGCTTCCGCTGAATTTGATGACAAGGCGGATGAGAAACGCCCCACCGTGCAAGTGGGCGATCCCTTCACCGAAAAGTGCCTGCTGGAAGCCTGCCTCGAATTGATGGCATCTGGTGCCGTCATCGCCATTCAGGATATGGGTGCGGCTGGCCTCACGTCGTCCGCGGTTGAAATGGGGGCCAAGGGCAATCTCGGCATTGAGTTGGACCTCGACAAAGTGCCGTGCCGCGAAACCGGCATGACGGCCTACGAAATGATGCTGTCAGAATCCCAGGAACGCATGCTGATGGTGCTGCGGCCGGAGCAGGAAAGAGAGGCTGAGGCGATTTTCCACAAGTGGGATCTGGATTTCGCCATCATTGGATACACCACGGACACGCTGCGCTTCGTGATCAAGCATGGCGGCGAAGTGGAAGCCGATCTGCCGATCAAGCAGATGGGCGATGACGCGCCGGAATATGACCGGCCCTGGGTGGAGACTGCGAAACTCAGTGTACTGACGGATGTCCCTGCCCCAGTTGATCTCAAGGCTGCGTTGCTAAAACTCATCGGCTCGCCCGACATGTGCTCCAGGCGTTGGGTGTGGGAACAATATGACTCGCTGATCGGCAGCAATACCGCGCAAATTCCGGGGGGTGATGCTGGAGTCGTGCGCATCGGGCCGAACAAGGCGATTGCCTGCTCATCGGATGTAACACCGCGTTATGTGGAGGCTGATCCATTTGAAGGCGGCAAGCAGGCAGTGGCCGAATGCTGGCGCAATCTGGTGTGCGTGGGTGCCGAGCCCATCGCCATCACCGACAATCTCAATTTTGGCAATCCGGAGCGGCCCGAAATCATGGGGCAGTTTGTGTTTGCGCTGAAAGGCATTGGCGAGGCCTGTCGCGCGCTGGATTTCCCAATCGTGTCCGGCAATGTGTCGCTCTACAACGAAACCAATGGCCAGGCGATTTTGCCAACACCAACGATTGGCGGTGTGGGTCTGCTCAGCGATTTGCGCAAGATGACGACGCTGGCATTCAAGTATGAGGACGACGCGATTTTGTTGGTGGGCGGGCAAGGGTCACATTTGGGCCAGTCGGCCTTATTTGCGTGATGTTCTGGGCCGCGAGGAAGGCGCACCACCGCCTGTTGATCTCGCCAAGGAACGCCGCCACGGCGACTTCGTCCGTGGACTGATCAATAACAGGCAGGTTTCTGCTGTGCATGATATTTCCGACGGCGGATTGGTTGCCGCCGTCATCGAGATGGCACTGGCTGGCAACCTTGGTGCCAATATTTCCGTGAGCGATCACGCGCAGCTCTTCGGTGAAGACCAGGCCCGCTACATCCTCACCTGCCCCGCCAAACAAGCCGCCAAGATCATCACGCAAGCGCATGTGGCGGGAGTGGATGTGGTGAAGATCGGCATCACGACGCAGGACCCGACAGTGGTGCTGGGTGATGTGACTGTACCATTACGGGAGCTGCGCGCGGCGCATGAGGGGTGGTTTCCGGGGTTTATGGCGGTGTAGAAATCGGGTAGATCAATGAATAACCCACCACTAATCTATAGATTTCGGCCACTTGATGAAAGCGTACTTGAACGCGAATTAATTGCACTATCTGAGGGCTATCTCTTCGCGCCATTGTTCAGCCAAATGAACGATCCGATGGAAGCATTTTACGAAATTGGAGGCGGCGAAGACCAACATTTGCAAACTGCCTATTTTGAGCCAAGAGGCGGAGATATCAATGACATTTACAGGATTTTCTCAGAACAGATCGACAAATTTGCAGTGGTTTCATTTTCGGACACCTACAAAAACTTTCCAATGTGGGCCTACTACGCAAGTAATTTTGCCGGCCTGTGCCTTGAGTTTGATTCTGCTGAACTTTCAATAGGCGACTTGGAAAATGAAGAATTACATCCTGTCGATTATGCAGAAAGCGCTCTGCCAACTCTTACGTTCGCTGATTTCGGAACGTGAAAATCTGAAAATCTGTATCACTACTAGATTGAAGAGAAAACGCATCGAATGGACACACGAAAGGGAGTGGCGTTATCTTACAGGCGCTACCGGAAAGAGACACTATGCTGATCACGCCCTTAAACGAGTTCTTGCTTGGCCCCAGGACAAAGCCAGAAAGCGTAACGAAGATATGTGAAATCTTAAACAGGCGACCCGTTGAAGTTTTGAAGGGCGTCGTTCGCGGATACGATCTGGTTTTTCAGACAATCAAACCTGCTTGTCCCATTCAAGAGTGTGAGAGAACGGGTGCCGGGAAATTTGATATGCAAGACGCGATACACGATGAAGCTTCACTCAGAAAATTTCTTCAAGTTCCATTTGAACGTCTTTTGACAGAATGCAAGCTGATCTGCACTCGGCCAAATGCTGAAGAAATTGTCTATGTTGATGTATCCGCGCTGCGTCCAGGCGCGATTTCTGTTCTGTCGAAATATGTACTTCGAGGCGCGCGCGGAGAGGTCTTTCACAAACAACATTTCGATAGTGCCATGAAGCAATTCTGATCACAGCAGGAGAGTCTTGCTCCGCTATTCAGAATTTCAACTTTGGCTTGGAATTGGCTACTCAAATTGGTTGGCGATTTCGCTGCACAACGCCTCTCACGCTCCCAAGACGCTGGCGCGTCATGAGCCAACCATCTTCCCGCTTCGCAGTTATCATCATGCAACCGTCACCTCGGCGCAGGCCGGACGAGGCTTTTCGCGGTGCACCATCGGCAAGCTTCGCCACGGCCTCAACACGAAGGTCGGACGAGGCTTTTTTCGCGGGCTGCCTAAGCGCAGCTTTGCACCGGGTCCAAATCGCCGTCTTCGGGTAAACAATAAATATCTGCCGATGCCAAAACGTGCCACACTCTGCTGATAGGGAGTTGCCTCATGACCCAACCTTCCGAAATGTTTACTGATGGTGCCGCCTATGAGCGCATGATGGGGCGCTGGAGCAGGCTGGTTGGTGCGCAGTTTTTGAAATGGATTGATGTGGCGCCGGGCAAACGCTGGCTTGATGTGGGGTGTGGGAATGGCGCATTTACGGAAGACATTGTGGCCATGACCAGGCCATCTGGCATTGTCGGCATTGATCCGGCTGAGGCGCAGATTTCGTTCGCGCGACAACGACCCGCCCTGAAGGATGCGGAGTTTCATGTGGGCGATGCGCAGTCCTTGCCGTTTAAGGATGATGCGTTCGATGCTGCCGTGATGGCGCTGGTGATTGCATTTGTGCCTGATCCCGCCAAGGGAGCGGCGGAACTGGCGCGGGTGGTGAAGCCTGGTGGCGTGGTGGCAAGTTATATGTGGGACTTGCCAGGTTTTGGTGTTCCTTTAAGTCCCCTCTACAAAGCCTTGGTCAAACTCGGCAACCCTGCTCCGCAGCCACCTAGTGCGCATGCGTCGACGCTCGATGCCATGCAAACAATGTGGATAGTAGCGGGGTTGGAGACGGTGGAAATAACAACATTCCGCATTGACACAACATTCGATGACTTCACGGATTTCTGGGAGTCGTGTTTTGTCCCCATTGGACCGCTGGGCAAAGTTCTGCAGGGTCTGTCGCCCGCTGCTGTGATTGATTTGCAAAACGAATTGCGCACATCATTGCCCGTCCAAGCTGATGGCCGGATTGTGTATGACTCTGTTGCCAATGCAGTGAAGGGGCGGAAGGCGGGCTGATCAGCCCAGCATTACCACCCGCGTTCCCACGGCCACCCGTGCATACAGATCAATGATATCCACATTCAGCATGGCGATACAGCCTGCCGTCTTGGCGCTGCCGATCTCGGAAGGTTTGGCTGAACCGTGGATGCGGTTGATGGTGTCGACCTCGCCTTTATAGAGATACATGGCGCGGGCACCCATGGGGTTGTCCGGGCCGCCGGGCATACCGTTCTTGTGTTTGATGAGTGATGGGATTTGCTCCAGGTGATAGGGCGATGGCGTCCACACGGGCCACTCCTTCACTTTCTTGATGATGACTTCACCCGTCCAGGCCTTGGCACCCTTGCCGACTGACACACCGTAGCGCGTGGCCGTGCCGTTGCCGTGAATGAGATAGAGGAATTTCTTGCGGGGATCGACGACGATGGTGCCTGCCGGCTCTGCCGTTTCAAATTCAATGTCGCGCTTGCGCCACTTGTAGGCGATGTCGCTGGCCTCTTTCCACTTCACGGGAAACGGTTCTTCGGCGTTGGCGACACGTGAGGCGACGAGAGTTGCCATCGAGGTGGACAAAAACTGGCGGCGGGACAGGATCATGGTTGGTTCCTTGCAAATCAGTGTGAAGACACTAGCACAACACGCATGAGTGGTGAATTGTGGATGTTTCCGCCCTGCAAATTCAGCATAAGCCTATGAATTTTAGTGATTTATTGCAGATGTGACTTGCCGAAAATTCAGGATGGCCTCATAACTGCCACACGGGGCCAATACGATCCCCTCTCTCAAAAAGGAGACTATCCCCATGAAATCACTCATTGCCGCTGCTGCTCTTATGCTGGCTGCTGCTACGTCAGCCCATGCTGACTCCGGCGTCAAAATTGGCGTTTTGTCCTGCGACATTGAAGGCGGTCTTGGCTTCATCATCGGCTCAGCCAAAGGTGCGGAATGCACGTTCAAGAACGCAAAGGGTCGTGTGGAAAAATACGACGGTTCGTTTGGCAGATTGGGTGTCGACATTGGCATCACTGGCGAGAAGCGGCTTGCGTGGATCGTGTTTGCACCTGGCAAAATCAAACCTAATGGTTTGCAGGGCAATTATGCTGGCGTATCCGCTGAAGCAACTGTTGGTGTTGGTCTCGGCGCCAATGTCTTGATCGGTGGCTTCCGCAAAACCATAAACCTGCAACCCATCAGTGTTTCGGGCCAAACCGGCCTCAATGTTGCTGCAGGAATTGCGAACCTTTCACTGCGCTCGGCCGACTGACGGCATCGGAAACAGCTCCGCCAGCCAAGTAAGGTTTTCAACGCTTGATAAATCGCCAGGGTGTTCGCACCCTGGCTTCTTTTTTAGTGATTGCAAGGATGCTTTATGGGCACTGGAAATCAAACACGTAAACGCCTAGTTTGGGCGGCAACACCACTGGAGGCAAAACAGGCATGGCCATGACCGCACAGGAAATCGAGCGCTTCATCAAAGAAGGTCTGCCCGATGCGATTGTCGAAATTCGCGACCTTGCGGGTGATGGCAACCACTATTCCGCCAATGTGATTTCACCGAGCTTCAAGGGCAAGAACCGGGTGCAACAGCACCAGATGGTCTATGCCGCATTGAAGGGCCGGATGGGTGGTGAACTACATGCGTTGGCGCTGCAGACCAGTGCACCGGAAAATTGAGAGAGAAAACATGACCGACATCAAAACTGAAATCGACACCACCGTAAAATCCAATGACATCGTGCTCTTCATGAAAGGCACGGCCGACATGCCGATGTGCGGCTTTTCGGGGCGCTCAGTGCAAATTCTCAAGCAGCTGGGCGTTGAGTTCAAGGACGTGAATGTTCTGGACTCTGACGCCATGCGCAATGGCATCAAGGACTACACTAATTGGCCGACCATTCCGCAGCTCTATATCAAGGGCGAGTTCGTGGGTGGCGCTGACATCTTGATGGAGATGTACCAGTCAGGTGAGCTTGCGACGATGCTCAAGGAAAAGGGCATTGCCTAATGGCACTGACACTCTTCGCCACCAAGAATTCATGTTCGCTGGCCACGCATATTGCGTTGGAAGAAGCGGGTGCTGATTATGTGCTGCGGAAAGTTGACACCGCAGCGGGTGAGCAGCGCAAGCCGGAGTATCTCAAGATCAATCCCAAGGGCAGGGTTCCCGCACTGGTGACGGATCAAGGCGTGCTGACGGAGAATGTGGCATTGTTGCAGTTTGTGGCGCAGTCATACCCCAAGGCCAATCTTGCCCCGACTGATGCGTTTGGCCTTGCAAGGATGAACGCGTTCAACGCCTATCTCTCCTCAACGGTGCATGTGAATCATGCCCACAAGTTGCGCGGTAGCCGGTGGAGTGATGATCCGGCGGTGATCGAGAATCTGAAACTCAAAGTGACTTCCAACATGACGGATTGTGCTGCGCTGATTGAAACCGAGTACGTGCAAGGTCCGTGGGTGTTGGGTGCGCAGTATACGGTGGCTGATGCCTATCTCTATACGATTACCCTCTGGTTCGAGTCCGATGGTGTTGACCTGTCGAAGTTTCCCAAGCTGACGGCGCACCGTGAGGCCATGTTAAAACGTCCCGCGGTTCAACACGTCATCGCGGCACTCGGTTAAGATCCGCTTCAAACCACAAGGCAACATGTGAGCACTGATTTCGATACAGACCGCGCGGGCGGGATTCTCTCCATTGATCTTGCGGCGCTGCAATCCAATTATCGATTGTTAGCCAAGAAAGCGGGCGCGGCGGAGTGTGCGGCGGCCATCAAGGCTGATGCCTATGGTATTGGCATGTTGCGGGCGTCTCGGGCTTTGTGGGCGGCGGGGTGCCGCGCGTTTTTTGTGGCGCGGGTGCGAGAAGGTCGTGATTTGCGTGCCATGCTACCGGATGCGGCTATTTATGTTCTGGATGGACTGCTGCCCGGCCTTGCCCCAACTTACATCAAACACCGGTTGCGCCCTGCCCTTGCCTCGATGGACGAAGTTCAAGAGTGGTCGGTGTCGGGCCGTAAAAATCCCTGCGCCTTGCATTTCGATACCGGGATCAACCGGCTTGGTTTGCGCCCCGAAGATGCTGCGGTCATCAGCGGCGACAAGACGCTGAGCAAGAAGTTGAATGTGGCGCTGGTCATGAGCCATCTCGCTTGTTCTGATGAGCCTGCGCACAAGCTGAATGCGTTGCAGCTCCAGCGGTTTCAGGCAGTTCGGAAACGTTTTCCGGGTATCTCCGCAAGTTTTGCCAATTCATCCGGCATTTTTCTGGGAAAACCCTATCAGATGGACATGGTGCGCCCCGGTGTGGCGCTTTATGGCGGAAATCCCGTTCTGCCGGGCAAGAATCCATTGAAGGCGGTGGCGACACTGGCCGTGAAGGTCCTGCAAGTCCGTGACATCAAAAAAGGTGAAACCGTTGGCTATGCCGCGTCATGGAAAGCCCCGCAGGACAGCCGTATCGCCGTTTTGGGTGCGGGATACCGCGATGGCATCCCGCGGAAACTGTCGTCCTCGTCACCCAAGGGGCCGGCACTCGTGTGGATTGGCGGTCAGCGATGCCCCATTGTGGGGCGGGTGTCGATGGACATGCTGTGTGTTGATATAACGGCCCTCAAAAAACCGCTGAAGCGCGGCTCCGTGGCCGAGATTTTTGGCAGCCATATCACTGTGGACGAAGTTGCCGGATGGGCTGGCACGATTTCCTATGAATTGTTGACGCATTTGGGTAATCGATACGCGCGAACCTATACCGGTTTCGAATCATAACGATGTTGCGTGCTGCATGACACTCAATGGCATAACCCAATCCATTCTCGCGGTCTTTGCCGTCGTTGGTCGATTTTCGCTTGATTTTGCCGAAGAAATTGGTCGCTTTGCACTCTTTGCAAAAGACGCGTTGATGGTCGGGTTGTCGCCCGTATTTTATCCGCGTCAGATTGCACTGCAGTTTTTCCGCATTGGTTACACATCGTTGCCCGTGGTTGCGATGACTGCGTTTTTTACCGGCGGTGCTTTGGCGCTGCAAATCTATCAGGGCTCTACACCAGGTACTGCAACGACGCTGGTGCCAAACATTGTCGCACTTGGTATCACGCGGGAACTTGGAGCCGTCCTGGCGGGCTTGATGATAGCGGGGCGCGTCGGGGCGTCCATTGCGGCTGAACTGGGCACTATGAGAGTCACAGAGCAGATTGATGCGTTGTCAACACTCTCGACAAATCCGATCAAATATCTCGTTGGACCGCGGCTCATTGCAGCGACGGTTTCCATGCCCCTTTTGGTGGCGGTGGGCGATACGATCGGCATCATGGGTGGATACTTTGTCGCCACGCGTTCCCTTGATTTCAACGGTCATGCGTATTTGAAAACAACGGCCGACTTTTTGTCGGCGGGTGATGTGGCGTCCGGATTGATCAAAGCGGCAGTGTTCGGGTTCATCGTTGCCATGATGGGGTGTTATCACGGTTTCAATTCCAGGGGTGGGGCTGCTGGCGTTGGCAAGGCCACGACTGATGCCGTTGTGTCGTCTGCGATCCTCATTCTCGCATCCAATTTTGTCCTCACGTCGTTGTTGTTCCAGGACTAGCCATGGCCCACATCGACGTCCACCATGTGTTCAAATCCTTCGGCAACAAGAAGGTGCTTAACGGCGTGTCGTTCTCGGTTGGCAAAGGGCGGTCACTCGTCGTCATCGGCGGATCTGGCACTGGAAAGTCTGTGATGCTGAAATGCATCCTCGGTTTGCTCACACCTGACAGTGGCGAGATTCGCGTGGCAGGCGAAAACGTTCTAGGTCTCAAAGGCAAGGACCGCGAAGCTTACATGCGACGGTTTGGCATGTTGTTCCAGGGTGCAGCTCTCTTCGACAGTCTGAGTGTTTGGGAAAATGTTGCGTTCGGGCTCATTCAGGGCCGTAATATGGAGCGACTGAAAGCCCGCGATATTGCCATGGACAAACTCGCGCAAGTCGGTCTCTCAGCTGATGTTGGAGAGTTGCAGCCCGCTGAACTCTCAGGCGGCATGCAGAAGCGCGTGGCCTTGGCGCGGGCCATTGCTGCTGATCCTGAAATCATCTTTTTTGATGAACCTACCACTGGTCTTGATCCGATCATGGCGGATGTCATCAATAACCTGATTGTGGATTGCGTGAAGCGGTTGGGTGCAACAACGATTTCAATTACTCACGACATGGCATCGGCTCGCAAAATTGCAGATGATATTGCGATGATCCACAAGGGTGAAATCATATGGCGCGGAGAGGCCAACCAGGTCAATCGCAGTGGCAATGCCTATGTGGAACAGTTTATCAATGGAAGGGCCGACGGTCCCATTCAGATGGACGTGTTAAGACCCTAGCACTGCGTGCAGAAAGTGGAACCGGTTTTCTGCGAAAATGCCGCGTCAAACAACGGAGCTAGAACTGGTTGCCGATTCCATGAAGCGGAATTTCGCTCAAGTGGCAAAAAGGGCCGCAATTGCTTGCGGCCCTCCGTGACGTTCGAGAGATGGGATCCATCGTCTGAGAGACGATACAAGCCCTGATCAGGTAAGAGATTGCTCTCCCTGACCTGTGACCCGCACTATGGTACCCACTTTCGTGAACTCACTTGACATCGGATCACCTCCTTTCAATTGTTGACGTTGACCCGAATGTGGTGCGATTTGTTACTGCCGTCAAGCCAGAAAGTTTTTCATGAATTTCGCCGATATCATCATCACAAACGCCCGCGTTATTACAATGGACACCGCAAATCCTGTTGCGCAAGCGCTGGCGATCGCGGGGAATCGCATTGTTGCGGTGGGTTCGAATAACTCCATCGATGCGTTCCGCGGGCCTGAAACAAGAATCCATGACAATGCTGGGAATACGGTCATCCCCGGCATCATCGAGAGCCATGTCCATTTGTTTATTGGGGCGGTGGAACTTGATCTCCTCAATGTGATGTCTTTCACAACAGTCGCTCGATTTACCGAAGCTGTGCACCAACAGCGCAAAGAGCAACCTGACTTGACCATCTTGATGGTTGTTGGTGCAGTGCATGAGCAGTTTGGTCCAGATCAACCGATTACGCGGCATCTGCTTGACGCAATCGTTGGCGATATCCCATTTGTGGTGGGCTGCTTTGATCATCATACCGTGTGGGCTAACACTAAAGCCTTGGAGGCCGCAGGTCTTATGCACGGGCGCAACCTCCCACCGGGAAACGAGGTTGTACTGGATGCCGCTGGCGTTGCCACGGGTGAACTACGAGAGCCCGGCGCATTCAATCCCGTGCTTGCGTTGATGCCGACTGGTGGCCGTGAGAGCCTCGGTTTCACCACGGGGCGCGATCCTGTTCCGGCTGCAACAGCTGAACAACGCAGCACTGATGAAGAGTTCATGCGGCGCGGTATTGCCTATGCCAACTCACTGGGCATCACGTCGATGCACAACATGGATGGCAATTGGTATCAACTTGAGCTGTTGCACGCATTGGAACAGCGCGGTGAACTGAATGCACGGGTTGAGGTGCCTTTTCATCACAAGAACTTCTTCAGACTTGAAGATGTTGACGAGGCTGTTGCGTTTCGCGACCGGTATGCAAGTGACATGTTACATTCCGGGCGGGTGAAACTTTTCATCGATGGTGTGATGGAAACCCTGACGGCGCAGATGATCGATGATTATCCTGGGCACCCCGGCAACAAGGGGGCACCCTTGTATTCGCCAGATGAATTTGCGGACATCGTGATGCGGGCGGATTCGCATGGTCTGCAGATCAGCACGCACGCCATTGGTGACGGTGGAGTCCGCACCACGCTTGATGCCTATGAAGCGGCGCAAACCAAAAATGGCAAACGAGATTCGCGCCACCGCATTGAACATATCGAGTTAATTGATCCTGCAGATATTCCACGACTTGCGCAGCTTGGTGTTGTTGCGTCTTTACAACCCCGTGCAGGCGTCGGCGTCCCCGGCTGTCCGCCTGAGCCGATCCTGAGCCGCGTTGGTGACAAGTTGCCCTATGCTTACGCCTGGCAGACAATCAGAAACACAGGTGCACGCGTCGCGTTTTCTTCTGATTGGCCTGTGGCCGAGTTGGACCCTTTCGCTGGCATTCAATCAGCCATGACAGTGGTTCCACTGCGCCCCGATTGCCTGCCCCAGGCCCAAAGCCTGATGGATGCGATCCACGGTTTCACTTTGGCGGGTGCGCATATGGAGTTCATGGACGACCGAAAGGGAGTTCTCAAGGAGGGCTATTATGCAGATGTGGCCGTGTTGAACATGAACATGGAAGAAACCCCTGCCAGCGAAATGGGGCGCGTGAAGCCGGTTCTGACGATCTGTGATGGGCGGGTTGTGTACGAAAGCTAAAACGTCTTGCGTTCTACTTATGTTCTATGATAATCGGTCCCATGGCCAAAGCTAATTCCCAATTCGTATGCCAATCCTGTGGCACCCTTCATCCCCGCTGGACCGGGCGATGCGATAATTGCGGGTCATGGAACTCCATTGTTGAAGAGGCCACCGAGGCTCCTGCATCTGGTGCCAAGGGGAAGGCCTTACCAAAAGGCCGTCCGACACGGTTGGTCGGTTTGAAAGGCGAGATGGCAGCGCCGCCGCGCATTGAAACAGGCATTGCTGAACTGGACCGCGTTGCGGGTGGTGGATTTGTGCCGGGATCGGCTGTGCTCGTGGGTGGTGATCCGGGTATTGGCAAATCAACATTACTGCTGCAGGCGCTGGCGTCGCTGGCTCGCAAAGGTCAGCGCGTCATCTACGTCTCTGGCGAAGAGGCCATTGCACAGGTGAGGTTGCGGGCGGCACGGCTAGGCCTCGACGATTTACCGGTATTGCTGGCAGCAGAAACAAACACGTCGGATATCATCGCGACGTTGAGTGAAGGCGATATTCCGGCAATTGTCGTGATCGATTCCATTCAAACCTTGTGGTCGCCGGTGATTGAGTCTGCGCCCGGAACTGTCTCGCAGCTTAAAGCGGGTTCAGAGGCGTTGGTGCGGTTTGCCAAGCAAAAAGGCGCATGCATTCTGCTTGTTGGACACGTCACAAAGGATGGGCAAATTGCCGGACCTAAGGTTGTTGAGCATCTGGTTGACGCGGTTTTGTACTTTGAAGGAGACAGGGGCCATCAGTTCCGTATCCTGCGGGCTGTGAAGAATCGGTTTGGACCGACTGACGAAATCGGTGTTTTTGAAATGTCTGATGGCGGATTGAAGGAAGTTACCAATCCGTCGCGGCTGTTTATGGGAACGTCCGAGCGCCTTTCGCCTGGAACTGCCATATTCGCCGGTGTGGAAGGCACACGCCCCCTGCTCGTGGAGATTCAGGCGTTGGTGTCACCATCGCCACTGGGAAATCCGCGGCGTACAGCCGTTGGTTGGGACTCCAATCGACTCGCCATGATTTTGGCTGTCCTTGAGGCCCGCGCCGGTGTTACGCTTGGGCAACACGATGTTTATCTCAATGTCGCGGGGGGGTTGCGGCTGAAAGAACCAGCAGCTGACTTGTGTGTGGCAGCAGCGCTGTTGTCGTCGCTATCAGACACTGTCATCCCACATGGCACGGCGATTTTCGGAGAAATTGCCCTCTCAGGCAATATCAGATCGGTCAGTCAAACAGAGGCTCGTTTGAAAGAAGCTCAGAAGTTGGGACTTGATGACGCGGTGATTGCTGAAAATGGTGAAGCACCGACCTTAAATGGTTTACAAATCAAACAGATGGCGACGGTTGCTGATCTGGTGGCATGGGTCGCTTCACGCGCCAAGGGTTTGCGCAGAATAGCCTAAAGCGGCTTGCAGAAAAGTGGAACTGTTTTTCTGCGAAAATGCCGCGTCAAGCCAAAGAGCTAGAGCAGGATGCCTATTCCATGAAGCGGCATTTCGCTCTAGAATCGCGGCCGCATTCGTGCGTATAAGGAGCCTCCGAAAACACTGCGGGGGCGCAAAGCGAAGCGATGCCATTTCAACTTCTTGACCTATTACTTGCGGGTATCATGCTTATCTCTGGAGTTCTCGCACTCATGCGTGGATTTACACGCGAAGTCCTGACATTAGTCGCGTGGGGATTGTCAATGCTGGCTGCCTACTACGTGTTTCTCCAGCGCTTCATGTTCGATTTTGCCATGCAGTATATCAGCAACGAAAAGGTTGCGATGGTTGCGGTTTGTGCCACGGCTTTCTTGCTCACCTTGATCATTGCTTCCATCATCGGCGTTAAAATTGCTGATGCAGTTACCTACTCTGCCGTTGGAGCTGTCGACCGCACTCTCGGATTCATTTTTGGCCTGGGGCGTGGGCTAGTGCTCGTGACATTGGCCTATCTCGGGTATGGTTGGCTCAACAGCGAGCGACAGGAACCCTGGATCCAGAATGCGCAGTCGCTGCCACTGATCAAAGGTACTGGAAATTTCATTGTTTCGTTCCTTCCTCCGGATATTGAAGAGACGTTGCGAAATACTGCCCTTAATCCCGTCCCTCTCAGCACCGAGCCGGCGCCCGAAGATCCGGCAACCGGGCAGCAAGGATATTCGAACGGTGACTCGAAAAGCCTCGATAATCTCGTGGAGGGTACCGGAAACGCACAGGGAACCAGCCCATGATGTTTGATCTCGACCTCGATGGTGACACATTGCGGGAAGAGTGCGGCGTCTTTGGAGTGTTTGGACACGGCGACGCTGCGGCGTTGACCGCACTTGGCTTGCACGCACTCCAACATCGCGGCCAGGAAGCAGCTGGTATCGTCACATTTGATGGTGCGCGTTTCAAGTCAGAACGCCGGATGGGTTTGGTGGGCGACCACTTTTCATCGGAGAAAATCATCGGGCGCCTGCAAGGCAAGAGTGCCGTTGGCCACGTGCGTTACTCGACAACCGGGGAAACCATTGCGCGCAATGTGCAGCCGCTGTTTGCCGAACTGGTGTCTGGTGGCTTGGCCGTTGCTCACAATGGCAACATTACCAATGGCCTCACTCTCAGGCGCGAATTGATTGCGCAAGGTGCGATTTGCCAATCAACGTCCGACACGGAAGTCATTCTTCACCTTGTGGCTCGCTCGTCTCGATCTTCCCTGATTGACCGCTACATTGAAGCGTTGCGCCAGCTTGAAGGGGCTTATGCGCTTGTAACCCTGACCAACAACAAACTCATTGGTGCACGTGATCCGCTGGGCATACGCCCTCTCATTCTCGGAAAACTTGGCGATGCTTATATTCTTTGTTCAGAGACTTGTGCGCTTGATATCATCGGTGCGAAGTTTGTGCGCGAAATTGAGAATGGCGAAGTTGTCGTCATCACAGACAAGGGCATCGAATCCCATTGGCCATTTCCGCGCGTTCCGGCACGGCCCTGCATTTTTGAGTATGTCTATTTTTCCAGACCAGATTCGATTTTGGGTGGGCGCTCAGTCTATGAGGTGCGCAAGAACATGGGGCGTCAGTTGGCGACGGAAGCACCGGTGGAAGCTGATGTCGTAGTGCCTATTCCTGATTCAGCGGTTCCCGCGGCGATTGGCTACGCCCATCAGGCAAATTTGCCTTTTGAGTTCGGCATTATACGCAATCACTATGTGGGGCGAACCTTTATTGAACCGACACAACACATTCGATCGTTGGGCGTGAAGCTGAAACACAATGCCAATCGTGCTGTCATTAAAGGCAAGCGCGTTGTGCTGGTTGATGATTCAATCGTGCGCGGCACGACATCTGTGAAATTGGTGCAGATGTTGTTTGAAGCGGGAGCCGCCGAAATTCATATGCGGGTCGCGTCGCCACCTGTTCGTTTTCCGGATTATTACGGGATCGACACACCTGAAGAAAAGGCTTTGCTGGCGGCAACGCACACCTTGGAAGAGATGAAAGCTTTTATTGGTGTCACTTCGCTTGCATTCCTGTCTGTTGATGGAATTTATCAGGCGGTTGGAAATTCCAACCGCAACGCTGCTGTTCCACAATTCACTGATCACTGCTTTACGGGCGATTATCCGACGCACCTGACTGACAAGATCGGCGAAGGGCCAAAACAGCAATTGTCTCTGCTCGCAGAAGCCGGTTGATGCCATTGCCATTTGCAGATCACGTTGCGCTCGTCACAGGTGCTTCGCGGGGGTTAGGGTATGCAACAGCTGTGCATCTCGCCAAGGCCGGAGCCCATGTCATTGCAACGGCCCGGACCCAAGGTGGACTTGAAGCGCTTGACGACGACATTCGAAAAGTGGGTGGGACAGCAACCCTGGTCCCCATGGACATCAAGGACTTCGACGCCATTGATCGCCTCGGCGGTGCTATATTCGAGCGTTGGAAGAAGCTCGATATCTTAATTGGCAACGCGGGTACATTGGGGAAACTGACACCTCTGGCGCATCTTGACCAAAAGGTGTGGGACGACGCACTCGCCATCAATGTCAGCGCAAATTACCGGCTGATCAGATCCATGGATACCCTGTTGCGCGCAGCTCCGCATGGGCGTGCCGTGTTTGTCACCTCCGGTCTGGCACAAAAATGCCTGCCCTATTGGGGGAGCTATGCAATTACAAAGGCCGCTCTCGAAGCCATGGTTCGAACATATGCCAGCGAAGTGGTGACAACACCTGTGCGGGTCAATTGCTTCAGCCCCGGCGCGACACGCACCACAATGCGTGCGCGAGCGATGCCGGGTGAAGACCCGATGACGCTGCCATCGCCTGAAGATGTATCCAGCCAGATCCTGCCGATGTGCGAAGCAACCTTTGCAGATAATGGTGGTGTCTGGAAGTACGACGGCAAGGGCTTGTTCAAGCAGTCTTGAACATCATTTCTCGTAAGGGTTTTTACCGCCGCGCAGGCTGAATCGAATGGGTGTGCCTGCCAGGTCAAAATCCTTGCGCAGCTCGTTCATCATGTAACGTTGATAGCTTTCCGGAAGTTTTGACAATTGATTGCCAAAGAGAGCGAAGTTTGGTGGCCTGGCCGACGCTTGCGTCATGTACTTGATCTTGATCCGACGGCCTGACGGTGCGGGTGGAGCGTTGCGCTGAACGATCTCCTCGAGCCAGCGGTTGAGCTTGCCCGTTGAAATCCGCTGGTTCCAGCGCTTGTCGGCCAAAGTCACGGCTGTCATCAACTTGTCGATGCCGCGCGACTGTTTGCCCGACAGAGTTACGATGGGTACGCCGCGGATATCGGGCAATACATCATCAATGTCACTCTGCACATCGCGCAGCTTCTTGGCCTTGTCTTCGACGGCATCCCACTTGTTGAGCGCCAGTATCACTGCCCTGCCCTCACGGCCAATCAGGTCACACAATGTCAAATCCTGCCGCTCAATGGGCAGTGTGGCATCAAGCAAGACGACAACACATTCGGCGAAACGAATGGCATTCAGCGCGTCACCGACAGCAAGTTTTTCAACTTTTTCTTGCACGCGTGATTTTCGACGCATGCCCGCCGTGTCCCACAGGGTGATCGGTCGCCCTTTCCAGCTCCAGTTGCTTGAAATGGCGTCCCGGGTGATGCCAGCCTCTGGACCCGTCAACATACGATCTTCATCCAGCATGGCGTTGACCAGGGTGGACTTGCCGGCATTGGGCTGACCAATGATGGCGAGTTTCAACGGTCGCTTGTCGGCAGGCACTTCCTCTTGTTCGGTTTGATCATCTTCACTGGCCAACGGCAGAAGGGCATCATATATTGCGTCGAGGCCTTCGCCGTGTTCGGCAGACACCGGCAACGGTTCACCGAGGCCCAGCGTGTAGGCCTCTGAAGCGCTGTTGAACACGCTGCGTGATTCACATTTGTTGGCTAACAGGATGACCTTGCGACCCAGTTTGCGGACCATGGCGGCATAGTTTTGGTCAGACGGTGTTATACCGGCGCGGGCATCAATGATAAAAAGAATGACATCAGAATTGCGCGCAGCTTCTTCAGACTGAGCACTCATACGGGCTGCAAGTGTTCCCTTTTTTGCAATTTCGAGTCCTGCCGTATCAATCAAGGTGAATGTGAGATCAGCAATACGGCCCACACCCTCCCGACGATCGCGGGTGACACCAGGCTGGTCATCAACCAGAGCCAGTTTTTTTCCCACCAGGCGGTTAAACAGTGTGGATTTTCCGACGTTAGGTCGGCCAACAATGGCGACACGCAACATTATTGAACCTCGGGGTTTGCACCCTCTTGATCAACGGTTTGGCCATCAGTCGAGTCGGGAATATCGGAGGACGACGTGTCTTCGCCGGTTATTACCGGATCTCGGGCTGTCTGCTGGTCAGGTGGCAAGACATCTTCACGTTGCCCTGGCAAGACTGAATTGTCATTGCTCCCCGTCAACTCCTTAAACGTCGAGCAGCCTCCAAGAGTGACGGCCAGCATGACAATTGCTAGACTGGTACGAAGTGAATTCATTTTGCAGGCAACTTTGGCGCTATGAGTTGCACCATCATCTGTGCACGCTGGCGCAGGTTCAAGGGTGTTTCAGGATCAGCAACAATGGCGTTCATGTAACGGTCGGCCATGGTGAAATCACCGGCTCGCCAAGCAGCGAGACCGAATATTTCGCGCGCCTGATGACGCCAAGCATTGCCATCCTTGTCGTATTGTCCGAGCCGTGAAAGGAGTTCATCAGGCTTGACGGTATCGACAAGCAAGTAACCAGCACGAATACGCGCGATATCTTGTATCACTTTCGCGTTGGCAGCATCTGCAGAGATGGCGTCGTAAGAAGCGATGGCTTTTTCGCTCTCACCTTTTGCTGCCAGCACAGCGGCCTCTTCCAGTTTGCCGAGTTGGCCGTAGCCCTTCTGGTCAATTGCCTTCAGGGCGGCCAAGGCGTCGTCATACTTGCCATCTTCCGATTTTTTCAGCGCGTCGAAGTAGACGACTGCAGCCTGTTCAGACTGTTTCTGCTGGTAGTAGGTCCAGGCTTGCCAGCCGGCAACAGCGCACACGGCAGCAACTGCTGCAGCCATCATCAATGTGCCGTAACGGTCCCACAATTTTTTGTATTCATCCTGGCGAACTTCTTCGTCCACCTCGCGGATCAGCGACTCATCTGTCACTGGTGTCTCCTCAATCTCAATGAAGCGTGGAGGTAGTTCACGAGCGCGACCAAATCAAGGCAATTCACGCGAGGCTAATCCTTCACGTCATAGGTGTGTTCAGGATCGGGAAAGCGGCGCTCGCGGACGTCTGTTGCATACATTGCAATTGCATTTTCAATTGCCGCGCCGACCTTGCCGAACTCCTTGACGAATTTGGCCACGCGGGGACTCAGGCCGAGCATGTCTTCCATGACCAAAATCTGACCATCGCAGGAAGCTGAAGCTCCGATGCCAATGGTCGGGATAGCAACCTGTTTGGTGATCTTGGCCGCCAGGGGTTCGGCAACGGCTTCGAGGACCACAGAAAACGCACCGGCTTCGGCAACCACGCGTGCATCCTCTTCGATGGCCGCCCATTGCTCCTTTTTGCGGCCTTGGGCCTTGAAGCCACCCAGCACATTGATTGACTGGGGTGTCAGCCCCACGTGGGCCATGATGGGGATCCCGCGTTCAGTCAGAAAGCGGATGGTCTCGGCCATGCGTTTTCCGCCCTCAAGCTTGATGGCACCGCACTCGGTTTCCTTGATGACACGGGCTGCATTGCGAAAGGCCTGTGCCGGACTTTCCTCGTAGGATCCGAATGGCATGTCGACCACGACAAGGGCTTTCTTGGTACCCCGCATGACGGCTTTGCCGTGCATGATCATCAAATCGAGGGGTACAGGCAGCGTTGTTTCGTAGCCATGCATGACCATGCCAAGGGAATCGCCAACCAACAGGAAATCCACGTATTTGTCGGCAATTGCCGCTGTGTGGGCATGGTAGGACGTGAGCGACACGATGGGTGCGCCACCTTTACGGGCTTGGATATCTGGTGCTGTGGTGCGCTTTAGCGGGGAATGTTGTGACATGGGAGGTGTTTAGCGGTTGCGAGCGGCTGCGGCAACACGTGGCTAGCGGACCAAGGTCAGTACCGGAACGCCAATCAATACACCATGAAGCTGCGCAAATACGCCATACATCGCTATGCCGGCCAGGACGGACAAGAGATTGTGACCCTGACGGACAACAGTTTCATGATTTCTCCCCGATGCCAACAGAACCTGGACCGTTGCGGCAGTCATCAACCCTGCAAAAAGAATGATGCTGGCGCTGTCTCCATTGGCCAGCAGATGGCCCGTGCCCCAGAACCACACGGCCAGCGCCATGGGGAAGCGCAGGTCATTGCGCCAGGAGCCGCGGAACACAAATATGCCAATGCAAATGAAAGCGATGAGGGTCAGAATGAAATTTGCGTGCCGGCCCCAGGTCGGCGGGTCGTAGAGTTCCGTCCGATCTGCGCCGCGAAATGCCCAAATCATGGCAATCAAGAGAGCGAGTGACCCTATGCCATAAAGTGGGCCATAGGCCTTTCCCAAGGTAGATTGCAGCACGGATTTGGCGGCTGGGACGGCTGGAGCAATATGAAGCAGAGCAAAGCAAACCACAGTAAAAACCAGCATAATCATCCTGTTATCGGAACATTTAAAACGTATGGGTGAAACCCAAACATGAATACTGCGTAGAGGACCACACCGACGACGACTGCCCTGATGTCGTGTTTTACATCAGGTACGAAGGTCATCGCTTGTCCTCGTGCAGTACTGACTACGATGTCGAGCAGTGACAAGACCAAAAGCATAGCGAAAATCACCACGACCGCTGTTTCACCGTTCACCAAAAGATGTCCGGTGGACCAAAGTATGACACCCAGCGAAAACGGGTGGCGGACATATTTGCGGATATTGCCTTTGCTCTGGTTGGCAAAAATCAGAATAAATCCAATCAAGACCAACACGAATGTCAAATGGCGACCCCCGTACCAAGGCTCATAGAGCGATTGCGAAGGGTCAGCCCTCAATTCAAAATAGGCCCAACCCAAAAGGATCAGACCGACCAATGATGCAACTGAATACATCCCTTTGTAGACGTTCTCACTCCAGTGTGCGGCCAGTCGACCACGCAGCGCCGGGAAAAGCATGGAAAACATGTGCATGCCACCAAAGAACAATACTCCAAGTAACAATTTGAACATTCGCATGCCCTCCGCAGCCGCGCACCTTAGCGGGGTTGTCGCATTTTGGGAATTGCCGCTTTGGCCATTGTGCAAGCCCGAAACGTCATGATAGAGGGAAGACTCTAGGTTCACAGGGTCAGTTAAAAGAACAAAAGGTGTAGCATGAAGCCAACTCTCATTCTCGTCGGTGCAGATAAGGGAGGGGTCGGCAAGACCACCATTGCCCGGTCGCTTTTGGACTATTTCGCGCGCAAGAATGTCTTGACGCGTGCGTTTGATACGGAAAATCCGCGCGGGTCATTGCACCGCTTTTATCCGGCCATCACCGAGGTGATTGATCTTTCCAATGTCGCTCACCAGATGAAAGTACTCGACACGATGGAAACGGCCAACGTGCCGGTCACAGTGGTCGATCTCAAAGCTGGCAACCTGTCCTACTCGCTCGACCTATTTGAGCGCATTGGGGTTCTCGATGCGGCACGCAATGGCGTGTTCAATCTCGGACTGTTCCATGTCATTGGATCCTCCATCGCATCGTTGGATGAAATTGCCGAGATTTCAAAATACCTGAATGGCATCCAATATGTACTGGCGCGCAATTTCATCAACGAAACAAATTTCTTCGAATGGGATGACACGACCTACCGCAAGTATTTCTCGACCATTCCAAAGACTCAGGAAATTGACATTCCGAAGCTCAACGAAATGGCTTACGAGCAAATCGATGTGTCGGGCGTGACGTTCAAGGACTTCATCGACAACCGCGCCGCTGATGGTTCGCAAGGCCGCTTCTCGTTCGTGCTGCGTGGCTATGTCAAGAAATGGTGCCAGGAAATTGATGAAGAATACAGCCACGTGAAGTTGCTGCAGGACATTTCCAGCGGCGGTCGCCAGGGGTAAACAGGGCAAGCCGTTGGCCACCCATCCCACGGTCTACATCATTGCATCGGACCAAACCCGCAACGGCAAGACGTTGCTGGCGCGTGTGTTGACAGACTTTTTGCTGCTCGACGGTCGCGATCCCTTTTTGTTTGATACTGACCCGGTTGATACACCGTTGCGGGCCTATTTTCCGGGACGTACACAAGTGGCTGAGTTCAGCCATGTTCAAGGTCAGATCAAAATATTTGATACAATCCTCGCCTCAACAGGGCGGGACTACATTGTTGACTTGGCAGCGCGCGATACAGGAGCGTTTTTTGCACAAGCGGCAGCCATGGATTTTGTCACAGAACTTCGCAAGTTGGGCTACAGGCTCGTGGTCTTTTTTATCGTCGACCACAGCCAAGATTCTCTTAACGCAGCGCGTGCCCTTTCACGTTCGTTTGATGCTGACCTTTTTGTTCCGGTGCGCAATGCATTTGTTGGCTCGGCCTGGCCGGATGGTGGCGACACGTTTAATATCCCGGCACTCGACGAGCCGGTTATGCGGTTCATTGCAAACCGTCATTTTTCCGTCCGGGAATATGTTCTTGGCGATTCCCAAAACCTTCCAGTTGGCAGGGACGGCACATTCAAGCGCTTTGTCTATGTCATTTTGCAGGGATTGAGCAACCTCGAGCCAATCCTCAGTCTGCGCACATTGCGCAAGTAGGGCCTTCACATAATTGCCTGAGGCCTTGACCTTAACACAATGGAGGGCTCTACTTCCATTGTGATGAAAACGGCCTTGCCCATGACGTCTGTCATCACCCTTGATCCCGTCTGCGGGATGACGGTGAACCCTGCAACAACCCCTCATCATGCCGATTACAATGGTATGACGTATCATTTTTGCAGTGGCGGGTGCCGCACTAAATTCGTTGCAATGCCACTCAAATATCTTGAGCCGTCGGCGCAGGAGTTTGTCGAACCGACACCAAAAGGCACCGAATATACCTGCCCGATGCATCCGGAAGTCCGCCAATTCGGCCCAGGCTCTTGCCCGATTTGTGGCATGGCATTGGAGCCCCTCACCGCCTCGGCAGACAGCGGCCCTAACCTTGAACTCATCGACATGACGCACCGTCTCTGGATCGGCATGGCGCTGGCAGTTCCTGTCTTTCTTTTGGAGATGGGCGGGCATTTGACCGGTCTGCATATGCTGCTCGGCAAACAATTGTCCAACTGGATTCAATTGGCACTCGCGACACCCGTGGTGCTTTGGGCAGGCTGGCCGTTCTTCGTACGCGGTTTCGAATCGCTGAAGACCCGCAATCTCAATATGTTCACGCTTATCGCCATGGGAACTGGCATCGCGTGGGTTTATAGCATTATCGCCACCGTCATGCCGCAGGTTTTCCCGCCCGCGTTTCGCCAGCCCGATGGCTCGGTGGCAGTCTATTTTGAAGCGGCCGCCGTCATCACCGTATTGGTATTGCTCGGCCAGGTCTTGGAACTGCGGGCTCGTGATCAAACCTCCGGAGCCATCAAGGCGCTGCTCGGTCTGACTCCCAAAACCGCAAGACGCGTCAACACAGACGGCACTGAAGAAGATGTCGCAATTGATCTTATTTTAGCAGGTGACAGGCTGCGCGTTCGCCCTGGTGAAAAAGTGCCTGTCGATGGCATTTTGATTGAAGGTCGCGCTACGCTGGATGAATCGATGGTGACAGGTGAATCCATGCCGGTGACCAAGGAAGAAGGTGGCAAACTGATCGGTGGTACAATGAACGCCACAGGCAGCTTCATCATGAAAGCTGAGCGCGTGGGCCATGACACCATGCTGGCCCGGATTGTTCAAATGGTTTCCGAGGCCCAGCGTAGCCGTGCGCCAATTCAACGTTTGGCAGATCAGGTTTCCGGCTGGTTTGTGCCGTTTGTCTTGCTGGCTGCTGTTCTCGCCTTCGTGGCTTGGTCGATTTGGGGACCGGAACCACGCTTCGCCTATGGCCTTGTTGCCGCCGTTGCCGTGCTCATTATTGCTTGTCCCTGCGCACTTGGCCTCGCAACGCCAATGTCAATCATGGTGGGCGTGGGCCGAGGTGCGCAATCCGGCATACTCATCAAGAATGCCGAAAGCCTCGAGCGCATGGAAAAAATTGATACACTGGTGGTCGATAAAACTGGAACCTTGACGGAAGGAAAACCCGCCGTTACCTCGATAGTCACTGCCGATGGGTATGCTGAATCGGACGTGCTGCGGCTCGCCGCCAGTGTAGAACAAGGCAGTGAACATCCCCTTGCTGCAGCTATCGTCAAGGCCGCGCGAGTGCGTGAACTCAGTTTAACCAAGGTCATGGGCTTTGACTCACCTTCTGGCAAAGGTGCCCTTGGGATGGTGGAAGGCAAGCGCATCACCCTTGGCAATGCCAAATTCCTGAGTGAGATCAACGTTTCTACGGCCGAACTTGCGCTCGCTGCAGAAGCATTGCGGGTCGATGGGGCTACAGCGATTTTTATAGCTATAAATGGAAAAGTGGCGGGCGTGTTTGGCGTGTCTGATCCTGTCAAGGCTACCACAGCAGCCGCACTGGCAGCGTTGCGCGCTCAGAAGATTCGCATCGTCATGCTGACGGGAGACAACATCACCACTGCCAAGGCAATTGCGGCGAAGCTTGGGATTACGGACGTTGAGGCCGATGTCTTGCCCGAGCAAAAGGCCCTGATTGTCGCAAAATTCAAACGCGAGGGTCACGTGGTCGCCATGGCAGGCGACGGCGTAAATGATGCACCCGCATTGGCCGCATCCGACGTAGGAATTGCCATGGGGACAGGCACAGACGTGGCCATGGAAAGTGCTGGCATCACATTGCTGAAAGGCGATCTCACTGGCATTGCCAAAGCCCACGCACTGTCCAAAGCCACTATGGGCAACATCCGCCAGAACCTGTTCTTCGCCTTCATCTACAACGTGGCGGGTGTACCAATCGCGGCGGGTGTACTTTACCCCGTTTTCGGCATTTTGCTGTCGCCCATGATTGCTGCAGCGGCCATGGCGATGTCCTCTGTCAGTGTCATCGGCAATGCTATCCGTCTAAGGTCAATCAGGCTGTGATTTTGTCTGAAGACTTCATCTTCCTGTAAAGAAATAATTGTTCACTCAACGAAAATGCGCTAGCCTTTTGGAAGGGTTGCAGCAGGCAATCCGGTTTGACGTGATAAAACGAATAATTTCCCAGGGAGGAATATCTAATGCGTCTGAGCAAATCACTTGTCTATTCTACTGCGATCACCCTCGGTTTGGGTGTCGCCTCCACCTTCGCGTTTGCGGAGGACTCAAAGGATCCAATCAAGATCATCACAAACAACTGGACCAGCCAGTTGGTGCTTTCGAATGTTGTCGGCCAAGTGCTGCAGTCTCAAGGCTACACTGTCGAGTATAAATCATCGGATACGCAGCTCCAATACACAGCATTGGCGTCAGGCGACATGGATTTCCAAGTTGAAGCATGGGAAGGTTCACAAGCTGAGAGCTTCAACAAAGCTATTGCAGCAGGTGCACTTGACCTTGGTGCGCACAATGCCGTGACTCGTGAGGATTGGTGGTATCCGACCTATATGGAAGAAGTGTGCCCCGGCCTCCCTGATTGGAAAGCGCTCGATGCATGCGCCGCAAAACTTGCGACAGCCGAAACAGGAACAAAAGGCCGTTTTGTTGGACCACCAGCTGACTGGGGCAAGCACTATTCTGAGCGTATTCAAGCTCTGAAAATGAATTTCCAGGAAGTTCCAGTTGGTCAAGCTGCAACCCTATGGGCGGAACTGCAAGCGGCCTATGACCGCAAGGAACCAGTCGTACTATTCAATTGGACGCCAAATTTTATTGAAGCAAAGTTTGATGGCAAGTTCGTCGAATTCCCGACATACGAGGCTGCATGCTTCACCGACCCGAAGTGGGGATCAAACCCAGATGCGATCTACGACTGTGGCGCTCCTGCCAAAGGCTATCTCAAAAAGGCTGGATCGAAGCAACTTGGTGAAAAGTGGCCCAATAGCAACGGAAGTTCTGAAAAAAGTGAACTTCACCAATGCGCAGATTGCAGCAGCTGCCGCAATGGTTGACGTTGATGGGATGACGCCAGAAGACGCCGCCACCAAGTGGGTGAAAGAGAACGAAGCAACCTGGAAGGCTTGGGTGCAATAAGGAAACGCACTTTCGTGTAACCTCATCGTGAATTGCGCCGGACGGCCTCAGTCGTGCCGGCGCAATTTGTTTGACGGCACACGGCTTCACGCTAGTGTGAACCAAAAGGGGGAAACGCGTGGACAGACCGGCCAAATTTTCGTGCCGCAATTTGTGGAAAATATTCGGGAAAGATGCGCATGCTTTCCTTGAGCAACACAATGGCGAACCCGGCGATGCCGACCTCAAGGCAGGCGGTTACATTGGTGCCGTCAGGAACGTTTCGTTCGACGTGCACGACGGCGAAATTCTTGTCATCATGGGGTTGTCGGGTTCGGGCAAATCCACTCTGATCCGTTGCATTACACGGCTGAATGACCCGACTTCCGGAGAGATGCTTTTTGATGGCAAAGATCTTCTGAAAACTACCGATCAGGAACTGATCAACCTTCGGCGGCACAAATTTGGCATGGTATTCCAGAATTTTGGATTGCTGCCGCATCGCTCGGTACTTGACAATGTCGCCTTCCCACTTGAGGTCCGCGGTACTTCTCGCAGTGAACGTGAAGCACGAGCGCGCGAAATGTTGAAATTGGTGGGCTTAGACGGACGTGAGTCCTATTTCCCAAGAGAGCTTTCAGGCGGACAGCAACAGCGCGTCGGTATCGCGCGTTCCTTGGCGGTTGGTCCTGATGTGTGGTTTCTGGATGAACCTTTTTCAGCACTCGATCCCCTTATCCGGAGAGAGATGCAGGATGAGTTCTTGCGACTCCAACGCATGTTGAAAAAGACGATTGTTTTTATCACCCATGACTTTGATGAAGCGATCCGGCTTGCAGATCGCATCGGCATCATGAAGGACGGGCGGCTGGTGCAATTGGCGACACCGGAAGAGATCGTTCTGTCTCCCGTTGACGACTACGTCCGGGCGTTCACTGAAAATGCCCCGCGCGATAAAGTTGTTTCAGTTGGTGCCATATCCCGCAAAGCGAAAGCGGGCGCAAAGTCAACGCAACAGGTCCGCAGTGACCAGAAGCTTGGTGAAATTGCCGCTATTATATTGAATGCGGACGCTCCGGTGGCTGTTATTGCACCCGATGGAAAGCCTGTCGGTGTCGTGACCCGGCAGGACATCATCGAAGCCTTATATCCAAAGGATCGTGCATGAGCGTCGCAGTTGGCTCAGCAGTACTATCGGCAGCAAAGAAGCCGTTGCCAATGGTCTACGCTGTGCTTGGATACGTTGTCGCCAGCATTGTGATCTCAAAATTCGTTGTACCACTTGATGACTGGCCACAAGACTGGATTCTACCCGCACGAATTTGGGTGACGGACTTTTTCGCCTGGTTCAGCGCGGTTGCAAAACCGGTGACCCGCGCTATTTCGTCGGTTCTTTCAATGCCGTTGATGTTGGTCGAAGCAATGTTGTTTCGTGGTGTGCCTAATTGGCAGTGGCCACCATTACCCTGGCCGGTTTTGGTTCTCGGTACCGGATTGCTGGGCCATTGGTGCGGCGGGACAAAACTCGCTTTGTTCTGCGGCTTTTGTACGCTCTATCTGGCCATATTTGGTCTGTGGCCCGATGCGATGCAGACGCTCGCCATCGTCATCGTAACTGTCCCGTTGGCAGCCACGATCGGATTGTTTCTCGGTGTCTGGGCCACGCGAAATCAACGTGTAGAACGTGTGCTGAACATGATCTTTGACGTTCTGCAGGCCACGCCGCATATGGCTTATTTGGGTCCCGTTGTGATCCTGTTCGGTTTTGGCCAAGTCCCCGCCATGCTGGCAACATTGGGATTTGCAGTGCCGCCGATGGCACGATTGACCATTCTGGGGATCCGCAATGTGCCAGCCGACATTCTGGAATCGGGCAAGATGTCTGGCTGTACGCCACGCCAGCTATTGTGGAAGGTAGAATTGCCTTCTGCGCAACAAGCCTTGTTGCTGGGCCTCAATCAGGTGGTGATGCAAACACTGGCTATGGCGGTCATCGCATCTTTGGTGGGCGCGTCGGGCCTGGGGCAAAAACTTCTGTTTTCACTGCAGCAATTGCAAGTCGGCAAGGCTGTGGAACAAGGCATTGCGATCACATTGATTGCTCTCGTTCTCGACCGGATGACGCAGGCCTTCATGAGGCGGCAGGTCTCACATGAAGTTGTGCGCCTTCCGTGGCACACGCGGCATTGGCGTCTGGTTTGGTTTTTGTTGGGAACGGTGGCATTTGTTCTGCTCTCTGGTTTGTTGCCTATGCTTGCCGTTTATCCCAAGGAACTCACGCTCTCCTATGGCGGCCCGATCAATGAATTTGTGCGGTGGATGTCGAAGAACCTGTTCCCCTATGTAAAACCGGTGCGCGACACCATCACCATTTGGCTGTTGTTACCAATGCGCGATTTTTATCTGTGGTTGCCGTGGTCAACAATCATTGGGGGATTGGGCATTGTCGGGTGGTATATGGGGGGCTGGCGATTGGCGCTGATACCCATTGGCTTTCTCGGTTTCATGTTGTTGACAGGGTTCTGGGTACCGTTGATGTTGACGGTCTACCTCGTGACGGGCTGCACCATCCTTTGCATTTTGATTGGCATCCCCATCGGGATCTGGTGTTCGCGCAATGCCAACGTTGCGCGCGTTGTGTCAGGCATATGTGATCTGTTGCAAACATTTCCAAGTTTCATTTATCTCATTCCAGTGATCATGCTGTTCCAGACCAGTGATCTTTCCAACGTCATCGCCATGCTTTTCTACGCAACAGTTCCCGCCATTCGTTATACCTATCTCGGTCTGCAGCGCGTTCCGCAAACTGTGATAGAAGCTGCAATTGCTTCTGGCGCAACGCCGAGGCAGCGGCTCTTAAAGGTGGAACTGCCTATCGCTTTTCCCGAAATCCTTCTGGGCATCAATCAAACCATCATGATGGCGTTGGCCATGGTGGCAATTACAGCTTTGATTGGTTCGCGCGATTTGGGCCAGGAGATCTATAAGGCTTTGCCTGGCGCAGACACGGGACGTGGGCTGCTGGCTGGACTTGGCATTGCGTTCATCGGCATTATTGCCAGTCGGCTCATTGGTGGTTGGGCTGAAAGCAAAAAACGCCAACTGGGCATGGCTGCCTAAGGATAGCCGCGTATCTAACTTTGGGGACGGGTTTTCTTCGGGTCGTAGTGCGAAAGCCCGACAATGGTGGCAGGTAAACGCTTTTGCTGACCATCAAGCTTGCCAACTTCAATTGCGGTTCCTATCGCAGTGTGGGCAATATCAATACGCGCCAACGCGATGTTTTTTCCCAAGAGTGGCGAGCGCATGGACGACGTGACTTCGCCCACTTGCGCGCGACCAACGTGCAGGCAATCGCCGTGACCGACGTTCACATTTGAGTCAATCTCGAGTCCCACTAGTTTGCGCGAGGGATGTTCTTTGCGTCGGATAAGCGCGTCGCGACCAATGAAATCATCTGTTTTTGACTTCAGTGGCACGGTGAAACCAATACCAGCTTCGAAGGGATCGGTTTGATCCGAGAATTCATAGCCAGCGAAGATCAGACCGGCCTCAATGCGCACCATATCCAACGCAGCAAGTCCCATGGGGCGAAGGCCCAATTCTTCTCCGTTCGTCCACACGGCATCGTAGACTGAACTGCCATCTTTTGGATGACAGAAAATCTCATAACCTAATTCACCGGTGTAGCCTGTTCGTGAAACTACCAGCGGCGCGCCAGCGGGGCCTCCCAGGCGTGCGATGGTGAAACGGAACCAACCCAGTTCATCAATGGTTGGCTGGTGGGGTGCAGTCCAGATCATGCGGCGCATGATCTCGCGGCTGTTAGGTCCCTGCACTGCAAGATTGTGCAGCTGATCCGTGGATGAGCGCACCATGACCTTGAGTTTTAATTTCTCGGCCCATTCCCGCAACCACACGCCACCGTAATCATCGCCGCCAATCCAGCGGAAATTGTCCTGGCCCAATCGGTATGCCGTGCCATCGTCAATCATGCCGCCGTGTTCGTAACACATGGCAGAGTAGACCACCTGCCCCTGCGACAACTTCTTCATGTCCCGCGTCAACACATATTGCATCAGCGCCTCTGCATCGGGGCCCGTCACTTCAAACTTGCGCAAGGGTGAAAGATCAAGCACCACCGCTTTTTGTCGGCAGGCCCAGTATTCCTCGATGGCACCATTGGAGGTATACACCTGCGGCAGCCAATACCCCTTGTACTCAACATGATGACGGGTTCGCGCCGTTATCCTTTCATGGAAGGCGGTTTCCTTGGTCATTTTTGGCTCCGACTCTGGTGTGGGGCGATAGGCGATGGAACGGCTGAACTTTGCGGCCCCGGAATACGTGCGCACATGAATATCTGACAGATACCATCCGTTTGCGGGTGACGTGTCGTCCGGACAGGCCGATGACACACAAACAATATCCGTCAGCGCGCGGAACAATACATAGTCGCCGGGGCGAGACCATGGCTCGTCGCTTATCAACACCCCGTGGGCATCAATTGCAGTGTTGAAAAACAGATTGACAGCCATCCAACCGGGTCGCGCCTGCACGCCATAGGAAGATAGGGCTCCGTTGAAGTTGTCAGAGCAATTGGCGTGCCCCGGATAGCCAATGTCGTCATAGTATTTTGCAGCACACGCCATGGCAAACGCATCGTGACGGCCCACCGTATCCTGCACCACTTCAATGAGCGGCGTCATATCCTGATCATAATATTTCGAGTGGAGCCCCGGCATCGAATAGGCGTGACCCATCAGTGTTCTTGACGTTGTCACATCAAGCGCCCGTTCAATCCCCCGATCCAGCTTGCGGGCATCAAAGCACTGGAAATCCGTACACTGACGACCGTCAACGTCAAGAATTTGTATGTATTCCCCGGCCTTGACAAAATAGGCTTGGGCTGTTGCAGACTTCACACGAATGTCTTGCAAGGGATCAGCGAGCGGATCAGGCAGATCGAACTTTCCAATGACAATGGAGTTAGTGCGCTCAACCAGTACAGTGAGGGGCGTGAGCGTGGACTGCTCGCCTGGTAGCATATCATTGCCGGGCGCTGCTATCACCAACCAACCGGCTTCGTTAGACTTGAAACTAAAGGACGCCTTTGCTGCTGATGAGGCATCAAAACATGCAACGGCACTGGCTTTGGCAAGATCAATACCACGTAATGCAAGTCCGCCGCGTAACCGCGCCAAACTTGTGTCCACCACTCCCGCAGACAACATGCCTTTCAGTCCACTCGCATCGCTGTTCGACGTTAGCCCGATGATACCCGCATCAAACCGGCCATTCAGATGCACCGCGACGAGTTCGGCTCGTTGTCCACCTTCATCGTTGATGAGTGTAAAGCTGTCGCCCTGCTCCATCTGAAGCATGAGTGCACTGCCGCCGCCTACCACATGACGCTCGCGCGCATGGTGTTGCTGCAAATCACGGGGCAGCAGGATGCGACTGGCACGTGGTGGACCAGTAACAATTGTCGGGTAAGTGCTATCGAGCATTTCAATCAACCTCTACGAACACGTTACTTATGTGCAGACGCACGTTTGCTGTCTTCAGCGCGGTCCAGAAAGGCGTCTTGCAACCCTGTAAACAGACGGCGCTCATCTTTCGGACTCACACCGAACAGCGCTTTGTAGTCCCGTGCCATCGGTGTTGATTTCAAGTAACCAACGGAGGTGGCAATTTCACCGAGCGGATCATCCGAATATAGCACGCGTTGGCGGGCCTTCGACAACCGCATGTGACGGTAGAAGCGCAAGGGGCTTTGGCCTGTCTCCCGTTTGAACAAGCGTTCAAAATGACGCCCCGACATGTCAACGGCCGCAGCCACATCAGGTATGCGCAAGGGGTCTTCAATGTGATTTTCAAAGAGGCGAATGGCCTCGCGGATGACTGGTGGCAAGCGGTCTGCGGTGGAGTTGCCATGCGGCACCGGCACCTTTTGGCTTGCAGCTTCGTCGCGCATGAAGGGGTGCTGGAACCAGCAAGCCACTTCCGTCATGCATTGGTGGCCCAATCGTTCTGCAATCAACAGCAGCATCAAATCAAACACGGCCCCTGCGCCGGATGCCGTGATGCGGCGATTGTCCCGCAGAATGACTGACCGGCTTGCTTTGACCTTGGGGAACTCCGCCTTGAAAGCTGCTTCATAGCACCAGTGGACAGAACAGCCGCGTCCTTCCATCAAACCCGCACGCGATAGAGGAAAAATACCGCCGGAAAATGCGCCCAGTACCACTCCTGTGCGCTCCAGCCAGCGCAAGCGTGCCGAGTCACGCCGCGCATCAACAAATTTTCCTGATGGCGGGGCAATCAAATATATCTGGTGAAGATCGTTACAGTCTGCAAGTGACACGTCGGGTTCAAAACGCACTTCGGCAGAAGAGCGCACGGGAGCCAATGACTCCGCCACTAGTTTCCAAGCAAAGACCTTGCGGCCCACGATTTCGTTGGCCGCTCGGAGCGGTTCAATTGCGGAGGTCAAACAGGCCATGGGAAATCCTGGAAACATCAGGAAGCCAAGGCGCAGCGGATCCTTATCTGCCATTCAGCTCAATCCTCCGGCCACCAACCGGGTGAAGTCGGTTTGCCGTCGTCATACTTCGAAAGCCATGCTGCCATCATATCGCGATTGCGCAGAAAGCCCTTGTAAGTTGCCAGGTCAGGATGAAGGTCACGCACCACACGGTGCAGGCGGCGACCCCACTTTGGTACCGTTACAAGTTCTTCAAATTTGCCGAGATAGCACCGGATTGAGAAGGCCACTGCATTCGAACGCGGCAACCGGAACAAGGCCTGCAACTCCACACGCAGATGCATCTTGTCTCCAAGATTTTCAGGTGTGAGCGATGTCTTCATCGGACCCCACTTCGGATAGGTCTCTGGCGCAGTATCGAGCAACGGATTGACTGTCATCGTCCAGTTGAAGCGGCGGACAGGTGCACCATGCTGCAGTTTTAAGAGAAACTTGAGTGCGCGGTCGAATATACCTTTCTCGTGCGCAAGTGGCACAGGCGCATGCCATTCCATGAAGCTCATGCCGATATCAAAATCCAGCGACCAGTCAGCTTGTGACGTGACCATGCCGGCATCCATCCACAGATCATTGTCACGCTCATCCTGCAGTGAGAAATCGCCCTGTGTCTGCCTCGTGATATATTCAAACGGGCCATAAGGCAGAGTTGATTCATCAAGAAAAGTGAATTTCTGGTCGATACCAAGCGGGCGGTTGATCCAGTGCCATTTGTTGCCGTCTTTGGTCAGCGAGAACCATTGCGGATATTCCTTCGCTTTCGATTCCATGATGAGTTCGAGAAGATCCCAACCTGCCAACGTCATGTGGGGCAGTGATTGGCAACGCAACGGATCTTCGGCCAGAACTTTGGCACGGTCGAACATTTCCGCTACATAATGTTCATCAACATCAAATGTGTGTTCGAACACGGAACCCTTCCGTCCCGACACATGAGGCTCCATATTGACGGAGTACATGTAATCATCGCGGTCAAACGGGAAAGGAAAACGGCGAATGCCTTCTGGAGAATTTCTGTAGGTGAAATCATCGCGAAAGGTTTCGCTTCGGAAGTAGTCGTCGAAATCGCCCGGCTTGAAGACAATGCTCATGGTCGTTTCCTATCGATCAATTGTCAGATGTTTGCCTTCAAAGCGCGATACACAAGGCATGATTTTCAAGCCAGTCTTCTGCTCCTCTGGCGTCAGCCAATGGTCGCGATGCAGAAGAGTACCTTCACAGGCGATAACATTGGTTTCGCATTGGCCGCAGGCACCGCCGCGACACAGATAGGGTGCATCAACGCCCGCAGCTTCCATGGCTTCAAGGAGTGACTGCGCCGTACCCACAGTGATTGTCTTGTTCGACGCCGCCAACTTGACCTCGAAAGGTGTTCCTGTGCCTGGTGCCAGAAATTCCTCGTGGTGCAGAGCTTTGGCAGGCCAGCCCATGTTGGCTGCAGTTGAAAGTACCCAGTTGATCATGCCCTTGGGGCCGCAAACATAAAGATGTGTGCCGATTGGTTGCATGGATAGAATACGCGTCAAGTCGATGGTCTGCTTCTGATCATCGAAGTAGAAATGCACCTTGTCGCCGTACTGAGTTTCAAGCTTATCCATGTATGCGCCCAAGGGCTTGGAGCGGGCAGAATAATGCAGCTCAAACTTTCCACCGAATTGCGACAGTTGCGCCATCTGCGCCAAAAATGGCGTGATCCCAATGCCACCGGCTATCATCAGGTATTTCCTGGCGCGGGTGTCGAGAGGGAAGAGATTAACTGGATTGCTGATCACCATTTCCATGCCTGGTATCACATGACGGTGCATGTAGAGTGAACCGCCCCGACCCGCATCATCTCGCCGTACAGAAATTTCGTATCCCGACCCATCCTGCGGATGGCTCATCAATGAATAGGGGTTGAGTCGCCGCGTCCCATGGTCATCCATTTCCACAACTGTATGCGCACCGCCGGAGAACGAGGGCATAACACTGCCGTCCCGGCTGACAAAACGAAAGCGCTTGATCATTTCATTGACGTCTACCACTTCCGCAACACGCACCTGCAGTTTGGCCCCGCCACTCATGGGAACCTCACGACAGCTTCCGGCACTTGGCCTGGATCTTCTGCATCGATGTTCACGCCTTGGAAAGCCGCAAGGCGACGTGAGTAATGGTCACGCACAAAAAGGCTCAGTCCACAATGACTGCATTTGAATGGGTCGGTTGCGATATTTTCTGTAATTCCCTTGCAATGAACGCACTGCACACGGCGCACCGTTGATCCGCGATGCTCCTTTTGAATTGCCGCAAACGGGAAACCTGTGTTCATGATTTCGCGTTCGGCCTGGCCTATCAGGCCTTCAGATCCTGCCAAGTAAAACTGCGTGCCCATATGTGCGTCGGTGAGTACACGTTGCAAGCGCGGAAGCAGAGTTGGAATCGAAGGAGCAGAATAAAATTGTGCCGCGCCCAATTTTTCCAGCTCCCGGGTTTTATCCGTGGCGTTGGGACCTGGCGTGTAGATGATATGCAAATGTCGCAGCGTATCAGACTTGCCGTCGCCAAATTTACACACCAGCTCAATGACGGCATCAGCTCCTTCTCCGTCTGCAACAACCAAATGTCTGGTTCCCGCTCGTGCTTCAAGCACGTTGTAGACGGGGCGACTCTTCATTGCTGGCGGGAATACTGTCTTTGTCATCGTGTTACTTGTCACCCTTGGACGGTGCGACGCTTTTTTTCCGGATCATAGAATGGCATTGAGTGTGTCGTGGCTGACATGGGACCGTGGGTTCCGCAGCGCACTTCCAGCTTGGTGCCAATATTGGCGCAATCCACGGGAATGCGTGCAATTGCGATGTTGTGCTTGTTCAGTGGCGAAAACATGGCTTGAGTGACGACACCGACCTTCTTGTCGTCACGGAATACAGGTGCGCCATTTCCTGGCACGTTTTTGCCTTCAAGTTTCAATCCCCAAATCTTGAAACGCTCTTTGCCCTTCAAGCGATAGTGTTCTTCAGCACCACGGAATCCCACTTTACCGGGTGACACTGTGAAATCGAGACCGAGTTCCCACAGTGTGTCACCGTTGGCTTCATTCTCAAAAGGATACATTTCGGAATTGTCGAAAGGGAAGAACAGCAAATAGCTTTCGGTTCGCAACATATCGAGTGTGGTAAAGCGGCAGGGAATAATGCCGGATGCTTTGCCCTCGTCCAAAATGCGATCCCAAATCATCGGCGCATCTTGGCCACGCACAAACAGTTCATAGCCTCGCTCGCCCGTATAACCTGTACGTGAAATCATTGCAGGTTTGCCAAACAGCGACGTTTGCATGTGGGCAAAGTAAGGTAGTGAGCGGATGCCCGGCACATGTTTTTCCAAATACTCAACGGCCATCGGACCTTGCAGTGAGAGGTCATGCAGATTGTCATCAAAGCGAATGGCTACATCGCGTCCCGTGGCGGCCATCGTCAGTTGCTCGTGTGCGCCGCCAGAGCCATGCACCACCATGAAGGCGTTGGGTGCCAAGCGGTAGATCACGCAGTCATCGATGAACTTTCCCGCATCATTCAGCATGGTTGCGTAAACTGAACGCCCAGGCATCAGTTTTTCCATGTTGCGGGTGGTGGCGCGCTCAATGATGTGGCTCGCTGCAGGGCCGGTGATGTGGACTTTCTTGAGGCCAGATACATCCATGAGGCCGGCTTTGGAGCGAATGGCCATGTATTCAGCATCGGGGTCACCTTTGGCATAAGACCAAGCCGTGCCCATGCCGCTCCAGTCTTCAAGATTTGAACCGAGTGCGCGGTGACGGTCGATCAGTGTGGAAAAGCGCCAGGAATTGGTCATTTGGGTCTCCCTTGGGTACCGAGATTTTCGCCAAGTTTGAGGCGAGTTACGACAGAAATCAATATTGAAGTGCAATTAATTTTCTTGGCAGGGAACAGATTTGATAAAAAAAGGGGGCCACCGTGGCAGCCCCCTTCATTCGACTTTGGCTCAACTTGGTAAAACGAAGAACCAGTTTGCCCAGAGCACGACGGCTGCGCCGGCAGCCAAGGTGACATAGGGCAACATTCCGGCTTTGCGTTCGCCCAGTTCACCGTCTTTCAATCCTAGATCGGCATAGGCCTGACTGGGGAACTTGCCACCGTCCTGCATGTAATGGCGGTACCAAAACACCGGGATAATGAGGGCTGCAAAGATTAACCCGGCCCATAGTGCATTTGAGTAGCCCCAGACCTTGGCGCCAGCACCGAGGAACAGCGCGTTCACAAAGGCCAGAACCGTGTTCAAACCGATCAACCAATTGGGTGCCTTCCACGGGCGGTCAATGTGACTGGAGTCGATCCGATGAATCCAACCGGCATTCAAGTTCAGGAAGTTGAAGATGATGTACCCGACATTGGAAATGGCGAGCACATAGAAATACCCACCCACATCAGAAGCCAAAGCCAACAAGAACACGTTGAACGCGAAGTCCGTCCACATGGCTTTGGAAGGCACGCCCTTTTCGTTCACGGCACTCAAATACCGCGGCAACCAGCCATCCCTCGAACCTTGATATAAGGTCCGCGAAGACCCGGCCATTGCCGTCATGATCGCCATGAACAAAGCGAGGATCATCAGGATCACGAAGATCTGCGTAATCAATGCGCCGCCGCCAGCCATATTGCCAAGTGCTTCTCCGACGCCCGTGCCATCAACAATGCCTGTTGCCAGCATGCCCGATGTTCCAAGCACGCCTTGGAACGAGAACGGGATGAGGAAGAAGAACACCATGCACAACAGGCCAGAATAGAAAATGGCCCGGAATGTATCGCGGCGCGGGTCTTTCAGTTCGCTGGTGTAGCAAACAGCAGTTTCAAAGCCGTAGGTTGACCAGGCGGCGATGTAGAGGCCCCCCAAGAACAACGTCCATCCCCCGATATTCCACGTGCCATCAACACCGGAATAGGCAGCCGTTGGTGGCAACAAGTTCGTGACATTCATGCTGTTGATTTGACCCGTGAGTATTGGCACGAGACCTACCAGAAACAAGGGCACCAACACGATGATCGCCAACCATTTCTGAGCGTTGGCGGTTTGGGCAATGCCGCGATGCTGGATGAGCAAGATCAGCAACATCAATGCGACACCGATGAGGAATGTCGTGTTAAAGTGTAAAGTGCCGAGACCGGGAATAGTGAAAGCCAATGCTTCAAACGTCCGGAAGGCAGGCGTCAATGCAGCGACACCATCGGCCGATGCTACAGCCTTGATTGCGTCGGGTGCCAGCACCCCCGCATTGGCGGCCATGTAATCAACAACTGCTTTGGTTTCAGCCGTGTAGTTGGCTATATTGGCAGCCACCCATTCCACAACCTGTTGGCTATCAGCCAGCGGAATCGGGAATAGCGCATTGAGAATGTAACCCGCTGCAATGGCGCAGCCCAGCGACAACACAGGCGACCACGCAAACCAGTTGCACCACACTGAAAGTGGCGCGATGAGCTTTGAATAGCGCAACCATGCCGTTGCACCATAGACCGAGGTGCCACCAGACTTGTTGCCGAACATCCCCGCCATTTCGGCGTATGTGAAGCTCTGTAAAAAGCCCATGATCATTGAAATAATCCAGACCAAAAAGGCGAGTTTGCCTGTGGTCCCAGCGATGCCGCCGATTGAGAAGAGCACCAAGGGCGGCACGCCGGCCGCGACCCAAAAGGCCCCTTTCCAGTCTAATGCGCGGACCATTTGGCCCGAACCAGATTCATTCGTCATTTCCTACACCCCTTCCTAAAACGAGAAAACGGCCAAACTCTATCGGTTGACTTCGTGTTCTCGCGCCCAGCCCAGACTTGTCGTTGTGACAAATCTTGAGATCCCTAATTCCTCAAATAACTCTCCATTGAATCTTCCAAAGCGTCTTTCCAAGGTGTGTGATGCAACGGTGCCATTGTGCCCGTGATCACTGACTTATAGGCGTTGTCCCGGAAGGTCATAATGTTTTTAGCCTTGTGTTCTTTCCACTCGAAGAACGCTTCACATGCACCTTCAACATCAAACGACGGATAATCGGTCTCCGCGAGGAGTTCTTTCACATAGTCACCCTGATAGTGAATGGCATCATGCGCATCCTTGCCTGCATCCTCTGCGGCGACACGGTCCGCGACATCTTTCAATAGCTTCGCATGGTCAGCAGGAATTTTGATCCGGCCTATAATCACATCGCGTACCCACCAGGCTTGCGCGTCAAACATATTAAAGGTGAACCATTGGTCCTGCATGCCAATGTAGAAAAGTGCGGGATTGTGAACCCACGCCACACCCTTGTAAAGATCGGCTGTTGCCAAACGGTTCTTGGTTTTCAGTCGCAAGTCATCCGGCAAAAACGGGAAGTGATGTTTGTATCCCGTGCACAATATAATGGCGTCTATTGTCTTCGAAGTTCCATCCTTAAAGTAAGCCGTGTCGGCATCAACATGGGTAAGGATCGGCACTTCTTTCCAATTCTCTGGCCAATCATAGCCCATTGGGGCCGTGCGATGGGCAACAGTGACAGACTTGCAACCGTATTTCCAACACTGGGATCCAATGTCTTCAGCTGAATAACTCGTGCCCACAAGCAAGAGATCCTTGCCCTTGAATTCCATGGCATCGCGGAAATCATGGGCGTGCAAAATGCGTCCGTTAAAGGTCTTGAAGCCCGGAAATTCCGGCACATTCGGCGTCGAGAAATGCCCTGACGCAACGATTACATGATCAAATACTTCATCATAAATACTATCTTTGCTGTGATCATGGACCGTCACCGTAAACTTGCCAGATTTTTTGTCGTGGCGCACAAATCGGACAGCGGTTTTGAATCTGATCCAGTCGCGGACGCCCGCTTTCTCAACGCGGCCTGCGATATAGTCGAACAACACAGCGCGCGGTGGATAACTTGCTATCTGCTTTCCAAAGTGTTCTTCAAACGAATAATCGGCGAATTCCAGCCCTTCCTTCGGACCGTTTGACCAAAGATAGCGATACATCGAACCATGACACGGTTCGCCATATTCATCGAGGCCGGTGCGCCAAGTGTAGTTCCATAGGCCGCCCCAGTTATCCTGTTTTTCAAAACAAACGATCTCGGGGATGTCTTCGCCTTTTGCCTTTGCAGACTGAAATGCACGCAGTTGAGCCAGGCCGGACGGACCAGCGCCAATCACTGCAACTCTTTTTTTCATGAAACCCCCAATCAAATATCCAACGTGTTCTCAGTTTCCCAACGCGAGAAATGGGAGGCATAGCTATCCCACTCCTTGTTCTTCAACTTCAAATATGAAGACGAAAATTCTTCGCCCATCATGGCCTTCAACGTTTTGTCCTTGTCATACTCGCGCAAGGCATCAAGCAAGTTCAACGGCAGTTTTGGCGCATCAGTGATCGTGTGTCCCATTTGATACATGTCGATGTCGTGGCGCTTGCCGGGATCAGCATTGGTGCGCACTCCGTCAAGGCCAGCGGCAATGATCACGGCTTGCATGAGGTATGGGTTGGCCGCACCATCTGGCAAACGCAATTCAAAGCGACCGGGTCCTGGTACCCGCACCATGTGGGTGCGATTGTTGCCCGTCCATGTCACAGTGTTGGGTGCCCATGTTGCACCTGAAGAGGTGCGCGGTGCGTTGATGCGTTTGTAGCTATTGACCGTGGGGTTGCAGATTGCGGCCAATGCCGATGCATGTTTCATAATGCCGCCCAGGAATGTGCGGCCCCGATCGGACAGGCCAAGTTCCTTGGACTTATCGGCAAAGGCATTGCTCTTGCCGTCCATAGACCACACCGAAATATGGGCATGGCAACCGGAGCCCGTCAGGCCCTTAAAGGGTTTCGGCATGAAGGTGGCACGGAAGCCATGCTTTTCTGCGATTGACTTGACCATGAATTTGAAGAACGAATGCTTGTCTGCCGTTTGCAACGCATCATCATATTTCCAGTTCATTTCAAACTGGCCAACGGCATCTTCGTGATCATTCTGATAGGCTTCCCAGCCCAACTCCAACATGTAGTCGCAAATTTCAGCAATCACATCATAGCGACGCATCACAGCTTGCTGGTCGTAACAGGGCTTTTCGGCGGTATCGAACGGATCAGATATTTGCGTGCCATCGGCAGAGAGGATGAAGAACTCTGGTTCAACACCGGTTTTGACACGTAGTCCCTCTTTGGCGGCTTCTCCGACTAACCGCTCAAGAACATTGCGCGGTGCTTGATCAACAAGCTTTCCTTCCATGGTGGCACGCGCGGCAACCCATGCCACATCTTTCTTCCAAGGCAATTGAATGGCGGAGTCTGGATCAGGAACCGCCATCAGGTCGGGATGTGCTGGCGTCAAATCAAGCCAGGTTGCAAAGCCTGCAAAACCTGCGCCGTCTTCCGACATTTCAGTGATGGCTTGTGTTGGCACCAATTTCGCACGCTGACTTCCGAACAAGTCCGTGTAGGAAATCATAAAGTATTTGACGCCTTTTTCCTTGGCCCACTTAGCAAGATCTCGTGCCATAATGTTTGCTCCCCTCTCGATTATTTACATACTGCCGTTGCGGCCTGGTATCCAATTGGTTCCCGCAAGTGGAACGCCTGCCATTGCTGCTGCTTCGATTGTCAGCGAGCAAAGGTCTTCCGGCTCCAAATTGTGAAGATGGTTCTTGCCACAGGCCCGTGCGATGGTTTGCGCTTCGAGCGTCATGACCTTCAGATAGTTTTTGAGGCGGCGCCCACCCAGCACAGGATCGAGGCGCTTCGAAAGCTCGGGGTCTTGTGTAGTAATGCCCGCCGGGTCCTTTCCTTCGTGCCAATCATCGTAGGCATCGGCAGTAGTGCCTAGCTTCTGATATTCCGCTTCCCACTTTGGATCATTGTCACCCAGGGCAATGAGTGCCGCCGTACCAATGGAGACAGCATCTGCACCCAGTGCCATGGCTTTTGCCACATCGGCGCCAGTGCGGATACCGCCAGACACAATCAGCTGCACTTTGCGATGCATGCCGAGTTCTTGCAGCGCTTTCACAGCTTGTGGAATGCACGCAAGAATGGGCATACCGACGTGTTCGATAAATACATCTTGCGTTGCCGCTGTACCACCTTGCATGCCGTCGAGCACCACCACATCAGCACCAGCCTTCACGGCAAGGGCTGTGTCATAATATGGCCGTGCGCCGCCGACTTTCACATAGATCGGTTTTTCCCAATCGGTGATTTCGCGCAGTTCCAGAATTTTGATTTCGAGATCGTCCGGTCCCGTCCAATCAGGATGGCGACAGGCAGAGCGTTGATCGATGCCCTTGGGCAAGTTGCGCATGGCGGCAACACGATCGGAAATTTTCTGACCGAGCAACATGCCGCCGCCACCTGGTTTGGCACCTTGCCCCACCACAATTTCAATGGCATCAGCGCGACGCAAATCATCAGGGTTCATGCCATAGCGGGACGGCAGATATTGATAGACCAGAGTTTTGGAATGACCGCGCTCTTCTTCTGTCATGCCACCGTCGCCAGTGGTGGTGGATGTTCCGGCTTCTGTTGCGCCACGACCCAAGGCTTCCTTGGCTGGACCGGACAACGCACCAAAAGACATGCCCGCAATTGTGATCGGAATATCCAGATGAATAGGTTTTTTCGCGTGCCTGGTGCCAAGCCACACGTCAGTGGCGCATTTTTCACGGTAGCCTTCGAGTGGATAACGACTGATCGAAGCGCCTAGAAAAAGCAGATCGTCAAAATGCGGCAAGTGGCGTTTGGTGCCGCCCCCGCGAATGTCATAGATGCCAGTTGCCGCAGCCCGGCGGATCTCAGCGTTTACGGCAGGTGTGAAAGTCGCGGAAAACCGTGGCGGCGTGCGTGGAAAATCAGTCATGTGTGTTCTCAATAATCCGACGCGTTGTCGATGTTGAAGGTATAGAGTTTGCGGGCCGATCCATAGCGACGGAATTGCTCGGGTTTGGCTTTGGCATCTGCTTCTCCACGGCGCAGCAAATCTTCCAAAATCGTGAAGTGTTCGGGCCGCATTTCTTTCTCGATGCAATCCGTGCCAAGGGTCTTAACGCTGCCGCGCACGAACAGGCGAGCCTCGTAAAGGCTGTCGCCCAAGGCTTCGCCAGCATTGCCAAGCACAACCAAGTTGCCAGATTGCGCCATGAAGGCAGACATGTGGCCAATGTTGCCATGGACGACGATGTCGATGCCTTTCATCGATATTCCGCAGCGTGACGAGGCATTGCCCTTGATGATGAGCAATCCGCCGCGGCCGGTAGCGCCTGCATATTGGCTGGCATCGCCATCAATGATGACCGTTCCCGACATCATGTTTTCGGCAACACCGGGACCGGCACTCCCCACAATGCGAATTGTGGCCTGCTTGTTCATGCCACCGCAGTAATAACCAGTGGACCCTCGTACGGTTATTTCAATGGGGGCATCAACACCTACTGCGATGGCATGAGAGCCCTTTGGATTGATAATCTGCCAGGCCGTCATATTGGTTTGGCCCCGCAAGGCATGCAGTGCAGAATTCAATGCGCGCAAACCCTGTGCGCCCAAGTCAAACGTTTGCATTCAATCAGCGCTCCCAGAAATAAACAGTGGCTGGCTCAGGTTCCCACACGCGGGCCTTGTCGATACCCGGCAGGTTTACAAGTGCGCGATATTCTGACCCGAAGGCCACATATTGATCCGTCTCGGCCATCACCGCTGGTTTGCAGGCAATAGGGTCACGCACGACGCCAAAGCCATTGTGTGTGCCAACAACAAACGTAAAGAAGCCATCGAGATCGGTCAGCGTTGCTTCCATGGCATCACCAAGCTTTTCGCCCTCTTGCAGCTTGTGGCTGATAAAGGCGGCTGCAACCTCAGTGTCATTTTCTGTTTCGAATTTCATGCCTGCGCGCTTCAATTCACGCCTGACAGAATTGTGGTTTGAAAGCGAACCGTTGTGGACAAGGCACTGGTCAGAACCCGTTGAAAACGGATGAGCTCCCATGGTCGTCACGGCAGATTCAGTGGCCATGCGCGTGTGGCCGATGCCGTGTGTGCCCGACATTTTGTCTACGCCAAATCGCGCCGCCACATCCTTTGGCAGTCCGACTTCCTTGAAAATTTCAATGGTCTCACCAGAACTCATCACTTTGCAGTTGGGGCGCAATTGGGCGACGGCCGAGCGTGCTTCTTCCAGTTTCTTGGCCGGCACATCCAAAACCACATGGGTGTTTTTGATGTGGGCCTTCACTGGACTACCAATGGCTTTGCTCAGGTCTTTCGCTATGCTCTTGAAATCTGTTTCAGGCTGGCTGGATTGCACTGTCAATTTTGCACGGCCCTTCACGGGACGACCGTAGATCGCGATGCCTGCTGAGTCGGGTCCCCGATCGGTCATGGTGATCAACATGTCTGTTAACATGGCACCCAGTTTGGGTTGCAGTTTGGGGTCTTTCAGAAACAGGCCGACAATTCCACACATTTGGATTTCTCCATTCATTCAAGCGACTAAGGTAACACTGTACAAGCTAGTTTTCAACTGGCAAGAAACTTTTTTCACTGGATTTAACTGTTCTGATTCAAACGGTAAGCGTCAATGATCGACATGCCCCAGATGAAAACACCACCAATGTGACGACCTACGAAGCTTGCTGTTTCGGGCATCAGTTTGAGACTGATCCAGCCGAGGATCGTCATGAAGAAGATAAACACCAAACCGCGAGGCGCTTGTCCCAGCAAAACGTGGCCAGCGCCTGGGATGAGTGATGCCGCCAACACGAGAACTGGCTTCTTACGCTTCGACATGGTCGCGAATATCATTCCGTAGATTGATCAATGTGTCCATGAGTTGTTTTGCGAGTTCCGCATTGATTGAGGTACCTTCAAAATTGGCTTCGCGAAAAACACCGTAGCGCGCGCGATCGGCTTCTGCGAGTTGCACCACAATACGAAGTCCCTTTGGTGAAACCAGAAGCTCTTTGCCGCGACCATGATGAAATATATCTAGATGACGTGTTATTGCTGAAACAACAGTGCTGATTGTCGCTGCATCACTTCGCAGTGTTGCATGCTCTGGAAAGCCTTCGGGCAAGCGCAAAGTATGCGGCAGAAAATCAAAGTTGGAGAATGAGGTCACGCCGGCCGCTCGCATCATCATGTTGGTTGTGGCTGTAACAGGTTGGGGTTCTGGCAGTGTTACCATCAACCACAGGCTGGGAAGTTTGCGCGTGGCCAAAGTGTCTGCCACCGTTTTGAATTGGAAGTCAAAGTTGCGGTATTGTCCTTTAAGCGACCAGACACCCGATGTCATGCCGCGTTCAATTTCAGGTGCATCAAACAGTGACACAATAAGCTCAAACAAAATCCGCCCTTGATCAGCGCGTTTGGCATCCTGTCGGCGGAATTGAAACCACAGCATGGACACGAGAGCAGTGGCGACAATCAAGCCGAGAATGGTTTGTAATGTACTCATGACAATCAAAATGGCCCGCCTTTCAGCGGGCCATGAAGTTGATCGTCATTCATCAATAACCCTTGGGCTTTGGCCAAGGCATTGTGAACTGTGCGCCACGCTTTACATATTGGTAGCGGTAGAAATGGAACCACAGTGACATGATGATATAGAAGACCACCATGGCCGTGAGCTGCGCGCCGTAGCCCAAGAAGATGGCGAAGAATGTGACCACGCAGAGAATGAATAGCACGATTGCCGGCAACGGGTGGAACGGATGGGTGTACCCACGACGGATTGAGCCCAGTGGCCATTTGTTGCGGAACATGACGATGTTCAGCGACATGAATGTATAGTGCAGAACTCCTGACAGAATCGAGAAGGTGATGGCTTGGCCAAGGTTTGCGGTGAATGCAAATGCCAAGGCAATTGGCACCAAGAACATGATTGCCCGATAGGGTGTTCTGTATTTTGGATGAACCGCCGAAAACCACGTCGGAATGTAGCGGTCACGGCCAAGCGAGAACCACGCGCGCGCGGCATCGTTGATGCAGCCATTGGCCGACGCCGTGGCGGCAAGTACTGTCGCTGCGAACATCAGCATTTCAAGTGACTTGCTGCCTGTGAGTTTGCCCGCATCCAGCAATGGGAAGTATGTAAAGCCTAGATATTGCCACGGCATCAACGAGGCGCAGACATACCATGTGAGCGACGCTCCTATGAGTAACGTGATCATGCCAGCCATCGTGCCATAAGGAAGTGAGCGCGAAGGAGAACGCACTTCCTCAGCAGCCTGTGTCGTGCCTTCGATACCGAGATAATACCAAATACCCCAATGGAAACCGGCGATCACACCCAGCCAGCCATAGGGCAGTGCATTTTCTGGCGTGATCATTTGTCCGAGCTTCAGCACTTCGCCTTGGCTCCACGGTTGCACTGAGAAGAATAAGACAATGATCGCAAGGTAAGCAAAAGCCGTAATGACCAAGTTGACGTTCAACGTCATCAACACGCCACGATAATTCAGTGCTGCAAGCACCACGATGATGGTCGCAATTACCCCTCGGTAATGCCAATCGGTAAAGCCTTCACCCGCATAAGCTTTGATCGTGTCAGCCACGACAATGGCGTTTGACACTTCAAGCATTGTGTAGGCGAACACGAGATAGAGTGCGACGTTGAACGCCATCAGAGGTCCAACGATATGCTTGGCTTGCGCATATTGCCCACCTGCGGCAGCAACGGTAGATGTCACTTCGGAGTCGATCATCGCAACTGACGTGTAGAGCAGCCCGACAACCCAGCAAATGATGAGTGCCGCCAGTGCGCCGCCCTTGTCAGCGGAGAAATTCCAGCCGGTGTATTCACCGACAAGAACGATGCCCACACCCAGCGCCCACACATGGGCGGGCCCAAGGACGCGGGAGAGCGAAAGATGATTGGTCGTGGTTGCTGCGTTTGCCATTTTGCCCACCTAAATCCGATGCTTTTCGGTCATGGCTTCAATCTCGCCTTCACGCGAGGACGTAAGCTCTGCTTCCGCATATTTCGAGTCAATTGAGTACCAATCATACAGCATCCAAGCACCAACCAGTGCCGAGATAACCCAGCCAATATTTGCAATTGTCATCCACATGAGCGTTGCTCCTACTTGCCGTTGAATTTTTCGTCGATGACTTCGCGATACTCTTTGTCTGAGGCGCGGAACAGAAAGACGAAATAGCCCACAAGCGCAGCGGTCAACAAAATCAACTGAATCCAGTTGATTGAGTAATCCCATTTGCTCTGAATAACGTCATGGGCTGCAGCTGCATCAGCGTAACCGAGTTTGACCCACTGTTCGACTTGCGCAGGCGTTTGCTTCAACGCTTCCCACGTCGGGTTCTCAATTTTTTCCACGACTTTGGTGTTGCCGGCCCAGCCCATATAGAGGGGGAACCACAGTGCCAAAAATATTGCACCAACAATGACGGTGATATCGAGCCACTGCAGGGCTTTGGGTTGTTCTGGTGGAGTGTATTTGGCCATGTTGCGCCTCCTCAACTCTTGTTCTTGCGGGCTTCATCCAGCATCTTGATATCAAGACCGTAGATAAAGTCCTTGTCGGTGGCATAGTTTTTGACCATCGCCGCAATTGAAGCTGTATTGAAAATGAGCACGGCAGCCGCTGCCAACACTACGATCGTGCGCACGCCACTATCAGGAATGTGCGGCCAAGACATGAAGAGAACAAACAGCACGGCGATCCATAGTGCCGCTACAAAAGACCAGGCACCGCGCACATCTGAGCGGTACATGGCCTCAATCCTTTGATTGAGGTCAGACATTGGCGTTTCTCCCGCAGGTCTGGCTTTTGTTCCCGTTACTGCCAGCCCACCCCACTTGTGATTCTTGCAACGAGCAATTTTGTTATCTGGCAGGAAACAGCTGGCGTCAGCGAATGTCAAGCAATTGACTCGCTGCGACGCACAACGAAATACTCTAGCGTTGTGGGTAAGAGATCACCGACAAGTAACGTGCAGGCAGTTTTACAAGTGTCTCTGGACCGTGGGGAGCGTCTGCATCAAAAAACAAACTGTCACCAGGTTTCAAAGAGTGAACCTGATCGCCATGGCGGTAATCCACTTCACCTTCCAAAATATACAGAAGTTCCAGTCCTTCGTGCTGGAATGCTGGAAAGGTGTCGCTCTCAGTGGTGAGCGTAATGATGTAAGGCTCCACCACAACACCTGACGAGTTGGATCCGATATGTCCCAACAAGTTGTATTGGTGCCCTGCCCTGGTGCCGCGCCGCTCAATTTCGATATGCTCACCTGCCTTGACGTGCACGGCCTCGCGCCGTTCTTCATAACTCTTGAAGAATGCCGTCACCGGAACTGAGAAAGCATGGCTGAGGACCTGCAAGGTCGTAAGCGAGGGCGAAGTGTTGCCGTTTTCAATTTTTGACAACATGCCGATGGAAATGCCGGTCACGCTGGAGAGGTCAGCAACGGTCATACCTTGCTGGCGCCGGAAATTGCGGACCTCGCGGCCAATGGCTGCTTCGAGGTTGCGCTCACTGATCTCCCTGATGCGATGGGGGTCTTGATCAAACGCAGGCTTGCCGCGCGGGATGTTTTCTGGGCTTTTTTCGGCTTTGACCATCTGTCACACCTGTAAATGCGGACTTGCTTTTCACTACAGGGAAGATTTGCAACCCACAATAGGCTTACCTTACTTGAGCGACAGGGCGGTCACCTCGATGGCATGAAACAGGCTTGCGGCCATGGAGCGTGACCCATAGATCGTTATTTCGGTGGCTTTGCGTTTGATCACGTAACAACCGCTGTGTTCAATGACCGTGCGTCCGGCGTAGCCCACCGGTGCAGCTGCAAGATCAACATTGCAGAGTTTTTCGAACAGTGGCTGTGGGTTTGCGGACGATACATCAAACCGCACCCATGCGTCGGTCTGCTCGGTGATCGATGCCGCATCACCAAAAACAGCTCTTAGATGAGTTGCGATGTCTTCGTGTGAGGCAAATGGTGCTTCGACCATCCACAATTGCGACGATAACCAGAAGGCACCATAGGGAACGCCGCTTTCCGCGTGCGACGCTTCAGGCAGGGGAAGTTTTGCCTTTTTGGCGGCTTTGGCAACATCACCTTCGCGGTCTCGGCGGGATGCAACAGAAGCCAGTGCCACATCAAAACGTTCGGAGATGCGATAGATTCCGATTTCAATTGTTTTGGGTAGATCTCCACCCAAAGCGGTTATGGGTTTGAGCATTTGGTCAGCCACGCAAGCGCACTCCTTCAGGATCGAAGAAATGCGGACTGACGATTTCGACTTCCACATCTGACGTGTTGAGAAAATTTACGGCGCGCATGCGTTGTCCAATTTTCTTGTCGCCTTCCTTCAAATATCCGAGCGCAATGTGCGAACCCAAATGCGGGGAGTAGACCATAGATGTGAGCCAGCCACCATCGTTTGCGGCCACAGGTGCCGCACCGATTTCAAGCAAATGGCTTCCCGCACTCAAAGGCTGTCCTTCGGTGACAGGTTTGATTCCAATCAGGCGGTAACCGCTGTCGCCATTCAGTCCCTCGCGCTGAGAGAGGACCATGCCGATGGAGTCTTTCTTCTTGGATACCATCTTGCCAAGACCCATGTTGAGTGCTGTTGACTGGCCATTCAATTCGTTGCCAGCCACGTGGCCCTTTTCAATGCGCATGACGCCAAGAGCTTCCGTGCCGTAGACGACGGCATCAAATTCCGCCCCTGCGTCGATCAGCTTGCGGATCAATGCGTCACCGTAGCGCGTTGGCACTGCAATCTCATAGGCCAACTCGCCCGAGAAACTGATGCGGAACAGCCGCGCGCGTAGCCCACCGCACACCGTTATGTTGCCAGCGCCCATATAGGGGAAGGCTGCGTCTGAGATATCCTGATCAATGATTTTTTGCAGCAGTTTGCGGGCATTTGGTCCCGCCACAGAATATTGCGCCCAGGCTTCCGTTGTTGAAATCAACTGCACGTCCATATCCGGGTAGAGACACTGGCGGGCAAATTCGAGATGCCGGAAGACTGTCACCGCGTTGGCCGTCGTGGTGGTCATCACATATTCATTGTCGCCCATGCGCGCCGTGGTGCCATCGTCAAACACGATTCCGTCTTCGCGCAGCATCAAGCCATAACGGCATTTGCCAACGGCCAGTGTTGAAAACGTATTGGCGTATACCTTGTCGAGGAACGCGCCCGCATCGGTTCCTTGAACATCAATCTTGCCGAGTGTTGTGACATCGCAAATGCCGACGGATTTGCGTGTGTCCAAAACTTCGCGGTCCACGGACTGTCGCCAGTGGGTTTCGCCGGACTTGGGCAGCCATTGCGTGCGCAACCACATGCCGACTTCGACAAAAATCGCGCCTTGTTCAGTGGCCCATTTGTGTGACGGCGTTAATCGAAAGGGTTTGAACTCCTTGCCGCGTGAGCGCCCCGCCAATGCGCCCATGGCGACTGGAGTATACGGCGGTCGGTAAATTGTCGTGCCCGTTTCGGGGATTGAGCGTCCGGTCAATTCGGCCATGACAGCAAGGCCGATTACGTTGCCGGTTTTGCCCTGGTCGGTGGCCATGCCAAGTGTCGTGTATCTTTTCAAATGTTCAACCGAGGTAAAGTTTTCCTGATGCGCGAGTTTGACATCCTTGATGGTCACGTCATTTTGTGGATCGATCCAAGCCCTGCCCTTGCCGCCTTGCACATGCCATAGTGGGGTTATTGCAATGGGTGCGTCCTCAGCCTGTGGAATTTGCGACGCTTTTGCCTTGATCCCCAAAGCAGACAGGATTTCCTTCGCCGTTGTTTGACCGCTGGAAATTGCGGCATGGGTTGACATCTGTCCGTTTGCTGCACCGACAGCATTTAGATTTGCCGGACCGCCCGTGCCTGGAACAAATGCTGCTATGGTTTCGTTCCAAACTGGTTTGCCCCGATGATGTGAAGAGATGTGGAGATTGGGGTTCCACCCTCCTGAAACACCAAGTGCCGATGCCATGATTTTCTCGGTTTTACCGTTGCCTAGTCGCACGGTGATTGACTGCAATCCCAACCGCCCTTCGGTGTCGATTACTTCAGCCCCACGCAAATGACGGATGCCTGGCAGCAACTCTCCCCCCTCGCGACTATCAATGACAGCAACGACGTCAACGCCGTTGTTCTGCAAATCAATCGCAGTGCGCAGTCCATCGTTGTTGTTGGTGAACACCGCAACACGATCTCCAACAGTTGCACCCCAGCGATTGGCATAACTCCTGAGACTTCCCGCCAGCAGAATGCCCGGGCGATCATTGTTTTCAAATGCGATGGGTCGCTCGATTGCGCCAGCTGCCAGAATGGCGTGCTTCGAGTATATGCGCCAAAGTGTTTGCCTCGGTTTGCCAGGCAAGGGCACGGCCAAGTGATCACTCACCCGCTCCACCGCACTGAAAATGCCGTGATCGAACGCGCCTACAATTGTGGTACGCAACAGGAGGCGTACGTTTGGCATGCTTGTCAACTCGGTGACAGTCGCCGCTGCCCAATCCGCTCCTATCATGCCGCCGACTTCGAAAGTCTCTGCATTCAAACGTCCACCAAACCGGAAATCTTCATCGGCCAGAACGACGCGCGCTCCCGCGCGTCCCGCTGTTAACGCCGCCATCAAGCCTGCAGGGCCGGCGCCAATGATTAGCACATCACAATGCAGAAAACCCTTGTCGTAAGAGTCAGGGTCTTCCAGTTTGGACATGGAGCCCAACCCCGCGGCGCGACGAATGAGGGGCTCGTAAAGTTTTTCCCAAAAGGCCGCAGGCCACATGAAAGTCTTATAATAAAATCCTGCAGTGAAAAAATTCGACAAGCGATCGTTGATGGACAAGGCATCGAACGCGAGTGAGGGCCACCGATTTTGACTATTGGCAACGAGCCCCTGAAAGAGTTCCGTCACTGTCGCGCGGGTGTTTGGTTCTTGCCTCGCCCCGGTACGCAATTCAACGAGAGCGTTTGGCTCTTCCGAACCTGCCGACAACGGTCCGCGCGGGCGATGATACTTGAAACTGCGCCCCATCAGGCGAACACCATTGGCCAACAAAGCCGAGGCCAGCGTATCGCCGGGGTGTCCTGTGTAGGACTTGCCATCGAAACTGAATTCCAAATTGGTACTGCGGTCGATCTGGCCGCCTGCAATGCGGTTGATTTGGGTCATTTTGAACGCCCCATACGGCGCGCCACATCGCGCGCCAGCTCAACCTTGCTGATTTCGTGGGTCACAGTATTGCGCGTCACCACCAGCCAACTGCGATCACCCTGCTCGTGGTACCAAAGTTCACGATGTTCGCCTGCGGGGTTGTTACGCAAATAAAGATACTCGTGAAACGCCTTAATCGCGTCCGGTGCCATGCCATCGGGTCGCGCCAAGAGGCTTTCATCACCGAGGTAGACAAATTCCTGTGCGTCGCGGGGGCCGAGAATGGGATGATTGATGATCATGCTATGCTCAATGCAAATTGGGTGTGGCACCCTGGCCTTTTTCGTCGATCATCAATCCCTTCAGAAAGCGATCAAAACGATAGGCCGTGGCGGTTTTGTGGGGTTCGTCTTTTGCGAGGAGATGGGCAAAGCACCAGCCGCTTGCAGGCGTGGCTTTAAAGCCGCCGTAGCACCAGCCGCCATTGAAGTAGAGCCCATCGATATGGGTTTTATCGATGATGGGTGACCCGTCCATCGACATATCCATAATACCGCCCCAGGCGCGCAGCAAACGGGCCCGGCCAATCATTGGCATCAATGCCATGCCGCCTTCTGCCACGTCTTCGATCACCGGTAAATTTCCGCGTTGGGCATAAGAGTTATAGCCATCTATATCACCACCAAACACCAGGCCGCCTTTATCAGACTGGCTGACGTAAAAATGTCCGGCCCCGAATGTCATCACGCCATCAATCAGCGGCTTCAAGCCTTCCGACACGAAAGCCTGCAAGACATGGCTTTCAATGGGCAAGCGCATGCCGGCGTGGGCCATCACTTTTGAAGATGAGCCCGCCACTGCCACACCCACTTTTTTGGCACCAATCAACCCGCGCGTTGTTTCAACACCCAGCACCCGGCCATTTTCAATTTTGAAGCCCGTCACCTCACAGTTTTGAATGAGGTCAACGCCACGTGCATCCGCCCCGCGGGCATAACCCCACGCCACAGCATCATGGCGGACGGTGCCACCCCGTTTTTGAGCAAGAGCGCCCTTAATCGGGAAGCGTGCGTTGTCAAAATTGAGGAAAGGATAAATGGCTTTCACCTGATCACGATTCAGCAGTTCAGCATCTGCGCCATGGAGGATCATGCCATTGCCACGCCTTGTGAAAGCATCGCGTTGTGCATCGGTGTGTATCAAATTCATAATGCCGCGCTGGCTGACCATGGCATTGTAGTTGAAGTCCTGCTCCAGTCCTTCCCATAACTTGAGCGAAAACTCATAGAAGGGTTCATTGCCGTCGAGTAGATAATTGGACCGAATGATCGTCGTGTTGCGTCCCACATTGCCGCCGCCCAGATAGCCCTTTTCCAGAACAGCTATGCGCGCTTGACCAAACTCCTTGGCCAGATAGTAAGCGGTTGCGAGGCCATGGCCACCGCCGCCCACAACAATGTAGTCGTATTCAGCCTTGGGGGCGGGATCACGCCACACCGGCTTCCACCCCTTGTGGCCAGTCAACGCTTCGACAATGACACGTAGCCCTGAATAGCGCACTTTTAAAATTCCTTGGTTGTAGCCCAGTCTGACGAGTTTTTGAGATCCACAGGCACTCTTTTTCGCCATCAGATGTCAGTTTTCCGACACTATCTCATTCGAAAATTAACGACCGATTATACCTGTCATCGGATCAGTTGATTTGAAAGAGGCGGCAAAGTCGCAAGCACGTAGTGGCTTATCCCACTCGATTATCAATTGCTCAAATACAACATTGATATGATAGAAGATATTTTGAAGGCATTCAGTCAGTACCGTCAAAAATACCGTCAAAAAACTTGGCTAATCTAAATCACTGCAATTGCCGAAAATTCGAAGGCTTGGGTCCCATAACCCTGCGCAACAATGCGCTTTTGCAGAATCCAAAGAATTTCAACCATTCCTTCACGATGATAAACGATGGCCGCGGGTAAGTGCCCTATCGCCTGCGATGTCTCGCAAGGTATCAATATCAATGCTGGTTTGAACTTTGGCTTTCATATGACTGGATGCAGCAACCCGTCTGTTTCCATCAGGTGCAAAGCCTCGTCGAAATTGACGGACGCATGCCGCCTGAACCATTGCCCGGTGTGGCGGTGCCACATCAGATTGAACCGCATTTCATCTGGTATTTCCGCGATGTGATCAAGCCGCGCAAACGGCACGTTGAATTCCTCACCCGCGTTTTCCCGAAATCCCGAACGATATCGCGTGATAAAACTGTAATTATTGCCGCGCATCTTACCCAAAATGTCAACAGGATAGTTGAATGCGGTAACCCGAATGACAGGCAGATATCGCGGCTTCAGAATTACGGCGATCAGTCGGTCACATGCCGCAACGACGGTGGCCTTCTCCTCTTGAGTAAGTGCCTTGTCTCTCTGCCACGTCCTAACTCTATGCGCCATTCCTACCACCCGTAGCTTGGTCACAAGACTCGATATGTGAAACTTACATCATTTCGTTTACGTGTCGACCCAACCTTGCAGCGCAAACGGATTGAGAAACTGGCGGCCCCAAAGAAAGGCTCGGTCCACTTCGGTCAATCCGGCCTCATCGCAAACCAGTTTCCAGTTTATACGAGTGGTCGCAAGCTGCGAAGCGATGATTGGGCGTGCTCGATCAGCACTCAACAGGAATTGCGGTGCCGCTTCCATGCAAAGCGTCAACTGACTCAGTCGTTTGTTGGCGGTAATCAACATGGCTTGCGTGGCTTCACCACCCGTCCGGCCTTGTGGACATATGTCGTAAGCTGGTGTGAGTATGAGGTCTTGCCCATCCCAAAATGCTGCATGATTGCGGGCATGATCATCGGTGTTACCGACCAGAATGTTAAACACCATCCGCCCGAAGAGTTCCTCGAGTGTTTGCTTGGGGTCCGTGAAGCGGTGACGGATCAGCGTCGATAAATCCTCGTAACTCGCATAACGAGCTTCAAGTTCATCAAGCTCGAGCATCGTCAATGCCGAGACGAGCGCACGTCGTTCCCAGTTGGTATTGTCAAGTGTGCGGTCAAAGCGTTCAATCAGGAGCACGTCTTTGCCCAGACCCTTTGTCAGTTGTACTGGAGCAACGTTAAGTCCAACGATTTGAGCTAGCCGCATGGCGACGAATTCGGCTTTGACAACATTGTACAGATCGTTGCTGGCAGAGAATTTGGCAATGAACTTTTGTTTGCCAGTTTCGATCAAGGCTTTTGGACGCGCTCCGCCAAGCGATGTGCCGTGTAGAAGGGCTTGGTCGAGATCAGGAGAAAGTGGCACGCCTTTTTCGACACGCTCTGCGGATTGCATCAGTTCTTCGAGCGTTGCATTTGTCTGTTGGCGCGGAACATAGTTCGTTGCAGAGCGTTGAAAATCGAGCGCGCCAATACGGTCAGAGCCAGATTCCAGCAGATATGTGAGTTCGTCCAGTTCTGCGATTTCGGCGTCCTGTGCCCTCAAGCCTAGTGTGCGGTTAACAATGACACGCCTGCCCCAAGCATCAGGAGAAGCGTCGCGAATACAGTTTGGCAATTGCAACTTGTCATGCAGCGGAATTTCTCCTGCCCTCAGTGGCAGCTCTGGATCATAGATCGCAATTGCATTTTCACGTGCAAGGTAGCTTTGACCATAGTTGAACAAAAGCCTCCCATCACCTTGCCGAACAATGCGACCAGCAACTACGGGCTGCGTTTTATGCGGCAGCCAAATCCAGACATAAGCTTCTTCATGGCGCTGATCAGAAGTCATCCTTCACCACCGTTCTGGTTTTGCGGATGGATTTCGGCAGAAGCCGAAGTTTCTCTTCTTGCTCAGCCACACGAATCGTTAACCGACCACGATCCTCTTCAAACAGTGGAACCCCCACGATGGTTGCAGCTTCAAAGGCAATGCCAATGCCACATCTTGGATCTCCCTGTTCAATCCGCTGCATTAAATCGCGTGACGCGCCGACACGTTCAGCAAGCTCGGCAACGCTTAGTTTGCGTTCGATGCGATTGGTACGGATCAGCTGACCGAGCACGGTAACGGCTTCCCGCCCGTAGCGAGAATAGGTCCGTCTCCGCCTTTGGCGTTGAGCAATCGGCATAAAGTTGGTTCCTGTTGCAATTCAACTCCACTACCAAAAACTCAAACCAAAGTCAATCGATTGACTTACATAAACGTCTTAAAGCCTTATATGCTGTATATGTAAGTCATTTCACTCCCATTCGATCGTTCCCGGTGGTTTGCTGGTTACGTCGTAGACAACTCTTGAGACGCCCTTTACTTCATTGATGATACGCGTCGCAGTCCGTCCCAGAAATCCCATGTCAAAGGGATAGAAATCTGCCGTCATGCCGTCGACTGACGTAACAGCGCGCAAGGCCAGCACGCGGTCATAGGTGCGGCCATCGCCCATGACGCCCACAGTTTGCACGGGGAGCAACACAGAGAAGGCTTGCCAGATATTGTCGTAGAGTCCGGCCTTGCGGATTTCGTCGATATAGATGGCGTCGGCTTTTTGCAGGATGGCGAGTTTTTCGCGGGTAACTCCGCCCGGCAGCCGGATGGCGAGGCCAGGGCCCGGAAACGGATGGCGCCCAATAAAATGTGCAGGCAATCCAAGCTCTTGGCCGAGTTTTCGCACTTCATCTTTGAAAAGTTCGCGCAACGGTTCCACCAGTATCATGTTCATGCGGTCAGGCAGGCCGCCGACATTGTGGTGCGACTTGATGGTCACCGATGGCCCGCCGGTGAAGGATACGCTTTCAATCACATCGGGATAGAGTGTGCCTTGCGCCAGGAAATCCGCGCCTCCGATTTTCTTGGCTTCGCGTTCGAACACATCGATGAACAAGCGACCAATGGTTTTGCGCTTTTTCTCCGGGTCAACTTCGCCTTCCAACTGAGAGATAAATTCCTCGCTGGCATCGACATGGACAAGCGGCAGATTGTAGTGTTCGCGGAACATGGCGACGACATCGGCAGCTTCGTTCTGGCGCATCAGGCCGTGATCAACCAACACGCAGGTGAGTTGATCGCCCACGGCCTCGTGAATGAGCACGGCGGCAACAGATGAGTCAACGCCGCCGGACAAGCCGCAGAGCACCCTGCCCTTGCCAACTTGCGCGCGGATTTTTGCCACGGCCTCGGTACGGAATGCCGCCATGGTCCAGTCGCCCTTGCAGCCCGCCACTTTGAACAGGAAGTTCTCGATCAGTTTTGCACCATCGGGTGTGTGAACCACTTCGGGGTGGAACATGAGGCCGAAATATTTGCGGGCCTCATCCTCGATCACTGCAAAAGGTGCGTTGGGCGAAACGCCCTTCACGACAAATCCCGGCGGCAGAGCGGTGATCCGGTCGCCGTGGCTCATCCACACCGTATGCGATTGCCCATCATCCCAAATGCCATCAAACAAAACGGACTTCGCCTTGACCGACACTTCCGCCCGGCCAAATTCACGGTGATGGCCGCTCTCAACCTTGCCACCCAGCTGTTGCGCCAACAGCATCTGGCCATAGCAAATGCCGAGCACCGGAACACCGGACTGGAAAATCTCCTGCGGAGCACGCGGGCTTCCCGCTTCGGCGGGAGACGCCGGCCCACCTGACAGGATCACAGCGCGCGGCTTCATGCGTTCAAACGCTGCGGCGGCCAGATGAAAAGGAACGACCTCGGAATAAACACCCGCCTCGCGCACCCGCCGCGCAATCAATTGGGTTACCTGCGAGCCGAAATCGACAATCAATATTTGTTCATGCATGGAGGGCGAATAAGGGATTAAAAGCGCCATGGCAAGAATGCCAGATCACCTTTCATCTGCAAACTTCAGCGAGCCGCTTGATTGCGTATTCGTCGCCCCAGCAGACGGCGGCGTCCCATGCGGCTGATGCTTGCCCGGCGATGTCATAAGCGCCACTTTCCAGACGGGCGGCGTTGTGAGGCAGCACCAGATCCAGATCTGGCACGTCGACGTGGGCTTCGTCCCAGTCGATCAGGGCAACGCGTTCCGCAGTTAAGCGCACGTTGCCAGGATTGGTGGGGTTGCCGTGGACAACGCATGTCTGTCGTCCGACGAGCCTGGCCCAAGCCGCACGGCATCGCGCAACGCCTTCCGGCGGCATGGCGGTGAGGTCGATTTTCGTTCCGGAGTCGACGTGCAAAAGGTCGGTCGATGAACGCCAGCCTGGGCGCTGCGGCCAGCCTTGCGTCAACCGATGCAGATGGCGGAGCGTGTCAGCAACGCGCTGCCAATCGGCCTCTGTGTTCGGCGGTCCGCCTTCCACATATGTCATCACCATGAGACCGGCTGCGAACAACCTGCCTTCGTTCGTCGGGATCGGCACCGGCACGCTAAGACCTCCCCGGTCGAGGTGTTGGAGGAGATCAGCTTCCCACGCGAGATCGGCGTCGCTCCTGGTGCCGAGACGACCTACAGCAAGTTGGCCGTGGACGCGCACGCACCACACGTCGTTGGCCACTCCGCCAGTTAGCCGTTCGACTTGAACTGCGTCATCACCCCACAAGCCTAGTGTTTCCCACCCCACTGGCGACTGACCCTTCACCCGATCAGGATATCCCACAGAAGTTTGACATTGAGCGCGATGATGATTGCCGCAATGACTGCTGCCAACGCTGTCAGCCAACCCGGTGCCACGAGGGCGCCCATTTTCATTTTGTCGCGCGTGAACATGACCAGTGGCACAATCGCGAAAGGAAGCTGGAAAGCGAGGATGACTTGGCTGAGGATGAGCAGCAGGCCGGTGCCTTCAGTGCCGTAATATATCGTCACCGCCGCTGCGGGTACAATCGCCACCAAGCGCGTGAACAGGCGGCGCAACCAGGCGGGCAAGCGGATGCGCAAGAATCCTTCCATCACAATTTGCCCTGCAAGTGTGGCGGTGACGGTTGAATTGAGACCGCAACACAGCAGCGCAATCGCGAAAAGTTTCGGAGCAAGCATGGACCCGACAAGCGGCGCCAGCATGCCATGCGCTTCGCCCAAGTCGGCCATGTCGAATTGCCCCACACGATTGAAAGTGGCGGCAGCGAGGATCAACAGCGACGCATTGACCAGCAATGCAAACATCAGCGCCACGGTTGAATCGACCGTTGCCATGGTGAGTGCTGATTTCTTTTCCTTCAGGCTGTGACCGTAATCACGGGTCTGGACCACGCCCGAATGGAGATACAGATTATGGGGCATGACGGTTGCGCCGATAATGCCGAGGGCGAGATACAGCATCTCCGGATTACGAATGATTTCCGTTGTCGGCGCGAACCCCTTAATGACTTCGCCCCACACGGGATCAGCCATGGCGATCTGTACAAAAAAGCAAGCAAAGATCACGCCCAGCAACGTCATGACAAAGGCTTCGATCCAACGGAAACCGAGACGCTGGAGCAGCAAGATGACAAACACATCAAGTGCCGTAATGATCACACCGATTTCCAGAGGGATCCCAAACAACAGATTGAGCCCGATGGCCGTGCCGACGACTTCGGCAATGTCCGTTGCGATGATGGCGATTTCAGCAAAGAGCCAGAGTACAAAAGACACCGGCCGTGGATAGGCATCGCGGCAGGCCTGCGCCAAGTCACGGCCGGAGGCGATGGCGAGGCGCGCGCACAGTGATTGCAGGATAATCGCCATGATGTTGGACAGAAGGGCAACAAACAGCAGCGTGTAGCCAAATTTGGCACCACCGGCGATGGACGTGGCCCAGTTGCCGGGATCCATATAGCCGACGGAAACGAGATAGCCCGGCCCGACAAAGGCCATTGCGCGGCGGAACCAGGTGCCGGAATTGCGCACCGGAACCGTGCGGAACACATCCATCAGCGAGGGTTCGCCCCTGCCGTTCAACCAATTGCCAGCAACTTCGTCGCTCATCAGGTTTAGCCTTTGCTAAACTTAACTTAGCATTGGCGTCAAAACTTGCAATAGGTTAAATTCACACCCATAGGAGACGGAATTTGTGGTCAAGCAGCGCATTCAATCGGCAAAGTTGCGGTCTGCGCCGTTCAAGCGCACCCGGGCCGACCATCAGGTCGAGCTGATCCAGGACTATGTGGAGATGATCGCCGAACTCATTGATGAGCGCGACGAAGCGCGCGGCACGGACATTGCCATGCGGCTCGGCGTGGCCAATGCCACGGTTGTCAAAATGTTGAAGCGCTTGCAGGATCAGGGGCTGGTCACACAGGAACCTTATCGCGCGATTTTTCTTACGGGTTCTGGCTGGAAAATGGCGGAAGACGGCAAGCGCCGCCACCAGATTGTTGAGCGGTTCCTGTTGGCACTTGGCGTATCAGCCGAGACGTCGCGCATCGATTCCGAGGGCATCGAACATCATGTCAGCGAAGAGACATTGAAAGCGATGTCGCGATTTATTGCGAGGTCGTGATCAAGCTTTCTTCATCAACGCAACAAAAAAACCGTCCGTGGAATGAGACGCAGGCGTCAAAAGCAGCGTGTCGGTGGCACCATCGGCGGATTGTGGGACATCTGACCCGATCGTCTTGCGCCATTGATCCTTGTACGGAACACTTGTGAAGTCCGGATGTGACGCAAGGAACGCCCTGATCTGGTCGGTGTTTTCCTGCGGCAATACTGAACATGTAAAATAGGCCAGTGTGCCGCCGGATTTCACAAGTTTGGCTCCGCGGTCAAGGATCTCACGTTGGTCAGTGACTCGCAAAGCCAGTGTCGCCGGCTTCAGCTTCCATTTGGCATCGGGCTTGCGACGCCAGGTGCCGGTGCCAGTGCATGGCGCGTCGATGACCACGCAATCAAAGCCGCCGAACGTGTCGAGGCGTGCGGCGTCTTCAGCGGGAACGACGTTGATGCAGGTGACGCCAGCCCGCGTGATACGTTCGAAAATCGGGCGCAGCCTGCGGCGGTCGGTATCGTGGGCGACGATGTTGCCCTTGTTTTGCATCAGTGCCGCAAGAGCCAGGGTCTTGCCCCCTGCTCCGGCGCAAATATCGGCCACGTTCTGTCCAGGTCTTACACCTGTGAGTGCCGCAGCAACTTGTGATGCCGTGTCCTGAACCTCAAACCAGCCTTGGCCGTGGGCGGGCTCGGACTCCACGCTGATGTGTTTGCCGTCTTGCGCAGGTGCCGGAATGCGCACTGACTGTTGCGAAAGGGGGCCCGCGACGGCACCAAATTTTTCGAATGCTGCGAGGAGCTGATCGCGCGAGGATTTGAGCGTGTTCACGCGCATGTCAATGGGTGCGCGCTCGGCGAGGGCTGACATTTCTTCGATCAACTTCTTGCCAAACACTTGCCGCAAGGATGGTTCCAGCCATTGCGGGATGTTTCCTGCAATCACAGGATCGGACAGATCGACGTCGACAGAAAGCGCCTGTTTTTCCATCTCAGACAAAGGGGTTGGACCGTGCTGCGCGTCGCACAGAATTGCAATCTCATCCAGGTTCAGGTGCCAGACGGTCTTCAGGGTTCCGAAAATGATTGCCCTTGCGGTTTCACTGCCGCCTGCTGCAGCTGCGGAATTGAGATGCCGCAATGCATCGTAGACCAGCGTGCCAATGGCATTGCGATCTCCGGAGCCTGCAAAGCGATGGGCCTTGCCCCAGTCTTTCAACGCTTCAGACGCTGGTCGATGGCGATCCTGTACTTCTGTCAGGACTTCAATAGCAGCGGCAACGCGCCCGGGCATTCGCATGGTGTCAGCCGATCACAAAATAATTGAGTGCAAACCACAGCCACATTGATGCGAGTGCGATGTATCCAACGAGATAGTAGTAGAAGCGCTGAGGCAGTGTGTTGACCCTGATTTGATTTGCCGCATGCAGAATGCGCGAAACAAGAAACACCCAAGACAGTCCCACCAAACCGCGATCAACTGTTCCCGTGATCATCACAAACGCAACGCAGGCATACCAGGCCATTGGCAATTGAAACTGGTTATTGAAATTATCGCCGATCCTTTTGATGTCAGGCGGATAGCCGTTGCTGTTGTTGATGATGTCGGCGCGTTTGAATTTGCCTTCCGCTCCGCCGCGAAAGCGTGCGCGCCCCATCAAGACACCTATTACGAAGACCATCACAATATGCAGGACAACCGGCAGCAGCAGCCACTTCTCCAACGTCATCACGACAGCCTTTGGTAGTTCGGTGCTTCGCGTGTGATCATCACATCATGGGCATGGCTTTCGCGGAGCCCTGCCCCGGTGATGCGCACGAATTGCACTTTCGTCTGCAACTCCGCAATCGTCGCTGCACCCACATAGCCCATGGCGGCGCGCACGCCGCCGACGAGTTGATGCAGCACATTGCCGACCGGACCCTTGTAAGGCACCTGACCCTCAATGCCTTCCGGCACCAACTTCAACTGGTTGGCGACATCCTGTTGAAAGTAGCGATCAGCTGATCCGCGCGCCATGGCACCTACGGACCCCATGCCGCGATAGGCTTTGTAGGAGCGACCATTGTGCAGATAGACTTCGCCCGGGCTTTCGTCAGTGCCCGCCAACAGTGAGCCAATCATCACCACGCCCGCACCTGCCGCCAGGGCTTTTGCCATGTCGCCAGATAGTTTGATGCCGCCATCGGCGATTACTGGAATACCCTGCTTGGCACCCTCTTCCGCACTTTCGACAATCGCCGAAAACTGCGGTACGCCTACGCCCGCGACAACGCGTGTGGTACAGATGGAACCTGGCCCGATACCAATCTTCACTGCATCCGCACCGGCGTCAATCAATGCCTTTACGCCATCTGCCGTGGCCACATTGCCACCGATGATCTGCACCTTGTTGGACAGCTTTTTCACGCGCGTGATTTGCTTCAGCACATTTTCGGAATGACCATGGGCTGTATCAACGATCAGCACATCAACCCCGGCATCGATCAAAATCCGTGCCCGTTCCTCGCCTGCATCGCCAATACCTGTGGCGGCAGCTGCGAGCAGACGCTCCTTGTCATCTTTCGATGCAAAGGGATGGTGTGCTGCCTTTTCCATATCATTGACGGTGATGAGACCCACGCAATGGCCATCTTCATCAACCACAACCAGTTTTTCGATGCGGTTCTTGTGGAGGAGTTTCTGCGCTTCGCGCTGGTTCACGCCTTCACGCACTGTCACCAGCTTGCGCGTCATCAACTCTCCGACTTTCAAATTCATGTCGGTGGCAAAGCGCACATCGCGGTTGGTGATGATGCCTTCGAGTTTGCCGTTGCTGCCTACCACCGGAAAACCGGAGATTTTGTGGCGCTCTTTCAGTTCAAGCAATTCGCCAAAAGTTGCATCTGCTGCAATGGTGATCGGGTTCACCACCATGCCACTTTCAAAACGCTTCACCTGGCGCACATGGTCGGCCTGCATTGCGGGATCGAGATTCTTGTGAATGACGCCGAGCCCGCCCGCTTGTGCCATGGCGATGGCCATGGCCGCTTCGGTTACAGTGTCCATGGCAGCGGACATGATGGGGATCGACAAGGTAATCGACTTGGTCAATTGCGTTTTGGTGGACACTGTCGCTGGCAGGACGCTCGACGCGCCGGGCTTCATCAGCACGTCGTCGAAGGCGAGATATTCTGGAAATTGCTTGGGCATGCGCCAACCCTTCAGTGCAGCGGTGGATTCGGAGGTTGACGCTGGCCCATACCACCCGGTTTACCGGCGATGCAAGCTGCTAGTTTTCGCCCCTGAACCCCGTTGCCAGCACGAATAGTTCGGCTGAGTCATCGCGGCTGGCCATGGGCTTTACATGGCGGACAGTCCTGAAATGCAACTTCAGGCGCGTCAAGAGATCGCCTTCCGTGCCACCGCGCAGTACTTTGGCGAGGTATGTGCCGCCGGGTTTCAGCACTTGGCAGGCAAAATCGAACCCGGCCTCGGCAAGCTCCATGATTTGGATGTGGTCTGTCTGACGGTGGCCTGTTGCATGGGACGCCATGTCGGAAATGACGGCATCAGCCTTATGGCCACCGAGCGCATCAATGAGGAGCTGTGGCGCGTCGGGTTCCAGGAAATCCTTTTTGAAAATTGAAACGCCTGGCAATTCGTCCATGCCGTGCATGTCGATAGCAACAACGCGTCCTTTGTTGTCGACGGACTTTACGCGAACCGACGCCACCTGGCTCCAGCCACCGGGTGCAGCACCCAGGTCGACGATATGCCCGCCTGGTTTCAAGAACCGGTATTTGTCATCGATTTCCACCAATTTGAATGCCGCACGGGAGCGGTAACCCTGTTTGCGGGCTGCTGCGACATAGGGATCGTTGAGTTGGCGTTCGAGCCAGGTCTTTTGCGATACCGTGCGCTCTTTGCCCTTTTTCAGGCGTACTTTCAGGGCGCGGCCGCCACTCAGCGCATTGCGACTTCCCGGTCTGCTCATATGATGCCTCGCATGTGTCCATCGCGCTGGAGGAGTTCTGCGAGTATGCCTTCGCGCAGGCCCCGGTCAGCGACGCGCACCCGATCTGCCGGAAATGCGTGGCGTACTTCTTCCAGAATTGCGCATCCCGCCAAGACCAAATCGGCCCGTTCGCGACCTATGCAGCCGTTTTCCATGCGCTGTTGATAGCTCATATCCAAAAGACGCGCCGTGACATCGGTTATTGCGTCTGCCGTCATCCAGCAGCCGTCGACCCGCGAGCGATCATAGTGACGCAGTCCCAAATGCACGCCGGCGATGGTGGTGACCGTGCCTGAAGTTCCCAGCAGGTGCGTCGGACCCTCTTTATGGCCGTTCAGATTTTCGATTTGATCGGCAAAGGGTTGCAGCAATTCCCTCACGTGCTGTCGCATCTCGTGGAAGGTTGCGCCTGATACAACTGTGCCGCCACCAACGCGCTCCGACAATGTCACAACACCGGCTGGCAGCGATGTCCAAGCCTTGATCACCAGACTGTCGTTCAATCTGTCCAGCCACAGAATTTCTGTCGAGCCTCCGCCAATATCGAAAATGACGGTGCTGTCGGCGGCGTCATCAACAAGAGGTGCAGCCCCGATCGCCGCAAGCCGGGCCTCGGTCTCGCGATTGATGATTTCAAGCTCAAGCCCAGTTTCGGCTGCAACACGCGCGATGAATTCCGCGCCGTTGGTGGCCATACGGCAGGCCTCGGTCGCAATGAGCCTGCGTTTCTGGACATTGTGCCAGACCATTTTGTTCGAACAAATGCGCAAGGCCTGGATTGTCCGGTCCATGGCCTTGTCGTTGAGATGGCCGTTCTTGCCCAAGCCCTCGCCCAACCGGACAATGCGGGAAAAGGCGTCGACGACCGAAAATCCGGACGGTTTGGGTCTGGCGATCAAAAGGCGGCAATTGTTGGTGCCCAAGTCCAGCGCGGCATAGAGATTGCCGCCAGCATCTGGTGCTAGCGTCTCCCCATTGGTCCGCATGGCCGTGTCAGCCACCAGCGGATTCGGCCTGTTTCGCGCCGCGTCCACGTCCAAAGCCTTTCAGGACGCAGCTGCGGCACTAATGGTGCGCTGCACAACATCCCCAAATCATTTCGTTGGGCCGAGGCTAACACGCCGGGTGGCGGCTGTCGACCGCCCACACTCTCGTAATACTATCTCCAGGGTTGCTCTGGGGTTGTCCGTCGTTAACCCCAAATTGAGGGTCTCAGCCCAATAACTGCAATTTGGAGTGTTTCAGTAAGCATGCGTACGTTTGGCAATCGTTGGTTTCGTGAGGGATCCTTGTTGGCTGACTATGCCGACCAGTTTGGTCAGGGCATCAGTAACCAGCGGAGTTCAACAGCGTTGCAGGCGGCCAAGGTCGACGCGGAACTGGCTTCCAAATCAAAATCCGAATTCATTGCGAACATGAGCCATGAGTTGCGCACGCCACTCAATGCGATCATCGGCTTTTCCGACATGCTGGCCACGCGCACCGTTACCAATGCAGAAAAAGTGCCGGAATATGCGCTTTACATCCGCGAAGCTGCGGATCATTTGCTGGCCCTGATCAACGGCATTCTTGACGTTTCAAAAATCCAGGCTGGCAAGCTCAGCGTCGATCTTGAACCCACACACCTCGACCATATTCTGGAATCCTGCCTGCTGATTACGGCTGCCAAGGCCAAAGAGAAAAATATCGCCATTGAAAATGACATGGCGAAAAACCTGCCTTTGCTCATGGCCGATCCGCTGCGGTTGAAGCAGGTCATCATCAATCTGTTGAGCAATGCTGTGAAATTCACCCCGGAATGGGGTCGCATCCGGATCAGTGCCGGAACGCAATTCGAGGGTTTTGTGACGATCATCGTGGCAGATACTGGTCCTGGGATGGATGCCGATGAAGTTGCGACCGCGATGCTGCCCTTTGGCCAGGTCGAAGGTGGTTTCAACAAGCAGCATGAAGGCACTGGCCTGGGGCTGCCGATTGCCAGCGCACTGGCGCGCTTGCACGGCGGCGAGCTCAAGGTTGAATCCGTCAAAGGACAAGGCACCAGCGTCGTTGTCCATATTCCAACCGCCCCTCCCACGACCCAACAGTTTCCGACTTCAACGCGATTGAACTGAGAGCAACACATGACAGCTTTGCCACAACAGATTTCAACATTTGCGCCGCAGGCGCCGAATGTGGTGCAAGTTGCTGAACCCGGTGAACGCATGGGTCGTATTGTTGCGGTGACGGGTGCGCATGCCATCATTTTGCTGGACGCCCAACAGGGCATGTTCGGCAACCATGCAAAAGGCGCTGAAATCGGCACACTGATGAAGGTTGATACGCAGCTTGCGGTGACTCTGGCACTGGTGTCGGCACTGAGTTCGCCAGCACCATCGCACGGCACAGGTGACCAGGAACTTCGCATTGTTGAAGTGGAATTCATTGGCGAATTGCCCAAGGGTGCTGACGGCCAGGTCAAAAGCTTCCGTCGTGGTGTTTCGAGCTATCCGTCGTTGGGTGATGCGGTGTACCGCGCGACACGACTTGAACTCTCGATGGCATATGCCTGTGATGCGGAAGCGGGTATTCGCGTTGGCTATATTCAACAGGATCCAAGTATCCCGGCCATGGTCAAGATCGATGAAATGCTGGGCAAGCATTTCGCCATTCTTGGAACGACCGGTACGGGTAAATCCTGCACCGTGGCGTTGATCCTGCGGCGCATTCTGGAAAAGAACCCGCAAGCGCATATCCTGTTACTAGACGTTCACCGCGAGTACTCGCAATCGTTCCGGGGAATGGCTGAAATCATCACGCCGGAAAACATGAGTTTGCCGTTCTGGCTGCTCAACTTTGACGAAGCCGTGGAAATATTGATTGGTCAGCAAGGCAACCGCGATGCGGACGTCGAAATTTTGCGCGATCTCATCCCCATTGCCAAAGCGAAATACCTTGCCAACCAGCGCCGCGACAAAGCAAATCCGCGCAGCAATCTGGTCGAACTCAACAACATCGGTGTCGACACGCCGATTCCGTTCCGGACGTCTGATCTTGTGGGTGTTCTCGACGAACATCTGGGTAAGCTGGAACTGCGCAACGATCTGGCACCGTACAAGCGGCTCAAGGCCAAACTTGAATCGATCTCGCGGGATCCGCGCTATGCCTTCATGTTCGGCAGTTTGACCGTTCAAGACAACATGGCGCAAGTGCTGTCGCGCATTTTCCGCATTCCCGTCAACGGCAAGCCCATTGCCATTCTGGAACTGGGCGGTCTGCCGTCGGAAATCATCAACGTGGTGGTGTCCGTTTTGGCGCGACTGGCGTTCGATTTCGGTGTGTGGAGTGCCGGCAAGGTTCCGATCACATTCGTTTGCGAAGAGGCCCATCGCTACGTTCCCAACGACAAGACCCTCGGGTTTGAGCCGACCAAGCGCGCCATTTCGAAAATTGCAAAGGAAGGCCGTAAATACGGTGTGTCGCTGTGTATCGTGACGCAGCGGCCAGCGGAACTTGATCCGACCATTCTGTCACAGTGCAACACCGTGTTCTCATTGCGACTGACCAACGAGCGCGACCAGGAAATCCTCAAAGCGGGTATTTCAGATGCGGCCGCGTCGCTTCTCGAATTCATGCCGACCATGGGTACGGGCGAAGCCGTGACGTTTGGTGAAGGTGTGGCCCTGCCAACGCGGATCAAATTCGACATGTTGCCGCCCAATGAATTGCCGCGCAGCTCGACAGCGTCGTTCTCCAAGAATTGGGCGATTGACCTGAAAGACGACAGCTTCCTGCAAGAGGTGGTGAACCGCTGGCGGGCCCAGACCTACAATCCGGATGCCACAGGGTATTCTCTGGAAAGCACGCCAGACGCCGCATTGGCGGCGGTTGCTCCACCACCAGTCCATGTTCCGGCAGCGCCCATCCAGCAGGCGGCACCACCGCTGCAAAACCCCAATACTGCTCCCCGACCGTCGATCCGGCGCGATAGCGGGTTTGGCACGCAAGCGCCTCCTCCGCAGCGCCCGCAGCAGACAGCTTCTGCCGCCGAACCGCAGCCCCAGCAAAGCCTTGCCAGCCTGATCAAGCAATTCCGGCCGAACTGACCGCCGTTGCTATTTCTGATTGAATGCCAGGATTCGCAAGGATTCCTGCGTTTCCACCATGGGCGTGCGTTTCAGACTGGGTGACAGCCGAGAGTCTTTTGGCATGGCTCATTTGGCTTGCATGAGCGTTTTTGATGTGCTCGCCACTGTCTGACAGCGAAAGCTTGCACTGAGCGGCCTGGGCCGCTATCGAGTGCCAACTGGTGGGGGATCGGCTAACGGTAGGCCCTCAGACTCTGACTCTGATTGTCTAGGTTCGAATCCTAGTCCCCCAGCCATTTTCAACGGCCTTATGTAGC
>CAWJXD010000006.1:0-116674 GCA_963846785.1 uncultured Alphaproteobacteria bacterium | reverse complement strand
TCCCCTATAGCCCCGTGACACCCGGCGCCGTACCACCCCTGGAGGGAGGCTGGGTTTCATTTAAAGGATTGAAAATATGTCTAAAATCGTAACGATTTCGGCTGCCCCGCGCAGTCAGGCTGGCAAGGGGGCCGCTCGTTCCGTCCGTCGTGAGGGAAACATCCCTGGCGTCGTATACGGCGACAAGCAGGACCCGCAGCTCATCACGCTCACCTACAAGAATGTGCTGCCACATGTTGAAACGGGCCGCTTCCTGTCGACCCTCGTCGACCTCGAAGTCGACGGCAAGACTGTCCGCGCCATTCCGCGCGATGTGCAATTTGAACCCGTGAAAGACCGCATCATCCACGTGGATTTCCTCCGCCTCGGCAAGGACGCGCGGATCGCTGTTGATATCGCAGTGATCTTCAAGAACCAGGCAGATGCGCCAGGCCTGAAGTCCGGTGGTGTGTTGAACATCGTCTCCCACTCCGTCAGCCTCTATTGCCCGGCAGATTTCATCCCCGATGACATCACCGTGGATTTGACGGGCATGCAGATCGGCCAGAACATCCATTTGTCGGATATCAAGTTGCCTGACCGCGTGACCTCTGCCGAACGTGATGACGTGACACTTGTTGCGCTCACCGTACAGGCCAAGGAAGAAGAAGCACCGGCAGACGCCGTGGCTGCCGAAGTTCCTGCAACTGCCCAAAAGGCGCCTGTTGCAGCCCCCGGTGCCGCTGCTGCCCCTGCAAAAGGTGCTGCCCCAGCAAAGGGTGCAGCTCCTGCCGCTGCAGCTCCTGCCGCAAAGAAGAAATAAGCGCTACTTCGCGCCGGAGTATTGCTCATGTTCCTGTTCGCAGGCCTCGGCAATCCCGGCGCGAAATATGCTTCCAATCGCCACAATATTGGATTCATGGCTGTCGACGTCATCGCGTCGGCCCACGGGTTCACACCTTGGAAGAAGAAGTTTCACGGCGAGATGTCAACGGGCGTGTTGGGGGGCGAAAAAGTCCTCCTGCTAAAACCACAAACCTACATGAATGAATCGGGTCGCTGCGTCGGCGAGGCCGTGCGCTTTCATGACATTCCGCTGGAAAACATTTTCGTCTTTTACGACGAGCTTGACCTGGTCGCGGGCAAGGTGCGCGTGAAAACCGGTGGCGGTGCTGCAGGCCACAACGGCATTCGCTCCATTGCCGCGCACATCACGCCTGACTTCAAACGCGTGCGCCTCGGCATCGGTCATCCGGGCCATCAGGCCGCAGTCCTTCACCATGTGCTGGGCGATTTCGCCAAGTCAGACAAGGAATGGCTTGTCGCCATGCTCGATGCTGTGGCAGACAACGCCGAAATGTTGGTGAGGGGTGAGGATGCGCCGTTCCAGAGCAAAGTGCATCTGGCCGTCAATCCGCCCGGACCGAAAACAGGGAAGAGACCACCGGCGTCCGAAGATTGACTTGACATGTGCCGCACATGAATTCATGTTACGCACATGAACACGCATATTCAAATCCGCAACGTGCCTTCTGCACTGCATCGCAAGCTGAAAATCCGCGCGGCCCAAAAGGACATGTCGCTTTCCGACTACTTGAAGAATGAAATGCAGGCGATCGCTGCCAAGCCGACACTTGCCGAAATGGCGGAACGGCTGAAGAAGCTTCCCCCGGTCAGTTCAACGGAAGAGATCGTTGAGATGATAAGGCAAGACAGGGATTCACGTTGATTGTCGTTGATGCGTCGTTGATTTGTGATTTTATACTCAACGCCGAGGCCAATCCCGATCTGATTTCTTTCCTTTCGATGCAGGACGGCATTGCGGCGCCTGGGCACATCGCCTACGAGGTCGGAAACGTCATCAGGAAGCACTACCTTGCCGGAAAGGTGACTGGTGAACGAGGGTCGGAAGCGCTTGATTCGTACTTGAGTCTCCCGATAGACCTTTATGAAGTGACCGCTATTGCGCATGTTGCATGGAGGTACCGAGACAATCTTAGCTTTTATGATGCAAGCTATGTGGCTCTGGCGGAAACGCTGGGAGTTGCACTTTATACAAGGGACAAACGGATGCGGAACGCGCCTCGACTGAGGGCCGAAATCATTGTCATATGAGACAGCGATTTGCGCCGTAGCAGCGCGTGTGTTAGCGCAACGATAAGGATTAAGGATAAATCATGGGTTTTAAATGCGGTATCGTGGGCCTGCCAAATGTCGGCAAATCCACATTGTTCAATGCGTTGACGCAAACGTCTGCCGCACAGGCGGCGAATTATCCCTTTTGTACAATTGAACCCAATGTCGGCGATGTCGGCGTGCCGGATGAACGCTTGGACAAACTCGCAAAAATCGCAGGCTCGGCCCAGATCATCCCGACGCGCCTGACCTTCGTCGATATCGCGGGCCTCGTGAAGGGCGCATCAAAAGGCGAAGGTCTGGGCAACCAGTTCCTCGCCAACATTCGCGAGTGCGACGCCATTGCCCATGTTGTGCGCTGTTTCGAAGATGGCGACATCACGCACGTCTCCGGCAAGATCGATCCCGTGTCGGATATCGAAGTCATCGAAACAGAGTTGATGCTCGCCGATTTGGACTCGCTCGAAAAGCGCCAGCCTGCAGCCGAGAAAAAAGGCAAACAGGGCGACAAGGAACAGAAAGAACTCGCTGACCTGATGTTGCGCGCGCTTGTGTTGTTGCGCGACGGAAAACCTGCGCGACTGGTGGAGCGCACGTCAGATGAAGAAATGATCTTCCGTGGTCTCGGCCTGTTGTCATCAAAGCCCGTGCTCTACGTCTGCAATGTCGAGGAAAGTGCCGCCGACAAAGGCAATGATTTCTCCGAACGCGTGAAAGCCTTTGCGTCTGTGGAAGGCAATAAGGCTGTGGTTGTCTCGGCAAAAATCGAAAGTGAAATCGCCATTCTCCCCGTCGCGGATCAAAAGGATTATCTCGACGCTGTGGGACTCGTGGAACCCGGTCTCAACCGCGTCATCCGCGAAGGTTACGCGCTTCTGGGATTGCTCACCTACTTCACTGTCGGCCCAAAAGAAGCCCGCGCCTGGACCATCACGCAAGGCACCAAAGCTCCGGCAGCAGCTGGCGTCATCCACACTGATTTCGAGAAGGGGTTCATCCGTTCGGAAACCATTGGCTATGACGACTACATCACCAACAACGGCGAGTCCGGTTGTAAAACCGCAGGCAAGTTTCGCCTCGAAGGCAAGGAATATGTGGTGGCCGATGGCGATGTGATGCACTTCCGGTTCAACACGTGACACTCTATTTCGAAGACTTCGGCGTCGGGCAACAGATCGACCTCGGCCCCTACGCAGTGACACGCGAAGCAATCATTGCTTTTGCCAAAGACTTTGATCCACAACCTTTCCATCTTGATGATGCAGCTGCAGCTGCCGGGATCTTCGGCGCGTTGTCGGCCAGTGGCTGGCATACCTGCGGCATGATCATGCGCATGATGTGCGACGCCAGACTCGATCGAGCGGCAGTGTTGGGTTCGCCGGGTGTCGATAGGATCAAGTGGAACAAACCGGTGCTGGGTGCTGATGTTTTGTCAGGAACCATGACGATCACAAAAGCCCGCAAATCCGCCTCGCGGCCGGGCGTTGGTATTTTGCACTACATGTCGTCAGTGCACGATCAGCACGGCACACCAAAAGCCGAATTTGAAGGACCGTTCTTTATTCGAACACGGACCTGATGAGCTTATTTGATCAGGCGAATGCCACTGACCGTCAGCGACGAACCAATATCGTCAAACGCTTTTATCAGTTCCTCCGATGACTCGGCATCACTGAAATGGTCTGTGCCACTGGCGCAATTGGAAAGCGTGTCGCGCGCATAGCCAGCTTCGGTGCTTGACAGTGTACCAAGTGCAAAGCCGATCGTGTAAACTTCCACACCGGCGCTCTTCATGTTCCCGCACAAGATCTTTGCACTTGAGTTGAGCCAAGAGTATTCGCCCGTTCCTTTTTGGCCGCGAAGTGTATTGTAGCCGCCATCCGTCATGAGGACTGCAATTTTGCGGAGCTTCTTGGCACCACTGCTTCCTGTTTGGTTGAGTTCTGAGTAAGGCCGAGGAGCACTATCGCCGCCCCAAATGGCACCCCAATTTGGCGACAGTGTATACCATGAATAGGTAGTCCCCAGCACGCCAGCGGTAGCACCAAAAGCGCTTAGCCCATTTATGGAACTCTGCAGTTTGGATTCATTGTCAGTCAGTGGCACAACAATATTCCCGTTGGTTGTATCGGAACAAATTCCATTGGGATCGTAGTTCCAGTTGGCAGTCGCATCCGCAGCGGATGTACCCGTTTGTGAAGTCAGAGGTATATCGCGACTATCATCGTAAAAAGGTGCGCGGCTTCCGCCATGGGCGAGCGACCAGGTTCCATTGGCTGGGGCTGCATCAGTTAAGCCAAATAAACCATTGGCAAAGCGATCAGTAACACATGGCATGAGTTTCCAGTTGTTTACCAGCTCCACCACATTCTTGGTGCATGTCCAGTCACCAGCTCCTTCACTTCCCGTCGTACCGCTGGCTTCTTCGCACCTGTCGAAATAGCCTGTCCATGTGGGATTGAGGTTTGTGACAGCCTTCATGATCGCACCACCGCTGCCATCTGCCGCAAGACGGACGCGTGTGGAGAACGGAACGATGGAAAACTTGACGGAGTACTCGTCACTTGAGACTGGTAGAAGTTTGTCAACCAGATTGCTTGCAGCATCTTTTAACGCGGAAATCTTTGATCCCGTAGAGCACGGACCAATGTTATTGTCACACATTGAGCCTGTAACATCGAGCATCAAGGAGATCTCAAGATTTTCGACACCGCCCGGTGGCGAGCCAATCGCGGAGACGAGTTCATCTTTGTCACTGGACGTCAGCGCAACTTGGCTAAAGCCAAAAAGGCTCATGAGACTGGTCTTCATTTCCGCCGTACCAGACGCAGCGATGCCATTCTTGCCAGAGTTGAGTTTGAAATTGATGTCGACATTGCTGAATTGACCACTGCTGCCGAGATTGCTCGGTAAAATAGTCTTCAGCCGCCTTGACTAGCTTTGGTCTTGCTGCCAGATTCCATCAACTCTCTGGTACCCGCCAAATACCGCCGCGTCCATCGCAGCATACAGTGAGGACTGTGCCGAGTTTACACGCACCATGTCAATCGCAACGCCACCAGCGGCAAAAAGCCCGGTCAATGCCAGCGAAAAAATAATGGCGATGTTTCCTCGTTGGTCCTTGTGGATTGTAGCGCTTGAAATCGACCCGCTTAACACGTCCGCATTAATCGACTTTTTGAATGCGCAAAAAAAGGTCTTAATCAAATTGAATGAAACGGGCATTACGTTTTCAGTCTGTATCCAGTTTTGAAAATCCACGCCACAAATCCAAAACAAATGGCAAGGAACAGCGCCGTCATGCCCAGGCTAACGCTCACATTCACATCCGCCACTTCATTGAAACTCCAGCGGAAACCACTGATTAAGTAGACCACCGGATTGAACAGGGAAACGGCCTTCCAGAAAGGAGGCAGAACATTAATGGAATAGAAACTGCCACCCAAAAATGTCAGCGGCGTGATGATGAGCAGGGGGATAATTTGCAATTTCTCAAAGCCGTCGGCCCACAGACCGATGATAAACCCAAAAAGCGAAAACGTCAGTGCCGTCAGCAGCAGAAAGGCAATCATCCAGAACGGATGTGCGATGTGCAAAGGTACAAACAGCGCCGACGTTGCCAAAATCACAATCCCGATCAGCAAGGATTTTGCTGCCGCGGCGCCAACAAATCCCATCACCATTTCCAGTGACGATACGGGCGCAGAAAGATACTCATAAATCGTGCCGGAAAAACGCGGAAAATAAATTCCGAAACTGGCATTTGACACACTCTGCGTCAGGATCGACAGCATGATGAGGCCCGGCACGATGAATTCACCATAGGCAACACCTTCAATGCTCTGGATTCGCGACCCGATGGCCGCGCCAAAAACGACGAAATAGAGCACCGTCGAAATGACGGGCGAAATCAGGGATTGCCCGATGGTGCGGAAGAACCGCTTCATCTCGGCATTGAAAATCGCAAGCGCGCCGCGCCAGTTCATGATTTTACCAATCCGAGGAAAATGTCCTCAAGCGATGATTGCTCCGTATGCAGATCACTGTAACTGATTTTCGCAGTCTCCATATCCTTGAGTAGTCCGGCGATATCCGGCTTTCCCTCGCGCGCATCATAAGAATAGGAAAGCTCCGTGCCACCCTTGGCGAGACTGAGTTTGAACCTCGCAAGTTTTTTCGGGATCACGTCGAGCGGAGTATCCAGCTGCAGGGTCAGTTTCTTCTGTCCCATTTTTTTCATCAGCGTGTCCTTGTCTTCGACCAGAATCATTTCACCTTTGGAAATCACACCCACGCGGTCCGCCATGTCTTCTGCTTCTTCAATATAATGTGTCGTGAGAATGATGGTGACACCCGCATCGCGCAACTGGCGAACCACGGACCACATGTCTTTGCGCAGCTCTACGTCAACGCCAGCACTGGGCTCATCCAGAAACAGGATCTTTGGCTCGTGCGACAGAGCCTTGGCGATCAACACCCGGCGCTTCATGCCGCCCGACAGCGCCATGATCTTGGAATCCTTCTTGTCCCACAGCGACAATTGCTTCAGCACGTTCTCAATATGCGCGTCATTCCTTGGCAACCCGAATAGCGCCCGGCTGAAGCACACCGTATCCCACGTGGTCTCAAAAATAGGCAGATGCAGTTCCTGCGGCACCAGGCCGATCAGTGCCCGTGCAGCCCTGTAGTCAGTGACAGTGTCGTGACCATCTATGCTGATGCTCCCCGATGTTTTGTTGACGATCCCGCAAATGATCGAAATCAGCGTCGTCTTGCCCGCACCATTGGGACCAAGCAGCGCAAATATTTCGCCGCGTCGGATGTCGAGAGTGATGGTGTTGAGGGCGTCGAACCCAGATTTATAGGTTTTCGAAAGTGAATCGATAGCAATAATGGAACTCATGGAACTTCCTACCATACAAATCATATCGCCGAAAACCCGTTATCGACGAAGAGCTGCTGCCCTGTGACAAAAGCCGAATCGTCGCTGGCGAGATAGAGGGCTGCCCGCGCCACATCTTCCGGCTCGCCGATGCGTCCCTGCTGCGCAGCAATGGCGGCATCTGACACATCGACACCAAGGGCCGCCAATTCCGTCACCTCGCGCAACCCATGCGGTGTCCGAATGAACCCGGGGCACACGGCATTGCACCGGATGTTGCGATCACGAAACTCAACAGCGATGGCGCGGGCAAACATGTGTACCGCCCCTTTCGTCGTATCGTACAAAACTTCCATGGGCGTTGCGAGCACGGCAGAGATCGAAGACGTACAAACGATTGACCCGCCACCTGCCTTGATCATCTGTGGTAACACAGCCTTGGTCATCAGGAACATGCTCTTCACATTGATGTCGTGCAGCCAGTCCCATTCTTGCTCCGTTGTTTCCAGAAACGGCTTGATGACAATCGTGCCGGCGTGATTGAACAACACCGTGATGGGGCCAAACGCTTTTTGCGTTGCCGCAACCGCCGCACTGACGTCATCCGCTTTTGAAACATCTGCCTGCAGAGCGATTGCCGTGCCGCCTGCCGCTAAAATCTCAGCAACTGTTACTTTTGCAGCGTCGAGATTTTTATCGACAACAGCAACCTTTGCGCCTTCAGCGGCAAACAGTTTCGACGAAGCTCCGCCCATGCCCGTGGCACCACCTGATATCAGCGCAATTTTTCCGGCAAGACGGTGTCCCATATTCTTCTCCCACTCAGTCAGAGATGTAGCATGGCTTATCCCTGTCGTAAATTTGTGATGATGGCGATAGAAGCAGGTGCGGCGATAGCTACACTGGCGCGCCAGAGCAACTCAGATAAGTTTGAGATATGCAGTTTGAACCGCACCCGCTCCGCAGTGCTGTCATCAGCGAAGTTCACGCGCGGCCCTACGCTGAAATTACTCCACCGCGCCGCGTCCTGCACTTTGCTTTCATGTGTAACGCGGAGCTGGCCGAGAAGGACCGGAATGCATTTTCTAGCTACTGCGCAGAACGCGGCCAGCGCGGACCAGATCGAAATGCGAGATTTCACAAACTTGATCTTGCCAATGGTTCAGTGCGATGGGAACAGCACACCGAATTCATAACTTACAGCTGGGGATTCCCCGACAACGACAAGACTCCCTTTGAAACAGCCGCAACGTCGTTCATGCAAGTGATGCAGGGCCTGCCGCAACCAGGCCCGCATCTGGTGTCAGTGGATCTTCTGTACACAGAGAAGAGTTTGGTTGCTGACTGGAAAGCGATTTTTGACGAATCAAGTCTGACGGCCTGTCACACTGCAGAAGGCAAGGCTTTGGCTGCCACGGATTTTCGCATGACGACCGATGGCTTCATCCGCTTCCTCGTGCTGGGTGACAATGTTGCGCCTGTCAGGGCTGGCGCCCTTGTGCTGCAGCTGCTGGAGATGGAGACGTATCGTTCGTTGTGTCTGCTCGGGCTACCCATGGCCCATGAACTACAGCCTCAAATCAGCGCATCGGAACAACAACTCGCTGCCGTGACGTCGCAACTGCTTGAGGCAGCGGGCATTGATACCAACCGTTCCCTTTTGCAAAAAATTACATCGCTCGCGGGTGAAATCGAGGCAAGTTCATCGAAGAGCCAATATCGCTTCGCGGCAAGCTGGGCCTATTATCAGATCGTGCGAAACAGGGTCGAAGAATTGAAGGAAGAGCAAGTCGGCGAGTTGCCGACACTGTCACGCTTTCTGGAGAGGCGCATTGCGCCGGCCGTGCGCACCTGTGGCACGGTTGAGGATCGGCAAGAGCGCTTGGCTGAGAAACTGGCGCGTGCAGCAAATTTGCTCCGCACCCGCGTTGATATTGAACTCGAACAGCAAAACGCTGACATACTGAAATCCATGAACAGGCGATCCGACCAGCAGCTGCGTCTGCAGCAAACTGTTGAAGGGCTCTCGATAGCGGCCATCAGCTACTACGTGGTTCAACTTCTTTATCAGGTACTGGCACCTGTTTTGGTGGATGCAGTCATGCCTGAAAAATGGCTGAAAGCGGCACTGGTTGTTGTCTCGGTGGCCGTCGTCGCGATTCTTGTCCGCAAAATCAGACTGAAACATACGTCAGTCTGACATCACTCAAACAAGCTTGAAACCGACTCTTCGCGGCTCGTCCGCCCAATGGCTTCACCAATCAATGATGCAATGGAAATGACGCGAATATTGCGAGCGATCTTCACGGCTTCTGTTGGTTGAATGGAATCAGTGATGACAAGATGCTTGAGCTTCGACGATGTGATGCGCGCCACCGCGCCGCCGGACAACACACCGTGCGTGATGTAGGCCGAAACCTCTTTGGCACCTTGCGACAATAGCGCTTCGGCTGCATTGACCAGCGTTCCACCGGAGTCAACAATATCGTCGATCAACACGCAGGATTTCCCCTGCACGTCGCCGATGATGTTCATAACCTCGGATTCACCCGCCCGTTCGCGCCTCTTGTCCACGATTGCCAGCGGACAATCCAGCCGCTTGGCCAAGGCACGCGCGCGAACCACACCACCCACATCAGGCGATACGACGACTGTATTATTGACATCATTGTGTTGCTTGATGTCTCGCACGAACACCGGACCCGCAAACAGATTGTCCGTCGGAATATCAAAGAACCCCTGTATCTGCCCGGCATGCAGGTCCAGCGTCAGAACACGATCCGCACCGGCATGGGTGATCAGATTGGCCACCAATTTTGCTGAAATCGGTGTACGCGGTCCCGGTTTCCGGTCCTGCCGCGCATACCCGAAATAGGGGATGACAGCTGTGATCCGCTTGGCCGAGGAGCGCCGCAACGCATCAGTGATAATCAGCAGTTCCATCAGATGGTCATTGGCGGGATAACTGGTGGACTGGACGATGAACATGTCTTGACCGCGCACATTTTCCTGGATTTCAACGAACACTTCCATGTCATTGAAACGTCGCACCACAGCCTTCACAACGGGTAGATTGAGATAGGAACAGATTGACTCCGCGAGAGGTCTGTTGCTGTTACCTGATATGATTTTCATCACGGCGTTATGATTCCCGATGCCAATGTGACGGGTCTATAACAACCGGAACCGGGGGAAGCAATTGCGCCGCTCGGGTTCAGCGATATTTTTCAATCAGTTTGGAAATGCCTTCCGCCGCCGCCTGGGTTGCGGCAATGGCATTGTCGCCCCATCCGGAATCCAGAGACCCTGCCGGAATGACGTTTTCCTGTTTGACGTCTCCCAAAGTCTTGCCCTTGGGTGAAAGCACCAGCCACACCAGTTTTACGGTCTGCGATCCACCAATGGGCTTGGAAACAGCAACGGTCCCTTGCACCGAGATTGCATCCTTTCGCTTCGATTCAACCACCGGCCATCCCGCGTCGTCAAACGCTGCCCGCATGGCCTCTGTCAGTTCAGCGCCACCAGTTCCCCCTTTGACGGGCAAGACCGCGACTGCTTTGATGACTTCGGCACCTTTTGCAGTTGGTTTTTCGGCGGGGCGTGTGGTCTCGGAAGGCGGCAATTCGGCGACCTCAATTGGGTCCAACCGCACGTCCTGCGGCTGCGCTGTTGCCAAACTGGGACCGTCTAAGGTTTCGTAGTCCACATCCTTTTCTGCACCCTGGCCTGCGCGCACAAAGGCCTCCCATGGCGGGTGCACCAGCGGATTAACAGGGTCCAGCCGCGCCACATTTGAAGAGCATGCCGCGAGACCGATACAGAGTAAAAGAGCGGCCCGCGACATCACAAGGGCACCATCGCGATGGCTGACAACAATCTGCCATAGTCAGTCTCGGCACGATGCGTGGCCCGGCGATAGCTGTAAAACTGTGCCTCGTCAGCATAGGTGCACAAGCCCAAATCGGAAACCGCTCCTATGCCGGATGTCTTCAGACGTCCAACTAAATACCCCGGCAAATCAAACATATAGTGACCGTCCTTGAGAGACGGAGTGAAGAATATTGCGCTTCTGGCATCGGCCTGCAGAAACGGTTCAGGAAAATGCGGGCCGACTTCATAGGTCTCTTTCGAAATCGTCGGGCCAATCGCAACTGAAATGCGCTCGCGGCGTGCACCACACCGTTCCATTGCCTCAATCACTGCGTCTGAAACACCAGCCAAGGCACCTTTCCATCCAGCATGGGCAGCACCGATCACGTGAGCCTCCCGGTCCACAAACAGCAGCGGAGCACAATCGGCCGTCAGAACGCCAATGGCAATTCCGGGTGTGCGACAAACCAAACCGTCCACCTTCGGGCGCTGGTCCAATCCTACGGGTGCCGTCACTTCCACCACATTCGCGCCATGCACCTGAAACCCGGTCACAAGATGCGATGGCTTCACCCCCAGTTGCCGCGCCACAATGGCCCTGTTTTGCGAAACAAGGTCCGTGTCGTCGCCGGATCCCAAACCACAATTGAGTGACGCGAAGATGCCAGTCGAGTGCCCGCCACCCCGGGTGAAAAACCCGTGCGAAAATCCTTCACCTTTCAAGATGTCCGACTCGATCATGCAACACCAAAAGGATAAGGAACGTTGAGACCGGGCGAAGTCGCAGCCATCACTTTGAAGAGCTGCCCCATCTGTGCATCGTCGACTAGCCTTTTGACACCGGACAGCAGAGTTCCGCGTGCGTCATCTGCCAAGTCGCGCGCCAACACCTGCGCTCTCAAGTCGACTCCCATGGCGGACAGGAACGCCCCTTGCGTCACCACCGGATGCACGCGGCAATGCGTCGTTTCAAACGCCAAACCCAATGCTTCAAAATCCACATGAGACGTCAAATCAGCCTCACCTGGTGCCGTCAATATCGAACAATAGGCATGATCCATCATGGCCTGAACTGTATCACCCATTGCGGATTTTCTATGGCCATAATCGATCACAAGGGTCGCACCACCATGTTCGTACAAAAGGTGGCCAAGGGCCATGGCTGTGCTGGCGCGCGCCGGGGACTCTTCGAAGATTCCATCAATCCCAAAGGGATTTGCTTTGATAGTCGCCACCCGCACAAGGGCCAGCGCACCATCGACCACATCGACACACCGCTCAAACACGGTTCCGTCCTGTTGCTCAAACTGCTGCAGGGGCAAGGCGTCAAAGAATTCGTTGGCAACAACAATGCTGAATTGCGTTGGCAAGGTCGCAACTGAATCGTGCCAGTGTGCTCCCGGTACATTTAATTCCTGTGCGGCTTTGAGTGTCGGACTTGTCTCGACAAGATGCACACGTGCGGCATCTGCAAATCCTTTCACCTTCCGCGTGGCCCGCAACATGTCGCGCATCAGTGTTCCGCGGCCCGGCCCCAACTCCACCAGTGAAAATGGTGATGGTGAACCTGCGTCAATCCAGACCTGCGCGACCCATATGCCAATGAGTTCGCCAAACACCTGGCTGATCTCTGGGGCTGTTGTGAAGTCGCCGCGCACACCCAGGGGATCATGCGTCATGTAGTATCCGTGCTGCGGATGGCCGAGACACAAGGCCATGTATCGCTCAAGCGGCATCGGTCCGTCCGCAGCAATATGTTGTCGCAAGAGGACTTCAAGGGGCGTCATTGTGTGCGGCGCGACCGTTGGAGAAGCCAAACTCCAACCACGACCAAGGGCAGGGAATACACCATGCCAAGCGTAATGGATCCGCTGATGTACCCCACGTGAGAGTCAGGCTCGCGGAAGAATTCAACAAGGATGCGGGATAGGCCGTAGCCCAGTGCAAAAATTCCGCTGGCCCGCCCCGGATGCTTGAACGCCCCAAACCAATGGGTGGCAATTCGCACCGCCACAAATAACAGCAGTCCCTCCAGCACAGCTTCATAGAGTTGGCTCGCATGCCGCGCCACGGTCTCGCCTGGAAACACCACACCCCACGCCGCGTCAGTGGGCCTCCCCCAAAGCTCGGCATTGACGAAATTGGCGACCCGGCCCAGTCCCAGGCCCACGGGCACTGCTGCGGCACCAAGGTCAAGCATGCGATCCAGCGTCTTGCCGTTGCGGCGGCCATAGATCAGACAGGCAATCACAACACCCAGAAAGCCTCCATGAAAAGACATGCCCCCATCCAGTGTGTTGAAAATCTGCAGTGGATTGGCAAGATAGAAAAGCGGTTTATAGAACATTACATAGCCCAGCCGCCCGCCAAGAACGACACCGGCGAGTCCCCATACAAAGAAGTCATCGGCTTCCTGCCGATTGAGCGTTGGCGGATTGGCACCCCACAGGCGCGGCGTGTCTGCCATGCGCTTGATGTACCAGGTTGCAAACAGCAAACCCGTCACATAGGCCAGCGCGTACCAATGGATCGCGAGTGGTCCAAGCCGAAAGGCAATCGGGTCAATGTCAGGAAACTGCAGGGCGGCGTACATGCGCTCCTTACTGCCCGATGACAGGGCGGACACGCAACCATTCCGTGACCTTAGCCCTTGATTATCCACCGTACCATCCCTAGCTAGGTCCATCACGGGAGACGTTTCATGGTTGCCACATCATCCAAGTTTTTTGACGAGCTTGCCAAACTCATGACCAGCGCGACAGGCGCTGCCCAGGGCGTGCGCAAGGAAGTCGACGGGCTGGTTCAGTCGCAGGTTGAACGAGTTCTCAACAACATGAATGTCGTGAAGCGCGAGGAATTCGACGTCGTCAAAGACATGGCGGAGAAGGCGCGCACCGAAAATGAGCAGCTCGTAAAGCGAATTGCCGAACTCGAATCACGGTTATCCACAAGCAACACCTGATTCCAAACTGAATCACTGAATCAAATTCATGTGGAGGAATCACGCGCAGCATTGCCGCGTGACGAACGGCGATGCATGCAGGTCAGGCCAACACCCAATGATTCGTCCGTTGGCGGAGGATTTATGGCCAACGTCGCCCACAGTCACGAGCAACATTACAATCCCATCGACCGGGTTGAACGCCTTGCTGAACAACAACATTGGTCCATTGATCGCACAGGTGACGACGAAGTCGTGATGAGTGTCACGGGTGGGTGGTGTGATTTGAATCTGTCGCTCAGCTGGCGTGCTGACCTTGAAGCGCTCATTGTCGCCTGCACCTATGACATGCGCGTCACCGACAAACGCCGCGACGAAGTATCAAGACTACTGACGCTGATCAACAGCCAGCTCATGCACGGTCATTTCGATTTCTGGCCGGAATTTGGACACATCATGTTTCGCAACAGCTTGATTCTGGCAGGCGGTGCAGAAGCCAACGATGCCCAGTGCGAAACCCTCATTCGTCTCGGCATCGAAAACTGCCAGCGTTATTATCCAGCTGTGCAATTTGTCGTATGGGCGGGCCATTCGGCAGAACAGGCCTTGAGTTCGGCCCTCCTTGAAACCCATGGTGAAGCATGAGCATAGCGCTCAAGGGCACACTTGTTCTGCTCGGTGCCGGAAAAATGGGCGGCGCCATGCTGGAAGGGTGGCTCAAGGCTGGCGTCAGCCCGTCACAGATTGTGGCACTCGATCCGAACCCGCCTGTAGAAGTTGCTGCTCTCCTTGAGCAAAACGGCATCCACCTCAATCCGTCGCTTGCCGACATCAAAAATGTCGAAGTCGTACTCGTCGCCGTCAAACCACAAATCATGGACGACGTGTTGCGTCCGCTCTCGGCACTCGCAAAATTCAAACCTCTCATCCTGTCGATTGTGGCTGGAAAAACCATTGCTTCCCTGGCCCGACATTTTGGAACCGATGCCGCCATCATCCGCACCATCCCGAACACGCCGGCCGCCATTGGCCGCGGCATCACGGCCATGACGGCGAACGCCAATGTAACGCCGGACCGTTTGACCTTGGCCAAGGCCCTCCTGCAGTCGATTGGTGAAGTCGTGGATGTCCCCAACGAAGCTTTGATTGATGCAGCAACGGCTGTCTCGGGTTCTGGACCAGCTTACGTGTTCTACATGACAGAATGCCTCGCGGCTGCAGCGGTTGCGGCGGGCCTCTCTCCGGACGTTGCCATGAAACTGGCGCGTGCCACCATTGCGGGATCAGGCGAACTGATGCGCCAGAGCGGCACGGATGCAGAAACCCTGCGCAAGAACGTAACCTCTCCTAATGGCACGACCCATGCAGCTCTTCAGGTGTTGATGGCTGACGATGGACTGAAGCCGCTTCTCCAAAAGGCCGTGGCCGCCGCCGCCGCGCGCTCTCGTGAGCTTGCCAAGGGATGACAATTGCGTTCTCTGATTTCGAAAAGGTCGAAATACGGGTTGGGACAATCGTTGCGGTCGATCCCTTTCCGCAAGCCCGCAAGCCCGCCTACAAACTGCGGATCGATTTTGGACCCGAAGTAGGTGTCAAGCAGTCATCCGCCCAGATCACCAAACACTACACACCTGGGCAATTGCTGGGACGTCAGGTGACCGCAGTGGTCAATTTCCCCCCGCGCCAGATCGGTCCCTTCATGTCTGAGGTCCTCACCCTGGGTTTTCCGGATGAGGAGGGCGGCGTCGTATTGATTGCACCCGATCTCAAGGTACCAAACGGCGGAAGACTCTTTTAGTTAGTGCGTGATCGTTTTTCATTGAATCACTGCAATGACTTCCCCCTCCCCCTTGTGGGGAGGGCCGGGGTGGGGGTCGGACGGTGGATCAAGGTAAGGTCAGGTTACTCACAATCCTGAAAGTTCTGAGCGACCCCCACCCTAACCCTCCCCACAAGGGGGAGGGGATTTCTTTTGCCTCACTCAAGAATGATCTGAGTCTAGTGCCCCTCAAAATCCACCAGAGTGTGAACTTTGACACCTTTCGCCCGTAGTTTTGCCGCTCCACCGAGATCAGGCAAATCAATCACAAAGGCCGCAGCAACAACTTCGCCGCCTGATTTGCGAAGGAGATCAATCGCAGCACCAGCAGTACCGCCCGTCGCAATCAGATCGTCGATCAGCAGGATGCGGTCACCTTTCTGAATGGCGTCAGCGTGGATCTCAATTGTATCTACACCATATTCCAGCGCATATTCTTGCCCGATGACCCGTGACGGAAGCTTGCCCTTTTTGCGGATGGGAATGAAGCCGCGCCCCAGGCTATGCGCAACCGCACCCCCGAGAATGAAACCCCGCGCCTCAATGCCCGCAACATAATCGATTTGGCCCCGCAAAAACGGCCATGTCAGTTCATCGACCGCAGCTCGAAATCCGTGCAGGTCGGACAGCAAGGTCGTAATGTCCCTGAACAGAATGCCGGGCTTGGGATAGTCCGGTATGGTCCGGATGTAGCGCTTGATGTCAAAACCGTTTCGCAAGTCCATGATGTGTCCTATGGCCATTTTACTTCTGGCGGCAATGACGACAGGATGCTCGCCACATTGCCACCGGTTTTCAATCCGAAAATTGTGCCTCTGTCATAGAGCAAGTTGAACTCCACATAACGCCCGCGACGGATCAGTTGTTCTTCGCGGTCTTCCGCAGTCCACGGAAGGTTCATGTTGCGCTTGACGATCTTGGGATAGGCAGCCCGAAAGGCTTCGCCCACATCACGCACAAAGGCAAAATCCTTATCCCGGTCGCCACTGTCGAGATAGTCAAAAAAGATGCCGCCAATTCCCCGTTTCTCGTTCCGGTGCGGCAGAAAGAAATATTCGTCGCACCACTTTTTGTATTTGTCATAATCGGCAACGTCATGCGCATCACACGCCGCGCGCATGGCAGCATGAAAATCCACAGAATCTGCGTCGTTTTGCGTCCGCCGTCTGTCCAACACGGGCGTGAGATCCGCGCCACCACCGAACCAGCTCTTCGATGTCACAACAAATCGCGTGTTCATATGTACGGCTGGCACATGGGGGTTGCGGGGATGAACAATGACCGAAATACCCGCCGCCCAGAACTCCGGGTTCTCTTCGGCACCTGGAATTTGCTTGCGAAACTCCGGGGAAAACGTGCCGTAAACGGTCGACGTGTGAACACCGGCTTTTTCAAAAACCTGGCCGTGCAACATCGACATAACGCCACCACCACCGGCACCTCCGTCACGTTGCCAAGGTGTTGCAACAAATCGGCTGGCACTGCCAGCGTCTGCTTCAAGTGCATTGAGATCACCGACGATTCGGTCACGCAGGGTTTCAAACCAACGTGGTGAAGAAACTTTGAAAGTGGCGTGCGGCACAGGGAAATCCATAAGATTTAAGTGATTAATTTACCATTCATTTGCTGATTTCCCCAAGCCATTCTTCATGATTTCCCATGTATATCCAAATTGAATATTCAATCCGGGGCCAGCATAGGAAATAGACGCAAATGTCCTCTCTTCGGAAATTTCTGCTCGGCACAGCAGGCAATACCACCATCATTTTCGCCTTGTCCATCGTGCCGATGTTACTGGTTGCAGGTGCTGCCGTCGACATGGTGCGATCCACCAAGTCGCAGACAATGCTGCAAGGTGCTGCTGATGCCGCGGCCTTGGCCGCAGGCGTGTCCGGCGCAAAAGGCGAAGCCTTGGACAAGATCGTCAAGGACTACCTCGTTGCAAACGGCGCGGAAGACGCGATTGCCATGGTGGACAAGATTGAAGCGAAGTCTGACAAGACTGCCGGTACTATCACCATCTCCGTCAAGGGCAAAATGAAAACCAGCTTCATGAAGTTGGGCGGCATCAACACATTCGACATTGATGCCATGTCTGAAGTCACCATGGGCGTCAACAGCATGGAAGTGGTCTTGGTGCTCGACACAACAGACTCCATGAACTTTGAAGGACGTCTCGACGCCCTAAAGGATTCTGCCGAAGAATTTGTCGATGAAATTTACAAAGACAAAGGGTCCTCGACATATGTGAAAGTTGGCATCGTTCCCTTTGCCAACTACGTCAATATCGGAACGGCCGCTGCAACGGAAACCTGGCTTGATGTCCCGGCATCTGTTCCCACGGAACAGTGTTACGATTCATATCCAAATGCGACAAAGTCAAACTGCCACATGGTAACCAACGCCTATACCGTCGACGGTGTAGCGACCAGTGGAGAGTCCGAGGTTTGTGATTGGAATTATGGTGCTGCTGCAAAGGTCTGCTCAACCCAAACACCAACCTGGCAAGGCTGCGTGGGCTCGCGAAACAGCCCACTTGATTCACAAATTGGCGAAGTAACCACGCCTTATCCTGCATTGCTGGATACCTATTGTGCACCACCGATCACCGATTTGACCGATGACAGCGACAAACTTGAAGACAACATCAAGGCACTTTATGGCACCGGCAGCACTTATATTCCGGCTGGTTTGCTGTGGGGCTGGAACATGCTGGATAACGCAGAACCGCTCTCATCAGCAAAATCCATGGCCGAGATGCAGGGCATCAAAGGCAAGAAGGCTATCGTGCTGATGACCGATGGTGATAATACGCTTGTTCCCACATATCCCTATCACTCAACGTCCATTCCCGCACCGGTGTCCGACGCAAAACTGTTGGATATCTGCAGCAACATAAAGGACGCGGGCATTCTCATCTATACCGTTGCATTCAAGGTTGCGAGTTCAACGTCGCTGGACATGTTGAAGGCTTGCGCCTCCGACCCAAATATGGCCCATGATGCCGGCAACAATGCCAATCTGGTCAACGCCTTCAAAGAGATTGCACAAGAACTTTCAGCACTTCGCCTGAGTAAATAGTGGGAAACACAATGATTAAGAAGTTCAAACAATTCTGCCAGAACAACAATGGCAACACGGCCATTGTTTTTGCGTTGGCGATTGTACCATTGTTGTTGTCCGTCGGTGTAAGCGTCGACATGGTTCGCGCCAACCGCGCACAAATTCGCATGCAGGCCGCTGCCGACGCCGCAGCATTGGCAGCTGGCGCAGAAGTCAAAGAGAATGGTGTAACTTCGGTCAACGCTGTCGTAACCAAACTCGTGGCAGACTTTGCCACGGCCAACGATCTCTATAAGTCCGTCGATGTCATTGAATCTGTCGATACCAAAATTGATAAGAAAACAGGCAAGTTGATGGTCACCGTCAAGGGAAAAATGAAGACCAGCCTCATGTCGATGGCTGGCTTTGCGACAATGGACGTCAATGCCAAGGCGGAAGTGGGTTTTTCTGGAGCATCGCTGGAGATAGCCCTGGTTCTCGACAACACCGGTTCTATGTCAGGGAGTAAACTATCCAGTTTGAAAAACTCTGCACGCCAGCTTGTGCAAACAATTTTTGACAAGCAGGACAATTACGAAACACTGAAGATGGCCGTCGTGCCGTTCTCAGAGTATGTAAACGTCGGTCTGGCAAACGCTGGTGCACCATGGGTGAGTACGTCCGTAACAGGATCGCCATGGGAAGGCTGCGTTGGTTCACCCGTCTCGCCCCAGGATGAATCGATCGTCGGCGTTGCAGCTTATCCGCGCGTCGGCGGTGTTCGCTGCGTCTCAGAACTGTTGCCACTCACGAACAATCGCACACTGATTGAAAGCAGACTTGATGCGATGGTCGCAGAAGGTGCCACATTTATTCCGGCCGGCATTACTTGGGGTTGGCATGCCCTGACCCCGACCGAGCCATTGAGCGGCGGCATGACAGACTCGCAAATGGCAAGCAAGGGTGGCCGCAAGGCCATGATCATCATGACTGATGGTGCCAATACGATTTCGCCGAATGCTCCCTTTCATAATGGCGCTGACGTGACAGTTGCCAACCAGCTGACGACCACAGTATGTGCCAATGCCAAAGCCGACAACATTCAGGTTTTCACAGTAGCGTTTGACGTGACCAATGTGACCATCAAGGCAATTCTTGAGGGTTGTGCCTCCGAACCGGCCAATGCATTTGATGCCGGCAATCCACAGGCACTGGCCGATGCGTTCGACGCCATCAGTAAAAAGCTGGCGAACCTCTATTTGTCGCAATAACCGCCCAACTGACGCAGCGCCTCGCCTGTAACCATGGCAGCCGCGAGCGCCACATTGAGGGAACGGGCTTCAGCACGCATGGGAATGGTGATGCGGCTGCTCACCGCGTCATGCACTGATTGCGGAACACCCGCCGATTCCCGGCCCAACAGCAGCATATCTCCGGCAGCAAACCTGAAATCCAGGTATGACTGATCGGTCTTGGTGGTCAGCAGGACCAGCCGTTGCCCGGCGTGCGCTGCCCAAAACGCATCCCATGAATCTGCCCTCTGGATATCAGTCAAAGCCAGATAGTCCATACCGGCCCGCCGAAAAGCCGAATCGGTCCACACAAATCCGGCCGGCTCGATGATGGTGAGCCGCATGCCAAAACAGGCGCAAAGTCTGGCAATCGTCCCGGCATTTGGGGCTATGTCCGGCTGATATAAGGCAATTTCGATCATGGAACGTACCCGTTTAGCGCGTTTTTGGGCTGACTGGCAGGGGGCTTTTCACTGCGACAACCCGTGGCTGGACTTGTCGCTTGCCCGGTGCCAAATACGACGCGATTTCAAGGCGGGCGAAGTCCCTTTCGGCTGCCCAGTTAAGGAACAACAGCGTGTCCAAAGTTCACAACGCACATGATGACGACGGCGTCACGCGCCGCGACTTTCTGATGATTGCTACGGGAGCAACTGCAGCCATAGGTGGCGCCATGGTCGCCTGGCCACTGATCAGCCAGATGAACCCTGACGCATCAGTGCGTGCTTTGGCCTCGGTCGAAGTCGATCTGGCACCACTGGCTGAAGGCCAGGAAATAACCATCAAGTGGCGCGGCAACCCGGTCATCATCCGCAACCGCACCAAGGTTGAAATCGAGGCCGCAAACGCCGTCAAAATGGACGAACTGAAAGATCCGCTGGCCCGCTCTGCCAACGTCAAGGACGGCGATCCGGCCACCGACCAGAACCGCACCATCAAGGATCACGAGCAAATTCTCGTCATGATGGGTGTGTGCACCCATTTGGGCTGCGTGCCTCAGGGCGACAATCCGGCCAAGGAATTTGCGGTTGTTGAAGGCAATCTGAAAGTGGGCGGGTGGTTCTGCCCGTGCCATGGTTCGCACTACGACACCGCAGGCCGCATTCGCAAAGGCCCGGCACCAGAGAATTTGCCAGTGCCTCCCTATGAATTCCTTTCGGATACAAAGATCAAGATCGGCAAGGACGCATAATCATGAGCGGACCATCAAACTACACCCCCACCACCGCTTTCGGAAAATGGATGCATGAGCGCCTTCCGGTTTACGCTCTTGTCAAGGAATCGGTACTTGATTTCCCGACCCCCAAGAACCTGAACTACTTCTGGACCTTTGGCGGCATTCTGGCCGTCATGCTGGTCGTGCAGATTATATCGGGCATCATCTTGGTGATGCATTACACCCCGCACGTTGACACAGCGTTCAATTCTGTCGAGCACATCATGCGCGACGTGAACTACGGCTGGTTGATCCGCTATCTCCACGCCAACGGGGCGTCGATGTTCTTCATCGCCGTCTATATCCACATGTTCCGCGGCATGTACTACGGCTCCTATAAAGCCCCTCGCGAAGTGCTGTGGATGATCGGCGTCATCATCTACCTGATCATGATGGCAACAGCCTTCATGGGCTATGTGCTGCCTTGGGGCCAAATGAGCTTCTGGGGTGCCAAGGTCATTACCAACCTCTTTTCGGCTATCCCGTTCGTTGGCGAATCCATCACAACCTGGCTCTGGGGCGGTTATTCTGTTGATAACCCCACACTCAACCGCTTTTTCTCACTGCATTACCTCTTGCCATTTGTCCTCGCCGGCGTTGTCGGTTTGCACATCTGGGCACTGCACGTGCCCGGCAACAACAACCCGACGGGCCTCAACGTCAAGAGTGGTCAGGATACGGTTCCCTTCCATCCCTACTACACCATGAAGGATGGCTTCGCGATCGTTGCGTTCTTCATCTTCTTCGCCCTGTGGGTTTTCTATTCACCCAACTACCTCGGACACGCAGTCAACTATGAACCCGCCAACCCGTTGGTGACGCCCGCGCACATCGTGCCTGAATGGTACTACCTGCCGTTCTACGCCATTCTGCGTGCCATCCCGTCAAAGCTCGGCGGTGTCATGGCCATGTTCGGGTCAATCCTCATCCTGTTCTTCCTGCCGTGGCTCGATACCTCGCGTGTGCGCTCCGGCAATTATCGCCCGATCTTCAAAAGCTTCTTCTGGATCTTCGCCATCGTCTGCGTGGCTCTGGGGTACCTTGGATCAAAGCCTGCCGAAGGTGCTTATGTCTTCTGGTCGCGTTTGCTGACCTTCTACTACTTCGCCCACTTCCTGATTATCCTGCCACTGCTGGGATTGCTGGAAAGCCCGAAGGCATTGCCATCGTCGATTTCAGACGATGTACTGTCCAAAAACAAATCCAGACTTGTCGCAGCTGAGTGAGCGGAGAAAATCAATGAAACACTTCGCAACTCTCGCCATAACTTTGGCAACCCTGACAAGTGGCGCATTCGCGGCCGAAGGCCAAAAGGTCGCCAAAGACGTGTCCTATTCCTTTGAAGGCCCCTTCGGTAAATTCGACAAGGCCCAGCTGCAACGGGGCTACAAAGTCTACAAGGAAGTCTGTTCGGCCTGCCACTCCATGAATCTGGTCTCCTTCCGCAATCTTGCGGAAGAAGGCGGCCCAGGTTTTTCGGATGCTCAGGTGAAAGTGCTCGCTGCTGAATACAAGATCGCAGCAGATCCAGACGCAAGCGGCGATGTGGGCGAGCGAGATCGGCTGCCTTCTGATCGTTTTCCGAACCCCTTTGCCAATGAACAAGCTGCTCGGGCATCAAATGGCGGGTCACTCCCGCCGGATTTGTCACTCATTACCAAATCCCGCCCCGGTTGGTATGGCACGTTCAACCAGCTGTGGAACGGCATCGGTGGCCCGCAATATGTCTACTCAGTCCTCACCGGTTACGAAGAGCCACACGGTGAAGTCGCCGCCGAGCAACCTGAAGGCAAGCACTACAATCCATACTTCGCCAATGGCCACTGGATCGGTATGGCTCCACCCCTCACCGATGGGCAGGTCACATTTGACGACGGTGCCCCCAACACCATGGATGACATGGCCCGCGACGTATCAGCTTTCCTCGCCTGGACCGCTGAGCCAAAAATGGAAGAGCGCAAGCGCATCGGCTTCATGTCGCTCATCTACCTGATCGGTCTTGCTGGCATGCTCTATCTCGTGAAACAGAAAGTCTGGCGCGACGTCGAGCATTGATCCCACGTCATGACAGCGTCCGTCCTCGGCATCATTGGTGGCTCCGGCGTCTATGATGTGCCCATGGACAACGCCCAATGGGTCACCGTCAAATCCCCTTGGGGCGAGCCTTCTGACCAGCTTCGCATTGGCGAGATCGTCGGGTTGAAGGTCGTGTTCCTCCCGCGCCACGGCCGGGGTCATGTCTATTCGCCGTCAACGATCAACTATCGCGCCAACATCGATTGCCTGAAACGGGCAGGGGTCACCGATGTGGTTTCGCTCTCGGCAGTCGGTTCATTGAAAGAAGACCTGGCACCGGGCACATTCGTGCTGGTGGATCAATTCATCGACCGCACTTACCTTAGGGAAAAATCGTATTTCGGCACGGGCTGTGTGGCCCATGTGCCCTTCGCCCATCCGGTTTCACAAAGACTCTTTGAAATAGCAGCCAAAATGTTGAAACAACAAGACATTCCCCACCACATCGGCGGCACCTATGTGGTCATGGAAGGCCCGCAATTTTCGACCCTCGCCGAATCCGAACTGCACCGCAGCTGGGGCGCATCCGTCATCGGCATGACCAACATGCCGGAAGCCAAACTCGCCCGCGAAGCCGAACTCTGTTACGCCACTGTCGCCATGGTCACCGACTTCGACGCCTGGCATCCCGACCACGAAGCCGTGGACGTGGCCATGGTGGTGAAAACCATGAAATCCAATAGCACGTTGGCCAAAAAACTCGTCCTCGCTCTGGCTGAAGCTTTGCCGCGTCAGCATCCGCCATGCCCACAAGGTTCCGACCGCGCCCTCGAACACGCCATCATGACGGCACCTGAAAAGCGCGATCCCGCTCTCCTCGCCAAACTCGACGCCGTGGCGGGGCGAATTCTCGGGTAAGGGAACCTTAAACCCGTTGCGGCTTTCAGCCTTGACGCCAGCACCGCCATAGACCAAAACATGAATATGACCACAGCCAGCCCATATGCCGTTAACATTTGCGGCATTATTATTTGCACCTAGCAATCAACCGCTGGCACGGCGCCGCTTACCCAAATTGAAGTAAGGCGATCCCGGGCCGGAAGCCCAGGAAGTAAGATGTCGTTAACTCTCTACAATACATTGACCCGAACCAAGGAACGCTTCTCGCCCATCGACGAGAACAACGTGCGCCTCTATGTCTGCGGTCCTACAGTTTATGACTTTGCCCATATCGGCAATGCGCGGCCTGTCATTGTGTTCGATGTGTTGTTCAGATTGCTGCGCCATCTCTATGGTGCGGATCACGTAACCTATGTCCGCAACATCACGGATGTGGACGACAAGATCAACGCTCGTGCTTTGCGTGATCACCCGGATCTGCCCCTCAATGACGCCATCCGCAAAGTTACGGAAAACACGGCCAACCAGTTTTTCGCCGATGCCAAGGCATTGGGCTGCCTTGAACCCACGGTCCAGCCCCGCGCCACCGACAACATCGACCAGATGATCACCATGATCAGTACACTGATCGAAAAGGGCCACGCCTATGAGGCTGGCGGCGAGGTGCTGTTCTCAGTGCCGTCCATGCCGGACTATGGCCAGCTCTCCCAGCGCCGCTTGGAAGATCAACAAGCAGGTGCCCGCGTCGCCGTTGACCTTCATAAGGAAAATCCCGCTGATTTCGTGCTGTGGAAACAATCCGCGAAGAACGAACCCGGCTGGCACAGCCCCTGGGGCCGCGGCCGCCCCGGCTGGCACATCGAATGCAGCGCCATGAGCCACCGCTATCTGGGCGAAACCTTCGACATCCACGGCGGCGGCCTGGACTTGATCTTCCCCCACCACGAAAACGAAATCGCACAAACAAGGTGCAGCTTCGACACGGGCGCCATGGCGAACGTGTGGATGCACAACGGGTTCCTGCAGGTGGAGGGACAGAAGATGTCCAAGAGCCTAGGGAATTTTGTGACGATCAACTGACTGTACTTGATGTCCACGGTGGATCGGTGTCCGGTTTAACATGCTTAAGACTCACTATCGGCAGCCAATTGATTGGACAGTAGCCTCGTTGAAGGAAGCTGCAAGAGAGCTATCGACGCTGGGCCCAAGTAACTGAACGATGCAGTTAGCGATCAAAGTTTTTTCATCAACTAATTGTCGAAGCTTCTTGCTGATGATTTGAACACGCATGAAGTGATTACTGAACTTCGCAAAATTTTATAGCGCAAGACAGTTTCAAGAATCTGAAGCGATCATCGTCCATGGCGTGGGTATCAGAACTAGAGTGTCATGCGTACTTGGATGGAAGAAAAAACAGAACTCTTTTTGGTGAAACTGCAGAAGTGAATATCGCTGGCGGTTCTGTTTACCTTAGAATGTTAGTCAATGCACAAATCAATGGCTTAATCACCGCCTCGCCTCGAAGCTCGCAAAAACAAGAACTGGGCCGAGAGCGACCGCATCCGCGACGAACTCGCGAGCATGGGCATGCAATCAAGGACAACAAGGACGGCACCACGAGTTGGGAGATGAAGCGATGACACGCGTGACCACCCCCTCATCCGGCGCTGCGCGCCACCTTCTCCCGCAAGGGGAGAAGGAAGCGTCTTTCCCTTCTCCCCTTGTGGGAGAAGGTGGATCGCGACGTAGTCGCGAGACGGATGAGGGGTTTGCCAAGCGCAATTCCAGGCGTCTCAGGAAAGAGATGACCGATGTCGAGCGCATCCTGTGGTCCAACTTGCGCAGCCGCAAATTCGAACACTTCAAATTCCGCCGCCAGGTTCCGCTGGGGCGCTACATCGTTGACTTCATTTGCTTCGAACACAAACTCATCGTCGAACTCGACGGCAGCCAACATATCGATTCAGCACATGACGCCATCCGCGATGCGTGGTTGAAGTCGCAAGGCTTCCGTGTTCTCCGCTTCTGGAATGGCGACATACTGCACGGGCTAGATGGTGCGATGAGGGCCATACTTGAGGCAACGACAACGCGCGTAGCCACCACCTCATCCGGCCCTTCAGGCCACCTTCTCCCGCAAGGGGAGAAGGAAACGACCCTTCCTTCACCCCTTATGGGAGAAGGTGGCAGCCGCAGGCTGACGGATGAGGGGTCTGCCGCCACACAACGAAAGCCCCACCAATGACCCGCACCCGCCTCTACCTCTACGACACCACGCTGCGCGATGGTCAGCAAACACCGGGTATTGATTTTTCGCTCGACGACAAGATTGTTGTCATGGATATCCTCGACAAGCTTGGCCTTGATTATATCGAGGGCGGTTATGCTGGCGGCAACCCAACGGACATCGCACTCTTCGGCGAAAGCAGAAAAACCAAAGCCACCTTCACCGCCTTCGGCATGACCAAGCGGGCAGGGCGGTCCGTGTCTAACGACGCTGGTTTCCAATCGATATTGCAAGCCAAGACCAAGGCCGCCTGTTTCGTCGCCAAGACCTGGGACTATCACGTGCGCGTCGCACTCGGCTGCACCAACGAGGAAAACATCGAGTCAATCCGTGAGTCCGTGCACGCCGCAAAGGACGCAGGCAAGGAAGTCATTATCGATTGCGAACATTTCTTCGATGGCTACAAGGCCAACCCGGACTACGCCACAGCTTGCGCGAAAGCGGCATATGACGCGGGCGCGCGCTGGGTCGTGTTGTGCGACACCAATGGCGGCACATTGCCTCCGGAAGTCTGGCAGATCGTCAGTGCAATGACGAAAACTGTGCCAGGCTCTCACCTCGGCATCCATGCCCACAACGATACCGAACAGGCCGTCGCCAATTCGCTCGCCGCAGTTGAAGCAGGCGCGCGCCAAATCCAGGGCACGCTGAACGGTATCGGCGAACGCTGCGGCAACGCCAACCTTGTCTCGCTCATTGGCACGCTTGGGTCCAAGAAAACCTACACTGACCGTTTCGAAACCGGTGCAAACCTGAAAGAGCTCACTGTCGTTTCGCGCACCTTCGACGAATTGCTCAACCGCGCGCCCAATGCGCAAGCCCCCTATGTCGGCAAGAGCGCCTTCGCCACCAAGGCTGGCATCCACGCATCTGCTCTGGCCAAAGAACCGGAAACCTACGAGCACGTGCCCCCGGAAACCGTGGGCAATCGCCGTCGCATTCTGATCTCCGATCAAGCCGGAAAATCCAATCTCATCGCCGAACTCAATCGCATCGGCCTTGAAGTCAAAAAAGACGACACCCGCCTCGATGCCTTGCTGCGCGATGTGAAAGAGCGCGAATCCAACGGCTATGCCTATGACGGAGCTGACGCGTCTTTTGAACTCCTCGCCCGCCGCGCCCTGGAAACCGTACCTCACTATTTCGACGTGCTCTCTTTCCGCACCTCCGTCGAGCAACGCAATGGTGAAATGCTGTCCGAAGCAGTTGTGAAAGTGAAAGTCGGCGACGAAATCTACATCAACGCCGGTGAAGGCAACGGCCCGGTGAACGCCCTCGACGTGGCACTCAGAAAGGATCTTGGTAAATACCAGCAATTTATCTCTGACATGGAGCTTGTCGATTTCAAGGTCCGTATCCTCAATGGCGGAACGGGAGCCACCACCCGTGTTCTGATCGAAAGCCGCGATTCCCAAGGAAATCGCTGGTTTACGGTCGGCGTCTCACCCAACATCGTCGAGGCCTCGTTCCAGGCGCTGCAAGACTCAATTGTATTTAAATTGTTGAAATCAATAGATAACTGATAAAATGCTGACACCCGAAGTAGGGCTTCTGTCAGCGAGTGTGTGCAACATTCCACGCTTGAGTTCACAACGAGGAAGCACGCACGATGAGTAAGAACCGCGGACACAAGAGAAAGTATTTTGGCACGGATGGCGACGACACGCACACCGGAAATGCGAACAGAGAAAAAATTCATGGCGGCATGGGCGTCGACACATTGTCGGGCGCGGACGGCAAAGATCATATCTGGGGCGGCGCTGACAATGACGTCTTGGATGGCGGCGCAGGTAATGATCACATTTGGGGCGGGTCAGGTGATGACACGATCTCCGGTGGGCTTGGAAAAGATCGTATTTGGGGCAGTTCCGGCAAGGACGTGATCAACGGCAACGAAGACAACGACCGCATACGCGGTGGCCGAGACGATGACAATCTGATGGGTGATGCCGGCAATGATCGCCTCGAAGGCGACAGCGGCATGGACACACTTGATGGCGGCGAGGGCAGCGACGTGCTCAAGGGCGGCCATGACAACGACACACTGCTCGGCGGCGCAGGCGATGACCGCTTGTCCGGCGGTCGCGGTGATGACAAACTCACAGGTGGCGCAGATGCCGACAAGTTCAAGTTCAGCGAAGATTCAGGCAACGACATCATTCTGGATTTCGAAAATGGCATTGACCTGATTGACGTCAGCGCATTCGATTTCTCCGATGCTTCAGAGGCAATTGCTTCGGTGACAGAGTACACTGACACGACAGGCACAACGCCGGTATCAGGAATCAAGATTGTACTGGATGCTGAAACATCGCTCACCCTGCAAGGATTTGCTCTGGCCGATCTCGACATTACCGATTTCTACGTCTAATCCAGACACATAACTCTACATCGAAGCCGCAACCTTCACTTGGTTGCGGCTTTTTCGTTGCATGACTTTCTGCTTTGCGCTGGGACCGTGAGGCCTTATCAAGCTCCCGGGAAAGACCTATATCGGGGGCGGACAAGACGATGGTGAACGATCAGCACATGGACGATAACGAACAGCGCCGCAAACGGCGTCCGGCGTTCTACTTGTTGGGAGCAGCAGCCCTCCTGGGCGCTGGATATTTTGGCTATTGGTCGGCCACCAACAAGCCTTCAATCGTTGAGAAAGTGATTGAAAAGGCAACTGAAACTGCAACGGGTGAGACCAAAGCCACCACACCGCCAGCGACAGCTGGAACAGAACAGTCAAAAGTTGCAACCGCAGAAGTACCACTCGCTGACCCGGCGAAGACAGCGGAGGAGAAAGCCCTCGCCGAAAAACCTGCTGAAAACGCGACGACGTCCGCCACATCTGAGACGCAGGTTGCCGTCACTCCAAAAGCAACCGTTGAGGCTGCTCGACCAAAAGCCGCAGAACCTGCGCCGGAAATAGAACCAGACCAACAAGCAGTCATGCAGCCGGACGTAGCTCAACCGGAAAAACCAGCAGACGACTTGGAAAAGGTCGAGCCCGCAGCCGCTGCTGTCCCGCCACCACCTGTTGAAGTCGCTCCCAGCTTCGACACCGTGCGCGTTGAACCCGACGGCACGGCATTAATCGCGGGCCGGGCCACACCGGGCACCGAAGTCAATGTCATGATCAATGGCGCACTCGTGGGCAAGGCAACGGCCAATGCAGAGGGCTCATTCGTCCTCATTCCCGACAAGCCACTCCCTGCAGGTGCAGGCACGCTGACTCTCGAAACACGCAACGGCGAATCCGTGATAGTTTCCGACACGTCCGTCGCGGTCGCAATCAAGGAACAGGCAAAGGGCGAAGCCTTGGTGGCCATTGTCAAACCTGATGAACCCGCAAAAGTGGTCCAGGCTCCGTCGTCTGGAGCAGACCAATCACCAGCAAAGAAGGTGGTGCTGGACTCAGTTGACTATGATTCCGAAGGCAACATCATATTTTCCGGTCGAAGTCTGCCCGGTAATATTGTCAGGATTTATGTCGACAACGCAGTGGCGGGTGAAGTCACGGCAAACGCCGAGGGAAAATGGACCTTCGACGGCCGCACCGCAATTGCGCCCGGTACGCACGCACTGCGCGCTGATGAAGTCGACGCATCAGGCAAAGTGATCAGCCGCGTTGAGTTGCCATTCCAGCGCGAAGAAGCGGCGAAAGTGGCTGCCATCCAGACACCTGCGGACGGACAGAAAATAGGCGTCAAGACTGGCGGCAGCAATGCCGTTCCCCAACGCGTCATCATTCAGCCAGGCAACAATCTCTGGCGCCTGTCGCGACTTGTTTATGGCAAGGGCATGCAGTTCACCGTCATTTACGAGGCCAACAAGGATCAAATCCGCAACCCTGACCTCATCTATCCGGGCCAGGTTTTTTCCATGCCGCTGAAGCAATAGCAGGTGCATGAGAAATCGCACCGTAAACCCGACGTCCAATGAGCGCAGCCAGTGGGAAACCCTGAAAGGGTTGCTCCCGTTGCTGTGGCCGCACGGTCGCACCGATATCAAGATACGCGTTGTCGTATCGCTGCTGTTGTTGATCGGTTCAAAACTCATAACGGTCTGGACGCCTTACGCGTTCAAGTATGCCACTGATGCGTTGAATTCTGGCGGTAACACAGCTCTGACCCTCGCGGCACCGGCGATTTTCATGGTTTTGGCCTATGGATTGGGCCGCATATTCATGGTCGTTTTCGCACAAATGCGCGACGCACTCTTTGCAAAAGTGGGCCAAAGGGCCGTGCGCCAGCTCGCAACGGAAACTTTTCGCCATCTGCACGAACTGTCACTGAAATTTCACCTGGAACGCCGCACGGGCAGCGTCACGCGCGTTATTTCCCGGGGCATCGGCGGCGTCGATTCCGTCCTGCGCTTCTCATTGTTCAATACGCTGCCAACCGCATTGGAAATTGCCCTTGTCTGCGGCGTCCTCACTTGGACGTTTGGTTGGCTCTATTGCGTCATCATCGCCATTACGGTGATCGCCTACATCGCATTTACTTACTGGGCCACCGAATGGCGCATCAATATCCGCCGCACCATGAACGAGGCCGACACCGACGCCGGCGGCAAAGCCATCGACAGCCTGCTGAACTTCGAGACCGTCAAGTACTTTGGCAACGAAAATCACGAGACCCGACGCTATGATGAGTCCATGGCAATTTATGAAAAGGCATCGATCAAAACATGGGAATCGCTGTCGGTCCTGAACGCCGGCCAGGCAATTATCTACTCCATTGGTCTCACCATCGTCATGATACTTGCAGCTTACGGCGTTCCAAATGGCACGAACACGCTCGGTGATTTTGTCATGATCAACGCCCTCATGATCCAGCTCTATATGCCGCTGAATTTCATCGGCTCATCCTACCGCGAAATCAAACAGGGTCTCATTGACGTTGAAGGCATGTTCAATATTCTGGATGTCGACGCCGACGTCAAAGACAAGCCGGACGCCAAGGATTTCGTGGCAGGCAAAGGTCACATTCAATTTGAGAACGTCAGCTTCGCTTACGACGCCGAGCGCCCCATTCTCAAAAACATCTCGTTGGATGTTCCAGCTGGCAAGACAGTGGCCATTGTCGGACCGTCAGGTGCTGGAAAGTCAACCATATCCAGGTTGATCTATCGATTCTACGACGCCACGGGCGGCCGGATTCTCATCGACGGCCAGGACATCTCAAACGTGCGGCAAAAATCACTGCGCGCCGCAATCGGAATGGTTCCCCAAGACACGGTGCTGTTCAACGATACTGTGAAATACAACATCGGATACGGCAGACCTTCAGCAACGGACTCAGAAATCATTGCAGCAGCGAAACTGGCCCAGATTCACGAATTTATTGTATCGCTTCCAAAGGCCTACGACGCACTGGTTGGTGAACGCGGTCTGAAACTCTCGGGTGGCGAAAAGCAGCGTGTGTCCATCGCCCGCACAATCCTCAAAGGACCTCCCATTCTCGTTCTCGATGAAGCCACGTCCGCGCTGGATACATTTACCGAGCAAGACATCCAGGAAGCCCTCAAGAGTATTTCCCGCAATCGAACGACAATTGTCATCGCGCATCGCCTGTCAACAATCGTCGACGCTGACGAAATCATTGTGCTTGCAGAAGGTGAAATTGCTGAGCGCGGTACGCATGATAGGCTTCTGCGCAAGAAGGGCCTTTATGCCGGCATGTGGAACCGCCAGCGTGAAGCCGATGAAGCGCGCAAGAAGTTGGCGGCCACACTTGATGCGCGAGGCCCGACAGCAGAATCCCTTGCATTGCAGAACGCGACCTAACTCGCTAGAGAACAGTCATGACACTGAAAGATACGATCACGTCTACATTCGTACCCGTCCATCGTGAGGGCTGGCGGTTTGTCGCCATATTTGCAGTCATCGCCCTGGTATTGTTTTGGCTGGGAGCTGAAGTATTGGGATGGATCGGTGTGATCCTGACAGCCTGGTGCGCCTATTTTTTCCGCGATCCCGAACGTGTCACGCCAACCCGTGCCGGACTTCTGATTTCCCCAGCCGACGGTCGTGTGTCCATGATCACGCAAGTCATCCCACCGCCGGAACTCGACCTGCCAAGGGAACTGATGACGCGTATTTCTGTTTTCATGAATGTGTTTGATGTGCACATCAACCGCTCGCCAGTGGACGGAACCATTGCGCAAATGACCTATGTGCCAGGCCTGTTTATCAATGCAGAGCTCGACAAGGCCAGCGAAGACAACGAACGTCAGGCATTTACCATCGATACAAATGACGGCAAGCGCATTGGAGTTGTGCAAATCGCAGGCTTGGTGGCGCGCCGCATTGTGAAATTTTCCAACACCGGTGACAGATTGGCTGCCGGGCAGCGCTTTGGCCTTATTCGGTTTGGCAGCCGCGTTGACGTCTACGTGCCGCACGGCGTTTCGCCCCATGTGTGCGTCGGTCAACGGGCAATTGCAGGTGAAACTGTTTTGGCTGATCTCAACAGTCAAGAATCGGCACGTGCCGGTCGCAAGGACTGAAGGAATGGAGGCTGGCGGCAATAAAGATCATGCCCCTCGCTTCACGCGCATCCCGATCCGTTATTTGCTTCCCAATCTGATCACCTTGTTGGCACTCTGCAGCGGCATCACGGCCATCAGGCTGGGCATCGAAAACAGGGTACAACTGGCCGTCGCCGCCATTATTCTCGCAATCGTGTTGGATGCAGTCGATGGCCGCCTCGCACGCTATCTGGAAGGCACGTCGAAGTTTGGTGCGGAATTCGACTCTCTGGCAGATTTTGTAAACTTCGGCGTGGCCCCGGCACTTCTGATCTATTTCTGGTCCCTCAATAGCCTGCGAACCGCGGGCTGGATCGTGTGTTTGATGTTGGCTATTGCCTGCGCCCTCAGGCTGGCCCGCTTCAATGTCATGTTGGAGGACGAAAACAAGCCGGCTTGGTCCTCCAAGTTTTTCTCCGGCGTACCTGCACCCGCAGGTGCAGGTCTGGCACTGGTGCCATTCTATCTCGGATTTCTGGGGGTTATTCCCGATGGCCATCGCTACGCACCCTACATTGCGCCCTATATATTTGTCGTCGCAATTCTGATGGTGAGCCGCGTGCCAACATATTCAGGAAAAACAATATCGCGCGTTCAACGCGAGTGGTTCATTCCAGTTCTTGCAATGGCGGCTCTGGCTGTCATCTATCTCGTGTCTTATCCGTGGGAAGCATTGCTGGTCGTTGCCGCGATCTATTTTGTTTTGATGCCAGTCAGCATTCGGTCCTATCTGTCCCACCGTCGGGCCGATGCGGCTCACACGTCCGAATCTGGAATTTCACAAGAGCCTTGATGCACGCATGCTTGACAGCATTACACGACTGATCAAGCTGGGGTTCGATCGATCTACTCAAGTCATCGCGATCTGGGTCGTGCTGGCTTTGGCCAGTTTGGCAACCACGTACTTCGGTATAACTTTCGACAGTTCCCCAGCCTCTCTGACGAAACCACCGCCAGCCGCCCTGCAAGTATCCAAGTTGGATCGCGAATTTCCCAATCTTCAAAATCTGGTGACGTTGAAGATCGTAGGTAAAACACCACAGGCCGTGGCCACTGCACGGGAAGATGTCTTGCGCGAGCTGTCAACACGCACGGATATCTTCAATCTCGCACTGTCGCCCGGCCACGGACCATACTATGGCGTCAACGCATTCTTGCTTCAGGATACCGCTGACTTGGCCGGACGTTTGGCCTATGTTGAAAACCTGCGGCCCTTGCTGGATGCCGTCTCAAAATCACCGACATTGGACAGCCTGACAAAACTCGCTGAAAGTGTTGCCGCCGCCGCAGACTCAGGCAGCAATCCGCAGGCCTTTGTTGATTTGTTCAATGAGCTGTCAGCAACGATTCAGGCGTCAATGAATGGCGTCCAACGACCTGTGAACTGGCTCTCCGTTACCGGGATGCAGATTCAAAAAAATCCGAAAATTATCTTGGTTCTGGCGTGGCCTCGCCAAGGGCAGAATGCGGCCGCGATCAAGTTGCTGGACCAACTCCAGACGAGACCATGCGCCGATTGTCTGCTTACGGTCGAAGCCAAGCCGTCGCTGGATCCACCAACACCCGAAGCGCCTGCACCGTCACAATTCTTCGCGGCTTCACTGATGACTGCAATCTTCGTCACGCTCGTCACCCTCGTGCTGTCTGGTTCCGTTCACTTTGCCCTGATCGTTACACTTGCATGGCTCCCGGTTCAGGCCATGAGTTGGCCGCTGCTGGTACTGGTTTCCCCCATCACAACGCTCATCATACCGGGCTTGGTGGCCGCGTCCCTCTTTGCCATGTTGATGCTCGCCCAAACAACAAATGCCTTCGCGATCTCAACCGTCGAGCGCCGTGGTCATACGGTAAAAAAAGCAACCATGAATGCCCAGGAGGCCTTGCGCCGTTGTCTGGTTTTCATTGTTTTTACTGCGGCATTTCTGGGCCAGACAATTGCACCATCAACAGCGGTGACAGGAATGCTGGTCTTTTGTGTGTGTCTGTTTATCACGGCTGCCATCGCGTCGATGACTCTGGTTCCCGCACTGTTGCGCGCACTTGCACCCCCCGATTTTTCATCTCAAATGATGCGGGCCAACCTGCGCCATGTCCGCGCGCCAATACTGATTGCAGCCTTGTTTTGCGCGACCATTGCGCAATCAACGCTATTGCCAAAGCTATGGCACCCTGTTCCTGCGACGTTTGCACAATCGCCAGAGATTTCAGTACTCGCGACTACGTACGACGAGGCCGCCGCCATCGCAGAAAGGCTCAAGACCATGCCCGAGGTAAAGAGTGCGCGCTGGCTCGGTGGATTCTTGCCCCAAGACATCGACAACAAGATGAACCTGTTGGCTACAATTCCACAGAACGACGCCGTGCTTGAAGTGCTGACGACCCATGACCCGAGGGCCGAACTCCAAAAGCTGGAAGCCGCCATCGCCAAAGTGACTGAAATGTCGGGCGTGAACGCGCCGATGTTGCAAGCAGCTCTGGAGTCTCGGCGCAGCCTGACACTGTTTTTGCAATCAGCTGATGCGCAATCCATGGCCGCGCTGGAGAAACTTTCATTTTCGGGCCTGATTGATTTCAAAAGAGAGCTCGCAAGTTTGGCCAATTTGCGCCAACCCAGCGAACTGGACCTCGACCAGTCATTGCAGGGCCTCTACCGCTCGCCATCAGGTATTTACCGCATCGAGATTGAACCGGCCGAAGACATTTCAGTACGGTCTCTGGCGAACCTTCTCACATTGCGGGGCATTCTGCCCGCGTCCCAGGATGTGGCAAGCCAGCAAGTCAAAAACGGTCTGCGCAATGCCATGTTCATCCTCATTGGAACCGGGTTATTGGCTTGTTTTATGATGCTGGTGCTCATCCGCCGCGATGGCATGGCTGCCTTTCGCAGCGCCCTTGCGATCGTGGCGGCGATGGTATCAGCGGCATTTTTTCTGTTTCTGGGAGGCACTGGTCCTGACAGCAGGGCAATAATCTGGACGATAGTGGTGATCGCAGTCATTTGGGGACAGGCATCCTTTAGCCCCACCGCAGAAATATACAGAAGCCGCTCCGGTCCACGCCTCGCACCGTTTGATTACCTGCTGTGGTTCCCTGCCTTTGCAACGTTGGGCTTGGCCCTTGCACTTTTGTTGGTCGGCAATGCTGAGAACGCCATTTGGGCAGCATCCGCAGCAGCGGTCATGTTGCAGGTGGCATGCTTGTCCGCTCTCGTAACGCCACGTGGAACTGGGCCAGATCGGGGCTGATTGCCTTGTCGACCAAATTCTGCCATGCTTACCCATGGCAAAAAATGCCTCATCAGGTCGGAAGCAAGGTCTCGAGTGCGCCCGCACATCGAAGTCCTACGTCATGATGAGCTGCGCCCGTATTGGTTTTAAGCCATAGTACTCTGTCATTGCTGAGTTGTTCGGGTCCACGTTTTCGCGGGCCACCCACCGTATTCCGGAGACTGCCATGACCATCCATCAGAAAAACATCAACATCGACGAAATTGTCAAATCCGACATCGCCCACCATTTCCATCCCTTCACCAACCACAAGGCCTTCCATGAAGCAGGTGGCCCGCGTGTGATCACACACGGTGACGGCGTGTGGCTATGGGACGGCAAGGGCAACAAGATCCTCGACGGCATGGCAGGCCTGTGGTGCGTCAATATCGGCTATGGACGCAAGGAACTAGCCGAAGTCGCCTACCGCCAGATGCAAGACCTGCCCTATTACAACACATTCTTCAAAACCACGACGGTGCCAGCAACGGAACTGGCAGAGAAAATCTCGTCCGTTCTGCCCAAGCGCTTCAAACATATCTTCTTCACCAACTCCGGCAGCGAAACCAACGATACCATCGTGCGCTTCGTCCGCCATTACTGGAAACTGATGGGCAAGCCCTACCGTCAGCACATCATTGCCCGCACCAGAGGCTACCACGGCTCAACCTGGGTAGCCGCCAATCTCGGCGGCTTTTCCGCCATGCACGGGCAGGGCGGCGACTTGCTGCCCGGCTTCCACCACGTGCAACAGCCCTATTGGTATGACTTTGGCGGTGACAAGACGCCGGAAGAATTTGGCCTCGAAGCCGCAGCCGACCTCGAAAAGAAAATTCTTGAAGTCGGACCCGAAAATGTCGCCGCTTTTTATGGCGAACCCCTTCAGGGTGCCGCCGGTGTTCTCATCCCGCCGTCAACCTATTGGCCAGAAGTACAGCGCATCTGCAAGAAATACGGCATTCTGATTGTCGCCGACGAAGTCATCTGCGGCTTCGGTCGTACCGGCAAATGGTTCGGCTTCGAAACCTTCGGCTTTGATCCCGACATCATCGCCATGGCCAAAGGCCTGTCGTCAGGCTACCAGCCCATCGGTGCAGCTGCTTTTTCAGACCACTTAATCAAGGATTTCTTCGCCAAGGGCGGCGAGTTCTACCACGGCATGACCTATGCCGGACATCCTGTCGCGGCCGCCGTAGCGCTGAAAAACATTCAGATGATCCAGGATGAAAAACTGGTGGAACGCGTGGCTGAACTCGCACCTTACTTCAATGAGGCTCTGGCCAGCCTCAACGACCATCCGCTTGTGGGCGAAACCCGGTCTGTGGGGCTCATCGGTGCCATCGAACTGACCAAAAACAAGGCAACCCGCGAGCGCTTCCACGATTGCGGCCGCGTCGGCACCATCTGCCGCGACTACTGCATAAATAATGGGCTGATCATGCGCGCCTGCTGGGACACAATGGTGGTTTCACCGCCCTTTGTGATCTCCAAAGGCGAAATCGACGAACTGATCCGTCTCGCCCGCCAGGCGCTGGACAAGACCTACGCGGACGTGAAGACGGAGGTAGTTAAATAAGCCTGTTTTTTGCCGCAAATTGTCGCTAAATTCAACCACAGCTGAAATCGGAGGGGAAAACCATGACAGCATCACTCAGGCGCACGCGCCTTAATCGACGTTCGCTTCTCAAGGGCACCGGCGCATTCGCCGCAGGCCTCACATTCCTGCCGCGCTTTGCGCTGTCGGAAGAAGAAAAGAAGCTTAACTTCTACAACTTCGACACCTACATTGGCGAAACCACACTCGCCGATTTCAACGCCGCAACCGGTATTGAAGTGAAGCTCGATCTCTTTGCCGATGGCGATGAATTGTTCTCCAAGCTCAAGGCTGGCAACCCCGGTTACGACGTCATCGTGCCCAGCGACCGTATTGTCGAGCGCATGGTCAAGGCAAACATGTTAATGCCCTTGAACAAGGACAAGATCCCGAACATCGCCAACATTGATCCGGCATTCCTCAAACCAAGTTTTGATCCGGAACGTAAGTTCTCGCTGCCCTACATGTGGGGAACAGTCGGCATCGGCTACCGCAAGTCGAAAGTCGAAGGCGGTGTGATCACCAGTTGGAAGTCAATCTTCGAAGATCCGGCTTATGCAGGGCGCGTCTCCATGATGGGAGATCAGGAACACTGCATCGGCTTGGCGTTGAAGTATCTTGGCCTGCCATATAATTCTATGGACGCTGGCGAACTGGCCAAAGCCAAGGATTTGCTCATTGCAAGCAAGAAGGGTGTTAAAAAATACGCTGAAGACAATGGCCAGGAACTTTTGGCGCAGGGCGAAGTTGATCTTGCCATGGAATACAATGGCGACATTGCACAAGTGATGGCGGAAGACCCCGACATCGCTTACGTCGTGCCAGAAGAAGGCTCGAATGTGTGGGAAGACACACTTGCGATTCCCGTCGGTGCACCGCATCCTGAAAATGCGCATGCCTTCATCAACTACATTTTCGATGCAGAAGTCGGCAAATCGGTTGCCGAGTTCATTCAGTATGCTACGCCAAATGCCAAGGCAAAAGAACTGACGGATGAGAAGTACCGCACCAACCCTGCGATCTTCCCGCCAGCAGAAATTCTTGCCAAGTGCGAATACGCGGCTTATCTCGGAGAAGATGGAGCCAAGGTGCGCGACGAAATCTGGACCGCAGTTCAGGCGGCTTAACACAGGGACTCAAAAAATCAGCTCGCGGCCGGGTTTTTTCCGGCCGCCTTTCTATCTTTACGTAGCTGTTGCGTGTGACCAATGTTTTGCTAAGCTTACCATTCGTTCAGGGGAAGAAACGACGTGGAAGACTGGAAGTCTAATCGACCTGCATTTTGGACCATGGCCATACCGGGCACATTCTGGCTCGCGGTATTTTTTCTCATTCCGCTCGGTTTTCTGCTGGTGCTTTCACTGTCGAGCAAGCTCGTCGTCGATGGTCAGATTTCCGTCAATGATTATGACTATCTGTCGACATTCACGAACTACTTTGACACTCTCAACGCCGACATCATCAAGATATTTCTGCGCACCGTGTGGTGGAGCGCGCTCGCGACAATTGCCTGCCTGGTGATCGGCTACCCCATCGCCTTCGGTATTTGCTTTGCACCGGAACGCTGGCGCCCGATGCTGCTGCTGCTCATCATTCTGCCATTCTGGATCAATCTGTTGATCCGCACTTATGCATTGCGTTCGGTGATGGGAAACCGCGGTATCATCAACACACTGCTTGGATATGTGGGATTGGGCCCTTTTGAAATTCTGGGATCAACCGCAGCAGTGGTCTTCGGGCATTTCTATGTTTTCCTGCCTTTCATGGTGCTGCCACTCTATTCAACCATCGAACGCCTCGACCGCTCTTATCTCGAAGCCAGCCTCGATCTTGGTGCCACACAGGCGCAAACATTCTGGAGGGTCACCATGCCGCTCACCATGCCCGGCATCATCACGGGAATCATTCTGGTGTTCATTCCCTGCCTCGGCATGTTCCTCATTGCGGATGAACTTGGCGGCACCAGTTCATGGATGATCGGCAACATCATCCAGAACCAGTTCGGCTCCGCCAACAACTGGCCGCTGGGATCAGCGCTCGCCTTTGTCCTGATGATCCTCACGTTCCTTGCGATTCTCATTCAGCGCATATTCGAGCAACGCAGCTCACTCGCGAAAGACACATAGATGGCCGCAGCCCTGAAACCCGGTGAAGGCCCTCTCGAATTCGGCAAGCGTAAGTGGCTGCAAGCCTTGTTCGCGGCAACTCTTGTCGTGCTATATGTGCCAATTTTCGTACTCATCGCTTTTTCATTCAACGTTCAAAACCGCAGCGGCGTGTGGCGCGGCTTCACCTTGGACAACTACGTCAAGGCCTGGAATAACGCCGACATCTTCGATGCGATGCTGAATTCGTTGCTGATTGCATTCATCACGACGATCATCGCCACAATCATCGGAGCTTTGATCGCCGTGCTGCTGTGGCGCTTCAAGTTCCCGTTCAAATCGGCTTACGAAGGGGCAATGGGCCTACCCATCATCATCCCGGAAATCTGCATGGGTGTCGCCATGCTCATGTTCTTCCGCCAGGTTGGCATGATGGATTTCTTTGCAACCAAAACCTGGCCGTTCAACCTCACACCGGTCATCATCGCCCACATCGCATTCTCATTTCCATTCGTCGCCGTGGTGGTTCGCGCTCGCCTCGTTGGATTCAACCGACAGCTTGAAGAAGCCTCGCGCGATTTGGGAGCAAATGAGTGGCAGACATTCATGCGCGTGCTTGTACCCTTCATGGTACCAGCGCTTGTTGCCGGCGCACTGCTCGCCTTCACGCTCTCGCTGGATGATTTCATCATCACGTTCTTCGTCGGTGGTCCGGGCTCGGTCACCTTCCCGGTGAAAATCTATTCCATGGTGCGCACTGGCGTGAAATATGAAGCCAATGCTGCGTCGACCGTGCTCATCGTCATCACACTCCTTGCCACCATTCTTGCCATGAAACTCCAGGGCGCTCCCAAAGGCGGACATTAAATCATGACTGAACCCATCGTATCCGTTCGCAACGTCTCGCGCTTCTATCCCGGCGGTGTCACAGCGGTTGACCACGTTTCGCTCGACATCGCACAAAACGAATTCTTTGCACTCCTTGGGCCCATCAGGTTGCGGCAAGACCACGCTTCTCCGCATGATCTCCGGCCTCGACACGCCAAGTGAAGGCCAAATCTTCATCGGCGGCGAGGACATGGCGCTGACACCGCCCAACAAGCGCCCCACCAACATGGTGTTCCAGTCCTATGCCGTCTTCCCGCATATGACGGTGCAAAGGAATGTGGAGTACGGGCTGACGGTAACCGGCGTTGCAGCCAGTGAAGCCGCTTCCCGCGCCAAGGAAGCGCTCGACATGGTAAAGCTCGGCCACCTGGCGGATCGCAAACCTGATCAAATGTCCGGTGGTCAGCGCCAGCGTGTGGCCCTTGCCCGCGCGTTGGTAAAGCGTCCGAAAGTGCTGTTGCTCGACGAACCACTCTCCGCCCTCGATGCAAAATTGCGCGACGACATGCGCCTCGAACTCACGCGGCTGCAGCAAACCGTCGGCATCACCTTCATCATGGTGACGCACGATCAGGACGAAGCCCTTGCCATGGCGGGCCGTATTGCCGTGATGGAAAAGGGTGCCATCATGCAGCTCGCTACACCAGCCGAGCTGTATGAGCATCCATCCAATCGTTTCGTCGCCGACTTCATCGGCAAGGTGAACATGTTTGACGCCATGGTGTTGAACCAGAAAGGCAGAGCACTCGCCTGCGACGCCAAGGGCCTCGGCAAAGTTGAAATCCCCACCGATAAGCAATGCAATGGCAAAGTGACCATCGCCGTACGGCCTGAAAAAATTGAACTCTCCAAAGCCAGGCCCACCGAAAAAGGAGCCATTGCCGCACAGGCCACGGTCCGCGATGTCGCCTACTACGGCGACTGGAGCGAGTTAGTGACAGAACTTGCCGATGGCTCGCACGTGTCAATCAACGTGCAAAACGACCGTCGCGAAGTTGGCGCAGGTGCCAAGCGCGGCGACAAATTGTGGGTCTACTGGCAGCCAGAAGACTCCCTGATCCTCACGGAGTAGAACCATGGCCCTTGAAATGGACAAGCTCGGTTACGTGCCGGGCGATGAAGCCTTTCGCCGCAAGGATGTAAAAGGCACCCGTTGGGAGCCCACCTATGCAGGTGCACTCTCTTTTATGCGCCGCAAGTACACACGCGACCTCAAAGGCGTCGACATCGCTGTCACCGGCATTCCCTTCGATCAAGCTGTGAGCCATCGTTCCGGCACGCGCATGGGCCCGGAGGGCATTCGCAAGGCCTCAGCCGAAAACGCCTGGGGACCGATTTATCCCTGGAACTTCGATCCTTTTGAAACGCTGGGCGTGATCGACTACGGCGATGTCTTTTTCGATTGGGGAAAAAAAGACGACTTCCCCGCCACACTCGAAGCTCACGCCACAGAAATCATTTCCAGCGGCGCTGAAATGGTGTCCCTCGGTGGCGATCACTACATCTCCTATCCGCTGCTGAAAGCTCACGCCAAAAAGCACGGTCCGCTCGCCCTCGTGCACTTCGATGCCCACCGCGACATGGAACCTGACTCAGGCGGCCGCATCGACCACGGCACCATGTTCGGCTACGCCTTGAAAGAAGGCCTCATCGATCCGGAGAAATCCGTACAAATCGGCATCCGCACCAGTTTCGTCGGTGAAACAACCGATGGCATTCGCATCATCTACGCTGAAGAAGCCCATGACTCCACCGCTTCCGAACTGGCCGCCATCATCACCAAACAAGTTGGCAAACAGAAAGCCTACCTGACTTTCGATATCGACTGCCTCGATCCATCCGTGGCACCCGGCACCGGCACGCCAATCCCCGGCGGCTTCACGTATCATCAGGCCGCATCAATCATCCGTAAACTGACGAATGTGAACTTCATCGGCATGGACATGGTTGAAGTCTCACCACCCTACGACCACGCCGAAATCACCAGCATCGCCGCGTCCAGTCTCATCATGGAATACATCTGCCTCCGCGCCTGGCAGAAGGGCGCCCGCGCTTAAACCTGCAGCACCCAGCGATCTTCACCCTCAAGGCCAAGCGCCGTCAGCTTTCCGCCAAACGCCGCACCCGTATCGACGCCGATGCGGTTGGCGCGAACCTCAGCGGTTTCAACAACCGTATGCCCATGCACCACCACGGCGCCATGATCTGCCTCGCTCGACAAAAACGGTTCCCGCACCGTAAGCAAATCCCGGTTCTTCTGCTTTTCAAGTTTCACGCCTGGTTGCAAACCGGCATGCACAAAGAGATAATCGCCGAAACGCACATGCCGCGGCAGACTGTCGACAAAGACACGGTGGTCCTGCGGTGCCAGCCGTTGAAAGTCGCGCACCACTTCGGCTGCACGCGTCCGCAATTGTCCCTCATCCCAGCGCCGAACATCGATGCCATACGAAAACAACGACTCAACACCACCATACATGCACCAATGCACGATTTCATTTTCATGGGTGCGCTTATAGGGCAAATACAAATCATGATTGCCAAGCAGCGCCACGCGATTGTCCGCTTTCCGCGCTTGAATGATATGGCTCAACACCTCGCGTGAATGGGGCCCGCGATCCACATAGTCACCCAGCATGACAATGCGCACGTCATTTTTCGTGGCCCGCGCATCATCTGCGATCAGTTTTTCAAGTGACAACAGCTTGTCGAGGCAACCATGCACGTCTCCAATGGCATAGATGCGCAATCCGGCATCCAGTTTTGGTTTACGGCCACTCGGCATGGCAATGTTGTCGAGAACAGAACTCACCCCAAGGCATCTTTCAATCGATAATACATCATGGCGGCCACCAACATCGGCATGCGAATGGGGCCACCCGGAAACGGCAGATGCCGAAAGCGTGCCAGCAAATCAAACCGCTCTGCCGTGCCGCGTATCGCATCCGCCATCAACGTCCCATACATCTGCGCCAACGCCACACCTTGCCCGGAATATCCGTGCGCATAATAAACCGTCGGCGACAACCTTCCGCAATCGGGAATGCGATTGGACGTGATCGCAATGTATCCGCCCCACGAATATTCAATGTTCACATCAGACAATTGCGGAAACACTTTCAACATGGATGGCTTCATCGATGCGCCAACATCAGCAGGTTCCATCGTGGAATAATTGGCGCGACCCCCAAATAGCAGGCGATTGTCTTTTGTCCGTCTGAAATAATCCAGAATGAAATTTGTGTCTGCGACAGCTTCATTATCGCGGATCAGGCTTCGTGCGCGGTTTTCACCAAGTGGCTCAGTCGCAATGATAAAACTCGTCACCGGCATCACGCGTCCCTGAAGCGCCGGAACAGTATTGCCAAGATAGCCATTGCCGCCAATAATCATGTAAGTCGCGCGCACGGTTCCCTGTGTCGTCTTGGCAAAAGGAGCTCGCCCCGTGTCAATCTCATTCACGCGCGATTGTTCATAAATCACTACACCTGCTGCTACGGCTGCCGCAGCAAGCCCGTACAGATACTTGAGAGGATGAAAATGCCCCGCTCGCGATTCCCGCATGGCGCCATGGTAAAGTCTGGTGCCGATCTTGTTTTCCAGTTCATCCTTCGACAACAGCGTGCAACCACCATAGCCAAGTGCTTCATACTCATCGATCCAGTCTTGCAGCATTGCTGTCTGGCCCGGTTTGGGAATGCAGTGCAGATAGCCCCACTGTAAATCGCAATCGATGTGATGGTCCGCGATCCGGCGTTCAATGAGCTTTTTGGCATCTTCCGCGATGTCAAAACATTTGCGCGCATCACTTTTATTGACCTGCGATTCCAACCGCGATTGTCCTGGTGAATATCCGGTACAGATCTGCCCGCCATTGCGCCCCGATGCACCAAAGCCAATGTGTTCGGCTTCCAACACCACCACTTTGTAACCAGCCTTTGCAAGGTCCAAGGCTGCAGATAGTCCCGTATATCCGCCGCCAATCACGGCCACATCGCAGGTCACATCACCGCGCAATGCCTCGTGGCGCCCGGCCGATTGCGCCGAGGCCTGATAGTAGGATTGTGCCGTGATTGATTGTCTCATGCTTTCAATGGTCTAACCGGAACCCCTTCCTAATGCCCCCAAATCAAGGTTAGAATAGTCCGGATTTCAATACCATAGCAGGGAATCATGAGCCACGCGAAATTCGAGGAATTTGTTACATCGAAGAAGATCAGTGAAGTGGAATGTCTCGTCGCGGACATGTCAGGAACTGCTCGCGGCAAAATTTTGCCACCGAAGAAATTTCTCAAAGGCCAACGCTCCCGCGGCTTGCGTATTCCCGAAGAAATATTCACCCTGACCATCAATGGTCGCTATGTCCAGGACACGGACGCCGTCAGCGACAGTGCCGTTGATGTTTATCTGGAACCGGATTCAGATACGATCCGCATGGTGCCATGGTACCAGGAGCCAACTGCCCAGGTCATTTGCGATGCCTATCACCTGAATGATGACCCGGTGGAAATTTCACCACGCCATGTGTTGAAACGCGTGCTTCAACTGTATCGCGACAAGGGCTGGCGTCCGGTCGTCGCACCTGAACTTGAGTTTTACCTGTGCAAGAAAAATATCGACCCTGATTATCCGTTGGAGGCCGCAGTAGGCCGGTCCGGCCGCAAGGAGCCCGGCGGTCAGGCCTATGGCATCGACGCGGCGAACGATTTTGATCCAGTTGTTGAAGACATTTACGATTATTGCGAAGCACAGGAATTGGATGTGGACACCCTGTCCCATGAGAGTGGTCCGGCTCAACTTGAAATCAATTTCAACCACGGCGATCCTCTGGAACTCGCAGACCAGGTCTTTCTGTTCAAGCGCACCGTGCGCCAGGCCGCACTGAAGCATGACATGTACGCGACCTTCATGGCCAAGCCCCATGCCAATGAGCCGGGATCGTCCATGCACATTCATCAGTCCGTGCTGGATTTGCGCAGCGGTCGGAACATATTTGCAGGAAAGGACGGCAAACCGTCCAAGAATTTCCTCAATCACATTGGCGGCATGCAGCGCTACCTCGCCGCTGCCTTGCCGCTGCTCGCACCGAACGTGAATTCTTACCGTCGCTTGGTGCCGGAATCCGATGCGCCCACCAATGTGCATTGGGCCATCGACAATCGCACCGTTTCACTGCGTGTTCCATCCTCAGACTCCACCAACTTGCGCGTTGAAAATCGCGTACCCGGTGCTGACGCAAATCCTTATCTGGCTTTCGCGGCCTCTCTCGCCTGCGGTTATCTTGGCATGGTGGAGCGCATCAAACCGTCCGAACCCGTAACGGGTTCAGCCTATCGCTATGCCCACACCCTGCCCATCAACCTGGAGGAGGGTCTCGACAAGCTGAATTACACAAAGGCCTTCAAACAGGTGCTCGGCGAGAAATTTGTCGAAGCCTATCAAGATGTGAAGTTTGAAGAGATGCAACATTTCCGCCGTGTGATTTCCTCGTGGGAACGCGAATATCTCCTGCTCAATGTTTGATTAAGTGGTATTGCGTTAACTGATCCAATGCGGAGCGCAGAACTGACATGACGATAACGATGCGGATCCTGATTCTGGTTGCAAGCCTGGTGTACGCAAGTGTTGTGCAGGCCGCGCCATCGCCGGATTTGGTCCGGGCGGAAATAGTGTCAATTCTCACAAGTGGTCAGCGCCTCCCGTTGCCCCTGGAGCGGGTCAAGGCTACGCTAATCTCTCATTATGTGAAGAACACTGCTCCCATCTACTGGATTGGCACAGGTCGCACCGTGTCATTCGTACAGCGCTTGAACAACGCGGTATACGACGGCCTCGATCCGGCGGCATACCCCATCAGTTCCTTGATTGGACTGGCACGCGATGCCGAGAAAAACGATCCTTTCACCGCCGCACAAGCCGAACTCTACATGAGTGCGTATTTCATTGCCTATGCGTCCGACTTGCGTATCGGCCGCCTTACCCCCCAGAAAGTCGATCCCCAGCTCTTCCGCAAGCGCAAGGTCCTCGATTCCCTCCGTGTACTGACGGATATGGCAAGGCAGCCCAACCCGGCAAAATATCTGGCAGCCTATGAACCAAAGAACAACCACTACCAGTCCCTGAAACGCATGTTGAAGGTTTATACAACGGTCCTGAATGACGGCATTGATTGGCCACGCATTGCCGATGGCGCACCCGTGAAGCAGGGCCAGAGCGATCCGCGTGTCGCTCAGGTTCGGCAAATCCTTTCCATGACTGGTGATTATACGGGCCCGGATTCGACTTCACCCAAATATGATGCCGCAACCTTTACTGCCATGAGCAGGTTCCAGGTGCGCCACGGCTTGGAAGCAAAAGGTCTCATTGGAAAACAGTCAATTCTGGCGCTCAACGTGCCGCCACTGGATCGCCAACGCCAAATCGTGTTGAACATGGAACGCTGGCGCTGGATGCCGGATTCCCTCGGCAACAGCCACATCCTGGTCAACATTGCCGGCTTTGAATTGCAACGGGTCGAGGCAAATCACGTCGTCGACCGCATGAATGTCGTTGTCGGCGCTGTCGCCACGCAAACACCGGAATTTTCAGCCAACATGCAATATGTCGAACTGAATCCAACCTGGACAGTTCCCTATTCAATCGCCACCACAGAAATGTTGCCCAAACTGCGCAGCAATGGCTTCGCCTATGCTGAAGAGTTCGAACTGTTTGCCAACGGCAAATTGGCGGATTGGGGCAGTGTCAACTGGGCCTCTTACGGCCCCGGTAGTTTTCCTTTCACATTCCGCCAGCGTCCCGGCGTGAGAAATGCACTGGGCAAAGTGAAATTCATGTTGCCGAATGCGCACAACATTTATCTGCACGACACCCCGGCGAAAGATAAATTCGCCAACGCTACTCGTGCATTCAGCCATGGCTGTATCAGGCTTTCTCGCCCTGCCGATTTCGCCTACGAGCTGTTGGGTGATAAAGTCGGCATGAGCAGAAGCGAGATTGAAGCGATCTGGGCCGACGGAGCGACAACCAAGGTCACATTGCCGGAACAAATCCCGGTGCATTTGGTTTACACCACGGCTTTCGCAACCGACAACGGCATCGAGTTCAGATCCGACGTCTATGGCCGCGACCGCAAGCTCTATGCGGCACTCTTTGGTCGCCCTGCCAGTTGAACGTCAGTTTGACGACAGTATAGCCTGCACCGTCGAAGCAATCTCGCCAGCGTTGGCATTGGCCATGACCATGCGACCGATTTCACCCGGATTTGCCAACTCGATGCCCAAAAGTCCGCCAAAAAGCAGAAATGCAACGGCCAACACAGCAATCATGCCAGTGCTTGGGAAATTTCGCTCTGCCACTTGCTTTTTGTCAGGTGCGACCGTCAAGGGCGGAACTGACAAAGCAGCAAGGGGTTGAACCGCTGCCAGCGGTGTCGGAATTTTATGAACGATGAGAGGTAATTCAGCAACGGGCCGGTCAGCAATATCCTGGCCTTTGACACGATCTGCCAGAAGTCGCTTGTATGTTTCGAAGGCCGCTGGCCCGCCACCAATGACGGGGGCCTCTGATCGCGAATACTTTTTGCGATAAAAATCTGCCAGGTCCTGAGGCTGCAACTTGGGATAATAGGACTCAAACCAATCCCGCGCGTCAATTTTCGGTGAAGCGGCCGGAACGCGCGCTGCCATCGGTGCCCGTGCCACCACGGGGCGCGGCAATGCAGGCTCTCCACGCTCAGCCGCCAAAAACTGCGGCGCACGCTGAACCCCATGCTGTGCGCCCACGGCGCGTTGCATTTGCATATCTTCAATCTGGTCCTCATGAATTCCATCATGAAGACCGCTCGCCAGTACCACCGCCAAATCTTGCGTGTCTGGACCGTCCTCCAACCACCTTGACTTCAAAGCTCAATCCCCTCGATATCAATCAATATGCGCCGGTTCCCAGCTTCCAAATTAACCCCAATTGTGGCTTTGCGCGGGCAAAACCAAGGAAAAGTTGTTTTCCATTTGTAATTGAAATGACTTGTCTTTTTTCTGCAACTTGGACGATCTCCAACAGGAGCAGAAAAACATTTTCCACGCCAAAATGAGTTAAAACGACTAACCTCCGAAATTCAACCATGAAACGCATAGAAGACATAAAATCGGCCATTCGCGGCAAAAACCTCAAATTGGTCTTGCCTGAAGGCGGAGATTCGCGGATTCGCGAGGCAGCGGCCCTGATTGAGAGCGACAATCTGGCCAAAGTCATCGTCTACAACCAATGCCCGGCCGCCACCGAGTCCCAGGTGCGTGCCGTCCAAGCCCAGCGGCCAAAGCTCACCGACGCCATGGCGCACCGCTTTCTGGCAAAGCCCTTGCCCCGCGCTGCTGCTGCCGTCGCCACAGGTGAAGCCCACGCCATGCTGGCTGGTGCGCAAAACACCACAGGCAAGGTCATTGAAGCAGCCCTGATGGCAATCGGCCTGGCCCCCGAAACGTCCGTCCCGTCAAGTTTTTTCCTCATGCAATGGCCCGATCGACATCTGGTCTTTGCCGATTGCGCCGTTAACATCGCTCCCACATCCGAAGAACTCGCGGACATCGCCATCATGACCGCAAGAAGTGCAAGATCGATCCTGTCAGAAGAACCCAGGCTCGCCCTGCTATCATTCTCGACAAAAGGCAGTGCCAAACACGAAAGCATCGACAAAGTAACGGCGGCTTTGAAAATAGTGCAAGCCCGCGAACCGTCCATTTTGATCGACGGTGAACTGCAACTCGATGCAGCGCTCTCGCCAGAAGTCGCCGCTCGAAAACTTGATCAACCAAGTCCCACGGCTGGCCGCGCCAACGTCCTCATATTTCCCGATCTGAATTCCGGGAATATTGCTTACAAGCTGGCGCAATATCTGGGTGGCGCAAAGGCCACAGGCCCGATATTGCAGGGCTTCGCCAAGCCCGTGTCGGATCTCTCGCGCGGCGCAACGGTAGACGATATTGTATCAACAGCAGCCCTGCTGTTGGCCATGGGGAGTAGACAATGACATTTTCCGCCGTCGAAACACGGCATCACTCGACCGCTGTCAAAATTGGAAACGTCATCGTTGGTGGAGGCGCACCCATTGTCGTGCAATCCATGACCAACACGGACACGGCAGATGCCAAGGCAACGGCCAAGCAGATCGTCGAACTGGCCCAGGCGGGCTCGGAGTTGGTGCGCATCACCGTCGACCGCGATGAAGCCGCAGCAGCCGTACCTGCGATCCGCGACCACCTCGATAAACTGGGCATTGCCACACCCATCGTTGGGGACTTCCACTACAACGGTCATCTGCTGCTGGAAAAATATCCCGATTGCGCCATGGCCCTGGATAAATATCGCATCAATCCCGGCAATGTCGGATTTCGCGAAAAAAAGGATCGCAACTTTTCCCAAATGGTCGAAATCGCCATCGCCCATGGCAAGCCTGTGCGCATCGGCGTTAACTGGGGCTCACTCGATCAAGCGCTCCTCACGGAACTGATGGATGCCAACGCAAAATCAAAAACCCCAATGGCGGCTCGCGCTGTCATGCATGAAGCAATTGTGCAATCCGGTCTGCAGTCGGCGGCCCGTGCCCAGGAATTGGGACTGGCCAAGGATCAAATCATCATCTCGGCCAAATGTTCGGAAGTGCAGGACCTCATCGCCGTCTACCGCATGATGGCCGCCCGCGCTGACTATGCATTGCACTTGGGCCTCACCGAGGCCGGTATGGGCAGCAAAGGCATCGTCGCTTCCACAGCAGCACTCGCCGTCCTCCTGCAACAAGGCATCGGCGACACCATCCGCATTTCTCTGACCCCCGAACCCGGCGGCGACCGCACCCGCGAAGTCATCGTCGCACAGGAAATTCTGCAAACCATGGGTCTCAGAGCCTTTGCCCCCATGGTCATCGCCTGTCCCGGGTGCGGTCGCACCACGTCCACGGTGTTCCAGGAATTGGCCCAGGACATTCAGACTTATGTTCGCGTCCGCATGCCCGATTGGCGCAAAGACTATCCGGGCTTTGAAACCCTCCAACTTGCCGTCATGGGCTGCATCGTCAACGGCCCCGGCGAATCCAAACACGCAGATATCGGCATTTCCTTGCCCGGCACAGGAGAGCTGCCAACAGCACCGGTCTACATCGATGGCAAAAAAGTCAAAACCCTGCGCGGCGAAAATCTCTCCGGCCAGTTCAAGGATATTGTCGAAGACTACGTGAAGAACAGATGGGGATGACGCCGGATATAAATTTTCCCCTCCGCGTCAAACCTTTCATCCTGCTTGAGCAGGGAGGCTTGCGTCGCGGTGACATCATCCTGTCCCGCTCAGCCACACTGTCCAGTTGGCTTATTCGCAAGACCATGGGCGGTTACTTCAGTCATGCCGCACTTGTTTTCTTTGTGCCGCAGCCTGAAGAAAAACTCGAAAACGCGTTTGTCCTTGAAAGCACCTCCGCAGGCGTCGGCCTCGCCAATCTGCAAACATATGTTGCTCGCAAATCCCTGACAGACTTTGCAGTCTTGCGCCTTGAGGGCCACGATTTCGACGAAGCATATTTCAAACGGGTACGCGGTCTGATGCTTGATCACGTGAAATCGGGTTATGATTATAGCCGCGTTTTCAAACTGGGCTTGTCATTGGTGTTTGGCTTGCGCCTTGGGTGGTCGAGGCTGCGCAAAGGTCAAAAGCAATCCATGCAGGAGGCCATGCTTCGCACACGGCGGCGCAGCGTGCGCTGGGTGCCGCCGCAATTCATCTGCTCAGGGTTCATCCAATACGGTTTCGTTGAAGCGCTACGCCACGAAAACAGGAATCCGGAACTGGCACTCTTTAACCCGAACATTTCATCATCCAACAAGGACGCGATCCTCGCCGTAACACCAGAGGACATCGCGACGTCGCCCCGTTTGACCTGGAAGTTTGCCTTTCGACGGGGCTTCGTTCACACAGCATATTCCTACGCCGAAGCCCGCCGCATTATTTCCGGCGATTGATCACAAACCTTGCAACGGCTCGCAGGTGATCGGCGCGGGAATCAAATCGCGACAGGGAATGGATTGCGGCATCGGACAGCCGCTGGGCTTCTTCTTTCGCGCCAGACAACCCGAGAAAATCAACAAAAGTGGCCTTGCCGCGGGTTTTGTCTTTCTGTGTCGCCTTGCCCAAGGTCGCGGCGTCCGATTCAACGTCAAGAATGTCGTCCGTAATCTGGAATGCCAAGCCGATATAATCAGCATACGGACGAATGCCCGCCGGATCAGCCCCCGCGATGATGGCACCCGCCTCAACAGCAAACCCAAACAACGCCCCGGTCTTTTTGTTTTGCATGGCGGATATCTCCGCCAGGGAAGCAAAATTCCGTGTCTCGGCTTCGATGTCGAGCATCTGTCCGCCAACCATGCCAGAAGCACCCGATGCTTTCGCCAATGCGGCAATCAACGCCACACGCACCCCGGCATCCGGATGTGTTTCCACATCTGCCAAAATTTCGAACGCCAGCGTCAGCAATCCATCCCCGGCGAGAATGGCCGTCGCCTCGTCGAATGTGCGGTGAACTGTTGGCAGTCCGCGCCGCACATCATCATTGTCCATGGCGGGAAGATCATCGTGAACCAGCGAGTAGCAATGCACGCATTCCAGAGCCGCACCAACGCGCAAGGCACGGGATGAAAGGCCCCCATGAACGACTGCACTTTCCATGACGAGAAAGGGACGCAACCGTTTACCGGGCCCGAGAGCCGCATAGCGCATCGCGTCATGAACGCGGCTGCCGTCACCGCCAATGACCCCGCGCAAGTGGTCTGCAACGGCCAGTGCCGCCCGCTCAAGTGCCTGCTCAAGATCAATCTTGTCAGTTGGTGCCAAGGCCGTTTCCTGTGTTAAGAGGCCTTCCTATCGCGATGGCAACGAAATCACAATCAACTCGAAAAGCACGCTGGGCCAAATTGGCCCGGTGGCAGCGTATTATGCTCGCAACTGTGGCCTGCGTTGTCGCCTGGCCCATCGTGATGACACTGGTTTATGCGGTCGTGCCCCCGCCAATCACGAATCTGCAAATTACCAGGCTTCTGTCAGGCAATGGCCTGACCAAGGATTGGGTCAGTTTCGACAAAATCTCGCCGCACCTTGCCCGCGCCGTCCTGTCGTCTGAAGATGCCCGGTTTTGCGAACACAGCGGCGTCGATTGGGTCGAAGTCCAGGATGTCGTCGATGAGGTGTTTGATGACGACGAAGGCCCCATCCGCGGCGCCAGTACCCTGTCCATGCAAACCGCCAAAAACCTGTTTCTGTGGGAGGGCAGGGGCCCGCTGGGCCTGCTGCGCAAGGGCTTGGAAATACCCGTGGCACTCTGGATGGATCTTGTATGGTCAAAACGGCGGATGTTGGCCGTCTATCTCAACATCGTGGAATGGGCACCGGGCATTTACGGGGCCGAAGCCGCTGCCCGCCACCATTTCGGCAAGACAGCCAGCAAATTGAGCCGCCGCGAGGCAGCGCTGCTGGCGGCCGTCCTGCCCAACCCGATCAAGCGCCGCGCCGGCAAACCTTCCCGGAGGGTCAATCGCGCCGCCGACCGCATACTTCTGCGCATGGCGGCCATGGGCCCTTATCTCACTTGCCTCAAGTGAAGGGCTTGTCTATAAGCCGCTCATTCAATGGGCCAAACACGGGCCTGTTTCGTTTTTTAAGATTGAATTCAGAGGTTTAGAAATGGCTGTTCCACGCAAAAAAATGACCAAGAGCCGCATTGGCATGCGCCGTTCGGGCCACAAACTGATTCAAGGAACCTGGGTCGAAGACAAGCAGTCCGGTGAATTGCGCCGTCCACACCACATCGATTTGAAGTCCGGCATGTACAGGGGCCGCCAGGTTCTGGCTGCAAAGACCGACACATAACGGATTGAACGAGAGCCGTTTTGGCGCACGGGTTTTTCGCAGACTGCGAGCCACCCGAAATTCCTCGCCCTGACTGAAAAGCGCTTAGAATGCGTTTTTGATGATAAAGGCTTTGTTCACGGGAAACTGCAACTTTGTCCTCGGGCCCGGCGATTGCTTAGGGTTTGCATGGCAAGCGCATATCACCCGGAAAAATGAAGCCAATGCCACCACAAAACGCCAGCTGGAAAACCCCTGCGATCAGCGAAGAGCTGAGCAACAGCCTTGGCGAGTTGGCTAATAACTCCTCAGAACCAATAGGTTACGCTGGTCTGGAAATGCTGGTCGCCGCTTGTCGGCACATGGGCACTGGCCGCCTGTTGACGGTCGAAGAGGGCACTCAAGTCAACTTGGTCACTGGGCTCATTTCCCACAAACGACCGTTTCAGTGGTTCGAAACCTGGCTGACACCTCTGAGTGTGCTGGGACCGCCTGTTTCGCGAAAGGATTGCGAAATCGAAGCGCTGTCGGCAGCATTTGAATATTTGGACGCGCCAGTCTTGCTCCGTGAAGTTCCGGTCGGCGGCCCCACTCACGAGCTTCTCCGTTCAAAATTCAATTATTTTAGGACGTTAGAGCAATGGCAGCGGGCCGCCCTCAAGACTGACGGCAGTTTTGACGACTGGCTCATGGCCAATTTCAGCCACAAGCGCCGCAAGGAGCTGAAACGCCTCCGGGCCAGATTATCGGAACAAGGTGCTTTGGTGTCCGAGTCTTTGACCCGTGAATCCGAACTCAAATCTTACTGTGACGACTTTCTCCGCCTGGAAGCATCCGGCTGGAAAGGTGACAAAGGCACAGCCATCGCCAAAAACGTTGGTTTGACGGCCACTTTCCACGACGGAATTGCTAGCCTGTTCCGCAATGGCCGACTTCGGTTTTGGCGCATAACCTTCAACGGCGAAGCCATTGCAATCCTGTTTGCGACCATTTCAGCGGGCCGCGCAACCTTGGGTAAAATCGCCTATGACGAGGCCTACGCCAAATATTCGCCGGGTGTGATGGTCATTTTGGACGCAACGGCAGCCATGTTTGCGGACCCTGCCATCAATTTTGCCGATTCCAACGCCATTCCCGGGCACCCCATGATCGACAACATCTGGCGCGACAGGCACGACTGTGCTGACATCCTTGTCGCTCCGCCCTCAACCACGAATCTTAAGTTTAACAGCGTTTTATTCTTCGAGACCCGCAAACGGACCCTTCGCAAGACCGCTAAAAGAATCTACAATCGGTTAAGAGGAGATTAACCGAAATGGCCCTGGTGAATGTCAACCCGGAAGAAGCGCGAGCAAAGTTTCTCAAGCAGCCCTTCATTCTGAAACACACACTGTCGGATCACCCGCTCTTCAAACTTGAACGCATCGTCGAACTCGCGAAGACCATTCCGCGCGATCGCATTGAATACAACTCTGGCAAAGTCGCCGTGGGTGTTCGCCCCGAAGACGTTCCATCGATTGATCTGCCGCCCGAAGCCGTGGTGAAATCCATTGAAACCGCCAACGCCTGGATGGTCATCAAGAACGTCGAGGAAGTCCCTGAATACCGCGCCATTCTCGAAGCCTTTGTCGCAGAAGCAAACAGTGCGGCAGGCCGCAAGCCCGGAGATTTTTCGGATTTGCAGGGCTTTCTTTTTGTCTCGTCAGCCAATTCCACAACACCTTTCCATGTTGACGCCGAAGAAAACATCCTGATCCAGATCAAGGGCGACAAGCTCTTCACGACATTCGACAATGGCGATCGGTCTCTGGTGTCAGAAGAAGCCCTGGAAATTTCGCCATCCAAGCATCGCAACCAATCCTACGATGAACGCTTCAGCGCACGCGCAACCTTGCACAAGATGAAACCGGGTGACGCACTTCATGTGCCATACTACACCCCTCACTGGGTTGGCACCGGTGACAGCTATTCGATCTCCATGGCCATGACCTGGAAAACCCCAGAAGTTTTGCGCCTCAACAAGATCCGTCTGATGAACGGCACGCTGCGCAGATTTGGTCTGCCGCAAAAACCACCGGGTCGTGCACCAATGCTGGATGCTGCCAAAATCGCCGCTCACGACGTGGCTCGCGCTGTGATCGATCCATTGCGCAAGACCGAAGGGGCACGTCGCCTGCTGCGTGGTTTGATCTACGGCAAGAAAGCCAATTATTACTACGACACCAAGCCCAAAGCCGGCATGTAAATTCCAGACTTGGCCTGATCAATGATGCGCGGTGCTGCCATGCGTGAATCAACGTTGAGTCAACACTGCGGTTGGACCACATTGCGCTAAAAGCGATCGGGAAACATGCCGCCACACGAGAATTCAGATACCAAGGAAGGCTTCTTGTTGGCGGGCGGTGCCTACCTGATCTGGGGATTTCTGCCGCTTTACTTGAAATTGCTCCATCACATCCCGGCCTGGGAAATTGTGCCGCATCGCATTTTGTGGTCACTGCCCGTTGCCGCTGTCATTCTGTGGTGGCAGGGCCTTGGCGCTAAACTCACATCAACCATGGCGAACCCGCGCATGATGACGATGGCGCTCCTGACGGCCACGATCATCTCAATCAACTGGGGCACATATGTTTGGGCCGTCAACGCAGATCGCGTACTGGAAACGGCGCTGGGATATTACATCAACCCGCTGTTTTCTATTTTTCTCGCAGCGACACTGATTGGTGAAAAGCTGAATCGGCCGCAACTCTTTGCGATAGCACTTGCCGCATTGGCGGTCGTTATTTTCACCTGGGAAGCAGGTGGCGTGCCGTGGGTATCAATCATCCTGAGCGTCAGTTGGGGGTTCTACGCATACCTCAAAAAGACTTTGCCAATCGGCGCGTCGGAAGGTTTCTTTCTTGAAATTCTCATACTCACTATTCCGTCCCTGGCCATGCTGTGGTGGTTCAACCGTTCAGGCAGCGGTCACTTCTTGCAGACCGGTTGGAAGGACACGGCGCTGCTGGTGGCGTCAGGAATTTTTACTGCGATTCCTTTGATGCTCTATGCCAACGGCGCAAAACGTCTGCGCCTCTCCACCATAGCCATCATGCAATATACGGCCCCGACCATGATTTTCCTCATTGCCGTTTTCGTATTTCATGAGCCCTTCGGTGTGACAAAGCTCGTGGCCTTCATGCTGATCTGGACAGCCTTGGCGATTTACACGTGGGCCCAATTGCAGCAGAACCGCGCCTACGCCAAAAGCTTTTCGGTGGGCACATAGTCATACTTCAAGTCGTCAGCAACAGCCTTGTAGGTCACATTGCCAAGGGCGACGTTCAATCCATTCCGCAAATGCGGATCGTCAGACAGGGCTTTCATCCACCCCTTGTCAGCGATGGCCAAGCCAAACGGCAATGTCGCATTGTTCAACGCATAAGTAGACGTGCGCGCCACACCACCCGGCATGTTGGCCACGCAATAATGCACCACATCATCAACAACATAAATCGGTTCGGCATGTGTTGTGGCTTTCGATGTTTCCGCACACCCACCTTGATCGATGGCGACATCGACAAAAACAGCGCCGGGCTTCCAGTCTTTTAACATGGCCTTGGTGATAAGCTTGGGCGCCGCAGCTCCCGGAATGAGCACGCCACCAATAACAAGATCAGCTTCCGCACAGGCATCTTCAATGGCACCTTGGGTGGAATAGAGCGTCTTTACCCCAAGCCCAAAGCGGGCGACGAGGTCTTCCATCCGGTCCGTGGAGCGTTCGATGATCGTCACATCAGCGCCCATGCCCAGTGCGATTTCTGCCGCATTGGTGCCAACGACACCCCCACCCAGAATAACAACCTTGCCTTTTTCAACGCCCGGCACACCACCCAGCAACATGCCGCGCCCACCCTGGCGCTTCTCAAGGCAATGGGCGCCTGATTGTACTGACATGCGCCCCGCCACCTGCGACATGGGAGCCAGCAACGGCAATCCGCCGCGTGCATTCGTCACCGTTTCATAGGCGATGCAGATGGCCCCGGACTCCACCAGATCCTTGGTCTGCAGCGGGTCAGGTGCGAGATGGAGGTACGTGTAAAGAATCTGGCCCTCACGCAACATCTTGCGCTCGACGGCCTGTGGCTCTTTCACCTTGACGATCATGTCGGCCCCCGCAAAAATCTCCGCAGGGGTCGCAATGATTTTCGCACCAGCCTTTTCGTAGTCAGCGTCTGAAGCGCCAATTCCCGAACCCGCATTCTTTTCAACCCATGCCGTATGCCCGTGACGCACGGCTTCACGTACGGACTGCGGAGTCATGCCGACACGATATTCGTTGTTCTTGATTTCTTTCGGTACGCCAATGAGCATCGTGCCCTCCCTGAATTGTTCGTGGCCGGAACTGTTCGTGGAATGTACACCGAAAACCATGAAATCTTTTCTCAATCCAGCTATCACCTGTGGTTAAGAGTGGAATTATTTACGAAAAATGGCTATCCATGTGGTATGAAATCCGAAGAACTCGACAAGGTTGACAAAATATTACTACGCCAGCTGCAAGCCAATGCCCAAGCGGGCATTGCTGAACTGTCGGAAAAAGCGGGGCTGTCACCCTCAACCGCCCATCGCCGCGTGAAATTGCTGGAAGAGCGTGGCACCATCATCGGCTATACCGCCACCATCGACCGCAAGCACTTGGGGCTGGCCAATGAATTCTTCGTCGAAGTCTCGCTCACAGCCCAAACTGAGGACACACTGGAGAAATTTGAGAAAGCCGTGCAGCGCGTCCCCGAAATTCTCGAATGCCATCTCATGAGCGGCCAGTTCGACTACCTCCTCCGTGTCATTGCCCGTGACGCCGAAGACTACGAACGCATCCACCGCAGCAAACTGGCAAGACTGCCAGGATTGCAACGCATCCAGTCTTCGCTTGCACTCAGGACGGTGAAAGCCTGGTCGGGCTATCCGGTGGCGTAAACGGCGGGTCCTTCCATGTTGACATTGTACACATGAGTACGTATACACGTTGCATATACAGGAGAATTGAGTATGGTTGTGCAAGCGCAATTGAGGGGAGATCAAAAAGGCAGCGTCAACATGCGGATCGAACCGAAGACGCGTAAGTTGATAGACGATGCCGCTGCTTTGCTCGGTAAGTCTCGAACCGAGTTCATGGTTGATAGCGCTCGCCAGCAAGCCATCGACGTCTTGCTAGATCGCCGCTTGTTCTCCCTGGATGGCAGCAAGTATTCGGCCTTCGTGAAGGCGCTGGAAAATCCTCCGCCACTGGGCCCGCGCTTGCGGGCTCTCATGCAAAAGAAGCCCGGTTGGAAAGCATAGACACCGCCAGTGGATCTCAAAGCCCCGGTTGCGATATCCGCTGCGCATGACGCATCACTGTTTGACTGTGGCGAAGTCGCGCTCAATGAATGGCTAAAAAACCGTGCGCTGAAAAACGAAAGCCGCTTCTCGCGAACCTTTGTCGTGTGTGATGGCGCAACAATTGTGGCTTACTACTGCGTTTCAGCAGGTGCCATTGAGCGGACAGCAGCACCGGGCAAAGTCAAACGCAACGCACCTGATGTGATACCCGTCTCAATGGTAGGTCGCCTTGCAGTAGATCGAAAGCATGCGGGCAAGGGACTCGGTAGCCAACTCCTGGCAGATGCATTGCGTCGCATAGCTGTCGCGTCTGGGTCGATAGGAATTGCCGCCGTGGTTGTTCACGCCAAAGACGAGAATGCGAAAAAATTCTATATGGCGTGCGCAGAATTTATTGAATATCCAGATGACAGCCGCACTCTGTTCTTGCCGATAGAAACAGTGGTTTCAGCGATCAAGTAGCGGCACCCCTGATCGTCTCCGCCAGTAACTTGATTCCAGGTTCAATTTTCTTTTCGTCAATCGACGAAAACGCCAGCCGGAAAAAATTATGGGGCTGTTTTGGCGAACCGAAGGCAATTCTCCCGGGTTCGATGAAAATGCTTTTCTTGAGCGCCGCCACTTGCAATTTTTCAGCATCAAGCCGTGCCGGACCCTTCACCCAATAAGCCGTGCCGCCAAAGGAAGGATTGCGCGACGACATCGGCAGGTGATCGTTGAGCGCCTTGCCCATGATGTCCCAGCGCGTGCGATAGGCCTTGTGCAAACGCCGGATCAGCGTGTCGTGATGCCCCAGCGAAAGAAACAGGGCCGCAGCCCGCTGGTTGTTGTTGGGCGGATGCCGAACGATGAGACGCCGCAGCGCCCGCGCTTCTGCAATCAGCTCTTTCGGTCCAACCATGAATCCCAATCGCAAGCCGGGAAACATGGTTTTTGACAGTGAACCAACATAGATGACGCGACCATCGTCATCGAGTGACTTCAGTGCCGGGCAGGGCTCGTTCACATAGTTGGTTTCAAATTCATAGTCATCTTCGATAACAACGAAGTCATGGTCATGGGCGCGCTTGAGTAACGCCATGCGCCGCTCCAGTGGCATGGTTACAGTGGTGGGAAACTGATGGCTAGGCGTGGTAAACACCACATCGCAGTCATCCAGTTTCGCACTGTCCGTCATGCCTTTGTCGTCAACCGGGATGAGCGCAACATGATCTGTTGCCAGTTGTAACATGTTGCGCATATCCGGATAGCCCGGTTCTTCCATGCCGACACGCGTCGTACGTTTCACCAGCAGTTGCGTGAGCATGTAGAGCGCGTTCTGAGCGCCGAGTGTCACCAGAATTTCGTCTTCACTGGCCATGATGCCGCGGCGCGGCAGAATGCGCCGCCTGATCTGCTCGACCAACAAAGGATCATCACTGACCCACGTATCATTGGTCCAGGCACCCAGCCATTTTTTGCCCAGCGCCTGGCGGTTGCATTCACGCCATTCCGCCAAAGGAAACAGTGTATGATCAACCTGGCCATAAATGAAGGGATAGGTGAAGTTCTGCCAATCCAGCGGCTTGATTGTGTTCTCCTGCGTGGACGGTGCAACGGTCAGTCGCCGTGACCAGTCAACAGACTGGCCAGAACCTGACGTGCCATGGCGTGCTTTTGCCGGAACCACATCAGCCATGGCCTTTTCGGCAACGAAGTATCCCGAACGTTCCCGCGCGACAAGATACCCGTCATCCAGCAGGCCCTGATACGCCAACACGACCGTATTGCGCGACACACCCAGCGTTTTTGACATTTTGCGGGTCGATGGAATGGCTTCGGACTGGTCCAGTTGCTTGTCGAGAATGGCGGCTACCAATGCCTCGCGTATTTGCGATTGCAGGCTGGAATACTCTGTTCGTCTGAGGTGGATGAGCCAGTCGCGCACTGTTTGGTCCCGTCGTTCAATATGACTGGACCTATCATAGGTCCAAGACCATCGCTATGATAGTTCAAAAGCGAATCCTGATGGCCGAACCGCGCGTCGACACACAGATAAAGACCTGGGACGAAATCAAGACCACCACATGTTACATGTGCGCCTGCCGCTGTGGCATCAAGGTCTACCTGAAGGACGGCACTGTCAAATACATCGAAGGCAATGCGGCTCACCCGGTGAACAAGGGCGTGATCTGCGGCAAGGGTGCTGCCGGAATCATGCAGCACACCTCGCCGGCAAGGCTTTCAAAACCGTTGCTGCGCGTCGGCGAACGGGGGGCAGGCGAGTTCAAGGAGATCGAATGGGACGAGGCCATGCAGCTCGCCACCACATGGCTTGCGGATGTGCGCACAACGGATCCAAAGAAACTCGCCTTTTTCACCGGGCGCGACCAATCCCAGGGCCTCACCGGATGGTGGGCCTCGCAATTTGGTACACCCAACTACGCCGCCCATGGAGGCTTCTGCTCGGTCAACATGGCCGCCGCCGGGATATACACCTATGGCGGGTCCTTCTGGGAATTCGGCGAGCCGGATTGGAAACACACAAAGTATTTTCTGCTCTTCGGTGTTGCGGAAGATCACGCCTCCAACCCCATCAAGATGGGCTTGGGCAATCTGAAAAAGCGCGGCGCAAAAATCGTATCCATCAACCCGGTAAAAACCGGCTACTCCGCCATAGCCGATGAATGGATTGGCATTCGACCCGGCACTGATGGATTATTTGTCGGCGCTCTCATTCATGAATTGTTGGCCGCCCAGAAAATCGATGGCGAATCTCTGCAGCGCCACACCAATGCGCCCTGGCTCGTCATTGAAAACGCAGGTGCTGCCGACGACGGTTTGATCGCCCGCAACGCTGCCGGCAATCCACTGATCTGGGACACGCAAACCAGCACCGCCCTGCCGTCGCTGTCCAACGACACAACCCCAGCCTTGATGGGCCGCTTCACGCTTCCCGATGGCCGCAAAGCAGTCACATCCTTCACACTGATTGCCGAGAGATTTCTCGGCGCGGACTATGCCCCGGAAACTGTGGCGCAGCGTTGCGGCATCAAAACCGAAACCATCCGCCGCATTGCGTCCGAACTTGCCCACACCGCTTTCAACGATACAATCGAGCTCGATATTCCGTGGACGGATTATATGGGCCGTCAGCATGCAAAAACCATTGGCCGCCCTGTGGCCATGCACGCCATGCGCGGGATTTCCGCACACTCCAACGGCTTTCACACCTGTCGCACGATCCATCTCCTGCAGATATTGCTCGGATCAATCGATTGCCCCGGAGGCTCGCGTTACAAACCACCATTTCCAAAGCCCATTCCACCCGGCGTAAAGCCTGCTGGAAAACCTGGGCAAGTGCATCCCAACAAGCCTCTTCCCGGACCTCCCTTGGGTTTTGTTGCATCCCCTGACGATTTGCTGGTGGACGAACACGGCACACCGCAACGCATCGACAAAGCGTTTTCGTGGGACGCACCCATCGCCGCCCACGGCATGATGCACATGGTCATCAACAATGCGGCCAAGGGCGATCCATACCATATCGACGTCCTGTTCATGTACATGGCCAACATGAGCTGGAACTCGGCCATGAACGTGCCCGACACCATCAGTGCACTGACGAAAAAGCGGGCAGACGGCGAATACGTCATTCCGAAAATCATTTACTCCGACGCCTATGCATCTGAAATGGTGCACTACGCAGATCTTATTCTGCCGGATACGACCTATCTCGAACGCTGGGACTGTATCTCCCTGCTGGATCGCCCGATTTCAGAAGCAGACGGTCCCGCCGATTCCATTCGCCAACCGGTTGTCGAACCCGACCGTGATGTCAGACCTTTTCAGGATGTGTTGATTGATCTCGGTTCGAGACTTGGACTTCCCGCCCTGGTCAAGGCGGATGGCGCACCGCGCTATCCGGGCGGATACAAGGATTACATCGTCAATCATGAACGCGCTCCAGGTTTGGGTCCGCTCGCTGGTTTCCGCGGTGCCGATGGCAAAGCCATGGGGCGAGGCCCCGTCAATCCAAACCAGCTGCAGCAATACATCGCGAATGGCTGTCACTGGTACTATGAGCTACCTGACAGCATGAAATACTTCAGGCACGTAAATTGGGACTATCTCGATTGGGCCACGTTTTTTGGCTTCCTCGCCCGCCCTGAGCCCATCATCCACCACCTTTATTCCGAACCATTGCAAAAATTCAGGCTGGCCGCACGCGGTCATGGCAAAATTCGTCCGCCCACGGAACATCGCGCCCGCATCGAAACCTATTTCGACCCAATTCCTTTCTGGTACCCGCCGTTCGAGGAGGACCAGGTCTCCACCACTGATTTCCCCATGCACGCCATCACCCAGCGGCCCATGGCCATGTATCATTCCTGGGGATCACAAAACACCTGGCTCAGGCAAATCCTCGGCCGCAACTGGCTCTACATCCACCGTCAACGCGCCAATGATCTTGGAATCGTTGACGGCGACTGGGTCGATGTCACATCCCATCACGGCAAGATCAAGGGACAGGCGAAACTGATGGACGGACAGAACCCGGACACCGTTTGGACTTGGAACGCCATTGGCAAACGAAGCGGCACGTGGGGCTTGGATGCCAACGCGCCGGAAGCCAAAAAAGGATTCCTGCTCAATCACTTGATCAGCGACCTTCTACCGGAACGTGAAGGCGGCTACCGCTATTCCAACTCTGATCCCATCACCGGCCAAGCCGCCTGGTATGATTTGCGGGTACGTGTCGAAAAATGTGCGGATCAAAGCGAACAATGTGCGCCACAGTTTCAACAATTGAAAGCAGTGACGTCATGAACCGAAAAAGAGACCTCTCTTCCCACGCTATGGCGTGGGCCCCTTCTCTCCAGAGGAGAGAAAAAGGTTTCTTTCCTCTCCCCTCTGGGGAGAAGGGGCCCGTTCGCGCAAGCGAATGGGAAGAGAGGTCCCTGCCATGACCTCCCTCCCTCCACCATCAGCAAAAAAACTCGGCCTCGTCATCGATCTTGACATCTGTGTCGGCTGCCAAGCCTGCGCCACGTCCTGCAAGGAATGGAATTCGCAAGGCGTATCCGCACCACTCAACGACGACAAGCCGCGCTCCGACGAACCCATGGGCACCTGGCTCAATCGCGTGCATGGCTACGAAGTGAAGGAGGAGGGCCGCGACGACAGCCGCATCGTGCATTTTCCGCGTTCGTGTCTGCATTGCGAAGAGCCTGCCTGCGTCACCGTCTGTCCCACGGGCGCTTCCTACAAGCGCGCCGAAGATGGTATTGTGCTCGTTGATCCGGAAACCTGCATTGGTTGCAAACTGTGTTCTTGGGCATGCCCCTATGGCGCACGAGAATATGACTACACCCAAGGTGTCATGAAAAAATGCACGCTCTGCGTTGACCGTATCTACAACGAAAATTTTGAACCCGAAGATCGTGTGCCCGCGTGCGTGAAAGCCTGCCCAACAGGTGCTCGGGCCTTTGGCGATCTCGGTGACCCGAACTCCGCCGTATCGCAACTGGTGGTCGATCGTGGCGGTTATGATCTCCTTCCTGAATTGGGCTACAAACCAGTCAACAAATATTTGCCCCCGCGCAAGCGGCGCGAGACAGCAACCGTTGAACCGCTGCCCAAATCCGATGGCTCGGCCATGGAGAAACTGTTCTCCTGGGCCGATAAATTGTTGAGTAAGTCTGCCACGGCTAAATCCAACGCCGACGACCACTCAGGAAAACTCGAAGGATGAACCCGGCCTATTCCGTCATACTTTTCACCACAGCCTCTGGCGCAGGCTATGGTCTTTTGACCTTGCTCGCCCTCGTGGGCCTCAACCACGGCCAAGCATCCAGCACGGCCTTCGCACTCACGGCGCTGGCTATTTCCTTCGCCTTGATCCTCATCGGGTTGCTGTCTTCCACGTTGCACTTGGGTAGGCCCGAACGTGCCTGGCGTGCATTTTCGCAATGGCGCACATCCTGGCTCAGTCGCGAAGGTATTGCCGCCGTCGCAGGGTTTCCGGTGTTTATCAATTTCGGACTGTTCTGGTCAGGCCTTGTCGATCGACCGAACCTGATCACACCCAGCGCGATCCTCACCATCGCCTTCTGTTTTTTCACCGTGTTCTGCACCGGGAAAATTTATTCGTCTTTGAAAACCATACGCGCCTGGAACACACCGCTCACTGTTCCTGTCTATCTGAGTTATGCGCTTGCCACCGGATCAGTGCTGCTGCTCGCCATCGCCTACGTCTTCAATCGCGTGCAAGTGGCCCAATGGGTTGTTGCACTCGCGTTGATTTCCCTGACCGCCGTGCTCAAGGTCATGTACTGGGCCAAGATTGATTCCGCCAAACGCACGCACACCATGGCGAACGCAACCGGACTGGGCGAGGGGGTGCGCCAATGGGAAGTGCCTCACACCAACACCAACTTCATCATGAAGGAAATGGGGTTCGTTGTGGCCCGCAAACATGCAGCGATGCTCCGCAATATCGCGTTGGGCTTGCTGGTGTTCGCCGCTGTTCTGATCTATTTTACCAAGATGTGGCCGTGGCTCGTTTTTACCGCTGTTCCTGTCGTTCTGGTGTCTGCGTGGGTTGAACGCTGGCTGTTTTTCGCAGAAGCGGAGCACGTTGTGAATCTGTTCTACGGCAAGGACCGCGCTTAACGCTTGCCGTGGCTGTGGAAGCCATATAAAGAAAGCTTTATATAGTTTACGAGGACGCCCATGGCCCGCATGACATTCACCGAAGCCCTTGCAACCCGCCCCTGGCTCCTGGCCGACGGTGCCACCGGTACCAATTACTTCCAGATGGGTCTGGAATCGGGCGACGCGCCGGAATTATGGAACGTTGACCATCCGGACCGTGTGCGGACACTCCACCGCCAGTTCATCGAAGCGGGTGCGGATATTGTCCTCACCAACACCTTTGGTGGCAATCGCCATCGCCTGAAACTCCACAACGATCAGCACCGCGTGCGCGAACTCAACATGGCAGCCGTGAAAAACGCCCGTGCCGAAGCTGATGCCTCGAGCCGCACCGTTTACGTTGCAGGATCTATGGGACCGACCGGCGAAATCTTCATGCCCGTCGGCACCATGCCCCATGAGGAAGGTGTCGCTGCATTTGAAGAACAGGCAGCCGCATTGAAAGAGGCGGGTGCCGACGTGTTGTGGATCGAAACCATGTCGTCGGAAGAAGAACTCCGCGCTGCGGTGGAAGGTGCGGCGAAAGCGGGTCTGCCCATTGTCACTACCATGAGCTTCGACACCAACGGCCGCACCATGATGGGCATCACGCCAGCGGCATTCGGAGCCATGGCCAAATCGCTGCAAACCCAACCTGTGGCCATTGGAGCCAACTGCGGTGTCGGCGCATCTGAACTGATTGCCACAGTCATGGGCATCACCGCCGCCCGCCCGGAAGCGAATGTTGTCGCCAAAGGCAACTGTGGCATCCCGCAATATCACGACGGCCATATCCATTACACAGGCACGCCCGAATTGATGGCCGACTACGCCCGCATCGCCCTTGATGCCGGAGCGAAGATCATCGGCGGCTGTTGCGGCACATCGCCGGAACATCTGGCCTCCATGCGCAAAGCACTGGAAGGCCACACCAAGGGCACACGCCCGACCATCGAATTGGTCGAACAGAAACTGGGTGCCGTCTCGGAACTGGCCAAGGGCATCGACACCGCTGCAGCAGGTGCAGCCAAACGCGAACGGCGCCGGGGTTAGGCGAAGCAAGTTACAAAAAGCGCCTGATAGCTGGCGCGTAGCTTTTGTTGTCGCCGGAAACCGCAATAATCTGATGGCCGGACTGCGCGAATTGTGTTAACTTCTTCACTCAGAAGAGGGAGCCAAGTCATGGCACAAACCTCAACGCATTGCCGCTTTCGTTGCTGTTTCAATATTGAAACAAGCCAAATCGCCAGATGGTTCGGTTTCCTGGTCATCTGCATCGTTCTAAGTAGCGCAGCGCAGGCCAATGAGAAGTTTCTCGGAGATTGGGCGGGAAGCTTCGAATGCGACGCCGATCGCAACATAAAGATGAATCTCAAGATTGACACTGTGAAGGATGGTCGGCTGGCAGGTGTTTTCGAGTTCCGGGCGAGATTGAATCACGCCAGCTACAAGGTAATTGGAACGGCCACCGCGTCAGGTGCATTCGAGTTGAAACCTGGAGCCTGGCTAAAACACCCGTCAGGGTTTCGCGCCAGCGGATTGCAAGGTCAACTTTTTCGTTTCGGCAATAAGGACGGTATGCGGGGAACCCTTTCTGAGTGCCGCAAAAGTCACTTCGTGGCCGTTCGCAAGCCAAGAATCGAAACAACGCCTCCACCGGCTGTGGCAAAATCCAGAGAACGCGATATCAATGTATTGACCAAGGCAGTCCGCGCTGGAATTCGTGAACTGAGCCTAAGGCGTGATCGCAATCGCCATTGGTGGAACAAGATCGAGCACAGCGTCATTTTCAGCAGACTCGACAGGAAGGCCAAAGACGCCTTGCTGGCCGAAATAGAAGATGCGCGGGCGGATGTTGAGGCTAGAGCACTCTTGGACGAACTCGCCGCCGGACCCAAAGAGTATCCTAAAGCTATAGGGCGCGCCCTTCATGTGCTTGGTCGGGCAAAAGCGGCAAAGTGGCCAGATAAGGTTTTGCGCAGGGTCCATGACGCCTGCGAGAAGCAAGTTGCAGTCGCACTCAGACCCAAGCTTGAGCAGGCTGCGGCTATGGCGGCAACTCTGCCTTCCAGCTTGGAAGGTTTGATCAGTGCGCGTGCCGCGCTCGCTCCAGTCGAGGATTATCGTGCCTCGCTGACGCGTGCGTTTGGCACTCTTGATCCTGAGGGGATATTGAAGCCTGTGTTGCGCCGGCTAGCCGAAATCGAAGCTGACCCGGCAGTGTCCGCCGCGCTGCGTTCTGAATTGGCGGCGGCTCGGCGCGATCAGGATCCGCGAGGGGCAACAGAGTCCGTGCTCTTCCGCGTCCTCGGCTCAGAGAGTGCCGCCTCACCCCTGGCTGCCGTGGCCGCCGAAGGTCGTGATCTGGCTGCCATCGCAGCGATTGTCGTCGAGGACCAGTCTCCTCAGTTGTCCGACAGTCTTGAGCCAAGTGCGGACGACATTGCCATATTTGCGCACGCGCGAGCGCGCGAAATGAACAAGCTGCTTGCGGGCCTGCGATGCAAGAGAGGTGCGATTGACGATCCGATTACATTTGCGAAATGCTTACTTGGCGAGAGTGAGTTTCGAGTGGAAAGAATTGTCAAAACCGGTTGCGTTTCCGAAACTCCTGGCCAGCAGTATAATTGCAGCTACTTCCAGGGCGAAATCCTTGTCATCGCACAGACCGGCAAGCCTCTGCCGCTCCAAAGGGCTTTTGAGACGATTTATGGTCAATTGTTCGGAGGGTCTCCCAGTGGCGGCGGGACAGCGCGCTTCCTTCGCACCAGTGGGCTTGGTGAAGAAGGTTGGATCGTTAAATGGGGCAGGCTAAGTGTGAGGATCGGTAAACGCCGCTAATCAGGCTTCCCACTCAAACTGTCACCATCGGCATTGCCAGCTTGAAGGCATCGCATTCCAGCTGGAACGGCACCGGGGTTAGGTCAGGTCATACCGTTTGCAAATCCGATCCATCGGTGTGCCGTCCTTCAGTGGAACGCCACGCTTCACGTCGTAGTCGACAAACCCCAGTTTTGTGTAAAACGCCAACCCGCCCAAATTGTCGGCGCGGATTTGCGCGTTGATGAATTTGAAACCGCGCGACCGTGCAAGTGCGCGACTGTAGTCGAACATCAGCCGTCCGGCACCGCGCGTCTGCAATCCGGGCTTCGCAAACGTCCCGATATCAACCCACTCCGGTTCCGTGACGAAATGTGTCGACAAGGACTGAAACGCAACCGGCTCGCCCGTCGCTAATGTTGCCACAGCGCAGCTGACAACACTTGACCCGGTAATGAACCACTCGGAAAACTGCGTCGGGACAAGCAGTTCCTCAATGGCCGTGGTTCCGCCGATCTCCACGATTTCGTTGAGAACGCGGCAAAGAACTTCTGAGTGTCCAATTTGGGCTGGAACAATGGAGAGGTCCATCAATCACCAGCCAAGTTCACAATTTCGGCATCTGTTGTGTCGCGCAATGAATTCCTCCCCCAATTTCGCCCAAGGCATCCACATTCAACATGACGACATCGCGGCCTGGATAGGCCTTGATGAGCGCCTGTTTTGCAGCCGTATCTGTTTCTGCATCGCCAAACTGCGCCGCAATCACACCGCCATTGCACACATAGTAGTTTGCGTATGACGCGACAAAGTCATCGGTGTCGACACGGCGCTTCTCCGGTTCATAAATGATCTCCACCTCGAGATTCTCCATCTGCAAGCGGGCCAGGGTTTCAAGCGCGGCAACATGGAACAGATCGTTCTGGTCAGGCACTTGGGGGAGATTGATCAGCACATGGGCAGGGCCAGTGAAGCGCGCGAGGCTGTCAATATGGTAATCTGTAATGTCCATGTCGCGCACACCCGGCGACCAGATCATTTTGTCTGCTCCATAGGCCGCCAACAACCGGGCCTCGATTTCTTGTCGGGAAAGGCCTGGATTGCGATTGGCATGAACCCATGAGCTTTCATGCGCCATCAACAGTCCGTGGCCATCGTGTTCTACACCGCCCGCTTCACCAACAAGCCCCGAGGGTACAAGCGACAAACCCAGCCGTTCCGCCACACGCGTCGCAATTTCACTGTCCCGTTTGTTGATTTGCCGATTGCCCCAGCCATTGAACTGGATATGGCTCACCACCAAATCATGGCCCGGAAGCCGCGCAAACAATGGACCGGAATCCCGGCACCACAAATCCTCGGTTGGAATGTCCCATAGGTCGATGCTGGATGACAATTTTCTTCTCGCACGCCGATGGAAGTCCTGCCCCGCCAACATCACCACAGGTTCAAACTCAGCAATGCTGTTCGCGATGTCAGCAATTGTATCTTGCAACTGGTCAAGGAATTCAGGATCGGAATGGACCCGCGTGCTAGATGGCCATTGCATGAAAGTTCGCTCATGCCGGTCTTCCTCGGGCGGAACAATCATTTTGGCGGGTGATTTCGCAACTGCGTCCCGGTCAGGCCCGAACGCAACTGCAAATCCAGTTGAACCAGCAATCAGCTGCCTGCGATTCATGCCATCAGTCCCACTCAAAGTGCGGCACCACAACAGGCTTCGCCAACATGAACGCATCGCATTCCAACTGCAGCGGCGCATAGTCTGTCTCGGATTTTTTCGCCTTCAACAGACGCGCAAACTTGGCATAGATCATTTCATATTCTTCAAGCTTGGCTTCCATGATCAGCTTGCCATTGACGTGCAACACCGAACCACCCTTGGACAGTTTCAGCGCCAGACCATCACGCGTCTTGATGTCGATATCCCAAATCTGTTCGCCGCGCTGCCGCCAGTCGAACACCGCGGACATATCGACACCCACACCATCGCCACGCTTGAAAGCAATCTCGACACCAATTGGTGTGGTCCAGTTTTCCGGCACTTCAATGCGTGCGGACTCCACGTAAATGGGGTCCGGCAAAATCTTTGTCACAACCGAAAGCGCATTGATCCCCGGATCAAACACGCCGAAGCCGCCGGGTTCTGCAATCCATTGTTGGCCGGGATGCCACGTGTTGACATCCTCTTTCCACGTCACGCGCATGAACGACACGTGGCTGCCCTTGAGCCGCTTTTTCGCTTCATCGACGGCCTTGTTGTAGCGCGAATGCCATGTGGCATAGAGCACACGCTTCTTTCTTTTGGCGTAGTCAATCATCGCCACCATCTCACCAATGGTTGGTGTCGGCGGCTTTTCAATCAGCACATGCCAGCCAGCATCAAAACAATTCTGCGCCATCTGCAAGCGCACCGAAGGCGGCGTACACAGCGCAACGCAATCAACTTTGATTTTGCTTTTCACCATCTCGTCGATGGAAGAGAAATTCGCTACTCCCTCCACCTTCGAGTTGCGGCTGACAGCAGCCACGAGTTGAAAATTCTTGTTTTTGGCAATGCACGGCAAATGCTGATCCCGCGCAATTTTGCCAACACCCACAACGGCAATACGATAAACCATGATATGTCCTACTTCAGCGCCCGTGCCAGCGATGCAATGAATGTGTCGACCTCTTCCGACGTGTTGTAATGCGCCAGTCCAACGCGCAACACGCCACCCTTATCCATCAAGCCCATCTTGGTGACGGGTTCAACTGCGTAGTTGTGACCAGACCAAACGAAGATACTATCCGTGGCAAAATGCTTGGCGAGATCGGCGGGGTTCCTTCCAGCAGCGGTGAAAGAAACAGTTGGCACGCGCCGGTGCACGGCATTGTCTGATGTGATGCCGTGAATTTTCAAACTCTTGAACGACTTGAGGCCGTCAATCAGTCGCATGGTCAACTGATGCTCATAGCCTTCCATGGTCTTCCAGGCCGATGCAATACGCTCGCGCCGCGTGCGGCCCTGTCCCAGACTTTCCATGTACTCAATCGCGCCAGTGCACCCGGCCATGCCTTCATGGCTCAGAGTTCCCGTTTCAAACTTGTGCGGCAGATCATCGCCAGCCGGGCGCACCTTGTAGCCGAATGTCTTCGCCAACAACTCTTTGCGACCCCACAGAATCCCCTGATGTGGTCCGAACCATTTATAGGCGGACGAGACAAGAAAGTCACAGCCCACGTCCTTCACATTCACCAAACCATGGGGCGCAAACTGCACGGCATCGACATAACTGATGGCCCCTGCCGCCCGCGCTTCAATGCAAAAGCGTTTCACATCATTGATTGTACCAGTACAGTTCGAAGCATAACCAAGCGCCACAACTTTTGTCCGATCTGACAGAACCTTTGACAAGGCATCATCCGGAAATTCAAACGTCTCCGTATCAAACTCCATCCAGCGCACCGTGAGCCCCAGGTCATCCGCCAGCAGCAACCACGGCGCTACATTGGCATCATGATCCATGCGCGAAAGTACAATCTCGTCGCCGCGCTTGAACTCCCGGCCCAGGCACCGCGACATGTGGAACGTCAGCGTGGTCATGTTCTGCCCGAACACGATCTCCTCCGGTGTCTCCGCACCATAAAGATCTGCAACTGCCTGATGTGCTTCATCCACGATGGCCACGGCATCTATCGTCGTCCGGAAGTAGCCGCCCATGTTGGCATTGGCACGGACCAGGCAATCCACCGTCCGGTCAACAACCTGCTGTGGCACCTGCGTGCCAGCCGGATTGTCGAAATAGACGCGTGGTTTGCCATCATCGGCAAGCGAAAGCGCTGGGAATTGGCCGCGGACGGCAGAAACATCAAAGGCAGCAGCCATGGAATCTCCGATAATGAACAGTTTACTTAACCGCTTTACACACTTGTCTCAATCGTCGCATTCCGGCAAGTGATTGTCGCCGGACGACGAAAATTTGCCGCAGGGCCGTGTAGGCTCAAACCAACAAACGGAGCATGCCATGGCTGATGACGGCGAACTTGACCTCAACTCCCTCAACGACGAAGAGCTGGTTCAGCAAGTCCACGATGACCTTTATGACGGTCTCAAGGAAGAAGTGGAATCGGCAGTTCACATTTTGTTGGGCCGCGGCTGGACACCCTATAAGGTCCTGACCGAAGCCTTGGTCGAAGGCATGCGCATCGTCGGCATTGATTTCCGCGATGGCATTCTGTTCGTGCCGGAAGTTCTGCTCGCGGCCAATTCCATGAAAGCCGGAATGGCAATCCTGCGCCCTCTATTGATCGCGACAGGGGCCCCGCGCCTTGGCAAGATGGTCATCGGCACAGTGAAAGGCGATATTCACGATATCGGTAAAAACCTGGTCGGCATGATGATGGAAGGTGCCGGTTTTGAAGTCGTCGATCTCGGCATCAACAACCCGGTTGAAAAATACCTGGCAGCACTGGACGAACATCAGGCCGACATTCTCGGCATGTCGGCGCTGCTCACCACGACCATGCCATACATGAAAGTCGTGATCGACACGATGAAGGAAAAGGGCATTCGCGACGACTACACTGTGCTGGTCGGTGGCGCACCATTGAACGAGGAATTTGCCAAGGCCATCGGTGCTGATGCCTATTGCCGCGACGCTGCTGTCGCAGTTGAAACTGCCAAGGCCTTTATGGCCCGCAAGCACAATCAGTTATCATAACAGAAAAGCGCCCCAAAGGGGGCGCTTTCCATAAGCCATTGGTACTGTAAGAGACATTGGCTTCGGTTTGATCCGAAGCCAATTCGTACCGTTAAGCGTATTAGCCGCTGGTGATGTTGGTGGCCAATCCACCGAACTTGCCGATAACGGCAGTCTTGATGCCAGGCATTGCAGTCGTCAGGGCGAGGCCCATGGCAGCAGCAATGAGAGCGTATTCGATGGCGGTTGCGCCGGATTCGTCTTTAAGGAACTTCTTCATGATATACTCCAGTTTGGTTTTGATAAAATATGGTACATGGCGGCATGCCAGATACCGGTAGAAAGAAACGGAATTAGCCGCTGGTGATGTTGGTAGCGAGGCCGCCGAAACTACCGATGATGGCGGTCTTCAGGCCAGGCATTGCAGTTGTCAGGGCAAGGCCCATGGCAGCAGCGATGAGGGCGTATTCGATGGCGGTTGCACCATCTTCGTTTTTCAGGAACTTCTTCATAGTTTGACACTCCACTTTTGTTGCTTACAGTACCAATTCATCGGCCTCAGTTGTTCAACTTGGGTGCCAGTGAATATGGTCCCAAACTACCCGAGAATTATTAAAGACGGTTAAAATGCGAGGCCCAAACTTTCGCGAAAAAGGGTCTTCGAAAAACGCAGCTACTCAATGGTGAAACGTGTCGCAAAAATTTGAATCATTGCTTCCCGGCAAAAATGTACAACCGTCTGAGGCACCGCAATTTGGTTCCGGCAGAGCCCGCGTGCTGTTGATTGCCTGTGGTGCGCTGGCTCGTGAAATCATTGATATTATTGCGATTAACAAATGGGACGCATTTGACATCGAATGTCTGCCGGCGAAATGGCACAACACGCCGCAATTTATTGTCCCCGCAATCCGCGAAAAATTGCAAGCCAGCAAACATCGTTATCAGAAAATCTATGTGCTCTATGGCGACTGCGGAACCGGTGGCATGCTTGATAAACTGCTAACAGAAGAAGGCGTTGAACGCATTGACGGGCCACATTGCTACGCATTTTATTCAGGCAATGAAGTGTTTGTTAAACATGCCGATGATGACATGACATCTTTCTATTTGACCGACTACATTGTGCGCCAGTTCGACAAGTTGATTTGGGAAGGATTGGGCCTCGACAAACACCCTGAACTCTTGCCCGATTACTTCCAGCACTACACCAAGGTCGTCTATATAGCGCAGGTGAAAGACAAAACCTTGGAAGTGAAAGCTGCTGCTGCCGCAAAGAAACTGGGTTTGGACTATGAGTATCGCTTTACAGGTTATGGCGAACTGGCAACTGAACTTGAAAAACGCGCCTGATCACCACTGCGCTTTGCGATAAGCGCCGCCTGCGATCTCATAGTAGTCACCAGCATCGTCCACATAGATGTGACCACCAAGTTTAAGCTCTGATTTACCATCAATCGATCCAACGCACACCGATGTCGCATCACTTCCATCGGATTTCCAGAAAAGCGTTGAACCACAGGCCTTGCAAAACCCACGCTGTGCAGTGGCGCTGGATCGATACCAAGCGAGACTCTCATTTTTGACAAAGTGTAAATCTGCATCAGCCGTATGCGTTGAAGTCCAGTAATTCCCCGTCTGCTTGCGGCACTGGCCACAGTGACAGGCAACGACATCATCAAGATTCCCGTGCAGTTCAAACGAAACACCACCGCACAAACACGATCCTGTCTTCATGATTTGAACTCCTGTGACAATGCACGAATGTGGGTCGGCCCGATACCGCAACATCCACCAAAAATTGTCAAGCCGTCTCCCTGCCACGTGTTGCAATAGGACGTGAGGTCTGCTGGCGTGATATCAGTGAATACCCAATCCGGTGACTTGAAGTATCCGCTTTCTGGATAGGCACCTGTCGGCCCATGCCAGCTCCTCTTCAGAATGGCAGCAGCTTCCGCTGTGATGTCCGGCGACGTGTGCATGATACACATGGCATCCGGCTGCAACGATGCCAATGCAGGAGCAAAGTCATCCAACACCTGGTCGCTGCGCCCAAAACCGGAAATTATGCCGTCTTCGCGTTTCTCAACTGCAATACCAATCCAAACGGGCAAACCTGCATCAAGCGCAGTCTCGCAAGCCCACAATGAATAGTCACTGTCCCGCATCATTTCCATGAACAGCATGTCAACGCCGCACGAAACCAGATTGTCGATTTTGCGCTTGAACAAATTCTTTGCTTCATCGCGCGTCCAGTTGACACTGAGGTCAGTGCGGTCTGAACCGCGAATGACTGGCCGCATGGTGGAAACCGAACCGGCAACCGCAACATCTTTGCCCCGCGCTGCCGTTCGCGCCGCAGACATAGCAAGCCTGTCGAGCCGGATCAGGTCATCATCGCGCCCGTAGCAATTGAAGGACAGCGCACTCGTCGCAAATGTATTGGCCGTGATGATGTCAGCGCCACAATCAATGTAGTCTTCATGCACAGCCTGCACGATGGACAGATGCGTGCCATTGACGTCCGCACACCATGTATCACCACTCATCGGTGCACCGCGTCGTTGAATGTCTGTGCCCGTACCACCATCGAGGATGATGACGTCTCTCCGTTCTAGTTTACTCTTGATGAATTCATAACCCACGTCGTACCCTCAAAAATGCGTTCATGTGAAACTGAATTTGCGCTGATTGATACGTGAAACCTTGTCCGACCGGGCAGGCCAGTCGCGCTTTGCAGCCTCCGGTCATGCAATCTTGCCCGCCATCGCTGCCGATGTGTTGTCCGCAAGCGGCAACATCATAGGACGTGCCGTCAAAGGCGGAGACGGGGCAGGCGGACAAACAAGGTTTGTCCGTGCACGAGTCACACGGGTGCGCACCAGCCGAATGGCGCGGCAGGTCAAACGCCACAGGAAACAGCAATGCCGCCCGATACGCATGCCACAAGCCATACCTTGCGTGAATGTTTAACCCCAGAGGCGATGTGTGGCCTGCTCCACCCCGTTTCGCCCATGTCAAGAACGGCTGGGCGGGCTTGTCAAAGGGGTAGACAGCCCGCGCACCAAGATCATCAGCCAACGGATCAACCACGGCCTTGGTCCACTCATCCAGGTGATCACGTGGTGTTCGCTCGCGCATGAACCGTTGGAACATCGCTGGCCCCGCATTGCCAACCAATATGACAAAGTGCGCATCATGGGGAAGTTGATCACTTGTACTCGGCTCGAACCAGCCCAGCACCGCAAAACCCTCGCGTTGAATGCGGGAAAGAACCGGGTGTTCCACTATTGTATCCAGCGCGGATCACCCAGCTCCATCACCTCGCGCGGGAGTCTGATGTCATGCTTGGCACGAATGCGATCATCAATGTCGCGCGGAATGTATTCGGGATAATACGTCGACAGGATCTCACGTTTGCGTGCCGCAGCCCGCTCCACGATGTCAGGCTTGCCGGCCTCATTCCATTCCTTTGGACTCATACGATTTCCAAGGGCAGGGTAGACATAATCCTTCAGCATCAGCGTCAATGTCTGGTCGCTGCCCAGATAATGTCCTGGTCCCTCAAGACAAACTTGCCGTATGACCTCGACTGAAAGCGAGTCCTCGTTGACTTCGATACCGCGTACATTGCGGTTGATCGACCCCAACATGTCATTGTCGATGAGCAGGCTTTCCAGGCAAAATCCCAGCAGTGACGCATGCATGCCCGCACTCTCATACAAAAGATTGATGCCACTCAAAGCTGATATGCCAGCCGTAACACCTTTTTCGTAACCCGCTTGCATGTCAGGCAATTTTGAATCGCACATGCCTGCGGCTGAGCCTACGGTAAGATTGTAGTAGTTGCCCATCTGCGCACAGCCCGACGTGATCAAGGCTTGTTCCCCCGAGCCTCCAGACATGGCACCCGTGCGCAAATCAGACACAAACGGCCACGGACCCCAAATTGCCGCGGCACCAGGCACTACGCAGTTAATGTAAACAAGCCCAGCCAGGCATTCAGCCACAGCCTGCACCACGGTGCCAGCCAATGCTGCAGGTGACGTGGCTCCCGCTTGCGCTGCGGACAACAACAATACCGGCATGCCGCCCCGTGCCGCAACTTCCAGACACCGACACGCATCTTCGGCAAATTTCATGGGTGGCACGACAAAGCAGTTCGACTGCGACACAAATGGCCGCTCGCGCCACTTGTCCTCGCCACCGGCAAGAGCATGTAAAATCTCTAGGCATTCCGTCACGTGTGCTGGCTCAACCATGCTCGTTCCAACATGCTTTTGCGTTCCTGCAAGGCAAGCATACAGGGTGTTGATGTCGAGATCATGCCCTGTGATCATGTCGCGCGCAGTAAGCGGGCGCTGATAGAAGTGGATGTGCTCACACAGATCAACTATGCGACCCGCATCATAAAGGTCAACCAGGAGTGACTCCCGGTATTCCCGCGTGGCAGGCTCAACCACATGGACAGCAGCACCCGCAGTTCCAAAGTAGGCCTTGGTGCCAGATGGTTCCATGTCGTGCTTTGAATCACGCCCGAACAACACAAAGTTTCGTCGCGCAGCGGCGATTGTGTCCTCCACAAGCGCTGCCGGAATGCACAGCCGCCCGCGCTCATTCATCCAGCAGCCCCGCGCCGTCATGGCCTCGATGCAGGACGGAATTGCGCTGCCAAATCCGACAGTTTCCAGAAGATTCAGCGCCGCCCGGTGAATACGGGGCAAATCGGACTCTTTCAGCGGTTTGTACTGACCGCCATTCATGCCAGGTCGAACTGCCGCTTCATCCATTGGAATTGTACGCGCTCGCAAGGCTTTGCGCGCTTCGCGCCCGCCGCGCCGTTTGGAAAGGTCTTCCGTCATGCTCATGTTATCGCCCTTTTTGCCAAAACGAGTTTGCCCTGATCCCGGCTAAATCGAAAGGCGCGATCTTTCGCACCAGTAGGTGAATTCAATTCACCTATGCTAGTAAATTATCCCGGACTACAATGATATTCAGATTTGACGGTGAATCCCCTTGCCCAGACGTGACCTGCCGCCCTTGCGGGCCCTGACAGCCTTTGAAGCCGCCGCCCGCTTGGGCAGCTTTCGCATGGCTGCAGGAGAATTGGGCATCACCCGTTCCGCCGTCAGCCATCAGGTTAAACTGCTGGAAGACCGATTGGGCGTCCAGCTCTTCCGCCGTGATGCCCGGCGCGCAGAACTGACCCACGCCGGTCACACCTACTACCCGCCGATCCGTGACTCATTCGATCAAATCGAAGCTCAAACGCGCGCCATTCGCCCATCAGTCAATAACACCGAACTGACGATTCAAGTCTATGTCACGGTCGCAATCAAATGGCTCATTCCCCGCCTGCATGATTTCGAACGCCGCTTTCCCGACATGAAAGTGCGGCTCTCGACCTCATATTTTGACTGGGAATTCGACGAGCGCAATGTTGACGTCGGCATTGTTCTCGCCCGCAACAAGGGTGCTGGCCATTACTACAGGCCGCTGTATCGTTCCTTGCTCGTACCTGTGTGTGCGCCTTCCTTGCTGACAAGTGATCATGGCCTCAGCAAACCGTCTGATCTGAAAAATCACAAACTTATCGACGTCTATACAGCCGAAGAAGACTGGCAGATGTGGCTCGATGCAGCGGATGTGCAAGGTGTAAAATCAACCAACAGGCTTTCCGTTGACAGTTACATTCTGGCGCAAGAAGCGGCCGTGGAGGGCAGGGGTGTGGCCATGACGATTGGCCCCTTTGCCACTGAGGAATTAAAGATGGGTCGCCTCGTGAAGCCATTTGAACTGGCAGTTCCCCACCGCCATCAGTGGTACTTCGCTTGCCGCACCGAAGACCGCAACAAGTCAAAAGTCAAACGCTTCGAAGAGTGGCTGGCGAAGCAAGTTGCAAGTGACCCCGCGCTCAACATCTATCGCGATACGGAGAATGCCGCGTGACGACTGAACCCAACGATACCCCGCGCCGCAATCGCCGAGATACGCTGCGTCGAGGGCCCAATGCATCCAACGTTCCGCAAACCCCGGCAGGCGTGCAACACCGCAGATTTCCGCCAACGCAAATCATCTCGACTGATGAAGTGGAAGCCATCCACCATGCGTCTCTTCGCGTACTGAGCGAAATCGGCATGGATTTCATGTTGCCGGAAGCTCGTGATCTCCTGGCGAAATCCAAAGGTTGCACGTTTGATGGCGAGCGCGTTCGCTTTGAACCTGCTTTCATTGAGGAAACCATTCGCCACGCGCCGTCGCAGTTTACAGTGCACGCAAGAAACCCCTTAAAAAATATGCCGGTTGGTGGATCAAACATCGCGTTTGGTACCGTCGGCAGCCCACCCAGCTGCCATGATGCAGATTCTGGCCGTCGCACCGGCAATCGCGAAGATTTCCGGAAATTCCTGAAGCTTGGTCAATACTTCAATTGCATCGATTTTTGCGGCGGATTTCCGGTTGAACCCATCGATCTCCACGCCTCCATTCGCCACCTCGAAGCATTTCGCGACGTTGCCACCATGATGGACAAGCCCTTCGTGATCTATTCCCTGGGCCGCCAACGCGTGCTCGATGGCATCGAGATTGCCCGACGTTCCTGCGGTCTCAGCGAAGATGAGTTTGCCAAACAGCCGTACCTCTCGACCATCGTCAACACCAACTCGCCCCTGAAACTCGACGGAAACATGCTGATGGGCATGATGGAGCTGTCTGCCCGCAATCAGGTGGTCTGTGTCACACCCTTCACGCTTGCGGGTGCCATGGCGCCGGTAACGGTGGCTGGCGCCATTGTCGAACAAAACGCCGAGGCCCTCGCGGGCCTCTCGTTTTGTCAACTCGTGCGCAAAGGCGCACCCGTAATCTATGGTGGCTTCACGTCTAACGTCGACATGAAATCAGGTGCACCGGCTTTCGGCACACCGGAATACATGAAAGCAACGGTGATCGGTGGCCAGATGGCACGGCGATACAATTTGCCTTATCGCACGTCCAACACCAACGCGGCGAACACGGTGGACGCGCAGGCGGCCTATGAAAGCGTATTCTCTTTGTGGGCCGTCACCATGGGCGGTGGCAATTTCATCATGCACGGAGCGGGCTGGATGGAAGGTGGGCTGATTGCCAGCTTCGAAAAGTTTGTTCTCGATTGTGACTTGATTCAGATGGTGAAAGAATTCTTGCAACCCGTTGAAATGACAGAAGATGCGCTTGGAGTGGAAGCCATCCGCGAGGTCGGACCCGGCGGCCATTTCTTCGGTGCGCAGCATACCTTGGCGCGTTATTCCAACGCATTCTACCAACCCATCATTTCCGATTGGCGCAACAATCCGCAGTGGCTCAGCGCCGGAAGTCCCGACGCCTACCAACGCGCCAACCAGGTTTACAAGCAAGCGCTCGCAAACTATGAGCAACCTTATATGGATCCATCCAACAAGGAGGCGCTGGATGACTATGTTGATCGCCGCGTGCGGGAAGGCGGCGTCGCGACGGATTTTTAAACATGGCTGATGTTGTCGTCATTGGCGGTGCAAACGTCGACATCAAGGCGAGGTCCGAATTTCATCACCGCTTTGGCACGTCCAACCCCGGTGTTGTCGCGACAACGGCAGGCGGCGTGGCCCGCAATATTGCCCACAATTTGGCGCGACTGGGCGTGGATGTCGCGCTGATTTCAGCGGTTGGAAACGACCCCCATGGCGATGCAGTACTGAAGGCCACGGCCGCAGTTGGTGTCAATGTCGATATGGTCATGCGCGAACCTGTGGCAACCGGAACCTATATTGCATTGATGGACAACCATGGCGAACTTGTCAGTGCAGTGTCGGACATGCGCATCCTCGATCTCATATCACCCGATACCGTGCTACAGCACATCGCCCAATTGAATCGCGCCAAGCTTGTTGTTGCCGATTGCAACCTGCCCCTCGATACACTGATCGCACTGGCCAATAAATGCGGCGATAAACTCGCGGTCGAACCCGTGTCCGTCCAAAAATCGCGCAAGCTGATGGAAGTGCTGAAACACGCGCCCGTGCTTGTCGCGACACCCAATATGGCGCAAATAGAATCCCTTCTGGGGACGCGCGACGTCGACGTCGCCTGCCGATCATTGCACGCCAAAGGTCTGCGTCAAGTTGTGGTCCATGCCGGCGTCGAGGGTGCGTTTGTCTTTGATGGCCACGAAACAAACCATGTATCGACAGCAGGCAGTGGTCCCGTTATTGATGTCACAGGCGCGGGGGATGCAGCGCTGTCAGGTTTGATTCATGGCTTGCTGCAAGGCGACACGTTGTATCAGTCTGCGGAATTTGGACAGGTCTTGGCGGCAAAAGTCATAGCGTCAGTTCATTCGACTTTGGAGTAAGGCATGTTGAACGTGTTGCCCGCCGTGAAGAACGCCATCGATGCTGGCGCTCCTGTTGTGGCCCTTGAATCCACCATCATTGCCCATGGCATGCCGTTTCCCCACAATCTCGAGATGGCCCGCAATGTAGAAAGGGTCATCCGGGAAAATGGCGCAACCCCGGCAACCATCGCTATCGTAAACGGCGACCTGTGCGTCGGTCTGGCTGATGGTGTACTCGAAAAATTTGCCAAGGACGGGCCGAGTTTGCCGAAAGTGTCCACCCGTGACATTCCGATCATGGTATCCAAAAAGTTCACCGGTGCGACCACTGTTTCATCCACGATGCGAATTGCCGATATGGCGGGCGTGCATGTTTTCGCAACCGGCGGCATCGGTGGCGCTCACAAAGGGGCCGAGAATAATTTCGATATTTCCAATGACCTGACAGAATTTGGCTTGAGCAGTGTCGCCGTTGTAACCGCCGGTGCCAAGGCCATTCTCGATCTGGCACTCACCCTGGAAGTATTGGAAACCAATGGTGTGCCAGTTGTCGGATACGGCACGGACGAATTTCCAGCGTTTTACTCGCGCACCTCCGGTTTCAAGGTGCCAATGCGCTGCAATTCTCCGCAAGAAGTGGCCGATCTGATGAAAGCCAAATGGGACATGGCCATGCCGGGCGGTGTCGTGGTCGCCAATCCCATACCGCCAGAAGCCGAAATCCCGGCAGCTGAAATCAATCCCTTCATTGAACGCGCAATTGAAGAGGCTGCGAAACGAAAGATCAGCGGTAAATTGTTGACACCGTTTTTGCTGGCATGCCTCGCTGACATCACACAAGGCCGCTCCTTGAAAGCCAACATCGCCCTGGTCCTCCACAATGCCCGCGTCGGTGCCGAGATTGCCAAGGCATTTTCTCGGCTTGGTACGTAATCGTTCAGTTGACCAATAATCCTTATGCGATCTCACGCGTCCCGTAACAATCTCATCGGCATTGGCTCGCTGGTGCTGGGCATTTTCGTCTTTTCGACACAAGACACCATCATCAAATCCATCAGCGGTGCCCATGCTGTAACCCTCGCGATTTTCCTGCGCTCTATTGTGTCCTTCCCGATCCTTCTGGGGATGGTACACGTTCAGGACGGTTTGCCAGCCATCATCACGCCCCACTGGCGCTTGCTCATGGCCCGCGGTTTCATCCTGTTTCTGGCCTACATCAGTTACTACACAGCACTCGCCGCAATGCCCATGGCCGAAGTAACGTCATTGTTTGCTGTGGCACCCATCATCATCACCTTGATGTCCGGCCCCATGTTGGGCGAAAAGGTGAGCGCCATTGCCTGGGTGGCGGTGGTGATCGGCCTTGTGGGCAGCCTGTTGATTGTGCGTCCCGGAAGCAGCATTTTCGACCCCGCAGCCCTGCTGCCCCTCGCCAGTGCTGCCACCTATGCCTACGCCATGGTGCTGGCCCGCAAGCATGCCGCCAATGTGCCAACAACCGTCATGAGTTTCTATCAGAACGTCACCTACCTCTTCTGTTCACCGATATTGGGTCTCATTCTCGGAGCAGGTGTCTTGGGGACAGCGGACAATCACCCGAGTCTGGGCTTTTTGCTGCGACCCTGGGCTTGGCCCAATCCCTACGATCTCTCGCTGATGATGGCCTGTGGTGTCATTGCCGCCATCGCAGCCACGCTTTTGACCCATGCCTACCGCAAGGGTGAGGCGTCAATCGTCACGCCCTTCGAGTATACCGCGATGCTGTGGGGCTCATTTTGGGGTTTCTTGCTCTTTTCAGAGACTCCGCGCACGTTGACTTACGTCGGCATGGCTTTGATTGCACTCGCGGGCCTTCTGGCAATCCGCGCAGGCGCCCGCAAACAGCAGACAACAAGAGGTGCCGCCAGCCGGGGGTGACTGACGGCACCAACAGTGGCCAAACAACGCAAACGCGCCATTTATCCACCGAGGTTGATTATAACGGAAACAACCTAAGATACGAGTCGCTATCTCACTCGGATCTCGGTTATTCACCTGAAAATTGGAAAGCCTTTGATCCTTCTTTCCTCGAAGGCGGGCCCGGGCATGCCGCCGCTATTCCACTTTCAGCAGCGTCCACATACCGGCCTGATAATGTCCCGGCACATTGCAGAACAACAAATAAAGCCCGGACGTCAGCTCAAGCGTGAGGGACCCGGATTTGCCAGGTTCCAGCTCCGATACTTCACCCAGATATTTGGCCGCCTCCTCATCGACGCGATTCTCGTTCTCCACATAAGGTAGAATCACATTCACATCGGCGACTGGTGCAACCAGCAACTCATGCAAGGTTTCTTTTGCATCATTGGTCACAACAAGCGTGACCTTTCCAGCAGCGATACTTTGAACATCGGCTTTGACGAACATCATCGCCTTTGACATGTCGCCATTCAGCCCCAAGCCAAGCCCCATGTTCTGGCTCAAGTCCATATCTGCGCCCGTATCCGACAACGAAACATTCACGGTCGCATCGGCAAAGGCAGGAAGCGGCGCAATTAACGTCAAGGCTGTTGCGGCAGCGAATAAAAGACGGAGTGACATGTCACCCTCCATTATGTGGGCCAAGGCACAATGCCATTAGGCCCTGCACACCACATGGGGGTTGGCGAAGGAAATCCACTTGATGTAGATCAAGTCACGAGAAAAGTTCTGCCGGCAACGGCATTGCGGCCCGTGCCGGCAGAGTGTCACTGCATCACATATGAAGTCCGACCGGTCCTTCGGAAACCGTTGGGTTGATCTGGCCAATCTGCGCGGTGTGGTCTTTCAGCCAAGTCTTTGCGCGCGTCAGGCTCTCGTCCGCCGCAGCTTTGTCGTCACACATCGTTACGGTTACGCAGCCATCCTTGGTCTTGATCACGTCATAATGCTCAACACCCTTGATGCCGCGCATGATGCCGGTCACCTCGTCCTTGTTCTTCATCAGCAGGTCATAGAGTTTGGGCGCATTGCCGCCCGAATAATTTCTGGTCATTGCGTACATGTCGTGTCTCCTCTGTTGTCATGAATGATCAACAACGGGACTCTCGAAGCAGAGGTGGTGCGCACAAACGGGCGGCAAGACAGCTGCCCGGCTCTGCCGCACCTCCCGGTGCGCCGCGAGTGACGCTGCAAAATCAAGCATAGCACAGAATCCGCATGGCTGAAAGAATTTAGGGGCAGGTTTCAAACCATGCCGTCAGCCTGTAAGTCTCTTGGTGCCAAGGCCGCGTCGGGCGGCTGCGTTTTTCGCATACTGCATGATCGCACCCGCCAGCACAGGCGATGGGATGCCATAGTGCATGGGGAAAATGATAAACGGCCCCCAGTTCGTCAGTGTTCCACCATTCATGGCCTTGTCGGCTTTCGCCTGTGCTGATGCAGGCGAGACAACGACGGCGAGAGGATCCTCAATCCCCAATCGGATGATAGGATTGCTTTGGATTTCACTCTGGACAACACCGTAAATGGCGTCCCACGGTATCAGAATCTGCCAACCACGTTGGCCGATAATCAGGCCATCTGGTTCGAACTGCAGAAAGCCGGCCGGATAAAGCCGGAACATGGCCGCCACAGTGAGCACCACGCCGACAAAGGCAATGAAAGCAGCGATCCCCTGGAACACCACTGAGAACACAGCACCAAACACCAACATCACCAAGCCGAGCGCCGCCATCCACACGCCCATGCCCACCATGAATGCGCGCCGTGGATAAATGCGAACCCCGCCCGCCACCTCGACCGACGTCAGCGCCAGCTTGTGGTCGCTGTAGCGCTCCCACTGCAGCCATCCTAAAAACACGGCCCCGGTGCCGAAAAAACTCGCTGTAACGATTCCCACATCAGGCTTTGAAGGAAGCAGCACAAGACCAAGCAAGCCGATTACCGCATTGATGACGATCGCTAGAAAATCACTCCACTTCGGGCGAAAAGGCACCGTTACAGCAGATGCCTCAGCCTCGATTATCCGTGGAGCGCGTGCGCGCTTGCGAACCAGATTGTCCATGGGGAATCAATCTCAGGTAACTGTGTCAGCGATGGGGCAGAACCAGCCACAAGTGCTTGCCTTGCGATTGCAGCTGCCGCTGCCGCTGTGCTCGTGTATCCGAAGCGTCAGGAGTAAATCATGCCAACTGAAAACCAGACATCAACCCGGAATCCGGCTTTGGACGCCAAGGAAATTTCCCGCGTCGCCACCGATCGTTATGGCGGCATGGACAAGATGTTCGCCGCCCACAAATGGCCCGAACGTGGTTCACAAATGATGATCAGCGTCCAGCGCCACGTGCAAGAAGCCTATGGCAGCGTTGAAGCCTTTGCGGCGAAACACTCGAAGAAGAAGTGATTGGGTGCCGGCGGTCCGCAAGGGGAGAAGGAAAACGTGCATACTTCCTGCCGTCACCCCCAGGGATTCACCACCTTTACACCCAGCGCCTCAAAATCCCGTATGTTGCGTGTCGCCACTGTAGCGCGGTGACGAATCGCAATCGCGGCGATCATGCCGTCCGGCGGTTGCACAATCCGTCCCGAACGGGCAGCCTTGCCCATGATGTCGGCGTAGATCACAGCGGATGCCAAATCGAAGCTGTGGATGCGACCGCCATACAGACGCACCAATTCGGCCAACACCTTGGCGAGTCTGGGTGCACGTTCAGCTGGCCGAATTCTTTCGATACCATAACCCAGTTCTGCGATGACGATAGTTGCTATTGCCCCATCAGTGCCGAGTGCGCCAAGCCACGCCATGACCCGCTCATCCGGCGATACACGCATCGCCTCAGACAGCACATTGGTATCGAGAAAGATCAAAATTCAACAGGCCTGTGCTGTGTGCGGCCTTCACGGATGATGGCGTCGAGGTCAAAGTCTTCACCCTGATCGAGCGCATAGTCCTTCCGAATTCGGGCAAAAAAATCAGCAGCGGATTCTTTCCGGGGCGAAGGCACCACCGACTTGGCATAGGCATCGAGCGCCCGTTCGACAATCTGCCGGACGCTGCGCCCTTCCAATTTGGCCAGCCGCTTGGCAACCTTGTGTGCATGCGCCGAGCGGATCGATAATTGAACCTCAGTCATAAGGTGTCTTTACCATATCTAGCATTTGCTAGCAAGTGCTGCGTCCCCCACCGAAGGGCGGAGGTGGGGAATCGGAGTCAGGTGCCAGCTACAAAATTATGTCCAAAATTCATGTTTATCCACAGAACGAAAGAAATACAGACATATCAGTGTTGACAGACATGTCCAGCTTAGCTATCTGTCAAGAATACTGGGGGATAAACATGGAACCGGATTTTTCAAAGAACGCCCTGATGAACTTTTTTGGGTATTTGTCATCAAAGGGCTTGGTCAATTCTAATACTGTCGCTGCGCGAAAGGCGGCGGCAAACAAAATGCTGTCTGTTCTCGATGAAACAGAAGCCGCTGATCTGCGCAAAGTTAACATTGACCGAGTTGCAACTCAATTTTTCCATCTGCATGGCAAAGGATTTACGCCTGACAGCATGACTACTTACAAATCGCGATTAAAGAGCGGTATTGAGGATTTTATAAAGTACACCACAAATCCGGCCTCGTTTAAGCCTGATGCGCCACGACCGCGTACTCAAAATGGCAACGATTCAAAGAGTCAGAACGGATCGAGTGGAGAAACACCGAAATCGCCGCCGCATCAATCGCCACCAAATGTCAGCGAAAGCGTGTTTCCAATTCCAATCAGGCAGAATCTTGTTGTCAAATTGATGGGGTTACCTGCGGATCTGACCAAGAAAGAAGCGCAAAAAATCGCCAACGTGGTGCTGGCGTTCGCGAATATAGACGACTGACCGCTCTCAATTGGGAACGGGTCCAAACCGATCCCATTTCCCGCAGTTAGTAGCAGCTAACTTCAACAGTGAAAGGATAGCGGCTCTAGGTCCAAACTAGGGCCGTTTATCTTCGGAATCAACCCCTCTGCCTCCGCTGTTCCCCTCCATCATCCCCCGGCGTCTCCACTACCTTTACCGCTGGCAGCTCCAACACCTTCCGCTATTCCGTGAACGCCGCCGCGCTGTGCCGGACCACTTTCGCATACGGTTAATCCCCCAATTGGCAAATCAACGACCATTGTGCTATTGAACCGAGAATGCCCAGCCAGCTTTCACGCATCACCACCAGCACCGACATTTGTGGCGGACGGCCTTGCATTCGCAACACCCGGATGCGGGTTTCGGATGTGCTTGACCTTTTGGCCGCTGGCGAGAGCCGCAAAGCCATACTGGCCGATTACCCGTATTTGCAGGACGAGGACATCACGGCAGCCTTGGAATATGCATCGTCGACTGCGGCCCACCGTGTCATTGCAGCTGAGTAATGCGCTTTCTGGTGGACGCCCAATTGCCGCCAGCACTTGCCCGTTGGATTGCCGCAAATGGGCATGAGGCGCAACACGTCAATGACATTGGCATGGGCGCGGCCAATGACCCGCATATCTGGAATGAAGCGGCAAAGTCCTCATCTGTCCTCGTGACCAAAGATGACGATTTCGTTCAGATGAGCAGGGCAGGCACCGGACCGCCACTTGTGTGGGTGACGGCAGGGAACACCAGCAAGCAAGTGCTGCTGAATCGGATGGCAAAAGCCTTTCCGGAACTAGTTGCCGCTTTGGAGTCCGGCGAGCGTTTGGTCGAGCTGCGCTAACCCCTCCTCCTCGCCCGCCGCGCTCCCCCGTCATCCCCCGGCGTTTCAACCACTTTCAAAGGCGGCAACTCCACTACCTTCTGAAGCTCCGTGAACGGAGCAGTTTTATGCGGGATGGCCATCGCCTCAACGAAATGCTGCTGGAATTTCGGCTCCACTGCCGTTTCAATCTTCTCGATCCGCCGCACCACCGCTTCGATCTCGTCGCGGGCACCCTTGTTGAGTAAAGCAATCCGCGCACCCGTGCCCGCCGCATTGCCTGCACTTTGCACGCGCGACAATTCGCAATCCGGAATGAGGCCCAGGATCATCGCGTATTTCATATCGATGTGTGAACCGAAGGCACCCGCGAGACGAATCTTGCCGATCGTCTCAATCCCCAGCTTGTCCATCAGCAAACGCACACCAGCATATAAAGCGGCCTTCGCCATTTGAATGGCGCGCACGTCATTTTGTGTGATGCGGATCAGCGGCTCGTTTGACTGATCCGCCGGCTTTCGCACCACGTAGTTGAACGTGCGCTTGTAGGGTTCGATTCTGAGGGGGCTCGTCCTTGCGAGCGCGCCATCGACGAGGCCATCCTGACTGATGATACCCGCAAGGTACATTTCGGCGATGGCCTCAATGATGCCCGAGCCGCAAATGCCGGTGACACCTGTGTACTTCACCGCCTCTTCAAAGCCGGGTTCGTCCGACCACAGATCACTGCCGATCACCTTATAGCGTGGCTCCAGCGTGACGGGATCAATGCGCAACCGCTCGATGGCGCCCGGTGCCGCACGCTGGCCACTCGAAATCTGTGCGCCTTCAAATGCAGGACCTGTGGGCGATGAGCACGCCAGCAACCGTTTCTTGGAACCGAGAACAATTTCCGCATTGGTGCCAACGTCCACCGCGAGCATGATTTCATCCTGCTCATGCGGCGCTTCGGAGAGCACCACGCCCGCCGCATCCGCGCCGACATGACCAGCGATGCAGGGCAGCACGTAACAGTAAGCACCGGGATTCAACGCGAGGTCCATTTCGCGCGCCGGGAAGGTGAGGGGCAGGCCCGTGGCCAGCGCAAACGGCGCGCCGCCAAGCTCCGTGGGATCAATGCCGAGGAACAGATGATGCATGACCGGATTTCCGACCAGCACGATTTCCATGATGTCAGTGATCGCCACATCCGCTTGGCTGCAAACCTCTTCCGCCAGCTGCTGCAAGGCCACGCGAATGGCAGTGGTCATTTCCTTTTCGCCACCAGGATTCATCATCACGTATGAGACACGGCTCATCAAATCTTCGCCGAACCGGATCTGCGGATTCATCAATCCTGCTGATGCTGCGACTTCGCCAGTGGACAAATTGGTGAGATGTGCGGCGATGGTGGTGGAGCCCACATCCACCGCCAACCCGTAAATATGCTCATGAAATCCGGGCCAGATGGCCACGAGACGATTGCCGCCACCCGGTGCGCGCGAATACACCGCGCAAGTGATTTTCCACTCTCCCTTGCGCAAGGTTTTCTGCAGTGCAGCAATGATGGGCAACTCACACGAAATATGATCGATGCCCCACTGGTTTTTCAAAGCCACATAGACCCGCTCCAGATCGGAGGAGGGCTTGTGCATGTCAGGTTCTTCCACCTCTATGAAATAAAGATGTGTCGCGGGATCAAGTTCAATCGCCCGCGTGTCGGCCTCTTTCCGCACCACTTGCTTGTGCACTTGGGATTCCGGCGGAACGTCGATGACGAGATCACCTTGAATTTTCGTCTGGCAAGACAAACGGCGATCTGAGGCAAGTCCCTTGATTCGGCGGTAACGGGTCTCAACCTCGTTGAAGGCTGTTGCGTGGGCATCGGTTGATGAAATGCCATGCTTGGCAAACTCACCTTCACCGATATTGATCTGGCACCGCCCGCAAATGGCACGTCCGCCACAGACGGAGTCGATATCAACCCCCAACTGCCGTGCCGCAGTCAGCACTGGCGTGCCAACGGGAAACCGCCCGCGCTTGCCGGAGGGGGTAAAAACGATAAGGGGGTTTTGGTCAGTCATGATGCATCTATATACAAGCGAACGTCTTGCTCAACCCTGCAAAAATGCGACATATTCGGGCCATGAAAATCATCATCGGCGACTTCGATAACCCCAGGGTTAAAAATCTCCTGCGCCTCCATTTGGAGGGCATGCACGCCAATTCCCCGCCAGGGCATGTTTTTGCACTGGATTGGTCCAGCCTGCAAAAGCCGGAGATCAGTTTCTACACGCTGTGGGATGGCGACGACATCCTCGGCTGCGGCGCTTTGAAAGACCTGGGCAATCGTACGGGCGAAATCAAATCCATGCGCACTGACGCTGCTCACACACGAAAAGGTGTAGCCGCGCGGCTGCTGATCCATATAATGGCCGAAGCGAAGCGTCGTGGCTACACAAGGCTCTCCCTCGAAACGGGATCCGGCCCGGCGTTTGAACCTGCACTTGCACTCTATCGCAAACACGGATTTCAGGATGGTGGTGCGTTTGCGGACTATGAAAAGAGTGAGTTCAACCAGTTCATGCATCTTGACATGTGATTTATTGAGGATGAAAATCCACGTGGGGGCTGAAAGAAACCGTACCAACGGAGGTCACCATGAACGCAAATTCATTGCGCAATTTGGCCGTATGTTTTGTGTCGGCCATTGTCTCAATCAACGTCTCAATCAACTCATCCAGCGCCGACGAGGCACAAGTCAGCCGCGGCAAGTATCTCGCTGGTATATCCGGTTGTGGCGACTGTCACACAGCGGGATACTTTATGGGCAAACCCGACATGGCAAAGCATCTCGGCGGCTCCGACGTCGGCTTTGAAATTCCGGGCCTTGGCGTTTTTCTGGGTCCAAATCTGACGCCCGATCCCGACACCGGGCTTGGCAACTGGAGCGCTGATGACATTGTGAAAGCGCTGACGACGGGCCTCCGGCCCGACGGACGCGAACTGGCACCCATCATGCCCTGGCGCAATCTTGCCAGTCTGACAGCGGAAGATGCCCAGGCCATCGCAGCCTATCTGAAATCGCTGCCGCCGGTAAAAAACAAAGTCCCGGCCCCCTTCGGCCCATCTGACAAACCGACAACTTTTGTCATGAAGATTGTACCGCCGGCCTAAGCGTCTAGCCAACCAAACTGAGCCATTGCCCACGGCGGAGGCTGATCTCCGCCGACAATTTCTGGTGTCTGTTTTCGGTACTGCGAGGCCTGCTACCCATGGGATGCGGAACCGGCATGAGCAAATACGTGGTCTATAAACGGGCACAGCGCCGCGAAGCGGTCCATCAGGGCTGCTGTTTCCGCGTACAACGTGTCGATGTCGAGAGGAACATGGCCTTGGAACAGTGTAATCGGCCCCTTGGGATACGTGAGGTTGGGCCAGTTCGCCAATTCATCCCCGCCCTGGACGCGAAAGCTGCGGGCAAATTCCCGCGCGGCGAACGTCTGGCCTTTGATGTAACGCAGTTTTTTGGCGTGAACATTGTACCGGGCAATGCCTTTGGATTCGCAATCCGCATCTACCCAAACACCAAAAAACAGACCATTGGTGTTGAGTAGAACGTCCGGACTGTCGGTGGTCCAAGAAGGCTTTAAGAGTTTGAGAATGGCCGCCCCCAGGCCTTCACCGGTTTTGATCAGCAGCCCGTGCGTGGCCTGAAACTCCGCAGCGTGTTCCAATTTCAGACGATTGAACACATCGAGATATTTTTGCATGGATTGCGGTACCTTGCTGGCATGTTGCGCGATTCACTGCTGTTAGCATGTTTTCCAGCGCGGTGAACGCGGTGTTCATGCTTAAGTGTGCACTGAGGGGTTTGAAGCGTTTGCAAAGCATATGCAGGTTCTTGTAGCCACTAGATCGATGAACATGGTTCACCTAGTTGATCACGGTGAAGGCATAGGCATCGGCCACGGAGAATGTCTTGCCCGCAATAAATTTCTGCTTTGCCAATACCCCTTCAACAAAAGCCAGACGCTTGTGCACGCGATCTTTGATTGGTGCTTTGCCCATCGCGCTGGCTCGTTACGGCCACCAATTCCTTGTGAGGCCGTCGATTTTAGCGTCTCAGCGGGATGGCTGCCACAGCTTCAGGTTCTGCCATGTCGCATCGATTGACGGCGATATGGGTGCGGCCTTCAGCATCCGGTACAACATTCTTGCCAAGTCCAGACGACGCATGCCCGCACGACTTGCAAAAATTGAACGTCAGCATTTTACTCTGGTCGTTCTCGCGTGTAACGTGCAATGATGCCATCAGCTGCCGAAATCGTAACATTTTCATTGAGCACGCCATACGCCCAGATCACGCCATAGTCGCCGACATACTGTGCAACTGCAAACAGTTCCGCTCGTGATGTCGCCAGTGTAAGTCCAATGAACAGCGCCGCAATGGCGTGTCACTGTCGTCGTCATATCAACGGCAATTCAGCTGCCGCAACAACAGCTCCGGTGCAAAATCCGGCGCGAGTGCCGCATCCCGCCTCCACGTTGCGGATCGATGCATAACCATCCGCGCCCGGTCGTTCGATTTTACACGTGAATGTCGAGCGTGTTCACATTGACCACCCACAAACTGGGCACACCAAAACGCGCATATAAGCTTGGCTTTGCGGCCCGTGTCATAGCTGAGTGAGGAATCGGAAACTTCCAACGGCGAGCAGTGTATTGGAAGGATTGGTCCAACTGCCGCGTACTTTTACTTTTGAATCGTAAAACACAAAGTCGGGCTCTAGGAAGCTGCTTTCGTCGAGCCTGAAAGTCGTTTCCTGGATGATGTTGTATGTGTTCAGCTGCCGCTGCACCCAAAACTTCAAGAGTGAAGCCTTGTAACTCTCGTGCTTGCTGCCCTTTGGGCGACATCGGCACCACATCCCCTGCCAATCAGCTCGAACCGCTCGTCTTCATCAATCACGCCCGCCTGAACCATGGCTTCGATTTCGGCCACGGTCCAGCGGCGGCGCGGCATGTCGTCCACAGCGCGCGTGGTCATGGGCAAATCGGGGTGTCCGGGATAAATTGCCGAGTTCATGCCGGAAACCTATCACCAATCGGTGCGGTTGTGAAGCAGGACAGGGCTCACCGCCTGCGTCGCGCTTCTCTTGCTGCTTTCCGTGCGGCAATGTCTTCATTCGACGATTGCTCACCTGCCGCCTGCGCCGCAGCTGATGGGCCGGCCGTCATCTCACGGAATTTGTTGTTCCAGAATTTGCAGTGCGCATCTGTGCCATTCAAGACATTGGCACCAAAGATCGCGTGCATGTCTTCGTCATGCAGTGGATTCATGATGGCCGACGTCATGCCGTGTGATGCAGCCATCGCCAGGAAATATCCGGTCAGTGCACGGCGGTTCGGCATGCCGAACGAAACATTCGATGCACCGCAAGTCGTGTTCACTTTCAATTCTTCACGCAAACGCCGCACCAGACGGAACACCTGCTGCCCCGCCGTACCCATGGCACCAATTGGCATGACGAGAGGATCAACCACAATGTCATGCGGCTTGATGCCAAAATCCGCCGCGCGTTCGACGATTTTTTTGGCCACCAGAAACCGCACATCCGGATCTTCCGAAATGCCCGTCTCGTCGTTTGAAATAGCAACGACTGGAACATTATACTTTGCAACCAGCGGCAAGATCGCTTCGAGCTTTTCTTCTTCTCCTGTAACGGAGTTGACGAGCGGACGACCAACGGCAGTTTCCAAACCCACTTTCAAAGCCGACGTGACAGATGAATCGATACACAGCGGCAAGTCGCAAACCGACATCACGATTTCCAACGTCTGCTTCATCAGCGGTGGTTCGGACTCATTCGGGTTCACCGCAGTCACACCCGCGTTCACGTCCAAGAATGTGAGCCCCCGCTGCAATTTGCGCCAGGGCATCTTTGATCACAGTTTCGAAATTGCCGGCTTGCATCTCGGCAGCAAGCTTCTTGCGGCCCGTCGGATTGATGCGTTCACCAATAACGGTGAAAGGTTTGTCAAAACCAATGATGTGGGTTCGCGTGGCAGACTGGACGAGGGTGTGGGTCATAGTGGGGTTCGGCCTCCATTGCCGATCATTTGCTTGATAACGTCTTGACTAAAACGGGTTTCGAGATCAGCCTTCGCCTTGTCGGCTTCCATCGCCATGTCGTCTGAAACTGCAATGGGCTCGCCCCGTCGCCAATCCGCCAGATACGCGTCAGATCCTGTCGTGCCATCGCGCATCGCCGCCATGTCGATGGCTTCCATGAAGCGGTTGTCGAGCATGCGCTTCTCTTCTTTCCGCCCGATTTTCACGGAAACAGCGGAGGGAATATCGCGCCAATACGTAATTACCAGATTTGCCATGGCAGCGCATATGCCATAGCTCGAAAACGACGGCTAGACAAAAAACGACAAGCTGAAACGACCCAGCGAATGCGTCAGATGCGGTCAAGCTGCCGCTGCACAAAGACACGCAGTTCATTCCACTGCGACTGCAAGTCGAATTTGGCAACATACTGTTCGGCGGAGAGTTTCAATTCACGAAGTGAGTTTGGATTGTAGTACGACGTAGACACAATGACGCCGACCAAGACACCCGTCAGCAATGTCAGAACCGGACCAGCGCGACCGGGCTCTTTACGCGAGTGCGAGGCAGCGGTTGAGGATTCAAACCCCTTCGAAATCTCAGCAAATCTGGCTTTGAGTTGACCGGCCTCTGCGTCGATCAAATGCGCATCAACACCAGCGCGACCGGGCTCTTTACGCGAGTGCGGGGCGGCAGTTGAGAATTCAAACCCCTTCGAAATCTCGGCAAATCTGGCTTTGAGTTGATCGGCCTCAGCTTCGATCAAGTGTGCATCAACGCCACGGAGCGGCGCAGGCGAAACTGGGGCACCTATCGGGCGCTTGAACCAACCCATAACATTGTCACTTTCAGGCCTCAACATCACCTTACATGATCGGGGCTCAACTGACAACAACACCCACAACACCTGTGGCAGCTAACCCTTTCGCCACATCACCTGTGACCTTGAGCGTCATCGCCGCCTTTTGTTCTGCCGTATTGTCGGCAAATACCATGTCAGCGTCCAACGTCGTGGCAGTCAGATTTTTCACGCTTGCGGCATACGCAGCAGTGGCATCATACACCGACTTGCAGACATCGGCGGGCAGCGCGAACTGTGAAATCAACAGGCTGTCCTTGCCAGAAACAGCTTTTTCCTGGCTGGCAAAAACCTCAAAATGAATGTGTGGCCAGCGACCGTCGTAACAACCCGGAAAAACGGTCATGAATTTCACCATTCCGTTCGCGTCACTGATGCCAACGCCACGCAGATAGTTGCGGTCCGTATCGTCATACAGCGAGTACCGGCCATCGACATCGCAATGCCAAACATAAATCACATGGTTGGCCAATGGTTTGCAGGCATTGGAGACATCAATCAACTGGACCGCCAACGACATATTTGTTCCAGTGGCAGTTGGCGTCATGGCACCAAAACTGCCGCGGATATCCTCCCGGATGATGCCACTTTGGGTCAGCACATTGACTGTCGAACCATTCTTGGAGTTGGTGCCATCGCCGGGGAAGGGCCCGTTGGTCTCGGCGGGATCCTTGATGCAGATCGTACCATCTGCCGCTGTTGCAGTCTTGTTGGGTTCCGAATGCGAAGGAGGACCACCACATGCCTCAAGCGTCCCTGCAACTCCCAGAAGTGACAACACTTGCCGCCGTTTCAGCAGGGTCCCTAAATCAAAGGCCAGGCCGCGGTCATGGTCATCGGTGTGGTGCTGGGACATTGTCTGCTCTCCTGTTGTCAGTCAGTACAATGGACGGTAAATGCAGCACATTCCGTCGCAAGTATTTCCTTCAGCCGATTATACCATCTTTGCGCAGTTGCGCGATAGCAACAGTGCCGAGATTGAGTGTGTCACGCAATATGCGCTCCGTTCCGTCACCCAGGCGTGGCGGCGGTTTGTCATACGCAACCGGCGTCTCCGAAAAAACAATCGGATTGGCCACACCTGGCACCTGCACGCCATCATCGCGCGTCAACCCGATCTGCAGCCCGCGCGCCAAAACCTGTTCATTCGCAAACACCTGGTCAATTGAATTGATCGGCCCGCACGGAACAGAAGCAGCCTCAAACGCCGCAACCCATTCTGCCGTCGTTCTCGTTTTCATGGCGGGCGCGAGCAGGGGGATGAGTACGGCGCGGCCTTCCACCCGTCCGCGATTGGTCGCAAACCTCGCATCAACCGAAACACCGATAATCCGGCAATACTCCGTGAACTGACGATCATTGCCCACTGCGATAATGATGTGACCATCTTTCGTCTCGAACGTCTGATAGGGCACGATATTGGGGTGCGCATTACCCAGTCGTTGCGGCACTTTTCCACCCACCAGATAATTCAGCGCTTGATTGGCCAGCACCGCCACCTGTGAATCCAGCAGCGAAATATCGATGTGCTGCCCTTCACCCGTGCGTTCCCGGTGCAACAGTGCCGCCTGAACGCCAATCACCGCATGCAATCCGGCAAATACATCTGCAAACGCCACGCCCATTTTCATCGGTTCACCATCTGGCTCGCCGGTAATGGACATCACCCCCGCCATGCCCTGGATCATGAAATCATAACCTGCACGGTTCGCATAAGGTCCGTTCTGCCCAAACCCCGTGATCGAACAATAGATCAGCTTCGGATTGCTCTCCCTCAGGCTCTCATAGTCGAGCCCGTATTTCCGCAAGCCACCGACCTTGAAATTCTCAACCACAACATCTGATACCGCCGCCAACTGCTTGATAAGACTCTGACCTTCCGCAGCGGCCATATCAATGCAAACCGAACTCTTGCCCCGGTTCGCCGCCTGAAAATAAGCTGCATCTCCTTGCGTACTATCGCCATTCGTCACAAACGGCGGTCCCCAGCCGCGCGTATCATCCCCTTCGCCCGGCTTCTCGATCTTGATCACTTCAGCACCAAGATCAGCCAGCATCTGTGTACACCATGGCCCTGCAAGCACACGCGAAAGATCAAGAACACGGATATGAGACAGGGGCGATGGCATGAAAACGCTGGTGGGTGAGTCCGTGATCATGTCACCACCTTCGCCCACACCGCCTCATCCACCGCAATCCCGTCCCGCATCGCAATTTCAATCTTTTCAGCATAGGGGTTCTTGGTCCGCTCGCCGCCAAGGGCGAACGATGGATCGACCGGGCAGCCGATGCCGTAATTCGACGCAACACTGTCCGGTAAAAGGTACAGCCCATGCCGCACATTGCGCAGGAAAACCCGGCCGTTGCGTGACACGTAATCACCGACCGCACGGGCCAAAAAAACACAAGACACGCCCTTGAGGTCGAGCCCCAACGCGTCCTTGACGATCTTGAGATCCCGGTTCTCGTCCCTGAGCGCCTCTTCCAGCGTGACAAGACCGGGGTAGCCGCACATCTCCAGAAAGGCGCAAGCCTCTGCAATATAAGTGGAATCCTGCAAGCCGCGCCGCTCAAGTGCGGCCGTGAGTTGGGCGACAAAATCGGGAATCATCATCATCTTATTATTTTGACACACTATTGTAACAATTCGTTAACTCCTGTTATAGGTACAACACGAATGTGAGGGGCTCTCATTCCTAATTTCAGGGAAAGTTATGTCGATGCTCCGCACGTCGCTCAGATTGAAATCGCACCAAAGTCCCAATGAACCCAAGACCCAAATGGGGTTGCTGGTCTTCAAGCTGATCCTATTGGCGGCATTCGTCGTTCTGACCAATCCCGGTGTTGGGCAACGCGTGGGGCTGTTACTGGACAACAGCCGTCTCGGAACACTCATTCCTTTCGTGGCGATTTGGGCGGTGGCAGTTTTGTGCCTGATCATTGCGGCCATGCAACCCAATGTCTGGATCAGATGCACATGGGCTGTTGTCTTGGCAGCGTCGAGCGCTCTCGCATGGGGTTACTACAGGGCCAGCCAATCCGAATTCAATGTCTTTGATTTGCTGTCACTGTGGAACGCCCGACATGAAGCGGGCCGTGCGGCTGACTTTTATGTGCTGCAAATGCAATATGCGGCCATCGTCTTTGCCATAGGAACCGCCATCATGGTGATGCCCGCAAGATTGCCGCAGCGTGCCCAGCTCTGGGTGTCACGCCTGGCGCTGGCACCCTTGCTGCCCATCGCGGCAATCGTCGCAATCGTTTACACCAAGAGCGGCGGCGGCTCCCAGGCCTTGCCAAAGGCGTTTTCACCCATTGCTTTGGCGTCTCTGGCAGGGACCACAATCGCACTCCAGGGAACACCCGAGCGTGGCGACGTGACCTGGGAGGTCTATGAACCGCCAAGCCAGAACTCACCAAAGCAGAACATTGTCCTTCTGATGGATGAAAGTATCGGGGCGTCGTTTGTCGACTTGACGCTTGGAAATCAAATAACGCCCGAACTCGCAAAACATGCGGACAAATTCGTGAACTTTGGCGCAGCCGTTTCGGGCGGGAATTGCAGCAACTATTCAAATGCAATTCTGCGCATGGCGGCGTCGCGATCTGACATCTTCACCTCGATCAATACGCACCCCACCATCTGGCAGTATGCCAAGAAGGCCGGTTATCGCACCGTGTTCATCGACGCACAGGCTGGCAACATTTCAAATCCTGGATTGTTACAGAATTTCATGACCATGAAAGAGCGTGAAGGGATTGATACTTTCCATGCCATTCGGGGTGTTGAACCGGCACAGGCAGACCTGCAAGTGGCTGAAATCGTTGCCAACGAACTGAAGAGCGACACGCCGACCTTCATCTATGCCAACAAAAACGGTGCCCATTTCCCCTATGATCACGCCTATCCGAAGGACCAGGCGTATTTTCATCCAACGATGGCGGAGTCAGGCAGCGATACAGAGCAAGCGCGGTTGGCGTCCTATCGCAATGCGGTCCGCTGGTCTGTCGATCACTTCATGGCGGAACTGTTTGCCAGGGCTGATTTTTCAAACACAACCATGATCTACACGGCCGACCATGCCCAGATTTTTGATCCTGCAAAACTCACACACTGCATCGTCGATAACCCCGAGCCGGAAATGGGTGTGGTCCCTTTGATGGTGATGACGTCCGATGCAGCACGGCGTGTTGAACTGGAAGAGGGCGCAAAGTTGCTACAAGGCCGCGCCAGTCATTTTCAGATTGTGCCTTCAATTCTGAAGTGGATGGGGTATGCGCCAAAAGACATCGCGACGCGATTTGATGAAAATCTCATGACCCGGACAACCCGCGATCCGGCTTTCACCAGCGGTGATGTGTTTGGCCTATTCTCCAAACAGGTATTTTGGTGGCCGGTTGATTTGAAAAAGCCGGTCATCTACCCGACAACCAACCCAAGCAGTCAAGTCTTCGCCTTCAAGGGAGTGACCCAATGAAAGAAGAAGCCGTCGCTTTGTCCACAGCGCAACCGCAGCTAGGAATAACCCTGTTTTCGCGCCACTTCTTCCCCAACGCGGTGACCATGTTGTCGCTCTGTTCCGGCATGACGGCATTTTTCTATGCCAGCGAGGGAAGACTTGTCGCGGCCATTGCCTGCGTTGTCATTGCAGGCCTGCTCGATGCGCTAGACGGCCGTGTCGCGAGGGCTACGGGCTCGGCGTCAAAGTTCGGTGCCGAACTCGATTCCTTGGCTGACATGGTCTGTTTTGGCGCTGTTCCAGCCTTCATTCTGCACAAATGGGGCCTGTCGGATTACGGCACTTTGGGCTGGGCCGTGGCACTTTTGCTGCCCCTGGCAGCAGCCTTTCGATTGGCCCGGTTTAACGTGTTGGCCGACATGCCAAAACCGACATGGATGGCGAGCTATTTCACCGGGATACCCGCACCTGCCGGAGCATTCCTGTCCTTGATGCCCGTGTTTGCTGACTTTTCCGGAGTGTTTGCAGAGGGTGTCGTCGTCCTGTTGACCTTTATCACACTGCCACTCGTTGCCCTGCTGATGGTGTCTACCTGGCCTACATTTTCGGGTAAATCCTTGGGTCGCCGCGCCCTCGGGGTAATGTTCGTGCCATCGTTTCTACTGTTGCTTGCAGTTGCCGTCGGCATGTTGGTGGTCCCTTGGTCGACCATGGTGCTGACAGCATTTCTGTACCTTGCAGCCCTGCCGTTGAGCAAATGGCGCTTCCACGTCATGCGCAACCGGGCAGTCGCCTAGTCCACTTATCCCACGACTTTGGCTCCAGCAGCCAGTAAGCAACATTCCCATTGCCGACTTGTCATTGGAACGTCATACTCCATTTCCATACCCTGCAAGAAGCCGGTGCCACCGGACTGTAGAGGAAGATTTCCATGGGCGGGCATAAGGCCCTCCCTGCATTTGGAGGAGTGAGAATGTCAAAGTCTTCAACTGAACAAACGCTACGCGCCGCATTGGTGTCGCGCCGTTCGCTAATGAAATCCGCTGTCGCCCTTGGCGCAGTTGGATTGGCAGCGCCGCTGTATTCACGCAATGCGTTTTCGTCTTCGGGCGAACTGAATTTCGTTGGCTGGTCAGGCTATGACTACAAGGGCGTGAAGGAAAGCTTTGAAAAAGCTTCCGGTATCAAGCTCAACATCAAGGACCTGCCAGACCAGGACACAATGTTTGCCGAAGCCAAACTGGCATTGCAGACAGGTTCCATTGACATGATCGAGCCAACCCTCGATCGTCTCCCAGCCTGGCTCGACAACGGCCTCATTCAGGCATGGAATGCCGATAAGCTGGCACTTGCCAACTACCTGAAGGGCGTTCCCGGCGGAACCGCAGGCGATGCCGGTGAAGTTACTGGCAAACGTTATTTTGTGCCATCAGTTTGGGGCACGGAAGCCATAACCTATAAAGACGGCGATTTTGACCCGGCAACGGTTGGCCTGGCCAACCTCTTCGACCCCGCCAATGAAGGCAAGGTTACACTGCGGGCCCATTCATCACTCGCAGCCATGGGCCGCGTACTCGATGCCGCCGGCAAACTGCCAATGCCGTGGTTGGATGGCTACAAGAACGAAGAAAACATGGTGAAGCTTTGGGATATTGCCCTTGCTGAAGCCTCGAAGGTCAAGAAGAACGTCGTTCAGTTCTGGTCTGGTGAAAACGAAGCCCAAGGAGCGTTCCGCACCAATGGCGCAACGATTGGCCTGACCTGGGATTCGACCGGCTACAACCTCCGCAAAGAAGGCTTCAAGTACATTTCACCAAAGGAAGGTGCGTTTGCCTGGAGCCAAGGGTTCTTCCTCATGGCCAATGCCAAGAACGTTGAGCAATCCCACGAATTCGCCAAGTGGGTGTCCTCACCAGAAGGCGCAGCAGCATGGGCGACCATGTTCTCCGCCAATCCGGTTGGCAACGGCGCCGTTGATTTGATGAGCGGTGATGTGAAGGACTTCTACGCGGCGTCCTTCCCCGGCGATGCACTTTCTAAGCTTTGGTGGTGGCCAGCCCAATCGGCTTGGTTCATCAAGAAGCGCGGTGAATACGCCGACAAGTGGAAAGCTGCATAATTTTATAGACCAGAAATGCGACCGTCGGAGTTCATCATGGACTCCGGCGGTTTTTTGCAACAAGACTGTGACATGTAGTTTTTAGATCCTTGGGGAAGGAAGTTTTCGAGATGAGTGCAGGCGTCGATCTCGAGGGAGTATCAATGGATTTTGGAAAGTTCCGCGCCGTTGATCGCGTGAGCATTTCCATCCAACCGGGCGAATTCTTTTCATTCCTTGGCCCATCCGGCTGCGGCAAGACAACAATCCTGCGCATGATCTCCGGTTTCATGGACCCCACGGAAGGCTCCATCAATATTGGCGGCGAACCGATGATTGGGGTACGCCCCAATCAGCGTCCAACCGCCCTGATTTTTCAGAATCTCGCCCTGTTTCCCTTGATGCCTGTGTGGGAGAACATTGCCTTCGGTCTCGAAGTGCGCGGCGCCGACAAGGCAACGCGCCGCAGGAAGGCCGAAGAGCTCCTCACTTTGGTGGATCTTCATGATTCCGCAGACAAGTCCATCAGCCAACTGTCCGGTGGTCAGAAACAGCGCGTGGCCATTGCCCGTGCGTTAGCTGTCGAACCGAAGGTCATGTTGCTGGACGAACCGTTGTCAGCCCTGGACTTGAAATTGCGTCAGCACATGCGCGCAGAACTGCGGGCCATTCAAAAGCGCACGAATGTCACGTTCATTTATATCACCCACGACCAGGGCGAAGCACTCGCCATGTCAGACCGTGTCGGCGTCATGTCGCAAGGTCGCCTGCAGCAGGTGGCTGTGCCACAGGATATCTACAATAATCCGGCCAATGGATTTGTGGCGTCCTTTGTCGGGGAAAACAATATTTTCAACGGCACGCTGAGGTCGCCTTCTGGAGGCCATGCAATGTTTGAAACAACTGAGGGAACCTTCGCAGCAAAGCTCAAAGACGCTACCACCACCGAAGAGTGGCACCTCTTTGTGCGCCCGGAACACGCACAATTGGCCGTGAAAGCGCCAAAAGCTGGAAACAGCATCCCCGTCGATGTGTCGGATGTGGCTTTCGAAGGCAATTTTATCCATGTTCAGGCCCGTACGGCGCAAGGCAAGACACTCGTGGCTGAAATGCGCAACGATGGCACGACCACCGTTCCCGAACGCGGCAGCAAGATGCACTTCATCTTTGATGCTGACCGCGCCATGATCCTGTCCGGTCAAACAGCAGCGAGCAACGAGTCATGAACGATCTCCTGCGCCGCTATGGCTTTGGCCTGACAACGGTGTTCGTGGTCGTCACAGTGCTGTGGCTGCTGCTGTTGGTTTTTTTGCCATATATCTATTTATTCGAAAATTCCTTCCGCCCTTATATTCCGCTGGCCGACGTGGGCGGGCCTACTGACACCTACAGCTTCAACAACTACAAGACATTTTTCACCAGCCCCATCCATATCCAGGTTTTTACGTGGACAGTGATCTATTCCAGCTTCGTCACATTCATGTGTTTTCTCATAACCTATCCGCTGGCTTATTATCTTTCGAAAGTCGCGGACAACAAGTTCGTCCCCGTCTTGTTTCTGTTGCTGCTCATCCCTTTGTGGGTGAGTGAAGTGTTGCGCTCGTTTGCTTGGGCGATTGTCCTGGCATTCAAGGGGCCACTCAATCTGGTACTTGACTGGTTGGGCATACTGGACTTCGACAAGAACCCCATTCGCTGGATTTCTGGCTTTCGCAGTGTCCTGATTGGGTTGATCTACACCTATCTGCTTTTCATGTTGTTCCCCATCTACAATGCGATCTCGTCGCTCGATACCAATCAGATCGAAGCAGCAGAGGATTTGGGCGCACCTTGGTGGCGCACGCACTGGCGTGTGATCCTGCCACACGCAAAGCCCGGCATTGCGTCAGGTGCTGTGATGGTTTTCATGCTTTGCGCGGGTTCGATCCTGGTGCCACAGATCCTCGCCTCTCCAAATTCCCGCTGGTTCACGGAAATCATCCAGCAGTGGATGCTGGAATCCCTCGATTGGAACACAGGCTCCGCCTACGCTTTCCTTCTGCTACTCATTTGTACCATCTTCGTCTCGCTCGTGATGCGCGTGTTCAAAGTCAATTTGGCGGACATAGCGAAATAACATCATGGCAAGCCGTAACGTCACCAATTGGATTTTCAAGGCCTACGTCGCAGTCTTCATGATCTTCATGCTGATGCCACTTGCCATCATGGGCGGCGCAGCATTCAACGACAGTGCATTTCCGTCGGTCTATCCGTGGAAAGGATTTACCACCCATTGGTTTGAAGAGATGTGGGCCGACCCCGATGGCCGCTTGTGGCCCGCGTTGCGCAATACCATTCTGGTGGCCCTGGCAGTCATCGCAATTTCTGTTCCCATTGGGACGTCGGCAGCCATCCTCGTCAACAGTCTCAAGGGTCGCGGCCGATCAGTGTTGTACGGATTGATGGTTGCTCCCATTCTTACACCCGGCGCCGTCATCGGAATTTCAACGTTGCTGTTCTGGAACAAGTTCAATGTATCGGCCGGCCTCCATTTGTCAGTGCTGGGACAGGCGTCTTATATTTCCGCCTTCGTCATGTTGCTCGTTCTGGCGCGTCTGCAAAGTTTTGATCGCGGGTTGGAAGAGGCAGCTCTTGATCTCGGCGCCAACCATGGACAGGTCTTGCGCCGTATTCTGCTGCCCCATCTCTATCCAGCCATCGCCGCTGGCGCAGCCATCGCCTTCTTTCAATCCATAGAGAATTTCAACACAACACAGTTCACGCGCGGTACCTACGACACCTTGACCGTCTACGTCTTCTCCAAGGTGCGTGCTGGTGTTACACCCACAATCAATGCACTCGCATTGTTGCTGATAGCCATAACCATCGTTGCCGCAGTAACCTACGAGATCGCACGCCGCCGCAAAGAGCGGGCCTTGAAGGCAAAGGACCTCAAGCCCTAACTTGCCGGTCCCAGGTCACTGACGTTCATGAACGCAAAGACGTCGGCCACGCTTTCAATCACCCGACGCATGATCTTGTCGTCAATCTCACCCATCGTGCAAATGCGAATGACGGGCCGCTTGACATTGACACCGGGCGAAATCGCAAACCCCCGGGCCCGCATCTCCTTTTGGAAAACTGCAAAATCAAAATTCGGATCCCGCGGAAACACAAACGACTGCACAAGTGGCCCAGTCAGCTCAGGCGGCAAGAGCGGCGTCAGCCCCAAGTCAACCATCCCACCATGAAGCATGGCGGCATTGCGTTGGTAGCGTTCAAGCCGTCCCACCGTGCCACCTTCTTCTGTATGTTCGATCAGGGCCTGGTGAAACGCGGCAACAACATGTGCCGGCGGCGGAAAGCGAAACTGTCCGGTATCATCGAGGCTTTTCCACTGTTCATAAAGATCAAGTGCCACAGAGTGCGACCTCGATTGTGATTCCACGAGCAAGGAGCGGAGCAGCAGGACATAGGACAACCCCGGTACACCTTCGATACAGTTGGTTGATGAGGACACCAACACGTCAATGTCATCACGTCCCATGTTGATTGGAAGCGCACCAAACGATGAGGTCGCATCGACCATCAGGACACGGTCCAGGGCCTTCACCACGTGTCCGATCTCTGCAATGGGATTGACGATTCCAGAACTTGTCTCGCAATGCACGATCCAGACATGGCTGATGTTGGGATCGGCCTTGAGCAGAACCTCGACTTCATGCGGCGATGGAATTGCGCTTTGTCCCTTGTCGATCTTGAGAAAGGGACGTTTCAACTTCTCCAATGACAGCGCGGCGCGGTCCCCGGTTGTGCCGTTGGCAATGACCAGCGTCTTCTTTTTCTCCGTGGGTGCGAGCATGCCAAGCACCGCCTCAATGGCAAAAATGCCAGACCCCTCGACAAGCACGCATTCATAAAGTGAATTGCACCCAGCGATGTCTTTGAGTTGCGTTCGCACCGAAGCGACCATGGTGCAAAATTCTGGATCATCAGATGCCCAGTCAGCCATCATCGCATGTTTCACGCCACGCGACGTTGTTGTTGGCGCAGCCGTCAAAAGATAGGGCATATCCAGTTGCCCTGCGGGTCCGGAAAATCGAAGTGGTGAAATATGATTCATGGCAGTCTCCAACACCTATTGTCGGCTGCAACATGACAAAGGTCAACGCCACTGGACAGAAAGGCCACTTCCGTTGATAATACATTCATAAAAGGGAGGCTCTCATGACCTTTGGATACGGACTACTGGGATTGCTTGGTGTGATCGCGGCATATTTGGTTTACACCTACAATGCTTTGGTGTCGCAAAAGAATACCGTTGCCGAAGGCTGGAGTGGCATTGATGTGCAATTGCGCCGTCGCGCCGACCTCATCCCAAACCTTATTGAAACCGTGAAAGGCTACGCCTCGCACGAAGACAAGATATTCAGGGACATTGCAGAACTGCGCGCCAAGGGCATGGCAGGCGGCAGCGTTGCCGAACAGTCGCAAGTGGGACAGGCCATGTCTGCCGCACTGGGTCGGCTGTTTGCCATCGCCGAAGCCTATCCGGAATTGAAAGCCGATGCAAATTTCCGCGATCTGCAAGACAAGTTGTCTGGCATCGAAGATGAAATCCAGATGTCGCGCCGCTACTACAATGGTGCCGTTCGTGATTTTAATACGCAGATAGAAAGCTTCCCCAGCAACATCGTCGCAAACTTCTTCCGCTTCTTGAAGGCAGAGTTTTTTGAAATTGGCGATGCTGCCGCGCGCGACGTTCCAAAAGTGGACTTCAAGACACGCTGACTATGCGCGTCCTTCTCCTATGTCTCGCACTGTTGTTGAGCTTCGCCAATGGTGCGAGCGCCCGCGAGTTCATAGAGCGTTTTGACAGCGCTGTGACAGTCCAGCCTGACGGCACACTCGACGTCGTCGAGACAATCATTGTCCAATCCGAAGGCAACGAGATCCGCCGCGGCATTTACCGCGATTTTCCGACGGACTACAAGTTCCCGGACGGCAGCAATGTGCGCGTTGGTTTTGATGTCATCGAAGTACTGCGCGATGGCAATGTTGACAACTGGACAACCGAGCGCTTGACCAACGGAACAAGAGTGCGGATTGGCCGTCGCGAAGTGTTGCTGGAAGACGGTCGCCACGCCTACAAAATAACCTATCGCACCAACCGCCAGCTTGGGTTCTTCGAAAACTACGACGAACTCTATTGGAATGTGACAGGTAACGGCTGGAGTTTTCCGATCACCGCCGCCAGCATCACTGTCACACTTCCGAACGGAGCAGAGATAAGCAAATCAGCCGTGTACACAGGTTACCAGGGTGACAGCGGTTCAGATGCGTCAGTGACTCAAACAACAGGCAAAGTATTCAAAGCCAAAACCAACCGCGAACTTTCACAAAGCGAAGGTTTCACAATCGCCGTCGCCTGGCAAAAAGGAATTGTCGCGGCACCGACGGCCCAGCAACGGCTCATGTGGTGGCTTCGCGACAATCTCGGCTACGCAGTCCTGGCAGTGACGTTGCTTACATCACTGGCCTATTTCTTTATGGCTTGGTCGCGGGTCGGGCGTGATCCGCGCAAGGGAACGATTGTTCCCTTGTTCTATCCACCTGAAGGACTTGGCCCCGCCGGAGTGCGCTACATCTGGAAGCAGAAATATGACAACCGAGCCTTTGCATCTTCAATTGTTGGGCTTGCCGTCAAAGGTCGACTGAAAATTGATAACGACCATGGTGACTATTCTATCACGCCACTGGCAGACAAAGGACCGGCACTGACGTCCACGGAACAAGCACTCTATCGCCGCATGCCAGACAAGGTGTTCTCGCTCGACAACATCAACCATGTTGTTGTGAATAATATGGGCAGTGCCGTGCAGCAAACACTGATCAACGAATACAATGGCACCATGTTTGCCAAGAATTTTGGCTGGTTTGCCATCGGAGCGGTAATATCCGCAATTGGCCTCTTGCTCGCCGGATTGTTCATGCCAGCAGGCGAAGGCGCCATGCTCACGTTCGCCGGTGTCTTTGCGTCTGTTTGGTGGGGCGTACTTTTTTCAGTCGGCTATGGGGCAATCAAGGGCCTGTGGTCATCTGGCGGAGTGGCGGGCTGGATCAGCGGCATATTCCGTTTGCTCTTCCTGGTGCCTTTCGCATTCGCAGGTGTGGCCGTACCAGCGATGACATTTTTCCAAACCGGCACCAGTCCGGCCATGGTAGCATTTCTCTCCATGGTTGCGGTTCTCGGCATCGTCAACATTGTGTTCTTCAAACTGATGCCAGCACCCACACCTGCCGGTCGCCAAATCATGGACCAGATCGAAGGGTTCCGCATGTACCTTGAAACAGCGGAAGAAAAGCGTTTGGATGCACTCAATCCACCTGAGAAAACGCCAGAACTTTTTGAGCGGTATCTGCCCTATGCCATGGCGTTGGATTGTGAAAACCAGTGGAACAAGAAATTCGCTGCGGTTCTTGCTGCGGCAGCCGCAGCAGGCGCGACGGCCCCCGTCTGGTACGGCGGCACACACAGCAACTGGAGCACCGGCGGCTTTGCGGAAAATTTGAGTGATGGGCTGTCATCAACCGTATCGTCTGCATCAACGCCGCCCGGCAGCACATCCGGAACCGGCGGTGGCAGTTGGTCCGGCGGTGGTGGCAGCGGTGGCGGAGGATTTTCTGGCGGCGGCGGCGGCGGCGGCGGCGGTGGCGGCTGGTAATCAGCCGAGATAGGCCGCAATTTGCGGGTCGTTCTTCAATGCAGAAAATTCGGACAGTGTTACAGGCGCTCGCACGACACCATGCGAAACAAACACAACGTGATCGCATATGCGCCTTGCATCATTAACGTCATGCGTTACCATCAGTGTCGTCAATTGCTTCTCGTGATGCAGCTGTTGCACCAATACCAGCATGTCGGTACGCAGCGCTGGATCCAAAGCAGCGAACGGTTCATCAAGTAACAAAACAGGCTTGTCCCGCACCAGCACGCGCGCCAACGCAATGCGTTGCCTTTCACCGCCAGACATTTCGCCCGGCCTGCGGTGTGACAGATGCTTGAGCCCCACCCGCTGCAAGGCAAGATCAACGCGCGCATGATCGTCTTCTGACAACCGCAACGCTGGAGAAATACCGAGCGCGACATTCTTCCAGGCGTCGAGATGCGCAAAGCTGTTGTTGTCCTGAAACACTATGCTGACGGGAAACTGCGCAGGGGGCAGTCCATCCATCACTCGCCCGCCAATCTTGAGAGTACCTTGCGAAAGCAGTTCAAAACCTGCGAGGATGTTGAGGAACGTCGATTTGCCCGCACCGCTCGGACCCAGAACCGCAACACAAGCACCAGCGGGAATGGCAAGTGACAGCGTCAATCGAAAATCGCCATACAAGTATAGGCCTTGAGAAATTTCAATCATCATGCCCGACCAAGTTTTTGTGCCAGCAATGTCAGGCTATAGCACATTGCGGCAAGGACAAGTGCCGTACCGCCAGCGGCAGCCCCCCTGTAGTTACCCATTTGCTGCGCAATGAGGGAGGGCAAGGTCACGATACCCTGTGAGCCAAGAAGTGTAACCGCTGTAAGATCGCCCAATGACAAGACAAAGGCCAACAAGATGGCCTGCATCAAGGGAGGCCGCAACGCCGGAAGATCGATCAAGGTCAACCTGTTCCATCCCGACAGACCCAACTGGGCACACAATTTGTTATGCGCCATGCGGGATCGTGTGATCGCAGGAGTCAATATTGCACTGGCAAACGGCAATGCCATCAACGCATTGAGCGCAACAATCATGACAACGGCTTGGCTGGCCCCACCTTGCCAACCCTTGAATAAAATGAACCACCCCGTTGCAATGACTGCCGGTGGAACAATGATACCCGCCATGGAAACAGCGGGGCCTGAACGCAAAGACGAGGTGCTCAGCAACCATGCAAGAACAACGGCAATGGTTGCTGAACCGCAGCCGATCATCGCGCTGGCGACCAACGCTTGCGGCAAGGCATCTGCATAAGAAAATCCCGTCAATCCGGAGTATGTAATGGCGACGAGCGGTGGCAATACACACACCACTGCTGCTGCAATACTGAGTATGTCAAACATCCTTGAGCCAAATGTACGACCGTCATAGCGCCTCACGTCCCGCCGGAGCGGTGGCTGCACCAACAGCGTTGGAACGGAACTGAGACCGACGATGAGAATTGCACACAAGGCAATTTGCACAAGGGCCAAACCAACAGCGCGGGCCAAATCAAAGTCCAGGCGCAGAGACTGATAGATGGCAACTTCAAGCGTCGTTGCCGCCGGTCCTCCACCCAGTGTGAGGACAATGACAAAACTTGCGGCACACAGTAAAAAAATCAATGTGGACGCGCTCAATATTGCAGGTCGCAGCACCGGCCATTCAACAGTGCGAAAAAATGCCAAACCAGTCAATTGCAACTGTGCCGCCAGACGATGGGTTTCGGGCAAAATTCCGCCAATGGCGTCGTGCAAGATGCGAACAGCAAGCGGCAGGTTGAAGAAGATATGCGCGATCAGAATGCCAGACAGGCCATAAAGATCAAACAGACCACCGAGCCACCCATTTCTTCCATAGATCTGTGTGATACCGAGCACTGCGACGATTACCGGAAGCGACTGCGGCACCGCAAAGAGGGCCAACACCGCACCCTTGCCGGAAAAATTTCGCCGTACCAGAGCCCGCGCCACAAACACGGCCGGGACGACTGCCAAGAATGTTGATAATGCAGCTTGCAAAATGGTGAAGCGAAGAACAGTCCAGATCGTACGGTCCAGCGTGATTGTTTGTTGTTCGCGCAAAGCAAAAACCAAAAGCGGAATCAACCCACAAAGCACGGCCCCCACCACAATGGCAGGCGCAATCAATCGGATCACTGTGTTGACGCGAGCCATTCATCAATCCATGCGCGGCGGTTGGCATTCACCACATCAGGTGGAAAAAGAAGTGTCTTCTCAGGAGTGACGATTTTGCCAAATGAATCCGGCAAGGCTACATCTGTCTTGCCTGCTGGCATCATCCAATTCGTGGCCGGTATTTCATTCTGGAAACTGGGCGTGATCATGAAATCAAGAAACTGCTTCGCCAGTGCTTTGTGCGGAGATTGATCAATCAACCCAGCCACTTCAATCTGCAAATAATGTCCTTCAGAAAACGCAGCCGCCTGGTAGCGATCTGTATTTTCCACAGTTATGTGATACGCGGGCGACGTAACGTAGGAAAAAACCATGGGTGCTTCGCCCTTGGTGAAAAGCCCGTAGGCCTCACTCCACCCCGGCGTGACCGTGAGAATGCGGGGCTTGAGTTTCTTCCACGCATCAGCAGCCTTGTCGCCATAGACCTGCTTCATCCACAACAGAAACCCGAGACCTGGCGTGGACGAGCGCGGATCTTCAAGGATGATTTTTTGCGCCGCGTCGCCATTCACCAACTCATCAAGGGACGTCGGCGGCACATTCATCTGCTGCGTGTCATAGACAATGGCAAAATGCCCATAATCAAAAGGCAGAAACATGTCATCTGCCCAGCCGCCGGGCACAGTCACGCGCGTGACGTCAACACCATGCGTCCCAAAAAGGCCAAGCTTGCGGGCTTCATCGGTGAGATTTGTATCGAGTCCCAACACCACATCGGCCTTGGTATCTCGACCTTCCAGCTTGATTCTGTTGAGCATCGCCACGCCGTCAGCGACCGCGACCCATTGCAAGTCGCAGGCACAAGTCTTTTCAAATGTTGCTTCAATCTTGGCGCCCGGACCCCATTCCGAAGTGAAACTTTCATAGGTGTAAACCGTCAGCACATCCTTGCCATAGGCCGGCGCGGCAGCAATCAATGCAGCAAGTGAAACAAGCAGGGCTTTCATAACATCCTCCATAAACCAGACGGATGGAGGAGGGGGCGTATGCCGACCCGCTCGCAATCCCTCCGCTGGTATCATCCAGATCAGGTTCAGCGGGTTCGGGCGTAGCCCATCTCAGCGTCGAAACGCACCCCGTTGAGAGCAGAGTGATACCTAGAATGAAAGGGTCGCGCCTGCAAGCGCAACCTGTTAGAGGAGCATCATGAGCGTTTTTGCCATACTCCTCGGCGGTGATGTCACGCCCACTGATCGCTTGCGCGATCAGGTGAAGGGTGCACGCGTCATCGCGGCTGACAGTGGCATGGCCCACGCGGCAGGCCTGGGGCTGGAACCCGAACTTTGGGTTGGAGACTTTGACTCGGCCGGTTCGGAACTCCCGATCATGTACAACGACGTGCCCCGCCATGTCTTTCCCGAAGACAAGGAGGCAACAGATGGTGACCTCGCAATATCCGAGGCCTTCCGGCGCGGGGCCACGTCACTCATTTTGGTCGGTGGTTTCGGTGGTCAATTTGATCACGCGCTATCCCATGCAGCGATGGTGCTCGCCATGGCAAAACGCGAAATTCCGTGTCTGATCACCAGCGGCAATGAGGAGGCATATCCACTGTCATTCGAATTGCAAATAAATGATCTGCCCGCGAACTCGCGCATCAGCATAGTGCCAATGTCAGACATCAAGGGGCTCACGTTGCGTGGTGTAAAGTGGCCGCTTGAGCATAGGAATGTGCCTTTTGGGTCTACACTCACGCTTTCAAATCTCTCGGTTGGCGACGTTACGATCCAGTGTGATATCGGCACGGGTCTGGTAGTAGTGTATCCATGAAGCAAACTGTGACGGTCAAAAGTCTTGGTCAGTTCGGCGATGGTCTCGTGCAATCAGGTGACATAACGCTGCACATTTCCAAAGTCTTGCCCGGCGAAGAGATTGAAATTGAGAACGGCAGGCTCCGGCGTGTTATTGAAGCGTCACCCGAACGCATTCAACCTGTCTGCAAACACTTCGAAGTGTGTGGCGGCTGCAAGTTCCAGCATTGGCAACAAAGTTCCTATGCCGCATGGAAGCGACAACACGTTGTGGCAACGCTGGAGCGTGCGGGCCTGAAAACAAATGTGGGAACACTGATTGATGCCCACGGCACGGGGCGCAGGCGCGTCGTGTTCCACGTTCGGGAAATCGGGGGCAGCTGGCAGGCTGGTTTCATGGAGGCCAAAAGCCACGACCTCGTTGCTATTGAGACATGCCCTGTCCTGGACGGCACATTGCAGAACGCTCCAGTGATCGCTGCATCATTCGGTCCCAGTCTTGGACCATGCGATGTGGCTATCACCAAGGCCGACCATGGACTTGACGTGGCCGTAAAGGCCGAACGCTCGGCTGTGGCCCGACGCATGCCAATGTTGCAACAACTTTTTGGCGATCATAAACTGGTCCGCCTCAGTGTGAACGGCGACATAATTTTGGCCGTGACGCCTCCGACTGTGACTCTTGGCAAAGCCACAGTGGCACTTCCCATTAATCCGTTCCTCCAGGCAACAGAGGCTGGAGAATTTGCGCTGGTCAACTTGGTCAGAATTGCCCTGAAGAAATCCCGAAACATTGTGGATCTGTTTTGTGGTATCGGACCATTTACATTTGCCCTCGCCGAAGATGCCCGCGTCCACGCCGCAGACGTCGATCAATTCTCGATCTCTGCTTTGCAATCCGCGGTCAAAAACACCCAAGGCCTGCGACCAGTCACGTCTGAAGTGCGCGATCTGTTCCGCAATCCTTTGGTCCACCAGGAACTCAATGAATTTGATGGCGTTGTTCTTGATCCACCGCGCGCTGGTGCAGAAGCGCAAGTCCGCGCAATTGCAAGATCCAAGGTCAGGCGGGTCGCTTATGTCTCCTGCGACGTCCAGACCTTTGCCCGTGATGCAGCAATACTGGTCGGTGCAGGAATGACATTGAGACAGGTTACACCTGTCGATCAGTTCAAGTGGACAGCCCACACAGAACTGGTGGGAGAGTTCACCCGCTAATTCGAGATATCAGTCTTTGGCGCGTTCAACGTAGGAACCGTCAGATGTTTCCACAACAATACGTGTACCCGACGCCACATGCGGTGGAACCAACGTGCGCACACCATTCGACAGCATAGCAGGCTTGAACGAAGATGACGCCGTTTGGTTTTTGATGGCAGGTTCAGTGTCGGTGATCTCCAGCGTCACACGCGCCGGGATTTCAATTGAGATCGGACCTTCATTGAACAACGCAATCTGGCATTCCATGCCTTCTTGCAGATAGGGAATTGAATCCCCAACCATGTCCTTGTGCAGCGGAATTTGTTCGTAGCTGGTAGGATTCATGAACACAAAGTTGTCGCCATCCTGATACAGATAAGTGTGCATCACTGTTTCAACAAAAGCCCGTTCCATGTTATCCGTGGTTTTGTAGCGCACCACAGTTTTGACGCCATCGGAGATACGACGCATGTCAATGGTTGTCGTCGGGGTGCCCTTGCCGGGGTGCATGCTCTCGGCCTTCAGAACGACATACAGTTTGCCGTCTTCATGTTCGATGACGTTGCCTTTGCGCACGCCGCTAGCGATGACTTTGACCACGGATTTTTCTCTCTTGATTTGAATTTGCGAATATCGCGTTGCGCGCCTAATAGCAGGGCAAACCTGTAAAGCCAACCCCTGCTGCAATGATCAAAAAATCCACGGATTCCCATTGGTTTTCGCCCCAGCGCCATGAAGACAGGCGTGGCTTCTTGCTGGCCCGAAACCGCATCATGAGAGTCATTCGTGAGTGGTTTGCGGACCGCGACTTCCTTGAGGTCGACACACCAGCACTCGTGGTCTCGCCAGGCAACGAAGCTCATTTGCATGCTTTCAAGACAACTTTGATCAACAGCGATGGCAGCACAGAGGACCGCTACCTCCACACATCGCCAGAGTTCGCCTGCAAGAAGCTCCTCGCTGCCGGTGAACCACGCATCTTTTCATTGGGACATGTCTTTAGAAATCGCGAGCGCACGCCAACCCACACTCCCGAATTCACGATGCTGGAATGGTACCGCGCCAACGAGCCCTATCGAAACATTGTCGAAGATACTTTGGCTCTCGTCGCATTGGCCGCAGAGGAAGTGGGGACGCCGACCTTCACGTGGCGCAATCGAATCTGCGACCCTATGGTTGATGCGGAATGGTTGAGTGTCAATGAAGCATTCACGACTTTTGCAGGCGTTGATTTGCTCACGACCTTGAATGCCGACGGTTCTGCCAACCGCGATGCGCTGGCCGCGATTTCTACTGTTACATTTGGCAAGGACGAAACCTGGTCCGACATCTTCAGCCGTGTATTGGTTGAGAAGGTGGAGCCTCAGCTTGGCAATGGAAAAGTGACAGTGCTCTACGAATACCCAGCTGTTGAGGCAGCATTGGCGCGCAAATGTGCCCATGATCCCCGCGTTGCTGAACGCTTTGAACTCTATGCCTGTGGCGTGGAACTTGCCAATGGTTTCGGCGAGTTAACCGACGCCGATGAACAACGCCAGCGCTTCATTGCGGAAATGGATATCAAGGAACAGCGTTACGGCGAACGCTACCCGTTGGATGAAGATTTGCTCCGTGCGCTGAGCATTATGCCACCGGCTTCAGGAGTCGCTTTGGGCCTCGACCGGCTCATCATGTTGGCGACAGGCGCGACGCGGATTGATCAGGTGCAGTGGGTGCCGGCGGATTGAACCAGAATGCAGCGAGGGCAATGGCGGTACCCAGCAACGAAACAAGCGCAGACCCATAAAACGCTTTCTCGCCGTAAGCTTCCAGCAAGCCACCAAACGATGTCACAACAATAACAGCAGATATCATCTGGATGACGTTGAACGCACTTTGCGCTTCAGCGGCCATCGTGTGGGATGTGTGCCTTGAAATATGCGTGACGCACGCAACAAATCCCAAAGCATATGAAACACCATGCAAACCCTGCAGCAGGAACAGCACGGCAAGCGACGGCGTATTTGCCATGGCAATCCATCGCAAAACTGTGATTCCGCAAGACATCAAAATCCAGAAGCGCAAGTCCAGTTTGTGTGAAAACCGGCTGAATGTATAAAACACCAAGGCTTCGGTCAGCGCACCCCACCCGATCAACCAGCTGATGGTTCCTTCGGCGATGCCTTGTTTCTTGAGGATAAGCGCCAGAAAACTATTCAGAACTTGTAAGGTTGCATAGACAATCGACCATCCAATGAGCGGTAATAGAAGCCATGGTGCCTTGAACTGAAGTATGCCTTGTTGTGGACTGGGGGTGGTAGAAGCAACGGTGCCAGATTTGAACGCTGGCAGATTGAATGCCGCGAGCGCCCGGAAGGCCGTAAATCCCGCAAACAACGTGGCGAACAACCCACCACCAAATCCTTGCATGGCATAACCTGTTGCAAACAAGGCAACGATGTAACCAACAGTCGACATTGCGCGCATCGTACCAATACTGCCACGGCCATCTCTGGCCAAATAGGTCGCAGCAGCATCACCGACGGGAACTGCAAGGGTCTGTGCAATCAGGGCCACTGACCAGAAAAAGAATATCGCGTAAAAGTCCCGCGCAAAAATGAGTCCAGTCGCAAAGATGGTAGACACAATTCCGCAAATGATCAGCACCTGTCGCCAATCTTTGGCGCGGTCTGCAAGCTTGCCGACAACGATGTTGGACATCAGTACGATGAGCGTGGGAACTGTATTCAAGAAGCCAATCTGTGTTGCCGTGAATCCCAGCGAGGCAAACCATATGCCGCCATAACTGTGAAATGCACCACCTGCCCAGAACTGCGAGAAATAGTAAAGTGAGGTTCGAAATCTGGTCACATCAAGCCGTTCGTGCGCAATACTTGTGTCACACTTTTCGCTGTTTTCTGGACAATTTCGTCCAACTCATTTTCTGTTGCGTTGTAGGGCGGGGCCAGAATCACAACGTCACCATTCACGCCATCTACATTGCCGCCAACAGGATAACAAATGAGTCCGTTTTCAAAGGCTTGCTGGCGGATACGCATGAAGAGCTTGAACGCATGTGGAAATGGCTCTTTCGACTTGCGGTCTTTCACGAGCTCG
>CAWJXD010000005.1:0-15071 GCA_963846785.1 uncultured Alphaproteobacteria bacterium | reverse complement strand
AATGACGTTAATCAAACACTCTCGTCGATCTCGTCGCGCAGCTCTTCCATAATCTGCCGCTTGAGTCTGATAAATTCAGGCTCCATGGCAATTTCAGGATTGCGCGGCCGCGCGATTTTAACGGCGATATCAGCCTTAATGCGCCCTGGCCGTGCCGTCATCACAATCACGCGGTCACCAAGCAGAATCGCCTCGTCGATATCATGTGTCACAAACACCACCGTCTTGTGCGACTGCTCCCACACCCGTAGGAGAAGCTTCTGCATAGTGTGTCGCGTTTGGCTGTCAAGCGCACCGAAAGGCTCGTCCATCAACAGAATATCTGGGTCATTCGCTAGAGCGCGGGCAATCGCCACACGCTGCATCATGCCGCCTGAAAGCTGCTTGGGATAGTGATCAGCGAAAGCGGTAAGCCCTATTTCGTTCAGGTAATGACCAACGATATTGAGCCGTTTACTTGCGAGCATTCCCTTGTGACGCAGGCCGTATTCAACATTGTTGCGCACCGTGAGCCAGGGGAATAGTGTGTAGGACTGAAATACCATCCCGCGATCCGCGCCCGGACCATCTACCAGATGACCACTCGCGTGGATTTCTCCACGTGTCGTTTCGGTGAGCCCAGCCGCGAGGTACAGCAGACTTGACTTGCCACATCCCGAAGGCCCGACAACTGCCGTGAAGTCATTGGCACGAACGTCGAACGATATCTCGTTGAGTGCTAGAACCTGTTTGACGCCAGAGCCGTAGGTGAGTGAAACAGCGCGGATGGATAGGTTGCCTCTGTCCATCAATTCGCCCACGGTGCTGCCCACTTGCGTAGCAGGCGAAATGTGATATCGGAAATCATGCCAAGCAGGCCGATCAGCGTGATGGCAAGAAAAATCGTATCTACCTGGAAGCCACGCATGGCTTTGAGTGAGATAAACCCAAGGCCGCTATTAGCGGCTACTAATTCCGCCACCACCAGGTAAGTCCAGGCCCACCCCATGGTGACACGCAAAATGTTCAACACGCCAGGTAACGTGGCGGGAAAAATCACACGCCACACAACTTCGTTGCGTTTGGTGCCCAAGGTATAGGACGCATTGATAAGATCACGCGAAACACCACGTGCTTCATCGGCAATCATTACCAACTGCTGGAAGAATGTTCCGAAGAATATGACTGTTACTTTCTGCTCGATACCAATGCCTATCCACAGAATAAACAGAGGCACCAGCGAAGTGACCGGCAGATACCGAATGAAATTTACCAACGGTTCCAATGCTGATTGCACGATTTTGTAGGTGCCCATGTAAAGGCCAAGTGGAACGGCGATCGCAGCTGAAACCAGAAATCCCAGCAATACCACTTCCACGCTTGCCCAGATATGCACAAACAATGTGCCATTGGCTGCCATGGTGTAACCGCGCATCAACACCGCATCGGGAACAGGTAAGAATATATCTGTTACAAACTTGCCGTAAGAAGCGATGGCCCACACCGCGAGCACGCTAGCCCAAACAACTGCCCCAGCCACAAGTGTGGCAGCATAGGGGATATCCCCGAACGGCATCGTAAGCTTTTGGAGAAGTGTGCGGCGGGAGCTCATTTGGCAAGCATTCTACATCACAAAGAAAAACGGTTCCGCTGAAATTTTTTCCGCGAAATTATTCAAATGAGGAAAACTGGATCACTTCGGACTGATGAATGTGGCATCCACCAATGCAGCGTAGTCAACAGTCATCTTAAGTTTCTGGAAGATGCCCCAAATTTGGTTTCCGAGCGCGATGAGATCTTTAGCTTCACCTCCTTCAGGTGTTCCAAAAAACTCAATGTTGCGTGCCTGGTCGTAAAACCGAACACCCTTGGCAGCCTCAGCGAAATCCTCCGGCTTCTCAAGATATCCACCTACACCCTTTGCCATAACTGCATAAGCCTCGTCAGGGCTCGACTTGATGAACTCCATAGCCTTATAAAGCCCCTTCACCAGGGCTTCAACGTCCTTTGGATTGCTCTTGATGTAATCGCAATTTAAATCCACAACATCTACAATGAGACCGGGTGTGCTAGTTGAATCAATCAGAACCTTGCCTTGCTTTTTCTCGCGCACCAGTGAAAGATGCGGTTCCCAGGTTACCGCGGCAGGAACTTGTCCGGCGATAAAGGCAGCCGCCGCATCATCAGCGGTCATGTTGACAATCTGTACATCTTTCTCAGTCATCCCTTCGCGGGCGAGCAAGATGTTAAACCAGAATTGCGAAACTGAGCCCTCATTCAAAGCTACCTGTTTGCCCTTAAGGTCCTTGAGCGAGTTAACATCAGCCTGGACGAGAACGCCGTCACCACCATGACTGTCGTCGAGAGCAACTACCGCCTTGAAACAGAAATCAGGAGAGCGATACTTCATGATTTCGTCAATGGTTGAGGCATTGCCATCAAGTTCGCCAGCAGCCAGTGCTGCCATATAAATTGAAGCCTCCTCGATGATGCGGAGATCAACTTCAAGTCCGTTGTCTTTAAAAAAACCCTTGTCGCGAGCCAGAAACAATGGCCCGTATCCGACCCACGTCGTCATGCCAAGTCGCATTTGCCCAGCATCTGCCGTGGCACACATTGCAATTGCGGCGAGCGTTGCAGCCGCGTTGATAGTCAGTTTACGGATAAATTTCTTTACCATGATGTATCCTCCTTGGAATCGTGTACAGCAGTGCAAGGCTCCGATTTTGGAGTAGCCCAACATCGCCATGTCAGGCGCCAGATAAAGCGCGTTTCTATCTCGGCAAACTTGCAGCCTTCCAATCAAATCATATTCCAAGTCCAGCTTGGGACGCCAGGGGGTTTGCAATAGTTGGTTAAATGCGCCGGGAGAAACCCCTGCGCTGTTTGGCAGGTGACTACTCTTTCTTTAGTTTGGCCCATATCCGTTTGAGTTCATCCTCAATACTAACCGTCAACGGCGGCAAAACGGCTAACCTCTTAAGCGTGTTTTGCGGCGGATAAAGGCCCGGATTGGCCAAGAGTTCAGGATTAATCAAGGGAGCTGACGCCAAATTAGCATTAGCATATTGCACATAATTCGTATTGGCGGCGGCGACTTCAGGTTTCAACATGAAGTTGATTAACTGATAGGCACCTTCCTTGTTCGGCGCGTTACCGGGAATTACCAGCAAATCGAAAAACAACTGGCTTCCATCCTTGGGAATTTTGTAAACTATAGTGCCCGTTTTCTTTTCTTTCGCGGAGTCGCGCGCAAGAAAAATGTCTCCGGAGTAACCGAAAGCAACACAGTACTTCCCCTCGGCTAAACTATCAATATAGCTTTCGAGCGAAACGACCTTGATGTACTGCGAAACATTCGAAAGCGCCGCGTCAACTGCCTCCAGATCGGTGGTGCCGATACTCCTTATATCTCCACCGAGATAGGCGACCATGGTTGGGATCACATCGTTGGGTTCATCAATAACCGCGATTCCGCATTTGGACAAATCAGCAGCGATTGCAGGATCAAGAAACAGCGCCATGCTATTGGTCGGCGCGTTAGGGCTAACCGCCTTTACTTTTTCCCTGTTAATGCCAATCCCGACGGTTCCCCACATAAAGGGAATGGAATGTATGCCACCAGGGTCAAGAACTCCGGTATATTTGACAGCCGCCGGATCGAGATTTTTGGAGTTGGGAATTTTCGAAACATCGAGGATCTCAGCGGCGTTCTCGGTTTCGAGAACCTGGCGCATCTGGGCTCCCGGTTGCACCATCATATCATAGTTGGAGGAGCCCTGCGCCAACAAATCCTTTGTCTCGGACGTATTTTCGAACACTTCGTGCACGACTCGGATGTTGGTTTCCTGCTCAAATTTATCGAGAGAATCAGGATCAATGTAATCCGGCCAATTGAGAACGTGAACAACACTAGCTGCGGGCTTATCAACAAACTTCACGCCCCGGGTGATATTCTGAAACGTGTTGCGGGTCAGAACACCTGTGACTTTCATGCCATTGTCTTCCTGGAAAATTTCAACGGCTGAAAATGTTGCCGGGCCAAAGACGCCATCTACAGGCCCCGGCGCATAGCTCAATTTGGCGAGCGCCTCTTGGGCGATCCGAACTTCTGCCGGCTCCACAACCAAATCCTGGCCATTCACTTCGCCGGTTGCCCAGCCTTCCTTGGTCCAGGCTGCGGAGAACAGCGAGCGCATGGCTCGTTCAGCGGTCATGCCATTCGGCGAGGTTTTCGCGTCCTTGAAATGGGCGAGCAAAGCGGAAATCGTTTCCGGGTCCATCTCGCGCGTCATGTTGTCGTCCTTAAGATAACCGAGCCTGCGGAGTAGCCGCTGGATGGTGGAAATCTCTTGCGGATCAATCTTGGCAAGGCTGCCAAGGCCCTCATCAACCATGTCCTCGGACGTTGAAGGGGCTGATATCATTCCCTGGGCGTAAAGCGGAGTGACGCTTGCCACACTGAGCCCAAGAGCCAGTGTCATTGATAAATAAATGGAAATTCCATTCTTCACGATTTAGGCCTCCTGCTATAATTCAGTTCTCGTTTCTTTTTTCACGGCAGCGAGCGGGCTACGCGAAATCCTATTGAGTTCTTTTGCTTATCTGGTTTTTCCCAACCCCGCTCGGAAGTTCGCAAAGCCTGCGCCTGGCTTGCCCAGGACCCCCCTCGCAGAACGCGAAAATTGCAATCTTCCGCATTCTTCTTGGGGTCTTTTGAGTAGCCGGTGCGCAGGCAATCAGAAACCCATTCCCAAACATTGCCATGCATGTCAAAAAGGCCAAGTGCGTTTGGCTTCAGCGAGCCAACGGGAGCTGTTGTTGCGAAGCCGTCATTGCAGGGGGTTCCCGTCCAATTCCTGTCAGCCGTTTTGGCGGACAAATCCGATGAATTGCCATAATCGCAAAGGAGTGCTTCATCGTTGCCAAACGAATATGCCAAATCTTGTCCGGACAACGAGCCGCCGCGGGCAGCCATTTCCCATTCTACTTCAGTGGGCAACCGGTAGGCATGCTTCGTGACGCGCGACAACCACGGCAAATATTGCTCATTAATGTCATCAAAAGATATGCCAATGACGGGCCTTTGTCCGCGGCCCCAACCTTCGTCCGCAGGCTGCTTCGTGCAACCACCCTCCGCCACGCAGCGGTCCCAATCATCAAAAGTGATTTCGTGGTCGCCGATCGCATAGGGTTGAATGCGCGCGATTCCCGAAGAATTGGCGTTTGCCGACTTGATTGCCCCATCATTTGGCGTGGCTACCACTGCGACAAGCTCTGGACAATTAGGGCAATCTGAAAAAGCCTCGCCCTGCGTTCGTTGAGGTGCGGGAGCCCCTCCACTTGAATCTTGCACCAAAGGCTTGCTTGGAATTTTTGGAGATTCAACGATGGCGACCGGGTCGGCGGCAGATGTTGAACTTCCGGCATCTGCCACAACGGCATCTTCTTCTGCGGCTGGCGCTGGAACTTCCTGTTCAACGGCTGGCTGTGGCAGAGCTGGCGGCGGCGCGGCTTCAGCTTGCACGGCGGGCGCTGGCACTGGTTCGGCTGCTTCTTCAATTACGGGCTCGGGAACTGGTTCAGGGGCCGCCGCAATTGCGGGCTCAGGCGAAGGTTCAGGTGCTTCCGCAACCAAGGGCTCTGGAACTGGTTCAGGCGCTTTCACAATTTCAGGCGCAGGAACCGGTTCAGGCACCTTCACAACTTCAGGCACAGGCGCTGGTTCGGGGGCTTTCAGGACAACGGGAGCAGGCGGAGGTTCAAGCGGCTCAGCGGCCGGCGGCGGGGAAGCCATCAGGTTGAGCATCGGCAAGCTTGATAATTCGCGGCGGCTCCGGTTGCTGCAGCACGACCGTGTCTGCTGGTGCGAAAGGATCAATTTCAGCAGTGGCGCGCTGCACATCTGCTGTCCCGCTGGTAGCGGGACTGGCGGGCAAAACCGACGTGACTGCGCCATTCACTGTCTGCCTGAATTCGCTGTTGGAAAAGTAGCCAAAACTGATCATGAAAAGCGCGCCCAGGCCAAACATTTGCGTCAGAAGGATAATGTTGCTCTTGCGGGGAGATCTTGACAGCGATGGCTGACGGCGCGTGTGCTGGTAATTACGGGTGTCATAAATTTGCGCCATATGCGGTGCTTCTTGCGAGGGGCGCAAACGGGGAGCCATCGGCAAGGGAGAATTTTGACGGGGTGCAGACAAAGCATATTCACCTACTTCTCTCAATTGAAATTGAAGATTGATTTTAGTTTCGTCACCCGCTTAAATTTGACGGCGATAATGAGGCGCATTTGTGACCGAGGTATGGTTGCCGGATTCGCGGAGCTTAATATGGTTAATGGCGGAATGCCGTGCCTGAAAATAAAGTGAGCCCCTCCAGGGGCTCACTTGACGATGGTGCAGGGTATTCGGCTTTCGTAATTACTCAACAGTCAACACGGACCACATGCCGTTCATGTAGTGGCCGGCGATATTGCAGGTGAGCAGATATTTTCCGGGCGGCAATTCCAGCGTGAGCGAGCCGCTTTTGCCCGGATCAAGTTCGGCGACTTCGCCAAGATCGCCAGCGCCCTCCTCATCGATTTTGACTTCCGTAGCATTGACGGGCGGCCCCTGCATACCATCCTTCAAAGGCACCACCAGCATCTCGTGAATGATTTCTTCCGAGGCGTTGGCAACCTGGAAGGTAACAGCGCCGGCCTTCACCTTATCGGTAGAAAGCTTCACACCCATGTTGGCCATCGCCATGTCCATCGTGGTGCCCAAGGCCATGTCCATGACCATGGCCTTGTCTGGCCCCTTGTCCCACAGGGAAATCGTGACAGTTGACGTATCGGCAAAGGCGCTTGCCGAAAGTGCGAGGAAGAAGCCTGCCGAGGCGAGAAATGTGGATTTTGAATTGCCCATTTTAGCTGCCCTTATGATTAAAATTTAAATGCGCCCCCTCAATTCAGCCGTGCGAAATACCCCGGGGGCCGAAGCCCCCGGGGTCAAAGAAATTTACAGAATAACGTCGACTCCAGCGGCGCCAAACGTAAATGTATGCAGGCCATTCACCTGTATCTGGAAGTCCGCAGCATTGGTGCCTGTTGTGTTACCTTCGATAAAGGTGTTTGTGCCATCGTTGAAGTAGCGCAACTGACCCAAGGCAGTGAACGCTCCAGTACCGCCAGTGGCAGTTAGCGCGAACGCGTTGTTTGCGCCACCGCTGATCGCATCAATACCTGACAGGTCAATCACATCACCGCCTGCCGCGTTTGAAAGCTCAAACACAGTGATGATGTCGCGGTTGCCAGCGCCGACTCCTGTTTCGCTGATGTTGTTGAAGTCGAAGGTATCGTTGCCGGCTCCACCTGTGAGAGTATCTGCTCCGCCGCCGCCGTTGAGAATGTTGGCGCCGCCGTTACCTGTCAGTGAGTCATTGGCTGAGCCACCAGTTACGTTCTCAATTCCCGTAAAATTAAAGAAGCCAGATGCGACAGTGGTACCCAAGTTGACCATGACACTTGACGACGATCCATTGTAACTCAACGTGTCGCCGGTTCCGCCAGCCAGAAGCGCATTGACCCTTTCGACGCCGGTTACAGAACCGCCTTCGAAACCGGTGATAGACGTTCCATTCCAGATGACGTCGAGAGTATCGTTACCCGCCGTGCCATTGACGTTGAGAACGTCGAAGCCACCAGCGTTTTGCGCGCCACCATCGATCACATCGGCTCCGCCATTCATGTTGTAAATGAATGTGTCGTTTCCGCCACCGCCACTCAAGACGTTGGCACCGCCGCTGCCGGTGATCGTGTCATTGCCAGCCCCCCCGATGAAGTTCTCGATGTTCACAAGCACGTCAGAGTTGTTATTGTTGCTACCCGAACCACCCACAATGATCGGTGCAGCGGCACCGAGGCTCACCGTCAGCCCAGCCGTGTATGCCGAGTAATTGGCAGTATCAGAGCCAGCACCACCATCCATAATATCGCGCACGTTATCGCTGACAGCGACAAGTGTATCGACTCCACCACCGCCCACAAGAATGTTGCGGCCATTGATACTGTTGAGCGTATTCGCAACGCTCGTTCCAGCAACCAATGTGTAGTCCGTGTTACCAAAGCGCAGCTTGTCGATGTTGATGACGGTATCGTTTCCATCGTCAACGCTCGAAACAGTAACCTGTCCTGATCCGTTCAGGTCAAAGCTGTGATCAGAAGCAGCACCTGTGAACACCGCCGTATCAAGGCCGCTCACACCGTCGAGAATGTTGTCGGCTGAGTTGCCTTCCAACAGGTTGTCGAGTGTGTTGCCTGTGCCGTCAACAATGGCGGCACCCGTCAGCGTCAAGTTCTCTAGGTGGGCACCGAGGATGTAGGTCAGGTCGGTTTCGACCCTGTCGATGCCTTCGTTCAATTTTTCGATGACGATGTCTTCAATCTGATTTACGACATAGACATCGTTACCTGCTCCACCAATCATCACGTCGCCGGGAAGCACCCCACCGACCTCAATGTTGATACCGCCGTCAAGTGTGTTGTTGCCAGTATTGCCGGTGAGCACGTTGGCAAGATCATTGCCAGCCAGATTGAGGTTTGCACCGCCGGTTAGGGAGGCATTTTCAACTGCGATGTATGCGGTATCGGCCAGATCCAGCGAAACGGTGCTTGCGGTAATCTTATCCACGCCGTTGCCACCATTGGCAGTATCGCGAGTTCCATTCACATCATCAATCACGAAGGTGTCGTTGCCTTCACCACCGCTCATTGCGTCTGCGCCGGTGCCACCATCGAGGAAGTCATTGTCGTTGCCACCGTTCAAGGTGTCATTGCCATTGCCGCCCTGGAGATAGTCATAGCCGTCACCGCCATTCAGCGTGTCGGTGCCTGCACCACCATACAACCTGTCATCGCCAGCCAGGCCATTCAATGTATCCGTGCCATTCAAGCCGAAGATGGCATCGCCAACTGATCAAACTCGTTCGTGCCATTGAGATGTATTGGCAACGCCATTGTTATTCGCGCTCGGTTCCAACAATCATGTTCCAGTCTGTCACAACGCTATCATTGTTGCCGAGTGCATCAGCATAGCTTGCAACCTCTTTAACCAATATGCCTGTGCTTCGTGGTCCTGACGATCAATCTGCCGGTCCTGACTCCCCGTCAACATAGGGGTGTAAGCGAGTGTTTGTGCCAATTGGAATCGCTTACCCGCACTGTCTTTCCATGCATAAGTGATTGCCTGTTGTCACCGCACCAGTTGGATTGGCCGCCGTGACGTTGTCGAAGTCAAATATCGTGACTTGTCGCGGTCAGGCGAACGCGGTTGGCGAATGGCCCCAACACTGAAGGGCGTATCATTCTTCTCGAGAATAACACCTTGCCACCCAATTGGGCGAGGGTCCGGGTTCCGTCTGCAAACTTGAATTTCTCAATGCCTGTTACGACATCTATGCCATCAGCGGCAGTTCCATCGGGCAGCAAGCCGGTTGCGGGTCAACAACACGATTGTCCGTGATCTTGAAGGCCTCAAGGCCGCCAAAAACAATTCGCTCGATGGTGTAGTCCGCAAGGTCGCCGAAATATACGACGGTGTCCGCCGTTCCGTCCGTGCCGTTGTCGCCAAGCACCAAGTTCTTGAAGCGCTCGGTTCTCAGCATTTCCGTAAAGTGCTTATCAAAGCCCACAGCATCAAGCAGGCCATTGGTACCGAGCGCGCCGATGGCGCGGTGTGTCGTGCCGTCGGCAAGTGTATTGCCGTAGCCGCCGGAGTAGGTGCCAATCAGGCTGTCGAGACGGATCGAGCCGCCGACGATGAGGTCGTTGCCGCCCGCACCGGTGAAGGTGTCGTTGCCTGAACCGCCGATCAGCCAATTGCTGCCATCGACGTAGCTATGGGGGCTGCCGCCGCGTTCAATGACATTCGTTGCCGATGATCGTGTCGTTGTTCTGGGTGCCGATCACGCCTTCCATCTGGAACCAGGCCGGGAACGATGTGGTGCCATCGACGGCGACCAGAGGATTGGCCTGGGTTTCAGGTCGGCAAGTGGCGCCGATCGGACTCAGGTCCCAGTCACTGATGTCCATGATGTCGAAGCCGTCATCGACGAAGCCGGTGCCGCCGATCACTTCATCGGGGCCGCCGTTGATGGCTTGTGATGGCTTGCCAGGCTTCAGGATATCGTCGCCGGCATCGCCCTGGACAATGTCCTGATCGTCGCTGCCATATACGAAGTCGTCGCCGGCGTCGCCGTAGAGATTGTCGCCGCTGCTGCCGCCGTCGATATAGTCGTTGCCGTCGCCGCCGTGAGTGAACGGGTCGGTGTTGCCTTCGCCATAGAGGGCGTCGTCGCCGGCGCCGCCCGAGAGCTTGTCGACGCCTTCGCCACCGTAGATCGTGTCATTGCCGGAGCCGCCGACGAGCTGATCGAAGCCGCCGATCTCGGTGCCGCTGCCGTAACCGTAGATGAGATCGTCGCCAGCGCCGCCGTCGACGAGATCGGCGCCGTCGCCGCTATCGATGATGTCAGCACCGTCGCCGCCATAGAGGCGGTCATTGCCGAAATCGCCGAAGATCTTGTCGTTGCCGCCCTCGCCGTAGAACGTGTCGTCGCCACTGCGCATGTGAACGAAGTCGGCGTTGTTCGTGCCAACCATGACCTCGTGGGATTCGGCGCCGGATGTCGGCGTGCCTTCCACGGGGTGAAGGGCATCGGGGGCAAGATCCGGACGGAAGTCGCGGATGTATGTTATGCCGCCAGTGGTGATGAGCGAGCCATTGCTGTTGATGCTAAGCGGATTCGGACTGCCGTCCGACCAGATGCCGAGAGTTGGGTTGTCAGCGAGGATCTGCCCGTACTTGTGCTCGCTTTGTCCGACAAACCGGGTGGCCGTGACATTCTCGTACAGAGCCGTATTACCCGACGGGAGGGTGGCTGGGATAGTGTGAGCCGGGTCCGAGAATAGCGCACCAGCAGCATCGGTGTAGTAAGCCGTGCCGAGTTTGTTATACAGCGTGGCATTGACTGGCAATGTCGCGTCCAGCGACACGTCGTAGTACTTGTCGGCGTAGGCGAAGATGCTGCCGTTGAGATGTTCGAGGCCGGTGTTGCGCTCGACGATGTCCTTGAACTGGCCGTTGTTGACCTCTTCGCCGAACTGCTGGCCGAACAGCCGCACGAGATAGTAGAAGCGGTCGCCATTGATCAAGTTTTCCATCTGGTTGACGAACACGAGATCGAACGTCGAGCCGAGAATTCCGCCCGGCACATGCGCCTCGGCGAGACCGCCGATCCAGGTGTCGATCAGGTTGAAGGCGTCGGCGCCTGCCGGAGCCCCAATGTCATTGAGCATGAAGGCCAGCGCCTGATCAGCGGTATAGCCCAAGGCTGCTAGATCACCCTCGGTAATGCTGCCATCAACCAGCCCGACCAGCGCCTGGGCTTTTGCCACATCGCCGTTGAAGGCGTACGCCGCAATGAAGTTCACCAGAGACTTGGGGTGGATCATGTTGCGGCCGAAGTCATCCCAACTCACATACTGGGTCAGGCCAACCTTGCCGCGGAACTCGTTCAGCGTCGGGATGCCGACGTCGCGGCCGCGCGCGATGTTGATGGCGGCGAGATCGAGCGGCAGGCCAAGCAGACCCTGGTTGAGGGCCGGCGTGATGAACTCGTCAACCTCGTTCATCTGCTGGTGCGACATGCCGAGCGCAATGGCGGCCGCACCCTTCTCCGCGAACAGCCCCGGATTAAGGAATGCCTGTTCCAGTGCGTAACTTGTGATCTTGCCGGTGAGCCCATGGGTGGGATCAATGGTGTCGATGGTCTCGCGCAGCGTCGAGTGGCCAAAGCGGAAGGCGGCCTGCGAAAACTCGAGCGACACGGTAGGATCGATGCCGCTTGAGTAGCCGACAACTTCAAGGATATGCGGCGTGATGGTGCGGGCGTACTGATCGATCGCGGCGTGCTGATACTCCATCTCGACGATCAGCTTGGCCGCGTTGAACATCTTGTCCTGGTCCCACGCGATGGAACCGTCGGCGTTCCTGTAGTTGCCGTCAAGCCCGAGCGTTGTCCCGGTTGTGTCCTGCCAATTGTGCAGGATGGCGTGGGTCGGATCGCCCGATGCCGCATCCTGGGCGTTGATCGTGTTGATCACGTTCCTGATTTGCGTGTTGTGCTCCTCGTGGAACACGTGGTGGATGGCGGTAAGGCCGAAGTTCTCGTTCACGCGGCCATCGCCCGCGATGTAGTGGTCGCCAACCGCGGCCATGAGGATCTGGCCTACGGCGTCGTGGACGCCAGCAACGTCATTCAGCGGCACCGTGATGCTGAAATTGCTGAAGTCGACCCACAGCATGAGCGCGCTGGCACCCGAGTAGTCAAAATCGGTTCCGACTCCCCCAGGGATCGTTATTGAAGTCGTGGGACTAGTGGCAATCACCAAGTCTTCGCCAAGATGCAAGGTGATCTGGCCATCCACACCTTGCGTGAATGTGTCTCCTGCGCCTGTACGTGTTGCATTAAGCGTCGCATAACCCGGCATGCCGGTGATGGTGCTCGCGAGATTTGAACTCAGCGTGCTGACTGCTCCATCAACCAGGGCAGCAACTGTTGTGCCGCCAACCGCCTGTGTGGAGTCGAGATGCGCGGCGTCAAAGCGCGGGTTCATGTCGAGCAGAAGCGCCTGATTGGACGTGCCGCTGCTCAGCGCGCCGGTATCAGCATCGCGGTTGCGCAGGTTCGATACATCTTCCCAAGTGAGCGCATCCCGATTGGTATCGAGAACCGCGTCGCGCAGTTCACTGAGTGTCGGCAGGGTCTGCGTTGTAACCACGCCATCATTGCGTATCCACGGGGTTACGAGTGTCTGGCCGTCGAACATGTTCATGCCGGCTTGGTAGGTTGCGCCGCCATCGATTGACACCCACTCGCGCAGCAGCTGCGTCACCTGGTCGCTTGAGCCATAGGTCTGGCTCTGATCGATGAAGGGCGAGGTGTGGTTGACATAGGCCACGTCACCGTTGGCATCGACACCGGCCGGCGTCGCACGCGTGATGGTGATCGAGGTGACCGGCTGCCCGTCGGAGCCCTTGACGCCATAGAGCGGGTCATCCTGGGCCAATGCGATCTTGATCGTTTTGCCGGACGACTTGTCGATAAAATCGAGGCCGTGATCGAAGAACTGGCCGAACAGCGCGAACCAGCCGTTGGTGGGTGCCACGCCGGGGTTTTCGGCGCCGATGAAGTATTCCGTGCTGCCTGCCTGCGTGAGGTCCGGCGTGCCGTCGGCATTGGCCTTCTGGTAGTCGATGTGGCCGAGGGTTTCCAGCATGCCGTAGGCGCCGGGGGCGTTGCTGACGAGCGCCTCGCCGATGATGCCGTTGGCGTCATAATTCGGGTTTATTGTGGTACCATCCGAGAGGAATGGGGTATTGTAGACGATGTGGTTGGGGGTTGATCCTGCGTATCCCGCAAGATCCCCTTCCGTCAGCATGGTCACGCCGCCGGTGGTGATCGTCTGGCTGATCATGCGCGGCGTGTAGTCGACGACGTTCTGCAGGGTCACAGTCGCGCCGGGGCCGGAACCGGAGATCGTTGGCGCATAGTTTGGCTGCTCGGCGACAGTGACCGTCGAACCGTTCGCATTGTGGTAGGCAAATACCGTACCATCACTCGTGAATTGACCGGCCAGCGCGTCGGTTACCTCCGCAACCGTTGCCAAGTCGACGATTGCGTCGGCGTGATTGGAATAATGGAAAGTGAGCTGTCGGGTGTTGGCGTTGAAGCTAACCGATGTGACCGTCCCCAATGCAGCCGCGTTAATGTAATCCGTGTTTAAGTCCAGGTCGATGACCTGGGCCGCGGTGCCGTCGGCATATGCGAACGTGAGTTCGCCAGTGAGAGTGTCTAGTGTGACCGTGACGCTCGCAGCATGGACAGTGTAGTTGCCGTAGTCGGCTCTCACTGTGCGCACGAAGGGCTGATCGACCGAGCCCCAATCAGCATTGACAAGCAGCAGGTTGTTGTTGAGCCCGGATACGTCGCGCAGGCCGCTGAGATCGGTGGTCGAGGCGTAGGAGGTTCCATAGAGCGCGATCGCTGCGGCGGCTGTTAACAAGCCCGTGGTGCCATCCCAAATCAGTTTCTTGTGCCCGTCATAAATGGGGCCCACGCCATTCCAGTTGATGATGGCGTTGCCGTCCACATCGAACAGGGGCCGGAAAGTGATCTGGTCAGACAGGAAATTGAGGTCGTCGAGATTGAGGACAAATGGCTTGAGTGACATGGTACTGCTCCTGTACAAAACGGTTGACGCGTCTGGTTCGAAGCGAAGCAAGTTTTCCCTGGCCCGATTGCCAGATGTTCCAAAACTTCGCGTTGCCCCCGGAAGTTGAATTTTTAGACAGCAGTGCGCTATCGCCCCTTTCGCAAGGTTCGCCAAAACACCACATTAAACCGCCGCAAGTCTTGAGTTGAAAACGCCCTTAGTGCCCTGCCAATTGCCTCGCAGGGAGTTGCCGGTCAGCGCTGGCCAGATTCTGAAATGAACTCTGTTTAACGCCCTTTGATTGGTGATCGCGAAAAAACACACATCCAAAAGCAAAGCTTACGAAGCCTTGGCCCTCTCCCAGATGCATTCCTGAAATGGAAACTCCAACCCCAGGTTTTTCTGCGTCCCGTTCTTTTCTTTGGGCCTGAAACTAAGACTTACGTCTCAGACTTTAGGCCGTTTCAACGAGTAATATGGGCTGACTTTTCAGTCAACTTAAATCTAAATTATCAGTTAATTTATGAGAATCAAGAGAAATTATTTTCCAGGAATGCAGATGCCTGGTATAGGCCGCCAAGAATATATCAGACTATTGGCATAGTCTTATGGACTAAAGTTTATAGACTCAAGGACTTATGGGCGGGTTGGCGTTGCCGGCAGACGTGAATTTTTTCAGTGGAAAATAGTCACGCCCGACCGTGCCGCTTGCCCCGGCCTCCCAACTTAAATATTTTGGCCGCCAGATTTTCTCCCTTTGGGGGGCGTGTCCATTGGATGCTTGGGAGCGCTGCGGCTTAAGGCTCAGTTGCAAGCCTTACTCGGTTTTCATTGT
>CAWJXD010000004.1:0-14841 GCA_963846785.1 uncultured Alphaproteobacteria bacterium | reverse complement strand
GAATGACGTTAATCAAACACTCTCGTCGATCTCGTCGCGCAGCTCTTCCATAATCTGCCGCTTGAGTCTGATAAATTCAGGCTCCATGGCAATTTCAGGATTGCGCGGCAGCGCGATTTTAACGGCGATATCAGCCTTAATGCGCCCTGGCCGTGCCGTCATCACAATCACGCGGTCACCAAGCAGAATCGCCTCGTCGATATCATGTGTCACAAACACCACCGTCTTGTGCGAGTGCTCCCACACCCGTAGGAGAAGCTTCTGCATAGTGTGTCGCGTTTGGCTGTCAAGCGCCCCGAAAGGCTCGTCCATCAACAGAATATCTGGGTCATTCGCTAGAGCGCGGGCAATCGCCACACGCTGCATCATGCCGCCTGAAAGCTGCTTGGGATAGTGATCAGCGAAAGCGGTAAGCCCTATTTCGTTCAGGTAATGACCAACGATATTGAGCCGTTTACTTGCGAGCATTCCCTTGTGACGCAAGCCGTATTCAACATTGTTGCGCACCGTGAGCCAGGGGAATAGTGTGTAGGACTGAAATACCATCCCACGATCAGCGCCTGGACCATCTACCAGATGACCACTCGCGTGGATTTCTCCACGTGTCGTTTCGGTGAGCCCAGCCGCGAGGTACAGCAGACTTGACTTGCCACATCCCGAAGGCCCGACAACCGCCGTGAAGTCATTGGCACGAACGTCGAACGATATCTCATTGAGTGCTAGAACCTGTTTGACGCCAGAGCCGTAGGTGAGTGAAACAGCGCGGACGGATAGGTTGCCTCTGTCCATCAATTCGCCCACGGTGCTGCCCACTTGCGTAGCAGGCGAAATGTGATATCGGAAATCATGCCAAGCAGGCCGATCAGCGTGATGGCAAGAAAAATCGTATCTACCTGGAAGCCACGCATGGCTTTGAGTGAGATAAACCCAAGGCCGCTATTAGCGGCTACTAATTCCGCCACCACCAGGTAAGTCCAGGCCCACCCCATGGTGACACGCAAAATGTTCAACACGCCAGGTAACGTGGCGGGAAAAATCACACGCCACACAACTTCGTTGCGTTTGGTGCCCAAGGTATAGGACGCATTGATAAGATCACGCGAAACACCACGTGCTTCATCGGCAATCATTACCAACTGCTGGAAGAATGTTCCGAAGAATATGACTGTTACTTTCTGCTCGATACCAATGCCTATCCACAGAATAAACAGAGGCACCAGCGAAGTGACCGGCAGATACCGAATGAAATTTACCAACGGTTCCAATGCTGATTGCACGATTTTGTAGGTGCCCATGTAAAGGCCAAGTGGAACGGCGATCGCAGCTGAAACCAGAAATCCCAGCAATACCACTTTCACGCTTGCCCAGATATGCACAAACAATGTGCCATTGGCTGCCATGGTGTAACCGCGCATCAACACCGCATCGGGAACAGGTAAGAATATATCTGTTACAAACTTGCCGTAAGAAGCGATGGCCCACACCGCGAGCACGCTAGCCCAAACAACTGCCCCAGCCACAAGTGTGGCAGCATAGGGGATATCCCCGAACGGCATCGTAAGCTTTTGGAGAAGTGTGCGGCGGGAGCTCATTTGGCAAGCATTCTACATCACAAAGAAAAACGGTTCCGCTGAAATTTTTTCCGCGAAATCATTCAAATGAGGAAAACTGGATCACTTCGGACTGATGAATGTGGCATCCACCAATGCAGCGTAGTCAACAGTCATCTTAAGTTTCTGGAAGATGCCCCAAATTTGGTTTCCGAGCGCGATGAGATCTTTAGCTTCACCTCCTTCAGGTGTTCCAAAAAACTCAATGTTGCGTGCCTGGTCGTAAAACCGAACACCCTTGGCAGCCTCAGCGAAATCCTCCGGCTTCTCAAGATATCCACCTACACCCTTTGCCATAACTGCATAAGCCTCGTCAGGGCTCGACTTGATGAACTCCATAGCCTTATAAAGCCCCTTCACCAGGGCTTCAACGTCCTTTGGATTGCTCTTGATGTAATCGCAATTTAAATCCACAACATCTACAATGAGACCGGGTGTGCTAGTTGAATCAATCAGAACCTTGCCTTGCTTTTTCTCGCGCACCAGTGAAAGATGCGGTTCCCAGGTTACCGCGGCAGGAACTTGTCCGGCGATAAAGGCAGCCGCCGCATCATCAGCGGTCATGTTGACAATCTGTACATCTTTCTCAGTCATCCCTTCGCGGGCGAGCAAGATGTTAAACCAGAATTGCGAAACTGAGCTCTCATTCAAAGCTACCTGTTTGCCTTTAAGGTCCTTGAGCGAGTTAACATCAGCCTGGACGAGAACGCCGTCACCACCATGACTGTCGTCGAGAGCAACTACCGCCTTGAAACAGAAATCAGGAGAGCGATACTTCATGATTTCGTCAATGGTTGAAGCATTGCCATCAAGTTCGCCAGCAGCCAGTGCTGCCATATAAATTGAAGCCTCCTCGATGATGCGGAGGTCAACTTCAAGTCCGTTGTCTTTAAAAAAACCCTTGTCGCGAGCCAGAAACAATGGCCCGTATCCGACCCACGTCGTCATGCCAAGTCGCATTTGCCCAGCATCTGCCGTGGCACACATTGCAATTACGGCGAGCGTTGCAGCCGCGTTGATAGTCAGTTTACGGATAAATTTCTTTACCATGATGTATCCTCCTTGGAATCGTGTACAGCAGTGCAAGGCTCCGATTTTGGAGTAGCCCAACATCGCCATGTCAGGCGCCAGATAAGGCGCGTTTCTATCTTGGCAAACTTGCAGCCTTCCAATCAAATCATATTCCAAGTCCAGCTTGGGACGCCAGGGGTTCTGCAATAGTTGGTTAAATGCGCCGGGAGAAACCCCTGCGCTGTTTGGCAGGTGACTACTCTTTCTTCAGTTTGGCCCATATCCGTTTGAGTTCATCCTCAATACTGACCGTCAACGGCGGCAAAACGGCTAACCTCTTAAGCGTGTTTTGCGGCGGATAAAGGCCCGGATTGGCCAAGAGTTCAGGATTAATCAAGGGAGCTGACGCCAAATTAGCATTGGCATATTGCACATAATTTGTATTGGCGGCGGCGACTTCAGGTTTCAACATGAAGTTGATTAACTGATAGGCACCTTCCTTGTTCGGCGCGTTACCGGGAATAACCAGCAAATCGAAAAACAACTGGCTTCCATCCTTGGGAATTTTGTAAACTATAGTGCCCGTTTTCTTTTCTTTCGCGGAGTCGCGCGCAAGAAAAATGTCTCCGGAGTAACCGAAAGCAACACAGTACTTCCCCTCGGCTAAACTATCAATATAGCTTTCGAGCGAAACGACCTTGATGTACTGCGAAACATTCGAAAGCGCCGCGTCAACTGCCTCCAGATCGGTGGTGCCGATACTCCTTATATCTCCACCGAGATAGGCGACCATGGTTGGGATCACATCGTTGGGTTCATCAATAACCGCGATTCCGCATTTGGACAAATCAGCAGCGATTGCAGGATCAAGAAACAGCGCCATGCTATTGGTCGGCGCGTTAGGGCTGACCGCCTTTACTTTTTCCCTGTTAATGCCAATCCCGACGGTTCCCCACATAAAGGGAATGGAATGTATGCCACCAGGGTCAAGAACTCCGGTATATTTGACAGCCGCCGGATCGAGATTTTTGGAGTTGGGAATTTTCGAAACATCAAGGATCTCAGCGGCGTTCTCGGTTTCGAGAACCTGGCGCATCTGGGCTCCCGGTTGCACCATCATATCATAGTTGGAGGAGCCCTGCGCCAACAAATCCTTCGTCTCGGACGTATTTTCGAACACTTCGTGCACGACTCGGATGTTGGTTTCCTGCTCAAATTTATCGAGAGAATCAGGATCAATGTAATCCGGCCAATTGAGAACGTGAACAACACTAGCTGCGGGCTTATCAACAAACTTCACGCCCCGGGTTATATTCTGAAACGTGTTGCGGGTCAGAACACCTGTGACTTTCATGCCATTGTCTTCCTGGAAAATTTCAACGGCTGAAAATGTTGCCGGGCCAAAGACGCCATCTACAGGCCCCGGCGCATAGCTCAATTTGGCGAGCGCCTCTTGGGCGATGCGAACTTCTGCCGGCTCCACAACCAAATCCTGGCCATTCACTTCGCCGGTTGCCCAGCCTTCCTTGGTCCAGGCTGCGGAGAACAGCGAGCGCATGGCTCGTTCAGCGGTCATGCCATTCGGCGAGGTTTTCGCGTCCTTGAAATGGGCGAGCAAAGCGGAAATCGTTTCCGGGTCCATCTCGCGCGTCATGTTGTCGTCCTTAAGATAACCGAGCCTGCGGAGTAGCCGCTGGATGGTGGAAATCTCTTGCGGATCAATCTTGGCAAGGCTGCCAAGGCCCTCATCAACCATGTCCTCGGACGTTGAAGGGGCTGATATCATTCCTTGGGCGTAAAGCGGAGTGACGCTTGCCACACTGAGCCCAAGAGCCAGTGTCATTGATAAATAAATGGAAATTCCATTCTTCACGATTTAGGCCTCCTGCTATAATTCATTTCTCGTTTCTTTTTTCACGGCAGCGAGCGGGCTACGCGAAATCCTATTGAGTTCTTTTGCTTATCTGGTTTTTCCCAACCCCGCTCGGAAGTTCGCAAAGCCTGCGCCTGGCTTGCCCATGACCCCCCTCGCAGAACGCGAAAATTGCAATCTTTCGCATTCTTCTTGGGGTCTTTTGAGTAGCCAGTGCGCAGGCAATCAGAAACCCATTCCCAAACATTGCCATGCATGTCAAAAAGGCCAAGTGCGTTTGGCTTCAGCGAGCCAACGGGAGCTGTTGTTGCGAAGCCGTCATTGCAGGGGGTTCCCGTCCAATTCCTGTCAGCCGTTTTGGCGGACAAATCCGATGAATTGCCATAATCGCAAAGGAGTGCTTCATCGTTGCCAAACGAATATGCCAAATCTTGTCCGGACAACGAGCCGCCGCGGGCAGCCATTTCCCATTCTACTTCAGTGGGCAACCGGTAGGCATGCTTCGTGACGCGCGACAACCACGGCAAATATTGCTCATTAATGTCATCAAAAGATATGCCAATGACGGGCCTTTGTCCGCGGCCCCAACCTTCGTCCGCAGGCTGCTTCGTGCAACCGCCCTCCGCCACGCAGCGGGCCCAATCATCAAAAGTGATTTCGTGGTCGCCGATCGCATAGGGTTGAATGCGCGCGATTCCCGAAGAATTGGCGTTTGCCGGCTTGATTGCCCCATCATTTGGCGTGGCTACCACTGCGACAAGCTCTGGACAATTGGGGCAATCTGAAAAAGCCTCGCCCTGCGTTCGTTGAGGTGCGGGAGCTCCTGCATTTGAATCTTGCACCAAAGGCTTGCTTGGAATTTTTGGAGATTCAACGATGGCGACCGGGTCGGCGGCAGATGTTGAACTTCCGGCATCTGCCACAACGGCATCTTCTTCTGCGGCTGGCGCTGGAACTTCCTGTTCAACGGCTGGCGGCGGCGCGGCTTCAGCTTGCACGGCGGGCGCTGGCACTGGTTCGGCTGCTTCTTCAATTACGGGCTCGGGAACTGGTTCAGGGGCCCCCATTGCGCTCAGGCGAAGGTTCAGGTGCTTCCGCAACCAAGGGCTCTGGAACTGGTTCAGGCGCTTTCACAATTTCAGGCGCAGGAACCGGTTCAGGCACCTTCACAACTTCAGGCACAGGCGCTGGTTCGGGGGCTTTCAGGACAACGGGAGCAGGCGGAGGTTCAAGCGGCTCAGCGGCCGGCGGCGGGGAAGCATCAGGTTGAGCATCGGCAAGCTGGATAATTCGCGGCGGCTCCGGTTGCTGCAGCACGACCGTGTCTGCTGGTGCGAAAGGATCAATTTCAGCAGTGGCGCGCTGCACATCTGCTGTCCCGCTGGTAGCGGGACTGGCGGGCAAAACCGACGTGACTGCGCCATTCACTGTCTGCCTGAATTCGCTGTTGGAAAAGTAGCCAAAACTGATCATGAAAAGCGCGCCCAGGCCAAACATTTGCGTCAGAAGGATAATGTTGCTCTTGCGGGGAGATCTTGACAGCGATGGCTGACGGCGCGTGTGCTGGTAATTACGGGTGTCATAAATCTGCGCCATATGCGGTGCTTCCTGCGAGGGGCGCAAGCGGGGAGCCATGGGCAAGGGAGAATTTTGACGGGGTGCAGACAACGCGATTCACCTACTTCTCTCAATTGAAATTGAAGATTGATTTTAGTTTCGTCGCCCGCTTAAATTTGACGGCGATAATGCGGCGCATTTGTGACGGAGGTATGGTTGCCGCATTCGCGGAGCTTAATATGGTTAATGGCGGAATGCCGTGCCTGAAAATAACGTGAGCCCCTCCTGGGGCTCACTTGACGATGGTGCAGGGTATTCGGCTTTCGTAATTACTCAACAGTCAACACGGACCACATGCCGTTCATGTAGTGGCCGGCGATATTGCAGGTGAGCAGATATTTTCCGGGCAGCAATTCCAGCGTGAGCGAGCCGCTTTTGCCCGGATCAAGTTCGGCGACTTCGCCAAGATCGCCAGCGCCCTCCTCATTGATTTTGACTTCCGTAGCATTGATGGGCGGCCCCTGCATGCCATCCTTCAAAGGCACCACCAGCATCTCGTGAATGATTTCTTCCGAGGCGTTGGCAACCTGGAAGGTAACAGCGCCGGCCTTCACCTTGTCGGTTGAAAGCTTCACGCCCATGTTGGCCATGGCCATGTCCATCGTGGTGCCCACGGCCATGTCCATGACCATGGCCTTGTCTGGCCCCTTGTCCCACAGGGAAATCGTGACGGTTGACGTATCGGCAAAGGCGCTTGCCGAAAGTGCGAGGAAGAAGCCTGCCGAGGCGAGAAATGTGGATTTTGAATTGCCCATTTTAGCTGCCCTTATGATTGAAATTTAAATGCGCCCCCTCAATTCCGGATCTGCAAAACCACCCCGGAGCGTGGAGCTCCGGGACAGTAAATTTTGGTTAATTAGAGAATGAAGTCACTGCCGTTTAGTGCCACCAATCCATTGATCTGGATTTGGAAGTCGACCGTGGTGTTTCCATTGACGTCACCATTGATGAACGTGTTCGTGCCGTCATTGGTGAGCCATACACTGTTGGCGGTTGCATTTGCGGCGAACAAGAATGCGCCATTGCCGGCAGTTAATGTATTGGCATCAATGCCGAGCAGGTTAATCACGTCACCAACAACGTTGCCAGCACCGTCAAATCCGGTGATGATGTCGCGTGTTGTGGCAGTCGTACCTGTCTCGCCCGTAGATGCGAATACAAATGTGTCATTGTCAGCACCGCCAATCAGAACGTCTTGGCCTGCGCCACCCGTCAGATTGTCGTTGCCAGCACCGCCAACCAACACGTCGTTGCCGTTGCCGCCACTCAACGTGTCAATGTCACCAAAGCCGAAGATCAGGTCGTCGTTGGTGCTACCGCTGAATGCGCCACCAGAGTTGCCAAGATCAGTTCCGATCACCATGCGGTAGTCGGTGTTGTTTGCCTGGTTGGAGAAGTGAGCCCTCTCGATGCCGGTCAGTGTATCAGTGCCACCAGCAGCGGTGGTCACTTGCAGGTTGCCAGCCACAAGCGCGAAGCTTGTGCCAGCATCCGTTACAGTGTTGGTAAACACTGCAACGTCTTGTGTGCCGTCACCGCCATTTAGGGCGTCGGTGCCGCCACCGCCATTCAGTCGGTCGTTGCCGCCGCCACCGTTCAAGATGTTGGCATTAGCGTCGCCAGTCAGCGTGTCGCCACTGTTGCTGCCAGTGAGGTTTTCGATACTAACATATCGATCGCCACCGCTACCCAAACCTGTTGCGAGGTTGGCCGTGGTGCCGCCAACAGCAGCATAGCTGACCGTATCGTTGCCGCCAAAGCCCAAGAAGAGTTCTGGCCGAGCGGACCCGGCAACAAGCACATTGTCGCCGATTGTGCCCGCGTTGAGCACATAGGTGTTGTTGTTGCCAGTGCCAAAGCGCAGACGCTCGATGTTGGACAGGGTATCTGCCCCATCCGCAGCGTTTGCTCCAGACCCGGTGACCACGACGCTGCTACCGGAAAGGCTGAAAGCGTAGTTGGTGATTGCGCCGGTGAAAACCGCCGTATCAATGCCCTTGCCGCCGTTCAGCGTGTCGTCACCGCCGCCGCCTGTCAGCACGTTGCTGCCCGCATTGCCGGTGATAACGTTGGCATCGGCATTGCCAGTACCATTGATGTTGGCACTGCCGTCCAGCCCGATGTTCTCGACGTTTAAGTAGTTCACCAGATCGAGGCTTACGTTCGAAGACGTCACCATGTCCGTGCCGCTGCCAACGGTATTGGCTTCGAACACCTGGTCACGGTTGGCAGCAGTTCCGGTCACGTCGTCAATGACATAAATGTCATCTCCCGCACCGCCGGTCATCTGGTCGGCACCTGGATTGTTTCCGTTCGTATTGTTGGTGCCGCCGTCGAGATAGTCGTTGCCGGTGCCACCAAACAGTGCGTCATTGCCTGTGCCGCCGTAGAGGCGGTCATCGCCAGCACCGCCATTCAGCGTGTCGGTTCCAGCAAGTCCGAAGATCGAGTCGCCAACGCCTGCGATGTCCGCACCGGTGAGTGCGGCATTATTGCCCGAAGTGCCGACAATCATGTTCCAGTCACGGGTGATCGTTACTGCTCCAGACACGGCCTTCTCGCGCACCACTGTTCCTGTTCCAGTGGTCGTGTGCAGTACCAGACGCCCTGCGGCATCCACGTAGTTACCCGCGATGGAGGGCGTTGTTGTGAGTGCAACGTTGCTTGTATCAAGCCAGCTGTAGGAGACTGCAGCTGTTGTTGCGAAGATGGAGTTTGCGCCGGTCAGCCGAACCGCATTGTTATTGTTGGCCACACCATTAGGCGAGTCCGTTGGCACGAATGCCAAGGTCCCGTCTGGGCGGATCTGGAAGGCATCTCCTGGTGCGATCGAAACATCCGCGAATTGCAGATTTTCAATTCCCACGATGAGATCAGAACCTTCATTGGTCATCTCATTTCCATTGGCGTCAAGCAGCGGATCGCCGTTGGCATCAAGGAAATCAGCGGCAGTACGGGTGTCTGTCACACGATAGGCCGTTATAAGACCCTCATTCGCCGACATGAACTGCAGCCGCTCAAAGCGATAATTCGCCAAGTTGCCTGTGAACACCGCCACATCAGCCGTTCCGTCAGCGCCATTGTCGCCCAGCACTGTGTCCTTGAACATGCGCGAGCGCAGCATCTCGGTGAAGTGCTTTTGGTCCGCCATGCCCGCGGCATCCAGAAGACCATTTGTGCCGATGTTGCCAACTGCACGGTTGGAAGCGCCCGTGTAGGCGTTTTCCGTATTGTTGTCGTAGCCAACAGCTGTGCCACCAGATGCCATGGCATCCGTCAGCCATTGCATGCTGCCGATGTCTGCGTTCTGGGTTGTTGCGGCATTGGTATAGGTGCCAATCAGCGAGTCCAGACGGATGCTCCCGCCAACGATAACGTCATTGCCGCCCCTGCCCTGGAACAAGTCGTCACCCGAACCGCCGATCAGCCAGTTGCCGCCGCCGAAGGGATTTGCTTCTTCGGCAGGGTTAAGCGCGTCCGCGCCGATGAAGGTGTCACCGTTCTTGGTGCCGATGGCGCCTTCGATCTGGAACCAGGCCGGCATGGGCGAGGTCATGTCGATGGCAACCAGCGGATTCATCTGGCTATCGAAGTCAAACGTGGCACCGGGCGCATTGCCCGCCCAATCGCTGAGGTCCATGATGTCGAAGCCGTTCTCATTGGCCTGGCCATTGTCGCCCACCACTTCGTCTGGTCCGCCGGTTGTGCCGGAGGCCTGGGACTGCGGGCCGGGTTTGATGATGTCGTCGCCCTGGCCGCCCTGGATCAAGTCCTGGTCGTTGCCGCCGACGAGATAGTCATCGCCTTCTTCACCGAACAACAGGTCGCCCGAAGCGCCGGTGTCGATGTAGTCGTTGCCGTCACCGCCGTGGGTGAAGGGGTCGGTGTTGCCCATTTCAGGGTTGGTGAGGCCGTCACCATAGATGATGTCGTCGCCCGAACCGCCCGAGAGCTTGTCGATGCCTTCGCCACCGATGATCAGGTCGTTACCGGAACCGCCGACCAGCTGGTCGAAGCCGCCCACTTCCGAGCCCGAGCCACGGCCATAGATGATGTCCTTGCCGGCGCCACCGTCGGCCAGGTCGGGGCCTTCGCCGGCGTCGAGCAGGTCGTCGCCAGCGCCGCCATAGAGGCGATCAATGCCGCCATCACCGAAGAGATAGTCGTCGCCGCCTTCGCCATAGACCGTGTCGTCACCGGCACGGGCGTGGATGTAGTCGGCGTTGTCTGTGGCCACGATCACTTCGTGGCTGTCGGCGCCATCAGCTGGCGTTCCTTCCACGGGATGGGTCCAATCCGGATGTTCGTTGACGCGCGTGTCCTTGATGAGGTTCAAGGTTGTGCTGGCGCGGATTCCGTCGGCTGCGAGTACAGAGATGCTCGAGCCATTGTCCGTCAGGCTGGCGCCGCCATCGGAGAAGATGCCCTTGGTGTTGCCAGTGGCATTGACGAGATCGGCATAAGCATGACCTGCATGGTCCCCGCCAACAACCACATTGCTAGAGTCGTAAAGCGTTTCGGTTGGCACAACAGGATTGGTGTAAACATAAGGATCAAGAATTGTGCCGCTACCACTGCGGTCAGCATAGACCTTTCCTTGTGCATCGGTGAAGAATGTTTCGTTACTGATATTGTGCAGTTCCGCATTTGGCGGATAAACACCACGCGTGAAGTCATAATATTTGTCGGCATAGGCGAAGATCGAACCGTTGAGGTGCTCGAGGCCCGTGTTGCGTTCGACGATGTCCTTGAACTGGCCGTTGTTGACCTCTTCATGGATGTTGGTGCCGAACAGGCGATAGAGATAGTAGAAGCGGTCGCCGTCCATCAGCGACTGGATCTGGGCCACAAACACGGCGTCGAAGGTTTCACCCAACAGGGCACCGGGCACATGGGCTTCGGCCAAACCGCCAAGCCAAGCATCAATGTGATTGAAGCCGTCCGCACCGACGGGTGCGCCCGCCTGGTTGTTCATGAAGGCGGCACTTTGCATGGCTGCTTCGGCCAGGGCCACGTCACCATTGAAGGAATAAGCGGCTATGAAGTTCACCAGCGATTCAGGGTGGATCATGTTGGCGCCGAAGTCGGCCCAGCTCGTGTATTTCGCCAGGCTCAAGCCTTCGCGCATGGTGTTGAGGTCGGGAATGCCCAAGTCACGGCCACGGGCAATGTTGATTGCGGCGAGGTCGAGCGGCTGGCCCAACAGGCCCTGGTTCAGGGCGGGGGTGATGAATTCGTCCACCTCGTTCATCTGCTGGCGCGAGAGACCCAGTGTGATGGCGGCAACGCCTTCTTCAGCAAAGGCTTGCGGATTGAGGAAGGCCTTTTCTAAAGCATATTTCGTCACTGTGCCAAAGAACCAGCCATTCGGATCCAGTGTGTCGATGGTTTCGCGGATGGTGGAGTGACCAAAGCGGAAGGCCACTTGCGAGTATTCCAGCGAGATGGTGGAATCCACACCGGTGGAATAGCCCACGAATTCCTGAATGCGCGGCGTGATGGTGCGCGCATACTGGTCGACCGCCGCATGCTGATATTCCATTTCGACGAGAAGCTTCGTCGCATTGAACATCTTGTCGGCATCCCAGGCGATTTCGCCGCCAACGCCATAGGTGTAGTTTCCATAGGCGTCCGTCGTGCCTGTGTTCACCTGCCAGGCATGCAAGCTATCGTGATTGCCTGACGTCGCGAAATCAGCAACATCATGCTGGTAAATCCAGCTCTTCAGGTTTTCGACCTGGTAGTTGTGCTCTTCGTGGAACACGTGGTGGATGGAGGTGAGGCCGAAGTTCTCGTTCACGCGGCCGTCGCCAGCGATGTAGTGATCGCCCACTGCCGCCATGAGGATTTCACCAACGGCGGCGTGGATGGTCGCGTCAGTAGGGATGATGCTGAAGTCGGCTGGATTCACCCAACCGGCAGCGATGAGTGCTGTGGCACCCGTCAAAACTGTGCCTGAAGCAATTGTCGTCGGTCCCATCACCAGATCGGTTCCCAGCGTCAGGGAAAGTTCACCCCCAGTGAAGCCGAGTACGTCTGTCGTTGCCGTGCCTGCATTGCGCACGCCGGTGGCGTTGAGATCAGCGATTGCCTGGCTGACTTTTCCAGCGACGAGATCATCCCAATTGGTGTCGAGGCGACCGTCGTTTGGATTGAGGTGCGCAATGTCAAAGCGCGGATTCATGTCGAGGATAAGGGCGTGGCCAGAATCGCCTACAGCCAAACTGCCATCGGCAGCGCGGTTGCGATAGTTTGATACGTCTTCCCAGGTCAGCGCAGCGCGGTTGGTATCGAGGACATGGTCGCGCAATTCATTCAGGGTTGGCAGCGTGTCATGCACTTCGGAAGTAGAGCCATCCGGCCAGCGGCGTGTCCAGGTGTCGACCAGCGTGCCGCCGTCAAACAGCTCCATGGCGGCCTTGTAATCTGTCGTGCTTGCCGTGGATGCATCAGGAACCCACTTGCGCAACAGCTGCGTGATTTGGTCCACAGAGCCGTAGGTTTGGCTCTGGTCGATGAAGGGCGAGGTGTGGTTGATGTAGGTAGGCGTCTGCGGGGCCAGCACGTCGGCATCCAAACCCGTTCCGCCCACCAGGTTGTCGGCACCGAGGGATTGGTAGTCATCCGCCGTGCCCCATTTGCCATCGACACCAGCGCGCGAGACATTGTTGTTGCCAGCGTCAACGATGTACTGATTGTCAATTGCCGCGCGCGTGACCGTGATCTTGGTGTTGCCTTGATCGAGCGGTCCATTGGTGCCTGGGGCACGATAAAGCGGATCATTCACGTCCAAAGCGATTGTGATTTTGCCGTTGCCTTCCTTGCCGATCAGGTCGAGGCCGTGATCGAAGAACTGGCCGAAAATGGCGAACCAGGAGTTGACAGGGGCTACGCCCGGGTTTTCCGAACCGATGAAGAATTCTCCCGAGGTTGGATTCTGGTAATCGATGTGGCCAAGTGTTTCGAGCAGGCCGTAGCCTGACTCTGTCAAGGTCGTGACAATTGCTGTGTTGTCAGCTGGTACTGTAGTAAAATCAACATTCGCGTCGATCAGCTGCTTATAAACGAGAAGATCGGGATTGTATGTGATGCCGGTGTTGAGCAAGGTGCCGCCGGGGATTTGGCGATACCAGATGACTTCGCCTTCTTCGAGTGTTCCGCCAGAAGCATCCTTGAGCCCGCCGATTGCCGTTGCAGCAATAACTGCCACTTGAATTGTGTGGGTAATCGCAGCTGAATATTGTGCCTGCGTGTAAACCAGCGGCAGACCATTATTATCCAAAATGGCGATTTCGGTGTTCACCGGCGCAACAATCTTGGCGCCTTCAACAAGTTGAGCAACGTTTACGCCAGATGCGTTGATGAGCGCCCCGTAGGCCGAGTCTGTTCCATCGATGCCGTTGGTTCCATATTTTGCTGGATCCCAAACGACATAATGGCCGGTGCCATTGGGGCCGTCGGTCAACAGATTTACGCCAGCCGTGGTGATTGTGCGGCTGATGATGCGCGGCATGTAGTCGATCAGGCTGCCTGTGTGCGAATAGTCAGCTCCGGGCGTGGTTACATAGTTATTGAAATTCGCCCCAATATCGCGGCGGAAGGGGACGTCTACTGAGCCCCAGTCGGCCTGTGTTCCGTAGAGGTTGTTGTGGAAGCCTGTTACATCGCGGATGCCGATGGGGGCGGAAACCTGCGGGAAGCCATGACCGTAAGCATCCCATGCCTGCTGCTGCGTCAGGCCCGTAAGGTCGATTGCGATGCCCTTGGAGTTGAACACCGGAGAAGTGCCATCCCAGTCCACCATGGCGTTGCCGAGGGCGTCAAACAAAGGTACGAAATTCACCTGCTTCAGCAAGTAAGAAATGTCGTTGGCGTTCAGGTAAAACGGCTTCAGCTGATAATTGGTGGCCATGGTACTGCTCCTGTACAAAACGGTTGACGCGTCTGGTTCGAAGCGAAGCAAGTTTTCCCTGGCCCGATTGCCAGATGTTCCAAAACTTCGCGTTGCCCCCGGAAGTTGAATTTTTAGACAGCAGTGCGCTATCGCCCCTTTCGCAAGGTTCGCCAAAACACCACATTAAACCGCCGCAAGTCTTGAGTTGAAAACGCCCTTAGTGCCCTGCCAATTGCCTCGCAGGGAGTTGCCGGTCAGCGCTGGCCAGATTCTGAAATGAACTCTGTTTAACGCCCTTTGATTGGTGATCGCGAAAAAACACACATCCAAAAGCAAAGCTTACGAAGCCTTGGCCCTCTCCCAGATGCATTCCTGAAATGGAAACTCCAACCCCAGGTTTTTCTGCGTCCCGTTCTTTTCTTTGGGCCTGAAACTAAGACTTACGTCTCAGACTTTAGGCCGTTTCAACGAGTAATATGGGCTGACTTTTCAGTCAACTTAATCCTAAATTATCAGTTAATTTATGAGAATCAAGAGAAATTATTTTCCAAGAATGCAGATGCCTGGTATAGACCGCCAGGAATATATCAGACTATTAGCATAGTCTTATGGACTAAAGTTTATAGACTCAAGGACTTATGGGCGGGTTGGCGTTGCCGGCAGACGTGAATTTTTTCAGTGGAAAATAGTCACGCCCGACCGTGCCGCTTGCCCCGGCCTCCCAACTTAAATATTTTGGCCGCCAGATTTTCTCCCTTTGGGGGGCGTGTCCATTGGATGCTTGGGAGTGCTGCGGCTTGACGCTCAGTTGCAAGCCTTACTCGGTTTTCATTATT
>CAWJXD010000003.1:290000-384691 GCA_963846785.1 uncultured Alphaproteobacteria bacterium | reverse complement strand
GTTGAAATCCACCCCCGGCAGCATCGGGTCCCAGGTATCCGCCGTGAGGAAGCGCCCGAGGTTGGGGTCGTAATAGCGCGCATGCAGATATTGCAGGCCGGTCTCGGGGTCGAAGACCTCGTTGATGTAGCCCTTGGCACTGGTGCCCGTAATGGGACCGGAGGTGTTCGTCGGCGCACCGTACGGCCCGTAGTCCGACACATCCTGGGTGGTGCCGTGGCGCGTGGCATGGCGCACCGAGCCCAAATGGTCCCGCGTCAGGAAATCCGTGTTGCCCAAGCCAGTGGCAGGCTTCACCCGCTTCACATCAGGGTGGATGTAGCTCGTCAGCACGCCCGAAGGATTGGCGGCATCGAACCGGATGTCGCCATCGCTGTTGAAGTACCAGCTGATGGTGGACGCCGCCGCATCGCGCTTGCGAATGCGCTCGCCATCGGGCCCGTAGTCAAAGTCCACAGTCCGGCCATTGGCGGTGATGGCCGTGGGCCGGTTCTCGCCGTCGTAAGTGAAGGCCCGCGGCTGGATCGGCCCCGCCCCGTCGGCGTCGTAATAGGTCGTGTTGCCATTGGCGTCATAGGTGACCCCCACGCCGCAGATCGTGGACGGCGCGTGGGGACGCACAGATGGGGAAAGGGCCTTGGCGCCGGATAGCTCATGTTCGGGTTCGATCCACAGAGCCCCGAGTTGTACACCATGTTATCCGCTGCGTCATAGGCGTAAGAGCGGCTCCGCGCGGCATTGGTCGTGTGCGTGGCAGCGGTCAACCGGTCCAGCCCGTCATAGGTATAGGTCCACGGGCTGGTGGTGTTGGCATCAACGATGGTGGCCGCAGAAATCTGGCCGTTAACCTTGCGGGTGTAGGTGGCCGAGAAGAACGGAAGCTGCGCCCCGAAGGCCGACTTGACCCCCGTGAGCCAGCCGCGATGGGGATCGTAGGTGTTGGTCGTCGTCGTGAAATTGCCGCGATACACCGATGTGACCTGCCCCCTGGCATTGTATTGCATGTCGAGGATGTAATCCTCCGGCTCCGTGACCGACACCGGCGTGGTGTTGGCGATGGATTTGAGCCGCCCCGCGAGATCATAGCCATAGATCCCCGTTGCCGAACCATCGGGCAGCAACTTCTGCTTCAGGGCCCCGTTGGGATAATAGACATAGCCGGTGACGCGGTCACTGCCGTTGATGGACTTGACCGTATCGCGCTTCAGACGCCCCGCGATGTCGTAGTCATAGAGCCGCTCGGCTGAAAACACGGTTGTTGGGCCGGAGAAAATCTGCCGCACCGACCGGTTCAACCGACCGACATTGACGCCATCGAACGAGGGTCCATTGGTGTTGTCATAGTAATAGTAGGTGAGTTCCGATTTGCCAGCCAGTGCCGCACCGGAGATGACCTTGCTGGAAACGCGCCCCATGCTGTCATAACCCATGGTGGTGAGGATGCCGCGCGCATCGGTCTGGGTGGCCAGGCGTGAGGCTGCGTCATAGGTGTAATTCCACGTGCCAAGGTCCGGATCTTTCACCTGCGTGCGGCGGCCAGCCATGTCGTAGGTGTAGGTCCATTTGTTGCCGGCGGGATCGATAATGGTTTGCACGCGGCCCAGGATATCGCGGGAGTATTGCGTGGAGCGGGCGTGGCACCGTCCATCTTGGTGCGCTGGATGAGGGCACCACGGGCATCGTAGGTGAGAATCTTCTCGTGTTTGATTTGATCGATGGTTTTGACATCGAGCATGCCGGACACGAGCGGAGAAGTTGTGTATCTGTATTCAACAGAGGTGCCAGCAGGGGTGCCGTCACTGTTGCCAATCCAGATAAGACGGTCCAGCGCGTCATAGGTGAAGTTTTGGTAGGGTCTTACGCTCACGGCATCGTTTACCAGATAGGGACCTGTGACCCAGGAGACTTTGCCACGCGCATTGTAGACAGTCTCTGTAATGTGCCAGTTTGAGGCATCAGCTGATTTTTCATCTTGCCAATAGGTGCGTCCAAATCCGTCAATGTAAGACGTTGACCAAGCAGTGTTAGCCGGCACATCATTCGTCGATCCATCGCCTTGCGGCAACCTCTTGCGAGTCTGGATGTATTGAGACGCATTTCCCAACGGAAATTTGTAATCATTCATCGTAAAATCACCACCGGGCCGATTGACCCGAATTTCACGACAGAACCCGTCATACTCATGGCTCGTGACCTGGCCGTTCATGTCCGTCTGAGTCTTCGGCAATTGGCAAACCTTGTCCCAGGATGTGGAAGTCTTGAACCTTGCGTCCGCCGCGAACTTGGGCAGCTGGACCTGCTCGACATACAGTTTATAGGCGGTGTCATAAACGTATCGCGTGACATTGGACACAGGGTCCGTGACGGTCTCCAGGTTTCCGAAACTGTCGTAGGTGCGCAGAGTTGTGGCCACAGACCACGGTGACACGGAGAAATTCTGCTCCTCGCCAGCACTGTCGCAGTACTTTGGGATGCTTGGGTTGTTTGGATCGCCCACATCTCTGAACCGGTTGCCAGCGGCATCGAACAAGAGAATCTTGTTGATTGATGTGTACACAGTGTCGCCTGTCTTCACTGTGACCGCGCTATTTCGGCAACTCAGAAAATCAGTATCATTCTTTACGTATCCAAACCAGGTTGTAACGTTATCATCACTATATCCGTCAACGCCCAGATCATCTTCCACTAGGACATTGCCATAATTGTCATAGCTGTAGCGCTTGACGGTTTTTTTAGCAGGTGATCCAGCGAGGGTCGTGTCGACTTCCCATGCGTCGCAGCGATACGGAACGCGGGCGTCAATTGTTGTATAAAAATTTTCGGTGGTCTGCAACGTCGATGCGCCCGACATGTTTACGACTTTATCGACCCGACCTCGGCATGGCGTGTCTTGTTTATAATTCACAACAGTGACAGGCCGCACGGATTCAAGTTCGCCAGCATTCAACGGATGTGTGGTTGTGACTTTGCTGAACCCCTTGAATTGCCGTTCAATGGGGTCCCATGCGCCACCTTCATACTTGAATGCGGTCACTGCAGCAGGCCGCACACCGTCACTTGTCGTGATGCTCGCAACAACGCGTGGGGTGAAAGGTAACCTTGTCCTCGCGACAACCGCAGTGTTCGACGGATTCGAATAGGCGATATCCGTCTTGCCCCCCATGGGCGTCGTCACCTTCACAAGAAGGTCCGGCTGTTTCGCCAAGTTGATCTGCATGTTATGATCATCGGAACCGTCGGAACCGTCGTAGAGATCAGCAAAACCATCGCCGTTGAAATCGGCAATCATCGACGGATCAAAATAATTGTTATCCGCGCGAGGGCGCCGAATGTTGGATTTTACAAATCCTCCTGAACCAGGGTTGCCTCCATTGATCGGCAAATTATCATACGCAGTATATGCAACGCCTCGAACAACAGCATAAGCTGGTCTTCCGGCATACAGCGCATCTGTCGATGGCATTGTGTCACCCATCATCAGCAAGTCTGCGAAGCCGTCCCCGTCAAAATTTGCGGCAAGAACAGCCGGTGGCCGATAGCTATTTTGAATGTAGCCTCCTGAAAAAACATTGGTTGGAATTGCTGAGAACCCATCAATCTTGACAGGTTGCGCCAAGTCGCTGGACGTATTGAAATGATTGCCCCGCGAGATAAACCTGCGTATTTCATAGGTCGAAGCATTGAACCGGTTCGACACAATGACGTCAGTCAGTCCATCAGCGTTCGCATCAGCAAAAAGCCATGAAGAATTGCTGAAACTCAGCGAAGTTGGAATAGTCTGGGTATAGACTTTGAATGTACTTCCGGTCGAAATATAAAGCGTGGCATTCCAGTTTCCGCCACTGATATCATGCAGCAGGACGTCAGACTTGCCATCCCCGTTGAAGTCTCCCAAATTGCTGGTTCTTGAAGACTGAAAAGCTGAAGTTGCGGCCCAATTCTTTGACTCAAAAGTTGCTCCCGACCGCGACCATACATTGCCCCTGTGCGTCAGGATTTCAGCAACGCCATCACCTGTAAAATCAGCGATTGTATGTATGCCACCATCAAAAGCTCCGTAACCCGGGGGCCCATTCACAGAGGCAACAGAAACGAAACTCCCTGTACTGAAATTTCCACTCCATTTGAAGATCGTTATTTTTGGCGGTGTGGTGCAAGCCAGATCACCTTTTGGGCAGGTCGGCGCTTGGTTGATGCGAACAATATCATCCGCGCCGTCTGCATCAAAGTCTCCAGTCATATGATATTCGGTAATGGAATCATTTCCAAAATCCGCGCAAGCAGTGCCAGAGTTTACAGTGCTTAAAGTCTTCCGTGTCGCGGCAGCGGAGGTTCCGGAAGCAAAATAAACTTCGCTGGAGCAGGTATAAACAGTGTTTCCGCCGCCTGTTGTAGTTTGGGACACTTGATGCAGCGGGATGAAATAATCGGGTATATTGCCATCGCCATTGAAATCACCGGCAACTCTTGGAAACCTCCCGGCATCGATCGGAATATTTTTCCAATTCTGTAGGTCAAAGGTGAGTTGGCCTGATCCGCTTCCGTTCAAATCGCTATAACTGAATTGATATGGTGGCAGCGGCAAACCATCTTTGCCCGCTTCAGTTACGGTTTTCAATCTGGAGAGTTTGGTGCTTGCGCTAAACTCGTACCCAAATGTGTACTTTCTTAAACTCGCTGCGGCGCTGTTGACTGTAATCGCAGAAATACGCCAGTCGGCGCGGCCGATAGCATTGCCAGTTCCGAACGAGATCTTGTCAAATCGATTCTCATGCGAAAATACGATGTTTGCAGGAGTCGATCCATCTCTGTTAAAATACTCGATCTTTGAGATTAGACATGCATAGGACGAGCAATTCCAAGTGTATTTTACGTTGTTACTGTATCGGTCAGTGACTGAATTAATCAGCCATCGGTAAGAGTTGGCGTTGACTGCGCCCGGAAGGGGATCTTTGTACGTCGTCTTGGTCCCGTCTTGGTCGGTCACTTGCCATTCATTGGTGGTTCCATCAAAACGGCGTATGCGCTTAAAATTATCAACGCGCGTGGCATAGCTGAAACCCGTGCGATTGGTACACGATACGACCCTGGCAGCAACATCATCGGGCATTTGATTGCACTGAACCATTTCCTGCCCGTCCAGTGTAAATGAGTCCAATCCACTGTCGTAAACAGGTGCACCTCGTCCCGCTGGTGCCAAAGGCGTCGGCGACCCTGACACGCGCTCAATGTATGACAACCCGGGCATCGACCAGCCAATACCCATATTGCCATTGGGTGTTGCGATGCCACGCGCCTGAGCCGAGGAATTGTAACTCAAGGTCAGATCAGGCTCGAATCCACGAAAGGCCGGAACGTTGATGTCGACCGAATAGGACAGACTACCATTGCTTGAGGTCGCAGGAGGTTCGGGGGATGCTTGATGCGGTGATGCGCCCGGTGTAGCCGCTGCGCCTTCATCTGCTGCAAAAACTTTGACGGCTGTCATTACCACCAAAAGCGCAATCGCGACGATCAATCGCCCGATTGCCAACACAGAGCTGTATGTCATGATCCGTCCTTGACCGATGTTGCAACTCCAGAATGCACAATTTTGGATAGTGGTCAACCGAAAGTCCACTTCACGGCTAAAGATGAAGTAAATAAGCCCTGATCACTCTGAGGGTGCCAAGCCAGAATCCGTTTGCGCCAAGGACATCACCTGAACCGCCTGGTGGAGCGAAGGGGGATCGAACCCCTGACCTCGGCATTGCGAACGCCGCGCTCTCCCAACTGAGCTACCGCCCCTTAAGTCGACATTGAAAGCTAAGGTGCAACAAATTTGCCGTCAAGCGAGCAAACCCGACACCACTTGCCATTCCGGGGGGCAATGCCTAAATGCAGCCTCCAACGGAGATCAAAATGCCAGCCATCTACGGCCTTGTTGACACACTTTTTTCAATCGCCTTTTGGGTCATCTTGGGATCCGTGATCTTGAGTTGGTTGATGGCATTCAACATTGTCAACGCCCAAAATCCCACAGTCAGGCAGGTCCGTTACGCACTGGAGCGGATCACCGAGCCGGTATTGTCACCCATCCGCAACCTGCTGCCAGACCTCGGTGGCATCGACATTTCACCCATCATCGCCCTTTTGATCTTGCAGTTTTTGCGCAATTTGGTCCTCTTCACCCTTCTCCCGGCTCTCGCGAGCTGATGCGGCGCGCGCTCATCTTGTTGACGTTCCTCAGTCCAACCCATCTGTCGGCAGCTGAAACATCCAGCGAATACACGGTGATTGATCGCTCCAAGTGCCAGACACTTCAGCCCGCGAACAGCGAAGAAAACGAGGCCGAAATCATTTTTTGCAAAGGTTACGCCGACCAGGGAATTCTCCTCACGACCAGGAACGAACGGGATTACCTCGCCGTCGGGACAGACCCGCGACAACACTGTGCCGCCAAACAATCATTCACGGCGCCCAACACTGTTGCCAACAAGGTGGAATGGCGCATCAAGGACGGCGCGCCGGTCGCCACAATCCTGCGTTGGACTGTATCGATCGAGGTCGACGGCAAAGCCCAAAAGAAGGATTGGCTAGCCGTCACCCGCCTCGAACCACAGAACTCATGCATACTGGCTCTGGTGGACACATCTTGGCCCAACGCCAATGACAAGGCCCGCAAGATAGCGGACGAAATATATGGCGATGACGTCCCGTGCATTGGAACATCGCTGCGCACCTTCGCCAACGAAGGAACCGAGGTCGAAGTCGGCTCCTTTGGTCCGGCGTGCGAAGTGGAATAGGCGCTGGTTTATAAGCCTGACAATCACCTCCAGATATTCACCCGGCACCACCATCTTGCCATCTGTGCGCCGGTTCATCCGATGGATCAGCTGCAGAACATCGGCCTGCAGTGCTGCCTGCCCGTCTTGATCTAACGCACCAAAGGCCTTGTGGGTCGGTCCATAATATGTCCGAAACACCTCGAGCCAATGCGCGGGCGACTCGTAGCGGAAATTGAAGATGCGCTTGGCTGTCGACATCTCTTTGCCGGGAAAGAGCTCTTTCAACCGCGCCTCGCTGCCCCACAAGGAAGGCGATGAAACGCCAGCTGGCGGTGGCACGTGTTTGCCAATGATCTTGAACAACTGCCCGATGACGCTTTCGGGCGTCCAGTTGGCCATGCCGATGCGCCCGCCCTTGCGCACGACCCGGGCAATCTCACTTGCGGCCTTCGGTTGATTGGGTGTGAACATGATGCCAAACGTCGACACTGCCACATCAAAACTCCCATCCTTGAACGGCAGCGCTTCGGCATCAGCCTCGCGGAATTCCACGTTCAGCCCCTCGGCCTCAGCCCGCTTTTTGCCGACGGCAAGCAGTTCGGGAACATAATCAGTGGACGTTACCTTGGCATAACGCCGCGCCGCCGCCAGCGTGACATTGCCATTGCCGGCCGCCACATCGAGCACGGTTTCGCCAGCGCAGAGATCCAGTGCTTCACACAGGGTTTCCCCGACGATTTGCAGAGTTGTACCGATAACGGCATAGCTGCCGGAGGCCCACGTCGCCTGTTGTTTCAGCTTGATGGCAGTAAAATCCGGAGTGGTTGGAATTGGTGTTGCGGTCTGTGTCATGGTGATCATCCTTGGTTGAAGGGGTCGCCCAGGCAGCGGTTGAACTGGCCTGTGGTCCGTGAAGGGCAGTTTGCACCCAAAGTGAAAAGGGCATAAAGTGCAGGAACTGAACTGGACCCGGTACACTTTCAGGACTAGCCATCGTCCTGCGTCGAAGCGTTAAGTGCCCCATATGTGGAGGCCGTCATGACCAAAGACAGCTACATCTCCTTTTGCCCAACAGCCAAGGTTTGTGAAATCCTTGAACCACGCTGGACCCTTCTCATCCTCTGCGAAATGTGGAGTGGCTCGACGCATTTCAACGACATCCGCCGCGGCGTTCCCGCGATTTCGCCCACACTTCTATCGAAGCGCCTGAAAGAGCTTGAGCGTCACGGCATGCTTTCACGGGTAGAAGACGGAACGGGCAGCGGTTACACATATCACCTGACGCGTATCGCCAGGGAGTTGGAACCCATTGTCGAACAACTCGGCGATTGGGTCCATCGCAATATTGATACCGAAGTGAGGCTCGAACGCCTCGATGCCCGTGTATTGATGTGGAACATGCGCCGCAAGGTGAACACCGCAGTCCTGCCGCGCACCCGCCGCTGCGTCATTCAATTCATCTATCCGGAATTACCAGAAGCCGAACGCAACTATTGGCTCATTGCACGACCGGGTTTTCCCATCGACATGTGCATGATCGATCCGGGCCACGACGTCGATTTGTATGTCACTGCCGAACTCCGCGCCATGACCGCAGCATGGATGGGCCTGTCAACGCTTCAAGGCGAAATGAACAAGGGTAAAATCGACCTTGTCGGCGACGTAACCCTGGTCAGTTCCATCGGCGACTGGATGGTCAGAAGCCGCTTTGCATCGGAGGCAGCCGCTTAAGCCGCCGCTTCCTTCTGGCGGCTGAGACGCTTGCGTTCATTCGGATCAAGTTGCGCTTTGCGCAGCCGGATCGACTTCGGCGTCACCTCAACGTACTCATCCTCACCGATATAGGCCAAGGCCTTTTCCAGTGACATCTTGATTGGCGGCGTCAAAATCATCGCCTCGTCCTTGCCAGACGAACGCACGTTGGAAAGTTTCTTTTCCTTGAGAACGTTCAACTCCAGGTCATTGCCACGCGTATGCTCGCCGATTATCATGCCGGCATAAACCTTGGTGCCCGGGTCGATGAACATGGGGCCGCGATCCTGCAGATAGAAGATTGCATAAGCCACAGCCTCGCCTTCACCATTGGATATCAAAGCACCCGTATGCCGCGCCGAGATTTCACCCATAAACGGGGCGTAGGAGTGGAACAGGCGGTTCATGATGGCCGTACCGCGCGTATCGGACAAAAGCTCGCTCTGGTAACCAATGAGTCCACGGGTCGGCGCATGAAACACCAGGCGCTGGCGGCCAACGCCCGACGTGCGCATGTCGCGCAATTCACCTTTGCGCTCCGACACCTTCTGCACCACAACACCGGAATAAGCCTCATCCACGTCGATGATCACCTCTTCGATGGGTTCAAGCCTCTCGCCAGTCTTTTCATCAATCTGGAACACGACGCGCGGGCGCCCGACCGTGAGTTCAAAGCCTTCACGGCGCATGGTTTCGATAAGAATGCCGAGTTGCAGTTCACCGCGGCCTGCGACTTCGAAGGCATCGCCATCGGTTTCGCTGACGCGCAGTGCGATGTTGCCCTCGGCCTCGCGCATAAGCCGGTCCCGGATAACGCGGCTCTGAACCTTGTCACCCTCTTTGCCTGCCAGCGGTCCGTCATTGACGCGAAACGCCATGGCGAGTGTGGGTGGATCAATCGGTGTAGCTGCGATGGGCTCTGTAATGGTCGGATCAGCAAACGTGTCCGAAACAGTCGCCTTCACAAGTCCGGCAATGGCAACGATATCGCCAGCCTCAGCCTCGTCCACAGGCACCCGCTCAATGCCACGGAACGACAACACTTTGGAGACGCGGCCCGTTTCAACAACCGAGCCATCGCGCGCCAGAATCTTGACCGACTGGTTGGGCTTCACCGAACCAGACCGAATGCGGCCCGTGAGAATGCGGCCCAGAAAAGGATTGGCTTCCAGCGTCGTCGCCAACATGCGGAACGCGCCATCTTCGATCACAGGTGGTGCAAAATGCCGGACCACCAGGTCAAACAACGGTGCCATGTCGGTCTGCGGGCCTTCCGGCTTGTCGGCCATCCAGCCATGCTTGGCCGAACCATAAATGATCGGGAAATCAAGCTGTTCTTCCGTTGCATCAAGGTTGGCGAAGAGGTCAAAAACCTCGTTGACGACTTCGATATGACGTTCGTCTGGGCGATCAATCTTGTTGATGCAAACAATGGGCTTCAAGCCAAGGTTCAAGGCCTTCTGCAGCACAAACTTCGTCTGCGGCATTGGGCCTTCAGCAGCATCCACCAGCAAAACGGCACCATCCACCATGTTGAGGATGCGCTCCACTTCGCCACCGAAATCGGCATGGCCCGGCGTATCCACGATGTTGATGCGTGTTTCTTTCCATTGCAGCGATGTGACCTTGGCAAGAATGGTAATGCCGCGTTCACGCTCCAGATCATTGGAATCCATCACGCGCTCGCCAACCTTTTGGTTGTCGCGGAATGTGCCGGACTGCGACAGCAGCCGGTCAATGAGTGTCGTTTTGCCGTGGTCAACGTGGGCAATAATGGCAATGTTGCGCAAATTCATGGGGCGCCGAAATCTTTCATTGGTGTCAGGAATTGCGCTGGGCTGTATCATGCTGCAATGCAAAAGGCAAATCAGGAGATTCCCTTCTCAAAGGCCCGGCAATTGCTGTAAACGGGAGCAGAAAGCTGCAACCCAGAGCCACCTATGCACGACGTCGTCATCTACCACAATCCCGCCTGTGAGACCTCCCGCAACACACTGGCATTGATCCGCAATGCCAAAATTGAACCACACGTCATTGAATACCTGAAAACACCGCCCACACGCGACATGTTGCTAAATCTCATCGCCCGCATGCGGCTCACGCCTCGCGCTTTGCTGCGTGAAAAGGGAACACCTTATGGAGAGCTGGGTTTGGCCAATCCGATGCTGTCTGACGAAGACTTGGTCAGCGCGATGTTGTCTCACCCGATTTTGATCAATCGCCCGATTGTAGTGACCACGCGCGGCGTGCGCCTGTGCCGGCCTTCAGAAACGGTGCTCGACCTTTTGCCTGCACCACAACAGACTGAAGGCCCATGATGGATATCCGACGCCGTCTTGCCGCAGAAGCCATCGGCACAGCATTGCTTGTCTCGACCGTCATCGGTTCAGGGATCATGGCGCAAAAATTGTCAGGCGGGAACGATGCCCTGGCCTTGCTGGGAAACACCCTCCCCACAGGTGCAATCTTGATCGTTTTGATCACGCTGCTTGGGCCGATTTCCGGCGCCCACTTCAATCCAGTTGTAAGTCTGGTCTTTGTACTGCGACGCGAACTGCCAGCGTCTCAATTTGTCGCTTACGCAACTGCACAAATTCTTGGTGCAATCATCGGAACGGTTCTCGCCAATGTAATGTTTGACCTGCAGCCAATCCAGATTTCAACGACAGTACGGGGCGGCACAGGGCGTTGGCTTTCTGAGGTTATTGCGACAACGACTTTGCTGGGCGCAATTCTGGGCGGCCAGCGTCATGCGCCCGCCGCCGTTCCCACGCTGGTTGGTCTGACGATTACGGCTGCCTATTGGTTTACGGCGTCAACGTCCTTCGCCAATCCCGCAGTTACCATCGCACGCATGTTTTCCAACACATTCGCAGGTATTTCTCCGATTAGCGTCTTGCCCTTTATTGCGGCTCAACTGACAGGCGCACTTGCCGGCCTTTGGTTATGGACGTGGTTGTTCGGCACCAAATCCGATGAAGCTGTCAAACGCTGACCAGAATTGTCGGCGAAACACATTCCGTTCCATCAGGATTTCATGCTCGCTGTCGGATATTTCAATATACGACACGCCCGGTACCACATCTGCAAAGTGCCGCGCAGCACGATCATGAACCACTTGATCATTTCCGGCAGCAACCAGGAGGACAGGACAACTTGAGGGCTCCTTGGGCGGCCAGCGCTTGAGAGTGCTGATAAAATCCAGTGCCCCATTGAACCAGCTATAAGTCGGTCCACCAATGGCGAGGCTTGGAAACTTTTCAATGGTGGTGATGTCCCTGTCCCATCGCAATCGGTCTGTCGTCAGCACATTGCCGTCAAATTCGTTGCGCTTGAGTGGACCACGCGAGCGACCAGGCAAATAGATCCAGCCAAGGCCGACGAGGTGGATGAATTTCGCAATAAACCGCGCCAAACCCGGTGGCCACGCGCCATAAACAAAATCAATCAATGGCGCGGTGATGATGGCACGTGAGAAGATGGAGGGGGATCGAAGGTGGTTCAGCAAGATCAACCCACCTGTGGAGTGGGCCATTGCATAGACTGGACCGGAAAATGAATTCGCCACACACCGCGTTAGGACGGCTTGGAGGTCTTTTTCATAATCGCGAAAATGCCGGACAAAACCCCGCAATGGATCTCGATTAACGCGCTGCGACCCGCCCTGCCCGCGCCAATCAAAAGTGACAACATTGAAATTGCGCTTATGGAGATCGCGAATGGTTTCAAAATAGCGCTCGAAATATTCTGATCTTCCTCCCAAGATCACAACGGTGCCTTGAGAGTCAGCAACCGGTGAGACAAGGACACGCAAGTGAACGCCATCCTCTGTTATCACCTCACGGCATGAGGCGCCTACGGGTGCAAGATTTTCGGCAGTCTCATGGATTTGCATGCCTGTCGCTCTAGCGGCTCATGCAATCCACATCAAGGCGCTATTGGACCTTGCGAACTTCGGTAATTTCGCCACTCATCGCACTGACGCTCACCTCATATGGCTTGCCCGATCGGACTGCCGAGAATACCAGAATTTTGGCATCGCAGGTCTTGGATTTGACGCCCGAAAAACCATAATCCACAACCACGACAGCACCTTTTTCACAATTGACCCCGGCGACCTTCGGTGCCGCAGGCTTTGCAGGTGTCAGTTTTGGAGTAGCAACAGATATTTTTTTGACCGGGGCGGGATCGACTTTGCTTTTCTTGACTATTTGTTTGCGCACAGGTGCCATAATCTTTGGCTCATAAAAACTTTCGTCCAACGCGTCGTCATAGATACTGGCTTGTTGCCGTGACGGCCGAACAATGATCACGTCTTCGTCCTCGTCATAATACGCCTGACGTCTGGGCTCATCATCCTGGAACCACAAACGCGGCAACCAGCGGAACTCCGCTTGCGCGGGCACGGCCATCAAAAGCGTCGATGCAGTGAATGCAAGTGTGAACAGTTTCAACATGGCAACAGCCCTCTGAAATGACTAGCGCCGGACGGCAATGCGACCCGTCACTGAATCAACGCGCAATTTATAGACTTTGCCACGTTTTGTGGCCGAGAAACCCAGATGCCGTCCCACACAATCTGTGGCTTTTACATTGCGGTAGCCCGCGCTGCGAATGGCGCGCGCCGCATCACTGCAGCCATGGCCCCGGCGATACCGGGGTTCATTGAAAAATCGATACCGGGGATTGTAGTAAGGGCTGTGAAAGTCGCGATAGAAACCACCGCGGTAGATACCCAAGCCGCAGAAATCGACGTAGCCCGGATTGACACAGTCATAATAAGGATGGCCCACACCGATGCCAATGTGCACACGTGTCTTGGCCTCCGCAGCAACAGCACCAATCGTCAGACCCAACGCCATGAGGCTGGCTGCAATAAAGCTTGTTTTCATAATTCCGTCCTCCAAGTCGCTTGGTGACTAAGGTTGCACAACAAAATGGCAGAAAAGAGTAAAGATCCGTTAAGCATCAAGTTCAATTTGAGTCCGTCGGCGAGCCGGTTTCCGGGTTGCCAAAAACGCCAGCAACCCGGCCCCGGCCACGGGGAACTCACTCTGTCCGTCAATCAATCTGGCGGACCGAAACGATGTCTCCTTCTGAACTCACGCGGACCTTGAACAGGTCGCCATGTTTCCAGGCGGAATAACCGAATGTTGGTGCGCTGCAGTCATAAGCTTCAATGTTGTTGAAACCTGCCGAGCGGACAACGCGCGCACCACTCCTGCAGCCAAAACCGTGGCTGTCATACCGGTACTCCACATGGCTCCGGCGATAACGGCGAGGCGGTGCAGGCTCGTCATCATACTCATAGACATACCGTGGTGCGACATAAACAGGTGCCCGGTAAACAGGAACTTCGTAAGTCGGAACAAGTCCGCCGAGACCAATGGTAATGTCCCAGTTTGTTTTGGCCGATGCGTCAGCAGCGGTGAATGTGAGGACCGAACCCGCAACGGCAGCGGCGGCAATGAGTGACTTGGCGATCATGGTGTGTACTCCAGTTTAGAATTCGCTTGATGACCTCGATCGATCATCGTGTGGCAAGAATTAGCCGTTCCACCTTGAACGAAGTCAGAAGCACACATTCATGTTCCATTCATTTTCCGGAGGCCTTGAACTGCTGCAGATGAGCACCATCTAGGCCCTGTGGATGCCAATCGGGTCCACCAGAGGTGCCCACCAATCCTGGGGGGCGTCAAAAAAACATTGCTTATCAAGAGGATGTAACCATGTTTGACTATTCCCCCTTCCACCGTTCCACCATCGGCTTTGACCGCCTGTTCAGCTTGTTGGACGAAGCCGCCAACGTCGAAACCGTGGCTTACCCGCCCTACAATATCGAGCGCTTGGGCGAAAACGCCTATCGAATTACCATGGCCGTTGCTGGCTTTGCCGAGACCGAAATCGCCATTGAGTCCAAGGGCAACGTGCTGACCGTTACCGGCAAGAAAGCCGACAAGGTCGAGACCAAAACCGAATTCCTGCACCAGGGCATCGCCGCCCGCAGCTTCGAACGCCGCTTCCAGCTGGCAGACTACGTTGAAGTGAAAGGTGCCGACCTCGACAACGGCCTCCTGCACATCTCTCTGGAGCGCCACGTTCCGGAAGCCCTGAAGCCCCGCCAGATCACCATCGGCAGTGCCTCAAAAGCCAAAACCATCGAACAGAAAGCCGCCTGATCACACTGCTGATCGGCATTTAACGGGGGCGTCAGCGCAAGCTGGCGCCTCTTCTTTACATCCTCTTTGTCATCCCGGTCAGGCAGTAAAACCAGACTTCCGTTGCTCACGTCTCAATTAGTAAGCTGAATTTGGCTGCAAAATCTCTGCTGGTGTTGCGGGCACTAATCTTGAGCCAATTGGATCGTATGTTGAAAACGACTGACTGCCCTTTCGTGAGGTAAACGCCTTGCGGCAAAATACTCCCGCCAGGTCCCGTTTCTGGCTCCCATTGCAAATCGAAATTACATTCCTTGGACAAATTCTGAAAAGTTAACAGCGGCGTCAACTGCGCATAGTTGAAAAAAACGACGCTGCTGCCGCGTTTGGGCGGAAGTGTGCCAGAAATCAAAGCCATAGCATCTACTCCGGGTTAGAGGTTGTGTAGGGTGTTATAACTGCTTGGGCCTGTCAACTGACTATTCCACAACTACGGCCGTCAGGGAGGCGAAACAATCCTTCCGGCCTCACCCGGATTTTCCATCCGTGCCAGCACCAGAACAATCATCAACAGTGATCCAAACGCCAGCGCCGCACACAGGATGAAAACCGAGTTCACGCCATACCAGGTGGCCAGCAACCCAAGTAACCACGGAAATACAAAACGTGGACCGCCGGATATCGCCGATGAGAACCCCATCGCCGCTGCGCGCCGGTGCGGGGCTTGTCGCCCGGCCAGCGCAAACAGATAGGGAAACACAAAACCCAGTCCAGCACCCACCGCCGCGAACGCCAACACCGACACAGCAAAGTCGGGCTTAAAACCAAGGACCGCAAATCCTGTGGTCGCCACTGCCAATGAACAGGTGACGATTGCCACATCACTGAACCGCAGGCGTAAGCGATCACCCACCATACGCATGGTACCACTGCACAGGCCAAAGAACGCAACGCCCAATCCCGAGTAGGCCAAAAGTTGTGGCGCCAATTCCGCCAGCAATTGCCCAGCCCACAACATGGCCGCGATCTCGCAGGAATTACTGAGACCAATGGTGAGGCCAATCAACGCCAGCCGCCCGCGTGGCAAGGCCGATGCCGTTTCGCCGTGCTCAACAACATGCGGTGCGCGATGCGGCACATGGCGATAAACCAGCACAAAGGCCCAAGCAATCAAAACGCCCGCAAACACGGCCGGCGTCCACACTGCAACATTGACACTCATGTAACTTGAGAAAATCGCAGCCCCGGCAACAAGCATGGAAAGCACGGCATGGAACGACGTGAAGATCGGTTGCTTCATCTCCTGCTCGATATCAGAACCTTCCGCATTCATGTTGAGATCGACGAACGAGAGTGTCGTCGCAAGTGCGAGATTGGAGATGAAGTAGGTGGTCGGAGAATTGACCAGCAACGCATAGCAAAGTGCGAAAAAGACGGCTGGCAGTGTCGCGAGCATCACGGTGCGATGTGTGATGCGGCGGCTGATCATGCCAGCAATCCCCATGGCCATCAGCGCCGCCACCATGGCAAAAGCCTGTGTGCGCCCAAAGAATTCTGAGTTCACGCCGGACGTTTTCAGAATGACCGGGAGAGCCCCGATATGACTGCCCACCACCGCGCCAAAGGCGGCAAAGGTAAGCATGATCGCCGCCCGTGGAGTCGTAAACATTGCGAATTAGCCGCGCCCTACAAACGGCATCTTCGTCGCCATCACGGTCATATTGAGCACATTTGAATCAAGCGACAGCGATGCCATGTAAACAACAGCTTTTGCCACATCAATCACATCCATGCGCGGCTCGGCCTTCATCGACAGATCAGCCTGCAACACGCCATCAACCATCCGCGCCGTCATGTCCGAGGCCGCATTGCCGATATCAATTTGCCCGACAGCAATATTGTATTTTCGCCCATCCAGATTGGCCGCCTTCGTCAATCCGCTGATCGCATGCTTCGTCGAAGTATAAGGTGCAGAATTGGGCCGCGGCGCATAAGCTGAAATCGAGCCATTGTTGATGATGCGCCCCCCTTGCGGGTTCTGCGTCTTCATCAACTTGAAAGCTTCCTGCGTGCAATAAAATGGCCCCGATAGATTTGTATCTACCACGTCGCGCCATTGCTCAACCGTCAAGTCTTCGAGCAACACCGTGCCCGGCGCACCCGTGCCCGCATTGTTGAACAACACATCAAGCCGCCCGAACTTTGCTTTCGTCGCAGCAAACAGCGCGGCCACGGATACAGGATCCGTCACATCGGTCGCAACACACAAGCTTTCGCCCTTCAGCAGTTTTTGCGTGGCTTGCAACTTGTCCAGCGTCCGCCCCGCCAGCACCAGCACATAACCCGCTTCACTCAAGGCCATCGCACAAGCCCGGCCAATGCCAGATCCCGCCCCCGTCACCATCGCAATATTATTCATATCAACCCCGCCGTCTGTCCAATCTTCCGCAAGCCATGCACGATGGCTAGAGGATCACCATAGCGCGCCTGCACACCAACGACCTCCAGCGCTTTCGCATAGCGTCCCCCGATTTTTGGCGAGGCCAGAATCATATAGTCCGCCCGCTTCGAACGCGATTGCAGCGCATGCGCCACTTCAGTACCGATCACCAAACCGGAAAGATAAGACGACAAGGCTTCTGGCACGATCTCATTGAACAACCCCAGACTGCGCACCGAAAACAGCGAATGCAAGAGCCCCGATGGATCAGCCTGCGCCTTCACCACCCCCCGCGCAAACGCCTCTTCATTCACCTCATCCGACGTCATCAACCGTCCAAGAATGGAATGCTGCCGCAACAGCGAAAACGCTTCACCTGTCATGTAAGTCGCGAACCGGATGATCTTCTCGCCGTCCACATCAATCCATTTCGAATGCGTACCCGGTGTGATGAAATGCGTGGCCTGTCCCAGCGATCCAAACACCTGCACCTCTTCCGAACGCATCACATCATGCCCCAGCGTGTCACTGCGCAAATGCAAACCCGTGGCAAATTGTATAGTACGGCCAGACTTTGTCTCAAGTGTGTGAAGAGACTTCGCCAGATCATCGGGACCAGCCGGGCAATCCACATAAGGTAGCTCAATCCATCCCTGCCGCGACGTGATCATGCCCGCCGCCAGAACCGGCAATTCCCTGTCCCACCCGGAAATATGAGCTTCAAGCGCTGCCTCAAACGCTCCATCCTTCACCGACAAGATGCCATTGGCATCCGCCACGTCACGCAGAACTGTCCCATCAGCACCCACATGATAGGCCCGGAACGACGTCGTACCCCAATCAAGCGCAATGAACTCTTTCGTCATAGCGCCTTCACGCCACCCGGCTTGTAGTCCTGCTTCATCACCTTCAGCGGATTGCGCAAAGGCGCACCAAAAGGCTTGGCTTCAATCTCGAACACATCTCCGTCCTCCGTGCGGAACCCATCCACAATCGAGAGCGTGGCCGTGCCAAAATAATGGATATGCACATCCCCGGGCTTGCGGAATGCTTCGTATTTGAAGTGATGGTACTCGAGATTGGCAATCGTATGGGACATGTTGGCCTCTCCCGTGAGAAACGGCTTCTGCCACACAACAGCACCGTTGCGCACAATGCGGCTCATGCCTTCGATGTGTGATGGCGCTGCCCCTGTGATCATCTCTGGTCCAATCGCAGAATGTCGCAACTTCGAATGCGCCAGCAACAGGTAGTTCTGCCGTTCGGTGATATGATCGGAATACTCATTGCCCAACGCAAATCCCAACCGCACTGGTCGCCCTTTCGCGTCGATCAGATAGAGCCCCGCAAGCTCTGGCTCTTCACCACCATCAAGTGCGAACGACGGACACGGCAACGGCCCACCCGGTGCAACCAGCCAGCGGCCATCACCCTTGTAAAACCATTCTGGTTGCACACCCGCCTTGCCCTTGTCAGGCTTGCCACCATCAAGTCCGGCCTTGAACATTTTCAGCGAGTCCGTCAGTTCCTCAACACCACCTTCAAGCTTCTTGTGCATGGAATCGCGCGCTGATGCCGAACCTAAGTGTGTCAACCCGGTACCCGTGATGATGCAATGCGCCGGATCTTCATGGGTTACTGGCGCAAGTACGCGCTTCTCCTTGAGAAGACTCGACATTTTTTCAGGCGTTCCACCCGCCAGCGACCTCGCCATTTTCACCAGCGACGAACCACTTTTCAGCGCCAGCTGCGCCAGTGCCACTGTGGAAGTCACCTTTTTCAACGGTGTCACTTCCCCATCAGCAACTACGCCAACACGCTGCCGCCGAGTTTTATCCGTATACTGAATGATATTCATCACTACCCCGCAAATTTGTTTTTCAAAGTGCCCCGCACACCGGGATCAAAACAGAACACACCGCCATTCAAGGGACGTGCCGCAATTTCATCTCCCGGCAAATGCGCCCGCGACGACGTCACATACATCACGTCAAGATTGGCTCCTCCAAACACACAGCAGGTTGGCCGCTGCGCCGGTATGTCCACCACCCGGTCAATGCGTCCCTTGGGGTCAATCCGCAGCACGCATCGCCCATCCCAGCGCGCGCTCCACACAAAGCCTTGCGCATCCACCGTCGCCCCATCCGGATAGCCATGGTCCTTCGTGTCATTGAACACCCGCTTGTTGGAGATTTCACTCGACGCTGCATCAAAATCAAATGCCCAGATGATCTGCGCCATCGAATCGGAAAAATAAAACGTGCGGTCATCCGGCGACCAGCACGGCCCGTTGGATACCCCGACCTTGTCAAACATCAACTGCGACGATCCATTGCCATCAACCCGGTACAAGGCACCTGTCGCAGCGGGGATTGGCAAGTCCTCACCCCGTGGCCCGATGTTCTCATGCATGGTGCCGATCCAAAGCCGCCCGGAACTGTCACACGCTCCATCATTGAAGCGGTTGTTGGGGCGATCAGTTTCAGGTTTACACACAGGCGTCAGCGCTCCTGTGTTAGTATCAAAAAAATAAATTCCACCCGACCCGCCTGCCACCAACGACCCATCGCCCCGCAGGGAAATGGCCGTCAACATGACATCTGAGTACCATGAGCGGTGAAAACCAGTTTTGGGATTGATCTGATGAATGCGAGTAGGCCGCGCAACATCCAGCCACCACAAGACACCACGAGCCGCATCCCAAAGGCAGCCCTCGCCCAAGGCATCATTTGATTTTGCGATGCAGGTAATCGGTATGGCCGTCATCATGTTCTCCGAAGGGCTTTTCATTAGCCGCCAAGTCTCCTGATGACAAAACATTAATCACCAGAGGTCTTGAATTGCCGCAGTTGTCTATCATATCAGCTTGATCAATGCCGGGCCCCTCTGACAGTGCGTCATCGCCTGTGATGTCGGAATTGATGCAACGCAACAAACCGACAGGGCCCAGATGGAACTTCTCACAGCTTTTGTTACAGCAGATTTTCTCGGCACTCCCACCTACTTCTGGATAATATTCGCAACCATCGTTGCTGCCCTTCTTGTGTTAGACTTGGGCGTCTTGCACAACGAGGACAGGGAGATTGAGGCCCGGGAAAGTTTTATCCTCTATGGGGGTTATGTGGCTATTGCCATGGCTTTTGGCGCCTGGGTCTGGTGGTCGCGAGGCGCTCAAAGCGGCCTGGAATTCTATACGGGTTATGTCATCGAACAATCCCTCGCCATGGACAACATCTTCGTCATCGCAACGATTTTTGGCTTTCTGGGAATCCCCCGCGCCTACCAGCACAGAGTATTGTTCTGGGGCATTCTGGGTGCAATACTCTTCCGTGCCATCATGATCGGTTTTGGCGCTGCACTCGTCACGCAGTTTAGTTGGATCCTCTATGTCTTTGGTGCCTTCTTGGTATTCACTGGCATCAAGATGTTCACCTCGACAGGCCATGACATGGACCTCGAGAACAGCAAGATTCTCTCCTATCTACGCGGTCACTTCCCGATCACCAAAAATCTGCACGGCCATGATTTCACCGTCAAGTTGCCGGACGAGAAAACTGGTATACTGCGGACCTGGCTCACACCGCTGGCAGTCGCTCTGGTACTGGTCGAATTCGTCGATCTGATATTTGCCGTCGACTCAGTGCCGGCCATTTTCGCAGTCACCCTGGATCCCTTCATTGTTTACACCTCCAACATCTTCGCCATACTTGGATTGCGTGCGCTGTATTTCGCCTTGGCATCGGCCATGCACCGTTTTGCCTATCTCAAGGTATCCCTCGCCATCATTCTGGTTCTGGTGGGTCTCAAGATTTTCCTCGTGCCATTAGGTATCAAAGTGGACACTTTGCTGTCACTGATCGTAACAATTTGTATCCTTGCATCGGGAATCATCTATTCGCTGTGGGTCACAAGAAACGATGTGGGTACCCCGCAAAAGTGAGGCGCGCTTTGCAAAGTAGAGTACCTAGGTTAAACTGACACAAACAGGAATCAGAGCGTGAAACAGATAGAACACATGATTGAGCACATTATTCTGGCATCTCGCTGGATACTGGTGGTGTTCTATCTCGGCCTCACGGCAGCTCTTGGCCTCTATGCCATTACATTCATGAAGAAGCTGTGGGAGTACGTCACAAAAGTTTCTGTACTCGAGGAAACTGACGCGATCCTGAAAATTCTCAGTCTGATTGATGCCAGTTTGGTAGCTAGTCTTGTGGTCATGGTGATCATCTCGGGTTACGAGAATTTCGTCAGCCGTTTCGACAATACGTCTGCTGAACTGTCCTGGCTCGGCAAGATTGATGCGAGTTCGCTGAAAATCAAGGTAGCCTCTACCATCGTGGCCATCTCATCAATCCACCTTTTGCAGGTATTTCTCAACGCCAACCAATTCTCTGACTCGAAAATTATGTGGCTGACCATCGTGCATATGGCTTTCGTCGTGTCGGCCCTGCTGCTGGCCTACATCGACAAGGTCATGACGGGCACCAAGAAGTCGAAGGATGATTACTAGCTTACCGCCATCGCCTGCCCCACATCAGCAACAACAAATCGAGCGGAATCGACCCCACGCGCCGCCAAGGCAACTTCCAAGTCACGAACCGGGGCGTCGATGGCCTCATCCGTAAGCTGGATTGTGCCATGATGGATAGCCAAGCTCGTAGTACTGCAAAGGTCCATATGAGCCATCACCGCATCATCCGGATTCATGTGTTGCGCCTTCATGAACCAGCGCGGTTCATAAGCGCCGATGGGCAACAAGGATAAGCGCGGCGCACCAAAACGATCACGCACTTCGCGAAAAGTGGAGCCATCACCATATCCCGTGTCGCCGGCAAAGTAGATCACTCCCCCGGGCGTTTCGACAACGAACGCACCCCACAATGCACGGTTTGCATCACCAAAACTGCGCTTGGACCAATGTAACGCTGGCATCACCGTGATCCGGCAACCACCTACCGAGCAACTCTCGCGCCAATGCAAATCAGTAACGCGCATTTGGCGGCTGGCCCGACGCACATAGTGATCATTCATCAAGGGCGTCACAACATGGGGTGCTGAATGCGACTGCAACGCCCGCAATGACGGCACATCCAGATGATCATAATGATTGTGGCTGAGCAGCACGACATCAATCTTCGGAAGTTGTGAAATGCGAAGCCCCGGATCGCGCACCCGTCGCGGACCCGCAACCTGCACCGGACTGGCGCGCGGTGAAAAGAACGGATCTGTGAGAATATTGAGACCCCCCGTCTGCATCAGGACAGTGGAATGCCCAATCCAGGTGACAACAAGATCAGTGCCGTCCACCCGCTGTGGCGGTTGGGGTTGTTTGACATTTTCGACACGCTTGGGCCACTTCACCTTTGCCCCGGAAAGTTGCCACTTCATCAGGTCTTTGAAACCTGCTTCCCGGCCGTGACCTTCAATCTTGAACCGGGATTTGTGGATGAAGTACTGCATCAGATCGTTCGCAGGTACCACTCGAAATCGCGCTGGAATGGCTCTTGGTAGAAGCGGTCGGCTTCCACTTCCTTCAGCGTACAGAACGTATCGACAAACTCCTTGCCGAAATAGGTTTTGAGAATGGACGCCCGCCAAAATGCATCAATCGCTTCATACCAATTGCCGGGAATATGCTTGGAGCGTTTGTCATACCCATTGCCCGTGATCGGCTGTCCCGGATCTTCTTTTTCTGTGATGCCATAATGCATGCCAGCAAGGATGGCGGCCATGACAAGATAGGGGTTGGCATCGGCACCCGATGGTCGATGTTCGATGTGACACGCCTTCGCCGCACCCGCTGGAACACGTAAAGAGACCGTACGGTTGTTAATGCCCCAATTCGCCGCCACTGGTGCATAGGAATTACGCCTGAACCGGCGATAAGAATTGGCATTCGGCGCAAAAATCAACATGGACTCGGCCATCGCCGCCTTCAGTCCGCCAATGGCATGCAGCAGCAACTGATTTTCAGTGGGATCTTCCGCAGCAAAAGCATTTTCGCCTGCCTCGTCACCGAGACTGACATGCACATGCATGCCCGATCCGGTCCACTCGCCATAGGGCTTCGCCATGAAGGTCGCACACAATCCGTGTCGCTCAGCCGTCGCCTTGATCAACCGCTTCAACATGATCGCTTCATCGCAGGCCTTGAGCACATCATCCCGGTGCCGCAACACTATTTCCATCTGCCCCGGCGCGTATTCCGAAATCAGCGTCTTCGCCGGCAAACCTTGCACATCGCAATAGGCGTACAGATCCTTGAAGAACGGCGCGAAGTCATCAATGTCTTGCAAAAGATACGCTTGATAATGCTGCGGCTTGGCCTCGTTCATCAGGGCTTGCGGTGCCGTTGGCTTTCCTTCCAGTGCAGACTTGCGGTCCATAAGGAAGAACTCAAGTTCAACGGCCCCAACCGGCGTAAGATTGAGATCAGCCTTGAATCGTGTCACCAGCTTTTCCAGCGCGTTGCGGGGATCAGCATAGTGCGGCACACCATCGAGATCATGAATCTTGGCCACATATTGCGCCGACGGCACATCCAACCACGGGATGCGCACCATGGAACCCGAAACAGGCCACAGCAACATGTCGCGGTCGCCTTCGTCGAACACCAATCCCGTTTCCGGAACATCCTGCCCTGTTGTATCCAGCACAAGGGCCGAGATCGGCATAAAGCGACCGTCTTTCCAGGCAGGCACCACTTCATCACGACGCAAAACCTTGCCCCGTTGCACTCCGCACAAATCCGTCCACACCACGTGAACACTTTCAATATCCGGATTGGCATCCAGAAATGCTTTCGCTTCTTCGCCGCAGCGTGGGGTAACGTAAGCCATGGATCGTCTCCTAATTCTTCAATTCAGTGATGCAGCGGTCCAGCGTTTCAATCAACTGGTCAATGTGTTTTTGTGTTGTCGCCGGACAAATAAGCATCATGTTGTGGAACGGCGTGATCACCACGCCGCGGTTCAATAAAAACTGATGCACCGCCATATCAACAGGCTGATGGATCAGCTTGGACGCCTCGTAACCATTTCGGGGTCGGTTCGGGTTGCACATGAATTCAACGCGTGCACCAACGCGTGTCACATGCCAATCCAAACCATGTTTGATGAAGCACTGGGCGATGCCGGTTTCCAGATTCTTCGCGTGACTGATTAAGGGTTGAAAGGAAGACTCTGTAAAATAAGTGGAAACCACAGCCTTGATCAAGGCCAGCTGAATCTTCGATCCGGACAGTGTTGTACCAATGCCAGAGCGCCCGTCACCACGTTTTGCCAGACTCTCACCAATGCGCGCAGCAACATCTGCGGAGAATCCATAGACTGCTGCGGGTATGCCTCCTGCAATCGGTTTGCCGAACACCAGCCCATCCGGCACCAATGCGTGCGCTTTGGCATAACCGCCAGGTCCAGTCGACAGTGTATGCGTCTCGTCAAAGATCAGCAGCGTGCCTGTCTTGATCGTCAGTTCACGGAGCTTGTCCAGAAACCCCGGATCAGGCAAAACCATGCCCACATTCGTCATCACTGGTTCTGCCAGCACACACGCCACATCCCCCGGTGCCAGTGCCTTCTCCAAGGCCGCAAGATCGTTGAACTCGACAACTTTGGTAAACTGCGTGAGATCACGCGGTTCTCCCACCAAGCCAGCCACCATGCGCACAACGCCATCATCTGCTGTGACAAACGTGTCATCCACACAACCATGATAACAATGATTGAACACCAGGATTTTAGAACGCCCGGTAACCTCACGGCACCACCGCAGCACCGCCCGGTTGGCATCTGAAGCCGTCGCGGTCACCTGCCAGAAAGGCAGCCCAAACCGGTCTTCCAATAACGCACCAACGTCAGCCGCATCGAGAGACGGCAACATCGTCGTAAAACCAAGGCCACCCTCTCGCTTCAACACCTCCACAATGGATGGCGGCGAATGCCCAAACATCGCTCCCGTGTCACCCAGACAAAAATCAATATAGGCGTTGCCATCGGCATCAACGAGATCAACGCCCTGTGCCGACGACACAAACAACGGAAACGGTGTGCCCCAATCCACCATCCAATGCATGGGAACGCCACGAAGCCAGTTCTGGGCAGCTTTTTCTGAGAGCGCCTTGGAGCGCGGGTTGCGCTGGATGAAAAGGCTCTGTTCGCGTTTCAGCATCGCGTCCACAGCGATTGCCCGGAGGAGTGGGTTCAAGATAGACCAACTGTTGTTGACGTTGACCTGCACTCTAGCGGCGAGTATGGCCCACAAACAACCCCTCAAGTTTGCACTGCACCAAAATAGGAGTGTCCATGTCTCGCATCGTTTACGTCAACGGAGAATTTGTGCCTGAAGCAGAAGCCAAGGTCTCAGTCTTTGATCGCGGGTTCCTCTTTGCCGATGGCGTTTACGAAGTCACCCCCATCGTCAATGGTAAACTAGTGGATTACGATGCCCACATCGAGCGTCTCGACCGTTCATTGAATGAACTTAAAATGGCCTGGCCCTGCACGAGGGATGAACTCCACGCCATGCATCTGGAACTGGTGAAGCGCAACAAGCTGAGGGAAGGCATCATCTACATGCAGGTAACGCGCGGCGTAGCCGACCGCATGTTCAACTTCCCCAAAGACATCAAGTCTTCCCTCGTTGCCTTCCCGCAAGTCATGGCTCTCGTCGACAATCCCAACGCCCGCACCGGCGTGAAGATTGTGACCACACCAGACATCCGTTGGCTCCGCCGAGATATTAAATCCGTGATGCTCCTCGCCCCTGTCCTCGGCAAGCAGGAAGCCTACGAAAAAGGCGCCAACGAAGCCTGGATGGTGGAAGACGGTCACGTCACCGAAGGCACATCATCCAATGCCTATATCGTGAAAGACGGCAAAGTCATCACGCGCGCCCTCTCCAACCGCATTCTCGCAGGCTGCACAAGGCGCGCCCTTAAACGGCTCTCAGCCGAGCACAACATCGAAATCGAAGAACGCCTATTCACCCTAGAAGAGGCCCTACGCCGCCGACGAAGCTTTCCTCACCAGCGCCTCCCAGTTCGTCATGCCAATCACCGAAATCGACGGCCACCGCATCGGCGGTGGACAGCCGGGGCCAGTGACACGGAAGCTGCGGGAGTTGTTTCTGGAAGAGGCGACTTCGTAACTTTCCTTCTCCCCTTGCGGGAGAAGGTGGATCGCGCCCCGGACTTGATCCGGGGAGCGAGACGGATGAGGGGGTGGTGCAGCGAGTCGTGACAGCCACATACTTGCGCTGGACCTCCCCCTCATCCGGCGCGTTTCCGCGCCACCTTCTCCCGCAAGGGGAGAAGGAAATGTCACCGCTGCCGCTCCCGCCACCCCGGATTGATCCACGGTTCCAGATTGCTCGCCGCCAGCGGTTCGCGTCCCAAGATCATGTCGCTCGCCTTCTCACCGATCATCAGCGTTGGCGCGTTGAGATTGCCGTTGGTGACCTGCGGCATGATCGAGGAATCGGCGACGCGCAGGTTCTCGACACCAATCACCCGGCATTCATGATCCACAACCGCCATCTTGTCATCACGCGATCCCATTTTGCACGTGCCGCATGGATGATAGGCACTTTCACAGTGCTCGCGAATGAATGTATCAATGTCCCTATCGCTCACAACCGATTGACCTGGCTGGATTTCTTCCGCGCGGAATGGTGCCAGCGCTTTCTGCTCCATGATCTCCCGCGTCAGCTTCACGCAAGCGCGGAATTCCGTCCAGTCATCCGGATGTGACATATAGTTGAACAAGATCTTCGGGCCGTCCTCTGGTCGATTGCTCCGTATACGGACGAATCCGCGCGACTTCGTTCGCATCGGTCCCACATGTACCTGAAACCCGTGCCCCGGAAACGCCGCCCTGCCATCATATCGAACCGCCGCTGGCAAAAAATGATATTGAATGTCGGGATACTCGATGCCCGGCGCCGAGCGAATGAACCCGCAGGATTCAAAATGATTGGTTGCCCCCAGCCCCGACTGGAACAGCACCCACTCCGCCCCGATCATGCCTTTCGACAGCAAATTGAGTTTTCCGTTCAGCGTGATCGGTTGTGTGCACTTCACCTGAAAATAGACTTCGAGGTGATCATGTAAGTTCTCACCCACACCCGGAAGATCATGTACCATCGGCACCCCCATCTCTTTGAGCAACGCCGCAGGCCCCACACCCGACAATTGCAGAATTTTCGGCGAGTTGATGCTCGATGCCGCGAGGATCACCTCGCGCGCTGCAAACGCCTTGTGCACGGTGCGCCCGCGTGAATACTCCACCCCAACCGCGCGCTTGCCTTCAAAAATCACCCGGCGCGCCATGGCATGCGTCACGAGCTTGACCCGCCCCGTCTTCCGCGCCGGCCGCAAATAGGCATTCGCCGCCGACCAGCGAAACCCGCGATGCACCGTCATCTCCATGGCGCCAAAACCCTCCTGCTGGCGCCCATTGTAATCTTCAGTGACAGGATAACCCGCCTGAGCACCCGCCTCGATAAACGCCTGATACAAGGGATTAAGCCTGGTGCCGCGCTTCACATGCATGCGCCCATCGGTGCCGCGCCATCCCTCCTCGCCGCCATGCGAATGCTCCATGCGCTTGAAATAGGGCAGCACATGGCGATAGCCCCAGCCCTTGGCCCCCATTTTCTCCCAGGTATCAAAATCTCGCGCATGGCCCCGCACATAAACCATGCCATTGATCGACGACGACCCGCCCACCACTTTGCCGCGCGGTGTGGCCAATCTGCGCCCCCCCAGATGCGGCTCCGGCTCCGTCTCAAACCCCCAATTATATTGCGCCATGTTCATGGGGATCGACAGAGCGGAAGGCATCTGGATCAACGGCCCCCGGTCCGTGCCGCCATATTCCAGCAGCAGCACCGAATGCCCGGCCTCCGTCAGCCGGTACGTCAGCACCGACCCAGCCGAACCCGAGCCCACAATGATATAGTCAAATGAAGTATCCAAAGCGCCCTCTCCACCACACGATAGCGCGCACGTCAGCGAATTCATATCCGCCCCGCGTCATGGCATGATCAATCTGCGCCCACTGGTTTTGACAACCACCCCCAAACTCTGGAATGATGCGCCATCAACTTACAGGGTGCCATGAAATCACTGCTCGGCGAAAACGAACTCCATCCCGCACATATCATTAACGAGCATGGCACTTCCCCTATGGTCCTGATCTGCGAACACGCTTCGAACGTCGTTCCTGAAAGCCTGAACAATCTCGGCCTGTCCCCGGATGACCTGCAGCGCCACATCGCCTATGACATCGGTGCGGAAGGCGTGTCGCGCCTGTTGTCGAAATTGCTGGATGCACCACTTGTGCTGCACCGCTATTCCCGCCTCGCATATGATTGCAACCGTTCACCTGAACATCCCGGCGCCATGCCGGAGGTGAGCGAAGTCTTCGAAATCCCCGGCAACCGCAATCTTTCACCCGAAGACAAGCTCGCGCGCATCACCGCACTCTATCGCCCCTTCCACGAGAAAATCGCGAAACTTCTCGATCGCCGCGCCGTCCATGGCCGCTCAACGCTGTTCGTCACCATCCACAGCTTCACCAAAAACTATCAGGGCAAAATCCGCGATGTTGAAGTTGGGTTGTTGTTCGACCGCGACGCTCGCATGGCCAACGCATTGGTGAAATCCTTCCCCGGTTTTGACACGCGCCTCAACGAACCCTACAGTGCAAAAGATGGCGTGATGCACACCGCGCATTTGCACGCCGCTTCGCGCGGTCTACCCAACATCATGATTGAAGTCCGCAACGATTTGATCGAAACTGAACGCGGCCAACAGGAATGGGCGCAACGCCTGTCCGTGCCGCTTAACCAGCTTGCGGCAAAAGGAGCTTAGAATGGCCACAGGAATGCTCACACTTGAGGATTTGAAACACGAAGTCCAACTCGGCAACATCGATACCGTCGTCGCCGCCATGGTGGATTTGCAGGGCCGCCTCATCGGCAAGCGCTTCCACGCGGAATTCTTCGTTGACGGCGGCTGGGAAGAAACCCACGGCTGCAATTACCTCTTGGGCGTCGACATCGAGATGGAACCGGTGCCGGGATACAAGGCCACATCATGGGAAAAAGGCTACGGCGATTTCGTGCTGAAGCCCGACATGGCAACCCTGCGCAAAACGCCTTGGCTCGAAAAAACCGCCCTCGTTCTGTGCGACGTGCTTGATCACCACACCCACAAGGACACACCGCATTCTCCACGCGCAATCCTCAAAAAGCAGATCGCACGCCTCGAAGCGATGAAGATGAAAGCCTACTTCGCCTCCGAACTCGAGTTCTTCCTCTTCGATGACTCGTTCGAGACCTGCAACGCCAAGGGCTACCGCAACATGAAAACGGCGGGCTACTACATCGAGGATTATCACATCCTGCAAACTTCGAAGGAAGAAGTTTACATGCGCGCCCTGCGCAACGGATTGCATGGCGCTGGCATTCAGGTGGAAAACTCCAAGGGCGAATGGGGTCCGGGCCAGGAAGAAATCAACGTCAAATATTCTGATGCGCTGACCATGGCCGACAACCACGCCATCATGAAAAACGGTGCCAAGGAAATCGCCTATGGCTTGGGCAAGGCCATTACGTTCATGGCGAAGTGGGACTACGGCATGGCGGGCAACTCCTCCCACATCCACCAGTCGCTGTGGTCCGCAGACGGCAAAACCCCACACTTCTTCGACAAGCAAGGCCACCACGGCATGTCGGAGATGATGCAGCATTATCTCGCAGGCCAGCTCACTCATGCCCGCGAACTCACCTATTTCCTCGCACCCTACATCAACAGCTACAAGCGTTTCATGGTCGGAACCTTTGCACCCACCAAAGCCGTGTGGAGCTTTGACAACCGGACCGCAGGCTTCCGCCTGTGTGGCGCCGACACCAAAGCCATCCGCGTCGAATGCCGCATCGGCGGCGCTGACTTGAACCCCTATCTCGCCTTCGCCGCACTGATCGCCGCTGGTCTTGACGGTATCGAGAAGAAGATGAAACTGGAGCCGGTCTTTTCCGGCGACGCCTATTCCGCCGCGCAAAAACTCCGCGAAATTCCAAAGACGCTACGGGAAGGCATCGAGCTTCTCGACAAATCAAAATTCCTGCGCGAAGCCTTGGGCGATGATGTCGTTGACCACTACGTCCACACCGGCAACTGGGAACAGTTCGAATTCGACCGCCGCATCACGGATCTGGAACTCAAGCGTGGGTTTGAGAGATACTGATGATGTCGGGAGAAACTGACCTTGCCGTTCTGCTCCGTTCGATGAAGCCCGTGTTGCACGACGAGCCCTATGGCTATGTCGTCGCTTCCGGCCAACCCAACCCCATGATGGTGGAACATGCTTTCGCTGTGATCCGCGAGCCTGAAGGGACAACGCTCGTTGCAAAGCTAAGCCAGCTGAAACGCGCTGGCCTGAACTCACCCGAAGAGTGGGCCCGAATTTCCCTTGAAATCCATTCCTCACTCAGTGCTGTTGGACTAACTGCGGCTTTCGCTACCAAACTTGGCAGCAGAAACATCAGTGCGAATGTCATCGTAGGATACTATCACGACCATATTTTCGTGCAGTGGAACAGACGTCACGACGCGCTTCAGGCACTCCAGGAATTTTCTCAAGCAACTTGACCGCAAAAGGCAATCACATGATCCCCAACCGCAACATCAACTATCCCAACCCGATCAAATTCGGCGCTGGCCGCATCAAGGAATTGCCGGAACACTGCAAGGCCAGTGGAATCCACAAGCCACTCTTCGTCACCGACAAAGGTCTCGCCACCACCGACATGGTGCAAGACGCCATCGCCAACTTGAAAAAATCCGGTCTCACCGTCGGTACCTTCTTCGATCTCCGCCCCAATCCCTCTGAAGAAAATGTCCTTGAAGGATGCAAGGTATTTCGCAGCGGCGGCCATGATGGCGTCATCTGCTTCGGCGGTGGCTCGGCCCTCGACACCGGAAAAATGATCGCCCTCATGCACGGTCAAACCATTTCCATCTTCGATCTCGAAGACGTAGATGACTGGTGGACCAGAGCCGACGCCAGCAAAATCGCGCCCAACATCTGCATTCCAACGACCGCAGGCACAGGCTCCGAAGTCGGCCGCGCCGGTGTCATCACGCATCCCAAAACGCACGAAAAGAAAATCATCTTCCATCCCGCCATCATGCCAAAAGTGGCAATTCTCGATCCTGAACTGTCAGTCGGTCTCCCCGCCAAGCTCACTGCCGCCACGGGCTTCGACGCATTGGCCCATTGCCTCGAAAGCTACTGCTGTCCCAACTATCACCCACTGTCAGATGGCGTGGCACTCGAAGGCATGCGCCTCATCAAGGAAAATCTGGTCAAGGCCGTGAAGAAACCGAAGGACCTCGATGCACGCGGCAATATGCTGATCGCCTCAGCCATGGGCGCAACAGCGTTCCAGAAAGGCATGGGTGCCATCCACGCATTGTCCCATCCATTCGGTGGATTGTACGACGCCCATCACGGCATGCTCAACGGCATTATCATGCCCTACGTGCTGAAAGGCAACCGCAAGAAAATCGAAAAGAAAATTGAACGCGTTGCCGCCTATCTCGGCATCAAGGGCGGTTTCAACGGCTTTCTGAAATTCATCCTTGCGCTGAGGAAAGACACCGGTATCCCGCACAAACTCGCCGACATCGGCATCGACACCAAACGCCTCGATGAAGTTGCAGAAGTGGCCAAGCGCGATCCCAACGACAGCGGTAATCCGGTTGTGTTGTCAGTGAAAGCCTACAAGGCACTTGCGAAGAAATGTGTGGTGGGCGATCTTTAATGGTCACAGCTTGCCCAAATGGGTGTCTTTGAATCCGCTCTCATACTTGAGGCCGTAGCCAAGCATACGGTCGAATCCAACATGTGAGAGCCAGATGATGGCGATTTGCAGCGCAAGCTGATCATGCGACCACCACCCAAGGGCGCCCAGAATCAAGGGCCCAACAGACGAATGCATGGTGTTGTAAGCCCACGCCCCTGCACGTGGTCCGCTCAAGTAGGCGACAAAAGCAAGGTCTGGGACAAGAAACAAAATGACGAACAACAACAATGATCCGCCAATCTGAATGTAGGCGATGACACCGGCAACAAAATAAACCAGGCCTTCCAGTTGCAAGATGCGTCTCAATCCACCTGTCACCATCACGCAAGTTCCTTGGCCAATGTCACAAAAGCATCAACATGCTCAACAGGCGTGGCGAACGACAACACAAATCGCACATGCGTCTCACCCGCCTTCATGCCATCAACAGGCCACTCGTAAAAATGAGCACCCTTGGTTTCCAGTGCATCGTACAAAGACTTTGGCATGTAAGCAAAAACCTCGTTCGCCTGCGTCGGATTGGAAATTCGCACGCCCGGCAACTGGTTGATGCCTTTCGATAGTCTCTGCGCCAGTGCATTCGCCTGCTTTGCATTGTCCAGCCAAAGGCCATCCTTCAGATAAGCCAGCATCTGCGAAGACAAATACCTCCCCTTCGACAGCAACTGCCCCGCCCGCTTGCGGCGATACAAAAAGTCATCTGCAAGTGCTGCATCAAAAAACACCACCGCCTCAATAATCATCCCGCCATTCTTCGTGCCACCAAATGACAGCACATCAACCCCGGCCTTCCATGACATCTCTGCAGGCGTGCAACCAAGTGCAACAAGCGCATTCGCAAACCGCGCCCCATCCATATGCATCTTCATGTCACGGGCCCGCGCAACGGCACCAATCGCAGCTATCTCATTCACCGAATAGACCGTGCCAAGCTCCGTCACATTTGAAATGGAAATGGCGCTGGGCTTCGCACCGTGCTCCCCATGCACAAAGTGCTTGAGCCTGTTTTCAATCCCATCAGCCGAAATCTTGTTCCCTTCACCAACGAGGGTGAGGAGCTTGGCACCACCTGTGAAAAGTTCCGGCGCATTGCACTCATCTGTGTTGATATGCGCACCCTCATGGCAGATCACACCACCAAATGGCGGCACAATCGCAGACAGTGCCAACGAATTGGCGCCCGTCCCGTTCAACACCAGAAATGCTTTGACCTCTTTTTCAAAAACCTTTGAAAGCGCCCGCTCAACCTCGGCCGACCCTTCATCATGACAATAGGAAACATCCGTAAGCCGCTGGTTCGACTCAATAATTGCATCCATGATTTTTGGGTGCACGCCATACACATTATCCGATCCAAAATTCATGTTTTGATACCCTTTCCTTCCAACAGCAGCACACCGAGTCCGCAGCCAGTAATCAATACAATACCAAAGATCGCCAACGCATTCGGTATCTCGCGGAAAAACACCGTGCCCGATATCATCGCAAAAAACGTCAACCCGTAATAAAATGGTGCCACAGATCGTGCTTTGGCAAAACGAAAAGACAGAAACACAAAGAGGTGGGCAATCATGACACAACACCCGGAGCCAACAGCATATAGCCAAATCTCTGCCCGCACCGGCTGCCATGTTTCAAACAACAGCGAGGCGATCAAGGCAGAAAGGAACACAAGTACAACGACCGTCAGAGTGATGACAGGCCCCGGCACGTCATCAGGAACATGGCGTGACAACAAATCCCGCATCGCCGAAGCACCTGCCGTGATCAGCCCGAGCAGTGCAAAAGGCGAAGCACCATCAGCGCCTGGTTGCGCCACCAGCAACGCGCCTGAAAATCCCAGTGCAATCAGCAACCAGCGCTGCCATCCCACATGTTCTCCCCAGATCACACTGGCACCCGCCAACACAATCAACGGGGCGATTTGATAAATCGCCGTGATGTCCGCCAGCGGAACCTTGGCCAGTGCAAAGATGAAAGCGATGACACTCACGACTTCCGTCAAGGCCCGCAGCACTGTCCAAAAGCCAAATGCCTTGCCGATGAATTTCAACTGCCCCTGCACGGCCAGCAACAGAAAACAAGAAAGTGTCGCAAAAATCCCACGCAACACCAACGTCTGGAGAGGCGGCACTTCGCGCAGGATCAACTTCAGAAAGCTGTCGCAACAGACAAAAAACAGGCACGCCAGCACCATGCAGACGATGCCGCGCATATTTGTTGAAACAGCCATGAAAAACCTTCGAAGGCCCGCGACCCTAGCGAACTCACATCGAAATTGAAAGCGCCCAGCAATCGCAGCAGGCCGGTTCAGGATCTTGAAAGGTGATTAACCAGTTGCTTTCGCGCCGAAAAGTGGCTTCTGTCGCAGCATTTCCTTGCGATTGTCTTCCCGCACCTGGATAGCCGCACGAACAGCGGTAAACGCCATGTTCAGTTGTCGCGTTTTCTCGATGGCATAGCGGCTGAATTCAAATGGAATGTCAGGTTGAGACCATCGTTCAGGATTATACATCTTGAGCTGGGCTTGAAACGACTTCATGGCATGTTCAACAGTCGCATCATGTTGCAAACCAAGCACCTGAAATGGCTCAAAGTCTTCCGTGTTGCTGACCGCCAATTTGGGTTCTGAAATCGACGCGAGCGGCTCAATGGAGGACACTTGATGCCGTGCCAGGAAACGCTGCTGACCATCCTTTGATACAAACTCAATGAATGCACTGTCGCTGGCCAGCAAATGCTCCAGCTTGCCACTCATGCCGCAATTGATTGTTCCGATCAAAATGGCCCCATCATTCATCCGGATGGACGCCGGTACCGCAACACCGTCACTGCTACGCCTGAACATCGATAGCCCACACTTTCCCACAACCTGCACTCGCTAAACTGACAGAATGAAATTAAGTTCGAGTTTCTGGATACGGTTCACTTTGTGTAAATAATCCACGAGCACACGCGTGAAGCAATTTTATTTCGTTTTTCCTATGCGCCTCAATCTTTCCTTGCTCAGCAACCGTCAAAGTGGCATATATAGGACAGCTATACTGTCCTTTCCGCAAGGTAAACGCAGGAACCGCAAGGAGAATTCCCATGACCATTCACCAGTTCCAGCCTGACGGGATGAAACTTGCCCATGGACTCTACGATCCGCGCAACGAACATGACGCTTGCGGCATCGGTCTCCTCGCCAACATCAACAACATCAAGAGCCACAAAACCGTGGCCGATGGCCTGCTGATCCTCAAGAACCTTGAACATCGCGGTGCCGTCGGCGCAGACCCGAAGGCCGGCGATGGCGCTGGCATTCTGATCCAGATCCCGCATGATTTCTTCTCTGCCGAAGCCAAAAAACTGGGTTTCGAATTGCCCTCAACAGGCCAATACGGCGTGGGCTTCCTGTTCATGCCGCGTGAACCCGTTTACCGCCAGGACATTGAACGCATTTGGTGGGAAACAGCCCGCGAAGAAGGCCTGAAGGTTCTGGGCTGGCGCGACGTGCCGGTTGATCAATCTGTGTTGGGTTATTCTGTCAAAGACACCGAACCCATGCACCGCCAGGTGTTCATTGGCCGTGGCCCCACCATCAAGAATGAAGCCCACTTCGAACGCAAACTCTTCGTCTGCCGCAAGGTCGTATCGAACCGCGTTGTGGAAGTGCTCGGCACCAAGGCCCGCAGTTATTATCCCGTATCCGTCTCCTGCCGCACCGTTGTCTACAAGGGCCTCGTGCTCGGTGCAGAAGTCGGCAACTACTATGTTGACCTGAAAGACGAGCGCGTCACCTCGGCCTTCGCCCTCGTGCACCAACGCTTCTCCACCAACACATTCCCTTCGTGGCCGCTGGCCCATCCCTATCGCTATGTCTGCCACAATGGTGAAATCAACACCGTGCGCGGCAACTACAACTGGATGGCCGCAAGGCAAGCCAACATGAAGTCGGAAGTGCTGGGCGAAGATCTGTCCAAGCTCTGGCCCATTTCCTATGAAGGCCAAAGCGATACCGCCTGCTTCGACAATGCCCTCGAATTTCTCTACATGGGCGGCTACTCCCTGCCCCATGCCATGATGATGCTCATCCCCGAAGCCTGGGCTGGCAATCCCTTGATGGACGACGACCGCCGTGCCTTCTACGAACACCACGCCGCCATGATGGAACCCTGGGACGGCCCCGCCGCCATGGTCTTCACCGACGGCAAAGTGATCGGCGCAACCCTCGACCGCAACGGCCTGCGCCCCTCGCGCTACCTTGTGACAGACGATGGCTTCGTCATGCTCGCCTCCGAAATGGGCTGCCTGGAATTTGCCGAGGAACGCATCAGCCACAAATGGCGTTTGCAACCCGGCAAGATGCTGCTCATCGACCTCGACAAAAAGAAAATCATTTCAGACGAAGACCTGAAAAAGGAACTGTCGACAGCGCACCCATACAAGGAGTGGCTGAAGAAAACCCAGGTCGTGCTGCGTGACATGCCCAAGGCGAAAACCGCTCGCCCCAAGATCACGGTGCCCTTGCTCGATCGTCAGCAAGCCTTCGGCTATACCCAGGAAGACTTGAAAATCCTCATGTCGCCCATGGCGTCAACGGGTCAAGAAGCGATCGGCTCCATGGGCAACGATTCGCCCGTGTCGGCACTCTCTGACCGGGCCAAACTGCTCGACACCTATTTCAAACAGAACTTCGCGCAAGTCACCAACCCGCCGATTGATCCGATCCGCGAGGAACTGGTGATGTCGCTCGTCTCCTTCATCGGCCCGCGCCCCAACCTGCTCGATCTCAAGGGCACATCGAAGCACATGCGCCTCGAAGTGGCACAGCCTATCCTCACCAACGAGGAACTGGAGCGCATCCGCAACATCGGCAGCGTGCGTGAAAACCCGTTCCGCACTGTCACCATCGACATCACATACGACGTGGCCAACGGCGCAGAATATATGGAAGCTGCATTGGATTCCGTCTGTGCACAGGCTGAACGTGCTGTCAGTGATGGTTACAACATTATCATCTTGTCAGATCGCGCCGTCTCTGCGGAACGGGCACCCATACCTGCACTGCTCGCCACATCGGCAACACATCACCACTTGATCCGCAAAGGCTTGCGCACACTCGTGGGCCTTGTGGTTGAATCAGGTGAACCCAGAGAAGTGCACCAGTTCTGCGCACTCGCAGGCTATGGTGCCGAAGCGATCAACCCCTATCTCGCTTTTGAAACGCTGGAAGCCTTGCTGCCTTCGCTGGATGAAAAAGTCTCGGCCTACGAGGCCGTGAAGCGCTACATCAAGGCCGTCGACAAGGGTATTCTCAAAGTCATGTCGAAGATGGGCATCTCCACCTATCAATCTTACTGTGGAGCCCAGATATTCGACGCCATTGGTCTCTCGTCCGAATTCGTGAAGAAATACTTCACCGGAACCGCCACGCAGGTGGAAGGCATCGGCCTTGCCGAAGTCGCGGAAGAAGCCTTCCAACGCCACGAAGATGCCTTTGGCCTGAACCCGGTTCTCTCCACGCAACTCGATGTCGGCGGCGACTACGCCCAGCGTATCCGCGGCGAGGCCCATGTTTGGACATCCGAAACAGTTTCGTCCCTGCAGCACGCTGTGCGCGGCAACTCGTCCGACAAGTACAAGGAATATGCCAAGCTCATCAACGAGCAGAACGAAAAACTGAAGACCCTGCGCGGCCTCTTCCGCATTCGCAGTGCTGAAGAAATGGGTCGCAAGGAAATCAGCATTGACGATGTTGAACCAGCCAAAGACATCGTCAAGCGTTTCGCAACCGGCGCCATGTCCTACGGCTCCATTTCGCGCGAAGCCCACACCACGCTCGCAATCGCCATGAACCGCATCGGCGGCAAATCCAACACCGGCGAAGGTGGGGAAGAAGCAGACCGCTATGTGAAAATGCCAAACGGCGATTCCATGCGCTCGGCCATCAAGCAGGTGGCCTCAGGTCGCTTCGGCGTCACCACGGAGTATCTCGTCAACTCCGACATGATGCAGATCAAGATGGCGCAAGGGGCTAAACCCGGCGAAGGCGGACAATTGCCTGGCCACAAGGTGGATGCCACCATCGCCAAGGTGCGCCACTCCACGCCCGGCGTCGGCCTCATCTCGCCGCCCCCACACCACGACATATATTCCATCGAAGATTTGGCCCAGCTCATCTACGATCTGAAGAACGTCAACTCTGGCGCACAGGTTTCCGTGAAGCTCGTCTCCGAAGTCGGTGTCGGCACAGTTGCTGCTGGTGTATCAAAAGCCCATGCCGATCACGTCACCATCTCCGGGTATGAAGGCGGCACTGGTGCGTCTCCTCTCACATCCATCAAGCACGCCGGATCTCCTTGGGAAATCGGCCTTGCCGAAACCCAGCAAACACTGGTCGCCAACGATCTACGCGGTCGCATCTGGGTACAGGCCGACGGCGGCATTCGTTCGGGCCGTGACGTATTGATTGCAGCACTGCTGGGTGCCGACGAAATCGGCTTCGCCACCGCACCCTTGATCGCAGCTGGCTGCATCATGATGCGCAAGTGTCACTTGAACACCTGTCCCGTAGGTGTTGCAACCCAAGACCCGGAACTCAGGAAGCGCTTCAAGGGCCAACCGGAACATGTGATCAACTTCTTCTTCTTTGTCGCCGAAGAACTGCGCGGCCTCATGGCCTCCATGGGCATCAAGAAGTTCGAGGAACTCACCGGCTGCACCGAATGGCTCGACACCCGTAAAGCTGTGTCGCATTGGAAAGCCAAAGGCCTGGACTTTGGAAAACTATTTGCGAAGGCCGATGTCACTGGCCCGATCGCCACGCGCCGCGTCATGGCTCAGGATCATGGCCTCGATAAAATTCTTGATCGCGACCTGATCGCAAAGGCCAAGCCCGCGCTCGAAAAAGGCGAGAAGGTTGTCATCGAATCTAAAATCCGGAACTCGAACCGCACCGCCGGTGCCATGTTGTCCGGAGAGGTCGCCAAGCGCTACGGCCATGCCGGATTGCCAGAAGACACGATCCATGTGAAGTTCTCTGGCGTCACTGGTCAAAGTTTCGGCGCATGGGCCGCCCACGGCGTCACACTTGAAGTTACCGGCGAAGGCAACGATTACGTTGGCAAGGGTCTCTCCGGCGGCAAGATCATCATCAAGCCCAACGACAACGTCGGCTTCAAGCCGGAAGAGTCCATCATCGTCGGCAACACTGTGCTCTACGGCGCCATCACCGGCGAAGCTTACTTCCGCGGCGTTGCCGGCGAGCGCTTTGCAGTGCGTAATTCCGGTGCTGTCGCTGTCGTCGAAGGCACGGGCGATCACGGCTGCGAATACATGACCGGCGGCTGCGTCGTCGTCATCGGCAACACGGGCCGCAACTTCGCAGCCGGCATGTCCGGCGGTGTTGCGTATGTGCTCGATGAAGACAAGACATTTGAAAAGCGCTGCAACCTCGCCATGGTCGATCTGCAGCCAGTGCCAGAAGAAGAAGAACTACTGGAAAAGCACCAGCACCACGGCGGCGACCTCGAATCACATGGTCTGGTCGACATCACGTCCGGAATGGACAAACACGACGCCACCCGCATTCACGAGTTGCTGGCGCGCCACCTGAAGTACACAGGATCGTCGAAAGCAAAAACCATTCTCGACAACTGGGCAACCTATCTCCCCATGTTCGTGAAAGTCATGCCTGTTGAATATGCAAGAGCTTTGTCCGAACTGGAAAAAGCACAAGAAACCTCAAACGGCCTCACCGTCGGCGTCAAGCGGAGCGCGTGAGACCGTGCTTCGCCCCACTCACTTGAACGGATTGCGAATGGTCACGCGCCCGATGCGCTGGCCGTCGTTCATGTCCTCCGAGTACAAAATATCGCAACCGGAAAGTTCTGCTGCGGCGACTAGATTTGCGTCATATATGTTCAGCAAATTCGCTTCTGCTGTTTCGACCGCTTTGACATGGACTCCCAAATTGACCGGGAGGACTTCGCAACTGTCTGTGATCAGCTCCAAGGCGGTGCCTACAGCTTGCCAATCAAGTTTGAATTTCTTGCGCGACACATTGACGATCTCATTCAACACCTGCACGCTTATTGTCGGGCGTTGGTCAAGCAATGCAATAGCCTTGGCCGCTTTGACTTCGTGCTTTTCGACGATGTACAGAAGGACGTTGGAGTCGACAAAGAACCGCTCATCCACGCGAGTTGGCTTCATCGCGATCAAATTTGTAGTCTTCAGGTATTTTCACATTCTTTCGAATTTCGGCAAGCGCATCCAAAAGTTCCTGACGCGTGCGTTTTCTTTTGATGGCAACAGTACCCTCTTTGAAGCCGGGCTGCGCCTCAACCTCGTCCCCTTCTTTGAGTGCAAGCTTCTCCACCAATTCCGCAGGCAGCCGGATCGCCAGGCTGTTACCCCATTTCGAAACTTTCATGATCCACTCCATACCAATAGATATACATTTTATCCAATGTATATCATAAACCACCAAAGGTGTCTACATGGGTAAAATCACCGGCTTTCTCGAAATCGACCGCCAGGACCGCAAATACGCGCCTGCCGCAGATCGTATCCGCAATTACAAAGAATTCGTAATCCCGCTCTCTGACGAGGGCACGAAAAACCAGGCGGCGCGATGCATGAATTGCGGCATTCCCTATTGCCACACAGGCTGTCCGGTGAACAACCAGATCCCCGATTGGAACGACCTCGTTTACAACAACAACTGGGAAGAGGCCTCGCGCAACCTGCACTCAACCAACAACTTCCCCGAATTCACCGGCCGCGTCTGCCCCGCGCCATGTGAATCCTCATGCACATTGAACCTTGAGGAATCACCCGTCACCATCAAGTCCATCGAATGCGCCATCGTCGACAAGGCCTGGGAAAATGGCTGGATGAAACCTATCGATCTCCGAAAAGACCGGAAAGAAAGTGGCCATCGTCGGGTCAGGCCCATCCGGATTGGCAGCGGCCCAGCAACTGGCCAGGGCTGGTCACAATGTTCACCTCTTCGAAAAGAACGCCAAAGCCGGCGGCTTGATGCGCTACGGCATTCCAGATTTCAAAATGGAGAAACACCTGATTGATCGCCGCGTCTCTCAAATGGAAGCTGAAGGTGTCACCTTCCACTACGGTGCGCACATCGGTGTCACGCAAGATGCAAAACAACTCGTCGATTCATTTGATGCCGTGTTGATCTGCGCCGGTTCCGAAAAATCCCGCGACCTGCCAGTGCCGGGTCGTGACCTTAACGGCGTTCACTTCGCCATGGAGTTCCTGCCGCAGCAAAACCGCCGCAATGGCCAGGAACCACAACTCGACAACCGCCCCATCACCGCACAAGGCAAACATGTCGTTGTCATCGGCGGTGGCGATACTGGCTCAGATTGCATCGGCACCTCTATCCGCCAGGGAGCCTTGTCGGTCACCCAAATCGAAATCATGCCAAAGCCGCCGGAGAAGGAAAACAAGGAGCTCACCTGGCCCAACTGGCCCATGAAAATGCGCACGTCGTCTTCACAAGCCGAAGGAGCAGAGCGCGATTTCTCCGTCGCCACCAAGGAACTCATCGGCAAGGATGGTGATGTGAAAATCTTGCGCTGTGCCCGCGCCGGATCAGATTTCAAACCAATTGCCGGAACCGAATTCGATCTCAAGGCCGATCTCGTCCTCCTCGCCATGGGCTTCGTGCATCCCGTGCATGAAGGCATGTTGAAATCACTGGGCGTGAAGCTCGACCCCCGCGGCAACGTCGAAGCCAACGTCAAGGACTACAAAACCTCATCCGAAAAAATCTTCGCAGCAGGAGATACAAGGCGCGGACAATCGCTCGTCGTATGGGCAATCCGCGAAGGCCGCCAGGCAGCACGCGCCGTCGATGAGTTCCTCATGGGATCAACAACGCTTCCAAGATAAACACAGGCGAGGACTGGATAGGTCGCGCGCAAGCAACGCCTAAGCAATCCCCGCCAATTTTATTTTACATCAACGGCAATAACGAGCGCCGTTGAGATAGTCTTATTGCTTCAGGTCTGAAGTATCACCCTCGAGATCATCAAGAGGTGAATGCGACGAACGAGCAGCCTTGCCCAAGTCCAATGAACGCAAGAACTTGCCTTCATCTTGCTGGGGAATATTGCTCTGGTCAGTCGTCTTGAATGTATCAACGCATTCGCCCTGATAATTCACTGACTGACGAGGGTCGTGGCAGCGATTCGATTCCGAAGTAAACGCAAATGATGGAATCGTAAACGCAGCAAGTGCTGTCAATGCAACTAATGTCCTGGTCATGACGAGGTCCTCCATTAAATTTAGATCTGCTTCAACCAGGCCTTGGTCACTGGAGTTGAAGACGTTCAATCATTTGGACGCTGTAAAAACACAACAAGTCTGCAGCGTACAAAAAGCCAGCGCACCGCCAGGCAAGATGACTTGCCGACCAAAATTCAAAACGAAGTGCGCTGACCGCTACAAGACCAAATGGGAAGCGGACTTGGCTGTTTCAATGCGTGGAACATTAAATCTGCGAGTGAACGCAATAAAAAATCAAATGCTGTTCAAGAAACAATTTGCGCATCACGTCAATGTGAGAGAACAACTTGCAGATTAAAATTCAGTTCGAGGTCATCGCCATACGCACCAAAGCCAAGCTCTCAAGCTTGCTGCGCTCTGATGAATCAAAACTTGCATGCTGTCTGTCACTTTGGGCGCGGATGTTCTGCCAAAGCCTGGCAGCGACTGATTCAGCTTTTTTGCAGTTTGGTTCAGAAATATTCGCAACGCCGTTCAAGTAGGTGTGAATGTGCCGCATATATATTGTGCGATGCATTTCTTCGTGGACTTTCACAAATCTGAAAAACTTCGACCAAGCTGCTGCGGTTTTTCCCGGCAAGGCGCGGGAATTCTTGTGATAAGGCAGTTTGATCGTAAACTGGTAGTTGACTTCCCGAATGGCGCATCCTGCTCGTGTGCGAATGACAGACCCGTTTGGCTCCGTCACCATGTGGGTTACGCCGTACCCACTGATCCCACCTGCTGAAGGTCCGCGTTGGTCGAGTGATCGCAAGATGTCCAAAGCGGAGTTTCCGGCAACAGCGAAATTTACATATCGCGTATAACTTTTTGGAGCAGCGAAGCTGTGATTGTACATTGCACAACACACAAGAAGACACGACAAGGCTTTGCCTAGCATTTGTACCCCCCTCGAGATGAGTTCGCTGCCTCCATAGTGCAACACATCATCGCAACAAAGAACAATTGTCGCAGTTTGAAATTTGTAATGTTGCTCTGCTAGAAGATGCGCATGACTGGCTAAGCACCGAAAAATTGCATCAGTGATGAACCGAAACAGTTAAGGCGTCGGTGCGACCACGCTAAAGTCATCAAATCGTCCGGCAGGAGCAGCTTCTGCCACACCTGTGGTCAACAATTTCTCTGCACCAGAACCGGATGCTGCAACGGCATCAATGATCTTTATGCGGACGATTTCCGGAACACGTACAACTTTGGCGATGTCATTCTCTTCAGGTTGTTTCTTTTCAAGATCAGCCAGAGCTTTTGCGATTTCAGCGGTTTCAAATGTTTCAGAACTGCCCCCACCGAGAGATTGTCCAAGCACGGGAGTTGGTGGAAAATCCGACACAGCACCACTCGACTTGCCTGCTTCAACAGCACCACTCTTCCGCCGTTCGTCAATCGCCGCCAAAACCAACTGGGCCATGCGATTGTTGCCTTCCTTGAAAAAAGTCACGCCGTCCCGCGCGCGCAATTTACGAATCTCACCAGTCGAATCGGGACCACGATCAGTATAACTGCCGTCCGCGGCAAGAAATGCAGCGCGAACATCCACAAACGTCTCACCCTGCGCGGAAACGCGCTCTTTGATAATTGTATTGAGCGTCATCATGTCAGCATTGTAAGTCGGATCAGCCATGGGCGGGATGTTAACCCAAAAAACCTGCATCCCTTTTGCTTTCAGTGCATCCAACAGTCCATCAACCTGGAGCTTGTATGCTTCTTGCCAATCAGGCGTGTTGAAAGCATACCGGAATTGACCCAGTCGAATATCCTGGCGATCATTGCTGCCAATCAACACTACGGCAGCGTTAAACGTCTCATCTTCAGTGACACGGGCAACAGCGGCCGTCCAATCGTAAATTTCGGGCCGTGCAATACCTGATGATTCATTGAAGCGGTTTGTAACGCTGATGTCTTGTCCAAGACGCGTCAAGCCTGCACCAAGTCCACCACCCAAGGCGTCTCCGATGGCCAGAATTCTAAACTCTTCAGCCGACAAGGCTGCAGATGGTGCAGCGGTTGGATCGTCCACGGTGACTTGCGGAGCGGCTAACTCCTGCTGACCAAAAGCGGGTTCATTTTCACCCTCCGGCACCACTTGCGCACGCGCAATGGCGCTCCACATCAAAACTGCAACAAAAACGAGAAAACAAAAACTGCGTTTCATTTGCGCAATCGTTCAAGCAGGGATTTTGAGGGGACACCATCGAGCGGAAGTCCAGTTTTCTTTTGAAACGCAATAATTGCTTCATACGTCCGCGCGCCAAATCGCCCGTCGCTACCGCCAGTTTCAAAACCAACGGCTGAAAGCCGACGTTGCAACTCAACCCGCTGTTCAAAAGTCAAATCCACATTAACGTCCGGCCATGCTGCTTGAATGCCACCACCACCGCGAATGCGGTCACCCAAATGCCCCACAGCCAATGCGTATGAATGTGAAAAATTATAGTCCATCAGCGCCAGAAAATTGCGCGTCACCAGAAATGCCGGCCCATTGATACCCTGCGGTATCATCACGAAGGCATCTGCATTGCTGTTGGCGACTTGCCCGCCGATGGGTTTCACACCAAGCTTGGTCCAGTCCCTGATCGCGCGCCAATGCGATCTGCCAATCAGGGACCGGTTGAACCCCGAAGGCAAGGTCACTTCGAACCCCCAAGGCCTGTCTGATTTCCAACCGGCCTTGGCAAGATAGTTCGCTGTCGACGCAAGTGCGTCCTCTTTTGATGTCCAGATGTCGCGTTTGCCATCACCTGTCCAATCCACAGCATATGCAAGATAAGATGACGGAATAAACTGCGTATGCCCCATGGCGGCAGCCCACGACCCGGTAAAGTTGTCGGGCGAACGCAGTCCCTTTTGCAGTATCCGAAACGCCGACAGCATCTGTTGGCGCGCAAATTTTTCCTTGCGGCCCCCGTAGATCAGCGTCGCCAGTGAACGCATGACTTTCATGGACCCCTTGTCTTTGCCGAAGTTGGATTCCATCCCCCAGATGCCGAGCAGGATGTGTCGGTCAACGCCATATTTCTTTTCAATGGCAGAGAGGAGCTGACCTTCGTCAGTCTTCTCGGACTGTCCAGTTTCAATCCGGATCGGTGTCACGGCCTTTGCCAGATAGGCCGATGTGGTCGACGTAAACTCTGGCTGCTTCGCGGCCAGCTGCAGCACCACAGGATCCGGCTCTGTAATTCCAGCGAATGCCTGTTCAAACAGGATTCGAGAAATCCCTTGCGCCTTCAATGACGGCCAAAGCCCCTCAATAAACCGTTCGAATTTAGGCTCGGCAGCCACCGGTGAAATGACCGCAACGAGGGCAATAAGAGTTAAACAGGCAATGCGCTTCAAAGTCGTCATATCCATCCGTCCGGCTGTGATTCCAACTGCTTACCAGCAGCAGCGGCGATTGCCAAATACGGCGGTCAAATATGGCGGATTGAGGGAGCTACAGATTGTTGCGCTTCATCAAATGCATTTCCCAATCCATTGCTGATTGTACAATGAAGTTGAGGTCTTCATGTTTTGGTTGCCATCCCAAAACCGATCGCACGCGGTCCGCACCAGCAACAATGCCAGCAGGATCACCTGCGCGCCGAGGCCCCATCTTGACATTGATTTTTGAGCCATGCACTTTTTCGACGGCCTTGATCACATCGAGAACAGAATACCCCTTGCTGTATCCACAATTGAAAATACCGCTCTCGCCGCCGCGGCGCAAATGCGCCAGCGCATCCATGTGGGCCGAAATCAAGTCACTCACGTGGATGTAATCGCGCACACAGGTTCCATCGGGCGTATCATAGTCATTGCCAAAAACTTCCATGTGCGCGCGCTGCCCAAGGGCTGTTTGTGCAGCCACCTTGATCAGATGCGTCGCCCGTGGCGTCGATTGGCCGGACCGCCCCTGCGGATCAGCGCCGGCGACATTGAAGTAGCGCAACACTACATAATTCAATCCGTAGGCCGCATGTGAATCGCGCAACATGTGCTCGGTCATCAACTTCGATGTCCCGTAGGGTGAAATGGGCGTAGGCGTCTCAGTCTCAAAAACCGGCAGTGTCTTTGGATTGCCGTAAACCGCAGCCGTTGAAGAGAAAATGAAATTCTTGACGTTGCCAGCCACTGCTGCGGCCATGAGCGACCGCGACTTGACAGTATTGTTCAGGTAGTAGCCCAGTGGGTCAGCAACCGATTCCGGAACAACAATGGAACCAGCAAAGTGAACGATAGCATCCACCTTGTGGTCGCGGATGATGTTGCCGACCAACGCTTCATCGCCGATGTCGCCTTGGATCAGGGTTGCAGCAGGTGACACAGCCCAAGTGAAGCCAGTCGACAGGTTGTCGAGCACCACAACATCCATTTTGGCATCTGCCAAAGCCAAAACCATGTGGCTGCCGATATAGCCTGCGCCACCTGTAACCAGAACCGCCATTCAGTCCTCCCTTAACCAGTTTTCAATTTCGAAGTGCTCAATAACCTAATTAGCATACCAATAGTCGTAAATTGTCAACGTTCCGTCAGCCAAGGTAACTAGAAGATAAATCATGGTCGTACCTATCAAAACTGCAGTATTTCCCGTCGCTGGTCTTGGCACCCGCTTCCTCCCCGCAACGAAAGCCATGCCAAAGGAAATGTTGACGGTTGTTGACCGTCCCCTGATCCAGATTGTCGTCGACGAAGCCCGAGAGGCCGGTATTGAGCATCTTGTATTTGTGACGGGTCGCAACAAAAGCGTTATCGAAGATCATTTCGACAAGCAATTTGAGCTTGAATCCACACTGCGCAAACGTGGCAAGTCCATGGAGTTGTCGCTGCTTGAGCAAGATCTGCCAGGTGCTGGCCAGACGAGCTTTACCCGCCAACAGGAACCTTTGGGTCTGGGCCACGCCGTATGGTGCGCCCGCCATCTGGTGGGTCATGAGCCCTTTGCCGTAATGTTGCCGGACATGATCATGAAGGCAGTTCCTGGCTGTCTCAGTCAGATGGTGGACGTCTATGAGAAGCGCGGCGGCGGCAACATTATTGCGGTTGAGGAAACACCTTGGGAGAATGTGCACCGCTACGGAGTGGTGGGCGCCAAGAACTGGCAGAAAAACAATTTCGAAATTGACGCCATGGTGGAAAAGCCAAAGCGCGAAGACTCGCCATCCAATCTGATCATTTCGGGTCGCTATATCTTGCAGCCACAGATTTTCGAAGAAATTGAGCACCAGTCACCCGGTGCCGGCGGCGAAATCCAGGTGACCGACGCCATGCAACGCCTGATGAAAAAACAGCCGTTCTATGGATTGAAGTTTGAAGGCAAAACCTATGACTGCGGCGACAAGATCGGATTTTTGGCGGCCAACGTCGCCTATGGACTTGACCGTGCCGATCTGAGCCCTGCTTTCCGGGAGGAATTGCAGCGCATTATCGCAGCCAATGGCGGAACCATCAGCTGGCCGTAAGTGCCGACGAGTTACGGTTGCAGGATAATGCTGGCGATGACGCGATGTTCATCGAAATCATCTGCACTTGCACCGGCAAAGGCAAATTCATTTTCATAACGCAGTGACCAGCTTGCCAGCGGATTGAATCGCCAAGCCAGTCCTGTGTTTGACGTAATGGTTACGTCTGCCGGACCAGTACCGTCAGATATTTCGGCTGCAACTCCCGCAAACAAGGTGAGCGCGTCAGCGGGCTCATGGGCAAAATCCACGCCCGCTGTCCAGACTCGCGCCTCATCATCAATTTCAACACCTGAAGACGCAACGATATTTGTGAACTCAGTTGGTCGCCAACTCAAATTACCAGCAACGCCTGCCGCTGAAAGCGTTGCGCCGTCCTTGAAGTCACGGATCGCATAAACGGCGGCGATTTCGCCGGCGAGAAACGGATCGTAATCAAATTGCACACCCACGGAAAGACTGCCACCTTGCGAATCCGCAAGGGGCGAGCTCCGCAACCGAGGCACATACTGGATTTCGGCAAACGGACGCAACACACCATGGGTTACCCACGTTCCACGCAGTGAAGCCTGTGGTGCAACGGCCTCGTCACTCACTTCGGCACCCAAACGGCCGCGCAATTCCAGCCTGCCAAAATCGTGGGTCAGCGCCACGCCACTGTCGAAGGTACCATTGTTCGTCCGCGTACGGATAAAATCAGCATTGAGGTCAACGCGCGTCGAACGCTTGATATCGAGGCGTAGATTTGCCGCAGCCTCTGAATTTGTGAATTCGAAATTGTCGCTGTCGACAAAATAGTCGATGGCAGTCCGCCCAGAGGCTACAAGCTCATGCCGCGACCAGTTGGATTGCAGTCGCAACGATGGCGCAATCCGCAAGCCAAATTCAGCTTTTGCCCCACCTGGTGCGCGGTCGGCGTTGCTGGTGACCAAACTACCAATTTCGAGGGCCGGAAAAAGCCTGAGTGTCGCTGCTCCAAGGCCACGTTGGCCCGCTTCATCGCGTGATGTACGTCGCGACGGGTGGTCCTCAACTGCAGGCAATGGAAATTGGGTTGTCAGGACATCGGCTTCGGGCACATCGCCAATGACCGGACGTTCGCCCTCTTCCGCTTCCTGCGCGAAAGCGAACGGCACACAACTACTCACCAGCAGCCCAACAAGGGCCGCAAACACAACACGGGACATACACACAAACTCCGTTAACCAAGAAACTAACCTGACATGGTTAACAGCGCGTTGCGGCGCAGACCGCCACGGGCTATGAAACCGCCCATGAAAAACAACGACTCCTGGTTGGCCTCAGGGCGCCGCGCCGTGGCAACCGAAGCTGAAGGTTTGGACCATCTCGCAACGGCTTTGGATGGCTCTCTGGGTATTGCCTTTTGCAAAGCTGTCAATTTGATCGTTGCCGCAAAGGGCCGGGTCATCGTATCCGGCATTGGCAAGAGCGGCCACGTTGCCCGAAAAATCGCATCGACCATGGCATCCACCGGCACACCGGCCATGTTCGTCCATCCCGCCGAAGCAAGCCATGGCGATCTCGGCATGATCGCGGCCCATGACGTGATCATCATGCTCTCCAATTCAGGAGAATCCGCTGAGCTTGGCGACATGCTCGCCTATTCCCGCCGTTTCGCTGTTCCGCTGATTGCAATTACCACCAAGAGTGAAAGCGCCTTGGGCATCGCTGCCGACTGCATCCTCGAACTGCCGAAGGCTGCCGAGGCTTGCCCGAACGGCCTGGCACCCACGACATCGACCTTGATGCAACTCGCACTGGGCGACGCGTTGGCAATCGCCCTCCTTGAGGACAAGGGCTTCACGGCCAAGGATTTTCGTCAGTTCCATCCCGGCGGAAAACTGGGCGCTCAACTGAAACATGCCAGCGACATCATGCACAAGGGCGGCGCCTTGCCATTGCTCGGCGAAGCATCGCTGATGGGCGACGCTGTGGTGGAGATGTCGGCCAAGGGATTTGGCTGTGTCGGCGTAATCGATGCAGCGGGAAAACTGACAGGCGTTGTCACCGACGGCGATCTTCGTCGTCACATGAGCGCTGACCTGTTGCAAAAAAGCATATCAGCCATCATGACGAAAAATCCGCGCACCGTTTCGGCCGACACCCTGGCCGGTGAGATCATCGACATCCTGAACACCGCCAAGATCACCTCGATTTTCGTCACAGACGACACAGGAAATCCACGTGGCTTGATCCACATCCACGATCTGCTGCGGATCGGCGCGGGTTAATTTATTTTCTCAAGATAAGAAAATAATGCTTGACACCGTACGGAGCTTGTGCTATGACTCGGCAAGATCGACAGCAGTGGGTGAGAACAGAAGGGGCGAAAAACGCTGGCCCGGCAGGTTCAAGAACTCCGTCGGTTTCTCAAACGAACTTTACCCGACCACCAGCCGCATGCCGTTGACGCCGCGCACGGTCACAGGCGTACCGGCTTCCGCATTGTTACCTTCCACATCCCAAATTGTGTCGTCGATCTTCACCTTGCCACGCCCGTCAACAATGGCGGTTTCGAGAATGACGGTACGGCCCACATACGTATAATGCCGCTGATTGAGGTGCGGCTGATCACTATGAGGCCGCCATTGCGACGTCACGTATTTCCACGACGCGGCAACCAACACCAAAGACGAAACACCAAATGTCACGACCTCACCACGCCAATCGAGGCCGAACATCGCATCGACAAGGCCGGTGGCCGTGGCACCAATACCCAGCCACAACAAGAACACGCCAGGCATCAGCAGTTCACCGATCAACAAGACTGCTGCAACAATGAACCAGAACCACAAACCAAGGGAGGGCAGGAAAGTATCCATGTGAAGGTCCTAGCTTCTAACAGGTGGCACACCCGATCCGCGCGGACGCGGCACAGGCGGTGACGGTGGCGCAACGGAATGACTGAAGGCCTCTTTCGCAATTTCGGCAATACCGGCGATTGAGCCCAAGGCCGATGTCGCATCAATAGGCAGCATCAACACTTTCTGGTTCGGCGATGTTGCCAAGCCTTCCAGCACTTTCATGTAATTGTTGGCGACAAAGTAATTGATGGCCTGAACACTTCCGCCCGCTATGGCGTCGCTCACCACTTGGGTGGCTTTGGCTTCGGCTTCAGCGGCGCGTTCACGCGCTTCTGCATCTCGGAAAGCAGCCTCACGCCGTCCTTCGGCAGCCAGCATGACAGATTGTTTTTCACCTTCTGCCTTCAGAATGGCGGCACTGCGAAACCCTTCCGCCTCCAGAATATTGGCACGTTTGTCACGCTCGGCCTTCATCTGCCGGGCCATCGACTCCACCAGATCCTTGGGCGGATTGATGTCCTTGATTTCAATGCGTGTCATTTTCACGCCCCAAGATTGCGTCGCCTGATCAACGACAGCCATGAGCCGCTGGTTGATTTCGTCGCGCTGCGACAGCAGGTGGTCGAGTTCCATGGAACCCATGACGTTACGGATATTGGTCATCGTCATGTTGGTGATGGCATTTTCAAGATCAGTGATTTCATATGACCCCTTGGCAGCGTCCAGCACCTGGAAGAATGCCACACCATCAACGGTCACCATGGCGTTGTCGCGCGTGATGACCTCCTGCGATGGAACTTGAATCACCCGTTCCATCATGTTGACCTTGTGGCCCACACGATCAATGAAGGGAACAATGATCCCCAATCCAGGTTGCAGCGTGCGTACAAAGCGACCGAAACGCTCAACCGTATAGTGATACCCCTGCGGAACCATGCGGATGGCCCGGAGCAGATAGAAAACAATAACGGCCAAAAAGACCAGGACAAATATGCCAGCACCTTCAAACATTGCAGACCACTCCAAGCGTTAATAGAAATTAACGCCACTGTAGATGGGATGTATTGCCACTGAATTAAAGTCCTGCCTCAATCCATCCTTGCAGGTTGTGCTGTGCCAATTGGGCGATAAGATCAATCGAGAGCGCGCTGTCATTGAGACAGGGAACGACAGAGAAATTCTGGCCGCCCTTTTCTTCAAAGGTTTCCTTCAATCCGATGGCAAGTTCTTCCAGTGTTTCCACACAGTCGGACGCAAAGCCGGGCGAGATCATCAAGAGGTTTTTCACCCCTTGCTCCGGCAGGCTTTCAACGGTGTCCTGGGCATAGGGCTTGAGCCATTCCGCCCGCCCAAAGCGCGACTGAAACACAAGCTGCATATAATCCTTGGAGTAACCGAGAGTCTCGCGCAGCAATCGCGCCGTCTTCTGGCAATGGCAGTGGTAAGGATCACCCTTGTCCAGATATTCCCGGGGCAAGCCGTGAAAGGCCACAAGGATGCGGTCTGGCTTCCACGCCAAGCCAGCCAAATGGGTCCTGAGACTTTGTGCAACCGCTTCAATATAGGCTGGTTGATCGAAATAGGGCGAAACTGTGCGAATGGCCGGTTGCCAGCGCATGCCTCCGAGCGCCAGGAACGCCTTGTCAAGGGCAGTCGCTGTCGTCGCCGCACTGTATTGGGGATACAATGGAAACAGCAGAATGCGATCACATCCGGCATCCTGCAGGGCCAAGAGTCGGTCAGCGATGGCTGGCTTTCCATACCGCATGCCCCAATCCACAATCACACTGTCCGGCATGTGTTCCGACAGCTTTTCGGCCTGCGCCCGTGTGAAGGTCTTGAGGGGCGATTCGTTGCGGTCACGATTCCAGATTTGCGCATAGGCATGGCCGCTCTTTTGCGGCCGGAATGACAGGATGACGCCGTTCAGGATGAGCCACCATAAGGCCCGGTTGACTTCGATGACGCGGCGGTCACTGAGGAACTCTTTCAAATAAGCCCGCATCGGCCAATAGGAAGTGGCTTCGGGGGTTCCCAGATTGATCAACAGAACGCCTGTTTTTCGGGGCTTTATGGGTGGATGACCCGGCGGAAGTGCAATTTGTGGTGATTTTTCAGTCATGAGTATGAAACGGATAAGACTGTGGTAAGGATTTGTCCACAAACCACAGTCTAGAGTGGGGCGAAAGCTCTATTCTTAACTGTTGAAATAACGTGGGTGGACGTGCCGGGAAAACGCTACAAGAACGAAGCGGGAGTTGCGAACGAATTTGGTCGACCAGACGGGCACGATGGCCTGGGTCCCAACGCAGCCTTGCGCATTGACCTGACCAACAACCTGCTCGCCAGGAAGTCAGGTTCTGCAACAGAAGCGCGCGAAATCATCAGTCGCGAGCTGGCGCAGTGCATACAGGCTCTGCCTTTGCACATTCTCTTCCTCATTTGTAGTTGCATCACCATTGGCTCAATCTTGGGCACGTCGGTGCCATTGACTGAATTGATTTTCTGGCAGTCATTCGCCGCCATCCCGGTACTGATGTATGGCTATGTGCTGATCCGCAACGCTAAAAGGATCGTTGCCAATCCCATCGCCCATGTTCGCCTGATTGAAGTTGCAGGTCTTCTCGAGGGCATCGCCTGGTCCGTGCCACTGGCACTTTTCCTTCCCGTCTCAGATCACGCAAGTCAAACCATCATTGTTGGTGTGTCATTGGCGGTGGCTGGTGTTGGCGCCATGGCCCTGTCGCGCGTGCCGATTGCGGCCATTGTCTTGTCGTGTCTGATGGTGAGTTCCGCAGCCCGGTCGGTCTACCTGTACATTTCCGACGGCAATTTCATCGCCCCGATCCTGGTTGCCATTTACGGCCTGGTACTGGTCGGCATCGTCATCAGCATGCACTGGGAATTTCTGCGCCGCATGAAGGCTGAGATGGAAGTTGGCCGCCAGAAACAGGTGATTTCTCTTCTTCTGAACGATTTCGAACGGGGCACCAGTGATTGGCTATGGGAAAGCGACAGCGAAGGCCGCCTCGTTTATTTTTCACCCCGCCTCGGCAAGATCCTCGGGCACCATGATGCCGAACTGCTGGGCAAGACCTACAAGGAAATTGTGACACCAACCAGCGAGCACGAAGGATGGGCAGAGTTCGAAGCCGCCATGTCCCGCCAAACCGACTTGCCGGGCCAACGACTGACGCTCGACATTGACCGTCAGACCAAGCATTGGCAGATGTCGGCCCGCCCGCTCTTTGATGAAGAAAAACGCTTCGTTGGCTATCGCGGTGTTGGTCGCGACATTTCGGAAAAATGGTCGTCTGACATGTCAGTCCAGACGGCGCGCGATTCAGCCGAACGCGCCAGCGCCGCCAAGACCCAGTTCCTGGCCATTATCAGCCACGAAATCCGCACACCGATCAATGCGATTGTGGGCTTTGCCGAATTGCTGGTTTCCGCGCAGGCCGATAACTTGCCGGTCAAATCAAAGAATGACTACCTGCGCACCATTCTTGAAAGTGCTGGCCACCTGCAAAGCCTGATCAACGATCTTCTCGACGCCACACGCATCGAAAAAGGCACGTTGCAACTGGTGGATCAGGACAATGATGCCGCTGAATTGATCGAAATCACCGCTCGCATGTGCCGGGAGCAGACAGAAAAAGCCGGTGTCTCCATCGTTGCCCACGTCACCGATGATATTTTTATCCGCGGCGACTTGACCCGTCTGCGCCAGGTCATTCTCAATCTCTTGACCAACGCGATCAAGTTCTCGCCGCCGGGCGGCGTCGTCAACATCGACCTGAACCGGACCAAGAATGATGACCTGGTTCTGGCCATTCGCGACAGCGGCATCGGCGTGAAGGCCGAGGACGTGGAACGCATTTTCGAACCCTTTGTTCAGGCTGATGAAGGTGCAACACGCCGCTTTGGTGGTGTCGGCCTTGGTCTGTCAATTGCGCGCAAGATTGCACGGCTTCATGGCGGCGATATCACGCTTGAAAGCACACCAGGTGCCGGCACAACTGCCAAGCTCGTGGTGCCAACCAGTCGAGTGCGGTGGCCACGCGCAACAGCTGAGATGCCAGTCAAGGTGGCGTGAAGTTGAATCCCGCCATCGCGGGATGAGAAAATGCCGCGTCAACCAAACAGCTGAAGCGGCATATGCTCAAGAGCGTGATCGTTTTTCATTGGGTCACTGCAACGACTTCCCCCTCCCCCTTGTGGGGAGGGCCGGGGTGGGGGTCGGACGGTGGTTCAAGGTAAGGTCAGGTTACTCACAATCCTGAAAGTTCTGAGCGACCCCCACCCTAACCCTCCCCACAAGGGGGAGGGGATTTCATTTGCCTCACACAAGAATGATCAGAGTTTAGAATACGAAGTCGTTGGCGACGAGATCGATCTTGCCGGCAAGATCAAATGCCTGGATCGGCAAGTCACTGGCGGTTGGCGCACTGCCTGCAGCCAGAAGTTCCACATGGGTCACGGACGTGGCAGTATCAAACTGGTACCGGATCTGCGCCGCCCACGTGAGCTGTTCTGTCGTTGTGTTGAACAATAGGGCGAATTGCTGCGTCCCGATGAGGGATGCTTCAGAATAGTCTTGATTGCCTTCAACCAGGGTATCGGAATCAATCTCGTTGATATGCAACTTGTCGCCCTGCGACTGGCTGAAGTCCGTGATCTGGTCGGACCCTGAAGCTGGCGAGTCATTGAAGCCAAAAATAAATGTATCTGCATCGGCACCACCACTCAGGATGTCAGCCCCGGTATTGCCACGCAGTGTGTCGACACCCGAGCCACCACGGATAACGTCATTGCCAGCACCACCATCGATCACGTCGCCGCCAGCCTTGCCGGAGAGTGTATTCGCCAGCTCATTGCCGATCATGAGATCAGCGAATTGCGAGCCGCTGACATCTTCGACGCCAGTAAGACTATCACCTGTTCCCTCATCAGCGCCCAAGACAACGCCGGTAGAAAGATTGGCCCTGATGCCGTTGAACTGATCCCCAACCTTCTCGTTGGCGGAATCATAAGCCACTACGTCATGGTCACCCATGCCGCCGCGCAGGATATCCGCACCACTTCCACCAATAAATGTATCGTTGCCTTGGCCGCCATCCAGAACATTTTCGCCCGACGTGCCCGTGATGGCATTGTCGAGAGCGTTGCCATAACCATTGATATTGGCTGCACCATTGCCATTGCTTTGTGCTGTCAGTGTGAGGTTTTCAACATTGTCACCCAGCGTCCAGCTGAGGTTGGCCATAACGTGATCGATGCCAAAACCGGCATTTTCCATAACCGAGTCGTTCACATCATCGACGATGTACGTGTCACCACCCCGTCCGCCGCGCAAGATGTCAGCACCTGCCCCGCCATCCAGGATGTCGTTGCCCTTGCCGCCATACAGCGTGTCGATTCCAGCACCGCCATCGAGGAGGTCGTTGCCCTTGCCGCCACGCAACGTGTCATCTCCCTCAAGGCCATACAATTTGTCATTGTTGTCGAAACCATAGATACTGTCGGTTGCAGCCGAACCGCTGAGTATATTTTTCTTCTTGTTGCCTTTGAGGATGGACATGGATCGGCTCCCGGTAAAAAATCGCCATAGATAATTACCCTTTGCACGTTTTCATGAACGCCCTGTTAACGTTAAGTTTTTTCGCAGGAGGCGCGTGACCAGGCCCCGGTGCAGCCAATATTGGCGGCCTTGCAGTCGATCCATTGGCCAGGCTTGCACGGATGAATGCAGAGTTCCGTGGCATAAATGAATAAATCATGTGGATTGATTTATTTCTGTTTGGTGCCTATCGTTCCTGATTGGGAGGAACTCGCAATGGCGAATGGAAGCGGCAGCACAGTTGCGCAGACGCTCATCGACATGCGCGATGTTGAGAAGCGATTTCCCGGTGTTCACGCCCTGCGCAATGTCAGATTTGATCTCCGCGCCGGGGAAGTTCACGCCCTGATGGGCGAAAATGGTGCTGGCAAATCCACCCTCATGAAAATCCTGACCGGCGTGTACCAACCGGATGCAGGCCAGATTTTTGTAGAAGGCAAGCAGGTTCACTTGCCCAATCCACGCTCTGCGCAGGATTTGGGCATCAGCATCATCCACCAGGAACTATTCCTGATGGAGCATCTCACCGCCGCTCAGAACATCTTCATTGGCCGCGAACCCCGCAAAGGCTTCAACATGTTTGTTGATGAAGACACCATGAACACCAACGCTTCTGCTCTTTTCAAGCGCATGAAGGTGAACATCAGCCCCACGGTGGACGTGGGCGAGCTCACGGTCGCCCGACAGCAGCTGGTGGAAATTGCCAAGGCCCTGTCATTCAATTCCAAAGTGCTCATCATGGATGAGCCAACGTCCGCGCTGAACTCCACCGAGGTCGAACATCTGTTCGCAGTCATCGAAGACCTGAAATCCCATGGCGTCGGCATCGTCTACATCACCCACAAGATGGACGAAGTGAAACGCATCGCAGACCGTGTGACGGTCATGCGTGATGGCCAGTACATTGACACGCTGCCAGCAGCCGGAACGCCCATCTCGAAGATTATTTCCATGATGGTGGGACGTGAATTGGCTGATGCGACCCGCGCTGACGGCCGCGCGACAGATGACGAGGTGCTGCGCGTGGTAGGCCTCAACAGCGGCCGCGCCATTCGCAATGTGAGCTTCTCCGTGCGCAAAGGTGAAATCCTCGGGTTTGCGGGATTGATGGGCGCTGGCCGCACGGAAGTTGCCCGCGCCATTTTCGGTGCCGACCCCATCGACAGCGGCGAAATCTACATTCATGGCAAGCAGCAGAAGATTAAATCGCCGAGCGACGCTGTGGGCTTGGGCCTTGCTTACTTGAGCGAAGACCGCAAACGCTATGGCATCGTCACGCGCATGTCGGTGCGCGACAACATCACCTTGCCGTCCTGGACGCGGTTCACGTCGGCCCGCTTCTGGATGAAAGATGGTGGCTTGCGCGAGGCGGCAAAGGGCTATGTCGAAAAGCTGAGGGTCAAGACACCGACGGTCGATCAGGAAACGCGGTTGCTCTCTGGTGGCAATCAGCAAAAAGTCGTCATCGCCAAGTGGCTGTTGCGCGATTGTGATATTCTGATATTTGACGAACCGACGCGCGGCATCGATATCGGAGCCAAGGCCGAAATTTACAAACTGTTGCATGGCCTCGCTGAGCAGGGCAAGGCCATCATTGTGATTTCCTCCGAACTGCCTGAAGTTCTGCGCCTGTCGCATCGCATCATCGTGATGTGTGAGGGCCGCATCACCGGCGAACTGGATGGCAAGTCAGCAACCCAGGAAGACATCATGACCTTGGCCACGCAACGCCAGAACCAAGCCGCATAACAGGGCCGCATAACAGGGCCGCATAACAGGATTGACGCGAAAATGACCGACACAACACTGCCAGCAGTAGACGCCAAGTCTGGATTTTTCACCACGGCGACCTTGCAAAAGGCCGTGGCCTTTGTCGTTCTCATTCTGTTGTTGGCATTTTTCAGCATCATGCGTCCTGACACATTTGCGGCCTGGAACAACATGGTCAGCATCATGCAGGCCACTGCCGTCAATGGCGTGCTGGGCGTGGCTTGCACCTTTGTGATCATCTCCGCAGGCATTGATCTCGCTGTCGGCACGATGATGACTTTAACGGCGGTTTGCGCGGGCCTCGTCCTCACCAATCTCGGTCTGCCGCTGCCTTTTGGCATTTTGGGCGCATTGGCTTCCGGTGGTGTGATGGGTGCTGTTTCTGGTGTCACGATTGCCAAACTGAAAATCCCGCCTTTCATCGCCACTTTGGGAATGATGCAGATCGCCCGCGGGCTGGCGCTGGTATTCTCCGGTGCAAAGCCGATCTATTTCAACGACACACCCAACTACAAATACATCTCGCCAGAAAGTTCGATCACCAATCTCATTCCAGGTCTGGAAGTGCCGAACGGCGTGTTCATCATGTTCGGTGTTGCCATCATCGCATCAATCATTCTCAATCGCACCATTCTCGGACGCTACATCTTCGCACTCGGCAGCAATGAAGAAGCAGCACGCCTGTCCGGCATGAATGTCGACTTCTGGAAAATCGTGACATATGCATTGAGCGGCCTGATTTGCGGTGTTGCGGGTCTTCTCGTATCGTCACGCCTCAACTCGGCACAGCCCGCATTGGGCCTTGGCTACGAACTCGATGCCATCGCCGCAGTTGTCATCGGTGGCACTTCGCTCTCAGGCGGGCGCGGCACAATTCTTGGCACCATCATCGGTGCCTTCATCATGAGTGTTCTCACCAACGGCTTGCGCATCATGAGTGTGCAGGAAGAGTGGAAAATCGTGGTGACGGGCATCATCATCATCGTCGCAGTGTATGTTGACATCATGCTGCGGAAAAAAATGTAGAACAGGGAGGATCAAGGATATTTGATGTTTGATCGCGTTCGACATGGTAGCCGCAGCCTTGTGCGGCAAATGACTAACCAACGGAGTAAAACATGAAGAAAGCACTTATTGCTGCTGCCATGCTTGGCACAGCAACAATGTCTTCGGCACCAAGCTTTGCCGCTGACATCTACTTCCCGATCATCGCCAAGGGCTTCAGCCACCAGTTCTGGCAGGCTGTGAAATCAGGTGCTGAATCAGCAGCTGCTGCCAACGGTGTGACCATCACGTTTGAAGGTCCGAACACGGAAGCTGAAATCGACAAGCAGACCGACATTCTGAACGCTGCCATCGCCAAGAAGCCACAGGGCATCGGCTTTGCCGCTCTCGACTCGAAAGCACAGATTCCAGCCCTGCAAAAAGCAGCAGACGCCGGCATTCCAATCGTGGCTTTCGACTCTGGCGTTGAAGGCGACCTGCCACTCACCACCTGCACCACGGACAACGTGAACGCAGCCGGTGCTGCAGCCGACAAGCTTGCTGAAGCCATCGGTGGCGAAGGTGAAGTTGCTGCTGAAATCCACGACCAGACATCTGCAACCGGCCTTGGCCGTCGCGATGGCTTCGTCAACCGCATCAAGGAAAAGTGGCCGAAGATCACGATCGTTGACATCAAGTATGCCAACGACGCGCTGAAAGCCACTGACGATATCAAGGCAACAATGCAGGCATTCCCGAACTTGAAGGCAATCTTCGCTTCGAACGAAGGCGCTGCAATCGGTCTTGCTGTTGCGATCAAGGAAACCAAGTCGAAGATCGTTGGCGTTGGCTACGACTCCGGCAAAACCCAGAAAGATGCCATCAATGATGGCACACTTCTCGGTTCGATCACCCAGAACCCGGTCGGCATCGGCGAATGTGTTGTCAACTCGCTCGCCAAGGCGTTGAAGGGCGAAAAGCTCGAAAAGATCATCGACACCGGCTATTACTGGTACGACAAGTCGAACATGGCTGACCCAAAGGTTGCCGCTGTTCTTTATGATTGAGATCTGAAACTTACCCCTCCTCCCGGTTTGGGAGGAGGGATTCCCATGGGAGCAGCTATGCGGAATTCACATGGCAAAATCTGCAGGCCCGCTTTAAGGTGGTAACACTTGATTTAACCGATTGCGTCAAACTCCCGCGATGACCAAGTCCAAACCCCTCGTCGGCTTGCCTGCCGATACCTATGAAAAAGACGGCTTCCTGTTTCATTCGCTGGGCGACAAATACGCCCGCGCCTTGGCAGAGATATCAAACGTCCTGCCCATCATGATTCCCTCCATGTTCGACATGGACGACATCGAACAACTGCTGGATCGGGTCGATGGTGTCCTGATGACCGGTGCCGTGTCCAACGTTCACCCACCGCACTATGGCGAGGGTGCCACATCTGATCACGAACCCTACGATCACAACCGCGATGCCACAACGCTGAAACTCATCCGCGCCGTCATCGATCGCGGCATGCCATTGTTTTGCATTTGCCGCGGTTTTCAGGAATTGAACGTCGCACTCGGCGGCACATTGGAAACTGAATTGCAACGCGGCGATGGACGTCTTGACCACCGCGCACCAAAATCAGACGATACGGACGTGCGCTATGCGCCGCGCCATGCCATCACCATCACCAAGGGTGGCTTCCTCCACCACACCTTGGGAAAATCCGAAACCATGGTCAACACCATCCACCGGCAAGGCATCAGCAAGATTGCCTCCAGTCTGAATGTGGAAGCTGTCGCTTCCGATGGCATCATCGAGGCCGTATCGGTTAAAGGTGCCAAATCCTTTGCGTTCGGAACCCAATGGCACCCGGAATACAAAGCCGCCAACAATCCAGATTCAGTAAAGCTGTTCAACGCTTTCGGCGATGCAACACGCGCCTTCGCCCGCCGCACCCGCGAACCCCATTTCACACGGCATATTGCGTAACACCCTGACGCCTTCAAGCCCAACTCTCCATCGGCGGGCTTGACCCGCCGACCCAGAGTCTCAAGTACTTCCACCTAAACAAGTCCCGGCAACTCCCTCAGTGTACTGATGATCCGTGCCGGTTTTCCGGGAATGTTGTCATCGCGAGTTGACTTGCGTGCAATGCGCACCACTTGAAACCCGAACACCGCAGCCGATTGCGCATCCCATGTATTCGCCGAAACAAAACATACCGAAGGTGCGTCCTGCAGATGAAATTTCTGCATCGCCAGCCGATAAACCCGGCGACTGGGTTTGTAGACGCCGACATCTTCCACCGAAATCACATGATCGAAAAATCTCTCGATCCCCGCATGCCTTACAACGCCATCAAGCATGGACGGGCTGCCATTCGACAAAATAGCCAGCCGCTTGCCCTTGGTTTTCAATGCCAACAGACTTTCGGCGACATCGTCATAGGCATCGAGTTTCAGATACAGCGTCATCAATTCATCTGCGAGACCTGTTTCCTTGATTGCCAATTCGTCCAGCACATAATCCAGTGCATCGCGCGTCACATGCCAGAAATCCGCGTGCACACCGACCAGGCTGCGCAGCCACGTATATTCCAACTGCTTTTGCCGCCACAGTTTGGCCAAGTCGTTGGCCTTGTCACCAATTTCGGAGCTGAGTTTCTCAACCGGCGTCGCCACATTGAACAATGTGCCATAAGCATCGAACACGACAACCTGTATGCCTTCAAGTTTTGTAACGTTTGCATCTGTCATTGCAATGACCCACCACACGCAACACTAGCCAACTTGTTTGAAAACTCAAGCCCAACTCAGCCGATCCAACTCAACCGATGTTGGCAAGCGATGGAAATGTTTCCAGCAGCCAGTAAGAAAAGCTTTGAATGTGGCCTGTGAGGAAGGCGATGCCGGTCAACACCAGCAATCCACCCATGATGCGTTCAACTGTAAGAAGATGTTTTTTGAACCGGTTGAAGAACCCCATGAAGGCGCCAACACTCAATGCCGCCAGCAAGAACGGAATGCCAAGCCCCAGCGAGTAGACCGCCAGCAGGGCCATGCCCTGCCCCACATTCTGGTCAGTGGCAGCAACCGAAAGGATGGCGCCCAACACAGGCCCGATGCACGGCGTCCATCCAAACGCAAATGCCAACCCTACACCATAGGCCCCCAGCAATCCGATGGGTTTGCTCTCCTGGTGATAGCGCGCTTCGCGATTGAGAAAGCCAATGCGGAACACGCCCAGAAAATGCAGGCCCATGATGATGATAAAAATCCCGGCGAGATTGGCCAGCAACGGCAACTGTGACCGCAGCAATTGTCCCGCATAGGACGCGGTTGCCCCCAGCAACACAAATACCGTGGTGAACCCAAGGACAAAGGCCAGAGCCGTGAGCATCACACGCGAACGCGATTGCTCTGCCTTCAACTCATCCAGCGAAACTCCACTGATAAACACCAGATACGGCGGCACCAGCGGCAGCACACAGGGGCTGAGAAAACTGATCACACCCGCTAGGGCGGCAGCACCGAAGGAGACATCAAGGGCCATGAAGATTCACTGGCAGGCTTCGGTGCAAAGTGCAAATGACAGAACATCACATCAGAGTGTCGGTGTGTCGCAAGGAGAAGTGATGAACAAATCTGAAGGTCTAGGTTTGGCTGGTTTTTGTGCGCTGTGTTTGGGCGTGGCTGGTCTTGCTGGTTTTGCGACGGCACAATCAGTATCTGAGTGGTATCCGGGCCTCAATAAGCCTGACTGGACTCCCCCGCCTTGGCTGTTCGGTCCGGTATGGACCACACTCTATCTCATGATGGCCGTTGCGGCGTGGCTGGTGTGGAAAAAGGGGGCAATGGCACGGCCTGCCCTTGCAGTATTCTATGTGCAGCTGGCTTTGAACATGGCCTGGTCGTTCCTGTTTTTTGGCATGCGTGCGCCCCTGCTTGGTTTGATTGATATCGCAGCACTCTGGGTGATGATCGCGGTGACCATCCGGGCCTTCTGGTCACACAGTCATGCAGCAGCCCTGTTATTGGTCCCCTATTGGGTCTGGGTGAGTTTTGCCGCTGCACTAAATGGTGCGATCTGGCGGTTGAACTGACCTGTCCCAATTTGAGAAGGCTATTCCTACTTGACTCTTTCTTTCTCATGTGAAAGAACAAAATAAGAACAATACAAAGAGCAGTCAATGCGTAGGGAACCGATGCAGTCACAGGCAACGGCAGAATGTTTTTTGCCGCACGCACAAGCCCGGGTGAAACACATACCCGAGCGCGAGCACGCCCGTGCCTTGATTGCAGCCCTGCGCCAGAAGATCGAAACCGCCGAGAACACCAGCCACAAGCTTGGCCATCTCCCAACCCGCCGTGCGAGCGAACCCTGGACCCTGCACCTGCCCGCCATGGATGCCGCTCTCCCGCAAGGCCTGGCTCGCGCCGCCGTCCATGACATTTCACCGGCACAGTATGGCGATGTCCCCGCGGCCTCCGGCTTTGCCCTGGCGCTGGCCCTGCGCCGCTTGGCCGATTCCACCGAACGCCGCCCGCTGCTCTGGTGCAGATTGGCTTCTGAAACCCGCGAATACGGCCGCATCTATGGTCACGGCTTCGAAACGCTGGGCCTCAGCCGCGACCGGTTTCTCACCCTCACCCTGAAAAAACCCGTGGCCCTGTTCTGGGCCATGGAGGAAGCCCTGAAATCCGGTTGTCTCGCGGTGGTCATCGGTGATGCATCGTCCCGGCACGCGGATCTCACCACCACCAGACGGCTGGCGCTGGCGGCGCAAGCGGGAAAATCCGCTGGCCTCCTGATATTCACCCATGCCCACGACGGCTCCACCGCCAGCCACACCCGCTGGCGCGTGCACACCGCCCGCTCCCAGGCCCCGCCTTTTGATGCATCCGCCCCCGGCGCGCCCGCCTGGGAGATTGAACTGACCAAAGCCCGGACCGGACGGCCCGGCACCTGGACTGTGACCTGGCAAAAAGACCCAAACACCCATGCGACGCATCGTTTCCATCTGGTTCCCGGCATTTCCGGTGGAGCGCTTCATGCGCGCCCGCAGGAAAGCAAGGGTCTCACCGCCGCCTAAAGGCCTGGCCTTCGCGCTGGTGGAGGGAGGCCCCAAGGGCTTGCGCCTCTACGCCGTGAACGCCACCGCCCGCAGCTTCGGTTTGACGCGCGGCCAACGCCTGGCCGATGCGCGCGCGGCCATGCCCGATCTTCTCACCGAGCAGGCCGAACCCGAAAAAGATGTCGCAAGCCTGATCGGCCTCTGCCGCTGGCTCGAACGCTATTCACCCTGGGTGCAACTCGATGGTCAGGACGGTGCCCTCCTCGATGCCACAGGTGTACCTCATCTTTTCGGCGGTGAAGACGCGATGCACGCCGACATCATGAAGCGGTTGGGCGACTACGGCTTCACCGCCCGCGCGGCATTTGGCGAAACCATTGGCGCGGCCTGGGCAATGGCACGCTATGGGCCGGCCGAAATAAACACCCTCCCGATCGAAGCCTTGCGTATCGATGCCAATTCCGCCCGCACGCTGCGTCGCCTCGGCCTCAAAACCATTGGCGCCCTGAGCATCCTCCCCCGCGCCAGTCTGGCCCGCCGGTTTCGCGGCGAAACCATCCATGAAAATGTGTTGCTGCGGCTTGATGAACTGCAAGGCCACCGCCACGAACCCCTGACCCCGCTCAATCCCCCCTCCTCCTTCATGGCCCATCGTGCGCTGATGGAACCCGTCATCACCCACGAGGGTCTGATTGCCATTCTGAACGGCCTCACCGCAGCCCTCACCCGCGACCTTCAACGTCAGAACCAAGGGGCGTCGCGCCTGATCCTCAAGCTCTTCCGCAGCGACGGCACGAGAACCCAGATCCCCGCCGGATTGTCAGCTCCCTCGCACGACATGCAGCACCTGCTCCGCCTGCTCACTCCCAAGCTCGAAACCCTGGACGCCGGCTTTGGCATCGACGCCATGACCCTGGAAGCCCGTGAAACCGGAACAGTGGATATCCGCCAGTATGGGTTCATGGAGGACACCGGCGACAAGACCCTCGCCGAACTGAACGACCGCATGATGAACCGGCAGGAGACTGAGATGGCCACACTGACGGCGATGGCGAGTCACATTCCGGAACGGGCGGAGGCCTTGCAGGCCCTCGATCAAGTCGAGGGCCACCTCCCCAACAAGTTGGGGAGAGGAAACCCATTTCGCTCCCCCAACTTGTTGGGGGAGCTGCCCGAAGGGCTGAGGGGGGGCCGCCCCCTCATGATCCTCGAACCTCCGGAACCCGCCAGCGTCATCGCTTCCGTACCCGATGGCCCACCCATGCGCCTCACCTGGCGGCGCGTGGCACGGCGCATTGTCAAAAGTGCGGGCCCCGAGCGCATCGCCCCTGAATGGTGGCGCGCCGAACGGGGCGGACGCCCGCGCGACTATTATTCCATCGAGGATGACGAAGGTCGCCGGTACTGGATTTACCGCGACGGCCTTTATGGCGAAGACAGCGGCACACCAAAATGGTTCGTGCATGGATTATCTCCATGAGTTACGCCGAATTGCAATGCGCATCAAATTTCTCCTTCCTGCACGGTGGATCCCATGCCGAGGAACTGGTGCTGCAGGCAAAAAATTATGGCCTCGCCGCTCTCGCCATCACCGATCACAACACCCTTGCCGGAATCGTCCGCGCCCACGGCCCGGCAAAGGAGACAGGGTTGAAGTTTGTGGTGGGGGTGAAGTTGAAATTATCCTCGCCCGCACAGCGGGAGAGGAAGGGACCCACGCCGCAGGCGTGGGGAGGTGAGGGCAAATCATCACAAAACCCCCCCTCACCTTTCCCACATCGCGGGCGCGATGTGGGCCCCTGTCCTCTCCCGCAAGCGGGCGAGGACATGCATCTCCTCGCTTACCCAACAAATCGCTCCGCCTACGGACGATTATGCCGCCTCCTCTCCACCGGACAGCGCCGCGCCGAGAAGGGAAAGTGCAATCTGACACTGGATGACGTGCAAGACTTCGCCGACGGAATTCTCTTTGCTTTGCCAGATACTTGCGCTGAGTATCTGAATCACCTTCGCAAGATTTTGAAGGCTCCTTTGTGGCTCGCCCTCTCCCCCCGCTACGATGGTCGCGACAAGGCCCGTCTCGCTGAAATGGCCGAGCTTGCACACCGCACAAAAACACCCATCATCGCCACCAACAACGTTTTGTATCATCACCCGGACCGTCGTCCGCTGCAAGATGTGCTCACCTGTATCCGCGAGAAGACAACCATTGCAGAAGCTGGTTTCAAACTTGAAGCCAACGCCGAGCGTCACATCAAGACGCCCGATGAGATGGCGCGCCTGTTCCGCGACTACCCGCAAGCGCTGGCCAACACGCTCGACATCGCACAAGCTTGCACCTTCTCGCTCGATGAGTTGAAATACGAATACCCCGACGAACCCATTCCGCCGGGCAAGTCCCCGCAAGGCCATCTCGAGGACATCACCTGGGTGGGTGCAAAGCAGCGCTACCCCGATGGCGTTCCGAAAAAAGTCATCGCCAATATCAAGAAAGAATTCGTGCTGATCGAAAAGCTGAACTACGCACCTTACTTCCTCACCGTCTATGACATCGTGAATTTTGCCCGTGGCCGCGACAAGCCCATTCTCTGCCAGGGCCGCGGCTCCGCTGCCAACTCCACCGTCTGTTACTGCATCGGCATCACCGCCGTGGACCCCAACCAGATCGACCTCCTCTTCGAGCGCTTCATTTCCGAAGAGCGCAAGGAACCACCCGACATCGACGTCGACTTCGAACACGAACGCCGCGAAGAGGTTATCCAGTATATCTACGCCCGCTATGGCCGCGAACGCGCAGGCCTCGCTGCCACGGTCATCACCTATCGCGGCCGCTCCGCCATGCGCGAGGTGGGCAAGGTGATGGGCCTGTCGGAGGATGTAACCGGCGCACTCGCAGGCTCCGTCTGGGGCATGATGCCGGAAGAGATGCAGGAAAAGAGATTGCACGAGATCGGCCTCGATCCCGACGATCCCCTGCTCCAGCGCGTGATCGAACTGGCCAACGACATCGCAGGCTTCCCCCGCCATCTCTCACAACATGTGGGCGGCTTCATCCTCACCCGCGAACGCCTCGACGAAACCGTACCCATCGGCAATGCCGCCATGGAAGACCGCACCGTCATCGAATGGGACAAGGACGATATCGACACGCTCGCCATGCTGAAAGTGGATGTGCTGGCACTCGGCATGTTGACCTGTATCCGCAAGAGTTTCGAGCTGCTCGAAGCCTGGTACGGCCTGCACTATTCCCTCGCCACCGTGCCGCGCGAAGACCCGGTGGTCTACGACATGCTGTGCCGTGCCGATTCACTGGGGGTGTTTCAGGTGGAAAGCCGCGCCCAGATGAACATGCTGCCGCGCCTCAAACCCCGCTGCTTCTATGATCTGGTGATTGAAGTGGCCATCGTCCGCCCCGGCCCCATCCAGGGCGACATGGTGCATCCCTATTTGCGCCGGCGTGACGGCATTGAACCTGAAGATTACCCCGCTCCCAATCCTGAATTCGGTCCGCCCGATGAATTGAAACAGGTGCTGGGCCGCACCAAGGGCGTGCCGCTGTTTCAGGAACAGGCCATGAAACTCGCCATGGTCGCCGCCGAATTCACCCCCGGTGAGTTGAACGAACTCCGCAAGGCCATGGCCACATTCAGAAGACGCGGCACCATTGGCCGCCTCGAACAGAAAATGGTGAGCCGCATGACCGAGCGCGGCTACGATACCGACTTCGCACTGCGCTGCTTCAACCAGATCAAGGGCTTTGGTGAATACGGTTTCCCGGAAAGCCACGCCGCGAGTTTCGCCCATCTGGTCTACGTTTCATCATGGCTCAAATGTCACTACCCGGATGTGTTTGCAGCAGCACTGCTCAACTCCCAGCCCATGGGCTTCTACGCATCAGCCCAGATCGTGCGTGATGCAAGAGAGCACGGCGTTGAAATACGCCCCCCCGACGTGAGTTTCAGTGAGTGGGATTCGACATTGGAAACGAAGGGCAAAGGCAGGCCACTCGCTGTCCGCCTCGGCTTGCGCGAAGTGGATGGGTTGCGGGAAGCGGATGTAGGTAACCTCCTCCCTCCCCCTTGTGGGGAGGGCCGGGGTGGGGGTCGGGCGATCTCGCAGGATACAAACCCCTCCCCACAAGGGGGAGGGGGAAAGCCCTCAATTGCCACACTCCACGCTCTCAACCTCCCCTTGCCCGCCCTCGAAAAACTGGCCGCAGCCGATTGCTTCCGCTCCTTGGGTCTCGATCGCCGTGCAGCCCTTTGGGAAGTGAAAGCTCTCACCAAATCAAAACCGCTGCCCCTCTTCGCCTATGCCGATGAAAATGATCAGGGTACGGAGCAATCTGTTGTCCTGCCTGAAATGCCCCTCGCCGAGCATGTGGTGAATGATTACCAGACCATCAAATTGTCACTCAAAGCCCATCCCATGGGAATGTTGCGCGCCCAGTGCGACCAGGAACGTGTGATCAACAACACCGCATTGAAAGATGTGCGGGACGGCAAATTCGTCACCGTCGCGGGTGTTGTGTTGGTACGCCAGCGTCCAGGCTCAGCCAAAGGTGTGGTGTTTCTCACGCTGGAAGATGAGTTCTCTGTCTGCAACGTGGTGATCTGGCCACAAATACTGGAAGCCTTCCGCCCCATCGTCATGGGCGCACGCCTCATGTTGATCAAAGGTCGCGTACAACGCACCAATGACATCATCCATGTGGTGGCCAACCGCATTGAAGACAAAACCCACTGGCTCGCCGCATTGACCGATGAGGGACTCACATTGAAGGGCTCACGCGCCAGAGCCGATGAAGTGACGAGGCCCGGCCCCGATCTGCATCAACAATCCTCAACCCGTCACCCCCGAAATGTTCGCGTCATCCCAAAATCCCGTGACTTTCATTAAAAAAACGGGCCTCACACCAATTGGTGCAAGACCCGCTCATCTGCAGGGATATGAAAAATCAAATATCCTTCTTGCGCTTCCGTCCTAGCGCACCAAGCCCCATCAGGCCCGATCCGAGTAGCAGAACCGCTGGAGGCAAAGGCACAGGCGACAACGATTCAAGCGAAACATTGTCAATCGAGAACCCTTCACCGCCACCCACAAAGCTCGAGAAAGAGAGTTTTGCACCAACCACATCTGCAACTGCGGTGAAAGTGAATGACGTGCTGATCAAGTCAGCCATGGCGCTGCCCCAATTGATAAGTCCGCCACCAAAGCTGCCGATGCCAAAGGTGAAAATCTCGAACCCATCGCTCTTGGTTCCATAGTCAAACGCCAATGTGTAGCTTTGGCCGGCAACAAGGTTGAAACCAGACAGTGTTTCGATTGTGCTAATTCCCGAAAAAGCCGGGCTGGACAGATCAACTTGCTTGCCATCCCCCGGAAATGTGGTCACCACATCAACAGCACCTGACACAGACCAATTGGTCAGTGCAGCACCCTCGCCCACAGTATCAGCTTCAAAATTGTCGCTGAACAAAACAGCAGACTGGGCAGCAGGCGCACATACTAAAAATGCTGTCGCCGCCAGCAAAACTCTCTTCATATTTTACTCTCCACAAACAAGGGTTCAACAAAAGACCTGCGATGATGGTGTATCAAACCTTTCACCGCCGCCCGTCTCGTATCACCAAAAGCAGCTCAACACAACTTTTACGTGTTTAATCAAAACCACTTAAAACTCGTTGACACATCACCTAAAACACCAGATTCAAAAATTTTAATACATAATATCAGCAAGATACAAACACCTGAGATTGCTGACACACAGGACCAGTCAACGCCCGATGCACATTGGATCGAAGAAAAGAAGAAATTGCACAACCAATGATTTAACCGCGTCAGGTCACACCAAGCGTCGGCGCGACAACGGAAGTCGACAGGTCATCGAACCCATAAAAAAAGCGGGCCACAGCCCGCTTTCAGATTCACCATGCCAAAAGATTACACACCGCGTCTGCGCTTCAAAGCGCCGATCCCCATCAAACCCGTGCCAAGAAATAAAACAGCTGGCGGCAGCGGAATGGGAGTCACATCCTCAAGCGTCACATTATCGATCAGCATATTGTTGCTGAAACCCGAAAAGCCACCGAACGAAATGCCACTGTTGAAACTTGTCGTGACGAGAAAGCTGTAGGATGTTGTGATCAGGCCAGGCAAAGCCGCACCAAAACTCATGATGCCGTTGCCATAAGTTCCGATCCCGAACGTCAACACTTCAAGACTGTCCACCGTCTTGCCGTAGTCAAAGGTCACCTTGTAGGTCGAACCAGCTGCAAAATTGAACACCGCATTCGAAACAAGGCTCCCCCCATCAAGCACCAGCTGAGTGCCAGAGGGATAGGCCGTCACCACATCCACAGTGCCCGACGACACGGTCCAGCCAGCGGGCGTGACGTTACTACCCGGCGCATTACCATTGAATGTGTCGTTGTAGAGCACCACCGCCTGCGCCGCCGTGCCCGACAGGAACAACACTGCTGCAGTCACCAGAAGTTTTTTCATTTGCATTCCCCACTTGATCTGTAGGGGAAACCCTAGCGCCCAAAACCAAACAGGCATTTGAAGCACGGCAGAAAAACCTAATAAAATGCCACGCAGAATTGCTTTACAAGACGTTCATTTGGTCTCCAGCATGTGAATGAATTAGACAAACCGCACAGCGTAGACTTGTGGCAACGTGCTGCTCGCCAACTGCCAGCTGTCACCCATGTCCTCACTCACCCACACATTGCCGGTTGTCGACCCCATGGCGAGGCATTGACCCGTCTTGTCGATTGCAAGTCCGTGCCGGTACACCACATCATAGGCATGTTTCTGCGGTAAGCCTTTCTTAAGGCTCTTGAACGACTTTCCACCATCTCGTGTCCGCGTAACCACCAGTGCGCCATCGACCGGGATGCGCTTCTCGTCCTTGATGCCAGGCACAAACCAGGCTGTATTGGGATCGGTCGGGTGCACCACCACGCCAAACCCGAAAGATGATGGCTTGGCCTTCACTTCACGCCAGCTCTTGGCTGCATCTGTCGATTTGAATATACCGCAATGATGCTGCACCCAGAATGAATCAGGCGCTGCCGCGCACTGCACCATCATGTGCGGATCTTGACCGTCGGGATTCTCAGCTTGTTCCTTGGGCCCTTGGTCAAACTTCATCCCATGGGCCGTTTGCGCCCAGTTTTGCCCGCCATCATGGGTAACCCACGCCCCGCCGCACGACACAGCAACGCGCACAGTTTTGGAATCGCGGGGATCAACGCAAATAGAATGGATTCCAGGAATGTCAGCACCCCCGCCAAGCCATTTATTCCGGTCGGGATGTCGCCAAAGAGAGTCCATCAGGACCCAACTCGCGCCACGATCTTCCGAGCGAAACAACCCGCCCGGCATTGTCCCAGCCCAGATCACACCTTTTTCGGAAGGCCCTCCGGTTTCCATGGCCCAGATGAGCTGTGTCGTCCAGGTGACTGGCTTCCCCCACCCATCCTTGTCATCCAGACCCTCTGGCTTTTCCGGATACTTCGGTGTCGCGATTTCGACCCATTTCGCTTTGCCCTTGTCGCGCCGGTGCAATTTGATACCGAAGTGCCCGTGATTGAGTGCCGCATAGTCAGTCCCATCACGATGATCCCGCAAAGTCAGCGTCACGTTATCGCCGACAAAATCCGCTCCCTTGACGGCCCATCCGCCGCGGCCCTTGGCAATTTCAAACAATCCCTTGCGTGTCGAAACCAGAAGTTTCTGTGGCATATCATCCTCCCGATAATGCTTGCATGACCCAGATTTGACTTGACGGCATGACGATGTCCGACTGCTGCGCCCGGTCGACAATGGCGTTCCCGTCCACAAGAATACTCATATGTTTGCGCAAGTGTCCCTGATCATCAAGCACATAGGTTTTGAGCCGCTGGTTGGCTGCAAAGGCACCTTCAAGTACATCACGAACGGTTTTCCCGGTCGATTCAACCGTGGGGCAGTCCACATGCCGCCGCAAGTTGGATGTAAAATGAACTATGGCCATATGATCGTCCTGGACAGGTTTAAGAAGCTAACATGACTTTTGCAGCATGTCAGCCCGCCAAACCAATTTAACCTCATGTAAACGCTGGTCCACCTACGATTAACCAAGTGTGTGGCGTAAGGTGTAAGCATGGAATTTGATCAGACGATCGCTGGCAAGAACAAGTCACCCGCGACAACTTCAAGCAGTTCACTGCGACTGACCTATACGCTGACCATACTGGTGAGCGCATGCCTCCTGTTTCTGGTCCAACCCCTGTTTGCAAAAATGTCTTTGCCATTGCTCGGCGGCACGCCGGCCGTCTGGGCCATTGCCATGTGCTTTTTTCAAGGTGTCTTGCTGGTAGGCTACGCTTACGCCCACCTCCTGCGAAAATTCGCGACACCCTTCCAATCCGTCCTGGTCCATTCTTGCGTTCTGTTTTTGGCGGCATCCATGCTGCCCTTTACAGCGCCGGTTTCGGCCGAACCGATCAATGGCTTGGGCGCGGGTCTCGTCCTGTTGGGACTTTACACAAAATCCATCGGATTTCCGTTCTTTGCTCTTTCGGCAACAGCACCCCTGTTGCAAAGTTGGTTTGCACGAACCACTCATCCGCAAGCCGCCAATCCATACTTTCTCTACGCCGCAAGCAACATCGGCAGCATGGGGGCGCTGTTTCTCTATCCAATCGGACTTGAGCCCTTCTTTGGTCTGTCAGCCCAGACCAACGTGTGGACCATATGTTTTTCGTTCCTCGTGGTGTTGATCACCATTGCAGGTCATCAGCATTTGCACACCATGGCACCAACCCAATCAGTGTCATCCAGCACGACAGAAACAGAATCCATCACCGCCGGCCGCCGCATCTATTGGGTTGTCATGGCATCTGTACCATCTGCATTGCTCGTCGGATGGACCAACTACCTCACATCAGACATCACGTCAGCGCCATTCCTCTGGTTGCCGCCACTCGTCATGTTCCTGTTCACATTTGTCCTCGAGTTTCGTGACAAGCCCCCCATTCCGGGCAAAGTTCTCGCCTTGGCACAGGGCATCTCATTGCCCGTGGTCTTGGCGTTTCAATATGCCATCACCAGCGCCAACGTCCTTCCGGTCATAGTCGCGGGCGCGATCAGCTTCTTCGCCTCGGCCTTGATCTGCCATCGCCAACTCTACAACAGCCGACCTCCAGCAAGTCAGCTCACAGAATTCTATATGTTGATGTCCGTGGGTGGCGTTCTGGGTGGATTGTTCGTATCCATCATTGCACCAGTTCTATTCACAACAACGATTGAGTATCCTCTTCTGCTCGTCGCAGCGACTCTGCTCCGTGCCAATCCCGGTGATACCAACCGGGAATTCCCGGCCAATCTCCGGGTGATTGGTGAAACACTGGTAGCCTTCGCTTTGATCTTCGTCGCCCTCAAACTGGCGCTTCCCCACCTCTTGAACAACCCCCTGGAACTTGCGGTCCTCGCTTCAATTCCATTCGCCTTTTATCGCGCAAAGCTGGTCAAAAATGCTGTGCTCGCTGCCGTGGCCCTGCCGCTGCTGCTGGGTGTTGGCCGATTGGGAGAAATCGCAACCTTTCGCAACTATTTTGGTGTCTTGGGCGTTGCCAATTCAGACGACAACGTCTTCCGCTTGTTGCGCCACGGCACAACGCTGCATGGCGCACAATACCTCAAGGACATACAGCCAAGTTCCACGGGCACGCCCGTTGCTTTGACCTACTACAACCGCGAAGGCGGCATGGCCCGTTCACTATTGGCCAAGCAAGACGTGATGCAGTTGCAAGGCAAGACTGCAAATGTCGGCATTGTCGGCTTGGGAAGTGGTGCCTTTGCCTGTTATCGCAAACAGGCAGAGAAGTGGACATATTTTGAAATCGACCCTGAGGTCGTTCGCGTCGCCAAGGACCCGCAGTACTTCACCTACCTGTCAAAATGCGGCAGTGACATGAAAATCGTTGAGGGTGACGCGCGCCTGACAATACAGCAGCAGCCAAAAGACATATATGACTTCTTGTTGATTGACGCCTTTTCATCTGACTCAATACCAGCTCACTTGCTGACAGCCGAGGCCGTCAAAATCTATAGCGATCACATCAAGAATGATGGCATCATTGTATTTCATTTGTCCAACCGCTTCATGGACCTGGTGCCGTTCGTCATATCAACGGTGGACTCAACCGGACTGGGTTTTGAGAACCGTTTCATATTCGACAATGTCGGCAGTGCATCAATGGCAAAAACATCCTCAGTGGTTGTTGTGATTTCCCGCGACAAGCAAACACTGGAAGTGATCGACCGCGAGTTGGGTAGAAAAATCGCCCTGAAACCTGATGGAACAGCACCCTGGACAGATGACTTCACCAATGCGCCCGCAGCCATCTGGAGAAAGTTCACCAATCCGTCGTTCCATTAATCAGAAGCAAGCACTGTCGATGGCGGCAAGTTCGGTGTTCGAAAAACTGGCTTTGGAGAGCCCTTCAACGGCATCCTGAATTTGCTCAGGACGACTGGCCCCCATCAAGGCTGACGTAACGCCATTGCGCAGCACCCATGAAATGGCCATCTGCGCCAGCGTTTGTCCCCGCGGCTTGGCAATATCATTTAGCACACTGATCTTTTTGACAAGGTCCGCTGTGATCTGGTCTGTCTTCAGAAAGTGACCCACAGTGGCCCGACTGCCGTCCGGAATCCCTTTCAGATATTTGTCAGTCAGCACGCCCTGTGCCAGCGGAGAAAACACGATAGTTCCCATGCCTTCCTGCCCAGCAGCATCCAGCACACCCTCAAGCTCAGGTTCGCGTTGCAACATATTGTAACGGGGTTGGTGAATCAGACACGGGGTTCCCAACTGACGCAGGATGGCTGCTGCACGCCGCGTCGCCTCAGCTGGGTAGTTTGATATGCCAACATAGTGTGCGCGACCGGATCGGACCGCCGTATCCAGGGCACCCATGGTTTCTTCTAAAGGCGTATCAGGGTCGAAGCGGTGCGAATAGAAGATGTCAACGTAAGGCAAGCCCAGCCGCTTCAAACTCTGGTCCAGGCTGGCCAGCATATACTTGCGACTGCCCCATTCACCATAAGGCCCGTCCCACATGTGGTATCCAGCCTTGGTGGAGATGATCATCTCATCACGGTGTGCCGCAAAATCGTCACGCATGATCTGGCCAAAGGCTTCCTCCGCACTGCCCGGTGGTGGACCATAATTATTTGCCAGATCAAAATGCGTGATACCCAAATCAAATGAGCGGCGGCAAATCGCACGCTTTGTCGCAACATCGCCGCTGTGACCAAAGTTATGCCACAGGCCAAGCGAGATGGCGGGCAGCAACAATCCGCTCCTGCCACACCGGTTATATCTCACTTGAGCAACGCCCGGGCTTCGGCCGGTCCAAACGCCGCAGGTCGTTTGCAGGTCGACTTGAGCTTGACGACTTTATGGGTCTTTCCCGACTCCATCATCGCCGTCATGACTTCGACGACATGCGCGACCATGGAAATGTCGCAGCGCGCCAACTTCTTCTTCATGATGGCGTCCGCCATGTCGGCAAGACCGGCACAGCGATAGTTGGCCCAGATGACATCCGTCTGGCTGTTGGCCATGCCCCAATTGTTCTTGGCGAAGGGATGATCCCAAACCTCAAGTGCTTTTGGTGTCTGGTCACTGCCTGCAACCATGACATCTCCGCCGAAGAAATTCGGATCAGGCACGAACATGGCACCGGTTTGACCATAGAGCTCCATATTCTGGTGCTTGTGCGCCCACACGTCCCACGACAGCGAAACCGTGATGCAGGCACCGTTCACGAACTCCAAGAGTGCATGATAAGTGGTTGGTGTCTTGACCTTGATCTTCTCGCCATTGCGCGGATTATCCGGCTGGCTGTTGATGACGCGTTCCTTGCGACCTGTGCCGAGGAGAGCCGACACGCGTTTCACCGGGCCAACGAGATTAATCAGGTTGGTGATGTAGTAAGGCCCCATGTCGAGAACAGGACCGCCGCCCGGCACAAAGAAAAAGTCCGGATTGGGATGCCACATTTCCATGCCGGGGCCCATGAAGTGACAGGTGCCGGAAACAACCTTGCCGATCCTGCCATCATCAATGGTCTTGCGCGCCAACTGGTGCGATGAACCAAGGAATGTATCTGGCGCTGATCCCACGCGCAGCTTTTTCTTCGCCGCATACTTCTGCAAGGCCAATGCATCCTTGTAGGAGAGCGTCAGTGGTTTTTCCGAATAGACGTGCTTGCCCGCATCAAGGATTTGCTTCGATACTTTGTAGTGCACTGCCGGAACCGTGAGGTTCACAACAATATCAATGTCTTTGTTCTTCAGCAGGTCCTTCACCGATTGCGCCTGCACATTGAACTCCTTGGCGCGCGCCTGCGCCGCCCCCATGTTCACGTCCGCGACGGCGCGCACTTGAATGCCTTTGAAGAGATCGGCCAGTTTCAGATAGGCCCAGGATATATTGCCGCATCCAATGATGCCGACACCCATGACTTTTGACATTTTTAGATCCTTATTGCTTTGAAACAAAATCAAACGACTTCTTCGCGAAGGATTTGAATTCCTTCGGATTGTCGTGCTCGATCACGAAATTCTTGCAGCGCGTGTTCTTCACCGCCGCAAAAACCTCGTTCCACTTGATGGTGCCTTCACCCACATTTGCCTGACCATGTTGGTCGCGGTTTTCACCCTTCGGTGCATTGTCCTTGATATGAACCGATGTGATGCGATCCGCGTAGGCCTTGATCCACTTCACCGGGTTGTTCGTGGCCTTGTGCACCCAGGCAATGTCACATTCCCAATCGAGATTGGCATCACCCTCAAAAATGCGTTCATGCGGCATGGAGCCGTCTTTCAGCTTCTTGAACTCAAAATCATGGTTGTGCCAGCCGAAACCATAGCCTTCATCGCGCATCCACTTGCCAACTTCCCCAAGGCGCTTGCCCCAGGCTTTCCAGCCCGAACCGGATTTCGGCTGCATGTCGGGCATAATGTAGGGGCAGTAGAGATCGCGCATGCCAAGGGTTTTGGCGATGTTCAACACGCGTTTCTTGTCCTTCTCGAACATGTCGATGGGAAAGAAATGCCCCGTCGGCATGGTGAGACCATGCTTGTCGAGAAGCTCGCGAAACTTTTCCGGCTCATCATAGAATGCACCGGTTGTCCCATAGGCACCGCCGAAGCCCTCAACTTCCTTGTAGCCGCATTTCGCAAGGTGTTCGAGGATCTGCTCCCAAGGTTGAAAATTGCGGGCAGAATAGAGCTGAAATGAAATGCGTTTCGGCATGGTTAGTCCTTTCCAGAATGAGAAGATGAATAGAGATCGCGCAGAACCAAAGTCTCGGCAGCCAGCGCCGCATCGGCGGGGTCGGTTGGCGCAAATGTCACAACACGCTTTTCCCCGGGTAAAAGATCGAAAACATTGTCCGAAAACCGTCCGTGCACTGACGTTTCAAGCATGACCTGCAGGGCAAGGTTTCGTGCTGACACATCAATTTTGAGCGTATCGCCTACAACTTTGACTTTCGATTTCAGTCCGGGAGCCACAAGTGGCAAATGCTTGTAGGGGACCATGGCGGCATGACGACGCAGTTTGCCAAAACTCCAGAACAACACTTGGTCATCCGCCACATGGCCGCGGCCGATCCTGCCAAGCTCTGTGGCGCGTTCAGGCACAATTGTGGAAGAGAGCGTCATCAGATCAGTCTTTTCGCCCCGTGTCGACACCGCAAACATCGCAAGCTCAATGGCAACATCTTCCGCAGTATCATTGACGCCTGTCACCACCAGATCGCCCGTGTCCCTGTCAGGCACCACTGAAACACTAACGGGCGCATAGAAGTCCCGAGCCATGTAATGCATGGCCTTCCAATCGCCACCGTGCGTGAGGCCTGACCAAGACGCCACAGGCCACGTATCATTAAGTTGCCAGATCAAACTACCCAGACAGTGCGGTTTCTGTGACCGCCAATAGTCAACTGCGGTGCGCATGGCCAAACCCTGTTGAATTTGGCTGATGTAAACAAAATTCCCAAAATCCAGTGGAAACCGGAAATACCGGAACATCGTTTCTGCAATGCGTGCATTGCCACCTGCATTGCGTTGGTGATGCTCCATCACACTGGATGAAATATTGTAGTCTTCCGCAGCAGCAAATTCCGCCATCGTCACCAGTGAGGGATATGACTGGAATCCAAACTCGGAACAGAAACGTGGCTTCACATCCCGGTAGTGTTCAAAGTCTCGGCCTTCATGCCACACGCTCCAGAAATGCATGTCACCTTTGGTGTCATCGTGCCACGTGTCGCCAAAATCAAGAAGTCCCGGTGAAGGACTGGACGGCCACCATAATCCCAGCGGATCAGCGGCATGCATTGCGTCTTCAATAGTGCGGTTCAACCGGTCATAACTCACCAAGTACCGGTCGCGATTTTCCTTTGATTCCTTGAACCAAGTAAGCGCACCAAGCAGTTCGTTGTCACCGCACCAAAGCGTCAAACACGCATGATGCTGCAACCGCTTGACCTGATAGCTGACCTCTTGCTTGACCTCAGTCAAAAACGCAGGAGTGGACGGATAGAGATGGCAGGAGAACATGAAATCCTGCCACACCATCAGGCCCATCTCGTCACACAGGTTGTAGAAGAAATCCTTCTCGTAATACCCGCCACCCCACACTCGCACCATGTTCATGTTGGCATCGATGGCAGACTGCAAAAGGTTTCGCGTGATTTCTGGTGTTGCTTGTGAAGGCAATGCATCAGCTGGAATCCAGTTGGCACCGCGACAGAAAACTTCGCGTCCATTCACCTTAAAACCAAACCGGCTCCCCGTAGCATCCTTGTCCGTTACAAGTTCGACCTTGCGCAGTCCCACCTGTCGCGTCACGGTCTGGCTTTCGCAACTCACAACCAGCTCATATAGCGGTTGTTCCCCATGGCCTGCAGGCCACCACAATTTGGGTTCGGTAACCGTAAACCTGAAGCGTTGCTTCACATCACCAAAAATGGCATTCACTTTGCGCGATTTGGTTTCGCCCGCAAATGAAACAGAAACGTCGCCTTCACCGCGACCATGCAACGTGACGTCAATATCAAGTACAACATTTTCACCTGATGCGCCGTGTTTCTGTTGGACACACACATGCTCAACGCGGAAATGATCCATGTGACAAAGCGCAATACGTCCATAAAGGCCGAATGGAACAATGGCGAGGTTCCAATCCCAACCAAAATGACACCCTGGCTTTCGCAACATGTTGCCATTGGGGATGGGATTGTTGATGGCGCTGTAGGGAATATAAAATGGCTGGCTGTCCTGCGTCGCATTGGCCGCACGTGTCGCAGAATGAAAAACAATCTCAATTATGTTTTCGCCTTGCCGCACATGTTGCGTCACATCAGGTCGATACCTTTGGAAACAATTTTGCGCGACAAGTACGAGCGCGCCGTTCAGATGAACTTCGGCAACCGTATCGAGATAATCGATGTCCAAATAAAGAAAACCGTTCGGCACGTCATCAAGCACAAAGCTTCGCCGCGCAGTCCAGTTCTGGTCGGCCACCCAGCGCACATCCAATTCATTCTTTCCGATATATGGATGCGGAATGGCACCCGCAGCAATCAAGGAAGAATGCACATCACCCGGAACAGCATAATCCACGTGATGCTGCCCGTCCTCTGAGGATAGTGACCAGACCCCAGCGAGCTCCACCGCGACATGCCCCTGCGCTGCGTCGTCAGGCATGTCGATTACAACCTCTCGCCGGAAGCCTCGTCAAACACCGAGGCCAGGCCCACACGAAAGCGGACATCCACTTTCTGTCCAGGTTCAAAGTGTTGGTTCGATTCTACGCGTGCGCTGATCACATTGTCCGCCAGCTTTAACCATACCAAACTGTCGGATCCCATCGGTTCAACAAGATCGACAACGGCTTTGAGCACATCGGTTGCAGCTTTGCTTGCGGCGGAATCGAGCAGAATATGTTCCGGACGCACGCCAAGTACGGCAGAGCGCGCATCAAGTGGGGTATCTGGTTTGTAGTCTTTCAGTGGAACGCGTTCTTTGCCCATGACGAAAACAGATTTCGCGCCCTCTCCTTCAATCCGGCCTTTGAGGAAGTTCATCGAGGGTGAACCAATGAAACCGGCAACATAGAGGTTCGTTGGTTTGTTATAGATGGTCTGTGGCGCATCAAGTTGCTGGATGGTGCCACCCTTCATGACAGCAATGCGGTCAGCGAGTGTCATGGCCTCAATCTGGTCGTGCGTCACATAGATCATTGTGTTGGCAAGCCGCTGGTGCAGGCGCTTGATTTCCACACGGAGTTCCGCGCGCAACTTGGCATCAAGGTTCGACAGTGGTTCGTCGAACAAGAACACGTCGACATCACGCACAAGCGCGCGGCCAATAGCAACACGTTGGCGCTGACCACCGGAAAGTGCCGTGGGCTTTCGTTGCAGCAACGGTTCCAATTGTAGCATCTCTGACGCGCGCTTGACGCGTTTGTCGATTTCCTCAGTGGCCATTCCCGCAACGCGCAGTCCAAAGGAGAGATTCCGTTCCACTGTCATTTGCGGATAAAGTGCGTAGGACTGGAACACCATCCCAATGCCACGGTCTTTCGGTTCTTCCCACGTGACGTTCTTGCCCTTGATGAAGACCTGGCCTTCGGAAGGTTCCAGCAATCCGGCGATGCAATTCAGCAATGTGGATTTGCCACAGCCCGATGGTCCCAGCAACACGAGGAACTCACCTTCAGCAATATCGAGGTCAAGAGCGTGTAGAACTTTGACAGCCCCATAGCTTTGCGCCAGTCCACGCACGGATACACTCGGATTCACATTGGCCTTCATGATATCAACCCTTAACTGCGCCGGCGGCGATGCCGCGGACAAAATATTTGCCGGAGAAAAAGTAGATAGCGAGTGGCACGATGCCGGTGAGGATCGTTGCAGCCATGTCGACGTTGTATTCTTTCACACCCTGCCCCGTATTGACGATGTTATTGAGCTGAACCGTCATCGGATAGTTGGTAGGTCCAGCGTAGATCACGCCGAACAAGAAGTCGTTCCAGATGCCTGTCACCTGCAAGATCACAGCAACAGTCATGATTGGAACAGCCATGGGCAGGAACACCTGAAACAGGATGCGCCAGTAACCCGCACCATCCACGCGCGCCGCCTTGAACAATTCCTGCGGCAGGGATGCAAAGTAGTTTCGGAAGAGCAATGTAAGTAACGGCAGACCAAATATGGTGTGCACCAGAACCACGGCGGGCAAGGTAGAGAAAATGCCAAGCCAGCGCGTGATGATCACGATCGGATAAATCATCACCACATAGGGAATGAAGCTGGCGAGCAACAAAATGGTGAAGAATGTTTCAGAATACTTGAATGGCCAGTTGGCCAATGAATATCCGGTGATACACGCCACCGTAATCGATACGATGACCGACGGGACCGTAATTTTCAACGAGTTGATGAAGCCCGGCTTGATACCTTCACAGTAGAGGCCGGTGCAGGCCTGGCTCCAGGCTTTGACCCATGGGGCCAGTGTCGGATTGCCGGATGCAGAGAACAGGTTGCCATCGCGAATGGCATCGAGATCTTTCAACGATGTGATGACCATGATGTACAGAGGGAAAAGGAAGAACAGGCAACACAGGATCAACACGCCGTAGACAATGGCCCGCGGCAGCGTGATGAATTTCTTGGGCTTGGGACCTGATGGCCCGGTTGACATGGTATCGGCAGCACTCATCTTACTGTCCTTTTTTGCCAAATTCCATTCTGATCCAGGGGATCAGCACGGTGGCCATGATCGCCAGCAACACGGTTGATGCAGCAAGCGACTGACCCAAATTGGCGGTAAAATTCTGATAGATATAACGTGACGGCACGTCAGACGACACGCCGGGGCCACCATCAGTGATCGCAACCACCAGATCGTAAATGCGAATGGCGCCCGATGCGACGAAAACAAATGTCGTGACCAAAACGGGTTTCATCATGGGTAACACAATTTGCAGATAGGTACGCCATGTTGGGATGCCATCAATCTTCGCAGCTTTCCAGATTTCTTCGTCAATGCCACGCAGACCCGCCAGCATCAATGCCATGACAAATCCAGTACCTTGCCAGATACCCGCGATAACGATGGCATACATCACCATCTTCTGGTCTGCGATCCAACCGAACGAGAAGCTCTCCCATCCCCAATTGCGCACTGCTTTTTGCAGACCGTACTCAGGCGAAAAAATCCAGGCCCAGACGTGGCCGGTAACGATGAAAGACAATGCAAATGGATAGAGATAAATGGTGCGGAACACACCTTCCGCACGGATTTTCTGGTCCATGAGCACCGCGATGAGAAACCCCAGCGTCATGACGATAGCGAGATAAAGCACGGCATAAGTAATGACGTTAGGCAATGAACCAGAACACTGCAGCTTCCAAGCCTCACTGCCGATCTTGGTAACGGCAGGGCAATCCATCCAGCGGCTGGTGTTGAACAAGCGCGTGTAGTTTGCAAGTCCGACGAATTTTTCCCACCAATCTCCCGGCGTGAACAACGGCAGGATTTTGATCGACGTGAAGGAGAACATCACGGTCCACAGAGTGCCGCCGACAAACACGAACAGCGCGATCAGGATCATGGCCAGCGAGCCGAATTTCGAATTCTGGTTTTCGTAGGGCGCAAACCACGGCACAAGCCCGAGTGGAACGGCCACAGACAGCAATCCCAAGACGGACGGGAACCAGCTCATGGACGAAGCAGCGATACCAGGAGAAGCCGCCGAATACATCACAGCTAGAAACAAGAGGAAGATCACAGCGAGGAATACAAGTTTGTAACTGAACTTGCGGAACGGAACATCGAGAAGACTTAAGGCAATGCCGGCCAGGATAATGAAGAACGTCGCCCCGGCCACGCCGTTGAAATCTGTCCACGGCCTCCAGATGAAACCGAGAAAGAATGACGCGGCCATGGCAATGGAGAAAGTTGAATCTCGCGTGCGGCGGCCAACAGTTGACGTTTCAAAGCTGTCCTGAAAAGCGCGCTTGGCATACAGCGAGAGAGCAAAGATTGCGGCCAATGCGGCCAGAAATTTGACAAGGAAAATGGCCAAATCAACAAAAAGCGATAGACCACCCACATGTTTTTTAACGTCGATGAACCAGCCAGCCTGCTCAAACATGCCATGGGCCAAAAGGCCGACAATGGCAGCGAGCGCCGCTGCGATGGAATAGACGATGACCGCCGGGATGCGGTCGCTGGTGAAGACATAGCGCGGATTAAGGGAAACAGTGGCCATACCCAGACTTCACTCTTGAGTGATGAACCGTCATCGCATTTGGCCGGGACAAAATTCCCTAGCGTGATTACGACACGGCGCACACATATACATTATGATGAGTTTGCATCACCTTCAACCAACAGGTTGAGGGTGATGCATTTGCGTTCGGTCGCCGAATTACTTCGGTGCGTTCTTGATGATTTCAGCGAACTTGGCTTGCGTATCAGCAGCTGTCAAAGCTGGATCAGCCATGAACGATGTGAACAGATCATTGATTTGGTTCAACGAGTCACGATCGATCATCTGAATGTCGTTCGGGAACACGGCTGTTGAACCGTCAAGAATGGCCAGACCCTTCTTCATGCAATCATTTGCAGCAGACAGATCAACGTCAGCACGCATTGGCAATGAACCCTTCTTCAGGTTGAATGCAACTTGCACTTCCTTGGTCACGAGTGTTGCAGCCATTTTCTTTTGTGCTGCTGTCACTGCTGGATCTTTGTTCTTCGGGAAGTAGAATACGTCGCCGCCTGTGTTCAGAACCGGGGTTACGCCCAGACCTGGCAAGCAGTCGTAGTCCTTACCAGCAACCATGTTGGCAACTGCGAATTCGCCGCCAGCCCAGTCACCCATGATGTTGCCGCCAGCTTTTCCTTGGATAACCAAAGCGACAGCTTCATTCCACTGTGGAACCATTTTGTCTGCAGGCACGAACTGGCGAACTGCAGCAAGTGCTTCGAACACTTTGCCGAATTCTGGGCCCGATGCGAGGGCGATATCACGGTCCTTGTAAACCTTGACGAAGTTCTCAACGCCAGCAAGCGCAACGAGAACGTCGTTCACGAGGAGACCAACGGGCCAGCCCTGTGCGAGTGACAAAGGTTGAATGCCTTTTTCTTGCAGCTTAGGAGCAGCAGCAACGAATTCAGCCCAGTTTTGTGGAGGTGCAATGCCTGCATCTTCATAAACCTTGCGGTTTGTCCACATCCATTGTGCGGAGTGCAGGTTCACTGGAACGCAGTATACTTTGCCATCCTTGGTGCAGCTTTCCAGTTGGCTCTTTGGACGCAAAATGTTGGCCCAGTCGCCAGCAGTTGCAACATCTGTGATGTCTTCGAGAAGGCCGGCTGCGATCAGATCGTCAGCGTCTTTGCCAGGGTTCAACTGGGTCGCACCCATGGGGTTGCCACCGAGAATGCGCGAGATGATGATGGGACGCGCAACGTCACCTGAACCAGCGATCGCACCGTCAACCCACTTGTCGCCAGAAGCATCAACTGCTTTGGCAAACTCAGCAACAGCGGCGGCTTCACCACCGGATGTCCACCAATGTGTCACTTCGAGATCAGCAGCTGATGCAACACCAGCCGAGAGCAACGAAGCCGTAACCGCGAATGCCGCGGTAAATTTCTTGAGACCCATGACAATTTCCTCCCTTGGATTAAGTTGGGTTCGCAATTGCTATCGAAATTTTTTTGCTTTTGCAACGTTTCAATAATGCTGCAGTGCGGAATCGATTTTTCAGGTAAATTCGTGATTTGAAACGTTTCCGTAATTGCTATCCGGCAACGCCCTTGTTACCGTCACCACGCGATGACGTTGCAAACGCCTGACAAAACCCGCCCAACCCTGAAGTCGATCGCCTATCTCACAGGCCTCGGCATATCGACTGTTTCGCGCGCGCTGAAGGGTGACGAGCAGATTGCACCCGAGACCCGCGCCCGCGTCAAGTTAATCGCACAACAGATCGGATACCGCCCCAACCGCGCTGGTGTGAGGCTTCGCACCGGCAAGACCAACGTGATCACAGTTGTTTTGAATTCTGCCGACGGAGGTTCAGGCTTCTTCTCTGACTTTGTCTACGGTATCTCCGACGGTCTGAAAGACACCAATTACCATCTCGTGGTGACACCCTATTCGCTTTCTGATCCCATGGAACCGCTGCGCTACATCCAGGAAACGGGTTCAGCCGACGGCGTTATCCTTTCTCGCACCCAACCCAATGATCCGCGCGTCCGCTTTCTCGTGGACAACAACATCCCCTTCGCCACCCATGGCCGCACCGAAATGGGCATCGAACACCCCTTTCACGACTACGACAACGAAGCCTTCGCCAGGGAAGCAACAAATATACTGGCCAGGCGCAATCGCCAGCACATCGCACTCATCAGCCCGCCAGCCAATTTAACCTATTACAAGCACACACATCAGGGCTTTGAACACGGCCTGCTGGCCAACGCCCAAACAGCGATCCCCATGAGTTCAATCGACACGGATTCGTCGCTAACGCTTGTCCGTGAAGCAGCGGTTCACGCCATTGAAAATGGAACGCGGATCGATGGCGTGGTCTGCAGCGCCAGCCCAACGGCTCTGGCGTTTGCCGAGGGGCTGTCCCAGGGCGGCATGCAACTTGGAAAAGACTTTGATGTTGTGACCAAACACACCATTGAGCTTCTTGGCATGCTGAGCCCGCAGTTGATTTCCATTCCGGAGGACTTCCACGAAGCGGGATTCAGCACCGCCCGCAAGGTCATCGGAGCCATTGAAGGTCAACCCGTGAATACGCTACAGCACGTCGTCGGAATGCGTGCTGCGACCTGAGTGGAGTGACGTGAATGAAAGCGAAAATAACCTGGATCAACGGCCGGGCATTTCTGGGCGAAAGCGGCTCAGGCCATGCCATTGTCATGGACGGTGCCCCTGAAGCAGGGGGCAGGAACATCGGCGTCCGGCCCATGGAGATGATGTTACTGGGTCTCGGTGGCTGTACAGCCTTTGATGTCGTCATGATCCTCGAAAAATCGCGCGAAAAAATCACGCATTGCGAGGTGGAGTTGGAAGCCGAGCGCGCCAACGAAGATCCAAAAGTCTTCACCAAAGTCAAATTGATCTACACATTAAAAGGGCAAAACCTGAAGCCCGCCGTTGTCGAAAGGGCCATAAAACTGTCATCGGACAAATATTGCTCGGCCTCCAAGATGTTCGAGAAAACAGCAACCCTTGAGCACGTGTGGAAAATTCTTGATGCTTAAGACGCTGGCAATGATCGTTCTGGTGCTCAGCACCCAGTCTGTCCACGCTTCGGACCACTGGCTGACCGCCAAGGACATCACTTACGTGTTTGTTGGCCGCGAAATAAAAGGAACCTATCGCAACGGCGTACCATTCTCGGAAACCTACCGCCGAGTTGGCAGGAGTGAGTATCGCGAAGGCGAAACGTCAGTGAGCGGTCAGTGGTCCACCAAGGGCGATCAGTTCTGCACACTGTACGACGGCAATCGCGGCGGCTGCTTCCAAATCAAATCAAGCGGAACAAACTGCTTCGAGTATTGGCTCATCACGCTTGCAGGCACACCCGACAAAAACTGGATCGCCCGCGGCTGGCAGTCAAAGTATCCATCAACCTGCCCAGCACTTCCAAGGTAATCATCCGATTCCGTCGATATGGACTCGCAAGGGTATCAGCCTGTTATCCGCAGGCAGTATCTTTTATTCGTTGAGCGATGGCCCTCCTCACGGTGAACCACCGGATCACTATGACCGTCTTTCGTATCTGCTCGACGTGTCGGTCTCGCAAGGCACGCAAGCTTATGCCATTGCACTCGAGGGCTGATTTCCGACCAGCCTGAGCTTACCATCGCGCGCCTCTGTTACTCTTTGGGAGGCGACCGCCCCAGTCAAACTACCCACCATACACTGTCCCGGGCCTCGATTCAGAAACCACGGTTAGACATCCCATTCTTAAAACTGGCATGTCAACAAGTCTGGTATTTCACATTGCGAAGCAGCCAATTACCCCTGAAAGGTAAAATCGTCATAATCGCGGCCCTTGTAGAAAATGTTGACGATCTGGATTTCATCAACAGTAATGCGGTAGAAAATAGCTGCGCGGCGCTCGAAAGCCAGATGACGCAACCCCGCAAGAAGATCGTCACGGGCAACGCCGAGTTCAGGAAAATCGCCTAGCTGTTCGCAGCGATCAATGATGCGCAGAATGAATTCTCAGCGACCGCCGGATAGCCGGAGGCATCCACGATCCAATCAAAGATGGATTTGAGATCGGCATTGCCCCGCAGCGAGAAAGCGGACCCGCCGCTTGTTCACGAAGCAAGCTTCCGGCGCGCCGCAGCATGCGCAAGGAAGCTAGCGCGCGTCTCCTCAACGGATAATGATGGCCGGGGATCGTCAATTGAGGCCTGCAAGCGGGCACGGATTTCGACAAGATTCTGCTTATGCTCGTCCTCGCGCCGCTGCCAGAGGCGAAGCGCGTCACGGATCAACTCACTCGTCGACCCATAATCCCCAGCTTCCACCCGCTCTTTGATCATACGGTTCATCTCGGGGGTGAGCGTGATGGAGATTTTCTCGGCGGAGGTCATGGTGGGATAGTATCATACCAGTGCAAATTTGCAAGCTTCAGTGCCAAACGATTCCGTCGATATGGACTCGCAGGGATAATCAGCCTGTTATCCTTGGGCAGCACCTTTTATTCGTTGAGCGATGGCCCTCCTCACGGTGAACCACCGGATCACTATGACCTACTTTCGTATCTGCTCGACGTGTCAGTCACGTCATACACTGGACAATATATACTTTGTAGTGTATGTATAACCTCATGTCTTGGCCCGTTCTTTTTCATGTTGCATTTGCGGAGGAGTTTCAGAACTTCCCGCAAGCCGTACAGGATGAAATCGCGGCGATGGCTGAGTTGCTGTCAGCAGTCGGACCAACGCTGAAACGGCCCCATGCCGACACTTTGAAAGGATCACGCTTCGCCAACATGAAGGAATTGCGGTTCGATGCGGGTGATGGCGTGTGGCGGCTTGCCTATGCTTTTGACCCTGAACGCAAGGCGATTTTGTTGGTGGCAGGCGACAAGTCTGGAACGTCATCGGCACGTTTCTACAAAACGCTAGTCACCAAAGCCGACATCCGTTTTGCAGGCCATCTGGATACAATGAAGAAAAGGACCAAAAAATGAAAACCGCTATTCCCTTGAAACAAATCATCGCCGGATTTTCTCCCGCCCGCAAAAAGCAGATCAAAGCCCGCGCAGGTGAACTCATCGCCGAAGAAATGGCCCTGCGCGACATCCGCAAATCCCGCGCCCTGACGCAAGAGCAAGTCGCCAAACGCCTTGGCGGCAAACAGGTCTACGTGTCACGATTGGAAAGTCGCTCAGACGTGAAAGTCTCAACCCTGCGCGACTACGTCCACGCATTAGGCGGTGAATTGCAGTTGATGGTGACGTTTCCGGAGGGGGAGAAGGCGAAGATTAAGGGAGCGGCTAAGTCAGCAATCCGTTAAGCGATGGCCCTCCTCACGTAGAACCACCGGATCACTATGACCGTCTTTCGACTCTGCTCGACACAAGCGGCGGAAAGATGCGACATTAAAAAAGTGCGGCGGCCCTTGGCCGACGCGCCGCTGAATTCCGAACAGTTTGTTCACATGAATTTTGCCAACTATACTACTGCAATGAAAACTAGATTTATCTCAAATGTATGAAATCAATCGTACAATTTGAGTTATTATTCCCGTAGATTGTGACGGTAGTCCCCGTTACTTTCGCCGCTAGAAGGAGCGCGAACACACCTTTGACGTTCTCGCGTTTAAGCTGATCTGTTGTTCCCTGGCCAAACCAATTCAGCCATTGACCACTTGGACAAGAACCGCCCGGGCTGGATTTTTCGATCTGGAAGGAGATGTTATTTGGCACATATGTGCCCTCCACAATATTGACCTTCGCATCGCTAATCTCCCAATCGTAAGCAGACGCCGAAGACGTTGCTAACAAAACTAAGGCGTATGCTACGCCAGATAGGATCGTCGAATAAACCAGTTGTCTCATAACTTCCTCCGTTGTCTAGTTTTCAGACTCAAGCAAGTAGTCAAGGATCGGTTGGATATTTGAAGTAATTCCCACCGCTTCCGGTTGATTTCGCTCAATTGCCTTGACAATTAAGTCTGCGATTACACCAATACCTTTGGCATTTGGATGAAGGACTCCTTTCGCGTTGCCTTGGCACGAGCACGATTCAGCAAACTTTACAAAATAGGGGTCTGCTGTGCAGTATCCATGACCTTGGAATGCGTCTGAGACACCGTCGACAAAGACCCACTTTATCCGACCCTGTCCGTTAGCTGAATTAACAAAATTTCGAAGCTCTATATTCAACTGGTTGCCCATTTCCCAAATAGAATGAGCGTCCTCTACACTGATATTCAAACCCTCGAAGTAGTCGGCAAGCGTACTTCCACGCCCAACATGAGCAACGCCAGAACCGACCGCGTCACAGCCTCCAGAAAACTCTCCAGGTCCCGTGGAAAACAGGCCCACCGGATACTCAACCACATAGATCTTATCAACATTCAAAAGACCTTCAACGTCATGTTTAACCTTAAGTAGATTGCTTTTCAGATCAGTTAGACTGCTATGGAAAGCTTCCTGAGCAATTGTAACATTCGGCTTGCATTCAACAGCTCCAGAATTTACGGGTACCGCCGGTCCTGTTGGACGATTTGGAATGGGCGTATTGGAGAAAATCGGCATGTGAGGGGCAGCCATCGCTTTAACACACTCAACTTCCGCTGAACCCAATAGTGTCAAGATGCCAGAGAAGCCTACATCATTTCCACCAACTGAAATGATCAGGCTGTCAACCTTTCGGTCAACCCTCACTGCATGCCCACCGTTTGTAGCATCAGCCAAGGCCGATGCAGCAAGGTAAATTTGAGGAGGCAAGTGCCTACCATAAAAAAGATCTATTGTATCCGCTCCCGATTTTGCAAATGAGAGCGTTATTGGCACCAATCCTGGATGTTTTTCCGCTAACATTCTAGCAGCGACAAAAATTGGTGCTTTCATCGACCGATGATCGCGAGGCTCCAACCAAAGAGAGCTGAAACTCTGCTTACAAAGTGTTTCCTCTCCTCCAACTATGACGCTTAGTTGACCTAAGATCGGCAGATTACTCTCATCAGGCTGTCCACAATGATCAGGGTTGCCTTCGCCAGCCGCAATCGAATCGCCCAATGCCACCATTGTCATTCTTTTTGAAACTAAGTAGCTGGGCCCAGGGCTAAACTCATATTTTCCGAGATCAAATCCGCTCTGCTCCCAAAATAATGTCTGCTTTTGATTTCCAGTTTCGCTTGCGATTTGTTGCCAAGGTGATCCATTGTATCTGAAGGATACTGTTGTTGGCTTGCAAGTTACGGTCCTGTCAAACGGCTTCAGTGGGCATCGCGAACCGGCCCCAGGACGTCCGCTGTCTGCTGCGTCCTTCCAACACTGATCAAAATCATTTTCTTCTATTTTGACTTCGCAATCTCGCTCAACCGCACCAGAAAACACCATTTTCCCATTAATATAATCCCGACTGTAACCTGCTTCACTAGGCTCATATATCCATGTCGGAAAGTGCTTGTCAGAAGCCGAAGCCGCACGCGCACAAAAAAATAAATGGAAGGCGCTCAAGGCAAGTACAACAAATTTGAGTTTGATATCTCTGCTTTCCCAATGAGTTGACATTTATCCTCCAGTCGCGGCTGATGGCACCAACATCGACTGTGGTTGGAGTTAGATAAAAATGCAACGGCAATTTGCAAATTGTCCACATCACAACAAAAAACCCGCCACGCTTTTCAGCGGGCGGGTTGTTTGTGACCGATGGTCATCGTGAGTGAAGGAGCTCCGCGCTTTCCAAGGAAAGCACCTTCCTGTTTTTCGCAGGCCTGGCAGCGACCTTACTTTTCCGCGTCTCAAGACGAAGTACCATTGGCGCTGGAGCGATTTACGGCCGCGTTCGAGATGGGATCGGGTATGGACACTCCGCCATAGCCAAAGCTTCACGCCGCTTTCTTGATCTTCAACTCAACAACCAACCCCGCCCTGCGGGCCAGCGTGATCAAAGCGTCTACGCTGAACTTGTTGATCCGGCCTTTGACGAGATCATTGTAGCGGGGCTGGGTGATATCAAGTCGCTTTGCAGCTGTGGCTTGCGTCACGTTCCAAGTTTTTAAATGCTGCGTGAGCGTGATCATGAGGTCAGACCGCATGGTCATTTCGGCGGCAGATTCTGACGAGTCTTCCAGCGCGTCCCACACATTGGCAAAACTCTCGATCTTCATTTTGCGTGTTGTCATATCTGCTTCAACCTCCGACTGGCCAATTCAATTTCATGCTTGGGTGTCTTTTGTGACTTCTTCTGAAAAGCATTCAAAACGTAGATCCCGTTGGCATCCTGCAAAACATAGATGACCCGATAGGCACCAGATTCATCCTTGACCCTAATTTCCCGACAACCGGGCCCAACCGACTTCATTGGTTTCCAATTGTTGGGCTCAATCCCTTGCTGCACAAAGCGCAACTCAACACCGATTTCGCGTCGAACTTCCAGCGGAAAAGTTCTGATCTGCTCCAATGTATCACCAAGGAAGAACAGTCGTTTCATCGGGTGATTTATATCAGCAAAAATATAACAGTCAACCAACCAAAAACCCGCCACTGCTTTCGCAGGGCGGGTTTTGTGTGATCTGCCAAGAGGCAAATTGTCATCGTGAATAAAGGGTTGTCGTGATTTCAAGAGAAATCACTGTCCTGTTTTTCGCAGGCCTGGCAGCGACCTACTCTTCCGCGTCTTAGGACGAAGTACCATTGGCGCTGGAGCGATTTACGGCCGAGTTCGGGATGGGATCGGGTATGGACACTCCGCCAAAGCCACCAGGCCGGCGAAAAACAGGGAAGCGGTTTTCCTTAAAACCGCGAACGAGCACATTTTCTTATTTTATTTTGCATTCCATATTGTCGCTTGAAGCATCCTGTGACGGATGCGTCATTACTGATGAAAATCAATAATGAGAGTGATTCAAGCCGTTCGAACGATTAGTACCGGTAAGCTCAAGACATTACTGCCCTTACACACCCGGCCTATCAACGAGGTCGTCTTCCTCGGTTCTCAAGGGAATTCTTGTTTTGAGGTGGGTTTCCCGCTTAGATGCCTTCAGCGGTTATCCCGTCCACACATAGCTACCCTGCACTGCGACTGGCGTCACAACAGGTCCACCGGAGGTGTGTTCAACCCGGTCCTCTCGTACTAAGGTCAAATCCTCTCAAAATTCCTACAATCACGGCAGATAGGGACCAAACTGTCTCACGACGTTTTGAACCCAGCTCACGTACCACTTTAATCGGCGAACAGCCGAACCCTTGGGACCTTCTCCAGCCCCAGGATGTGATGAGCCGACATCGAGGTGCCAAACGATTCCGTCGATATGGACTCTTGGGAATCATCAGCCTGTTATCCCCGGCGTACCTTTTATTCGTTGAGCGATGGCCCTCCTCACGTAGAACCACCGGATCACTATGACCGTCTTTCGACTCTGCTCGACGTGTCAGTCTCGCAGTCAGGCAAGCTTATGCCATTGCACTCGAGGGCTGATTTCCGACCAGCCTGAGCTTACCATCGCGCGCCTCCGTTACTCTTTGGGAGGCGACCGCCCCAGTCAAACTACCCACCATACACTGTCCCGGGCCTCGATTCAGAAACCGCGGTTAGACATCCATGTCAACAAGGCTGGTATTTCACATTGCGACTCCATCTGGGCTAGCGCCCAAACTTCAAAGTCTACCAGCTATGCTACACATGCCAGCACGAATGCCAGTGTAAAGCTATAGTAAAGGTGCACGGGGTCTTTCCGTCTGACCGCAATAACCCCGCATCTTCACGGGGAGTTCAATTTCACTGAGTCTATGCTGGAGACAGTGGGGAAGTCGTTACGCCATTCGTGCAGGTCGGAACTTACCCGACAAGGAATTTCGCTACCTTAGGACCGTTATAGTTACGGCCGCCGTTTACCGGGGCTTCGGTTCAAAGCTTGCACCTCTCTCCTTAACCTTCCGGCACCGGGCAGGCGTCAGGCCCTATACGTCATCTTATGGATTTCGCAGAGCCCTGTGTTTTTGCTAAACAGTCGCTACCCCCTGGCTTGTGCCCCCCGCTCCTGCTTGCGCAAAAGCGGGGCCCTCTTATCCCGAAGTTACGAGGGCAATTTGCCGAGTTCCTTCAGCATAGTTCTCTCAAGCGCCTTGGTATACTCTACCTGACCACCTGTGTCGGTTTCGGGTACGGATTGATGTGGGAGCTATTTCCAGGGACCGCTTGGCTGCCCGAGAAATCCAATAATCTCGAACAACTTCTAAGATCCGTCACTACCCACTAGCCCAGGAATATTAACCTGGTTGCCATCGGTTACGCCTTTCGGCCTCACCTTAGGATCCGGCTCACCCTCCTCAGATTAACTTTAAGGAGGAACCCTTGGTCTTTCGGCGACAGTGTTTCTCACACTGTTTATCGTTACTCATGTCAGCATTCGCACTTCCGATACCTCCAGCAGCCCTCACGGGTCCACCTTCACAGGCCTACGGAACGTTCCGCTACCGCGTACACCTTGCGGTGCACACCCTAAGCTTCGGTACATGACTTGATTCCCGTTACATTTTCGGCGCAGAAACCCTTATTTAGACCAGTGAGCTGTTACGCTTTCTTTAAAGGATGGCTGCTTCTAAGCCAACCTCCTGGTTGTTTTGGGATCTCCACATCCTTCATAACTTAGTCATGATTTAGGGACCTTAGCTGTAGGTCAGGGTTGTTTCCCTCTTCACAATGGACGTTAGCACCCACTGTGTGACTGCCGAGTAGTACTTCCGGGTATTCGGAGTTTGGTTGGGTTTGGTAGCTCTATACGAACCCCTAGCCCATCCAGTGCTCTACCCCCCGGAGTATTCGCTCGACGCGATACCTAAATATCTTTCGCGGAAAACCAGCTATCTCCAGCCTTGATTAGCCTTTCACCCCTAGCCACAAGTCATCACAAACCTTTTCCACGGTTACGTGTTCGGTCCTCCAGTGCATGTTACTGCACCTTCAACCTGCTCATGGCTAGATCGACTGGTTTCGGGTCTATATCGACATACTGAACGCCCTATTCAGACTCGCTTTCGCTGCGCCTCCGCCTATCGGCTTAAGCTTGCATGTCAATCATAAGTCGCTGACCCATAATACAAAAGGTACGTACTCAGCATTACAGCCTCGTACTGTTTGTAAGCATTCGGTTTCAGGTACTATTTCACTCCCCTTGTCGGGGTGCTTTTCACCTTTCCCTCACGGTACTTGTTCGCTATCGGTCACTGAGGAGTACTTAGGCTTGGAGGGTGGTCCCCCCATGTTCAGACAGGATTTCACGTGTCCCGCCTTACTCGAATCCGACTGCACAATTTACCTGTACGGGGCTATCACCCATTAATGCCAGGCTTTCCATCCTGTTCCAGTTTTTATACAATCGGCATTGGCCTAATCCGC
>CAWJXD010000003.1:0-285000 GCA_963846785.1 uncultured Alphaproteobacteria bacterium | reverse complement strand
GAAAACCGCCCCGTCGGCTGTGCAGGTTGCGCAAGCGGAACAATAGATTGTAAAAAAAATCCAGTGTTTACGGCGGCCTGATATCCCGTAACTCGCATCGCCTCAATTGATCACACGGCTGCGCAACTCAAGTCCGTCATCACCAATCGAGACATCAATGGTGTCGCCATCTTTGATCCGGCCAGCCAGCAATTCCTCGGCCAATTGGTCTTGCAATGCCTTTTGCATGACGCGCTTCAACGGGCGCGCACCATAGGCCGGATCATAGCCTTTTTCAGCCAGCCAGTTTCGGCTTTCGTCTGACAACAAAACGGATATTTTTCGATCACTCAGAAGTTTCTCAAGACGCGCCATTTGGATGTCGACAATGGCACCCATGTCTTGCCGTTTCAGCCTGTGGAAAAGGATGATTTCGTCTATACGATTGAGAAACTCCGGCCTGAACTGCGTGCGCACAATGCCCATTACATCGTCGCGCACCTCATCCGTATCCTGATCCTCACCCAGACGCACCAGAAACTCGGACCCGATATTGGAGGTCATGATGATCAGGGTATTCTTGAAATCAACTGTACGCCCCTGCCCGTCCGTCAGGCGACCATCATCCAAAACTTGCAACAACACATTGAACACATCGGGATGTGCTTTCTCAATTTCGTCGAAAAGCACAACCTGATAGGGCCTGCGTCGCACAGCTTCCGTCAAGGCACCGCCTTCATCATATCCAACATATCCCGGAGGGGCACCAATCAGCCGCGAGACTGAATGTTTTTCCATGTATTCCGACATGTCGATCCGCACCATCGCATGTTCATCATCAAACAAGAATGACGCCAATGTCTTTGTCAATTCCGTCTTGCCAACACCTGTTGGCCCCAAGAACATGAATGACCCAATAGGCCTGTTGGGATCCTGCAATCCAGCCCGCGCACGCCGCACCGCAGTTGCAACGGCTTCCACCGCATCCGCCTGGCCAACGACCCGTTTGCCAAGATCCTTCTCCATGTGGAGCAACTTCTCGCGCTCCCCTTCCAGCATCTTGTCAACGGGAATGCCGGTCCATCGCGAGACGACTTGTGCAATATGCGCCTCTGTCACCGCTTCTTCCAGCAACTTCGAACCTGTCGCTTCCGACTCTTTCAGCTTCTTTTCCAATCCCGGAATGGTGGCGTAGGCAAGCTCACCCGCCTTCGCAAAGTCACCCTTGCGCTGGGCCTGATCAAGATGGGCGCGCGCTTGATCAAGTTCTTCTTTGATCTTTGACGATGCAGCAAGCTTCTCCTTTTCTTCCTGCCAGCGCCGCGTGATACCGGCCGATTTTTCCTCAAGCTCCGCCAATTCCTTCTGCAACTTCTGCAGTCGGTCCTTGGAGGCGGCGTCGTCCTCTTTTTTCAACGCTTCCCGTTCGATCTGCAATTGCATGATGCGACGGTCAAGTTCATCAAGTTCTTCAGGCTTTGAATCAACCTGCATCCGCAGCCGGGCACCCGCTTCATCCATCAGGTCAATCGCCTTGTCGGGGAGGAAGCGATCCGAAATGTAACGGCTCGACAACATCGCGGATGCAACAATTGCAGCATCCGTGATCCTGACACCGTGATGCAGTTCATACTTCTCTTTGATACCCCGCAGAATCGAAATCGTGTCTTCGACCGTCGGCTCATTGACAAACACCGGCTGAAAACGCCGCGCTAGTGCTGCATCTTTTTCCACATGCTTGCGGTATTCATTGAGCGTTGTGGCACCCACGCAATGCAGTTCGCCCCGTGCCAATGCTGGCTTCAACAGGTTGGACGCATCCATGGCACCCTCGGCCTTGCCGGCACCAACCAACGTGTGCATTTCATCAATGAACAAGATAATGCCGCCATCCGAGGACGTAACCTCAGACAGAACGGCCTTCAACCGCTCCTCGAACTCACCACGAAACTTCGCGCCCGCAATCAGCGACCCCATGTCGAGCGCGAGCAATTTCTTGTCCTTGAGCGATTCAGGAACATCGCCTTGCACGATACGCAAGGCCAGCCCCTCTGCAATGGCAGTCTTGCCAACACCGGGTTCGCCAATCAGCACAGGATTGTTTTTCGTACGCCGTGACAGCACCTGAATTGTGCGCCGGATTTCTTCATCTCGTCCGATCACCGGATCAAGTTTGCCCGCTTGTGCATCTTCTGTGAGATCGCGCGCGTATTTTTTCAAGGCATCGTAGGACTGTTCTGCCGAAGCCGAATCGGCAGTTCGCCCTTTGCGAATGTCATTGATTGCTTGATTGAGGCCTTGTGGCGTCACGTTTGCCGCCTTCAAGGCCTTGGCAGCATCGCTGTTCTCCATGGCGATAGCCTGCAACAACCGCTCAGCAGAAACAAAACTGTCACCAGACTTGTCGGCAATTTTTTGCGCAGCTTCAAACACCCGTGCCATTTCGGGTGAAAGATAAACCTGCCCTGCTCCGCCACCTGAAACTTTCGGAATTTTGGCAAGTGCGACCTCGACCTGACGCAAGGCCAGCCGCGAGTCACCACCACTGGCCCGGATCAGTCCCGCCGCCAGACCTTCTTCGTCATCAAGCAAGACCTTCAGCAGATGCTCAGGGGTGAACCGTTGATGCCCCTCGCGCAACGCCATCGACTGTGCACTCTGGATAAATCCGCGCGAGCGCTCCGTAAATTTTTCGAAATCCATATCCATCTCTCCACAGCACGCAACCTGAGCCCGATTGGCACCCATCGTACGCCTTCAAAATGAAGTACAGCTGTAGATATAGGTATGGAATTGCCGCCCACAAGGGCGACGAGAATGAGTGTTATTCGGATTTGTCTGGAGGTGTATCAGAGCCTGGCGTGTCGGCCTCAGCTTCACGCGGACGCCGCGAACGCGCTTCCCGCCGTGGCCGTCGTTCGGCTTGTGCCTCTGGCGCTGTTGGTACGTCATCTTCCATTGGCGCGGCCACGGGTCGCGTCAGAAAAGAGGGAGTTTCCCAATTTCCAGCATCAACCTCTGGCGCAGATGATGTTGAATCGTCACGTTCAGGAGATCCTTCTCCTGACGCAACTTGTTCCGGACGGTCACTACGTTTTGGCCAACGTGGACGGAATCGCTCACGGCCACCGTCCCGATTTGTATCGCGGTTCTGGTCTCTGGGACGTTGCTGCTGGCGCGGCACCTGTCCTTCGCCTGTTGCCAGGTTGGGATCGCCATCTTCACTGGCACCAGAAGGTTCATTGCCCTCCCTCGCCTCAGCCGCATTTTCAACTGCACCACCCTCCTCATCACCGTCGGAAGATTCACCTTGCTCGTCTTCATAGCCATCTTCACCGGGACGCCGCCCAAACTGGATGGGTTGTCCAACGGGTTGGTTCGCCAGCCACAGGCGATAATAGTGTTCCCCGTGCTGATAATAGCTTTCCGACATCACGTTATCACCGGACAACTGCGCATCACGCCCCAGTTGCATGTATTTTTCGGCAATTGTTTGCGCTGTACCGCGCAGTTTCACGTCCGGTCCATTACTGTCGAAAACACGGTTGCCGGGACTGCCGCCACCGCCGCCGCCCAAATGGCTGCTGCCACCGCCGCCATGCCGCCGATTCCGGTTGCGATTCCGGTTCTTGTTGTTGTTATTGTGCTGGCCTTGACGTGAGTAGTGACCGTTATTTGTTGCCATGATAATCCATCGGAAAAATCGCCATGATTGGCGCTCCACATTGCGCACTGTGCTGAGTTTAGATCAGGGTTCCAAGAAACTGTTTCAGTGCATGCCTTGGTGTTTCAACGTCCCGGCCGCCAAAGAACACCTTGTTGCCAAGGTTCTCACCGCATCTAGTGCTGGTTTCACGAATGCAAGATCTGTACGAATTGCCCCCGTACGAACCCCTACATCGACCGCTTCGCCAAACAGCCTCGGGACTATTACCCGTATCAATAGCCCATTCAGAGGCCGATTCCAACGCTTATTTTGATGAATTCGACGAGAGGTTAAATCGCTTCCAAAAGCCTGAAAGCCAGCACACGTACCCGCCCCGCAAGGTCAAACCCCTGATCCAACAACACGAATTGCGCTTGTGCAAATATGGCGATGACAGCAGCGGCCTGTCCCATGCCAATTTCCACTACGACGAGTCCATCTTTCGTCAAAGAGTCACGCACTGAACTGGCAATATCGCGGTAGCACTGCAATCCGTCGACACCGCCATCCAGCGCCAGATGTGGGTCATAATTGCAAACATCTCTGTCCAGCGTCGCAATGCTGTCGCTTTCGATATAGGGCGGATTTGACACGACCAGTTCGTGTCTCCCGCCAACATATTGAAACCAGGGCCCATCGCGAACCGCGATTCGCCCATCCACACCATTTGTAACTGCATTTGCCAGAGTGACGTGTCTGGCTTCAGCTGAGATATCAACCGCTAATACCCTGGCGAGCGGGTACTCGGCAGCCAACGTGACCGCGATGGCCCCACTGCCGCAACCGAGATCAACAATGGATAATGTTCGGCTTCGGTCCAAGTGACGCAACACCAGGTCGATGAGGGTCTCTGTATCAGCCCGGGGATCGAGCACATGGCGCGTGACCACAAAATCCCGACCGTAAAATTCACGCCTGCCTAAAATCTTTGAAATTGGTTCGCGCTGCAGTCGTCGCTGCATCAGAGCTGAAAAGGCTGCGTGTTCCTCCAGAGTCAAAACCTGTTCTGGCGTTGCTATAATCTCTTCATGGGCCAGTCCCGTCGCAGCTTGCATCAACAACCTTGCATCAAGTGCTGCCGTATCAATTCCGCGCTTCTCAAGCTCCCGCCGCGCGCCGCGCAGGACGACGCTGAGCGTGTCAGACATTGCTGTCGAGTTCAGCCATCAATGTGGCTTGGTGGCTCGTGATCAAGGCCTGCACCACATCTTCAAGGGCTGGACCTTCGATAATATCCGTGAGCTTGTAGAGCGTGAGGTTGATGCGGTGATCCGTCAATCTCCCCTGTGGAAAGTTATAGGTTCGGATCCGTTCTGACCGGTCACCTGATCCCACCTGCCCTTTGCGTTGCGCCGACCGTTCTGAATCAATGCGGCTGCGTTCCATTTCATAGAGTTTGGCCCGCAACAGTTTCATCGCCTTGTTCTTGTTCTTGAGTTGCGACTTCTCTTCTTGCATCGCCACCGCAAGTCCTGTTGGAATATGCGTTACCCGCACTGCGCTATCGGTTGTGTTGACCGATTGTCCACCCGGGCCGGACGACCGGTACACATCAATGCGCAAATCTTTGTCTTCAATCTTGATGTCCACCTCTTCTGCTTCCGGCAGAACAGCAACGGTTGCAGCCGATGTATGGATACGCCCTTGCGTTTCGGTATTCGGCACACGTTGGACCCGGTGCACACCAGACTCAAACTTCAAGTTGGCATAGGCACCACGGCCAAAAATATTGGCGATGACTTCTTTGTATCCGCCATGTTCACCGTCACTCGCCGAGATGACTTCAACCCGCCAGCCCTTTGAGGCCGCGTAACGTTGGTACATGCGGAACAAATCACCCGCAAAAATGGCGGCTTCATCACCGCCCGTACCAGCCCGCACTTCCAGGATAACATTGCGCTCGTCAGCTGAGTCTTTTGGCAACAGCATGATACGCATGTCATGCTCAAGTGCCACTATGCGGTCATTGAGTACGGGGCGCTCAGCAGCAGCCAGTTGACCCATTTCACCACCAGCAGCCACCATGTCGTTCAGGTCATGCGCTTCAAGATACGCAGCCTTCAAAGCCATGGCAGCCTTGGCCGAAGGTTCCAGCTCGGCATAATCCTTCGATAATCTGACAAACGTTTCGCCGGCAGCACCACTGGCAAGGCCGTGCTCGACCGCCGCGAAGCGTTCGACAATCTTGTCCAGTTTTTCGATGGAAATGGCAGCCATGGCGGCGGCTTCTAGCTTGCTTTGGCGGGTCCCGTCAAAGCAAGCGTGAAACGAACCGCTAAAGCCCTAGCTTTTACTTTCGAGCTTCTCGATATCAAGCTCTTCGCCGGCAAGAATTTCACCTGGCTTGCCCATGACGCCACGTTCCTTGCCGTCAATGGCATAAACCAGTCGGCTACCGTCACGCGCAATGACCACCAGTCCCTTGCGGTCCGGCACACGGAAACTGTCACCTGTGTTGAACATCTGCGTCATCACCACGTTGCCCTGTGCATCTTCAATACGCACCCAGACAGGCGATTTGGCAGTGATGACCAAACGCGCATTGCTATTGGCATCGCCAAACACCTGGCCGCCGTCAGCTTTAACAGCCGCTGCTGCAACGACTTGCTTAACAGGCTCTGCAGCCTGCGGTTCAAGAATCTCTGCTGGTGGCGCAATTGCAGCCACCACTTTTTCAGGTTCCACGGCCTTTTCAGAATCCATGGTGTTCGCAGATCCCATGACCTCAACCGCTGCAACAGTCGCATCACCACCAACCTGTTCCTTGATGAACTCGCCCAGCGGGTCACCAATCTCCACAGTTTGCGCGTCTTCACGAGCTGTTGTCGCCACAGTCAAATCATCTGTCTTGGTCAGAGGCTGGTCTGGGATTTCAACATCAGTAATCTTGACTGCCGCCATGTCATCTTGTGTTGGCGCCTCCGGCATTTTTTCCGTGGCCGACGGCATTTCCGCAACCACCTGCGTCAGTGGAACAGCGTCTTTTCCCGGTGCAATGATCCAGGTGGTCCCTGCAAACAACATGAAAGCAGCGGCCACTGAGGCCACCACACCATTGTTGTCCATCTTGATCGACGGCAATTTGATATTGTCGAGTTTCACCGAAGGCAACTTGAAATTGACCGGCGGCAGCTTCGGCAATTTCTTGCCAAATGCCAAAATGCGGGCACTGCTCAGCGGTGCCGGGCTAGCCGGATGGTGCTTTGGTGCAAGTTCAGGTGCCGGAAGAATGCTCACGTAGTGTTCAAGCAACGGCTCGGGGTGAAAGCCAAGAAAATCAGCATAGGCCGAAATCATCTGCAGCGCTTCAATCCGCTGTGGCATGCACGTCATGTCACCATATTCGATAGCTTCAATGTGGTAAGGATGAACACCGATGAATTCACCGACATCTTCCAGGGAGAGTCCGCGCTTTTCGCGTTCGCGCTGCAAAAACCAGCCCACTTCACCTGCCGGACTTTCCTCACCATCAGGCTTGGGCCGCCCGCCGCACGCTGGCATTGTGTCTTGCGCGACAACCTCTTCGGGGTGGTCTTGCTGCATCTCCTGAACCGACTGATCCATGCCTCATCTCCTGGCAGGTTGCGAACCCGCTTTACTAATTACTAACTATCCGGTCAGGATGGCGGAGAATGGTGAATAGGCCCCTAACGCGTTCAAAAAATGCGGGGCTTCAGGGGGGCAAATATTGCGAAAAGGTAAAAATACGAGATCAGCCACAACCGGCTTTTACGTCAAATTGTCGTGGTCAAAGAACAACACCTGAGCGCTGGGCAAATTCCATGAGATCTGGCCGCAGACTATGCATGCCGCTGCGCAATCTTGGCTCCATGAAGGTCCATAATTTGCCGCGATCAAGCGACCGGATCATCGCTTTCACCGGCCCGATGCCCGACGGAACCATGCTCATCGACGCCAATCCCACGCCAACCAGCCCCATGGCTTCCAAGGGTCGACCACCAAGTTCGCCACACAACGTCACGGTCTTTCCGTGCTGCTGCGCCTTCTCGACAATCATGCGCATGGCACCGAGTGCTGCCGGTGACAGCGGGTCATAGCGTCCCGACAGTTTCGGATTGCCGCGATCTGATGCAAACAGGAACTGGACAAGGTCGTTGGAACCGATGGATGCAAAGTCAATCACCGGGAACAAGCTGTCGAGCTGCCACAACAGCGAAGGAATTTCGATCATCACGCCAAGCTTGACGGATTGCGGCAGGTCTCGACCACGGGCTTTCAGATAGGCCAATTCAAGATCATACACGGCCTTGGCGCGCAGATATTCGTCCACATCCGCAATCATCGGGAACATGATCTTGAGATCACGCCCCGCACCCGCCAAAAGCATCGCGCGCAATTGCAACCGCAGCAACGCCGGTCGATCAAGAGACATGCGGATTGACCGCCAGCCCATCGCCGGGTTTTCTTCCTTCGGCTGCCGCAAGTAAGGCAATATCTTGTCCGCCCCAATATCCAGGGTACGAAACACAACGGGCTTGTCTTTGGCCTGTTCAAGGATTTGGGTGTAATGCTTGATTTGAGCCGAAAGTCGCGGAAACCGCTGCGCCATCATGAATTGCAGTTCGGTCCGGTAAAGTCCCACACCTTCCGCTCCGGAATCATGCAGATGCGGAATATCGACAATGAGTCCGGCATTGATATTGAGACTGACCGCAAAACCATCCTTCGTAACTGCGGGCAAATCGCGCAACGCCGTATATTGCGCCTGACGCCGCGCGTAGAAGCGCACTTTTTCCGAATAGGACCGCTGCAGCTCCGTTGAGGGCCGCACAAAGATCTCACCCGCTCCACCATCCAAAATGATGTCATTGTTGGGATCAACGAGATCAACAAGTCCAGTTGCCCGGCCAACAGCAGGAATGCCAAGCGCCCGCGCGACAATGGCCACGTGGCTTGTCTTGCCACCCTCTTCGAGCACCACTCCGCGCAGCTTGGTACGGTCATAATCCAGAAGCTCGGCCGGTCCCATGTTGCGGGCAACAACAATGGCGTTTTGCGGCAAGTCGGTGCGCGATGCAGTGGCCAAGGCCCCCGTCAGGATGCGGAGCAGCCGATTGGAGAGATCATCAAGATCATGCATGCGCTCGCGCAAATAGGCATCCTGCATACGCATCATGCGGGCGCGGTTGTCGGTTTGAACCCGCTCAACCGCAGCTTCCGCAGTGAGCCCTGACTGCACCGCTTCCTTCAGTCGGTTGAGCCATCCCTTGTCATGGGCAAACATGCGAATGGTTTCGAGCACATCCGAATAATCCGTCGCCTGCATGGTCTGCGTTCCATCCAGCAGCTCTTCAACTTGCGTCCGCAATTGATTAACGGCCCCATCCAGCCGAGCCAATTCATGCGGAATGCTTTCTGCGATCAGGTTTTGAATTTGGACCCGCGGTTCATGCAGGACAACTCGTCCAAGCGCGATCCCATCGGCAAGCGACTCCGCGCGCAAATGATGCGACCGCATGTGCGCCACATCCACCGCAAATTCGCGCGCGACTTCCTTGAGTTCACCTGAGGCAATCACCTCCGCCAAAACCATGGCCGTCGTCTGCAGGGCCTCTTCTTCCTCTTCCGTATAGCCCCGCTGCGTCCGGTTCTGCACCACGAGAACGCCAATGACTGATCCACCGCGCATCACGGGCACACCCAGGAACGACTGATAGATTTCTTCACCCGTCTCAGGCAGATATTTAAAAGCCGGGTGATGCTGGGCGTCTTTCAGGTTGAGGCCAATCGCCTGCTCCCCGATAAGGCCCACAAGTCCTTCGCCAACCTTCAGCTTCGATTTGTGAACCGACGCCTGTTTCAGGCCTTCGGTCGCATAGAGCTCCAACAAATTGCCGGGTCGCATCACATAAATGGAGCAGACTTCCGCCACCATGTTAGAGGCGATCAGCGTTGTAATGTTGTTGAGCCGTTTTTGTGCTGTTTCCGGCTCCGCCATCACTTCTCGGAGCCTACGGAGGAGGACGCGCGGGCCGAGAGGTGAATTTGGCATTGCGGATCCTCAGGTAATCGTGCGAATGCGTCGCATCGCATGAACGGTTCGCCACGCAATGTTAGCGTGGTGTAAAGTGCCGAACATGGATGCAACCTGAGTCATGAACCTACTTCTTGTCCAATCCGTAGACGTGATGCAAGGCCCTTACGGCAAGCTCGGTATATGCCTCGTCGATCAGCACCGAAACCTTGATCTCAGACGTCGTGATCGCCTGGATGTTGATACCCTTATCGGCCAGCGCCTTGAACATCTTGGCCGCAACACCGGCATGACTGCGCATGCCAATGCCAACGACTGAAACCTTCGCCACATCAGCCGAATGAACGATATCCTCAAAACCCACTTTGCCCTTGAGGCCGTTCAACACGTCAATGGCCTTCCGCAGATCCTTGCGCGGCAGTGTAAACGTGATGTCCGTGTAAGCACCGTCATGTGACAGGTTCTGCACAATCATGTCGACACTGATGTCTGCCTCCGCCAACGATCCGAAAATCGCCGCCGATACGCCAGGTTGATCCTTCACCTTGCGAATTGATACTTTGGCTTCATCACGCGACGAAGCAATTCCACTGACGACATGCTGTTCCACGATCTTTTCCTCATCGCAAACGATTGTACCGGGGCCTGTGCCATCGGCCTTGTTTTGGTTCGGTCCGTCGGGTGCTTCAAATGACGACCTGACCTGCAATGGCACCTTGTAAACCAAAGCCAATTCAACAGACCGGGTCTGCAAGACCTTAGATCCGAGGGATGCCAGCTCCAGCATTTCCTCATAGGAGATGCGATCCAGCTTGTGTGCCGACGTCACCATGCGCGGATCGGCCGTATAGACCCCGTCCACATCGGTATAGATATCGCACGCCGCATCAAGTGCGGCAGCAACCGCGACCGCCGACGTATCGGAGCCACCCCGACCCAGCGTCGAGACCCGCTTGTCCGGGCCAATGCCCTGAAAGCCTGCGATCACCGCCACCTGGCCCTGCTCCATCCGTTTGCGGATTTCCTGGCCATTGATCTTGGTCATGCGGGCGGCACCATGAACACCGTCGGTCTCAATGGGAACCTGCCAACCGGTCCAGGAGCGTGCCGGTATGCCTATATCCTGCAGCACAATGGCGAGCAATCCTGCCGTCACCTGTTCGCCTGTTGAAACCACTGAATCATATTCGCGGGCATCGTGTATGGGAGCGGCCTGACGCGTCCATTCCACCAGCTGATTGGTGGTTCCTGCCATGGCCGAAACAACGACAGCCACGTGATTGCCAGCTTTGACTTCCCGTTCCACGTGGCGCGCAACATTGCGAATGCGGTCGATATCCGCCACCGACGTGCCGCCAAATTTCATTACCAAACGGCCCATGGGCCCTTCCTTCTCAATCTCTTTTACCCGCCGAGAACTCCTTGATTCTCTCGCAAAACCAATGATTTGACAATGAACGAGGAGGTCTGTCGGGCGCGCTGCGGCGTACTCATAGTAGACGCCTCCCCGAGATGCAATATAAGGAGGCTGAAATTCTGGAATTCGCAATCATGACAATCAATACAAAGGCCAGCACGCACCCAAGTCTGGACCCCTCTGAAGTCGAAAAATTCTCCAAAATGGCCGCCGAATGGTGGAATCCCAAGGGCAAGTTCGGTGTCTTGCATGTCTTCAATCCCGGTACGACTGGCCTACATCAAGGAACAGGTCTGCGCCCGTTTTGCGCGTGACCCATCACTGCACGAACCTTTCAAGGGCCTGCGTTTTCTGGATATCGGCTGCGGCGGCGGTTTGCTGTCGGAACCCATGGCGCGCCTTGGCGCAACAGTCGTTGGCGTCGATCCATCGCAAAAGAATGTCAACACCGCCACCGTCCACGCAACCGAAATGGAACTCGAAATTGACTACAGGGCGGGAACCGCCGAGGACCTGGATGCCAACGGCGAAAAATTCGATGTCGTTCTCAATATGGAAGTGATTGAACACGTCGCCGATCCGGCATCTTACATGCGCACCTGCTGCTCCATGTTGAAGCCAGGTGGCCTGATGTTTGTGGCAACCTTGAACCGCACCCTGAAATCATTTGCGCTGGGAATTGTCGGCGCCGAATATGTGTTAGGCTGGCTCCCCAAAGGTACCCATCAATGGGAGAAATTTGTGAAGCCTGAAGAACTGAGAAGCTGGCTCACCGAGAACAACGTGATCACCAAGGCTGAATCCGGCGTGGTCTATCATCCCCTCGCCAACGAATGGCGTCGCGCCAAAAACATGGACGTGAACTATATGCTGGTGGGGCAGAAGGCGATCAATTCCGCACCACCGGCTTCGACCTGAACCGGCGCACGGTTTCCCGTTCGGCCCGCCGCATTGCCAGTGGCGGCAGGCCGCGCGCAATCAGGTCCATGTCTTCCAACGCCATGCGCCCCATGTCCTTGAAGGCCACGTCAAGTGCGCCGGCCCGGTGAGCTGACAAGATGAAGTTATCCAGCTTTCGCACCGGATGATCCAGTGCCAGCGGCTCCTCCGGATAGACATCGCTCGCGGCCCTGATGTGTCCGGATTTTACCGCCGCCATTAACGCATCAAAATCAACCACACCGGCCCGGCTCAACAGGATGAAACTGGTACCCCGGCGCATCTTCGCAAATTCAGCCGCGCCGAGAAACCCGCCATTCTCGGTCGTGACACCAGCCACCACAAAAATCACAGTGCTCCGTGTAAGGACGGTTTCAAGCGTCGCAGGTTCGACCCCCGCTTCTTTCAAAAGCGAAGCCGGAAGCCACGGATCATGGGCCCGCACTGTCGCGCGGAATCCCGCCAACAATCTGTTGAGTGCGCGGCCCAAATCACCAAAGCCGATGATGCCGATCTCACCACCCATCATCAGCCGCGCACCGGCGTTGCCATCACCACCCCACAGTTCCGTGCCTGCACGGAAATCACGGTCTGCGCCAACAATGTTGCGCTCCAGTGCCAGCGCCAATCCCAGTCCAATTTCTGCCACCGGCTGCGCAAATACTTTGCCCGTCGACAACACATGGATGCCACGCGCAAAACACGTGTCGTAATCCATATTGTCGAGAAAATTGGATTCCACGTTGAGGATGGCTTTGAGTCTTGAAGCCCTTTTCAGCAACGCAGCGGTCAGGGGCGGCTGACCAAGAATGAAATCCACGTCTCCAATACACTGCGAAAGCTGCGCAAGTCCTGTCTCCCCCGCACCTTCCACAACGCGATAATGTTTGCGGAACGCGGCCAGCGCCTCAGGTTCGAATATCAGCTCCAGGCTGCGCGGTTCAGGGATTGAGAATACCAAGGGGCGTGTGTCGGTCATCACACACTATTGCGCGAAGCGTTGACCCGATCAATTCCCGTCTTCAGGCAACGCTGGCAGCGGCATGACAGTGATGCCCTCTTCAATCAGCGACTTTGCATCTTCCAATGTCGCGTTGCCATAGATGCCGCGCTTCTCACTCTCGTCGTAGTGGATCTTCCGCGCTTCCTCGGCAAATTTGTCGCCGACATTTTCGGCCGTTTTCTCCACATGGGTTCGCACGTCGCGCATCATTTTCAACATCGCCTGCATGCGTGGGTCAGTCGGTTGGGTCATCATGCGCTGGGCATCGCCGCCTGCAGACCGATTACTCTTCTTGCCCACATTGGGGGCCATCAACTGCTTGTCGATCTTCACCGAACCGCAATGCGTGCATTCCACATATCCACGCTTGCGCTGCGTGTCGTAAGCAGCACTATCGCTGAACCAGCCATCAAACGCGTGGCCCTTGTCGCATATGAGATCATACCGGATCATCGCTTTCAGATGGCCTCGGCAGAGACTGTTTTCAAGCTGAAGTCGCGCGCGTTCCGCAGCGCGGGAATCCGGGCCCGCGCATCCAGTGCAGCGTCTGGATCAATTTCAACGACAAGCGCCACAGGATCGACACCCCCCTCAACCAGCACCTCGCCCCACGGCGACACCGCAAGGCTATGCCCATAGGTCGCCTTGCCCGCCTCATGCACGCCACCCTGCGCAGCTGTCAGGATAAAACTGCCCGTCTCGATGGCCCGGGCCCGCTGCAACACGTGCCAATGCGCTTCACCAGTCGGAACTGTGAAAGCAGCAGGTGTTGCAATGACAGTTGCACCTGCATTGGCGAGCGTGTTGAACAAGCGCGGAAACCTCACATCATAACAGATGGCGAGGCCCAGTTTGCAAAATGGCAACGTGACAACAACGGCATGCTCACCCGGATCATAAGTGGCTGATTCCCGGTAACTCTCACCAGTGGCAAGATCGATGTCAAACAAATGCACCTTGTCATAATGCGTGATTTTTTCACCGCGCGGCCCGAACAGCAAGGCCCGGTTCACAAGTTTGCCGCTGTCACTCTTCAGCGCCAGCGACCCGACGTGGAGATAAATGCCAAGCTCTCCTGCCAACAGGGACAGCCCCTTTGCAACCGGATCATCCACCTCCGCCACGGCGATCGATTTCAGATAGTCCTTGTCCTGCTCAAACACATTGGTCACTTCCGGAGTTTGGACGTAGACCGCACCCTTGCTCGCCGCTTCCCGCACCAGCTCCGCCGCATCACGCAAATTGCGCGCCATGTCGCGACTGGACCGCATCTGCACAAGCCCGGCCTTGAACGTCATGTGCGCACCAGCAGCGGATCAAGTTTGCCCGCAGCGTCCAACGCATGAAGATCATCACTGCCGCCAACATGTGTTTCACCAACAAATACCTGTGGCACGCTGCGCCGACCACCTGCCCGTTCCATCATTGAGCGACGTCCATCCGGATCATAACTCACATCAATTTCCCGAAACGCCACGCCCTTCTTGTTGAGCAAGGTCTTGGCAGCATGGCAATAAGGGCAAAGCTGGGTCGTATAAATCGTTACATCAGTCATGTCACAGGTCCATCAGACATCAATATGAAGCCGCGTCGGCGTCAGCACAAGCGCGAAGGTTAACAGATGGACCTGAACCGCACCTGAATCCTTCAGGGTCTCGGCACAAGCTGCAGCCGTCGCCCCCGTGGTGCGCACATCATCCACCAGAAGCACGGTTTTTCCCGCCACCAGGTGCTGCTTTTCGAACGGCACAGAAAACGCCTGGCGCACGTTTTTTCGCCGCTCCTCGGCTGTCAACCCCACTTGTTGACGGGTGCGCTTGTCGCGCAGCAAGACGTCAAGCAGGCAGGATTTCCCGGTATCGGCAGAGATGCGTTGGGCCAGATATCCGGACTGGTTGAACCGCCTTTGCCACAATCGAAACCGGTGCAAAGGCACCGGCACGATAACATCACTGTCTGCAATGATCTTGCGTCCCGCCACACCCATCATGCGGGCCATGGCAATGCCGGCCTCTTGGGTATCCTGATACTTGAGCAAATGTATGAGCCGCTTCGAAACCTCATTGAACGAGGCAACTCCCCGCGCCTTGTCCCACGCCGGTGGATCGGCAATAGCTGCCGCCGACAATGCGCCGTCACCATGATCAAACTCAAACGGAGTCCCCAGCGCATCGCACACAGGCTCGTCAATCAGCGCCAATCCGCCCCAGCACGTCACACACAAGCTGGCACCCGATGTCACGGACTCACGGCAAACCAGACACCGCGGTGGCGTAATCCAATCGACAAGTCTAACCCAACCAGACCGAAGCCGCATGTCCCACCGTTGACCACTGCTCTGGAGCAGCCCGTCGGTTTCCGCTATCGGTTCTTCAATGGACAATACGATCCCCAATATCTTCAACCGTGAACTCTATCTGCAACGTCAGGCAAAGGCCAGCCCGGCCAAACGCCAGGCCCTCGTGCAGCGGATCAGCGAAGATGTGGTGGACAGGCTCGCCCTCATAACCCGATCTTTTGACAGGGCACTGTTGATCGCTGCACCGGAATTCCAGGGAATGCTTGGCGACAACGCTAAAATCAGTGCGCTAACCCGTCAGCTTCCCCGTCCCGACGACAATCTCGGCCTTGCCACCGCCAGCTACGATGCCGCCTTCAGTGTGCTCGATCTTCACACAGTGAACGACGTGCCAGGCTACTTGTCGCAACTTGCTACATGTTTAAAACCCGACGGCCTCCTGATGCTCGCGTTCTTTGCCGGCGATACGTTATTTGAATTGCGGCAAAGCTGGCTCGCAGCCGAAAGCGAAATGGCCGTGGCTGTCACGCCTCGAATTGCACCCATGATTGGTGTGCGTGAACTGGGCGGCCTCCTCCAACGCGCAGGCCTTGCCTTGCCTGTCGCCGATCTCGACCGGGCCATGGTGCGTTACGATAATGCCTTTGCCTTGATGCAAGATGTCAAAGTCATGGGCTATGCCAATCCCCTCACCGAACGGTCACATTTTGTAACGCCGCGCCGCCTCATCAGTCGCGTCGCCGAACATTACCATCAACATTTCACCGACGCAGATGGCCGCATTCACGCCACGTTTGAAATAGCCTGGGCCAATGCTTGGAAGCCGCACCCGTCGCAGCAGCAGCCACTAAAGCCCGGCAGTGCCAAAGCACGGCTCGCAGACGCACTTCGCGCCACGGAAACGAAAATCTAGACCAAAGCCCCGTGACAATGCTTGAAGCGTTTGCCCGATCCGCACGGACACACGTCATTGCGGGCCACGCGGCCCCAAGTTTCCGGATTCTTGGGGTCAAGCTTGACAGGTTTGGCAACAGCCGGAGCGAGGCTCAGCTCACCGTCACCAAAATCATCAATGCCTGTAAATGGATCAAGGTGATGACCCTCCATCATCGGGAGTTCATCTTCATCGGGCAACATGTCATCAGCCGGACGCGTCTGGATCTGCACCCGCATCAACTGCGACGTCACCGTGTCCTTGAGGTTGCCCACCATTGCTTGGAACAATGTAAAACCTTCAGTCTTGTATTCATTGAGCGGGTCACGCTGGCCGTATCCACGCAAATGGATGACCTGCCGCAGATAGTCGACCGTCACGATGTGCTCACGCCACAATTTGTCGAGCGTTTGCAGCAGCACGGCTTTCTCGACCTGTCGCATGATGTCAGGCGTATATTGCTTGCGCTTGGCGTCATAAAGTTCATCTGCGGCCTTCAAAACGCGCTCACGGATTTCCTCGTCAGCAATGCCCTCTTCCTTCACCCACTCTTCCACGGGGAAGTCGATACCGACGGTCTCCACAAGCCCATCGCGCAGACCCTTGGCATCCCACTGCTCGGCGTAGGCATTTTCCGGGATGTGCTGCGAAATCAAATCCTGCACAACTTCATGGCGCATGTCGTCAATGGTCTCGGAAATCTCCTCACCGTTCATGATGCCGATGCGCTGTTCAAAGATAACCTTGCGCTGGTCATTCATCACATTGTCGAATTTCAGAATGTTCTTGCGGATATCAAAGTTCCGCGCTTCGACTTTTTGTTGCGCCTTCTCGAGCGCCTTGTTGATCCACGGATGAATGATCGCTTCGCCTTCCTTCAGGCCAAGCTTCTGCAACATGGAGTCCAGTCGATCGGAACCGAAGATGCGCATCAAGTCGTCTTCAAGCGACAGATAAAACCGCGAACGACCAGGATCTCCCTGCCGACCTGACCGGCCACGCAACTGGTTGTCAATGCGCCGACTCTCGTGCCGTTCCGTGCCAATCACAAACAATCCGCCAGCGTCCAAGACCTTCGCCTTGTGGGCGTCAACCTCGTGCCTGATTTTGGCGATGCGCGTATCACGCTCGACCCCGGGCGGCACATCGGCGAGTTCGGCAGCAATCCGCATATCCAGATTGCCACCCAACTTGATGTCAGTACCACGACCCGCCATGTTGGTGGCAATCGTCACGGCACCTGGCACCCCTGCCTGTGAAATGATCTGCGCTTCCTGTTCATGATAGCGCGCATTCAACACACTGTGGACAATGCCTTGCGCATTCAGGATGCCTGACAGGCTTTCAGATTTTTCAATCGATGTCGTACCGACCAGCACTGGCTGTCCGCGTTCACGCGCATCCTTGATTGTTGCACCAATCGCCTGATATTTCTCGCGTTCACTGCGGTAGACTTCGTCATCTTCATCTTTTCGCGCCACTGCCACGTTGGTGGGGATCTCCATGACATCGAGGCCATAGATGTCCATGAATTCGTCGGCTTCCGTCGAAGCCGTACCGGTCATCCCGCCAAGCTTCTTGTACAGCCGGAAATAGTTCTGGAACGTGATCGATGCCATCGTCACGTTTTCCGGCTGGACCGCCACATGTTCCTTGGCTTCCAGCGCCTGGTGCAAGCCCTCAGAATACCGCCGACCCGGCATCATGCGACCCGTGAACTCATCAATGATGATCACTTGGCCATCTTTCACGATGTAGTCCTTGTCGCGCTGGAACATCCGGTGTGCCCTGAGCGCCTGTTGCACATGATGCACGGTCGTCACGTTGCCAGCGTCATAAAGGTTGCTGCCTTTCAACAGGCCCGCAGCACCGAGCACCTGTTCCAGATGTTCGTTGCCTTTTTCCGTCAGCGTGATCGAGCGCTGCTTTTCGTCGAGATCATAGTCTTCCGTTGTCAATTCAGGAATGAACCTGTCCAGCGAATTATAGAGATCAGACCGGTCCTCTGACGGACCGGAAATGATCAACGGTGTCCGTGCTTCATCAACAAGGATCGAATCCACTTCGTCGACAATCGCAAAGGCATGCCCACGCTGCACCATCTCCTCGAGATGGAATTTCATGTTGTCGCGCAGATAATCAAAACCAAGTTCATTGTTCGTGCCGTAGGTCACATCGCAGGCATAGGCGGCCCGCCGTTCCTGGTCCGAAAGGCCGTGCACAATCACACCAGTTGTCAGGCCAAGAGCGGAATAAACCTTGCCCATCCAGCCAGCATCGCGCTGGGCCAGATAGTCATTGACCGTCACCACATGCACGCCTCGATCGGCCAGGGAATTGAGATAGACCGCCAGCGTCGCCACAAGGGTCTTGCCTTCGCCGGTTTTCATTTCAGCAATCTTGCCATCATGTAAAACCATGCCGCCAACCATTTGCACATCGAAGTGACGCAACCCCAACGCCCGCTTGGACGCTTCCCGCACCGCTGCAAAGGCGGGTGCCAACATGTCATCCAGACTCTTGCCATTGGCGATTTCGCCCCGGAACTGAACCGTCAGGTCCTTCAGCTGCGAATCACTGAGTGCCTCGTAGGCTTTTTCGAGCGCATTGATCGCCGGAACCCGCTGCAGATAAACTTTGACCTTGCGGTCATTTGTGGTGCCAAAAATCTTCTGGGCAATATTGCGCAGTCCTAACATCAGGTAATGACCTCAAATCAAGGGAAAAGTCCCGCCAGTGGCGGCCCTTCTAGTCAACTTGACAAGGAAGAACAATCACCGACGTGCTGAAGCCCGTCACTTAAGGTTCAATCCCCGTGATTTCAATCTGTTGCAACGGCGCAACAGCATGTGATTGCAAGCCCTAACCCCTTGCACCAAAGCCCGAATATGACCAAACACGAGGTCATCAAAGCGAGGAACATTCAAGTTTGAAAGTGCGTGCGGCATATTCCTGCCGTCTTTCACGCCCAAGGAGCGACCACGCTTCCGCCGGCACATCATCCCAGAACTGACGAGACAAAATGACACCGAAAATTGAGACAAGACACTGCAATTCCCTGCTGAAATCAATTCTTCGCGCAGCAACAATGGCGCTGGCCTTGTTGGCCATGCCCTTGGGTGCAGCAAGCCAGGAACAGACACCAACAGCAGAACAGACAGGCAGTGATCAGGTCGTCGCCATCGTCAACGGCTACGAGATTCGCGCCTATGAAGTGCGCATGGCATTCGACGATGTCGTCGGCCAATTGCCCAATATCCCGCGCAAGCTGCGCTATCCTTTCGTTGTTGAATTTCTGGTGGAACGCCACCTGTTGGCCCAACTCGCCAACAAGGAAGGTGTTTCGGAGTCGGACGATTACAAGCGCCGTCTCGCTGCCTACCAAGCCAAGGCCTTGCGCGATTCCTACCTTGCCCAGAAAATTGGCCCAACCATTTCCGAGGCTGAGTTGAAACTCGCCTATGACGAAGAATCAAAGAAACTGACAGACACCGAACGTCTGCGCGCCCGTCACGTTCTGGTCGCCACTGAAAAAGAAGCAATCGACGTTTTGGCCAAGCTGAAAAAAGGTGCCAAGTTCGAGGACCTCGCCAAGCAATATTCGCTCGATGGCTCCAAGGACTATGGTGGCGATCTCGGGTACTTCACCCAGCCCGAAATGGTACCCGAATTTTCCAAGGCGGCCTTCACCCTCAAAAAGGGCGAGACATCAAAACCGATCAAGACAGATTTCGGCTGGCACATCATCCGCGTGGAAGACCGCAAGATGGGCGTGGCCCAGCCCTATGATCAGGTGAAGGGGGCAATCCGCAATGTCCTCGTCCGCACCAAGGTACAGGAAAAGCTGGCAGAACTCCGCAAAGTGGCAAAGGTCGAGATCGTCGATGCAGACCTCAAGAAGTTTGCCGATGAAGCAGCCAAACAGCGCAAAGCCCTGGAAGAAAAGCAGCAGGGCAACGCTGTCAGCACGGAAATCCAGCCCGATGCACCGGCTGAAACGGACGGCGATGCGTCCGGAAAAGGCGATTTGCTGGTTCCTGAACAACCCTGAGTCCAACCTTTCCCATTGAGAACCCAGCGCCATGGCTCACGTCGTTTCACCGCTCGCGCCAACATCTGTTCCAGACCTCCCGGAAATCGCTGGCGTGCGATTGGCCAACGCCGCAACTGGTATCCGCTACAAGAACCGTCCCGATGTTCTCCTGGCCATACTCGCAGAAGGCACCACCGTTGCCGGTTGTCTGACCCGGTCCAAATCGCGCTCGGCCCCGGTCGATTGGTGCGCCACCAGCCTTAAGCAAGGCAAGGCCCGCGCCCTCGTCGTCAATGCCGGCAACGCCAACGCCTTTACAGGCAAGAAGGGCGTGACCACAGTCAAGGCCGTGGCAGCGCAGGCCGCAAGGCTCTTGAAGTGCAAAGCGGCCGAAGTCTTTCAGGCCTCCACCGGCGTGATCGGCGAACCCCTGAATCCCGATTTCATCACGCAAGCTCTGCCAACACTTGCCACAAGCGCAACAGCTGGGGCGTGGGATGAATCAGCCCGCGCCATCATGACGACCGACACGTTTCCAAAGGTCGCAACGGCAACGGTGCGCGTTGCGGGCAAGGATGTGCGCATCAATGGCATTGCCAAGGGCTCCGGCATGATAGCACCCGACATGGCCACCATGTTGGTCTTCATCTTTACCGACGCCGACATTCCGGCAAAACTCATGCAGCCCCTGCTCACCTCCAGCGTTGACAAGAGCTTCAACTGCATCACGGTGGATGGCGACACATCAACGTCAGACACCGTTCTGTTGTTCGCAACGGGCGCAAGTGGTGCAAAAATCAAAGGCCTGAAATCCGCCAGCGACGCCCGTCTCAAGCCTTTTGCCAAGGCACTTGATTCCGTTTGCCTCGACCTTGCCCAGCAAGTGGCGCGCGACGGCGAGGGTGCTGAAAAGCTCATCGAAATCAAGATCACGGGCGCACAATCAGATACTGCGGCCCGCAAGATTGGCCTGGTTGTCGCCAACTCACCACTGGTGAAAACGGCCATCGCTGGCGAAGATGCAAATTGGGGCCGCATCGTCATGGCCATCGGCAAATCGGGCGAAAAAGCCATCAGGGACAAGCTGCGCATCCGCATTGGCGGCGTCACGGTCGCTGCCAAAGGCATGCGCGATCCAAACTACAAGGAAGCGGAAATCATGCCGCACATGAAAGGCCGCGACATTAAAATTGAAGCAGACGTCGGCGTTGGCAAAGGCACGGCCACCGTATGGACTTGCGATCTGACCCACCGCTACATCGACATCAATGGCTCCTATCGCAGTTAGATGCGTCTGCTTTTTGTCGCTGCCGTTGCCCTCATCGATCCCGATGCCCGCGTCCTGATCTCAAAACGTCCGCCCGGAAAAAGTCTCGCTGGCCTCTGGGAGTTTCCCGGTGGAAAAATTGAACAGGGCGAGCGCCCGGAAACAGCCCTTATCCGCGAATTGCGCGAAGAGTTGGATATCGATGTCACCGAAAGTTGCCTCGCACCGCTGACCTTCGCAAGTCACGGCTATGACGATTTCCATCTTTTCATGCCACTGTATGTTTGCAGGCGCTGGCAGCGCATGGTGACCCCCATGGAAAACCAGGAACTGAAATGGGTGCGCCCGCGCGACATGCGGCAGTTGCCCATGCCCCCCGCCGATGTACCGCTAATCCCATTCCTCGAAGAGTTACTTTAGACACGACGTGCATCTCAAGCAGCGCTGGAATAAGCGATGGCCCCCATCATGCCGGAGTTCATATGGTACAAGTGGTGGCAATGGAACGCCCACGTCCCGATGTTATCCGCATCAAACTGGATCGTCACGGTCTCGCCAACCGGCACCAGCACCGTGTCACGCAATGCGCCCTTGATGGCGCGTTGCCCTATGGCGACCACTTTGAAATAATGCCCATGCAAATGCATGGGGTGCGCCATGCTGGTCATGTTGTGCAGCATGACATTGATCCGCTCGCCTTCACGCACGGAAAACAAGACATCATGCATGCCGGACTTGTCATTGAGTCCCCACAGATAGTCCGCACCACCGCCCGTCAGCATAACCATTTCTGTGCGCGTCACCGGCTCTTCGCGGACTTCAGCAACCGAGACGAGCTTCTCTTCCAACGCCAGGTCGAGAGCCTCGCCAGGCTCACCCTGATCTGACAGTTTCTGCACACGCCCGTCACCCGCCTGCAAAATGACGGCACTGCGCAATGTTGAACCTTCCGCCTGAAACACAATGGGCCATGCACCGCTTGCCCCAGGCAAAGCCAAACGGATATCTACACGCTGTGCCACGGCAATCGGAAAACGCTTGCCCTTCACCGGGTAAACAGCATTGCCATCCACCGCAATCAACTCGCCAACGAGGTCTCCCAGATCAATCCAGAAATTGCTGGCCGCAGCCCCATTGATGATACGCAGTCTGAACCGACCGCCTTTGTCTGCCCGAACGACTTCGGGATCATCAAGCGTGCGGTCATTGGCCAGCATCGCATCGTATGAAATATCATTCACCATCGTCGCCACTGGCATTTTGTGGCCTTCATGGCCTTTGCCGGTCATGGTGTGGGCCGCGTGCGCACCACCACCACCTTTGAGCTCGGCCAGGATTTCCTCCGGATCACGAAAGGTGAAGTCATGGAGCATCACCACATGTTCCTGTTCGTCGACCAGGGGCTCGCCAGTCTCTTTCACAATCATGGGTGCAGCGAGCATGCGTTGCTCCTGCAGTCCAACATGCGAATGCATCCAGTGTGTCCCCGACCGCAGCAACGGGAACGAGAACTGCCGCCCTTCGCCGGGTGCTATTGCAGGACCCGACAACATCGGAACACCGTCCATGGCCAACGGAGGCGTCAGGCCGTGCCAGTGCAAAAGACTTGGTTCCGCAATCTCGTTGCGCACCGTGGTAACAAATTGTTGACCATAACGAAGGTCAAGAGCTTTCCAGCCATCTATGCCAAAGACTGTTGCGGCCTTGCCTTTGACATCCAGAACCCGTGTCACAATGCGCAAATCAGAACCAGCAGACCATGCGGACCGCAAGGGTAATGCTGCAACTGCAACAGCACCCAAAAAGGTTCTGCGATTGAATGCGGAAGCAATTTTCATGATGCCATAAACCCTTTGTTGACCGGAAACAGATTTGCCCGGCAATTGTGGCCGAAATTAACGATACCACACGTGCCGATGTGTAAGGTGATACGAAGCCCAAAGGTAATCCGACGAGAAATATCAGCCATGTCCCAAACAAACTTTATCAAGACTGTGCGACACTACTTGTCATGTGAAGATGGCTCCACCGCGATTGAGTACAGCATCATCGCGGGCACCATGTTTCTCGCAATCTCTCCGGCTTTCTATCTGGTCAGGGATTCAATCGGAGTCAAATTCAGCAATATCGTTGCCTACTTGAATGCAAACTAAACAGACAACCCGGTCCCGATCGCCATAAATTTCTGCCGCCGCTGTTCGCGCAAGGCATCACCAGACAATCCCGACAATTCCCGCAAGGCCCGTGCAATGGCCTCACTCGTATTCTGAACCGCAGTACTTGGCATGCGTTGCGCACCCCCCACGGGCTCGGCAACAATTTCGTCAATAACGCCGAGTCTCTTCAAATCCTGCGCTGTGATTTTGAGCGCCACCGCCGCATCTTTGGCCCGGGCCGGATCGCGCCACAAGATCGATGCAGCGCCCTCCGGCGAAATCACACTGTAGATGGCGTGTTCGAGCATCAGCACCTTGTTGGCTGTGGCAATTGCGATCGCACCACCCGAACCACCTTCGCCGATCACCGTCGCCACCATCGGCACGCCCAACGAAAGACAGCAATCCGTCGACCGTGCAATGGCTTCGGCCTGTCCGCGGGCTTCGGCCTCAATGCCGGGAAATGCGCCTGACGTGTCAACAAACGTGATGACGGGAAGCCCAAACCGGTCAGCCGTTTCCATCAACCGCACCGCTTTGCGATAGCCTTCGGGCTTGGCCATGCCCCAATTGTGCTTCAACCGTGTTGCCGTATCCGCACCCTTTTCCTGGCCAATGACCACAACAGCAGCGCCCTGGAACCGGCCCAAACCACCGACCACGGCTTCATCTTCACCAAATGTTCGGTCTCCCGCCAGCGGCACAAAATGCTGGATCAACCCTTCAATATAATTGAGGGCCTTGGGCCGCTGCTCATGACGGGCAACTTGCGCCTTTTGCCAGGGCGTCAATTCCCTATAGAGATCGTTCAGCAGCTTGGCCGACTTCTTCTCCAGCGACCGCACCTCATCGGCAATGGAAACAGACTTGTCGCCTTGCGCCATGGAGCGCAGTTCGGCAATTTTGCCCTCAAGTTCGGCAACCGGCGATTCAAAATCAAGAAATGCGAGCATGGACCCTCAAATCACAATACAGCGGGGATTTAGTGGCGACGACGGCGGCGAAAGTCAACTTTTCTTGGAGAGGGGGTGAAAACGCTCGACGGCCTGCTGCAACCTCTCCGGTTGTACATGGGTATAAATCTGGGTCGTGGCAATGTCGGCATGCCCCAGCATCTGCTGGACCGCGCGCAAATCGGCACCCTTGGCCAGCAGCGCACTGGCAAAGACGTGCCGCAGCACGTGGGGCGAAACAAGGCTGGCATCAACCCCCGCTTCACGCGCCAGTGCCTTGAGCTCAACAGCAAAATGCTGACGTGTTAAAGACCCGCCCTTGCCGTGGGAGGGAAACAGCCATTTCGGCGGGTGTTCAAACTGGTCGCGCACCACGCCCATGTAAGTGCGCAACACCAATAAGGCACGCGGTGCCACCGGAACGATTCGCTCCCGCCCGCCTTTTCCCCGCACAATGAGAAACGGATCCGTGTCAGGAACGGCCTGCAATGGCAGCGACACCAGTTCGGAAACGCGAAGCCCCGTTACGGCCAGAAGTTCAAGCAGACATTGTAGCCGTAAAGCCTTGAAATGTCGCACGCCATCAGAATGAGCAACGCGGTCAGCCACCGCCGCCAGCAGCCTGTCGACCTGCTGTGAAGAAACAATGGTTGGCAAAGTCCGGTGCGCCTTGGGGCCCTCGACAAGGGCAGCAGGATTATCGCTTGCAATGCGCTCACCCAAAAGAAATCCATGAAACTGCCGCACCGCCGACAACCGCCGCGCAACAGTCGTACGTGCCATGCCAATATCATCGAGATGGGCAAGATAGCCGCGCACATCATCACTCGCAGCCGTCAAGGCCGTGCGCCCAATGCCATGTAAATAGCCGTGATAGTCCACAAGATCGCGCCGGTAGGCATCCAGCGAATTTCGCGCGGCACCGCGCTCGGCACTCATCATTTCAAGAAAGGAATCCACATGCCGGTCAACACCACCAGCCGCAGCACTCATCGTTGCCGCAACCGCTCGAAAGGCAGTGGCTTGGTGATTTCGGATTGCTCCGGCGGAAAATTGGCCAACGACCACACCGAACCATAAACGGCACCTGCAAGCAGGCCAACGACCAAGACAAATTTCAGTGTATCAGGCAACATGGCTGCTCTTATAGAGATCACATCGCAATTTGCCAAATGGGCGGTGTGCGCTAAAAGCGTCATCGAAACATCATGGCAAAACGTTCCATTGCAAAAGACATAGATCTGGTCAAATCCAGTCTCAACGGCCGCTCACTGGTCCTCGTCGGTTTGATGGGGGCGGGCAAGACCAGTGTTGGCCGCCGCCTGGCCGACCGCCTTGACCTCAAATTCGTCGACGCCGACCATGAAATTGAAACCGCCGCCGGAAAAAGTGTCGCAGAAATCTTTGCCGACCATGGCGAACCCTATTTTCGCGATGGAGAGAAACGCGTGATCATGCGTCTGCTGGAAAACGATCCCCACGTACTGGCCACAGGCGGTGGTGCTTATATGAATGCTGAAACCCGCCGAAAGATCAAGGACCGCGCTATCAGTATCTGGTTGCGCGCCGATCTTGATCTCCTGATGAAGCGTGTGCTTAAGCGCGGCAACCGCCCGCTCCTGCAACAACAGGACCCCGAAACTGTCATGCGCAATCTGATGGAAACCCGCTATCCCATCTATGCCGAAGCCGATATCACGGTCGAAAGTCGCGATACTCAACACGGCCAAATGGTGGGAGATGTCATTCGGGGCATCGCAAACTGGCTGGCGGCGAAAGAAAGAATTGATGAACCAGCACTTTGACAACGCGGTGGTCAGCGTACCTGTGGACCTCGGCCAACGCAGCTACAAGATTGATATCGGTCGGGGCCTGTTGGCCAAGGCTGGCGAGACCCTGGCACCTTTTTTGAAACGGCCGTTCTGCGCCATCGTGACAGATGAAAATGTGGCACGCCATCATCTTGAGGCCTTGCAGCTCAGCCTGACGAAAGCGGGCATCACATCAAAATCCATTGTCCTGCCCCCTGGAGAAGCCACCAAAGGCTATAAACACCTCGCGGACCTGTGCGATGGCCTGCTCGGCTTTGGCATAGAGCGTCGCGATCTTGTGATTGCGTTCGGCGGCGGGGTCATAGGCGACCTCACTGGTTTTGCTGCCAGCATCCTGCGCCGCGGTGTCAACTTCATGCAAATCCCGACAACCCTGTTGTCGCAGGTCGATTCATCCGTCGGCGGCAAGACCGGCATTAATTCGCCGCACGGAAAAAATCTTGTCGGTGCATTCCATCAACCCGTTCACGTCATTGCTGACACGGCCCTGCTCGACACACTGCCGCCGCGCGAAATGTCGGCAGGATATGCCGAAGTCGCAAAATATGGCCTCCTCGGCGATGCGTCATTTTTTCAGTGGTTGGACCAACATCTCGATCGCGTGCTGGCAGGCGAGCCCGACGCCATGAAGAAAGCCGTCGAAACCAGTTGCCGCATGAAGGCCCGCATCGTAGCGGAAGACGAAACTGAAACCGGTGTGCGCGCCCTCCTCAATCTGGGTCACACCTTTGGCCATGCCTATGAAGCGGCCACGGGCTATTCCAACACCTTGCTGCACGGCGAAGCAATCAGCATCGGCATGGTGCAGGCCTTTCGCTTTTCGGAACAGCTTGGCCTGTGCACCACCGGCACGGCTGATCGCGTTGCGCGACACTTGAAGCGTGCGGCATTGCCCGTTCACACCAGTCAAATCAAGGCACCATTGCCACCACCAGAAGACCTTGTGCACCTGATGCGCCAGGACAAGAAGGCCGTCGGCGGCAAACTCACATTCATCCTGACACGCGCCATCGGCGACGCCGTCATTGCCCGCGATGTCAAAGATGATGATGTACTGCGTTTTCTCACTGAGGATCTGAAACACCCATGAACTCCGACATCACCTATGCAGTGTTCGCGATTTTCTGTCTCATCATCATCTCCGGATTTTTCTCCGGTGCTGAAACAGGATTGACAGCCGCATCGCGTGCCCGCCTCACCGAACTTGATCGCAAGGGTGTACGCCGCGCACAGTTGGTTCTCAAAATCACGGAAAAGAAAGAACGTCTCATTGGCGCGTTGTTGCTCGGCAACAATCTCGCCAACATCACGGCATCCGCCGTGGCAACGGCTGCCCTCATCAAGATTTTTGGTGACAACGGTGCCGTATATGCATCAGCGATCATGACTGCCCTGATCCTGATCTTTGCCGAGGTCCTGCCCAAGACCTATGCCATCGCCTATCCGGATCGCGTGGCACTTGCTGTTGCCCCCATCATGCGTTTCATTTCAGCAGTCCTGGGCCCCATTGTGCTCACTGTTGAATACATCGTGAAGAACACCCTGCAAGTATTTGGCGTCAACATTGATGATGACCAGGATGTGTTTTCGGCCCACGATGAATTGCGCGGCGCCATCGATCTGCATCACAAGGAAGGTGCTGTGATCAAAAAGGACAAGGACATGCTGGGCGGCATTCTTGACCTGAAAGATCTCGAAGTGCTCGACGTGATGATCCATCGCACCCAAATGGTGACCATGGATATAGACCAGCCGGTAAACGAAATCGTTGAGCAAGTGTTGAAGAGTGGTCATTCGCGCGTACCGTTGTGGCGAAACACCACGGATAACATCATCGGCGTTTTGCACGCCAAAAGCCTGTTTGCCGCTTTGCAAAAACATGGCGGCGACGCCACTCAGGTGAAACTTGATGACATCATCATTGATGCCTGGTTCGTGCCGGATACGCGTCCGCTCGAAAGCCAGCTGAATGCTTTTCTGCGCCGCAAGAGTCACTTTGCCATTGTGGTGGATGAGTATGGAGAAACCCAGGGCCTGATCACGCTCGAGGATATCATCGAGGAAATCGTCGGTGACATCAAAGATGAATTTGACGTGGCCGTGACGGGACTGCGCAAGAACAAGGATGGCTCATACAATATTGATGGCAGCGTGCCGTTGCGCGATCTCAACCGCGCCACGGATTGGAAGTTGCCTGACGAGGAAGCAACCACGCTGGCAGGTCTCGTCATTCACGAAGCCCGCGCTATTCCCAGCCAGGGCCAGGTTTTCCATTTTCACAATTTTCGCTTTGAGGTCTTGAAGAAGCGCAAACAGCAATTGACCATGATCAAGGTGACACCTCCTGCCAATCCTGGTCAGCCTGTCGTCTCCTAATTGTCGCCACTGCCAAGAAGTTCATAAGCCTCTTGGGCGAGTGAGGCCGGTCCGCGCCGTTCGGGCTCTGCCAAAACCCGCACAACTTTGATGTCCGCGCCGATGGCCAGCGTCAGCACATCTCCCGCCTTCACCATCTGGCTGGTTTTCACCACCTTGATCCGGTTGACACGCACGCCACCCTCTTCGATCATGGCACAGGCCCGGCTGCGGTGTTTGGCAAACCGCGCATAGACCAACCACTTGTCAATCCGTTGCGACAGATCAATTGCCCCGCATTTTGTCCTTGAGCGCGCCCAAAACGGCAAACGGTGAATTGGGATCGATGGGTTTTTCGGGCCGGGCGGCTGGCTTCGGTCGGTCGGGTTTTTTGGCCGCAAAGCGCGCCGTGGCCTTGCGTTGCGGCTTGGCCACCTGGCCTTGCGGTTTCGGCGTAAATTTTTTCCGTTCCGGCCGAAACGGACCCATGTCCTTGGGCCACCAAATGGAGATTTCCTGCATCATCTGGTTCTGTCACCTGTGGCATCTCGGAAACAAGAGCAGGTTCTGTTGCCGGTTCAACCGCAGGCACGTCAGCTGCAACAACGGCAACAGTTTCAGGAGCAGCCTCAGCATTCTGCTCTGCGACAACAGAGAACGGCGGGTTTCGCCACCATCTTTTTCTGCGCCCGGTATCCAAGACTGCCGAGAATTTTCTCAAACTCTTCACCCGAGCATCCAACCAGGGACATCATGTCCGTCGTGATGTGGAAGCCGCCACCTTCGACCGATCCGGCAGGGCGCTTCTCTTCAGGGATACGTGGCTTCCAAAACACCCGGTCGCGAATGAGGTCAGCCAGCCGTTCCAGCATGTCAACCCGCACTGCACGCGATCCACACACGCGGTAGCCGCAAACCGTGTAGTAATCATCCGGCATGGCGGGATCAACGACCGTCGACGTCAGTCCATTGGGCGGAGGCGGTGGGACCGGGCTCTCCTGCCCGGCGGTCTTGGTGCGCTCCAGCCACCACAGCAGCAATCGCAAGTCTGTTGGCGCCTGCTTCAAGAGGGCTGGCGCAAAAACACTGAAAGCCCCAAAACGCACACCGAGGCCACGCAATTTGGCACGGTCTTCTTGCGACAGCGCTTTCACATTTTCGGAAACGCTGTCGCGCGGCAAAACACCAAACCGTTCCGAAAGCTGGAAGGCAATGCCCCGCACCATGCCGTCCATCTGGTCCGCTTGTTCCAGCTGAATGAGATGCTCGAGAACGGTACCGACTGTCCGGTCAGAAAATTTCTGCAACCGCGCTTGTGTCAGACTGCGGTCTTCGCCTTGCAACACATCATCGGCCACCAGTTCAACACGTGGCTTGAACCTCGCATCACCAGCATGCAACCGTCCGACAACGCTTCCGTGCCACAGCACTGTACCGTCGCGGTGCAATTTGAGCTCCGTATCAGCGGTCATGGCCAGTGCCTTGGCCCGCGCCACCACTTCGGCAGTGACAGCTTGCAACGCCGCAGTTTTCAGTGTGCGTGACTCGCCCGAAGCAATGGCGTCATCGCCAACAAAGGCAAGCCCCTTGATGCGCCCCACGAATTCGCCTTCCACATGGATCGCGCCATCGTCTTCCACTGTCGTCATTAATTCTTCTTTCCTTGCGAGCCGCCGCATTAATACACTGGTTTTCCGGTCTACAAAGCGCTGAGTCAACCGTTCATGCAAAACATCTGACAATCGGTCTTCAATCTCCTTTGCCCGGCCCTGCCAATAAAACGGGCTTTCCAGCCAACCGGATCGATTGGCAATGAAGGTCCAGGTCCGCACATGGGAAATCCGCGTGGACAGCGCATCAATGCCGCCCTCCAGGTTTTCACAATGCGCCAATTGCCCGGCCAGCCAGTCTTCCGGAATGAATTTGGAACCGGTCTGCAAAAATGTAACGACCTTGCCCACCAGATGGGCATGTTCAGCCGGTGAAATATTGCGGTAATCGGGAATCTGGCAGGCCTCCCAGGCCAGCTCAACGTCGTCTTGCGTTGCAATCAGATCAGCCACAGCTCCATCGCGCATGAGGGCATCGAGAGCGTCAATGTCTGAGGCCGCTTGCGCGCGCGTCAGCCCTTCGACGCGCGGCAACTGCCCCAGCGACTTCCGCAATCCGTCCAGGCTGCGCATGTCAAGGTCGCGGTTGCGCCACTGCAACACCCGCACACTGTCAAAATTGTGGTTCTCAAGCCTGTCTATGGTGTCCTGTTCAAAGGGCTCCGCCTGCCCCGAAACACCAAATGTGCCGTCATTCATGTAACGCCCGGCCCGGCCCGCAACTTGGCCCAATTCGCCCGGGTTGAGATTGCGAAACTGAAACCCGTCGAATTTTCGCGTCGCGGCAAACGCCACATGATCCACATCCATGTTGAGGCCCATGCCGACGGCGTCGGTCGCCACCAGATAATCGACTTCACCGGATTGGTAGAGCGCAACTTGCGCATTGCGGGTGCGCGGACTGAGCGCCCCCATGACAACAGCCGCACCGCCCCGCTGCTGGCGCACATGCTCAGCGACGGCGTAGACCATCTCGGCTGTGAAAGCGACAATCGCCGTGCGCGGCGGCAGGCGCGACAGTTTCTTTTGCCCGGCATAGGACAGTTTCGAAAAGCGCGGCCGGGTGATGAAATGCGTCTTTGGCAACAACCGCTCAAGAATGCCGCGCATTGTCGCTGAACCGAGCAACATGGTCTCTTCGCGCCCGCGCCGATGCAGGATGCGGTCCGTGAAAATATGTCCCCGCTCCAGGTCATTGGCAATCTGCACTTCATCAATCGCCAGAAACGGCACATCCACATCGGGCGGCATGGCCTCGACCGTGCACACCCAATATCGGGGGTTCGGCGGAATGATCTTCTCTTCACCCGTCACCAGCGCCACGGCATGATCCCCGGCCTTCAACCGGACCCGGTCATAGATTTCCCGCGCCAACAACCGCAACGGCAGGCCGATCATGCCACCAGCGTGAGCCAGCATGCGCTCCACCGCGAGATGGGTCTTGCCAGTGTTGGTCGGTCCGAGAACGGCTGTGACGGGGTGATGGCGGGCGGGCATGGCGATTGCCCCCGATGTAGTGATCAGGACCCGGGAGCGAAAGCAGAATCTGTGCGAGTCCGGTAAAAACATCTACTTTCGCGTGTGCGCTTCAAAATCGCACGACAATGACCCGTGGCTCACGGCAAAATACTGAAGTACGCAGGCCTTGCCCACGACCCGTCATGCGCCAAATCGCATTCTGGTGGATTTTAGACGTGTCATAGGATGGCAATCACAAAACCCGTCCCGAAATCATCCACCACCTTAACCCCAGGATTCAACCGGGAACGAACATGGCCCGAATCGCGGATTGTCAGATTACCCCCTTTTGTTCTCCACACTTTGACACTTTATGGCAAGTTTTGCCTCCGCCATTTTCCCCGAAAACCTCGCTTCCGCAGCCGGCGCTGTTAAGACATCCGCCCAGAAGTTACTCAAAACCTAACGCGAACCCCTTGATTTGAGGCACTGATTTAAGAAAGCGTTCCACGGAGAGAACATTCCGCGCCCGAATCGCGGTTGGCCCATTTTTCGCGGTTTGTTCACGCCATGGGTTGTAGAGCGGGCCTGCCCAACCCACTAGCCAGTTCCACCCAAGCCGCTGAACTGGCGTGTGAACTGCCATTAGCATTAACCACCTGTCCCACCACGGGAACAGGCGTGGCGCCAGATGAGCGCATTCCATACAGGCAATGCGCCGGAAACTGTTGACCGCCCGGAAACGCCCCCCTATAGAACCGCCAACCCGCCGGACCAGATTGGGCACCGGCTGTTTCAAGTGATGGAGATGACAATGTCGCGCCGCTGCGAATTTACCGGCAAAGGCTGGCTTGCTGGCAACAAGGTGAGCCACGCCAACAACAAGACCCGCACCCGTTTCATGCCGAACCTCTGCGATGTGACGCTGATCAGCGACGCGCTGGGCAACAGCTACAAATTCCGCATTTCAGCCCACGCGCTGAAGTCGGTTGAACACCGTGGTGGCCTGGATGCCTATCTGCTCAAGGCCTCGACAGACGAATTATCACTCAAGGCCCGCAAGCTGAAGAAGTCGATCAGTAAGAAACTCGAAGCTGCCACAGCAGCTTGATTTAAAGTTGGGGAATATCGCAAACGGCCCGGAAACCCGGGCCGTTTTGTTTTTCACACAAGACTGAAATCATCCACCGACAGCGTTGTGACCTTGGCCAGTGTGGCGATCTTGATTTCACCACCCGCCTTGCCGTCGGCATCCCAGAAGAGGTCGTGCGTCTTGGCGTTGAACAGGAACTGCCCGTGGCCGAGGGTCGCCTTGGCTCCGACCTGCAGCATGTCGGCGGAGAGCGCACCCGCCGCCAGGCCATAGTCGCTGCCGGAAAATTCCAGGTGATCAACGCCGCGCGTGAAATCCTTGACCAGATCGGCATGGACACTCTTTGACTTGTCGAAGTGGAAGGTGTCGGAATCCCCACCACCCACCAGCGTGTCAAATCCCTTGCCGCCGTTAAGATGATCGGCCCCAAGATTGCCCCGAAGCACATCATCACCACCAAGGCCGGATAACGTGTTGTGACCGACGGACCCGATGACCCTGTTGGCCAGCTTGTTGCCAATGCCGGAAACAGCCGCGCCATCAAGCACCAGATTTTCCGTGTTGGCCGACAGCGTCCAGTCCACACTGGCCAGAACTTTGTCCGTACCCTGATTAATCTTCTCGATCGCCCGGTCGCGCCCGTCATCGACCACATAAGTGTCATTGCCAAGACCACCCGACATGAGGTCACCACCCTTGCCACCATTGAGCATGTCGTTTCCGACACCCGTCGATATCGTGTCATCCATCGCCGTCGAAGCATTCTTCGACGACGTCGGAGAGATGATGTCAGCCTTGTTAGTGCCCGTGATGGTGGCACCAGGTGTGGGGATGGAGGGGGTGGGTGTTGGTGTTGGTGTTGGTGTTGGTGTTGGTGTTGGTGTTGGGGTCTTGGGCGGCACCACATCCAGTGTCAGCACGCCAGCAACATTTGAATAAGTCCCGTCAAAAAAAACAAATTTTTCGACATTTTTCACGACGTCTGATCCACTAAAGTCGCGTTTACCCACGACTCGCAAACTACCGTCACTCAATGCGTCAACAATGTAGTCCGAACGATTGCCATCCCACGCGGCGCGATCAATGCCTGAACCACCATCAACCGTGTTGTTGCCCCCGATGTAACCATCATAAAGTCCGAAGTCAAAGCTGTCATTACCAGCTCCCAAATCAACGGTGTCGTTTCCAAACAATCGGCGAAAACTATCGTCACCAGAACCTGTTGTGATGACATCGTTTCCACGAGAGCTCACAATTGAAAACGACTCAAAGTTCAGAAATGTGATACCCAAGTTCGTTGATATGTTTGTACCGTCAAATTTGAATATGAGGGGAATGTCAGAAGAATACAAATTCCATTGCAGTTTGTCATTGCCAGCTCCTGCATCAAAACTTCCACTTTCCAAGCTTGAATCGATCTCAAAAGTGTCATTACCCACGCCAGTCTTGATACTGACATCTTCAATGCCGGTAGTAGAAAGCACTCCGACAGATGCATAGTTACGACCTGCTTGCACGGCCATTTCATCAGCGCTCAAAGCACTAAAATCGACGATCAGTACGTCTCTGTCTGAAGGTGATCCGTTTGCGTCTGCGCTCGTGTCAACAATGCTACTTATCCCCGCATTTGTCACTTTGAAGACATCATCACCAAACCCGGTTTTAAGATTCAACCGTTCAAAGTTTTTAAGTACCGCACCATTTTTCAGAGTGATGTCCGAAGAGCCATCCCATGAGAAATTCACGCTGCTTCCGATATTGCCTGTCCAATCATCAAATCCCGAACCACCATCAATCTGATCAACACCAATAATCTGGTCAGTCCCAATAATGGTTCCGTCATATCTAATGACGGAATCATCACCTGCACCCGCAACAATGTTGCCATTTCCATATGTAATGACATCATCGCCCGCGCCGGTAGATATCGTGTCAAAGCCACCGAAATCGCCTGACATGGTTTGCTGATTTCCCACCACATCAGAAACTATATCGTTTCCATCCCCCGTTGTGATCAAATCGTCGCGAGACGTACTGCCAACCAAATAGGTTTCAAAATTGAGGAACTTGTAGGTGCCAATACTTGCCGTTGAGCCGATGACTTGAAAATTAAGTCCTCTAAATTCGCCGAAATCGCGACCCAACACATCTCCGTGGACACTCAATGTATCCGTTCCACCAGCGGCGTCGATTGACAATGACTTTGTTGGCGTTGCCGGCGCATTTGGTTGCAGATCGGACGGCCCAAAAACCTCAATTCTATCGTCACCTTTCGTAAGTTGAAGGTCAACGTTTTCGAATCCATAGAACCCCAATCCAACTTCTGAGTTTTTGCTTCCGTAGTCCCCAAGTCGACCATCCAGGTCCATGGTTATAGTGCCTACAACTGCGTTAGAAAGACTGCGATAATCGGCACGAATTTCGTCCATGCCAAAGCTGCCATCGCTAGAATCGAGTACTATAAGGTGGCCGCCCGATGTCGTAATTAAATCCCGCCCACGTCCCAAATAGAGTGAAAGCGCTTCGATGTTCTTGATTGAGTTGCCATCTGAAAATACGATATCCTTTGGCGCACTCCAGTCGAGAGTGAGACCTGTCGTTATGGTTGTCAGATTGCCCGTCCAACTATCGAAGCCCGCGCCTCCATCGATAGTGTCGATGGCAATACCAATGTCATAAAAGTCTTTTGATATGATGGTATCGTCACCTGCACCGGCGTTGACGGTGTTGTAGCCACCACCGGTCGTGATGCGGTCTTGTCCGGCACCCGTCACAAGAGTGTCGTTGCCTCCTCCAGTAGAAATCTCGAAGGTCGTGAAGTTTGTGAGTTGGCTTTGCCCAAATGTTGCAACGTTGCCAGAAAACTCAAAATTCACCGGTACTGTCGTAAAAGTAGCGAATAGCGCGAGCCCTAACCCCTCGGAATCAGAACTTGGCCGCCCGCCATTTATGAATAGTTTTTCAATGCCATTGAACCCAGCGGATGTAAGTTCAAATTGGGAGTAGTCGGAATAATATGACAGCGATCCAAAAATGTCGCCTTCTTGAGTCAAATGGATGGATGCTCCCCCGGCAGCAACCAACCCGCTATAATCAGCGCTCAACGTATCAAAGCCTGCTCCCCCTTCCACCCGGTCATTCCCCAGCAACGGAAAAAACTGATCATCCGCGGCTGTGCCATTGAGCGCATCATCGCCATTGGTGCCCGTATAAACTGCCATGTTACACACTCCCCCAAAATGTCGCTGCGGGGATTGCCGTCCCGGGCAGTTACAACTTGAAATATTGTTGAAATATCAAGCGGGCGCAAGAGCGATGTATGGTTAACGCCGCCCGCGCGACTGGTGATGGCGCGGGCGGAAGTTCGGAGTGTTCACGCCTCGTGGAATGTGCCCGCCTTCTTGGCGGCTGCGGTGGCGAGATAGTCCATCAGGCCGGGATTGAGGGCATCCGATGGTTCAAGACCAAGGGCCTTCAGGCGCTTGCGGATAGCTGGCATCTTGGACGGTGGTGTGCCGCTTTCAATGACCGACGAAACGAAAGCCGCAAAGCCGGGTGGCGACCAGCCCTTCTTGTCGGAAAGCTCGGTGTGAATGAAACTCAGGCCTTCGAACGGATGACCGGATCGCGTCACCGGACCATACATGTGCGTGCCGCAAGCTGTGCAGGCATGGCGCTGGATCAAGGCGCTGTCATCCACGACTTTCAGTTTGTGTTCACCCGCGATGACTTTCACTTTGTCGGTTGGTGCCACGGCAACGATGGAGAAGATCGCACCTTCCGGCTTCCAGCACTTGGTGCAGCCGCACGCGTGGTTATGAGCGGACTGCGCAGAGATTTCGACCTTCACCGGATCGCTTGCGCATTTGCAGGTGAGAACCCCGCCGGAAAAATTCTTCGCGGCGGATTTTGCAAAGCCATGATCGATGGCGGGATGCAGGGCCAGAAAGGGTCCAGTGGATTTTTTCTTCGCCTTGACTGCTTTGCGCTTGGGCGTGGCCTTCTTTGCCGCCTTGGATTTTTTCGCTTTTTTAGCCATTGGTTGGTACCTCCCGGTTTCGTTTCTAGTAAATCACAACACTTCTGATCGACGTGCCTTCGTGCATGAGATCAAACGCCTTGTTGATGTCGTCGAGCGGCATGGTGTGGGTGATCATCGGATCGATTTCGATCTTGCCTTCCATGTACCAGTCGACAATTTTCGGTACATCGGTGCGGCCCCGCGCCCCACCGAAAGCCGTCCCCTTCCAGGTGCGGCCCGTGACGAGTTGAAATGGCCGTGTGGAAATTTCCTGGCCTGCACCGGCGACACCAATGATCACCGACATGCCCCAGCCCTTGTGGGCACACTCAAGCGCTTGCCGCATGACTTTCACATTGCCGATACATTCGAAGGAATAGTCAGCACCGCCGCCGGTCATATCCACCAAATGCGAAACGATGTCGCCGGATATTTTTGAGGGGTTCACAAAATGCGTCATGCCGAACTTGCGGCCCCACGCTTCGCGGGCATCGTTCATGTCCACACCGACAATCATCGAAGCGCCAGCAAGGCGCAAACCTTGCACGACATTCAACCCAATGCCACCGAGGCCGAAGACCACGCAGTTGGAGCCTGCTTCCACTTTCGCCGTATTGATGACGGCTCCCACGCCTGTGGTAACACCGCAACCGATGTAGCAAATCTTGTCGAAGGGCGCGTCTTTCCTCACCTTGGCAAGTGCGATTTCCGGCAGCACGGAATAATTCGAGAAAGTGGAGCAGCCCATGTAGTGGTGCACCATTTGGCCCTTGTAGGAGAAGCGCGATGTGCCGTCGGGCATCAGGCCCTTGCCTTGCGTGGTGCGGATTTTCTGGCACAGATTGGTCTTGGGATTGAGGCAATAGTCGCATTCCCGGCATTCGGGTGTGTACAACGGGATCACGTGATCGCCGACGGCAAGTGATGTGACACCTTTCCCAATCTCGACGACAACGCCCGCCCCCTCATGGCCCATGATCGCCGGGAAAAGGCCCTCAGGGTCAGCGCCGGAAATGGTGAATTCGTCCGTGTGGCAAACGCCAGTTGCCTTCATCTCCACCAGGACTTCTCCCGCTTTCGGACCTTCGAGATCAACCTCGACGATTTCCAGTGGTTTGCCTTTTTCAAAGGCGACAGCAGCACGTGATTTCACTCTATTCCCCCTTTTGCTTGCCGGACAAGCTTTGATCAAGTTTGAACTGCCGTCAAGGTGTGCAATGACTGGCTTCGGCGGCCCCATTGCATTCGCTGCCTTAGCGCTGCTGCTGTTGACCGTCGCAAGTGCTAGTCAGACGATCCCAACGGTGTGCGATCACGGATTGTCCATCACCAGACGAAGCCCCAGATGCGCCGGTGGCCGACCTGCCGCGCAGCCACCACTCGAAGGATCGCGCACAAACACCGACATTTTTGCTTCATGTTCGCCCGCCGCAAAAAATGCCGGGCATCGGGACTGCGCGACAGTCGTAAGGACACAAGTTGACGTGAACTCCCAGACATTGCCGGTGACATCAGCAACACTTTGAGCATTGACGCCAAATCCACCTGATTGGCGCAAGACTGGATCACGTTTTCCACCGACACCGTAGCTGGCTGCCCAGGCGAGGCGGGAGTCGGAGAATACTTCATTTGGACGCTCGGGTTCAACGTCGGAAAACCTGTACCACTCTGCTAGTGTAGGAAGCCGCAGGTGGCGCGAGACTTTGGCTTGCGCCCATCTTTCGAACTCCAGTGCGTCCAAAGCGCTGATTCCTGTCACCGGAAAGTTGCCTGCATAAGCCCCCAAACCGGGTTTCGGTTGGAAACTGCAGTAACCATCCGACACACAAGCATGCCACTGATCAATCGTGACTTCTGTGCGCATGACTGAAAATTGATGATTGGTTTTCACCAGGTCCAGAACTAGGTTCGCTGCCTGTGGTGGAACGAAAACAAGCACTGCCATTCCAGCCACAAGAGCAAACAGGGAACTGCGTAAACCAATCATGGCAAGTCTACATCGCAAACGCTGAAGGCTTCATCACCTGCATCATCAAGTCGTCGTTCCAGTCGCCCTCGACCACTACATGCGCAGTGGCACCCAGCATCACCGCTTCGATGAGATTGTGATTGACGTAGGCGTAGATACCAGGCTGGCGGAACTCGTAAGCCATGGCACCAGCCGACCCGCCGCGGATGAACCAGGTTTCGAGCCCCGTCGCTGGAACATCATTGAAAGACCCGGTTTCCCAAACAAGATCACCATGCCCACCGATCAAATGCGGGCGCGTGTCCCGATTTGCCTGGGCATGGATAAAGAGAACTTTCTCACCAACTTTTGCTTTCAGGGCGTTGTCTCCGGTGAGTGCGCCCTTGGCACCGTTGAATACAACATGCGACGGAATGAGTTTTTGCATAACTTCCAGCGCTTCGCTCATGTTCTCGCCTGCGGATTCGTACTTCTTGAAGTTGCCTTCGCCATCGCGCGGGATGTAATAGTCCTGTTCGCCAACAAAATAGGACCTGTCATAGCGGTAGGGATTGCCCTTCTCATCCTTCAGTCCAGCACGTGGCAGGACCATCACCGCGCCATTCATGCCGTGAACGACATGATACGGGATCATGATACCTTCCGGCGCACAATGATAGACAAAGACGCCGGGTTTGATGGCTTTCCAGCGCAGTATGGCCTGTTCACCCGGCATAACCTTGGTTAAGGCACCGCCACCCAATGCTCCTGTTGCCGAATGGAAATCGACATTATGTTCCATCGCGTTGCTGGGAAGATTGCGAAGAGTTACTTCAACATAGTCACCTTCATGGACAACAATCATCGGGCCGGGAACCGATCCATGATAGGTCAAAGCCCAGACTTCCGTGCCATCGTCGTCGAGCACCATCTTCTTTTCAATGATGTCGATTGTCACCTCAACGATCTTTGGATCCGGCCCCGCAGTTTGCTCGTGAATGGGCAGAAAAGGCGGAGCTACCATTTCTTGTTTGACGCGTACCAGCTTGGACAGATCCGCTTGAAGGGTCGCGGCATGGGCTACGGTAGTGATCTGCGCCATATGAGAGAGGCCGAGACCTCCAATACCTGCAGCCGTAGCTTTGAGAAAGGCGCGGCGGCCTCCCGTGGAGATACTGTTGATAGGTTGATTTGTCATGTCGAGCTCCTTATCCGATCACGCGCAGTATCGCAGACTCCCAACAGGCCGCCTTGACATGGATCAAGGAAATCCAAGTTTCATTGCGTCATGGTCGGACCAAGCGGAGGAGTTAGTTATGCGCAACATGCTGGTTATCCTATTGGGAATTGTGCTGTTTACGGCAACTGCCCAAGCAGAGGGCGATGCAACCAAAGGCGAAAGGGTTGCCAAAAAATGCATTGCCTGCCATTCGTTCAAAGAGCCAGTCAACAAGACTGGACCGCATTTGCGCGGTATTGTTGGACGTGCCATCGGGGCCATGGAAGGCTACAAATATTCTGCCGCCTTTGCCACCTTTGGCGCAACGAACGGTGTCTGGGACGAAGCAAAACTTGACCAGTATCTGGCCGATCCCAAGGGTTTTATCAAAGGCAACAAGATGGCTCTACCGCCGCTCAAGAGGCCAGAAGAGCGTGCCGATCTCATTGCGTATTTGAAGACGCTCACCGAGCCTTGACGTAAAAATGTCTCGACTTCGCACATGGTGAGAATTCGCATGGTCACGTCTTTGGCAAGGGCACCTGTGAGCTGCGATCCAGCAAAGCCTGAACAGACCGCGCGATAATGCTTTCCTCATCCGTCGTGATGATGCGGTGAGTGGCCCCGAGCCAGCCGAGCCTCGCCAAGGCCGCATCCGTCACCGATTTGGCGTTTTCGCCGATTCCGCCGGTGAAGACGAGTGTCTCCGCACCTTGCATCGCCGCCGCAGCGCGACCCACGTCCAGCACCAGACGGTCAACAAACATGGCGATGGCAAAGGCGGCTTGCGGATCCTTTGAGGCGAGCAGCTGGCGCATGTCGGGGGACAATCCGGAAACGCCTTTGAGGCCGGACTCTTTATTGATCAGTGTACGGACAGATTCCGTGTTGCCCAATTCCTCCACCAGCCACAGCACGGCACCGGGATCAAGATGTCCGGCGCGTGTTCCCATCATCAATCCGTCCATGGGCGTGAACCCCATGGAGGTATAGACACTTTTGCCGTTGTGAATGGCGGCCACGCTGCAACCATTGCCGAGGTGGCAGGCGATCACCTTGCCGTGTGGAATTTGGCTGGCGATGTACTGATACGACAGGCCGTGGAAACCGTAACGTAGCAAACCGCGCGCGGCGTATGACCGAGGCAATGCCATTTCCTGGCGTTCGCGCACAATGGTGCGGTGGAAGGCCGTGTCGAAACAGGCGATGTGCGGAACGCCGGGAAAGGCTTCGGCAAAGGCATCAATGGCAAGAATATGGTGGGGCTGATGGTCGGGGGCCAACGGCACCAGATCGGCAATGTGGCGGCGGATATCGGGTGTGATGATGACGGGCTCGGTGAACTGGCTGCCGCCATGGACAATGCGGTGGCCGATGGCGCGCGGCGCGATACCCGTATGTCGGAGGTCCGTCAATGCTTTTTCAACTGCGGCAGTTCCGCTGGCATCAATCAAGCCGCCCGCGACGCGTTGCGCGGTTTGGTCAAAAATTGCGTACTTCAGCGATGACGACCCGCAATTAATGGCAAGAATGACCTGGCTCATTGCACCACCATAGAAGGGCCGCAGTGCGCGTGACAAGGCGCAGAGGCTCGGAACTCCGGGCCAATCTGGACCTAGGCTTGCACGTGAAGGCACGATAGAACACGTGCAAAATTCACCTGGAGCCGCCCCATGAAAATGACCACTGAAGAAGCCTTTGTGAAAGTCTTGCAGATGCATGGCATTGCCCATGCGTTTGGCATCATCGGCTCGGCCTTCATGCCGATCTCCGATATTTTCCCCAAGGCGGGCATCACCTTCTGGGACTGCGCCCACGAAGGCTCGGGCGGCATGATGGCGGACGGCTTCACGCGCGCATCCGGCAAGATGTGCATGATGATCGCCCAGAATGGGCCGGGCATCACCAATTTCGTGACCCCTGTGAAAACCGCCTACTGGAATCACACACCACTGTTGCTGGTGACACCACAGGCTGCCAACAAGACGATCGGCCAGGGCGGATTCCAGGAAGTGGAGCAAATGGCTCTGTTCAAGGACATGGTGTGTTACCAGGAAGAAGTGCGCGATCCGTCGCGCGTGGCGGAAGTTCTCAACCGGGTGATCATGAACGCCAAGCGCCTGTCGGCACCCGCACAGATCAATTTCCCGCGCGATTATTTCACCCAGGTCATCGATATTGAATTGCCAGCCATTGTGGAATTCGAACGTCCAACCGGTGGCGACGATGCCATTACTGATGCGGCGAAACTGCTGTCAGAAGCGAAGTTCCCGGTGATCCTGAATGGTGCCGGTGTTGTCATCGGTGGCGGCATTGCGGCATCAAAAGCACTTGCCGAACGGCTCGATGCGCCTGTGTGCGTTGGCTACCAGCACAATGATGCGTTTCCAGGCACCCATCCGCTGTTTGCGGGGCCTCTGGGATACAACGGCTCGAAGGCCGCGATGGAATTGATCCAACAGGCCGATGTGGTGCTGGCACTGGGCACCAGGCTCAATCCGTTTTCGACCCTGCCGGGTTACGGACTGGACTATTGGCCGAAGACCGCGAAGATCATTCAGGTCGATATCAACCCCAACCGCATCGGTCTCACCAAGCGCGTGAGTGTGGGCATCGTGGGCGATGCGAAAAAAGTGGCCGAAGGCATTCTGGTGAAACTGTCTCCGAAAGCTGGTGATGCAGGCCGCAAGGATCGCAAGGATTTGATCGCCACAACAAAATCGCGCTGGGCACAACAGCTGTCTTCCATGGATCACGAGGATGACGATCCGGGCACATCGTGGAACAAACGCGCCCGCGATGCAAAACCAAAGTGGATGAGCCCGCGCATGGCCTGGCGCGCCATACAATCGGCTTTGCCACGTGAAGCCATCATCTCCTCTGACATCGGCAACAACTGCGCCATCGGCAATGCGTATCCGACTTTCGATGAAGGCCGCAAATATCTCGCCCCCGGCCTGTTCGGGCCATGCGGCTACGGACTTCCGTCCATCGTCGGCGCAAAAATTGCCTGCCCCGATGTTCCCGTAGTCGGCTTTGCCGGCGATGGTGCGTTTGGCATTGCGGTCACAGAGTTGACTGCCATCGGCCGGAAAGAGTGGCCCGCCATCACCATGGTCGTCTTCCGCAACTATCAGTGGGGTGCAGAAAAGCGCAACTCGACATTATGGTACGACGACAATTTCGTCGGCACCGAATTGGATGAGCAAGTGAGTTACGCCGGAATCGCCAAAGCCTGCGGCCTGCAAGGCATCGTGGCGCGCACCATGGATGAATTGCGTGATGCATTGGCGAAGGCCGTTGATGACCAGATGAAGGGCAAGACCACGCTCATCGAAGCCATGATCAACCAGGAACTCGGCGAACCGTTCAGGCGCGATGCGATGAAGAAGCCCGTGGTGGTGGCGGGGATTGATGCGGGGGATATGCGGGGGTGACATCTTCTCCCTTAGGAAGAAAGTGGCGCGCAAGAACAAGTTCATCTCCTAATCGCTCTTGAACAAAAACAGAACATGAGCTAAAGTTGAAAGACAATGGCACAAGCGACCGATATTGAGTGGACAGATGCAACTTGGAATCCCGTGACGGGCTGCACCAAGATCGGCCTTGGCTGCGACAATTGCTATGCCGAGAGGTTTGCAGAACGTTGGCGCGGTATCAAGAACCACCCTTATGAGCAGGGCTTTGATCTTCGTCTTTGGCCTGACCGGCTGAAACAACCAGAGCTTTGGAAAAAGCCGCGTATGATTTTTGTGAATTCGATGAGCGATCTTTTTCACAAGGAAGTTGACCGCCGATACATTGAGTTGGTTTTCGATACCATGGAGCGCGCGAACTGGCATGTGTTCCAAGTTCTCACCAAACGAAGTTCTTTGATGAGAGATTTTGTCAAACAGAGATACGGTACTGGCAAGGTTCCTTCGCACATTTGGCTCGGCGTTTCAGTGGAAGATGGAGCGCACAAGAAACGGATTGAGCATCTGCGTCAAATAAATTCGGATGCGAGGTTCATATCATTCGAGCCGCTGCTGGGGTCGATAGGCAAAGTTGATTTGCAGGGTATTGCTTGGGCCATTGTTGGCGGCGAGAGCGGACCCAAGGCCAGGCCAATGCAACCTGAATGGGCGACAGAACTGCGCGATGCGTGCAAGCGTCAACGTGTTGCTTTCTTTTTTAAGCAATGGGGCGGACCGAGGCCAAAGTCAGGCGGCAGGTTGCTAGAAGGCGTCGAGTGGAATGGCTTTCCTTGGAAGGTTGTTCCGCAATCAATCATGGGTCAATTGCGGAAGTGAATTGTTGAATGGCGATTGACATAGGACTTTATAAGGGGCGCGAGCAGTGGTATATCAAACATCTTTTCCTCACGAAGTATCTGGAAGGTGCCGCTTTTAAGACACTGCAGGGTAAGTCGCCCATTTTTAATTTTGTGGATGCATTTGCTGGTCCATGGGGTGTCACTGATGCCAATCAATTTTCAGACAGCTCATTTCACTTAGCAATTAAAGCCCTAGAAACTGTTCGAGCAAGTCTAGGTAGAGCAGGCAAGTCAGGAATCAAAATTCGTTTCTGTTTTTGCGAAAGACGTCTTGATGCATTCGGCGAGCTTAAGAAGTATGCCGAAAACAATAAGGGGTTTGAAATACATGTTTTCCAAGGCTTGTTTGAAGACAAGTTAGACGATATTGCGAAAGTGATCCCAAACGGATTCACATTCACATTCATTGATCCAACCGGCTGGAAAATGCGAAGCGCTGAGATTTTTGAGTTTCTTCGCCATCGTGGGGGTGAATTCTTATTGAACTATATGGCTGATCATATCAACCGGCATGCAAGGTTTTCAGGAGTCGAAGAGTCGTTTGCTGAATTTTTAGCTGATCCGTTTTGGGCAGCTGAATTTTCTAAAACTGCACCGGAACTACGCAATGAAGAGCGAATTCTGAAAATTCTAAAAGGAAAAATTGTTGGTAGCAAGATTGCCAAATACGTTCCAGATTTCTCAATTTTGTTACCGCGAGAAGATCGGATCAAGATGCGTTTGGTACTGGGTACTCACAGCCAACATGGCCTCAGGTTGTTCCGCGATGTACAAGCCAGTGTCGAGAAACTGCAATTTGGAATGCGCAGTGATGTAGCTTCAGAAGAAACCGGTCAAAGTTCCCTATTCCCAACTCAGCAGCTCGCTGAAATTGCACAGCAAGAAAGTGGCGTTGGAAACAAAGCCAGTCAGGATAAAGCCGAAACTCTTGTAGTGGAGCGATTGAGCACTGCTGGTCCAATTAAGTATGAGGACCTCGAGATCGAACTGATGGATAAACTGCCACTTCGCCATACACATATTAAGGCATTACTTCTTGGCCTGCGCGAAAGCGGGAAAATTTACTTTGATTTGCCCCCAAGAAGGAAGACATTACAACCAGATACAGTTCTGAATTTGACTAGATAAAGTCTCTCACACCAACCCTAACTTCTCCCGAACTGTTGGATTTGGCGCGACACATCACTCAAAACACAGTCCAAGCCGCGTCGCCTGCCGCCGAAGCCGTTTGTCACGTGTCCAAATCGTTGCTGCCTCCAGTTTTGCCGAAGCCAGCAAGTTGACATCGATCAATCCTATCGCGGTTCCAAAGAGGTGACTGGTTTCGATGAATGTCATCACCTCATCGTCACTGGCGTTACGCGCCATGGGCAGGCTGGCGAGTGCATCGAGAACAGTGTTGCGCGGTTTGAGATTGCCAAGCGAAATTTCACCGAGAACGAACGGATGCATCAACACCAGACTGTCATTCAACAGATCGCGCAATCGCGCATCACCTTTGCTCAGGTGATCGGCCCAGACGGATGTATCAACCAGGATCAAGCTGTTGGCGGGCGGCGGCGGGGCGGGGCCTTGAACTTGGGCTGGCTGCCACCGAGCCGGGCCAGCCGCCGAGCCGACTCGCGTTCGATCAGCGCCTTCAACGCTTCGCGCACCAGTGGCGCTTTTTCCGTGAGGCCCGTCAGTTTTTCAGCTTTGATGACGAGATCAGTGTCGAGGGCGATTGTGGTGCGCATAAGAACGAGCTCCTGGGTGAGGCATGAAAATAGCATCGTTTGATGCAACAATCAATGCCATTCGGACTGCTTTGACACCAGCCCCGCCTCTACCACCGATACCGGGCATACAACTCGCTCGCACCCCAGATGATCAGCATAATCGGGAACAGCCAATCGAGGTTGCGTGGAATCAATCCGAACTGTTGGCCAAGCATGATCACGCCTGCGAGCACGAGGAAAAACGCGAACCCGGCGTTGCCTGTTTTGTGAATGAGTTGTTTCTGGTCTTCGGCGTTCATGGCGGCAAGTGTGCCACGCCGCACGCGACCGGACATTGATCAAGATCAAGCCGCCCGTTCACTCACTTCAACGACGTGAGATACTCCGCGATGGCCAGGCGGTCTTCGGCGGGAAGCTTTGGACATGTTGGTCTGCACCGCTCCCATGCCGCCCGACGACATTTTATCGTAGCCCATGGTTTCGCCGAACTCGAGGGCCGACGCCAGGTCGGCGGCGTCCTTGTAGCGTTTGCGGCCGAGCAAATCGCGAAGGGACGGCACTTTGCCCTCGCCATCAGGATGCGGGCCGCCCGCAAGAAATTGTGAGGTGTCTGATGTCATGAACAGCGTGCGCGGCGTGTGGCATTCATTGCAGTGGCCGGGGCCATTGACGAGATAGGCACCGCGGTTCCAGCTTGCAGATTGCGCAGCATCAGGGCTGAACTTTGCGCCCGAGTAGCCAATCAGTTTCCAGAAGGTGAGACCACGCCTGACAATCGGCAAGCCGATGACATCATTGGGTGGCACCACATTCGGCGTTGCGGGCAGTGTTTTGAGATAGGCCCACAGATCACGCACATCGTCTTCGCCCATCTTGGCATAGGATGTATAGGGAAACGCCGGTATCAGGTTCTCGCCCGCACGGCCCGACCCGTGCTGAACCGCCGTGACAAACGCGGTTTCCGTCCACGCGCCCAGCCCCGTTGCATCCGGCGTCAGGTTGGCGGGATAGAGCGTGCCAATCGGCGTCTTGAACGCCCTGCCCCCAGCAGGCAGCGCTTGATCAAGGGGTAGAGTCCTTGGCCGGTAAGTGGCAGGAATGACAGCCCCCCGCGTTGTAAATCAACTCACCATTGGCGAGATTGGCAACCCGGTTTGGCAGGGCGCGCAACGTGAGGACAGAAGGCGTCGTCACCACCCAGAAAGCAACAAGCCCCAGCACTGCAAGCAGGGCCAGGGCTGTCAATTTTCGCGGATACGTCATGGGACGCGACGATAACCTATTCCTTGGGGCGACGGAACCCATCATGGCAACCTTTGCAGCCTGCACCAAACGCGCCAAAGGCGGCTTTGAAGCTGGCTTCGTCCGTTGCAGCACGCAGAGCTTGGCCCGCCGCATAGGCAGCACCACCAGCTTTTTCGAAGCCGGCCTTGTCTGACCAGATCTCTGCCTTGGCATAGGTCTCGACTGACGTGCCCTTCATGGAGTCTTCGGTCCAGAAATTGGCCCAGTCTGCGCAGGCTGCATCAATCCCGCCAAAAGCGGCCTTGATGGCTTCTGCATCATAGGGCTTCTCACCCTTTACGATAGGTACAGCCACACCCATGAAAGCACCTTGGGATTTCATGCAGGCTATGCGGGCTTTAATTGTGTCATCACCGGCGGCCAAGGGCCAATGACGCGGTACAGGCCAACGCGGCGGCGGCCAGAATTGTTTTTGCGAACTGAAGTTTCACGAAATCCTCCATGACTAGTTACAGAATAAAGCTATAGCACATGCTTTACGCTGTCCAACTGTAACTTATTCCAATACGAATAAACTTTTCGTCAACTATGAACCAAGCCAAGTAATGCGGATTGTGGACGAACCTCTATGAATGGACGGATGACAAATTCTGTTTCCACCCCCCAAACTGCGCCAACCAAGTTGGTGAGCCCGGACGTTTCTGAGGAATTGCGGGTATTGTCTTCCATGATGGCGCGCGGTGCCAACAGCACGCCTGCTCATTTGCATTCCAAATCGTAGAAATTCAACACTGACCTCAGGTCGCGTTGCGGGTCTTCCACTGCAGGATTGCAGCCAGCAAATCCGGCACCAAAGCCGTGCCATTGGACAACTCGGCAATCGTGGTGGCTCCAAAATTCGAAGCCAGAGTGGAAAGGGCCTTGGCAACCTTGCCGACGTTCTCGGTGTCGCCCACCTCACGGCACGCCGTCAAGGTCAGCGCCAGCCCATGCATTTCCGACGCCGCATGAGCCGCCAGCCGCGACCAGGCACCACGTGGCAATACACCTTGCAGGTCTTCGAAAATCCGATCGGGCACGTGTGATTTTCTGGCCAACACGTTGGCCACAAGATCTTTGAGCTCGTTGCTGTTGGCCGGTTTCGGCAAAGCCGAATCGAACGCATCCCGCCATTGGGACATTTCAGTTGAATCAGCCAGGAACGCCGACAAAGCCACAATGGGCGAATTGTTGCAGGGCGTATTTTCCGCCCTGATCATGCGGGCAGCCGTTACTCCGTCCATCACCGGCATTTCAATATCGAGCAAGATGACATCATAATGACGCGCCCGCGCGCACTCCACGGCGCGTTCACCGTCCTCTACGGCTTCCACTTCGTAACCCAAACGCTGCAAGAGCGCAGTCGTCATGGTCCGCGAAGACGTTTGGTCTTCCGCATACAGAACCCTTTTCTTGGATTGTGCGGGCAAGATGTGGGCAAGTTGCGGCATCGCCGTCGTGATTCCCTGTTGTGTTGGAACCACTATGCAGTGCCGGGCTTCGTTAAAGTTTTAACGAAGCCTGAAAGTTTTTGCCATGCTTAACAGGTATTGAATCACTTGGTGCCAAACATGCGGTCACCGGCATCGCCGAGGCCAGGAACGATGTATCCATGGGAGTTGAGGTGCGAATCCACCGCTGCCGTAAAGATCGGCACATCTGGATGTTCCTCATGGAAATGCATGACACCCTCAGGCGCTGACAAGAGTGTGACCAGGCGTATGTCAGTGACACCCTTTTCTTTCAGGCGTTTGACGGCCGCCGATACGGAATTGCCGGTCGCGAGCATGGGATCGACAACGATGGTGCGGCGCTCCGCGATATCTTCCGGCACCTTGAGGTAATATTCGACCGGTTGCAGGGTTTCAGGATTGCGATAAATCCCGATATGGCCCACGCGCGCCGAGGGAATGAGCGACAACATGCCCTCCAGCAATCCATTTCCTGCGCGCAACACGGAAACAATCACCAGCTTCTTGCCCTTGATGATGGGCGCTTCCATTTCAGCCAATGGTGTTTCGATGCTGTGCGTGGTCATCGGCAGGTCGCGACAGACTTCATAGGCCAGCAAGTGGCTGATCTCATGCAGGAGCTGGCGAAAGACGGCGGATGGCGTGTGCTTGTCGCGCATCAGGCTAAGCTTGTGCAGCACCAGCGGGTGGTCAACGACAGTGAGGTTATGAGGTTTCTTGAACTCGATTTTCTTTTGCATCAGACATCCTTTTCACAAAACCGGCGATGTCTCAAGCGCTCTCATGAACGGACTTGATAAGACGGACGAAGACATGCCCAAACCGGGCCAGTTTGGCACGCCCCACGCCTTCGATGTCGGCAAAGGCCGCCAGGCTTGCTGGCTTCTTTCTGGCCATGTCGATGAGGCTCTTGTCGGCAAAGATCACAAAGGCGGGCACACCTTGCGCCTTGGCAAGTTCAAGGCGAAGCTGCTTCAGTTTCTGCAAAAGAATTTCGTCAGCGGCCTGCAACCCGGCGTCCTTGGTCAAGGCGGTACGGCGATCCTTGCGCGTCTGGAACGTCACGGCCACGTCCTTGCGGCAGCGGTCACAGTTGCCACAGTCGTCTGCAGTTTCTCCAAAATGCGCCAGCAGAACCTTGCGGCGGCAGATTTCGGTTTCGCAAAAAGCCACGAGCTTGTTGAGTTTGCGGGTTTCCCGGTGTTTCTGGTTGTCATCTGAAGTGGCATCTGAAATAAAGCGACGCCGCTTGACGATATCGCCAACACCGAACATCATATGGGCTTCGGCTGCCTCACCGTCACGGCCCGCGCGCCCAATTTCTTGGTAGTAGGCATCAAGGCCAGATGGCAGATCAGCATGAAACACAAAGCGTACGTCAGGCTTGTCGATACCCATGCCAAACGCAATGGTAGCGCAGATGATGACGGATTTTTCCGTCATGAAAGTGTCCTGGTGTGCGGCCCGTTTTTCAGCACTGAGACCGGCGTGATAGGGCAAGGCGATATGACCCCAGTCAATGAGTTTATCCGCCCATTTTTCGGTTGATGCGCGCGACAGGGAGTAGATAATACCACTCTCACCCTTGTGGTTGGCGAGAAATGCTTTGAGCTGTTGATCCGGCGCAGACGATTTGGGACCCACATGGATCGCAATGTTGGGTCGATCAAAACCAGAAACAAACTGCTGGCCTTTGCCGCCAAACAATTTGCGCATGATGTCGGTGCGGGTTTCAGCGTCGGCGGTGGCGGTAAAGGCGCCGATGGGAATATTGGGAAACGTTACAGGCAGGTTTTCCAGCATCGCATAGTCCGGCCTGAAACTTGGACCCCATTGTGAAATGCAATGGGCCTCATCAACAGCAATCAATCGCACGTCGCGCCGCTGCAAGGCGCTGAGCATCCGTTCATCCATCAAGCGCTCCGGCGAAAGATAGAGGAGATGCACGTCGCCCGCCACCAACTGCTTCCAGGTTTCAACATTCGTTTCGCGCGGCAATGACGAATTGATGGTTGCAGCCTTCACCCCGAGAAGTGTGAGGGCGGAAACCTGATTTTGCATGAGTGCGACAAGTGGTGACACAATGATAGCAACGCCTCCCCGCGCCAGTGCGGGAACCTGGTAGCAGAGAGACTTTCCAGCCCCCGTCGGCATGACTGCCAAGACATTCTCGCCAGCCGTGAGAGCCGTGACAATTTGTTCCTGGCCCGGGCGAAACGCTTCAAAACCAAATACTTCGCGAAGCACATTCTGGGGCATAAAATTTTCTGAAAGCTGGGCTTGCAATTGGCAAGCAATGTGATTATTTGGTAACTTACGCGATTACATAAACGGATAGTCAGATGTCTATACCCGCCGGCACCCGCATTGGCCACGTCCATCTTAAAGTTGCTGACCTTGCACGCGCGCTGAAATTCTATTGTGATGTGCTGGGCTTCGAAATGATGCAAGTGTATGGCGACCAAGCCGCATTTATTTCGGCCGGTGGCTATCATCACCATATCGGCCTCAATACCTGGGAAAGCAAAGGTGGTTCGCCACCGCCCCCCGGTTCAACCGGACTTTATCACACCGCCATTTTGTACCCGACAAAGGTTGATCTTGCCAACGCCTTCAAGCGCGTGTTGGCTGCGGGCGTTGAACTCGATGGTGCAGCAGACCATGGCGTTTCACTCGCGCTTTATTTCCGCGACCCCGACCAAAACGGCATCGAACTTTATTGGGACAAGCCGGAATCCGAATGGCCACGTGGGCCAGATGGTAAACTGGCGATGATGAACGCCCGTATTGACCTCAAAGAATTACTCTCACTCGCAACCAACTAAGGAAAGACTGATGACCAAAGTGCTCGTTCTCTATTACTCCGCCTGGGGCCACATGGAAGCCATGGCCTATGCCGCAGCTGAAGGTGCCAAGGAAGCAGGCGCAAAAGTTGAAGTAAAGCGCGTCGCCGAAACCGTGCCAGAAGATATTCAAAAGGCCTATCACTACAAGATGGACCAGAAGGCACCGATTGCCAAGCCGGAAGAGCTCGCAGACTACGATGCTATCATCCTTGGCTCAGGCACGCGCTACGGCATGATGACAGCGCAGATGAAGAGTTTCCTCGACCAGACTGGCAGCCTGTGGATGAAGGGCGCACTCGTCGGCAAGGTTGGTTCAGCGATGTCGTCATCTGCCACGCAGCACGGCGGTCAGGAAGCCACAATCCTCGGCTTCCATACGGTGATGCTGCATCACGGCATGGTGCTTGTTGGCCTGCCATATTCTTATCAGGGCCAGATGGGTCACGATGAAATCCGTGGCGGCTCACCTTATGGTGCGTCAATGACCACAGGTGGCGATGGCAGCCGCCAACCCTCCGCACAGGATCTTGAAGCCGCGAAATTCCAGGGCAATCACGTCGCAAAGATCGCGGCCAAGCTGGCGAAGTAATTTACTCTATTCAATTCTGAATGAACCCTGGCTCCGGCCGGGGTTTTCTAGTTTTTTAGCGCTACAAACGGCTGGTGAGAGCGGTTTGTTCGATTTGTCCGATGTAACTGTCGAGAGCGTGTTTCCACAGTTCTGGTTTGTAGATGAGAGCATGGCCTCCAGCTGTGGCATGAAAAACGCCGCGTCCGCCTGCAGACAGGTAACTGTCAAAATTGCTCCGACAATGATCGATGCGATAGTAGTTGTCTTTTGCCCCATAAAGCCAAATCGTGGAAATCCCGGCTGTTGCACCTCTGTTAAACAGCACAGGGTTGATCTTCTCAAATGTTGCGCAACCTTGGCCGAGCCATCCGCCGCAGAAGTTGATGGCTCCACAGAATTTTGTTGGGCGCATGCCTGCATAAGCAATCGACAGTATTCCGCCTCGCGATATTCCACCGATGGCAATCCGGCTACGATCAACATCCTCGCACGAATCAACGTGAGCCATCACGGCGTCCATGTCTTGTACGGCTCTTTCGAATCCCCGCAGCGTAGTTGCTGGATCGCATGAATAGCCTGTGCCGTCTGCAGCCAGTCCTTCGGCATAGGTGCCGCCCGACTTACCGCGCCCGCGGCGTTGGGGAAACATCACTAGCCATCCACGCCCAGTGAAATAATCTTGCATAGGAGCCGGGTGCATTGATCTGGAGAATACAGACGGATTTCGTCCTTGGCCAGTCGAGCCGTGGTTGAATATCAGGGTTGGGAATGGCCCCTTTGTTTGCGGGCGTGTCACAATGACTTCTAATTGAACACCGGGCTCTGTCGAAGCAATGAGTATGGATGACTTGCGTGCCACGTGAAACTCACGCACCAACTGATGTCAAGACTCTTGGCAAAGCCTCGGCCAACAAGTCGAGGTCCTTTTTTGTTCCGGCACCCACGCGGATGCAGCGATTGAGCGGGGCAACACCCGGCATGCGGATAAAGATGCCGTGGTGCAACAAGCCATCGACAATGGATTTTGCATAAGCACCATCCCGCCCGCAATCGATCGCCATGAAGTTTGTGGCGGAGGGCAAGGGGGTTAAACCATTGTCGCGTGCGATGTCGCGGATGCGGCCGCGGGCCGAAATGACGTCGCGCTTCACCTGCGCCACCCAATCCTGATCCTTGATGGCGGCAATGGCTCCGGCCTGTGAGATGCGCGAAATGCCGAAGTGATTTCTGATTTTGTCGAAAGCTGATGTGACGTCACTGTGCCCGAAGGCATAGCCGACGCGGATGCCCGCCATGCCGTGGGCTTTCGAGAAGGTGCGAAAGCGCAGCACATTATTGCGCGACACATCAATCGCGGGGGCCGTGCCCTCAGGCGCGAATTCAATATAGGCTTCATCGAGAATGAGCGTACAGCCATCGGGCACGTTGTCGATCAACCACTGCACATCTTTTGCGGTCCAGTGTGATCCCATCGGATTGTCGGGATTGGCGAAGTATATAAGTTTGGCGCGCTCGCGTTTGGCCAATTCAACGATTGAGCGGGGGTCTTCGTGATCATTCACATAAGGCGTGGTGACAAGATTGCCGCCGGACGCGGCAACATGAAAATTGAACGTTGGATAGGCACCGAGCGACGTTGCAACGACATCGCCCGGATCAATGAACAGCCGCACCATGATGCCGAGAAGACCATCAATGCCTTCGCCGCAAGTGATATTCTGTGGCGCAATGCCGAGATGGTCCGCGAGTGCGGCCTTCAGGTCATGGTTCTCCGGATCGCCATACATCCAGCTTTCACTAGCCGCAGCTTGCATGGCGGCGACGGCCCGTGGTGAGGGACCGAAGACGCTTTCGTTAGCCCCGATGCGGGCGGAAAGTTTTTGTCCAATCCGGCGCTCAAGAGCTTCGGGGCCAACGAAGGGGACGGTGGAGGGGAGATTGGTAATGATGGACGTGAAGGGCATGGTCGATACCTACCATACCCAAAATAATGTTCAATTCACCTTCAAATCCCGGCAAACCATTCATAGCCCCGGTCAGCCCAGTAGCTGCCATTGCCGCCATGGATATTGTCCAGAGTTGACACAGCTTCGATGCGCTGAATGTATTTCGCCATCTTGTAGCCGAGTTGTCGTTCGACGCGAACCCGCAACGGCGCACCATTTTCGACGGGTAGCGGTTTGCCGTTCATGCTGTGCGCAAGAATGGTTTGCGGGTGGTGGGCATCAACCAGATCAATGCTCTCATAGTAGTAGTCGAGGCCGCTGAGACTTTTGGTCAAGGCATCGAAACAATGAAATACGATGTAGCGGGCGTCCGGCTTCAACCTGACACGCTCCAACACATGAGACAGGGGCGTACCCTGCCATTGTGCGATGGTGCTCCAGCCTTCCACACAGTCGTGCCGCGTGATCTGCGTGCGTTGTGGCAGAGACTGCAATGCGTCAAGTGTAAACGACTGAGGTGCCTCCACCAGACCATCGACGACCAACTGATAGCTGGCGAAGGTGTTTGCCTTCACCTTGAAATACTCTGGCGTGTCTGGATCCGTTGAGCCATTGGGTTTCTGGCCCTGGCGAATATCGTCGGACGTAAACTCCTGCGCCAATTGATCGCCGGACAGCAACAGGCGCTGGGTGCGATAGGTCAGGCCGTTCACGCTTTGCATGAATTGCCGCATGGCACTCTCACGGTCACGCAACCCATCAAACATGTCACAACCGGCAAGTGGCAATGTGATCGAAGCGGAGGCTGCTGCGCGTAAGAGATTGCGGCGGGAAAGCTGAAGTTTGCTCATGGTGTATTGTCCTTTGTCCGGGTGTCGATGCGATACCGCCCCGTAAGGATCGAGCGCACTTCATTGATCGGGCCTGCCAAGACGATCATCACCATGTGGATGAAGAAGAATCCGACGAGCAGCAGCATGACGATAAAATGAATGGTTCGCGCTGTCTGGCGGCCACCGAATAGCTCGGGCAGCCACGGCAGCACCGCGTTCATGCCCGGAGACATGCACAGGCCCGTCAGAATGATCAAAGGAAACAACACAAACAACACACCGGCATAGGCGAGTTTCTGCAGTGGGCTGTAGCGGGTAGTGTGGTGGAGTTTGAGTTGCAGGTGGTCGCGAATGTCAGCGGGGAGGTTTCTAAAGTCTGCGATTCTCGGCAATACGTCTTTTTTCAGGTGCCGATTGCGCAGTGATGCGATGAACCAGATGAAAAGTGTCGCAACAAATATCCAGGCGAAGAAGAAATGCACAACGCGGCCAGTGGCGAGATCCTGAGTTGATGGAATGGTGAGCCAGCCGGGGACTTCATCGATCACAAAAATCGAATTGTCGTAGGCGAAACCGGATTCATCGCCGATATACAAGGCCGGGTGCGCATTGAAAATCTGCAAGCCTGAAAGCAGCAGAAAGAAAAGTGAAATCGCCCACATCCAGTGGGTGATCCGCGTCATCAGTTTTTGCCGCGTAATGAGTCGGCCAGGTTCCGGTGTATTGGTCATGACAGTGCGTCCGTGATGTGAGGGCGCCCCCGGTCCATGCAAACCGGGGGCGTGTACAGCGGGCCGTCCTCCATGTGGTTCGCACATGAAACCGCTGCAGCGGGGAGACCTTACATTTTTGGCAGGAGAACCTTGTCGATGACATGTATGACACCGTTCGACTGCTTGACGTCGGCGATGGTCACTTTGGCCACACCACCTGATTCATCCTTGATCATGACCACGCCGTCCTTGACCGAAAGCCAGAGCTTGCAGCCGCCCAGCGTCGTGACTTCATGCATGCCACCATCGGCCATCGCCATCTTGTCCACATCGGCGGCCAAGGCGTTGGCAGAGACAACGTGACAGGTGAGAATCTTGGTGAGTGTGTCCTTGTTCTCAGGTTTCAACAGGTTTTCAACCGTGCCCGCTGGCAATGCAGCGAAAGCATCATTGACAGGTGCAAAAACGGTGAACGGACCTTTGCCCATCAACGCATCGACGAGGCCGGCAGCCTTCACGGCGGCCACAAGCGTGGTGTGATCTTTCGAGTTCAGTGCGTTCTCGACGATGTTTTTGTCTTCGAACATGGCGGCACCGCCAACCTTGGGATTTTTAGCAAAAGCATAAGGTGCAGCGATTGACATGGCGATTGCCGTTGCTGCGAGGATTGATTTTCCAAAACGTGTCATGAGGTGTTCTCCAATGTGTAAGTCATGAATGAAGTCCATCGGCGATGGGACACTGGCAGGAACGACGGTTTTTTAAGGAAGTTTCAGAAATGCTGATCACGAGTTTGTGAAGATGAAACTCAGATCGAGGTGAGTGCACCTGTCGCAAGCACAGCACCAGTTGGCTGTCCCGTGGGAGAACCGCCAGTGGGTTCGTCGCTAATGGCGAGAACGGCATTCTGTAATTTCGCGCGCAATTTTTCCGGCACGATGATACGTTGGGCCGTGTCCGCTGGAAGCACACCCAGTGACACAGGCGCGTCCTGCCCGGCAATCAACCAGAGTTCAAAGGTGCGGCCACTTTGCGCGGTTCCGGCCGTGCGATTGAGACGCAAAGTCGCGGTAACGGGATCATACAGCGCCAGCATTTTCACGTCGGATTCGCCAGCAACTTGCGCCACGAGATCGCCACGTCGGGTATCCTGTTGACCCATGAGTACGGCACCAAACACCACCGCTGAGACCAAAGCCCCCCCTGCAAGACTGCGCCACAACAGCAAGCTGTTCCACCATCCGGCTTGCGCAGATGCAGGGAATAACCGGGCATCAACACGTCTCCACACCGCAGCCGAAGGCGCAACGGGTGCGATCTCGTCAGTCAAAGGTGAAAATTGCTGCTCCCACTTCTCAACCCGCATTTGCAAATCTGCATCGCGCGCAAGACGTTGCGCAAAAGCCTGACGCTCCGCATGGGGCAGCACGCCCAACACATACTCGGCAGCTATAATGTCATCAGGATTGCGCGGGCGCAGGGTCATCGCATCAGGCACTCCCGCAGGCTCAGGAGACTGCGGCGCAACCAGGTGCGCACCGTATTGAGCGGCAGCCCATGCTTGTCCGCCAATTCCTTGTAACTATAACCGTCGAGATAGGCAGCTTTCACGGCTGCCGCGCGGTCCGGTTTCAATTCATTGAGACAGAGGTTGAGCCGCGTCGTATCGGCAGCCGACAGCAAATCCTGTTCCGGATCGTCGCCCCCATCTGCCACATCATAGGCATCCTCGATATCGAGAGCCGTCGGCTTGCGGGCGCGCAGCCGGTCGATGGCCTGGTTGCGCGCAACGGCGGCGAGCCAGGAAATCGGGCTGGCACCCGACACCTGAAACTTCCCGGCATTGTGCCAAATCTTGACAAAAACGTCCTGCAAAACATCCTCGGCGTCTGACCTGTTTCTCATAACACGTAGACAGATGCCAAAAAGTTTCGCTGACGTGGCATCATACAGGCGGCGGAAGGCGGCCCGGTCACCCAGTGCCACCCTGCTTATCACGTCCGTCAAATCCTCATTCGCCATGAATCACCCATAATGGAAACCGCAGCCGATGGCCACATCAACAAGAATTGATGTACGCCCCTCAAACCCATTGTGAATCCTCCATCACTCGGCTAACCAGCGTGCCGAAGCCCATTCAGGAGAGATTTCATGGCCCGCATCACCCTTCGCCAATTGCTCGATCACGCCGCCGAACAGGATTACGGCGTTCCTGCTTTCAACATCAACAACATGGAACAGGCTCTCGCTATCATGACGGCGGCCAATGCGTGCGATGCGCCGGTCATCCTGCAAGCCTCGCGCGGTGCCCGTTCCTACGCCAACGACATCATGCTCAAGCACATGATGGATGCGGTCACGGAAATCTATCCGCACATTCCCGTCTGCGTGCATCTCGATCACGGCAATGAAGCCGGCACCTGCATGACCGCCATTCAATCGGGCTTCACCTCGGTGATGATGGACGGGTCGCTGAAAGCCGACGGCAAATCGCCAGCGGATTGGGATTACAACGTAGGCGTCACCAAGCTGGTCACGGAGATGGCCCATCTCGGCGGCATATCAGTGGAAGGCGAACTTGGTGTCTTGGGTTCGCTCGAAACCGGCATGGGCGACAAGGAAGATGGCCATGGCGCGGAAGGCAAGCTGTCGCATGATCAGCTGCTCACCAACCCCGATGAAGCGGTGAAGTTCGTCAAGGAAACCGATGTTGATGCTCTGGCGATTGCCATGGGCACATCACACGGTGCCTACAAGTTCACGAGGAAGCCCGATGGCGCGGTACTGGCCATGAATGTGATTGAAGAAATTCACAAGAAGCTGCCGAACACGCATCTTGTCATGCATGGCTCATCGTCGGTGCCGGAAGATTTGCAGGAGATCATCAACAAGTTCGGCGGCAAGATGAAGCCCACCTGGGGCGTGCCGGTGTCGGAAATCCAGCGCGGCATCAAGCACGGTGTGCGCAAGATCAACATCGACACAGATAACCGCATGGCGCTGACCGGTGCCATCCGCAAGGTGTTTGCAGAAGACCCATCCGAGTTCGATCCGCGCAAGTATCTGAAGCCTGCCATGGAAGCGATGACCAAGCTGTGCACACTGCGCTTCAACGAATTCGGAACGTCGGGCAATGCGAGCAAGATCAAGAAGGTGCTGCCAGTGGCCGAGATGGCGAAGCGCTATGCCAAGGGCGAGCTGAAGCAGAAGTTTGCTTGAACTATCACTAAGTTACGAAATGAAAAAGCTCCCGCGAGGGAGCTTTTTTGTTTGTGATTGGCCCAAATGCCGAGCGGTGTTTCGTTCTTAAAAAATATGTTAAACCAAAAAATATGGATAATCAGAAGTTTGAAGCAGAGCTGAAAATACTTCGGGATTTGATCGACTTCTTGAACCGTCAAGTCGGCGTTTATTGCGATTGCCTGTCTGGCTTCGAGGGCAATATAATCCGTGTTGAACGCCAAGTTGCTCGCATCAATTTTCCCACGGGGCACGTAGTAAAAAATGGAGTTACGACGATTGTTTCAAGTAGTGTAGAAGATCCCGCACACCCTGATATCATTATTCATCGATTGATAAAATCAAACGAGTTTTCGAATCTGAATAGTGAACGGGGCTTCAACGAACGTCAAATCTGTTGGGCCATTGTGTTATTTATGTTTGCGTTCTGGGATGAGGATGTGAGGCCAAAGCTTGCAATGATTAGAGGTGTTAAGCCGAACGACGTTCAAGTTGATGCATTTGGCGATTTAAGACTGCTGCGAAATTGCATCGCCCACAATCGCGGCGTTCTACATGCATCTGATCACAAGAGCATGAAAATGTTGGGACAAGTATGTGAGCCAGCCAAATTGTTTTCTCCGTCCCACGATCAAATGCATAAAATATTCATCGCCTTGAAGAATGCAGTTGGAGCGCAGATACTTTCACATGTCGGTCATTTGCCCGGAGCGCCTGATCCTTCGACTATCGTTGGTGTGGCGATTCAGAATATCTGAAATTCATTCAGTCGCTCCCCCCACCTTTACCCCAATCTTCAAGTCCAGCGCACTCATCACCCTGAGCACGGTTACGACTGGTGTTAGTCACATTCGCGCACTTCGGCCCCCACCTCCGGCCTTCGGGCATCCCGGGCTGCGTTACCAACGGCAATTCTCTGCATGCAGCGCAGCACGATTTTTTAGTCTAGGCTGATGCCATGCACGAGCAGATTTCGGCAATTACAGCGGCTTTTCCTCATTTGGCGGGTGATGAATTTACCACTTCACATGCGGGGTGGGATTCCTTGGCCGTGATGGCTGGAGGAATGGTTTTCAAGTTTCCCAAACATGCACAGGCGGCGGAACGACTTCGGCAGGAGATCCGCGTGTTGTCGATATTGCGGCCACGGGTGCAGATGGCTTTGCCAGACCTTGTGCTGCATGATGAAGGCGACCAGGCGTTTTCTTCACATCGCATGATTGCTGGCGAACATTTGCTGGCGGCGCAGTATGAGGTCCTTGCGGAACATGCAAAGGCGCGGCTGGCACACGAACTCGCGCAGTTCTTTTCCGATGTCCATGCCATTGATCAAAAGCTCTGGGTTGACGCGGGCGTGTCGGCCATCGCGCCGTGGCCTTCAGTCAACGACATGCGCAGCATGGCACTGCCACTCCTGCCGGAAGAAATCCGCGCAGAATGCGATGCGATCCTGAATGACTTTGCAGCGCTGCCGCCTGATCCCCATGGATCAATCTTCGGCATGTTTGATTGCCATGGCTGGAACATGGCCTTTGACCATCACGATCAGCGTCTCAACGGGCTCTATGATTTCGGCGATTCCGGTTTTGGGCCGTTGCATCTCGATTTCATGCATAGCTCTCTCATTTCTGCTGATCTCACCTGGCGTGTAATGACAGAGTATGAGAGCCTGACGGGCCGCACGCTTGACCGTTCGCGCATGCGCACCTTGATTGGCACGCATCGGCTCATGGAGCTTGCAAAAGACGGGAGCAATCCTGAAATGGGGGATTGGCTGCGTGGCAATGTCGAGCAATGGCTCATCATGCGCAAGAGACTGATGTAACCAGAACGCTCTTCGACACAACCCAATCCAAGAGTTCGGCACACTTGATCTGCATCAAGTCACATCACGAAACACCGCCTAACATGCTCACGCGCAATGTGGAGGTCCATCATGAAAGTCTGCATCATCGGTGCGTCGGGGAAGCTGGGGCGGTACATGGTGCAGCAGTGTCTGGACCGGGGATATGAGGTCACCGGTGTTTGCCGCGCAAAAAGTGTTTCCAAGCTTGATCCTTTCAAGGACCGCATTCGGATCATGCCGGGCGCCACGGATGACCGCGCGGTGATTGCTGAAGCTGTGCGTGGATGTGAGGGCGTGCTCACGGTTCTCGTTCCCTGGGGCGTCAAAGGCTTGGCGACTGGAATAGCGCAGGCGGTGTTGGATTACGCCGATGCCAGGGCGCGTCTCATCTTCTCCTGCGGCTGGCATATTTCCCGTGATGGCAAGGATGTCTATCCGTGGACGCTGAACTTGCAGCTGGCGGTCATGCGGCCCGCGTTGAAACTTTTCCGCATTGCAGACATCGACGACCAGGTGGAAGCGTGCCGCCGCATTTTTGTGAGTGACCGCCGCTGGACCGTGGTGCGGGGCAGTGATCTCGAAGAAGGACCAAGCGAAGGTTTGCCGGTGTGGTCAGCCCATGTCGGCGATCCAATGCTGGCGAGCAACCGCACGCGACGCATCGATTTTGCACTGTTCATGGTGGAAGCTTTGCGCAATGACCAGTTGGTCCATGAAGCTCCGGCCATTGTCAGCTGCAACGCCGCCTCGGCTCGGACAATGAAGGATTGATGGCAGTCCCTTGCGCCACTGACTTTACACCGTCTTTCGGTTGTGTCAGGATTTCGGCATGATCAAGCAGGTGCCAGGCAATTCTATTCTGGATGAGCTGTCTTTGGACCTTATCAACCCCGGCATGCTGGCGCTTGTGATGTTGGTTCTGGCGCTCCTGTTTCTGAAACGCGCGATCAAATATTACCGGAGTGCGAATGACAGATTAGACCGCCGCCCGCCCTTTCGCTTCTGGCGCAAATACACCGGACAGCCCGTCCACCGGCAAAACGTCGCGACGGCGTTGCAAGGCCAGACGGGCGACACGCGTCAAAGTCAGATCCAGAATGTCATTCGCGCTGATTTTTTCAAGAAGCGGATCATGAATTTCAGCGAGTACCAATTGTTTCTCCAGCTCGACGCCATGTTCCAGGGTCAACCAGCAGGGTTTCGCATGTTTCCTCAGGTTCCACTTGGAGGCTTGATTGAATCAGAGAACCGGGACGCGTTTTTCAGTGTCATGCACAAGCGCTGCGACTTTGTGATTGTGCGCCGAAATGGCGAACCTGCTGTCGTGATCGAATTTCAGGGCTATGGCCATTTTCAAAACAACTCGGCGCAGCGTGATGAAGTAAAACGCATTGCCCTCAAGAAGGCAGGTGTGCCAACAATTGAAGTCATTCCAGATTATGAATGGCCGCAAGTCGAACGCGAGATATGGAAAGAGCTTGGCATACAGTCGAGTTGAAGCGTTGCCGCCTGCCGGAATAGTGTAAATTCTTTTCAGCCACAGGAACGCATCCAATCACCACGCCCATCCCAACAGAAGTCATCATCGTCGGTGCGGGGGCGTCGGGGCTTTATGCAGCGGACCGGTTACGCCAGGCAGGAGTATCGTGTGTTGTGCTTGAGGCCCAACCGCATGCGGGCGGGCGGGTGTATTCGCGGCCAGAAGTAAACAGCACACTTGGTTTGACACTTGATGAAGGTGCCAATCTGGTCAATTCCACCGATACACTGGCCATCCGCTTGTTGAACCGCTTTGACATCAAGTATGTGCGGCGGCTCGCACCGGGAGCCGACAGCATGCACTATATCTACCAAGATCGGCACTATGACCAGGCGGAGATGGATGCGTTGCTGTTCCGTGCCGAGGGGCATGCGATGGCCCCGATCGCATCGGGCCAGCAGGTGTGGATGGCCGATGACGACCGCGCCAATGATCAGCGTTTCATTTTTGAAAGCATCGCCACCTTTCTTGAACGGATCGGGGCTGGTGACATGCTGACAGTCATGATGCGATCGTTTTTCTGGAGCGAGTATGGCCGCGGCCTGGAAGAACTCAATCTGCATGTTCTTTTTGACTATCTGCATGTGGACGCCGCGCAAAAGCAATTCCGGCTGATTCCGAATGTTGATGAGGCCTACACGGTGCCCGGTGGGCTTGCGCAGATCACGCGCGCGCTGGAGGCGCAATCACATGAGCACATTCGCTATGGGAGGTGGGTGACGCGCATTGACGATCGCGATAACGATCTCATTTCTGTTGAGGCGCGCGTTGGCAGCGGCGTGGAAATCTATGCCGCGCAGGCGGTCTTTTTTGCTGCACCCTTGCATAGCCTGAACAAGATCGGCGTTTCTGTCGAAGGTGTGTCACCAGAGGCCCTGGCGGAGGCGCGATCCGCCACCTATGCGCGGGGCACGAAGCTGCATCTGAAATTCAAGAATGGGTTTCACAAGATTTATCGCTATTCCGGAATTCTTTTGACGGACAGTGGCGAGCAGATATGGCCTTCCAGTGCGGGGCAAGGGGGAGCGGGGCTGTTGACCGTGCTCACGGGACCTGTACCGGATGATGCAGCCGCGATGGCGGAACGGGTGCAGCGCGTGCTGCGCGTGATTGACATTGTGGCTCCCGGCGTCAGCACACATTTCGCCGGTGCAGAACGCAGTGAGGCACCCATGAGTTATTCAGGTGCGTTGCGACCCGGTGACGATGCGGAACTTGATTTGGCGCGCGGTGGAAAACGATGGTTCACCATTGGCGAAGCGGCCAGCCCTGACTTGCAAGGTTATCTCGAAGGCGCCTTGCGCAGCGCGCATGAGGCTGCGGCCCGCTATGTTCATCGCCGCTCAGCAGTGGTGGGTTGATATGCGGATTGAACCAGAGTCTCTCTATCACGATGCGTTCTTCGCGCAGTTTTATGACATCGATTCACCCTGGTCACAGGATCGGACCTATTGCCTTGAACTTGCGAAGGATTGCCGCTCCGTTCTTGATCTGGGATGTGGCACCGGGTCATTGGCGGTGGCGATCGCGAAGCATGTGCCTCGCGTTGTCGGTGTTGATCCGGCACGGGGGATGCTTGATGTGGCGCGGCAGCGTGACGGCGGTGATCGTGTCACCTGGATTGAATCGGATGCACGGCACATCAGGCTGCACGAAAAATTTGATTTGATCTGCATGACCGGTCATGCCTTTCAGTGTTTCCTCACACGTGAAGATCGCGCGGCGCTGTTCGCCACGTTTGCTGCACATTTGAACCCGCAGGGGATATTCATTTTCGACAGCCGCAATCCGGTGCGGGAAGAATGGCGGGAGTGGACACCGGAACTTTCACGGCGAACGCTGACGCATCCGCGACTTGGTGAGATTGATGAGTGGCACGACGTTGCGTTCGATGCGGCCTCTGCTGTGGCAACCTATGGCACGACGTATAACTTGCGTGCGACAGGGGAGAGCAAACGCACCGAGGCGCGCATCGCTTTTCCACCTAAAGCCGAACTTGAAATTCTGCTGGCTGAAGCTGGATTGCATGTGGACCGTTGGCTGGGTGAATGGGAGGGCAGCGCGTGGAGCAAGACAGCGCTGGAGATGATTGCGCTAGGTGCGCTGCGGCCAAGCCCCTGATCTTTTGAGACATGTTTTACGTAGCTATCGACAATGAAACAGCCACATCCCAAACTTTTGATGATGTTGCCCCTGGCGGGTGTCATACCGTTCGCCGGTGGAGCGTTACTTCTGCAGCTCGGTCAGTCATCACTCTTTGGACTTGACGTGCAGAACATGGTCCTGAGTTATGGACTGCTGATCGCGTCCTTCATGGCGGGTGTGCACTGGGGGCAGTATCTGTCTGGCATACGCACGCGCATCGACCTCCTGGTGTCGAGTAACGGGGTGGCGCTGGCGGCCTGGGGCGGATATCTGCTGTTGCCGAAACTCCATTTCTGCCTTTTGTTGATCGTGTTGTTTGTCGGGCTGAATTCCATTGACGGGCACTTGCATGAACAAGGTGCTATCGACCGATCCTACAGGCGCTTGCGGAATTATGTGACGGCTGCCGTGTGTGCGTCATTGTTGGTTGCCGGTTTTGCCTGAAGGGCACACCATACACCGGGCGGCGCGTGATCAACTTCCTATGCTCGGTGGTCAAACAATCGATGTGTCATCTCCGCAAGGGCGATTCCTTGAGGGTGCAACCAAACTTGATGGACGGCAATGCACGTCCGTTGAAGCCCATGGCAAACACATCCTTTATCATTTTGACAATGAATTGACACTGCATATTCACCTCGGTCTGTTCGGCCGCTTTCGCACCAACAAGGGGCGCGCCGCAGAGCCGCGCGGCGAAGTTCGTGTCCGCATGATCAGTGCAACACATGTGGTGGATATCAATGGGCCAAACACCTGCGAGGTGCTTGACCGCGTCGAGGTCATAAAACTGGTGAATCGGATTGGCCCGGATGTCTTGCGCAATGATGCGGATCCTGAACGCGCATGGATGCGCATCTGCAAGAGCCGGGTTGCCGTCGGGCAACTGCTGATGGATCAGTCGGTCATCGCTGGCATTGGCAACATCTACCGCAGTGAAATCCTGTGGCGGCAAAATATCCACCCAAATGTGCCGGGCAACCAGGTGACACGTGAGTCCTTTGATCGCATTTGGGTGGACGCCGTCAAACTGCTGCAGATTGGCGTCAAGAATAACGCCATCATCACTGTCGACAATGTCAAGAAATCAAAAAGCAAATATGGCGAACGCGTGAACATCTTCGGGAAAACACTGTGTCCAAGCTGTGCCGGAAAAATTGCAACCTTTACCTTGGCAACACGTCGTGTTTATGCGTGCGAAACCTGCCAACCCCTGTGAGGGACTTCACCCTTGCATAAGGTTTCGGTACAAGGGCCCCATGACCACCACGGAAGACCTCCTGCTCGCCCTGCTCATCATCTTCACGCTGCCCTATCTCCTGTGGCGGCTGCTGCGGACCGATGATTACGCACCGCTTGTTGTGGTGCAGATCATCGCCGGCATTTTGCTGGGGCCGGGCGTGCTGGGGGCCATGGTGCCTGAGTGGCATGCCGAGGTTTTCAGTCCGCAAGTCATCACGTCACTCAATGGCATCGCCATGTGGGCAGTGATGATTTTCGTGTTCGCGGCGGGCGTTGAGCTGGACCTCACACAGGCGTGGGACAATCGCCGCGAGACGGGAATGACAGCCGGTCTTGCCCTGCTCGCGCCGTTGCTGTTCGGCACCGTGGCGGCTTTGGTGCTGTCAAAATTCAGTGGCTGGAAGGGCGTAGAAAGTACGAACTGGCAATTTGTGGTGGGCATCGGCATGGCCTGCGCGGTGACGGCGTTACCCATTCTGGTGTTGCTGTTGGAAAAACTGGAGATCTTGCGCACGACCATGGGCCAGCGGATTTTGCGCTATGCCAGCGCCGATGATGTGGCGATCTGGGGCGTACTGGCGCTGATCTTGCTGGACTGGAACCGGGTGCTGCAACAAACCGGATTCCTGGTTGCCTTTGCCATCGCTGCAGTGGGTGTTCGCAAACTGATGGTACGATTGCCGGACACTGACCGTTGGTATGTCGCCCTGATATGGCTCGCAGCGTGTGGCTTTGCTGGTGATTGGTCGGGGCTGCATTTCATGGTGGGGGCGTTTCTTGCAGGCACGGTGATCGATGCCGCTTGGTTTGATGAAAAGAAACGCGATGCCTTTCGCAACCATGTCCTGCTCGCTTTCATGCCAGTATTTTTCCTCAGCACCGGCCTTCGCACCCAATGGGATATGGGCGGAATTGCTGTGTTTGCTGTGGCGGCACTTTTGCTCATCGCTTCCGTGTGTGGAAAGCTAGCGGGCGTTCACATCGCCGGACGCATTCTCAACTGGCCGCGCGGTGAAGCCCTCACCATTGGTTGGTTGCTGCAAACCAAGGCCCTGATCATGATCATCTTTGCCAACGTGCTGTTGGACAAGCAGATCATCACCAACGATATGTTCACAGCACTTCTATTGATGGCGGTGGCGAGCACGATGTTGACAACGCCGATGGTGCGTCATCGATTGCAGGCTTAATCCCGTCTCACCCGGCTGAGCGCGCCAGTTCCTTGATGGCACCGCGATCCTTGCCCGACATTTCGGCGATCTTCCGGTCTTGCGTCATGATTTCAGTACGCGCGAAATCCTCTTCTTCGTCACGAGAGATTCCGGCGGCATTCACTTTGCGGCGCGAGCTTCGCGTTCCATCGGAGTAAAGCACATCGTAAAACACGATGTTGTCAATAATCCTGTCTTTTTTCTTGGCCATGTCAGGTGTCACTTTCGGGTAATGAGGGTGATTGGCCGGGGTCTGTCAATTCAGGGTGCTCCTTGCGCTGGGATAGTTTTTTCTCCTCGCGCTTCTGTTGCTTCTCCAGCGCCTTTTGTTGCTTGGCGCGGTCGCGGTTCTTGCGGTCCTGATTGTAGTTTGGTGGAAATGGCACGGTCTACCCTTTGATTTTACAGTTCTTAGCTGATCTTACCATGGAGAGTTTGCAAAAGCTCGCGAATAGTGTTTTTCTGCCGGACCATGCGAAGTTCAAAAAATTCCGCGAAATCCATCTCCGCCGACGCGGCAGCCCGTCTTGTCACATCCGGTATGTGGATCGATTATGGCACGTCCCTGTGTCAACCCGACGTTTTTGACAAAGCCCTGGCTAAACGCGCAAGCGAACTCAACGACGTCAAGGTGCGCACCTGTCTCACCGTACGGCCACGGGCCATTATCGAAGACGATCCGGAAGGAAAGGCATTTCACACCTTCTCCCTGCATTTCTCCGGTTATGACCGGCGCAAGCATGATGCCGGTCGGTGCAGTTACATCCCCGTCAATCTCGGCGAGATTTCCGATTATTACCGCCGTTTCATAGAACCAGTGGATATTGTCATTCTCAAGACCTGCCCCATGGATGATAAGGGGTACTTCAATTTCAGTGCCGCCAATCTGTGGCACCGTGCCATCATCGAGCGCGCCAGACTCGTCATTGTCGAAGTGACCAATGGCAATCCCTATGTTCTGGGTGACCAGACCGGCGTGCATGTGTCAGAGGTGGACTACATCATCGAGGGCGACAACGCCCCTGCCCCGGAGTTGCCCAATCCGCCACCAACGGACGTGGACAAGGCCGTGGCCAAGTTGATCGCTGCTGAAATTGAAGACGGCGCATGCCTGCAGATCGGCATTGGCGGCATGCCGAACGCCGTATGCACGCAACTGATGGACAGCAGTGCGCGCGATCTTGGCGTCCATACCGAAATGATGACCGACGGCCTGATCGATCTCTATCATGCCGGCCGCATCAATGGTGCGCGCAAATCTATCAACACAGGCAAACTGGTTTATTCCTTCGCGCTCGGGTCACGCAAACTTTACGACACGTTACACAAGAACGCGGACATCCTGTGTTATCCGGTTGAGCACACCAACTTGCCCCACAACATCATGCAGAACGACAAAGTGGTGTCGATCAACAACACCACACAAGTCGATTTGCAAGGCCAGGCGGCATCCGAGTCCGATGGCCACAGACATATCAGTGGCACCGGGGGACAGGCGCAATTCGTCCGTGGCGCCTATGCGTCGAAGGGTGGCAAGTCCTTCATCTGTCTATCATCCACCTACGACAAAAAAGGCGAGCGCAAGAGCCGCATCGTGTTTAATCTTTCCCATGGCAATGTGGTCACCACAACGCGCTCCGACGTCATGTATGTGGTGACCGAGTATGGCATGGTGAATCTCAAGGGCAAGTCAGTGCCGGAACGGGCCAAGGCGCTTATCGCAATTGCACATCCTGATTTCCGCGAGCACCTCGAACGGCAAGCTTATGAACACCGCATCCTGCCACGCGGATTTAGTTTTTAGACTCTGATCTATTTTGGGCGCATCAATTCGCTTGGCGCGCGAAGGGGCGGGAGAGATCAATTGTGCCTCTATCAAAGATTGCAATGCACCTATGCTTAGATTAACATGGCGCTCCAATCCAACTCTGAATAAAGTTGCATGTTGTCCTTTCAAAGTCTGTTTTTCAGTTTCGTTGTAAGCACGCTTGCGCTGAACCCCGTTTCCGCAAGTCCACGACACACTTCCGCACATCAGGCCGGGTTTTTTCTGGCGGAAACCACCGGGCAATCACACCGTATGCCGACTGCCGCGCAGTTGGGGCCAAACGAAGAAATCGCCTTCATCACGCAGTTGGGACTAATGGAAGGTCATGTTCTGGTTGGAATGAAGCTTTACAGCATCAACGAAAAAGACATGGCGTTGACGCACGTTGATCATCCTGTGAATGAAATCTACGAAGCAATTCTGCCGACGCTCGACAAAATGGGGATCCCTGGATTTAAGGTCGAGATTGTTGCGATTGGTTCAGCCATTCAATCAGGCGCATCGCCAAGTGAAGTTGACGCCATCAAGGCCAGTCTACTGAAGATCATTCATCGGCTTCGGGCCCAGCATTCAAATCCTGCCAAAATCGCAAGCTCAGTCAATGCACTCATACAGATTGCAGCGGCGGAATATGACAGCGGCGTTGCGGACGGGCACGTGGTTGAGGACTACGAATATCAGGATGCATACGGCTTTATGGCCGTCGCCCGGCAGCTAATCCTTGAACTGCCAACCAATGTCCGCGCCACCAACGCAAAACATGTTGCCGTAATCGAAGAAGAATTTCGTGTCATTCAGGTTTTCTGGCCGGATATTGTGGGTCGAATGCCAATATCAGCCAGCACGACAACACTTCTTCAGGCAGCAGCAAAAATTGAAGCTGCCGCTACGAACATCAAGTGATCTTGCAATTTTTCTAAATGAAATTGGCGTCCCGGAAGGGATTTGAACCCCTGACCCCAGGTTTAGGAAACCTGTGCTCTATCCAGCTGAGCTACCGGGACGTGGGGCCCATGTACCACGGTCAATTGGGGGTTCGCAATTTTCATTTTGATCCAAAAGACGTATCAAGACGGATATGGAAAAGAAAACCAAAACATCTGGCAAACCCCGTGACGGCAAACCTCGAATCCATGCATCGGCGTTGCTGCGCAACTGTGTCGTAGGCCTCTACACCGAAGTCGCCGAGCGTGTCGCACTCGCAGACTGTTCCATCGGTGACTACAGTTACATCGAGCGCCACACGGAAGGCATTTACGCGGACATCGGCAAGTTTTGCGCCATTGCCGCTAACGTGCGGATCAATGCGCTCGACCATCCCATGGAACGGATATCGCAGCACAAGATCACCTACCGGCCGAACGAATATTTTGTTGCCGCGAAAATCGACAAGGACTTTCGGGCGCGTCGACAGGCCAGTCGCGTCAGCATCGGCCATGATGTGTGGATCGGGCACGGCGCAATCATTCTACCCGGTGTTATGATCGGCCATGGGGCCGTTGTGGCCGCGGGTGCAGTGGTAACAAAAGACGTGGCCCCCTATGCCATCGTTGCCGGTGTTCCGGCAAGGCGCATCAAGTGGCGGTTTCCAGAACCGATCCGTACACGGATTATATCGCTTGGTTGGTGGAACTGGGACCATGACAAGCTGGCGCAGGTCGTGGATGATATGCGAACACTTAGCGTAGATGCGTTTCTCGATAAGTGGGAACAAATCTGAGAAATCGCTCAGGCGATAGCCTTGGCTTTGACGACCGGAGGCGCGGTTTTCCGCTGCGGCCGTGGCTGTCGCGGCTCACGCTTGATGACCTTGGATTTTGCTGAAAAAAGCTCCGCCAGTTTTTCAGTCATGGCACCACCGAGTTCTTCTGCATCAACGATGGTCACGGCCTTCTGGTAATAGCGCGTCACGTCGTGACCAATGCCGATGGCGAGCAACTCAACCGGCGACCGGTTTTCAATGTCCGTGATGACCTGACGCAAATGCCGCTCAAGATAATTGCCCGAATTGACGGACAGCGTTGAATCATCAACCGGTGCACCATCGGAAATCACCATGAGGATGCGGCGCTGTTCACGCCGGCCCAGCAGCCTGTTATGGGCCCAGATCAACGCTTCACCATCGATGTTTTCCTTGAGCAGGCCTTCACGCATCATGAGGCCCAGGTTTTTGCGGGCCCGACGCCAAGGCTCATCTGCCGATTTGTAGATGATATGCCGCAGATCGTTGAGTCGTCCCGGATTGGCCGGTTTGTTGGCTCCAAGCCACGCCTCACGAGACTGGCCACCTTTCCAGGCTTTGGTTGTGAAACCCAATATTTCCACTTTGACACCGCAGCGTTCCAAAGTGCGCGCGAGAATATCTGCACAGGTTGCTGCAACGGTGATCGGGCGACCGCGCATGGAACCGGAATTGTCGAGTAGTAGTGTCACCACCGTGTCGCGGAATTCCGTATCCTGTTCCATCTTGAACGAAAGCGGGTGCATGGGATCGATCACCACCCGCATGAGACGCGAGGCATCGAGAATGCCTTCTTCCAAATCGAAATCCCAACTGCGATTTTGTTGCGCCATCAATTTGCGTTGCAAGCGATTGGCGAGTCGCGCCACCACGCCTTGCAAGTTGGCGAGCTGCTTGTCCAGGTAAGCCCTGAGCCTTGTCAATTCTTCAGAGTCGCACAAATCAGTCGCGCTGATGACTTCATCAAATTTTTGGGAGTAAACTTTGTAGAAGTCATCATTGCCGTGTGACCCAAACGGCAGTTGTGGTCGCCAAGGTTCTTCGCCGTCGTCCTGGTCGGGGCTTTCGTCGTCGTCCGGTGCGTCGTCGGAATCAACGGCTCGCGCTTCCATTTCGGCCTGGTCGGATTCCCCTTCGGCTTCCTGCATCTCTTCAGATGCTGATTGCTCGCTTTCCTGTTCTTCACCCTCAGGTGTTTCCTGGCGTTCGCCTGGATCTTCCTCGGCGTTCTGCTCTTCGTTCTCGTCGTTCTTGTCGGGGTCCTCGCCAAGCTCATCCCCCATGTCGAGGGCTGCAATCAAATCCCGCGACAGTTTTGCGAACATTGCTTGATCGCGCAACGCACCTGACAGTTGGTCGAGATTGGAGCCAGCCTTTTCTTCCACCCATGACCGCCACAGATCCACAAACGGTTTGGCCACAGGTGGGGGTGGAGCACCCGTCAACCGTTCACGCAAGATGAGGCCGACAGCCTCTTCCATGGGTGTGTCACGTCGGTTGGTGGAGCGATTGATGATTGCGCGACTGTAACGATCATCCAGAACGGCGGTCAGATTTTGGGCAACACCGGGCATGGCATTGGCACCGATCGCTTCAACGCGGGCTTGCTCGACAGCCTCGAACATGGCGCGGGCATTCTTTCCAGCAGGTTGGTAGTGTCCATGGATCTTGTCGGAATGATTGGCCAGACGCAGGGCAAAGGAATCCGCCAATCCACGTGTGATCGCAATATCCTTGGCGCTGGCGTTCTGTGTCACCTGCGGCAGGCGCGCCTTGTGGCCAGTGAGTGTCGGTTGCTCCGTGCCAAAACTGACGAGCAGTTCGGGATCGAGCGCCATGGTTTTCATGGCCGTGCCCAACACGCCTTTGAAAATCTCGGCTTTGTCGTCCTTGGAGGCCATGCCGGGCCTCGTTACGCAATCGCGATCTTGGCGGCGGACTCAGGTAACTCCTCGCCAAAGCAGCGCTGATAGAATTCAGCCACGATGGGCCGCTCCAATTCGTCGCACTTGTTCAGGAAGGTGACGCGGAATCCAAAGGCGATATCATTGCCGAAAATTTCGGCATTCTGCGCCCAGGTAATAACCGTGCGGGGGCTCATCACAGTGGACAGATCACCCTGCACAAAGGCATTGCGCGTGAGATCCGCCACCCGCACCATGCTGGCAATCGTCTTCTTGCCCTTGTCGGTATTGAAAGCTTTGCACTTTGCCAACACGATGCCGACTTCTTCGGCATGGGGCAGATAGTTGAGGGCGGTCACGATGGACCAGCGATCCATCTGAGCCTGGTTGATTTGTTGGGTGCCGTGATAGAGCCCTGTCGTGTCTCCCAAACCCACGGTGTTCGCAGTGGCAAACAAGCGGAATGCCTGGTGCGGGCGAATAACGCGGGACTGGTCGAGCAAGGTCAACTTGCCTGAGGATTCAAGAATGCGCTGGATGACAAACATCACATCAGGCCGACCAGCGTCATACTCATCGAACACCAAAGCGACGTTGTGTTGATAGGCCCAAGGCAGAATGCCCTCGCGGAATTCGGTGACTTGCTTGCCTTCCTTCAACACAATGGCATCTTTGCCAATAAGATCGATGCGGCTGATGTGACTGTCGAGATTGATGCGAATGCAAGGCCAGTTCAGTCGAGCCGCGACTTGTTCAATGTGGGTGGATTTGCCGGTGCCGTGATAACCGGTCACCATGACACGGCGATTGTGGGCAAAGCCTGCCAGAATGGCGAGTGTTGTTTCCTCATTGAAAAGATAATCAGGATCCAGATCCGGCACATGTTCCGACGTCTCGGCATACGCATGGACAGCCATGTTCGACTTGAAGCCAAAGAGCTGGCTGACAGAGATTTTCTTGTCTGGCAGTCCTGTTGCGACGCCATTCGCCTTCATGTTCATTCCATGCTTTCCTGATCGAAAAAAGTCAGATGCGTTCTAGACGGTTGGAACACCATGGGCAAGATCAACAAAAGCCGCTGTCGCGCAAGGTATCGTAGGCCTGGATTACTGACTTGAGCGTATCTTCGTTGGCACGGCTGCCGCCATTGGCATCGGGGTGCAAGCGCTTCACCAGCAGCTTGTATTTCGCCTTGGCATCTTCCGGTGACGCATTGTCGTCGAGCCCCAAGGTATGGAGTGCGGCGGATTCAGATTTTCGCAGGTTCCTGCCGAGTTTGACCTGGGCAGGCTTTGCATCCTTGCCGAACAGGCCAAGGGGATCGCGGAAATCCCGCGGCGTGCCGCGCGTGGAACCGGCCCGTGCATGAGCGTTTTCACCGAGTTTCCACGTTGGCCGGTGACCCGTTTGGGCAGCCCGCTGATACGTCGAGACGTCGCCGTCGGCCATGCCGTTAAAGTAGTTGTAGGTCTTGTTGTACTCTTGCACGTGTTGGAGGCAATAGTTGTGGAACTGGCCTTCGGCACCCCGGCCCTTGGGCGCACGGTGCTTAGCGGGCTTGTCACAGCCTGGCCATTCGCAGCTTGCTTCCTGCTTCGGTTCAGGCGGTTTTGATCCTCTTTTACCGACGCGGATCTTGTCGAAATATTTGGATTCGAGTTTCATTTCTTCACTGGTCTTTGCGAGGTCATGCAGTATGCTGATCTCCAGGCGATCATTCAACCGGAAACACATGGAGCGGGGCAATTTGACCACATATGGGATCAATCGCTGAAAAAATTAAAGAGAAACTTGTGTTGGCCCTTGCCCCTGAGGTTTTGGAGGTCATTGACGAGAGCAACTTGCACCATGGTCACGCCGGTGCCCATCCGAGCGGGGAAAGTCACTTCCGCGTCAGACTTTCGGCTGCTTCCTTGGGCGGTAAATCGCGTGTCGAGCAACATCGCACCATCACAACTGTTCTCGCAGAGGAATTGCGCGGCCGCGTGCACGCCTTGGCCATCGAAGTGTTACCTCCAAAAAAATGATGCGCTGTGCAGTTTCAATTGCTAGACAGACGTCGATATCTTGTTTGCAACTTTGGATATATTATGACATACATTGTTACTGAAAATTGCATCAAGTGCAAATATATGGATTGCGTGGAAGTCTGTCCGGTGGATTGCTTCTATGAAGGCGAGAACATGCTCGTTATTCATCCTGATGAATGCATTGATTGCGGTGTGTGCGAACCAGAATGCCCGGCCGAAGCGATTAAGCCGGATACCGAGCCTGGCTTGGATAAATGGTTGCAGTTGAACACCGAATACGCCCCCAAATGGCCGAATATCACCATCAAGCGCGACGCTCCGGGCGATGCCAAGGAATTCGACGGCAAACCCGAGAAATTGGCCTTTTTTTCCCCCAATCCAGGGGAGGGCGATTAACCATATCGCTTAAAATTGCACGTTTCAGATCAGCGGCTTGGCGTATTTGCGACGTACACTGACGGTTCTCACTTTAACTTTCGTTAAATTTGTGTTACACATCTCCGAATGTAGACAGCGAAAGCCGACACGCGATCCGAGCCACCCGCTCGGATTTTTTGCGTAAGGTCAACAGGTTGGGCTCAATTCGGCCCAACTCAGGGGATATGTTATAGGCTACGGGAATTGTTCGCCTGACGTTTGGGCGGCCCGGACCAAAACGGCCCCCATCGGCGACACGGAGAGGGCGAGTTATGATTGCTAAAGTAAAAATCAAGAATTCAAAGAAAGCGACAACCAAAAAAGTGGACGCCAAAAAGAAACCAGTGGCCAAATTGAAGACCAAGCCTGTGGCCAAAGCGAAATCGGCGCCAAAGGCAACGGCCAAACCTGCACCAAAATCAAGCAAGTCATCTGCAAAGCCTGCGGCCAAAGCCGCAGCTGCCAAGCTTGGCTTGAAGCAGATGTTGAAGGCAGCCATGGATAAGAAGGCAAATGCCGCCAAGGCCGCTCACGCGGCCAAGCCAGCTGCGCCCGTGGTGCGTCACGCACCGCCTGTAGGTGTCAAAGCACCCGCCGCCAAACCTGTTGCTGCACCAGTGGCCAAGGCCGCTGTGGCTGCACCAACGGCACCAAAGAAGCCATCATTCAAAGTGGGTGAACTCGTTGTTTATCCAGCCCACGGTGTTGGCCGCATCACCAGCATTGAAGAGCAGGAAATCGCTGGCGTAAAGCTTGAGCTTTACATTGTCGATTTTGAAAAGGAAAAGTTGCGCCTCAAGGTGCCAACTAACCGGGCCGAACAAAAAGGCATGCGCCATCTCGCCGACCGCACCATGATCGAGCAGGCCATGAAAGTTATCCGTGGTCGCGCCAGGATCAAGCGTGTGATGTGGTCACGTCGCGCCCAGGAGTATGATGCAAAAATCAATTCGGGCGACATGATTGCCGTGGCTGAAGTGGTACGCGACTTATACCGCTCCGACCGTCAACCAGAGCAGAGCTATTCTGAACGGCAGTTGTTTGAACAGGCCCTCGCCCGTTTCGCGCGGGAGTTGGCAGCCGTTCGCAAAATGGACGATGACCAGTGCATCAAGGAACTGGAAGACTTCCTGGCGCGTAACGCCAAGCGGGCTGCCGCTGACAAGGCCGAAGAGGCTGCAGAAGAAGAAGCCGCATAAGGTTTCAACGATCCACAATTAAGTGGCGCGGGAACATCGTTCTCGCGCCTTTTTCTTGCGCGAACGATCGGGCATCGCCATCATTGTGTCCATGATACAACTGCATCCGAGCTGGCTTGCCAAACTGAAGCCGGAATTTGACGCGCCCTACATGCAGGAGCTTCGGGCTTTTCTTGCAGCAGAACGCGAGCACGGTGCAATCATTTATCCAAAAGGCGGCGAGTGGTTTCATGCCATGGACCGAACGCCACTCGACCAGGTGCGCGTCGTGATTCTTGGTCAGGATCCCTACCACGGCGAAGGACAAGCCCACGGATTGTGCTTTTCGGTCAAGCGCGGGGTTCGCACTCCGCCATCACTGGTGAACATTTACAAGGAAATGCAGAGTGATCTGGGCCTTGCACCGCCGGGCCATGGCAACCTCGAAAGCTGGACGCAACAGGGCGTGTTGCTGCTGAACTCAGTGCTGACAGTTGCGGCGGGTCGCGCAGGTTCCCATCAAGGCCGAGGCTGGGAACGTTTCACTGACGCTGTCATTCGGCAGGTGAACGACTTGCCGCGCCCAATTGTTTTCATCCTGTGGGGAGCCTATGCGCAAAAAAAAGCTGCGTTCGTTGATCGCCAACAGCACTGCGTGATCACTTCGGCCCATCCCTCACCACTCTCGGCCTACAATGGATTTTTCGGTTCCAAACCGTTTACGCGAACCAACGCTTTCCTCACCGCCAAGGGTGAAAAACCAATTGACTGGCGGTTGACCTGACGCGGATATTGCAATCCGCTACCAATGAGGCTTAACTGCCCACAGACGGGTGGAACTTTTCGCCAAAGGCCTGGCGGACTGCAACTCCAAATGCGAACGACGGCGAAACTGGACGGTTGTTGACCGCCCCGTATCGTCGATGGCGACATCATTTGGGGACGGCAATGGCAGCGAACACGACGGGTCAATGGGGCTCACTTCTGAGTTGGCCCTTCATCGGCATTCACGCGACAATCACACAAGATGGCAAAGTCATGTCCTTCGGGACCAGCACATCCGGTGTGCAGGGTGCCACGATGTATCACGATGTGTGGGACCCGGTAACGGGTACGCATCAGCTGATCGATCACCATTTGCATACGCCAACCGACATCTTTTGTGCGGCAGCCATCATTCTGCCCGGCACCAACAAAATCTTGATAGCTGGAGGCGATGCCAGGCCCTTGGGCCATGTCAACCAGGGTGTCGATGATGTGAACTTCTTTGACTCGACAACGCTGGCGATTGCGTCCGCCGCTGACGGCGAAATGAACATGTCGCGCTGGTATCCTTCCGTGGTGTCATTTGCATCAGGGCAAGTATTGGCGCTGGGTGGCACTGACTTTAATGGCGTCGGCGTTGGAACACCTGAGATCTATACGCCAGGAGAAGGCTGGCGTCTCTTGCCGGGCGCTGCCGATGTTGAAGTTGGATCGTCCGCACTCTATCCCCGCACCTGGATCGCGCCGTCCGGCAAGATCTATTACTTCGTCAATGGCGCCAGCGCCAACGGCCGCTTCGAATTGAAGGAACTGGATCCTGCAGGTGATGGATCGACGCGCGAAATTGCAACACTGCCCTTCGCAACGAGTTGGGATTCGCCCACAACCATGTATCAACCCGGCAAGGTCTTGATTCAGGACGCCGCACGCGGACTCTGGGTCATGGATATCACCGGTGCCACGCCGGTTTTTACGCAAGTGGCAACACTGCCGGTTGAACGCAACTGGTCCAACATGACCGTTATGGCCGATGGTAAAGTGCTGATCAACGGTGGTTCGGGTGTCGCAAATACGTTGACTGATGTCACCAAGACAGCGGTGGTCTGGGATCCAACCAACAACTCAGTGACCAGCATGGTCGATGAAATCAATCCGCGACTGTATCATGCCTCAACACTTCTGCTGCCCGATGGCAGCCTGTTGTCGTTGGGAGGCGGTGCACCAGGCCCTGCCAACTATCTCGACGGACAGATTTACAAGCCAACCTATTTGTTCAACAGCAGCGGCAACGTCGCGACCCGCCCCGTCATCACCGATGCACCGACATCGGTGGCACCCGGCGACCAGTTTACCATCACGCTCGACAACGCTGCGGCAATCCAAAAGCTCACATTTGCAAAAGCCGGAAGTGTCACTCACAGCTTCAACATGGACTCGAGCTTCATTCCACTCTCCTTCACTGTGGGACCCAACAACACTATCACCGTGCAGCTGCCAGAAAGCATAAATGACGTCACTGCCGGATCATGGATGCTCTACGCCTGGAATGCCCAAGGCGTGCCTTCTGTTGCCCCCATGATTGCTGTCCAGCCCATTGCCGAGTTGTTTGACGGCATTGGCGACGTAACCGCAAAATATATGGCGATTGCAGCAACGGTCACCAGTCTGGATCAGATCAACTTTACCAATGTTCAAGCCATGGCCGCAGAACGTCTGGCCCAGATCAACGAAAACGCCACCCTGCCGTTCATGGTTGGATCACAGGCTGACAATTTCGCCGCCCAGTACACGTCGTCCTTCCGGGCCGCAAAATCCGGTTCCTACACGTTCTACCTGACGTCAGATGATGGCGCACGGCTCTACATTGACGGAAATCTCGTCGTCAACAATGACGGCATTCACTCCGCGACGACTCTCAGTGCAAACGTCAATCTGTCGGCAGGTATTCATACCGTTGAGGTGCGCTATTTTGAGATCGCGGGCAGCGCAATCTTGGATCTTGACTGGGCAGGTCCCGGTTTTGCCCGCACGCAGATGACCTTTGACGGCGTGGAAGATAATCTTCTGCTGAATGGGTCGTTCGATTTGGCCAAAGCACCGACAACCGCAGCGACCAAGTTCGCTGCACTTCCAGGCTGGTCGACGACGGGCCAGTTTGAAGTGATCGCCGATGGTTTCAACGGCTGGAATGCCCCGTCAGGAAATACCCATCTGGAGCTCGATGGCCAGACCGGCAGCATCTCACAAAGCTTTGCCAGTGAGTTTGGTGTATCCTATGAACTGAGCTTCGATGTTGCCGCAACAGCAGGCTCGCTGGCGTCGTCACGCATTGATGTTCTGCGCAACGGCGCACTCATCAAAACAATTTCGTCCGATGATACCGAATGGAGTCGTGAATTCATCACTCTGACTGGCAATGGCGGCACTGAAACAATCACCTTCCGCGGTGCGGCAGGTGACACGGATACCATTGGAGGACACCTTGATGGTGTTGTCGTCCGCATCGCGCCGACCGCACCAGTCAACTACGGCACGGTGGCAAAAAATATTGTCAATCAGGTACAGAGCCTCGTTGGCACAACGGCAATTGAAACATTCGCCATCAACGCCAAAAGCACAGAATATGCGTGGGGACCAACTCAAGATGGAACAGGATTGGTCATCTGGAAAGGTGACGACTACGACATCCTGCGGAACTACGACTTCATCAAATTCAACGACCGCACTGTGACACTGGCCGCTGCACCGCCGACCGGTAATACTTACAACGATATACCCAACCAGGTACAGTTCCTGACAGGCGCGTCTGATGACGACACGTTCGTGGTGAGCGGCAATCGCAGCGCCTATGGTTTTGGCCCAACCAATGACGGGACCGGAATCGTCGTCTGGGGTGCAACAGGTTATGATCTCCTGTTCAACTTCGAAAAAATCAAGTTTGCCGACCAGACTGTCACAATTGGGACGCCGGCTACCGGGAGGACTGTCGTCAACACGGTCGGTGTTGTCGAGCATGTCACCGGAACGCAGTTCGTCGACACCTTCGTGGTCAACGCAAATTCAGCGGACTATGGCTGGGGCAGAACCAACGACGGCCTCAACCACGTGGTCTGGAGCGGTGCCAACTATGACATTCTCTACAGTTGGGAACGGATCCAATTCAATGACCGAACCGTCGATCTGCTAGCCTAGCAGGCTGCTCCGACCTCGGTCAGGCCTCGAAGTAATCCATGCTGCGGGCGAGGTCGCGGGCGATCTGCTTTGATCCGTGTACGGAAGAAGAAAACGGCTCGAAGGACACGAATCCCTTGTAGCCGCCGGCCATGAGTTTTTTCACCTGGCCCTTGTTGTTGATCATGTCCGTCTTGTCGACCAAGACACGTTGTGGGTCGCGCATGGTCGATTGCTTGTATTTGCGGTCCACAACGCCCGACACATGGATGAGGCCGGTCCGCTTGGCAAAATAGTCCTTCTCCCCAGCCACAAAGTGGTGAAACGTGTCATGCGTGACCATGAATTGCTTGGCACCACCCACATCATCAATGGCACCGAGTGCTTCGCGTTTGAGGCGCAACGAACACTCAACGAATCCCAGAGGTTCGACGCAGCCGATGAGACCATGATCCTTCAGTATGGATTTTAGCCCGTGCAATGCGTTCCGTACGCCGTCAAGGCGTTCATCCTGTGACGGCTTGTAATTTGTATCATTGGTAGGAACGAGGATCAGGTTCTTGGCACCGGTGAGAGCCGTGTACTCCGCCAGCTTTTTCGCCTCATCCGCCTTTTTCTTTGACCACTGGTTCCACCGCTGCAGTGCGTTCACATTGATAATTGTGAGACCTCTGTCTTTGGCCAGCTTGCTGATCATCTTTGCATTCTTGTTGCCCATAAGAGAAGTTGGAATATCATTGCGAATTTCAACAGCTGTCACACCAAGTCGCAGCGCCAGATCAAAAAATTCAGCATAGTTGAGTTTCGGGGCGACCATGTGATTGAGTGAGAACTGCATGCGAATGACTCCTTTGGGATTTGCGCATCCGTATCAGGTTCCCTACAGATTCTCACGTAGGCACAGGCCGAATGTTGCAGAATGTTGCAAACACGGATGTCGCGAATATCTCACCTCACTGGTGTAAGCCATTTCTCAATCGCGGCAGTACTTTTTTCCGGATATTCCAGCGTCGGGAAATGCCCGCAGTCTGGCAACGCCACAAGGGTTCCTTGCTGAACCGCTTGCGCCAGCCGTAACCCATCTGCTGCCGGGCTGAATTGGTCATGCACACCCCACAGGCACATTGTCGGACATGAAATTGTCATCACTTCCTCCCAACGGTCGACGCGTCCCGCCAGTGCATCCGATTGCCGAGAGAGCCTGTCGCGGTCAAAATGCGTCCCCATCTCGATAAAAGCCTGTTTGGTGGCAGGCCCATTTGGCCCGGGCAGATGTGCAATCATCTCTGCCATTTCAGCAATGACATCTGCCTGCTCAAGGCCACGAATACGTGTCGAACGCCGCAATCCTGCAGCCCGGTCCGCAACGCCCCCCGCGGCAGAACCAATGATTCCCAAAGCCAGGACCCGGTGAGGTGCCGCGAGTGCCGTTTCCAGCGCCAGCCGTGCCCCCATGGATGTACCCAATAGGGCAAACCCGTCCGGTGCAGCCGTTAGAACCTGCTGCACCATCCCGCCGAAGGTGTCGGCATCCGGCACAATCGTCTGGATTTGAACCATGCCGCCAAGTGCTGCTACTTGCGGGGCATAAAGCCTCTCGTCGCAGCCAAAGGCGGGGATCAAGACCAGCGTGCATGTCATGGCCCATATTCGCACATAGACTTGCCTTGGCAAGCGCCAGCTTTCATAAAGAGTGCAGAACAGGAATCCCTCATGAAATCCCTCGACACCAAACTCAAAGCCATCACTTCTGGAAAATACAAACCGCGCGACTTCATCGTGGCCGACGCCAAGGACCCCGAAATGTCCGCCGGTGTCTCATCGCCGGGTCCCAAGGATCTCCACAATGAAAGCGCAGGTTTTCACAATGTCGAGACCTTCCGCCAGTCCGTCATCGATGTGGTGAAGCAAGGCGTCACCGATATCATGTTGGTCGCAGCCTCATCGCTGGAGGCCGTTTCAGCCAAAGGCATCTTCAAAAAATCCCATGTGACCCCCGCCATCCGCGCCAATGACGCAACCGATATCTGGCGCGCCCGCGGCTCGTCCTATGCGAAGGAATTCGCCCGTCCCTTCCGCACCGCCAACCTGGCCCATTGCAGAAAATTCTCCGACCTCGGCCTCTACTCTGTCACCTTCAACAACGACCTTGATGCCGACTACGCACATCTTGCCGCTTATAACGAATTCCGCGCCGAAGCATCGAAACTCAAATTCCGCCACTTTCTCGAAGTGTTCAATCCCAACGCCCCGAAAGACCTTGCGCCCGAACAGATGCCAGGCTTCGTCAACGACAACATTCTGCGTTGCTTGGGTGGCATGACGAAAGCAGATCGCCCGCTCTTCCTGAAAATGCCGTTCAACGGTCGCAAGGCGCTGGAAGAATTGGCCAGCTATGACACCGAACTTGTAGTTGGCATTCTCGGTGGCTCGAGTGGAACAACACGCGACACATTTGAACTGCTGCATCAGGGCGAAAAATCAGGTGCCCGCGTTGCTCTCTTCGGTCGCAAGATCAAACTGGCCGAAAGCCCGCTTGATCTCCTCGCTCTCTTCCGCCCTGTCATCGAACGCGCACTCACGCCAGAAGAAGCTGTCAAAAAGTACCACAGCATTCTGGCTCAGAAAAAACTGCGTGCCGTGCGTTCACTTGAAGACGATCAAGCGATCACCGAGAAAGTCCTGGAAGGCTATCGCGGTTGATGCGCAAAGGCATTGTCCTCGCAGGCACAGTGGTCCTCGATGTCGTCAACGTCATCGAGCGCTGGCCCGAGGAGGAACAAATAGCTTTTATCCACGATGTAATCCTGGCCCCCGGTGGCCCGCCGCACAACGCTGCCGCTGGCCTGGTCAAACTCGAAGCCCCCTTCCCTGTGCAACTCATCGGTCGTCTTGGCAATGATGCCTACGCCGACATTTTTCGCAGCAAGGCGGCAGGCTATGGCCTCGACGTATCAGGCCTGGCAAGCACCAAGGGTCACTCCACCGACTACACCCACGTCATGACGTCAATGGAAACCGGACGCCGCACATTCTTCTTCCATCCCGGTGCCAACAACACGATCGCAGCCGAACAACTTTTGCCCGCCGATGACACGGCCAAGATTTTCTATCTCGGCTCTCCCGGCCTCTCATCAAACATGGACCAGACGGATGGTTGGCGCACTGCACTGAATGCGGCCCGCTTGAGAGGGTTCAAAACTTGCATGGAACTCTGCCCTGTACCTGCCGATATCCAACGCAAACACACAACACCTTGTCTCCCATTGCTTGATTATTTCGTGATCAACGACTCTGAAGCAGAAATTCTCACGGGGCTTTCTGTTTTGTCCAACAACCATTTCGATTTCACATTGGCCGAACAAGCGGCCCGCAAACTCCTCGACATGGGCGTAAACGCGATTGTTGCCATCCATCATCCGCAGGGCGCGGTCGCCGTAAAAACCACAGGGGAATCAGCTCACGCCCCCTCCGTCAATGTACCCCAGTCAGAAATCATCGGCTCCGTCGGTGCTGGCGATGCCTTTTATGCCGGTATGCTCTTCGGCATCCACGAAAACTGGCCCCTCGACGAATGCCTGGCCCTCGCGAACGCGTCTGCTGCGACCTCCCTTCACGCAGTGGCAACATCAGCCTCAATCCGTCCATGGAAAGAGTGCCTCGCCTATGCAGCGGTCAAAGGTCTTAACCTTACAATGTCGTAATCTGACATTTATGTGATGTCCTGATCCGGTCCTTGCGGCGGATCGTTCTTCTTCCATCGGGTTACCAAACATTTCGTCCAATGCCCGGCAAACCTAAATGGGAGAATACCACATGCAAAAACATATTTTGGGCGCAACACTCGCGCTGACACTTTTGAGCGGCGCAGCAAATGCCGGAAACATCGTTGAAACGGCCATGGGCGCAGGCTCATTCAACACACTGATCGCCGCAGCCAAGGCTGCAGGCCTGGCCGATGCACTCGCAAACGGCAAGAATCTCACTGTTTTTGCACCAACCGACGAAGCCTTCGCCAAACTGCCAGCGGGTACTGTTGAAAGCCTCTTGAAGCCGGAAAACAAAGATAAGCTCGTCGCCATCCTCACCTATCACGTGTTGCCACGCAAGCTGACGTCAAACCAGATGCTCGCGGGCCCCTTCCACGTCCGCACACTCAAAGGCGCTGGCGACCGCACCTTGGCCATCGCCAAGGGTAACACCGTGACCATCGACAACGCCACCGTTGTCAAGGCCGACATCATGACCGATAACGGCGTCATCCACGTCATCGACAGCGTCATGTTGCCGTCAAGCTGACACTGAAGAAAAACTCAATAGAGATTGCCTCGGCTGGGGGAAAGAGGAACAAAACTCTTTCCTCCTTCTGGCAACCTATACCACAGTCATCGCGAAAAATGCTTCGCCCCGAATACACAGGCGACAACAGCTAGAGTCACCACAATCATCAGACCACTCACCTGCTCGCCCAACAAGCCAGCTGCAAGCAAGAGTGCAAAAAACGGTTGCAACAGTTGCAACTGGCCGACGGCAGCCGTTCCACCGAGCGCAAGTCCGCGATACCAGAAGACAAACCCGATAAACATGCTGAAGAGCGAGACATAGGCAAAGCCTACCCAGGCCGACAGTCCAACCGACTGAAAAGTGGCCGGTTGCGAATACAACGCCAGCCCAAACATGAGTGGCAGTGATAACACCAGCGCCCAGGAAATCACCTGCCAGCCACCCAGCTTTCGAGACAGCACAGCTCCCTCAGCATATCCAAGCCCACACACAATGATGGCACCAAGCATCAGGAAATCACCCAGAGGTGCCGTTGTGATCCCTTGCAGAAATGCAAAGCCCACAACAATGGCACTGCCAAGACAGGAGAAAATCCAGAAAGCGGGTTTGGGGCGTTCACCGCCGCGCAACACCGCAAATGTGGCAGTCGCCAGTGGCAACAACCCAATGAAAACGATGGAATGCGCCGACGTGACATGCTGCAGCGCCAGCGCCGTCAACAGTGGAAATCCAACCACCACACCCATTGCCACGATCACCAGTGACAAGATCATACTACGCTCCGGCCATCTCTCCCGAAACACCAGCAGCAAGATGAGTGCCAAGGCCCCAGCAATGCTGGCCCGCGCAAACGTGAGAAACAGTGGATCCAAATCCATCACCGCAACACGGGTCGCAGGTAGCGACGCACTGAAAATCAACATGCCGAGAAAGCCGTTGATCCAACCGATGGTCGACTTGTCCAGGTTCAAGCCTGCACCAGCTTGTCCTGTGTTTTTGTGTCAAAATCGGCGGCGTCATGGCGTTCATGCAACTGCTCGTCCGGCGGCCCCCAAGTACAATTGACCATGTGCCCACGCTTGACCGCCTTGCGCTCATTGATTTCATGGGTCCAGCGATTGAGATGCTTGTAACGATGCGCGTCAAGAAAAACATTCGCATCATTATAGGCCTTGCCCAACACCAACCTGCCATACCACGGCCAGATCGCCATATCGGCAATCGTATAGTCATTGCCAGCCATGAATCTATTGTCAGCCAAGTGTCGGTCGAGCACATCCATCTGCCGCTTCACTTCCATGGCAAACCGGTCAATCGCATATTCAATCTTGATCGGCGCATAGACATAGAAATGCCCGAAGCCACCCCCCAGAAACGGGGCACTTCCCATCTGCCAGAACAACCAGTTCAAGCACTGTGTGCGAGACGCCGGGTCCTGTGGCAAAAACGCCCCGAACTTTTCTGCAAGATAAAGCAGGATCGAACCCGATTCAAAAATCCGCGCCGGTTTTGGTGTTGAATAGTCCATGAGGGCCGGAATTTTGGAATTGGGATTAACCCCCACAAAGCCACTGCCGAATTGATCACCCTTGCCAATATCGATGAGCCATGCATCATACTCAGCACCTGCATGCCCCGCCGCCAGCAATTCCTCCAGCATGATCGTCACTTTCACCCCATTGGGCGTGGCCAACGAATACAGCTGCAACGGATGTTTGCCGAGCGGCAATTCTTTCTCATGCGTCGCCCCTGCAATGGGCCGATTTATCGAAGCAAACGTCCCGCCCGAAGCCTTGTTCCATGTCCAGACAGCAGGTGGGGTATAGTCAGTTGTCATGTGGTGAAAATCCTGGTTACTGTAGAAACCTGACCTATAGGGCCGGTCATCAATCAAGCCAAGGGACGTTCCCCGATCCGCCATTTGAATATCACCAGATAGCGATCCGGATCCAGCACCAGACACGGGCAGTCTCACCAAGTCCATTTCAGGCTTGCATCACGTCCCGCTCCCACCCACATTTCACCCATGCCCAAGTGCAACTGGCCAGAGGTTAGCAGTTCATAAGTAAAACGTGGGAGGCACTGTTATGGAGAGTGCGCGCGGATTGATCGCCGTCGACAAGAAGGGCGGCAAGGTGCTGTTCCTGAACCCAATCACGTTTGAGACCGAAGTCGTTCTCGATGGCCTGGAAAAAAATGTGCACGAATTGTTGGTGGTGCCTAAAACTGACAGGGCCTATGTCCCTGTCTATGGCGACGGCATACATGGCCGAAATCCCAACCCGCAATTTCTGCTTTATGTGTTTGATCTCACGGAGCGCGTCCTGCTTACGACCATCGACCTGCGGCCCTGCATCGCACCGCATACGCTCAAGTTGGGTCCCGATGGTTTGATTTACATCACGTGCGAAAATAGCGCCAAAATTGCCGTCATCGATCCCGCATCCAACACAGTGGTGGACATGATCGACGCGGGATCGAGCAACTGTCATCGCCTGATAATCGCGCCTGATGGTCAACGCCTCTATACCGAGAATGAAGAGGACGCGACCATTTCTGTCATCGATTTCCCCAACCGAAAATTGCTCGGCCAAATCAAAACCCCTCGGCCGCTGGCAGGCATCGCTATCTCCGAAGACAGCCGCACTATCGTTGCTGTTGATGACACCGAACCTGTCTTGTTGCTGGTGGACAAGCAAAGCCAGCTTGTCCGTGAAGTAGTAGCGCTCAAAGACGTGCCAAAAGCCGCACAGATAGCCCGCTACGCACCCGACTGGAGCCTGCTTGTGGTTACCAGTCTCAACAGCAACACTGTGAGTCTGATTGACCCATCGTTTCGAGAGCAAACCACCTTCACAGTCGGCAGCCAACCGATGGATGTGACTTTTCATGGTGGTGATTTGTTCGTCGCTTGCCAAGGCGACGGCTCGGTGCATGTAATCGACATTCCGAATAGGCGTCACAAACACAGCTTTGCAGCTGGCGTAGGCTGTGAGTCCCTTGGCTTTTTCTAATCGGCTGTGTGTGCGAGCAAAGCTAGAGCAAGCCCAGCGTTTTCAAATGCCTGCGGACAGTGACCGGGCATGCCATCTGCGTTTTGAACTGTTCTGCCAGCGCCCGCCGAATGGGTGCTGTATCAGTCACCTTGTGCGCCCGCCCAGAAAGTCCAGAAACCAGTTGGGCAATATCTTCGAGCGTCGGCACCACGACCGATTTCCCTTTGACAACCTTGAACTCACGCTTCGTATTCTGCACGTCCATGAAATATCCTGGTACTTTGTCACGATGGCGGTTTTAGAACTACAGGCGGTCAGCTTACTGTGATCGCCACTCCATATGGTGGCGCGGCGCAACTGTCTCAGTCAACACAAAGCCATGCCGCTGATAAAATCGATAGGCTGGATTGACTTCAAGCACCGAAAGCCGGAGATCAACCTGTGCGATTTTGGCGTCGCATTTCAGACATTCAAGCAAGAATGAACCGATGCCGCGATTTTGGAAGGCCGGCAACACATAGAACTTATCTACCTTCCAATGGTCACGAAGACGCTCGACGCCGAGCATTCCGATCTTGGCTTCACCGAGCAAAATCAGTTCATCAAATTCGGGATCAAAATCAGACTTGCCATCCCACGCGCCCCAAGTCTGCTCGGCATAGGTCCTCATGCATGAATCTGTTACATGCAGTGCGAATGCAAAGTCAGAATTCTGAGCTGCCCGCAGAATGACATCTGTTGAATGTTCCGGGGTCAAGCAAACACCCTCACCCCAACAACAACATCTACGTCAAAAAACAACAGAATCGGAGACTCACAGGACCACATCCGCAAGAACGAGGTCCGCAAAAACCACTTTGGTTATACCCTTGATGAAAATTGCGGTGTCTACTTTTCCGTCCCCGGTCGCATCACCTTCCAAATACACACCGCCATCGCCACTCACGTAATGCACTTCGCCGGCAACTTTGTGAAAAGCCTTCTTGCCGATGAAAGTGAACAAGTCGAGAGCGGAGAGATCAATCTTGTCTCCCTGTTTGCGGGTGAAATCTTCAACAATATCAGCTTTCGCGTGGGCCTTCTTGCTGTCGAGCAGATTGACGAACTGAAAGGTGTCGGCACCCTTTCCGCCAATCATCAAATCCTTGCCGAGGCCGCCGATGATCAAGTCCAGTCCATTTCCGCCGTTCCCTGTGTCTTTTCCCAAACCGAGGTCAAGAACATCGTTTCCGGCCAAAGCGAGAACTGTATCATTTCCTGCCCCGGCGGAGAAATATTCAGCGAGGTTCTTGGTACCCTTCAAATTATCTTTTCCATCAGTGCCATCAATCGTCTTCACCAAACCACTTGCACCTGTTTGGCTGAGGCGCAGGTTCGACGCAAAAAGAGCGGAATCATAAATAGTGTCGTTGGTGTCAGCGACAGCCAGCTTGATCGTATTCAACCCTTGTATGACTGGAGCAAAAATCGTCAGTTTTGAACTGATACCATCATACTCAATTGCAAATTGCCCATTGGCATTGTTTTGGAAATTACCAAGATTCTTGTCCAGAACACTCAAAGGAGCGCTCTTGTCATTGCCAAAATAGGCGTAGTTGACGCCGTTGACAAAGAACCCTGCGATATCGACATAATTGGAATTAGAGAATTCGGGATATTCATCAGAACCAAGAGCGAGGTCAACCACAACGAATTTCTGCGCCGGATCCGTCACGTTGATCTTGAAACTGAGAACTGTCGCATCCCTGGTGACGAGTGATGGGTCAAAAACACTTTGTATGACGCCCGCCAGATCAGCATCGCCAGCCAGTCCCAGCGTACCAATGGAAATGCCATAACTTGTAGAAGTGTTTGACTCCGGTGGAGTTCCATCACCACTTGTGAGCAGTATACCTTGCCCCAAAGTTGCAGTTCCATAACTGATACCATCAAAGAGACTGACAGAACCAATTCCACCAGTCAGGCCTTGCAAGCTAGAGGTGCCAGTAACAACATTGAAACCGCTGGGCGCTGCTCCGACCAACCGATTTACCAGCTCCAACGTTCCAGTTGGGCCATCAATGTTTGTGGATGTGAATGCCATGGGAGAGCTCCAAAAAATTCTCGATCGGCCCCCTCCAGACGAGCTTAATATCGACCATTAATATTGTCAATCGATGGCCGTCTCGGTCGCGACGCCATGTTCAGTGAAATTGGAAAACGCCGGAGTTTCCCCCGGCGTTTCAATTTCATCCGTAGTTTGACGATTACGCGTCGGCTTCAGCCGGGGCATCACCCTGCTTCTTGCTCAAATCCTCACCCGTTGCCTGATCGACCACCTTCATCGACAGCCGCACCTTGCCGCGGTTGTCCATGCCAAGGAACTTGACCTTGACCATGTCGCCTTCTTTGACAACATCGCCGACCTTGTTCACGCGCTGCTGCGCCAGTTCCGACACGTGAACGAGACCATCGCGTGCGCCGAAGAAGTTGACGAACGCGCCAAATTCCATGACCTTCACAACTTTGCCTTCGTAAATCTCGTTCACTTCCGGCTCAGACACAATCGACTTGATCCACTTCATCGCCGCGGCAATCGACTCGCCCGAAGCCGACGCAACCTTGATCGTGCCGTCATCCTGGATGTCGATCTTCGCCCCGGTCTTCTCCACGATCTCACGGATCACCTTGCCGCCCGTGCCGATCACTTCGCGGATCTTGTCGGTTGGAATCTTGATCTGCTCGATGCGCGGTGCGTGTTCTCCAAGTCCTGGACGCGCCTTTTCCAGCGCTTGCGCCATCTTTTCGAGAATATGCAAGCGACCGTCTTTGGCCTGCCAGAGAGCAACCTTCATGATCTCTTCGGTGATCCCGGTGATCTTGATGTCCATCTGCAGCGCGGTGATGCCATTGGTGGTGCCAGCAACCTTGAAGTCCATGTCACCCAGGTGATCTTCATCACCCAGAATGTCGGACAACACGGCAAACTTCTCGCCTTCCTTGATCAGACCCATGGCAATACCAGCCACAGGTGCCTTCAACGGAACGCCCGCATCCATGAGTGCCAATGAAGCACCGCAGACAGAGGCCATCGACGATGACCCGTTCGATTCAGTAATCTCTGAAACCACGCGCACTGTGTATGGGAATTCCTCAGAACTCGGCAGCATTGGATTGATGGCGCGCCAAGCGAGCTTGCCATGGCCGATTTCGCGGCGGCCCGTTGCACCCATGCGTCCAACTTCACCCACCGAATAGGGAGGGAAGTTGTAGTGCAGCATGAAGCGAGACTTGAATGTACCGTCAAGCGAGTCAACATATTGCTCGTCTTCACCGGTGCCGAGTGTTGTGACAACCAGCGCCTGCGTTTCACCGCGCGTGAACAGCGCGGAGCCGTGGGTGCGTGGCAAAACGGATGCTTCCGCAACGATGTTACGCACCGTCTTGGTGTCGCGGCCATCAATGCGTTTGCCAGTATCAAGAATATTGTTGCGAACGATGTCCGCTTCCAGCTTCTTGAAATTGCCACCGACAACTTGCTCCGTAGGCGCTTTCGCATCTTCAGCATCGACAAGTGACTTCTTCACCTTGTCTTTGGCTTCGGCAACCGCGTTCTGGCGTTCTTCCTTTTTCGCGATGGCATAAGCCGCGCGCAAATCCTTGTCGGCTAGCTTCTTGATCGACGCATAAACTTTCGAATGATCTGGCGGATCAAAGGCGCGTGGTTCGCGGCTTGAACGCTCAGCCAAACGGATGATCGCATCAAGCACCGGCTGGAAGCCTGCGTGACCGAACATCACCGCACCCAGCATCTTTTCTTCGTCGAGTTCCTTGGCTTCTGATTCAACCATCAGAACCGCGTCCTGCGTTCCTGCAACAACGAGATCGAGAGCGGACTCTTTCATCTGGTCTTGCGTCGGGTTCAGAACATACTCACCATTGATCACGCCAACGCGCGATGCACCGACCGGACCCATGAAGGGAATGCCGGAAATGGTGAGCGCCGCCGACGTTGCAATCATCGCAACAATGTCGGAATCGTTTTCGAGATCGTAGGACAACACTGTCGCAACGATCTGCGTTTCAACGCGAAAGCCTTCCGGAAACAATGGACGGATCGGACGATCGATCAAACGGGAAACCAGTGTTTCCTTTTCTGTAGGCCTGCCTTCACGCTTGAAATAGCCACCTGGAATCTTGCCCGCGGCATAGGCTTTTTCCTGGTAGTTGACGGTGAGCGGGAAGAAATCAATTCCAGGCTTTTCCGCGCGTGCAGCTACGGCGGTCGCCAGCACAGTTGTTTCACCGTAAGTCACCAGCACAGCACCATCAGCTTGACGGGCAACGCGGCCGGTTTCGAGGCGCAAATGCTTGCCGCCCCATTCGAGTTCTTCAACATCGATATTGAACATATTTTTTTCCTTTGTCCTTCGCCGCCACTTGTTCACCGACTGGGCAGCATCCCCTTTGGACTTGGGCGCTGAGGCCCTATTGCCTCTTCGCTTCTCGGGGACGCAGGCGGTAACTCGGTGATCCGCCTGCTCGTATCTTTTTCTCTCCCCCAGCTCTGCTGGGGGAGTACCACGCAGCGGGGAGGGGGTGTTGCAACAGACTCATTGCTGAGGAAAGGGCCGGTTGCACCGCCCCCTCGCCCTTCGGGCACTCCCCCAACCAGTTGGGGGAGAGATTCTATCTGCGGATTTCCAGCTTCTTGATGAGCGTCTGATACCGACCCTCATCTTTTGACTTGAGATAATCAAGCAAGCCACGGCGCGCTGAAACCATTTTCAGCAATCCGCGGCGCGAATGGTTGTCCTTTTTGTGCATTTTGAAATGCTCAGTCAGGTAATTGATGCGTTCCGTGAGGATCGCCACCTGAACTTCAGGCGAGCCGGTGTCACCGGCCTTGGTCGCATTGTTTTTGATCAGAGCAGTTTTCTGCTCAGCAGTCATCGTCATCGTGCATCTCCAATGGAGTTAAAGGTTGAACAAACGTGTAGGTTTAAGTGAACCTTGCTCGATGGAGCAAATGCCAAGGGGTTGGCCCCGGTGGGTCACCAAAACCGCCTCCGCCGCAATGGGTGCTTGCGCACCGCGCAACAAGACCGACTGACCTTGTCTGAGACGAGTAGCGTCCGTATCCATCACGGCCAGTGCCGGGATGCCGTCCAGCACGGTCGAAAGGGGGCGAAGGACGCCGCCGAGGCTGTTTTCGCTGCCGTCCCTATGGCTGAGTTCCTCCAGCTTTTCCAGCGAAATCGCATCCGCCTCGGTGAACGGCCCCACCCGTGTCCGCCTGAGCTCAACCACATGCCCCAGCCACCCCGTGGCCCGGCCCAAATCCCTGGCCAGCGAGCGCACATAGGTGCCTTTTCCGCAGGTGACTTCGAAGACGGTAACAAGGGCCCCATCCACCTTCGGGACCTCCCCCAACAAGTTGGGGGAGGAAGCCGCACCAATTCCCTCCCCCAGCTCGCTGGGGGAGGTGCCCGAAGGGCGGAGGGGGTCAGTCTTCCACTCCACAATCTTGACATCGTCAATTTGCACCGTCCGGGATGCGAGCTCCACAATTTCCCCGGCCCGCGCCAGATCATAGGCCCGCTCCCCATCCACCTTGATGGCAGAATAGGCGGGAGGCTGTTGTTGCACCGCACCCAAAAACTGCGGGAGTGCAGCATGAAGTTTATGCTGCATCGCAGCAAAGTCCATGTTGCGCAACATGGATGCAGCATTCTCAAATGACTCACTGCGGTAAGTGTTTGTAATCTCGCCTTCCAGATCGTCAGTAGAGGTTTCGGCACCCCACTGCACCGCAAAACGATAAGTCTTGGTGCCATCCATGGCCCAGTTGACGGTCTTGGTCGCTTCCCCCAAGGCGATGGGCAAAAGCCCGGTCGCCAAAGGATCCAGCGTCCCCCCATGCCCAGCTTTCTCAGGCTTGAGGAGCCATTTGACCTTGCCCAAGGCCTGCGTCGACCCCATCCCGTAAGGTTTGTCGATCACCAGCCAGCCGTGAATTTTGTTTCTGATCTTTTTCAATGAATTACCAACCAAACCTGAGACTTGAGCAATCACGTGAACCGCTTAATCCAATTTCTGATCCTTCGCCAAGTCTCAAATCCAACACAAGTCGTTGCAAACTGACGGGATGGACAACATGCTTTTTGAGATTCCCTTGCGCGTAAAGCCCAACGTACAAAACACCGAAGTACCGAAGACCACCGTTGGTGCCCATGTCATATGCTACGCAGCTGCACTCAGTGTCGAGATTGCATTGCAAGGCGGTGCCGCCAAATTGTTGCATAGTGGCTGGCACATTGACGAAGTCACAGGCCCCGTCCGCGAAATTCCGGCCGAAAAATGGAGTGCTTACATGTCGTCAGTCTGGCCTGATTATTCAGATCACTTCCCAACGGCAACGGAACTGCCTAAAAGAATCGCTGAGGGCGCCGTCTTTTTTGGAGTATTCGCGACTTTTGACCGCTCGACGACTTCTAATGGTCACCCACGCACAAACTCAGCAAGCACCGACGCATAAAGCTGATGCTCGGCAGTCAGCACCCGCGTGGCCAGTGTTTCCAGCGTGTCTCCGGCCTCAATCGCAACCTCGGTCTGGCCCAACACGAGGCCATCATCCAGTTCTGCCGTCACGACATGAACAGAACATCCGGCCACAGGATCGCCCGCCGCAAGGGCGCGCTCGTGTGTGTGAAGCCCCTTGTATTTCGGTAGAAGCGAGGGATGGATATTGAGCATCCGGCCCTCCCATTTCGTCACAAAGTCCGGTGGCAGGATGCGCATGAAGCCGGCCAGCGCCACATAATCCGCCGCATGATCGCGTATGACCTTGTCGAGGGCTGCAAAAAACTGGCTCCCGTCCTTTGGCGTGGGCTTCGGCAATCCGACTGTAGCAATGCCTTCGGCAGCCGCCAGCGCCAGGCCTTCAGCATTTGGTTTGTCGCTGGCCACCAACACGATCTCAAAAGGACAATCGACATGCTGTGCCGCCTCGATCAACGCCATGGCATTGCTGCCGCGGCCTGAAATCAAAACGGCGACGCGTGCGCGTTCAATCACCGCTCTTGTCCAAATCCCGCTTCACCTCAGGGCTGTTCAAGAGGTCGTCAATCTTCGCCGCATATTCCAGGGCCGTGTCCACCCGGAACCTGATTTGCGGCATGAATTTCATGTCAACGCGGGATGAAATCAGACCCTTGATGTATTTCTGGTTTCGCGTACAGGCATGCAGGAGTTTCTGCTCCTGCCCCATGACCAACGGGCGCACATAGGCCGTAGCGATCTTGAGGTCAGGCGACATCTGCACTTCCACAACACTGGCCGTGATCTTGTCGAGCTCCGGATCTCCCGTCTCGCCCCGCATGAAGACACTAGCCAGCGCATGCCGGATCAACTCTCCGGCGCGGAGCATGCGTTGTGAAGGGGCGGAAGCTTTGGACATGGCCGCTTCCTACCACCCAAATACCAGTTTTCCAAGCACGCGCCCCGGGGACAGTGTGAACACCCCCGCAACAATCAAACCGCCAAGATAAAGACCCTGCATCGAAGACTTGTGGCGCTTGATGCTACCGCGCCGTGCAGCCAGAATGGCCAAGGGCAACCCGACGGCAACATAAGCCGACAAAACATGTATGACACTGAAAGGTCCGAACTGCCGGATGTCATGAATCCAGAAACTCGACAGCGCCACCAACATCATCAGGCTCGTCCAGACATAACCAATCGCGCGATGTCCACCCGTACCCTTGCCCGCAAACAGTTGGTACCCGCCAATCACAAGTGCCGAAAGCGCCGCAGATGCATGGACGACGACAATGGCTGGAGTATCCGAGAACACTCACTCCACCGGCTTCACAGGATCGACGTTATCAACCGGCGCGTCTTGCGGCACCTCCACCACTGGCGCGTCGATGACAGGCGCGTCAACAACGGGCGGGTTGAAGATTGAGCTGCCAATGCCATACGACATCAGCACGGGTAGCAGTGACGCCGTGAGTTCCGGGAAGCGCAATTCCGTGTCATTGACCACCAACATCCCCTGGCCCGCTTTGGGGTACGTAACCTTCCAGCTCATCGCATCACCATCGGCGGTCGCGAGCGCCTTGAATGTCCCGATAACCGACTGCATCACCGACATACCGGCAGCGTCAGCCGTTCCATCTCCCTTCACAGTCGCGATAAAGGCGCTGATCTTGTCGAGACCTGCAATACGCAAATCTTGCGACCCTTCATAGGGCAAGGCACCAATCACCCAAGCGGGATAGAACCGCAAAGCACCTGACGATGTCAGTTCCACTTCCTTTGATTTGTACTGCAAGTCTTTGGTTTCAATCATCGGCTTTAGAGCCATCACATAAGCAATGGCAGGCACGGCAAGCGCAGCGTAATCCTGCTCCGATGCAATCACCACATCGGCAAACATTTTCCGCAGCAGCTGTTCGTTCAGGTCCGAAAGGGTGAAATCATAGTGAATGGTTGTGGGATTGAACAGCTGATAGGCTTTCATCTGGGTCAAAGTCGGCAAAGTCTTGATGACGATTCCCATGTCATCCATCGCCGCCGAGAAAAACATCCGCCCCTTGTTGTCACGAAAACCGTCCGTTCCGGTTTCAAAAGCATAACTGCCGACCTGGATCACCGGGTCATCCTTGTTGTCGGGCAGATAGGAAATGCCTTTGGCCCCAGATGACATCTTGATGCCACCCATGTTGAGCAAGCCATCCAGAATATCCGCCACACGGAATTCCCCGGGTTCACCATTAGAAATGGCCTGCAGCTTGGTAATCGCATTGAGCGTTACGCCGATTGGAATACGCGTGCCATCGAGAGCAAACGTTCCTGACTCCGCTTTCATATCCGCAACGCCAAAAATGCCGTAATCAGAAATCTTGCTGCCATCAACCTTGATGGAGACAGCTCCCCATTCATCCGGCGTTACATCCTTGAACCCGGCAACAGCGCTGACTTTTTCGATTGTCATGTGTGCCTTGGAGCCAGCATCAAGCGGCTTCACATCAACGCCTTCAGCAGAAATCTGCAAATCTGCTGTATCATATTTTTGCGCCCGCAGGCTCTCGGCAAACTGCAGCGCCGCATTGCTGTCACCCTGCATCGCGGTCAACACCACAAAGCGGGACAACACCGAGTAAAGATCAACCGGCTGCTCGCCATTGGCCTTGAGCTCGGCGGCAATCGATTTCACCGAAACATTGTCAGGCGGAAAGCCCTTGGAAACAACATCCGTGGCGCGCAGCATAAACTTGCTTTCAGTGGCCCCCGCTTCCCCTTCCTTCGCCACATCAAGCGCCAGCGAACCGAGCGTGACCTTGCTGTCAGTTGATCCCTTGGGAGTAACATCAAGCGACGTCAGCTTAAACCCAAGTGTGCGATAAGACCGCGTCTCTGCCGACCACAATCCATCAAATGTCGTGCCGCCAATTTTCACCGTGACAGCATTGAGCAGATCAAGACTGGACGGCAATTTGAGTTCAGTCACACGATAGAGCTTCGGTCCCTGTGGTGTCAGTTTGAATGACAATGACCCCAGCGGCACGATTCCCATCAGCATCGGATTTTCAAGCGTTGCCAAAAATGAGTCACCGGATTGCGTCACTTTCACATCCTGCGTCATGATCGGTCCAATGACCGTGATCGGCATGGGCGTCGAAAGGGCTGAAAGAATGTCCCCCTTCACCTCATCAGCCGTCTGCGCAAAAACCACGCTGACGTTACACAAAAAAACCGCAGCTAAAGCCGATACAAGTCGCATGAGAATCTCCAAAGGAAGGTGGCGCACCACGAGATAGTGGCAAAAACATCATGGCGCAATTGAGTTAGTGTGATGCGTGCCACATTCGAAAATCAGGCTTGCAAGCCATCAACCTTTCCAGGCGCTCAGCATCGCATCGTCTTCATCCGGAATACTCAACGCATCGGCATCCGTCACATGGCCATCATTGCCGCTCACGCGTGTCAGCTGTTTGCCTTGGCGATACACCAGCAGCAGGCCATGCTCTTCTTCCCAGTCACACTCACATTCAACGCCGAGATACAAATCCTCGTCTTGATCGTACATGCGCCGCGTAACGAAAATACTTCGTGGTCTCACATGGGCCCACAAAGTTGATGGTTCGCGCGTTGCAATTTCCAACGCCTCGCGCCCATCCCAGTCAGCAGCAGCAATGGTGTCCCGGCATTGCTTGTAAACGAGTGGTGTCGCTAAATCCCGTGACTTCAAATCCAGTATCAGGAAGTGCGCCAGAACCGCATCATACAGTGGCAAAAGCGTTGAAACATTGTCAGACAGCAACTCCTGATAGGACACCGGTATCAGCACGCCGCCCATCAATGGAACCGCAACAGATTTGCCGTTCCAGCTATGGTCAAGGCCCGCATCTCGCTCCATCGGTCCGGCATGCAACGATTGAATACGCTGCGGCCCCGTTGGCTTCGGTTTTGAACCTCCAAACAGCTTTTTGAAAATCACAACGACATCTCCTCACTCCAGTCGATAACACACGGATACAACAATAATAGCGGCCAGTTGAACAGCACAATTTTGACAATTTCTGCGCCAATGTGCCTCATGATGAACAAGCTCGCCGCATTTCTTTCGCTGCTCGTCGCTGCTACAGCCGCTTTTTTTGCCTACGCGGCGGCCAACTACTCACATGCTCCGGGCATGGCTGTCCCCATCGCTGGTGTGGCCCTTGCAAACATCGTTCTCGCCACTGCCGCCGTCAAGAACCGCCGCTGGTCAGCTTGGGTACTGTGGGCAGGAATATTGCTCCAGTTGCTGGTGGTCTATTACATGCTGTCGGAAGCCTACGTACTGGGCCGCCTCAATGGTCTCGATTACGTTGTCGGAACCAATCTCGTCTTTGCCACGGTGCTTGTGATCAAGGTCGTCGTCGAAATGATTGTTGCGAGGCGCATCAGCACCAACCGCTGACAGCCAAGGGACGTTTGATTGCGTCGCAGGCAAAGGCTATTACTTGACCATGAAATCTGCCTCTTCATTGCCGCAGGAGTTCTGGCGGGTGGCCACACCGGCACCTGTTCCAGAACCGCGCTTTCTTGCCCGGAATGACGCGCTGGCAATTGAACTCGAGCTGGGTGCTGCCTTTCTCGACAATCCAGCAACGCTCGCGGCCCTCAGCGGCAATGGCCGTTTCGGAAATATCGAACCAGTAAGCCTCGCCTATTCCGGCCACCAGTTTGGCCACTGGAATCCATTGATGGGTGATGGGCGGGCGCATTTGATCGCCACATTGCCGAACGGTTTCGAAATTCACTTGAAAGGTTCCGGCAAAACGCCATTCTCCCGCAACGGCGATGGCCGCGCCGCACTGGGGCCCATGCTGCGGGAATATATCATCAGCGAGGCCTTCGCAGGATTGGGCATACCGACGACACGAACGCTTTCGGTCGTCGCAACGGGCGAGACTGTCTACCGCCGTCGCGCCGAGCCCGGAGGCATTGCCGCACGCGTGGCCAAAAGCCATGTGCGCGTCGGCACATTCCAGTTTGCGGCAGCGCATCTGGGGCCTGATGGTGTGCGAACACTCTATGAACACGAGCGCACCAGAAGTCATCCGCATACGGATGATCCGCGCGCATTCCTCGCCAGTGTCATCACCCGCCAGGCGCAGCTCATCGCCAAATGGATGTGCGTCGGCTTCATCCATGGCGTGATGAACACCGACAACATGGCAATATCGGGCGAAACCATCGACTTCGGTCCCTGCGCTTTCATGGACACGTTCCATCCGCAGAAAGTTTTTTCATCAATTGACCAACATGGCCGTTACGCGTGGGATCAGCAGCCCGCCATCGGACTGTGGAATCTCACGCGCTTTGCCGAAAGCCTTCTCTCGCTCCTGCACGGCGATACAGACAAGTCCGTGGAGATCGCCAAAACCGAACTGGAAAAATTCTACCCCCAATTCGAAGCGGCATTCGAAACCGGCATGCTCGCCAAGTTCGGCATTGCTGACAACCGTGGCGACGACGGCACCTTCATCGCTGAAATGCTCAAAGTGTTGATGGACGAAAAGCTGGACTTCACCTTGTTCTTCCGCGAACTGACCAGAGGCACTTCACGCTCGAAAAAAGCGACAGACCTCTGGCATACACGCACGCCCACGCCAGACCACGCTCTCATGACGCGCACGAACCCGGTCTACATCGCCCGCAACCACCAGGTCGAAGCCGCACTGACCGAAGCCGAAACCGGCAATCTCACCCGCTTCAATCAACTTTGTATGCTTCTGAAAAACCCCTTCACCGAACAGAACATGCCCCTCTTTGAGGCAGCCCCTTTGCCGGATGAAGAAGTCACCCAAACGTTTTGCGGAACGTAAGTACAGGTATCAACGGGTTGAAGGTCGATCAGTCTGCGTTTGAAACGCGGCAAAGGCAGTCGGAATGAAATCGACTTCCTGCAAAGTCAGCTTCGGTTTTCGGCCAGAGAAACCTGCCTCAATACTCAAAGTATAGTGCAGATCGCGGTAGTAGGTCAGGCCAAGGGCGTGATCAGAAATAGGCATGTGCGCGTCGAGGAGATAGGTGTCGTACATCGCACCCAGTGCGGTTTTCGCAACACTCTCAAAAGCATGATTGAGGAGCGTGAAATTATTGAATTCCTCATACGGGCAGTCCCACGACGTAATGATCAGATAGCCAACGCTGCAAGTATAGGCGCACTCGATCACAAAACCCGGTAGCTTGGTGCGTGTGTCTTCACCATTCACAAACAAGCGGCTGGTGAGTGGCCACTTTTCATAGGGGCCATCATGTTTCTCAAGAGAAAATTGAGTGGTAATTTCCATGATGGACTCTCCCGGCGGATCAAGTCAAAAACTATGCCGATCGCGGGAGAATCCAACACCCTTTAATGCATGGCACCTCAGAAGTCCCGGCATGACCCAACTCCTCACTTCTCCTTGAAGCGCTCCAGTGTCGATAGTGAACCTTCATGGATCACGACGTTGTCGCGGATCAGGCGCACCTTGTTGCAATTCAGTTTGTAGTCACTGAATTGAACGGCCAATTGATTGAGGATAGGTAAAGTCAACCCCCGTTTTAACGTGTGGAAGTCGACGTTGCAAACGTTGCAAACGATATGAAGCTAAATTGGCCCAACCACGCTTGGCCGTGCGCAGTGCCAGCTCGAAATCAGCAGAAGCGCCCTTGAGCTTTTGCTGGCCTTCACGTGAAAGCGCACGAAAATAATGACTCTCAGACTTCATGTATTCGGATTTGATTGCCATGGTGAAGTCATTTTCTGCCTCTTCCCAACGCTCAAGCGACAAGAAGATTTGACCGCGTTCATAATTTGCAGCAGGCACGGAAGACTTGATTCTCAATGCCCTATCAAGATCAGCAATGGCACCAGCATCATTGCGTAAGGCTGAGTTGACTCTAGCGCGGCAGCGATAAGCATCCGGGTCATCTCTTTGTCGCACTATAAACGAGTCGCAGTCGGCAAGAGCCTTCAAAGGCTGGCCTAAGCCAACGTACGCATATGCGCGATCATCAAGAAACGAGTCACGCGCTCCCGGTACGCCCATTGCAATTGAGTAGTAGTTGACGGCCTCTTCGTAGCGACCGAGGTTTTCAGCTGACAATGCGCGCAGGCGGTATGCATTCGAAGATGGATTTTTCCCTTTGATGACCGCGTCGATCTGTTGCAAGGCGAGTTCATAACTCCCTTCCGCAAGCAGGAATTCTGCACGTTCTTCAAGCAACCATTGAACCTTGGGCGCCAGTTCGACAGCCCTGTCATAGTCCGCGCGTGCCGCGATCATTTTCTCAAGCTGCCAATTTGCATTGGCTCGACGCGCATGAGCAAGCCAACTCTTGCCATCGCGAGCTATCGCAATTTCGGCATCAGAAATTGCTTCAGTCCAGCGCCTCAAATGGAGGTTGGCTAGGGCTCGGTGTTCAGGTCCCTCCGCATTTTTTGGTTCCAATTCAACCGCCTTGGCAAAGTACACAAGTGATTTCTCATATTGAGCTTGATCAACGTAGGTCATACCTATATCGACTTGTAGTCTCATACTATCGGGCCAAATTTTAGCCAGATCCGAAAAAATTTGAAAAGCCTCCTTGTTTCGACCTTCGTCTTGTCGGAGCTTGCCAATCCAATAATGCGCGATTTTTGCTTTAGGATCATGTGCCAAAGCCCTGAGGAAATAGGACTCTGCAGCTTTGTAGTTTCCAGAATGCCGTTCTAGCTGTCCCCCAAGTATCCACGTTTGCTCATCACTATCTGGCATCCCTCGCGCTTCTTTAAACACTGTTTCTGCCTCTGAGAATCGACCAAGATACATCAGTGAATGTCCGGCGAAACTGAGAGTGCGAGCTGTGCGATTCACTTCAGCGAGTTCATAATACTGCTTCAACGCATCGGTGTACTGTGACAACTCAAAGAGTGCGTGACCGTATTTTTCACGCACAATTTGGTCGTGGGGGCGATAAGTCAAAACCTCTTTGAAATCAGCAGCGGCTTCCCTGAACTTTTTCAAACTGTAATTGGCATAAGCGCGTTGCTCGTAGTGCCATGATATCCCCCTGCCCTCTTTAATAGCGGTTGTCAGCCTATCGATTGCCAAACTGTGAAATTTTGCTTTCGACAGGTAAGTGATCCAGGTATCATCCAATGTTCTGAGAAGTTCACCCACGCTATAAATAAACAGCAGTCTAGCATTGGGGGGAAAGAAATTTGGCGCCAATCTTTCGAGGACATCCGCATCTGCTTGAACCTTGCTAGCCTCTTCAATTCGCTTTAGCAAAACGAGTGCTTCCGCCATTCCGCGCAGACGTTGAACGGTTTTACGAACATTGAGGGCCGCTTCAAAGTCCACAAGGGCAAGTTTCGGAAAACCACGCTGTATATGCAGTTGGCCACGCTTCTCGAGATACTCATCGGCACGGGGTTGCAACTCGAGCAAGGCATTATAACCGGCAAGCGCGGCCTCCATATTTCCCAGCCACCATTGAGCGTCACTACGCAGCCCAATCGCGCGAACATTCCTTCCATTCGCTGCCACTGCCATTTCGGCGTACTTCAAGCACTCGCGCCATTGTCCCAGATATCCATATGTTATGGCCAGATTTGCAAATGCATCGGAGGAACTCGGTCCAAGCACCAAAACATCCTTGTGCACGGCCAATGCGTCTTTAACTCGTCCCATCTGCAGGTATGCGTTCCCAAGCAGCATCCGCACTTCAACCTGTTGCCCGGAGCTTTTTGACAGCAGTTCCAGAATTGTTACCGCCTCATCGAAACGGCCTTGTTCAAGAACAACAAGGGCTAGCCAATAGCGCGGCCATATTCCCTTAGGATCGCGATCACGAGCTTCTTTGAAAAAACTTTCAGCTTCTGCAAGCTTGCCTTGAAGTCGCCTAATCTTGCCACTGAGGATGTACGCGTGTGGAGTCAATTGCTTGAGTCTTTGGGCTGAAGTGGCGAGCAGATAAGCATCGTCGATTCGCCCAAGTGCAATCAACGCTTCTGCCTTATTGTTCAGCGAACTCGGAATTTTCTCTCGTGCATACATGACTTCAAAGTCTGCCAGTGCCTCCTTGGCGCGGCCCAACTCTAACAAAAGACTGCCGCGATTCTCGAACACGAATCGGTGTGAAGGATTGCTATTCACAGCGCGGTTAAAGGAGATGAGGGCTTGATCCAGTTGTCCTCGCCGCTTCAGGATCAGCCCTTGGTTATTGTGAGCACTGGCGATTAAATATATAGGCACATCTGTCGAAGAGAGTATTATTTTGTTTTCGTGCCATGCCGCATCCAAATTACCAAGTTCGTACTGGGCCCACCCGAGCCAATAACGTGAAAGGGCGGAGTTTGGAACGCGAGAAAGGTATTCCTTGGCTAGTGCTATCAAGTCTGCATGTTGCTTGTCTCTATTCAGAACAATTGCAATCCTGTCGAATGACATCTTGAATTTATTACTTCCGGGATCAACGGTCATGGATAGAGCTCGACGAAAGGCTTCAACTGCTATTGAGGAGCGCTGTCGTTTAGCGCTACTTTCCGCAATGAGTAAAAAATCATCCTCTGAAGCCAAGCCGCGCCGATAGAGCGCGTTCAAGTCATCGAACGCAAACTGGTAGAGCTGAAGATCAAACTGTGCGGCGGCACGAGATCTGAGCGCTTTGGCAATAGCATCAGGAGTTGAAAGCTTGTCATTTATTATCGCGGTACACAGTTTAACCGCCTCATTGCGTATCGCATTAGAGCAGGCAGTCGACTGAGCAAATGAGGCCGTTAGCAACATTCCAAATGCAATTGCTACGACAACAACATGGACGAGTTTAAAAAAAACCCTGAACATCGCGCAACTGTAGCCGAAACGAACAGCTTTTAAAAGATATCCCGCATCACATGCTTAAATCGTTTTATTCAGGCAATCCGCTGGTATCACCCCTCACTCCAGCGTCCGGGCCACCTTCTCGACCTTGAAGCACTCGATCACGTCGCCGGCGCGCATGTCCTGATAATTCTCGAACGCCATGCCGCATTCCGTGCCAGACGCCACTTCCTTCACTTCATCCTTGAAGCGCTTCAGTGTCGACAGTGAACCTTCATGGATCACGACGTTGTCGCGGATCAGGCGCACCTTGTTGCCGCGCTGTACGGAACCTTCGGTGACCAGACAGCCGGCCACTTTGCCGACCTTCGTGATGTTGAACACCTCTTGAATGCGGGCGTTGCCGATAAAGGTTTCGCGCATCTCTGGTGCCAGCTTGCCAGCCATGGCCAGCTTGATGTCATCAACGAGATCATAGATGATATTGTAGTAGCGGATTTCGATGCCCTGCTGCTGAGCAGCATCGCGCGCCTGACTGTTGGCGCGAACGTTGAAGCCCAACACCGCGGCACCCGAGGCCGCAGCCAGCGACACATCGCTTTCGGAAATTCCGCCGACGGCATAATGCACCACGCGAGCGCGGATTTCGTCGTTACCAACTTTTTCCAGCGCCTGCACGATGGCTTCGGCAGAACCCTGAACGTCAGCCTTGACCAAAATCGGGAATTCCTTGCGGCCCGTCTGGCTGATCTGGCTCATCATCTGTTCGAGCGATGCCCGCGCAGAACCTGAACCGCGCTTCTCGCGCTTCTGGCGTTCGCGGTAATCGGTGATTTCACGGGCCCGCGCTTCAGTGGGCACAACGTCAAAACGGTCTCCCGCTTCTGGTGCCGAATTGAGACCCAGCACTTCGACGGGAACCGACGGTCCGGCCGTTTTCACCTGCTCGCTCTTGTCGTTGACAAGGGCGCGCACGCGACCCCACGCGGAGCCTGCAACAAAAAGATCACCCAATTTCAGCGTGCCGCGTTCAACGAGCACGGTGGCCACTGGCCCACGTCCCTTGTCGAGCTGCGCTTCAACCACCATGCCCGAAGCCTCGCGGTCCGGATTGGCCTTGAGATCCAGAACTTCCGACTGCAACAGGATCGCTTCGAGCAACTTGTCGAGATTGGTACCCTTGAGTGCAGAGACTTCGACATCCATCGTGTCGCCGCCCATGCTTTCAACAACGATGTCGTGCTGCAGCAAATCGGTGCGCACGCGCGTTGGATTGCCGCCGGGTTTGTCGATCTTGTTGATCGCAACAATAATGGGAACCTCAGCGGACTTCGCGTGATTGATGGCTTCGATCGTCTGCGGCATGACGCCGTCATCGGCGGCAACAACGAGAATAACGATGTCCGTTGCCTTCGCACCACGTGCCCGCATGGATGTAAATGCCTCATGGCCCGGCGTATCGATAAAGGTGATCACACCATTGGGTGTGTTGACCTGATAGGCACCAATGTGTTGCGTAATCCCACCGGCTTCACCAGACACAACATTGGTCTTGCGGATGGCGTCGAGCAAAGATGTCTTGCCGTGGTCCACGTGACCCATGATGGTAACGACAGGTGGCCGCGGTTTGCGGTTCTCGTCTGCATCTGGTTCGCCACTGAGGGAATCGACCACATCGGCTTCCGAAACGCGCTTGACCTTGTGGCCCATTTCTTCAGCAATCAGCTGCGCCGTATCAGCATCGATCACGTCATTGATCGTGTGCATCTGGCCTTGCTTCATCAGGAACTTGATGATGTCGACGGCGCGCTCCGCCATGCGGTTCGACAATTCCTGGATGGTGAGTGTTTCGGGAATGGTGATTTCGCGCGACACTTTTTCCGTCGGCATTTGGAATCCATGCGCCTGCTTTTTGAGGCGTTCGGTGCGGCGTCGGAACGAGGCAATCGAATGCCCGCGTGCTTCCGCATCTTCGTCAAGGGCATTCGACAAGGTCAGCTTGCCACGGCGCTTGTCCATGTCCGCTTTGGTGCGGGTTGGCGCAACAATTTTTGTGACTTTTGTGAGAGTAGGCCCTGCCTTGAATGTACCTGGTCGTGCACCAACGCGGGGGCGAGATTCCACAGCCTCTTCTTCGCGCTTGGGTGACAGTTTCTTTGCAGCTTCTTCGGCCTTCTTGCGGCCCATCTCTTCCTGGCGATGACGGACATCATCTTCGGCTTTGCGCTTGGCAGCGGCTTCGCGTTCAACGCGGTCGATTTCCTCTTGATCGCGGCGGCGGAGCAATTCGCTTTCCTGACGCTTGCGCTCCTCGGCTTCGCGAACCCGCGAGTCGGTCAGCGCGCGATCACGAGCATCCCGTTCATCCGCAGAGAGCGTGCGTAACACGACACCAGCCCGGCCCGCAGGCGGCGCCACGGGACGCTGCACTTGGGGCGTATGTTCGGCAATGCGGGGTTTCGGCTGAAACGCTGGCTTTGTCTCGACCACAGGAGAGGAGGCAACAGGTTTGTCATCCCCAAAGCGCTTGCGCTTGGTTTCGACCACGACGGTTTTCGTCCGCCCATGGGAAAAGCTCTGCTTGACGCGCGACTGCTCGACAGCCGGCCTCTTCAAAGTCAGCGTGCCACCGGGTTTTTTGTCTTTATTATCAGTCGTATCGTTCATGCTCAGTCTTCTGACCTACTCTAAATTTCAAATACGTATAGCATCATACGCCGTCATACGCCGCATGTGAAAAACCAGTTTGTCCGCCAATCCGCCCTTGGCCACGGCTGCATGTACCACATTTGTGCGGCCAAAAGCCAAATCCAAATCATCAGACAAAAAGTCGCTCGAAACCACGGTTTCGGGCTGCGCCAGACGGTTCAGCTTGCGAATGCCATCAACGGCTGCACCCGGAGAATGCAGGAGAACCTGCACGGGTCCTTTGCGCATGGCATCTTCAACCTTCACAAATCCAGCCAATGCTTCACCCGCTTTGCGAGCCAGCGACAGGGTAGCAACGGCCTGCTGTCGCAAAAGCACGCCAACCATGTCGGCCAGTTCTGCCGGGACGTCAGTCTGTTCAGCAAACCCCCGCGAAAACAGGTTGCGCTTGCCAGCCTCGGCAACAGTTGCCCGGTCCAGACTCACCCACACCCCCCGACCCGGCAACTTGCGTTGCAGATCGGGTGTGGCACGGCCATCAGGAGACCGCACGAAACGCACAAGTTCGGCCTCATCACTGACCTTGCGGGTCACGATGCACATCCGTTCTGGCACGACACTCTCCGTGTCAATGACCGCGTTTAAGGCAGTGTGAGTCAGCTTTGTGCCTCCTCAGCGTCAGCAATTTCTTCAACAACCGGAGCAGCCTCGATCCAACCCAGCGCCACACGCGCCCGCAGGATCATTTCCTGGGCTTCATCCATCCGGACATCAAGCTCCGACAATGCACCTTTATGCTTGACCGTCTGACCGTCCTTGCGCTCGTTCCAACCCACAAGCTCGTCCGTGGCACAATCAGCAAAATCCTCGAGAGACTTGATGCCGGCTTCGCCAAGCGCCACGATCATGTCCGGCGACAGACCTTCAAATGAGGCCAGATCGTCGGTAACGCCAAGTGACTTGCGCTTGTCTTCAAGCTCAGCTGTTCGCTGATCCAGATAGGTCTTGGCGCGCGTTTGCAGCTCTTCTGCTGTCGCTTCGTCCAGGCCATCAATCGACGAAATTTCATGGGCGTCCACATGCGCAATCTCTTCGACCCGGTCAAAACCTTCTGATGCCAGCAATTGCGCCAGTGTTTCGTCCACATCCAGAGCATCGACAAAGCGCTGCGTGCGTGTCGCAAACTCCTTCTGGCGGCGCTCTGATTCTTCTGCTTCCGTCATGATATCAATATCCCAGCCTGTAAGTTGCGATGCGAGACGCACGTTCTGCCCGCGCCGCCCAATGGCGAGCGACAGTTGCTCATCCGGCACGACAACCTCGATGCGTTCAGCTTCTTCATCGAGAACAACCTTGGCGACTTCTGCAGGTGCAAGGGCATTCACCACGAATGTCGCCACATCAGGCGACCACTGGATGATGTCGATCTTTTCACCCTGCAGCTCATTGACGACCGCCTGAACCCGCGACCCACGCATACCCACACATGCACCAACCGGATCAATCGAGGAATCTTTCGACCGCACACCGATCTTGGCGCGGCTGCCCGGATCACGCGACACGGCCACAACTTCGACAACACCATCATAGATTTCCGGCACTTCCTGTCCAAACAATTTGGCCATGAATTGCGGATGCGTCCGCGACAAAAAGATCTGTGGCCCGCGCGGCTCGCGGCGTACGTCATAAACATAAGCACGAATACGGTCGCCCGGCCGGAAGGTCTCGCGCGGCAATGTTTCGTCGCGCCGCACGATGGCCTCGCCACGGCCCAGATCCACAATCACGTTTCCATATTCAGCCCGCTTCACGACGCCGTTGACGATCTCGCCAATGCGATCCTTGTATTCCGCATACATCCGGTCACGTTCGGCATCGCGAACTTTCTGGACAATGACCTGCTTGGCCGATTGCGCCGCGATGCGTCCGAACTCGATGGGCGGCAGGGCTTCGGCAATAAAGTCACCGATTTGTGCGGCAGGATTTTTCTTTGATGCTTCTGCAATGGTAATCTGTGTTGCATCATTGTCGATTGTTTCAACCACCTGGAGCAACCGGTTCAACCGTGTTTCACCTGTCTTCGGATCGATTTCGGCGCGAATTTCATTTTCCATGCCATAGCGTTGCTTGGCAGCACGAGTGATTGCATCTTCCATTGCTTCCAGAACAATCGACTTGTCGATTGTCTTTTCCCGCGCCACGGCATCTGCAATTTGCAGAAGTTCAAGCCGGTTGGCACTGACTGCGGTATTAGCCATGTTTCACTTCCTCTTCGCCTTCATCGTCATCTTCTGTGACGGGTTGAATATCGGTTTCATCAATCTCGGACGCATCACCAACGCCAGTCGCCTTGAGTTTTTCTTTCGCGGTTTCAATCAAGGCATCAGTCAATGTCAGTTTCGCATCAGCAATATCTGCGAAGGGCAAGCCAATGAGCAAAGGCTCCTTGCCACCTTCGGGATTCTCAATGAACAGGCGAACTTCGCCGTCATGATATCCTTCAAGCTCGCCCTTGAACCGCTTGCGCCCGGCATGTGGCACAGTTGTTTCAATCCTGGTTTCATGACCGGCCCAGGTCTCGAAATCCGTGGCCCGCACCAGCGGCCGATCAATGCCCGGCGATGACACTTCAAGTTGATAGCGCGAAGAAATAATATCAGCGACATCCATCATTGGTGAAAACTGGCGCGAGAACGTCGCGCAGTCTTCGATGGAAAATGTACCGTCGGGTCGCTCGGCCATGATCTGAACTGTGGAGCCGTACATTTTGACCCGCACCAACCGAAATCCCATGCTTTCAAGCACGGGCTCCGCCAATGCAGCAATGCGCTGGGCGGGTCCGGTTTCTCGGGCAAGGCGGAGTTCGGTCATTTGATTACAAAAAAAGCGGGCCCCTCTCGGGACCCACTCTCATTCTTTTCAGATTGTGAGTGAATTCGTAAAAACACGTATAGGCCTGGTCGAAACATCGCACAAGGTCAAAAACGCAGGTTATGTTTTTTCCCGTTCCAGCTATGTAAACCTATATCAATGAAAACGATTGGATTGCACTTCACCGAATCGTAACCACCAGCTCAGGCAAAGCGCTCTTAACCACACCCGATAAGCATTCGCTAACGACAGGCTGTGATGGTGCCGACATGAAACGGAGGCCATCATGAGCTTTTTGAAGGCGGCATTACTTGCAACAGCAATCACGGCGACCCTGTCGCAAACAGCATCGGCTGTCATGCTTACAACAGAAGCCAACAGTGACGAAGGCATCTCCCCGTTCGGCCCACCTCCTGAAACGTCGACCTATGGTCAGGTTTTTACCGCTCCTGTAACAGGTACACTGGACAGTTTTGAATTCACGCTTCTTGATGGCATCAACGGCAGTTTCTTTGCCGGCATCGGCACGTGGAATGGCACGGCAGATTTTAACGTCGGCGGTGGCGTCGGCAGCGTTCTGTTCACCAGCCCGGACATCCCGTCATATATGGGTCCCAACATCTACAACGTTCCAACCAATGTTTCGGTGACAGTGGGCCAACTCTACGTCGCCTATATCAGCGTCTACGGCTACAGTGCGGCCGAGCTTGCAGCGATGACCCCGACGAGCATGATGGCTGCCACAGACGACAGTGTCGAAGGCATCAATTATTTCGTCTACCACAACACCAGTGACGACCAGGTCCAGGGCGCACCAAGCAACCCCATCTGGAACTACAGTGCGGATTTGGGCGACGCCGTGTTCACGGCAAACTTCTCACCATCGGTCTCCCCCGTACCCGTGCCTGCAGCACTTCCACTGGTACTGACCGGCCTCGGCGCACTTGGAGCACTGCGCAAACGCGCCAAAGTCATCTACTCTAAAGGGTGAAAACACCTAACTCCCCAAACATTTTACAAACGGCCTGAAAATTCTTCTTGACTTTGTTCCTATTATAGGATATACAGAGTTCAAATGGAGAATTGATGATGTTTTGGCTGCTGCGACGAACGTTCCTTTTAATATTTCTGATTGTTTCGCCCGCTTTTGCGCAAGATGTGCCGGCAGAGTTGGCACAACATCCTGATCCGCGCAGAGGCAGGCGATGCGCAGGCCCAATACGAAATGGGCGATGCCTTTGACAGGGGCGACATCGTTGCCGAAAGCAACGAAGCGGCCGTGGCTTGGTATCAGAAGGCAGCAGCTCAGGATCATACCGAAGCCCAGTACTGGTTGGGTGTTGCCATCTTGAACGGCAACGGCATTGCCGTCGATGAAAAAAAAGCCTTTGAACTGTTCGAAAAAGCCGCCGCCAAAAACTTCCCTGATGCGCAATTCGATCTCGCCATTTTATACGATGAGGGCAAAAGCGTTGCGGAAGACAATACCGCCGCTGCAAAACTCTATCGCAAGGCAGCCGACCAAGGACACAGGTCCGCGCAATACAATCTCGGCCTCATGCTGGTGGATGGAGAAGGCGTGCCGGAAGACCATGTAACAGGTGCGGCTTACTATGCATTGGCAGCGGACCAAGGCCACATCAGCGCTCAGTACAATCTGGGAATCATGTTGCGCGATGGCGAAGGCATTGCGGTTGACAAGCCACGCGCAGCAGAGCTTTTTCGGGCCGCGGCAGATCAGGGCGACACCGACGCCCAATACAATCTCGCCGTCATGGTGGATGAAGGCGACGGCATTCCCCTCAATGATGTGGAGGCCCGGCAGTTATATGCTTTGGCATCCGAACAGGGGAAGGTGAAGGCCACGTACAATCTCGCCAACATGCTGGAAGATGGCGAAGGTGGACCGGTGGATATGGCCGAAGCTGAAAAATTCTATCGCAAGGCTGTTACCGCCGGACACGTTTGCGCCAAGCTAAACCTGTCGCGCATGTTGGACATGGGAAATGCAACGCCGCGCAGTTCCAATGAGGCGCTGGAGCTGCTGCAGCAAGCCGTAAATGGTGAATGCGTGACGGCCCAATACAACATGGCGCTCAAGTTGCGCGATGGAACAGGTATGGGTGCCAACAAGCCCGAAGCCGCGCGCCTCTTTGCACTGGCCGCAGCTCAAGGTGACGCCGACGCCATGACCTTGCTGGGGACCATGCATTACGAGGGCGACGGCATTCCGAAAGACATCGAAGAAGCCAAACGCTGGTTGAAAAAAGCCGTGGATGCAGGCGACAACGACGCCCTTCTGCTTTTGAACGCCCTGGAGTGACGACTCAACTGGGAATGCTGAATACGTTGAGACCCGCGACATCAGTCTCAATCTGCGTGAAGCCCCGCGCCAGATAGTAGGGCGTGACCTTGGGTTGAGCGCACAAATAACAGATGTCGTGACCAAGGCGTTTGGCCTCGGTCCTCGCCCTTTGCATCAAGGCCGCTGCAATTCCTTTGCGACGATGCGCCTCATCTACCCACAAGGCTGCAATCCACGGCGCATACTGCGGCCGGGCATCGAGATCGCTTTCGATCAACAATGCCGATCCGAGATACGTTTCTCCCGCATGGGCAACGAGCGCCAGCGGGATGCCGGTTTGTGCCATCATTGGATCAAGATGTTTGCGGTAATCAACCAGCGGCACACCACTATCGGTCCACCAGGCATGCCAGCCGCGGTGTGCAATGGTGTCGGCAAAGTGGGGATGCCTATGGAGGGGCGAGATGAACATGACTTTGGGCTACTCCCACACCGGCCTACTGATGACAACACCAAAGTCGCTGCAACATTGACAAGACTGCCATTCAGGAGTGAAGTCCAACCATGGTCAGGATCTGCATTTTGGTGCTTTTTCTTGTGACTGCAGTGCAAGCCCAAGCTGAATGCGTGTGCCGCTTTGCCGGTGGAACTGTGGTCGAAGGCATGACGGCCTGCATACCGACAGCCAAGGGCCAGTCCTTGGCACGCTGCGAGAAAAACCAGAATGTGACCAGTTGGGCAGTGCTCGACCAGCCGTGTCCGCAAGCGAGCTTGCCACTCTCACCCAAACCCGCGGATGATGTCCTTGAGACCCGCCTCGGCCACGTGCCAGACCGCATCCTCAATTGAAAACCACTCCCGCTTGCGTTGGCGTTTTTCGGGCCAGGATTTGAGTACCTCGGTGACTTCGAGTGGGTAAACAGTAACGCGCGTTTCGACCGCATCACCATTCTTCAGGATTTTTGTGTAGTCGAAGTGGCCCACAGCTTCGCGCCGGATATGTCCGTCAATACCGGCTTCTTCAAAGGCTTCTCGCTTGGCCGCGTTGGAATCAATCAGGTGATCCATGGGCCATCCTTTCGGGATCACCCATCGTTTTGTTTCACGAGAAGTGATGAGAAGGATTTCAATATCCCCCTTCTTGGTGCGCCAGGGCAATGCCGCGATTTGCTTGTTCAGTTTGGGCATGGCCTCCATTTTGAACAGTTAGTGTAAACACATTCTGAAACGCATTCGGCTCAAACTGCTGTCTTGCGCAGATAGACAAACCAATACACCGCGCCAACGAACACACTGCCACCGAGCAGATTGCCGAGTGTCGAAACCACGATGTTGTGCGCGATCGGGGCCAGGGCAAGGCCTGGATAATCGCCAGCCGCTTGTCCGATTGCCTGCCAGAACTCCAGCGGGGCCAAGATTTTGATCGCAAGGCCAAATGGCAAGAGAAACAGATTGGCAATGGAATGCTCAAAGCCCGCTGCAACGAATGCCGTAACGGGCGGCACAATGACCACCACCTTGTCCACCACACTGCTTGCCGCAAATGACATCCACACAGCCAGACACACCAGTGCATTACACAGCACCGAAAGTGCAAAGAGCTGCACCGTGGGCAATGCCGATTTTGCAGAGGCGATTGCAAGCGCCGTCGTCCCCACCGCACCACTGTTGAAGTCTTGCAGGCCCGACAGATACACCAACAGCACCATGCCGAATGCGCCGACGATATTGCCCGCATAAACCAGCAGCCACGCACGCAACAATGCACCAAGAGAAATGCGGCCGCTCGCATAGGCAACGATCATCAACGCGTCACCCGTGAACAATTCTGCCCCGCCAACGATAACGAGGATGAGACCAAGCGAGAATGCAAATCCGCCGAGCAGGCGGGCCACGCCATAAGGCAGATCAGCCGAGCCCGTCAGCACGACCGTCATGAATATCGCGCCAAACGCGATGAATGCTCCAGCCAGGACGCCGAGCACAAACAGCGTAACCTGATTTCTGCCTGCCTTGGCAACACCCACCGATTCACATGCAACCGCAATGGCGGCAGGGGTCATACCGCTCGGCGTCTTGTGCTTGTCCTGTTCCAAACTGGAACCTCCTTAACGGCCACTACGAAACGTTGTAGGCTTGAAGTCAATGGTCAAACCAACTGGTCTCAGTGCAGCCGAAGCCCGGCGCAGGCTTGACGCCGAGGGCTACAATGAGCTTCCGCGCGCGGATCGCCGCACCCCTTTGCGCATCATTTTTGAGGTGCTGCGCGAGCCCATGCTGTTTCTCCTGATGGCCAGCGGCGGGATTTATCTGCTGCTTGGCGATCTCAAGGAAGCGCTGATCCTGATTGCATTCGCCATGATGTCCGTCATCATCACCGTGGTACAGGAAGCCCGCACCGAACGGGTGCTGGAAGCCCTGCGCGACCTCACCAGTCCGCGCGCTTTGGTCATCCGTGATGGCGAATACACGCGAATAGCCGGCCGGGAAGTCGTGCGTGGCGATATCATCGTGCTGGGCGAGGGCGATCGTGTTCCGGCTGACGCAACTTTGATCAAAAGTCACGATCTCCTGGCCGATGAGTCGCTGCTGACCGGCGAATCAGTGCCTGTTCACAAGAATCCAGACCATTCCGCCAACCCGACCATGCGTCCCGGCGGTGATGGCTTGCCTCTGGTCTATTCCGGTTCGCTTGTTGTGCGTGGGTCTGGTTTGGCGGAAGTGACCGGAATCGGCATTCACAGCGAAATCGGCAAGATTGGCGACTCGCTCCATGCGCTCGAACCCGAACCGCCAAGGCTGCAGGCGCAAACCCGCAGGCTCGTGCAGTTTGCAGCAGTACTCGGTGGCATCGTCAGCCTGTTCGCCGTGGTGCTCTATGGCACAACCCGCGGCAATTGGCTGGAAGCCGTGCTGGCCGGGATTGCACTCGGCATGTCGATGCTGCCCGAAGAATTCCCCGTCGTGCTCACCGTCTTCATGGCCATGGGAGCGTGGCGCATTGCCCGCGCGCGGGTGCTGACACGCCGCGCCGCTGCCATCGAAACGCTTGGGTCCGCAACTGTGCTGTGTACAGACAAGACTGGCACCCTGACAGAAAACCGCATGACCATACGCGAGTTGCAACTGCCCAAGGGCGAAGGACTCGAATTGCGACAGGATCGGTCTTTGCCTGACGGATTTTCGCACCTTGCCACCACGGGCCTGCGTGCCAGTGCGGCGACACCTGTTGATCCAATGGACAAAGCTTTCCACGCCATCGGCAATACCAGCCATGGCGGGACGATGCTGCACAGCTATGGCCTCAGGCCCGATCTGCTCGCAGTCGCCAATGTCTGGCAGGATGATGAAAATTGCAATATCACCGCCAAGGGTGCACCGGAAGCCATCTTCAAGCTTTGCCAATTGAGTGCCAAGGAAACAACGAAGCTCAAATCCGCCGTCAACGCCATGGCCGCGCGCGGGCTTCGTGTACTCGGTGTTGCAGCTGCCAAATCCAAAAACAAAAAATGGCCGGATACACTTGCAGGCTTCAAATTCAAATTCGAAGGCTTGGCGGGTCTTGCCGACCCTCTGCGCTCAAGCGTGCCCGCAGCCGTGCAAGAATGCCGCGCAGCAGGCATTCGCGTGGTGATGATCACGGGCGACTACCCCGTAACGGCCTCAGCAATTGCAAAACAGGCGGGCATTTTTTCTGATGTCATCATAACTGGCGACAACATGCAGTCCATGAGTGATGCGGAACTGGCCAAAAGCATCCACGCTGCAAACATTTTCGCCCGCATTATGCCGGAACAGAAACTGCGCCTGGTCAACGCGCTGAAGGCTGGCGGCGAAATCGTCGCCATGACGGGTGACGGCGTCAATGACGCACCATCGCTGAAAGCTGCCCATATCGGGATCGCAATGGGCGGGCGCGGCACCGACGTGGCACGTGAAGCGTCGTCTATCGTTTTGCTCGATGATGATTTCAGTTCGATTGTGAAATCCGTGCGACTGGGCCGCCGCATCTATGACAATCTGCAGAAAGCCGTGAGTTTTATCTTCGCAGTTCACGTGCCAATTGCGGGCCTCGCCATACTGCCCTTGGTGATGGGATTGCCTATCATCCTCGGTCCCATCCACATTGCCTTTCTTGAAATGGTGATCGATCCCGTCTGCTCTCTCGTCTTTGAGGCCGAGCACGAAGAAGACGATGTCATGCAGCGGCCACCCCGTTCACCCGACGCCAGCCTGTTTTCAGGGGAATTGATTGTTTGGAGCCTCGTTCAAGGTGCGGTGGCTTTTGCACTTGTGGCCGCAATCACCATACTTGCCGTCTGGCAAGGCATGCCGGAAAATGAAATGCGCGCACTTGCCTTCTTCTCGCTGGTCACATCGATTGCTGCACTGATATTCGTCAACCGCAGCTTCAGTGCCTCGCCTTTTACGGCCTTCCTGCAGCCAAGCAAGGCGCTGATCATTGTGCTCGTCATCGTGGCCTCGATCCTGGGCACAACCCTGTTCTGGCCGACCGCCAGTGCGCTCTTCCAGTTCGGCCCGCTGCATGGCCACGACCTTGCGGTGACAACCGCTGCAGGCATTGCCGTGTTGCTCGTCCTCGAATTGGCCAAGGTCGCACTGCACCGCCTGCAGTCGCGTCACATGAAGGCGGAGCCGATCCAGTAAAAGATTGCTGAAAGCAAGGCCGTGGCCGGAATGGTGATGATCCAGGCGTAGACAATGCCTGTCGCCACATTCCACCGCACCGCCGAGAACCGCTTGGCCGCACCCACACCGACAATAGAGCCTGTGATGGTATGGGTGGTCGAGACCGGAACACCGTAGTTTGTGGCCAGGAACAGTGTGATGGCACCGGCTGTTTCGGCACAGGCACCCTGCATCGGACTGAGCCGCGTGATTTTCGACCCCATCGTGTGCACAATGCGCCAGCCACCCAGCATGGTGCCAAGCCCCATCACCACATAGCAGGCGAACACCACCTGCCAATGCACGGTGAATTCCTTGTCGACATTATTGGCCAGCAGCAGCACCGAGATGATGCCTGCTGTTTTTTGCGCATCATTGGAGCCGTGGCCCAGCGAATAAAGCGCTGACGACACGAGCTGCAGTTTCCGGAATAACCCGTCGGCAAACGACGGATTGGCGCGAATAAACAGCCACCCCACGAGAACCATCATCAATATGCCAAGGGTAAATCCTGTAACGGGCGACAACACAATGCCATAGAGCGTCTTGCTCAGGCCCGACCAAACAACAGCGGAAGTCCCGGCCTTGGCCACACCCGCCCCCACGATGCCACCAATCAAGGCATGCGACGAAGACGACGGGATGCCGAAATACCACGTGATCAGGTTCCACGAAATGGCCCCCATGAGCGCGCCAAACACCACGGCATTGGTAACAAGCTCCGGTGAAATGATCCCCTTGCCCACGGTGCTGGCCACTTTGGTCTCAAATATGAAGAACGCCACGAAGTTGAAGAATGCCGCCCACAGCACCGCATATTGAGGTTTCAACACGCGGGTGGATACGATTGTTGCAATGGAGTTGGCCGAGTCATGCATGCCGTTGATAAAATCAAAGGCGAGCGCCACGATGACCAGAAAGGCGAGCGTGAACGTGACAACACTGAGGTCCATGATCTGGTTCCTGTGCCGGGTTACACGTGTTCAATCACGATGCCACTCATCGTATGAGCCACATCTTCGAACTTGTCCGCCACCTTCTCCAAGTGGCTATAGATTTCAGCTCCGATGATGTAGGCCATCGGATCTTTCTGGCCCTTCTTGACCAGCGCCTTCAGACCATCATCATGATGATGATCCGAGTCGTCTTCGATCTGGATCATCTGCTTCGTCAACACATGCAGGCGTTCGGAATGAGACCCGACATTGCGCATTAGCGGCATGGCTTCGGCAAGCAAAGCTGAGAGCCTCAAGGCGTCATCCGCCATGACTTTCATTTTCGGTTCGAACGACTTCACATCATAGAGCAGGATCGCCTTGGCGGTCTTGTTCATCTGGTCTACTGCATCATCCATGTCGGTGATCAGGTTCTTGATATCACCCCGGTCAAATGGGGTGATGAAACTCTTGCGGATCGCCTCCATCACCTCATCAGTTATCCGGTCCGCTTCATCTTCCGCCTTCATCAAGGCGGCGCAATGTGCTGCAATATCCTTGCCGCCATTGAAGACCGCACTGAGCGATTTGGACGCCTCCACGGACTTCGTTGTATGCGCCTCGAACATGTCGAAAAACTTGTCCTCGCGCGGCATCATTTTCTTGATCAAATCAAACATGACCCGACACTCCCCATTTTCCAATTTTATTGCTTCTACCCAGAGCCGCCATAGCAGGTCTGTTCCGAGCTGCAAGTGGGGCACCCGGAGTTGCCCCGGCTTTTCAAGCAGCCTGCTGGAATTGCTCGTAAGGCAGAAGTGCTGGCAACGGAAATACCGGATCAACCAGCCCCAGTTTTCGCAATGCCGGCAGAAATCCGTTTCTGACCTTCACCTGCCCCGTTGCCACCATGCCAATGCAGAATTTTGATACACGGCCCGTGGGTTGAACATGAAGCACACCCCGGAAAATCTTGTCGGCCACCCCGTTGCCGCGCGCCGATTTGGTTTCAATGATGCAAATGTCGGGATCAACCACCCTTTGCCGGCCAGCACCGGTCAGCCGCAAATTGGTGTCAATGGTAAGCCGCTCGCCGCCTTCTTTTGCAACCAGGGTAATTCGTTCGTACTGGCTGAGCAGGACGGGGGCCACATCTTTCCCGAAAGGCGTGCCATAGGCATTCTGGTGACAGTCTTCGACGAATGCCATGCTCTTTGGGTCCAACTTGGCTTGCAGCCCGTCGAGGCGAACGCGGCTCTTGGCCGTCGTAGCCCGCGGTTCGATGACCTTGACCTCCAGGAAATGCAAATTGGCTTCGACATAGGTGCGGATCCTGACCTTGCAGCGTTTGCGCCGCCGCTGGTGGTGATCATAATAGGCACGCAAGTCCTGGTCATCAAAGTAACGCGTCGCATAGGCGAATGCCCGTTGACCCTTGATATCAAGAACTTCGAAATCTGCTGTCAATGACTGGAGTGCCACTTCCAGACTGTCGAGGGTCATGATGTATTTGTTGTCAAGGCGCGCCATCATTTCGGCTTTCGCGTTGAGGTCTTCCAGGCTGATCGGATCGAATTGGCCGAGTGTGTTGTTGATGTTCATGATTGCACCTGTTCACTTTGCTTTGCGGAAGAAAACACTGACGCGAGCCATGTCGTTGATGTAGTCAAGCGCTGTTATCTGGTAGGACACGACATCCACACCGAGACGCTCAGACAAATCGGCGCGCATTTGCACAGGGCTCGACAACGCGTGCCCGTCAATCTTGTCGAGTGTGATTTTGACACCGTCTGCGGACCTGAGGAATTTTGGATGATCGAACACATAGGCTCCGACAAGGACCAGCCCGACGATCTGGAGCATGAACGGCAGAGATGTACCGCCAACCGAGGTTATGACTGCAATCACCAGTGCGCCAAAGAAATACGTGATCTCGATTTTTGAAATCTGTTCGGAACGCAGGCTGAACAAGGCCAGCATGGCAAAGAGCCCGAAACCCGCTTGCACGCTGAATTGCACCTGCGATAGGACTGTGAGCGCACCAAACGCGAAAATGTTGAACATGGACGCCGTGGTAACAAGTTCCTTGTCCCGGTAGCGCCTGTAATACAGCCCCATGAGCAACGTCATGCTCGCCGCAACATTGATGACAAAGCGGAGCAAGGCCATTCCGTGTGGAGATGCGGCCACGTATTCGCTGTAAGTATTGATAATTTCCATGTTTATAACTCCCGCTGATTTCTGTTACCTGAGTCACGACGGACACTGTGTCGTCGTGAACTTGTCATGAAACTGTCACAGGAAAACTTGCAGGAGTCTGACCGGTACTGTCAGCGTTTGATCAGTTAGCGGCTGCTTACGAAAATATCGGCTCAATATTCCGTGGAAAAAAATAATATATTCGTTCGATCACAGCTTGATCATGCGCAAATATTGCGTCGTCCGTCCCTCGCGGATGGCTTTTGCCTCATAGCGCGTGCGGATCCAGTTCTCATAGGGTTGATCAGCAGCGCCTGTTTCCATGAACAGCTTGCTTGTCGCCACGTGTTCGCGCGTCCATGCGGTGTAATCAGCAATGTCACTGGCGAAAAAGAACACGCCATCGGGTTTCAGGATTCTATGAAACTGCGCGAGATTTGCCGCGTTGACGAAGCGCCGCTTTTTTTGCCGCTCTTTGGGCCATGGATCAGGATAGAGAAGATAAATGCGTTCGATGCAATGATCGGGCAACACATCGAGCAACACCCGCGCATCGCCGTAGTGGATCCTGACGTTGGCAAGTTTGCGGGCATCAACGTCCGCCAACAGTTTGGCAACGCCATTGAGATAGGGTTCCGCTCCGATGATTGTGACATCGGGATGAAGTGCAGCTTGGTGGGCGAGATGTTCGCCACCACCAAATCCGATTTCAAGCCAGCGCCGCTCACCAGTTCCCGTCAGCGGTGCCGCAACATCGACAGCAACACGCGGGAGCAACGCGTCCATCAACGACAAATGATGGCGGCGCAAAGGTTTCCCCTTGCGCCGCCCATAGATTTGATACTCAGGTCGCGGAGACGTCACTTCGACTTAAGAGCTTTCTTGATCTTGGCAACCAGGTCTGTCTTTTCCCACGAGAACCCGCCATCCTTGTCAGGCTTGCGGCCAAAATGACCGTAGGCCGAGGTTCGGGCGTAGATGGGCTTGTTGAGATCAAGGTGCGTGCGGATGCCGCGCGGACTCAAATCCATCACCTTGCGCAATGCCTTCTCAAGCTTGTCTTCCGAAACTTTGCCGGTGCCGTGTGTGTCCACATAGATTGACAGGGGCTGTGAGACGCCAATGGCGTAAGCCAGCTGGATGGTGCACTTGCGGGCGAGTTTCGCCGCAACCACGTTCTTGGCGAGATACCGCGCGGCATAGGCAGCAGAACGGTCAACCTTTGTCGGGTCTTTGCCGGAGAACGCGCCACCACCATGAGGTGCAGCACCGCCATAGGTGTCAACGATGATTTTGCGACCGGTGAGACCGGCGTCACCATCGGGCCCACCAATATAGAACTTGCCCGTTGGATTGACGTGCCAGACCGTATCCTTCTTGATCCAGCCCCGTGGCAGCGCCTTGCGCACATAGGGTTCCACAAGAGACCGCACGTCTTCAGACGTCATGTCCTCATCCATGTGCTGGTGCGAGACAACAATCTGGGTGGCGCCAACTGGCTTGCCATTCTTGTATTGAACCGTGACCTGGCTTTTGGAATCGGGTCCCAGCTGTTTCGCCGAACCGTCGTGCCGGGCTTCGGCGAGCAATTGCAGGATGCGCTGGGAGTAATAGAGCGGTGCTGGCATAAGGTCAGGCGTCTCGTCGCAGGCATAACCGAACATGATACCCTGGTCGCCGGCACCTTCATCCTTGTGAGCGGCAGCGTCGACACCGACAGCAATGTCAGCAGACTGTTCGTGAAGAACGATTTCAACCGTGGCATTGCTCCAATGGAAGCCCTGTTGCTCATAGCCGATGTCGCGGATCGCTTTGCGCGCGACAGCCTCGATCTTCTCTTTTGTAATGGATTTTGGCCCGCGCACTTCGCCGGCGATGACCACTTTGTTGGTGGTGGCCAGGGTTTCGCAAGCACAGCGCACAGACCATGGATCCATGCCCTCTTTCAGGGCCTCACGGAAATACAGGTCGACGATTTCATCTGAAATCCGGTCGCACACCTTATCGGGATGGCCTTCCGAGACGGATTCACTCGTAAATACAAAATTTTTGCGCGCCATGCGGACATCCCCCACAGTTAAAAGCTATATAAAGATATCTTTATACCTTTGTTCCGGCGCTTCATGGCAGGCAAATGAAAATCGGTCAAGGCCAACAGTCGAAACTGTCGGCCCTGAGCACGATGAAGTGGATGTATTACGAGTTCTTGTTGTCGACGATGATGCGGGCGATGGACGCAATGAGTTTGCGCTTGGTCGCCGTGTCTGCATCCTTGAATGCACGAGCCAACTGGATGCCCTCAGGGGTCATCAGGTTCGCCACGAATTCATCGGGTGAGCCGCCTTCTTTGAGGCCTTCTTCGCCGCTTGGGTTCGGCAGTCCATCATAGAAAAACTGCACTGGAACGCCCAGGGTCTTAGCCGAAAAATACAAACGGCTGGCGCTAATGCGATTAGCACCTTTTTCATATTTCTGGACTTGCTGGAACGTAATCCCCAGCAATTCTCCCAGTTTTTCTTGGCTCATGTTGATCAGTTGCCGACGCATTCTGATGCGTGAGCCAACATGAACATCAATATAGTTCGGATCTCGTCTTGTCATATTGTTCCTCAGACCGTTGCCCCCGGCCTGGACTTTTCTCAACCCTCTCCCTCGGTACAACCTTAAAGAGCGAAGTGATATTCCTAATTAATAGTCCAAAAGAACCTAATCTGCAACTAAAAAGCGCACAATGTCGTCAAGTAATGTGGCAATTTTCACGCGAAATGAGATGTAAGGAGCACATTCCTAACAAGAGGATTAACAGCAAGTAATCTCCAAAGCGCCCGTAAACTGTCAATTCCGCCGCCACCGGAAGCCGCGTGTCAACCACGCCGCGAACTCCTAAAGGAAGCATATCCTGTACTTCGCCGTACGCATCGAAAACCGCAGAAATCCCGGTATTCGCAGCCCTGGCAAGCGGTAGACCCTGCTCGATAGCCCGCAGGCGGGCTTGCGCCAAATGCTGATAGGGGCCCGTCGAAACGCCAAACCATCCATCATTTGTGACATTGATGATCCAGCTCGGTCGAGTCCTGAAGTCGATGCTGCCTTGGGGGAAAATCGCCTCATAGCAAATCATCATGGCAGCTCGCCCGGCACCTGGGATATCCACAGTTTTTGCGCCATCACCTGCCGCGAAACCACCGGGAAGTGTCACCAGTCTTTGGAACCCCAGCGGCTCCAACAACCACGCGAAGGGCAGGAACTCCCCACCCGGAACCAATCGCCATTTATCATAGGTGCCAATCACGTTGACCTGGTCGTTGAACACCAAGACACTGGTAAAATGATCTGCAGAAACGTCCCGCTTGGCCCTTCGGATTGCACCTGTCATGAGCACCTGTCCGGCTTGCAGCGACCGACGCAACACAGCCTTAGCACCTTCGCTTTCATCCAACAGGAAAGGCACAGCTGATTCGGGCCAGATGATATGGGTAACGGCACCATGCGCAGTGGAAGGCGCAACACTTTGCGCAACGAGATCTTCAAATATTCGGGCACTGTTGTCGCTGCGCCATTTGTCGTCCTGTGACAAATCGGGCTGCACCAACCGCAGCGTCACGCCATCAACGAAGGCAACCGGCTTGGCATTCACGCGCTGCCATCCCCACACCCAGCAGGCTGGCAGAGTCATCAACAGCAGAAGTGCAATGGCGCGGTGTCGCCAGGAGCAGTCTGTAATGAGTGGCACAAGCGAACACGCCCACAGCAGCACAGTCAAAGTCAGTCCGGTCATGCCGATGACGGACGCAACCTGAACCACCGCTCCCATGCCATCCGCAGCCAGCCCCGGAACCGCCCATGGAAAGCCGGTCATCAAGTGTCCGCGCAGCCATTCTGCAATCGCAAGCATCATTGGAAAGGAGAGCCACGCAACAAATCCATAGCGCTTGAGCGCATGCGCCGCGGCGGTGGCCAACCCCCAATAGATTGCCATGACCGCAGCCAATCCGCCCACTGCAAAAGGCATCATCCACAGGTAAGTTTTGGCATCAACCAGAAACGCAAAGCCAATCCAGTGCAAAGCCACACAGAAATAGCCGAACCCAAACAACCAGCCTTCCCGAAACGCCGCTGCAAAAGTTGTTACGGCTCCGAATCGAAGCAGAAAGAGCGGCACCGTAACGAAAAGCAGCCACCACATGTGTGTGGGCGGCATCGCCAGGGCAGAGAGGGCACCCAGCACATAGACCACCAACGCACCGCGCCAGCCAGCCATACCCACAATGTTTTTCAGTTTCTCAATCACGCGCAGCGCGTTAGGCCTTCGCCTTCTGCTTCGCAACCTGCTCTGCCATCGAGCACAGGATTTCAAACATCATCGTTGCACCCGCATAGGCTGTCATGCCGGAAGGATCAAACGGCGGCGAGACTTCGACAACATCTGCACCCACAATGTTGACCCCGCGCAGTTCACGCAGCAACTGTTGCGCCTGAAAGGTTGTGAAGCCACCGATCTCCGGCGTGCCCGTACCCGGAGCATAGACCGGGTCAAGCATGTCAATATCGAAGCTCACATAGGTTTCACCGTCGCCGACGATCTCGCGTGCTTCCGCCATGATCGCTTTGGGGCCCTTCTCCATGGCTTCTTCGATGCGGACGATCCGCACCCCCATCTTCTCGCCATACTCGATATCATCCAGATCATACATGGACCCGCGGATGCCGATCTGGATGGTTCGTTTCGGGTCCAGAACGCCTTCCTCAATCGCGCGCTTGAACGGTGTGCCATGGGTATATTTGAATCCGCCAAAATACCCGTCATACAAATCTGTATGGGCATCAAAGTGGATCATGCCGACGGGTTTCTTCGCACCCACCGCCCGCAACACCGGCAGCGAACACAAATGATCTCCGCCCGCCGAAAGAGGTTTGATCCCTGCGGCCACCAGTTTTTTGAAATGCGCTTCCACGCGCTTCAGTGAATCGTCCACACTTGCCGGATTGACCGAACAGTCGCCAAGGTCTGCCACATTGGCCAGATCATAGGGCACGATGTGCGATGTCTGGTGCATGCGCCGGACCATCGATGATTGATCGCGCATCTGGCGAGGCGCATGGCGCGGGCCCGGTCGATTGGTCGTCCCCCCATCCCAGGGAATGCCGACAATGCCGATATCAACATCCTTCGCCTCATCAGGTGGCACATGGGGCAACCGGAAAAATGTGGCGATGCCGCCAAAACGCGGCGTGACAAGACCTGAGATCGGCTGATTGTAGGATTTGGGATTTGGCATGATGAAGTTCCTGTTTGCGCCAAGATACTCGCCAAACAGGAATGCACAAGGTAGAACCGGTTTATGTCAAACGTCGATATCATCGTCATTGGTGCTGGCATCGCTGGCGCATCTGTCGCCGCTCGCCTGGCCCCTGAAAAACGCGTTCTCGTCCTCGAGATGGAAGACCGCGCGGGCTATCACACCACGGGTCGCTCGGCAGCAGCCTATGAACCCAATTACGGTCCACCAGCGATGCTGGCCTTTGCCCGCGCCAGCAAGGATTTTCTGGAGTCGCCCCCACCAGGTTTCGCCGATCAACCTATCCTGACCTGGCGCAATTCGCTTTTTGTAGAAGGGCCAGACCAATCAGATCACACAGCACGACTCTTGGCCAACAGCACCGGGCTTGAGGAGCTATCATTTGCCCAGGCGCTCAAAATGATGCCGGTCTTGCGCGAGAACTACGCCTCGCGCTTCTTCCGCGACCCCGGAACCGCTGACATCGACGTTGACATTTTGCATCGCGGTTACTTGAAAATGCTGAAGGCAAATGGTGGTGAACTTGTGACCAGCGCCGCTGCCACGGCCATCGCCCGCAAACATGGAACGTGGCACGTGGAATCACCGAAGGGCACATTCACCGCTCCGATCCTCGTCAATGCCGCAGGGGCTTGGGGCGACGTCATTGCCAATATGGCAGGCGTCAGGCCTGTAGGTCTCGTACCCAAGCGCCGCTCCATCGGCATCGTTCCGCTTCCGAACGGAACAGATGTCAGCAATTGGCCTATGGTGAGTGACACAGGAGAAACCTGGTACTGCAAACAGCAGAGCGGCAAGATGATGGTATCATCTGCCGATGCAACACCCGTTGACCCCCACGACGCCTACGCCGATGACATGGCCATCGCCGAAGGCATTGACCGCATGATGCAGGCAACGACCATCGAGGTTGAACGCATTGACCATAGCTGGGGCGGCCTGCGCAGTTTCGTGAAAGACAAGGAACCAGTCGTGGGATTTGATCCGCACACGGAGGGATTCTTCTGGCTCATCGGTCAGGGCGGCTACGGCATCATGACATCACCTGCCCTGTCTGATGCGGCGGCTCACCTCGTCTTGGGCCAGCCCATGCCAACCGACATTCTCGATCATGGTCTCGATCCCAAATCAATCGCCCCGGAGCGCCTCTTATGACCCGTCCCGAACTGTCCGTCGGCGAAGCCCTTGTGGGTCTGCTTGAAGCCTATGGCGTCGATACGATCTTCGGCATTCCTGGCGTGCACAACATCGAGATGTATCGCGCCCTGCCGCGCTCCAGAAATCCGTCATATTCTGCCGCGCCATGAGCAAGGCGCTGGCTTCATGGCCGATGGCTACGCACGCGCAACTGGCAAGCCTGGCGTTTGCTTCACGATCAGCGGTCCCGGGGTCACCAACATATTGACGCCGATGGGACAGGCGTGGAGCGACTCGAGTCCCATTCTCGTCATTTCGTCATCTCTCGATATCGGCGACAGCGCCCAAGGCCGCGGCCGCCTGCACGAGATGCGAAGCCAGATCAATGTCGCGCAAAGCCTGACGCCCAACGCCCGGCAAGCGACAACTGCAAGCGACGTGCGTGACGTCATGGCCGAAGCCTTTGCTAGCTTTGCGACGACCCGGCCACGCCCCTATTATCTGGAAATCCCGGTCGACCTTCTGAAGATGCCCGCAGGCGCGGGCTGGCAAGCTCGCCCCTTGCCGCGCCGCCCAACGCCACACAAAGACCTGATCGAAGAAGCTGCGGCACTTCTGGCCCAGGCCCGCCAGCCCGTGATGATTCTGGGCGGCGGTGCATCGGAGTGCGGTATCGCCGCCCGAAAGATCGCGGAGACCATCGGCGCAACAGTAATGACCACAACTGCGGGTAAGGGCATTTTTCCTGAATCCCATCCCCAGTCCGCCGGCTATCACCTCTCTCGCACCACCGCAAAAAACTTGATTTCAGAATGTGACGTGCTTCTGGCCGTCGGCACCGAACTCTCGGAAACAGATTTTTGGGATGGCTACCGCATCGATGCTCACTTGATCGAACTCAAGGGAAAACTCATCCGCATTGATCTTGATCCCTCAAGTATTGTCCGCCCGCATGTGCCGCACCTTGCCATATTGTCTGACGCCGCCTTAGCTCTCGAGGCAATCGCTGAACGCATTCCAGCACAGACGAATCCGACCCCATTAGGTGCAGCAACAGCGCAGAAACTGCGCGACGCAGAAGACAACAGCAATCTCAGGATTGCCTTGCGAAGCGTGCTCGACGTCATTCGAACCGCACTTCCACCTGAAACAATTATTGCATCGGATATGACGCAGATTGCCTATGCAGCGAATGAGGACTTTCCAGTTGATTTTCCCAGGAAGTGGATTCACCCGGTCGGCTTCGGCACATTGGGATTTGCCCTTCCCGCAGGCATGGGTGCGAAGTTGGGTGCCGGTTCTGTGCCAGTGGCAGTTTTGGTCGGCGACTACGGTCTGCAATACACCATCAACGAACTCGCCACGGCCGTGGAGCACAGACTCGCGATCCCCATCCTGCTCTGGAACAATGATTCCCTGGGCCAGATCCGTGACAATATGATCGACGTCGGTATCCAGCCCAACGCCGTCACCTTGCGCAATCCCGATTTCCAGATACTGGCGAAGGCCTATGGCTGTGCCGCGTCCAAACCTGCAAACCTGAAAGAACTCGCAGCCGCTATCACAGCAGCACTGCGGGCTGATGGTCCAACCCTGATCGAGATGACCGAACGCATGATACGGGCGTGAACCTTCACCGCTTGGCTGAACCACTTGAATCAGAGTTTGAACCTGCAAAACATTGTAATAATTAATTTTTCAGGCGCAGTTCAAGTGATATCGCAGCACCGTGAGAACTTGAGTTAACGTTGGTAAAAGAACTTACCCATATGGAGATTCAAGGACAAAAGCAGGAACATGAAATGAGCGGTAAGAGCCAGTTTGCCTTGTTGAAGACCCAACGCTTTCTGCCGCTGTTTGTGACGCAGGCACTGAGTGCGTTCAACGACAACGCCTTCCGCTTTGCCGTCGCATCCATTCTGATCTCGACCATGCCGAAAGACCAGTCCGGCTTGCTCAACACGATTTCCGCCGGGCTCTTTGTCATTCCGTTTTTCCTGTTTTCGGCAACCGCCGGCCAACTCGCCGACAAGTATGACAAGGCCTGGATGGCGCGCCGCATCAAGTTGCTCGAAATCGGCATCGTTATTCTTTCGGTTTATTCACTCTTTCATGAGGGCGTGTGGCTCAAGCAATTCTGCATCTTTCTGGCAGGACTGCAGGCCGCGTTTTTCGGCCCCATCAAATACGCAATCCTGCCCCAACATTTGACCAAGCAGGAGTTGCTGGGTGGCAACGGCATGGTGGAAATGGCGACCTTTCTCGCCGTGCTGTTGGGAACGATTTTTGGCAACCTGATCGTCTCCATTGAAAGTGGAAAACTCTTGGTATCGGCAATCATGATCGGCATTGCCGTTTTGTCCTATTGGACGGCAACGCGCATCCCTGCGGCTCCCTCTGTCCAGCCAGATCTTGCCATCAATCCCAACATCATCGGTGAGATTGGCAACAATCTGAAACTCGCTGCAAGGAAAAGCGATGTCTTTCAGGCGATCCTTGGAATCTCCTGGTTCTGGTTTCTGGGTGTGGTGTTCGTTACGCAAATGCAACTGTTCGCCAATGCCAGCCTGCATGGTACGCCAGCCGTTGCATCACTGATTTTTGCCCTGTTCTCAATCGGCATCGCCGCCGGTTCCGTATTCTGCAACACGCTGCTGAAGGGTGTCATTTCGGTGCGCTACGTGCCATTGAGCGCAGTCTTGATGACGATCTTCATGATTGATCTGTTCTTCGCCTCGGGGTCTGCCAGCACGGCGTTGCAAAATTCAATTACGGCAGGATCAGTTGTGACCGACCCAAATGATGCCGGCGACAGGCTGATGGGAATTGGCGCTTTACTGTCCCATTGGCAAAGTTGGCGCGTATTGTTCGATCTCATCGCTACAGCATTCTGCGCGGGGCTCTTTGTCGTTCCATTGTTCGCCACCATGCAGGCCCGCACTCCCTACTATCAACGCGCCCGCATTGTGGGAGCCAACAACATCATCAACGCCCTGTTCATGGTGGTGGCGACTCTGCTGCAAGTTTTGATGCTCGGTGCTGGAATGTCGGCACGTGGCATTTTCCTGGCACTTGGTGTCGCCAACATCATTGCTGCCATTTACATCATTCGCCTTCTGCCGCACGAAATTCTGGCCAGCGCCGCACGCGCTCTATTTCGCTTTCTCTACCGCGTTGAAGTCAAGGGGCTCGAGAACTACACTGCTGCGGGGCGCAAGGCGTTGATTGTTGCAAATCATACATCACTGCTCGACGGTCCGTTGCTTTCGGCCTATTTGCCTGAACGTGCGGCCTTTGCCATCGACACGCAGATGGCAAAGAAGTGGTGGGTAAAACCCGCTTTCGGTCTCTTCGATCTCTGTCCCATAGACCCCGGCAATCCCCTCGCCTTGCGATCACTTGTCACCGAACTGAAACGGGGTCGCAAAGTTGTGATCTTTCCCGAAGGTCGGCTTTCCACCACAGGCGGACTCATGAAAATCTACGAAGGTCCAGGAGCGGTTGCAGAAATGGCGGGTGCTAAAATTCTTCCCGTGCGCATCGATGGTGCGCAATATTCGCCATTCTCCCGGTTGCGCGGACTGTTCCCCATTCGCCTGTTCCCCAAGATCACACTCACATTCCTGCCGCCCGTAAAAAACGCGTCGCCGGACCATTTGAAGGGTGCGGCCTTGCGCGAACATCAGGCCGAAAAACTCTACGACGTCATGAGCGACATGATGTTTCAAACCAGTCACTACAAGCAGACACTTTGGCAGTCCCTGATTGATGCCCGTCATGTCCACGGCGGCGGCTACAAGATCATGGAGGATATCAACCGCGCGCCCATCACTTACAATCGCGTGATCATGGGTAGCTATATCCTCGGTCGCAAACTGGCACAACAAGCCCGGGGTGAAACCAATGTGGCTGTCTTGCTGCCAAATGCCAATGGAACGGTCTTGTCCATTTTCGGCTTGCTGGCCTTTGGCAAGGTGCCTGCCATGCTGAATTTTTCAACCGGTGCCATCAATATGTCAGCGGCTTGTGTGGCCGCAGAAATCCGCACGATTGTGACGTCGCGTAAATTCATTGAAGCAGGAGAAATGCAGGGCGATCTCGACGTCATCTCCAAGGACCGCAAGATTATTTATCTCGAGGACATTCGCAGCTCGGTGACTCTGGCCGACAAACTCATAGGGCTCATGGCGCGCGTATTTCCGACGACTCTGATCAATCAGGCCGGTGCAACAAGCGATCCCAATTCACCGGCTGTCATACTCTTCACCTCTGGCTCCGAAGGCATTCCAAAGGGCGTCGTACTGTCTCATCAGAACCTGAACGCCAATCGATTGCAGGCGGCATCGCGCATTGTCTTCACGCCGCAAGATATTGTGTTCAATGCCTTGCCGATTTTCCACGCCTTCGGATTGCTGGGTGGCACGCTCTTGCCCTTGTTCAACGGTATCTTCACATTCCAGTACCCATCACCACTGCATTACAAGGTCGTTCCTGAACTTTGCTACGACACCAATGCAACAGTCTTGTTTGGCACCGACACATTCCTGGCAGGCTATGCACGTACCGCCCACCCCTATGATTTCTATTCTATGCGGTTGGTGGTTGCAGGTGCAGAACGATTGAAACCGGAGACCCGCCAGACCTGGATGGACAAGTTCGGTATTCGCATCATGGAAGGCTATGGCGCAACAGAATGCGCTCCGGCATTGGCCATCAACACGCCGATGCATTACAAGGCAGGAACCGTGGGTCGTCTCTTTGATGGCATTGAGTTCAGGCTGGACAAGGTCGAAGGCATCACCGAAGGCGGCAGGCTTGTCGTGCGTGGCCCCAACACGATGCTCGGCTACCTGCGCGCCGACAATCCTGGTGTTATCGAAAGACCAGCCGATGGTTGGTATGACACAGGCGACATTTGCAGTGTCGACGACCAGCGTTACATCACCATTCTGGGGCGCGCCAAACGCTTCTGCAAAATCGCAGGCGAAATGGTTTCGCTCACTGCGGTGGAGACAAAACTGCACAAGATCATGCCCGGCACGCTTCATGCTGTTGTGGCCGCACCTGACAAAAAGAAGGGCGAGCAGTTGGTCATGTTCACAACGCAACGGAACATTGATCGCAAGGCCATGGCCACGGCCATGAAAGCAGAAGGTGCCAATGAGTTGATGATCCCAAAAACCATCTGCGAGCTTGATGAACTTCCTGTCTTGGGGTCGGGAAAGACTGACTACGTGACGCTGAACAGGTTGGCGCGGGAAAAAGTTTCAGACTAAACCATCAGCATGAAAACCGCATCGATCACCACGCGCCTCGCAAAACTCGGCTCAGAAAAGTGGCGCGTCCACTTTGAAGGTCGCAGGCGTGCAGCCCAAGGCGACAAGTTGATATTCCTGTCCATTGGCGAGCCCGACTTGCCACCAGCATCGACAATTCTGCAAAAGGCCAGTGAGCAACTTCACGCTGGTCGCACACGGTATTCTCCCGGCGATGGTGAAAAGTCGATCCTCTCGGCTCTCTCGCGTCATTACACGAAATTGATGAAACGCGACATCACACAACGCCAGTTCATTTATCTCCCCGGCACGCAGACGGCCCTCTACGTGGCATTCGCCTGCACAATCGAACTGGGCGACGAAGTTCTGCTCTTTGATCCGTATTATGCAACTTACGAGGCGGTCGTGACAGCGCCCGGTGGCGTGCCCGTACCGGTACCGCTTGATCCAGATCGTGGCTTTCATCCAAACATCGCAGCAATTGAAAAAGCCATCACGCCCAAGACGCGGGCCCTGCTTCTCAACTCGCCGTCAAATCCGACGGGCGCCGTTTTTACGGCAGCTGAAATAGATGCCATTTGTGCGATCGCAAAAAAACATGATCTTTGGATCATTTCCGATGAAGTTTACGCCACACTGATCCACGGCGATCAAAGATTTGTGTCACCCTTCATGCGCAAGGACATGGAAGAACGCACCATTGTGGTGTCGTCCATCTCAAAATCCCACGGCCTGCCGGGCTTCAGGTCAGGCTGGATCGCAGCGTCTGAAGAGTTTTGCCGCAAGGCCTTGCCAGTCGCCGAAACATTTCTTTTTGGCCAGCAACCGTTTTTGCAGGATGCCGCAGCCTTCGCCCTCGACAATCAATTCTCCGAAGTCGAAGCCATGCGTATCGCTTACTTCAATCGTGGTACGGCACTCGTCGATGCACTGAAAAAATCCAATCGTGTGAAGGCAACCGTGCCAGAGGGCGGCATGTTTGTGATGGTGGACGTACGTGCCACAGATTTGTCCGGAACTGAATTCGCAACACGCTTGCTCGCCGAAGAAGATGTCGTGACCATGCCAGGCGAAAGTTTTGGCGTCTGTGGAGCCGGACATCTCCGGGTGGCGCTGACCGTCGATGAGGCCACGATGCGCGAGGCGGCATCACGCATTGTGAAGTTGGCAGAACGGATTTAACTGTTCTCTAAAGAATACGACTTGTTCTCTTTAAGTGGACAAACACCTCATAAATAGGCTAAACCCTATTTATGAGCACCTCTAGTACCCATTTTTTGGCCGAAATCGAGGATTTCCTATCGAAAACCGGCTTTGAACCCACATCGCTGGGCAAACAGGCCCTGTCCGATCCTAATTTTGTTTTCGATCTGAAGAATGGCCGCTCTCCGTCCGCCCGCACCATGGACAAGGTCCGGGCCTGGATGGCAGCCAATAACGCTGCCCCGATGATTGCTTCAAAACCCGCTCTCACCCACCTCGACCGCCTCGAAGCGGAAGCAATCCATATCATCCGCGAAGTCGCCGCTGAATGCGAAAAGCCGGTGATGCTCTATTCCATTGGCAAAGATTCCGCCGTGATGCTGCATCTCGCCATGAAGGCCTTCTACCCCGCCAAGCCCCCCTTCCCGCTCATGCATGTCGACACCCGCTGGAAATTTCGCGACATGATCACCATGCGCGATGCAACGGCAAAAAAACTGGGGCTCGATCTCATTGTGCACATCAATCCCGAGGGAATCGAGAAAGACATCAACCCTTTCGATCATGGCTCGGCTCTGCACACACAAGTGATGAAGACGGAAGGCTTGAAACAGGCTCTCGACAAATACGGCTTTGATGCAGCATTTGGAGGAGCGCGCCGCGACGAAGAAAAATCAAGAGCCAAGGAACGCATCTTCTCTTTCAGGGATACAAAACACCGCTGGGATCCCAAAAACCAACGCCCCGAATTGTGGAATTTGTACAACGCACGCAAGAACAAGGGCGAGTCGATCCGCGTATTTCCTCTGTCAAACTGGACCGAGCTTGACATCTGGCAATATATCCACCGCGAAAAGATTGAGATTGTGCCCCTGTACTTTGCAGATGTTCGCCCCGTCGTGGAGCGTGATGGCCAGCTCATCATGGTCGATGACAACCGTATGCGACTGCTACCGGGCGAAACACCTCAGATGAAGAAAATCCGTTTCCGGACCCTGGGCTGCTATCCCCTTACAGGTGCCATCGAATCCAACGCCACGACATTGCTCGACATTGTCGAGGAAATGCTCGTTGCCACCTCTTCCGAACGCCAGGGCCGCGTCATCGACAAGGATGCCAGCGCCAGCATGGAGAAGAAAAAGCAGGAAGGGTATTTCTGATGACCCGCTTTGTTGAATACGCTGGTGATGGCGTCGAAGCATACCTTGCAGCTCAGGAAAACAAGGACCTCTTGCGATTTATCACCTGCGGCTCCGTCGACGACGGCAAGTCAACTCTGATTGGCCGTTTGCTCTATGAGTCAAAAATGCTGTTTGAGGATCAACTCTCAGCACTCGAGGCGGATTCCAAAAAACTTGGCACGCAAGGCGGCAATCTTGATTTCGCTCTTCTTGTCGATGGTCTCGCAGCCGAACGCGAACAGGGCATCACCATCGACGTTGCTTACCGCGCTTTCGCCACATCGAAGCGCAAATTCATCGTGGCCGACACACCAGGTCACGAACAATACACCCGCAACATGGCAACAGGTGCATCCACCGCCGAACTCGCCATCATCCTGATCGATGCACGCAAAGGCGTGCTCACCCAAACGCGCCGCCATACATTCATTGCCTCACTGCTCGGCATTCGCCATCTCGTGGTCTGCATCAACAAAATGGACCTCGTGAATTATGCGCGCGAGACATTTGACGAAATTGAAACTGACTACCGCGCCTTCGCTGCGTCCTTGGGGGCGAGCAATATTACAGTCATTCCTGCATCGGCTTTGGCTGGCGACAACATCATCGAACGCTCTGCCAAAATGCCATGGTATCAGGGGCCAACACTGATGGCCCATCTCGAAACTGTTCCTGTTGGCGAAGACCAGTCCCAGAAGCCTTTTCGCATGCCCGTGCAATGGGTATCGCGCCCGCACCAGAATTTTCGCGGTTTCGCCGGTACCATTGCGAGTGGCACAGTCAAGCCCGGCGACCTGCTGAAGGTGTTGCCATCCGGCAGACAATCCAAAGTCACGCGCATCGTCACCGCCGACGGTGATCTGTCACAAGCCGTTCCCGATCAGGCCATTACCATAACTCTGGCGGATGAAATTGACGTCAGTCGCGGTGATGTCCTGTGCGCAGCAAATGCGCCCATCGAAACTTCGGATCAGTTTGAAGCGCAAATTCTGTGGATGGGCGATGAACCCATGTTGCCGGGCCGCTCCTATCTCATCAAGTCCGGCACAAAGACTCTTCCGGGCACACTCGACAAATTGAAGTACAAGACCAACGTCAACACCATGGAGCAAACGGCCGCAACAACACTGACACTCAACGAAATCGGTGTCTGCAATCTCGAACTCGACGAGACACTGGCCTTCGCGCCTTACACGGAAAACAAGGCACTCGGGTCCTTCATCATTATTGATCGGTTTACCAACACCACAGTTGGCATGGGCCTCATCCACTTTGCACTTCGGCGCGCTGCTAATATCCACTGGCAGGCAACTGACGTGAACAAGGCCTCACGTGCGCGGAAACTAAAGCAACAACCGACAGTTCTTTGGTTCACAGGGCTCTCGGGATCAGGCAAATCAACGATTGCCAACATTGTTGAAAAGAAGCTCCACGCCCAAGGCCACCTCACCTATCTCCTGGACGGTGACAACGTGCGTCACGGCCTCAATCGCGATCTGGGCTTCACCGATGCTGATCGCGTCGAGAACATCCGGCGTGTTGCAGAGGTCGCCAAACTCATGGCCGACGCCGGATTGATCGTGCTTGTTTCATTTATCTCGCCATTCCGTTCGGAGCGCAACATGGCACGTGAACGCTTGGGCAAAGGCGAGTTCATGGAAATTTACATTGATACGCCATTGGCCGAGGCCGAAAAACGCGACGTCAAAGGCCTCTACGCCAAGGCTCGCAAAGGTGAGATCAAGAATTTCACAGGTATCTCTTCGCCCTATGAAGCGCCCGAAAAACCGGAGATCAGGATTGATACGTCACTTGTTTCACCTGAAAACGCTGCACAGGAGATCCTCAATGTACTCAAGACATCGGGCCGTTTGGCGTAATCAGTATTGAAAACTAAGTGGACCACCCACCGTCAATGACAAACGTTTGGCCGGTTACAAAAGCACTTTCGTCACACGAAAGGTAGACCACCATATCGGCAATTTCTTCCGGCTGTGCGAGCCTGCCCATGGGTTGGCGCGCAATGAAGGCCGCTTTCGCTGCATCAAAATCGCCCTGCGCACGCATGCGGTCATAGAGCGACGGCGTTTCGACGGTACCAGGACAAATGGCATTCAACCGAATACCCTTTGAAACATAGTCAGCCGCCATGGCCTTGGTCATGCCGATCACAGCCGCTTTCGTGGCACCGTATAGAAACCGGTTTGGAACGCCTTTGAGTGAACCGGCAATCGACGACATGTTGACAACAACACCTTTGCCGCGCGCCAGCCACCCCGGCGTGAACGCCCGCATCATGCGGAAATGCGCCCGGACATTGAGATCAAAGGCGAAATCCCAATCCTTGTCCGTCACCTCCATGATCGTGCCGCCATGCACAAAGCCGGAACAGTTGAACAGCGTGTCTGGCGTACCGATGGTTTCTGCCGCACGATCCACGTGGTCTTGCTGTGTCACGTCAACAACAAGTGTTTTGATGGCCTTATGCGCTTTGGCAAGGTCCTGCAGCAGTGCGTCGTTGATATCGGTTGCCCACACCGTGGCACCTTCCCGCACCATGGCGAGCACTGTAGCCCGGCCAATACCTTGACCAGCAGACGTCACAACACACGTTTTTCCGGAGAGTCGTCCCACAATATCGGCCTTTCTGCGTTTGCGACAGAATGGCAAATATTCAATGCGAGATCAACGACGCCATGACTTCGTTCTTGGCGGTGCCACTTGCACGACGGAAATGACGACTTCGGCCAGTCCACTGTCCAGCATGTCAAGTTCCTTGGCTGCACCACGCGACAGATCAAGGGCACGCCCATCAATATAGGGTCCCCGGTCGTTGATACGCACCATGATTTCCTTATTGTTCGAGAGATTGCGCACGTTGACGATAGTGCCAAAGGGCAACTTGCGATGCGCTGCTGTGAGTCCATTGGGGTCAAACGACTCACCATTGGCAGTGACTTCGCCAGACGCGTAATACGACGCGGTTTGCGAGTTCAACAGGTCAGGATAGGATGCGGGCGCGAAGCCCAAGGTCCAGAACGACACGATGGCAAGGACAGACAGACGCTTTAGCATTCTCAACCTCCGGCTCGTGAACAGGGGTATTGAGAACCATTGTTTTGGCCGCCATAAAAGTCAGTATTGAATAGAATTGAAGCAACTCAGCTGGTCAATCAGCGAAAACGGCGACGGAGGAAATTGCGTTTTATGCAGGTTTTCGCCACACAAAACATGCGTTATGAGTCAGGAGATCGATAAACCACTTTGGTTAACGTCAGATCCCATGTTCAGGGGAAAACACCATCGTCATGAAATTTTTGCCATCGCGGGCCGGACAATTTTACTCAATAATATCGAAGGCAATTTTTCCAATGCCCCGATGTTGCAGTCCGATGGCCTTCGCAGCACCCAACGACAAATCAAGAATCCGGTTCTTTATGAATGGTCCGCGATCATTGATCCGCACGATGACCGACTTTCCATTGCCCAGATTCGTCACCTTGAGCTTTGTGCCAAATGGAAGTTTCCTGTGGGCAGCTGTGAGCCCCAAGGGGTTGTAGCGTTCACCGTTCGCCGTGAGTTTTCCGCTTTTGTAATAGGAAGCGAGCCCCTTCGCGGCCTGCGCCGGCACGGCAAGCAAAGCAAAAGTAGCGACTATTCCAACAATGAGCTGTTTCAAAATACCGTCCCTGAATGCGATTTGGCTGCACCATAGTTTTCCTTGCGGCGAGAATGTGGCAAACACCAAAGAACATGTTGCAACTTGTCCACACTGACGCCCTTCATTTTGATCGTCCTGTCGAAAGCTACTGGGAGGAGTCGGCGGATCCTTTGGGTCTGACACTCAACCCCCTGCAGAGTCTCGAATCGTGTGATATCGCAATTGTTGGCGCAGGTTACACCGGACTCTGCGCAGCGCTTGAACTTGCATCTCACGGTATTGACGTTTGTGTGTTGGACGCAGGCCCCATCGGCTGGGGCGCGTCAGGCCGCAATGGCGGCTTTGCGGGCCTGGGTTCTCACAAACTTGGTTATGCGGGCATCCTCAAAAAATACGGCGAACATGAAACCCGCCGCTACTACACCGCCATGAAAGACGGTATCGCCCGTGTTGCCAGCAATTTGAAGGACGACAACATCGACGCATGGGTTTCCGGTAAAGGCGATATGTCCCTTGCGCATCTACCCAACCGCATTGACGATTTAAAGTACGAACAAGCCTTCATCAAAAACATTCTCGGTGACGACACACAACTTTTAAACCAGCAGGAGTTACGTCGACACGGCTGTTACGGCCCGGAGTTTTATGCAGGCCTGAAGAGCCCCATCGGCTTCGGCGTACACCCCCTGAATTATGTGCGCGGTCTCGCGCGCGCCGCACACAGGGCGGGTGCAAAACTCTACCCCAAATCTCGTGTCACCTCATGGATTCAAAACGGCGACAAACATGTGCTCTCCACCGAAAGCGGCACTGTAACAGCCAAACGCGTGCTGGTCGCCACCAATGGCTACACACCGGAAGACATATCCAAGCATCACGCCGGAAAAATACTCCCCGCACTGTCCAACATCATCGTCACACGCCCGCTGACGGAGGATGAGAAACGCGAGCAAGGCTGGACATCCCACATCATGTCGTCAGACTCACGCAATCTGTTGCACTACTTCCGCCTGCTGCCCAACAACCGATTCCTGTTCGGTGGACGCGGTGGAACGGATACATCAGCAGCTGCAGCGTCAGCCTATCGCGACCACATCACGCAAACATTCCGGCGCATGTTTCCGCGTTGGGCGAATGTTGAAATTACCCACTTCTGGCGCGGCCTCGTCTGCCTGTCCTACGATTTCGTGCCCTACATCGGACCGCTCGACGACAACAAAACGGTGTGGACTTCTATTGCCTATCACGGCTCAGGCGTTGCCATGGCCAGTTACAGTGGACGCGCCGCAGCCCGCCTGATGACGAACAAGGCGGCACCCGATGAAATTCCGTCCATCATCACGCGCCGCCTCGCAAAATTCCCGCTCCCCATGTTCCGCCCATCTTATCTCAAGGGTGCTTACATGTGGTATGGTTACAAAGACAAAAACTAGATCGCAGCCTCAACCATGATTTCAACATCAATACCAGGTGCGGCCAGTTTCGATTCAACGGTGGCGCGCGCTGGTGTTTGACCCGCCACAACCCACTTGTCCCAAACGTCATTCATCTGTGAAAATGTGTTCATATCCGTGAGCCAGATATTGGCTTTCACCACATTGGTCTTGTCGGTGCCCGCTTCTTTCAGCACGGCATCGATCTGTTCCAGAATGTCAGCCGTCTGTTCGCCAACGGATTTGCCCAATGCCTTGTCCGGCGTGAAGCCCGCAAGATAAGCCATGCCGTTGTGAATAACCGCGCGACTCATGCGATTGCCAGCGCCAATACGTTTCAATGCCATTTTCTTCTCCTTGAATGATGGATCGCGTCTTATGCAAAGCCCGCATCATGTGCAAGCACGGCGTTCAACAGCACTTGTGAACCAGCACCGCACTCTTCCAGCGTCGTTGACTCCGCCTCATTGTGCGAAATACCACCGAGGCAAGGCACAAAAATCATGGTGGTGGGCGCCACCCGCGCGATGTAAGCGGCATCGTGACCAGCACCCGACGCCATCTCTCGTGTGCTGAAACCGGCTTGCTTTGCACCGGTGCGCACACACTCAATCAGATCCGGCGCAAACTTCACCGCAGGCGAATTCCAGATGCGCTTCTCTTCCAGTTCGAGTTTCAACTCGGCGGCAATTTTCGGCAAAGCATCCTGATAAGCCTTCTCCATCTTGTCAAGCTCGCGCTCATCCGGATGGCGCAAGTCCACCGTGAAAAACACCTCGCCTGGCACCACATTGCGCGAATTCGGCCGGTTCTCGATCAAACCCACCGAAGCCACACCCGGCAGATGCACCATGCCCACCTGATGAATGGCTTCGATCATGCGTGATGCACCCAGCAAGGCATTCTTGCGCAAACCCATGGGTGTGGCACCTGTGTGGGATTCCTGGCCCTTCACCGTCACTTCATACCAGCGCATGCCTTGCACGCCGGTGACGACGCCGATCATTTTGTTTTCAGCTTCAAGGATCGGGCCTTGCTCGATGTGGAGTTCAAACATCGAGGAGAATTGGATCGCCCCGGCCTTGTGGCTCCCTTTGTAACCAATGCGCTCCAGCTCATCGCCAAGCTTGATGCCATTGCGATCCTCGCGCGAATAGGCAAACTCTGGCGTGAACACATTTGCGTAAACACCCGAACACAACATGGCGGGGGCAAAGCGCGAGCCTTCCTCATTGGTCCAGTTCACAATCATCAATGGCGCATTGGATTCGTATCCCATGTCCACCAGCGTGCGCATGGCTTCGAGTGCGCCGAGCACGCCCAGCACGCCGTCGAACTTTCCGCCTGTGGGTTGCGTGTCGAGATGCGAGCCCATGGCGATGGGCAAGAGGTCCTTGCGCTTGCCGGGGCGGGTGGCAAACATGTTGCCGACTTCATCGACGTCCACCATGCAACCCAGTTTCTCGCATTCGGTCTTGAACCAGTCGCGCACGCGCTTGTCTTCATCGGAGACAGTCAGCCGCTTGATGCCGCCTTTTGGCGTGCCACCAAACTTGGCCGTTTCCATCAGCGAGTCCCACAGGCGTTGCGGATTGATGGTGAGATTGGTTTTTGATGTCATGATTTGACCTCTTGATATCTGACAATGTCCTGCCGCAATCTGCCTGTGTCAAGCAGGGAGAGTTTGCAACAATGGTTGCCGATGACGAGAGTGGAGGGTCGGTGCCGAATTCCCAACTGGCCGGCAAACTCGCGGCTGCCGTTGTTGGCGCGACGCCAACACGCGTGACACGGTTCAGCACGGGCTTGCAGCACTATGTCTTTGACGTGGAGTTCGATGATCGGGCTCCGGTTGTCGTGCGTGTCGCGACGGAAGAAAACCGCGCAGCTATGGTTGGGGCTTACCACCTCTCAAACCAGTTGCGTCCCGCTGGCGTGCCGCTGCCGCAGATCATCGCGGCTGGTTTGGACCACCGGTTTCCTTATCTCATTCTTGAACGTTTTCCCGGCACTGATTTGATGCATGTCATTCAGAATTTGTCGCCTCAACAGCAGAACAGGATTGCTGAAAAAATTTCCGCTGCGCAGCGCGTTCCATCAAAGTTACCTTCCGCAGGTCGCTATGGATACGCGGTGACAGCGGAAGAGGCACCACATCCAAATTGGTCTTCAGTTCTGGAAGAGAGTCTTGCCAAGGCACGCAAGGGCATCACAAGTGCTGGACTGTTCGAAAGCTATTATCCCGACTCTATCGCAACCCTCATCGAGTCACATCGCAGCGAACTTGACGCACAACCCGCAACGCCATTCCTGCATGATACAACAACCAAGAATGTGATCATTGCACCTGATAGCTCATTCTCTGGCATCGTTGACGTGGACGACCTGTGTTTTGGCGATCCCCGCAGCGTTGTTGCCTTGACGATGGTATCGCTTGAAAACATGGGAACGGCGACGCACTACACCGATGCTTGGATGGCCGCCGCCGGCTTCAAGGATGACAGAATTTTCAGGCTTTATGCGGCCCTCACCGCAGTTATTTTCATGTCGGAACATGGCCAGACATTTAATGGCAACGTCTTATCAACAACAGAGCGTGTACGGAACTGGTTGCAGTTGATGACAGATCGATACATGCAGCAGGCACAAGTCTAAGTCCGCGCCTTGCGGGCTGCCACATAAGCTTCCTGCATGGTCATGTCCGCCGGACCCAAACGGTCTGCTGCCGACCAGCACTGATGCCAGTAGGGATAGGGCTGGTTGGGGCGACCGACATCGTCAATCCTTTGAATCTCCGCGGCACTGAGCTTGAGATTGGTTGAAGCCAGACTATCCTTCAGCTGCTCCTCGTTGCGGGCACCAACAATCAGCGACGAAATACCGGGCCGCGTGGCGAGCCAGGCCAATGTGACCTGGGCTGCGGAAACGCCGTGCGCATCGCCCACTTCGGCCAGTATCTCGATAATGTTATAGAGCCGTTCCTGATCATAGATCGGTGGTTCGCCCCAACCGTCCATATGGCGCGAGACTTTCGGATCAGCCTTGCCCCGGCGGAACTTGCCCGATAGCAAGCCACCTGCAATGGGCGACCACACCTGAATCCCCACACCCTGATCAACCGCAATCGGCATCAGTTCAAACTCAGCTTCGCGCGCTTCTGGCGTGTAGTGGATTTGCTGGCAGACGAATTTCTGGAAGTTGTGGCGGTCCGCCGCCATGAGGCATTTCATGATGTGCCAGCCGGAGAAGTTCGAACAGCCGATGTAGCGGACCTTGCCCTGTTTCACCAACGTGTCGAGAGCTTCCATCATTTCTTCGACGGGAGTCAGACCATCCCATTCATGCAGGAAGTAAAGGTCAATATGGTCGCGCTTCAGCCGCTTGAGACTGGCTTCGGCTTCATGAATGATATGAAAACGCGACAGGCCCTGCTCGTTTGGCCCATCACCCATGCCGAAGCGCACTTTGGTGCCGACCATCAATTGATCAGAGCGCCCTTTCAGGATGTCGCCCAGCGCTTCTTCCGAACGGCCACGCGAATAGGCATTGGAAGTGTCGAGCATGTTGACGCCATGATCCACGGCAATATCCACCAGTCGGCTGGCATCCTTGATGGAGAGACTCCCCGCCTTGGTGAAAAACGGTCCTTCGCCTGCGAAGTTCATGGTGCCCAAAGTGTGCACCGAAATCTTGAGGCCAGAACGACCAAGTCGGCGGTATTCCATTTCGCGTCTCCTCTAGTGATGTTCGCGCATCAGCCGTCGCGTGGAAATGTAATGATGAAAGTCCAGGCCGCATAGACAGCAACGGCAAGTGCCAACACCAACCAAAATCCACTGCCACCATAAGTGGCCTCAAAACCGATCCAGGCAAGCGTTGACGCGACAATCAGAAGTCTGACCCATAGGGGCTTGTAAAACGGATCGCTGTGCGGATGTTTGGCCATGCCGGACATTGACACGATGTTACGATTGACACAACATGTGCGAAGGCGACCTTGAGAGGTGCACCATGGTCAAATGTTTTGTGCTTGCAATTGCGATGTTGGCAGCAAACATCACGTCCATTTTCGCCCAATCGCAAGCCCAGTCTCAGGACCAGTCTCCGTCCCAGCGGCAAGTCAGTGAATGCCAGGCCATTGCCTTGAATCTCGGAGCGAGATTTCAATTCGCAGCGACACAGAGCGAGCAGGCACAACTGACCTATGCAGGTCATTCAACTTATATCATTCAAACCTCGCAAGGTATCCGCATCGCCACCGACTATGCAGGCCATGCCGGCGGCATAACACCTGATGTCGTCACCATGAACCACGCACATTCATCCCACTACACAGACGTTCCTGATCCGGCGATCAAGCACGTTCTGCGTGGCTGGAGCGAAGACGGCAAGGCGGCATCCCATGATCTGCAAGTGGCTGACATTCGCATTCGCAATGTAACAACTGACATCCGCTTTGGCAGCACGTCACGCGAGAAGGACGGCAATTCCATTTTCATCTTTGAAACGGCAGGCCTGTGCATCGGACACTTGGGCCACCTGCATCATGAATTGACACCGGAACACATTGGCTGGATTGGACGGCTTGATGTGGTGATGGTTCCCGTTGATGGCGGCATGACGCTGCCTGTGGAAAACATGATGAATGTGCTCAAGGAACTGCGCACCCGCGTCATCCTGCCCATGCACGCCCGTTTCGCCAACAGTCTGGAACGATTTATCGCTGTTGCAGGGCGGGAATTCAAGATCGTCCGCCTCGCGCAAGATACAATGTCTGTGTCTCTCGACACGCTGCCGTCCGAACCCACAGTTTATCTCATGCCAGGTATCTGAGGCACCAAAGGAGTCTTGCCCACAACCCCACACTGTGGCAGCCTGATCGGAGACAGCGGGGATCACCATGACAATTATACGCACACTCTGCATTGTATTTTTTTGTTTGGCAAATATGTTGGTTGCTGCATCCGCGCAGGACGCCCCCGCCCCAGCAACTCCAGAAACACCTGTTACTGCAACAGAGGCGACTAAAGCACCCACAGGTCCCGCTGAAGTCACCGTCGGTGTTTACGTCAACGACATTCAACAACTCGATCTCCAAAGCCATAGCTACGTCATGGATTTTTATCTCTGGTTCCGCTGGCAGAATCCCGACATCAACCCGCAATCGACACTGGAATTCATGAACCCTTTCCAGCTTTGGGGTCACATCAACACGCCACTCTATGAAGCACCACAGGATTTGCCCGATGGCTGGAAATACACGGCGATCCGCTATCAGGGCCAGTTCAACAGCAAACTGCCACTCGAAAAATATCCCTTCGACACACAAAACCTGGTTATCGAATTCGAGGATAATTCCAGCGGCAGCACCGGCATAAAGTTCGTACCCGACACCAATGCCATCACCATCAATCCAGAATTGACACTGCCCGGCTACATCCTGGACAAGCCCACTCTTGTGATCAAGGACAAACCCTATCCAACGAACTTCGGCGACACGCGCCTCACGGAACTGGAGCCTTATTCGCGCGTCACCGTCAATGTTCCGGTTCACCGCCCGTGGTTCACCTATGCCGTCAAGGTTATTCTGCCGATTTTCCTTGTTGCTGCCTGCGCGGCCTTGGTGTTCTACATCCATCCAAGCTATGTCGAAGGCCGCATCGGCATGGGCATCACCGCATTGCTGACACTGGTCGCCTTGCAACTCACATCCAATTCGCAATTGCCGGAAGTCGATTACCTGATGATGATCGACATGCTCTTCATTGCGGCCTACCTTTTTGTTATCGCCAGTCTGGCACAGGCCGTGTTCACGTCATGGCACACCCAAAGCGGTGAAGAGGCCAAAGCTGCCCTCATGGACCGCAAGGCCTTCAAGTATGTCGGGAGCGCCTATCTTTTGGGTTCTTTGGCGATCCTCGCATTCAGCCTGACGGCGTAACCGGGCGGTGCCCGCGATCGCTGGAGGGAAGAAGGAGGGTATGTCCCCGCCCTGGCTTCAAGCCTGCGCATGTGGTGGTGGAAAAAGGTGGTTTGGCTCGAAGCCTGGCATCCACTCTCGCCCAAGGAGAAGCGTGCAGTGGTCTTTTTCAGAAGAACGCAGCGATTTTGGCCTTTGGTCTGCTCTTACAGAGGCCTGGAAGGCGATGCTCCCAGACATGAGTAGCCACTGAAGGCGCTCGGGTCCTAGTGCCCAAGGGTCTCGCCTCTGGCTCCCGGAGGATCAAGGCGTGTGGACCTTTTTCCTGCAGGCGCTGCCCATGGTTCTGGCAATTTCGGTACACTGTCGACATTGTCCCTCCTTTCCAGAACCATCATCCCACCATAGGCATATATTCGGAGAGATGTCAAGGAGAATCTTGAGATGGGAAAGAAATCTTTTCTGGCGTCACCACCCCCTCACCGCTGCGCGGAGCTCCCCCAACAAGTTGGGGGAGCGAAGGTTGCGAGAGCTGCCCACACATTCGCTCCCTCAGCTTGCTGGGGGAGCTGGCCGAAGGCCTGAGGGGGACCGCGCGCCCACCGCCAATCAGTCGAAGGCCACCGTGTCATGTTCCATGAAGCTTGCCACCTCCGGAACCCATCGCCCCTCCACAAAGGCCACATGCAAGGGATGCACATTGTAACTTCGGTAGGCCGCCGCATCCTCTGAAATACATCGAGACGGCAAAATCGAAGTCATTCTTGGGACTGGTCTCGCGCGCCAGTTCGAACCGCTCCACCCCGGGAATGGTTTTCAACTCGCGGATGGCCGCCAGAAAACGCAACTCTTCCGGTGAACCCGTGTCATGTCTCAGGCGAAAAAGTGCAGCGTGGCGGATCATCACTCGTCCTCAATGTGAGGAGACTTCGTAACAGAATGTGATCAACCTTTAAACCAGCAAACCCAATACATTCGGCGCACCCACATCAAGTTCGAAAATGCGGCCATCATTGGAGTTGACAGCACTCAAATGGGTGTTGCCATAGTCCGCGACATAAAGGCTTTGCAAGGCCGGATCATCGTTGGGATTGCTGGTCGGCGCAAACTCCAGGGCTTTGACCTGGGGACGCGTCGTGAGTCCCAGCGGGTTACGATAAATCGGGTTTGACAAGACAGTGATCGTCGCAAGGATATTGCCGCTATGATCAACCTTGAAGATGCTCGAGCTGAACCCGCCGCCCACATAGAACACATCGTTCACATTGTCATAGAGGATCGCCTCGGGATCAGAAATGACCGAGGGCAGCACAATCGTTGGACCGACTTGCACACCAGAGGTGGTTGATTCAACAATCGTATGCGGCGTTCCATTGACGATGTAGAGATTTCCCGTTGTGCGGTTGAGAGAAATATCTTCCACGTCCGTCGCAGCCGCAGGTGCTGTAAATTCACCAAGCTTGACTGTCGGATTGGTGGGATCGACCCAGAAAACCTTTCGTGCGTCGTCATCTGAAATATAGAGACGGTTCAGGTTTGCATCATAAGCCAATCCTGTCGGCTCTTTCGTGACGATCGGACCAGACTGCCACAGACTGTAGGGCACGGGATTGCTGCCATCGAGCTGCACCTTGAACAAGTTGTTGGCAAAAATGAAGGGACTTTCATCCACCTCGGAATCGCTAATGAACAAACCCTGTCCGGGGACATAGGCCAAGCCGGCAGGATCGGCAGCACCGAATACCGATGTGGAAAAAATATTGACGACCGTGGCACCAGTGCCATCGTCATTGGTAATCGTTCCGACGCCCTGCGCGTCCACAATTGTGCCGCCATTGGAGACGTTACTCAAATTGACGAAGAAATTTTCATTGGCCTCGGCTGCAGTGTCACCATTGATGGTGACTGAGATGGTTTTTGACGCCTCGGCACCAAAGACCAATGTGCCTGTCGTTGCGACATAGTCACTGCCGGCCGTTGCCGTGCCATTCGCCGTTGCAAAGTCAACGGAGAACGCGTCAGTTCCGCCGGTTCGGGTGACAGTGAATGTTGCGATCTTGGTGCCGGAATTCCCTTCAGATATCGAAACGTCGCTGATTGAAAGATTGCCGACTGCCGGAGGGTTATCGTCATTGAGGATTGTCCCCATACCCTGGGCATCTATGATCGTGCCGCCGGTTGCATTGGCGAGATTGATGAAGAAATTTTCAGTGGGCTCAATGGTGGTATCACCAGTAATTTCCACAGAAATCGTACTGGCGGCCTGACCCGCAGCAAAACTGAGCGTCGTCGTCCCAATGGCCGAATAATCGCTGCCAGCCGTTGCTGAGCCATCCGATGTGAAATAGTCGATGGAAAATGCTGCCGTACCTGTTCTGCTGACGGTGAATGTGGCGATTGAGGTGCCAGAGTTGCCTTCCGAAATGGAGATGTCACCAATGGAAATATTGCCAACCACAGGCGGTGGCGCACTGCCCAGGATTTTGAATGTGGCGTCTGTTATGACAGTACCGGTGTTGAAGGTTGCCAGGCTGATGCCTGCGAATGAACTCCCTGCGCCATCAGCGTCCCACATCAAGGAGCGCGACGATGTGTTGTACAAGAACTGGCCATGTCCAAACACTGTGCCTTGCGTGCCGGAACCTGAGAGTGTTGCGAAGTATTCGGCATCCAGAGCCAGATTGCCTAATGCGTTGGTGAAAAGACCACCGCCAAGCGAAAGGCCATAGTCACTGGCTGTGATACCGATCAGATCATTGGCCGCGAAGTCGGTCACCTTGTCAGTACTCGCTGCAGTGGCAAAGCCGAACGCAAAAACATCACCGCCTGCTCCGCCTGCAAGCGTGTCCTTGCCGCCGCCACCATTCAAAGTGTTTGCAGCAGAATTTCCGGTGAGCGAATTGACCGCAGCATTGCCGGTGAGATCCGCCGCCAGCGTGCCAATGAGGGTTGCCCGTTCGATAAAGTTTCCGAATATATAAGACACGGTGGCATAGACCCGGTCCGTGCCGCCATCGTCAACGCCTGCGACCGTTTCCTCGCTGACCACGTCGCCGAGATCATCAAAGTAATACGTGTCATTGCCTGCGCCACCAAACATGAAATCCAGACCCTCGTTGCCGTACAACGAGTCATCACCATCTCCGCCATAAAGGATGTCATTCCCCAGGCGACCCTTGAGGTTATCGTTGCCGCCGAGACCATAGATGCGATCATCGCCACTGGTGCCACTGAGTGCGTTGTTCTGTTCGTTTCCAAAGATATCAGCCATCGCGGGTGGTCCTCCCTGGCGAGTGAGGGAACAAATATGCGGCAATGAGGCGTGGTTGTCGTCCTTCATTTGAAGGAGGGGGTATGACGGCATCAGCGGCAATGCCTGCCATCTCTGCCAGCGGTTTTCCATTTCTCTAAAATTGCTTCAAGATCGATGCGGACCAGTTCGCTGCGGCGGGAAAGCCAAACCACAATGAAAACCGAAGTATCGACTATTTATGGGCTCTATATCGACTGCCTGAACCAGCAGGACTGGGCAAGGCTCGGCGACTTCGTTGCCGGGGACGCTGTTCACAACGGGCGAAAGCTGGGCCTTGCGGGCTATCGTGCAATGCTGGAGAAAGATTTTCAGGAAATACCTGACTTGAAATTCAAGATCGAACTGCTGGTGACTGACCCGCCGCTCATTGCAGTCAGGCTCGCATTCGACTGCACGCCAAGTGGAAGTTTCCTTGGTCTGCCCGTCGAGGGTCGCAACATTTCATTTTCCGAAAACGTATTTTACAGATTCCACAATGGGAAAATCACCCATGTCTGGTCTGTGATTGACAAACCCGCAATCGAAGCACAGCTGGCTGCACAATGATCAAGGCGCTCTTTGTCTGCAGCCAGAACAAGCTTCGCAGCCCAACCGCCGAGCGCCGACTTGGTGAAACTGATCGAGGCGAAAGCCGGAAAATTTCTGCGCTGACACCTGGCCTCTCCTCCCCGCCGCCGCATAGGCGCGGGAGAGTGGGACACGTGTATTAAATCTGAATTGAATGCACCGTCACCGAAACGACCCCGAAACGACCCCGAAACGCACCGAAACGTCACCGAAACGGAAACGCAGCAAAACGTCACCGAAACCTCAGAAGGCGAATGAGGGTTGTAGCCATGGGAACCTCCTGAATTTGACCGTTTGGTAAGCCGAAAGATGGGCTGGTTTTTTAAGGTCGTCCACAGGAGAAATGGTGCATTATGAAATCAGCGGTCCTGCAAATATCAACCCGACCATGATGAAGGCGACGCCCAGTGCCGGCCGCAATACGAGCCCGAAAGGTGCCGACTTTTCGAGCAGAACCACGACTGAAAGCGCGGCAATCCAGAACAGGTTCATGAGGCCCCCGGCAAAGAGCAACAGCATCACAAGCCAACAGCAACCGACGCAATAATAGCCATGGCGCAACCCCATGCGCATGGCACCCACCCACCCGCGCTGCCAATGGCTGGAGAGATAAGGCAACGGTGCTTGGCAATGGGTCAGGCAAGTGCGCTTGGCAGATGAAAACTGGTAGAGCCCGGCCGCAATAAACAGCGCTACAGTCAACCAGCGCGACGTGGTCCACATCTTGTCGGAGTGCAACAGGCCTGAGGCTTCAAGTGCCCATTGTGCCGCCGTCGCCGCAAGGCTGAACAGCATCCACACCACGAGATAGCCGGCCGTAAACACAAGTGTGAGTGCGGAGCCGTGCTCCGTGTTGCGTGCAACGCGATCAAATATGAGAATGAAAGGTGTTGCTCCTGGCAGCATCATGGCGATCATCATGACCCACCACATAGAGAACATGAGTAACGCATAGCCAACGTGCCAGTTGTGCACCGCTCCAGCCACCTTGAAGTCGGGCCAAGGCCAAGGTGACATGTGCCAAGCACTCATGCCAGTTCCTGCACCCGTCACAAGATGCAGCCATGCGAGTCCCGTGATGACCACGATGCCAGCAATCGCAATGCTGTTGCCGCGCGTCAACGCGCCAGTCAGCCTGGCTTTTATGCTGCTAGGCTGCCTTGGCGGCTTCGATAATGCCATAGGGCCCATATGCGACGTTAAACAAGGCAGCGTAGACCTTGCGATGGGTCATGGCGAGATCCGGGCCCTGAGAAGTGAAATCGGCGCTGCCCATCTCGGCGTTACGAAACTCGAAACCCTCGGGCAGCACGATCTGTGCCCGGTGCTCCTTGCCTGTCACGGGATTGCGAATTGGCGTGATCTCAAGTTCCAACACACCTGGCACTGTGAATTTTCCTCTGCGCGCCGCAACGTCACATGAAAACTCAAGCGCAGCGAACACAGGATCGAGTTCCTTGCTGATCGTGGAACCGTAAATGTTGAACACCGTCGTCTGCTCTTGTTCCTTGCCGCCGAGGATTGTGAACAGCGCCTCGCGTTGCCGCCCATCGGCTCGTTCATCGATGAAGCCCTGCACGACGCCATTGCCTTCATGCACGGGACCAGGCCAGCGATAGCGCGCGCCGATGATCAATCCATCAAGGCGCATATCTCCAAAGTAACCCTGATCAATGCGGTGCGCCTCCAGCCCCTCGCACCCGCCTTGTGTGGGCTTGCCGTTGAATTCGCATGGGCAGCCATAGTCGCAACTGCATCCGCCGATCTTCGGACCTTCAATCATCCAGTCAATATATGCCATGAACGCCTCCCGAATTGCGCCAACCAGTCTGGCGGAGACCACGAAGAAGACTGTAGTCGAAACCACGGGCAACGTAAATCATCACGTTGCGGGCGCAAAATTTTCATGGTTGATCCTGTCGCAGCCCAACCGCCGAGCATGTTTTCGCCAGATGGCCCAACGTGGAAACCGATTCCGCCGGCACCAACAACGATGCGGAAACACCACTCACCCCGGAGCAGATTGCCTGGGCCGACATCATTTTCGTGATGGAAAAGGCGCACCGCAACAAGCTGTCAAAACGCTCCGCAAACATCTCAACGGCAAACGCATCATCTGCCTCGACTTACCCGATGACTACGATTTCATGGATGCAGATTTGGTGAGACTGCTCGTGGCGAAGGCCGGAAAATTTCTGCGCTGACACCTGGCCTCTCCTCCCCGCCGCCGCATAGGCGCGGGAGAAGGGGCGTGTTTTCAATCAGAATTGAATGCACCGTCACCGAAACCACCGAAACAGACACCGAAACAAAAAAGGCGAAGTAGCGGGTTTTCGCGTGAGCCGTCACATTTCCCAATCGACAACTGTTATGCCAGCCAGACCATCTTCAGCAGCAGCGACAATCATCGCGCCGACGTGTCGATGTTCTGGATGCGGGAGATAGGCATCGCGCGCCGCTGCATCAACAAAATCAACGGTGAAGCCATGGGTGTTTCCACGCTGTAGGCCCTCGGGACTGGAATCTGCGCCAGCGGAGATTGAAATGATGCCTTTGATTTTGTGCTGCAGGGATTTCAGTGCGGCGAAGATCTTCGATGTGTCCACATCAGGTTTGAAGCGGACGAGGACGACGTGGCGGATCAATGGTGGAACTCCTGTTTCGAGGCCGTACTATTACAAACTCCGTATCGGGCATCAACAATGATGCCTAACGATCGCGATGAGAAGGATTGCTGTAACAACTTGTCGTGACCGAGTTGGAGGAAATGCCTGCCAACATATTGGTTGCAGTCCGGCACTGTCACCGTTTTTTGTAAATCAAAAGTCACACAGGTAACCTGATCCGGGTTTCTCCTGCCCGCTCATAAGCAGGTATCGGCAAATTCATTTTTACCGGATACGACATCGCGCGTCCAAGAGAATCATACTTCCCTCCACAGCACGGGCAATGCCAGACAGATCCTTCTGTCAATCGCGCATCGGAAGTGATTACAACGCAGCCCTCGCGTGTGCAGTTAAGTCCTGTCAGAACGAACTCTGGCGCAAACGGGAGGCTTCGATTTTCTACCGTCGCCGCCGCTCGATGATCAAGGTTTGCGTTTTGCGCCAATTTATCCGGCATTGATTCGACAGCAATAGCTTTGCTTGCAGCAACGTCATCCGGTGTTTGATGGTATAATGCCAACAACCATCCTCCCGATACGAAGCGACGTGCTTCGCCAACGCCTATGGTAGTGAGGTCAAGTTCAATGGGTTCTGGAGGTTTTATGCTTGAACTATTCGGTCCCAGTTGCGCGATGAGTGGCCACACAGTGAACGCGGCACCGCCAGCGGCCACCACACCGGTCGCCAGATAAAGGAATTCCCTTCGTCGATGACTTGTTGGAAGTTTGTTGTTGTCCATCATTTTCTTGTGAACTTCCGGCATGAAGTGTGGCTTTCCACCCCCTTCGGCTGCGTGGCACCCTTCCAGATCGCATTCACCTGACACATCACACTCACTCCGCCGCAGGACGTAGTTTCGGTTTCAGCACTTCGGCCGCTCTTTCCGGATCAGCCGCGATCAATTTTAAAAAACCCTTCGCCGGTGCATCCGGTTCGCTGCGGTGCTGCTCCCAGTCGCGCAACGTGCCGATTGGGATATGATAGCGCTCGGCGAACTGTTCCTGCGTCAGCGAAAGCCGCCTGCGCAGTGTTGCGGCAATTGGCACGCGTTTTCGGTTCTTGAGGTCCTGTTCTGACCAGACACGATTGTCCGGATCAAATGCTGGAACGAAATCTTCCGGCGTTGGTTCCAACTTCTGACGTTTGATCTCAACCCAGCCGTTTTCAGACTTGCGCATCAGGCGTCCATCTGGTTCCAGCCTCGATGAAATAGTCTTGCTCTTCATGTTTTGTAGCCCTTCGCGCGGAAATTATCCGGCAGATCGCGCCGCGCATCGTGAAAGTGACTTTGAGAACGACGCCTTGAACGTGTCCCGTCGCGACGATTCTCTCTTCTCCATAGTCAAAGCGATCATCAACATCTTCGATGACGAACGGATCGTTGAACACCTTCGCCGCCTCGTCGAATGAGATTCCGTGCATCCGGGAGTTAGCGGCAGCCTTTTTCTCGTCTCATTCGAATTCCAATACTACGGGATACCCGTACTTGTCAAGGCACCACCTCCACCCGTTTCACGCCCCTTGGCTGTGTCACACCTTTCCAGATCGCGTTCGCCTGATGCACGGGTGCATTGGCCGCACGTGGCACGAAATCGCCATCGCCCGCCTTGGCGCGCATGTCGCCCTGCTCCCAGGCGACCTTGCCGCGTGAGATCACGGTGCGGGGAACTCCGACACACTGGAAACCTTCGAACACATTATATTCAATCCGGCTCATCTGCTTTTTTGCTGAAATGGTCTTCGTTCCCTTCGGATCCCAGATCACGATGTCGGCGTCAGAACCAACCCGCACCACACCCTTGCGCGGATACATATTCAGGATCTTCGCGATATTGGCCGATGTCACCGCCACGAATTCTTCCTTCGTCAGTCGCCCGGTGTTCACACCTGATGTCCACAACACCGGCATGCGGTCTTCCAACCCGCCCGTGCCATTGGGAATTTGCGTGAAGTTTTTCGCCCCCATGCGCTTCTGCGCTTGTGTAAACGTCGCATGATCCGTCGCCACCACGCTCAAAGTTCCACTTTGCAATCCAGCCCACAGTGAATCCTGATGCTTCTTGTTGCGGAAAGGTGGCGACATCACGCGGCCCGCCGCATAATCCCAGTCCTTGTTCTGGTATTCTGAATCATCCAGCACCAGATATTGCGCCAAGGGCTCGCCCCACACGCGCTGGCCTGCAAGCTTGGCTCGGCGGATGGCGTCATGTGTCTGTTCACAACTCACATGCACGATATACAAAGGAACACCCGCCATATCGGCAATCATGATGGCACGGTTGGCCGCCTCACCTTCCACTTCCGGCGGCCGCGAATAGGAATGCCCCTCCGGCCCCGTCACACCACGCGCCAACAAATCCTGCTGTAACCGCGCGACGACATCGCCATTCTCCGCATGCACCAGTGGCAAGGCACCCAACTGCGCGCAACGCTTGAACGAGTTGAAAAGCTCGTCGTCATTCACCATCAGCGCGCCCTTGTAGGCCATGAAATGCTTGAAGGTGTTGATGCCGTAGGTCTTGACCACCGTTTCCATTTCGTCATGAATCATCGGCGACCATTGCGTCACCGCCATGTGGAACGAATAATCGGCCACCGCCTTCTCGCCCTTGTGCCGCCAGGCCTGATAGGCCTTGAGCATGGATTCACCCGGTGCCGGCAAACAGAAATCCACCACCATGGTGGTGCCGCCGGAAACCGCCGCCATCGTGCCTGATTCATAGTCATCCGCCGTGGTGGTGCCCATGAACGGCATGTCGAGATGCGTGTGCGGATCAATGCCACCGGGCATCACATAACACCCGCCCGCATCGATCACCGTATCGCCAGACAACTTATCGCCAACGGCAACAATCTTGCCGTCACTGATCAGCACATCGGCACGCTCTGACAGATCAGCATTCACAACAGTGCCGCCGCGAATGAGGGTTGTAGCCATGGGAACCTCCTGAATTTGACCGTTTGGTAAGCCGAAAGATGGACTGGTTTTTTAAGGTCGTCCACAGGAGAACTGATTGTCAATGTCAGTCAGAATTATATTCTAGTATAAGAAAATAATGCTTGACACCGCACGGTGGATGTGCCATATTCGGGATAATCGCGAGAGTTGGATCGCAGATTCGTCCAAGTCTCAATTCGCAAACAGTTGAAGCCGCGATCGACACTTATCATTGCGTGTAACTAATCCCTTGACTCGCGAGTGATGTTGTATTCACATGATTAAGCCGTAACAGTCCAACTCCAAAAAGAGATCACGGCAGTATCGGCGTTTCGCTTTATGTCGAGCCAGCGAACCCGGCACTGTGTTGGTGTGGCGTATCAACTTGATGGTCCTTTTTTCATCACCCCAAATGTTGAATTGACGATTCCATGTTGCTGACAACGCGTCGGCACCTGATGGTCATTGATACGTCTGGTCCATGCACAGTAGAGGGCCTGTGCATTTGTTGAACTGAAGATTTCCATGTCACGCAGCTGCGACGTTTGCAGCAACGCCCAACCGATAGAGAAATATCATGGCCGATGGCAGCAAAACAACATCACTTTACAGAAACTGGTGACTGATTGGTGCTGTTCGCATGTTTGCGAATGGCGCGTCAAAACTTTGGCTCGCCGACTCCGCCAATGCGCGGAGATCGGTAATTGTAACGGAGAAACATCATGGCAGACATCGACCTCAGGGCGTCAGGCGCAACAACAACAATCAACGGAGCTATTTTCAGCGACGCCGACAATGTTGGGTCAGGTACTGGCGGCTACGAGACATTCTTGGCCGTGAGAGACAATGATGGCAATTTGGCTGGCTTCAACTCTGATGACTCGCCGCCACTTGAAACCACAAATTCCAATCTTGATCACGCCAAGTCGGAAACCGTATTGCTGGCGAACATCCCCATCACGATTGTGAATGGCATCGCCTACTATGAGTTCCGGACGGATCTCAATGAACCGGAAAACGGCGTTGTCAGCCAGATTTCGCTTGATAAGTTTATTGTCCGCACATCAACTTCAAATACAATCGACACCAAGGCGGAATTTGATGCCGCGACGCTGGCCTATGACATGGATGCTGGCGACGAAAAGACTCTCCTGTTGAACAAATTCTCCTCTGGCGGCGGCACCGACGATTATGCCGTGTTGGTGCCCGTCTCCAATTTCGGCAATGTCAACCCGGAAGAGACCTACATCTACCTCTACGTGGAAATGGGCTTCAAGGGCGGCGACTTCACCGATGAGGGCGGTTTCGAGGAATGGAACACTCAGAAGGCCGGCATCATCAAGGGCTTCAAGTTCGAGGACGTGAACAGTGACGGTGCCTATGATGCCAACGGGCTCGACAATATCGCCGGCAACGCCGACGACGAAAACGGCGTCGAAGGTGTGACAATCTTCATCGACAACGACATGGATGGTGTTGTCGAAGAAAACGACAACAATGGCGTTCTCGACGCTGGCGAGCGCTCGACGGTGACCGACGAGAACGGCAATTACACCTTCTACGGCGTGCCGCTCGGCACCTGGCGGATTGACGAAGAAGTCCCGGCTGGCTCCTCCCAAACAACCGGCGCGTTTGAAACCGTGACCATCGATACAGTGGGAGAAACAGTAACAGTTGACCCAATTGGCAACTTTATTCCGCGGCCATCTCTTGCCATCACCAAGACGGCGGTGATCACGCCGGTTGATGACGATGGTGTGATCGACAGTGCTGCGGACAACATCTTCTACACGGTGACGGTGACCAACGACGGCAACCAGACCCTGACCAATGTTGTGGTGACCGATCCGCGGGCGATCACGGCGACCAACACGACGGGCCAGATTGGCACGATTGCATCATTGGCGGTGGGGGCCTCGCAGGCCTTCAGCTTCACCTATGACGTGTTGCAGTCCGAGATCGACTCGAACGGCACCAACCATCTGGGTGTTGCCGACAATGACGGCGACCTTGACAACACGGCGACGGCGGATTCGGACCAGACCGGTCCGGTGTCGGCCAGTGCCGATGTTGATGTTTTGCAGGCTCCGAAGCTGACCATCACCAAGACGGCGGTGATCACGCCGGTTGATGACGATGGTGTGATCGACAGTGCTGCGGACAACATCTTCTACACGGTGACGGTGACCAACGACGGCAACCAGACCCTGACCAATGTTGTGGTGACCGATCCGCGGGCGATCACGGCGACCAACACGACGGGCCAGATTGGCACGATTGCATCATTGGCGGTGGGGGCCTCGCAGGCCTTCAGCTTCACCTATGACGTGTTGCAGTCCGAGATCGACTCGAACGGCACCAACCATCTGGGTGTTGCCGACAATGACGGCGACCTTGACAACACGGCGACGGCGGATTCGGACCAGACCGGTCCGGTGTCGGCCAGTGCCGATGTTGATGTTTTGCAGGCTCCGAAGCTGACCATCACCAAGACGGCGGTGATCACGCCGGTTGATGACGATGGTGTGATCGACAGTGCTGCGGACAACATCTTCTACACGGTGACGGTGACCAACGACGGCAACCAGACCCTGACCAATGTTGTGGTGACCGATCCGCGGGCGATCACGGCGACCAACACGACGGGCCAGATTGGCACGATTGCATCATTGGCGGTGGGGGCCTCGCAGGCCTTCAGCTTCACCTATGACGTGTTGCAGTCCGAGATCAACTCGAACGGCACCAACCATCTGGGTGTTGCCGACAATGACGGCGACCTTGACAACACGGCGACGGCGGATTCGGACCAGACCGGTCCGTGTCGGCCAGTGCCGATGTTGATGTTTTGCAGGCTCCGAAGATCGACCTCGAAAAACTCGTCTCGGTCAACGGTCCGGGTGGCACGTTCTTTGATGCTGACACGCCGCAAGGTCCGGGAGCCACGTCCACGAGTGATATCGTGTTCAAGTTTACAGCAGAGAACACTGGCAACACCACACTGACCAATGTGATCATCAAGGACAGCATGTTCACCCTTGACGGCGCTGCTGGCGATGGTGTGTTGGGTGATGGTGGTTACACCATCAACTCGCTGGCGGTTGGAGCGACAGCTTCCATTATCGTCGATCCCAACATCTTCAAGGCTGGACAGCACGTCAACGTCGCCACCGTGACCACAACCCAAGGGGCCACGGACACCGACGCGGCGCACTACTACGGCCTGGCACCGGGACCGGGTGTTCGCACGCCGGGCTTCTGGAGCCAACTGGGACTGTCGGCAGGCTTCTGGGACGGCGTCATCGGCAACGAAACCAAGTCGGGCGCAAACTTCGCCAAGGCCGAGCTGCTTGCGTTCAACGACTTGAACGGCATTTTGGGAGGCAACGGTGGCAACACGTCACCGTACATCCTGCTGGGCGACCGCAACGACAACGGCCTCGCTGACACTGGCGAAACCACGGTGCGCATCAGTCTTGCCGACGCCATCAAGATGCTCGATCCGAATGCCGACGGTGGGGGCAACAAGAGCTTCGATGTCATGCGCCACGTGATCTCGACGCAATTGAACCTCGAAGCTGGCAACAACGTGGGCGATGGCACAGCTGGAACACCGCTGTACTTCCTCAATGAAGGTGTTGAATGGGCGTTGAAGTTCCTCGATACGAACAACAACGGCGTTCTGACCTTTGCGGAAGGAAAGACCATGATCAAGGCTTCTTCCACAGCCTGGGCCAGTGGCGCGTTGGGTGTAACAGGCCTCAACAACGACGAGTTCCGCTACGACAATACATCAATTGACGGCGGTCAGGCCTTTGACTTCTCGGAAAATAGTGTCATCTCCGGGTCGGCAATTCTCACGGCCCTCGACCAGTACAACAACTCAGGCAAGATCGGGTCCGTTCAGTACGCCAATGATGGCGATTGGAACTGGATCTGATTTAATAAGCCTCGGTATAGTGCGGCGGCCCTTCGGGGCCGCAGCCTTTTCAGGCGTCAGTTTGCGCTCTCCGGCATTTTGGCGTTTACCCCCGGCAAATGATCCTCCAGGCCGCTCAATCAGGCCACGTCAAGCCTTGCACTGTCGCGCTGCTGGTCCTAAAACTCGCGACCGATGGCAGCAGTCCGCTGCCCCAAATTCTCAGGGAGACATCTCGTGATCAATCGCAGACATTTCATGGCAACCACTGTTGCCGGGGCCGTTGCCCTTGTATCGGGCGTACCGGCCCTTGCCGCTGGCGGCCTCATCGGCATTTCCATGCCAACCAAATCATCAACCCGCTGGATTTCGGACGGAGAGTCCATGGTGAAGGAATTCACTGCCCTCGGCTACGAAACCGATCTTCAATACGGCGAAGATGACATTCCAAACCAGCTCGCCCAGATCGAAAACATGGTCACCAAGGGTGCCAAGGCTTTGATCATTGCTGCCATCGACGGTTCAACCTTGTCGGACATTCTCGCCAAGGCCCACGCCGCTGGTGCCAAGGTGTTCGCCTATGACCGCCTCATCACCAAGACCGGTGACGTGGACTACTACACCACCTTCGACAATTTCGGCGTCGGCGTGCTGCAAGCCACTTCACTCGTCAAAGGCCTCAAGGAACGTTTTGGTTCCGTGAAGCCATGGAACGTCGAACTCTTCGGCGGCTCGCCGGATGACACCAACGCCTTCTATTTCTATGATGGTGCCATGTCGGTTCTCGATCCGATGATCAAGGCTGGCGACATTGCCATCGTATCCGGTCAAATGGGCATGGACAAGGTCGGCACGCTGCGTTGGGACGGTGCCGTTGCACAAGCCCGCATGGATAACCTCCTGTCGGCCAACTACACCGACAAGAAAGTCCATGGCGTTCTCGCACCCTATGATGGTCTGTCACGCGGCATCATTTCTTCGCTCAAAGGTGTGGGCTACGCACCAGGCGCTGAAATGCCAATCGTCACCGGCCAGGATGCAGAAGTTCCTTCTGTCAAGGCCATGATGTCAGACGAGCAGTATTCAACCGTGTTCAAGGACACGCGCGAACTCGCCAAGGTCACCGCCAAGATGGTTGACGCCGCTCTCTCGGGCAAGGAACCAGAGATCAACGACACCAAGACCTACAACAACGAAGTGAAGATTGTTCCGTCTTACCTCTTGACCCCGCATGACGTGGGCAAGGGCGACATCGAAACCCTCCTCGTCGGCTCCGGCTACATCAAGGCCGAAGATTTGAAGTAAACAATTGATTGGGTCCCCTCCCCCTTGTGGGGAGGGATAGGGTGGGGGTCGCTCAGAACTTTCAGAAGAGCAAACTACCTCTTTCTGCAAAACCGTTCGACCCCCACCCCGGCCCTCCCCACAAGGGGGAGGGAGAATGACAAGACGGCACATGCTCTATATGCGTGAAATAACCAAGATATTTACGGGCTTGAAAGCGCTGTCCAAATCAGTGCTTGTCGTTAGCCTTTTGATGCAAGCTAGGATGGCAGTTGCAGATGATACTAACGTCTATGTACTGAATACGAAAAACGCCCAATTCGAATTCAGTCAAGAGAGTTGCGATATGATAAGCGGCACTCTGCTTGGCAGCATCACTTATCATCTCAACCAAACTAGTAAAACAGAAACCTGGAGAGCGATAAAGCTCGCAGACGGTGAGCAGCTTTGCAGCATGAACTTCAAGACGTTTGTAAGGGAAGGATTCTTGATTTCCGAAAAGGGATCAGTTCTGTTCCGAGCAAATGAGATGGCGCCGTTCCAGTATGATAACTATGACCGAGTAATAAGTGTTGGCATTGAATCGGGCAGCAGGTGCAAACTGCAAAAGCAAGGCTTATCACAATCAGATCAAAAATGCTTGGTTCTGACCCGCTCACCTGATGACTGTCGGAATGCAAAGAGACACCCTTTCCAAGGTTACATAAATAAAAGCAGGGGCATGTTGTTTTCTTCAAATGGTGCAGTTGTGATCAGTGAGATATTCCAAAATGTTGATATGCAATTTCTCGCATTCCTCGGTCTAAATGATTTCAAACCTTGTGAAACCTAATTGATGACCCACCCCATCCTCGAGATGCGCGACATCACCAAGACGTTCCCGGGTGTGAAAGCCCTGTCGAACGTCAACCTTGCCGTGATGCCCGCCGAGATCCATGCTGTCGTCGGCGAGAACGGCGCTGGCAAATCCACGCTCATGAAGGTCCTGTCCGGCGTTTATCCCGCAGGCACTTATGACGGTGCCATCCATTACGAAGGCCAGGAACGTCATTTCAAGACCATCGCCGACAGTGAATCGACTGGCATCATCATCATTCACCAGGAATTGGCCCTCGTTCCTTTGCTCTCCATTGCCGAAAACATTTTCCTCGGCCACGAAACCGCGAAACACGGCGTCATCAATTGGTTCGAGGCCTTCGCGAAAACCAAGGCCTTGCTCGACAAGGTGGGTCTCAAGGAACACCCCAACACGTTGATCACCAACATCGGCACGGGCAAGCAGCAGCTTGTTGAAATCGCCAAGGCGCTGAACAAGAAAGTGAAGCTGCTAATCCTCGATGAACCAACGTCAAGCCTCAACGAAACCGATTCCAACGCACTCCTCGAACTCTTGAAGGGGTTCAAGGCGCAAGGCATTTCCTCGATCCTCATCACCCATAAACTCAATGAAGTATTGAAAGTCGCCGACCGCATCACGGTGCTGCGCGATGGCAAGACCGTGGACACACTCGACACCCACGCAGCCACAGTCGACGAAGACCGCATCATCAAGGCCATGGTGGGCCGCGACCTGACGGATCGTTATCCGGATCGCCACGCCACCATTGGCGAACCCATTTTTGAAGTGTCCAACTGGAGTGTGTTTCACCCCCAACATGCCGACCGTCAGATGATCAAGAACGTGTCGATGTCTGTGCGCAAGGGCGAGGTTGTCGGCATTGCAGGCTTGATGGGAGCAGGACGCACCGAATTTGCCATGTCGGTTTTTGGCCGCGCCTATGGCCAGAAGATCGCCGGCGACGTCAGGATCAACGGTAAGCTCGCTGATGTGTCCACAATTCCGAAGGCGATGGATGCAGGCCTCGCTTACGTCACCGAAGACCGCAAGACCTTCGGCCTTGTGTTGATCGATCACATCAAGCACAACATCACACTGGCCAATCTTGAAGGTGTCTCCAACAACTCGGTGATTGACGAAACCAGAGAACTGTCCGTCGCCAACAAGTATCGCAAAGATCTTGGCGTGCGCTGTTCTTCCGTGTTTCAGACCACCGGCAATCTCTCCGGCGGCAACCAGCAAAAGGTCGTGCTGTCGAAGTGGCTCTTCTCTGGTCCCGACATTCTCATTCTCGATGAACCCACGCGCGGCATCGACGTCGGCGCAAAATATGAAATCTACGGCATCATCAACCAATTGGCAGAAGCAGGAAAAGCAGTGATCGTGATCTCGTCTGAAATGCCGGAACTCCTCGGCATTTCCGATCGCATCTACGTCATGAACGAAGGTCGCTTCGTTGCCGAAATGCCAGCCAAGGAAGCGACGCAAGAAAAAATCATGCGCGCAATTATGAAATCATGGGACAAGTGACATGACTGAATCCACCAACCAGACCGCACCGCGCACTGATATCATGCGCTTTGTGCATGCCAACATAAGAGACTACGCGCTACTCCTGTCACTCCTTGCCATCATGGTGTTTTTCCAGTTCACCACCAATGGCACGCTGTTCAAGCCCGTGAACATGACCAATCTGATCTTGCAGAACAGCTACATCGTCATCATGGCGCTTGGCATGCTGCTGGTCATCATCGCCGGACACATTGATCTGAGTATCGGCTCCGTTTCGGGATTCGTTGGCGCCGTCGCCGCCATTATGATGGTGCCGTGGAAGATGGATCCCTTCATCACCATGGCGGCCTGCATTGCGCTGGGTGCCATGATCGGCGGTGTGCAAGGATACTTCGTCGCTTATCACAAGATACCGGCCTTCATCGTGACCCTGGCGGGCATGTTGATCTTCAAGGGCCTCGCCCTCACCGTGTTGGGTGGCGCTTCTGTCGGTCCCTTTCCAAAATCATTCCAGCTCCTGTCATCAGGCTTTGTGCCGGACATTTTCACCGTAAATTTGTTCGGCGGACCCTTCAATCTTCTGGCACTCCTCATCGGAGGTCTGGTCACAGCGCTCATCATTTATTTCAACACCAAGGAACGCTACGAGCAGCAGTCGCACGGCCTCGCGGAAGAACCCCATGGCATTTTTCTCGGCCGCAATATCCTGATCGCCGTCGCCTTCCTCGGATTTTCATTCCTCATGGCCCGCTACAAGGGCCTGCCCAATGTGCTGATCGTGATGTTCACGCTGATTGCACTCTTCGTCTTCATCACCACCCGCACCACTTTTGGCCGCAGGGTCTATGCCATGGGCGGTAACGAAAAAGCCTCCAAGCTGTCCGGCATCAACACTGAGCGCATGACCTTCTGGATCTTCACCATCATGGGCGCACTGGCTGGTCTTGCAGGCCTCGTCTTCGCCGCCCGCCTCAATGTCGCAACACCCAAGGCGGGTGCAGGCTTTGAATTGGAAGTCATCGCCGCCTGCTTCATTGGTGGAGCAGCGGTAACAGGCGGCGTCGGCAAGATCATCGGCGCTGTCATCGGCGCCTTCATCATTGGCGTCATGAACAACGGCATGTCCATCATGGGCATCGGCATCGACTGGCAACAGGTCATCAAAGGCGCCGTCCTGATGCTCGCCGTGTTTTTGGACGTGTATTACAAGAACAAGGGTTGAACAAAAAACGTCAGATGGCAGCGACGGATTTTTGCCCCATTGCCGTCTTACTGGAATGCAGATGAAATCCATCCTCCAGTCACGTTATGTTCTATGGCTGATCCTGGCCATTCCGGCACTGCCCATGTTGGCCGAAATTTGGTCGCAGGGCATTGACGACGGTCTGCTGCACCCCACTGGCGAGTTCTCCGCCCGTTTCATGATGATCGCCATGGTGGCAACACCATTGCGGATGCTGTTTCCGCAATCGCGCATCCCCCGCTGGCTGATCAAATACCGGCGCGAGTTCGGCGTTGCCGCAGCGCTCTATGCCGCTCTTCACACCATTGTTTACATCGTCGACATGGGAACGCTGCAGGCCATGCTGGATGAGTTCACAGCACTCGGCATCTGGACAGGATGGCTGGCCACACTGCTTTTCATCCCCCTGGCACTGACATCAAACGATGTGTCGGTGCGCGCCATGGGCACCGCCTGGAAAACGCTGCAACGCCTTGTCTACCCCGCAGCTGTGGCGACACTGGTGCATTGGATTTTCGTGGACAATGATCTGGGCCCGGCTCTCGTCCACTTCGTGCCGTTGGCCGCTCTGGAGACCTACCGCATCTGGCGCAACTTCACCCGTTCCCTCCGCAAACAGGAGTTAACAACTTGAAATACACCCTTTTCGCTTTGACGTTTGTACTTCTCGCCTCTCCATCTGCCGCAACAGGTCGATATACCTGCGAAGTCGTCGAAAAATCCAAGTGGCTTTCTGAAGAGCAACTGACCAATCAGCTGACCAAAATCGGCTGGAAAGTGAATCGCATGAAGGAAGATGGTGGCTGCTGGGAGGTTTACGGCACCACACCCGATGGCCTGCGCGTCGAAGGTTACTTCCATCCTGAAACAGGTGAGCAATTGATGCTGAACCAGCGCGGCAAGATCATTTTCCAGAAACAGTAATTCATGAAAAAGGGACCATCGCTGGTCCCTTTTCCGTCTTGCATGGCGTATGATTACTTCATCGCAGCCTTGGTAACGACATCGCTCCATGCACCTTCCGGGAACTTTGTGATCACCGGATCAGAGCCACCTTTCATCAGTGTCGCAACCGTGCGCTCTGCGGCACCGACATCGAGCGTTCCGTCTGAGCCTTCCGTGAGTTTCGAAATCTCACCCATCATGCGCTTTTGGTGATCAATGGAGGCCGCTCCCGTTGCATCATTGTCCACAACGATCTGTGCCGCTTCATCATTGTTGGTCCGGGCGTAATCCCAGCCCTTCATCGAGGCCTTCACAAACTTGGCCATGGTTTCAACAAAAGCCGGATCATTGAGCTTGTCTTGCATGACATAGAGCCCGTCTTCCAGCGTCGACACACCCATGTCCTCATACTTGAAGGTCACGAGCTGGTCTGCAGCAAGACCGGCATCAATCACCTGCCAGTATTCATTATAGGTCATGGTCGACACGCAATCGGCCTGCTTCTGGATCAAAGGATCAACATTGAATCCCTGCTTGATGACTTCAACGCCATCAGCACCGCCGTTGGTCGGAATGCCCAGTTGGCTCATCCACGACAAAAATGGATACTCATTGCCAAAGAACCAGACGCCCAACTTCTTGCCTTTGAAGTCCTCAGGTTTCGTGATCCCGGTTTCCTTGCGGCACGTCAGCATCATGCCGGAGCGCTTGAAGGGTTGCGCAATATTGACAACGGCGGCACCTTTCTCACGTGTGGCCAATGCCGAAGGCATCCAGTCCACGACCACATCGGCACCACCACCGGCGAGCACCTGCTGCGGGTTGATATCGGGTCCGCCTGGCTTGATGTCGACTTCAAGTCCGGCTTCATCATAAAAACCTTTGGCCTTGGCCACCAGATAGCCAGCGAACTGTGCTTGGGTGACCCACTTCAATTGCAGCGTCACTTTTTCAGCCATGGCTGAACCAGATGTCACCAACAGGGCACCGACAGCCGCCGCTGCGAGTAGAGTTTTCTTCATTGTAGTCCTCCTTGTTATTCCGTTCTTACGATCTGTAAGATGGATGCCAGAATGTCACTGCTCGCTCGCCCAGAACCAGCAAGCCATAAAATATCGAGCCCGAAACTGCGGCAAGTGCGATTTCGGACCACACCAGATCCAGACTCATGCTGCCAAACCCTGTCTGCATGCGAAACCCCATGCCCGCAACGCGGGTGCCAAAGAATTCCGCTACAATCGCGCCAATCATCGCCAATGTCGAGTTGATCTTTAGGGCGTTGAAAATGAACGGCATGGCTGCCGGCAAGCGCAGACGCGACAGCGCCTGCCACCAGGTCGCGCCATAAGACCGCATCAGGTCACGCTCCAGGTGCGACGATGCATTGAGCCCGGCGATGGCATTCACCAGCATGGGGAAAAACGTCATGATCACCACAACGGCGATGTTGGGCGCAACGCCGGTGCCAAACCACATCACCATGATGGGAGCGACGCCAACCAACGGCAGCACTGAAAAGAAATTCCCGATTGGCAACAACCCGCGCCGCAAAAAGTCAAACCTGTCACACAGCAATGCCACCCCAAGCCCCGCCGCACAGCCAATGATCCAGCCCGGGATAACCGCCTGCAGGACCGTCATGAAGAAATCATACCCGAGTGTGGGCAATGCAGTCATGATCTTGGCACCGATGACCGAAGGCGGTGGCAACAGGATGGGCGAGATCGGTATACCCCGGCAGGCCGCTTCCCAGAGCGCCAGCATCGCGATGCCAAGCAACACAGGTGCAATAAGTCGGTGCATGATCGTCATGCTGGCTTCACTCCCATGCGGACAAGTGTTCTGCGCTCGGCAAAACCCACAAGCCAGACGAGACCGGCCGCCATGACCGATGCTGCAACCAGTGCACTCCAGATCATCAACGTGAGCCCGTTATAGGACCCGACCAGCAACCGCGCACCAATGCCAGCCACTGCACCCGTCGGCAACTCGCCCACAATGGCTCCCGTGAGTGCGATCGCAACAGCGATCTTCAAAGATGCAAAGAGATACGGCACTGACGCGGGAAACCTGAGCTTCCACAAGGTCTCTCCCGCCGACGCATTGTAGGTTTGCATAAGGTCACGATGAATGACGTCAGGTGAGGTCAACCCCTTCACCATGCCGATGGTCACGGGAAAGAAACACAAATACATCGAAATCAGCGCTTTCGGCAAAATACCCGTAAGGCCTATTGCGCCCAGCACCACAATGATCATTGGCGCAATGGCCAGAATGGGAACGGTTTGCGATGCAATGATCCACGGCATCAACGCTTTGGACAGAAGTTTGGAATGCACGATGGCAATGGCCAAACCAATACCAAGTGCGACACCCAAGGCAAAGCCAAGCAGCGTTGACGACAACGTCACCCAGCAATGATACAGCAGGGACTTCGGCAATGAAGGCCTGATCGTAAAAATGGTCGTCCAGAGTTCAGAGAGTATTTGATGCGGTGCCGGAAGCACAGGACGCACATGGTTCCAGGATTCGCGCAACACGGCAGCGAGGCCCCCACCCGCGGCATCGATCTTGGATTGCGCCACGACGGCATTCATCGGAATGCACGCCAGATACCAAATGACGAACAACACGAGGCAGGTCACGGTCACCGGGATGAGGTGGGAGTCCTGCCGTTTCGTCATCATGCCCGCCACTCCAGCAAGATGTCAGGCAATCCTTCTTCATTGTCCCCATCGGTGCGGTTGATTTCGACAAATCCTTGAGCACCATAAAACGCAAGCGCCGATGTGTTCTGCTGAAACGTCCAAACGCTCAAGTTCGAACCCGCATCACGCTTCGCCCGGTCCAGAAGCAATCGCCCCACACCCTGCCTGCGAAAGCCGCTCCTGACATACAGTGCTGTGACCAAATGATCCGGCGCGACCGCCATCATCCCGACAATGTGGTTACCGCCAACAACGACATAAACATTTCGCTCTGCCGCCACCACGGTCTGGTAATGACGTACGACGTCTTCCCGCGAATGAATGCGCGGCATCCATTCCGTTTCATCGATCCAATCGTTGAGGATCGCAGCACAGGCTGCCATATCCTGCGTGCGTGCAGACCTGAGTTTTGCATCAATCTTCATAACTGTGTCCTGCCCGCAATCCGTCCCGCACACGCTGCGCAACTTTTAAAAATTCTGGCGTTTCCCGGATATCAAGGGTGCGATCCCGGGGGAATTTGGTCTCGATCACATCAATGATTCGTCCAGGTCTGGGTGACATCACGACGATTTTGGTGGAGAGGAATACCGCCTCAGGAATCGAATGCGTCACAAACACGACAGTCTTTTTCGTGGCATCCCATAACGCCAGCAACTGAGCATTCAACTTGTCGCGCACAATTTCATCAAGCGCACCGAACGGTTCATCCATCAACAACAGCTTGGGATCAAAAGCCAAAGCCCGCGCAATCGACACACGCTGCTGCATGCCACCTGACAACTGCCAGGGAAATTTCGTCTCGAACCCGGTGAGATTGACCAGATCCAGATTGCGCGCCACGCGGCCAGCGACATCGTCCAGCCCCATGATCTCCAGTGGCAGCGCCACATTGCGCTCGACTGTGCGCCAGGCAAACAGCCCCGGAGCCTGAAACACATAACCATAGGCGCGATTGAGCCGCGCTTGCTGCGGCGTCATGCCGTTGACAGAAATCGTGCCATCCGTCGCTTGCTCCAGGTCAGCAATCACCCTTAGTAAGGTCGTCTTGCCACATCCGGACGGCCCGATGAAGGAAACAAAATCTCCATCCGCCACATCCAGGTTGACCTTCGACAGCGCAAAGACGGGACCGTCCGAAGTAGTGAACGTCAAAGTGAGGTCGCGCGCGGTGATGACAGGCCCCGTCAAACAGGCCTCCTTGAATTGATTGGTTAACGGTGACGCTAACGGTTCCTGACCACTTGATCAAGAATGATGCAATCAATTCACATCTATTTCAGGTGATCTTGATCGTTTCAGGGTCCCAACCCTTGGCCTCAGGATAGTGTGGGTCCATCTCTTCGAGAGTCTCACGCACAATCCGCGCAATCACAGCATTGCGTACCCACTTCCGGTCCGCCGGGATGACATGCCATGGCGCATGTTCCGTTGAACATTTCCGCACCACGGTCTCATACTCCGCCATGAAAGTGTCCCACAGCTGTCGGTCATCCAGGTCGCTGGGATTGAACTTCCAGCGTTTGGTGGGATCATCCACCCGCGCCTGCAACCGCTCCGCCTGTTCGTCCTTGGAAATATGCAGCATGAACTTGAGAACCCGTGTCCCGTTATCGCTCAGCATTTTTTCAAACGCATTGATCTGCTCATAACGCTTCTCGATCACATCATCAGGCGCAAATTTCCGCACCTTCACCACAAGCACGTCCTCGTAATGCGAGCGATTGAAAATACCGATGTATCCCCGCGCTGGAACAGCGTTATGCACACGCCACAGATAATCATGCGCCAACTCTACATCAGTCGGTGCCTTGAACGGGCTGACATGCACGCCAATGGGTCCGCAGGTATTGAACACGCCGCGCACCGTGCCATCCTTGCCGGAACTGTCGATGCCTTGCAGGATCACCAGCAGCGCCCTCTTGCCTTCCGCAAACAACCGATCTTGCAACTGGTCGATGGCCACCGCATCGTCCGCCGTCTGCGCTTTGGCCTTTTCCTTGTCGTCAAATCCGCAGGTATCCCGCGTGTCGACGTTCGACAAATCGAAGCCTTTTCCCGATACAAGTCTGAACTGGCTGGCTAAAGTTTTGCTCATGATAACTCCGTTATTCCCATCGTGACCGAACACACCCTTGATTGCAACGGGACTTTGCGCCTATCGCTAATGCACCATTGAAAGGATGACCCTTGTCGACTCACCCCTCCAACCTGCCCCAGATGCAGGCTCCAGCGTTCCGCCTGCCCTCTCTCGATCCAGATTTTATCCTGGGTGATTCCACTCGCGGCGTCCGCTTCCAGCTTGAATACCAAAAAGCCGAGGAACACCTGCGCACCTGGGGCATTGAATCAACCATCGTCGTCTTCGGGTCCGCCCGCGTGAAGGATGGCGCAAAGGATGGCTGGTACGCCGGGGCCCGCGAGTTCTCACGCATATGCTCCGAAGAGGGTGGTGCAAAATACAAGACCAAACCACTCTACAATGTCATCGCCACCGGCGGCGGCCCCGGCATCATGGAAGCCGCCAACCGCGGAGCCTATGACGCAGGTGCTCCCTCCGTCGGCTACAACATAACCTTGCCCATGGAGCAGGAACCCAACTCCTATTCCACCCCGGACCTCACCTTCCGCTTCCATTACTTCGCCATGCGCAAGATGCATTTTGCCATGCGAGCAGCAGCACTCGTGGTTTTCCCCGGTGGCTTTGGCACCATGGATGAATTGTTCGAACTGCTGACGTTGAGGCAGACAGGCAAGATGCAAAAGCCACTGCCCGTAGTACTTTACGATTCAGTATTCTGGAACCGCACCATCAATTTCCAAAGCTTTGTCGATGCAGGTCTCGTCAGTCAAAAGGATCTCGATCTCTTTTCCTTTGCCGACACGCCAGCTCAAACCTGGCATGAATTGCAGCGCTGCGGTCTCGAAATTCCAAAGGATGAATAAATGATCAAGCTGCATTTCCACGGTGCTGCCCGCACCGTCACCGGATCCAATTACATGATCGAAACCGGCACGGCCAAAGTGCTGATCGATTGCGGCATGTTCCAGGGCGCCAAGACCGAAACAGAACTGAACTACCGTCCTTTTCCCTACGACCCCAAATCCATCACCGCACTGGTTCTCACCCACGCCCATATCGATCATACAGGTCTTGTGCCCAAACTCGTAAAGCACGGCTTCTCGCAGAAAATTTTTGCAACGCCCGGCACCACCGATCTGTGCGCAATCATGTTGCCCGATTCCGGCTTCATTCAGGAGATGGAAGTCAAGAAACTCAACGAGCGCAATGCCAAGCGCGGACTGCCTGAAGTCGAACCGATTTACGTACTCGACGATGCCATGAAAGCGCTCGAACTCTTCGAGAACCATGATTACGAGACCTGGTTCGAACCTGCCAAGGGCATACGCATGCGCTATTGGAATGCTGGCCATTTGCTGGGCTCGACCTCCATCGAGGTTGAAGTGGAGCGCCAGGGCAAGAAACCCATCCGCATCCTGTTCTCGGGCGACATCGGCCCCGATGGCAAACTTTTGCAGCACGACCCCGAAGCACCGACCAATTGGGATTTCGTCATCTGTGAATCGACATACGGCGGCAAGGACCGCTTTGAACGCACTCTCGAAAAGCGCCGCGAGCTCCTTGCTAAAGAGGTCAAAGATGCCGCAGCCCGTCAAGGCGTCTTGTTGATCCCATCCTTCGCTGTCGAACGCACACAGGAGGTGGTGACTGATCTTGTTTGGTTGATGGACCATGGCAAAGTCCCCAAGGCCAATATTTTCATTGATAGCCCGCTCGCCAACAAAGCCACCGCCATCTTCCGCAAACATTCGAAGGAGCTGGAAAACGGCGAAGACCTCGCCAAGGCCTTCGCATCGCCAAACGTGCGTGGCACAGAATCCGTGGAAGACTCAAAAGCCCTCAACAGGTTCAAGGGATTCCACGTAGTTATCGCGGCCTCGGGTATGGCAGAGGCTGGCCGCATTCGACACCATCTGCGCAATCGCCTGTGGCAAAAATCCACAACTGTGATGCTCGTGGGATTCCAGGCGCAAGGCTCTCTCGGCTCTTTGCTCGAAGGCGGTGCCAAGCGCGTCACCATCATGGGCGAAGAAGTTGCCGTCGCGGCAACAATCACGCGCATTGAGGATTACTCCGGCCACGCCGATGGTCCCGAACTTGTGCAATGGATGAAAGAGCGCCTGCCCGTCGCCAAATCCATCTTCCTCACCCACGGCGAAGAAGACCCGCAGATCGCTTTCGCGGAAGCATTAAGGGGCATGGTTGCGGATGATTGCATCATCCGCCCGCGCCTTGATGATGTTTACGATCTTGAGGCCGACAAATGCGCCGTCATCGAAAGTGACACCAAACCGCGCATCGACCCCACCTCCGTCGCCAAGCTTGACTGGAACAATGACCTGCAATCTCTGGTGCTGGACATTGGCGACCAGTTGAAAAAAGTGGCGGATCCAAAACAGAAAGCCTTGCTCATCCGTAAACTGCGCCGTGCCATGCAGGACGAAGCACCGGCGAAGAATTCCGAAACCAAGAGACAATCATTTGATGAGGGCTAGCTCATCGGGCTGGCTCATTGCAACGGTCGCTCCGGCCCTTTTTGTCGTTCTCTGGGCTTCCGGCTTTGTCGTCGCGAGATTGACAGCGGGCCATGTGGAACCAGTTTCATTTCTGGCCTTCCGTTTCCCGTTGGCGGCCCTTTGCACGTTGGCACTGGTGCTGGTATTTCGCCAGAAGCCCATAACATTGCGCGACAAGCTACACGCGGCAACGGTCGGTTTCTTCCTCCATGCGCTCTATCTCGCCTGTATCTATTGGGCCGTCACCCATGGCCTTCCCGGTGGCGTCAGTGCCTTGCTGGGCGGACTCCAGCCATTGATGACAGCCTTCATCGCCGTCCCCATGCTGCACGAGCGCGTCGACACAAAACACTGGTTCGGATTGCTTGTCGGCATGGCTGGGGTTGCGATGGTACTCGCGCCAAAATTTTCCACCACCACAATGGATGGCATCACCTCGGTGACCGTCGGCATTGCCTTCATGGGTATTGCGTCAGCAACCTTTGGCACCGTCTACCAGAAACGCTTTGCTTCCCGCATTCCATTGCTCACATCCATGTTTTGGCAATACGTGGGAGCATCTGTTGCTGTGGTGCTGCTCGCAGCCCTGACAGAGAATTTTGGCTTCGACGGCAGCTCTGCAAGCCTGGTCCGGTCTCGCCTGGGCCGTCATCATTTCGTCGGTCTGCAACATCCTCATATTGATGTATCTGATCCGCGAAGGAGCCGTAGCCAAAGTTTCGGCATTGATATTTCTTGTGCCCGGTGTCGCGGCACTCATCACCTACATGATGTTTGGTGAAACACTGTCGCTCATGCAAATCGCAGGCATGGCGGTGACAGCGGCAGCCGTGATGATCGTCAACATCAAGACAAGATCAGGTTGAACGTTTCCGCGCCGCCAGCGTCCGCAACCTCAATGCATTCAGACGAATGAATCCTGCCGCATCTTTTTGGTCATAGGCACCACGGTCATCTTCGAACGTCACCAGATCATTCTTGTACAGTGACTTCGGCGACTTGCGCCCCACCACGATGACATTGCCCTTGTACAGCTTGAGCCGCACTGAACCTTCCACATGCTCTTGGCTCTTGTCGATCATCGCCTGCAGCATCTCGCGCTCCGGCGCAAACCAGAAGCCGTAATAAACCAGCTCCGCATAACGCGGCATGAACGAGTCTTTCAGATGCGCGGCTTCGCGGTCCAGCGTGATCGATTCCATCGCGCGGTGCGCCGTGTACAAAATGGTACCGCCCGGTGTTTCATAAACCCCGCGCGATTTCATGCCGACGAACCGGTTCTCCACCAAATCCAACCGCCCAATACCATTGTCATGGCCAAGACGGTTCAATTCCTTGAACAGCACATGCGGTTTCATCACCTTGCCATCAATCGCAACCGGATCGCCATGCTTGAATTCAATCTCGACATACATCGCCTTGTCCGGCGCATCCTCCGGTGCAATGGTGCGCTGGTAGACGTAAGGCGGTGGCTCCTCCCACGGATCCTCCAGCACCTTGCCCTCAGACGACGAGTGCAGCAAATTCGCATCGACAGAAAAAGGCGCTTCGCCGCGCTTGTCCTTTGACACTTGAATTTGATGTTCCTCAGCAAACGCGATCAAATCCGTGCGTGATTTGAATTGCCACTCGCGCCACGGCGCAATGATCTTGATATCCGGGTTGAGCGCATAGGCCGTGAGTTCAAACCGAACCTGGTCATTGCCCTTGCCCGTGGCCCCATGCGAGATCGCATCCGCCCCGGTCTCCTCCGCAATCTCGATCAGACGCTTGGCAATCAAGGGCCGCGCAATCGACGTGCCCAAGAGATACACACCTTCATACAAGGCATTGGCCCGGAACATCGGGAACACAAAATCCCGGATGAACTCTTCGCGCACGTCTTCGACGTAGATTTCCTTGATGCCCAGAAGCTCAGCCTTCTTGCGCGCAGGTTCCAGTTCCCCGCCCTGCCCGAGGTCAGCGGTAAAAGTCACGACTTCCGCATGATATTCGGTCTGCAGCCATTTGAGAATGATGGAGGTGTCAAGCCCGCCGGAATAGGCGAGAACGACTTTCTTGATTTTCTGTTTGGAAGACATGAGGCACCCTGCGCTTGTCGCTTCCGACTATCACGCAGGGCAATCTGTCCGCAAGCCTCACATGGTTGCGTCTCGACTCACACTATAGAGATGCCAAACTCTCAGGGAACGAAAGGCGGTGTTGCCGGGTTCGATGTACCAAACAAGATGTCGGAGTTTGTTGGGTCACTGCTCCATACTGGAGCGGTCCCCACAATCAGGACACGGAAATCGACATCGGCCGGACCGTTCCCATCTTCGTCGATTTCCAGCAAAGTTCCGGCAGCAGTAGCCACCATCCTGAACTCTGATAGTCCCGACCCCGTAAATTGCGCTTCCCCGATCAAATTCACAGCACTGCGCCAGTTGAACGAACCGAAAAAGACCGTGTCAGCGCTTTCGAAATCAGTAATGGTATCGACTTGTGTCGGGTCGACCTCAGAGACGCGGAACACAAACTGGTCTGCACCGGCACCACCCGTCAGCATGTTTTCACCAGCGTCAATTCTGAAGTAGTCATCGCCCGCTCCGCCCAACAATGTATCATTGCCATTGCTATCCGAGATGACATCATTTCCATTTCCGCCGTCTACAAAGTTGTTGGCGGTGCGTTCACTCGCCAAGCCTGCGAACAATGAATCATTGCCGTCACCGCCGTAAATCGTGTCGTTGCCAAGATTGCCTTGAATGTAGTTGTTCGAAACATTGCCAATCAGGGTGTCGTTGAAATTGGTACCGCTGATCTGCTCAATGCTGCGAATCGTGTCACCAAATGTCTGCGAGGTAACGTTCAGGTTGACGGTAACGCCACTTGTGGCCCCAACAAACATCAGCCCGTCAGCACCATCTGGACCGCCGTCGAACAGGTCGCTGCCACCTGTCGTCATATCGACATGGAACCAGTCGTTGCCTGTACCACCATTGTAAACGTCGCTGCCTGCACCATCATGGATGTTGTCGTGGCCATCATTGCCGTAAACTGTATCGTTGCCAGCACCACTGGTGATCTTGTTGTTCAAAGCCGAGCCATTGATCGTGTCGGCATAATTGCTGCCGATCACATTTTCGACGTTGATGATCGTGTCATATCCAGCACCGCGCGTGTACTGCTGTGTCGCGAGACGCAGATCAACAGTAACACCGCGTGTCAACCCGCCAACGCTGTAGTCAACCGTGTCAATGCCGTCACCGCCATCAACAAAATCGTTTCCCAATCCCGGCTGAAGGATGTCATCTCCAAATCCGCCATAGAGCTTGTCATTGCCGTTTCCACCGTCAAGTATGTCGTTGCCGGCGTTGCCGTTGAGCGCGTCATGGCCTGTGCCACCTTTCAACGTGTCGTTGCCGCCGAGGCCGTGTATTGTGTCATCACCGCCCAGCCCGTCGATCAGGTCGCCAAGCAGATACTCAGCCGTAATGACATTGTTGGCGCTTGTTCCGAAAGTGTAAGTGGTGGCTTTGGCATTGATTGGCATGGGATCCCCCGTTTGCTGCAACTTGCAGCTTTAGAAATAGACAGGCAAATCTGACAAAGCACTGACAAAACGGCATGGGCAGACAGAAGCGGCATTCAGCCGCAACACACCGGGACTTGCCCACATGGAAGGTATCGGACAGGCGCAGCTGTGCGATCAAATTTGCCCGGATTGGAACACTGAGCGCAAATCCTAGATCAATGAGCTTGGATGACTTCCTGGTCGATCAAGTCAGGTCAAAATCAAACCCGCTCTTTCGCTCGCACCCGCATGCTCTCGCTCTTCAACTGTCCACACGCAGCCATGATGTCTCTGCCACGCGGCGTCCGCACCGGTGAAGCATATCCCGCCTTGTTCATAATCTCTGCAAACACCTCAATCACATCCCAATCCGAACACTCGTAAGCCGAGCCTGGCCACGGATTGAACGGGATGAGATTCACTTTCGCGGGCAATCCCGCCAGCAACTTCACCAGACGCTTCGCATCCGCAACCGTGTCATTGACACCTTTCAACATCACATATTCAAACGTGATACGCCGCGCGTTCGATGCACCCGGATACTTCGTGCAGGCGTCCAGCAACTCCGCAATGGGATATTTCTTATTAAGCGGCACCAGCTTGTCGCGGATCTCGTCTGTTGTGCCGTGTAATGAAATGGCCAGGTTGGTGCCGATCTCTGCACCAGCGCGAATAATGTCAGGCACCACGCCAGACGTCGACAACGTAATGCGCCGCTTTGAAATCGAAACACCCTCGCCATCCGACGCAATGTCCATGGCAAGCTTGACGTTGTCAAAATTATACAGCGGTTCACCCATCCCCATCAGCACCACATTGGTAATGAACCGCCCGCTCAATGGCGGTTTGGGATTAGCCGCAGGATCATCCGGCCAATCGAGAATACGATCACGTGCCAGCATGATCTGGCCAACAATTTCTTCCGCCGTCAGGTTTCGCACCAACGTCTGCGTGCCCGTGTGGCAGAAGGTGCAGGTGAGCGTACATCCCACCTGCGAAGATATGCACAAGGTGCCGCGATCTTCTTCTGGAATATAGACTGTTTCAATCTCATGCCTTTGCCCGCGCTCATCTGGTGCCAGTCGCAACAACCATTTGATTGTACCGTCGCTTGATTTTTGTTCCGTCACGATCTCAGGTCGAGCGATTACAAACGCCTCATCGAGCTGCCCGCGCAAATCCTTGGACACATTTGACATCACATCAAACGCCGTCACACCCTTGTGGTAAATCCAATGCCACAGCTGGTTGGCGCGCATCTTGCGCTGTTTTTCTGGCACGCCCACACGCGCCAGCATCCCGGCAAGTTGTTCCCGCGACAGACCTACCAGCGAGGGTCGCTTGTCATTTTGAATGTAACGGGTAGGTAAATTCGAGATAAGCGTAGCCATGGTTGGGCTCCTTACTTCATTTCAACGACCCCGACCATAGGCCCGAGCGGGACCAATCCGTCATCGCGGGAAAGCTCCGGCGCATAGACACTGGACACGGATCCATCCAGAAACAAAGCATTCTTGCAACCATATGTGTCGCGGAACACGGTCGCAAAAGCATGAAAATTGACCGGCGTATCCGAAATCACAAACACCACAGTGCCATCATCGCGCACACCTACACCATTGCGGATTTTTTCCGACTCCCCGGTTGCAGAAAACTTGGAATGAAGCTTCCCGTCAATGACCAGCATGGGCCCCGACTGCGTAGCAAACTGCGGTTTGACACCTGACCGCGCGAATGTATCGGTTTCGACAACGGCAGCACGGCCGCCATCCATATAAAACACGCCATTGGGCTTGAGGTGAAAGTTTCCGGCACCACTGCGCCGGTTCAGTTTGCGGGCCGTGACACCATCTTCCACATAAAGCCCGATCGGCTTGAGGTCGACGCCATACATGCCGGCGTTCATGGCGAAGGACAGTACCTGCCCTTGATTGTCAAGCTCCTTTGCCAGTGACTGAAAATTGCCCAAGGGAAATCCCTTTGTATCAAGATTGAATACTTCAATCCGTGACACCGCCGGATCAAAGCGGCACACCGTATAACGTGCGGTATCAACTGTTGCCGTTTCACATGCAGCATACGCCTGCGAGCACATGAAAAGTGCCGCCGATACCATCAGGAAAGATCTGAAATACATGGCCAATTATTTGCAGGTCGCGTCAATCTTGTCCATTGCGGCCTGTACACCTGAAAGCGAATAGGTATCGGTCGTTTCCGTTCCGCGCCAGCTTGTGCCCGTAATCGAGAGCGACGAACCGTTCCTCATGGCTGCAACGATGGCCTGCTCGGTTTCTGTGCCATCCGCCCAGGCCATGTCACCGCTGGTGTACAGATCAAAACTCGTGTCATCCACCTTGAGTTTCACGCGCGAAGTTTCCTTGAACGGATATCCGATGATGGTCGAAATTTGCCCTTTGATCCGGCGTCCCGGCCAATGCGTCACCATGAAGTAGATCGGATCGCGTTTGACCTTTTTGCCCGCCTCAGATTTTTTGGGCGACGAGTAAATGTAACACACACGGCTGTCCTTGGCCTTGTAGGTGTAGGCTTCCCAATCCTGAAACGCGCCAAGGGCCGTGGGCTCACCCTGTCCAGGCACCTGTGCCAAGGTGGAGGTGGTCACCAAAAATCCGGCCAAAAAGCCAGTGAGAATACGCCAGTCAATCATGCGTTAACCATAAACCGTCAAATCTTAACAATTGCGAAACCAGCGGACATTGCAGTTCAAATCTGACTCAATTACGGCGAATAGAAAGTTCGGCATGAACAAGACCATTCTCATCACAGGCTGCTCCACCGGCATCGGCTACACTTGTGCCAAAGGCCTCAAAGACCGCGGTTGGCGGGTCTTCACCACGGCCCGCGCCCCAAGGGACGTGCTGCGCCTGGAGAGTGAAGGCTTCGAGTCCGTGCACCTCGACTACCGCGATCCCAAATCTGTTGCAGCCTGTGCGGCGGACGTTTCCAAACGCACAGGCGGAAAACTCTACGCACTGTTCAACAATGGTGCCTATGGCCAGCCCGGTGCATTGGAGGACATTCGCCGCGATGTCCTGGAAGAACAATTTGCCGCCAATGTCTTTGGTTGGCACCAACTCACAAATCTTTGCCTTCCCATGATGCGGGCCAACGGGGCGGGTCGCATCGTGCAGTGCTCCTCCGTCCTGGGCCTCGTCGCTCTCAAATGGCGCGGCCCCTACAATGCTTCAAAATATGCCATTGAAGGATTGAGTGACACGTTGCGGCTGGAATTGCGCGGCACTGGCATAGACGTGGTGACCATTAATCCCGGCCCCATCGAAAGCAACTTCGTGCCCAACGCCCGCGCCGCCTTCGAGAAAAATGTCGATATGACGCACTCCCACTACAAGGAGGTCTTCGAACGCCAGCGCCAAAAACTCGAACGCGGCGGCGCTGTCCGCTTTAAACTCCCGGCCTCGGCTGTATTCGACAAACTGGTTCTGGCCATTGAAAGTCCCCGGCCCCGCGCCCACTACTATGTGACAACAGCGACATGGCTTCTCGCCATTCTCAGGCGTATTCTGCCGCATTCCCTGCTCGACAGGTTTGCCAACAAAGCCTCGGACAATTGATGAACTATCTGATACCTGTTGCCCTAGCCGCCGTTTTCATTATTCTGGTGCTCGGCCTCTGGAACATGATGAAAGGCGGCTCCCCCAGCCGCTCGCAAAACCTCATGCGTTGGCGTGTCATACTGCAGTTCATCGCCATTCTCGTCCTGGTGGGCGTTTTCTGGTTCTCCCGCAACTGAGAGACTTGAATCTCCGTTGCCAACACACCACATATTGCAACGTTTGCTGGAGAGCGCCATGACCGATCCCAATGACGACACCACCGTCCGCACCGACTTCTTTCCAAAGCTCGCCCGCAATTTGGCCCATGTGCCCTTCGCCCATGAAGCAGTCGCGGCATGGTACGCCGCATTCGATCCGCAAACACCGGTGAGGGTGAAGGCGACGCTCGTTGGTGCGTTGGCTTATTTCATTCTTCCGTTTGATGTCATTCCGGATGTCTTTCTGGGTCTCGGATTCACCGACGATCTCGCCGTGCTGGTGACGGCCATTTCCATGGTGCGCGGCCACGTCACGCAAGCCCATCGCGACAAAGCCTTGGAAAAAGTTGCTGAGCTCCGGAACACTTAGTACCTTTCCCTTGCCGACCGAGGCACAAGTGGCGTTATGTCGGGCGCCATGACCAGCGACCAGCCGACATTCATCCGCCTGCTACTGGAAGCATCCCGACGCTTGTTCGCCGATGAAGCCGTACCCCTTGCTGGCAACATCGCGTTTCGCAGCGTATTCTCCCTGTTTCCATTCCTGATTTTCCTCACCGCCGTGGCTGGTTTTGTTGGAACTGAAGCCCAGGCAGAACACCTCGTCACTTACCTCCTCAGCATTGCACCGGAACAACTGGTCAAACCGCTCGCTGGCGAAATCAGGTCGATCCTGACAGTCCCGCGCACCGGCTTGCTCAGCATCGCAGCCCTTCTCACCATCTGGTCTGCCATGGCTGGTGTTGACAGTGTGCGCGTCGGATTGAACCGTGCCTATGATCTCAAGGAACATCGACCGGTATGGGTGCTCTATCTGCTCGATGTTGTGTTTGTGATCGGCGCTGCTGCCGTAATGATCGCCTTTTCATTTCTCCTCATAATCTTGCCGGTAGCTGTCACCATGATGGAAAGTTACGTGCCCGGAACCAGGGAGAATTTTGCAACCCTTGTGCAACTGCGCTATCCCTTGGCCATGACATTGCTGTTTGTTGGGTTGCACATCGCCCACCGCATCCTCCCCGCCAAGCGGCTTTCTCCGCTCAAGGTCTTGCCAGGTGTGATTTTGACTCTCTTGGCTTGGGTGGTTCTCACAGCGGTTTTTTCCGCTTGGCTCCAGAATGCCAACTCGTTCACCTCGACTTATGCCTCGCTGTCCGGCATTTTCGCCGCCATGTTCTTTATCTACCTTGCTGCATTGGTTCTGATTTTTGGCGGCGAATTCAACCGTGTCCTCGAAACCCATCGGGCACGGGCTTCGATCGAGTAATGACTCGTTAATCGTACGGCAACATGTCGCGCCGCATTAATGATTTGGCCGCTGTTGCTGGCTAGAATGGAAGCCAGAAAGATATGCAATGTTGAACGACCTGCTCAACGGCCAAATGCCAGGCATTCCAAATATCCTGACTGGGTGGAATCTCACCAACCAGCAAATGCTGATTGTTGCCCTGTTCACAGCCGCTGCAACCTATGTGATTGTCCGCATGGCAGCGGGTGTCCGGGTCATCACCATCCCTGTATCAGTCTCAGTTTTGTTTATTTGTGCCATGGCCGCCAACTGGTACTTACGTGATATTCATATGTCAGGCATCACGGATATCCAGAAAACCATGATATTGACGATAATTGGGCATGTGCTCGGTGGCATAGTACTGCTTTTGGGTTTTCGGACCGAACGGACCTGAGCCACATCGTAAACGGTCTGTTAAGACTTCAAGTCGAAATTCGGGTGAGAATGGGTGACATGGAGTTATCCAATTGACTTGGCATTGCGGCTCTTGCTAACTGCTTGCAATCTGAGGCACCGATCACAAGTTGTTTCCGGCGGGGGAATTCCTTGAGCACTATATTGACATATGGCACCTATGATTTGTTTCACTACGGGCACATCGCTCTGTTGAAGCGTGCACGCGCCATGGGATCGCGTCTGTTTGTCGGTGTTTCAACGGATGAATTCAATGCACTCAAGGGCAAATCCGCATTCATGTCCTACGCCGAGCGCCAAGAGCTGCTTCTCTCATGCCGCTACGTCGACCATGTGTTTCCCGAAATGAACTGGGAACAAAAGATTCATGACGTGAAGAAATACGATGCCTCCATGGTCGTCATGGGCGATGATTGGAAGGGCAAGTTTGACGAGCTCAAGCAGCACTGCCAGGTAAGTTATCTTGCCCGCACACCGCTGATTTCTTCAACCATGCTGCGCGACAACCTGACGAAGATCAAGGCCGCCTAGGACAGCCGACCTGTGAAGCTCCTGCTCGCAGTTCTCTTTGGCATCATCACGCATATCGTTCGCAAACTCGGGCCGTCTGTGGTTCTCTTTGTGTTGGTCTATGCATCCCAGCATATGGACAAACAGCCCGTGATTGTCGCAGGCATTGCGGTTCCCTTGACTGTTGTTTTGCTGGCAGCAGTGGTCACATTCAGCATCGCCATGGTGGTCTTCAAATCGACAGCCCTGACCATTGGAAAAAGACTGGACAAAGACTGCCTTCCGCAACTGGATGGCTGGGTCCTGCGCAAGCTCCACCGCTATGACCTGTCAATCAAGAATATCCGTCGCCGGGCAATACTCATTCTCGAAGCATTCAAGATTGTGGCCCTGTTTTTGGCGCTGACAGCACTGGGATGCTTACATTCAATCGCTCTGGGTCTCGCATTCTTGCTGTCCATGCTGGTGATTGCCGGCATTGCCTATCTCATGCCCAATCCACATTTTCTCGACCGGTGGCCGAAACTCAAATCCATTACGGACTCTGACAACTACGCAGAACTGATTTTCGACTTCGCCTTGATTATTGGTTTTCTTGTCATTCTGCCCAAAGGAGACTCAGGCTTGAGTGGCATCATGATTCTGCTGCTCGGGGCCCGTTTCAGTGGGCAGTTGAAAACCTTGGCAAAAACCGTTCGGGCCTTCCATAATTGGCGAAGTTGGATAAGGTCCAAATGGTCGAATCGCAGCCAAACCTTGGCTCCACTGGAAGAACCGGACTTGTAAAGTGATACGCACACTGCTGAGACCCTTGCTGGCTGTCCTGTGTGGTATCGCCTTGATCTATGATCTGATCCTCTATGCTTTCAGCAAATTGAAGCCGGTATCGGGTGCCGAGATTCGCGAACGCCGGGCCCATCGGCGCGGACTCTTGGACGTCCAGTCCGGCACTGACATCCTGAAAGGCCTGCATGACGCGGCCGAGCAAACAGGGGCAAAGGTGTTCCTGGTGTCTGGCACCCTTTTGGGCATGCACCGTCAAGGGCGCTTGCTGGAGCATGACTACGATATTGATGTTGGTATATTTGCTGATGATCCGGCCTTGCCCGCATTTATTGCCGCCATGGAGGCGTACCCCGGCAGGCAAAAAACGGCCATCACGCGGATCGACACAGTTGAGGCAATTCTCAACCCATGGCTGGGCGTCGCACCCGGAACCCCGCTGATTTACAAATTCTATTTCCAGAACAACCGTGACAAGTTGAAGGAATACTTCGGCATTGACGTGTTCATCCATTTCCGCGCCAACGATCATATTGTGCACGGCAGCTACCGCAGTCTGTGGCTGAATTCACCCCATGGCCTTGTGCAAAAATCCTACAACGGTACCGATTTTCTCGTGCCCGACAATGCCGTCAAATATCTTCATGAAAACTACGGCGATTTCGAAACCGAGAACAAGCAGTTCGAGAATTCGACGGACTGCCCCTATGCCGCAAACATCTATGGCATCCGGTCAGTGCTGTGGCTGACGGGACGCTTCACCTATTTCATGTCAAGCCACCAGCCGCAGAAACACCGCATTATCAAAAACCGCTTGTGGGATACGGTGCGCTATGGCTTGTTCCTGCAGTCGACACCGCGCTGGCGCTTGAACCAGTATGACCCCGGACACGAACTTGACAGCGCCCGAAAGCCCCGATAGGACACCCGCCAGCTGACAGGACCGAGGACGGTCCGGGCTTTGTGCGCTGTCCGAGGCCACCTGAGTCCCTTCAATGGGTCTGACAAAAGCCTGCCATTTCAATTAGTTGAATGGCAGCGCCACAGGGCGCGAGAAAGAGGAAGAAATGTACGCAGTCATCAAGACAGGCGGCAAGCAGTATCGCGTTGCCGCCAATGATAAGATTTTGATCGAAAAGCTCGAAGGCGAGGCTGGCGATCAGGTCGAATTCGGCGAAGTCCTGCTCGTGGCCAACGGCGGCACCATCGATGTTGGCGCACCTCATGTGGCAGGCGCAACTGTGGTTGGCGAAATCGCTGCCCAGGAAAAATCTGAAACCGTTTATATCTTCAAGAAGCGCCGCCGCAAGCATTACCGCCGCCGCAATGGCCACCGTCAGCTTCTGACGTCAGTCACCATCATTGACATTCTGACCGGTGGTGCAAAGCCAACCGCCAAGGCCAAAGCTGCAAAGCCCGCCAAGACGGACGGTGAGGCTGGCGCAACGTCAAAAACAAAATCAACCAAAGCAGATGCTGGCAAATCCGGGGCTGACACATCAGCAACGAATGACAAGGCAGCCAAGAAGTCGAAGTCCGAACCTGCAACACTGGCCTCTGCCGGTGCAGTCTCAGGCAAGGTCGACGACATTTCGCTGATCGGTGGAATTGGTCCAAAAATGCACCAAACCCTGACGGAAATGGGCATCACCACCTTTGCCCAGATTGCTTCATGGACAGCAGCCGACATCGAAAAATATGACGAGGTCTTCAAACCAAAAGGCCGTATCGCGCGCGAAGAGTGGGTTGAGCAGGCCAAGGAATTGATGGCCGGCAAAGCCCCGCGCGCCAAATCTGACCGCGAACGCGAATAAGGAGAGACACACATGGCACATAAAAAAGCAGGCGGCTCATCCCGCAACGGTCGTGACTCCGCTGGCCGTCGTTTGGGTGTAAAATTGTTCGGGGGCCAACTGGCCATTCCGGGCAATATCATCATCCGTCAACGCGGCACCAAAGTTCACCCCGGCACGGGCGTCGGAATCGGCAAGGACCACACCATTTTCGCAATGGTCGAAGGAACCGTCACCTTCCGCGGCACGAAGGGCAACAAGCAGCTCGTTTCGGTCGTCCCGGCCAAGGCAGCAGAATAACCGGTTACACGCTCACCGGTCCATTGATCCGGTGTTTGAAGTTTGAAACGGAGAGGTGGATCATTCCCCTCTCCGTTTTGTTTGGATCACGACAATGAACCTGACGACAATGACCACTGAACGGCTCCTGTTGCGACGGCCTCATCAGAATGATGCGGCCACCATCGCCATCGAGATCAACCACTTCGAGATCGCGCGCAATCTGGCCCGCGTACCGTTTCCCTATGAATTGAAGCACGCCGAGGAGTTTATCGCCTGGTCCGCCACTCTCGGCGCGAAGTCAGCCATGTTTGCGATCGAAGAGCAGACCAACCCTGGCAAAATTATTGGCGTTTGCAGTTACGAGTGGAGCGACGCAAAACAGGACGCCGAATTCGGTTATTGGTATGCCAGACACGCCTGGGGCAAAGGTATCGCCACGGAAGCAGCCAAAGCCGTCGTAGGCCATGCCTTTCAGCGCGCCAACCTGCCCAAACTTGTGTCCTGCTATCACAACGACAACGACGCGTCCCGCCGGGTCCTCGAAAAGTCTGGCTTCATCGCCACGCGACAAGACAACCACTTTAGTGTTGCCCAGAACCAGACCGTGCCGGTTACACTAATGCATTTAACGCGCGAAATGTGGGCTCAGAACACGCGATTGACGTAAGCCCGCACCAGCCGCTTGCGCCCCAAACCACCATTGTGCTTGGACGCCGCTAGTTTGAGATTGCCGCGCGATGACCGTACTGCCATTTGCAGATGACGCAGACCCACTTGAATGTTGGTGGATGCGCTAAGCAACCCGCCACATTTGCCGCGATATCCCACGAGCCGCGCCGTGGCGCACTTCATCTGGAACACACCATATTCCCCGGCAGCACCCCGGGCACGAGGATTATAGCCCGATTCCACCTTCGCAATGCGCAACGCAAACCAAGTCGGCACTCCATAGGTAGGTGCCATCCGTTTGATCAGCGCCACAACAGCTTCGCGATTGGCGGGCAACGCCTGCGACGACTTCTTGCTGGAAGCGCGAGCCAAGCGAACTTTCTTCACCTGCGATCGCACACCCACAATCTTGGACGTGGTCAACACCACGCAACGCTCCGCAGTAATACACTTGCGCTTGACTGTAATCGCCTCAACGGCAGTGGTAGATAATGTAAAGACCAGCGCGGCGGCTGATAATCCTGTCACAATCGCGAACTTCATTCTTCAACACTCCACGTTGCAATAGCCCGCGCCGCCGTGCGCTATTGCTGGTTTCAAAAAAGACACAACTCCAAATTGAGAGAAGTTTCAGTCGGGTTTCTTCTTAGGTAACTGAATTGGTGAGAGCAACTACATTTTTTACCCTTCATTAACCATGTTTTCCTGCAACCCCCGCGATTCCTCGAGTGCCTTCTGAACAGCAAACCGAATGTGTTTTTCAGTCTTGCAAGCGCATGCAGCGGTCCCCAAGAATACCGGTTCCACTTTTGAGCACGCCGCTCTAAGACCCAGCCTATGAAATTTCTCGACGAAGCGAAGATCTATGTGAAAGCTGGCGACGGTGGAGCGGGCTCCGTCTCATTTCGGCGCGAGAAGTTCATTGAATTCGGCGGCCCCGACGGCGGTGACGGCGGCACCGGCGGTGATGTATGGGTTGAAGCCGCCTCTGATCTCAACACGTTGATTGATTATCGTTACCAACAGCACTTCAAGGTAGGTACTGCGGGCCATGGCATGGGGCGCCTGCGCGCTGGTGCATCAACCGAAGACATCGTCTTGAAAGTGCCTGTCGGCACCGAAATCTATGCCGAAGATAAGGAAACACGCCTCGCCGATCTCGCCACGTTAGGCCAGCGCTACCGCGTGGTAAAAGGCGGCAACGGCGGCTTTGGCAACCACTACTTCAAGTCTGCCACAAACCGCTCGCCCACCCACGCCAACCAGGGCCAACCCGGCGAAGAGGCCTGGATCTGGTTAAAGCTCAAGCTCATCGCCGACGCCGGTATTGTGGGCCTGCCCAACGCCGGTAAATCCACGTTGTTGTCCGTGGTCTCCGCCGCGAAACCAAAGATCGCCGACTATCCGTTTACAACGCTCCATCCCCAGCTGGGCGTGGTGCGCATCGACCAAAACAGTTTCGTCATCGCCGATATTCCAGGCCTTATCGAAGGGGCCCACGAAGGCCACGGCCTAGGCACCCGCTTTCTGGGTCACGTTGAACGCTGTGCCGTTCTTTTGCATATGATTGACGTGACTGGAGACGATCCGGCGGCCGCCTACAAGACCGTGCGCGCCGAGCTGAAAGCCTACAGTCCACTGCTCGCCAAAAAACCTGAGATCATCGCCTTCAACAAGATTGATGCACTCGATGACAAGACGCTGGCGAAGAAGCTCAAGACGTTCCAAACCAAGATCAAGAAGGAACCGCACCTGATTTCCGCTGCGGCCAGGAAAAATATCGAACCCCTGATGCGGGCACTTTATGGATACGCATCCAAAGCCCGCAAAGCCAACCGCGTACCCGATCCGGAGGGGATCACCACGACCGAGTGGAAGCCGTGACATCAACGACAACACGGCTCACCAAAGCCCGCCGTGTGGTGATCAAGATCGGCTCAGCCCTTCTCGTCGACCAGGTGGAAGGCAAAGTGAAGGCCACCTGGTTGTCCTCGTTGGTCGAGGACATCGCAGACCTTCGCGACAATGGTGCCGACGTCATCATCGTGTCTTCCGGCGCCATCGCCCTCGGCCGCCGCACCATTGGCCTGCCCAAGGGTAAACTCAAACTCGAGCAAAGTCAGGCCGCCGCAGCCGTAGGTCAAATTGCCTTGGCACAAGCCTGGTCTGAAGCTCTGCACAAAAAGAAATTCGTGGCAGCCCAGGTACTCGTCACATTGCATGACACCGAGGAGCGTCGCCGCTATCTCAACGCCCGTGCAACCCTGTCCACGCTGCTGGCCCAAGGCGCCATTCCCGTTATCAACGAAAACGACACCGTTGCCACCTCGGAAATCCGTTACGGCGACAATGACCGCCTCGCCGCCCGTGTTGCCTCCATGATGTCAGCCGACTGCCTTGTGCTGCTCTCCGATATCGATGGCTTCTACTCCGCCCCACCCGACCAAAAACACGCCACCTTTATACCTGAAATTCGCGACATCACCCCCGAAATCGAAGCCATGGCTGGAAAGCCCGTCTCAGGCGTGGGCTCCGGCGGCATGATTACAAAAATCGAGGCTGCAAAAATTGCAGTCGGCGCAGGCTGCAACATGGTCATCGCCTCCGGCCATGAGAAACATCCCCTCCGTCGCATCATGACGGGCGAACGCTGCTCCTGGTTCCTGTCATCCGCCACACCGAAACTGGCACGCAAGCGCTGGATCGCCGGAACACTTCTCCCCGTTGGAAAATTGCGTGTCGATGCCGGTGCATCGGAAGCCCTCAGCAAAGGCAAAAGCCTGTTGCCGGCAGGCGTTAAAAAAGTGGACGGGCTTTTCGCAAAAGGCGATACCGTGAGCATCATTGGTCCCGACGGTATTGAACTGGCGCGGGGACTTGCCAACTACGACTCGGAAGACGCACGGAAAATTGCAGGCATGAAAACATCTGAGATCGAAAAAATCCTGGGGAGTGTGGGCCGCGCCGAACTCATTCATCGCGACAACATGGTGGTCATGGGAGAGCGCACATGACGTTGCGCGACATGGGCCAACGCGCCCGCGCTGCAGCAACATCGCTCGCTCGCGCCACGTCAAAGCAAAAGAATGCCGCCCTCAAGGCCATGGCCGCAACCCTGCGCAGCCGCGCCAATGTCATCGCATCCGCCAACGCCGATGATTTGAAGGTGGCCGCCACAAAAAATCTGAAGGCGTCCTTCGTGGATCGCCTGACCCTGACACCAGATCGCATAGAGTCCATGGCAAAGGGCCTGGAAGACATCGCAGCCTTGAATGATCCCGTTGGCCGCGTGCTGTCCAAATGGACACGCCCCAACGGCATGGAGATCACCCGCGTCTCTGTCCCCATCGGCGTTGTCGGTATCATCTATGAATCGCGCCCCAACGTCACAGCCGACGCCGGTGGTCTGTGTATCAAGTCCGGCAATGCCGCCATTTTGCGCAGTGGGTCCGACAGTTTCAACACCTCGCGGGAAATCGCAAACGGCTTGCGTGACGGTTTGGTGACAGCCGGTCTCGATCCCGATGCCATCCAGATCGTACCAACGACCGACCGTGAGTCGGTGGGTGAGATGCTCACTGGCCTCGACGGCACCATTGACCTGATCATTCCGCGCGGAGGCAAAAGCCTCGTCGCCCGTGTCCAATCCGATGCGCGCGTGCCCGTGTTTTCACACCTCGAAGGCATCTGCCATGTCTATGTCGACAAAGACGCTGACCTCGCCATGGCGCAATCCATCGTACGCAATGCGAAAATGCGCCGCACCGGAATCTGCGGCTCTGCCGAAACCATCCTTGTCGACAAGGCCGCAGCCGCAAAAATGCTGCAACCCATCGTCCGTACACTGATAGATGCGGGTTGCGAGGTCCGCGGTGACGCCGCCACCCAAGCCACCGACACACAAGTGAAACCAGCGACAGAAGAAGACTGGTCCACCGAATATCTCGATTCAATCATTTCCGTCGGCGTTGTCGATGGTGTTGAAGCCGCCATGGCCCATATCGCAAAATATGGCTCACAACACACGGACTCGATCATCACCGGCAATACGAAAACCGCCGAGAAGTTTCTCAGCGAATTGGACAGCGCCATCGTCCTTCACAACGCTTCAACGCAGTTTGCCGACGGCGGCGAGTTCGGCTTCGGTGCGGAAATTGGCATCGCCACTGGAAAGCTCCATGCCCGTGGTCCAGTTGGTGTCGAACAGCTGACGACCTTCAAATATCAGGTGCGCGGCACCGGGCAAATTCGTCCCTGATGTTAAAGCTCCCGCCCTTCGGTGACGGACAACGCATCGGCCTGTTTGGCGGCTCCTTCAACCCGGCCCACAACGGCCATCGCATGGTCGCACTTTATGCCCTTCGCAAATTGAAACTGGATTGGGTCTGGTGGATGGTGTCTCCGCAAAACCCGTTGAAGGACCCCAAGGAAACCGGTGAATATGCCAAGCGTCTTGCGGACACCCGCACCATCGCCAATCACCCGCGTTTCATCGTCACCGACCTTGAGCAGCAGATCAAGGCAAAATACACCGCTGACACACTGGTACATTTGCGCCGTGCCATGCATCGCGGAAAGTTTGTCTGGATCATGGGTGCAGACAGTCTGGCAAACCTGCACAAATGGCACGACTGGACTGACATTGTGGAAACACTCCCCTTGGCCGTTCTGGCACGGCCCGGTTATTCACTGCGCGCACTTGGCTCACCTGCAGCCATGCGCTACGAGAATGAACAGCTTCCCCCTGAGCAGGCCAGTGAAATCACCACCCAAAAACCACCAGCCTGGGTTTTCGTGTCCATGCCCTTGCGCAAGGAAAGCTCAACCGCCATCAGACAGGGACAAGCGTCTCGCGTGTGATGCTTGCGAATGTTGCCCATGCAGCCTAAATATCACGCAAAACCGATTATAGAAGGATTGTTACCCTGAAAAAGCCAGTCAAAAAGCCAGTCAAAAAAACTGCCAAGAAGACGTCGAAGAAGAAAACAGTCGCCGTGAAGGCAAAGGCAAGAAAACTGCCCGCCAGGAAATCGACGGCGAAAAAGACATCCGCGAAGAAAAAGTCCGTTGCGAAAGTGAAGAAGGCCAAGGTGGCCGTGCGCAAAACGGCCGTCAAAAAGTCGCCAGATAAAAAAGCTAAAAAAGCGCCAAAGAAAAAAACGGCTTTAAAGAAATCGTCCGTCAAAAAGTCACCGATCAAAAAGTCTCCTCTTAAAAAATCCCCGATCAAAAAATCAACGGCGAGAAAAGCGGTTCCAGTCAAGCGCAAGGCAGCGGTTAAATCCATTGCCAGCAAACCACGCGCAATCAAGAAGATCGCTGCCCCTAAGGCCATCACGATCCAGCCTGTCTTGGATACAAGCAAATATCCCCCCCTTGTCGCTGCCGTCCTGAAACAGCTTGATGATGCCAAGGCCGAACAGATCATCACCATCGACCTGATCAACAAGTCAACCATGGCCGATACCATGATCGTTGCCTCAGGCCGCTCTGACCGTCATGTCAACGCCATCTCCGAACAGGTGGTTGATACGCTGGAAAAAAATGGCGTGAAAACCGTCCGCGTTGAAGGACGGCCCCAGTGCGATTGGGTGCTCGTCGATTCCGGCGACATCATCATCCACATTTTCCGCCCCGAAGTGCGAAACTTCTACAATCTGGAAAAGCTCTGGTCCGCCAGTGCGCCCAAAGACACCGGCGTGTGAAACTTCATCTCGCGTGTATTGGAAAGCTGAAGTCATCACCTGAAAAAATCCTGGCGGATGACTACATGGCTCGCATCACGCAGCTCGGCAAACCCGTCGGTTTGCGCGGGCTGGTGTTGCATGAGGAGCGAGAGTCGCAGTTGCCAACTGCTGCAGCCCGCATGTCTGAAGAGGTCGCATTTCTGAACAGTGCCACGCCAGACGGCAGCATCATATTTGCTCTCGACGAGCGCGGCAAAACCATGACAAGCGAAGACTTTGCCGCAGTGCTGCGAAAATACGCCGACGCGGGTCAATCAAATGTGGTTTTCTGCTTGGGCGGTCCCGACGGCCACGACCCGTCACTCCGCAAAAAGGCCCACCACATTCTGGCGTTTGGCCCCATGACCTGGCCTCATCGTCTGGCCCGTATCATGCTGCTTGAACAAATTTACAGGGCCATCACCATCATGACCAACCACCCCTATCACCGGGCGTAAGCTGGTTTACACAACGATGATGTCGCCAAAGGCCAGTTTGAAATCATTGGACAGGTCGGCGATTTTGACCGTCGGTGCACCACCTTTGCCATCCACATCAAACCACAGCGTGTCATCCGTGGTGCGATAGATGAAGTGATCGTTGCCATCCTGCGCCTTGCGGCTCATGGACGACACGAACCATTTGGATTTCAAGGCACCTGCGTAATTTCCCAGCCCGAAAGCTGATCCTTCGATAACAAAAACATCGTCGCCGTCGAAAGCCTTGATGATGTCATTGCCCTCAGTTGCCGCATTATAGAAAAAGCGATCTTTCTTGGCCCCGCCTTTCAGCGTGTCGCCGCCAGCCCCGCCCCACAGGAAATCTTTGCCATCGCCACCCAACAAGATGTCGGAGCCATCGCCACCCTCCAGCGAGTCTTGGTCAACTCCGCCACGCAGCGTGTCGTTGCCAACACCGCCGAACAGCGAATCCACGCCAGTCTCACCAAACAGCTGGTCATCTCCTTCGTCACCGAACAGCGTGTCATCATTGTCGCCGCCATAAATGGTGTCGTGTCCCTCACCACCCTCAACCCGGTCATTTCCAGGCCCGCCTGACAGAAAATCATCACCGGCTTCACCTGACAGATAGTCATCGCCCAACAACCCGAAAAGCTGGTCATCACCCTGATCACCAAAGGCATTGTCGATATCGGCAACCCCCTGGAAGACATCATTTCCCGTGGTGCCGCGATAGATATTGGGTTCCGCCATGAACAAGCCCTGAAACTGACAAAAGAGAGAGCTATTAACATGCTCTTCATCGACGACCAACGCCAGACGACAACACCAGTCCGCCAAAACTTAATGAAACCTTAATGCTTATCGTTAATGATCCGTGCCCAAATGGTTCCATTTCATGACACAGGCCGCATTTTGAACACGCCTGTGTTCCATAGTGTGGACATGCGATTTTTGCGACCCCTGCTGGCGATGACTGCCGCATGTCTCGTGCTGGCGGCAGGTAAGAGCCACGCTGAAGACGTGCCCGAGGCAGCGACATCCAAAGAACTTCAGTCCGTCGAAGGTGGTCTGCGCGTGTCGGAGGAAAAACAGCAGGCCCTTGCAGCAGAACTTGCGCAAACAGCGCGCGCCTTGGAAGATCTGTCGGGCAAGTTGGTCAGCATAACAGCCACCATTCAATCCAAGGAACACGTACTTTCGCGTATCGACACAACGATTGCCGATCTTGCGGGTGAACAAAAATCCATCAAGGCTGAACTCAATCAAAAAAAACGGCTGCTCAGCGAAGTGCTCGCCGGGTTGCAGCGGCTGGAACAGAACCCGCCACCAGCACTTGTGGTCGCACCCGACAACATCCTGTCCGCCTTGCGTGGCGCCATGATGTTTGGTGCCGTCGTTCCCGAAATGAAGGATGAAGCCAATCAGCTGATCGGCAAACTGGAGCGTCTTTCGGCCATAACAACCGAACAGGAAATCCAGAAACAAAAATTGAAGGACGAGTTCGCGACGTTGCAACAGGCTCGCGCCGAACTCAACACCTTGCTCAATGAAAAGACGGCACTCTCCCAATCAACCCAGTCCGAACTGGAAGCCGAAGCAGATCGCATCAAGAAACTGGCGGCCAAGTCACGGTCGCTGAAACAGCTTTTGGCAAGTCTCGCCGAATCACGTCTGCTGCAAGAACGTCAAAAATCAGACGAGTTGCGGGCCCGCGAAGTCGAACTGGAACGCCAACGCGTCGCCCGCCGCGAGGCTTTGGCACGGCCACCGATCCGGTTTTCCAAGGCCAAAGGCCAACTCGATTATCCGGTTCAGGGCAGCATAATGCGCCAATTTGGCGATGAAACGGTCAACGGCACCATTTTTGACGGCATGAGTGTCGCCACCCGCAAGCAGGCCCAGGTCAAGGCGCCGGCCGATGGCAAGGTTGAATTTGCGGGTCCATTCCGATCTTATGGTCAACTCTTGATATTGGATGCAGGAGAGGGTTATCTCATACTGATGGCAGGCATGGCAAATGTCACGGCCGTCAACGGGCAGGACCTGCGCGCAGGTGAACCGGTGGGTGAAATGGGAATTGGGCGAGCTTCCACAACGCTGCTAGGCGGCGCTGCGGAAGACAGCCGTCCGGTGCTGTATGTGGAATTCAGAAAACAAGGCAAGCCGATTGATCCAACACCGTGGTGGGTCGGCAACAGGAAAGAGGCGAAGCGATGAAGCTATTCAAGAGTTTGCAGGCATGTGGTCTGGTGGCGGCAGGTGCCGTGTCAGCTGTTGTAATGCTGCAGACATTTAATGTGGCAACAGCCGCAACAAATTCCGAAACCTACAAACTGCTCAACCTGTTTGGTGACGTGTTTGACCGGGCTCGCGCCGACTATGTCGAAGCGCCCGACGAAAAGAAAATGATCGAAGCCGCCATCAACGGCATGTTGAGTTCGCTCGACCCCCATTCCAGCTACATGAACGCTGACCAGTTTGCTGACATGAACGTCCAGACCCGCGGTGAGTTCGGCGGCCTTGGCATTGAAGTCACCATGGAAAACGGCCTGATCAAGGTTGTTTCACCTTTTGACGGCACCCCCGCCGCGAAGGCCGGGTTGCTCGCCAATGACATGATTGTGAAAATCGACGGCACCGAAGTCCAGGGCCTGACCTTGAACGATGCCGTGGACCGCATGCGCGGTGCCGTCAACACCCCGATCACGCTCACCATTTTGCGCGACAAGCGCGAACCCTTCGACGTCAAGATGGTTCGCGACGTGATCAAGATCGAATCCGTGAAATCCAACGTTGAAGCCAATGACATTGGCTACATCCGCATCACCAGTTTCACCGAACAGACCCAGCCCGGCATTGAAAAGGCAATCGCCGATCTCAACAAGAAAATCGGCGCACCCTTGAAGGGCTACATTATCGACATGCGCAACAATCCGGGCGGCTTGCTCACCGGTGCCATTGCCGTGTCAGATGCCTTCCTCGAACGCGGTGAGGTCGTGTCCACCCGTGGCCGCAATGCCGATGAGACCCAGCGCTACAATGCCCAGAAGGGCGATTTCACCAATGGCAAGCAAGTTGTCATCTTGATCAACGGCGGCTCGGCATCAGCCTCAGAAATCGTGGCCGGCGCGCTGCAGGATCACAAGCGGGCAACCATCATTGGCACGCGTTCTTTTGGCAAGGGCTCTGTGCAAACCATTGTACCGCTCGGCAACGAAGGGGCCATGCGCCTCACCACCCAGCGCTACTATACGCCTGCCGGTCGCTCCATTCAGGCCAAAGGCATCGATGCTGACATCGTCATTGAACAACCATTGCCTCCAGAATTGCAGGGCAAGGATGTCTCGACCAAAGGCGAAGCCAGTCTTCAGGGTCACCTCACCAATGAAGGCGGTGGCGATGAAGGCGGCGGATCATCTGCCTATGTGCCGGAAGACCGCACCAAGGATGTGCAGCTCAAGGCCGCCGTGGATTTCCTTCATGGCGTCAAGGTCACCAGCAACGTGCCCGCCGTGGATGACAAGACCAAGGACGACAAGAAGAGCAGCAATTGATGTCGACGCTGCGGGCAGAGGTGGCGCGGGAGCGAATTGCCCGCTTCATGGAAACGGCGTCCTGTTCTCACTCTTTGACTTGACGCGGCTTTTCACAAGAGACCCGTTCTCTTTACTGCTTGCCGCTCTAGGTTAACAGCTCGTTAACGCTTGCCCGCCAAAACTGCCGCAAACGAATCGAACACTCATGCGTCGTGACGAACTAAGACAACCGCTGAAAAAGCGCAGCCTTCTGCAACGGGTCTGGTCCAAAAGGCCAAGCCCGTTGGTCCTGTGCTATGCCGCAACGACAGCGGCATTTGCAGCAGGCACATTTTGGGCCGTCAAGACACCACTGCCCTTTGCCGGGGAACCGGTGATCATGGCCAAAATTCCGGTCGTCGAGGAAATCATAACAGCCTCGACCGATCCTGCCCCCGAAAGTGCTGAAGCGGCCGTTGCTTACCTTCCCGAGCAAGGTCCTGAAACCATGCCCGATCCGGCCGAACCGCAAGAAGCTGCGGCACCGCCAGGACAGCCAAAATACAAGATCGAAAAGCCTGTTGAACAACAGATCTACCGCCAGGAGGCAGCACTCGTTATCAGCGCACGCAAACCCCTGACCAAGGCACCCATTGCTGACGTCACGGAAAAAATCGAAGGCGGTCTCTTGCCCCGCATTGCAGACAACGGCAAAAAACCGTCAGCACTCTATGCGCGCGCCGTGTCCATGAATGTCATTCATTCTGACTCACCCAAGATTGTCATCATCCTGGGTGGCATGGGCCTGAGCGAGGAATTGACGTCTCGCGCTGCCCGCGAACTCCCCTCCGACATCACCTTTGCTTTCGCGCCCTACGGCAACCAACTGCAAGACCAGGTCGACAAGGTCCGGAAATCCGGACACGAAGTACTGTTGCAGGTGCCCATGGAGCCGGTCGGATTTCCGGCAACCAATCCGGGTCCAAAGACACTCCTCGCCGATGCCGACAAGTCCGAAAATCTCGGTGCGCTCCATTGGCACATGTCGCGCTTTGCTGGTTACACAGGCATCATCAACTATATGGGTGGCCGCTTCCTCGCCAATCAGGACGCGCTGAAGCCCGTCATGGCCGATGTGAAACAACGTGGTCTGTTGTTCTTTGAAGATGGAACAATGCCGTTGACGGCGGCCACGGCTGCCGCAAAGGCCGCAGGTGCACCCGCCCGCCGGGCCCAGATTGTCATCGACAGTGACCCGTCACCAAAATCCATTGCGGCCTCCCTCGTACTCCTTGAGGCGGAAGCTGAAACCAATGGAATTGCCATTGGAACCGGTTCGGGCCTGCCTGCAACCATTGACGCAGTTCGTGAGTGGGCCAAGGACGCCGCCGAGCGCGGTGTGATCTTGATCCCCGCCAGTGCTGCTTTCAAAGGCCGTACCGGCTAAAAAAGAAGGGCCCCCGAAGAGGCCCTTAAGTTTGCAGGAGGAGTGGAAGAAGAAGTCGAAGATATAAATCCTTCGATTGCCAGAACCTTGCAAAATCCGTGCCCGGATCAGAAGCAGGCCGAAAACCCGTGAAGTAACCCTAATTCACCACATATTCCGCCTTGCAAGGTGTTGAACACAACGGCATGGAGATGTCATGAAAAACGATGATATCACACGTTACCGTCCTTGCGTAGGTGTCATGCTGGTAAACCAGCAAGGCCAGGTCTGGGTCGGGCGTCGTTTTGAGAAACAGAATGACGATGGTGTCGGAAAATGGTGGCAGATGCCCCAAGGTGGGATTGACGACGGCGAAGATCCAATCGCAGCGGCCTTCCGCGAGTTGCAGGAAGAAACCGGTGTGACCTCTGCCGAACTTCTCGAAGTTGCCGAAGGCTGGTTCAAATATGATTTGCCCGAACATTTGATTGGAAAAAGCTGGGGCGGAAAATACCGTGGCCAGAAGCAGAAATGGGTCGCGCTCCGCTTTACCGGCCAAGACAGTGAAATCGATCTGACGCCACCCGGCCACAAGCAGGAATTCGATCTCTGGAAATGGGCCACCATGGATGAGGTTCTCGACATTGTCGTGCCCTTCAAGAAGGAAGTTTACATTGACGTGATCAAGGCCCTGCGTCACGTCGGCATCTAAGTCAACAATCTGCCGCAAATCGGCCTTGCTCATGTCAGCATTCCACGATTGAAATCGCGCGATGTCGTTTCGGCCCATTCGATTACTCGTGTTTTGCTTCATGGCATTGGTCGCCATGACGATGACTTTCGCAGTGATCGAACCCCAATTGCTCGCAACACTGAAGTCGCGCATCGCCCGCTATGTGCCGTCGCTGCAGAAGCCACGCATTCCGCTGGACGACCGTCTGGAAGCCGCCGGCTTTGCAAAGGGCCAGCCCGTCCTCATCCGTATCTTCAAACAGGAAGCACAACTCGAATTATGGATGCAGCGGGCCGAGAAATTCGAAAAGGTCTGGACGTACCCAATCTGTAAGTGGTCAGGAGATCTCGGCCCCAAGCTGAAGGAAGGCGATAAGCAATCACCCGAAGGCTATTATTTCGCCTCCGCCAAGCAGTTGCTGCCGACCTCGCGTCATCACCGCGCCATCAACACTGGTTTTCCCAACAGTTTTGATCAAAGCCAAGGCCGCACCGGAACCGTGCTGATGATCCACGGGTCCTGCAGTTCGATCGGCTGTTACGCCATGACCGATCCGGCCATCGACGATATCTACAACACCGTGGAGGCGGCTCTCGATAACGGCCAGCAAGCCATTCCACTGCATCTCTATCCTTTCCGCATGACAGAAGAGAATCTCGACCGCCACGCCAGCCACTCATGGATCAATTTCTGGCGCAACCTCGCACAAGGTGATGCGCTCTTTGCAGCCACCGGTCTGCCGCCAGAAGTCTGGTCTTGCGCAGGCAAGTATCACTTTGCGGGATCAGCACAAAACTGCCAGAAGGTGTCTCCCTGGTAGGAGACGGCATTGCGAATAGAACACATCATCTTCGATTGCGACGGCGTGCTGATTGACAGCGAAGAAATATCCATGCGCATCGATCAGGCCTTGCTCGCTGAAAACAATGTCATGATCAGCGAAGCCGACATGCATTTGCGATTTGTCGGCACCACCTTTCAGGCGATGATTGACGCGATTGAGGCAGAGAAAGGGTTCAAGCTTCCCGTCGATCTGGAACAGCGCAAGGATCACCTCATGCTCGAAGCCTATCGCCGAGAACTGAAACCCATCGCAGGAGTAGCCGCAGCTCTCAATGCCATCGCACTTCCGAAAAGCATCGGCACCAATGGCCCGCGCGATCGGGCATTGTTTGCGTTGCAAGTCGCCGGCATCAGTCAGCATTTCGACACACGCCTGACCACATTCGAAGATGTGGAACACGGCAAACCCGCACCCGATGTCTATCTCCTCGCCGCCAAACGCGCAGGTTTTGCACCGCACCAGTGTCTGGTCATCGAGGACAGCCTGACGGGTGTGATCGCCGCCGTAGCCGCTGGCTGCCCCACCGTAGGCTTCACGGGGGCCCATTTACATCGCAAGGAACACGGCAACGAGCTGCTGGCTTTGGGCGCTTTCCGCATCTTGAATGAAATGAGAGACTTACCCGCTCTGGTCCAGACTCTGCACCCGACTTGACATTGCACTGCACAATGGCCATATAGGCCCTGTCGCTCACTCAGAGCCAATGATGAATACGTGAGACTCGCTCTTTTGAGCTGAGTCGTTCAGGCCAAAGCGACATCAATCACAATCCTCTCACGTGGGACTGTTTCGCAGGATCGCTCCGGATGCAGCGCCTGCGTTGTCCCCTATGCGTCCGATATGAAAGTCACTTGTCTTGACGACATTTAACGAACTAAATCTGTCTCAACCCCTGCTCGCAGCCTTGAAGGCTGAGGGCTACGAGACCCCTACTCCAATTCAGGCGCAAGCCATTCCTTCGTTGCTCGCGGGTCGCGATCTCTTGGGCATCGCCCAAACCGGCACTGGAAAAACCGCCGCTTTCGCACTTCCCATCCTGGAGAAGCTGTCGAAAGACAATCGCCACCCCGTTCCCGGCACCTGCCGTGTCTTGATCCTGTCTCCAACCCGCGAGCTCGCCTCGCAGATTCACGAGAGCTTCAAGACCTATGGCAAGAACCTGCGCCTGAAGACCTGCGTCGTCTTCGGCGGCGTCGGCATCAGCAAGCAGCTTGAAACCGTAAAGCGTGGCGTTGATATCGTCGTCGCAACACCGGGCCGCCTCGTCGATCTCATGGAGCGTCGTGCTTTGTCGGTCGCCAAAACAGAAATCTTCGTACTCGACGAAGTCGATCAGATGCTTGATCTTGGCTTCATCCACGCCATTCGCAAGATCACTGGTCACCTGCCCAAGCAGCGCCAGAACCTGTTCTTCTCGGCCACCATGCCGAAGGAAATCGCAGGCCTCGCAGCCAATCTCTTGAACGACCCGGTTCGCGTTGAAATCACGCCCGTTGCCACGACGGCAGAACGCGTGACGCAAGCTGTGATCCATGTCGATCCGGCCAACAAGGTGAAGTTGCTGGTTGAATTGTTGAAAGACAACAACATGACCCGCACACTCATCTTTACACGGACGAAACACGGCGCCGACAAAATTGTGAAGGCCCTCTCTGGTGCCGGCTATAACGCCGCTGCCATCCACGGCAACAAATCCCAGGCCAATCGCGAAAAGGCGCTGGCCGGATTCAAGGCGGGCAAAGTGCTGGCCCTCGTTGCCACAGATATTGCCGCACGCGGCATCGACATCGATGGCGTCAGTCACGTCATCAACTACGATCTGCCGTTTGTCCCGGAATCCTACGTTCACCGCATTGGCCGCACCGCGCGCGCTGGTGCTGACGGTGAAGCCATTGCCTTCTGTACACCAGAAGATCGCGGACTTCTGCGCGACATTGAAAAGACCATCCGTCAGATGGTGCCCGTGAGAGAACACGCACTCGGTCTGAAGGTCGACGAACTGGCACCGAACTTCGGTTGGAACCCGGCTGACGGAAAACGCAAATCCGGCGGCGGTCGCCACATGCCCAACACCGCCAAGAAGCCCCACCGTGGACAGGGCACGAGACCACAACAGCAGCCCAATGAAGGCCGTCTCGCCAAGGGCGATGCATCTGCCCCACAACGCCCCCACACACCGCGCCCTCCCAAGCGCGATTGGAGCCCGGCGTCCGTTGATGGTGGCCAGGTCGAACGTCCGACCGATGGCAGCCAGCGCTTTGCCCGAAAAACGGCGAACAACCGCGCAAGCCCTTTGGCGGCAAAAAATTCGGCGGCAAACCCTTTGCTGGAAAACCCGGTGGACCCCGTCGTGATGGCGGCTTCGCCAAACCCAACCGCCAAGGTGCGGGCGGCGGCAAGCCAAGCTGGATGAAAGACGTCGGCCGCAGTTCTTCGGAAGGTTAAATCACCGCTTGAAGATCCCGAGTTCCTCGTAAAGCACCAGCACCCGCGCTGAGGTCGTGTCGAGGAAACATCCAAAACTCTGCAACCTGTCCAGGGTACCATAATTCTCTGGCAGGGCGCAGGCTTTGCCGCGCGACTTGAGCCAGGTCCGTTGCCGATCTCGCAGCGCATTGAAGTCGGCGGTGAGTTGCGTCTGGCGCGCCTCACCATAGACATCATTGAGCAAGCGATCCCACGCCTCGGTTTCAAAACCGGTGCAATCCATCATATTGGCATCACCCGGAATGGGCAGTGCATCGATACAGGGATCCCGCAACAACCCGACACAGCCCTGCGGATGTTCCTTGCCTGCAATGGCAAGGCCCTTTTCGTACACGCAGTTGTACACAAGTTGCGAACGGTCCTGCAACGCGTCGGCATGGACGGGCGTGATGAAGAAAAGGACGAGGAGAATGAATATGCGCATGCACCACCTTTGCCATTCTGAACAGGTTTTGCAAATCGTCAGACTCCGCCAAAACTATTTTCACATAATATGAAAATAATGCTTGACACCGTACGGAGACTGTGCTACATCTGGATACAGTCGGCAGACGTGGGTGAGAACAACCGGGACATGCGCCCAACCGTTCAAGAACTCCGCCGATTCAAAAAAGCTTTATCAGTTCGGAATGCGCCGCAGGCGCATGGAAGAATCTACCCTACATCAAACAGGATATGTTCATAGTCACGTGCACCATGAAGGACATGGATCACCGTAACGGCAGTCTGATCAGTTACATAGAAGATCAAATAATTGCCATGCACTTTCCGTCGAATACCTTGAGCCGCATAACGTGGAACAAGTTCATACCCTTCCGGCGCATCAAGAATGCGATGGCACGCCTCCCGCAGTTCTCGGATGAACGATACTGCGCGCATGGGATTGTCACGCACGATCCAGTCGCCAATGGTCTCAAGGTTCGCCTCAGCCGACGCCGTGAACTGCAGCTTCACGTGTTCGCTTTTGAGCGATATTTGGCTTCGAGACGGTCGAACGTCGCATCGCCATCACGCGTGCGGCCATCGGCAATATCAGCAAGCCCCTTGGAAATAGCAGCGTCAAGCACTTTGAAATGAGTCTCGCGCTCCTGCACCAGGCGAATACCTTCGCGGATGACTTCGGACTTCGAATTGTAACGTCCCGACGCCACAAGATCGGAAACGTAATTTTCAAGGTTGGGACCGAGGTCGGCGCTGATGGGCATGATGGGCATCCTTTGAATCCAATAACTATTATTGCTATATTGCTAAATGCGCAATAGAGGAAGCGCTGGGAAGTGCATAGAAGACGATCCGCAAGGCTGCCCAGGTTGGTTTAATAACTGCTCGCTATGGCAAATGACCACTACCTACCACAATTGCTACTCCGGAGGTTTGCTTCGCGAGTTGAACGCGGCGGCAAGAGAAGCCATCACAAATATTTCGTTTGGCAATACAAAAAAAACGAGGCCGCTCAAGAAAAGAACATTCGGGAAGTAGCCTCCGAAAGTGAATACTACAGTTCAAATCCTGCTGCGGACCAAAATCTCAAGGAAATTGAGAGCAAATTTGGTGCCGTTCTTGGTGAATTAGATAGGGGAGAAAACCCAAATCGATATTCGGTTGCTTTGCAGAGATTCACCTGGTCGCTGGCATTTAGAACTAAAGCACTTCCAGAAAAATCCAGCGCGGTTTTTCGAAACGCAATTGAGAACCTGATTTCACCACGGCACGCAAAAGTTCGGGAAGAGTGGATCAAAAAAGGTTGGAGAGAACAAACCAAGAGTTTGTCTCATGAACAAAGAAACCACCTGCGCGAAATAATGCGGTTTCCCCAATTTGCAGCGGCCAACTACAACCAAATTGAGAATTCGATTATCAGGGGATTTTCGGCAGCAATCGATGGAACCCTTGGACCATCGTTTCTGAGTGACGAACTCACCAGTGCCAGAAATGAATTGTTAGCAGTTGCTGAAAAACTGAATAATCCACCACAAGTGTTTTTGGATAGAAGTTGGTCAATACAAACAACAACAGATCATTCGTTGATACTCGGTGATGGTGGGTTACTCGCTTGTGACAATTACGGCAACTTCTCAACCATATTCAATTCGCAAGAGTCCACATTTCGTATCCTCTTGCCAATTTCTCACAACTCATTGCTGGTTGGGTCGCGCGACCTATTTTCGCGCACTATTAATGTTGACGAAGTCAACGCTGCAGCAGCACAAACGTCTCATAAATATTTTTATGCGAGCGATGGCCAGAGTTTTGATGAACTTAGGACGCAAATTAACGAACAAAACTTCTTGTCTGCCAACGATATAAATGAGATTGCACTTAACGTGTTCAATCCAAAATAACGACTTAGACCGCCGCAGCAAGCGCCTTCAAATGCTCCAGCGCTTCGCTCGCTTTCCGCTTCTTCTCGTCACCAACGGCATCGGCTACGTCTTCTTCGGCATCCTTGATCTGACGATCAAGGGCGGCGCGGTCGAGATCGGCAAGTGGAATGGCCGTTTCGGCTAAAACGGTGAGACCGCTCGCATTCACTTCGGCAAAACCGCCGCGCACAAAAATCTTCTCCGTGGCACCGCCGTCTTTTTGCACGACGACTACACCAGGTTTCAACGTGGACAGCACGGGCGAATGGCCCGCGAGAATGGTCATCTCGCCTTCCGTTCCCGGAATTTGCACAGACGTGACGTCACCTGAAAACAGGAGCTTTGCCGGAGAGACGAGTTCGAAATGCAGTGCCATGGTCAGTCTTCCTTGTAGAAGGACCCCCTCAGTCCTTCGGACAGCTCCCCCAACAAGTTGGGGGAGCGAAACCGTTTAGTCCCTCCCCCAACTTGTTGGGGGAGGTGGCCGAAGGCCGGAGGGGGCCCTCGGCGCGAGGAAATCCTTACGCCGCGTCAGCAGCCAATCTCTTGGCCTTGGCCACAGCGTCTTCAATCGTGCCGACCATGTAGAAGGCAGGCTCTGGCAGATGATCATAATCACCATTGCACAGACCCTTGAAGCCCTTGATCGTGTCTTCGAGCTTCACCTGCACGCCGGGTGAACCGGTGAACACGGCGGCAACGTCAAAGGGCTGCGACATGAAACGCTCGATCTTCCGGGCGCGCGACACGGCCAGTTTGTCTTCTTCCGACAATTCATCCATGCCAAGGATGGCGATAATGTCTTGAAGCGCCTTGTAGCGTTGCAGGATCGACTGAACCTGACGGGCAACCGCGTAATGCTCTTCGCCAACGATCGATGGCTGCATCATGCGCGAGGTGGAATCGAGTGGATCAACCGCAGGATAAATGCCTTTTTCAGCAATCGAACGCGACAGTGTTGTGGTGGCGTCCAAATGCGCGAAAGATGTGGCTGGTGCCGGATCGGTCAAATCGTCGGCGGGCACGTAAATCGCCTGCACCGAAGTGATCGAACCTTTGTTGGTTGTGGTGATGCGTTCCTGCAAAGCACCCATGTCTGTGGCGAGCGTTGGCTGATAACCCACGGCCGATGGAATACGACCCAAAAGTGCCGACACTTCGGAACCGGCTTGCGTGAAGCGGAAGATGTTGTCGACGAACAGCAACACGTCCTGGCCTTCGTCGCGGAAATGCTCGGCAACCGTGAGGCCCGAGAGAGCAACACGCATACGTGCACCTGGTGGCTCGTTCATCTGACCGAACACAAGGGCGCACTTTGATTTCACATCCGAGTTCTTGTCATGTGGATCGGCGTTGACTTTAGACTCGATGAATTCGTGATAGAGATCGTTGCCTTCGCGGGTCCGTTCACCCACGCCAGCAAACACCGAATAACCACCATGGGTTTTCGCGATGTTGTTGATGAGTTCCTGAATGAGAACGGTTTTGCCCACACCTGCACCACCGAACAATCCGATTTTACCACCCTTGGCATAAGGAGCCAAGAGATCAACCACCTTGATGCCGGTGACAAGAATTTCAGCTTCCGTTGACTGCTCGGTAAATTCTGGAGCAGGTGCGTGGATGGGGCGACGCAGTTTGGTCTTGATCGGACCGGCTTCGTCAATCGGTTCACCGATGACGTTCATGATGCGGCCCAGTGTTTCTTCACCAACCGGAACGGTGATCGACGATTCGGTATCGCGCACAGCTTGCCCGCGCACCAGACCTTCGGTCGAGTCCATGGCGATGGTGCGCACGGTGTTTTCACCCAGATGCTGGGCGACTTCGAGAACCAGACGATTGTCACCGTTCATGGTTTCGAGCGCGTTCAGAATTTGTGGCAACCCGCCATCAAAGGCCACGTCGACAACAGCGCCCGTGACTTGCGTGATCCGGCCTGTGCCGCCTGCGGATGATGTAGCTTTCTTTGCCATGATGTGTCCTTACCTGCGATACGTTACAGCGCTTCCGCGCCGGAAATGATTTCGATGAGTTCTTTGGTGATCTGCGCCTGACGCTGACGGTTATACTTGATCGACAGCTTGTTGATCATGTCACCGGCGTTGCGTGTGGCGTTGTCCATGGCGCTCATGCGGGCACCCTGTTCGGAGGCCGCATTTTCAAGGAGACCACGGAACACCTGCACCGCAATGTTGCGCGGCAGAAGGTCACCCAGAATTTCTGTTTCCTCGGGTTCGGCTTCATACACAGCACCACCGAGATCAGGCGCTTTGCCACCCTCGACAGATGCCGGGATCAGACGAAGCGCCGTTGGCTTCTGTGAGATGACAGACTTGAATTCCGAGAAGAACAACGTGGCGACATCAAATTCTCCAGCTTCAAACATACCGAGAATTTTCGCAGCCACACCATCGGCATTGCCAAAATTCACGGCCTTTTGGCCACGAAAATCAACAGCGTGAACGATATACTGGCCATAGAGCCGCTTCAGCGAGTCATTGCCCTTTTTGCCGACCGTCATGATCTTGACCGTCTTGCCTTCACGCTTGAGGCGATCAGCATGTTCACGGGCCAGTTTGACAATCGATGAGTTGAAGCCACCACAAAGCCCGCGCTCAGCGGTTGCCACAACAAGCAGGTGAACCTGATCAGCGCCAGTACCTGCCAGCAACTTCGGCGCACCCGCCTGGCCTTCCGTGGCCGATGACAAGTTCGCCAACACTGTTGCCATGCGTTGAGAGTAAGGACGCGCGGCAACCGCAGCTTCTTGCGCACGGCGCAATTTTGCAGCGGCGACCATCTGCATCGCCTTGGTGATTTTCCGCGTCGCCTTCACTGAGGCGATGCGGTTGCGGAGATCTTTTAATGACGGCACGAACCAACTCCCCCAACCGTCATCCCGGCGAAGGCCGGGATCCAGCTTTCAACCGTCACAGCTTGCGAAGAAGCTGGGCCCCGGCCTTCGCCGGGGTGACGGAGTTTTATGTTTCTGTTGCACAACATCGCAATCAAGCAAAGCTCTTCGCGTAACCTTCAACAGCCGACTTCAACTTGGCCATCGTCGCATCGGAAATTGCTTTTTCAGTCCGGATCGCATCCATCACGTCAGCGTGCTTTTCACGCATGGTGCGCAACAGGCCCTCTTCGAAACTCTTGATCTTGGCAACCGGGATCCCATCCAGATACCCGTTGACGCCGGAATAGATCGACACAACCTGCTCTTCCATCTTCAATGGTGAGAACTGGCCCTGCTTCAACAACTCGGTCAGGCGCGCACCGCGATTGAGCAACTTTTGAGTTGACGCATCAAGGTCCGAACCGAACTGTGCAAACGCCGCCATTTCGCGGTACTGGGCAAGCTCACCCTTAATTTTACCGGCAACCTGTTTCATCGCCTTGGTCTGCGCCGCAGAACCCACGCGCGAAACGGACAGACCCACGTTCACAGCTGGTCGAATGCCCTGATAGAACAGATCGGTTTCAAGGAAGATCTGGCCGTCGGTGATCGAAATCACGTTGGTTGGAATAAACGCTGATACGTCGTTGCCTTGCGTTTCAATAACCGGCAGTGCCGTCAACGAACCGCCACCCAGCGAGTCATTCATTTTCGCAGCGCGCTCAAGCAAACGAGAATGCAGATAGAACACGTCACCAGGATAAGCTTCGCGGCCCGGCGGACGACGCAACAACAGCGACATCTGGCGATAGGCCACAGCCTGCTTCGAAAGATCGTCATAAGCGATCAAGGCATGCATGCCGTTGTCGCGGAAATATTCGCCGATGGCGCAACCGGCAAAGGGTGCGAGGAACTGCAACGGTGCCGGATCAGACGCGGTCGCCGCGATCACGACGGAATATTCCATCGCACCGTTGTCTTCGAGAACTTTCACGAACTGCGCAACCGTCGAACGCTTCTGGCCGCAAGCCACGTAAACGCAATACAGCTTGTCCTTCTCAGGACCGGCAATGTGAATGGGCTTCTGGTTGAGGATCGTATCGAGAATGATCGCGGTCTTGCCGGTCTGACGATCGCCAATGACCAATTCGCGTTGGCCACGGCCAACCGGGATCAACGCGTCAATGGCCTTGAGGCCTGTGGCCATCGGCTCGTTCACTGACTTGCGTGGAATAATGCCGGGCGCTTTCACGTCGACGCGGGACTTCTGCTTTGCCTTGATCGGGCCCTTGCCATCAATCGGATTGCCAAGCGGATCAACCACACGGCCGAGCAATTCTTTACCGACAGGAATTTCCACGATGGCGCCAGTACGCCGGACGATATCGCCTTCCTTGATGTCACGGTCATTGCCGAACAACACGCAACCGACGTTGTCGGATTCGAGGTTCAAGGCCATGCCTTTGATGCCATTCGGGAACTCGACCATTTCGCCGGCCTGCACATTGTCCAAACCGTAGACGCGGGCAATACCGTCACCGACGGAAAGCACTTGGCCGATTTCCGAAACTTCGGCGTCCTTGCCGAAATCCTTGATCTGCTTCTTCAGGATGGAAGAAATTTCTGCGGCGCGAATGTCCATTACGCGGTCCCCTTCATGGCAACTTTGAGTGAATTGAGTTTGGTACGGAGTGAATTGTCCATCATGCGGCTGCCCACTTTGACAATAAGGCCACCGAGAATGGATGAATCAACGGATGTCTTGAGCTGCACGTCGCTTCCGATTGAGGCCTTGAGAGCAGCCTTCAATTCGGTGAGTTGTGCAGGTGAAAGTTTTTCGGCTGAAGTAACTTCGGCGGTCACTTCGCCTTTTTCTTCGGCAACCAGCGCGTTGAACGCAGCAATGGATGCTGGAAGGGCTGCAAGCCGACGATTCTGACACAGTACGCGCAGAAAGTTGGCAGCAATGCCGTTGAGTTTTCCCTTGTCGAGAATGGCATTGAGAGCCTCAAGCTGATCGTCGGCCTTGAAAACCGGAGAGGTCATCAGCCGTTTAAGGTCTGGCGAGCTTTCGACCAAAGCCTGGAAGGCGTTAAGCGCCGCAACCGTCGCGGGAACAACATTCTGTTCACGCGCAAGGTCAAAAAGGGCGGAGGCATAACGCCCCGAAACGCCACTGACGGTGTGATCTGCCGTTGCCACGATCGATCTCTCACTTTGACAGTGTTCAAAAGTCTCCCACCGGGAAAGCATAAACACATGAATTTATTAGGGAAACGTTCATCTGACAACGAACGCCACGGACAGTCTGACACCGTTCCGCGACCGGGTGCTAACATATACGCATTGCACTGACAACGGCCTGTTTCTGACCGAATGCCGCAGGTGCGAGGTGCGGCAATCTCAACTCTGCTGACACATCCATATTTTTAAGGTGTTGCTCTTAACCGCGATGCTATAGCGGTGTATCGCATTTGAAGAATTGTGTTAGAGACTGCATTTACGCCGCACTGCACCACAGGATTGCAGGTCGGATAACGAAGAAGAAGTAATGACGAATTCCGAACAAGTAAACCTGTCGCATCGGTCCAACAGCTATGACTTCGTGCGTTTTATCGCTGCCATGATGGTGCTCTATAGCCATCATTTTCCGCTTGCTGGATTTCAGGAACCTTTGGTTCCTTTCTACAGTGAACGATTTGGCGAATTGGCCGTCTACATCTTCTTTAGCATGTCCGGCTTCCTGATTTACCGGTCGCTTGATAAAAACAATGACTGGTGGCGCTTTTTCTCGGCCCGGTTTCTGCGTGTCATGCCCAACCTCACAGCCGCATTGGTGCTGACCTCGGCAGTGACGCTGGTTTACTTTCAGAACTATGCCAACATTGGCCACCATGTAACTTACGTGTTGCGCAACATGTTTCTGGTCATCTTTGGCGCAACCTACCAGCTGCCGGGCGTGTTTGATTTCATGGCCATGCCGGCGTTGAATGGCCCTTTATGGAGTTTGCAATATGAACTCCACCTTTACTTCATCCTGTTCCTGATCGTGACATTTGCGGGTCGCTATCGCATCTGGGTGTTCGCGCTTGCTCTTCCCCTTTTGGTTTATCCCTGGATAACCGAAACCCACCGCTACCTGGCTGGCGTCGACATCTTTGAATATTCACGACTGGGACAAATGTTCCTGAGCGGTGCCTTGTTAGGTTATTTGTGGAAATATTGGCAGTCCTATGCTGTCCCTATTGGCATTGCTGCCGTGGTTGCCGGTCTTGCCATCAATGCGATCCTGCCATTCAACAGCTTCCTCGATGCCATCGCCGTGGCAGCCGCAACGATAGGCCTGGGATCTTCGCGGATCATGTCGTGGTTTTCCCGCGGCGGTGACGGGTCCTACGGCATGTATATTTACGCCTGGCCAATCCAGCAGTTCGCCATCATGTATATTGGCAATTTCTGGCTCTCCATGTTTGTCGCGGCCATAACCACCATCGCCGTGGGGTACACGACTTGGCATCTGTTTGAAAAACGCTGCATGCGCCACGTCGACTTGCTGGCAAACACCCTGCGCCCCATCGGAAACTGGCTGATCGGCAGCCATCACAGCGTCACCAAATAACGGTGAACCCGCCGACTGCTTGCGCAATCAGGCGGGTTCGGGGGGAGGAAACCGGTGCGACCCGAGAAGGGCCGCGAATTCATCAGGCGCGAACTGCTTCGCGGGCGATGCGCTGAATGTCAGCACGGCTGATTCCGAGGTCGGACAGCTCACGTGTGGACAAGGCGTTCAGCTCCGACACGGTGCGGCTATAGCGCTGCCAGTTGGAGATGCGGGATTTGAGAACTTCGAACATAGTGATCTCCTTGAGGTTCGGGGTTGATCTCTTTTCTACTTACAAAGGCAATATAGTGCGCTGCAAAAAAAAGAGTACTGCAAAAAATGCATAGCAGAGATTACATGCGTCAAAACAGTTATTTACAATAAAGTAACGATCAAAAGCGGTGCAATAATATCCAATTCCGAGTGAAAATTGGTCAAAAAGCCATCAAAATGGACGCAAAATAGGCAGTTGTATTAACAAAATGCATAGATTGTGACAGCTTGTTGACGCAGCGCACAATTAACGGGCATCAACCAAACACCAAGGCCGCCGCCCCGAGAAGCCCGGAATTACCAAAATTCACCGCTTTGACGATATCAACATCACGAAATGACGGCATGGCCAGCGCCTGAACCTGTGAGTCGATGCCGGGTTTGAGCAGATCAAAGTGGTGACAAAGCCCCCCACCCATGACGATTCGGCTTGGGCTATAGAGATGTAACAGGCTGACGATACCCAAACCGAGGTACCGTGCTTCCTCGGCAACAAGGTCCATGGCCAAGGGATCCCCGCTCCGTGCCGCCGCAAAAACGGACGCCGCATCAGCTTCAAATGTGCGGCCTTCCCGTGACTTGGCCCGCGCTTCAAAGGCAGGTCCGGCCGCATAGGCCTCGAAACACCCAACTCCGCCGCAGCCGCAGCGCAGGCCCCCCGGCTTCAACATCAAATGTCCCACATGTCCCGCCATGCCCTTGCGTCCGCGCATCACCTGCCCACCTGAAATGACGCCGCCACCAATGCCGGTACTCACCGTGATATAGACAAAATCAGCGCATCCCCTGCCCGCACCAAAGCGCCATTCCCCGATCGCAGCAGCGATGCCGTCGTTTTCGAGTTTGACGTCGCAGCCAAAGGCATCACACAGCGCCTGACGAAACGGAAAATTCTCAAATCCTTTCAGCGTCGGCAGCAACACGGCAACGCCGGTCTGCGTATCCAAAGGCCCGGGCGATGAAACGCCAATGCCGACGATGTCCTGATTGTCCATGATCTCGCGCGCTGCACCGAGCATGGCAGCCACAACGGCTGCTGGCCCGTCCTGGGCTGGCGTTGGCCGCGCCACCCGATTGAGAATGGTGCCCTGGGCGTCAATCAATGCCGCCCTGATCTGCGTGCCTCCAAGGTCAATGGCAATCGCAAGCGACATGCCCAAGCCTCAGAGCGCCTTGAGCCATGCCATGCGCGCGGCCAGATCTGGAGCACCAAAGGCAAGAGATCCCAACACCACAGTTTCAGCGCCAGCCTTGCGCAACAGCGGCACAGTTGTATCGCGAATACCGCCATCGGCTGCGAGCACAATGCGCCGCGCGGACTGATGTGCTGCAATCAGTGTGGCTGCCTCTTGGAGCCGTGCCGTCGCCTTCTCATTGAGCCCCTGCCCTTTGACACCGATGGCCGTCCCGAGAAGTGTCAGGAAATCCAGCTGCCCGAGAAATGGTTTTGCAGCAGCAACCGGCGTATCAACCTTGAGAACGACCCCCGCAGCAAGTCCACGCGCCCTGATGGCGGCAAGGGCCTCAGCCGCGTTGGCATTTTCAGCATGGACACTGATGAGATCAGCCCCCGCATCGGTAAACTGCTCGGCCTGGGCGAGCAGCACATCATCCGCCACCATCAAATGAACATGAATGGGTGTGGCTGAAACCTTGCGGATGGCAGCAACCAGATCCGGGAAGAACAACATGGCCGGTGCGAAATGCCCGTCGGCAACATCAATGTGAAACACATCAGCCACGCTGGCAATGCGTGCCAGATCATCCTCCAGCCGGATGAGATTGGCTGACCACAGGGAAAATTCGGCAATGAGCGAGGTGCGCGGCAGTTGCGCAATCCAGTCAGCAGCAGGGGTCATGCTAGAAACTCCATCCTTGTGTGTGGGCAATGCGCGTCAAATGCAGAGAAACCTCCGCTGCGTCAACGGCCTGCAATCCGTGTGTGACCAGTGGTCCGGCAAAATCAATGCTGCGAAGGTCCTGCAAATAGCGCTCGAAATCAATGACACCCCGACCACAAGCAACAACCTGGCCGGACTCATCACGGTCCTTGGCATGCGCCATGGCAATGGACTCGGCCAACTGGTCAACCGCCTTGCTGGTGATCCTGGTGTGCTCCCGCACCGTTGCACCCTCGGCCAGATTGGCAGGATCAATGACAATGCGAATGCGGTCACTCTGCAAGTCGCGTAGCAATTGCAGTGCAGCACCAGGGGAGTTCACCACATTGGCAAGCTCCGGCTCGACGCCAAGATCCACCCCATGGGCATCGGCGATAGCAATTGCCTTTTCCATGGACCGGCACAAATCCGTCCACGCCTCAACCGATTGATTGTCCCGGTGATGCCGCCATTGATCATCGGGATCGCGCGATCCCGTACACAGTGTGAGCAACGGAATGGACAAGGTCTGGGCTGTCCGCGCAAGCACCTCAAGCTGCCGCAGACCTTTCGTGCGCTGTGACGGATCAGGATGAATCATGTTGAATGTGGCTGACAGCCCGCACAATGAAATCCTGCTTTCTGCAACAGCAGAAGAAATTTCGGCCACGGCATCATCGGGAACACTGTCCGGCATGGCGGCAAGTCCGGCACACGCCAGATTGAAATGCGCTGTCCCATAGCCTGCCTCTCCCACAGCCTTGAGAACGCCGTGCGGCGATACGCCGGGGAAAGTCTTGGCAAAAATCCCGAGCTTCACTCAGAGCCCGCCGTCAACATCGGCGAGTGCGACACGTTTGCCACTCTCGACCGATCGCGCAATGGCGACCATGCCCCGCACCGATGCAATGCCATCCTCCAGCGAAGCACCTGTCATAAACGCACCCTTGAGAATGACCTCGGCAAACCCTTCAAGTTGACGGCGATAAAAATGACCATCAGCACCAAGCACGCGTTCAGAACTGCCGGTCGATTCCCTGAACACGTCCACTTCACTGGACCGATAGAACCACGGATTGAAGGTCTTTCCGAGCACGCTGCCCTTTTCACCGTAAATCTGAAATCCTTCATGCCAGTCCATGCGGACTGCAACAGTGAGATCAAGATGCCCAAGGGCGCCCGACGCAAACTCCGTGTCCACAAACCAGCTGCGAATACCCGCCCGGTCTGAAAACCGCGCATGCACCGACACAATGTCGCCAGCAAGGTAGCGCGCCGTATCAATCAAATGACAGCCATGGGCCAACATGTAATAGCGCTTGAGATCGGCCTTCGGATTGGCGGAAGGCTTGCGGGCTTTGCTGCTTGTCACCACGAGCGGCTGCACGGCATCGGTATTGGCATAGCGGTGTGTGCTGTCACAATACCAGGCCTTGAGCGCCACCAGGGCACCCATTTCGCCATCAATGAAGGATTTCGCCGCCTGCAACCCGGCATCAAAACGTTTCATGTGCCCGACTTGCAGCACCTTGCCGGAAGCAGCCACAAGACTGCGCAAACCTTCCACATCCTCAACCGTCACACCCAGTGGCTTTTCACACAACACATGTTTGCCAGCTTCAAGTGCAAGCCTGGTCGCTGGAACATGAAAGGCATCTGCTGTTGCGATGATCACCGCATCGATCTCTGGATCGGCGAGCATCGTTGCATAATCAGTGTATGTCTTGCGTGCACCATGCATGAGGGCCATGCGCTGGCACAGGTCTTCCGCCACATCGCATATGCCCGTGAGCTCGACGTTGCGGGCTTTGGCTGCACTTTCAAAATGCGCGGCCTGCGCAATCTGCCCGGCACCGAGTACGCCGATCCGCAATTTTGGTTCTGTTGACTGTGTCATTCGCCGTAGGGGATCCAGATGTTTTTGACTTGGGTTGCGCGCCGCAGATACTCAAGTCCCTGCGCCACTGTATCATCCAGCCAATTGACCACAGAACCTTGATTTGTCCACACCGGTTTCAAATTTCCGGCCGAGGCCTTCTCAACCATGGCCCCACCGGCGGCGTCACCATGATACCAAAGGGCTGCAACCTCGTCATGTTCTGCCAGGGTTTTTGCCAATTCATCGCGTCCGCCTGTGATGATGTTGAAGACGCCATCCGGCACATCGGATGTGTCCAGCACCTGATAAAAATCCGTGGCGGAAAATGGCTGGAGTTGCGATGGCACCAGCACAACACGATTGCCCATGGCCAGCGCTGGCATGGCAAGGGAAATCATCCCGAGCAATGGCGTGTCAGTGGGACAGACAAGTCCCATGACACCAAATGGTTCGTTGAAGGCTAGCGTCGTTTGCCGCTTCGCGTTTGTTGAATGAATGCGCCCATTGTACTTGTCAGCCTGTGCGGCATAGTAAAAAATCCGCCGCAGCGACACATCAACGTCCCGTTTGGCAGCAGCAGAAGTCTGTCCCGCCTGCACCAAACGACGCTCAAATTCAGCCCGTCGCGCACCAAGATTCTCGGCAATGAAATACAAGACCTGCGCCCTGTTGTGAGCAGATACCGTTGACCACGCCGAAGCCTTCAACGCAGCTTCAACGGCATTGCGCACATCCTTGCGATTGCCCAGCCCGGCGAGCCCCAGTGCTTTTCCCTTCGCAGTTGTGACACCATAACAATATCCGGAATCCGGTCGAACCTGTTTGCCGCCCACATAAAGTTTCGCTGTGCGGTCGATTCCATCTGCTGCAAGCGGGCCAGCATTTTGGGGGCTGGCCACAGGCGACTGGCAGGGCCGTCACTTTCGCGGCACTCTTCGCAACGCGTGCGGTCAAATACTCATAAAGCCCTTCGCGACCACCTTCGCGGCCAAAGCCACTTTCTTTGTAGCCACCAAACCCTGCCGCTGCATCAAACTGGTTGGTGCAGTTGATCCACACCACGCCAGCCTTCACTTTCGCTGCTGCATCCAGCGCCACATTGATATTTTCTGACCAGATTGATGCCGCAAGGCCATAGCGCGTGTGATTGGCCAATTGCACGGCTTCATCGGGCGTGCGGAACGTCATGGCGGACACGACAGGTCCGAAAATCTCCTCACGCATGACAGTTGAGGACGTATCGACATCAACAAAAAGCGACGGCGCAAAGTAATTACCACGCGTCGGCAGTTCGCACGATGACTGGATCAGGCGGCCACCTTCACGCTTGCCGGTTTCAACCAGTCCCGTCACATGCCGGAGCTGCACCTCGTCAACCAGCGGGCCCATGTCATTGGACTTGTCCAGCGGATCGCCGACACGGAGTTTCGCCATGCGCGCCGTCAAGCGTTGCAGAAAGCGGTCGGCAACACCCTCCTGCACAAGCAGCCGCGTGCCCGCACAGCAAACCTGACCCTGATTGAACCACACGGCATCCACAACACCTTCCACGGCTGCATCAATGTCGGAATCCTCAAACACGATGAACGGTGATTTGCCCCCGAGTTCAAGCGACAACTTTTTGCCGGTTCCCGCAGTGGCCACACGGATCAGGCGACCCACATCGGTGGACCCTGTGAATGCAATCTTGTTGACGTTTCGATGGGCGACCAGCGCTGCACCGGTTTCACCATCACCGGTCACGATGTTGACGACACCTGGAGGCAAGCCAGCTTCCGAACAGATTTCCGCAAACGCCAAGGCTGTGAGTGGTGTGTATTCCGCCGGTTTCAACACGACAGTGTTGCCAGCGGCCAGGGCCGGAGCAATCTTCCACGCCAGCATGAGCAACGGAAAATTCCACGGGATGATCTGCCCGCACACACCAACCGGGCCATAGCCTTTGAATTCCGTTTCAAGCAGTTCGGCCCACCCGGCATGATGATAAAAATGTCGCGCCACCAGTGGAATATCAATGTCGCGGCTTTCACGGATCGTCTTGCCATTGTCCATGGTTTCAAGAACCGACAGGAAGCGCTCTCGCTTCTGGATGTGGCGCGCAATGGCATAAAGATGTGTCGCCCGCTGATGCCCCGTCAACTTTGACCACGACGAAAATGCCTTGGCCGCAGCCTGCACGGCGCGGTCCACATCAGAAGCAGTACCGTGGCCAACCTTGGCCAGCACGTCGCCAGTCGCCGGATTTTTGACAGCGATCATCTTGCCAGAAGCTGATGTAAACGTGCCCGCGATGAAATGGCCAAACCCTTTTCCATGCTGCGCCAGCCACGCCGTTACATGCGTATTGGATTCGGGTGCCGGACCATAGTCCATGGATTGAAGAACCTCACTGACCGTGCTCATTATTTGTTGATCCTACGCCAATGCATGGTGGGAAAGCGCTGCATAGCGCCCGGTGACATGATGTTCGAGTTGCCGTTCAATATCGGCAAGCATGGAACTGGCTCCGATGCGGAACAGCTCTGGTTCAAGCCACTCACGGCCCAATTCTTCCTTCATCAGGATTTGCCAGGCCATCGCATCCTTCGCCGTTTTCAGTCCACCAGCCGGTTTGAACCCAATTTTGTGTCCGGTCATCTCGCCATAATCGCGCAAGCGCCCGCACCATGGTGAGGCTCACTGGCAGCGTGGCGTTGACATCTTCCTTGCCGGTGGATGTCTTGATGAAATCGGCCCCGGCTTGCATGGCCACCATCGATGCCTTGTAAACATTGCGCAAGGTCTTGAGATCGCCAGTCGCAAGGATGGCCTTCATGTGCGCGGCTCCACATGCCTCGCGCATGGCGGCAATCTCGTCATAGAGGGCAGACCAGTCCTGCATCAGAACCTGTGCCCGGTGGATGACGATATCAATCTCTTCAGCACCCTGCTCAACCGCCCACTTGATTTCGGCAAGCCGGATGGCAAGCGGTGTTAATCCGGCTGGAAATCCCGTCGCAACAGACGCAACCGGAATGCCCGAACCGCGCAACGTCTTGACCGCGTGCGGAACCATCGCAGGGTACACACACACGGCACCCACGCGCGGAGCATGTTCCAAACCGAGTTTCTGCGCCACATCATCACGCAACGGTCGCTTCGCTTTCTCACACAAGCGATGCACCCGGCCCGGCGTGTCATCACCTGCCAGTGTCGTGAGATCAATGCATTGCAAGGCCTTGACCAGCCACGCCGCCTGATACTCTTTCTTGACAGTTCGGCGCGTCGTCAGTGAGGCTGCACGGCGCTCCGCCGCTGAGGTGTTCACCTGCGCATTTTCAAACCACGAAACAGTCAGTGGCGTACCTGTATTGCGCAGAGAGTTGTGACCATGCACGGATTGCATATTCATGACACGTCTTTCAAAGTTTCACATTAAGCCAATTGCAGGCCTGTTTCCAGTCTCACGTCAGCGGTGCTTAACGTCGTATTTCCGTTCAATGCTTGCAATCAGGCTGGCCGCTGCCAGTGTCAAAAACACATAGATAATGGCCGCAGTATTGAAAGGTGCGAATGGCAAGAAGCTGGCAGACTGGAATTCTCGCATGCGCTGCGTCACGTCACGAACGGACAAGATGGAGAGAAGCGATGTGTCTTTCAATATGGCGATAAATTCATTGCCAAGGGCGGGAATGACAATTTTGAACGCTTGCGGCAACACCACGAGCCGCGCCAATTGCCAGCTTGATAATCCCAAGGTGCGCGATGCTTCGATCTGGCCCTTGGGCACGGCGTCAATGCCTGCCCGGAATATCTCGGCGAGATAGGCGGAATAGCCAAGGGCCATGGCAATCACGCCACGCAACACATTGGGCATGTCAATCGCACCGCTGCTGGCATCTTTGATCGCACCTGAAAATGGCAAGCCCACAAACAGAATGATCACCAGCATGGGAATGCCGCGCACCGTGTCGATAAAGAACTCCGCCGCCACAGCCAACGGATGACGCTGGTGCTGAAACGCACTGAAACTCAACAACCCCATAAGGATGCCGCCGACAAGAAGAAAAAGGGCCGGTGTTTGGATGGAATCTCTCAGAAAGCTCGTGCGCCATAATTCGGGCAATCCGGCAGGCACGTTTTCCGGAGGCATGAAGACCGCAGACACCTCCTGCCCCTCGGCCAGAAGCTTGAGCGCATGGTCGGGCGATGTCGTGCTGCGCATTTTCAATTCGCGGTTCAGCGTCTCATCAAACCGGCCAAACCGGATTGTATCCACCAGTGCTTTCGGTGTGCCGCGTGAAATGGCAACGCTCTTGTCCAGGGAACCCGCAAGGACAAAGGTGGTCCGCGGTTGCATGAACATCACGACAGAGGCGGCAAGGCAAAGCAGGCTGAGAGCCGTCGCAATTTTCAGCGTGCGCTTTTTCAGCGTCACCCGCAGCAACCCCGCCCAGAGTAGTCCAAGCAGTGCCGCCAGAATATAAGCAAAAATGCCCGCTCTCAGCGTCGTGAAGAGACCCGACGCAAAACCGGCATGGGCCGCGAGCAGAACGTAAGCCAGTATCACACCATTGAACGCAAACACGGCCCGCATCAGCCAGCGACGAACCACAGAGTTTGCTCCAGTCGCAAGAAACCCAATGGAGGGCAAGACCAATGCAGCGCTTGCCATGGCATGACGCCACAGCCACGTCGCCGCCTCAGCGGCAACAAATGTAGCACCCTCAGGCGTCAAGCGACGAGGCGTGACCGCTCTGACCACCAGTTCGGATTGCGTCGGATCCACGTGGTTTGCGACGATGGAACTGATGAGTGTGGTGAGGAATCCGGATTTCGCTGCACAGGCTGCCAAAAACAGATTGAGTGCCAGCGCAAAGATGGAAAAAGCCCGCCAACGCGGTGTTTGATCGAGGCCCTTGAGAGCAAGGAACGGCCAGACCAGCCCGGCCACCAGCATCACCACCACAAAGACGAATTGCACCAGCAATGCAAAGCCACCGTCTTCAATGCCGACAATGGAAATGAAGGACCGCCGATAGTTCGGCACCATCGTGAACAAGTAAATCGCAAACGGCAGGAAGGCGAGAATGACCAGATTGCTGGGCCGAATACGTGTCAGGCTCGTCATCACATTCTCGCGCAAGGAACCAGGCTGGTGCTGGTGATCACAACCAGCACCAGCATTGTTCTCGGATTCTTATTTGGCCCAGTACTTCGCAGTCAGGGTGGCAATTGTGCCATCGGCTTTGACCGCCGCCAGTCCTTCGTTGAAAGCCGCCGCCAGGGCATCGCCCTTCTTGAACACGAGACCCAGTGGATCCGACTTCAATCCGGTGATGCCGATGATGAGTTCGCCTGCAAATTCTTTCTCATAGGCAGACGCACTGGTGCCATCAATGACGACACCGCCCACATCGCCGTTGCGCAGCGCCGTAACGGCAGCAACGAACGTGTCGTAGAGTGCCACATTGTCACGTCCCACGAGCTCTTCAGCAAGTGCTGCGTTTGTCGTCGCGGTCTGCGCGGCAAGCTTCATTCCCTTTTTCTTGATGTCATCAATCGTCATGCCTTCATCAGCCACCTTCAGCAGCACGGCTTGGCTGACAATCATGTAGGGTTCGGTAAAGTCCATGGTTTGCTTGCGCTCATCGGTGATGGAAACACCCGATGCCACCAGATCAAACTGGCCTTGGGCCAGGGCTGCAAATATGCCGTCCCAGGCTGTCGTCACAAATTCGGCCTTGCAATTGATTTTCACACAAATGGCATTGACCATGTCGACGTCAAAACCGACGATCTGGCCCGATGCCGGATCAATCGATTCCATGGGCGGATATGTGGTGTCCGATCCCACCTTGAGAACTTTCCCCCCAAGATCAGCAGCCTCGGCTCCGGTCATCGCCAGCAGCGACACGCTAAAGGCAAGTGCAAACAGTGTCTTCATTCATCCCTCCCAAATATTGAACGCGGCCAAAAGTTCCGGCCTGTGCCAAAAGGCTAGCACACGGAATTGGCAGTCTACAACAATCTGATTATGACTTGATATAGTCGGTCAAAGTCGCCTGCACACCCTTGGTCCACAGGCTGGTCAGGGCATCTGAAAACGCCTTCTGAAACACCTCGGAAGCGGCCACGTCGCCATAGATGTCAGTCATGGTGAGCCATTGCAGCGGATCCGCTTTTGCGGCCTGCGCCAAAGTATGCAATCGACCCCAGCTCGGGTCATTGGGTTCGATCACGTGGCCGCTATCGGTCTCGCCAAAGCAGTAACGGCACCACGACGCCGTGGCGAGCGCCAGACCACGAATGTCACGTCCGGCTTTCAGGTTGTCGGCGATCACGGGCACGATGAATTTGGGCTGGCGATTGGAACCATCAAAGGCCAGTCGTCGCTCGGTATCGCCAATTTTTGGGTTGGCAAATCGACGTCGGATCAAATTCACGTAATCCCCGATGTTGGTATTTGGCACCGGAAGGACCGTGGGAACGATTTCTTCTTGTTCAAGTTTTGTGAAAAAAGCCCCGATCAATGGGTGTTCCATCGCTTCATGCACATAGTGAATGTCCAGCAGGCTGCCGACATAGGCTATGGCCGCATGGCCGCCGTTGAGGATGCGGATTTTCATATACTCGTAAGGTGTCACATCCGGCACGAATTGCGCCCCGACTTTTTCCCACTGCGGACGACCCAATGGAAAATTGTCTTCGATTACCCATTGGATATATTGCTCGCAGAACACGGGCCAGTTGTCAGTGTAGCCATAGGTATCCGAAACAAATTTGCGTTCCCGGTCAGATGTCGCTGGCGTGATCCGGTCCACCATTGCATTCGGGAATGCGACAGCCTTCTCCACCCACTCCGCCAGCGATGCGTCAAACAACCTTGCCAAACCCGCAATGGCATTGCGCGTCACCACACCGTTGTGCGGAACGTTATCACAACTCATGACCGTATATGGTGCCAAACCTGCTGCTTTGCGCTGCATCAGTCCCGCGAGAATGAGGCCAAACACCGACGTCGGATCAGCCATGTTTTTGGCGTCACGCTGCAGGGCAGGATGGGCCGGATCAAATTTTCCCGTGGCCGGATCGATCATGTATCCGCCTTCCGTCACCGTAAGTGACACAATACGGATGGCGGGATCAGCGAGCGTCGCAATGAGGCGCGCGCGATCAGCTGGCGAAATAAAATCCACCATGGGTGAGATCACGCGCGGATTGGTGAAATGGGCTTCCTGCTCAACAACCGTCGTCAGGTAGTTCTGTCCCGCGAGGGCGTCTCGCATTTTCTCGTCAGACGCCATCACCCCGGCGCCGATCAGTCCCCAGTCATGGTCAAGGCCCATGTTGAACAAGTCGTCGAGATAAACTTGCAGATGGGCCCGGTGAAAATTGCCAACGCCAAAATGGACGATACCGGGCCGCAAGGATGCTTGTGCGTAACGAGGCACAACAACGCGTGCATCAAGGCCACGAACGGTGGAGAGATTGAGGTTGGGCATCAGTTCAGCTCATCCATTGTCCGCCGTCCACATTGTAGGTTTGTGAGACGATGTAATCGCTCTCCTGGCTGGCCAGGAAGATCGCCATGCCTTCCAGATCCTTGGGTGTCGCCATGCGTCCAAACGGAACACTTTGGCCGACAAGTTTCTTCTTTTCGCCAAGTGGGCGCTTTTCATACTTGGCAAACATCGCATCAACCCCGTCCCAATGCTCGCCATCGACAACTCCGGGAGCAATCGCATTGACGTTGATGCCGTATTGAATGAGGTCCAGCCCAGCGGACTGGGTGAGGCTGATGACAGTAGCTTTGGTAGCGCAGTAAACGGCGACCAAGGCTTCACCGCGCCGACCCGCCTGGCTGGCCATGTTGATGATCTTGCCACCCTTGCCGCGCGCAATCATGTGTTTGGCAACGGCCTGCATGGTGAACAGCACGCCGTAGACATTGATGGAGAAGAGTGTGTTGAAACTCTTTTCTGTGATGTCAACGATAGGGGCCATGTCGAACAAGGCCGCGTTGTTCACCAAAATATCAATGTGGCCGGCTTTTGCCACAGCTGCATCAACGGCTTGCGTAATGGACTCCAGTTTCGTCACATCCATATGCACGGCAATGGCTTTCGGGCCGATGTCTTTGGCGGTTTTTTCAGCCGCAGCCAAATTGATATCGGCAATCACCACAGTGGCACCTTCACGCACATAGGCCTCGGCAAAACCCAAGCCGATGCCGCGCGCACTGCCCGTTATGAGTGCAACCTTGTCTTTCAGTCTCATGTAATGGCCTTGCCTGTGTCATTGAATTTGTGGATGCGTGATGCTTCCGGTTTCAGTGAAATCTTGTCGCCGGGTTTGCCTTCAAACTCGCCGGGCGCGCGCACGACAAGCCGTCCGGCATCGCCAGCATCCACATGCAAGAACGCGTCAGCTCCCAGATGCTCAGTCAGCAATATATTACCCTGCCATTCACCTTTGCCTGCCACAATGTCGATATGCTCGGGCCGGATGCCGATGGTCGCAGCATTGTGCTTTGCGGCAATCGCACCAGTGATGAAGTTCATCTTCGGTGAACCGATGAAGCCAGCCACAAACAATGTATCCGGCTTGTTATAGAGTTCGAGTGGCGAACCGACCTGTTCGATGACGCCTTTGTTCAACACCACGATCCGGTCTGCCATGGTCATGGCTTCCACCTGGTCATGCGTGACGTAAATGCTTGTCGATCCCAAATCCTTGTGCAGTTGCATGATGAAGATGCGCATGTTGACGCGAAGTGCCGCATCAAGATTGGAGAGTGGCTCATCAAACAGAAAGGCCTTGGGATTTCGCACAATGGCGCGACCGATGGCAACACGTTGCCGCTGACCACCTGAAAGCTGGCCGGGCTTGCGATCCAGATATGGCGTGAGATTTAACGTCTCGGCGGCCTTGGCTACCTTTTCGTCAATTTCACTTTGCGGCATCTTCGCCATCAACAGCGGAAAGCCGATGTTCTTGCGCACACTCATATGCGGATAAAGGGCATACGACTGGAACACCATGGCAAGGCCGCGCTCGGATGGACCGACAGCAGCATAGTCTTTGCCTTCGATGATGATCTCGCCCGATGTCGTGTCCTCAAGGCCTGCAATCATGCGCAGCAATGTGGACTTGCCGCAGCCCGACGGACCCACAAAGACGACGAACTCGCCCTTGTTGATATCAAGATTGGCACCTGGAATGATAACGGAATCGCCAAATGCCTTGCGGACGTTTCTGAGGGAAATATGCGCCATTATTTGACTGCTCCGAATGTGAGTCCGCGCACAAGCTGGCGCTGCGAGAACCACCCGATGATCAGGATGGGGGTGATGGCCATAATCGAGGCGGCAGAAAGTTTTGCCCAGAACTGACCTTGCGGATTGGTGTATTCCGAAATCAGGAAGCTGAGGGGTGCGGCACTCTTGGTGGTGAGGTTCAAGGTCCAGAAGGCTTCGTTCCATGACAGGATGAGGCTCAACAGACAGGTTGAAACAATGCCTGGAATGGCCATAGGCGCAAGGATGCGAACCAGTTCGCTCCACAAGCCGGCACCATCCATGCGCGACGCTTCAAGAATCTCGACCGGAATTTCCTTGAAGTAAGTATACAGCATCCAGATCATGATGGGCAGGTTGAACAGCATCATCAGCGGTACCATGCCCCAATGGCTGTCGAAGATGGTGTAGTTGCGCAGGTCCAAGCCGTTGCCCCAGTCTTTGAAGATCAGGCCGTTGCGATTGAAAATCAAAAAGATCGGCACCAACGCACCCGCAGGCGGCATCATCTTGGTCGAGAGAATCCACAGCAGCGAGTCTTGCGTGCGTCTGGTCCACACCCAGATGGTGGGTGGGGTAATGACCATGAACAACAGGAAAAACCCAAACCAGGCATTGGTGACGACCCAACCTTGAGCATAAAGAACGATGGCAGCAACGGCACCCGTACCCAAGACAATGCCAAGCCAGGTGATGCCTGTCAGTTTGCTCGCGTGCTCGGCACGCGGTGCAAATGCCATCGACCACGCGGCCGGTACAGCGAAGATAAGTCCAAGCAGTGTGGATAGTCCAGCGATGATGATCGTGTTGATGAGGTAGCCGAGATAGTCCGAACGGCGTTGAACCTCAGCAAAATTCTCCATGGTCCACGGTGAGACAAACAGCGTCTGCGGCAGGGAATAGGCATCAGACTCGGACTTGAAGGCCGCAATGGCAGTCCACAGAATCGGGAAAAACATGAGGATGCCGATGGTCCACGCGAGAAGACCGATAAGCCAAGTTCGAGATGAAGATGATTTCAAGGCCATGATCTAGTTTTCCAGATTTTTGCCGACAAGACGCACGAGGAATATCGAAACGATGTTGGCCAGGACCACAGCGATGAGGCCACCCGCTGCGGCAGCGCCCACGTCGTTGGCGTTGTTCAATTGCGAGAACACAAGGTAGGTCAGGTTGCCCGCAGATCCACCCACACTAGTCACCTTGATTTCTGCGAAAGTGTTCATCAGGAAAATGGTCTGAATCAGAATGACAACCGTGATCGGACGCGACAGGTGGGGCAGCACAATATGACGGAAATAGGCCCAGGATTTTGCGCCATCCATTGAGGCAGCATCCTTTTGCTCAGAGTCGAGCGATTGCAATGATGTTAACAGGATGAGAGCCGAGTATGGCAGCCACTGCCATGCCACAATGATGCCTACGGAAAACAGCGGGATAACATCAAACCAGGCAAAAGGCTGCGTTACGCCAAACCAGCGCTGGATCTCGGCAAACAACCCGAACACCGGATGCATGAACAGGTTTTTCCACACCATGGACGACACCGTCGGCATGATGAAGAAAGGTGATATCATCAGTACACGGACGATTCCGCGTCCCCAGAAGGGCTGGTCCAGCAAAATGGCAAGACCAACGCCACCAACCACCGTTGTCACAATCACGCCGCCAACCAGCAGCAGCGTGTTGAGGAGGTTCTTGAGAAAGAACGGATCCTTCATGAAGTAGTAGAAATTGTTGTACGAGAACCAGCGCACCCCTTCAGGGTCTTGCAAATTGTAACGCAAAAAAGCGTAGTAAAATACCAGGGCCAGCGGAATGAAAGCAAAGCCAGACAGGATGCCAACAGAAGGAGCAAGCGCCCATTTTGCAACTGTTTGAGATTGCCGCGTGGCCATCGTTACGCCTCTAGTCCGCTTGTGTGTTGCACATGAAGTCGGGGATGCAGCTTCGTGGAATGAAACCAAATACCAAGCCGCATCCCTGTCCTCACTTTAGGACGAAGGACCATGAAAGAAGACGCCCTTCCCCCATGACAGGAGAAGGGCGCAATCAGATCTTACTTGATGTAACCAGCTTTGGTCATTTCATCGGTGGTGTAGGTCTGTGCCTGGGCAAGCGCATCATCTGCACTCATCTGGCCAGCCAGAGCTGCCGAGAACAATTCACCAACCTTGGTCGCAATACCAGCGAATTCAGGAATAGCAACGAATTGCACGCCAACGTAAGGAACCGGCTGTACAGACGGCTTTGTTGGATCAGCAGCATTCATTGATTCAAGTGTCATCTTTGCAAATGGCACTTCGAGGTACTTTGGATTGTTGTAGAGCGAGGTACGTGTGCCTGGAGGAACAGCAGCCCAGCCTTCTTTCGAAGCGACGAGTTCACCGTAACCCTTCGAAGTTGCCCAGCTGATGAACTTTTCGGCTTCAGCAACTTTCTGCGAACCGGCAGGAATTGCAAGTGCCCAAGCCCAGAGCCAGTTGGCACGCTTGCCGAGGCCTTTGTCAGGCGCCAGCGTGAAGCCAACATTTGCAGCAACCGACGATGCCTTCGGATCGATAACGAAGGAACCAGCAGCCGTTGCGTCTGACCACATGCCGCACTTGCCGGACTGGAAGAGAGCCAGGTTTTCCGAGAAGCCGTTGCCCGAAGCACCTTCAGGACCAGAGTCCTTCATCACTTTGAGATAGGTGTTGAGCGTGTCTTTCCATTCTGGTGAATCAAACTGTGGCTTCCAGCTTTCATCGAACCAGCGTGCGCCGAACGAGTTGGACATGGCGGTAATGAAGGCCATGTTTTCGCCCCAACCAGCTTTGCCGCGCAAGCAGATACCGTTCACGCCATTGGCGCGGTCGGTCATCTTGGCAGCAGCGTCAATCAGGAAGTCCCAGGTTGGTGCGTCTGGCATTTTCAGGCCAGCTTTGTCCATCAGGTCCTTGCGGTACATGACGAATGATGATTCGCCGTAGAATGGAGCAGCATAGAGCGTGCCGTCGTAGGACAGGCCACCTGAAACGGCAGGCAGAATGTCTGCAGCATCATCAAGGCCTTTCAGCGGAACGAGCCAGCCCTTTTTGCCCCAGATCGGGGTTTCGTACATGCCGATGGTCAGCACGTCATATTGGCCGCCCTTTGTCGAAATGTCGGTCGTCACTTTCTGACGCAGATCGTTTTCTTCGAGTGTGACCCAGTTCAGTTTGATGTCTGGGTTCTTGGATGTAAAGTCGTCGGTCAGACCCTGCATGCGGATCATGTCACCGTTGTTCACGGTGGCGATTGTCAAAGTGGTTTCAGCAAATGCCGTTGTGGCAAGTGCAGAGAACATCATGGCGCCGAAAACGCCAGTAAACGCTGCTTTCATTAGTATTCCTCCCATGGACGATAGGGCTTTTGCCCAATCTGAGGGCGGATACTCGAATCTTGTTAGGCGTTCGTCAAGCACCAATCGTTGCTGCGACGCACCAATTCACTCATTGAGCAGTTGAAAAGCCATGCGTTCATTTGTGATCAGTCCGTTGACCAGTTTTCCGGTCAGCGCACCCTTGATGGCGCGGTACCGGCCAGGTGCCATGGCGACACCAATAACCCGTCGTTTCGCTGGCTGTTCCAGGGGCACTGACAAAACCCGGTCATTGACCAGTCCATCCACCAGTTTGCCTTCCGCATTAAAACTCCAGCCGGTAATTTCGCCAACTGCACCAGCCTTGACCATGGCGCGCATCTCGTCAGGGCGTACGAATCCGTCACGCAGAAGAGCTGCGGTTTCATCGACTGTGCCGATGCCAACGAATGTAACATCCGCCTGGGCTGCAAGGTCCATGACGTTGCGCAACGATTTTTGCTGCACAAGCAGGTTCTTCTCATGCACCGTCGCAGCGATCACTGGAAATGGCATAGGGTAATGGGGCGCACCCACACGATCACCCACGCGCGAAGAAACTTCAAAGACCGTGGCAGAACCATCCGGTGCGATATTGCCGACAATGGAGACAATCTTGTGCTGCGGACATTCCATCGGACTGATCTGTTCAGCCACGGCACGAAGGGCCCGCCCTGTTCCCAGGCCCACAATGACTGGGTGACGAGACACAAGGTAGCGCTCCATTTCCGCCGCCGCCGCTTCCACGATACCCAAGGTCTCCGAGTTGGATGTTGGATCTGCTGGCACCACTTCGCAGCTTTCCAAACCGAACGCCTCTTTCAATCGACCAGACAATTCGAGGCAGCGACCCAGCGGATGGTCAAAGCGCACTTTAACCAAACGTTCAGTGACAGCCAGTGACACGAGCCGCTGAGCTGTTTGGCGCGAAACCCCCAATTTTCGCGCAATTTCATCCTGTGTATTGCCCGCAATATAATAAAGCCAACCGGCCCGGCCCGCATCATCAAGGCGTTCTTTCTCAGGTTCCGGTTTTCGCGCCACAGCTGTTAGCCCTCATTCAGCCAGCGGTGCTACACCGCCATAACGGCAAAGACCAGCATCGCGGAACAGGCGCAACACTTCGGCCATATCCTGAACCACACGGTCAACATGAAGATCAGCCGGCAGAGTGTGTCCGGCTTTGACATGAGACCCGCCCGCAAAGTGCCACACAGTCATGTTTGCGGCACGCGCGGCGCGAACCCCCATTTCGCTATCCTCCAACACCAGACAGCGTGCAGGTGAAATGCCATGGGCCGCCGCCGCATGTAAAAACAGGTCGGGTGCTGGCTTCGCGTTCTCAACCACGGCGGCAGAATAGACCCGCGATCCAAAATGGGTATCGAGACCACACACCTTCAGGGAAAAATCGAGCCGTGGCGGTATGGACCCCGATGCCACACAGTTTTGAACCACCAGTGACTCCAAGACCTGCATCACCCCGGCCATGGGTTTGAGGTCCGTGGCGAATAGCGCATTGAGGCGAACAAAATAATCCGGTGCAAAATTTGACGGAAGTTCGTGGCCCGTTCTCGCTTTCAACTGTTTGGCCGCTGACGCAAAACTGCGCCCCAGAAATTCAGCGCGGAACTGTTCCAGCGTCAGGTCAATGCCAAGTTGCGCCAGTTGCACCATGAGCACCTTGGCACTCAACATTTCACTGTCAACCAACACACCATCACAGTCGAATATGACGAGTTCCACGTCTGTCATGGCGCCAGCTTTGCCGTCCCCAGCTAAAAACGCAATCCCGATCCGTTTGATTACCTCACATTCATATTGACAACGTTGTCATTTGATGATTACCTGACTGACAACGTTGTCAAAGAACAGCGGCAAGGTCGAGGAAATCTGTGGTCACACTTCGCGAAGTCGCGGAACGCGCTGGCGTTTCGATCAAGACTGTCTCGCGCATCGTCAACGGCGATGCCGCGGTGAATGCGAAGACACGTGCGGATGTCCAAAAGCACCTCGACACCCTGAACTATGTACCCAACCACGCCGCCCAATCCATGCGCAGCGGCACATCCTCAGTTTACGGCTTCATGACCGACGTGGTGGCGACGACCCCCACATCAGTCGACATTGTGCGCGGTGCCCAGTCTGCCCTCAAGGCGTCGCACAATATCCTGCTCATCGCCAGCTCAGAAGGCGACGAAGAACGCGAGACTGAACTTTGGCGCATGTACCGCGCCCATCGTGTTGCCGGTGTGATTTACGCATCGATGTTTCATCGCCCCCATTCTGTCGGCAATCCGGCCTTCAGCAATTCCATCGTTTTGGCGAATTGCTTTGCGCCGGGAAGCGACCGGCCATCCATCATCCCGGACGATGAAACGGGCGGCTACACTCAGACAAAATACCTGCTCGAACGCGGCCACCGCCGCATCGCCATCATCACTTTGATTCCCGATATCGAAGCCACAAAACTGCGCGGACTCGGCATGCGTAGGGCATTCATGGAAGCAGGTGTGAGCTTTGACGAAAACCTCGAACGCCGTGGCATGACGGGCCCGGTGGGCCAGGAAATCATGGTGGCCTACGACATCGCCCGCGACATTCTGCAAGCCCCTGACCGCCCGACCGCCATCATCTGCGGCAACGACTCGATTGCCATCCAGGTCTATGCCGCCGCTGCAAGCCTCGGCCTCGCCGTTCCTGAAGATATCTCCATCATGGGCTTTGATGATCTCAAATTGATCAGCGAAAGCCTGCACCCGCAACTCACCACCGTTGCACTCCCCTATTTCGACATTGGTCGCAAGGCCGTCGAACTGATGAATTCCGCCAGCGAACATGACGAGGACTGGGCACCGCGCATTCTCGTGCCATGCCCGCTGGTTGAACGGCATTCCTGCAGGCCGCTCACATGAGCTCGGCAGGAGAAAGTGGCCCGGCAATCCGGGAGTTGCCGGCAACGAAGTTGAAAAGAAAATTCTGGAAGGCATCATCACCGACTTCAACGGCTCGCAAGCCGACTACACTGTCAAGATCGAACAGTTCCCGCAAGAGTCCTACAATGACTCCGTCACCGCGGCGGCTGCTTCTGGCAAGTTGCCAGACATCATCGACGTTGATGGCCCCGTCATGCCAGGCTGGGCCTGGGCTGGTTACATGGCTCCGCTCACCGTCGATCCGTCCAAATACGCTAACTTCCTGCCGGGCCCGATCGGCACCTACAATGGCAAGGTTTATTCCATTGGCCTTTGGGATGCGGCCGTGGCCATGGTTAGCCGCAAATCGGTTCTGGATGCAAATGGCATCCGCATTCCGACCCTCGACAAGCCTTGGACCATGGAAGAATTTGATGCGGCCCTCGTGACACTCCAGAAATCCGGCAAGTTCGAATTCCCGCTGGATCTCGGCATGGCCTGGAAGGGTGAGTGGTATCCATACGCATTCGGCCCGATGATGATTTCAGCCGGTGGCGACATCGTCAACCGCGACGGTTACAAAACCGCTGAAGGCACGTTGAATGGCGAAGGTGCCGTGAAGTTCGGCAAATGGTGGCAGTCGGTGTTCGCCCGCAAATTGGCTCCCGGCACATCACAAGACGGCGCTGATCGTGACACCGGATTTGGATCAGGCAAATACGCCATTTCCTGGAATGGCAACTGGGCCGCATTGGGTGCCGTTGAAAAATTCAAGGACGACGTTCTCTTCCTGCCCGCACCAGACTTTGGCAATGGCCCGAAGATTGGTGCTGCCTCCTGGCAGTTCGGCGTTGCCGCTTCATCCAAGAACCAGGAAGGTGCCAACAAGTTCATCGAGTTTGCTTTGCAGGATAAATACCTGACAGCCTTCTCCGATGGCATCGGCCTTATTCCGCCGACGACAGCCTCTGCAGCCGCCTCCAAGAACTACAAGCCAGGTGGTCCAATGGAAGCGTTCTATGCGCTCTCCGCAAAGCAAGCCGTACTGCGCCCCATCTATCCGGGTTACGCTGTGGGTGCGAAAGTGTTTGAGAAAGCACTGTCCGACATCGCCAATGGTGCAGAAGTTGAGGCAACGCTCGACGCGGCCGCCGACGAAGTAACGAAAGACATCGAAAAGAACGGCGGCTACGTTCCGAAGATGTAAACGACAACTTCCCCCTCCCCCTCGTGGGGAGGGCCGGGGTGGGGGTCGCTCCGCTATTTGAATTCGAGTGCGCTGTACTTTTCACTTCGAACACCTGAGCGACCCCCACCCTTACCCTCCCCACAAGGGGGAGGGAATGAGAGGAATTGGATTGATGAACGCGACCACACAATCAAGATTGATGAATACGCCGCGCACGGGTTGGCTCTTTGCTTTCCCGGCGGCCTTCCTCATGTTCCTGTTCATCGTCGTGCCCTTCTGCCTGGCCTTCTGGTTCTCCTTCACCAACCAGCGCTTTGTATCCCCGAACGCCGCCGAATATGTCGGAACACAGAATTTCCGCGATCTTCTCAGTGTCAGTGTGTTGACAATTGAGCCAGAGCGCGATCCCGCAAATAACGCAATTCTCAAAGAACCCGATGGTGCAATCAAATACCCCGCTGTCCGTTCTTTCACCCGAAACAACCCGGATTTCCCTCAATACAAGGGCATGCGCGAATGGTTCTCATGGACCTCTGGCGACACGAGAAAGGTGATGCTCGCCAGCGACGTGGTGTTCATGAAGGCACTGCTGAACACGTTTCTGTTTGTGCTGATCGTCGCTCCCCTGCAAGGTGCCTTAGCCCTTGGCCTTGCCATGATGATCAACCAGAAGCTCAGGGGCATCAATATTTTCCGTACCATCTATTTCATGCCGGTTGTCGTTTCGATTGTCGTGGTGTCATTGCTGTGGCGGTTTATTTATGACGGGCAGAACGGGCTTCTCAATACGTTGCTCAGTGGACTGACGTTTGGACTGTTCACACCGGTGGATTGGCTTGGTGACGCTTCAACCGCGTTTCCGGCAATCATTGCAATGTGCATTTGGCAAGCCGTCGGGTTCTTCATGGTGATCTGGCTGTCGGGCCTGCAGACCATTCCCGATTCCCTTTACGAGGCGGCCGACATTGAGGGCGTGACACCCTGGCAGAAATTCCGTTTTGTCACCTGGCCCGGCTTGCGCAACACGGCTGTATTGGTGCTGATCGTGATCACCATGCAGGCCTTTGCGCTTTTTGCCCCGGTCGCCGTCATGACCAACGGCGGACCAGTAGATGCAACCCAGACCGTGGTGTTCCAGGCTGTTGAGCGCGGCTATGGCAAGCAAGACATCTCCGGTGGTTCCGCCATCTCGGTTATTCTTTTCGTTATTGTGCTGTCGATCTCGCTTCTGCAACGTTATCTCACAAGGGAGAAAACTTGATGCAAGCTGCCGCAAAAGCCCCAAAGAATGTGATCTGGCGTTATGCGCTGCTGATCCTGGTGGCGGCCATATTCATCTTCCCGCTGGTCTTCATGATCATGTCGTCGCTGAAACCTGATTTGCAGCTTCTCACCGATACAGAATCGATCCGCGCCTTCCTGCCTGTCGGCGACATTTCACTGGACAACTACACCGCAGCCTTCAGGCGGGCACCTGTCGGCTTGTTTGTCTTCAATTCCATTTTGGTGACTGGAACCACCGTCTTGCTCTCGCTCCTGCTCTGCTCGCTGGCGGCATTTTCCTTCGTGTACCTGGAGTGGAAAGGTCGCGAAGTCATCCTTTCAGCCATTGTAGCAACACTCATCATCCCATTTGAAACAATCGCCATCCCATTGCTGATGCTGGTCAACTATTTGCCCTGGATCGGCTCTAACGGACTTGAAATCAGTTGGCTCGATTCTTATCACGTGCAGATCATTCCATGGATCGCGGATGGCTTGACGATCTTTCTCTTCGTGCAGTACTTCAAGGATTTGCCACGCGAACTGATCGAGGCGGCGCGCATTGAAGGTGCCAGTTGGTGGCAGATCTATTACAAGGTCATCATGCCTTTGTCCGGCCCGGTGCTGGCAACAGCGGCAATTCTCAAATTCCTCGTCATGTACAACCAGTTTCTCTGGCCGCTCATTTCGGTGCAGGCCGAGCAATACCGCCCCGTGATGATCGGCCTGCAATATTTCTTCCAGCTCAACATCGCCTGGGGTGAAGTCATGGCCTATCTCACCATGATCACCGTGCCTGTGCTGGCCTTCTACCTTCTCCTGCAACGCGCCTTCATCGCATCCATCGCCTCAACCGGCATCAAGGGGTAATCGTGGTTCTTTCACTTGAAGATAAATGGATCTGGGATTTCTGGTTGGTAGATCCGCAGACGTCTGACGATGGCAAGTGGCACATTTATTTTTTGCAAGCCGACAACACGCTGCCCCATCCTGATGATCGTCACCGCAACGTGACGCAAGGTCATGCTGTGTCGGATGATCTCGTCAACTGGACCCACAAGGGCATGTGCTTTGCCCCATCGAAAACCAAAGCCTGGGACGACTGGACGACATGGACCGGGTCTGTTGTGAAAGACGATGCAGGCCTGTGGCACCTGTTCTATACCGGCACCATGCACGACCTTGCCGGCATGCATCAACGCATCGGCCATGCCACATCGAAGGATATGCATTCTTGGGTGCGTGTGGGTGATGGACTTTGCTTGGACCTCACCGGACCCAACGCCAAATATTACGAAGAATACACACCACTCCACTGGCACGATCGCGCCATGCGCGACCCTTGGGTCATGCGCGATCCTGTTGGCAAGGGTTGGATCATGTATTTCACCGCTCGCGTGCCGGGTCGCGCCGAACCAAATGCCGGTGGTGCCATCGGATTTGCAACATCGCCCGATCTCAATACATGGACATTGCAAAAACCTATTTATGATGGTGGTGCCTTTGGTCAGCTGGAAGTGCCGCAGGTCTTCAAGCATGGCAATCACTGGTATATGACGTACTGCACCTCTTCGCACCAATGGGCCGAAAGTTACCGCAAGGACAACCCGCAAACACCCGTGACCGGCTCAAGTTATCTCATGGCACAAAGTCATTTGGGCCCATGGCACGCCGCCAAACCTTTTCTTGATGGTCGCGAACCTTGCAATCGCTATGCCGGAAAAATCATCGCGAAAGACGGCAAGCTTCACATCATGGGCTTCCTGCACGATGATGAAAAAGGAAATTTCGTCGGCAAGGTCAGCGATCCGGTTCTGCTCCAAGTCGATTCCACTGGCCTCCTGCATGTGAAAGAATAAATCATGGCAAATCTTGCACTGAAAGACGCGCGCAAAAGTTTTGGTTCGGTTGAAATCATCAAGGGCGTCAGCCTTGATATCACGCACGGCGAATTCATCGTCTTCGTCGGCCCCTCAGGTTGCGGCAAGTCAACACTGTTGCGCATGATCGCAGGTCTGGAAGACATCACCTCCGGGTCAATCAGCATCGCCGATCGCGTCGTCAATGACCTGCCACCAAAAGACCGCTCCATCGCCATGGTGTTCCAATCCTATGCGCTGTTTCCGCATATGACCGTGCGCGACAACGTCTCTTTCGGCTTGCGCATTGCAGGCGCACCGAAAGGCGAAATCGAAACCAAAGTCGCCGAAGCCGCCCGCATGCTCAAGCTCGAACCGCTGCTCGACCGCAAACCGTCGCAACTCTCCGGCGGCCAGCGCCAGCGCGTTGCCATTGGCCGCGCCATTGTGCGAAAGCCGGATGTATTCCTGTTCGATGAGCCACTTTCAAATCTTGACGCGGCACTGCGCGTCAACACCCGCGCCGAAATCGCCAAGCTGCATCGCGATCTTGGGGCAACCATGATTTACGTCACACACGATCAAGTGGAAGCCATGACCTTGGCAGATCGCATCGTTGTCCTCGAAGCGGGAATTGTTCGCCAGTTTGGAACACCCATGGATCTCTACCACTACCCCGACAACATGTTCGTGGCCGGCTTCATCGGTTCACCGAAAATGAATTTTATACCTGTCAATGCGGACAAATCCGCAGCAAAATCCGTTACAGTCTCGGCGTCAAATTTGAAATCCCTGTCCGTCGCTGTCGAAGCTGCCACAGTCAAGTCAGGCGACAAACTGACACTGGGCATTCGGCCGGAAAACATGGCGCTGGCCAAGGGAAAAAACGCCGTCCTGTCCGGAACGGTGGGGCTAGTGGAAAACCTCGGCTATCAAACTTTCATTGAAGCAAAATGCGGTGACGTCCCCGTATCGGCCTTGATCAACGGGTCGGAAAACATAACCGTTGGCCAAAACGTCGAACTGGCATTCGCCGCCAAGGATTGCCATCTTTTCAATGGCGAGTCCCAAGCCTTGCCACGCCCACGCAAATAAGGGTGCTACAACGGTCCGGTCTGAAATAAATAGACGCGCAAGCCCCCGTGCAGGATCGGTTTGCTCTTGGGAAGGATTGGCAGACCAGTGGCGGCAATCAAATCCTTGTCCGTCGCAATGAGCCCAACACGCCACCCGGAAAACCGCTGCAACAAAACCTTGCCGATTGCAGCATAGAGATCGCGCAGGGGCTTCTTGTTGCCAATGCGGGCACCATAGGGCGGATTGATAATTACAAGCCCGGCAGCGCCAGCGGGCGGCGCCAGTCCGCTGATCGCCTGCTGCTGAAAAACTGCGAAATCACCAACGCCCGCGCGCGTTGCATTGGCCTTGGCCATGGCGATGGCACCAGCGTCGCGGTCAAAGCCGTGGAAGATCTGCCCGCTCTCTCGTGTCACCATGGACTGGCGCAGCTTCGCGTAGTCACGAGCGTCAAAGTGCGCCAGCTGTTCAAACGCAAATGCGCGCGCCCGCCCGGGCCAAAGTCCTGCGGCGATCTCGGCAGCTTCAATGACAAAGGTTCCCGATCCGCACATCGGATCAACAACGGGCTCGGTACCGGAAAATCCGCAGTCCCGCAGGAACAGGGAGGCAAGCGTTTCCCGCATCGGCGCCTTGCCAACAGCTTCCTTGCTGCCGCGCTTGTGAAGCGATTCACCCGACGTGTCGACACTGACCGTGCACATGTCATCATCAATCCGCGCCTTGATGACGAGGGCTGCATCGTCCGCGATGACCGCTCCCAGTTCTTCCCTGATGGCTGTTTCAATCCGCTGTGCCGCGGCACCACCGTGATAGATCCGCGATCCCTTGCACGTACATTCAACGCGCACTGGTACATCTGCACGTAAAAAGTCGGACCACGGAAATTTTCGCATGCGTTTATCAAGCTGTGCAAGATGCAACACACGAACCGTACCCAGCCGCACCAGAACGCGGCTTGTACCCCGCACCATCAAGTTGGCGCGCCACACATCCCGCCACGAGCCGTGCACCGTCACACCGCCGTCACCCAATGTGGCACCGGTAAATCCTAGCGCCTGCACCTCGGAGAACAGCACCCGCTCAAGCCCAGGTGTGGCCACCAGGAAAAATTCAAGCTCTGACAAAGGCAAGGTCAGAACTGGCCTATTGCGTTGATGAAGACGCCATGGTCATCCGCTTCAAGATCCCGCAAATCATCCGAGAACCTGCCAAAGTTATAACCGACACCAACTTTGAAGTTATCACCCATATGCCGGTAAATGGCAGCCAGTGCGCCAAAGTCAACCGTATCCGCATCCGGAATCCAGAAGGCCCGACCCTCAAGCAGGACATCCCAGTTTTTCTCCACATGGAAATCCGCACGCACAATTCCGAGATGCGCCGACGACGATTCCCACGCTGAACCAGACATCCTGTCCTTGGTCTCACCGATGCGGAACCCGTATTTTCCGCCGATTGAAAGCAACGGCGACACTTCATAAGTCGCATCTGCTGACAAGATATGGCTGAGCTGCGAAGGCCCCGCAGTTGATCCGCCAACGGTGACCTGGTCAAAGCCGGGGTTATCGTAGAGGAACGTGTATTTGAACAGCGCGTTCAAGCGGTCATCTGTGGTGGGTCGATAGGCATAGCCCAATGAACCCTCCACATAATCACCGTCGCGCGTTGTCGTGGTGGCATCCGTCAACACGGCATCGAGTGTCAGCAAAGCGCGCCAGTCATCATCTACTTTATAGTTGAGTGCGGCACCAAAGTAATAGGACTGCGTATCACGCGTATCGTCTTCAGAGTCATCGAAACGGGCTTCCGCCTTGACCTTGCCGTCGATCTTGTCGTGGGGGCGATACGCAACGCTCACCGAGATGGCCTTGCGGTCAAAGTCGCTGTTCTTGACGCCACTTACAGGATCAACCGTGTCATCCCAAATTGTACCGACTTCCGCAGCGCCCGACAATATCCAAGCCGCATCTGGAGTGTAAGTCACGCCATAGGCCTGAGTCAGCGACGGGCGTCTGCCGAACAGGTCGTATTTCTCTTCCGCGTAGACAGAGAGACGTTCAGAGTATTTGTGTTTGGCACCAGCAACAATGGCACCCAGATCATCGCCTTGCAGGACGGATTGTACCGCATTGGCATATTGCCGCTCCGGATCAAGTGTGTATCCCACGTAGTAGTGCTGATCGGCAGCAGGTTCATAATCGAGCGTGGCGCGCCCACCGACACCACCTGAGCCATAGGAGGCTTCCGCCGACAGCGAAACCCGGTCCGATAATTGCCGTTTGCCACCAACACCAACACGGTCATTGCGGGAGATCCGGCCCTTGCGGCTCACTGTTGCCTGTCCAAAGAGATAGAGCGCATTCTGTTCGTCAAATTCCCGCAACAGCTTTGCCGCAACATCCACACGCTCACCATCAATGTCGCGCAGTGGCTGATCGCGCCGTGTCAATGTAGCACCCGCAGCCACTGACCATCCCTCTGCAAACCGATACGTGGCAGCAGAATTCAACTGCCGATCAAGTCGGCCACTATCAGATTTGAATTCATCATAGGCCATGTCGAAATCAAGCCTGTCGTTGAGCGCAATGTCACCTTTCAGTCCCCATTTGGTCTCATCCTGCAAGATTTGCCGGTCGAGTGAGGAGAACCCTTTCTTGGCCTGTTCGAAGTAGCCTTCGAGATCACCTTTAATGGCCTCGTCCGTGAGCTCGGCAAGTGACGCTCGCCCGTGCACGCGAATCGCCGTCGCCTCGCGTCCGGAACGCCCCGATGTATCTTGGTCGATAATCGTCAGACCGCCATCATTGGAGAATGCGTTGCCAAATCCCGGCCCCTTTGACCAAGCAACTTCTGCATCCACAAATGTATGCTCGGATTTGCGGAGCTCGATATCGACCCCCGCCAGTGCCTGGTCGGCAGCACCCGTTTTTTCCACCGCACCCGTAACACCCACCCGCACATGGTCACCAAGCCAGCCCTGCGCGCGCCCACCATAGACATAACCATCCACATCACCCGCAGCAGGCGTGAACTCGTAGCTGGTAATCAGATAGAGGTCAGTGTCTCCCAAAGCCCCATCTCGCACCAAATCGCCACTGGCGGCTGTCGATGACAACGGCGTTTTCAGGATGATGACGCCTTGCAGATAGTCAAAGTCGTAATCAAAGCCATAACGCAATTCGCGTCGCGTCAGGACCCGGCCTGAGAGTCGGTCACGCGTTTCAACGCTGACAGTTTCGGAGCCGATAGTGATGTCCTGATGTTTCAGGAAATAAGCTGACCCGCCCGTGCCGCGCAGAACTTCGCGCTGTGGCAACGTTCCAGGTTGAGCTGCATAGACCCGAACATCGGCTTTGCTTTCGCCGAAGGCCGTGGTGTGTTCGGATGTGTAGACACCACTGGCACCGTACAACGCGCGCTCATTGCGCAGGAATTCCGACCCCCGGATTTCGGTTTTGAAGTTGCCCCACATCACGTGGCTGTTGCCTCGCTCCAGCCGCACATAGAATTTGCCCCGTGTCGGCGCATCTTCAATCGACGTCGAGTCATCGCCATAAACCGGATAGTAGTCGTCCGGATCAATCCGTTTCAGGAATTGCCGGGGGTCTTTTTCATCAAGTCCCTTGAGCAGGTTTTTCAGCTCATCTTCGCCAGTGTCCATCGCTGCTGTCAGGAGATAGCGTCCCTTGATCTTGCCCTTGAGATAGAAAGCCAGCCGACCCTTGGTATAAACGCCGTCAAAGTCTCCGGGTTTGACATCCTCGATGGCACCGGATCCAAACCGCTTTCCAAGGGTGAAATCCGCCAGAGCCACATAGAACCATTCGCTTGACGGTATATTGATGGCACGATTGAAGGTGAGGCCACTCTTGCCCGGCCCGGAAACCTCCACATCAACATCATGATCACCGGGCGGCATGAGCCGTTGCACAACGAAGCTGCCGTTCCCGTCCACAGGAACGCGTTCGCCCATGACAGTGATGTCGTGGTCGGCAGGCAGGTTTCGTCCAAAGACAGTGACCGCCCCGCCATAAACAGGGATACTGCGATTGGCCGTGCGATCCTCGCCAGTACCAGGAGCAACACCATCCTCTGTCGCGGCGGACTGAAGATCATCTGTCGTGCGCTTGAGAGACAACGGCACCGTTTCGTCGAAACGTCCGGAGCTGTCATAGACTCTTAAAACATAAACAAAGCGCCCCGTTTCATCATCCGGCATGGACCAGGTCGCGGCACCCTCAGGTGTGACAGGAACAACAGCGACAGGAATGTCATTGCGCCTCGCCGCCACATTGAAGATCCGCACCTCGGCTTTTTCAAGCCAGCCCGGATAGTTCCACGAAGCAAGAAAATTGACAGCCTCGCCGGCCTTGAAACTCTCGCGCACGGGTACCGTCGACACATTCAACAAGGGTCGGACATCAAGTCCGTCATACTTCACTTGGATATCGACAGCTTCCAGTGCCACATCGGACTTGCGCTGCGCATCAACGGGAATCTTGGTACCCGAAACATATTCACCGTCAACACTGATGGCAAACAGCGCCTTGCCAGAATCCGGAGCAACCGTGGTTTCCGTATTGGCACCGGGTGTGCCACTGTCCACTGCAGAATTGTCCAGCACACGCCCCCGGGTCACGACGTCTTTGGCGTGGGCCATTCCGCCAATGCCCACAACCATGGCCGTGTGCAGCAGGAGCAGTCGTGTCAGGCCGGAGAGTATCTTCATTTCGAAGGCACTCCCTCAACATTTACAATGCGCGTTTCGATGGGCAGTCTGTAGCGCTTGCTCCGTCGTGCCCATCGATCCTCAATCAACGCCACCACGCGCGACAACCGCTGCGTGATCAAACTCTGCTGTTCATGGTTGACATGGTACTGGATCCGCAAGATTGATGTCTGATCGTCAAGTGTCGCGATGAGGGTATCAAGATCGCGATCAAAAATTTCCAGCAAGTCACGGCCACCCTTTTCAAAAACCTTGCCATTGAGGTCAAGTCGCACCACCCGGCCTATGGAGGCACCAAAATTCAGGATCGAAACCTTGCCGCGTGTGACACGGATGGTGCGGGGATTCTCTGTTGTCACCCGGTACCCTGAGGGCAAGGTGCGAACATCAAGCTTCATGATATAATTGGAACCGATGTCGCCATCTGGAATCTCGCCGCACGGCACATGAAAACGGCCAAATGGATCAGTCGTAACCAGCAATCCCTTGACCGTGGCAACGCGCACGCCGGGCAAACCGAGCTCACCTTCATCCTGGTGTCCATTGCGGTTCTTGTCATCGAATACTTTGCCGAGAATGTCACTGCAATCAAACACATGGTCCGGCGCCACAATCACACCCGCCCGCGCCGTGGCCAGCAGAACACCCGAAGCAGGATTGACCAACTGTGCCACATTCATGCTTGTACCCGAGGCAACACCCTGTGTCGCAGTGAGCACAAACGCGATTCTGATGCGCCCATTGGCCGGTGCCACAAGGCCATTGAACACCAGCTTCCGGTCCTTCAGCAAAGGCGTCACAGCAGTCCCGTTGACCTTTGCCGACCCTTTTACAAATGTGAAACCCGGTGGCATCAGGTCGACAACCCGTGCCGTCACAAGCGGAACCTTGTTGAGTTCGATCACGTAAGGCACGCGCTCGCCGCGCCGCACATTGGTCTTGAGTGCCGTCTTGCTGAATTGCTTTTTGGTGACCGAAGCATTGACCAATGTCGATGCAACAGCAGCAACACCGGTCAGGAATTGATCTGCCGTGACCGTCGCCGTGTTGACAATGGCCTTGCTGGCAACATCCCTTTCTGTTGCTATGTAACTCCCCCGCAGCACGCAAACATCCTTTGGCGGCAAGACGGCACACACGAAGCTCGCCGGTGTAATCAGATTGTCGGTGATTTTCACGGCGTTGATTGTGGAGTTGCCGGTGTTCTTGGCAGTGATGACATAGTTGAGAACGTCACCCTGACTGATGGCACCCGAGCCGTCCACATCGTCAAATGTATCCATGACTTTGGTGACCTTGAGGCTTGGAACCTTGAGCAGGTCGACAATCGTCGGATCATCGCCATCACCTGTTCCATCATCGGAAACATCCGAGACCGGTCCGGCAGGTGAAATGCCCCGCGCCATTGCAGTGTTGCTGACACTGCCGCTGTCTATATCCGACTGCTCGATGGTGTACCGTGCCCGCAGTGTCGTGTCGTCGGTCTCGCCCGGGCCAAGCCGCGCAATGATGCCGCCGCTCACTGTGGCTTTTGCATCTTCAACAGAAATGTTGCGCAGTGTCACATTGCCGGTATTTGTAACCGAGAATAGATAGACAATCTCATCACCCGCCGCGAGCCCGTTGCCGGGTTTGCTGACAATGGCACCGGTCTTCACCAGGGTCATGGAACTGTCTTGTACCGGTCCCGGAATGGTGAGCTTACCCTCGGCAACCGGATCAGGATCATTCGGATTGGACTTGCGCGCTGGCAGGCCAGTGGCCGATGCGCGGTTCTCGATCAGGCCGTTATCCAAATCTGTTTGTGTCACCACATAGGTGGCTGCGCAGGTAAAATCGTCAGCCTCTCCAGGCTGAAGCGTTGCAATCGTGCAGGTGAAAGTCGGAATGAGCGCATCCGTCACAACAATCGAGTTGAGTGTGACATTGCCGGAATTCGTCACCGTGAATCCATAGGTGATCGGTTCATTGACAGCCTGGAATTCCGTCGTAACTGAGGTCTTGCTGATGCTGAGCTGCGGTGCCGCGATGGCGGCAACGGCCGTGACACTGTCTTGACCTGTCACCGGGCCACCACCTGGCGAAACGCCATTGGCAATCGCCGTGTTTTCAAAGCCACCACTATCAATGTCGGCCTGTGTCATGACATGAGTATCGGAACAGGCAGCGGCGGAAGATGTGGCACCCGGGGCGAGGGTGGCGATGGTGCAGCTGAGGGCTGGCAGCTTCGGATCGTCAATCGTGACGTTGGAGACGGTGACGAGTCCGGTATTGGTGACTGAAATGTTGAAGGTCAGAACATCACCAACGCGCGCACCTGAAGCGGGAGTTACGGTTTTGTCGACAACGAGCGACGGCACCTGCGACCCCGGAGCGGCCTGAATGGTGACACTGTCACCGGGTGAACTGATGGGCAGACTTGCCCCGCCATAGTTTGTCGACGCCGTTGCATCATTGCGCAAGTATCCGCGGTCAAGATCAGCTTGCGTGATCGCATAGGGTCGGCTGCACGTCACCGTTTCGCCAATATCAAACACGTTGCCAACCGTTGGCGTAAAGCATGTGAACCCGCCAATGGTCGGATCGTTGATAGTCACAGGCCGGACAAACTGCACGTTTCCAGTGTTCGAGACATTGAACGTGTAAGTGATGACTTGCCCGAGTTGCGTGAAGCCGGTGGGAGAAGCGGTTTTCTCCAGCGTCAGGGCTGGTGCGGAGCCCTGTGGAATGGTGACAGAACTGGGTGGTGACACCGTCGCGCCACTTGTGGCTGTGGCCGTGTTGGTCACAGTGCCAATTTCAATATCCTCAATCGTCAAGGTATAGGACGCCGTACATGTGATGGTAGTTCCCGGCGCGATTGATCCCGCCGGACAGGTCACAGCCGCAATGCGATTATCCGTTACAGCCGGCGGCGACAAAGTAACATTGCCCGTATTGGCCACGACGTATTGATAATTCACCACGCTGTTAAGTATGAAATTCACCGGTCCGACCGTCGATTTCGTGACCGTCATGGCTGGAATCTTGACAGCTGGAACAGTCACAGTATCGGGCTGTGACGTGACCGGGCCCGACGAAGCGGTCGCCGTGTTGGTTACACCCGAGGCATCAAGGTCACCCTGCGTAACGGCGTATGTCGCTGTGCACGTCAGCGTACCATTTGGCAGCAGCCCCCCCGGCGGCAATGCCGGGCAAACAACGTTGGATATTCTATTGTCAGCAATCGAAACCGCAGTGGTCAGCGTCACGTTCCCGCTGTTGCGCACGAGATAGTTATAGGAGATCACATCACCGACGGCATCAAAGCTGGACGTTGAAGACGACTTGTTGACGCTGATAGCGGGAATTTGTGTGGCCGTGACAGTCGCTGTGTCGGGCAATGATGCAATCAATTGTCCCACACCAAAAACCGTGCTTGCCGTTGCTGAATTGACAACCGTCCCGGCGTCGATATCTGCTTGCGTGACAGAGTATGTGCTGGTGCAAGTGACGCTGCCATTGGATGGAATGCCTTGCGCTGGCACCGCTGGGCAGGTCACCCGGCGTGGGGCGACGATCTTGTTGTCGGCAACGGTGATTGGTGACCGCACCGTGACGGTGCCGCTGTTTGTCACGAGATATTCGTAGGAAATCTGGTCGCCCACAGAATCGTAGCTTGCCGTCAAAGCCGTCTTGGTGATCGAAAGCGCGGGTGATTGGTCTACCGCTGTGCTGTGCGACGTTGTTTCCGGCGTCGGCAAAGAAGCAGATGTGACCCGCGCCGTATTGTTGACCCGTCCAGCGTCAACGTCGGCCTGGGTGACAACATATGTCCCGGTCAACACGCATGCAGCACCGGGAAGAACCGTTGCGCACGTCTGCGAGCCCGGCGTCAGAAGCGGATCGGTAACTATTACATTGTTCTGCGTAATCGTACCGTCGTTGCTGGCTGTCACTGCATAGGTGAGAACAGAATTAAGTATGATGTTGGCGGGTGCTGCTGTTACCATCTTGGCGATCGTGAGAGAGCTTGACTGCGGCAGGGCAACAAGTGTTGGATCGTTGGCACCAGCGGGGTTGGCAGGATCATCTGACACATCACTGACGATACCACCGCCAGGTTGGTTGCCTTTTGCAACAGCCGTGTTCGATACGCTGCCAGCATCGATATCAGCCTGCGTAAGTGTGTACGTTGCTGTGAATGTCGAAACGTCATCGGCACCCGGAGCAAGGCTGGCAACGGGTCCGCCCGTCACAGTCGCCGCTGGCACGAGATCACTCACAGTCACACCTGTCAGTGTCACATTACCCGAATTTTGGGCGCGAAATTTATAGGTGATCGTATCACCTGCATTGACTGTGTTGTCTGCGCCCGCGTTGATTGACCCGACAGTTTTTTCAAGCGCTATGCCCGGTGTGCGTGGCACGGGCGTTGACAGGTTGGCGCTGCTCGCCGTCGGCAACAACGCCGTTGTCACACTGGCCTGATTGTCAATCTTGCCCGCATCGACATCGGTTTGCGTAACGGTGTAAATCCCGGTCAAGACGCAAGTGACACCCGGCGCAAGGCTGGCACACGTGTTTGAGGACGGCGCGATTTTTGTGTCACTGACCACGACATTGGTCTGCGAGACAGTACCGGTATTCGTGACTGTCACGGTGTAGGTCAGAACATCATCGCGCGATATGGAGGCAGAACTATCACCATCCGCATTTGAAATGACCGCTTTGGCAATTCCGACGGCATTTGACTGGCTAAAGGCGCTGACAGCCGGGGGACTGCTGCCCGTCACGGCATCCCCCCGCGGATTGACACCGCTGGCCGTCGCCGTATTCGAAAGACTGCCCGCGTCGATATCGGCCTGGGTCACCACATGGCTGACCGTACACGCGGAATTGCTCGCACCTGGTGCCAAGCTGGCAATGGTGCAGTTGAGCGTGGGAAACAGCGGATCAGAAATGACAATTCCGCTCAGCGTCACATCGCCAGTGTTCTGAACGACAATGACATAGCTGAGTGTCGCACCCAGTGTTGCACCGATCGTCGGGGCAACTGTCTTGGTGACGGCGAGTGCACCCGCCTGTGACGTGGCCGTTGAAGTCACGGTGAGCGAGACAGGTGTTGAGTTGACAGGTGTATTGCTGGCACCGAATGTGGTTTCGGCAGTGGCTTCATTCGTCACGAAACCGCGATCAATATCGACCTGTGTTGCGCTATAGCTCGCCGTGCAGGTGACCGTTTCAGCGGGCAGAAACTCAGGCCCGCCTTGGGCCGGAACAGCAGGATTAAAACAGGTCACCGTGCCAATCTTGTCGTCGACGACCGTGACAGGGCGGACAAATGTGACGGAGCCGCCGTTGGTCACCGAATAGATATAATTCACGGTTCGGTTGGCAGCGTCAAAGGATTGGACGGGTGCAGCCTGCACCTTCGTGATGACTAAAGAAGGATTCTGTCCTTGCGGGACAGTGGCACTGACCTGTGGCGACCGCGTGGGTCCACTGACCGCCGTGGCGACATTGGTGATCGTACCAAGGGCCACATCCCCCGCTGTCACGGTGTATGTGCGTGTGCATGAAGTTGCAGCACCAGGTGCCAGCGGCACGGTTCCACAAGCGAACGGCGGTTGCAGGTGATCATCATCAACCTGGATCGGCGTTGTGATCGTGGTGTTGCCGGTATTGCTGATGGCATAAGTGTAAGTGATCGTGTTGTTGGGCGCCACAGCACTCAATGTTGTCACGACTGGTGCAGTCTTGGTCAATTGCAGGGCTGGTGACTTGACAGCGGGGACAGAAAGACTGTCCGGTAGAGACGTCGTTGCACCACTCGTTGCCGTGGCCGTATTCGAAACTTGGCCCGCATCAATGTCAGTCTGTGTGGCCAAATAAGTTCCAGCACAATTCAGTGTCGCGCCCGGCACCAGTCCCGTTGGAGGCATTGCATCGCAGGTAACTGTTGCGATCTTGTTGTCTGTCACCGTCACCGCTGTCGTCAGCGTGGTGTTGCCGGTATTGCGCACGACATAAGTGTACGAAACAGGATCATTGACGGCAGCAAAGCTGGGCGTGGTGCTCGTTTTCACAATCGACAAAGATCGGCTTTGGGCAGGCCCCGGAGCCGTGCGCGAAGCCGACGCTGAAACCGGAGTTCCCGACGCAGTGGCGCTGACTGTGGCGGTATTGACAACCTGCCCGGCATCGATGTCAGCTTGCGTAATAATATGGGTATTGCCAGTGCACGCGGCTGTTGCAGTCAAACCTGGCGCGATGGCCGGAACAGAACACGACAGGGCAGCGAGCGCAGGATCGCTGATCGCGGCCCCCGTCACTGTGACATTTGTATTGTTCTTGACCTCAAATGAATAACTGATCGCACTGCCCACACCGCCGAAGGGCGTCGGTGTTGCGATCTTTGTGAGCGTAATTCCACCACTGACGACAACACCTGCCGCCGTTGCCGATGCGGTTTTACTGGGCAGCGTTGTCCCGTTCGGCGCCCGCAGAGAACCTGATGCCGTGTTGATGAGTGACAACGCATCCACCATCGCTTGCGTGACCGTCTTGGTCGCATTCGAACACGTTGCTGTAACTGTCTGTCCCGGCGCAATCGCTGAAACAGCGCAGGCCAGACCCGGCAGGCTCGGGTCCGAAACGACAGCCGATGTCAGCGTGACATTTCCGGTGTTCGTGAACGAAAAGCCATATGTCAGTGTCGAGCCGACAGGCCCCATGGTCGTCGGCGAAACTGACTTCTGGAACGTGAATGAAGGCGCTGCTGCAGGTCCGGTAACAGTGACGGTATCCGTCAGCGGTCCCAGTGAGCCAAACAGCGGGACACCCGATGATGTCGCAATGTTTGTAACCTGGCCCGCATCAACATCAGCCTGCGTGACAACGTATGTGGCGCTGCAGTTAACCGTGGCACCGACAGCAATGGTGCCGCCGCTCGGGGTGCACGAAACACCGCCAGCTGGAATTTTGTTGTCGGTAACAGCCAGGGAATTGATCGCGACCGTGCCAATATTGCGCAACGCATAGTCATATCGGATGGACTCGCCAACACTGGCAAATGTCGTCTTGTTTGATATCTTGTCCAGCGTGACGCCAGGTGCCACGATTTCAAGCGCAGCTTGCGAGAGATTGGTACCTTGGCGAAAATCCCAGAAATTGTCGTTGGGATCACGGTCGAAAACCGATGACGTCAGCGTCCCGTTGGTCAGCACGTTCGACAGCAACGCTCCACTTGTCGTCTGGTACCACCCCGTGTCGAAAGTATTGTTGCCAAATCCGGTTGCATTGGCGACGAGCGTCGTACCCGCAGTATTCGTGGTCTGTGTCGGAATGGTCGAGAAACTTCCGACATCTGTGCCATTGATACGCAACGTGAGATCATTGAAATCAAATTCGCCCGATCGTGCGTCACCGTCAAAGGCGGTGAACCGCACACTCATCCGCGCGATGGAGCCACCGAAATATTGGGCGCAAGACTGGATGCCGCATGCGATGTTTGTGGTTGGCGCAATCTGAAATGGATTGCCACGCCAGGCCGCCGGCGTTCCGGTGTTCTGATAGCCTTGGAACATCGTGGATGGGTTTGAAAACTGGTAATAGACATTGCCATTGGCACCTTCGAGCACAATGACAACACCACCGGCCTCCGGGTAAGCAGATGGAATGACGATGGAAGTTCCAGGAACAGTTTTCGTGAACGTCGTTGCGTCAGCCGAACGCACACTGAAAAAAGACAACAGCACGGCCGCAGCCAATCGCAACAGGGTCAGTACCCAGACTTTGGACAACGCTTCTTGACCCCGCCCTCTTCGAATATCACTTCAGCACGAGTAGACAACGATACTACCAACTGCAACTTGACTTCATACCGCACGATGCAGTGACGCAAAACTACAATTTGCGGATAATCACAGTTAAATGCCGAACGATGAATCTGGGCAACACACCACCGTCGCAGCTAAGCATGTCTAAAGTCTATGCCGCCTTTTTCATCAGCCCGCGATTGATGATGCATTCGGCGATCTGCACCGCGTTAAGGGCGGCACCTTTGCGCAAATTGTCGGATACGACCCAGATGTTCAGACCATTCTCAATTGTTGAATCTTCCCGGATGCGGGAAATGAATGTGGCATAGTCACCAACACATTCAACAGGCGTCATGTAGCCGCCGTCTTCACGCTTGTCGATGACCATGCAGCCAGGCGCTTCCCGCAGGATGTCGCGGGCTTCATCGGCTGAGATCGGGTTTTCGAATTCGATGTTGATCGCTTCCGAATGGCCGACAAACACTGGCACGCGCACACACGTCGCCGTCACCTTGATTTTCGGATCGAGAATCTTCTTCGTCTCGGCCGTCATCTTCCATTCTTCCTTGGTCTCACCTGAATCCAGGAAGACATCGATGTGCGGAATGACATTGAAAGCAATTTGCTTGGTGAATTTTCTCGGCGAGGGCGAATCCGTGACGAATATCCCCTTGGTCTGGTCCCACAACTCGTCAAGGCCTTCCTTGCCGGCACCTGAAACAGATTGATAGGTCGCTACAACCACACGCTTGATTTTGGCCACATCATGCAGCGGCTTGAGCGCCACCACCATCTGGGCCGTCGAGCAATTGGGATTGGCAATGATGTTCTTGCGTGTACTTTGCGCCATGTAGCTTTCCAGCACATGGGCATTCACTTCCGGCACGATCAGCGGACACTCGGCGTCGTAACGAAATTGCGACGAATTATCGATGACGATGCAGCCCATGGCCCCGATCTTCGGCGACCATTCCTTCGAAATCGTCGAACCTGCCGACATGATGCAAAAATCGACCTTGGAGAAATCAAACTGCGCGAGGTCCTTGCATTTCAGGGTCTTGTCACCAAACGAAACTTCCATCCCAATGGACTTGCGCGATGCGATGGCATGCACTTCATCGGCCGGAAACTCGCGTTCCGCCAAAATGTTCAGCATCTCGCGGCCAACATTACCCGTGGCGCCGACAACAGCAATTCTATAACCCATTGATGAAACTCCGAAAAAGTAGAATGCGCGCGACCGACTATGCACTCCGCGCGGGTTCTAACAAACTACGGTTACAAACAAAAGGGGGTTGGCAGTGTGGGTCCGCTCAGCTATCACCGCGCCAACAGACCCTGCGGAGAGGTGGCAGAGCTGGTCGATCGCGTCGCACTCGAAATGCGAAGTACGGGTAACCGTACCGGGGGTTCGAATCCCTCCCTCTCCGCCAATTCCCTGAATCGAATGGACAAAAGCCCTACGAGCCACGTCGCGGCCTATAATAGATATATTTTCCTTGACAAGGATATTAAATCGTGCTATGGAGGTGCATGAACAAAATTTGCTTGACGATAATTCTCTTACTCCTCCTTGCCATTCCCGCCCGGTCCGAAGACCTGGTCTGGCCAGTGGCATGTGACCCCGGAAAAACCTGCTGGATCCAGCAATACCCTGACCATGTTGCGGGGTCTGGTGCCGCCGACTTTACCTGTGGAGCTGCAACCTATGACGGCCACACGGGCACAGACATCCGCCTGCGCGACACGCAATCATCAGCTGATGTTCGCGCAGCCTTGCCAGGAACAGTGAAAGCAACCCGCGACGGCGTTGCGGACCACTTGGTACGCACCACCGAAGACAGGCACAGCATTGCGAATATGGAATGCGGAAACGGCGTGGTGCTGGACCACGGCAATGGCTTGGAAACCCAGTATTGCCACTTGCGCCAAGGCTCCATTACCGTGACGCAAGGCGACACAATCCGTGCCGGCGACAAACTGGGCACCATCGGGTTTTCCGGTGACGCCGCATTTCCGCATCTGCATTTTGAGATGCGCCAAGCCAAGGCCGTCATCGATCCCTTTTCAGCCGTCGGCCCTTTGGCAAAATCAACCTGTGAAGCGCCCGACAAGAACCTGTGGGCAAACGCGAACAGTTACACCACCCGCGACATATTACGCGCTGGCTTCGCATCAAGTGCGGTGGACTTGCCCGCACTCGAGGACAGCACGTTGGCAGACCTCCCACGCGAGTCCGATTGGCCAGCGCTTGTGGGCTATGTCTGGATCATCAACCTACATAAAGGCGACGCCATCACGGTCACACTCTATGGCCCGCAGGGAGTACTGGCCACCAACACCATTCTGCTTGACCGCAACAAGGCGCAATACCTGCTGTATGCCGGAAAGAAGCGACAGCCCGAAGGATGGCCCACGGGAACCTACAGGCTTGTGGTTGACATTACGGCTGCAGACGGCACGCGCCTGTCAGGACTGGCGCAAGCGCAAATCCAGCGTTGACGGTCGATAGTTAACTCTGCGCCAACGTTGTGTGGGCCAGACCTAGCACGCGGCCAACCGTGCCCTCTTGCAAAACGACAAGACAAGACTTGCAGTCCGGCGTGATGATCGCCGACTTCGGCAATGTGAATGTGGCCTGCTGGCCTTTCCACATGCCTGCAGGCACAAGTGTGCGCACAACATTGTGATAGACGACCGTTCGTCCTGTGTTTTCGCCACGCCGGATCTTGACGTCAACGTGTGGAGCAATGGACATGACCCACACTGTGGCATCCGCAAGCGCCCCATCAGCCACAGTGATGCGAAGTTCCTTGTCACTCCCGTCGAGTTCAATCGCAACAGTGCCTTGCAAATCCCTCGCCTTTGCAATCATGGCATCGACATTGGAGCGGCTGCTGCCCACGGCATGGAGTGCGCCATTGGCCACCATTTGCGGCGTGTAGACGTCACCGTCTCCCCGTGCGGCTGCATAATCGCGTTGCCGCTTGCTGTAATCTGGCTTTGCCAGCGTATCGCGCCACCCGAGATAATCCCAGTAGTCGACATTGAGTGACACAGGGATGACATCTTCACGTTGCGCCAATTCACCCGCGAGCGCGTCAGCAGGTGGGCAAGACGAACAACCCTGCGAGGTGAAAAGTTCAATCAGCACCGGTTGCTTTTTCAAAGGCGCTGCACCGCTGCGGGACACCAGTCCCGAAATCAGATTTGGTGCTGCAATAAGGGCTGCGCCAAGGCCCATGGCCGTGCGCCGGGACACAATGTTTTTCATACACCCAACGTGACAGACAGCCTGTTCACATGCCAATCACGTGTGGGTGAAACCGATCACATTTCAATACTTCACGATGGGCTTGAAGCCGCCAAAATACATGCGCTTGGCATCGAACGGCGCCTTCTTCATATCATAATTCGCCATGAACGGATCACTCATGATCTTTTTCCAAACCTGTGCCCGATGCGCCTTCGACTTGAAGCCAATGACAGCCGTAGCCACGATTTCATTTTTCTTGAGCTTGACACTTTGCGGAAACGACGTGACCTTGCCGGGCTTCACATCTTCCGCAAGGCACTCGGCGTAAGAGACCGCGCCACATTTTTTCCAAAGCTTCGCTGATTTTTTCGCCAGCGCCTTGTAAGCTGCGACCTTGCTTTTAGGAACGGGTGTTACCATGAAATCAAGATAAGCCATGATCAAGTCTCCTGTGAATGAGTAACGCGTTCCCAACATAGTCCTGTATTCACTCCAGTCCAAGCTCACGCTGCAGTTTTTTCGTTAAGCCCTTCGCCGCAAGCCTGTGGCTCTCTCTCAGATAGGTCTTGAGGTCCGCATCACTCAAACCTGATGAGTTTACTCGTTGAAACCACTTCATGCCGCGCGACGCGAGATAAGGTGCAGGCCGGCAACCCTCCACCTCTTTCAACATTTCAAAACTCACATCCGAGCATTTGAAAGTGATACCCGCCGTGCTGCTGTCATCAAACCAGGCTGCCGCAAACAACTTGCCTTTGGGTCCCCCAACCTTCCAAACATGCGCCCCGCCCCACTGCACCACATAAGCCGTGTGCGGGAGTGACTTGCAAAAAGCATTGAATTGGGATGGTGTCATGACACCTGAGACTTGAACATTTTGGCATCCGTTTGCTAGCCGTTCGATGAGATGGTGACGACGGAATGACATAGGAGATGACATGCGCTTCATTCTTGGCCATTTGGTAATGCTGTTAATGCAGGTAATGCTGGTGACAGGGTCTGCATCTCACGCCGCAGAAGTGTCTGAAGCAGAAACCATCCTTCGCAAAGCGATGATGAAGGGATCAACTGCGGATCAGCGTCAGCTTGAAAGCGGAACTGCCATACGCGCCTTGATCAAGCTGGGTTTCGTATCAAGAAAGCCAGAACCCAGGGCCGACTATGTCGACTATCGGCAGGTGCGCAAACCATTGACCCTGTTCGGCCATGCTGTGCGCGTGATAGAAGAGGAATATCTGGTTCAATTCATCGGCTGTTGTGTGAACACAGGTCTTGGCTTGGTGATTGAAAAGGCAGGTGACATAAGCGAACTGGACGCCTTTCTCAAAGCCAGTCAGTGTCGCGTCAACACGCCGTCCGGTCCCGAATACACAATGGAAATTGTCGGCTTGAAACCAAAACCGGGTTCAACCTACCTGGAGATCAGCTGCCGCGAACACGACTTCACGGTCGACTAATCACGCGCGCGGCCGCCACGACAGAGGCACGTGACCAGGTTCCGCCGCCACGCGCGCCAGCCACGCTTTCACAGCGGGGAATGTCGCAAGATCGAACCCGCCAGTTTCAGCAGAATGTGTATACCCAAAAAGGCAAATATCGGCGACGGTGTAGTCTTCACCCGCAAGATAAGGCGTTTGCTGAAGTTGCGTCTCCATCACCGCAAGGCAATGCATGCCGCCATCATGCAGCGGCCCGAGGATTTCTGGAACCCGCTTGGCCTTGCGATCCTCGTAACGCAAAATCGCACCATGAACCGCAATGGTTGATTCATGTGAGTTCTGTTCCCAGAACATCCATTGATGCACTTTGGCGCGTGCATAGGAGTCTTTCGGCACAAAGCGCGTACTCTCGGCGAGATACAAAAGGATTGCATTCGACTCCGACAGCAACCGCCCGTCGTCAAGCTCCAGCAACGGCACTTTGCCATGCGGATTCTTGGCTTTGAATTCAGGCGTTTTGGTTAGCTCGCGCCCGCCAGCATACTCTGTCTCGATCACACGAAACGGTGTCTTCAGCAACGCCAGCAGCAGGCGAACCTTATAGGAATTGCCGGAACTCGGCATGGAATAAAGCGTCAACATGATCCGTTACGCCGCCTTCGCAATGTTTCTGAGCACGAAATGCAAAATGCCACCGTTCTTGTAATAGTCGATTTCATCCAGCGTATCGATGCGGCACAACACATCGACGGATGTCTTTGATCCATCGGCACGCGTGATATCCACGGTCATGGTCTCGCGCGGCTTCAAACCATCAGCAAGCCCGTTGATGGTGACCAACTCATCACCATTCAGGCCCAGCGTCTGCCAGCTATCACCCGACTTGAACTGCAACGGCACAATGCCCATGCCGACAAGATTGGACCGGTGAATGCGCTCGAAACTCTGCGCGATGACAGCACGCACACCCAGCAGATTGGTGCCCTTCGCAGCCCAATCGCGCGACGAACCATTGCCATATTCAACACCGGCAAACACCACGAGCGGCGTGCCCTCTTTCTGATACTGCATCGCCGCATCATAAATGGCCATCTCGGTACGGTCAGGTTGATGCAGCGTGAGGCCGCCTTCTTTCACTGCGCCATCTGCACCTTTCACCATATGGTTCTTGATGCGAATATTTGCAAATGTGCCGCGCATCATCACCTCATGATTGCCGCGCCGCGTGCCATATTGATTGAAGTCGGCAAAGGCGACACCATTCGCCGTGAGATATTTGCCTGCTGGCGAAGCTGCCTTGATGGAACCTGCCGGAGAAATATGATCCGTTGTGATCTTGTCGCCAAACAGTCCCAAAATCCGTGCACTGACAATATTTGAAACAGCCTTCGGCGTCATGGTAATGCCGGTGAAGTAGGGTGGATTCTGCACATAGGTACTGGTGTTATCCCAGGCATAGGTCTCGCCTTTGCTCGTGGTAACAGCACGCCAGTTCTTGTCACCCTTGAACACGTTGGCATAGCGCGTCTTGAACATTTTCGCTGTGATGTTCTTGGCGATAAATTTCTGGATTTCCACATTCGTGGGCCACACATCCTTCAGATAAACAGGTTTACCGCGTCTGTCATGACCAAGCGGTTCTTTGGTGATGTCAATCTGCGTGGAACCCGCCAGCGCATAAGCAACCACCAATGGCGGCGACGCCAGATAGGCCGCTTGCACATCAGGCGAAACGCGTCCTTCAAAATTGCGGTTGCCCGACAACACGGCCGAGGCCACGATGCCATTGTCGTTGATGGCCTTTGACACTGCGGCATCCAGTGGTCCCGAGTTACCGATGCAGGTGGTGCAGCCGAATCCCACCAGATTGAATCCGATCTTGTCGAGATCTTTCTGCAGACCGGCCTTGCTCATGTAATCGGCAACCACTTGTGAACCCGGCGCAAACGAAGTCTTCACCCACGGTTTCGAAGTGATGCCGAGGGCCGCCGCCTTTCGCGCCAGCAAACCCGCACCGATCAACACGGATGGATTTGATGTGTTGGTGCATGATGTGATCGCAGCAATGACAACATCACCATGACCGATGTCATAATTCTTGCCATCGACTTTGACGCGCCGTGCTTGCTCACCTGCCTTCGCAAATCCGGCCTTGTCCTTCGGTTGGTCGAGGGCAGACTGAAACCCGGCTTTGATGTCCTGCAGTGGCACAAATTTTTCCGGTCGATTTGGCCCTGCCATGGCCGGTACGACTGTTGAAAGATCAAGCTCAAGCGTGTCAGTGAACTCCGGATCAGCAGCGTTCTTGCTGTTGAACATGCCCTGTGCCTTGCAATATTTTTCAACCAGCGCAATGCGATCCTTGGCACGCCCCGAGAGTTTCAGATAATCCAGTGTCACGGAATCAACCGGGAAGAACCCACACGTCGCTCCATATTCCGGCGCCATGTTGGCAATCGTCGCCCGGTCGGCAAGCGTCAAATAATGCAAGCCAACGCCAAAGAACTCCACGAACTTGTTGACCACGCCCTTCTTGCGCAACATGCTGGTGACCAGCAGAACAAGATCAGTAGCCGTCACACCTTCGCGCAATTTACCGATCATCTTGAAACCGATCACTTCCGGCAACAACATGGATTGCGGTTGACCCAGCATGGCCGCTTCCGCCTCGATGCCACCCACACCCCAACCCAAAACGCCAAGACCATTCACCATCGTCGTGTGCGAGTCAGTACCCACCAGCGTATCGGGATAGGCATAGGTCACCTTACCGTCGGTCTTCGTCCACACTGTTTGGGACAGGTATTCGAGATTGACCTGGTGGCAGATGCCGGTGCCCGGCGGCACCACACGGAAATTCTCAAACGCCCCCTGTCCCCATTTCAGGAATTTGTAGCGTTCAATATTCTGCTCATATTCACGCTTCACGTTGGCTGAGAGGGCCTTGGCATTGCCGAAATAATCAACCACCACAGAGTGATCAATCACGAGATCAACAGGTACCAGCGGATTGATTTTCTGCGCATCACCTTTCAGCGATTTCATGCCATCGCGCATGGCGGCAAGATCAACAACAGCGGGAACGCCGGTGAAATCCTGCATCAACACACGCGCCGGACGGAACCCCACTTCCGCGTCAGTCTTGCCCTTGTTGGAAAGCCAGGCCACAAACCCTTCAATATCTTTTTTCGTGACAGTGCGCCCATCTTCATTGCGCAGGAGATTTTCCAGCAACACCTTCATCGAATAGGGCAGCAGCGAAACACCTGCCAACCCATTCTTCTCTGCCGCTTTGAGATTGAAGATGGTGTAAGACTTCGTGCCAACCTTAAGTGTTTTGCGGCATTTGAAGGAGTCGAGTGACATGGGGGCGTCCCTTTGCAATGAGGGTGAGATATCGTGCGCTCGCTATAGCCAAGTTTGCAGCGCAACAAAAGGGGGTTGACCTCAGCTGGGCGCAAACGTCCGCAACAGCATGCGGTAAATGCGATCAGCTTCAGCCAACACGGATTTTGTCAGCGGTTTTCGGGTCTCGATCAGTGAATGTGCGAATTCGACTTCATCCGCAAAAAGCGCCGCCAACCGCGGTGACAGTGGTCCTTGACCCAATTCCTTCATCACTGCCTTGATGGCCACCATATCCTTGATTTCGGCGTCCAGACTTGCTGGTAACGCACCACCGGCACAGAGCTCTTGCAGGGTCATTGGCAACTCTTCTTTGGACTGGTTAACCCGAAGATAGCGAAGAGCCATCGCCGCTCGCAACGCATAGAACACTTTTTTCAAAGGCACGTTGAAAGGATCCTGAAAATATTCATGCCGTTTGCTCTGCAGCAGTCGCAAATAATGATTGGCAAGTTCACCGCGTTGAAACGCCAGCGCAACGAGATTGTTCATGATGCTGCAAAATGTATCGTCCTTTTGGTAGACAAGTGGCGATCTCAGCCATTCAATGACGACGGCATTCCCCTTCAACATCAAGCTGATGGCTTTGCGCAATTCCCAACCGTTGACATCAAAAACTGGGGTCAATGGTAGTTCAATGACATCGCGGCGCGCGTAAAGTGAAAGCGCCTCATCAATGCGTGGCACATAGATGAATCTGCAGTCATAATCGCTGTCAGGTGAAGCAAACCCCCACGCCCTGCTGCCACTTTCAATTGCCAATGGGACGGCAACTTGACGATCCGACGCGATCTCGCGAATTTGACTTTGAATGTGAGCGACTGCCTGACGGTCCACGTAGCCCTACTTCAACTCAATCTCAATAAACCGCAACTCGCCTTCACCCGCATTGATCACATCATGCTCGACACCTTCTTTGCGGAAGTACGGCGCACCCTTGACCATCTCCGCCAAGACCGTTCCTGTGGGCGTCTCGAGCTTTACGCTGCTGCTGGTCAGCGGCACGATCACATAATCATGACCATGCTTGTGCCAGCCGGTATTGTCACCGGGTTGGAATTGATATTCCGTCACGACAACGCGGTCATTGTCGATATGAACAATTGCTTTTGCCTGCGCCATCAGGCTCGCTCCACCATCATCATCTTGATTTCAGCAATCGCCTTGGCAGGACTAAGACCCTTCGGACACGCCTTGGCGCAGTTCATGATTGTGTGGCAGCGATAGAGCTTGAACGGATCCTCCACCGCATCCAGACGTTCCGTGCGCGATTCATCGCGTGAATCAATCAGCCAGCGATAGGCCTGCAACAACACGGCGGGTCCGAGATATTTGTCACCATTCCACCAATAGCTCGGGCACGACGTGGAACAGCACGCACACAGAATGCACTCATAAAGCCCATCCAGTTTCGCCCGTTGATCCACCGACTGCGTCCACTCTTTGGTCGGCATCGGCGTTTTGGTTTTCAGCCACGGCTCAATCGATTTGTGCTGCGCATAGAAATTTGAGAGGTCCGGCACCAGATCCTTGATCACCGGCATGTGAGGCAAAGGATAAATCTTCACATCTCCTTTGACATCATCACACGATTTCAAACACGCGAGCGTGTTCGTGCCATCGATGTTCATCGCACACGACCCGCAAATACCTTCACGGCACGAACGCCGGAAAGTGAGTGTGGCATCCTGCTCGTTCTTGATCTTGATCAGCGCATCCAAAACCATCGGCCCGCACTCATCCATGTTCACATGGTAGGTATCGACCTGCGGATTTTTCCCGTCATCCGGGTTCCAGCGGTAAATCTTGAATTGCCGTATGTTTGATCCCGCAGGCATCGGATGAACTTTGCCAGGCTGGATTTTGGAATTGGTAGGAAGTGAAAATGCGACCATGATTTTTCTCTTACTCGCTCACTCCAGGGGGGAGGGCCGGGGTGGGGGTCGGAAGGTCTGTCAGATGAGTATACGTAAACGCCGTCGGCAATCGAACTTCTTGCCGAATGCGATCAACGACACCCTCCAACCCGTCAAAAACATCGTTGTTCCAGAACCGAACAACGTGAAATCCATGCGCGTTCAAAACCTTCGTCCGCGCTTCATCATAGGCAATTGCATCACCATGCTGTCCGCCATCAAGCTCAACAACCACTTTCGGAAAGTGACACGCAAAGTCTGCAACGTACTTGTCAATGGGCGCCTGCCGCCGAAAATGCCGCCCTTCTGCCTTCAACAGCTTCAACTGCTGCCAGAGCAAACGTTCGGCAGGCGTTGCATTCTTGCGAAGTTCACGGGCGAAACTGTGTGCCATCTAAGCGCTCAAGCAGAAGAAAAACGAACGTCCCCTCCCCCCTGTGGGGAGGGTTAGGGTGGGGGTCGCTCCGAATTCACAATTCTCGGTGAGAATCTTTTCAGTGCCAAATCCTGACGCACCTCCCGACCCCCACCCCGGCCCTCCCCACAAGGGGGAGGGGGAAGAATAAGCGCTCCTCATCAATACACCCGCGCCTTCGGCTTGATGTATTCAATATCTTTGCTCATCGTATAGTCATGCACAGGTCGCGACCCCAGCGTCACTTTCTTCTTCGCCGCATCCGTCCAGGCCAGTGAATGTTTCATCCAGTTCTTGTCATCGCGCTTCGGGAAATCCTCGCGCGCATGGGCACCGCGGCTTTCCTTGCGGGCCAGAGCTGAATCAACTGTCGCCGCCGCCTGCAAGATCAAGTTCTCGAATTCCAGTGTTTCGATCAGATCCGAATTCCACACCAACGACCGGTCTGCCACGGCAATGTCTGAAATACCCGTCCAGATCGCGTTGATCTTCTTCGATCCTTCCGTAAGTGTGTCCTGCGTGCGGAACACGGCGGCATCGGCCTGCATGGTGCGTTGCATTTGCTCTCGGAGCTTTGCCGTTGGCGTGCCACCAGATGCATAGCGATAACGATCGAGCCGACCGAGAGCGTATTCTCCTGAGTTTGCAGGCAATTCGGCATGCTTCAAGCCGGGTTTCACTTTTTCAACGCACCGCAGCGCCGCCGCCCGCCCAAACACCACAAGATCAATCAATGAATTTGAACCCAGGCGATTTGCTCCGTGCACGGATACACACGCCGCCTCCCCGACCGCCAATAATCCCGGCACAATCTTGGCTGGATCCTTTTTGTCACCAGACAGTACCTCTCCGTGATAATTTGTGGGGATGCCACCCATGTTGTAGTGCACCGTTGGCACAATCGGGATTGGTTCCTTCGTGACATCAACGCCAGCGAAAATTTTGGCACTTTCCGAAATGCCGGGCAGCCGTTCGTGCAGCACTTTCGGATCAAGATGCTCAAGGTGCAGGTGGATGTGATCTTTGTGTTTGCCGACACCGCGCCCTTCGCGGATTTCGATGGTCTGCGACCGCGCCACCACATCACGCGACGCGAGGTCCTTGGCCGATGGCGCATAGCGTTCCATGAAGCGCTCACCTTCAGAATTAGTGAGATAGCCACCTTCACCACGCGCGCCTTCAGTGATCAAACAGCCAGCACCATAAATGCCAGTGGGATGGAACTGCACGAATTCCATATCTTGGCAGGGCAGACCAGCGCGCAACACCATGGCATTGCCATCGCCCGTACACGTGTGTGCTGATGTGGCGGTGAAATACGCTTTGCCATATCCACCTGTCGCCAAAATCGTTTGATGCGCCCGGAAGCGATGGATCGAACCATCTTCCAGTGACATCGCCATCACGCCACGGCATTCGCCCTTTTCCATGATGAGATCCAGCGCAAAATATTCAATGAAAAACGCCGTCTCATAACGCAGGCTCTGCCCATACAAAGTATGCAACATCGCATGCCCCGTACGGTCCGCCGCCGCACAGGTGCGCTGCACCGGAGGACCATCGCCCATGTTCATCATGTGTCCGCCGAAAGGTCTTTGGTAAATCTTGCCTTCTTCGGTGCGCGAGAACGGCATGCCGAAATGCTCAAGTTCATAAACCGCGGTCGGCGCGTTGCGGCACAGATATTCAATGGCGTCCTGGTCACCCAGCCAATCCGCACCCTTGACCGTGTCATACATGTGCCACTGCCACGAATCCGGGCCCATGTTGGACAATGACGCAGCAATACCACCCTGTGCCGCCACCGTGTGCGAGCGCGTGGGAAACACTTTTGTGATACACGCCGTTTTCAATCCCGCTTGTGATGCGCCGAGTGTGGCGCGCAAACCAGAACCCCCTGCACCCACAACAACAACATCAAACGTGTGATCCGTGATTGGATAAACAGCCATCAAAATCCCAAACTCATTTTTGCAATTGCATAAAGCGACACAACTCCAAGCACCGCCACAAATAACGCATTCAGCATCATCGACAGGCGAAATGCGCCCGCATCATGCACATAGTCCTCTATGATGACCTGCATGCCAAGCCACATGTGCCACAGAACGGAAACCATCGTGGTGGCGAGAAAAATTGCGATGACCGGGTTGCCGACACTGGCCAGAACATCGGCGCGTGTCGCACCGAGGTGCGAAATGATGAACCACAGCAGAAACAAAACCAATGGCACATTGGCCATCGCCGTCCAGCGTTGGTGCTCGAAATGCGTTGTACCCTTGCCGCTCATGGCATCACTCCATACCCAATAATCCAGAGCAAGACGGTGAGCGCAATGGAACCTATCAGATTCGCTTTCACCAAGGTCTCGACGGTCGCGAGGTCAAAGCCCTTGCCTGCATCCCAAATGAAATGCCGCAATCCGCCGAGCAAATGATGAATCAACGCCCAGGTGAATCCGAATAACACCAGCCGCCCGAACCAGTGCCCGAAAAATCCCTGCACGAAATCGAAAGAGGCGTCAGAATGCGCCGCTGCAAACAGCCACCACGCCAGCAGGATCGTGCCAAAAAAAAGCGCGGCCCCAGTGATGCGGTGCGTAATCGACATCATCATCGACAACATCGGACGGTAAACTTGCAGATGGGGAGACAGGGGGCGGTTTGCCCGGTTTGGTGCAGACATTGTCAAGCTTTCAACGAATGACATTTGTTGTAGCGCGTGCAACGCAACATGGCAATTCCCACGGAACTTGTTAGTCTGGCCAAAATCATGTCACGTCGCCGCACCCTTCCTCGCCTGTTCATCCTTGCAGTCGCCGCTGCTATGGCCACACTCGTGGCATCGCGTGCTGGATTGATTGATCTTCCCGGAAGATACGATCCATTTGCCCTGCCAGACCTCGACGAAACGCCGTACTGGCTCACGCCAATCCAATTGAAGCTTGTCGACGCCGACGCCGAGAACTGCAGTTTTGCTTTGGCGCGAACCGGATTGTCGGCACGTCTTCTACCCAGCAAAAGCCGGGGTACCTCTTGCGAAATCGAAAGTCCGGTCAATCTGGCCAAACTGTCACGCGCCACAATCCGCGCCGAGCAAACCCGCTGCAACATCGCAGCAAGGCTCTATATGTGGGAAAAACACGTGTTGCAGCCAACAGCACTTCGCATCTTCAAGGAACCGGTTGCTGAAATCCTGCACTTCGGCTCCTACAGTTGCCGCACCATCGCAGGCTCATCTCATATGAGTGAACATGCCAATGCCAATGCCTTCGATGTTTCAGGATTCCGTCTGCGCAGCGGTAAGGTAATCTCTGTACTCAATCACTGGTCCACCATATCACCGGAATCAAAATTCCTGCACACAGCCAGAGACGGTGCCTGCGACTACTTCAACCTCACACTCAGCCCCGATTACAACGCCGCCCACAAGGATCACTTCCATGTCGACATGGGGTGGGTACGAAGGTGCAACTAGCGCACAATAACTTTGGTGCCAATTGGCGTATTGGCATAGAGCTCCACCACTTCCTGGTTGAGCATCCGGATGCAACCCGATGAGGCAGCGGTTCCGATGGACGACGGATTATTGGTACCGTGAATGCGGAACAGTGTGTCGCGACCATTTTTGTAAAGGTAGAGCGCACGTACACCCAGTGGGTTCTCAGGAATGCCACCTGGCATGCCGTCAGCCCACTCGGCAAATTCGGGTTTCCGTTCAATCATCTCGGCCGGTGGCGTCCAGGTCGGGTTGACACGCTTTGTGCCAACCTTGGCCGTGCCCGACCACGAAAAGCCCTCCTTGCCCACGGCCACCAGATAGCGCATTGCTCTGCCCCCGCCGAGTACCTGATACAAGGCCCGCTCACGCGTCTTGATAACGATGGTGCCGGGACTCTCTGAGGTGAAGTAACTGACAACTTTGCGCCCTTCATAGGCCGGTCGCTTGGGCTTTTTCACTTTTGTCGTTTTTGTTGGGGTGCGCGTTTTTTTCAGTCTGCGCCGCCGTGCAACAAAAACCCCATCAAACGCATCATCACCTTCATCAAACCAGAAATCATTGTGGAAGGCCTGTGCAGGTGTAACCAACACAGCCGTCACCACGCTGGCAACGCCACCAAACAACCACGCACGCCGATTCAACATATCAATCCACCTCGCTCCACCTGCAACCCTATTACAAGTTGTTCGATGAGGAAAAGTAGCGATTTTGTGACTGACTTGATGGTCTGCGGTAACATCGCATTAACGCTACAGACCATCCACAAACAGTTTGACGTGAACGTGATCACCGTCAGAAATGCGCTCGCATTTCCGCACATCCAACTTGACCGGCAGGAGATAGGAACCTGATTTCTTGTCAGGAAACAGTGACGTTTTCCACGACGTATCCCCAACAGTGGCTTTCACCCGCACTGATCCAAACCCTTTGGATTTGCCGATGAAGAACTTGATCTGCCCGCCAACGTCTTCCGGCAGCGTGATGAAATGCCACGCCGCAGGAGCATCCCCCTGCCAGCGCCACAGCTTGCCCTTGAATTCGAATTCCATAACCAGCAAGCATAGTTGAATTTGGAAATATTGACATGCGACTCGCCATCTTCGCAATTGCCGCCTTTCTCGAACTGACGGGCTGTTACTTCATGTGGCTAGGCCAGAAACAATCCAGCGCTCTGCTCTGGATTGGCGGCATTGTTGTGCTGGCGGGTTTCGGTCTCGCGCTGGCGCAGGTCAGCGGCAATCTGCCGGGCCGCGCCTATGCTGCCTATGGTGGCATTTACATTGGCGCAGCCTTCCTCTGGCTGGTACTGGTCGACAAGCATACTCCCGACAGATGGGACGTGACCGGCGTTGCCATCAGCATCGCCGGTGCATTGGTGATCCTGTTTGGGCCGCGCGGTTAGGTTTTCTTGTTCTGCCTGTTGCCGATCAAATCATCCACCACCGCCGGATCGGCCAGCGTTGACGTATCGCCGAGCGCGCCGAAATCATCTTCGGCGATCTTGCGCAAAATGCGGCGCATGATCTTGCCGGAACGCGTCTTTGGCAGTCCTGGTGCAAACTGGATTTTGTCCGGCGAAGCGAGCGGACCGATTTCTTTGCGCACATGCGCCACCAGTTCCTTGCGCAATTCTTCTGAAGGTTGATCACCCACCATCAACGTCACATAACAATAAATGCCCTGTCCCTTGATGTCATGCGGATAGCCGACGACAGCGGCTTCCGAGACTTTGGAATGCGAGACCAGGGCTGATTCCACTTCTGCCGTGCCAAGCCGATGACCAGACACATTGATCACGTCATCAACGCGGCCCGTGATCCAGTAATAGCCATCGTCATCACGGCGGCAACCATCACCCGTGAAATACATGCCTTTGTAAGTGGAAAAATACGTATCCATGAACCGCTGGTGATCGCCATAGACAGTGCGCATCTGGCCGGGCCAGGAATCGAGAATAACGAGATTGCCGGAATTCGCACCTTCAAGAAAATTGCCCTTCTCATCGACCAGCGCAGGCTTGCAACCGAAGAACGGCCGCGTGGCCGACCCCGGTTTCAACTTGGTCGCACCGGGCAATGGCGTGATCAGAATGCCGCCCGTCTCCGTCTGCCACCACGTATCAACAATCGGGCAACGGTCATCACCAACAACACGGTGATACCACTCCCAGGCTTCCGGATTGATCGGTTCTCCGACCGAACCCAGCAAGCGCAGCGATTTGCGCGATGTGCGCGTCACTGGTGCATCGCCCTGCTGCATCAAGGCGCGGATGGCGGTTGGCGCAGTATAGAAAATATTGACCTGATGCTTGTCGATCACATCCCAGAACCGCGAGGCGTTGGGGTAATTCGGCACACCTTCAAACATCAGCGTGGTGGCCCCGTTGGCCAGAGGCCCGTAGACAATATAACTGTGCCCCGTGACCCAGCCCACATCCGCGGTGCACCAGTAAATGTCGCCATCATGATAATCGAATACATATTGATGCGTCATAGAGGCATAGACAAGATAGCCCGCCGTTGTATGCAGAACACCCTTCGGTTTCCCCGTCGAACCTGACGTGTAGAGAATGAACAGCGGATCCTCCGCCTTCATTTTCTCCGGCTTGCATGCGGCCGGAACCTTCGCGACTTCTTCGTGATACCAGAGATCGCGACCTTCTTCCCAGCCGATCTGTCCGCCTGTGCGCCGCACGACCAGAACCTTCGCTGATGATCCAGTCTTGGCAAGCGCTGCATCCGTATTGGCTTTCAGCGGAATCTTCTTGCCGCCGCGCAGGCCTTCATCCGCCGTGATGATGAAATGCGAATCCGCATCCTCAATGCGTCCTGCCAGCGACTCCGGCGAAAACCCGCCGAACACGATGGAATGAACGGCCCCAATTCGCGAGCACGCTAACATCGCATAGGCCGCTTCAGGAATCATCGGCATGTAGATGGTGACACGGTCACCCTTCTTCACGCCGTGTTTCTTCATCACGTTGGCGAGGCGACAGACATGCTCATATAACTCGCGATAGGTGATCTTCTTGTCGTCGTAAGGGTTATCCCCTTCCCAGATGATCGCTGTCTGGTTGCCACGCTTCTTCAGATGCCGGTCGATGCAATTCACTGATACATTGGTGAGGCCATCCTCATACCATTTGATCGCGACGTGAGGGATTTCGTAGTTGACGTTCTTGATCTTCTTGGGCGCACGGAACCACTCAATTCGCTTTGCCTGCTTGGCCCAAAACTTCACATTGTCGGTAACCGATGCCGCATACATTTTCTTGTACGCCGCATCATCGAGATAGGCGCGCTTTTTCCACGTCGCAGGAACCGCATAGATCTTATCCGACATTTGAACCCCTCCCAATTTGGTAATTCATGATGGTATAGATTGTTTTGACACGGCTTGGAACTGATACGAAAGCACCGCGATAGAATCAGGCTCAGGGCGGTTTGTAAGGGAAACCCGTAGGTTAAGCTTCTGATCACGCGATACCCCAAGCCGGAAGCAGTACGCACCCTGCCGCAAACGCAACGCGTCATTCGCCACTACTCGGCTAAATCACTGGCATGACCTCCCTGCGACATTTTATTTGGTTTATGGCGCTCGGCCTGTTCTGGGGAATTTCCCCAAGCCTCTATCGTTACCTCGCCGACATCCGCATGCCCGAAACGCACACCATTGTGCTGACCGGTGTCGGTGTGGGGATCATCATGCTGGCCATCGCGTTGATCCGGGACGGGTGGCATGGCCTCGACCCCCGCATTCCTGTTTACGGCACAATTTGCGCGTTCCTCATGAACATACCCTTTGGCGTCAACCTGTTTCTGGCGGCCCACGTTCCACCGACTGAGTTGTCCATCATCATCACCATGTCACCCTTTTTCAATTATCTGTTAGCCCTGTTCACCCGCACGGATACGGCCAGTTTGCGTCGACTTGGTGCCATCGCATTTGGCTTTGCCTCCACCATTGTCCTCATCCTGTCGCGCGAGGCAACGCTCAAGGGAGAAGTGTCGTGGTGGTTGATTGGTTCAATTCTGGTTCCACTCATGTACACAGCGTACAATTTCTACGCGGCCACCCGCTGGCCCAGAGGGGCCAATGTCATGCAAGCTGGTGCCGCCGAAAGCCTGGCTTCAGGCCTCCTGATGTTACCCTTATTGCTCTGGCTGTCCCCGCCGGGAGCGGCAACGAATCCGCCACTTGTTCTCTACGTGGTGCTTTTTGCCGTTACCCTCATGTGGGTCGTGGAGCGCATTGCTTACTTCACCCTCGTCAATGAAAAGGGCGCGGTCTACACCGTACAAGCAACCTACATTTCAACCCCTGCTGCGGTTGCCATTGGGGCTTTTTTCTTCGGCGGCGGCACTGACAAATGGCTTTGGGTATCGCTGGCCCTGTTGATGGTCGCCCTGTGGCTGAACAACACGGGCCGCTCGAACGCCACAATCGCACCCGCCAATCCGGAGTCACATCCCGGTTAGACTTTTGGCTTCAATCGCCACACTGCAGTCTTCTTGATCTCCATGTCTTCCAGATCGCGCGTCACCGGCACATTGTAGTCGGCCACCTGCTCAAGCTTGTCCTTGGGCAAATAAGTCCGGCCGGGATCCCCAATCAACACCACAATACCGCGTTGATGCGCGCTGAGTAACCACGCGTAACATTTTGATGCGACTCCCTTTTCATAAAACAGGTCACCCACCAGAATAACATCCACTTGAATCACTTTCTCAAGCAGGTCATCCGCCGTCACAGCGACTTCAACCTGATTGTGAAGAGCATTAAGTGCGATGGCAACGGTGGAGAACGGGTCAAGGTCAGCAGCCAGCACGGAATGCGCGCCTGCTTTCATGGCGGCAATAGCAACGAGCCCCGAGCCTGATGCGACATCAACCACCCGCTTGCCTCGCACCAATTCGGGGTGATCCAGAATGTACCGCGCCAGTGCTTGCCCACCCGCCCACGCAAAAGCCCAAAAGGGTGGCGGCAAGCCGATCTCGCCCAGTTCCTCTTCTGTCTTTTGCCACATCGGCACAGCTTCGTGCGCCAGATGCAACGCGACCTCTGGCACCAGGGGCGGCGATAGAATTTCAGTGTTGGCACGGATGAAAGCAGCGTGGTCCAGTTACAGCCCGCCCATCTTGCAAATATGCAACCATTCCGCCTCCGTAACGGGTTGCACCGACAGTCTGGAATTCACCACCAGCACCATTTTGGCCAGCACCTTTTCCAGCTTGATCACATCCAAAGACACGGGCTTTGGCACATCTCTTAACGCACAGATGTCAACGCACTCCCAACGCGGATCATCAATGGTGGAATCCGGATGCACCAGCCTGCACACCTCGACGATGCCCACAATGTCCCGGCCCTCATTCGAGTGATAGAAAAAGCCTTGATCGCCAATTTTCATGGCCCGCATGTTGTTGCGCGCCTGATAATTGCGCACACCGGCCCACTCTTCCCCAGACTTGCCCTTGGCCTTCTGCATTGCCCAGGACCACGTGTCTGGTTCAGATTTGAACAGCCAATACGCCATCAAGCAGCCTCAGGGTTCTTGACCACCCATTTCCAGGCGCGAATATCGACAACGTCAAACAGGCCCGCCATGGCATAGGGATCGCGGTCTGCAATGGCAGACACAGCCGATTTGTCCGCTGATTCAATGATCAGCAGACTGCCAACCATATCACCAGCGTCGTTGAGAAATGGTCCTGCTGCCTTCAATGCGTCGCCCAGCGATTTCAAAAACTCTATGTGGGCCGGACGGTTCGCAAGCCGTATTTCCAATCCGTCAGGTTTGTCCGTGCACATCAGGGCAAAAAGCATTCACGTCTCCTATTTGAATTCAGTAAGCGCTGGTCGCGCCAGCAGGTCACGAATGATGGTGGCAGGTTCGGCACCTCCATCCACAATGGCATGCACAGCATTGACAATGGGCATTTCCGTATTGTGGGTGACAGCCAGCGCCACTGCAATAGCCGCCGTGGCAGCCCCTTCAACAACACCTCTGCACTGGGCAATGGCCGCAGCCGGTGTGGCACCGCGACCGATGGCATATCCAAAACTGTGGTTGCGCGACTGTTGACTATTGCAGGTCAACAAGAGATCGCCAAGGCCCGCAAGTCCCATCAGTGTTTCCGGACGAGCACCCATTTTGATGCTGAGCTTGAACAACTCAGCAAAACCCCGTGTAATGAGCGCGGCCCGCGCACTCTCACCAAATCCAAAGCCGTCCGAAATGCCGCATGCGATGGCCAGCACGTTTTTAAGCGATCCGCCGAGTTCCACACCGCGCACATCATCGGTTTGGTAGATCCTGAAGGTGGGCAGCGCGAGGACCTTGGCCCATGTTGCAGCATCGGTCAGAGTATCAGCCGCCAATGTCACAGCAGTGGGCAGGCCCTTGATCACATCAGCCGCAAAACTGGGACCCGACAAGACCATCGGCACGGTATCAGCGGCGCATTCACGCACCACGTCCACCATCAGCTTTCCAGTGCCACGTTCGATGCCCTTTGCGGCGACGATGACGATTTGCGTGGTCAGCGGCAGCTGCAACAGCACGGCACGAACACTTTGCGCAGGAACGGCAAGGATAACGGCCTCGCTCCATGCGACCGCATCGTTATCAGGTTGACGGCGCGACCACAGGCGGACTTCATTGCCTGACGATTGCGCCACCTGCATCAGGGCCGTGCCCCACGCACCATAACCGACAATGCAAATGCGGCGGCTCATGCTTTTGCCCCAAGCCGTCCGGATCCATAGACGGGTTGCGATACGGTATCGAGAGGCCAGCGTGCCCGCGGTGCAAAATCGAGCGGATCGACCAGACCCACCGCCAATCTCTCTGCACCTGCCCATGCGATCATCGCGGCATTGTCCGTACACAGATGAATGGGAGGTACCTCAAGTCTGAACCCGTATTCATTGGCGATCATCGACAGGACCGAGCGCAAACTGGAATTGGCGGCAACTCCTCCTGCAACGACCAGGACAGGTTTGGACGTTTCAGGACTCATCTGGTGGAAAGCCTGCAACGCATGTCTCAACCGGTCAGCAACACAGTCCACGATGGCTTTCTCAAAGCCAGCACACACATCGGCCACATCCTGATCGGTCAACTGCCCAAGCCCATGTACCACATCGCGCACAGCGGTTTTCAGGCCCGAGAATGAGAAATTGCAATCGTTACGACCCTTGAGCGGGCGCGGCAATGCAAATCGTCTGTTATCCCCACGCTTGGCATGGGCCTCAACCTGGGGTCCACCGGGATATCCCAAGCCCAACATTTTCGCGACCTTGTCAAAAGCCTCTCCCAAGGCATCATCGATTGTGGAGCCGAGTCTCACATAGTCGCCAACGCCCCGCACCATTTGAAACTGTGTATGTCCACCTGACACCAGCAACAGCAAATAGGGAAACTCACAAGACCCGAGAAGGCGCGGCGTCAAGGCGTGGGCCTCCAGATGGTTGATCGCCAAAAATGGCAGATCGCGCGCCATTGCGACACCCTTGGCCAAGCTCAGACCAACAATCAATCCACCCAGCAATCCAGGTCCTGCCGTTCCCGCAACACCTTGCAGCTCAGAAAATGCTACCCCAGCTCCGGTCATCGCTTGCCCAACAAGCCTGGACAGATGCGCCATATGCGACCGGGCTGCAATTTCCGGCACAACACCGCCAAAAGGCGCATGTTCCGCCAGTTGCGAAAGCACAATATTTGACAGGATTTCACCGCTGCCATTCTCAAAACGGCGAACGACCGCAGCAGCCGTTTCGTCACACGACGTTTCTATGCCAAGGATCACCGTACCGGATGCAGCCAACTGCGACATGCTTTCGCCAAAAACCCGCCAAGAATTAGATTGCCGCTCTAACACTGGTTTTCTACACTTGGCAAATCATGATCCTACGAATTGGTACGCGCGGTTCCCCATTGGCATTGGCTCAGGCCCGCGAAACAGCGCAGCGCCTGCGCGACGAACACCGCCTGGCCCCGGAACAAACTGAAATCATCGTCATCAAAACCACGGGCGACATGGTCACGGACCGCCCGCTGGCCGAGATCGGTGGCAAGGGACTGTTCACCCGTGAAATCGAAGAAGCCCTGTTGGCAGGCACTATTGATATGGCCGTACACTCCATGAAGGATATGCCGGCTCAATTACCTCAAGGTCTGAAAATCGCGGCAATCCTGCCCCGTGAAGACGCCCGCGATGCATTTGTAAGTGTTCGTTTTGGATCATTCAATTCGTTGCCAGAAGCAGCCCGCCTTGGTTCATCATCGGTGCGTCGGACCGCCCAAGCCTTGCGCCGCCGACCAGACCTGCAAACCGTAGCCTTTCGCGGCAATGTCCAGACGCGACTGCGCAAACTGGACGACGGCAGGGCAGACGCAACATTTCTGGCCTGCGCGGGTCTCAACCGATTGGGACTGTCGGCTCATATAACTGAAGCCATGCCCATGGACATCATGTTGCCCGCCATTGCCCAAGGGGCCATCGGAATTGAGATTGCCACGTCCAATGAAAAGATGCGGCACCTCCTGACGTCGATCACCCATCAGCCATCGGCAACCGCCATTGCCTGTGAGCGCGCTTTTCTGGCGACATTGGACGGATCGTGCAGAACGCCATTAGCGGGACACGCGCGTGTGACAGGAAACTCCATATCTTTTGCATGCGAGGCTTTGACACCTGACGGACAACATGTTTTTGCAACGGAACGAAATGGATCAGGCGACGATGCAATGAACCTGGGGCGCGATGCTGGCGAAGAGATCAAGTCACGTGGTGGCGCATTGATTGCATTTGCGTGAAGCAATCATGAAATTGATCGTCACAAGACCTGAGGAAGACGCTGGATCGGTTGCTGCAAAACTGGCAAAGCTTGGCCACGACGCGGTCATGCTGCCGCTTCTGAAAATTGTGCCCCGCGCTCAAATCCATATTCCTGCGCAAAATTGGCAGGCAATCTGCATCACCAGCGCCAATGCGCCACGCGCCTGTCCTGCAACACCAACGTTGCGTAAGGTACCAACTCTGGCAGTAGGTCCACAATCCATGCACGCCGCTTTGCAAAATGGCTATGAACCTGTGTCTGCACACGGGGGTGATGTTATGGGTCTCAGAAATTACATCACGTCTCACCTGCAGGCAAAGGCGGGACCCATCCTGTATCTGTCGGGCGCGGAAACGTCTGGCGATCTTGCGGGAAAACTGCGGGACCAGGATTTCACCGTTCATCGTGAAATTGTCTATGATGCAGTGCCGGTGGTACATGCGGATATGGCGCGCCAATTGGGAGACGCTGACGGCATTCTTCTCTACTCGCCGCGCACCACAAGGCTGTGGCTGCATGCTGTGCGCGACTCACATCTTTTTGGCAGGATCACGACACTTCACCACTATTGTCTGTCACCCAATGTCGCAGCGTTATTGCCTGGCAATGTCCCTCGCACGATTGCACCAACGCCGGACGAAAGAGCACTCCTAACTCTGCTTGAACAGACGCCCGAAGCGGATTAGGTCAGGGGTATGAACGCCAAAAAGAGAACGGAATCAGCGACAGAATCAGCCTCTGAACCGAGACGTCCGGATGTCTTGGATCTGGGCCCTGAAGCTGTTGTCGACCATGATGCGCATCAGCCCCAAGAGGCAGCTACTGCAGAGCCAGTGTTGAATGTGAAGCCGCCGAAGAGACGCAATTGGAAAGTGCCTGCCGCCGCACTCGTGCTGGGAGCTATCAGCGGTGGATGGCTGTATCGTGACCTGTTGGCCAGTTATTTGCCACCTGATCAGGTATCAACTCTGGTCACGAAAGTGCAGGACCTGGAAGTCAGCAAAACTGCAAATCAGGAACAGTTGGCAGGACTGTCAAAACTGTCTGAACAATTGAAAACCGACGTCGACGCAATTGAGAGTGCCCTGAACCAAACATCAACAACTTTGACAACGATCAAATCCGGAACCGAGCAATCTTCTGGCCGCATCGCAAAACTCGAAACCACAGGTCTCGAAACGGCCAGGCGGGTGGACGCCCTCAAGTCAGCATTGGCTACGGCTAACACGTCAGCAACGCCAGGTGCTGCGATCGATGCCGTGGCTCTGCAGGCAATCACAGCTCGACTGGAAATTCTGGAAAAAGACTTTGCTAGCCTCAAGGAAATCAGATCCGGAATTGCAGACACCGCCGCCCAGGCGCAGTTACTGTCGCAGTCACTGGCAGGACTCAAGGCAAAAATCGGGGCAGGTGCTCCGTATACGGATGAGTTGACCCGCTTGGAACAATTGGTGCCAACGGCAGATGGTTTGGACATCCTTCACGCCCATGCTTCGGAGCCTCTGCAGCCACTTCAAGATCTCGGCGTTGAACTCGCCACGCTCGTCACAACATTGCCCGGTTCACCATCTCAAACATCACCTGCAGATGAAGGTTACGTCGATTGGTTCCTCTCTTTCTTTGGCACCCTCGTGACCGTCAAGACCGTAGGCGAAACCAATTGGCAGTCAGTGGCGGGGGACGCTGCACGTCTTGCCCAGTCAGGTGACGTGCAAGGTGCCATCACGCTGATTGACACGACCTCTGGTGACAAACCCGCAGCCCTTGTAACATGGCGTGACAAGGCCGGTGTCCGGCTGAAAGTCGACGAGGCCCTGAAACAGGTATCCGATGCCGTGGCGCGGCAATTGGCGGCAAAAGGCTGACACCATGATAAAAATATTATGGCGTCTCGCAGTCTTGATTACCGCCGGTCTGGCCTTTGCGTGGCTGGCCGACCGACCCGAAACCATCACCATCACATCGCTGAACCGCGTCTACGAACTTAAATTGGTTTTTGCGGCGGCCTTGGCAGCACTGGCTTTTGCGGCCCTTTATTTTGTCTGGCAACTTCTCAGCCGCATTTGGCGCAGTCCCAGGGCGGCGCGCGAACACTGGCGCTTCCGAAAACACAGGAAAGCTTATGAACAACTGTCTCGCGGATTGATCGCAGCAAGTGCGGGCGACACCCAGGCAGCCTCCCGCCTTGCCACCTCTGCAAGCCAGACCTTGCACAACGAGCCCTTGGTCAATGTGCTGGCCGCTCAAGCGGCACAACTGCGCGGCGACCGCACCGCGGTAAAGAGCGCATTTGAGAGCATGGTCAAGGATCCGGAGACTGAGGTCTTGGGCTTGCGCGGCCTGTTCAGCGAAGCAAAAATGGCAGGCGACTTTGCCACAGCCATCCAGCATGCGGAAAAGGCTTTGGCTCGCAATCCGCGCCTCGCCTGGGCATCAACGGCCATGTTGCAAATCCAGTCTGGCCGCAAGGACTGGACGGCAGCCGCCGCGACCATTGCCACTCAGGGAAAGTCCGGCCTTCTGCCCCGCGCCGAGGCCGACCGCAAACGCGCAGCCCTGCTCGCCGCCGAAGCCATGAACATCGAGGATTCGGACCGCGCCCGCGCTCTCGCCTTGGCTTTGGACGCCCATCATTTGGATCCCACCCTGGTCCAGGCCGCACTTGTCGCGGCCCGCTGTCACATTGCCAACACCAGCACGCGCAAGGCCGTGCGCATCCTGCGCGACGTCTGGGCAACATCACCACATCCCGATATCGCCGATGTATTGGCCAACGCGCGCCCCGGCGACAGTCCTGAAGACCGATTCGAACGGGTGCGCGATCTCGTTGGTTCGACTGATGAACATCTCGAAGGAGCTGTGGCCCTGGCCCGCGCCGCCGTTGCCGCGCGGCGCTGGAGCGTCGCCCGCCAGATCCTCGAACCGCACATCGCACAGGCTCCGCAGGCCCGCCTCTGCGCGCTCATGGCCCAAGTCGAAGAAGCAAGCGATGACAAGGGCCGGGCCCGCGAATGGCTGGCTCGTGCGCTGAATGCTCCCCACGATCCCATGTGGGTATCCGATGGTGTCGCCAATCCGCGCTGGACACCCATCTCGCCAGTGACCGGCGAAATCGTGCCCTGCGAATGGAAAGTGCCGTTTGAAACACTGCGCTTGCCGGAACACGAAACTTTTACGCCAGAGCCAGCTCAAGCTCTCACAACCACGGCTTTGCCCGAAGTGTCCGCAACCTCGCTTCCCCGCCCCCCTGATGATCCAGGTGTTGGCGACAATCCTTGATGGTTGAAATCCCGGTCAAAACCGTCTAAGCCCCGGCGTGCGCCGCTTTAGCTCAGTTGGTAGAGCACCGCATTCGTAATGCGGGGGTCAGGTGTTCGAGTCACCTAAGCGGCACCATAAGCCTGTCCGGATAATGCCGAAGTTTAGCGGCTCAGATGATGCGCCGGAGCAGGAATTTCTTGGTCTTTCGAAGACGACTTTGTCCGTGTAGCCAGAGAGAGAACGAGCCGCTTAACTCCGTGACCAGATTTCATTTTTGTCCGATTCAAGGTCAGCAAAACTGCGGGTCACAAATGCAAAACTCTCTTTGAAAAGAGAAGAGTCAAATTGCTGGATTTCCCCTGAGAACTGGCGCGATTTGCGGGATGCGAAACGGATCGGTTTTCGACAGCCAAAGATAGATTGTCGGGAGAATGAACAGGTTTAACAAACATGAGGACACCAATCCGCCAAGGATGACGACTGCCATGGGGTGTTCAATTTCATGTCCAGGAAGGTTTCCGGCAACCACCAGCGGCACAATGCCAAGGCCAGTGGTGAGCGCAGTCATCAGGATCGGAGACAGCCGCTCCATGGCACCACGCAGCGCCAGCTCCCTGCCGAACACCATGCCCTCATGTTGTTCCAAATGTTGGTAATGGTTAATCAGGAGTATGGCATTCCTGCCGGCAATACCGAGAACGGTGATAAATCCAACGAGTGATCCCAGCGAAATAATGCCCCCGCTGACCCAAGCCGCAATAATACCACCAACCAAGGCACTTGGGAGTGTGAAAAAAGCTACAGTTGCAAGCCGCCAGCTTCCAAAGGATGCTTGCAGCAGAACGAATATTCCGACAAGTGCGGCAAGGCTGAAAATGAAAATGCGCTGCTCCGCTGCTTTGCGTTCTGTGTGCTCACCAATCAGTTCAGCATGATATTGTGTGGGGAAATCCACTGTTTTTAGACGCGCTTCCACATCACGGACTACCGAACCAAGATCACGCTCACCTGACAAATTGGCAGCTATGTCCATCCTGCGGGACGCCCGTTCGCGCTTGACGACGTTCGGTGTTGGCAGCATCGCAATGCTTGCGACATCAACCAATTTCACCTGCCCACCATTCGGCGTATCGATCATCAGATTCTGCACAGTCGTCAAATTTTGCCGAAGATGCGGGCTTCCAATCAACAAGACATCATACAGTTGCGAGCTCATGTAAATGTCTGATAACTCGATACCACCAATAATTGCCGATGCAGCGCGCCTCACGTCGCCTGGCTTCAACCCGTAGCTCTGGGCTTTGTCGAGGTCGACTTTGACTGCAATATGGGGGATTTCTTCAATCAGTTCGCCATGCAGTTCTTTCATTCCTTTCACATCTGCAAGCGCTGTCTTGATGTTGACAATGGTCTTTCTGAGTTCGGCCAATTCCGGCCCGTAAACGCGGATCACGATGGCTTCGCTTGAACCGGTGAGAACTTCGCGGATACGCTCTTTCAGATAAGTCATCACGTCGCGATAAAGGCCTGGGTAACCGTCGACGACTTCCTGGATTTTAGCCAGCGTTGCGTCGTAATCCGCATCCGGATGAACGCTAATCCAGTTTTCGGTAAAATTGATGCCAACCACTTCATCGGCGGCTACCGCCCGCCCGACATGGGCACCGAAATTTTGGACGCCAGGCACGGCCCGCAGCTCATTGCTTGCGGCAATTGTAATCCGGTTCATCTCATCGTGTGATGTGCCAGGTTTAGTAACCCAATGCATGAGAAAATCGCGTTCCTTGAACGATGGCAAAAGCGCCTGCCCGAGGAATGGCAGCAGGCCAAAACCTGCAACTGACAAAACCAGTGTGACAACAACAGCAGCGGCTGGCGCTTTCACAATTGGTGTCAGCACGGCGGAATAGCCCCGTTTCAGCAAACTGACAAAGGGTGGTTCCTTGGAGCTGACTGGCCTGGCAGACAGAAGCAGGTAACATAACGCTGGTGTCAATGTTAGCGCCACCAGCATGGAGGCGAGAAGTGCTAGCGAGTAAGATGTTGCCAGTGGCTGAAAAAACGCCCCGGACAGGCCTTCCAGGAAAAACACGGGAACAATGGCAAGCACGATAATCAGTGTGGCGTAGACTATGGAACTGCGCACTTCCAGCGAGGCCTCGACAATGACCCTGCCAATGGACCGGGTCGCATTGCCTTCGCTTTCACGCAACCGCCGGACAATGTTTTCAACATCGATAATTGCATCATCCACAACAGCCCCAATCGCGATAACCAGGCCCGCGAGGACCATCGTGTTGATCGTGGCACCCATCGCCGCGAGGACAAGTGTCGCGGTCAATAACGACAATGGAATAGCCACCATGCTGATAAGCGCAACGCGCCATTCATAAAGGAACAGGAACAACACGCCGATGACCAGGATCACGCCAATCAGCAATGCCGATTTGAGATTGTCGATTGCAGTCTCAATGAACGTTGCAGGCCTGAAGATTGTAGGGTCAACGGCAATTCCGGCAATTGCCGGCTTGAGTTCTTCAAGGGCGCGTTCAACATTATGCGTAACTTCAAACGTATTTGCCCATGGAAATTTTTCGACGATCAGGAGAAGGCCAGGACCATCATTGATGATCCCGTCTCCAATCATGGGTGGATGTCCTTCAACGATCCGAGTCACGTCGCCCAGCAGGAATGTTCGGCCATCTTTGGAGCGGAACGAAACCTGTGAGAGACCCTCTGGATTGACGACAGGAAGGACGTGCCGGATTTTCATGCGGCTTGTTTCGTTTTCTATGAACCCGCCTGTACCGGTCCGCGCACCTTCGCGGTAGGCCAGCAAGCCCACATCCAACGCGTCACTTGTGGCCTCCATGACTTCGTTCAGGCTCAATCCGTTGGCTGCCAGACGTTCGGGGTCAACTTGCACCTGGAGCTGACGTTTGCGCTGTCCCCAAACCGCCACATTGGCAACACCCTGGACCTTCATCAGCCAAGGCCTGATTTTCCACCGGTAGGTTTCTGACATTTCGACCAGTGACAGTGACTTTGAAGAAAGTCCGATCTTCATAACTCGGCTAGTTGCCGACAATGGCTGTATCATCACTGGTGGCCGCGATACATTGGGCAAAATGCCTTGACTGGCAGCTAGCCGCTCGCCGACCAGCTGGCGGGCTTCCATGATATCGGTGCCACGCTTGAAAATCATTACAACTGACGATAATCCGGGCACAGACTTCGAGCGCAGGACATCAAGATGCTGCATTCCAGCCAGCGCATTTTCGATGGGTACAGTGATCAGCCCCTCAACTTCTTCAGTCGAAAGACCCTGCGCTTCGGTTTGGACCTCGACCAGCGGCGGTGAGAATTCAGGAAATACGTCGATTGGCATCTTTGTTATTTGACTGGTGCCGGACACCAAGAGGATCACGGCAAGAAAGACCAGCAGGTGTCGAAACTTCAGGCTCGTTTCTATGATCCAGCGTAACATGACCAAGCTGCTCCTTGAGTACTAGTGTCCGATTCCGAACTCTTCGCCAAACAGTTCCACACTTCCGGTGGTGACAATGGCGCTGCCGGTCGGAGGACCACTTTTGAGAATGACGCGTGCGCCATCAATCCAGTCAACTTCCACAGGTGCCCTCACATATGTCAGTGGGCTTTCTTCTGCATAAACCCAGGTTTTGCCATCCGCCAAATACAGCAGTGCACTGTGCGGTATCACGCGCGCTTGTCCCGCAGTTTCTGCAACACACAGCTCGACAAATACTTGAGTTCCAACGGATAAGGTGTCTGTTTTGCTTTCAAACATGTAGCGCGTCGAAGTCGCGTCTTCGCTGCTTGCCAGAACGGTGTCCGACATCTGGGCAGGAAAAGCCTGCGACCAGTCGTAAACTGACATCGGAACGACTCTTACATTGCGTTCGCAATCCAGCCCGCTGTGCTGCAGGCCTTTGACTGACACAACGCCAGCCACAACTCCCCCGTCAGTTGCAACGCCAAGCTCCGTAACCTCACCAAAGATTTTTCGGCTCTGGTGAACGTACGCGTCTTCAATGCTTGCGGTGGCAATTCCAATTCTGTGTGCAGCTTGTTCAGTGAGTGTGATCCGTTTCAGCCCGGTATCACCGATCAACTCCATTTTGGATGGCGCATTCTTGCCGACATTGGACGCACCCAAAGATCCTGTCGAGAATACACACATGAGCGCGAGTGATGAGAAAAAAACATTATGTTGCAGCATGGACTGGTCCTCCTGTGCGATCGCCGAGTATGTCTGCCTGCGCTTTGACTGCCGTGCTGAGCACTGCGATCGGTGCAGTGAAGGCAAAATAAGCGAGTAGTGTCGGCAAGCCGAGCAGGATGACTGCCGACATGGGATGCAAGAGTTCCAGCCCGGCGGCTTCTCCCCTGATGATCGCGGCCAGGCAAACACCAAGCAGGGCAGCTGTGGCCAATAGTGGTCCGGCCAGAGAACGGTTGCTACCGGACAATCCGGGCTCATCTGGTTGTTCAGCGATCTGAAGCAAACCCGCATATGTCAACGCCGCGAGCACTGCCAAGCCGACAAGATGTCCAGCCATGATCGTACCTTCAAACAGCGGAGCCACCATGCCACCCAACAGGGCAGAAGGAGCAAGGAGGAACATCAGCATCGCGCGGTTCCAGCCACCGATCAACTTCAAAGCGGCAAGAAACAACACGGCAAGCACCGCCAGGATTTCGTACCGGAGCTTTTGGTCACCCGACGACGCTTCCTCTTGTGAAAGCACCAGATCGGCGTTGAACCCCACTGGAAACGCAAAGGCAGCAAGTGTTGTCTTGATGTCACTACGGACCTTTGACGCAGATCCGGAGATTCCGGCTGATATGACTGCATACCTCGATGCGCCTTCACGCGAAATAATATTGGCCGTCGCGACCTTTCTAATTTCAGCGACCTGGCCAAGTTCGATCGCTTTGCCGATCGGCGTGACAATGAGGATTTTTTCAACACTCGACGTGTCCATGTAGACATTGGGCTTGCCGATGACCACAACATCGAAGATCTTCTGGCCTTCGAAAAGCGTTCCCACTTGCAATCCTGAGATCAGAATGCTCGCGGCTCGCCGTACATCACCCGGTTTCAAACCATACTCGGCAGCCTTCGCGAGTTTGACTTCAATTTCGACATTCTCCTCCATGGGTGCAGAGAATACTTTTGGCTCAACGACACCCGGTATTTTCGCCAGCGCAACCCGCAGATCTTCCGCCCGCTGCGCGAGTTGTCCATCGTCAGGCCCATGAAGTCTGACTTCAACCGGCAATCTGCTGCGGTCGACCTGTGCCGCAATTCGAATTGCTGAGTATGAATCTACGAGTATATTCTCGCCGGCAATACTGGCGTTTTTGGCAACGATCTCCCGCAGTGACGCAAGACTGGCTTCCCTGTCGACAGTTGTGTCGATGTTGACCAGGATTTCCGCAGCACTGACGTCGCTGATCCGGTCTGAAAGTTCAGCACGTCCAATCTGCGCGGCAACCCCGGAAACTCCAGGCAGCTCTCTCACGGCAGTCATGATGGTCTGGACATCTGTCTGCATTTTTGCAAGCGATGTGCCTGGGGTCGCACTCATGTGGACGACGAAATTTCTTTCGCTGAAGTCAGGAACATAGGCCTTCGGCAAGAAAAATAAGGCTGCCAAGGCTAAAACAGATCCAACACCCGCGACCCAAAGCCAAGTGGCTGACTTTGCGATTGCCCTTTGCAATGAAAGTTGCAACCACGCATCAAGCCGTCCAATGAGCGAGGTGTCACCCAGGTGACCAATCCGTCGCGGCGACAGGTAAACAATCAAACTCGGCAACACCACCGCACTCACCAGATAAGAAATACCAACGCCGATCACAAAGGCGGAAACTGCAGGCCGCCAAAGTTCGACGACGATACTCGACATCATCAGGACTGCGAAGCCAGCAAAAAGAATGCCAAACAGCGCAATCGTTGAACTGTCAATCCGTGACGTAACACTGGAAACCGCGTCCAGATTCACATCGCCGCTTGACGCGTTTCGTTGAAAATTGGAAACCACTGTGGACATGTGGCTGATGGCCACAAGAGTTGCCATCCAAAGTCCGACAATCGTCATTGTGTTGGTTGCAATTCCCGACAATCGGAGGACATAAATCGTGGCAAGGACAGATGTCGCTGCCCCGATGCCAACGGCAAGTGTGCGCCGACCGTCGAACGTTACAAGCAGCATGAGCGCCAGCGCGGCACCCAGCCCAAGCAAGGCTGTCTGTGCAAGGTTTCCGCGGACTTCTTCAATATAGGAGCCCGGACGGTAAAGACTGGTGTCCACGGCAACTCCAGGGAGTGCAGGAGCAAGTGCGGCCATCGCATTTTCGACTCCGTCGGTGACAGCGCTTGTATCTGCACCTGGAAATTTCTCGACGACGAACATCAAACCGGTTTTGCCATTGATCACGGCATCCCCGAAGAGTGGCTGGTGTCCTTCAATGACACCGGCGACATCACCAAGTGTGTGTATTTCCCCTTTGGCTGAAACAAAGGATATTTTTGCAAGATCCTCAGGCGAAGAAATTGGCAGAATGTGCCGCACATCAAACCGTTGGTTTGGTGTATCAATAAACCCACCGTTGCCGGGGGTCGAAGCCTGGAGGTACGACAGCGGTGACGACCACAGCGAGTCACCCGTTGCCTTGATCACATCAGAAAGGGCGACGCCAAGCGCGCTGAGTTTGACGGGATCGACGAGGACTTGCAGCTGGCGACTGCGCTCGCCCCAAATGGAAACATTGGCAACACCAGGAACGCCAAGCAACCGTGGCTTGATTTTCCACCTTGCCAGCACCGACATGTCGATGAGCGACATCGACTCACTGGAAAGTCCAATGACGTTCGAGCGATTGAGCACCGAAACCGGCTGCAGCATTGTTGGCGGTTTTGAAACCTTGGGCAGCGCACTCGCGTGGTGCAATCGTTCCTGAGCCATCTGGCGAACCCGCATGAGATCTGCACCCGGCTCAAGATGGAGAACAATCGACGACACACCCGCGACGGAATTCGATTGCATGGAAGTAACCCACGGGACGCCACTCAGCATCTCTTCAAGGGGGACAGTGATCAGCGACTCAACTTCTGCCGCAGCAAGCCCTTGGGCTTCCGTCTGAATTTCAACGACGGGCCCGGCAAATTCTGGGTAAAGGTCGAGTTTTAAATCGAAAAGCCGCCAACTTCCAAAGGCAAGAACCAGAACTGTGGCAAACACCACAACGCTACGTAAACGGATGAGACCCAGTAGCAACGACGTTCCCATGGCAATTACTCCAAAAGAACCCCCGCCACACAGATAACATATTATTAACACAATTTCAACGACTGTTTGCAGAGGCCTGAAAGCGCCCGTCCTATCGACGCTGAAGAGCCTTCAAGCTGATGATCTGTTCCAGATCAAATAATTCGCAATCTTGGCCTAACTTAGAACCGCGAGAACGGCACCAAAGGCAATGGGTGCGCCATAGGGAATGATGCGCTGTTCAGCCTTGTCGAGCAGGCGCTTGAACATGACGGGAAAATTGCCGCCCTGAAAATACGGATTCCACAGGCGCAGGCTTTTCAGCGCGAAGAGCAGCCCGATGGATGCAATCGTTGTTGCCAGAATGAAAACAAGGATCTGGTCGCGCTCCATCCACAAGGCGATGGCGCTGAGGAATTTTGCATCACCTGCCCCGAGCCAGCCCAGTTGCCAGAAGATGACGCAGGGAATGAAGAAACCAAGACCGAGGCCAATGTGCCAGAGCAGCGGCAGTGTGGCCCAGTGCACGATGGCATAGGGGATGAAAAGCAGCACGAGGCCGTAGGTGACAAGGTTCGGAATGCGAAAGGATGCGAGATCGCTGAGACCGCCGTAGATCACGGCGAGAATGAACAGCGCTTGCAGAATGAGGGTCGCGGTCACGACTGCCTGAGGCGCCGGATGAACAGGACGTGGTTGGTGACGCACAGGATCAACATGACGCTGAGCATGGTTGCCATGCTGACGGCATCCAGCGTGAGACTTTCGGGATCAATGCGAAACGAAAGAGATGCGACAGGCGTATCGACTTTCATGTAGCTCAGTGTTGTGTAGGCACCAGCGATCAATGCGACGTGGCCACAGGCGGCGGTGGCGAGAAGATTGCGACGCCTATAGCCGAACCAGGCAATGGTCCAGGATGCTGCGAGCAACACCAGTGACACCGCAAGGCTGGGTCCCGGCAGACCATCGACAAAATACGTGACGGGGCGCGACACGCGGTCGGCAGCGATGTTCAAACGCCAGAGAATTTCGGCAGAGGGAAACGAGTAGAGCAGATAGGCAAGGGTGTTGGAGATCAGCAACAGGCCGAAGATAATGGCGGCCAGCGTGTTCTGTGTGAGAAATACAAGGGTTTGAGCTGACGCACGGGATTTCATGGTGCCACTGCAACAGAGAAAACTTAAGGAATCGTGTTGTTTTGATGTGATAATCTTGGTTTTTTTCAGAACGAGGCTTAAAGGCACAATCAGAAGGATCATTTTCCTGCAGTTCGGTATCCCAGATTGAGGCATGACATAAATAACTTGTTAAGGATAATTTTCCCGTAGAGCGCAGCGTGTATCGATTCAGCGCAATGAGTTTTATTCAATTTGCTGTTTTCGCTACAAAAAACGACGATTTTTGACGGTCCTGTGGTTCTTGACCGCAACTTTCCGCTGTCTCGACAGGGAGATAAGTTACTGATACGTTAATGAAGTCGTTCAGATTGTGGTTTTTTAATGAGTCATAATGTCACATTCGGACGACGGGACGAGGAATTCAATCCTACGGGTTGCGATCCTATCTCTGTTCAGTAACCCTCTCAAGGAGACATAATCTCATGTCGAAAATTGTAAAATTGGCCCGCAGCCTGCACAACGATGAAAGCGGCGCTGCCCTTCTCGAATACACTGTTCTGCTCGGCATTCTAGCCGTCGCCGTGATCACCGTGATCACCACGATCGGTACGGAAACCCTTGCCAAGTGGACCGCGTTTGACGCTGTCTACAATTAATTAACAGCGACGGGATTGCGGCATCACCACAATCCCTCACAGTTTAATTTCAATTCGAGGATAATTATTATGACAAAATTTGCGAACCTTGCATACAAACTGCACAACGATGAGAGCGGTGCCGCTCTTCTTGAATATACTGTTCTGCTCGGCATTCTGGCTGTCGCCGTGATCACCGTGATCACCACGATTGGTACAGAAACCCTTGCCAAGTGGACTGCCTTTAATGCGGTTTATAATTAAGCCACGCGCAGACACGGCCCGTGTCTGACAAAAAGTCCCCGCCTGATTTCATTGCGAAATGAGTCAGGCGGGCAGATTTCAACTTCGATTGGCGTAATCACATGCGTTTTAGCACCCTCCTGATGATCATTCTGGCCACGGTATTTGGCTCAGCAGCCGTGTTTTTTGCTAACAACTGGATCAGCAATCAGGCACCACGCCAAATGGCGGCCATCGTCCAGCCCGTTGAAGAACAGGCCACCATCGTCGTTGCGGCCAAGGATTTCGTCTTCGGCGATCCGTTGCAGGCCGAAACCCTGAAGGAAATTCCATGGGCGAAATCGTCTGTCCCCGAAGGTGCATTTTCCAAGATTTCCGAGCTGACTGTCGACGGCCGCCGCGTGGCGCTGGCCTCCATCAGCACCAATGAAGCCATTCTGAAATGGAAGATTTCCGGGGCTGGTGGCCGCGCATCCCTGTCCACCACCGTGACCGAGGGCATGCGGGCCGTTGCCATCCGTGTTGATGATGTCGTGGGCGTTGGCGGGTTTGTGTTGCCAGGCGACCGGGTTGACCTGCTCTACACACGCAGCGCCAACCGCAACAATGAAAAGGAAAGCGCCACCAATGATGTGCTGGTGCAGAATGTGCGCGTGTTGGCCATCGACCAGGTGGTTGACCAGAAGAATGAAAAGCCGGTTGTGGCGCGTGTCGTGACCGTTGAGGTTTTGGCCCAGGACGCCCAGAAAGTGGCACTGGCCCAGAATACGGGCTCTGTGATGTTGTCGCTGCGGGCCGCAGGCTCGACCGACAATGCCAATGCCCAGCGCGTGGTGGAAGAGGAACTTGTATCCAATCCATCGGTCTATATGGCCAAGCTTGAACAACGCGATGCCGCCCAGGTGAAACTGGAGCAACAGCTGGCCGATGTGGCGACCGAAGCCAACAAGTCCAAGGATGCCCTGAAGGCGCAACTGGCCGACATTGAGAACAAGCTCAAGGGTGAGATTGCCAATGCCGGTGCCGATGCTGGCAAGCTCAAGGAACAGTTGGCGTCGCTGCAACAGGCCATGGCCAATTCCAACGGCAAGATGAGCGATGAATTGCGCAAGAAAATTGCAGAATTGCAGGCGTCCATGCGCAAGATGTCGTCAACGCCCGTTGTGATGGTGGAACCTGCGGCGGCTGATGAACCAGAAAGAACCATCACAGTTGTGGGCGTGCGGCGCGGTATTGCGAAACGGGAGATCGTCGAAGTCGTTCCAGAAAACGGCTTTGAGAACGTGGAATAAGTGCGGGGTATGGCTTTGGTTTTTGACCGAAGTCGGAGAGAGGTGAATATGAAGTCAATTTTTCGTTACATTCTTGTGTGTCTTGCGGCTGTGGTGTTGCCGCTGGCAGTGGCCGCACAGACAACTCTCATTAAACTTTCGGGGGATCGGGTCGGGCGATTGCAAATCGTCCATGGCCAGTCGGAATCAATTCGCGTTGATGTGCCCTTTGCTGAAATCGTCGTGGGCGATCCGGAAACCGCAGACGTCAATCCACTGACAGACCAGACGCTCTATGTGCTGGGCCGCAAACTCGGACTGACCAATGTGGCACTCTTCGATGCGCAGAAAAAACTTGTTGGTGTCATTGATGTGGAAGTGACCCATGATCTTGACGGGTTGCGCCGCGCCTTGCGCAATTCCATGCCCAACAGCGCCATCAAGGTAAAATCCATCAACGGCCGCATTTTGCTGGAAGGCATGGTGGCAAGTGCGCCTGCAGCTGAAAAAGCCATGGCGCTGGCCAGTGAATTTGCATCCGGTGCCGATGGCCTGCCGGGGCGCGTGTCCAACTCGCTCACGGTTGCCGCCAACCAGCAGGTGAATCTGGAGGTGCGCTTTGTGGAAGTAAACCGAACTGCTGGTAAGGAGTTAGGTGTAAGCTGGAATTTTGGAAGTGAAGGTCAAGTAGGCGGCAAACAGGTAACGGCCCCCCCGCTTCTGGCAACAAATTTGTTCTTCGGTGTTGGTGCGCTTTCAAATGCCCTCCCGTTCGGCTCTTTCGTTGCAAACATATTGAACAATGGAATAAATCCAGATTTGTTAATTACAGCGCTCGAAGAAAAGCGACTGGCACGCCGACTGGCAGAGCCCAATTTGACAACGATGTCGGGTGAGGAGGCAATGTTTCATGCCGGAGGCGAATTCCCCATTCCAGTAGGACAGGAAAATGGACGTATTACCATTGCTTTCAAGGAATTCGGCGTCAAGCTAAAGTTCACGCCGGTAGTCATGGATGATGGTGTAATCAATTTGAAAATTGCGCCCGAAGTGAGTGAAATTGACTCAGCCAACAGTATTAAATTTGACAATCAGGGTGTACTGATACCCGCATTGTCAGTGCGCAAAGCCTCGACCAGTGTGGAACTGCGCGACGGCCAGAGTTTTGCCATTGCCGGCTTGCTGCAATCGGTGAACCAGAAAGTGACGAACCAGGTGCCGTGGCTGGGTGATGTCCCCGTGCTCGGCACACTGTTCCGCTCATCGTCCTTCCAGAAAAAACAATCAGACCTGGTGATCATTGTGACGCCAAGGCTGGTGGTCCCGGTCGGAAACCGCGAACAGTTGAAAACGCCACTCGACACCAGCCTGGCCTCGAACGAACCGGAATTTTTCCTGCTCGGCAAGCAGGAGGTCTCGCGCAAGAAACTCGATAAAAAATATCACGGTGTTTACGGACACATCATCGATTTACCAAAGGTGGATAATGGCCAACCCAGCAAATAAGTTCCTTTTCACGGCAGCAGTGTTGTCGTCGATTTCCAGCATTGCGGTCGCACAGGACTACACCGAATTGAGCCGCAGCGACTTCATCACGATTGATGCTGGCGATGCGCCGCAGTCAAACATCGCCATTCAAACGCCAACGCCGTGGCCAGACTACATCAACGACACGGATATTCCGATGTCGGTCTACGGAACGCGCGGTGTTGGTTTCTACGATGAGTTCTATCGCCGGGGCAAAAAGGAGGCCGGTGCCCCGACGACCCTCAACATCAACCTGCCGGGAGCCCCCGGACAGTAACCCAGGACACACAACCATGCTTTGCCCCCTCATCAGCATGATAAAATTCGCCACCCGACGCTTCCGTAAAGATGAGTCTGGCATTGCCATGGTCTATGTCACCATGATGTTGCCGGTGATTGTTGGCATGGGACTGCTGGCCATCGATATGGGCCGCGTCAACAATCTGCAATCGTCGCTCCAGCATGGTGCAGATGCGCTGGCGCTGGCAGGGGCGGGCGAACTCGATTTGCTGCCCAATGCGATTAGCCGGTCGGAACGCGCCATAGGCAATATCATCACGTCCAACACGGCGCAGTTTGCGACAACAGCAGTAACCGTCGATGAAACTGCAGTGACGACCTGCTATCTCGCCACGCTGCCAGCCAATGACGTAACGGCGATTAACACGGGCAATTGCCTGAACAAGGCCGATGCCGCATCTGATTTGCAGGCGCGATTTGTGCGGGTGTTGGTGACGCCCGCAACGTTCAACACGATTTTTCCCGTGACGTTTCTGGCCGGGGCGTCAAATACCGGCACCGTGGGAGCGGAGGCGACTGCGGGTTTCCAGGCGGCAGTGTGCAAGTTCACGCCCATGTTTATCTGTAACCCTTATGAGGCTGCTGGCAACACCGACATTCTGCGCAGTGTGGAGTTGCTGGAGCACTTTGCCAGTCCGGCGAACCGCAAGCGGCAGATCAACATGAAGCAGAACGGCGGCAATACCGCCCAGTATTTCCCTGGCAATTTTGGTTCTCTGGCCGGTGCCTGGAGGCGGATCGCAAAGTGCTGCGGTTCTGCGTGAGCAAGTTGGCATGGCCAATCCGCCCGCATGTTTTGTTGCCAATGGCGTGGAACTGCGAACCGGCAA
>CAWJXD010000002.1:0-75339 GCA_963846785.1 uncultured Alphaproteobacteria bacterium | reverse complement strand
CGTTTTGGCGCAGGCAAAGCACAGGCACGTGTGAGGATTGTCCGTAACGATGGAAGGCCCGCACGATCACCGTTCCGAGTGCCGATGAAACAAACGCTGGTTCCGCCATCACAGGGACCCCATGACGACACTGCGAGCCCCCATGCGCTTGCGTGCTGATCGACTACGCGTGACGCGCCTGTCGCGCAAGGTGCTCGGCGGATTAGCGCTGGTGACCAGTCCTCGGTCTGGGTGGGGCTTTGATCTATGCGCTGCAAACCCGAGATGGCAGAAAACCAACCGAAGAACTCTACACCACCGAAAATCGCGCGACGGCGGATGGAATGCTGGGGTTGCCGCGTGACTACAGCGCCATTCCCAAGCTGTGCCCGCCCTTCCCGGTGATCTTGGGCGGCCCATTTTAACGCGCAGAACCGAGGTCAAACCATCTCATCGCCAGCCATTGGCACAGTTGTAACCGGCTGAAGTGCTGAGGAACAGCGACGACAACAGGTAGCTCTCTACAGTCCGCACAGCCAAGCTCTTTGCCAATACGCAAACGCATGCTGCGCCAGATGTAGTCCCTATCAGCACAGCGCCGTTTCCAATTCCAGACTTGGCCAATCTTGGCCTTGCACTGACAACCTGCAACACCAACCGCACAGGACCGGCAGCTCGCATTTCTGAATGCGACCCCGGATAAACGTAACGTATCCACCGACCGCATTGCCGCTCCCGCCTCGGTCAATATTCTAAGCAGGCGCGATGATTTCGGCAGCGCTGATAACGGGCATCCGTTCCGATCTTCCGGGCCAGATCACAGCCCAAGTGACGGAGAATATCTATGATAGCCCGACAGGCCGCATTCTGTTGATCCCACAAGGCACCCGGATCATTGGTCAATACGACAACAATGTCGGCTTCGGCCAGCGCCGCATCTTGCTGGTCTGGAACCGACTGATTTTCCCAAATGGCCGTTTGATCGCGCTCGAACGCCAACCGGGTGCTGACGGCCAAGGCTTTGCCGGTCTTCAAGATGGTGTCGATTATCATTGGTGGGATTTGGCCAGGCTGCCGGCACTTTCAACTCTGCTGAGCGTTGGCGCCGAGCTCGCCACCAGCAATGACAGCCGCCTCATTCAAGCCATCCGCAACGGTGGGGAAGGGACCATCGATGATGCAGGCCAACAGATTGTGCGCCAACACCTTAACATCGCGCCCACTCTCACCATCCGCCCGGGATTTCCTGTGCGCGTATCGTGACCGTGACTGTCCTGGAACCATACGGGGCCCATCATGACGAAGCTCAAGCTCGGCGCTCTGGAAGATGACAAGCCAGTCAAAATCACCGTGGAGCTGCCTGCAGCCGTTCACCGCGATCTCGTAGCCTATGCCGAACACTTTCCCGCGAGACCGGAACAATCGATCAGTGAAGCGGGCAAGTTGATTTCGCCGATGATTGAGCGCTTCATGGCCACGGATCGGGATTCGCAAAAACCCGGCGCGAACAACCAACAAGGCACGCTTCAACATACTGCCTAAGTTGCCGAAGCATGCGCCCTAGCTCCGATCCCCTGCGTTGCAGCTGCATCCTGCTTCGACATGCGTCGTGCCAGACTTAAGAATCGCCCAAGGCCGGGATCGTCATTACGCGGCGACCAGACCCGCGAAATGGCAGTGTTCATGTTCCAGTCCGTTGTAGACAATGCCAGGAAACTGGTAGCAATCGTGGCCTCACTGGTTAGCGTCAATCCATGCCCGAGAAGGAGAGATCTGACTGAGGTTATCGTGGCCCACTTGGACCCGCTCGATTTCGGGATGGACGCCGAGATTGGCCAGATGCTTAATCAAGAAGTCATGAATCTCGGGCCGGATTCAGCCTCGCTGACAACAAAGCGTTCGACTTGCAGATCGCTCCATCTGATCAGACGCGATCTCGAAAGCGAATGCATGGCAGGCAAAACGACAGGACATCTTTCGGTCCAGTATTGTTCAAAGTCGCAGCGTTCGACGGGGTGGATTCCTGTTATGAAAGCAACGTCAAGCTGATGCTGTCGAACTGCGGCGATGTGATCAGAGGGAGCACCTTCGATGAATTCAATGCGGACATCGGAATGACTCGGTGATGAAAGCTTTTAGCAACCGTGCAAGATAGCCCGATGCCAGAGACGAAAATATACCTATCCGAATGACACCTGTTTCGCTGCGACCGATGGCTCCGACATCCACAGCGGCATGTTTCACTGTTTCAGGGCGTGCCGCGCGTGACGGACAAAGACCTCTCCAGCTTGAGTTAACGTAATGCTACCCGTGTGCCGAATGAAAAGCGCCGCACCAATCTCGGTTTCCAAATCCCGAATGCGACGACTCATCTCGAACTTTTCGATGTTCATTGCCAGTGCCGCACGACGAAAACTGCCTTGATCGGCAGCAGCGACCGTATAGCGAAGGTGGCGCAGTTCAAACATTGCAGCACGTGGTCCTGTTGCGGTAATGATATCCTCCCTACGTTCCCTCATCACCCTGCGGGATTCAGTTTTTGCGAACTCCTCAAACCCCGCAGGTTAAAGCGTACCGATTATAGCATGGTTGGCTTCTGCATCACAGATCCAGACATTTTGAATGGATCGTCGATGTTGCTAACCAGTTCTATGCTGATTTTGCGCATCTATTTTCGGCAAGGCTGTGAATGAGCACCAAAACAAGCCCCGCAAAGATCTTGTTTACTGCCATGAGATCACAATCGGTAACGAGTTAGCTTAATGCCTAAAGGAGAGTTTGCATTCTTGATCCAAGCGCACGGCAAGCACGGCAAACCCTTCAGCATAGTTGAGATAACGAATTAGCGCAGGTGACGAAAATCAAATGGAATGTCGTGCTCACTCTGGGTTATTAAAATCACTTCTCGACCAAGCGTGTGTGCAATATTAGCTTCGTAAAGACGTTTGGGATTATTCCCCTGCAGCCGCAGATCACGATGGGTGATCGGTCAATGAGGGACACCACATCCTGAACGATGGTGGGGTTCTCCCAGATGTTGACGGCACGACGGCAGCGCAGTCCCAAAGTTTTGAGAAGCTTCCTGAATACTGGCACAAACGGCATTGAAAGAGGCATCGAATGGCATCATTGCTGAAGCGAGGCTCTGTTCGATGTTTTCATGTTCGGCTACCTGAAAAACATTCGGACGCAGACGAAGCTGTCTGAAGTTTTGGCACAGAAAACGATAAAGGTCGATATCTTTGATGGCCCAATGATTTCAAGAGAATTCAAAATCACGTGTTATGTCGATTGCTAAGCGATTGGTATAGATCATTTCATTGCGCGTGGACGGCACTTGTCGATCAAAAGCATATTCAAATTCGATACCATTCCTTGACAGTCGTGCTCTGTTAATATGTCCCACGCAACCAATGCAAGCTCGAGTGCTCATCAGTTAGAAGCTGAGATATGCAGCTAGTTTAGTAAGCTAAGGGACAAAAAACTGGTGTGTCGCTCCTGCCATTGTTTGTAAAAGCAAGCTGCGGTCAAGAAACAAGTTTTTGATCTCACAACTTGTTTCGGCAACAAGCAAACATCCGTGGCATGCAGCATGGAATGCGTTTCACTTTGGAAGACTACACTAAACAAGAGGTCTACGAATGAAAAAATTGATGTGTAGTTCCAGCCATTGTTTGCAAAAGTAGGCTGCGATCTAGAAACAAGTTCTTCATTTCACAGCTCGTTTCGGCAACTAGCAAACAACCGTGGCAAGCGGCACCATGGGTCGCGCGGTCGCCACTGCGATCATCTGGTTCATGATCTGCGCAAACAGGATCGTTCGAACAAATTCTAAGTCTATCTAGCGCATTGCTAAGTATCTGAGCAAACCGCGGAGCCGTAGCGACGAGGCCGCCAAGTGTTCCTTGCGCCCCGACACTTGCAGTATAGATGAGAATGCCACAGCGCTCAAACTCTGCACCACCCTTTTGGCTCGATAATGCGTATACACGCTCCTTCAGTGAGCTAGCGGGATAACCACAGTCTAATGCAATCTCCGCCATCAAAGCGTGCGAGATGCTGTGAAGCAGCACATAAGGTGTTCCAGGATAGGCTGGCGCTTTTCCCGCAAATCGTTTTTGCCAGTGGTTATAGCCAATCAGAAGTTTTTGATTTTGCAGACCTGTCGTTTCGATTCGAAGCCAACGTTTGATCGCCACGTCGTCAAAATGAATAAAAACTCCTTCACCAAACTGTTCGATCGCGGGCAACCAATCTGCGTCGCGCGAAATAGGCGCACCGTGAACGCTCAATTGAACATCTTCAATATCTCCATCAGCACCGGTCGGCGCTGCTTCAAAGCGAGTGAAACCATAAAGACAAGAAACCTCCCTGAGTCGATGAACGGCTACGAGGTTTTTAATACCTGACAAATCAATGCCAACAGTTGGGTCAGCCCAAACTGCACGGGGCAGTGTTTGTGCGTAGAGTTTTGCACTTGGATGATTGACACCAATCTCTGCGTTGCCGCTCGCAAATGTGTCAAACTCAGCAAGTTTAGGGGAGCGACTTGCGTCGGTCTTTGCGCCTTCGCGAATGCGCTGAAGTCTCTCGAAGATGTCACCGTCAGAAAAAGGGCCGAGCGAAGCCGCGACTTTTGGATTAAACCGTTTGGCTTGTCCGACATCTTGGACGGATTGCACGCCAGACAAGTCGCCGGACAGTTCTTCCACGAGCTGGCTTAGTTCGTCTTCTTCTGCGGGAAGCGAAATGACAGTATGGACTTGGGGAAAATAAGTATTTGTAGCCGTTCGAGTGAGAAGCTTGAGATTGTCACCACATCCTTCAGGGTCTTTATCGAGTAGCCATGGACGTTCGCCACGACATTTTCCGAGCCGCCCGGGCTGGAATGTATCCTGAAGGGACAGATGTCGACCACATCCGCAAATGATGTTCGTATCGGCGGGATCAGCGCTTGTTCCCTTTTCTTCAACCCACATTGGTTCATGACATGACACCGCGCCGTGGACGACCCAGCGCCAATCAATATCCTGGAGATGGCCTTTGTCACAAGCGCAAACAAATCGAATCGGCGTCACGTCGCTTTTGCGCCCATCGTCGAACTGAAAGCGCCGCCGTCCTGTGCTGTCTAAGTCTTGCCAACGCACAAGCCGACGCCTTCGAGCTGTCATCGCTCCGGAAACATTCGACTCGACCTGCTCACAAATGAACCAAGTTGGGAACACTGGCGCGGCAACTCCATTAAGAATTCCATCGCGCGAGTTCGCTGAAATTGGCGGAGTACGCAATGACAAATTGGCAGCAGGATCAAGGCGCCCTTGTTCCTTTAGAATTTGCTCGAGGCGCATAGTTAGTCGCGGTTCGGGAAGTGTGGCGAAACTATTACCTTTCATATCCCATTGCTCTAACCCTCCGACCACGACCGAGCGGGTGGGCAGGTCAATCATGGCACCGGGACCAAATGTCGATATCAATTGGCTCAAACGTTGGGCGTTTTTTGTCATGACAAGTCATCCGCATTCGCAATGGTGTTTCCACGTGGGTCTTTGACCTTCAGTGCGACATTAGATTCCACGTCGCGCATCGAACGGCCAGCAACAAAACGACGATGGGCTCCTGCAAGGTTTTCGATATCCGGCTCAAGCGGCATGTGAAGAAGTCGATGTGGACTCTTCTTTCTGGCATAGGCAAAAGCGTTACCACCTGCTGCTTGCTCATCAGCGGTTTCGATCCAAGCATCTAAGATGTCATCGATCAGGCTTGCAAGCGCGGCTCGCCCACCCGCGACCATTTTTTCTGGTGCTCTGTTGACGATTGTGTTGCGAACGAGGTCCCGTATTCCCACATTTTTTTTCAATTCAATGACGGCGCTTTCCGGCGTCAAAGCTGCGTCGACATGCCTTGCCGCAGCAACAACCACAGCCGCCAAAGCGCGGTCAAGGGCCCTTGCCGCCCAAGGCGTGACACTTGTTGCTTCAACAGCCCGATAGAAAGTGCGATGGAATTGTCCGAACTGCTCGAAATGCATCCGGTCACGAGGCTTGTGAAGATTTAGTACCGCGAGCACGAGACCGGGTCGGTGGTGGTCACGACCAACGCGGCTCGTCGCTTGGATATATTCTGCTGCGGTCTTTGGCTGGCCTTGCACAACCATAAGGCCAAGGCGGCTGATATCGAGTCCGACCGAGATCATGTTGGTGGCTAGGGCGACATCGATTGTCTCGGTGTCGCGGCCGAATACGGATTCAAGGCGTTGTTTTGCTTTTGCGACTTCATCAGTAGTGACGCGCGATGTCAGCTCCATCGGCTCCATTATACTGCGATCTGCAAACGGACTGTCTGCCGGGTCAACTCGTCGGCGTTGAGTTCCATAGCGTCCAGCACGATCACGCACCTCGTCTTCGACAATTCGGCGGGCGCCTCCCAATTCACGCAATGCGTTAAAATAACAAAGCGCCGTCATGAATGGGTCAGCTGGGTTTCTATCCTTCGGCATCTGCCGGAAAATTGGTGTCATATGCTGCTTGCGCGGCTGCAACGAGTGTCGTCAAAGATCTTAAGAAGACAAGTTTGGGGCCGCGTCCTTGAGCGGCAATTCCGAGATAGAGCCGGGCGGCGTTGTCAGATGAAGGAACCGTGCGCGCAAAGAAGCTATCGACACGATCAATTCCGGGCGGCGGGAAAATGCTAGTGATACTTCGGTCGAAAAGAGCTGATATCTGATCCGCAGCGCGTCTAACAGTTGCGGTCGAGGCCACGATCTTGGGGCGAATGCGCGTTTCACCGGAACCCCGTGATGCAAGCTGGTCGATTGCAGCCTCATAGAGCCCGGCGACTGTTCCAAGCGGACCCGCTATCAGATGCAACTCGTCCTGAATGATGAGATCGGGAGGATCTAAAGACCAGCCATTTCCGAGTGGCCGACCTTCGCCTGGTTCAGCAGCTCCATAGAAACCAAGACCATCTTCGAAGCGGTCAACATGGCCGAAGAAAGCTCCGGTTTCGCCGACCCATGGCAATGCTGCAAACTTGTCGACGGTGGCGATCAGAAACGCTGGAAGGCGGCGGTAGATTGGTTCATCAACGGTAAGAACCGGAAGCGGCCGGTTTCGACTGAAGTCACAGCTCGTGTTAACGCAGCGGATTTCGAGATTGGTCGGCGCATGCATGTTTGGTGTGCACGCAAAGGAAGACGGCTTGAACTCGGTGCCACACCATGGACAGGCTTTAAGAGGTGCGGGTGCGCGTTTGTCACGCCCACTTTGGTAACGTCGCACACGACCGACAGCGGTTGTTTCATCGGATTTGCCTCTGCCGCCCAACTTGTTGGGTGAAGCGTCGGACCCAACCCAAAGTCCAATCTCAATCGGCCAGTCGCCGAGAAGGCGTCGGCCTTGTTCGTCAACGTTTTTAGCGTCGGTCCGCATGAGTTCGAGTGCGCAAACGACTCCTGCCGCACGAGCAAGTTGGTCCAGAGTGAGAAGGCGCAGTGTGTAGCGCATTATGTCGGCTACGCCTGCGCCAAGAACGCCGAATCCGCCAAGTCGTCGGTGAGCAATGACGAGGGCTGCGAGGCCAAGATAGGCTTCGGTCTTGCCACCGCCAGTGGGGAAGAACAGGAGATCAGCAGTTTCACGGTCGACGTGGCGGCGATCAACCAAACCTGACAGATTGAGCAGTACAAATGCGAGCTGGAATGGTCGCCATTGTGGCTCGTCAAGAGCTTGTGGATCGCCGTTTGCCCCTGCAAAACGGCGGCGCGCTGCCATGGCGACAGCAAGGTTCATAAAGCGGAATGCGGTTCGTGCCTTAGTGTCGGTGGCGAGGAGTTCGATGCCAGTCGCTATACGAGATTTTGCTTTCTCCATATCGGCAATAAGCTGCTCGGCGGTTTCTTTGCGACGCACGGGAAGGTCGTCAAGTTTACTGCGCTCCGCATTGATCCAGACTTCATAGAGGGCCGGGAGATTGCGTAGCGCTGCCTTGAGGTTCGCGCTATCGCCTTCGGCCAAGTGAGCTAAAGCCTCCATGCCGAAGGAAATGCGACTTTTCAAATCGTTATCCTCGTTAGGCGCAACGCGTTCGACTTCAGCGGATGGCAGCGGATCGGTCCACACACGGGTGACGCCGTGGTTATTGCCTTCGGTCGCATCCCAACCCGCAGCGGCGTTGCGTCCTACGGCCCATTCGCTGAGGTCGCGATAATGCAGATCGGCGATCCGCAAGTCCCAATCCTGAGCGCGGTAGCCGGAAAGATCACGTCGCGGGCGAAAACAAGTTTTGCAAACCAGTTCAAGCCGCGCTTGAAAGGCGTAACTGACATCGGAATAGAAGCGGTGCACCGTAGCACGGCGATTGACAAGGAATACAGTCAGCGCACGCACACGTTCGGTCTGGCCGTCTGGTGTTTGATAGCTAAAGAGACGCGAATGGGTTTCGAGAACGAGACCGCCACCACGCCGTTGTTCGGCAGCACTTTCTGGAATAACAATCGGCGAGCTACGGCCTTCTTTTACCGGTACAACAACCACGCGCTCTTTGGCGCTACGAACCCAATCGACCATCGGTCGTTCAATGCGCTTTTTTTTGCCATCTTCGCCGATTTTTTCGGGTGTAGGCTCTGGCAAGAGTATATCCTCTGGCAATTGTGGCTCGGTGCGATAGTCGCCCCACGAAACACGCGCTTCGATCTCGGTGACGTCGGGATGGAGTAGATCAGCAGTCCGGAGAACACGCCAGTGTCGCGCAGCAGACGCTCGAAGCGTTGGTGCGGTGTTGCCTCCCAACCATCAAGCGCATTGCGGGCGTCTGGATCAACACCACGCTCTTCGATCCGCACCAGCAACTGCCAACGGCGGTCGCCATCTCCAAGTTCGGTAACCGCCCAATTGGGTGCGAGTGTGGTGCCATGTTCGGGCAAAGCGATGAGCAACTCATTTGGAATTGCCGGGCCACCGGGTGCACCGGCGACATTGTGCGCTTCCCAGCCGAGCACCTTTTCAACAAAGGCCCAAGGGTCGGAAAGAGCGGGCGTTGCCAGATCAGCGCCGATGATTTCGCTGACCTCACCCGTTTCAATCGGTGATTGACGTGTCGGGATGAGGCCCAGTTCCTTGAGCAGTGTGGGTGCTACAACAAGACCAACGGGCGGAACATGGTCGAGCCATTCAAGGTCCGGATCGCGATTGATTTCCAAGGCCATGGTGGCTATCCCGAAACCGGCCAGAGATAGACGATGCCAACAGGCTCGAGGCGATGCGCACGCACGTCATACGAATCACGGAGGCGCTGGGGCTCGTCACGCAACTCGCGTTCAAGCCGTGTCAGGCGTCCTTCCAATGCTTGCGATCTGCTTCGCGTTCACGCCGTTCTTCGGGTACCAAATCCAGACTAAGTTGATTGGGGTCGAAGTCTTTCGCGGCCTTGGCAATACGCGAGCGTTGCTGATCCAGCAGATCCGATAGCGAACCCGCTTCCTCCTCACCACGCTTCTTGAGTTGAGCGGTGACAGTTGTCAGACGTTCGGATGCAATTTTCTCCAAAGTCGGAACGAGATCAGCAATGTCTTTTTCGATCAATGCTTGAACACGAGCTACTGCCAAAGCCGGAGCCTCTCGCGCGTATCTCAATGCTTCCTCAAGTTGGTTCAGCGTTTTCTCTTCACCACTTTCACCCAGTGCCTTCAGTGGTTTGCGATCTCTCTCGGATTCGGTCCAGATTGCGGCGATGGGGATGACCTCTTCATGCAATCGTGCGGCTCCTGAACCAAACACTGCAAGCCGCCCCATCAACACCACGCGCGGCTGAGCGCCAGGGCCAAAAATTACGGACAGGCGCGACAGCTTTGATTGAAAGCCCTGACTGATGAAACGTGACAGAAGGCGTCGCACCAAACGGTGCTCAAGATGGACCTGCACAACATCCGGAGCATCGCGACCATCACTCAGAATTGGTGGCTGAAATGCTATTGAGCGTATAGGTGCGTCGCGTCGCCAATCTCCGAGACGCTCACCACGTTTTCGTGGTCGAACCCGCAGATCATCAAAAGCATCGTCCCAGCCCGCATCCTTGGTGAAAGCAGGATTTGCTGAATCGAGCTTGAAAGTTTCAACTACGCCAGCATTCGGTCCACGGGCATCATTCAGCACATAACCAGTCCGAGAAAGCGCGGCGGCAGCAACGCGTTGTAGATCACCAGGATCTACCCCAACGCGTTCGCGCGACCGTTCAAGTGCACCTTGCAGGTCAGCCTGTTCTTTCAACAATCGCTCGAACCGGATTCGTTCATCATCATCCATTTCAGCTTGGGCACGCTTCAAACGTTCGATGTCATTTTCTTCTTCGATTGCGCGGACGAGATCTGCGGCCTGACCATATGCGATGCCGCGTTCTGCCAGTCGTTTGGCAATTTTGTCTTCAATTACCCGACCGACAGAACCGAGTTGTTCACGGATAGTCTCCGTCTTTCGAACTAACGCCTCGAGCACAATATCGGCTTCGCGTTGCTCATAAACAAAGTATCTACAGAACACCTTTGGGGATGGTTGCAATTTACGATCAATACGTCCGTTGCGCTGTTCAAGACGCGAAGGATTCCACGGCAGATCGAAGTGGATGAGGTCCGAGCAATAGGCCTGTAAGTTGATACCTTCCCGCGCTGCGTCAGTGCAAATGAGAATTCGCAAAGGTTCATGATCTGGATCAGCATTAAAAGCGCGCTTCACTTCTTCACGACGATCTGATCCGGTAGCACCTGTGAATATTCCGATCCGATCATCGGCGCGGTCAGTGTTTTCAATAACCTCTCGGAGCCGTCGCTCCAGCCAGCGCCGCGTGTCTTCATATTCTGTGAAGATGATGAGTCGCCGACGGTTCCAATTCATATCTGATAGTAGATTGACTTTAATCCAATCTGTCAGCCAATGAACGCGGGCGTCTGCCCGAAAAGCATTTCGTTCCGCAATCACCAACATCGCATCTACGGCGGCTAGTTCACTGCGTAAGTCACTTTCTGCAGCTCCGGTTGCACCAAGGGCCGATGCTGCCTCAGTGTTGGCATCATCATCCGCGTCGATGTTTTTCTCAGTGCGCTCATCATCAAGTCCAAGCTCGTTATTATCTTCATTTGTTGGGCGGGCAACAAATGCCATCGCTGCGATAGCAACGGAGTTAGCGATTTCACCGTCTACCATGCGTTGTAAAGTGGCGCGGTGGACTTTCAAAGTTCGCGCAAAGGCAGCTATCGACGACAGGAGACGTTGTTGAAGCCCAACAAAAGCCAGCTTTGCAAGTGCTGCCTTTTGAGTGGGTAAGTTGATAATCCGCTTCATGCGCAATTCGCCGTAGGCGGCAAGCTGGCGCGCAAATTCAAGCTCAGGTGTGTCTTCCGGCAGATCTTTGATTCGAACAGCTTCGATAATGCGCTCGGGAAATGCCTCGCCCAAGCGCCGTAGATCTGCCTTCAAGCGTCTAACCATCACGGGATCAAGGTCTTTGGGCTTAACTTCCACGCCACGGGTGAAGCGCTGAGGATCCAGCATTTCAAGCAACGCCGAGAAGCTGTTTGAATGCCCGTTGTGCGGTGTTGCTGTGAGGAAAAGCCGATGCTCGAACCGCTCTCCAAGCTCGCGAACGGCTTTGGTCAATTGGCTCGAGATCGCATAGCGCATACCAGCAGCTGGAGCAGCGTGGTGGGCTTCATCAAGAATGAGAAGCGTTCTCGCCCGAAACTCGCCAAGTACATCTCGCAGTCCGGCCGCATAGGTCTCATCAGTGAGTAAGCGATGAGAAACAATGAAGCGCGAACCTGTCGACCACGGGTTCACCGAATAACCACGCGTCCGGCGCATTTCTCCGATTCGCTCACGGTCAACAATTTCAAACGAAAGCCCAAATTTTGCTTCGAGCTCGTCTTTCCATTGAATCGTCATTGCTGGAGGAGAAGCAATGACGATAAAATCAATCCTTCGGCGCAGTAAAAGTTCACGCGCAACGAGACCGGCTTCTACCGTCTTACCAAGACCAACATCATCGGCGATCAAGAGATTAACGCGGGGCAATCGAAGCGCTTTGCGCAGCGGCAGCAACTGATAGGCGTCAAGTCGGATACCAGCGCGAAACGGTGCCTGAAGAAGTTCTCTGTCAGCGGCTGTGGCCGACCGCCACATTATTGCTCGTAAGTGCGCAGCCAGTACCTCTGCCTTGTCGGGCAAGCCAGTACCAATATTTCGCCAGCTGTCTTCATCAAGTTTAACCGCTCCGATTTCAGCGTCCCAAAGTACTTCAAGTCTTTCGCCTTGGGCATCGTCGGATATACAAGATAGGCTAAGTGTTTGGATGTCATTTGCTTCGCCCAAGACGTCCTCTACCAGCCAAGACTTCCCCCTGACACTCACGAAGCTTGGTGTGCCCAATAATGTATTCAATTGTTCCCTTCAATTCCCCAAATGTATCGCTCAGGTCATTTATGCCGCTCTGAATTTCCCAGCGGGCCAAATTACTATTAGGTTATGCTGACATATTGCTATTGTCCATGGTAGCTTCGCAATTCTTCTAGGCTTCTGCAGGTGGAAATTTCCGAGTCGTTCCGGCAAGCATTTTTGACCAAACAATTTGTCCGGATGCGTTATTGCAGACTCAAGGGCCGCGAGGTATCGCAATTGTCCGTATGTGCCGCTGCCAATTTCACCGAAATTTAGCTAGGGTGTTTTGATGGGGAGATATTGCATGGATTGGTCATGAATGGCTTGCTCTATTGAACCGGGTAAATAGCCGACATGATCACTCTTAGCCGCACAGCTAGCAAAGTAGGATCAGCGTGTTTTTTGCGGTTTCAGGTTTTATATGGATGATTTTTCTAGTGGCAGCGCAAATCACCACTTTTAGGTACCGCGTTCGATCAATCGGATTGCCTTTGCAGGATCAAACCCAAGCTTTGCAGCCAAGTCCAAGAATTCAATGACATCAATTCGTCTCTGGCCACTTTCAAGCCTAGCGACGAATGACTGGTACTCACCAAGTTTTTCTGCAAGCTGAGTCTGAGTCAGGCCTGCGGCTCCCCGCTTCGAGACAATGAAATCGACCAATAATTTATGACGCGCCGACCCAAGTGTCTTTCCCAATTTACCCGCCTCATCCCGAGAGGGCAATTGAGATAATCTGAATTCCAGATTATCTTAAAATCAGATAATCAACCATCTTGGGCGGACTGTCATTGAAAGCACCTCGCAACCCACATCGACTCACGTGCACTCTCGAAATTACTGCCAATCAAGAGAGCGAATATGGTGGCACGGGTGAAGCTGTCATCCGCATTGCGACACCGTCAGGGCAGAACTTGATATCGTTGTCGATCGCGCGTGAGATTGGCCAACATATAGCTTCCGCGCGCGTTCAAGTGACGCCGTCAATCAATATTGATGGCAGTACAACTGTGATGTTCGACGATGACCTTCAGCAGACAATTCAGGCGGTAACAGTTGGCCTCGACCAACTTGTTGCAGAAGCCATCGCCCCCGAAATGCTCGAGGACGAACCAGAGGTCGCAAAGATGCTGTCCAAGTTCCGTGACCGTCTGCTCAAGTCCTTGGAACATGTCGAGAAGGCTATCGCGTCATTGTCGAAAGACTGAATTTAGGTTTTCCTGCGCCAGACAAAGCTGAGCTTGCCATGGTCCTCAAACATTGCCCCGCGCAAAGGCTCTGGAAACGCCGGATCATCAATGGTTGCACTTAGATAGTCTCGCGGTTCGGCTTCGTGGGTCTTGGCCTTCCATGCCGCACCTACGTCCTGCATGCCAAACAGAATCCGAAAATCCGGACCATCCTCCTTCACCTTGTTGTCGATGGCGACAAGCCGCAGCTTGGCATGCAGTGTGAGTGTGCGAATGGACCCGACATAGTCATCGGTGTCCGGTACAAAATGTCCAATCACTGTCATGATCCAGCCTCCTCGTTTGCGTTCTCGGCAACGCGGCCACGCTTTGCCTTCTTGGTGACCAGCGGAATCGCCATGGGTTCAGCTTCCAATTCTTTCCGTCCCTTCCTGAACCCCGCATCGGCCTTCAGAAAGCTGTCCAGCATAAAGGGCACCAGTTCCGCCACGGGCTCCTCCGCACCGTAGGTGCGGGCATAGAGAGCGGCGTAATCATCAAGCGCCTTCTTCAGGTCGGGCGGCAGTCGCGTTGGATGTAGCGGATATGGGCACGAGGTGCCGCCAAATTACCAGCTCTCAGCTTTGCGATCCGGACCTTTACCACTGCACAATCCCGCCCATATATCCATCTCTCCACATCGGTAAAAAATGTTATGCAATGACACCCGGCGACGAAAAATTCGGAAGCGCACTTGCACCTAATCTCCAAGCAGCAGGACTCAGAACAGCACGATGACGTGGCGCAGCTTCATATTCGCCTATAAACTTAGGATCTGGATTCATCTTAGGCCCAACCGCACGATCAAAATCGACAAGCGATTCCCAAATACCGACGTTTACGAAGGAGTCGTGGATTTCAGATTTCCAAAAGGATCTATCCTCCTCCTCCTCATTTGGCTCCATCTGCCATGTTATCTTTTCGTAGAAATCCAGCCCCTCGACTTTGCTCAGGAACTCGCCGACCAGGCCCAGCGCGCCCTCTAGTTTCAGCGTTGAACTCCAGAACTCGACGAAGCTCGGAACCTTTTCAGGCAAGACACGCCAATTGATCAGAACAATAATCATTCCGGACCTTTACCACGGCACGGCGTCCCGAGCTGTTCATCAAGCCTGCGGCAGCAAGCGTCCCCCATGCAGAGCCACGGCCTAAACGCTGCCCCGTAAATGGCGATGTCCGCTTGGTCTTGAACCCGCTCTTGTAAGCGACGCCCAATGATCTGTGTACTTAGAAATTACCGGAAATTCATTGGCAGAAATTACCAACAAACAAGAAAGATGATTAGTTATGTTGTATGTTTTAAGCAATTGAAGGCCCGCATCAACATGTACGAACGTGAAATTGACTGCTGGAACTACTCCAAAATTGGCCGTATTTGTGAGGCGTACGCTGCGCCAAGGGTCAGAAAAACATCACTCACAACAGGCTCGCGCACATAACTTTTACATATCTAAAACCTGCGCAAAGACGGATTTATTCGCCGTCAGAACGGAGAAATTTGAGCAGAAAAATGAACCAACTATTCGATAGCTTGCTGCTGGATGCCACCATGCTTTTCCAAAAAAACAACAATCTCTGGCAGGCCTTTCTGTCGCAAAAGATCTGTAAAAACAAAAGGACGCTCGCCTCTCATCTTGCGTGTATCGTGATCCATAACTGCTAGGTCAGCCATGACATAAGGTGCCAAATCTGACTTGTTGATGATCAGCAAATCCGACTTCGTAATCGCAGGTCCACCTTTGCGTGGGATTTTTTCGCCTTGGCAAACGGAGATCACATAGAGCGTGATATCAGCAAGTTCTGGAGAGAATGTTGCTGCAAGATTGTCTCCCCCACTTTCGATGAAAATCACATCGAGATCCGGGTGGCGCTTCACCATTTCATCGATTGCAGCCAAATTGATGGAGGCATCTTCGCGGATGGCCGTGTGCGGGCATCCCCCTGTTTCAACCCCCATGATGCGATCTTCCGGCAAGGCCTGAAGCCTGTTGAGGATGAGCGCATCTTCCTTGGTGTAGATATCATTGGTAATGGCAGCGACGGAGTATTTATCGCGCATGGCCTTGCAGAGCTTTTCGGTGAGCGTGGTTTTTCCAGACCCCACAGGCCCGCCAATGCCCACACGCAACGGACCGTGTTTGCTCATGTTCTGAATATCCTTGTACTGAGTGATTCATGCTGCATGGCTGCAATGTCGGCGGCGATACAGTGGCTGCCAAGGTCGTCTACTGTGGCCGCGACGGCGCGATGTGCTGTAGCAGAAATCTGTGGCGCGAGATTGCGCAAAATTTTGAGTCCGCTGGTTTGGCCAAAGGGCACGAGACGCACGGCGACTGACACGAGTGAGGAACAAAACCCTTGCAAGAAGGCCGAAAGCGCCTGCTCTTGCGGAATGTTCAAGCGCTTGCAGGCAAGGCCAGCTGCTACCGGATAAGCCATGATGTTGGCGTGTTGTTCATCACCCGTCCAAACCGAAGATGCGATGTTGAAGTTCCGGCCAAGCTGTGTGGTTTCGGCATAACGCTCTGCCGATCCGGCCAGCGCCAGCGCCAATTCATTCGGATTGCCATGCCAGCATTGTGCAAAAATCACAGCATCATTCCAGCCAGAACCATGTTGCAGAAGATCGCTGATCCAGCACTCGACGTCTGCTTGTGTCGAATGTCGGCCATCTGCAATGGCTTGTTCCAGTCCGTGGCTATAGGCAAAGCTGCCGATGGGGAAGGTGGGTGACATCCAGTTCAGCAGCATTAAAAACGAGGCAGTGTCAGTGTCCATGGGCATAGGCCCCATGCTCCGGCGTAAACGCCTCGCGTACGTCTGTAACCGTTGCTCCGAGTTGTTTGAGCATCACAGCAATCACATGGTCGCGCCGGATCAATATGCGTGTGGCTTCGATTTGCGCTTCCAAGTGGCGGTTGCCGATGTGCCACGCAAGTTGCGTGAGATGGGTCGAATCTTGCGCTGTGATTTCCAAGAGTTCTTCGTCTGATGCGATGATTTGCACCAGACGACCATCTTCCAGAATGAGGCAATCTCGATCTTCAAACTTGACAGTCTTTTCGAGATCAACAAGCACTTCATCACCATGCTGCAGCGTGATCAATTTCCGCCGCAAGTGCCGCGCGGATGAATCCATCACCACAACCTCCCACGGTGTTTCGAGGAGATATTGTGCACGGACGAAGCTGGTGGCGCGAAGGGTCATCAAAACAAAAAATACCGTTGCGCCATGGGCAGACTGGTGGCAGGTTCGCAGATCAGTAACTCGCCATCGCCGCGCACTTCATAGGTTTCGGGATCAACCTCAATATTGAGGATGGTGTTGTTGTGGATCATGTCTTTTTTGCCAATGCCGCTTCGGGTGTTTTTGACGGCAACCATTTGTTTGTCGACGCCAAGCCGATTGCGGAGGCCTGATGCGAGTGCGGCTTGCGACACAAACGTCACAGACGAATTGGTGCGCAGTTTGCCGAAGCTTGCAAACATTGGGCGGTAGTGCACAGGTTGCGGCGTGGGGATCGAAGCATTGGGATCGCCCATGGGTGCTGCCGCAATTGAGCCGCCCAACAACACCATCTCCGGCTTCACGCCAAAGAAGGCGGGGTTCCAGATTACGATGTCGGCGCGCTTGCCGATTTCAATGGAGCCCACTTCATGGGCAATGCCGTGGGCGATGGCTGGGTTGATTGTGTATTTGGCGATATAGCGTTTGGCACGGAAGTTGTCGTTGCCATTGTCACGAGCAAGTGACCCTCGTTGCTGTTTCATCTTGTGTGCCGTTTGCCAACAACGGATGATGACTTCGCCGACACGGCCCATGGCTTGGCTGTCAGACGAGATCATCGAGAAGGCCCCGAGGTCATGCAGAATATCTTCAGCGGCAATTGTTTCCTTGCGAATGCGGCTTTCGGCGAAGGCAATGTCTTCAGGTATGCGGGGCGACAAGTGATGGCACACCATCAACATATCCAAATGTTCGGCCACTGTATTGATGGTGAAGGGCCGCGTGGGGTTGGTTGAAGATGGCAACACGTTGGGAAGTGATGCGACTTTGATGATGTCAGGCGCATGGCCGCCACCTGCCCCTTCGGTGTGGAAGGTATGAATAGTGCGGCCTTTGAAAGCCGCAATGGTGGCCTCGACGAAACCGGACTCATTCAGCGTGTCTGTGTGGATAGCCACTTGCACATCCATTGCATCAGCAACAGACAAACAGCAATCAATCGCTGCAGGTGTTGTGCCCCAGTCTTCATGCAGCTTTAATCCGCAGGCACCTGCAAGCACCATTTCTTCCAACGCTGCGGGAAGTGACGCATTGCCTTTGCCCATCAATCCCAAATTCATCGGGAAAGCATCAAAACTTTCAATCATGCGTTCAATGTGCCAAGCCCCTGTGCAGGTTGTGGCCAATGTGCCGTGTGCAGGACCTGTGCCGCCCCCCAGCATAGTGGTCATGCCGGAATAGAGCGCTTCCTCCAACTGTTGAGGTGCTATGAAATGGATATGAGAGTCCACGCCACCTGCCGTGATGATCTTGCCTTCGCCTGCAATAATCTCCGTAGACGGACCAATAATAATCGTCACAACATTTTGCGTGTCGGGGTTTCCCGCTTTGCCGATGGCGGCAATGCGGCCCTCTTTCAATCCAATGTCTGCTTTGTAAATGCCTGAGTGGTCGAGAATCAGCGCATTGGTGATGACGGTGTCCATCGCTCCTTCAGCACGCGTAGCTTGTGATTGCCCCATGCCATCACGAATGACTTTGCCACCTCCAAATTTAACTTCCTCGCCATAGAGGGTAAAGTCCTTTTCAACTTCAATGATGAGATTCGGTATCGGCCAAGCGCACCTTATCGCCGACCGTTGGTCCATACATTTGAGCGTAGGTTGCGCGGGAGATAATAGCCATCAGAGTTCTCCCATGATTTTTTGTTGAAAGCCATAGACTTTGCGTGTGCCACCAAGAGGCACCAGTGTTACTTCGCGCCGTTGGCCGGGTTCAAATCGAACTGCAGTTCCCGCAGCGATGTCGAGCCGCATGCCACGCGACTTGGCACGGTCAAACCGCAATGCGTCGTTGGTTTCAAAGAAATGATAATGTGAACCCACCTGAATGGGGCGGTCACCGGTGTTGGCCACTTCAAGGGTAACCTGTTGCGCACCAACATTCAGTTCAATGTCGCCACTTTTAGGGATGATTTCACCGGGGATCATGTTGCGCCTCTAGCGGATGGGGTGATGAACGGTCACAAGTTTTGTGCCGTCTGGAAATGTGGCTTCCACTTGTACATCGTGGATCATGTCAGGCACACCAACCATGCAATCGCCTCTCGTCACCACATGTGCTGCGGCTTCCATGAGGTCGGCAACGCTGCGTCCATCACGTGCGCCTTCAACGACATATTCTGTGATGAGCGCAATCGCCTCGGGGTGATTGAGTTTCACACCACGCTCCTTTCGGCCACGCGCCACAATGGCCGCCATGGCCACCAGCAGTTTGTCTTTTTCACGCGGTGTCAGCTGCATGGTTTTTCCTCAGAATGTCCAACATTTAGGCACGGCCTCGCGGCCAATACAGGCCCAAAGCACCCGAATCAGCGTTTTGCGCAAGTGAAAGCCATCTTTCGCAACAAGCCTTGCAACCAGCTTGCCATTCCAAGCGGATGCGCCATCGTCAGGCCCCAAAACTTTGCGCACGGGATCAATCAGCGTATCAGCTCTGGGAGAAATCAACAGAACAGTTGCTGTCGCAAGATTCGTGGCAAAGCTCGCCTTGCTGGTAGACCAATCTGGCCCAAGCTTGAACCGCTCGGCATGAGTCAACTTGCCATTTTGTTTGACGTTCCAACGGTCTTCTACTGAAACATGTTTCACCCGCTCACCCATTTCATGGCGGCCAAACACCATGGGTTCAATAGCAAGGAAAGTAGCCTCCTCACCCATCTCAACATCAAGTGCGCGCGTCAATGAACTGCCTTCAAAGAAAATGCTCTCTTGCGGCATCCACAACAATGTTGCCGCTTTTCCAACTGATAACTTTACGCGCACATCTGCTGCGGGGCCAAGCGTGCGGTAAATCCGCTCGGCGGCTTGCGAAGTTAGTGAGAGCATGGAACTTTCTCCAGCTTCCGCTGTAGTGTGAACCGTATCTCCGCCCGCAAGACCGCCACTGGTGTTGATCAATATCGCATCATTGCTGCCACGGGGCACACGGCATTTAGCGGACCCCGCTTCGCGCATGACGGCAATGCCATCACGCTCCATGCGCAGATGCACATGGCCAACACTGCGTTGCTCAAGAAGTCTGGCTGTTGCTGTCATGCACAAAGACTAAAGAAGGATTGGCACAAGTCAAACCGTCAAATGTGCGCGAACGTCTTGCGTTTGCAAAACATGGGCGTCGCCCGCCATCACTGTGCGGCCTCGATCCAGTACAATAAAACTATCGGCCAGTCGTTTGGCAAACTCAAAATATTGCTCGACCAACACAATCGCCATGCCACCGCGATCACGCAACAAGGCAATGACACGTTCAATGTCTTTGATGATTGAGGGTTGAATGCCTTCTGTTGGCTCATCCAGCAGTAATAATTTCGGCCGCATCACCAAGGCACGCGCGATCGCCAGTTGTTGTTGCTGACCACCAGACAAGTCGCCGCCACGCCGCTGCAACATGGATTTGAGAACTGGGAACAGCTCATAAATTTCTTCGGGTATGTTGCGGTCCCGCCGCGATAAAACTGCAAAACCCGTTCTGAGATTTTCCTCGACCGTCAATTGAGCAAAAATCTCACGGCCTTGCGGCACCAGTGCAATGCCATGCTTGGCGCGGTCAGCAGTTGTCATTTTGGTGATATCGACATCACCGAAAATCAGTGATCCAGACTTCATTGCAGCCAGTCCTGAGAGCGCGCGGATCAAGCTGGTTTTTCCCACACCGTTGCGACCAAGGATGCAAGTGACTTTGCCTTGTTCAGCATTCAGCGACACATCATGGAGTGCCTGGCTTGCACCATAAAACAAATCAATGCCCTTTGCCTTTAGCATGTATCAGCGCCCCAAATAAACATCGATCACCTGTTGATTGTTTTGCACCGCGTCGAGATTGCCCTCAGCCAGCACAGAACCTTCATGCAATACTGTGACGCGCACATTGAGGGCGCGGATAAAACTCATGTCATGCTCAACCACCACCACACTGCGCGTCTTTGCGATGTCGCGCAGCATGTTTGCGGTTTTTTCAGTTTCAGAATCAGTCATGCCCGCTACTGGCTCATCGACAAGAAGCAATTCAGGATCTTGCATCAACAGCATGCCAATTTCGAGCCACTGCTTCTGACCGTGTGAAAGACCCCCTGCCAAGGTGGCGAATGCTGACTTCAAGTTGATGCGCTCTAGCGTTTCAACAATTCGCGATTTGTCTTGGGCCGGGAACTTCCATCTTAGCGACGCCCATGGTGAGCGATTGGCTTTCAGCGCAAGCTCCAAATTGTCCCACACCGTGTGGTTTTCAAACACAGTAGGTTTCTGGAATTTGCGACCAATGCCGAGGTTGGCAATGTCTGCTTCGTCCAGTCGGGTGAGGTCGACGTTGTTGAACATCACACGTCCTGCATTGGGGCGTGTCTTGCCAGTGATCACGTCCATCATCGTGGTTTTGCCTGCACCATTGGGGCCAATAATGGCGCGCATTTCGCCGCGTGATACGGCAAGGTCTAAATCGTTGAGTGCCTTGAAACCGTCGAAAGATACGCTGACCCCTTCGAGAAATAACAGCGTTTCAGCAAAATCATGATTGTGCGCGACGTTCATTCGGCTGCCTGTGTATTGTGTGATGTGATTGGTGCGGCCGGAACCGCACTCCGCCAACCCGAAAATAGTCCAGCCAACCCCTTCGGCATGAACAGCGTAACCACAATGAAGAGCCCGCCTAGCATAAACAACCACGCATCCGGCATAACGCCTGTGAACCAACTCTTTGCGGCGTTGATGACTATCGCGCCAAGGGCTGCGCCCCACAATGTTCCGCGCCCGCCAAAAGCCGTCCAGATCACAGCTTCAATTGAATTTTCTGGAGAGAATTCTGAAGGGTTGATGATACCAACTTGTGGCACATAAAGTGCTCCGGCAACGCCTGCCATCATGGCGGATACAGTGAACACGAACAATTTGTAGTGTTCAACACGATAGCCCAGAAAGCGCGTGCGAGATTCCGCATCACGGATGCCAACAATGACGCGACCGAACTTTGACGATACAATCCAGCGCGCAATCAAAAAACATGCGGCCAATGCAATTGCGGACAGAAAGAACAATGTGGCCCGCGTTGATGGGGCTTGAACTGAAAAGCCCAGAATACCCTTGAAATCCGTCAGACCGTTGTTTCCGCCAAAGCCCATGTCATTGCGGAAAAAGGCGAGCAGCAAAGCAAAGGTCATGGCTTGCGTGATGATCGAGAGATAGACCCCCGTGACCCGCGAGCGGAAAGCCAGAAAACCAAATATGAGGGCCAGTAGTCCGGGAACGAATAGCACCATCACAAGCGCAAAAGGGAAGTATTCAAAACCATGCCAATACCAAGGCAGTTCTTTCCAGTTCAGGAACACCATGAAATCCGGCAGGTCTGGGTTGCCATAGACACCGCGCGTCCCAATTTGTCGCATCAAATACATGCCCATGGCATAGCCACCAAGTGCGAAAAACGCGCCATGGCCAAGGCTCAGAATACCGCAATAGCCCCAGATCAAATCCACTGACAGCGCCAGCAGCGCATAACACAGATACTTTCCAACCAACGTTACGATATGGTCTGGAACATGCAGGGTCGAGGCAACTGGTAAAAAAAGATTGAGTGCAGGCACAATCAGACCAATGCCGATAACGATTGCGAGAAACAATTTGCCGCTGGTGCCGAGCATTGGAGTTGGGGGAAGTGTATTCATGCGTCTACCCAGCGGCCTTTCAGCGCGAACAAGCCGCGCGGTTTCTTTTGAATAAACAGGATGACCGCAACCAGAATGAAAATTTTAGCCAGCACAGCACCGGCAAAAGGTTCAAGGAATTTATTGGCCACGCCAAGTGTGACTGCACCAGCTAACGTGCCCCATAAATTTCCAACACCCCCAAACACCACAACAAGGAATGAATCGATGATGTAGCCTTGACCAAGATTGGGGCTGACGTTGTCAATTTGTGTGAGGGCCACACCTGCAAGACCGGCAATACCTGATCCCAGACCAAACGTCATTGCATCAACCCAACGCGAGCGGATGCCCATGGCATTGGCCATTGAGCGGTTCTGCGTAACCGCGCGCATTTGCAAACCGATGGCGGATTTTTTCATCAGCAACATCAGCCCGAAGAACACTGACAATGCGAAAATAAGAATGGCAACTCGATTGAGAGTAAGAGCAAAGCCACCGGCAATTTCAAATGAACCGTTCATCCATTGCGGTTGGATGACTTCTTTATTGGTGGGACCGAAAATACTTCTGACGGCTTGTTGCAGAATGAGTGAAATGCCCCATGTTGCCAGCAATGTTTCCAGCGGTCGGCCATAGAGAAAGCGGATGACGCCACGTTCAATGGCGACGCCAACGCCGCCGGACACCATGAACGCAACAGGAATGGCAAGCAGCAAGGACCAGTTCATGAGACTTGGGAAAGATGCAGCGATGACACCTTGCGTCACATAGGTGGCATAGGCGCCAAGCATGACCATTTCACCATGGGCCATGTTGATAACACCCATCACACCAAAGGTAATGGCAAGTCCGATGGCCGCCAGCAACAGGACCGAAGCAAGCGAGAGACCATACCAAACATTCTGTGCAGCGGCCCACTTGGCCTGGCCACCTTCGATTGTTGCAGCTGCGGCAAGGGCGGCGGCTTTGAGGTCGCCTTCAGCAGTTGCAGCAAATGCTGTGAGTAGTGATGATGTTTCCCGGTCTGTGCGGGTTTTCAACACATCAATGGCAGTGCGTTTGTCTGCATCAGGTTTTTCGCTCTTTAGTGTTGCAGCAGCGGCGGCATATGAAAGCAACTGCGCAACTTCATCATCCTTTTCAACGGCAATGGCTTTTTCCAAGGCAGGCAATGTTGAAGGGTCGCCCGACTTTAGAATATTAAGCGCTGCTTTGCGCCGCACGTCAGCATCAGGACCCAAAAGGGTCAATCCGCCCAAAGTATTTTGAATAATGCGCCGCAGGGCATTGTTGACTTTGATTTTCTCAAACTCGGCTTTTGGCGCTTCACCAGCTGCTGCTTGTCCAATGGGGTCCACGAGGACCAGCACATCATCCTTTGAAGTGGTGATGAAGACTTTCTGGTCAGATTTGCGCACACGCAAATTCCCAGCGGCCAGCGCATCTAAAACGGGAACAGTCACTTCACTGCCGGATGCCGCAAGGGCTGATACTGCGGCCTCACGTTCTTTGAAACTGCCTTGCGCCAAAGCGTTTACGAGCGTTCCTGCATCTTGCGCAAAGCAGCGCATAGACAAGAGCAACAATAAGATAATCGTGACGAGTAAGCGCATGAGTTTTCCGTGTGACAACAATCAAGACCCGCCCAGTGGGAGGAAATTGCCGGGCGGGCCTAGACGAGATGGCTGTCAGATATCAGCCACCAGAAGCCGCCATGGCACCACCGCATTTGGCTGTGGCAACATTGAAGTTGCCACAGTTAAGCGGCTTGCGCCAATCGGAGATCAAGTCTTTCGAGTCTGGCAGGAAGTCAGACCATTCATCACCAACAACAAGCCCTGAGGTTTGCCAGACGATTTCAAATTGGCCGTTCTCTTGAATTTCGCCAATGAGAACCGGCTTGGTGATGTGATGGTTCGGCATCATGGTTGAGAGACCGCCCGACAAGTTGGGGACGGCAACACCAATGATGGCTTCAGCCACTGGATCGGTATTGGTGGTGCCCGCCTTCTTCACAGCCTCAACCCACATGTTGAAGCCAATGAAGTGAGCTTCCATCGGGTCATTGGTCACGCGCTTTTCATCCTTGGTGAAGGCTTTCCAGCCCTTGATGAATTCAGCGTTGGTTGGATTGTCGATCGACATGAAATAATTCCACGCCGCCAAATGACCCACCAGCGGTCCCTTGTCGATGCCAGCAAGTTCTTCTTCACCCACCGAGAAAGCCACAACAGGAATATCGGTCGCTGCAACACCTTGTTGGCCGAGCTCCTTGTAGAATGGAACGTTCGCATCGCCATTGATGGTGGAAACCACAGCGGTCTTTTTGCCCGCGGAGCCAAACTTCTTGATGTCTGCCACAATCGACTGCCAATCAGCATGACCGAATGGTGTGTAGTTGATCATGATGTCTTCAGGTGCAACCTTCAAAACATCCTTGAGATAAGTTTCAAGAATTTTGTTGGTGGTGCGCGGGTAAACATAGTCGGTGCCTGCAAGCACCCAGCGCGTCACACCTTCTTTAGCAAGGTAGTCAACAGCTGGAATGGCTTGTTGGTTTGGTGCGGCACCCGTGTAGAACACATTCTTCGAGCTTTCTTCGCCTTCATATTGAACAGGATAGAACAGCAAGCTGTTCAGTTCCTCAAATACGGGCAAAACGGATTTGCGTGAAACGGAAGTCCAGCAACCAAACACCGCCGCACACTTGTCAGCGGAAATCAGGCCGCGAGCTTTTTCAGCAAACAGTGGCCAATCGGATGCCGGATCAACAACAACTGCTTCAAGTTTTTTACCAAGCAAACCACCCTTGGCGTTTTGTTGCTCGATCAACATCAGCATGACGTCTTTCAGCGTGGTCTCGCTGATGGCCATGGTGCCGGACAATGAATGCAAGATACCGACCTTAATCGTCTTGCCTTCAGCGAATGCATATTGTGGCATAGCAACAGCAGCCATAATTGCTCCCATCGCTACTGCCGATTTTAGAAAATTCCGTCTGTTGTACATTGCGCTCTCCATCATGTGCATTTTGCACTGCAACAGGAATTGCAACGGTCGTGCCAATTGATGAATTGATCTATCTATATGATATCAAATCGTTTTATTGACGCACAAAAATTGACCATTGAATTTTATTGCGTGATATTTAATCACAACTGTTTGTCATTGCTCAATTTCATCGCAAGCCAAACCTTCAGGTGTCTGACTTAAGCGAGTCCTTACGATCGTAAGAAGCAAGGAATTTCTCTGCGTTTTCATTGCTTTTTTCAGCGCAACCGATGATGAAACGAGAATACTGAATCGGCTGCGTTTTCACGCGTTATCCAGGAATTTCTCCTGTGTCGAGATCATGGAGCTTTGTTTTTGTGCCTTGCACAATAAGTGGGCGCATTGCCGTTTATTTCCGCGATGATACGATCACTTGAAATTTCATGAGAACTCTAAGTTTTTGAAAGTAAACACTAAAATCAAACGCCCCAACTGGCATAGCCCGTGCAAAGTCGGTTTGTGAACGCCGCAGTTTCGCGGCAACAACCGAGCTTCCAACAAGCTCGGCGACATTTGCAAATCAGGAAGGGTCATTCTCATGAGGAATATTTCGCGGCGCACTTTGCTCAAGTTCACTTCAGGGACCGCTGCAACGCTTGCAGCTGCCAAAGTACTTCTGCCACATGGCGCGCTCGCAGCAAGCGGACCAGAGGTGAATGCCGCCAAGCTTGGCTTCATTGCGCTGACGGACTCATCGCCACTCATCATCGCCAAAGAAAAAGGCCTGTTTGAAAAACATGGTATGGCTGGCGTTGAAGTGTTGAAGCAAGCGTCGTGGGGCGCGACGCGCGACAACCTTGTTCTCGGTTCTCAAGGCAACGGCATTGATGGTGCGCATATTCTAACACCGATGCCTTATCTGATGACACTAGGTACAATCACCCAGAACAATCAACCGTTGCCGATGAAAATTCTGGCCCGCCTCAATCTCGATGGTCAGGCCATTTCGGTGGCGCAAGCCTATGCCGATTTGAAAGTTGGCACCGACGCTTCATCCTTGAAAGACATCTTCGCCAAGAAAAAAGCTGAAGGGGCCATGGCCAAGGTTGCTGTGACTTTCCCTGGTGGCACGCATGATTTGTGGATGCGCTATTGGCTGGCCGCTGGCGGCATCAATCCGGATGTGGATGTTGAAACCATCGTGGTGCCGCCGCCGCAAATGGTTGCGAATATGAAAGTCGGCACCATGGATGCCTTCTGTGTTGGTGAACCATGGAATGCGCAACTGGTATCGCAGGGTATTGGTTACACAGCTGCCACCACTGGTGAGCTGTGGTCGAAACATCCGGAAAAATCTTTGGCACTGCGTGCCGATTTCACCCATCAATATCCCAAGGCGACGGAGGCCTTGCTGATGGCTGTGATGGAAGCGCAGCAATGGTGCGATGCTGATGCAAACAAGGATGAGATGGCAGACATCGTCTCAAAGCGCGCATGGTTTAACGTCAAGAAAGAAGACATCATTGGTCGCCTCAAGGGTGATGTGGATTATGGAAATGGTAAGACAGTTTCTGCCAGTCCACATGCCATGAAATTCTGGCGCGATGCAGCTTCATTCCCGTTCAAAAGCCATGATGCGTGGTTCCTTGCTGAGAATATGCGCTGGGGAAAAGTGAAGCCTGATACGGATATTGCAGCGCTTGTCGCCAGAGTGAATGCTGCAGATGTGTGGCGCACCGCGGCGAAGACCTTGGGCGCTACTGAAGTTCCTGCAACAGACTCGCGTGGGCCTGAAACCTTCTTCGATGGCAAGACTTTCGACTATGAAAATCCGAAGGCCTATCTCGATAGCCTTGCGATCAGGGCTTGAAACACGAGATGAACAAGTCTTTGCGCAAGACAGCAGAAACAGTGGTGATTCCAATCACCGCTGCCACAGAATCGAAAGTCCTCGCATTGCCTGAGCGCAAGCTGCCGCCGCGTCCGATTTTCAAGCCGGTTCTCGACAAGTTCGCCACAGTGGTGCTGCCGCCGCTCGCCGTGTTGGCGTTCTTCCTGGTGATTTGGCAAGTCCTGGCCTCACGCACAGGCTCAAGCCTGCCGCCGCCAACGCAAGTGTTTGCAGACAGTCGTGATCTCATCCTGCATCCCTTCTTTGACAATGGCGGCACCGACAAAGGCTTGGGTTTTCACATTCTCGCATCGCTGAGCCGTGTCGCCATTGGTTATGCGCTGGCTGCTGTCGTCGGCGTAGCGCTAGGCACGCTGGTGGGGCAATCCGTTTATTTCATGCGCGGCTTTGATCCAATCTTTCAGATCTTGCGCACTGTGCCACCACTTGCTTGGCTGCCGATTTCGCTTGCAGCTTTTCGTGATGGCCAGCCCTCAGCAATTTTTGTAATTTTCATCACAGCTGTGTGGCCAGTGATTATCAACACGGCGGCAGGCATTCGCAATATTCCGCAAGACTATCGCAATGTGGCGCGCGTGTTGCGACTCAATCCACTCGAATACTTCACCAAAATCATGGTGCCTGCAGCAGCACCTTACATTTTCACAGGATTGCGTATTGGCGTTGGACTGTCTTGGCTCGCCATTGTTGCCGCTGAAATGCTGATTGGTGGCGTGGGCATTGGCTTCTTCATCTGGGACGCATGGAACTCATCGCTGATCAGCGACATCATCGTGGCCCTTGTTTACGTCGGTCTGGTTGGCTTCGTGCTGGATCGCATCATCGCAACACTCGGCCACATCGTCACACGCGGCACGGCAGTGAACTAAGGAACACTATGAAACCCTATCTCTCGCTCTCACTTGTCAACAAGTCTTTTCAGCGCGGCAACACCGTGTCTGAAGTCCTGAAAGGCATCTCACTTGATGTTCAGCAAGGCGAATATGTTTCGCTGATCGGACACTCGGGCTGCGGAAAATCCACGCTGCTCAATCTGATCGCGGGCCTCATTCCGGTGACATCCGGTGCAGTCACATTGGAGGACAAGCATGTGCAAGGCCCAGGTCCTGATCGCGCAGTTGTTTTTCAAAACCATTCACTACTACCATGGCTGACTGTTTACGAAAACATCAAGCTCGCTGTGGACAAAGTGTGGGGATCTGAAAGTTCAACAGCACGCAAGACCCGCATCATGGACTGTCTCAACCTTGTCCACATGGCGCATGCCAAGGCCAAACGACCTGCGGAGATTTCAGGCGGCATGAAGCAGCGCGTTGGTATCGCACGTGCTCTCGCGATGGAACCGAAGGTGCTTTTGCTGGATGAGCCATTTGGTGCGCTTGACGCTTTGACGCGTGCGCATTTGCAAGACCAAGTCATGCAGATTCACCAGAACCTCAACAACACCGTGATCATGATCACCCATGACGTTGATGAGGCGGTGCTTCTGTCTGATCGCGTTGTGATGTTGACCAATGGACCTGCGGCGACAATTGGTGAAATCCTCGACGTGAAATTGCCACGGCCCCGCAGGCGCCTCGAACTGGTGACGGACCCAACCTACATTCGCGCTCGCGAGGCGGTTTTGAAATTCTTGTATGAGCGCAATAAATTTGTGGAGGCAGCGCAATGAAAAAGAAGCTGGTCATTGTCGGCAATGGCATGGCGCCGGGACGGATGCTAGAGCATTTGTTCGATCATTCGCCGCATGCCTATGACGTCACGATCTTTAACGCCGAACCGCGCGTCAACTACAATCGTTTGATGTTGTCACCTGTTTTGTCAGGCGAGAAAACATACGAAGACATCATCACCCATGGCGACAATTGGTATGCTGAACATGGCGTGACTTTGCACAAGGGCCGCAAGGTTGAGGCGATTGATCGCGCCACCAAGATCGTGATCGCAAGCGATGGCACCATGGCGCAATATGACAAGTTGGTGATCGCCACAGGTTCCGTGCCCTTCGTGATCCCTGTGCCGGGCCATCAGTTGCCTGGCGTTATCACCTATCGCGATCTCGATGATGTCGACAAGATGTTGGCCGCTGCAACACCGGGCTCAAAAGCTGTTGTGATCGGCGGTGGTTTGCTGGGGCTTGAAGCAGCAGCTGGCCTCAAGATGCGCGGAATGGATGTGACCGTCATTCATCTCATGCCGACATTGATGGAGCGCCAGCTTGATCCGCCAGCCGCACATTTGCTGGAGCAGGAATTTGAAAAGCGCGGCATCAAGATACGCACCAAATCAAATACCCATTCGATCCTGGGTGAGAGCAAGGTCACCGGCTTGAAGCTTGAAGTCGGAACCGAACTGCCGTGCGACATTGTTGTGATGGCCGTTGGCATCCGACCTTCTTCAGCGCTCGCCAAGGCCTCTGACATCACAGTCAATCGCGGCATTGTGGTTGATGATCAAATGCGCACCAATGATCCTGATGTGTTTGCGCTTGGTGAATGCGCTGAACATCGCGGTGTGGTCTATGGCTTGGTGGCACCACTTTACGAAATGGCGCGTACCATTGCCGATGTGCTCGCTGGCAAAGAGGCGGCCTATGGCGGGTCCGTCATGTCAACCAAGCTCAAGGTGACGGGCGTTGATCTCTACTCAGGCGGCGACTTTGCCGAAGCCAAGGACCGTGAGGAAATTGTGCTGCGCGATGCCTCGCGTGGAGTCTACAAGCGGCTCGTTATCAAAGAGAACAAGATCATCGGTGTGGTGCTCTATGGTGAAACTTCGGACGGGCCATGGTTCTTCGACAAACTGAAGAAAGGCGAGGACGTCTCGGCAGATCGCGAGATGCTAATCTTCGGCCAGGCCTATGCGGGAGGGTCCTCCCCGGACCCTACGGCGGCCGTTGCAGCCTTACCGCCTGACGCAGAAATCTGCGGCTGCAACGGCGTATGCAAGGGCAAGATTGTTGATGCCATCACGGGCAAGTCGCTCACCTCACTCGATGAAGTGCGCGCCCACACCAAGGCATCCGCATCATGTGGCTCATGCACAGGCCTCGTCGAAAAAATATTGATGGCAACATTGGGTGATGGCTATCAACCCAATGCCGTATTGCCGATGTGCAAATGCACTGATCTCGGTCACGCCGACGTGCGTCGCTTGATTGTGGCCAAACAACTCAAATCCATTCCAGCACTCATGCAAGACCTGGAATGGAAAACATCTTGCGGCTGCGCCAAGTGCCGGCCCGCACTCAACTACTACATGATCGCGGAATGGCCAGGCGTTTACGAAGACGACAGCCAATCGCGCTTCATCAATGAACGCGTCCACGCCAACATACAGAAAGATGGCACCTATTCAGTCGTGCCGCGCATGTGGGGAGGCATGACATCAGCCAAGGAACTACGCGCCATCGCCGATGTGGCAGATAAGTTCAATATCCCGGCAGTAAAATGCACGGGCGGCCAGCGCATTGATTTGCTCGGTGTTAAGAAAGAGGACTTGCCCGCCGTTTGGTCTGATCTAAATGCCGCTGGCATGGTCTCGGGTGCGGCCTATGCGAAGGGTTTGCGCACAGTGAAAACCTGTGTTGGCTCAGAGTGGTGCCGCTTCGGCACGCAGGATTCAACTGGCCTCGGCATCAAGCTGGAAAAATTCATGTGGGGGTCTTGGACTCCCGCAAAATTGAAACTCGCCGTCTCCGGTTGCCCGCGCAATTGCGCCGAGGCAACCTGCAAAGACATCGGCGTGATCTGCGTTGATTCAGGTTACGACATTCACTTTGCGGGCGCTGCAGGCCTCGACATCAAGGGCACGGAGCTTCTTTGCCATGTCAACACCGAGGATGAAGCGATTGAAGTGATCGCAGCATTGACGCAGCTCTATCGCGAACAAGGTCATTATCTTGAGCGCATTTACAAGTGGGCCAAACGCGTTGGTATCGACTCGATCAAATCACATGTTGTGGATAATTTGGAAAAGCGGAAGATGTATTTTGACCGTTTCACCCATGCGCAAAGCTTTCTGCAAATCGATCCGTGGGCGGAGCGTGTGGCTGGCAAGGAAGCGCATGAATTTGCACCGATGCGTGCGTTTCCACAACTGATGGCAGCAGAGTAAGATGACAGATTGGATTGACGTAGGATCTGTTGATGACGTGCCGCTTCGTGGTTCGCGCGTGGTTGCAACGCCATCAGGTGATATTGCTGTGTTCCGCACCGCCGCAGGTCGCGTATTTGCCTTGTGGGACAAGTGCCCACACAAGGGTGGTCCGCTTTCTCAGGGGATTGTGCATGACGAAGCAGTGACATGTCCGCTGCACAATTGGGTTATTGGCCTTGAGACTGGTGAGGTCAAAGGGCCAGATCAAGGCTGTGCGCGCAAAGTTGCCATCAAGTTGGAAGAAGGTCGCATTCAGATCGAAGCTGCGGCACTTGCCGCCAAAGCTGCATGACGACGATCAAAACGACGTGCCCATACTGCGGCGTGGGTTGCGGCGTATTGGCCACGCGCAGAGCTGATGGGGCAGTGACGATCAAGGGCGACCCCGATCACCCCGCCAATTTTGGCCGCCTGTGTTCCAAAGGTTTAACCCTTGGTGAAACCCTTGGTCCCGAACAACGCTTGCTGCGGCCACGTGTTGACGGCGTTGATGTGGAGTGGCCAGAAGCGACATCGCTCGTGGCACGAAAGTTCTCCGAGGCCATTCGCGATCACGGGCCAGACAGTGTGGCCTTCTATGTCTCTGGACAATTTCTAACTGAAGATTACTACGTCGCGAACAAGCTTATGAAGGGTTTCATTGGCTCGGCCAATATCGATACCAACTCGCGCCTTTGCATGGCCTCAGCTGTCGCTGGTCACAAGCGGGCTTTCGGCGCTGACGTTGTGCCGTGCAATTATACTGACCTCGAAGACGCAGATTTTATTGTGTTGGTCGGATCTAATCTCGCGTGGTGCCACCCAGTCTTGTTTCAACGCTTGCAGGCTGCGCGCGAAAAACGCGGCAGTAAACTGGTGGTCATTGATCCACGTCGGACAGCAACGGCGGAATGCGCGGACCTTTATTTGCAAATCAAGTCTGGTTCCGACGTTTCACTTTTCAACGGCTTGTTGCGTTATCTCTACTCCAATGGTGAGGTCGATTCGCAGTTTGTGTTCGCACACACAGAGGGCCTTGCTGCAACAATGCTGAGTGCGAGCCAGCATGGTGAAGATCGGGTTGCTGTGGATACTGGACTTGCTCCTGACCAACTACTCCAATTCTACAAATTGTTCGCGACTCACGCGAAAACCGTGACAGGTTTTTCCATGGGCGTGAACCAAGCGGAAGACGGCACCAACAAGGTCAATGCCATCATCAACTGTCACTTGCTGACCGGACGCATTGGCAAGGAAGGCGCAGGACCATTCTCAATTACGGGCCAACCCAATGCCATGGGAGGGCGCGAGGTAGGCGGACTTGCCAACATGCTCGCGGCACATATGGACATTGCCAATCCCATTCATCGCGCAGGCGTGCAAGATTTCTGGCATGCCCCACGCATGGCGCAAAAGCCGGGCCTCAAAGCAGTAGAGCTCTTTGATGCCATGCTTTCTGGCCAGATCAAGGCCGTGTGGATCATGGCCACAAATCCTGCCGTCAGCATGCCAGATTCCAATCATATCGCAGAAGCGCTGAAAAATTGTCCCTTCGTTGTTGTTTCTGATGTGACGACACAAACAGAAACAGCGCGATATGCAGATGTGCTGTTGCCCGCCATAGGCTGGGGCGAGAAAGACGGCACCGTCACAAATTCAGAGCGTCGCATTTCACGGCAACGCCAATTTGTCCCTGTTATCGGTGAAGCCAAACCCGATTGGCGTATCATCTGTGAAGTTGCGAAGGGCATGGGCTTTGACGGTTTCGAATACCAGGGTCCTGCAGAAATTTTTGCCGAGCATGCCGCACTCACGCAAGTCTTGAACGATGGCAGCAGATCACTCGACCTCGGTTCAATTGCATCATTGAATTACGATACCTTGACGCCACAGCAATGGGGTGACGAACGACCATTTGCAAATGGTGTTTTCGAAACCCCCAGCCGCAAGGCAAGCTTTGTTGCAACAGAAGCCCTAAACAAAGCGTCCCACGAAGATTTCAGTTTCACCCTCAATACAGGACGCATCCGTGATCAGTGGCACACCATGACGCGCACAGGGCTCGTCCCGAAACTGTTTGATCATCGCGCCGAACCTTACATTGAAGTTCATCCGGCTGATGCCGCTGCACTACACTTGAGAGATGCTGAGCTCGCATTTGTAGGGGGAACCCACGGAACTTCTATCGTTCGCATGCTGATCTCAGACGCAGTCAGTTTGAGTAACATCTTTCAACCCATGCACTGGAGTAATTCATTTGCATCTGCTGCCATGGTCAATGCGTCGACCCTTGGTGTTGTTGATCCCGTCAGTGGTCAACCCGCTCTCAAATCCGGGCAAGTCTCAATCAAGCGTTTTGCTGCGCAGTGGTTTGGCTTTGGTGTGCTTGCAGGAAACAATAGGCCCACATTCGATTATTGGGCTGCACGACCACTCGCAGCGGGGCAATCGTTTGAATGCGCGGGACTTGAACCGCCCGAGAGCTGGTCAACCCTCATGGCCCACCTCATCGACCTTGATGACGTTGACCTTGAGGTTTCCCAAGTCACATCAACTTCAACAAAAGCGTTCCGTTGCGTGGCGCTAAGGCGGGGGAAATTGCACTTTGCGTTCTTTGCCAGCGAACGACCCGTAGCTGCCAGTCGCTATTGGCTGCAGCAAGCATTGGGAACAGAAGTTGGAGCTTTGCAATGCCTCGCGGGCAGGCCACAAACCGCCATTGCCGACACAGGTCCGATTGTGTGCTCCTGCAATGCCATAGGTCGATTGCAAATCCGTGCTGCCGCCAAATCAAACCCCAGCGCGACCATTCACCAATTGTGCGAACTGACAAAAGCGGGAACTGGTTGTGGCTCTTGTCGGCCTGAAGTTCAGAAGATTCTGCAAGAGACACAAAGCTTTGCACAAATGCAACCGTGAGCTTATCCGCACAAACTCAGCCTTTGCAGACGTCCCGTTTGACCAAGCTTACTTAGCCGCATGTTTGTCATCAATCTGGCTTCAGAGGAATTGGTTGGACAATAACCAAGATATCTCAACGAAATCAAAGGCTGGTATTGTTGGGTTGGACAAGCCAACACTTTGAAATCATTCTGTTCATTCAATCCTGTCGGGTGCGCCAATGAATTCAGGTCCATACTGGACACATAGGTTACACTTCATACCGGAGACATAGGTTACACTTTTGGCCCTTTGCGAGGAGCGCGAGATGCCTTGGAAGGAGTGTAACGTGATGGATGAACGCGTGAAGTTTGTTGCCCGGTTGCTGGAGGGCGAGAAGATGGCTGTGCTCTGCCGGGAGTTCGATATCTCGCGCAAGACCGGTTACAAGATCCTTGAGAGATATGAAGACACGGGACTGAAGGGTCTGACGGATCGAAGCCGCAGGCCCTACCGCCATGCCAACCAGCTGCCGTTCCAGATTGAAGCGCTGATTGTGCGATTGAAGCATGAGAAGCCAATCTGGGGAGCGCCGAAGATCATGGAACTTCTGGCGAGAAGATATCCTGATGTGCACCGGCCAGCCATCTCCACCATTCATGCTGTTCTTGATCGTCGTGGATTGGTGAAGCATCGCAAGGGAAGGAAGAACAGGGCGGTGGGAACGGTTCTCACCAATAGCCAACAACCCAACGATCTGTGGTGTGCAGATTATAAGGGTGAGTTCATGCTGGCAGACCGCAGGTACTGCTACCCACTGACGATTACAGATTATGCCAGCCGCAACCTGTTTGCGGTTGAAGCACTGGAATCGACCAAGGAGATCAATGCTTTCACGGTGTTTGAGCGAGTGTTCCGTGAGAATGGCCTACCTTCCGTCATCAGGACGGACAATGGTGTGCCCTTTGCTTCACCCAATGCACAGTTCAATCTCTCGAAACTGTCGGTGTGGTGGCTGCGGCTTGGGATCGGCATCGAACGGATCAAGCCGGGCAACCCGCAGCAGAATGGCAGGCATGAACGCATGCATCTGACCTTGAAGCAGGAGACGACAAAACCAGCAGGCCAGAACTTCCTGCAACAGCAGGCGAAGTTCGATCACTTCATTGCGGAGTTCAACACTGAGCGGCCACATCAAGCACTCGGTCAAAAGCCACCGGCAGCATTCTACGCTCCCTCAAGGAGGGCTTATGAAGGATTGCCGGAGCTTGATTATCCGCTGCACGACAAAAGCATCATCGTCACCACCTGCGGCCGCGTGTGTTTCAACAACCGCAAGATCAACTTGAGCCAAGTCTTTGCTGGCCAGATGGTTGGCATCAAGCAGGTTGAAGAACGCTTGTGGCTCGTCACATTCATGGACTATGACTTGGGGTACTTCGATGACACAGAATGCAGACTGGAACCACTCGACAACCCATTCGGCGCAAAACTGTTACCCATGTCCTCGGGATAAAGTGTCACCCATGTCTCAGGAAGGACATCAATAGCTTACACAACAGTTCAGAGGGCAGCGGTCTGAATTATTTCCAGATATTCTGGTAGTAGTGCGCCTTTTGTTTCTGGGCAGAAATTCGCACTTCTAGCGAAATTGGGTAACTCCAACGGTTCAACGGTGGCCTGTCCCATTCAACGCGGGGTGGAAAGGCATTGAGTTTTTTTGCACCACCACGACCAACTCAAAAGGCAAAAGCCCCGACAGCAAACTGTCGGGGCCGCAATCGAAGTTGTCAGCCTTTCAGCTTCGTCCGGATCTTGTTGTAAATTTCAACCACCTCTGGCGAGCAGGGTGGCACAAATTCTGGCTGAGGCGCACTGGCTAGCGGATTGATTTCCGGCGCATCTTTGAAGCCGGCATCGAGGAAAGCGTGACTGCCCAGGATACCATTGTCATAACGGGCAAAGTTCGAAATCATCGCGGCGTTTTCAGGATACATGATAAAGTTCTGGAAGGCTTTGGCGTTCTCAACATTGACAGCACCTTTCAGCACCGACACATTGTCCATGAGGCCGTCGATACCTTCCTTGGGGAAAACGAACTTGATGGTCGGCACTATTTGTCGGGCACGCCAACCATAGCCGTTCCAGTTTTGCGAGGCGATCACATCGCCTTCACTCATCTTGGTCAGGGTGTCATAGCTGAAGGTTTTCCAGAATGGCTTTGCGGATTGCAAAAAATCATTCACCTTCTTCAAGTCCTTTTTGTCGGCACCATAGCGCGGGGGCGCTTGAAAGGCGGTAGCACCGCAACGTCTTCGCCATACAGCAGGATTTCGCCTTCAGTGGGATAATCGAAACCCGCAATTAGCCGGAGCAAAGTGGTCTTGCCACAGCCGGAGGGCCCAGAAGTGTGAAGAACTCGTTTTCCCTGATGACAACTGAGACGTTGTCGAAAACCTTGAACGCAGCCTGCCCCAGACTTTGAAAGGTCTTCGCAACCCCCTTGGCCTTGATTGCAGATTTGATGGCTGCTATGTCTTCACATCCTTGGTTATCCAAACATTCTGGCAATTCGATTGAACCGGCAGCAATTGCTAACATGTTCATATTCCCAATTCCAGCTTCCGAAACCTCAAGTGAGTGGCTGTAGACGCGCTGGTGCTGATTTTGAGAGCTCACCATACAGGTCAACGCGCCGATCGCGGAAAACGCCCCATGACCGTCGCTGAATTGCGATTTCTTCCATGTCGAGACTCGCAGTAATCACCCCCTCGGTCACGCGGTCGGCCTCAGCGAGTTTTGCGCCCGTATGATCAGTGATAAACGTTGACCCGTAGAACACCACAGAGCCACTTTTGCCTGTTTCGATGCCCACGCGATTGGACGCAATGAGTGGTGTGAGGTTTGCACCCGCATGACCTTGCATGACGCGCTGCCAGTGATCCCGCGAATCCCAAGCAGGGTAAGAAGGTTCAGACCCGATGGCTGTCGGATAGATCAAGATCTCGGCACCCTTCAGAACCATGCAGCGAGCAGCTTCTGGAAACCACTGGTCCCAGCACACGCCTGCCCCAACCTTTCCCACAGCGGTGTCATGCACCATGAAACCGGTATCACCTTCGGCAAAATAGAACTTCTCGTTATAGCCGGGAGAATCTGGAATGTGGCTCTTGCGATAGAGGCCCAAGGATTTGCCATCCGCATCAATCATCGCCAGCGAGTTGAAGCGCCTGCTGCCATCTTCTTCGAAGAATGAGACAGGCAACACGACGCCAAGTTCTTTGGCGAGACTGGACAATCTTGCAACAGTACTGTGCCCCTTGAACGGCTTTGCGCGCTTATTGTGGGAAGCGTCAGTGTCAATACAGAAATACGGACCTTCAAACAACTCCTGGAGCACAACGAGCTTCGCACCACGTCGCGCAGCATCGCGCACATGAAGTTCAATCTTGTCAAGATTGGCATTGACGTCATCACTGCAAGAAATCTGGACTGCACCAACTACGAGATGGGTCATTTCAAACTCTCACTTTCCGGAAACAGGTTGTTCTTGCGTAATACAGTGTATGGCACTCCGCCCGCTGCGATGGCATTGACTTGAACCATAATAATTTTTCGATCCGGGTAGGCCGACTGTATCGTCGCCAATGCCTTTGCATCATCCGGAATACCATAGCTAGGCACAATAACGCCACCATTGGCAAAATAGAAATTGATGTAGGAGCGACAGAACACATTGCTGGTCACTTCTGCTTCAATGGCTTCTTCCAGCGGGATGACTTCAAATGATCTGCCTTTGGCATCAGTCTGGCCCCGCAGGCAGGCTAAGTTTTCCTTGAGAATTCGGGAATGTGGATCACACGGATCGGGATTGGCTTCAAACAGAATAACACCAGGTCGCACAAAAGCACACATGCCATCAATGTGGCCATCGGTTTCCTTGTCCATGGGGTCGCCAGGAAGCCATACGACCGTGTCAACGCCCAGCATGGTCTCGGCCAGCGCCTTGTTCACGCCGGGATTACGATTAGGATTAACAACGCTGGTCTCGGTAGATCGTGCGGGCGCGGGAGGTCGGTTCCATTGGCGAAGTTTCTGCAGGACTGGATTTCAGCGACAGCAATCTCGCATTGCAAGCTGCAATACAGGGCCATGGAGTTGCACTCGCATGCCCTGCCGCTCGTGCAAGAACTTTTGGCAGAGAACAAATTAGTTCAGGTGTCAGCCCATGCACTGCAGACGGCCCGTAGCTGGCATGCTGTCTCAACAAGCAGAGAGTTATCTGAACCAATCACCAGGAACACCTGGGACTGGCTAGCTGAAGTTTCCAACGAAGCATGAAACTGGGCGGTCAGTCGATATTGTTTGATGATTAGGATTGCACATGTTGTTTCGCGAGACATCCCCCAAACATCATCAAACACCGTTTGCGGCCACCACGCTTGCGAAGTCGAAAGCCCGCGGTGCCCCACCACTTGACTGTGCAAGCCATGCAGATCATTGACCGTGCACGCTCTGCTGCAAATCTGGAACCCTCCATATGAAAATTCCACCACGGGAATTGGCGCCCGGTCAAATCTGCCAGATCTGGATCCATGACACTGTCACTGGCAAGAATTCAATGCTGCTGGAGACTGACAAGCTGCTGCTCGAAGCGCCGAATTGGACTTTGCAGGGCGACGCATTGATCCTCAACGGCGCCGGGGTATTGTGGCGGCTACTTGTCGAAAAGCCAATGCTGCAAGAGATAAAAATCAGCAACCTGCCACCCCTCAACAACGATCATGTGCTCGATCCTGATGGCAAGCACATATTCTTGTCGGCCTATGATGACTGGCATCTCTACCGTGCGCCGCTCAGCGGCGGCGCGGCGGTGCGCATTTCGGGAAAGGAGGGACCAAAGGGCCTCTTCCATTTTCTGCACGGTGTTTCGCCCGATGGCAACCAATTGGCTTTCGTCGGCGTAGAGGCTGAACAAGCTGGAAGCGGACTTCGGTTCATCTCGGCAGAAATCTGCACGATGAACGCCGATGGCAGAAACTTTAGGCAAATAACACTTGGAGGTGCGCCTGCCGACGGACCTGAGTACAGTCCCGATGGTCAGTGGCTGTATTTCAACACGGAAACCTTCTCGAAGAATGCACAGATTGCGCGCATGCGGCCCGATGGTTCCGAACCAACAAGATTGACGTTTACGCAAACAGTCGATTGGTTTCCTCATCTGTCACCCGATGGACGTAGTGCCGTTTACCTCGCGTATCCTCCGGGCACACAAGGTCATCCCGCCGATCTATGGGTTGAGCTGATGGTGGTCCTTGAGGACAATTGGCAAAATCCGGTGCGTGCCGCGCGATTGTTTGGCGGACAGGGTACGATCAATGTCAACAGCTGGTCGCCGGACAGTCGGCGGTTTGCCTATGTCACCTATCCAACTGAAAGGGCGAAAAGCAAGTGACTTACACACTGAACTTACTGGCCGAGGAACAGCAAAAATTGCTGCTGCCCGATTTTGATTACACCTTCGCTTGGAAGCTGGGATCGCTGATCCGCGAACAGGCCGCCAAGGGTAAGTTGCCTGTTGCAATCACAATCACCCATGGGACAGACGTTGTCTTTTCACTCCTGATGCCAGGTGCCACGATCGATAACCTGCACTGGGCTTCACGCAAACGTGCGGTCGCACATCGCTTTCACCGCAGTTCACTGGCCATGCGCCTCGAAGCAGAAAAAGGGAGTTTCGACTTCAACAGCCGCTACAGACTGCCCGAAGCGCAATACGTTGCCAGCGGCGGTGGTGTGCCGCTCATGCTGCGGAACGGTACACTCATTGGAACTGTCGGTGTCAGCGGTTTGCCTGACGTGGAAGACCACAGGCTTGCTGTCCAGGCGCTGGAAGAACTCGTGGCTGAATGAGCGGCTGTGTTTGAGATTCTGAGTTACAACCAACAGAGGACCGTTTGAGTGAAATGCGACTTCACGACATCGGCATCATGCAGTAGCTCTTTGGCTTGACGCGGTATTTTCGCCGAAAACCGGTTCCACTTTTCTGCATGCAGTTGATTTGTCGATACCGTCAAGTTCTAATAACATCAGCAAGTTGACGACTGCGGGGTGGCTCCCCGCAGTCGATGTCGTTTCTACTTTGTCGTCAGGTTGTAATAGACGACGTCAGCGCTCGGTCCAAAAATGAAATTCTTTACATTTGAACGCGTGGTCACCTGCTTGGTTTCCTGGAACATGATGGCATAGGGCCCGACTTCCAGTACTTTTTTCTGTTCATCCAGATACATCTGCTTGCGCTTGGCTTCGTCGCGTTCGCGCACTGCAGCCGCTGTCATATTGTTTACGTCATCATCAGCCCAGGAATTGCGCCAAGCCAGGGGTTTGCCTTTGGTTGCTTCATCGGAGTTATCGAGATTGTTAGCAAAACCATCAGCATTTGTGTGCGGATCCATGTAGTCCGGTCCCCAATAGATCATCAGCAATTGATGTTGGCGCGCCCGATACTTCGTGAGCATGGCCTTGGTTTCTGAGGGTATGATGTTCACTTTAATGCCTCCCTGCGCCATCGTTGCTTGAACAGCTTGTGCAAGACTGTTGAAGGGTGATGAGTTCGGCGCGTCGAGGTCAATGCTGAAACCGTCGGGGTAACCTGCTTCTTTTAGAAGCGCTTTGGCCTTTTCAGGATCGAGCTTGTAAGGATTGTCATCCAGCGCAGCCCAGAAGCCTGAAGCCCAGAACGATTGATGCACTGATGCTCCGCCGTTCATGATGGTGCTTACAATGCCATCGTAATCGATCAGGTAGCGCAGGGCTTGGCGCACACGAGGATCAGCCAACTCCTTTGTCTTGACGTTCATACCAATATAATAAAGCAACGCCTGTGGCGACGCCGTAATGGTGACGTCCTTATTATCTTTGAGACCCGCAACTTGATCGCCTGTCAGGTTCAAAGCGACATCAGCATCACCTTTTTCGATTGCTAGGCGTTGGGCTGCAGGCTCTGGCATGTGGCGCAACACAACACGCTTTATCGGCGCTTCGCCACCGCGATAGCCGGGGTTTACTTCAAGTGTGACGCTTTCATTGGGCTTCCATGCTTTCAAGACGTAAGCCCCCGAGCCAGCCGTGTTTGTTTTCAACCATGCATAACCAAGATCGCCGTCTTTTTCGTTTGCCATGGCTGTTTTCATGTCGATCACTGAGCCAACCACGGACGACAACAACGCGTTGACGAGGGAGGGAGCAAAGTCGACACCAATGGCGACGACGAGTGTGGAATCATCAGGTGCCGTCACCATCTTGTCGATGTTGTCTTTGGTCCACCCCAGTTGCGAAAGCAGGAACACTGGTGTCTTTTCCAGCTTGATCACGCGCTGCAGCGACCATGCGGCGTCTTTGGAAGTTACTGCATTGCCTGAGGCAAATTTCAGACCGGAACGGATCTTGTAGGTGAAGATTTTTCCGTCATCACTTACTGTGCTGCTCTCAGCAACACCGCCCACCAACTTGGTGACGTCGTTGGGTTCAAAGCGCATGATGCGGTCATAGGTGTTGGCCAGAATTTGGATGCCCGTGAGTTCATAGGCTTCAGCAGGATCGAGCGAAATAATGTCGTCGATGTTCTCGACGATGACAAGAGTGTCTTTAGGGGTCTCTGCAAAAGCTATCGGCGACATGGTGGCCAATACGCCTGCGAGTAGAGCGAACTTGAATATTTTCAGCATGACATTCTCCCTTGATTGCGTGTGCCTGATACGCGTTGAACAGAAACTGACTGTGATCATCTGACGCCAGATTTTGGTGTCTGACAAGAGCCGCAGAACCTGATGGAACGGAAATTATTTGGCACGGGAAAAGCCCCGGCTTGCCGCAATAAGTTCGCGCGAATAGGCCTCGCGCGGCGTTCCATTTCGCAAGTCAGATGCGCTGACAATTTCAACGATCCGGCCAAACTGCATGACAGCGATGCGCGAACACAAATGAGCCACTACAGCAAGATCATGACTGACAAGAATGCCTGTGAGTCCACGTCCATCCCGGATCTGTGACAGCAAATTCAGAATTTCGGCTTGCACCGAAACGTCGAGCGCGGAGGTTGGCTCATCGAGCAAAAGTATGGGCGGGTTCAGTATTAGGGCCCGCGCAATCGCCACTCTTTGACGCTGGCCGCCAGAGAGCTGGTGCGGATAGCGGAAGCGGTGTTGAACATTGAGACCAACATCCGAAATCGCCTTGGTGATTTGCTTGTCTTGGTCATTCAGACCATGGATGATCAGGGCTTCACGCAAAATGCTGTCGATTGTCAGGCGTGGATGGAGTGAGGCATAGGGATCCTGAAATACCATTTGCATCTGGCGGCAATCATCTCGGCTGCGTCTGCCATTGGCAGGTCTTCCATTAACGATAAGAGTGTTTGATGTCGATTCAACCAATCCTGCGATAGCTCGCAGCACTGTTGACTTACCGGAACCGGATTCACCGACGATGCCGAATGTTTCTCCCGCAGCCACAGTGAAAGATACATCGCGGACGGCGTGCATTGAAGTACTACCACTGCGGTACTTCACGTCGAGATGGGAGACTTCGATCATGCCAGCCATGCCGGATCACGCACTACGGTGGCGAGTTCTTTGCGCGAAACATCCAAGGAGGGGGCTGCTTGAATCAGTGCTTGGGTATAAGGATGCTTGGCTTTGGGCAGATCAATTGCCTGGCATTCCTCCATGATTTTTCCGCCATACATGATGAGAACTCGGTCGCAAAACGTGGAAACGATAGATAGATTGTGGCTGATGAATATCAGTCCCATGCCGCGATCTCGCACCAAATCATCCAAGATGCGCAAAACCTCGTTTTGCACTGTCACATCAAGTGCAGAAGTTGGCTCGTCAGCAATCAGCAGGTCTGGCTCTGCCACGAGCATCATAGCGATCATGGCACGCTGACCCATGCCGCCAGAAAGTTCGTGAGGGTAGAGATTGTAGACGCGGTCGGGATCCCTGATTTTCACTGCATCAAGCATGGCAAGCGCGCGCCTTTTGGCGTCAGTGGCTGACGAACCGAGATGCAGCCGACAGGTTTCGCTGATTTGGTGTCCGATTTTCATGACAGGGTTCAGCGAGTATTTTGGGTCTTGCATGACCATGCTCATGCGGCGACCCCGCAGGCGCTGCCAACCAGCTTGAGAAAGTCCGAGGAGATTTTCACCCGCAAACATCATTTTTTCGGACTGAGACTACAGCAGCTGGTGGCGTGAGCCCGAGAACTGCGCGACCTAAGGTGGATTTTCCAGAACCGGACTCACCGACGATGCCCAGTCGCTCGCGGCCAAGTGTGAAACTGGCCTTTCTCACGGCATGTGTGATGCCATTGCGCGTTGGAAAAGACACATTGAGATCTTCCACTTCAAGCAGCGTTTTACTCATGGTGATTTCGGATCGAACACGTCGCGCAGTCCGTCTCCCAGTAGATTGAACCCCAAACTTACAACAAAGATTGCAATGCCGGGAATGGTTGCCACCCACCATTGGTCCAGAATGACTTCTCGCCCTGATGAAACCATCGCCCCCCATTCCGGCAATGGTGGTTGCGCGCCAAGGCCCAGAAATCCAAGACCTGCAGCCGTGAGAATAATACCCGCCATATCAAGTGTCAGCCGGACAATGACGGACGACAAACACAAGGGTACAATGTGCTTGAACAAGATTCGCCATGTCGAGGCACCCTGCATTTTCGCAGCAGCGATGAAGTCACTTTTGGAAATGGTGGCTGTTTCGGCCCGCGCAATGCGGGCATAGGGTGGCCAGGCCGTGAGGGCAATGGCGATAACCGCGTTTTCAATGCCGGGGCCCAAAGCCGCCGCAAATGCCAAAGCCAAAACAAGCCTTGGGAAGGCAAGAAAGATATCAGTGATCCGCATGAGCACAGCATCCACCCAGCCCCCCATGAAGCCTGCCATGTGTTCCGAACGCCAAACCAACCGGTCCAACAATCACCGAAACCAGTAACACCATGGAGATGGTGACGCGCGCACCATAAAGTGTGCGGGCATAGATATCACGCCCCAACTCATCTGTGCCAAACCAATGAACCGCATTGGGTGGCTGCAAACGATCTGCCAAGCTTTGACTAATCGGCGATTGGTTACCCGCCAACTGAGGTGCAAACAGGGCCATGAGTATGAGTGCAAAAATGATCATCAAACCTGCCAATGCTGCAGGATTTGAAACAACAGATACCAGTCCGCGATAGAGATTACCCGCCATCGCTTGCCGCACTGATGTTGGCGCATCATTCTGCAGCCATTGAACAAGGTTTTGGCTTTTGGGTTGCGTCATGATTTCCGTAACCTTGGATCAAAGACCTTGTAGAGGAAATCACAAAACAAATTAATCCCAATGAATATGGTGCCAACAAGCACTGTGCCACCTAACACTGCATTCATGTCGCTGTTGAACAGCGCTCGCGTAATATATTGCCCCAATCCGGGCCATGCGAACACGGTTTCGGTCAAGACAGCACCTTCAAGCAATGAGGCATAGCTGAGGCCAATCACGGTGATCAGCGGTACCAGGATATTTGGGAAAGCATGTGTCCATACCGCTCCCCAGAATGAACGCCCTTTGATCCGCGCCGCCACCACATATTCCTGACTCAGTTGATCAATCATGAAACTGCGGGTCATGCGCGCGATATAGGCGAGGGAAAAATAGGCTAAAATACCTGCCGGCAAAATGAGATGGCTGAAGGCGTTTCGAAAAATCTCCCACTCACCCTCCCATGCAGCGTCGATCAGTAGAATGCCACTATGCACTGACACAATATCATCATAGCCCACGTCGAGGCGTCCCGTGCCGCCAACCCAACCAAGCTTGCCATAAAACACAAACAGCCCGACGAGACCCAACCAGAACACAGGAATGGAATAGCCAAACAGGCAAAGCACGCGGACGATATGATCAGGCAAGCGGCCTTTGCGGGCGGCAGCCAGAACGCCTGCGGGAACGCCAACCAGAACACCAAGCACTGTTGCAATTGTCGCGAGTTCAAACGTCGCCGGAAACACACGCAGAAGATCGCTCAGCACCGGTTGAGATGTCAGAACCGAAGTTCCAAAGTCCCCCGTCAGGAGTTTGCGCAGATAGGCACCGTATTGCACGATTAACGGCTTGTCGAGGCCCAGCATGATAAAGGCTTTATCGTAGACGTCTTTGCTGGCCTTGTCGCCAACGATGGCCAACACAGGGTCAATTTTGGTCAAACGGCTGATGAAAAATGTAATGGCGGTAAGACCGATAAACGTGAGTACAAGACTCGCGACCATGGCGCCAGCACGCTTCGCTGCTTTGCGAAATACATTCTCTCTGACAATCTGGTCATCAAACAATTCTGTTGTCCTCAAATCGACTGGTCAGCGCCCAGCAAAGCCGCGATGGTATTGCCAGTCGCGATTCAAGCAGCCGCACACGTTCGTGAGAGTAGTGATGCTCAACATGCAGCAGATTTACAGTGGCAACCAACTCATCGCGAAGTATGACGGGCAAGTTGATCACAGATCCGCATCTTAAGGATCTGATCAATTCATGGTCTGGAAACACCTTGGCAATATCTGCGATCGTATTGGCGACAAAGCTGCGTCTCTGCCCGTGAACAATCTCAAACCAGTCATCGCGGTGGATGGGTTTTGTACCAGTCACGGGATAATCTGCAGGGTGATTAGAGTAGACCCGCCGTGCCAATTCGGCCTCCATGTCGACAGTCGTAACGGTGAACAAGCGATGGCCTTCAAGTCCGGATGACAGTTTTTCAAGCGCAGCCCAAACATCGGTGACTGTTTTGGCCATCGAAATCTGATACTCGTAATCTGCAGTGTACTGTTCCATTTTTACGCGCCCACTACCATATTGGTTTTTGAACGGACGTTATGGCAGGAATTTCCTTAAGTCGAGGAGATAGAAAGTCTTCATGCTGGCTGAAATCAGTGTGCATGAATGAGACGTGCCAACAATCCTCGTCGACTACTTTGAAACCGAGTTTCTGCCCTGCCAAAACGATGTGGAGATGCATCCTCTTGCGCAACTGAAGCGTTCACAGTCTTGAAAACCAAGGTTTCGTTTGCCGAACTGCCAGCAACATGGGGTCGGAAAATGGATCTGCCGATCTAGCCTATGATGGGCGACGATATGATCAAATCAAGTGCTAAAAAGACAGGTCGACGAATTTTGAATGCGAAATTCATCATCGCCAATTAACGGCGATCCGGGCCTCATCGTTCCGTCAGGGCTTGACTATTTCCGACGAGGCACTTTGTTCTTTGGCTTCGTCCGCAACCTTTTCACAGGTCTCAATATCAACTCGATCTTGCAGGTGAGACCATCCTCCTCAAATTGGTTGTCAATGATTGCGCCGGCGAGGCTTTTTTCGATGAGGGTTGAACCAAAGCCACGCCTGCCTCGAGTCATAATTTTTGGACCACCCAACTCGCGCCACGTCAAAAACAATCGGACACTGGCATCCGGATTCCGTTCGATTCGCCACATGATCAGTATGTTCCCCTCGGGCACCGAAAGGGCTCCATATTTCATGGCATTGGTAGCTAGCTCGTTGAACAACAATCCGAATGGAGCCGCATAATCCGGGGGCAGATTAACTTCGGGCCCTGCAAATTGCACACGATTGTCCTCATTGGACACATATGCAGCAAGTTGAAGCCGGGCTAGCGCACCAAGTTCAGCACCTTTCCAATTGTTGGCAGTCAGCACGTCCTGCGCGGCAGCCAGGCTGTTCAATCGTCCTGAAAACGCTTCGGCAAAAGCATTGGGCTCAGGCGTGAGACGCAAGGTCGAACGCAGGATGCCTTGCAGTACGGCAAATGAATTCTTGATCCGGTGCGACAGTTCACGCGTCATCAGCTTTTGCCTGGCTTCCCACTCTTTTCGGTCACTGATGTCGTGAACAGCCACCGATATGGAGAGCAGAGTTCCGTCTGGCGACTTGACGGGTGCCAGTGAAACGGACACATCTATTGGCGTTCCATCCTTGCGCAGTCGCCTCGCGTCATATGGACCAACGGTTGCAATGGCTTGCGCCTTACGCATCAATTCGCGCTGTTCTTCATGCTTGGACGGTTCAGCAAGTATTCTGACGTGACTGCCGATCGCTTCCGGTGCGCAATAGCCGAAGAGCCTTTCAGCTGCCGGATTCCAGGTTTCAATGAACCCATCAAGTGTTATGCCAAACAACGCGTCGTGTGAGGATGCAGCGACTGCCGCCATGCGCGCCGTATAGGTTTCAGCACGCTTACGCTGGCTGATATCATGATTGGTTTCCAAAACCAGACTTTCGCCATTGGACTCAAACGTCTGGTGACGGCTCTCAACGAAGATCTGACTTCCGTCCTTGGCGCGAAGTTCAAGCTCTCCCACCCAGGCGTTCTCGCTCTTGAGTAACGCCATACGCTCCTCGAGTGGAACCTGCGATATGGTCTTCAGCAAGCCATGACTTGGTTGCCCAATGGCTTCTGCACGGCTGTAGCCGTACAGCATCTCAGCGCCGCGATTCCATTCAACGATGCCCCTTTCGGGATGCCACACAAAAATTGGCTCGAAGGACATGTCAATGAGATTCGCCTGCCTGTTTCTCGATGCCTCAATTTCCTTGCGCGCCGATATATCGATTGTGGCACCGGCCACCCGAACAACCGCCCCGGATTCGTCCCGATACATCCTGCCGGAATCCAAAACCCAGACAAAATGTCCAGCCTTGTGGCGCACGCGATATTCCAGGATATAGTGATCATCAGCTTGCGCGTGGACTGAATAATCCAGCAAGTTCAGGCGTTTTTGGTCATCTGGATGCCGCAGTGCGGCCCAACCTGCCATGTCCGAACTGATGTCATCGGGCTGCCAGCCAAGGATCCGGGTCAGACCGGAGCTACGCCAAATTTTCTGGTCGGCCACATCCCAGTCATAGATCAGGGCCCCCGCAGCTTCCTCGGCAGTGGCAAGACGTTCGGCGACAACGCGCTGTGCATTCTCCGCCTTCTTTCGAGCTGTAATATTCTGCGTCGCACCGATTGTCCTGACAACGGTCCCATGGGCGTCCCGAATGAGCGTACCATGGACCTGCCAGAAGAGTCTGGTGAGGTCACCCGGAATTCCGCGAAACTCAAGTGAATAATTGGCCTGCCCATTTGCAATTGCCATTTCAAATACCTTCATCATCACATCTCGGTCTGCCTCTGCAGCAAAGAATGCGCCATGCGCCGGATCGCTGGAGAGTTGATCGGGTGAACATCCTATGACCCGGGCACTATTGGGGGCCCACGTGAGGCGATTGCTCAGCATGTCAATTTCCCAAGCAAACATGTCTGCGGCCTCAGTTGCAAGGCGCAGGCGTTCCTCGCTTTCAGCCACTTCAGTTTGCAAGATGAAAGACTTCCAAGGTGACTGCCTGTTCACAAGTTGGCCTCTGTTATCACGAGAAACCGCTATCAAACCACTTAATGCAACATGTAATGCAGGGTTTGGCGAAAGGTTCCATACGGCCTGCTGGAACTCAACTGTCCCCACTATGCGGCTGTGGGCAATTTCGATTGAAATGTTGCGTGGCTGACGGAGACCGTCGTACCCTTGGAACTGCTGATCATTTCAATCTCACCGTCCAGCTGTTGGGCCAACGCCTTGACAAGTGTTGTGCCAAGTCCGACCTGCTTCTTGGGGAGCTCGACTGGCATGCCGATACCATTGTCTGACACGAGCAGTTTCCAGTCACCATTGTTGACTTCATAGGTCACAAGCACCCTGCCGAGTTTCGTAACGTCAGGAAACGCATGTTTCATGGCGTTGATCACAAGTTCAGTGACAATCAATCCCAGGCTGACAGCCTGCTCTGACGGCACGCTTTCGGTGCCTGCAACCACATTGAGGGTTATCCGGCTGCTTTCACCAATCATCGAACCCGACAGCGTGGTGCAGAGGGTGGCCAGATAGGTTCCAACTTCAACAAGTTCGCCTATACCCGACGCCTTGAGGTGTTGCTGCAGGGCCGCAACTGACAAGACACGGCGGTGGGCGTCTTCAAGGTGACCGCGGGTTTCTTCTGAGTCAACGGAACGTGCTTTGAGCATTAAAATGCTGGCAACAATTTGCAGGCTGTTGGCCACACGGTGACCCATCTCCGACAACAACATGTCCTTCTTCTGACTAAGACTCTGAAGTTGCCGCTCGATGGTGCGCCGCTCAGTAATGTCCTCTATAGCCAGCAGAAGCGTTGTATTGGAATCGTCCTCATAGAAAACCTTGCGTGCGTTCAGCAACATGGTCTTCTGGCCAATCACCGGGAAAACCTGGTCGATCTCAAAATCATCCATCACGCCATGTTCTGGCACAATGCGGTCCAGAAGCAAGCGTAGAGCCGCATTATCCCATTCCCCGGAGCCGAGATCATAGACCATGCGCCCAATAGTTTCAGCGGGTGTTGTGTGGAATGTAGAATAAAAAGACCGACTGGCCGCCACTACCCTCATCCGCCCGTCAAGCAGCAGAAGCGGATCGCGCACCGTGTCCACAATCGCTTGTGCCAAAGTACGGACGTTGGAAATTTTGTCCATGTTCCCATTTCTTTTGGAAGTCCGGGAAATCTTGCGCCTCTTTTGGGGGCAACGCAACACACAGCACTTCTGCCCCGCAGCATGTGTGGAACAAAATACCCTCCACGGCGTTACCTCCCCGAACACGAGATTGTCGACAGAGGAGTGCATCCATGCCCAACGCAAAAAAAAGCTCGAAGATCAAATCAACCAGACCAGTTCAAAGCACATCGTATCGGATATTTGACGATGTTCTGGCTCTGGCGTCTACAATGGCACGCAGCCGCAAGGATTTCGGTGCGGAGAAACTTACAGTCACTGGCCGCAGCGACCCGCGACTATGCAGCGTCAATGACGGATCTGCCGAATTTGAAGTCACATGTGGTTTCAGCATCAGATACGATTGAAGAAGTGGCAGAATATGTCATGCACACCGACATCGACCACATGGTGCATGATGCGGGCATCTTCGCGCGTCGTCATCCGCTGGCAACACTCGGCTTGACGATCGGTGCGGGTATCGCCGCAAGCCGTATTTTTCGACCACGGCACTCCATCACTGCTTTCAGGCCAAGGGTTCCCGTGGCAACAAGAAAAGTCCGCAAGCAAGCAGGTCGTCCTCGCAGCAAAGCCAATGGTTCGGCGCACGCCCCAGCCCATGCCTAAGGCACATGAGGAGAGGCTGGGGATTCTCCAGCTATTCAAGCAGCTCTTCGGAGACGGCGCACGCGTTGTTGAAGCAGAACTGTCTCTTGCCCGCTCCGAGGCGGCATTGGCGATACGTGGCTATCTCATTGGCCTTGCAATAGCGATGCTGGCCCTTGCTATGACAATTGTTGCACTGATCATCTTGGCCCAGGCCGCTGCTTTTGCAGTGATGCAATATGTCGGCGACCCGGCATCCGCATATCTCATTGTTGGCCTGGCCCTGATGCTTCTGGCTGCCGGATTGGCGCTGATATCATATCACCGTCTTTCACACCGCCATCGCCCCGTCGGCGCAGTCTTCAAACAACTTTTCGGCGTTTCGAAATGAAATCACTCGACCAGCTGGAACAAGTTGCGTTGCAACGACGCCAGCAATTCAACAAGACACTAGAAGTGGTCAATCAGCGCACAACATTGCCGCAGCTTGGTGATGACGCACTTGAATTGCTCACGGTTAGGGCCGACGGTTCACCACTTAGATCCGTGGGTATCGCAGGAGCAATTTGGCTCATTCAAAGATTCGCACATCAAAATCAACGGCCTTCGCATCGCAAACCGAAAACCCCCCGTTTGAAAGAGGAGAGAACACATGAAAACCACGACACAGACCACATCAACGGCCAAGGCAGCTCTGTCAAAAGGCCTTAGGTCGGCATCACGCAAGCCTAAGGCGAAAGTTACGTCGCGGGCTGCCAACAAGAGCGCTGACGCAATCCACTCGACGCTTTCCGGTTATAGCGATTCAGCGCAACGCTTTTTGAAACACGGGAAGTCGACTTTCGGTGAAGCTTACTCTTGGGCTGGTAAAACCGGTAAATCCTTGCCTGACGGTGTTCGCAACTTGGGTCTCCCTGATCAAAAATCAGTTCAGACATTCATGAGTGACCGGCCGTTGATTTTGGGTGCCGTCGGATTGGGTATTGGCGTTGTACTGGGTGCAATGTTGCCTTCCATGGGCACGACACAAAAATCCATGGCTAAGTCAGTACGCCACAAGTAACCCATTCACTCCATATGCAAAAGGGAGAGGCAAATTCGCCTCTCCCTTTTTTAATGTCAGAACGTCAATGCTATGCGGCAGCCTGCTGATTGATATTACCCTCAGCAAGGTCGGTCAGGGCCTCGTCTGCTGCCATTTCTTCCTTGAGTGACTTCTCCAGCAACTTTGCAGCGTTTGCCAATTTGAGCTGGTGGGCCCAACCGATCAGCGTGCGATAGCGTGCCATCTCATAGTGCTCGAAGGTTTGCGCAGAAGAGATAATGCCGGCATCGCAAGTTGCAGCATCTTCGATGTCAGTCAAGACTTCGTCAGCTTCTTTTAACAGGCCTTCCAGTGCTTCACATTTCTTGGCAACAGGCTTCTTGTCAATGTCTGCGAAGACCTCCTCTAGCCGCACAACATGACTTTCAGTTTCCACAAGGTGATGCTGAATTGCAGCCCGCAGCTGCGGCGACGAAGCTCTCTTCATCATCTTGGGCAGGCTTTTCACCAGTTTCTTTTCTGCAAAATAGAGGTCCTTGACTGTTTCATGGAACAAGTCTTCAAGATTTTTAACGGTCATAATGATCTCCTAATTCGTGGCTTAGAAATGCAGATGCAATCCCGAAGTTAAAACACATCCCGTCGCTCATGGTTCCGCGTTTGGCAACAAAAAAGCGGCACTTTCGAGCCGCCTTTGTATGAGAGTAAGTTGTATGCTAGCGCCAGCGTGTGAGGTGTGAATGATCAATTCCTTCGTTGCGGTGTTTTCCACCGATCGTTGCAGCCCACCATGCTGCAACGCCACTGACCAGCAGGGACGCAGCAGTGAGAAACGCTTCAAGAATGCCGAAACGGCGTATTGTATCAGCTTGTGCCTTGAGTGTTGTGATGGTTTGATCGAGACGGATTTGGGCGTCGGCTTGCGGCACACCTGAGCGCGAGGAAATTTCATTCACCAAGTAGGACTTGTCAGCCTCATCCATAGAGGTGTTACCGAGGTTCTTGATGAGCACACGCCCAATTTGAGCTGTATCTACCATTGCAGAACTGGCCGATGAAGCCGCATCATCTTGTCCACATAGTAGTCAGTGCCGCTGGAGCTGGCAACTCCAGTAAGTCCGGAGAGGGTGAGCGAACTTGCAAGAATTGCACCCAAAACAACAGCAAGGGCCCACACAATGAGACCATGGGTACCATCTCGCATTTCCACTTCGTGCGGAGTCGCGTCGCCAATGCGACGGCGCATACGCCCTGCAATGTATGCGCCCGCCACGAAACTTGAAACCTGAGTCCACAAGAACCACAGAGCGGTTGCTATGATCAGCGCTGTTACAGAGGCGAATTTACCACTCTGAAATGACGTCCAGCTCAATCCGATTGCCGAGCCAAACGCGATAAATAGCGACGAAATGGCAAAGGTGACGACACCACCCGCAATTATTGCACCCCAATCAACATAATGATCGGTTTGCTCAACGTGCCGTGAAGCGGCTTGAATTTCATGTGTTACGCCAAGTATCGCCATGACACTGTCCACCCTTTTCAACGCAGCCCGAGAAATGACAAAATGGCCAAAACCACCACCACCAGCCCAACAAGATAAATGATCGAGTTCATCGTAAACCTCCTTGACAGGATGGGGAGTAGCCCCATCAAAACGTCAACGAATGAGACTGCAGAAAGTTCCGTTGACGGAATGTTTTTGCCAAATTGAATCGGGAACATTTTTTGGTAGTCGGCGTTTCTGACGGATCAAGGAGTAACAACATGCGTGGAATTTTACTTTGGCTCGTCGGTCTCCCCATCCCGATTATCATCCTGTTGTATCTGTTCAATGTTGTTTGAGAGCGCCGGGCCGCTCAAACAGTGGGCTGTGCAGTTGCTGCCATAAGTTCCGTTTCACTCTGACGAACTGCAATGAACTCGCCAAGCCCGGATAGCCCTTCAACGTGGTCACAGAACACCTTGAGCGTCACCAGCATTGGGACGGCCAGCGCTGCACCCGCAATACCCCACAACCAGGCCCAGAACGCCAAAGACAACAATATTGCGACAGCATTCATTTGTAGCCGCCGGCCCAGGACGAGCGGGTTCACAATTTCTGACTCAACGAGTGACAAGGCGGTGAATGTCAATGGAATGAGCAACGCGTAGCCCGGGGAATCGAAAGTTACGATGGCCACAAGAGCAGACAGCGCGACAGCTGAAACCGCACCGACATAGGGAACGAAATTGAAGAAGAATACCAGCAACCCCCAAAGGAAAGGCGACGGCATGCCCAAGAAATGAAATGCAATTGCTATCGCAATCCCGAGCCCTGCATTGATACCGGTGAGTGTGAGCATATAGTTCGAAACATTGTCTTCAACATCATAGACGATGTGAAGGGCTTTTTTCTTGTCAGTCATCGTTGGAAGGACTCGCACCAGCTTTTCGTAGAACAAGTCACCGGACGCCATCAGAAAAACTGCGAAAGCCAACGTCGCTCCCATGGTGATCAAAAGCTGTATGGGATATCCCGTTATCAATCCGAGGACTGCAGGCAAAACCGACTCGCGTACCACAACCTGCTGTACAGCGGGAGAATTGCTTGGCGTAGAAACGTCTTGCAGTTTTTCGGTGATGTTTGAAACAGCGTTGAATGACGAGCGAAGTCCGTTGAACTTCGAGTTCAGCTTTTCGGCAAACTGCGGTGCGTGGTCAACCCAGGACGAAATTTGTCCGCTCAGTTGATAGCTGGCATAGAGGCCCCCACCGATCAAAAGCAACGCCAGCAATATAGCAGCAAGCCATGGCGGAATATGATGTTTGGCGAGATACCTCACCGTTGGCCGGAATGTGAGTGCAATAAATGTTGCCAGCACGATCGGCATCAAAAAATCTCGTGACACATAGGCCGCCGCGACGAGCGTGACAAGCAGAAGACCGCGCACCGCATTACGAAGCTGCTTTTGGATGTGGACTGGATCGGAAACGACGTCCGGCGTCTCCACACCCATCAGATTTTGCCCATGACGACCAGTATGACGACGATCAGGAGAACAAGCCCGAGCCCGCCAGATGGGCCGTATCCCCAACTGCGGCTGTGTCCCCAGTTGGGCAATGCACCCACAAGAAACAAGATAAGAAGGACGACTAGAATTGTACTGAGCATGGGCTACCTCCCTGCAGTGATCCGGACTCATGCCGGAGCAAAACAGAAACGTGCAGTGACAGGATTAGTTCCGCTCGGAGGCGGTGAAGGACGTTGATGACTCTGCCTCGGGTCCAGTACTTTTATCGGGACCTATTTGCAAGAGTACTGCCAATCTGGCGCGGGCACGATTGACGCGGCTCTTGATTGTGCCGACGGCAACCGAACAGATACCGGCTGCTTCCTCATAGGAAAAACCAGAGGCACCAACCAGGATGATGGCTTCGCGCTGGTCTTCGGGAAGTTTCGCCAAGGCGATTCGCAAATCGGCCATGTCGAGCTTGCCGTCTTGCTCGGCGTGAACAGCGACCCTGCCGGAGTAAAGTCCATCTGCATCTTCCACTTCCCACTTGCGCTTTCGAAGCTGTGTGTAAAACTCATTGCGCAGGATCGTGTAAAGCCACGCCTTCATATTTGTTCCAGCTGTAAAACTTTCATGGTGCTTCCAGGCCTTCATCAGGGTTTCCTGCACGAGGTCATCAGCCCTGTCGCTGCGGGCAGTCAATGACAACCCAAAGGCCCTTAAGCCGGGAATGGCGGCAATGAGCTGGTCCCGAAATTGCGTTGAGATGGTCATTTCGTTGTCTTTTCGGGATTGTTGATGCGAGCGTTTCTCAATCTGGCTTTTTCGCGGCACTTGCAGCTTCGAGTTCATGCAACAAATCCAGAAACCTGTCCGGTACTGGCTCTTTGGCCACTTCCTCGTAGTAATTTCGCAGGCGCTGGCCAATTAGGTCTGAAACCTCCGGCATGGCTGATGTTGGTTTCATTGTCTCATTCTTTTTGCCAGACTTTGCAGCCTTGGGTTTCTGTTTGTCGTCGTCAACCATGTGTCACCACCAGAAAGCACAAATCCGCACGCCGCGAATACGTGCCCGTATATTGGCTGGCGCGAACACTCTAAACAACGCAAAAATCGTGGAAAAGTTCCGTCGAATAAATATTCTGGCCAGGGAAGGAACCAAAGCGCAAACACTGCGTTGACTGCGTGAGTTCCAGCACGGCAGGACAACCAACTTTCGGGGAATGGCATGAAACTAGCGGCAAACATAGCTCCACACCTGCCTTATCTCAGACGGTTTTCACGGGCCTTGACGGGAGGTCAAATCAGCGGAGATGCTTATGTCGTGGCTCTTTTGGAGGCATTGATCGAGGATCCAAGCAAATTCGACACTGAACCGGGCATCCGCATTGCATTGTACCGTGCGTACTGTCGCCTATGGGAGTCCGTGTCCCTCAACTTGAAGACACCCGCAGACACGAGCGAGTGGGAAACAAGCGTGCGGCGCCACCTTTCCACCATTGCTCCCAAATCTCGGGAGGCCTTTCTGCTGATGGCCGTGGAAGGATTCAACAGGTCTGAGCTGGGCACCATTCTCGACAAGAATCCCAGTGAGATCATGGCGCTTCTTGATGACGCGTCGAAATCGATTGTCAATCAAGTCGCAACTGACGTGATGATCATTGAAGATGAACCAATTATTGCCATGGATTTGGAAGCGCTGCTGGTGAGTCTTGGACACCGGGTGACTGGTGTTGCGCGGACTGAAAAGGAAGCATTGCAACTTGCGTCAAGCAAGCGACCAGGCTTGGTGTTGGCTGACATCCAGCTGGCTGACGGAAGTTCCGGACTTGATGCCGTCAACCGCATCCTTGTGGACGTCAATGTGCCTGTGGTTTTCATCACGGCATTTCCCGAAAGACTGCTGACCGGCGAAAAACCGGAGCCCGCGTTCCTCATCACAAAACCGTTCATGCCTGACATGGTGAAAGCGGTTGTCAGCCAGGCCTTGTTTTTCGACGACAAGGCTGGTGTTACTGCTTAGTGCAAGGTGCCGCTTCGTGGAAGCGGTAGAACGCTCTAGCATTTTGGTTTACGCGGTAATTTCGCAAGATACCCAGTTCCACACGTCTGCATGCCGCGCTGGGGGAACTTCAGCGGTGGATCAGCGTTACTCCACAGGCCGGGCATATTGCACCGGCTATAATCAACAGTGGAGAACAAGCATGAACTGGGATCGTGTAGAAGGAAACTGGAAAGAAGTGCAGGGCAAAGCCAAGCAGCAATGGGGCAAACTTACCGATAATGACTTGACCGTTATCGAAGGGCGCCGCGATGAACTCGAAGGCACGCTGCAAAAATACTATGGTTACGCCAAAGACAAGGCACGCGCCGAGGTCGACGCTTGGCTTGATCGCATGTAACAGGGTCTTATAGTTTTAAGCCGCATAAGACGGATCGAACTGGTCCGTCTTTTTTTGTGACGCGTTTGCCACGGCTGCCAATGCCAGACTGATTTTTCGGATCCCGGCATTGTCGCGCAGTGTGACCAAATACTCGCCAGGTGCGACGACCTCGACATCCAACTGCGCTTCATCGGTCACACCGCCCCGCGAGACGGTGAATTCATAAACGCTGCTACCAATCTGCATCGTCACGCTGAATTCGGTCCAGCTCCCGGGAATGCACGGTTTGACGCGCAGTTTTTCACCTTCCCGTGTGAAGCCAAGAATGGCTTCCAGTCCTGCCCGCTGCATCCACGCGGCCGAGCCTGTATACCAGGTCCAGCCGCCGCGGCCGACATGCGGTGCCACAGAGTAGACATCTGCAGCAATGACATAGGGCTCGACGCGATAGGTTTTTGCATCGGCCTCGGTAAGGGCATGGTTGAGGGGGTTGAGTGTGGCGAACAATTGCATGGCGCGCTCTGCCTGACCCAATTTGGCGTGAGCGAAGATCGACCAGATGACACCATGGGTATACTGGCCCCCGTTTTCGCGAATGCCCCTGGGATAAGCTTTGACGTAACCCGGATCCTTGTCGGTCTTGTCGAAGGGCGGCGTGAACAGCGCCATCAGCCTGTCATCCGTGTGCACCAACTGTTGCCAGGATTCATCCATCGCCATGACGGCGCGATCGGACTGGCCCCCACCGGACAAGACCGCCCAGGATTGGGCGATGGCGTCTATACGGCATTCTTCATTGAGCGCCGAACCCAACATCGATCCATCATCAAAGAAGGCGCGACGGTACCAACGGCCGTCCCAGCCATGCTCTTCAAGGGCCTGCCCAAGTTCGACCATGCGCTGCGTCCATGTTGCCGCACGCTGCGTGTCATTGCGCGATTGTGCTACTGGCGTGAACTCGCGGAGTGTCGCAAGCAGGAACCATCCCAACCAAACACTCTCGCCCTTCCCGTGTTCGCCGACCCGGTTCATGCCATCATTCCAGTCACCCGTCCCCATCAATGGCAATCCGTGTTCACCCTGACTGAGACTGAGCCCGATAGCTCTGGCGCAATGTTCGTAAAGCGTTGCGGATTCTTCCGAGACCGACGGCATGAAGAATGCGTCATGCTCGCCCGGCACCAGCGCCTGACCTTCGATGAAGGGGACGACCTCATCCAGGATGGCAGCATCGCCCGTCACCTTCACATAATTGCTGACGCAGTTGGCCAGCCAGACTGCATCGTCAGAAATATGGGTGCGAACACCCATTCCAGAGGCTGGAAGCCACCAATGCTGCAGATCGCCCTGCACAAATTGCCGCGCCGCGGCCCGCAGAATGTGTTCGCGGGAAATTTCTGGACGCGATGTCAACATCGCCATGGAATCCTGCAACTGGTCACGAAAACCATAAGCACCGCTGGCTTGATAGAAACCTGACCGTGCCCAGATGCGACAGGCCAAGGTTTGATAGAGCATCCAACCATTCAAGAGAATATCGAATGACCGGTCTGGTGTCTTGACCTGGACAGTCTCGAGTGTGCGGGTCCAATATTGCTTCACATCGGCCAACACGTCGGAGACCGGCGTGTTCCTGTGGCGATTGATCAGCGTTTGCGCGTCCTGCAGAGATTTCGCAGCACCGAGTAACATCACAACTTCTCGGGATTCTCCTGCAGTGAGCGTCACTGTGGTTTGCATCGCACAGCACGGATCGAGCCCTGCGCCCGTTGTGTTCGACAGCGGCTTCCCGGACACAAGTCCCAAAGGAGCTGCCAATTGCCCATGGACACCGAGAAATTCACGACGATCACCGGTCCAACTCACTTGGGTTCCGCCCATGTCTGCAAACGCCACTTGATCACTGTCATGGATTTTCCAGGGATTGCGCGCGATCATTGCGGCTGAACCTTCATCAATCGCCGTGGTGACGAAGGGTGCCGTTTCCGCGCGATTTCCTCCGAGAACCCATTCCGCATATTGCGTCACTGAAAATGTGCGGGACACAGAACCCGCGTTGGTCAATGTGAGGCGTGATAGTTTGATGGACCCTGAAAGAGGGACTGTTTGTACTAGTACCATTTTCAGCTTGTGCACATCGCGCTCAAAGACCGTGTATCCAAAACCATGCCGCGTGACATGGGTCCCCTCGCGTGACCGCAAGGGTGCAAGTGTTGGCGACATGATAACACCTGTGTCAACGTCGCGCACATAGATGACCTCGCCTTGGCGATTGCTGACGGGATCATTGCTCCAGCCCGTAATCTGGTTTTCCCGTGAGTTGCCGAACCATGTGTATCCACCGCCATCAGCTGCCGCATGAAAGCCGAATTCCGGGTTGGCAACGACATTGATCCACGGAGCAGGTGTTGGCTTGTCAGCGCTCAGCACTGTTACATACTCACTGCCATTGCTGCCGAAACCACCAAAGCCATTGAAGAATTCGAGGGGTCCAGGGTTGGCAGGTTGGGTCAGCGAAGGCTGCTCCTTGACCGCGACCACGCGAACGGGTGCTTCTGGTTCACGCACCCGCGACAGTTGACTTGCAAGATCTCCACGGCGGCCAAGCAGCACAACGCGGGCAACGGCAGGCAACACGCGCAAGGTGTCAGGCGACATCAAATCAGCACGCAGTGTGTAGACCCGCCCCGCTGTCGTCAGCATGGTGACCTTGCGGACCAGTGTTTCAATGGTGTTCTGCAGATCCTGGACATAGGACGACATGCGGTCATTCAGGATAACCAGGTCTACAAACAAGCTTTTTGACTGCCAGTACTCAAAGGCCTGCAACAACTGGTGCACAAGTCCGATATCTGCAATGTCGTCAATGCGGACCAGCAGTATGGGTCTGTCGCCTGAAATCCCATGTGGCCACAAGGATGCCTGCGATCCCATATTTTGGGCAAGCACATTGGCGGGCGCCCGCAAGGCAGAATTTGTATAAATCATGTGACTGGCCAAAGTCTGAAAAAGGTTGGATGCCTCGGTTCCAATCGACAAATGACGGAGCTGGATCTGGGCTTGCGTCCAGGCCAGCATGGCGGCGCGGTCGTAGGCCGTGGGCTGGCGGTGGCGATCAACAAGATCGAGCACGGCAGCACGTGAATGCGCCACGACAGTCCAGTATGTGCATTTTACCTGCCGACCCGCAGGTATTTTTATCCGCCTGCGCAAGACAAATGCGGGATCGAGTACAGTGCCCGTGGTTTGGGACAGTCTGCCAGCTTCACCCATTGCGACGGGTCTGCGCGTTGTTTTGCCGATCCCGATGAATTGGGCGCGGTCGGTTTCAAATTCGAGCGCACCCACTGCGGCTCCTTGAACCAGCATGAATTGCGCCACCCAAATTTCAGCATCGGTTGGTGACCTGCGCCGACGTGTCGCCAATAGGGTTTCAAGTTCTGCAACATATTCGGTGGTTACGAACATTTTGGAGAACGCCGGATGGGCCGTGTCGGATGCGGAAGATGCCAAAACCAGTTCAGCATATGACGTGATCTCGACCTCCCGGGCCGTCAGTCCAGTGTTGCTAATTGTAATCCGCCGCGCTTCGGCATCATCTTCGGGAGAGACCACACATTCCATTTTCGTGGTAAAATTCCCGTCTTGACGAATGAACTCCACGCGGTCTTCCATGAAGGAGACTGTATAAGCGTTGGCTGTCACACCACTTGGCATATGCCCGGACGACCACTGATGTCCTGACTTGGTGTCCCGCACATAAAAGAACGTGCCCCACTCATCGGTCACGCCATCTTCACGCCAGCGCGTGATGGCCTGTCCGTTCCACGTGCTGTAGCCGCTACCTGCCGTTGTGAGCATGACGCCAAAGCTGCCGTTCGAGAGCAGATGTGTCATTGGCGAACCCGCACCCGGTGCATGGAACACCCTGACTGCTGGCTCAGCGACGCCGCCCCCCGTGGTAGCTGCCGCCGACATTTCAGACCGTGCATGGGTCAGGGGTACATTGCGGGGTGCCCGTTCCTGCAGCAATAATTCTGTAGCCCGTACCATGGGTTCAGCATGGAAGCAGTCTCTTGTCACAGCGTTCTTCACAGCATTCAGGATGGCGACAATGGTCATGCCTTGGTGATGGGCGAAATACGCATGAACCACTGCCACTGTTTCACCTTTGCGCAAACGGGACGGCGTGTAGTCAAGTGCTTCATAAAAACCAAATTCACCGCGACCGCCAGCGTCCACCAATTGCTGATAGTTTCGAGCAGACGCACGCGGCGCAATCATAGCTGCAAGGCCCGTCGCATAAGGCGCTATGACCGTATTGTCAGAGAGGCCCCGCTTCAAGCCGAGACCGGGTACGCCAAAATTTGAATACTGATAGGTGAACTCAATATCGCGGGCATTGAATGCCGATTCTGAAATGCCCCAAGGAATGCCAAGGGCTCCTGCGTAGGCAATCTGCCGCTCAACAATCAGCCGTGTGGTTTGATCGAGCAATCCTGCAGACGGTGCGCGCATCACGAGGGAGGGCATGAGATACTCGAACATGGAGCCTGACCATGACATTAGCGCGGCACCGCCTTTCACCGCCGTTACCGTGCGGCCGAGCCGGAACCAGTGACGCGTCCGCAGATCTCCCTTGGCAATGGCAAAATAACTTGCAAGGCGGGCCTCAGAGGCCAGCATGTCGTAGCAGCTTTCATCGCGCATGGATTCTGCAACACGGTAACCAATGGACAGCAACAGCCGGCGCGGATCGAGAAGAAATCCAAATTCCATGGCCAACGCCAGATCGCGTGTTTCAACCACCAGCTTCTCCAGTTTTTTTCTGATTGCACCATGAGCGATGGGAGTGTCCCTGAATTGGCTTTCAATCGTGTCCTTCAAGCTGTTGGCCCAATATTCAATCCGCTCACCGTCCGTCGCGCCGACTTCAGCAGAAAGATTGGCGACAGTGGCGTGAATGGCGCTGGCTTGAACGGCAAACTCGATGAGGTGGACCGACATTGCATCGGGCTGTTCCGAGACTTTCGCCATGGTTCGTTTCAATGTAGTGATCTGGAGTTCAAATTGCTTGCGGAGCGGGCGAAGATTGCGCCTGTCGTCGGGAATTTCCGCCACGGTCTCTGCCAGGATATCGACAACGTCACTGATGCCATCCAGGCTCAACGTGGCCGCGGCCGGTTCCATAATCCAGTGGGCACAATAATTCGAGAGCGCAATCAGGTGACCTGCCAGATTGCCGCTGTCCACAGTGGAAATATACTTCGGCTCAAGCGGTCGGAGATCGGTCGTGTCGTACCAGTTGTACAGGTGGCCGCGATACTTTTCGAGGCGTGTGATGGTCGCAAGGGTAGCTTCGATTTTTTCCACGGAGTCGGACAGTCCCAACCAGCCGAATTCCCGGGCACTGGCGATGGACAGCAAATAGAGTCCGACATTTGTGGGTGACGTACGGTGTGCAACAAGTGGTTTTGGCTGTTCCTGGAAATTGTCCGGCGGCAACATGTTTTCCTGTGCCGTGACAAACAGTTCGAAAAACCGCCACGTACGGCGTGCAACCAACCGCAAGTTCCTGCGGTCTTCCGGCGAAGAGGCCAGTGCATCCTCCAGTTTGGGTGATTGGCTCATCCAGTGCGCAAGTGCCGGCGCTGCAAACCACATGACCACAAATGGCAGGGCGACCATCCACATGTCATCGTTGCGGCTGAGCAGCAACGCTGTCGTCATGGTGGCAGCAACGATGCTTGATGCCATCATGCTGTAGCTGTAGCGCACGCTTTGAATGTGGCTGGATTCACTTTGGGCCGCTGTCGTCCACTCCAGCATATCTTTGCGACTGACACATAACCGATAGACGGTGCGGATGATGGCGTCGATCATCAATCCCGCCTGGTGACCAAGAAACGCCAAGTTGCTGGCCGAGATTGCCGCAACATGCCCAAAGTCAGCAAGGGACGACTTGACACGACTTGCGACGGTCAGTGGTTGACTGCGGGGAATGGCTCCGGAAATCGCCGGCAGTAGCGGTGGCAGGACGCCGAGAATTACGACGAACACCGTCCAAGTCAGCGCCAGCCCAACGGGCAGCACCGCCCAACCGATGACCAGGCTTGCAAGTACCGCAATGGGGGACAGGGATCTGCGCAGATTGTCAATCATTTTCCAGTGCCCAAGGGCAGGAACGCCTGACGCAGCATGACCAATTATCCAAGGCAGCAATTGCCAGTCACCACGCGTCCAGCGATGCTGCCGTGCGGCGGAAACGGCGTAGCGTTCCGGAAACTCCTCGACAACCTCGATATCCGTGACCAATGCGGCCCGCGCGAATATGCCTTCGAAAAGATCGTGGCTGAGCAAGGTGTTTGCTGGAATCCTTTTTGCGAGCGACTGTTCGAAAGCAGCAACGTCATAGATGCCCTTGCCAGCAAAAGAGCCTTCACCAAACAAGTCCTGGTAAACGTCAGAAACTGCAAAGACGTATGGGTCAATGCCGCGCGATGTGGAGTAGACACGTTGGAAGAGTGACCCATAATGGCCGACTGGAAGGGAAGGTGTGACGCGTGGTTGCAAAATGCCATAACCTGACGTGATACGGCCGGACACCGGGTCAAAAACCGGCTGGTTCAAGGGATGGGCCAACTTCCCCACCAGTCTGCGCGCTGCGTCCCGTGGCAATTTGGTGTCGGCATCAAGTGTTATGACATACCTGATTGTGTCCGGCAGCGTGCCCGCAAAGGCGATAAAACTTGTATCCCGGGCACCGCCCAGCAAACGGTTGAGTTCCTGCAGCTTTCCGCGCTTTCGTTCCCAGCCCATCCATTTGCTTTCAACCGGATTCCACATGCGTTTTCGGTGCAGCAAGACAAATCGGTTGGTATCATGGCGCAGGTTCAGGCGGTCGATACCGTCCTGTGCCACCTGCAGCAGCATGGCATCGGAGTCAGTCTCCTCTGTCAGTGAATCTGTCCAGTCCGTGAGCAGGGCAAAGTATATTTCACCATCGGCGTTGGACAGAAAATGCAGCTCCAGTCGCTCAACAAGGTCTTCAATTTCGTCTCTCGACGTGAGCAGGGTTGGAATCACGACCATCGCGCGCAACTCCTGAGGCACACCGTCACGAAGGGCAAGACCGGGAATCACGGCCGCATCCATCAACCGCGTGACTAGGTAATTGATGACCGACACCGCAAAATCCGATGCCGGAATGACTATTGCAAGCAAGAGTGCGGTGATCAGCAGTGGCGGCAGATCGCGGCCTTGCAACAGCAGAAGACCGGTTGTGATTGCTGTTGCCGTTACGACGGAAACGCTGCCCAGATATCCCGCCAAACCCATGGCGCGGATGCCTGACCTTATGCGTCGGAGCAATGGTGGCTTGAAACCAATGGATCGTTCAAACGCCGCTCTTCCGGGGCCGATCAGATTATAGCCGGGATCAAGGCCGCCATCGTCCAGTGACTGTTGAGCGATCTCCATCTCAGTGTCACTGGAACCACGCGCCAGTTCCTCGATGGCGGTGCGGTAAATCGTGCGGCTCGGAAAATCCATGGCCACATAGTTTTCATGTGTGCGCAACAGTCGGTCGACCAAGCTGACTGTATCGAACCAGATTTCCCAGTTCACATCCGAGATGAGACGCATGCTGGTAACAATATTCCGGACCGTGACATTGGCGGCGCTTTGCCGGTGCTGTTCGTCATTGACGGCCGTCTCGAAACTATAGCCGAGGGCCTCTGTTTTTTGCTTCAGCCATGTGAGCGCATCGCCAGACAAGCCGTTTTCATCCCGCAACCTGTGGATCAGCTGCACGGTGAACTGTTGGGTAACTGTAGGTTCGCCATGCTTGTCGAGCAGTTTTGAAAACTGAAGGTCCTTGCCGCGGGACTCAAGCAGCATGTCTGCGAGTTCATCGGCGGCCTCGCGACCCCGCCTCGATTCCAGAATGCGCCCGGAAATGCGTCTCAGGTTTTCAATCAAGATGAGGCGCAGACTGATGGCCACGGCCCACAATTCACCTATCGTCAGAGGTTGAACCACCTGATACTCATTGACGAAATCAGTCAGGGTTTCGGGGTCAAATCGGCTGTCGTTGTGGGCGACATAGGCCCAAACCAGCCCAAAAATGCGAGGATGACCTGCGAGGGGACCAGTGGCGAGTTTGGGCAATTGGCGATAGAAACCGGGCGGGAGATCGGCCTTTGTCTGGCGCACCTGCTCTTCAACCAGATGATAATTGTCGATCAACCATTCGGCGGCTGGTGTGATTGATTTGGAGTCGGCAAATGCTGCGCAAATACTGCGATAGGCATCCAGAAGTGCCGCCGCATTGTCATCCAATCGTGCGATGATCGAATAGACCGGTGGTGGTTGATCAGTGACAGTCTGGCTTTCGGCCAAGCTGTGGGCATGCTGCTTGGACCGCTCGACGCCAAATATTTCCGCAACTATGGTGTTTTGCTCATCCCACGTAGATGCATGCTGCCACGCTCTTCTTCCAATCCGCATTTTCACAGTCAAAAATCCCCAAGACCAATGTGGGAGTGCCCGACCAACAACGTTTGATGGCTGGTTAAGTTCCAACGCTGAAAAAGCTGACGTCTGCCACCTGACAAAAGCTTACGTTTAAGTGGCAGGTGTTCAGGACAACACGACCAAGGCAAAAGGACACCCAGACGTCGTCGGGTGCCCAGTCGGGAGGCTTCAGGAGTTCATCAGTAATGACTGTTACACTGGCGGTACTGCCCGCTGTAAGAAAGCCAGGAGTTGGTGCGGACGTTATAGGAGCGGTAGCGGCTTTGACACCACCTCACGTGACGATTTGCATAACGTTTGTCGTAAATTTCATTTTGTAACAGATTTCCGCCGACTATTCCCGGAACCAGCCACCAGGGGTTCTGGTAGTAGAACCCCCGATAGTAATTTCGACAATTACCATGGCGGAAATTGCACCGTCTTCCATGTCGGCCGCGGTTGTATCCCTGATTGATTCCAATTGTGACATTGACTTCGGCGTCCTGCAGAAAGTTGTTTGTAGAAGGCGTGCCGGTCCAATGAGTTGTCGTAGGAGTAGGAGAAGTCACGGTAGCCACGGCTCCTGAGGCCGACGCCAGGACCAGGCCGAGTGCTATCAGTCCTCCCCATTTCGCGGAATGATTTTGAATGAACATGGCTTTGGTTCCATTCTTGTGGGTTTAAAGTTTTTTGCTGGACAGTTTGAATCAGAATTGCCTCATCCACCTATCAACTTCAGACGATGCCTTCGCGTCGTCGTAATGATAGTACTTCTTCAATAACATTTCGAGCTGGTCGCGACGTCCCTCGATGACACTGAGGTCGTCATCAGTCAATTTCTCCCACTCGATCTGCAGTCCGCTGCGTACATCATTCCAGTTTTTTTCGACGTGGTCCCAACTCATTGTGATCTCCGATGCTAAATGCGCAGTGTATTTGCATTGATCAACGTCACAGATGCGGATTGGTTCCAGATCAATTTGAGCGTGATGAGAATCCGAAGTTTCTCCGCGCAGTGACGCACGACAAAAAATAGTCCTCCATTGCTGGAAGACTATTTCGTTGACTGGCAACAGTGGGGTTTCAGTGGCCGCCAAATTCAAGGGGTTTTTTGTTCAGCCGGAGGAGTCAATGGTCCATCAGCAGGTGTGGCAACCGGCGCTGTTTGAGCTGGAGCATCCACTTGGGGCACTGCAGTGACTGGTGCTGGACTTGTTTGGACGACATCTGGCGTCATCATGCTGGAGCCGGCGTAACTGTTGTAGATGTAATATCCGCCTGCCAACAGGATGAATGCCGCAAAGATGTAAAATACCCTCGACCCTTGGCTCGATTGGTTCATTCCAGTTCGAACAGGTGGAATTTCAACTTGCTCTTCACTGAATTCCCTTTCGGCGCTTGCAATCGGGTGCATGCGATTATCGGTTGATACTGCCATGGTATTTCTCCTTGTTGTTCGATTTGCTTCGCTGCATAGAACGCGAAAGGAAATGATTGGTTCCGGCAATTCCCGAATGGCAATTTTCCAAATCTTTTTGAGCCGCAATCGCGGCGACAAGCATTGGGTGCATTCGCTACTGCACCCTTTCTTGTTCAACGGCGCTATCCACAACAAACAAACATTGTTGCTCAGAGAGCAACAATATGATGCACATGATGCATCAAGTTCCAGAGAGCTGTACATCAGATTCCACCGTTTCTTTCTAAGAACCCAACAATTTCTTGAACGCCTTTCTGTCGCAGGAGATCGGTGAAAACAAATGGACGATCGCCTCTCACCGCGCGTGTGTCGCGGTCCATCACAGCAAGATCAGCCATGACGTGGGGTGCGAGGTCTGTCTTGTTGATGATGAAGAGATCTGACTTGGTGATTGCGGGGCCACCTTTGCGCGGGATTTTTTCGCCTTGGCATACCGAGATCACATAGAGCGTAAGGTCCTCAAGTTCAGGCGAGAACGTGGCAGCCAAATTATCGCCGCCGGACTCGATGAAGATCACATCAAGATCGGGATGGCGTTTGTTCAATTCATCGATGGCCGACAAATTGATGGAGGCATCTTCGCGGATCGCTGTGTGCGGGCATCCTCCCGCCTCCACGCCCATGATCCGGTCTTCGGGCAGGGCCTGCAATCGGGTGAGGATCAGCGCATCTTCCTTGGTGTAGATAATCATTGGTGATGACTGCGGCCGAATATTTTTCGCACATGGCTTTGCAAAGCTTTTCAGTGAGTGTGGTCTTGCCTGATCCCACGGGCCCGCCGATCCCAACGCGAAGTGGTCCATGCGATGAAGTGCTCACGTTCGAAAAATCCTTGGTTCCAATACTTCGTGTTTCATCGCGGCGATATCTGCAGCGATACAATTTGTGCCAAGGTCGTCAAGCGTTGCATGTGTCGCGAGGTCAACCTTGCCGCCCCCGAATTTTACCTCCTCGCCTTACAGCGTAAAATCATTCTCAACTTCAATGAGGAGATCCGTATCCGCCAGCCGCACCTTGTCGCCAACTGTGGGGCCGTACATTTGGGCATAAGTCGCACAGGAAATTGTGGCCATCAGAGTTCTCCCATGATCTTTTGTTGAAAGCCGTAAACCTTGCAAAGTCCGCCGAGCGGCACCAACGTCACTTCGCGGCGTTGTCCGGGCTCAAAGCGCAGGCTGTTGCTGTCATCGGTTCAGACTAGTGGAGGGCCTGCACAAGTCAAACCGTCAAATGCGAACGCACGTCAGCTGTTTCCAACAGGTGACGATCACCTGCCAAAACCGCACGACCACGATCCGGCACAATAAAATGATCGGCCAGCCACTTGGCAAAATCAAAATATTGTTCGTATGAGGTCTGTGTTGATGAACAACACACAGCCACCGCAAGGCCAAGGTCATTCAGCGCCTCGAAGCCGTCGAAGGACACGCGGAACAGCAAATGGCGTAGAGTTGATCATGATGTCGTCAGCCGCGACCTTCAGGACATCTTTGAGTTATGTTTCCAGGATTTTGTTGGTTGTGCGCGGATAGACATAATATGTTCCAGCAAGGACCCAACATGTGACTCCTTCCTTGGCGAGACAGTCAACGGCTGGGATTGCCTGCTGGTTAGGGCCAGCTCATGTTTAAAAGACATCTTTTGAACTCTCCTCTCCTGCAAATTGCACGGGTCGATTGAACATTGCGCGCTCCATGCGAGCGTTGTGCACCGCAACTAAGTTTGCAACGACCACGCCAATTGAACAATTCCATTAACTATCTGAATCTATTATATAAGTGATGTGCATAATACTTGAGTGTTACATTTGCATGACTATTAGTTAATCGATTTGTGAGCACTTGCACAAATGTTTTGCAGGCGCGAACGTTGTCACGCCCCAATGAGAGCATGATGATTGTCGAGCACCAGTGCAACCGCACCCAGCAATGAATCATTGTCCGTGAATTTGCCAACGGTGATGGTGGTGGGTGCGCCGTCGTGGGATTTGATCAAGGTGTGTCTCTCAAACGATTTACGCATGGGAGAGAGCAACAGGTCTCCAGCCAGGGCCAATCGTCCGCCAATAATGAAGAGCGGAGGATTGATGATTGTTCCAACCATCGCAAGCCCCCGGCCTCCATAGTCAGCGACATCAGCAATCATGCGCATTGCCCCTGCATCGCCGCTTTCGGCAAGGGCGATTGCACTTTCAATTGTCATCGGCCTCTTGTGCACACGCGACAACTGTTCAATGGATTTGACAAAGCTGGCATAGAGTTCGAGGCAGCCGCGGTTTCCGCAGCGGCACAGTTCGCCTTCGGGGTTGATGCTGACATGGCCGAATTCTCCTGCACCACCAGAGACGCCAGAGATGACCGCTCCATTGTTGACGATAGCCCCGCCGACGCCAACGTCCATCTTGAACATGACAAAATCAGGTGCGCCACGTGCCGCACCCCATTTCAATTCGGCGAGCGCTGCGCAGTTGCTTTCATTGTCCACGATGATCGGCGCATCAAAAACCGAAGAGAATACCGTTTTGATATTGAGGCCAGCCCACTTTGGCAAAATGCCACCCCGCTGCAAGACACCGTTGCGGCCCACTGGGCCCGACACAGAAATGCCGGCACCCAACAGGCCTTGCCGCGAGAGGCCGTTCGCCTTGTAGAATTTTTCGAATGCCTGTCCGACGACGCTTAATGCTTGCTCGGGCTCATAGTCCAGGCCCACAGTGAAACGTTCTTCCGCGATGAAACTGTGCGACATGTCAGCGACGACAAATTGAATTTCTGTATCAGCCAGATGAACACCAACACACGTCCCCGCTTGCGGGTTGAGCGTCAGCAATGTGCCGGGTCGCCCCGCACCTTCAAGCGCCACGCGCTCCACGTCCAGCACCACGTAGCCAAGTCGCAGGGAAGCAACAGCGGTCGATACGGTAGACCGTGCAAGTCCCGTGTGCCGTGCAATCTGGGCGGCTGTCATGCCTCCATTTTGGCTTAAAGCCCGGACGATTTGGGCTGACGCAGTGTCTGCGCCGATGGTGGCCAAGACCTTCCTGATGCGGTTGCCCGCCATGGTGACTCCTGTGTTGACAGTTCAATTTGTTCACAATAGAACAAATTAAGAAAAACAAAAGTGCCAACAAATGCACACTCAATAATTTCATCTAAGGGAGGAAAACCGATGAAAATCCTGAAAACATTACTGGCAACTGCGGCCCTGACCACCATGCTTGCAGGTGCAGCAATGGCCGAACCAAAAACCTTGATGTTGCACCAGTGGGCGACAGGCTCTGACGCTGCGTCCATTGCCAAGCTTGGTGAAATGTTCACGGCCAAGGGCGGCAAGTGGGAACAGAACGCCATTGCCGGTCACACCGCCAACACTCTCGCCAAGCTCCGCGCCGACGTGCTTTCGGGCAATGCACCTGCTGCCGTTCAGTTGAAAGGGCCCGAAATTGCCGAATGGAATGAGACCGGGAAAACCGCAAACCTTGACGAACTCGCAGCTGCAGAAGGCTGGGAAAAAGTTGTTGCCCCGGAACTGTTCCCGGTCATGAAACCAAAAGGCTCATGGGTTGCTGCACCCATGAACATTCACCGCATCAACTGGATCTGGGGTAACGTGCCGCCATGAAAACAGCGGGAGTTGCCGCCCTGCCAAAGACCTGGGCAGACTTTAATGCTGCTTGCGACAAGGCCATCGCGGCCAAGAAAATTTGTCTCTCGCATTTGTCAGCCGATTGGACCGACGCCACAACCTTTGAAGTGGTTGTTTATGGCATCGACAAAGACCTGTTCCAAAAAGCCTTCGTGGAAGGTGATATAGCAGCCATGCGCTCTGAAGGCATGGTCAAGGCGTTTGAACAAATGCGCCTTATGGTGTCCAAATACATGGACCCAGGCATTGCTGGTCGCGACTATGATACGGCCTCAAACATGATGGCCAATGGCGACGCGCTGTTCTTCATTATGGGTGACTGGGAAATCGGCGTGCTGAAGGCCGTCGGCAAGAAGCAGGGCAAGGACTATGTCTGCGCCCAGGCGCCAACAGATTGGGGCAAGCCAGGCTTCATTCTGAACTCGGACTCAGTCGTGTTCTTCCAGCAGTCTGACCCGGATTACATCGAAGGCCAGAAACTGTTGGCGTCCACAATTCTGTCTCCGGAATTCCAGACCGTCTTCAACATCTCCAAGGGTTCGATTCCGGCCCGCCTTGATGTTGATCTCAGCAAGGGGTTCAACCCGTGCCAGCAATCCTCTCAGGCTGACCTTGCGGCGTCCATCAAGGAAGGCACCTTGGTGCGGTCCATGGCCCACAACATGACTGTGCTGCAGAAGTATCGCGGCGCCATGATGGAAACCATCACGGAATTCGTCAACACGCCGGATCAATCCGCCGCTGATGCTGCAAACGCTATGGCGGATGCCGTGGAAGCGCAGCAGTAAGATTCAGTCTGCAATCCGTATTACTGAAACAGGGGCGGGTGACAGATACATCCGCTCCTCTCCCGTCGCACAGGCGTTGGACCATGGCATGAGCAGATGTTGTTTTCTTCATCCTAACTTGGAACGCTGGCGCGACCGCCTGCCCATCCTGTTGCTTGTGCCTTCGTTGATAGCGAGCTTCATCTACATTTTTGTATTCACCGGCTGGACGCTCTACCTTTCATGTCCGATTCCGCACAATTGCCAAGCTATGGATGGGTCGGCTTTGAAAACTACGTCAAACTCTGGTCCAACAAGCGCTGGAACATCGCCTATACAAACCTGTTTTTCTTCAGTGGGTTTTATGTCCTGGGCACCATGGCCATCGGGCTTTTGCTCGCCATTCTGATTGACCAGCGCGTGCGCGGCGAAAGTATCTGGCGCACGATTTTCCTTTATCCACTTGCCGTATCCTTCATTGTCACCGGCACAGTCTGGAGCTGGTTTTATGATCCCACTGTGGGCATTGAATTGCTGGTGCGCTCTTTAGGCTGGACAAGCTTCAAGTTCGCCATGATCAAGGATCGCAACTACGCCATCTATCCCGTCATCATCACGGGCGTCTGGCAATCATCCGGTTTTGCCATGGCCTTATTTCTTGCTGGATTGCGCTCCATCGACCAGGATCTCGTCAAAGCCGCACAGATCGACGGAGCCGGAACCTTTCGCACCTACTACAAGGTCTTGTTACCGGTGATTTCCCCTATCTTCATCGCGGTCGCCGTGATCATGTTGCAATTCGCCATCAAAACCTATGACCTCGTCTGGTCCATGACCGCGCGGTGGCCCCGGCATATCCACAACGTTTCCGGCCATCTATGTTTATGACCTGATGTTCCAGCGCGGGCAGATCGCGGATGGTGCTGCAGCGTCAATCATGATGTTGCTCGCCCTGGCTGTCGTGCTCGTCCCCTATGGACTGTATAGCGCCTGGCAAACAAAAAAGGCCCATGGTCATGTCTGACGTGCGGCCTCACATCATCAACGTGGACGATCTCGAGGCAGGCAGCGCGGCCCGCAAACGCATGGTCTCCGCGCATTGCCATCTATGGGCTGCTGGTGCTGTTCGCCATTGTCTACATCTGCTCCATCGCTGGTCGTCATACTCAACACCTTCCGCAGCAACCCGGACATCGCCGCCCGCGGCATGATGGCATGGCCCGCTGAACTGCGCTGGGCTGCCTGGCCAAGAGCTGTGGGGAACCTATTGCTTGAATGGCCGCTGCGAAGGCATGGCCCAAAACTTCTGGAACTCTGTGTACATGACAATTCCGGCAACCATCATCTCAACGTTGCTCGGCGCCTTGAATGGATACATCCTCTCGAAATGGCGCTTCAAGGGCTCAGAACTGCTTTTCACCTTGATGCTGTTCGGCGTCTTCATGCCGGGCCAGATTGCCCTCATGCCGTGGGCTTACATCCTTGGCACCACGGGACTTAACAAATCCATGTGGGGCCTTATCATGGTTCACGTCATTCAAGGCATTTCCTTCACCACCCTGTTCGCCCGAAATTTCTATGTCAACATTCCGGACGATTTGATCAAGGCCGCGCGCATTGATGGTGCGGGCTTCTGGCGTATTTTCTGGAAGATCATTCTGCCGCTCTCGCCACCCATTCTGATCGTCACCGTGATTTGGCAATTCACTGGCATATGGAATGAATTTCTCTACGGCGTGGTGCTGACGACGGGCGCATCCCAACCGGTAACGGCAGCCGTGGCAGCCTTTTCACAAACCGGTCAAACCGTGCGCGAGTTCGACATCATGAGCGCTGGCGTGCTCATTGCAGCCTTGCCGCCGCTGCTGGTTTATCTCTTGGGCGGAAAATATTTCGTGCGCGGATTGACACAAGGGGCGATCAAGTAATGGCTGTGTTGAAGATCAATGGCGTGCATAAAAGTTTCGGTGCCGTCGAAGTCTTGAATAACATCAATCTTGATGTGAGGTCAGGCGAATTTATTGCGCTCGTGGGTCCGTCAGGTTGCGGCAAGTCCACCTTGCTTGCCATTATCGCAGGTTTGGAAAAGGCCTCATCCGGCACCATCGCCATTGGTGATCGTGTGGTGACCAGCGTGGCACCAAAGGATCGTGACATCGCCATGGTATTCCAGTCTTATGCGCTCTATCCCACCATGACCGTGCGCGAGAATATGATGTTTGGCATGGAAGCGCGCGGCGTTCCCAAACCCGAACGCGAATTGGCACTGAAGCGCGTGTCCTCATTGCTGCAAATCGATCAACTGCTGAATCGCAAACCGGGACAATTATCAGGTGGCCAGCGCCAGCGGGTTGCCATGGGTCGCGCCCTGGTGCGTGACCCGGCGCTGTTCCTGTTTGATGAACCGCTCTCGAACCTTGACGCCAAGCTGCGTGTCGAGATGCGCGGAGAAATCAAGAAGCTGCACCAAAACATCGGCAAGACAACAGTCTATGTCACCCACGACCAAGTGGAGGCCATGACGCTGTCGTCGCGCATTGCCGTATTGAACAAGGGCGTGTTGCAGCAGTTTGATGAGCCGCAAAAAATTTATGATCACCCGGCGAACATGTTCGTCGCAGGCTTCATGGGATCTCCCGCCATGAACTTCATCCCCGCACAAATGACACACGTCCGCAGCACAACCGAACTGGCCCTCGCGGGCGGGGAAACGTTGAAACTCGCACGCGCGGTGTCGCAAGGCAGCAGCGCCAACGTCATTGTTGGCATCCGGCCCGAACATCTGTCGAAAGCAGTGGGCAACGCTGCCAACACCATCACGGGCAAGGTCACACTGGTCGAACCAACTGGTTCTGAAACCCACGTCATTTCGCGCATCGGCAACAGCGATGTGACAGCCAAATTCTTTCCGAACCAGTCACCAAAACTGGATGAAACGGTGCGCCTTGCGGTAGACATGGACCGCATCTGCATTTTTGATGCAAAGACCGAACAGGCCTTGGTGTGACAACAGCCTTTGCAGTCTACCCGAGTCTGCAAGGGGCCGTCTTTTTGGTGTCAGGTGGTGCATCCGGCATTGGACGATCCATCGCTCAATGTGCCCATGCACAAGGTGCCAAAGTTGCATTTCTCGACATCCAGAAAGCTGAGGGTGAGTCTCTGGCGGCCCACTTGCCAGGTTCGCTGTTCCTGCACTGCGATGTCACCGACGCTGACGCCACAGCACGTGCTGTCGCAGACGTGCGGACATCCCTGGGTCCCATCCGTGTGCTCGTCAACAACGCAGCCAATGATGACCGGCGCGCACCGAAAGATATAACGCCGGAGTATTGGGATCAGTCCATGGCCGTCAACCTGAAGCACCAGTTTTTTCTGGCACAGCAGGTTCATGCCCACATGCAGGAACTTGGCGGCGGCTCCATCATCAATTTTTCGACCATCGCCTGGCGCTATGGTGCCGATACCATGATCGCCTACGCCACAGCCAAATCTGCCATCGTCGGTCTCACCCGCGCCCTGTCTCGCAGCTACGGTCCCGATAATATTCGCGTCAACACCATTGAACCAGGTGCAGTCATGACCGAAAAACAGAAGCGCGTCTGGTATCCGACACAGACGCAAGTCGATGCCATGGTTGCACGCCAGCGGATTCAAAAAGTTCTGGAACCAGACGAAATCGCCCGGGCCGTATTGTTTCTCGCGTCGGACGACAGCCGCATGATCACCGGCCAAACCCTTGTCGTTGATGCGGGCATGTCATGACAATTGCCGTTGGCCTTAACCCCTATGGACTG
>CAWJXD010000001.1:0-11228 GCA_963846785.1 uncultured Alphaproteobacteria bacterium | reverse complement strand
ATTGGCGCACCCGACAGGATTCGAACCTGTGACCTCTGCCTTCGGAGCTATATGTTTATAGGCTATCTATATGATTTTATTGAAGTGTTCGTTTCCCAAACACCATGAACATAACGGGAAATGTACCGCATAATCCGGAAATAATCCGGAATGGTTTTGATTGTATGTGCGATCATTTTTTGTCCCCTTAAGGCCCACCTCGCCATGGTTCACCTGGCAGCCGTTCAATAAGTGCCGTCTGAACAAGTGCGGCTGCCGCAGCGAAGTCCCAAGAATATCCGCTTGCCAGTAGTGGGCCGATGTCTGCGGTGAATTGCGGGTCGGTACGTTTTTGATGCATGTTCTGTTCGAAGAGTGCGCGGGTCACACTGTGGCCGTCATGGTCCATGTAAGCCGTAAATGTTTTGACAATGCGGGCAGGATCAACACCGCCTTGCCCAAGAGCCGTTGCCAGATCGAAGAGGTCGCGGCCCTTCTTGCGCTGATACAGCGCGCGCAGTTTTGTGCCGAGTAATTCGTCAAGTTCGTAGGTTGGTATCTCGCAACGGCCCTCGAACCAACGTGACGCAACGCTGAATGGAACGTGCTTGAATCCATGAACCGCGAAATGCTCCCGTGAATTGATTTCCACTTTCAGTTTCATGTTGATCGGCGGGGCATCTTCCGATGCAAATCGGTACGCGAACGTGACACGGCCTTCGGTCTGTTTCCAGCGTGGCGCGCCCAACCACGGGTCAAGCACAGATCGCAATGCGTTCATCACCGGTCCTGCTGGTTCGGCGCGCATTTGCACCAAGTCGATGTCTTCAGAATAACGCGCGGCAGGTTTAAGATAGAGTTTGTAAAGCGCCGTTCCACCACGAAAGGCTAGCGCTTCGGCAAGTACAGGATTTGAAAAAATCTCAACCAAGGCGCGGCAGATGACTAGGTCCTGCTCGACTTGTATGTCCTGCACCCAAGGTGCTTCTGACCGCCATTCCGTAATGTAATCGCGCGGGATCATAGCTCAGCCTCCACGTCGGCGTTGATGTCGAGCTTCCAGCCTTTGTCCAGCCTTGAAGTTTTTGATGCCGCTGATGGCTGTAAGAGGGTTACCTGACGGGCGCTTGCGCGAACATAGGCCTTAAGGGCCTGCGCCTGCGTTCCTGCTTCCACCAACTCCAACAGATAACCTAATCGCTGTGCCCACGAGATGGGTGCTGTCTGTGCCGCTGCCACCAACTTGTCGGGGTCAAGACTATCCGCAAGTTCACTGAGAATCGTTGCCACTTGATCGAGGCCACCAACATGGTTGTAATAACCAATAAGATCGACAGCTGTGGCCTCAGGCGTCGAGACGAGCACGATGCCACGCGGTGTGTTGAAGCTTTGCACGGGGATCGCACTGATGTTCTTGCGCACGGCAAAAGCAACACGCACCGCACCGCAGACGATAGGGCGGCGGGATTTTGCCACCATCACTTGGTATTCTTGCGGGCGGTGATGGGCCGCACCATAATATTGCGCGGCAGAAAGCAGGCCTGCATAGTAGGACAGGCTAAGCCGCTTCATGAGTGCGGGAATGAACTGGTCGGCAGGCAGACAGCCGAGGGAGCGGTATTCCGGGGGGACGATGACGTAAAACCCCCGAGCAGGAGATGCGATGAGGCCCTGTTTGGCAAGGCGATTTAAGGCAAGCTTTGCCGCTTCGACTGAAACGCCCAAAGCGGCTTGTGCTTCTGCGGAGCTGAAGTCGTAGTGACCGCTGGCTGCCAGACGGGAAATATATTCGCGAGCGCTCAAACGGGAAACATGCTTCATGTGCGCAAAGTATCATTTTGTGATGTTTTATGCAATTAATTTGGAGGAAAAAATAAAAGGACGGCGCTTGCCCTGAATTGCATGCGCATCCGTGACCCAAACATAGTGAATAAAGCGAAAACTTCATCGCGCGCGCTGAATATTGTGGGGACGGGCGCTGATGGCTTCGGCTATTTCAAATTGGTGGTCCGGGTTGTGATGGCCATAATGTTTCAAAAGCGTTGGAACGCTCGTTGCCAAAAAATCCGAAATCTTGAACGGGTCCTTGCCCGATTGCATGAGCCAAGTTGCAGCTGTGTGCTTCAAAGTGTGTGGTGAAACATTTTTGAGATGGACGCGGTCAGCAGCATTGTTGAATGCGGTCTTGATCTCCGCAACAGGTTTGCCGCCCCAACAGATAACGTGACCGATATCAAACTCCAGTTTTCGCGCGCGTCTGAGATGCAGCAACAAACGCGAGGGTATGGCGCATTGCCCGCGTTTCTTTTTTGTCTCGGCAAGGCCTTCCCGCCGGAAATCAATCTTCCGGCGCGTTAAATCAACCTTCGGCCAGCGAAGTGACAGGATCGCCTCCTTGCGTCTTCCGGTATAGAGTCCAATGAGAATAAACAACGCCAAATGATACTGAGGGCGTGCAGTGCGTTTCCACTGCATGGGTTGCCGAGTGCTGATGTTGAACAGGATCGGAGAAAAGCCCAAGGCACCTGCCAGCAGCATCGCTGCTTCCTGCCGTGTCAGCCAACGCTCCCGTGCTGGTGACTCCGGTGGCCGGGCTATTACTACAGTGCGGGTGATAATTTGTGCATCTAGCGCACATTTGATGGCGCTCTGCAATATGCCGAGATCACGACGTACTGTGCTGGGAGAAGCTTTGCGCCAAATTCTAAATCCCTCACAAAATGCAGATGCTTCTGCCAAAGATTTGCCGCTGAAATATTCTGAAAGTGGAATGGCAGCATAAGCCGCCCTCGCGCTATCCTTGCCATTGGTTTCAAGTCTTTCCAAATAATTTGTCAGCACATCAGTCACGAGGATTTCTGCTGGATCACGTGAACCGAGTTTTTGCGTGTAGCGCTGGAGGAATTGCGCGAGCTTGATTTGAGCCTCTGCGCTGTTTGCCGTACCAGTGCTGCGCTCGCGGCTGCGGCCCCGTTCTGTCCAAAGGATGTAGAAGCTGCCGCGCTTCGGAAAATATTTGAGCTTTGGTCCGTGATTGGGTTTCGACATGGCTTCACCGTGTTTGTTTCGATGTAACCCTCCCATGTGCCAGGAGGTATCCGACGACGGGTTCCAATTTGGACAAATGGAAGCTTACCATCATTCATCAACCGATGAATAGCCCCAACTGAAAGTCCGACCCGCATCGCAAGTTGCTTTGGTGTTTCGAGAAGACTGTTCATTTAACGACCTCAATCAAGGAAGTAATATCATCCAAAATCGACCAGTGATTGGATTCGTGCAATTGGGAAAGGCGGGAAAAGCAGGGCAGAGTCGGAGTGTCGATTTTCGCATCCTGCGTTTCTTGGACATGTATTCGCGTTTCAAACATTTGCAGTTCCTTCCCGCAACTGAACCCAGCGAGCGGGGTGGGCGGCAAGAGCGACTGGAGAGGCCCGCTGAAGGAGGCGGGCCGCACCGAAGGCTGTAGCAACGCGAAGGACTGCGCGGATGAGGTCATTGTCGTGCGTTGATTGCTTGAAGCACTTGCGCAGTTGCGGCTCGCCGCAGCGGGCCTAGGAGGAAGCAACCGGCCACCTCGCGAGCAATGTTCCATGTGTCGGTGTTTTCGCTCAGATGCCCAAGCCGCGACTTCGCCCTGCCAACTCCCACGCAATGGTTGAACCGTTGACCTTTCCGATGACCTCTTTGCCGCGAATGTCTTCGAAGCTTGGTCGCCACGGAACGAGCGTGAACTCCTTGCTGTTTTCAAACACCGCAAACTTGCCTGAGGCGAGCGAAATGGGTTGGCGGTAGGTTCCTTCAAAGCGTTCGCCATCCATCACACGGGCAGCATGCAGGCCAGATGCCGCTGTTAGCTGTTGAGCGGCGTGGTCCAGTTCACGATTGGCCAGTGCCTTCATGGCTGTGGTTGTTGGGCGGGTGCCACCGTCTTGTATTGGCTCAACCATCCCGCGCTCTGTCAGCCATTGCAAGCGATTGCGCAGCGCGGACTTTACGTCTTTGCCAAAGCCTTGGTCGCTCACGAATGCAGGTGCTTTGCTGGCCAGTTCCCGGTCTAACCATGTCAATCCCTCGGTGCCTGTGAGCCGTTCGAGATTGAGGTAGGACAACACCCGTACGCGGGCACGCTGTTTGTCTTGTGTACTTGAAGGTGCTGCTTCTTGTGCCGATCCTTCAAGCGATACGATCATGCCTTTGCCCGGTAACGCTTCCAGACGCACGCGTCCAATATCGGCGTAGTGAACCTTGCCATCAATGCCATCGACAACGACGAAGTGACGGTCATTGATCTCATCTGTGAGACCTATTGCAGCAACACGACCAATGACGGGTCTTCCTGATACCTCCGCGTCAAAGACTGCGAAGCTGACACCGGGGCGGTCAATCTTTGCCTCCCGCATTGCCCTATGCATGGTGGCGATGATGTCGTTGTGTTTGCCGAGGCTCCTAAGCTTGCGTTCGGTGTCTGGATCAATCGCCCATATCCCTGTTTGCAGCTCAGCTGCCAAGCCAAAGTTGGAGAGATGCTTCAGCCTTCGCATATGTGAGGTGTGCACAAGTGGCTCGACGGGCGGCAAGGCACTGATGGTGAGGATGCCTTGGTCCACATGTTTGAGGATTGACCTGTCGAGATTGGTGAAGCGCTCGGCATTGACCTCCCGCGCCAACTTCATCTGCTTGTCGAATTCGATCTCCGGTCCCAGTTCCATCGTCAGAAGCTGACCCGCCCGCTGCCTGATGCCATGGGTGACATAGTCCCGGGCCATGATGAGGTCTTTGCCATCCTCGGCCTTGCCACGGATGACGATGTGAGAATGGGGATGGCCGGTGTTGTAGTGATCAACGGCCACCCAATCCAACCTGGTCTCAAGGTCCCGCTCCATCTGCTGCATCAAGTCTCGGACGAAGGGCTTCAGCGCGGCAAGCTGCTCGCCGTCATCTGGTGACACGATAATGCGGAACTGGTGCCTATCACCATCGCACTTGTCAGTGAATGCACTGCCATCGACGTCATCCAGCTCTGGTCCATAGAGTTTGCCGGGTTCACCATTCCGATCAACCCCGTCGCGTTGGATGTAGCGAAGATGCGCGCGGGGTGCTGCCATATTGCCGGACCGCAGCTTGGCAATCCGAACCTTGACGACGGCCTTCCGTCCACCCGTCCGCATGAGACCTGCCGAGGCCAATGTTCCCCAAGCTGCACCCCGTCCAATTCGTTGTCCCGTGAACGACGACGTCCGCCTTGTCTTGAAACCGCTCTTGTAGGCGACATCCAGCACCTGTCGGACAAAGGGCTTGGGCTTGACAGGCCTGCCGTGACCAATCTTCCCAAGGCGCGGTTCGAAATCAAACTCATCTGACATGACGACATTCTCCAAACATCGCGTCCCGACTGCTGATGTGTGGAGGATTTTTTGACTTGCAAGGGTAGTGTTATGCGATGCGAGGTATATCAACGCGTTGCTGGCGTGATGACGTCACACTTGCAGTCACCCTCGCAAAATGTGGACACCTCGCACAAGCAATATCATGTGCTTACACCCAACCTGTCCACATTGCTTTCATCCTGCTTTCTTCCCCCTCGATGATCTGTGCACTGAATAATTACCGGAAGTTCATAAATAACTCACATCTGACGGAACACAAGCAAATGCATTGTTCGCAAAAATGCGCGTCGTGACGAGGTTTCTTTAGACCAATTCACCTGTGTTAACGCTCAAAAATGCTAAGGATTTTTCATCCGCGCAACGAAAAATCTGAAGCGAAAGTCAAAATCAAAAGCACCCCGCACTGTTCTAAAGAGGCCAGCTTTCAGTGGGAGTATTGAAGAAATTGACATGCAATTCGGCGCGACACCCGCTGAAAACTTAACCGCCAATGACGAAAGACCGACGGCATTTTTAGCTCATCAATGACGATTTTTTGCGCTGATCGCATGAATAATTACCCCGCATGATGGCTCATGCGGGGCGTATGCGTGGTGGTGTCAGTCACCCGGATTCCAGATCACAGCGTAGAGGTCTTCTTCGTCGGACCCAGCAGCGCGCCCCAGATTGGCGTAGAGTTTCTTGGGGCCGAATTCAGGGGCGGCGATGGAGAGGCTGACATATTCCTTGCCGGAGGTTTCGCCCTTTTTCTGCCAGCCCGCACCGATTTCGATACCTTGGGTCAGAACCCGGAAGTCAGGTTGGCTGTCAGAGGTTTTCTGCTGGTTTGGCACGATGTCAATCTCGGCCTGGATGCTGACGGTGCGCAGGTGGCCCTTGTAACGACCATCGTTTTCTTTGCGGACATAACCGATTGCAGTCATTTGAAGTCTCCTATTGGATGTTCGCTTGGGAACCATTCCCCGGCGATGCGTGACCGGAGATGGCCGCCGCCCGCAGCCAGAACCTGTTAAGGCCGCAACGCAGTGGAGGACCCGAAGGCACAGGTTTTTTGGAGCGCAGCGTTCGCGAGGAAGCCGCATCTTGCGGCGGGGAAAAAACTTGGGGACGAGGGTTTCGGGCGAGGACGGACGGCCATAGGTCATGCGCAAACAGCCGGGAATGGTTTTCAGGCAACACCTATTGCAGGAGATCAAATGGCTGTGAGTGGTTTGTCTGCGAAAGCATAGTGACGGGCGTTACAAGGGTCACCTGCGCACGGTCAGCATTGTTGCAAGTGAAAGTCGCTTGCCAATTCACGCTGCAAATATGCATGGCAACCAAACGACAAGGTTCTGACTCACGGCATCGAAATCGGCGCGGCCTGTTATGCGAAGGGCTAAACATGTGGCAAGCGATGTGTCAGCCACTCGATTGTTGCTTTGTGTGGGCCCCCAAGAAACTCAATGCCAATTTGATCGTTCAGCCATGTCCGACGCAGAAAACCTCTACGCTTTGAACTGCGGTCTAGTGACTGAAACCACAACGCACACGCCCCACTTGAGCGATCATGCGGGGCAAAGGAAAGCAGGCCCGAAGGCCTGCTCGTGTAGTTGTTGGTGATGAAACAGTTCTACGCAGTGAATAGGTTTGCCGCTGTGTTCCACCTATCAACAGCACCAATTCTGCCACGCTCGGTGTAGGCCTTGGGCGGGAACTGGAAGTAAGACGGCAGCCAATCCAGCTTATGTTCGCGGCCATTGGTGCCATGGAGGAAGTCTTTGATGATGCCCTTCTGTACCTTGGACGTTTCGTTCCTGTTGCCTTCGGCAACAGCGGGTGAAGCGATGTCTGACAGCATGGCTCGCACCACGTCCTTGCCACCGAGAAGATCAAAAAAGGTGTCATCGGGACGCCAGTCATTGAGGGTGGCGCTGGTGGTCATGGCAACGGCCTCAGCTGTGGCTGTGCCGCAAGCCAAAGTCTCTGCCATGGCCAAAGCCAGAAGCCGCAGCACATCGTCTTCTGGCAGTTTGAGAAGGCGGGCAAACAGGTGGGTTAAGCTGTAGTCATCGCCATTGGGCCTGACCAATTCGGTGCGGTCTTCTTCAAATCCGCACAAGGTTAGAAGTTCCCTGCGCCGTTCTACAAAGGTGCTGTTTGCCGGATTGGCAGCAACAGATGCCCCGATTTCGGGCTTTGCCGCTTTCATCGGTTCAGGCTTCACCATCCACAGATTTGAGCCGACAATCATGTGCGCCAGCACAAGACGAAGGGCAATCTGCGGGTGGTTCAAGAGTTCCAGCCGGACAGCGGCAAGCCTGTGCAGGTCAACATAGTTCTGCATGGGGGCTGTCAGTTCGGGTTTTGCCGCCTTGGGTGGTTCAGCTTCGCCAGTGTCTTGCTTCTCGCGTTTGCGGGCCTCGGTCCGCGAGAGATAACCTTCGTGGAGTTCGACTTCGCCCCGTTCTGACGCAGTGATGAATATAGCACCACCCTTCTTCTTCGCCGTCTTTTCAAAGTCCCATTCATGGAAGCGGTCACCGCGTGGCATGATTTCCACACGGGTCCAGCCTTGGGCCGAGAGTTCGTCGCGCTTGGCGGCAATGGCCTTGTCCTGCAAGACCCAGAAGCTATCGGGATTGGCGAAATAGCTTTCTTCACCAAACAGGTCTGACACGATCTCACCTTGGTAGGTGGCAAGGTCAAACAGGGCATTTTTTGTTGATATGTTCTGCCCGCCAAGCAACCAGCGCTTCAAGCCTTGGCCCATGGGGGCTTGCTGTTCCTCGTCCTCGTAGAGGGAAAGCCAATCCTTCTGCTGTTGCTTTGACGCCATGGTCAAGGCCCGCAAGGTCTCGGCGTCTATGTCTTCGCTGCGATACAGCTGCCTGATCTTGGGGGCCAGATTGGCAATGGCCAGACGTCGCTTCACTGTGAGTTCTGTCACACCAAAGACATTGGCAATGTCCTCAACGCTGCGACCTTCTTTGAGCAAGCGCTGGAAGGCTTCGAACTGGTCCATGTCATCCATCGGCAGATGGGCGACATTCTCAATTAAAGATGCTTCCACCGCAGCCGCGTCATCACCTTTGGCCATGATGGCGCATGGCAAAGCCTCGACCTCAAGCCCTTCCTTTTCCAAGGAACAGGCGGCAAGAAAGCGCCTTCGTCCGGCAATGATTTCATAGCCGCGACCATTCTTGCGGACCAGAAGCGGTTGCAGAATACCGCGTTCCCTGATCGAGGGAATGAGGTCATTGTAGTCGGCTTTCTTGACACCATGTCTGACATTGACCTTGGCGATGGCAAGTTCTGACAAAGGGATATGCATAAGTTCCATGATCGTTACTCCGTGGGTTGGGGTTGAGAACTGGCGCTGAACAGGTCCATCTGGTTCCGTGCCACATCGTCAAAGAGACCGATGTCACAGGGCTTTTGCAGCCTGTCGGAACAGAGGGGATGCGCGGCCAACGCCTCAAGCCGCGCCTTCATCGAAACGGGGCGAACGCCGACGACCAGCGCTTGCGGTCCGATGGCTGTCGCTTCCGTTTCGAAAGGGGTGGGAGTGGCGGCAGTCATGCCGCCTGCTTCAAATCTGATGTAGATTGCAGTTGTGGCCGGAAGGCCAGAATGAAGTCGCAAGCTTTGGAAGCAAGACTTGCTGCCTTCACAATGGCGCGGGCGTCCTCTTTCAGGACTTGCAACCAATTGCCGATGTAATCGGCATGGCGAACAGTTGGAACAATGCCCAGCGATGCGCAGACAAAGGCCGTTGCCATTTCGGCAACCAGTTCTTCGCGGGCATAATCCACCGTCCCGAATTTGGTGGTGAGGCTGCGGTCAAGCCTGCTCTTGTGGCCCGTCCAGTGACCAAGTTCATGGAAAGCCGTGCGGTAATAGTTGATCTGGTCGGAATAAGCCGTTTGGTTTGGGATACGGATAAAGTCTTCTGACGGTACATAGAAGGCCTGATCGCCACCAATGCGAAAATCTGCACCCGTGGCCGCAATCAGTGCCTCGGCCTCGGGCACAATTTGCCGTTCGGTCTTGGCAACAGGTGCTGCAATCAACCCCTTGGGCAGACCCTCACATTGCTCGGTATTGAACACCGTGTAGCGCTTCAAGAAATGAATGGCAGACGGGTCTGTGCCTTCATCCTTGGCGCGTTGCTGTTCCTTCTGCGGCACAAATTTGTCAGCGAAATAGACATGCGTGCCGTGTCCGCCCTTCCGCACACTGCCGCCCATGGCGATGCATTGTTTGAAGGTCAGCCAATAGGGCGAAGCAAAGCCGTGCTCCTCAAGGGCAGACCACAACAACAAAATATTGATGCCGGAATAGCTGCGGCGGGTCAGGCCATTGACCGGAAGCCCCAAGGGGCAAAGCTGGCGGCTAGCGGTCCAAGGCTGCACCCATGGCACAATGCCGCGTTCAAGTTCGGCGATGATTTTATCGGTGATCTCACGATAGATATTCTCTCTTCCAATCGCCTTCGACATCTGTGTTCCCTCCTTCGCATCCGAACCCCGGTAAGCGGGGTGGGCGGTGCCTTGCGACTGAAGAGGCACGCTGATTGAGGCGGGCCGCACCGAAGGCCGTAACGCCAGTGGAGGACTGCGCTCTTGAGTGCGTTGTCGAATATTGTTGTCTTTGAGAACCTGCGCAGTTGCGGCCCGCCGCAGCGGGACTAGAAAGGAGCGCCGCCCACCCCGCGCACCGGGTCGGCCTTACGCAAAAATGCCGACGCAAAGCGGCGTCCCAAAGCAGGCCCACGGCCTGCACCCCAGTCGCTTTAAAGGTCAAGCATCTTGCAGTGCCCGCAGACGAAGACGTCCCCGTTTCTGACATCAATCGAATTTTTTGAGTTTATGTGCGGGAGCGATCGTCACCCGAATGGGCAGAGACTGGCAAAGCCAGGCTTGGTCGAGCGCAGCGAGATAGAGCGCAGTCCCAAATGACTGGGACCCGCCCGACAATTGCTAAATATATCCAGAAACCTTCTAATCGATAACGGAGGTGATAGACGCTCACAGAGTCGAACCCACCAAACTTCGGAATACTTTTCGAATTGGAGTTGATCTCGGTTACGATTGCCTGATACGCCTTAGCGCACGTGCACTGCAAATTCTGAGTCGTAATTTTCAAGAAGATTTCGCAAAGTTTCTGACATGTGTTGATCTGTTTCTGCCGTCTGCCACATATAAAGAAACTGTCGCAAGGATGATGGAACCGCGCCAGCTTGAAAGAGTCGCTGAAGCAGCACAGGTTTAAGCTTTACGTCACGGGCCGAGATTATGTCACACAGCAAATGCACGTCGAAGCCTTCGAGCAAAGCTTCAAGCGAACACACTGTGACCTGGTCCTCCAGATGTGAACCACATATTAACAAAGCTGTTCTTTTTGATCTTGATGCGGAATGTTTCAGTTCATCGATCAATGTCGACAATGCCGCGTTGTCAATCCACTGTAACGACAGGCGATGTATTGGGCAGTTCGTTGCAGACGCTACGGCTAGCAAATATTTAGACAGTCCCTTGCTTTGCTCATCATCCACACCATGATCAACATGAAGAAACAAACATTGAAGATGGGACATCATCGCTGTCACGACACATTCCTCAACATGGGTGACCGCTCTAAACACATCCCACAATCGCAATCACGGTTGTGCTAACGATGCCGTGTGACGTAACCGAGCTGGTCAGTCTAAGGTGGCAGTGGAGATCATGCAGGGCCGTTATGGCTTGCAATTCGCAGTCAATTTCCTGTGGTTGATCACGTCGTCGAATGTGGCAATGCGGACAGTCTGGCATCCGGCGATCACCCCGCGAGTGTCATGGCGAGCCCGGAGTCTGCCCGAATTTCTATGAGCGTTGG